>OY764542.1:0-3235595 GCA_963668465.1 Dehalococcoidia bacterium
CAGGAGTCTGGTTCCGACACCAGCCGGTAGACGCCAAGCCAAAGGCACCCGTCGATGAGGCTGATGGACGGCGCAGTGGTGGTAGCAGTTGATATCATCTCCGCTAACGAAATATCATAGTTATCCATGGCTGCCGGGCCTATCAAATGTAAAATCGTCCCAGTGACAGGGTCTCTACCGGTATCACTATTCACAAAATTGTTGTAGTTGTCGGTCCTCATGACTTGACGGCTGACTCGCTTCAGCTGGCCTATCCCTTCGTTGCCGAACTTTTCTCTTATCTCGGCGAGAACTACGGCTGGCATTTGAGCAAAGTCCTCTCCATGCTCATGGATGACTGACATGATGCTTTCATTCACAGAGCCGTCTTTGACTTCGATAAGTTCAGGCTCTGGATTAGGAGTATCCGCATGGACTACGACTATATCGCCGATGTTTGCGATTGACGTTATGTCTGTTAGGATAGCTACGGCGTTAGGGTCATCATTTATTGAGTTGGCGATTTCGAGACTCTTAGGATTGATGGAAGTCAGAGGTACCGGAGGGCTATCCGCCCATAGACGCCGGACTAACCATCTTCGCGACTGATACATCATCCAAACGAGAGAGTTTGCGACAGCTCTGAGGATTGCTTCCTGGTCGTCTAGTACGTGTATGAAACTTGCGGTAGCACTTGCGACGTCTGTCTTGCGTGCTCTGCGGTATTCCTTCAAGCGTCGTTGAGACTCAGAGCGCCACTGGGCTATCTGCGATAGCTCTTGAAATATGCAGTACTGTGCTTCCTTCCAGTCTTCAAATACTGCTTGTTGGTGATTGCGGTATTCTGTGGAAGTTGTGTCTGTTGGGTTTAGACTAGGAATCTCTCCCTTGGCATTGGAGAAAGCAATATCGCAGATACCACGTAAGCGTTTCTTGAATTCGTCCTTATGGAATCGATCCAGCATGACGTCGGAATCAAGTATAGCACCTGTGCAGGCGTGCTTATGCTTTCTCCGACACGTTCGCGGCCTCGTGGGCGTTGGCTTCTTCGACTAGGCGGTGGATGGAGCGGATCTGGCTGCTGAACGCGAATGCGAGGAGGGTGATGGCGATGACCGCACCGCCGCCGAGGGCTATGGCGAATGGGGTGCTGGTGTACTGGGCGACGAAGCCGGCCTGGAGCGCGCCGAGCGGGGCGAGGCTCCACATGACGCCTCGAAGGCCCATGACGCGCCCTCGGAACTCCGTCGGGACGAGCAGGTTGAGCAGGGTGTTGGAGGCGGTCTGGAAGACGGCGTAGAGCCCGCCGCTCGCGGCGGCCATGGCGAGGGCGAACCAGTACCACTGCATCTCGCCGTTGACGCCGAACAGCAACACGGAGAGTCCGAGGAGTCCGGCGCCTCCGCCGAGCATCCAGGCCTTGCTCTGCTGCTGGCCGAAGGACGCCGAGAGGAAGATGCCGGTGAGCCCGCCGATGCCGCTCGCGGTCTGGAGCAGGCCGAGCCCTTCCGGTCCCACCCCCAGCACGTCCGCGGCGAATGCGGGCAGCAGCCACTGGTAGGAGAGCCCGAAGTAGCCGATGGCGAAGCTCATCATGAGCAGGAGCAGGAAGATTCGGTGCCGCACTACGAAGCCGAGGCCGTCCGCGATGTCGTGCAGGACGGTGCGCCCCGTCGCGCGCCGCATCTCCGGCAGCGTGATGGTGACGATGGCGATGGCCATGGTGGCGAAGCCCGCCGCGATGAGGTAGAGGGCGACCGCAGCGCCGAGGTGGAAGTCGCCGGTGATGCCGCCGACGATGGCGATCGGCATCGCCCCGACCATCGGCGAGAAGACGCGGGTGCCGTTCCAGACCCCCTGGTTCAGCGCGGTGGCGAACATGAACTGCTGCCGCTCGACGAGCGCGGGCCAGACGACGCGGCGCGCGGGCTGGTCGAGCGACGTCGAGATGCCGATGAGGAAGGCCGAGGCCACGATGTGCCAGACTTCGACCCGTCCTATCAGCACGAGCGTCGCCAGCACCGCTATGACGAGCGTTGCGATGCCCTCGCCAATGACGATGAGGCGGCGCGGATCGAGCCGGTCGGCGAGCGCGCCAGCGAGAAGGTTGAAGACGATGGCGGGGACGGCCTGCGCAGCGGCGACGTACCCGAGGACGACGACCTCGCCGGTGATGTCGTAGAGCAGCCAGCCCTGGGCGGTCATGAGCGCCTGCTGCGATGTGACGCTCCCAACGAGGCCGAACCAGTAGCGGCGGTAGTCCCGCCGTCGGAGGACGACGAAGAACTCGAAGCGTCGGGCAAGGAAATCGCGCACGGGATTACGTTACGCCCGTTCCGGTTTTGCGTCGAGGAGTCAGGGGGGTGCGTGCCGGTTTAGGGTGGCTAGGCGACTGCCTCCGGGCAACGTTGACAGCCCACCAACCCCGCGTGCGCTGCCCGCGCACCCTGGATTCCCGCCGGTGCGGGAATGACGGGGCTTGCAGTGGACCCAGTTACAGGGATGCGTACCAGTCGGCGAGCGCTTGGCCGACTTCGCCTGGGGAGTCTTCCTGGATGAAGTGGAGGCCTCGTACGGTGACCTCTTGCTGGTTGGGCCACGTGCGGCAGAACTCGCGCTGCGGGCCGGTGAGGATGATGCCGGGCTCCGCGTTGATGAACAGCTTCGGGAGGTCGCTGGCGGCGAGCCAGTCGGCGTAGCGCTGCGTCAGCTCGACGACGTCGGCGGGCTCGCCGTCGAGGGGGATCTGGCGGGGCCACGTGAGGGTGGGGCGTCGCGACTCGCCCGGCTCGAGGTAGGGGCGGCGGTAGACGGCGAACTCCTCATCGGAGAGGGTGCGCATGATGCTGGCGGGCAGGACGCGCTCGACGAAGACGTTCTTCTGCAGGACGACCTCCTCGCCCGCGGGGGAGCGCATCACCTGGAAGATGTTGCGCGCCTGCTCCGGCCATTCGTCCCACTGCATCGGGCGGACGATGCCTTCCATGTAGGCGACGCCTTTCACCCGCTCAGGGTGGCGGCACGCCCAGTCGAACCCGAGCGCCGAGCCCCAGTCGTGGCCGACGAGCACGACGCGCTCCGTGAGGCCGAGGGCGTCGAACCAGGCGTCGAGGTAGCGGGCGTGGTCGGCGAAGCGGTACGAGCCATCGGGTGCCTTGCCGGAGTCGCCCATGCCGATGAGGTCAGGGGCGAGGCAGCGCGCCTGACCGGAGAGGTGCGGGATGACGTTGCGCCACAGGTAGGAGGACGTGGGGTTGCCGTGCAGGAAGACGACAGGATCGCCGTCGCCGGTGTCGACGTAGGTCATCTCGCTGTCGAGCACTTCGACGGTGCGGCGGGGATGCGGGTCTGCTGCGGTCATCGGGCGTCCTTTCGGGGTGCGGGAATGGTCGATGTCTCTGGAGCGTCGGCGGCACCAATACTACAGGGTGAGGGTGTAAGCTCCGGCTGTGTTCGGCATCGTATCCACACTCGCTCCCCCCGCGCTGTTTCCGGTAACAGTCGCCGCTCCGGGCGCTCCGGGCGGGGAGCCGTAGATGGACCCCAGGTTCGCCGGTTTCCCACGCAGGCGCGTCATCTGGGGACAGTACATCATGTCCTTCTCCTGGAGCCTCGGGCTCTGGGCCGCGGTGCCGGTCATCCCCATCCTCTCGCTCCAACTGAACGAGAACATCGCGCTGGCCGGTCTGGTTGTCTCGATAGGCGGCGCGGGGCGGTTCCTGGTCAGCTATACCACGGGGCCGCTGCTGGACCGGTTCGGGCGGCGCGGGATCGGGGCGTTCGGCATATTCGTCCGGATGGTGTTCTCGTTCCTGGAGGGGTTGTCGCCGACTTACCTGTCGCTGCTGGCGTTCCGCTTCGGGTCCGGGATCGGGACGTCGATATGGGGAACGGCGCACCAGACGATCACGGCGGACGTCTCCACACCTGAGGACCGCGGGCGCATCAGCGGCCGCAAGCAGGGTTGGGCGCAGTTCGGCGCGATCATCGGGCCGGTGGTAGGCGGCGCGGCATGGGCGATAACGGGCGACATCCGCATGCCGTTCTTCATCAACGGGTTCAGTAAGATGGTCTGCCTCTTCGTGATGATCTTCATGATGGTGGAGACGCGGCAGCTCTCGATGCGGCCCGCCTCCGCCCCTGCGCCGGTTCCCGCCCGGGAGACGGCCGGTCCTCCGTTGCCGCGCCCAACCGGGCACCTGAGCCCCTTCTTCATCCGTGTGGGCTATGCCGCCGTCAGTATGGGTAACGTACCGTCGGTGATCGTCTCGATGGCCGCGACAGGGTTCCTCTACGTGCTCATCGGGACGTTCGCGGTGAACCTGATGCGCGCGACGGTGCAGGACCTCGTGCTGCCGGTCTACGTCGAGGAGGTGCTGGGGCTCGCGGAGTCGCAGCTGGGCATCGTGATAGCGGCGATGGGCATCGGCGGGCTGCTGGCCTCGGTGGCGGGAGGTTGGGCGACGGACCGGTGGGGGGTGCAGACTGCATTGGTGCCTGGGGCGCTCATCGCGACGGCAGGCCTCGTGCTGACGGCCCAGGGGCCCGCCCTGTTCGGCATGGTGTTGCTGGCTGTGGCGCTCGGCGGAGCGGCGGCCCTGGTCATGGTCGGCACGCAGGCCTTCTCCATCGATGTCTCGCCGCCGGGGGCGCGAGGACGATTCTTCGGGCGGACGCAGGCCGCGGGGCACTTCGCGACGTTCGTGGGGCCGTTCGCCATCGGAGGCATCGCGGACATCTTCGGGCTGGGGGCGGCGTTCTATGTCATCGGCGGGATCTTCCTGTTCATGGCGCCTATCGGCGTGCTGATGGGCCTCGTGGGACCGCGTGTGCGGGCACGGCTGGCCGCGGAGGCTGCTGCACTTTCGCCGTGACGTCGTAACGCCACCTGCTCATGAGCGCTGCAACCCCTAGCTGTTACGCTGGTGGGGTTAGCAGGAGGCGTTGACCATGGCTGATCACCCCACACTCGGCGACTTCATCCTCGGATTCGAGGGCCTTGCCATCATGCGCGCATGGACGGTGGACCCGGAAGGCGTCAAGGCGCGCGTGCGGAGCATCGTCGAGATGACGGGCCGCCTCGACGAGGAGCCGTGGTCGAACCCGGAAGTCGTGGGCGAGAAGACGGTCACGGACGGCTACGCCGAGTGGGCCTCGGTCTACGACGCCCCGGACAATCCGGTGTTGCTCGCCGAGGAGCCGGTCATGCGCGAGATGGTGGCACGCTACCCGGCCGGCGACGCGCTCGATGCGGCATGCGGCACAGGTCGGCATGCGGAATACCTGGCATCGTTGGGGCATCGGGTGGTTGGGGTCGACGCCACGCCTGAGATGCTGGAGCGAGCAAGGGCGAAGGCGCCGGGGGCGCGCTTCGAGACCGGCGACCTGGCTGCGCTTCCGCTGCCGGATGGCGCGGTGGACCTCGCCGTCTGCTCGTTCGCGCTCACGCACTGCGCCGACCTCGGCCCACCCGTCGGCGAACTCGCGCGCGTGGTGCGGCCCGGCGGGCGCGTGGTCGTATCCGACGCCCACGCGTTCTCGGTAATCCTCGGCGCGCAGGCCCGCTACCGGCCCCTCGATGCTGAGCGCGGGTTCGTACGGAACCACGTCCACCTGGCGTCGGACTACCTCGCGGCGTTCCAGGCTGCGGGACTGGACGTCGTCCGGTGCCTGGAGCCGCTCTGGGGGGAACGGGAGATCGCGACGTTCCCATTCGCGGACGACTTCCCCGACATGCTGGAGACGGCGGTGAAGGGCATGCCCATCGTCATCGTGTGGGAGCTCGAGAAGCGCGGGTAGCGCCGCCAGGCAATGCACCCCCATCCTGACCTTCCCCCATCAAGGGGGAAGGGATCAGAAGCGGGAGGGATCAGCTTGCCGGTGCGGCCTCAGGCGCGGGTGCAGGCTGGGGACGGCGGAAGAGCCTGTTCAGGAGCCTTGGGATGCTGTCGTTGAACAGCATATAGACGATGGGCAGGACAAGCAGGGTGAGCCCGGTAGAGCTCATCAGGCCGCCTATCACAACCGTCGCCAGTTCCGCGCTGATGATGCCGCCGCTGCCCTCGCTCGCCACGGCGAGCGGGAGGAGGGCGAAGCTCGTGGTGAGGGCGGTCATGAGGATGGGGCGCAGGCGTACGCGCGCACCGGAAACCAGGGCGTCGTAGACGGGCATGCCCTTTGCTCGCTGCTGTTCCACGAAGGCGATGAGCACGATGGCGTTCGTCACGACGATGCCGATGAGCAGCAGCATGCCCATCATGGCGGGCAGCCCGAGCGAGCGCCCGGTTATGGCCAGCGAGACGAACACGCCGATGAGCGCCAGGGGCAACGTCGTGATGATGACGAACGGGTTCCGCAGTGAGCCGAGGCTGACGACCATGACGAGGTAGACGAGCACGATTCCCACGGCCATGGAGATGAACACGGCCTGGAAGCCTTCCGCGATGTCGGCGAAGACGCCTCCGCTCTCAACGCTGACGCCGGGCGGGAGCTGCAGTGCGTCGATCTTCTCCTGGACGAGGACGCCGACAGCCTGAGTATCGTCACCGATGATGTCGGCGGTGATGCTCGCGGAGCGTACGCCGTCGATACGGCTGACCTCGACCGGGCCCTCGCGCATGACGAGTTCGGCGATGTCTCCCAAGGGGGCTGAGCCGACCTGTCCGGCGACGATGAGGGAGCTCACGCCATCCAGCCCTCCGGCAGCGCGGGGGTCTCCGGCGACCACGACGTCGTACGTCTGGCCGTCTATGGAGATGGTCGTGACGGTCTGGCCGATGAGGTACAGGCTGAGCTGGAAGGCGACCTGGCGCGTGGTGAGGCCGAGGAACGCGGCCTTCTCCGGGTCCACCTCTATCGCGACCTCAGGACGGGCCTGGGTCACGGTGTTCTCGATGTTGACTATGTCCTCGATGGTCCCCAGGGACGCGACCAGTTCACGGGAGACAGTGGCGATGTCGCCGTAGTCCGGCCCGGTGACGGCGATATCAACCCCGCCCCCCGGAGGGCCGTCCTGGATTTCCGAGACGCTGACGACCCGTCCCGGCTGGTTGAGCTCCTCCCTCAGTATCTGGGCGATGTCCTCAGGAGCGTCATCCCTGAGGGTGACGAAGAACTCGGCCCGCCGGGCCTGTCCGCCACCGGCGAAGAAACCGAACTCTGAGGCGCCGATGGTCACCGAGTAAAGGTCGGAGACGTCGTTCAGCCGCTCTTCTATCTCGACGACCGTCTCGAGGGTCTGCTCCGGGGCGGTCCCCGGCGGCATGACGACCTGGATCTGCAGGCTGCCGGCTTCGCCACCGAACAGGTTGACGGGGATAACGGCCAGGAGGCCGAGGCTCGACAACGTGATCAGGAAGGCGGCCAGCAGGGTGATGAGCCTGCGGCGCAACACCCAGCGCAGGATGACGCCGTAGATGCGCTGCAGCCCGGTCTCTGGCAGCACCAACTCGCCCTCGTCGCCCGCGCCCTCCGGCAGGTCGCCGGGGCGAAGGAGGTATGCGCCGAGAACGGGGACTGCTGTCAGCGCAACGAACAGCGACGCGATGAGCGCGAAGGTGACAGTGAGCGCGAATGGAGAGAAGAACGCCCCGAACAGGCCGGGGATGAACGCCAGCGGCAGGAACACGACAACGGTAGTCAGGGTCGAGGCGACGATGGCGGGGCCTACTTCGGCGGTCGCATCCAGCGCGGCGCGCCAGCGTTCGCGTCCTCCCTGTATGTGGCGGTAGACGTTCTCGAGCACGACGATGGAGTCGTCGACGACGCGTCCGACGGAGATGGCGAGTCCTCCGAACGTCATGAAGTTGAGGGACATGTCCTGCGAGAACATGAGCAGGATTCCGGTCAGGACGCTCAGGGGGATGGAGAGCGCGATGACCACGGTGGGACGGAGCGTGTTGAAGAAGCCCCGCACGACCGTCGGCCGGATGGTGAACATGAAGGCGAAGACCACGGAGACGGCGAAGAGGAAGCCGAATATCGCTTCCCTGGCGAGGGCGTCGATCTGCTGCTGGATCTCGGGGCCCTGGTCCGCCACGACGATTATCTCGACGTCCGCGGGGAGTCCTTCGATGCTATCCAGCGCCTCGTTGACCGCAGTCGTTACGTCCACGGTATTGGCGTCGGGTCCCTTGGTGACGGACACGCCGATGCCGGGCTTGCCGTTCGTGCGGTCGATGCTATCGGGCACTCCGTTGCCGAGAGTGACGGTAGCCACGTCAGCGAGGCGCACGACGCCAGCTGCGGAGCCTCCGACGATGAGGTTCTCGATGTCCTCCACCGACTCCAGCGTGTAAGTCGTCTTGGCGATGATGGCCTGCGAACCGTCGAACAGCAGTCCGGCGGGGAGCGTCAGGTTGTTCTCGCTCAGTGCCCCTGCGAGCTGGAACAGGGGGACATCGTTGGCCGCCAACTTCTCGGCGTCCACCGTGATGCGCACGCTGCGGTCCACCGTACCGGCAAGCGTCACGTCCATCACGCCGTCGAGTCCGGAGATCTCAGGCACGATGCGCGATCGCACGAGGTCCTGCATCTCCGCGAGAGGCCTGTCCGATATCACGCTGAACTGGACGACGGGGAAATCGTCCGGATTGAAGCGCCCGACGTCCGGCTCCTGAACGCCGTCAGGGAAGGTGACGCCGCCGACGGCGGCTTCGATGGCCGCCTGCGCTTCCGCCATGTCCGTGCCGTAACGGAAGTTGGCGAATATCGCCGACCTCCCCTCGGACGAATTGGACAGTATCGATTCGAGTTCGGGCGTATCGGAGATGGCACGCTCGATGGGGTCGGTGACCGAACGGACGACCGCCTCCGGGTCGGCGGAGGGATAAGCAACGAAGACCGCAACGAGCGGGAAGTCGATCTGGGGGAAGAGCTCAACCTGGAGCGAGCGGTAGGCGCCCACTCCGGAGACGAGGATGAGGACTATGGCGAGCACTGTCACCGTCGGGCGGCGGAGGGCCATCGACGTCAGGAAAGTCACAGGTGTATCTCCTTACTCCTGGTTCCGCAGCGGGAGCAGGAACACCTGTGAGGCGTCGACTGCGGGTCCGTACGGGCTTCAATCGGGCGGCACTGATCCATCGGTAGCAACTTCTTAAGGATAGCGTGGTTCCCACGGGGACAGCCGGTCAATATGAGTTACGTTGTTCCGTGGGAGTTGGATTCGTGCAGGTTTGCGGCGCTGGCCCGCCCGGAGGGAATCGAACCCACGACACTCGGTTCCGAAGACCGATGCTCTATCCGCTGAGCTACGGGCGGGGGCTCTTTCGATTGTACTATGCCCCGCGACGCTCCTGCTCTGGTAGGCTATCTGTGTAATTCGACGAGGAGCACGCTTGTGATGACCGGCCAGAGGCAACAGACGAATGCACTACGCAGGGCCACGGACGCTGTCCAGATGGCCGACCTGGAGCACATGCTGTTGCAGCCAGCCGACATGCCGCCCGAGCTTGCCGGGTTCGTTGTCACGCGTGAGAACGAACTCGACAACGAGACGATGGCCGAGCATGGCTTTCCGGGTCAGACGGAAGAGTCGATAGGAGAGGCCGGGCGCATCAGCGGCTATCTGCGAGAGATGAGCCGTGAGTTGGAGGAGGAGCCTGTGACAGGCACCATCGTCAGCGCGGGCATGGTGGCGCACCTCTTCCGCGACGGAGCATCGGTCGAGCGCTGGATAGACGAGACGTTCCTCAGTGAGTTCGTCGGCAATGCGGGCCGCATCCTGGACAACGGCCATGAATTGCTCCACGCGGAGGAGGTACCGGTGTCCGGCTTCCACGGCAAGGCGGCGGGCGTCTTCGCCGTGCACGACGTGCCGGTGGGCGTCATAGGCTCCACCATCGTGGACTTCGCACTGGGGCGGCTGCTGGGCGTGGCTTTCGTCGTGGCGCTGGGCAGCAGCGAGCATCTCGCGGCGTCGCGTGAACTGGCGCTGCGCATGGAGCGCAGGTTCGTGAGTGTGGCGCTGGGCGGCTAGGCGGGGCGCTGGTTTACGCCTAGCCTCTTTCACCCCCATCCTAACCTTCCCCCATCAAGGGGGAAGGGATCAGGCGCCCTACCCCAACCCAGGATGCCGGATTCCTGCCTGCGCAGGAACGACGGCAAGTGGGCAGGAACGCTTCTAGCACCCGCCCTGACGCCCTCGGTCCCGGAGTGCGCGGTACACCTTCTCCGCCGTCACCGGAGCGTCTGCGATGCGGACGCCGACGGCGTCCGCAACGGCATTCGCAACCGCCGCGCTGATGCCTTCGATGGCGTATTCACCGATGCCCTTCGTGCGATACGGACCGACCCCTTCCTCGGACTCGACGAGCGCGGTGCGCAGCTCGGGGAGGTCGGCTATCGAGGGCAACTTGTAGTCGGCGAGGGTGGGGTTGACGACCCGGCCGTCCTGGAGCATGAGCTCCTCGGTGAGGGCGTGCCCGATGCCCTGCACGACGCCTCCGTTGATCTGTCCCTGGTGACCGATGGGGTTGATGACCACGCCGACGTCGTGGGCGCTGGTCAGCTTCAGCAATTCAACCCGGCCGGTCTCCGGATCGACGCGCACCTCGGCGACCTGCGCCATCGCTGAGGCGACGGGGGAGTGCTCGTGCGCGTTGTTCGTCGCGCTGCCCGTGACGGGGGCGTCAGCCTGCGCGACGAGTTCCGCCCAGGGCACGGACTCGCCTGTGTCGGTCCGCTTCACGGCATCGCCGGATAGCGTGATGCGCTCGGCAGGCCAGCCGAGCAGACGCGTTGCGAGTTGGAACAGCTCGGCTCTGGCGCGGGTGGCTGCGTCGTATGCAGCCGGTCCGGCCACGCGGGTGACGCGGCTCGCGCCGACGCCGGTGTCGAACGGCCCGTCGTCGGAGTCCCACGCCTGCACCTCGATGAGATCAGGAGCCACAGCGAGGGTTTCGCCGACGATCTGAACGAGCGCCGTGTAGGAGCCCGTGCCCTGCTCGAACACCGACGTGTGCAGGAGCACCGTGCCGTCGGGCCGGAACGTCACCGCAGCGGACGATACGCCTTCGCCCTGGTCCTTGTAGGAGAGCGAGATTCCGCGTCCGACGTGGGGTGGTTTGGGGTCGTTGTAGCCGGACGCGCGAACGGCGGCATCGACCGTCTCCTCGGGGCGCATCATGAGTCCGGGCATGCCGTTGGCGAGCTCCTCGCCGCCGCGCACGAGGTTCTTCCGTCGTAGTTCGAGAGGCTCGAGGCCGAGGCGTTGGGCGATGACGTCCATGTGGGACTCGATGGCGAAGTTGGCCTGCACGGCTCCGGGTCCCCGGAAGAAGCCGCCGGGGATGGTGTTGGTGTAGACGTGGACGGCCTCGATGCGGGTGTGGGGGATGCGGTAGGGCCCGGCGGCGTGGCTCGCACCGGGCAGATTGACGCCCGGGACGGGCTTGAAGCCGCCGTATGCGCCGCTGTTGAAGAGGAACTGCGCCTCGTGGGCGGTGAGCGTGCCATCGCGCTTCACGCCGGTGCGCATCCGCACGACGCTGGGGTGGCGCGGATTGGCTGCGGAGAACTCCTCGGCGAACGTCATGACGCTCTTGACGGGCCGGCCGGTCTTCTGCGCCAGGAAGTAGCAGACGGGGATGTCCATCGGCGAGCCCTTGCCGCCGAAGTCACCTCCGATGGTCGAATGCCGGACGACGATGCGCTCGGGGTCGAGGCCGAGGGCGTCGGCGAGGTTCAGTTTCAGGCGGTGGGGCGCCTTGTTGGGCGCCCATATCTGCAGGCGGCCGTCGTCGTCGATCCAGACGACGCACGAATGCGGTTCGAGATAGGCCTGATGCGCACGCTGCGTGGTGTAGACGCCCTCAACGACAAGGTCGGCCTCGGCGAACCCGCGCTCAGGGTCGCCGCGGCCCCACACATCGCTGACGAACGCGTTCGTGGGTTGGGGCAGGGGCGCAGGCAGGCCGTGGTAGGCCTGCACGTCCGGATGCAGCAGCGGTGCGCCGTCGGCCAAGGCGTCCTCAGGCTCCAGCACGGCAGGGAGTTCCTCGTACACGACGTCGATCAGGTCGACGGCCCGTTGCGCGGTTTCGGCGTCGGTGGCAGCGACGGCGGCGACGCGCTCGCCGGCGAACCGGACACGCTCGTGGGCGAGCACCGGAACGTCGCGCATCCGCCGTCCATAGAGCACGCCTGCGACCTCGGCCCCGGTCAGCACGGCGTGAACGCCGGGGAGCCGTTCGGCCTTTGACGTGTCGATGCTGACGATGCGTGCGTGCGGGTAGGGGCTGCGGAGGGCCTTCATCCACAGCGCGCCCGGAAGGTCGGTGTCGGCGGCGTAGCGGGCTGCGCCCGTCGTCTTGGCGACGCCGTCGACGCGCGGGGCTGCTGTTCCGATCACATGGTAGGCCTGCACGCAGCCTCCTTCAGCCCCGATGTCCCCGGGCGTGCGTGTTGCGCTGCGCGGGGCCTAGTTCTTGCGCGGGCCGATGGAGACGTCGCCGTCGTCCACGCTCACCTCGTAGACGGGGAGCGGGATCTCTGCGGGCGGCGCGGTGACCTCACCGGTGAGCACGTTGTACCGAGTGCCGTGGCAGTCGCACTCGATCTCGTCGTCCTCGTCCACGGCACCGTAGTAGAGGTCGCACTCTTCGTGGGTGCACATGTTGTCGAAGGCGATGACCGCGCCCCGCAGTTCGGTGACGATGACCTGGTTCTCGCCGACCTGCACCACCTTCAATTCGGTCGCTGTCACTTCGTCGCGCGACGCGACGCGTTCGTAGCCATCCGGCATGTCGCACTCTCCTGTCGTTAGTCCCCCCTCCCGGCATAGGGAGAGGAATGTGGGGCGGTGTTCCGCTAGACGACGGAGCCGCCGCCGTCGTTCCTAAGGGTCTGGCCGTAGAGGTGGCGGGCTTCGTCGCTGGCGAGGAAGAGGGCGACGCTCGCCTGCTCCTCCGGGTAGCCTGCGCGACCGCCGACGAGGTTGTTCGTCTGCCGGTCCTCGAAGGCAATCATGCCTCCGACCTGCGAGCCGGTGATGCCCGGTGCGATGGCGTTGGTGCGGATGCCGTGCTGGGCCAGCTGCACCGCCATGTCCATCGTCAGCGTCACGATGGCGCCCTTCGCCATGTCGTAGGCGACGCGCTGCTTGTTGCCGTTGAACGCGGAGCCGGACGAGAAGTTGACGATGGCCCCGCCATCGCCCTGCTTCACCATCTGTTCTGCCACGTACTTGCAAGTGAAGTAGGTGCCGTTCTGGGTCACCTCGATGATCTTCAGGTAGTCCTCGTCCTCCAGCTCCAGCATGGGTTTGCGGTCGGAGATGGCGGCGCAGTTCAGGAGGATGTCGATGCGGCCGTAGTGCTCGACGACCTTCGCGATCATGTTCTTGACGTCGTCGATCTTCTGCACCTCGCCCACGACGTACATGCACTCGCCGCCCTGCTCCGCGACCTCTTCGGTCACCGCTGCGGCGCGGCTCTCTTCCATGTCGAAGATGGCGATCTTCGCGCCTTCGGAGGCGAATAACTTGGAGGAGGCGCGGCCGATATTCCTGCCGCCTCCGACGATCACTGCGACCTTGTCGTCCAGCCTGCCCATGTTGCACCTTCCCTGCTTCGTGGTTGAGGGACGCGCGCCGCGCCCTGCGGGATTCTATGCGAACGCGCGTGGGCGGGAAAGGGCGGCGGTTGTTCAGGCGTAGCGGGAGCGGCTCTCTCGTACGAGGGAGACGATGTCGCTGGTGGAAATGCCGAGGTCGACGCCCTCCACGTCCAAGGGCGAACTTTTCGATGTCTCCAACTGGAGGACGAACGTGCGACCGTCCCTGCGTCGTATCCTGACCGCACCGTCCTGCTGGGCGGCGTCAAGAACAGACGCGAGCTGCTGGCGGGCTTCCGAGTAGGTGTAGACCTTCATGGGTTGACCTCCACGATGCGGACTCCGGCGACACCGGCGCTCGCTGCGAGTTCCGCGTCCAGCGTGAGCAGAGGAGAGCGCACGTTCAGTGCGCGGGCAGTAGTCAATGCGCAGGGTCTCGGTTACAAGAAGAGAAATGGGGTGAGCGGAGGGAATCGAACCCTCGATCTCCAGGGCCACAACCTGGCGTCTTAACCCCTCGACCACGCCCACCGCGGAAGGCTCATTGTAGCAGAGGAGCGCCCAGCGCAGGGAACAGTGGTTTGCCGCCAGCCTCTCGCGAGCCACGCGCCGGGCATCGAAGCAGCGGCATTACGCACCCTTGTCCGGTTCACCGTGACGTCTCCCGGAGATACGATTCTTACTCTTGGCGCGCGGCCTCATGGCCGAAAGGGTATGGAGGAGACAGGTATGACCAAATCAGCTGGTTTCAGCCAGTTGCTCACGGTGCTTGCTCTGCTGGTAGCCCCCGTGGGCAGCTACTTGACGTATAAGGGCACGGAGGACCTGCTTATCCTCTCAGCTACGGTGTTCTCCGTAGCATGGCTCTCCTTCACCGTCCTCGTCTTTTACCGCAAGTCGACGATGGAGCGCGTTCGCACACAGGGAGACTCCCCCGTCGCAGAGTCGCCCGAATAACACGGGCGTCCAAGTCTCCTCTGTCAGTTCCGCAGATCATCCCCGCACCCCGGTCGTTGCCAGGCATCGGGGTAGACGCGCGTGCCACACGCAGGTGAGAGGGGTATAGTCTCGGTAGCGAGCGATGGAGGGGAGAGCCATGGCCGAAGAGGTGAGACGGTTCCGGTACCCGGGCCCCGCAGACCCCGACGCACGCGACCGCGGCCCTACGAGAGGCCGTTCGTCAGATCTTCTCTACAACCACCTGGTTATCAGCACCGTGCAGGTCATGGAGAAGGGACAGACGACGGGGCTCCACCACCACAACGACCAGGACGGCTACTGGATGGTGCTGGCGGGGAAGGCGCGATTCCACGGCGAGGGCGACACGCACTACGGCGACCTCGGGCCGATGGAGGGCATCTTCATGCCTCGCTACACCCGGTATGCATTCGAGAGCATCGACGACGAACCGTTGCAGATACTTCGCGTCAGCCAGTTGCGGCCAGTGGAAGGCAAACCCCAGGCGAGGAAGCCTGAGCAGGCGCGCGAGGGCTCGGCAGCGTTGTAGGCGGGACGCAGGAGGAGATGAGGCCATGCCGAATGAGGTGAAACGGTTCAGCTACCCCGGTTCTGCAGACCCACGGGCTCGCGACCGAGGCCCTGATAAGGGCCGGTCGTTCGACCTGCTCTACAACGACAGCATGGTCAGCACCGTCCAGATCATGGAGAAGGGGCAGGGCAACGCGCTCCACTATCACAACGACCAGGACGGCTACTGGATGGTGCTCTCCGGCAAGGCGCGGTTCTTCGGCGAGGGCGACACCCACTTCGGCGACCTCGACCCGATGGAAGGCATCTACACGCCGCGCTACACGCGCTACGGGTTCGAGTGCATCAGCGACGAGCCGTTGCAGATCCTTCGCGTCAGCCAGCTACGGCCCGTGGAAGGGAAGCCTCGACCGAGGGGGAGGCGGGGGTCGCCGGGGATCGCGGTAACTTAGCGGGGTCCTGCGCTACGCGACGCCTGCCAAGTCCTCGACCAGCTTGACCAGCGTTCGGGTGGGGACGCCCGTCGCGCCCTTGACGACGTGGCCGTTCGCGCGCTCCGACATGAACGTCCCGGCGATGTCCAGGTGCGCCCACTCCACGTCCTCCGTGAACTCGCCGATGAACAGCGCCGCGGTGATGCTGCCCGCAGGACGTCCGCCGGTATTCTTCACGTCCGCGTAGTCGGAGCGGTTCTGCCGCTTGTATTCCTCGAACAGCGGCAGCTGCCACATCTTCTCGCCCGTTGCCTTCGATGCTGAGAGCACCGAGTCCACGAGCTCCTGCGACGTGCCCATGACGCCGCTCGCGACATGCCCGAGCGCGACCACCACCGCGCCTGTGAGCGTCGCGATGTCCACGACGCGTCGCGCCTTCCTGACTTCCTTGATGTAGCAGATGGCGTCGGCCAGGATGAGCCGCCCCTCGGCGTCCGTGTTGTCGACCTCGATCGTCTTGCCGTTCATGGCGCGGATGATGTCGCCGGGGCGCTGGGCGGTGCCGGACGGCATGTTCTCGACGGCCGGGACAACGCCGAAGACGTTGATCTTCGGCGCCAGTGCGGCGATGCCCTTCATCGCGCCGATGACCGATGCGCCGCCGCTCATGTCGCCCTTCATCTCCCACATGCTGGATGCAGGCTTGATGGAGATACCACCGGAGTCGAACGTGATGCCCTTGCCGACGATGGCGACGTTATTCTCCGGGTGATCCGGGTCTCCTGCGTACTCCATGATGATGAGGCGCGGCTCGTTGGCGCTGCCCTGCGTCACGGCAAGCATCGCGCCCATCCCGCGCTCCATCATGTCCTCGCGTCCCAGGATGGTGATGGGGAGCCCGGCGTCGTTGGCCACTTCGGTAGCAACCTCGGCCATGCGTGCGGGGTTGACGACGTTGGCGGGTTCGTTGACGAGGTCGCGAGCGATGATTGCGCACTCGGCGAGGAGCGTGCCCTTCGCGGCGCCCGCAGCGAGCGTCTGCACGCGCTTCGCGTCACGCTCAACGATGACCACCTCGTCGAGCGCCTTGCCGTCGTCGCCGTTGCTTCCATTGGACCTCGAGCGGTAGCGCTTGAACTCGTACAGACCGAGGAGCGTGCCCTCCGCCATCGCCTGCGCCGATTCACCTGCGTCCAGCCCGCCGATGCCCGCGCCGTGGGCGATGGCGGCAGCGCGCTTCACGCCCATCTGCCGCAGCCGTCGTGCGACCCCACCGGAAACAGCGCGAACCGCGTCTGTGTCGAACTTCTCCCGCTTGCCAAGCCCGGCCACGACCACACGCTTGGCGGGCAGCTTGCCGAACGTGTGGATAGTGACGGCCTCGCCCTGCCTGCCGGTTATCTCCTTGTCCGCTATGAGCGAGGAGATCGCACCGTCCAGTGCCGCGTCTACGGCTCCGGTCCCGCCGCCCGGGGACTTCACTCCCTCGAACAGATTGACGACGATGGCGTCCGCCTCGTACTCGGTGATGGAGCCTTCTTCAACTCGCACAGTGGTCATATCGCGCTGCCTCGCTTGCTGGGAGTCGCGTTAGCGTACCACAGGGAAGGGCGAGGCTTGCCGCGTACCGTGATACCGAGCCGGGAGCCTCATGCCGGCTTCACTCGAAGCAGGGACGACGACGAACGGCTGGTGCTCAGTCGAGCGGATGGAAGGCGCAACCGACGAGGCCGGGACCGGTGTGGGCGCCGATGGCCGGAGTGAACTCCGTCATGAACAGCTCTTCGATGTGCAGATGGGACTGCAGCCGCTCCGCGAGCATCTCACCCTTTCCTGGCTCAGCCGCGTGCATGACGGCTGCGCGCGTGGGGCGCCCTGCTGCGCGCTCGGAGGCGATGGCGGCGAGGCGCGCGAGCGCCTTCGCCTCGGTGCGCGGACGTTCCACCATGCCGATGCGTCCGGCGGAGAGCTGCAAGACCGGCTTGAGGCTCAGGACGCTCCCCATCCACATGAAGAGCCTCGGGACGCGCCCACCCCGCCACAGGTAGTAGAGCGTGTCCAGGTAGCCGATGAATTGCGTGTCGCCTATACGCCGCGTCATGCGTGCCAGCACGTCTTCCATAGACGCACCGGAGGCGGCGGACCGCACGGCGTCGAGTGCGATGAGCCCCTGTGCCGCCCCTGCGCTTCGCGAGTCGACGAGCACAACACGGAGGTCAGGATGCTGCGTCTCAGCGAGGCGGACGGCCTCCGTCGCGGCGGTGTGGGCGGCGCTCAAATCGGAGGATATCGTCATGCAGACGATCTCGTCGGCAACCTCACCCGCGCGCCGGATGGCGTCCAGGAATGCGCCGGGTGACGGCGCGGCGGTCGTGGGCATCTCGGTGCTCGATCTCAGGAGCGCGTAGAACTCAGCGGGAGCGATGTCCACGCCGTCAGCGTAAATGCGGTCGCCTATGCGGACCTCCAGCGGTGCGAGGAACAACGGCAGCCCGCGTGTGATGTCCGCAGGCAGGGAGACACTGGAGTCGGAGACGATGGCGGTGGCCATGAGCGAGCGGCATTATAGGTGCCACGCTCCACCTGTGCCCGCCCTCAAAGGAGCAATTCAGCCGAGGCTCACGACAAAACTTCGCAGGATGATCAGCAGGAAGATGGCCGCCAGCGGGGTGAGGTCCATCATCCCGACTTTGGGGACGACCCGACGTAGAGGCCGGTAGAGCGGATCCAGCGCGCTCCCGATGCTCTGGTAGAGGCGCACAACGATCTCGTTCCGCACCCCAGCGATTATGAGCCAAGAGAGGAGGGCGTGGGCGAGTATCGCCAGCAGGAGGACCTGGATGACGGCAAGGGCCAATTCTCTCATCGGTTGCCTCCAAGCTCCTGGGAGCGGCGGAATGCGGCAGACACGCCCTCGATCAGGGCGCTCTTGAAGCCTCTGCTCTCCATCTCCCGCAGCGCCGCTGCCGTAGTTCCGCCGGGGGACGTCACCCGCTCCCGCAGGATAGCGGGCGATTCACCCGACTCGCCCGCAAGCCGGGCCGAGCCGAGCGCTGTCTCGACTGCGAGTGTCTGCGCCATGTCGCGCGGCATGCCTACGAAGACGCCAGCCTCGGTTAATGCTTCGATGAACGCGAAAACGTAGGCAGGGCCGCTGCCGGAGACGGCGGTCGCCATGTCCAGGTAGTTCTCGCTGGGGACGTACCACTCGCGGCCGAGCGTGGCGAGGAGCGCTGCAGCAGCCTCCCGTGCGGGGTCCGGTACTCCGGGAGACGTTGTCCAGACGGACATGCCTGCACCGATCTGGGCAGGCGTATTCGGCATCACTCGAATGATGCGGTCATGGTCCAGCCCGTCGGCGAGCGAACCCATCGTTACGCCAGCGGCGATGGAGAGCACGGTCTGTTCTCCGAGGAGCTTTCCGCGAAGGTCGTCATAGACGTGAGCGATGTGCTGTGGTTTGACTGCGATGACGACCATCTCCGTGCCATCCACCGCAGGTGCGTTGTTGGCGTGAACGGCGATCCCGTAACGCTCCGCGAGGTAGTCCCGGCGATCGGGCACCGGTTCACCGACGCTGACGTCGCTCGCGGCGCACAGTCCCGAGGCGATCGCTCTGCTGAACATCGCCTCGGCCATCACTCCGCCGCCTGCGAACCCGACGCGCACCGTGTTCCTCCTCGTACAAGGACGCGCCAGCGTGTTTTCTTGCTGGCGCGTTAGGAGAGTATACACCCGCAGGAGTGCTGACGGTCCGGCTCGTGCGGTGCTATGCCGGGTCGCGAGGGGAGGGGAGGCGGCCTGTGCGCGAGACCTCAGCCGCGTAGCGGATGGCCTCGACCATGCCTGTTGCATCGGCGACGCCCTTTCCCGCGATGTCGAAGGCGGTGCCGTGGTCGACGGACGTGCGGAGGAACGGCAGTCCGATGTTGAGCGTGATGCTCGCGGCCCAGTCGTGGACCTTGACGGCGATGTGCCCCTGATCGTGGTACATGGCGAGCACGGCGTCGTAGCGTCCATCGATGGCCTGCCCGAATACGGTGTCGGCAGGGACGGGGCCAGTTGCAGCGATGCCTTCAGCGTTCGCATCTTCCACGGCAGGGCGTATCTCCTCGATCTCCTCTGAGCCGATGAGCCCGGCTTCGCCGCCGTGGGGGTTGAGCGCGGCGACGCCGATGCGGGGCTCCGGAATGCCGTGCGCGGCGAAGAATCCGTGCGTGAGGCGCAGGGCTTCCAGTATGCGTTCGCGGGTCACGAAGAGCGCGGCGTCGCGGAGCGGGTGGTGCGTGGTGAGGTGCACCACGTTGAGGCCGTTCGTCAGGAGCATGGTGAGGACTCGCGGTACACCCGCGAGGTGCATATAGATCTCCTGATGCCCGAAGCTTTCGTGTCCGGCGAGGCGGGCCGCCTCCTTGCTGATGGGGGCTGTGGCGATAGCGTCCACGGCCCCATCCATTGCCAAGCGGGCGGCAGTGGATGCCCACTCGACCGCGGCGGCTCCGGCGCGCGGCGAGATCTCGCCGTAGGGCAGGGAGGCGAGCCCGTCATCATCGTGTGGCGAGATGACGTTCACACGCCCAGCGGTTACCGCGTCCTCGATGCCGTCGACGCTTCGGGCACGCAGGTCGCTACCAACGAGGTCGAACGCGCGGTCGAGCACAGCGGGAGAGCCGACGACGAACAGCGCGGCGTCTGTTTCGAGGTCCGGCTGGGAGAGGGCTTTAGCGACGACCTCCGGGCCGATGCCGGTGGGGTCGCCGAGGGTTATCGCGATGCGTGGGCGTGTGTTCATAGTCCAGTGTCCCTGCGGGGTGCATCGCTGATTATAGCGGTTTAAAGAGGGCGGGCCCCGCGGGATAAACCCAACGGGGCCCGATGGCCCGCTCCCGTGGCGCGTCGAGAGGGGCCTGCGGAGGAGGGAGACGTGGAAGAGCGCAGGGGAGAGCGCACTTCCGGTCGCCCCGGCTCGAAAGCCGGAGCACGCAAGTGTTGTTATCGCTGTCCGAGGCGGTGAGGGGGATGTCAGCTGGCGGTGGCGGCGCTGTCGGGGAGCGGCTGCGTCATGCTGGGCCTGCGGCCCCGACGCCCGGTGCGCTTGGAGGGAACGGCGAACTCGTTGGGAATGAGGGAGAGCTGGCTGACTTCCTGTTCGGAGGCCAAGCCGCCCGTTGCCTGATACTCGCGTATCTCCTCGATGAAGCCGTCCAGTGTGTCGAAGTCGCGGTAGACGCTGGCGTAGCGAACGTAGGCCACGGGGTCCAGGTGGCGGAGGCGTTCGAGTGCAAGGTCGCCTATGACGGAAGCGGGGACCTCGGCTTTGCCCAGATCCTGCAAGTCGTTCTCAATCTCGCTGGCGAGTTTCTCGATGGCGCCCGTGGGGAGAGGGCGCTTGGTGCAGGCGAGCCGGATGCTTCGGAGGAGTTTCTGTGGGTCGAACTCGTCGCGCCGACCATCGCGTTTGACGACTTGGAGCGTGGCATGCTGGATGCGTTCGTAGGTGGTGAAGCGCACGCCGCAGCGTCCGCACTCCCGGCGTCGGCGGATGTCCTGGCCGGTATCCCGGGAGTCGGTCACCCGGGTGTTTGGATCCCCACAGTTTGGACAGTGCATCTCGAACCCGCGGGCTGGAGTCGGACCGAGTCTCCTTGGTGGAAGGCTCGTTCCGTGCCTCGGACAACAATATAGGGGATTTTAAGGTGCACGGGCTACTAGATAAAGCCCTTACGCTTGCAGCCGCTATTCTTTTTCAACCATCGAAGAAAGTCAATAGGCATTTTCGGAGATTCTACCAGCGGGTGGGGCAGGTCTTTATGACAGTAGCACATATTGCGTTAATCTCCCTTCCCGTGTGAATGGCCCGGACATGCGAAAGACCCCCGGAGGCGAACCTCGCGGGGGTCCTGGATCGCGATACCTGCGGAGCGGGCCTGGGGAAACCTGCCCCGCGCTCCGCCGTCGTGGGGGACAGGCGGCGGAGCTGGTTGCCGAAGAGTTACCTTCTAGGACGCCTGGCGGTTGCTCGGGCGCAGGAAGGGCGGCAGGTCGAAGTCCGCTTCGTCGCTGATGGCGCGGCGGAGAAACTCGGCGATGCCGTCGTCGTTCAGGCTCATCTGCTCGATGCTCGGAAGGCCGGTGGCGATGATGGTGACGCACATCTCGTCCTCCATCTTGGGGTCCGTCACCATGCCGAAGATGATGTTGGCGTCCGGGTCGACGGAGTTGGCGATGACGTCGGCTGCCCGCTGCACTTCCTTGAGCGTCATGTTGGTGCCGCCCGTGATGTTGAGGAGCACGCCGCGTGCGCCTTCGATGTTGACGTCGAGCATCGGGCTGTGGATGGCGCTCTTGGCCGCTTCGATGGACCGGTTCTCGCCGTGGGCGGAGCCGATGGACATCCAGGCCGGGCCTGCGCCGGTCATGATGGTCTTGACGTCGGCGAAGTCGAGGTTGATCTCGCCGGGGATCGTCACCAGCTCTGCGATGGACTTGACGCCGAGCCGGAGCACGTCGTCGGCCAGTCGGAAGGCGTCCTCTGCGGAGAGGTCGTCGTCGCACATCGCACCGAGGCGGTCGTTCGGGACGACGATGAGGGTGTCCACCGCCTCGCGCAGGCGGGCTAGCCCGTCATCGGCGTTCTTGCCGCGCTTGCGGCCCTCGAACCGGAAGGGCTTGGTTACGACCGCGATGGTGAGCGCGCCGGTCTCGCGGGCAACCTCGGCAACTACCGGGGCCGCACCGGTGCCGGTGCCGCCACCCATGCCGCTGGCGATGAACAGCATGTCGGCGCCACGGACCGATTCGTAGATCTCTTCGCGTGACTCTTCTGCCGCGGTGCGCCCGATCTCAGGGTCGCCGCCGACGCCGAGGCCGCGCGTGATCGTGTCGCCGATGCGTATCTTGACCGGCACGTCGAGACGCACGAGGTGCTGCGCGTCGGTGTTCACGGCGAGGTACTCGACGTGCGGGACGCGATCGCGGTACATGCGGTTAACCGCGTTGCAGCCTCCGCCGCCAACGCCGATGACCTTGACGCGCGCGATGCCGTCGATGTCCGCCTTCTGCTCGTTGCCAAACAGTTCCATGGTCATAACCGTTACCCCTTTGCCTGGTCCTCTGTTGGACTGTGGTGTTGTCTAACGCCTTGGGACGCCTCTTCCGCTGTGTTGCCCTCTATTCCCGCTGCGGGAAAGGTCTGTTTGGTCGATTCATACGCTCACTTCCGTTGGGTGCCTGGACTTGAACCGGGAGAGCCAGCCGCCGGACCGCGCTTGCGATGCCCCGACGAACCTGGACTCCGGGAGCGTATTGATGTGCCGTTGCCGGATGGCCCAGAGCACCAGGCCTACGGCTGTGGAGTAGGTGGGGTCCATCAGCTCGGCTGGCAGCCCCAACGTGGAGGAGGGAGACCCGATGCGAACGGGGCACTTGCCGTAGTCCGCAACGATGTCCGTCAGTCCCGGCAGGGCTGAGGCGCCGCCTGTCAGCACAATCCCCCCGGAAGGGATGTGCACCATCCCGTTGGAGGCGAGGCGGTACATCATCATGCGCACGAGCTCGACGGCCCGGTCATGCAGCATCCGGTTGAGCTTCTTGAGGTGAACAGGGATGGCGCTGCCGCTCAGCGCCGGCTTCACATCGGCGGTGTCTCTCTCGGTGAGGTGCTCGAACCAGACCGAGCCCTTCACTATCTTGGCCTGCTCTGCAGCGGTGGGCAGCAGTCCCAGTCCCGTTGCGATGTCGGTGGTGAAGTGCTGGCCTGCGATGGGGATGCTGGTGGTGAACCAGACCGATCCCTCCCGGTAGACCACGACATCCGTGGAGCCGCCTCCGATGTCCGCCAGGACAACTCCCAAGACACGTTCATCAGGGTTCAGGACTGCTTCGCCGCTGGCGAGATGCTCGGGAACGAGCCCCCGAAGGGTTACTCCGGCTCCGGCCAGGGTGGCGGTCAGCGTGTCGATGGGGACCGAGTCACCCATGATGACGTGCGTCTCTTCGAACGACCGCGGAACCGTCTGGATCACGCGCATGCCGATGGGGTTATGGGCGGGCGCGGGTTCCAATCCGTCGACATCGGAACGGCCGTAGTAGCCGTCATCCATGATGACGCTGTCCTCATCGCCGCTATTGCTCTCGTTGTGCGACTGGAGGTGGCTGCCCGTAACGCCGGCGATGACCGGCGGCAGCTTGCGCCCGAGCGTCTTCTCCGCCTCACGGACGGACAGCCGGATGCACTCCTTCATGGCGTCCGGGTTGACGACCATTCCCTTTCGCATGCCGGCCGAAGACGCGTGCCCCTGGGCAACGACATCCACTCCGCCTTCCATGTCGGCCCTGGCGACGAGTGTGACGACCTTGGTCGTGCCGACATCTATGGCGGCGTAGAGCTGTTCACGAGAGTTTGTCATCTGTCCCCTTCCAACTCACACGTGTTCAGCAACACGCATCCGCGCACTGCGGCTGCGCCTGTTGCGGGAGATCTCATCGGAGTCGGGCTTGATCACGCGCTTCGTTATGGGGCGGACCTCGCCGCCGTTGACGAACCGCTTGACCTCGCGGTCTTCGAGGGAGTGGTAAGCGATCGTTACGAGGCGCCCCTCAGTGTTAAGGACGGAAGCCGCCTGGCTGAGTCCGCGCCGAAGGTTGCCGAGTTCGTCGTTCGTGGCCATGCGGAGCGCCTGGAATGTGCGGGTGGCCGGGTGGGTGCGCCCCCTGCGGTAACCGGACGCCCGTGCAACGACTTCCGCCAACTCGGCGGCGTCGGTCAGCGGACGCACTGCAACGATGGCACGCGCGATGCGGCGCGAACGTGGCTCTTCGCCGAGCGTGTAGATGAGGTCCGCGAGTTCCTGCTCCCGCAGACCGTTGACGAGGTCTGCGGCGGAAGAGCCCTCCGGCGTGAACCGCATGTCCAGCGGGGCGGAACGGCGGAAGCTGAAGCCGCGCTCTTCCGAGTCGAGCTGGCGGGAGGAGAGCCCCAGGTCAAACAGCACGCCGTCGGCGGGCACAAAGCCATGAGCGTGTGCCTGCGATGCGACCGTGCCGAAGTTGGCATTGACGACGATGACCCGGTCACCGAAGCGCCGCAGGCGCTCGGTTGCCGGGGAGATGGCCTCCGGATCGGCGTCGAGTCCCAGGACTCGGCCGTCCGGCGCGGAAGCCTCGAGGATGGCGGTGGCATGCCCGGCGTCGCCGAGCGTGCAGTCGACGTAGGCTCCGCCCGGCCGCACAGCGAGTCCGGCAAGGACCTGGGCGGTCATCACCGGCTCGTGGTATATGTGGCTGTCGGCGGACATAGGACTTGTTTCTGCCTCCGCGTTGCACGCTCCGGTGAGGAAGCGTTGCAAGGAAAAACGTTAGACGTTGTCTAAAACAGAATCAATGCGTTTGCCTAGCATTCAATCGGGTTTATGGGGCCCTGTTGCCCGCCTCGGGTACGCAGAAACAGGGCGAGTCCTGAGCTATCAACGCAAGAAGACGCAAGGACGATGAGCAGGCCTACAACATGTTGTAGGTAAGTCTCAAACTTTGGCTAGAAACACCGCAAGATTCCTTCTCCGGCAGGAGAGGTGTTGCTATAATGCTCTTCGCCCTGCGCCCGGGCATCCGCCTCGCGCCGGCCACATCCCATACTGTCGAGAATGCCGTATGACGCAAGACACTGCTGGCTTCATGCCTCCGTACCGGCTGCTCATGGGAGCAGGCCCCTCCAACGTTCATCCTCGTGTGCTGCAGGCGATGGCCTCGTCGCTCGTTGGACATCTCGACCCGAACTTCCTCGCCGTGATGGACGATGTCCGGTCGCTGCTGCGGTACGTGTTCCGGACGGAGAACCCGGTGACGCTGCCCATCTCCGGCACCGGCACTGCCGGCATGGAAGCAGCGATGGTCAACATCATCGAGCCGGGCGATACGTTCGTTGTGGCTATCAACGGTTACTTCGGGCAGCGGCTGGGGGAGATCGCGGAGCGCAGCGGCGCGAACGTCATCGTGGTCGAGCATGAGATGGGGAAGGCTGTGGATGCGGAGCGCGTGCGGGAGGCGCTCCGCGGAGCAGGCAAGGTGAAGGCGGTTGGCGTGGTGCACGCAGAGACGTCCACCGGAGCGGCCACCTCCATCAAAGAGATAGCGGACGTTGCGCATGAGGCGGGCGCGCTGCTGGTGGTGGACGCGGTTACGTCGCTCGGTGGAGTTGAACTGCATGTGGACGACTGGGGCGTCGACGTCTGCTACAGCTGCACGCAGAAGTGCATCGGCGCGCCTCCGGGTCTCGCGCCCCTGACGCTGAGCCCGCGAGCAATAGAGACACTGCAGAGCCGAACGACAAAGGTTCGGAGCTTTTATCTGGATCTTACGGAGTTGACCAGCTACTGGGACCGACGCGCGTACCATCACACCGCGCCCATCTCCATGATCTACGCGCTGCGTGAGGCGCTTCGGCTGATCGCGGAAGAAGGCGTGGAGGCACGGTGGGGCCGTCACGCCAGGAACGGAGAATCGCTCCGTGCCGGGCTGCACGCGATGGGATTGAGCGTTGTGGCGGACCCGGAAGTGCAACTGCCGAGCCTCACCGCTGTCCACGCGCCGGAAGGGATAGACGAGGCGCAGGCGCGCCGCTACCTGCTGGACCGCCACAACATCGAGTTGAGCGGCGGCCTGGGGGCGCTCGCGGGCAAGGCGTGGCGCATCGGGCTGATGGGCCACAACAGCACCGGCCCCAATGTGCTCACGGTACTCGGCGCGCTCGAAGAGGCGATGGGTGAGCAGGGCTACGAGACGCAGGCAGGCGCGGGGGTCGCGGCAGCGCAGCGTGTGCTGCGCGGGGTGGACTAGCGCCTACGGTTTGACGGCCTTCACGCTCAGTATCGGCCAGTAGAACTCGATCAGTCCGTCCGCCTTGGGCGTGATGCCGAAGGCTTGCGCCGCTGACGCGGGCGCATCCCTGAGCGCCTCCCCCAGTCTGGCGGCCTCCTCCTCCGGCATACCGGCGCGTTCCGTCCAGTCGGGATACTCCAGGTCTACGCGCGATAGCGCCGTATCAGCAACACGAAGGCCCGCGCGTTCGATGGCGTTCAGCCATTCCGCCTGGGTGGGGTTCCGCACATGGGAAGGGTCGCGCCATATCTCGATGCCGTGCATCCAGGTCTCGGCTTCCGTGTCATCCGGCGATATGGTGTCGATGAGGATGAGTTCCCCACCCGGCGCCAGCGCGCGGTGCACCTCGGTCAACCAGGAGTCGACGTTGAGGAAGTGGTGCGCGGCGGTGCGGCAGGTGATGAGGTCGAGGCTACTGTCCCGGCAGGGCAGGGATTCCGCTGCCGTCAGCATCAGTTCCGTTTGCGGCGCTCCGCGTTCACTGCGCAGCGAGCGCGCCTGTTCCAGCATCTCCGGCGTCACGTCGGTCGCGATGACGCGGTCGCAGTGGTCGGCGACGGCGAACGCCGTAAAGCCGGGTCCCGCGCCGATGTCCATGGCTGTCCCATAGCGGCGGTCGCTAAGCATGGAAGCGGCTGAGGCGAGCGCGCCCGCCTGCGCGTGCGTCTTGCTCGCGCCGTAGGCTCCGGCGAGCCGTCCGAACTGGCTCTGGGAGCTTCTGTCAGGCTGTGCGTTCGTCATCGAGTGTCCTCATCCTAGAAGGCGAACCAGGCGAGCACCGCGGTCACGATGCCCACGGCGAGTCCTGCAATCGTCACCGCGGCCTCCTCCAGCGTTACGGGCCCGAGGTAGAGCAGTGGGAAGCTGACGATCGTTCCCGCGAGGACGACGTGGCGGAGTTTGCGTTTCGTGGCGGCTGAAAGCATGGCTTACCTCGATAGCGCGGGCAGAAGTTCGATGATGATGATGGCTTCGATGCCGGCGAGGACGACGAGCCCGAGGATGTAGGGAATGACGATGCGGAAGATGTCCCGCTCTTTCCCGGCGAGACCGACGACCGCCGCGCCGACGAGCACCTTCGCCGGCGCCATCGGGCTGCCGACGGACGCCCCGATCGACTGGATGCTGGAGATGGTGACGGTCCCGATGTCGAGCGCCCTCGCTGTTTCCAGCTGGAGCAGCCCGAACATGACGTTCGAGTTGGTGTTGCTGCCGCTCATGAACGAGCCCAGCAGGCCAATGAATGGCGATACGAACGGGAAGAACGGGCCGGAGGCGTTCGCGATGCCCCGCGCGAGGAGGACGGTCATGCCGGTGTCTGCCATGACGACGGCCATCATCACCATCGTCGTCACACCGATGGTGGAGCCGAGGCTCTGTCCGTATGTCAGCTTCATCGCCTCCCAGGCGACGCCCTTCCGCCATCGTTTGGCGAAGATATAGACCACAGCGCTGAGCACGATACTGAAGAAGATGAGCGGGGCCGGGTGGTTGAGGATGCGTATCGGCGCGTAGTCGTTCGCGGCGGCGACGGCGAATCCCTGGTCGGTCTCGAACGCGGGGTAGTCAAGTCCCCAGAGGATGTTGCGTACGGCCTCCTTCACCGGGCCGATCTGCGATATGACGCTCAGCGTGATGAGCAGCAGGTAGGGCATGAAGGCCAGGATGAACGGCATGGGCCGGGAGTCGGGTTCGTCCGCTGCCCCGGCGGGCGGCGCCTCGGGAGCCGCTTCGGTCTGTGGAGCGGCGCGCAGGAGCGGCGTCCGGGAGAGCAGGGCGAGCACCACCATGCCAAGGACGCCCGGGACGGTGGATGCGATCTGCGGCGCGCCGCCCCATGCGAGTGCGTACATCGCCGCAGCCATGAAGGCGCCGGCAATGACGACTATCGGCAGGCTTCGCCGTAGTGCGCTCATTCCGCCCTGGATGTGCGCCACCAGCATCCCGCTCGCGACGATGATGGGTGCGAAGAGCAGCGCCATGTGAGGCGCGATGACCTCGCCCTCGATGCCGGTCACCAATTGGATGGTGTAGTAGGACGAGCCCATCGAACCGAACGTCACGGCCCAGCCGTGCCCGACGAGCGCCATCGCGGCGGCTCGAGCGGGCGGGAAGCCGAGCATGATGAGCAGCGGAGCGGAGACGGCCACGGGCACTCCGAACCCGGTGATGCCCTGGATGAAGCTGGAGAAGCCCCAGCCGATGAGCAGCGCCTGCACGAGGCGGTCGCTGGCGAGCATGGCCATCGTCCGCCCGATGGCGTCGATGCCCTTCAGCTTGTCCACCATGTTGAACAGGTATACGGACGTCCAGACGATGGTGAGAACGAAGACCGCGAGGCTCAGTCCTTTGGCGCTTGCGATGGCGACGTGGTCCATCGCTGCGCCGAAGATGAGCAGCGCCAGGGCGAGGGCGAGCAGCCAGGCGGCGGCTCCTGCGCGCGGCGCGCTCCAGTTCAACCAGATGATGGCGACCACGAGGAGGACGACCGGGGAGGCTGCCAGCAGCCAGTTGATTATCGTGAGGTCCGGGCCTGTCATAGAGGGGCGCAGGATAGCCGTCCGGCATGCTCCGCACAACGGCAGCAGGGTGGCGCTGGTACAATCTCCAGAGGTTCCTGTTTATGGACTTCTCGCTCTCCGAACGCCTATCCCGTGGCCTGCTGCTCTGCGACGGGGCCACCGGCACCCAGCTGTACGCGCACGGTCTTACCGCCGCGCTGCTGGAACCGGCCAACGTCGAACTGCCCGATGTCGTGAAGGGCGTGCATCTCTCCTACCTTCGCGCAGGCGCGGAACTGTTGGAGACGAATACGTTCGGCGCGAATGCGGCCAATCTCGGCATGCACGGGATGGCCTCCCGTGTCGAGGAACTGAACCGAGCCGGAGTCGCACTGGCGAAGGAAGCCGCGCGTCTGCACGGTCAGAACGTCTGGGTGGCAGGCTCCATGGGGCCGCTGCCGCCGGACAGCACCGGCGCCGGTCTCTTCTCTCCGGCGTCCGCGAGCAACGTGTTCGCGGAACAGGCGTCGGCCCTGTCAGACGCTGGAGCGGACCTCATCCTCCTGGAGACGTTCACGTCGCTGGCGCAGCTCAGGCTTGCTATAGAGGCAGTGCGCTCCGTTTCCGAACTGCCAATCATCGCTCAGATGACCTTCACGGGCGACGGCCTCACCCCGAGCGGAGATGCGCCGGAGGACGTGGTCGCGGCGCTCAACGAGGCGGACCTTCTCGCCTTTGGTGCGAACTGCAGCATAGGCCCGGACCTGCTGCTGAGCGTCGTGGAGCGCATGGCAGGGTCGGCGGGCGTGCCGCTCATCGTGCAGCCAAACGCGGGCCTTCCCGCCTACGTGGGCGGACGGCTTCAATACGCCGCGCCGCCGGAGTACTTCGCGGAGACGGCACGGGAGATCGTCCGCGCGGGAGCAGCGGCGGTCGGTGGATGCTGCGGGACAACGCCCGAGCACATCGCTGCGGTGCGAGACGCGGTGCGCGGCGTACTGCAGTCCTCGACGCGGCGCGTTCCTGCTCCCGCGACGGCACGACCGCAACGCGTCGAGATGCCTGCGATCAGGCCGACCGGGCTGGCGGAGCGTATCGAGCAGGGCGAATTCGTCGTTACGGTGGAACTCTCGCCACCGCGCGGGTTCGATGTGAGCGGGACCCTGGACAAGCTTCGCGGTGTAGTAGGGAGCGTCAATGCCGTAAACGTCGCAGACAGCCCGCGCGCGCAGGGGAGGATGAGTGCGCTCGCCACGGGCAGCCTCGTGCAGTCGAGGCTCGGCGTAGAGGCGGTAATGCACATGGCCATCCGCCATCGCAACCTGCTGGCGCTGCACTCGGACCTGCTGGGCGCGCACGCGCTGGGTCTGCGGAACGTCTTCACCGTGATGGGCGACGTCCCGCTCTCGGGCGACTATCCCTACGCGACAGCGGTGAGCGACGTGACGGCGTCCGGCCTGATCCGGCTGATGGCGGGGTTCAACGAGGGCGTGGACGCGAACGGACGGGAGATCGAACAGCCGACGTCGTTCTTCATCGGCGCGGCGCTGAACTTCAACGCGCCCGATCTGGAAAGGGAACTCCGCGTGCTGGAGCGGAAGGTCAAAGCCGGGGCGCACTTCCTGCTGACGCAGCCCGTCTACGCCGTGGAACACGTGGAGCGCGTATGGTCGCTGCTGGGCGGCTTCCCGCTGCCCGTCATCATGGGCGTGCTGCCGCTCCGCAACGCACGTCACGCCCGCTTCCTGCACAACGAGGTGCCAGGCATCGTGGTGCCGGAAGATGTCATGCGGCGCATCGACCTCGCCGAATACCGGGGCGACGCCGGGGGCAAGGAGGGCATCGCCCTCAGCCGCGAACTGCTGACGGGGCTCTCCGGGCGCATCGCGGGGGCATACTTCATGCCGCCGTTCGAGCGTTTCAGCGTCGTGCAGGAAACGATGGAAGGGCTGTCGCTACCCGGACTCAGCCTGCCGTAGGCGCTGGATGGTATCCTGAGCCACACACATGGGGCCGTAGCTCAGTTGGGAGAGCACCTGCTTTGCAAGCAGGGGGTCAGGGGTTCGAGTCCCCTCGGCTCCACCATTCACGGCCTTGGCCGTGTGATCCAACCTCCCGAGACAGGTCCAGCGAGCGTCCAGAGGAGGCTTCCATGCCCAAGGTAACCATCAACGGCGTTGGCATCAACTACGAGAGCGAGGGCGAGGGATTCCCGCTCGTGCTCTGCTACTGCCGGGGCGGCAATGCCACGATGTGGACCCCGCAGGTCGAGGCGTTCTCCGAGAACTACCGGTTCATCCGCTTCGAGCCGCGGGGACACGGCAAGTCGGACGCCCCACAGGACCCATCGGCTTACGGGTTGGACATGTCGGTTGAGGACCTCCTGGGCCTGTTCGACCACCTAGGCATCGAGAAGGCCTACGTCGGTGGGCTCTCGATGGGCGGAGGAATCACCACGCGATTTGCGCTGCTGCACCCGGAACGGGTGGCGGGGCTGATGGTTATCGACTCCGGCTCGGCGTCGGGGCACGCCCACAGCGAAGAGATCAGGAAAAATACGGCCCGGGTGCGGGAGTTGGCCTTCACCGAAGGTATGGAGGCGGTTGCCAGACACTCCATCCGGGAGGTCGACAGCTTCGCCCTGAGGGCAGCCAAGGGCCCGAAGGAGGCCGAGGGCATGCTGGAGATGATCAGGGCGCTGACGCCCCACGGCTACGTCTACTCCCTAGAGGCCCTCGACCAGGCTCCGGCCTTCGACTACCGCCTGTGCGAGATCACGGCGCCGACGCTGTGCATCGCCGGCCACGAGGATCCGGCCCTGGAGGACGTCAAGTTCATCTACAGCCAGATCGAGGGCTCTGAGCTGGTGGTGGTGCCCGATGCGGGCCACTTCACAAACCTCGATCAGACGGAGGTCTTCAACAGGGAAGTCCTCGCCTTCCTGGCAAGGGTGGACGCGCAGCGGGCAGCAGCGGCGGCCTGATCGTCACGCCGGGCTTCCGCGGCTGGGAAGACCGCTGCTCATCCGACCGCCGCGAACAGGAGGAGTCTGGTGACATTCCGGGCTCCTGACTCGTGGAGCCGTCGATAGCCCGTATACTTGCGGCAGCAGTCCCGGTGGAGGAGCCAATGGTCAGCATCGATGCGGGCGAACGTACCTATGAGCTGGTCCCGGATTGGGGGGAACTCAAACCGGACTGGATCTGGGGTCTGGTCGGCGACGTTGCGGTCGATTCACAAGACCGCGTCCACGTGTTCACCCGCAGCGCCAATCCGCCCTACCGGATCTACGACAGCTCCGGCAAGCTGCTGCACTCGTGGGGTTATGGCATCTTCGAGGACGCACACGGCATCTGCATCGGCCCCGACGATATGGTCTACCTGACCGACCGCGGCTCCCAGCTCGTTCTCAAATTCACTGGGGACGGCCGGCACGTGTTCACCCTTGGCGACCGCGGGAAGCACTCCGACACGGGCTATACGGCGGAGAGCCCGACCGTGAAGTATGCGGGGCCCCCGTTCCACCATCCAACCAATGTTGGCCTGTCTCCCAACGGGGAGTTCTATGTTTCGGACGGCTACCGCAACTCCCGCGTTCACAAGTACAGCGCGGATGGCACAATGCTGTTCTCGTGGGGCGAGCCGGGCGACGGTCCGGGCCAGTTCAACCTGGTTCACGCTGTCTGGGAGCACAAGGGCAAGGTGTACGTCTGCGACCGGGCCAACAACCGCATCCAGATATTCACCTCCAACGGTGAACACCTCGATACCTGGCCGGGCTTCCTGCAGCCCTGCAAGATCTACATCGACAGCGAAGACGTCATGTACGTGGCCGAGCTTGGCGCGCGGGTGAGTATCCTCGACCTCCAGGGGAACGTGCTTTGGCGGTGGGGAGGCGAGGCCAGCCACGATCCGGGGAAGTTCACGGCGCCACATGGGATATACGTTGATTCCCAGGGTGCGATGTATGTCTCCGAGGTCCTGCAGGGCGCGCGGCTCCAGAAGTTTGTCCGGACACGCTAGTCGAGTCGGACGAAGGCCATGGCAACCGGGGTGACAGGGACAACGCCACGGCGGATCGCCATCGTCGGTGGGGGCGTTTCAGGGCTGGGTGCCGCATGGGCGCTGCATCATCACCCGGACCGGTTCGATTTCCGTCTGTTCGAGGCCCAGGAACAGATCGGCGGCAACGCGGTCACAGCCGACATGCCGCAGGATGACGGGAGCTCGATCCCGTTCGACATCTCCGTCACAGCCTGTATCCCGTCGGTGTATCACCACATCCTGTTGCTGATGGAGCAGTTCGGCATCGAACTGGTCGATACCAGGTTCAGCTACAGCGTGAAGTACGGTGACCAGATCTACGCCCACGATTTCGACTCCGACATCAGGGAACAGCTGCAACACGAGATAGCAAAGTTCCAACGGCTGTTGAAGCGACTGCGCTGGTTCGGCTGGCTGACCCGTTCCCAGTCCAAGTGCCTGAACGCCCTCAACCCGTTCAACTACATCAGCATGGGGACGGTCCTGAACCTGGGAGGATTCTCCGGCGACTTCCGGTACAAGGTCCTGAAACCCATGTTCGTCAACTTCCTGATGGCGACGAACGTGTTTGACATGCCTGCGGCGCTCTTCTCTAGATACCTCGAGTTCTTCGATATCGAGACCGCTACGCCCATGCAGACGTGGGACCAGGGGACTCGGCGCATCTACGAGAACCTGTCGGTCGACTTCCGGGACAAGATCCATTTGAACAGGCCCGTACGTAAGGTGTACCGCCGGAAAGACGGCGTCGTGGTCGAGGACAGGGCTGGTGTGCAGGAGGCGTTCGACGACGTGATCTTCGCATGCAACGCGAACCAGACGCTGATGATCCTGGACAAACCCACGTTCCTCGAACGCTACATCCTCTCGTCGATACGTTACGAGAGCGAACTTCACAACCACACAGTCGTTCACTCCGACTCCTCAGTGCTTCCCGACAACGAAGTGAAGGCCCTGACGACGCGGAGCAATCACATCGAACAGTACGGCGCGAGACCTGACAACTACGAGATCACGTACATCATGCACAACCAGCAGCCATGGGCTAACCGGTCTGACAAGCCCTGCCTGGTGACCTACAACCCGATCAGTCCCATCGATGAGCGGAAGATCGTCAAGCGATGGTGGTTCCAGCACATCGTCCATGACGTGCGTCACGTCGTACTGCTCGTCAACCTGTTCCGATGCATCCAGGGCAAGAGGCGAACGTGGCACTGCGGCGCTCATACGCTGGTCAACAGCCAGGAGACCTGCTTCGTCTCCGGGCTCGCCACTGCAAGACAGATGGGTGCCGACTACCCCTTCGACGACCCTGCGGCGAGGCGATCGTTCAACTACTACGGGAGCATCATGTACGGCTGGCGGTTCAGGAAGGCGTCGCGCTGAATGCTCCTGAGGGTGCTTGCCCGGCGTCTTTAGCGGGTGGTACCGTGCCTCACATGATGATGGCTTTCGCTCCATCTATCCGGACGGCAGTGGGTCGGGGAATCTCGATCATCGTGCTGGCGTTGGGTTTCCTCCTCCTGGCAGCCGCGTGTGAATCGGAACCCACGCCGACCCCTGAGTTGTCGGTGGATGAGGTGCTCTCCAGTGCGGCAGAGAAACTAGCCGCACTGTCGACAGCGAAGTTCCAGATGGCCGACGAAAAGGAATCAGGCGCGAAGTTCTTCGAGATGACGCTGAAGAGCGTTGAGGGAGAAGTCAAAACACCCGACAGCTTCAGGATGCTGGTGGAACTGGTGAATCCCGGTCTTGGATTCGTCGAGGTTGGAATGCTGGCGGTCGGGGAACAGGCGTACATGCAGTTCTCCTCGGACGCGCCGTGGCTCCCCTTGCCGTTGGACCAGGTGCCCTTCAACTTCGGAGGGATAGGCGTAACGTTGAGCGAGATACTGCCCGCCATGAGGAACGCGGATATCACAGGGAGAGAGTCCGTAGGAGGCGGCCAGGCTATCCGTGTAGATGGGGATATCGTCTCTGACGATATGTCGGGCCTCATCACCGATGTGAACTCCGGTCATCCGATCACGTTATCTGTGTGGGTCGACGAGGCCTCGTATGACCTGCGGCAGCTTAGGATCGACGGAAAGCTCTACGACGAGGACGCGCCGGAAACGACGCGCTTGGTGGTCATCGAGGACATCGACGCCCCCGTCGACATCCAACTTCCAGAGATAGCCTCAGGGTCGTGAACGCTGCCGGGCCCCGCCTCCAATCACTGAGATCTTCCCAGGCAGTTGTGCTGGGGATCATCTGTCTAGGGGTATTCTCGACGGCCCTGGACCAGACCGTGGTGGTCGCCGCTCTGCCTGCCGTGATGGTGGACCTGGAGATCCCCCTTACGGATCTGGACAGGGCGTCCTGGATCGTAACCGGATACCTGATCAGCTACACCGTGGCCATGCCGCTGGCGGGGCGCCTGTCAGACGTCTATGGCCGCGTCCGGATGTTCCACGCAGCGCTGATCGTCTTCTCCATCGGTTCGGCGTTCGTGGCGCTCGCGCCGAACTTCGAATGGGTGGTTTCCGCGAGGGTGGTCCAGGCCTTCGGAGGCGGGGCCACCGTCCCCATAGGCCTCGCCATGGCTGTGGCAGCTGTATCGCCGGAGAAAAGGGGACTGGCGATTGGACTCGTGGCGGCCTCGGCTGAAGCCGGGTCGGTGCTGGGGCCCCTCTACGGGGGAGCCATCATCGAGTTGCTGGGCTGGCGATGGATATTCTGGCTGGACATACCCCAGAGCCTCTTCCTGATAGCGCTCCTGGCCGTCCTGCCGAACCGTGCCAATCCTGCGGCCAGGATGGACTACTTCGGGGCGCTCGTGCTCGGAGCAGCCCTTACCGTTCTCAGTATCGGCCTCTCCCAGAGAGCCATCTTTTCGGGAGAGTCCCTCTTCCCGTACGTCCTGATAGCCCTCGGGGTTGGCCTGATTCTCCTGTTAGTCCTGTTCGAGCGACGCACGGTCCAGCCCCTCTTGGCGTCGTTCCTATACACGTCTAGGGCGTTCCTGTCCTCCAACATCACCCAGTTCCTCGTAGGAGTTGCGTTGATCATCTCGCTGGTAGCCGTGCCGCTCATGGCCGGAACCGTCATGGAGAAGAGGGCCTGGGAGAGCGCCCTTCACCTGGTCCGCCTGACAGCCGCTATCCCGTTCGGAGCGGTGGTTGGCGGCTATATCCTGCGCTGGACGGGAGTGAGGACGGTGTGCATAACCGGCCTTGCGTTCATAGGAACAGGTCTGCTGTTCATGAGTGGTTGGGAGACGGAGGTGGAGGAACTCAGGCTGACCATGCCCCTGGTGATGGCAGGCTTGGGATTCGGCCTGGTTATCCCTCCCATTGGCGTCAGCGCCTTGAGCGCGGCGCCCAGTCACTATTGGGGGGCGGCGGCGTCATTGATAACCGCGTCGCGCATGGTTGGGATGGCGTTGGGGTTGGCAGCCCTGTCCGCCTGGGGAATCGAACGCTTCTACAGCCTGACCGCTGACGTGACGATCGGATCCACATTCGAGGAGACTGAGGCTCCCCTGATCGAAGCGGGAGTGACCGTATTCCAGAACCTCTTCATGATTTCGGGGTTCCTTGCCTTGTTTGCCATCCTGCCGGCCCTGCTGATGAGGGTGGAAGACGTCGCGGACGAGGAGGCTTCGCCTGAGGCCAACCGCCGGTCGACTTCCCTGCCTGAAACATGACGTGCCAGGTGTGCGTACGGGGATGGGATTCGGGAACGAATCTCGTATCCTAGTAGTGTCCGGACTGCTTTAGCGAACTGTCCACAACGAGCGGTCCGGGCAGGGAGTGCCGCTCGATGACAACCAGGCAAGTAGAGCCTGACAACGCCCCGTTGCCTTCGCCGTTTCCCGAGGGCTGGTACTTCATCGGAAGCCGCAAGGCCATACAGAAGGCGAGACTCATCCAGAAGACCTGGATGGGGGAGAACATCGTTGCCTGGTGCGACGACGACGGGCGCATCTGCGTCGCCGAGGCTTACTGCCCGCACCTTGGCTCCGATCTGGGACCTGATGCGGGGGGTCGTGTGCGCGACGGTCGGCTCGTCTGTCCCTTCCATGGCTTCGAGTACGACGCAACCGGCCAGTGCGTTGCCACTCCCCATGCTCCCCCACCCAGGGCCGCGCGGTTGCGCGTCTTCGAGACACAGGAGATAGCCGGCCTCATCTTCGGCTGGTGGGGAATCGGGGGACGGGCGGCGCATTGGCACCTGCCCACCGACCTTGCAGACCAGACCGACTGGAGCGCTATCTCGGTTCGGACCCTCCGCTTTTCGGGGCACCCTCAGGATACGACGGAAAACTCGGTGGACCTGGCCCACCTGCTCTACGTCCATGGGTACGGCAACGTTGACCGCGTCGGGGAGTTATCTGTGGACGGGGCCTACCTCCGGAGCGACTTCGACTTCAGGAGCGTCCGCAAGATCGCCAGGATAGTACCGTTCCCCTTGGACATCTCTACCCACACCCACATCTTCGGATTGGGCTACTCGTTCGTTGAGATACGTGAGAAATCCATCGGGATGGACATGCGCCTGTGGGTGCTGTCGACGCCTGTCGACGGCACGCTCATCGACCTGTCGCTGGTCTCGCAGGTGCGGGAGATCCGCAACCCGAAGCGCCGGATCGCAGGCCTGGGGTTTCTCCCGGTGAAGATGCGCGCCCCCATCATGAACTGGTTCATCGCCTCGCAGCAGGAGAACGACGTTCTCCGGGACGTGGTCATCTGGAGCCGTAAGCGGTACCGCTCGCTCCCGCGCCTCAGCCGTGCCGACGGGGAGATCATGGAATTCCGCAGGTACTGCGCCCAGTTCTACGCCGAACCGTGCGCTCCTGCGGTAGTGCTCTCCGGCACGTCGCGGGAGGCTGTAGAATGACCGCTCGAACCGGGTCCGACTACCTCCACTACGCAGCACTGGGGTACACACCATGAGCAATACACTCGGCAGGCTGAGCTGGCTGGTCACGGTTCGCCCGTGGCTCACCCTCCTCGTCCTCCTTATCGTTACCGTCGTAATGGTTATGGGGACGGCGCAACGTCTGCCGCCGACGGAGGGCGCAAGCGTCGCCTTCCTCCCTCCCGGCCATCCCATCGCTGAAGCGACACAAGAGATAGATGATCGATTCGCGGAGTCAGGTGAGGTCGTTGTCGTGACACTCGTCTTCCGCGGAGAGGCACTCACACCTGACGGTCTGTCCCAGATGGATGGCCTGTTGGATGAGATCGTCCAGATCCCGGGCGTCGGTGAACTGTTGGCGCCTGGCAATCCGGTTATCGCGCCCTCGTCTCTGATCGGCGCCGTGCTCCAGGTGGACAGTTTCGACGGGGTTACCCAGGAGCAGATCGACTCCACCCGAAGCGTCCCCGGGATAGGGGAGGCGCTTGCTGCGATGACCGGCACCGACACAGACGGCACCTCCGTCGCGGTTGCCACCATCAGCCTGCGCGAAACGGACGACGAGCGGGTCGACGATGCTGAGCGAAGGATCAGCGAGCTGGCTGCCGGGGACGAAGGAGCCCTGGACGTGAGCAGCTTGTCAACGACGGTCATCGAAGATGCCTACAAGAAGGCGACGGAGGAGGGGTTGGGGCCGCTGATCGGGCTGGCGCTCCTGCTCATCGCCGGTCTGCTCCTGCTCTTCACCCGCACCCTCTCGGACATGCTGCTGACGCTGCTGGGGCTCATCGTCGCGATCATGTGGCTGGTCGGCGCCGAAGGCTGGATGGGGCCGAACGGACTCGGCGTGATAGGCCCTCCCAGCTCGCTCACCGCGATGGTGCCCGTCATCATCATCAGCCTCACGGTGGACTATGCGATCCAGGCGATCTCTCACTACCGGGAGCAGCGGCTCGAAGGCGAACCGGTCGTGCAAGCGGTGCGGATCGGACTGCGGAACGTCACGGTGCCCCTGGTGCTGGCTGCGGTCACGACGATCGTCAGCCTGTTGGCGACCCTGTTCTCGCCGATCGGCGTGATCGGCGACTTCGGCGTTGTAGCGGGGATGGGCGTGGGGATGAGCCTGATCGTGATGCTGACGCTGGTCCCGGCGGCACGGACGATCCTCGATGGGCGGCGCGAGGCACGCGGCAAGTTGCGACCGCCTCGTCCGCTGTCGAATGCCCTGCCAGGCATCCCGAGGCTGGCGGAGTTCCTCGGAAGGAGGGTTACCCGCTGGCCGGCCCCGTACATCGTCGGCGTGATCGCAGTGACGGTTGCACTGGGATTCGCGGCTACCGACCTCAAGTCGGAGTTCAGCATCCGCGACATCCTCCCCAGGAGCGGGACCATCGTGGCCGACATGAACACGCTGGACGCGACCGTCGGCGGTTCGACGGAGATGGCCAGCGTGCTGGTGAAAGCCGAGGCTACGGAGACCCGCACGCTCCTGAACCTGCAGGACCTCAGGCTCGCTCTCCAGGATGAGCAGCGCCGCCCGCGCGCGGCGGCAGGGCCGCTTCTGGCGTCGTACGAGTCGCTGCTGGAAGACTGGACCACCGATACCGGGCAGCCCGGTGACAACTACGATCCGGAGCTTGCGGCGCTCTTCAGCGAGGCTTCCTCGGGAGTGCAGCTCGACCCGGCTCTCATGCAGGAACTCCTGGACGAACTCAGGGAGAGAGATCCCGTGATCGCCCACGGTCTGGTCAATGATCCGGATGGCATCGACACAATCCTTCTGCAGTTCCCAACCTACTCGAATGATCCGGGTGCGACCAAGACGCTCCAGGGCGACCTCGAAGCACTCTGGGCTGGAGACGATACCGCCCTCACGGTGCTTTCGGAGACTGTCGTCTCGATCGGGGTTACGGACGCGATAACGGACCGCCAGTCCGAGGCGATCAGCACCACCATCGCGGCGGCCCTCACCGTCCTCGCGCTCTTCTTCTGGCTGACGGCGCGCCAACCGGCGTTGGCGGTCATCGCAGTCGGGCCCATCGTGCTCGTCCTGATCTCGGTGCTGGGCACGATGGCCCTGTTGGGTATCCCGTACTCACTCGTCACGTCGATCATCACGGCGCTATCGATAGGGATAGGCGTCGACTACACCATCCACGTGATCCATCGCTACCGGGAGGAGTTCACCCGCTCGCGAAACCCGGAGAGTGCGGCGATACGGACGCTCGCGACCACGGGTTCGGCGCTGCTGGGTTCCGCGATGACGACAGCGTTGGGGTTCGGCGTGCTGATAGGCTCGCCGCTGCTTGCTTCTCAGCAGTTCGGCATCACGGCGACCATCACCATCGTCTACTCCCTGGTCGTCTCCGTGCTGCTGGTGCTGCCGGCAATGGTGGTCTGGGGCGCGTACCAGAACATGCGGCTGCGCTCCATGGTCGAGCGCCAGTGGGCCGAGCTCGACGTGGCGATAGAGGGCATTCATCAGAGCCACGAGCAGGGACAGGGCTCGTCGTAGAAGGAATGCCCATGCAACTTCGCGAATTACCCAACAGGCTGAAGGCCGCGTATCGCGGGTCGGACGTCCGCCGCCGAGTCAAACACTTAGACAGGTGGATGGACAGAGCGCACGGGGAGGACGCCGGCCCGGCGGGTTACGACCACGTCGAAACCGTTAGGGAATATTACGACCTCTGCAATGAATTCATGGTGTTCGGTTGGAGCGAGTCCCTCCACTTCGCGCCGCTGTCGCCCCGCGAGAGCTTGGAGGACTCTCAGGCTCGGCACCAGCGGCTGATGATCGCCAAACTGGAGCTGCAGGAGGGCATGACGGTGGTCGATGTCGGTTGCGGGGTCGGCGGCCCCATGCGCCGTGTCGCAGCGGAGGCGGGAGTCAGCGTCGTCGGGATCAATAGCAGCGAAGTCCAGTTGGAGAGGGCGAGATCGTTGACTGCTGAGGCGGGACTCGATCACGTTGTCGACTACATCGCGTGCAGCTTCATGGACATGGGTGCTATCCCGGACGGCACGTTCGACCGAGGCTACGCGATCGAATCGACGTGCCATGCGCCGGACAAGACGGCCGCGTTCGCCGAGATCTGCCGCGTGCTGAAACCCGGCGCCCTCTTCTGGGGCCAGGAGATGTGCATGACGGACAGGTTCGATCCCACCGACAGTCGGCATCAGACCATAAAGAACGACCTGATGCACGGCATCGCGCTCAAGGACATCGCGACTACCGGCGAGGTGGACCAGGCCCTCGAAGCGGCCGGATTCCAGGTCATCGAGGGCATGGACCGGGCCGTTGCCGAGAACGGCCCGGCCACGCCTTGGTATCAACCCATGGAGGCGCGGGGCAAGACGTTGAACAGCCCCCTGCGCCGGATTCCGCTTGGCCGCAAGGCATACACCGCGGGATCCCGGCTGGCCGAGGCGCTGGGCGTGTTTCCGAAGGGGTCGGCGGACGTCGTCAGGCTGATGGACAGTACGGCCAATGCCTATGTCGCGGGCGGCAGGGCTGGGGTCTTCACACCGTTGTACTGTTTCCTGGCGCGCAAGCCCTTGTAGGCCTGCTTCTTCCCGGTCTCCTCAGTGTCGTCAGGCGACCAGGGTGATCTCGCGCCGTCGCTCGGCGATGCGGAACTTCAGCTTCTTGCTCGGCTTCATCGACGGAAGCGGGTTGAACTTGAACTTGTAGTTCGCGGGGGATACTTCGATGTTGAAGTAGTGGGCGATCATCAGCACGTTGATGGCCAGTTGCAACTCCATCCACCGGGAGCCGAGGCACGTGTGCGTGCCCAGCCCGTAGGGTGCGTACCCGGGGCTGAGGTGCTCGTTGCGCGGGGGGAGATAGCGGTCAATGTCGAAGGTGAAGGGGTCGGGGAAAACATCCCCCATGAAATGCGTGCCCACCGTAGCGATGTAGACCTGTGACCCCACCGGCAGCTCATAGTCTTCCACCACGCACGTATTCATCACGGTGCGTATGGACATCGGGACGACTGGGTACATGCGCAGAGTCTCCATGAGGAAGCGGTGCGTGACGTCTATCGCCTGCAGGGTGAAGTCCTCACTGTCGGGGTCGCCTCTATCGAAGAGGGCGTCGGCTTCGCGCTGGATCTCCCGGTAGAGCTCGGGCTGCGACGCCATGGCGTAGAGCGCAAAGCTCAACCCGTCCCCCAGGTACACGCTGGCGATCAGCGCCGCCGAGAGTTGGAAGCGCAGGTTAGTCTCCGGCACGAACTGCGGATCGCTTGCGTGCAGGCTGAGCCAGTCGTCTGCGAGGTCCCGCGGGGAACCGGCCCGCTGCGCGGGTGTATGGACGCTCTGGATACGTTCCAGCAGCGTGTCCACGGCTTTCGCCCTGCGTTTCATGCCCGGAGTGTTGAGCATGAACTTGGGCAGGGCCTTGATGATGTGTACGAGGAGCGCCCGTTCCTTGTACTTCGCCAGATCGTAGATGATGTCCTGGGAATCGACGCTGACGAGGAGCGGCGAGAGTTGCGCGTTGATCATCAGCCGGCTCATGCTCGTCGCGGGGTACGAGTCTCCTATCGTCCAGCCCGACATGTGTTTCCGGGCATGGCGGTAGAGGATATTCAACTGCCCTTCCAGCCTTCCCCGGGAGTACGCCGACGACATGGCCTTCCTGAGCCGGAAATGGTCGGCGCCGTCCAGGGAAGGCATGACGCCGTTCGCGCCGTAGACCTTCTCGAAGTCGGCGAAGTAGTCCTTGGCTCTCAGGTACATGCGCCCGTGCCGGTGTACCCAGTGGTTCGTATCTGTCCCGGCGAGGAAGAGCATCGGTTTTCTGAACGGCGGGTGTATCTTGAACACCGGGCCGTACTCCTTTGCGAGGTCCGCAAAGAGTGCGGCTATATTCCCGCTGCGAAGGTGGGGATTGAACAGCAACTTGCGCAGCGGGACAGTCGGGATCTTCTTTGTGAAGGCGGAACGCCGCAGCAGCGGACCGGCGATGTTCTGAGAGACCGCCTCGGCGATGGAGCGGCCTATCAGGTCCATCCTGCAGATGGCCTGGATGCGCTGCTCTGTCTCGTCGTCGAGTTGGAACATGAAGCGAAAGACGTCGCACGTATCGATGAGGGCGATAATGATGACGTCTCTCGGGTCGGGGATCTCGTTGTTGAGGATCGCCTTGCTGATGCGCGTTCTGACGAACTGGGCCGCACTGCCTTCTGCGGAAGTGTTGGACAGTTCGGCCTGCAGGACCGTGCGAGATAGCGTCCAGAACTCGCCATCGTGGTGTTCCAGGATCTTCAGGTCAACCAGGCGGTCCAGGGTCAGATCAACGATGGCCTCTGCACGGGGGGCGAGCCGTTCGATCCAGTACTGGGTGTTGTGCCGCACCGGTTCGTCCGCGATCTCCTTGAGGATAGGGTCCAGCGCGGGGTCGCCCGTTTCTTTCCGGTCGACGATGAACAGGGACTCCACATCCGTGTCGATGCGACCCATGAGGGAAAGTTCCGCGAGTACGGCCCCGGCGACGGTGCAGTTCAGGTCCCAACCGGGCACCTGATGAAAATAGCCGCTCTCCTCGTTGAGCAGCATCAGGATGAGCTCTTCCGGCAAGCTCAGCGTCTGGGTCGTCACGCCCTCTGTGGAAAGAGTCATCAGCCCTTGTTCCTGTGCACCAGCGCGGTGCCTAAAGCCACCTGTGTTTTACACAACCGTAAGCAGTATGACTCTCCAATCTGGGGGGTGTCAACGCGATAACGAAACCTCGCTCAGTGTGGTTATTGGTGAGAGCGTGAAAGGCGTATCAGGGCCCCGCGATCCTATGAGCCTGTTGCTCGCGCGCGTACGTCGTTAGAGCGAGGGAGCCTCTTCTTCGTAGAGAGAGACGGGCACCTGGACGGGGAGTTCGCCCGTGGTGATCGCGGCGTGGACAGGCTGAACGTACTGGTAGTCGATGTCCAAGCGATAACGGAACGCTCGGGCCGCAGTGAGTTGCCGCTCGGTCGTGAACGCCCACTCCAGGAGCGTTGCTTCTTCCCACCCGAGATCTTCTTCGGCATCCTGGGCGAAGCGGTCGAAGAATTCCAAGTGCTCTGCCGCGATGCCGTACTGCGTCTGCAGGGCTTCGCCCACCTTGCCCATGGTGTCCCTGGCCAGCAGGTCGCTTGCGAACAGACCGGCGATGCCGTCGAGCCATGACCACTCCCACCACCGTGTGCACAGTGAGAGCGTGGACACCGCGAAGTAGGAGCGAGTGAAGTTGCGCCACGCCGTGACCTCGTCGCGTTCCAGTCCCAGGCCCTCGCAGAAGCGCATCCAGAGTTCCTCGTAGGCGGGGGTGGTCCAGCCGACGAGGTCGTTCACGATATCCCTGCCCTCGATCTTGACGAGTTTCCTCAGCTCATGCGTGCGTGACGCCTCGTCGTTGTTCTTGACGTAGAGCGCGGCCGTGCTGAACTGGAGGCCGTGGTCAAGGTAGTAGTAGTGGTTCTTCGCCCACAATTGCAGGTCGTCGCGGGAGAGTGAGCCGTCGTACAGAAGCTGGTAGAACGGCGGAGGCTCGGGATAACGTTCAGCCCTCTGCCGGTGGAGCAATTCGATGAAGTCCGGGCCCGGTAGCGGCGGGTCCTTCAAGTCGTCGGCGTTATAAGGGGGGTGGTTCAGCATCGCAATACCCTCGCGTGGCGTGTTGAAGACGAGTCTGCATGACGCGTGAGCGCATGCTGCCGACAGGGCGCAACGAGATACGCCGCAGGACGAGGAGCCCGGCTATCGGCGCTGCAGCCTGAAGACGAACACCTGCCGCAACCGCTCCTGCAACTCCGGTGTGTCCACGAATGCCCTGGTCACGTCCTCGCCGAACACAACGTGGTCTGCATCGGCCCCGATCGGTGAGTGCTCGTGCTGGTTGAGCATGGCCCGCTCGATGTTCTTGATGCCAAGCTTTTCATAGAGCTGCTTGGTCTCCTCGAGGTCCTGGACCATCTGCTCTCGCACCTCAGGGAGCCGCTTCTCACCCTCGCCCACCAGTGCGCTGCCCAGAAGGACAGGCCAAGGCTCGGTACGGTGCATCCAGTAGTACCAGCCGTTGGATACGAGGTCCTCGGGCGCCCAGTCGCTCTTCTCCAGTGCGTCGATCTCCTCCTTGGGGAGGCCGAACTCCTCGGAGTGCCATCGGCTCAGCGTGGGATGGCTGGGCACCGGCCCGCCCACGCTGTCCTGTCCGCCCTCGTCGATGAGCTTGCGGAGCTGGAAGCGGCGCACTTCCTTGTTGGTGGTGTTGATGTAGCGCTCGCCCTCGAAGCGGTGGTTGCCGTCGCCGCCCTGGTGAGCGCGGCGCTTGCGCTCGGCGATCGCCTCGATGGTGGTTGCTTTCGACCGTGCAGGGTGGCCCTGCTTCCATTCGGCCCGGATGTCCTCGAGCCCGTCCATCAGTTCGTCGGGGGAGAGCTGGTCACGGCCCCATCGCTTCGTGGTTGCCATATCTCTACTCCTTCTTGTGCGACGTTAGCGGCAGATTACTCCACGTTCACCGGTTCCTCAACATTCAGGCAGCACGGTGTTTCGGACGCGCGCTGGCCCCGAAGTCCCGGTGGTGTTCCAGCCAGCGTTCGACTTCGGTGCGATCTTCAGATGGGTCGGGCGGGGTAGGAGGGTCGCCATTGTTGTAGACCCTGGCCGCTGTTTCCCAGACAACCTTCTTTTGGACCTCGGTAGGGAGTCCTCCCAATTCCTCAGGGATGAGGATATGGGAGTCGGGCCAGGTGCACGCGGGGTGAGGGTAGTCGTTGGACCACATAAAGTTGTCCTGGCCGAAGTCCTGTAGGAGATACGCGCCCACGGCGTCGCTGATGAAAGTGCAGAAGACCTGCCGCCTGAAGTACTCGCTGGGTGGCATGGGCAGGGCGCTGCGGCGGCTCATCGTGTAGTGGTCGGCCTCCTGAAGCCAGAATGGGACCCAGCCCGCTCCTGCCTCTGCGACCGCGACGTTCAGGCGCGGGTGACGCTCGAGCACGCCCGAGGCGATGATGTGCAGCAGCGAGTTCATCGCGTCGTTCTTGTGCCCATTGATCGAGTGGACCGGGATGCCAGCGGGGTCGCGCTCGCGGGACTCCGCACGTCCGTTGATGTGCATATTGACCGTCGCACCGATCTCCTCGGCGGCAGCCCAGAAGGGCTCGTACCGTTCGTCGCTATAGGGCAGGCTCTCAGGCGGCGCGATCCAGATGTCGACGCCCCGTAGCCCGGCATCGATGAACCGTTGCATCTCCTGAATGGCGTGCTCCACGTTCCACAACGAGACCATGCCCAATCCCCAGTAGCGGTGTGGAGCGACCCTGCAGAAGTCGATCAGCCAGTCGTTGTAGACGCGCAGGTGAGCTTCCTGGAGTTCCTGGTCGTCGATGAGCCATGCCGGGACGGCGAGGGTCGGGTAGAGCACCTCTGCGCTGACGCCATCCAGCGCGAGGTCCTTCAGCCGCTCGTAGGGATCCCAGCCACCCGCGCGCAAAAGGTGATTGGTCTCGAAGGGCCTCTCGTGGGTGCGCAAGGCTCGCGAGCGGAACTTCAGGGGAAGTTCCTTCTCCCACAGGTCAGGCGGCTCGCCCATGTGGGAGTCGGCGGAGATACGGAGCTCTTGGAGCGAGGACCCCTCACTGCTCACAGGACAACTCCAAAGGTACCCAGGTTGGCGTCATCATAAGCCGAGGTTGGGCCGGTAACAACTGCGCCGGATGGGAGTGGCCCAGGGGACAAGCCGGCAACGGCTGTTTAGCCGTGAGGAATGGACTAGACTCTGCTGGCCAGACTCCCTCAAGGAGGCGCTCAATGCTCTCTCAGGAAGACAACGAACTTCTGACGCGGACAGGGCCGGGGACGCCTGCGGGGAATCTGCTTCGGCGCTACTGGCAGCCGGTCGCGCTGTCGGAGGAACTGACCGAAGATGGGCCGCCTCTGCCGTTGCGGGTCATGGGCGAAGACCTGACGCTCTTCCGGGACGAGTTCGATCGTCTGGGGCTGCTCGGCCTTCGCTGCCCTCACCGCGGGACTGACCTGAGCTATGGGCGGATCGAGGATGGCGGCCTGCGGTGCGTGTACCACGGGTGGCTGTTCGACATTCATGGCAACTGCCTCGACCAGCCGGGTGAACCGGAGTGGAGCAAGTTCGCGGGGAAGGTGCAGCACCGCTCTTACCCGTGCATCGAGCGCGGAGGGCTGGTCTTCGCCTACATGGGGCCGGGAGAACCTCCAGAGCTGCCAGACTACGAGTGCCTGGGACTCCCCGAGGAGAACGTCCTCGTCACCAAGTTCTACCACGAGTGCAACTACTTGCATGGGCACGAGGGCAACATCGACCCGCAACACCTCGCGACCCTCCACTACGTGTTGCCTGACGAGGTGGCCGATGCTGGCGTGCGATGGGACGCGCAAGGGATAGACGTTGCGCCCCGGATCGAAGTCGAGGAGACCGACTATGGCATCCGCATCTACTCCGGGCGCGACCTCGACGACAACCATGACTACGTGCGCATCACCAACTACGTCTACCCCGCCGCGGTTGCGTTCCCGGCCCTGCGTCCACCGGACATCACGGGTGCGCCGATAGGCACCGCCGTCGGCGCAGGCTTCTACGGCGTCAACTGGCAGGTGCCCATCGACGACACCCACCACTGGAAGTACATGCTGCTGGTGTCGCCGGGCGGTCCGCTCGCGAAGGAGCGCATTGGGCCTGTCATCCTTTCTGACATGGGCCCCGGCTACGCCCATGTTCGTGACCGATCCAACCGTTACCGCCAGGACCGTGCCGAGATGAAGCGGTCGACGTTCCTTGGTATGGGGGCGAGCTTCGCACTGCAGGACAAGTTCGCCGTCGAGGCGCAGGGCGACATCCAGGACAGGACGGTCGAGCACCTCGGCTACGCGGACAAACCCGTTGCGCTCTCGCGGCGTCTCCTGCTCCGGGCCATCCGTGAGGTGGAGGAGGGCGGAGAAGCGCCCCACATCGTGCGCGACCCCACACAGAACCGGATGGAGCATCTGCGTGTCTATGAGGCAATCGTTCCCAAGACGGAGGAGTGGTCTTCCATCTGGCAGAAGGACGCTGCGCCGAGCTAGCCGCACTGCTAGAATCCGCCGCGCCGACAGGAGAGAATCGATCGGGAGTGGGGCTTATGGCGATAACGTCGCCTGAACAGTTCGAAGACCAGATGGCGCGTCTCATCTGGGAGACGCGATGGAAGGAGCACAACTCCTTCGACGTGTGGCTGCAGACGCACATGTGCCGTGAGGGCGCAGCCGTCTTCGCGCTGGAACACACCGTCTTCGCGGACGAATTCCCACGGTGGTTCGGCAGCATCATTGGCAACTGTCCGGCGCTCGACGTGCGGCAGTACATGATCGAAAACATGTACGTTGAGGAAGTGACCGACCCCACGATCGACACCGGCCACTACGAGAGCATGGTGGACTTCTCGGTCGCGCTCGGGTTCGAGCGGGACTACGTCTACGCCTACAAGGGGCGTCCGTACACCAAGATGGCGCTGGCGTACTGGGAACGCGCCAGCCGAGCTTGGCCGTGGCTTGAGGCGTTCGCCGCGGTCGCCGGGCTGGAGGCGGCACGAGGACCCGCCGTGGCGAAACTCGGGAACATCGCCTCGCTCAACCGCAAGGTGTGGGAGCCTCTCGGCCTGCCCGACGAGGCGCTGTCCCACTGGTCGGCGGGCGAGAAGGCCGACTTCCCGGAGGGCGGGCATGGCGACATGACACTCAAGATACTGGCCAAGTACGCCGACGACGCTGCGAAACAAGAGATGGTACTGGACCTTCTCCGCGAAACGATGCAGATACGCTGGTTCCACTTCGACCAGATAGGTCGTGACGCGCTCGTCGCGTCCGGCGTCGACCCCGCCAGCGTGGGGCGGTAGGCCGCCGTGGCGGCTGAGCGTCCGCGCGCCGCCATCGTCACCGGAGGCGCGGCAGGGATAGGGCTGGGCATCGTCCAGGGGCTTCTCGATGACGGGATGAACGTGCTTGCAGCCGACCGCAACCCCGAGGCCTGTGATGCCGCCCGGCGCCTTCTCGAAGGACGGTCTGCGCACGTCATGGAGGCGGACATGGCCGATGAAGAGCAGGTCCGCGAGGTCATGGACGAGGCACTCGTGCACTTCGGACGCATCGACCTGCTCTGCAACAACGCAGGCGTCCGCCACGTCGCGCCGCTCGCCGACATCTCGCTCTCCGATTGGCAGGAGTCGTTCCGCGTGAACGTCGACGCTGCGCTGCTGGGCGCTCGCGCCGTGCTGCCCGCGATGCGCGAGCAGGGCAGTGGCGTCATCGTCAACATCGGCTCCATCAGCGGCCTCGCTCCCTATGTCGAGGGCGGCGCGTACGCGGCCTCCAAGGCAGCGCTCGCTGCGCTGACGAAGGTGATGGCGATGGAGTTTGGCCCGCTCGGCGTCCGGGTAAACTGCATCGCTCCGGGTTCGATTGACCGCGAAGGGACAGGAGAGATGGCCTCGTCCCACATCCCCATCGGCCGGACCGGCGTCCCCCACGACGTGGCGTCGCTCGTCTCGTACCTCGCGTCGGACGAGGCGTCCTACCTCAACGGCACGGTCATCGTACTGGACGGCGGCGCGACAGCGGGCCGGACGAGACCGGGGCGCTGAGATGCTGAACGTCGGCGGCAAGCAGATACCCGAAACGATCGATGAGCTGGTCGACCCAGCGTGGACGTGCTTGCTCATCCACGACGTCCAGAACGACTACTGCGCGCCGGGAGGCAAGCTCTTCTCGAAGCTTGATGAGTCGCTCGTGGCCTCCACGCGGCAGGCCGTCGAGCGCATCGGCGTGCTGGCGCAGGCTGCCCGCGCTGCGGGCGTACGCGTCATCTACACGAGGGCGAGCCACCTGCCGGACGCTTCGGATGAGTCCCCGGTGCACTTACGGCACCTGCTCGCCAACGGTCAACGAGGAGCCGAGCCCAACGTCGTGCTGGGGAGCTGGGGGCACGCCGTCGTCGACGAGCTTGCGCCCCAGCCGGGCGACGCCGAGGTCGACAAGTACGCGTTCAGCGCGTTCCAGGGCACGCCGCTGGACAAGCTCCTCCGGTCGTTCTCCGCGCGAACGCTCGTGCTGACCGGCGTAGCCAGCCATTCGGGCATCCTGACGACCGCCCGGTTCGCGCTCACGCTCGACTACTTCACCGTCATTCCAAGAGAGTGCGTGGCAGGGATGAACCCGGCGCAGCACGAGGCCGCCTTGACGCTGCTGGCGCCCGACCTCGTTGCGCTCGACGACATCCTTGCCGTGTGGAACGGATAGCGGCCTCGTGGGGAGTGTCGTCGGCATAGACGTAGGGGGCACGTTCACCGACTGCGTGGTCGTGGACGACCAAGGCCGCGTCTGGATGGACAAGGCTTTCACGACGCCGTCCAACCTCGCAGAGGGCATCGTCGCCGCGCTCTACAACGTCTGCGACCGGCTGGGCACGGATGTCGATGCCGTGCTTTCGGAAGCAAGCGTGTTTGCGCTCGGTACGACGAGTCTCATAAATAGGGTCGTGTCGAGGCGCGGGGCCAGGGTGGGCTTCATCACTACCAAGGGCCACGAGGACGCGGTGCGGATAGGCCGCGTGCTCTCCCGTTCCGAGGGATTGCCTGAGCAGTTGCACTACGACGTGGCCGCTTGGAACAAACCCCAGCCGTTGTTCGTGGAGGGCGGTGTGCGAGGCGTCTCTGAGCGCGTCGACTCCACCGGGACGGTCGTCGCGCCGCTCGATGAGACCGGACTGCTGGAGGCGATGAGCGACCTTCGCGACCTGGGCGTGGACTCTATCGCGGTGATGTTTCTCTGGTCGTTCCTCAACCCCACACATGAACTGCGGGCGCGCGAGCTGATCGAGCAGGCGGCGCCCGGCCTTCCCGTGAACCTCTCCAGCGACATCGCACCGACGTTAGGTGAGTTCGAGCGCGCGAACACGACGCTGATGAACGCCTACCTCGCCCCCGGCGCCGAACGCGACTTCGCCGAGATCGACGCGCGCCTGCGCGAACGCGGTCTGCGCCAACCGCTGCTGCTGATGCAGTCCAATGGCGGCCTCGCGGCGAGCCAGGAGCTACGGCGCAGGCCGGTGACCGGTCTGGCCGCAGGACCGGTTGGTGGTGTCATGGGCGTGCAGCGGCTAGCGGCTGCCCTGGGTGTGCAGAACGCCATCTGCACGGACATGGGAGGCACGAGCTTCGACGTCGGTCTCATCGTGGACGGCCAGCCGCGCTTCTCGGGCGAGAGCGTTGTCGAGCGACACCGGTTGCGCGTTCCCACGGTCGAAGTGACATCGATAGGGGCGGGGGGCGGCAGCATCGCCGCCGTGGACGGGTTCGGTGAACTTCACGTAGGTCCGCACAGCGCCGGTTCCACACCCGGCCCCGTCTGCTACGGAACGGGAGGCACGGAACCGACGGTCACTGATGCGAACGTCGTGCTTGGACGGATCGGCCCCGAATCGTTCTGGAGCGGCAGGCAGAAACTTGACCGGGAGGCTGCGCTTGCCGCGATCACCGAGCGGTTGGCACGCCCACTCGGGATGGACCCGGTGCGCGCCGCGCTCGGCATCATCGACATCGTCGACGCTCGCATGGCCGACCTGCTGCGAACGATGACCATCTCGACGGGCTATGACCCGCGCGAGTTCGTTCTGTTTGCGTACGGAGGCGCGGGGCCGGTCCACGTGGGCGCGTACGCGCGCCAGCTTGGCGTGGCGAAGGTCTACGTGCCGCTCTACGCGCCGGTGCAGTCGGCGTTCGGCATCGCGACGGGAGAGTTTAGGCGGCACCAGACCAGGGCCGCGCCGATGCGAGAGCCGTACCGTACCGAGGCCGTACAGGAGACGTGCGCGGTTATGGAGGCGTCGATGCGGGCGGACTGGGAATCTGCCGGATTGGACCCGGGTGCCGCCTTCTACAAGCGATTCGTGGACATGCGGTTCCGCCACCAGGTGCACGAGATACGGGTGCCGTTGTCGCCGGACGATACAGCGGAGACTCTCGTCCAGCGGTTCTTTACGAGCTACGAGCAGGCATTCGGCAAGGGGAGCGCGGTCGTGGGTTCCCCAACAGAGATCGTGACCTTCCACCTCATCTCGACGCTCCCTGCCGCCGCCCACGCGCTCACGCGCAGCTCTCATGCAAGGGGTTCGACGCCTGCGCCTATCGCAACGCGCGACGTCTATTTCGAAGAGCAGCCTACTTCGACTCCTGTGCTCGCGTTGGCCGACCTGGCGCCCGGCGCGAGGATCGAGGGTCCGCTGATCGTCGAGTCGCCCAATACGACCGTCGTCGTGCATACGGGGCAGGCGGTCGAGGTCGACGGATACTCCAATCTCGAGATAACGGTGTAGGAGCAAGGTATGACCTCACTCGATCCGGTTACGTTCGAGATACTCCGCCACCGCTTGGTGACCATCGTGAACGAGGGGGCCATCTCGTTGCGGAACGTGTCCGGCTCCCCGACCGTCGCGCTGTCGAATGACTGCAACGTGGCGCTGCTGAATGGCAGGGGTGAGGCTGTCGTGGTCGGCCCGACCATCGTGACGCACGCTCTCGCTTGTAGCTACGCCTGCAACTACGTGGACGAGCACTGTGCAACGAACCCCGGCATCAACCCCGGAGACATGTTCTTCACCAATGACCCATACGTCGCGACGCCGCACCAGACTTGTACGGTCGTGGTCGCGCCCATGTTCGCTGGCGAGCAGCGGCTCGGGTGGACGGGCGCTGGCATCCACGTGGCCGACGCCGGCGGCTCGACGCCGGGTCAGGTTTCGCTTGGCGCGCAGTCTATCTGGGACGAGGGTTTGCCCATGCCCCCGGTGCGCATGGTGGAGGCGGGCGTGCTCCGCACCGCCATCGAGGCCGACTGGCTGCGCCGCTCCCGCACGGCTGCCCAGAACGCCATAGACCTGCGCGCCAAGATCGCGGCCAATACCGTGATGCAGCAGCGCGTCATGGAACTGGTCGAGCGCTACGGACCCGAGACGGTCACGGCCACGATGGAGCGCATCATCGATTCGGTCGAGGCCCGGCTGCGCGGCATCCTCCGCGAGATTCCCGACGGGGCGTGGTCGGAGGAGACCTACCTCGATTACTACGACCGCGGCCAGGTCGAGATATACACATGCCGCCTGACGCTCACCAAGCAAAGGGATTCGCTCGTATTCGATTTCTCCGGCTCCTCTCGGCAGGCGCCGGGGGTGATCAACGTCACGCGTCCCGCGCTCGAGGGATACGTTGTCCGGGCGGTGATGGCCACCTTCGGCTACGCGGTGCCGCTCTGCCCGGCGGGCGTGGCGCGCGTCTGCGACGTACAGGCCGAGCGCGGCTCGTTCGTCGATTGCGATTGGCCGGCAGGCGTCTGCAAAGGGACCACGTCCGGCACGTACGCCGTCTTCCATGCGGTTACGAGCTGTATCAGCAGGATGCTTGCCGATGGTGGCATGCCCGACCGCGCGATCACAACGTGGCGCTCGCACATGCCATTGTTCGACTTCGCCGCGCTCGACGCCCAGGGCAACCGGTTCGCGGGCGTGTTCACGGACTGCGGACTGGGGCAGGGCAGCGGCGCTCGCGGCGCTCAGGACGGCATCGACACCGGTTCCGGCAGCGAGCCCGAGGTCACGGTGCCGAATGTCGAGACCAATGAATTGCGCTACCCGTGGCTCTACCTGTTCCGGCGGCAGGGCCGCGACTCAGCCGGGGCCGGTCTGCGGCGCGGTGGAGTTGGTATCGAGGTCGGCCTCACCCCCCACGGCGTCGACGAGATCGGTTCTCTCGTTTTCCACAGCCACGGGCTGGACTGCCCGAGCAGTCCTCCCTTCGATGGAGGCTACCCTGGCAGTGCCAACGTCCTGCAAGTCTTCAGGCAGGCGCGTGCGGCAGGTTCCACGGACACGGACGTGACCTCGGCATCTGACACGGAGGTTCCGCCGTCCTTCGGACGGACCGCGCTCCGCGACGGTGACGTGCTGTACTGCAGCGGCGCAGGGGGCAGCGGCTGGGGCGACCCGCTCGAAAGAGCGGCGGACGCGGTCGCCGCTGACGTGGCGTCGGGGTTGCTGTCGGTCGAGGCGGCGCAGCAACTGTACGGCGTGACACTCGGTTCTGACGGAAGCGTGGACGGCGCTGCAACGGATGAGCGCCGCGCCGGGATGCGGCGGCAACGACTGGAGGCAGCCGAGGCCGACCCACAGGTGGCACAGGCTATCGGCGCTCTCCCCGCGGCGTGCGGTCGGTGTGAGCAGAGCCTAGCGAACGGCGTCAGAGTCATCGAGGTCGACTGGGCGGACCTGGGTGCGCCCTACGCTCCGTTCACCGGCACGGGGTTCCGCCTGCTCGCGGGCGTCTGCCGGGAGTGCGGCGCCTTCGTTGCGTCGCGCAACTACTTGCCGCCGGAGCTTGCCGTACCGCCGCCCGCCTAAACGTGCGCGATCTTCATGTTGGCGACGTCCGGCGTCGTGACACCGAGGTCTGCCCAGCTGTCGCCGCCGTCGTCGCTCGTGAAGAGACGGCCTGAGCGGGTGGCGAGGAAGACGCGCCCCGGAGTCTGGGGGTCGACGGCTATCGCCTCAGGGAAACCGCGCACCGCTTCTTCGCCTGCATTCAGCTCGTGCCAGGTCTCCCCTCCGTCGCGGGAGCGGATGAGGTTCGCCTCAGCGCCGGACTCGCGGGCGCGCCACTGACCGGGATTGCCGTTCGCCACTGCCGAGTACATCACGGACGGGTCAGCCGGGTCGTAGGCGAAGGCGACTGAGTACTCGTTCTGGAACTCCAGCGCGATGGGCAACCAGTTGTCGCCGCCGTCGAGGCTCCGGTAGAGGCTGCGCCCCGGCGCCTTGCCGGACCGCATCCCTTCGCCGCCGCTCGAGATGTAGAGGTGGCTGGTGTCGCGCGGGTCGGTGATGATGGCGTGCACGTCCTCGTCGAGGCCGTTGTCGAGCAGCCGCCACGACGCGCCGCCGTCCGTGGTCTTGAGCATGTAGCCCACCTGGAGGGCGGCGTAGATGGTGTTCGGGTCGTCAGAGTCGACGGTGATGTCGCGCACGTGGGGTTCGACGGTCGGGACGGGGTAGCCCATGCCCGCGACGCTCGGGAAGTTCCGGACGGATTCGACCTCGGTCCATGACGCTCCGCCGTCGGCGCTCTTCCATATGCCGATGGGTTCACACCCCGCGTAAACCGTCTGGGGGTTGTGCAGGTCGATAGTGACGCAGCGCACCTTCCCCGGTGCGACCTTGCCGTAGGAAGGCTTGGTCCAGTGGGCGCCTGCATCCTCGCTGCGCCAGACGCCGTCTCCGCGCGTCCCTGCGAAAACGCATCGGGGGTCATCCGGCGAAGGCTCGACCTCCGGGACCTCCCAGCCCTTGAGGTCGTGGTTGGTAATGGCCCAGCTCTTGCCGTCCCCGATGACCGTCAGCACTCCGTTCCGCGTTCCCAGGTAGAGGACTGTTCCCATGGCCGTTCCTCCTCGTTCGTTCGGCGCGAGCGTACCGCAAATGCAGGGGCTGCGCTACCGTGTGCCCTATCGCCGACGATGGGGAATGACGTCGTTTGCGGAGGCGTTGCCCCGGTCGTACCATGGCGCTGCAGCTGACCGGAGGCCTCGGAGCACGCAGAAGGAGCGCCATGGGCACGTTCATCATCCAGCCTCACTCCCGGCTTCAGGAGTGGGTAGCCGAGGAGAACGGCTACTTCACAGATGAGGGCCTGGACTACGAGTTCAGGCATTCAGGCGAAGGGTCGCGGAATCCCTCCGTTAACTCGGCTGAGGGCGCGCCCGACGAAGTGAAGCGCGGCGCCTACGAATCGATGTCAGCAGGCCGGGCCTGCGATGTGAGTTCTGCGTGCCACTGGGCGGTGGGCATGGCCGCCAGCGCTCAGCACGGCCGGATGTGGGGACACGCCTACTCCGTAACTCCGTCCGGTGTCTGGGTGCCGCCCGAGTCTCCGGTCACTGAACCGGAGCACCTCGCTGGCGTACCGGTCGCGGTTGGCTACCACTCCGGCAGCCACTTCTCCGCGCTCCAGGCGTTGGAGCACCTGCTGGGACCTGAACACGTCGAGTTGCAGTTCGTGGGCGGCCCGTTGGACAGGCTGCAACTGCTGCTGGACCGCCGCGTGCAGGCGGGCAACGTCTTCGGCACACCGTCCTACGTGCTGGAACAGCAGGGGTTCAGGAAGGTCGTCGACACTTCGTTCATGATTGGGTTCTTGATCCAGGAGACGGCAACGGACGAGGATGCCGCGAAGTATTTCCGCGCTCTGCAACGCGCCCAGCGCGACATCGACGTCGAGCCCGAGCGCTACAAGCATTACCTGCTGGACGAGCTCCCGGAGAAATACCACGCCATGCTGGACATCCGCCGGTGCGGCATCGGCGAGCGGCTCGTGTTCGAGCCGTACACCGTCGAGGTCTTCGAGCGGACGCACCGTTGGATGATGCTGCACGACCTCTTCACGGCGGATCAGGCCGGCGCCCTCGACTACGAGGCCGCGGTCGTTCACTAGCGGATGAGCAGGTGACGCAGAGCCGTTCCGAGGTCGAGGCCATCCTCGCCTACCACGAGGCCACCAAGCACTCGATGGAGAGCGTTCGTCGCGGCGGGCACATGCTCGACTTCACGAACATGCCCCGCCCTTGGAAGCTCTACGACGCTTCGCTTCCGGAGACCCCGCTGCCGTCCGAGCTGACCCGAACCGGCGTGTCGGTCGGCGATTCACTTCCGGGCGACGGTTCCCCAGTCGTGGGCGATGCCGAGTTGACGTTGTCGAGTCTGGCGAGCGTCCTGCAGCTATCTGCCGGGATCACGAAGCGGCTGCGCGCGGGCAATGGCTACATGTATTTCCGCGCCGCAGCGTGCACCGGCGCGCTCTATCACATCGAGTTGTATGTCATCGCCGGGCCGCTCGCCGATCTGCCTGCCTGTGTCTATCAGTACGGCGCGCACGACAACACCCTGCGCATGCTCCGCGACGGAGACTTCCGGACAGTGGCCGGGCAGGCAGCGGGGCTGGCGCACACCCCCGCCGCGATCGTCGTCTACACGTCCACGTTCTGGCGCAACTCCTGGAAGTATGGCAGCAGGACCTATCGCCACGCCTTCTGGGACTGCGGAACAGTCCTGGCGCACAGTCTTGCTGCTGCGCGCGCCAACGGCGTAAAGGCCGACCTCGTCACGCGGTATGCGGACACACCGATAGACGACCTCATCGATGTCGATGGGGAGACTGAGGTGTCGGTTGCGCTGCTGCCTCTGGGCGCTGGGAACGACGCGCCGCCCGTCGACTCTCCGGCGCGGCTGGACATACCCGTCGCGCCGCTCTCCCGCAACCCCATCGACTACCCCCTGATTCGCGAGGCGCATGCGGCAACTGTGCTTGACGGGCCTGCTCCAGTTCATCCGGAGCAGACACGAGAAACAGGATCTGATTCACCGGGCGGTGGCCTCATCCCCCTTGGGGAAGCCGAGCCACTCACGAAAACACTGGAAGACGTCATCCTGCAGCGAGGCTCTTCGCGCCGGTTCGCCCGCGAGCCCATCAGCCTCCCCGCACTCGCCGCGATGCTCGATGCCGCCGGGCGTCCCACCGGACCGGACGGCGCTCACGACGGCGAAGTGTTCAACGACCTCTACGTCATCGCAAACGCGGTCGACGGCCTGTCGGAAGGCATCTACCGCTACCGGTCGTCGTTACGGTTGCTGGAGCAGGTCAGCGCATGCGAGACCCGGGAACTGTCCGAGCATCTGGACCTGGACCAGCCGCTGGGCGGAGATGCGGCGGCGAACCTGTACTTCATCGCCGATATGCCCGCCGTCGTCAGCAGGTGGGGCGCCCGTGGTTACCGGACGGCCCACCTCGACGCCAGCATCAGGGCTGGTCGCGTCTACCTGGCGGCGTACGCGCTTGGACTCGGCGCGACCGGCCTCACGTTCTACGACGACGAGGTCGTGGAGGCGCTCGGCGCAGGGCCGGGTTCTGCCGTCACCTTCCTCGTTGCGGTCGGCGTTCCGTGGCGGAACCGCTCTACCGCGAAATGAAAGTGTCGGTTGGCAGGTAGTCCTACTACTGAAGCACTGCCATGATCTGGCACTGCATGAGCATGCCCCCACCGAGGTCGGCGTTCTCTGCGTGGCGTGCCGGACGGTCCTCTGGGTCGGGGAACATCGCCAGCCACTCGGGGTCCACGAACTCCCGAAGCGCGCGGTCCTGCAGGCGCAACTGCATGTAGATGATGTCGCTGGTGGACCCGCCGGCCGCCTCCATCATCCGCTCGATGTTGCGGAACATGCACCTCGCCTGGCCTGCGGCGTCCTCCGGCATCGAGTCGGTCTCTGCGTCCCGTCCACTGATGCCCGACGTGTACAGGATGTTGTCGATCCGTACGCCGAGCGAGATAGGCGCGCGATGGCCCATTCCTGGTAGATCGATGACCTGACGGCGTCCCATGTCTGCCTCCTGATCCGGCCTCTGCCCAGATGTGATGGGCGGAGTGTACAGCGCGGTGCGGCCGCCTGCTAACTGATGCGCACTCTTCCAGCCACAGGCCCGTAGTACGGTATCCTTGTCCCCAGAGTGATACAGCACGGAAAGGATCCCGTCTCCTGCATGCGTAGTTCAATGAAGTTCGTTCCAGTCCTCCTGTCCCTCCTGCTCCTTTTCACCGCTTGCGAGTCGAGTGATGAGCCCACCCCCACCACTCCTCCCGAACCTGTTGAGGGCGAGGAAGTCCTGACGCTCCTCTACTGGCAGGCCCCGTCGCTTCCCGGCCCGTATCTTTCGGGCGGCAACAAGGACCTGGATGCAGGCGCGGTCACGCTGGAGCCGCTCGCCGTGTACGACCCGGACGGGAACATCGTGCCGGCCCTGGCTGCTGCCGTGCCGACGCTGGAGAACGGCGGCGTTGCGCAGGACCTCATGTCGATCACCTGGACGTTGAAGGACGCGCTGCTCTGGTCGGATGGCAGCCCGGTGACGACAGATGACGTGGTTTTCACGTGGCGCTACTGTGCTGACCACGATACGGGATGTACCGCATCTGACGCGTTCGAAGGCATCGCCTCGGTGGAGGCCGTCGATACGCTCACCGTCAAGATTACGTTCGACTCGCCAACGCCCTATCCCTACAACGCCTTCGTCGGTCTGGGGACGCCTGTCATCAGCGCTGCGCAGTTCGCCGACTGCGTCGGCGCAGCCGCTACGACGTGCGATACGCAGAACCTTGCCCCGCTGGGCACCGGCCCCTACCGCATCACCGACTTTGCACCCAACGACCAAGCCGAGTACGAGCGCAACCCCTTCTACCGGGGCCCGGAGCCCTACTTCGATCGCGTAGTCCTCATGGGCGGCGGTGATGCACTCACTGCAGCGCGGGGCGTGCTGGAGGCCGGCGAAGCCGATTACGCCTGGAACCTGCAGATCGAACCGGAGGTACTGGCCATCATGGAGGCGGCGGGCAACGGCACGGTTGTCTCTGCGTTTGCAAGTCTCGTCGAGCGCATCGTCGTCAACCAGACCGATGCCGACCCCGCGTTGGGGGACGACCGCTCCGAGCACCTCGACGGGGAGAACCCGCACCCGTTCCTGACCTTCACGCCCATCCTGCAGGCGATGTCCATGGCCATAGACCGCACGCTCATCTCAGAGCAGCTCTATGGGTTCGCGGGCCAACCCGCATGCAACATCATCGACGGTCCTGCTGCCTACGCCTCTACTGCCAACGACGGCTGTCTCACGCAGGACATCGACGGCGCGAACCGCCTTCTCGATGAGAACGGCGTGCTCGACACTGATGGCGACGGCGTCCGCGAGCACAACGGCGTTCCGTTGCGCATCGTGTACCAGACCTCCACGAATGCCATCCGGCAGGAGACGCAGTCCCTCATCAGCGACTGGTGGAGTCAGATAGGCATCGAGACGGAGATCGCACACCACGACGCTGCCCTCTTCTTCGGCGGCGATCCCATCGAGCATCCCGAGGAGTCCTACCGTAGGTTCTTCGCTGACGTGCAGATGTACGCCGGAGGCTCCGGCATCGACCCGCAGCAGTACCTGTTCAGCCAGCTCTGCGACCACGTCCAGACCCGCGAGAACAACTGGGCCGATGGCAACAACGCCCGCTCCTGCAACCCTGCATACGACGAGACCTACGCCGAATTCGCTGAGCTCGGCATCGGACCGGAGCGCGCGGAGCTGATCAAGCGCCTGAACGACCTCCACGTGCAGAGCTACTTCGAGATTCCGCTGGTGAACCGGGGCTTTGTCTCCGCCCACCTGAACACACTGCAGGGCGTTCGCATCAACGGATGGGACAGCGAACTCTGGAACATCGCGGAGTGGCGCCGCTGATGGTGAACCCGGACCACTCCTTTACTCTTTCTTCAACCACTCCGTACCCTCCCTCCATGGACCTCTTCCGGATACTGATGTACGTCCTTGTCGTGCTCCACGGGATCCTCGTCGCAGCCACTGCGCAGGCGACTGTGTTCACCGACATAGGAAGCCCCGGAGAGCGCTTTCTGCTGATCGTGGTGCATCCACTCGCCGCCGTCGGGCTGCTCATGCTCGTGTTTACTCCCAGGCTTCCGATCGCAGCCGTACACAGCATCGTCATCCTCCTCGTGGTGAACGTGATTGCCAACCTCGTCGTTGCGATGCTGATCGCCCTGGGCTATATGGAAGGGGGCTGGGAGTTGGCGCTGCTGTTCGCGGTCGTCCCTGCCATCGGTATCGTGTACCGGCTGACTCGGTCGCGTTCCCGGGCCGCCTGATTCGCCTCCCTTCGTCATCCGTCCGCCTCACCCGTCCGCCCTCGCCCGTCATTCCCGCCCTCCTACGTCATTCCCGCGAAAAGCGGGAATCTCGTAGCGCCGGAGTGGTGTGGGCGGGGGGCGTCTAAGAGCTACTTCGAGATTCCGCTGGTGAACCGCGGCTTCGTCTCCGCGCACCGGAGCACCCTGCAGGGCGTTCACATCAACGGCTGGGACAGCGAACTCTGGAACATCGCGGAGTGGCGCCGCTGAGTCCTGATGGACTCCTTGGCCTGTGCCATCTACCCCTTACGCCGTCGACTCATGCGCGCGTACCCTAGTTTGAGGCAGAGTTGGTGGCTTACTCCCTTCCTCTTCCGCTCCGAAGGAGGACCAGGATGAGCCCTTTTGAACCCTTGGATGAGCCCTTGCGCAGAGGTGCGGTGAGCCTTTTCGATCCCTCGGTGAGCCCCTGCCGTATGGCCGGTATTAGGAGTGAATCGACGATGGATGAGCCTTAATGAGCCGGAAAACGCGTTTTTCTCTCCCTCCCTGCTCCGGTAGGGCTATACTCCGCGCTATACGAGACGGCACCCCGTTGGAGGTGGCAGATGGCGCGTATCGACGTTGACGCACACGTGGACGAGACGGAAGCCACCTGGAGCTTCCTCACCGAATCGGAACGCCGGTACGCACCGGTCTGCACCGACCCCGGTGTGCCGACAGTGCCCGGCGACCGCAGACCCCATCGGCTCTGGCTCATCGACGGCGGCACCCGCCTCCGGCGCTGGCGCGACGACGTCCGAACCGGAACGGTGCAGTCGACGCGCGAGCTGACCGACATCCCCGCTCGGCTCGCACACATGGACGAGTTGAACGTCGATGTGCAGGTGCTCTATCCCACGCTCTTCCTCGGTGGGTTCACTGCTCGTGCCGAGGTGGACCGCGCCCTCACCGGCGCCTATAACCGCTGGATGGCCGACGCCACGCACACCTCCGGCGGACGCCTGCGCTGGGTGGCTCTCATGCCGACGCTCGACATCGACGAGGCCGTCGGCCAGTTGCGGTGGGCGAAGGAGAACGGCGCGTGCGGCATCATGAAGAAGGGTATCGAGTGCGGGCGGAGCGCCAGCGACCCCTATTTCTTCCCCCTGTACGAGGAAGCGAGCCGGCTGGACATACCCATCTGCATCCACACCGGCACGGGCAATCCGCCGACCTCCGGCGCTGACATCGGCGGGCGCTTCAACGCCATCGCTGCGTTCACCGACCTCGCCATGAGCGACGTTCCCGACAGGTTCCCGGAACTGCGGGTCGGCTGGATTGAGACCGGCGCGTCATGGGTGCCGTTCCTCATGGCAGACCTCATAGCCAAGGCGCAGAAGCTGACGTTCCACCCGTTCGACTACCGCTCGGACCTCTTCCGCAACTGCCGTTTTTACGTGGCGTGCGACACCACGGACGACCTCCCCTACATCCTGTCGTTCGGCACCGAGGACAGCCTGATGATCGGAACGGACTACACGCACGCTGACCAGTCCGCCGAACTGCACGCGCTGGACGTCATCGAACGCCGCGAGGCGGAGGGCGAGATACCAGAGGGCGTAGCGCGGAAGATCATCGACGACAACCCGCGGCGGTTCTACGGCATCTAGTGCGGGCGCCTGGTCTCCTCTCCCTCGATGGGAGAGGGTTAAGGTGAGAGTGAACCAGGGAACAGGGGAGTGAGTCCATGCAGAAGGTCGTGCTCGGACGGACGGGGCTGGAGGTCACGAAGCTCGGGTTCGGCGCGCTCGAGATGCGCGACGTAGTGGAGAATGGGGGCCGCCTGCCGAGTGAGGAGCACGCAGGCGTCGTGCTGAACGCCGTGTTGGACTCGGGCATCAACTTCGTCGACACAGCTCCCGCCTATGGACGCAGCGAGGAGTTCATCGGCCGCTTCATCTCGCACCGCCGTGACGAGTACTACCTGGCGACGAAGTGCGGACGTCCGCAGACCGGCGTGCCCCACGCCGAGTCCGAGTGGTCGCGCAAGGACATCCTGCGCACCATGGATGAGAGCCTCGCCCGCCTGAAGACGGACCACGTTGACCTCCTGCAACTCCACGGGCCGAGGGTAGAGGACATCGAGGCGCACGACTGCGTCGCCGCGCTGGAGGAAGTGCGTGCGTCAGGCAAGGCGCGATTCATCGGCGTCTCCGCCATCCTCCCTGACTTAGCGACGTTCGTGGGATGGGGCGTGTTCGATGCGTTCCAGATCGTCTATTCGGCGTTGGAGCCGGAGCACGAGGAGACCATCACTGCGGCTGAGGCCGCAGGAGCCGGCACCATCATCAGGGGCGGGTCGGTCAAGGGCGCTCCGCTGCGCGAGCAGGGACGGGGAGGGGAGTTCCCCATCGTGCGCAGGCGCTGGGTGGAGTCCGGGCTCGAAGACGTGCTCGAAGGGATGGACCTCGTCTCGACGATGTTCCGCTACTCCCTTGGCCACCCCTCGGCGCACACGTTCATCAACGGCACCAAGGACCTGGACCACCTGAAAGCGAACATCGCCGCGGCGGAGGCGGGGCCCCTGGACGACGACCTGCATGCGCTGATCCGCGAGCGGGTCATGGCTGCGGTTGCGAAGGAGGGCTAGGCGCGCGGCCCTGCAAGGATGTCGCTGCCCTCGATGCGTATCTCGTACGCAACGACAGGCACCTCTGCGGGCGGGTTCGTCACCTCGCCGGTGCGCAGGTCGAAGGCGCCTTCATGGATGGGGCACTCGACCTCGCAATAGTCCTCGTGCAGGTATCCGTCCGCCAGGAACCCGTCTGCGTGCGAACAGAACCCGTCGAGCGCGAAGTACTCGTCGCCGAGGCGCGCCAGAAGGACGTACTCGGCGCCCGCCTTGACCGTGCGCATCTGGCCGGGAGCAAGGTCCCCGACCTCTGCGAGCTTGGTGAACTCGGTCAACATTCGTACAACTTCTCCGGCGGCCATTCTAGCAGCCGCTCTCACTCGTCCGGCAGAGTGCTGGCTCGCCGGAGGCAACGAAATCCATACACCACGGGGCTGCCGGTGGCCGCGCTTCTTTCCAATTTCGCTGGCCATGTGGTTGAATAGCGCCAGATTTGAGTCGCGGGTATATCAGGAGGAGATCATGGTCCAGCTTACGTCAGAGATGAAGAGGCTCGTTGACTCCGAGAGCGGCACCGTCAGCAGGGAGATTTTCTGGAACCAGGATCTCTACGACCAGGAGATGGAGCAGGTGTTCAATCGTTCGTGGCTGTTCGTCGGCCACGAATCGCAGATACCGAATGCCGGGGACTACATCCTCGGGCGGATGGGAGAAGAGGCGGTCATCGTCAGCCGTGGGCGCGACGAGAAGGTGCATGTATTCCTGAACTCCTGCAGGCACCGGGGCAACCGAGTCTGCCGCTACGACCAGGGCAACTCATTCACCCACGTCTGCTCGTTCCACGGTTGGACGTACGACGCCACGGGCGCGCTGGTCGCGCTGCCGTACCATGAGAACGGCTACGACCTCATGGACAAGTCGCAGTGGGGGTTGCTGCAGGCGCGCGTGGAGGTCTTCCACGGCTCCATCTGGGCCACGTGGGACAAGTCAGCGCCCAGCTTCCACGAGTATCTCGGCGGGTCAGATTTCTACCTCGCCACCGGGCTGATGCACACGGACGGCTCGGACAACGGCGCGGAGGTGCTCGGCGGTGTCGTCAAGTGGCGGCTGGGGTGTAACTGGAAAGTGCCCTGCCCGGACACCGACACGACGCACGGTTGGATAACGCACCGCTCGACCGCTCTTGCGCTGGGCGTCGGGGCAACCGGCAACCCGGTGCGCCCGCGGGAAGACCGGTCGATCTCCGTCGGGCAGACGCGGAGCCGCTACACCGTCTCGTTCCCGGAGGGCCACACGATGGGCGTGACGATACCGGAAGAGGGCGACCCCGGCTGGGAGGAGTCCGGCACGTGGAACGAGCGGCCCGCTGTCCGCGAGTACCTGCGAGAGAAATTCGAGGAACGAAAGAAGCGCTTGGGTCTGTTGGCGCACCTCTCCGTCGGTCCGGCGATCTTCCCCAACGAGGGCTGGCTCGGGCGCGTCGTCCGCATCATGCACCCGCAGGGCCCCGCGATGACCGAGATATGGACGTACTTCTTCGTGGACAAGGACGCTCCACAGGAGGTGAAGACCGAGCTTGCCAACTACTACGAGCTCTACTACGGCCCGGGCGGCGTCACCCAGCAGGACGACATGGAGAACTGGTACGCGCTGACCATCGCGAGCAAGGGGCCGGTCGCGCAGAAGCTGGACCTCAACTACCAGATGCGGCTCTCCGAGCCACCCCTCCATGGGCCGACGGAGTTCGGCATGCCTGGACTGTTCGCGCACAACTACAGCGATGAGAACCACCGGCGCTACTACCAGCGCTGGGCCGAGGTTATGCAGGCGAAGGACTGGGGAGAGATGGCTCCTACCAAGGCCGCCGCTGCGAAGGATGACTGGATGAAGAACGGAAACGGAAGGTAGGAGGACGCAGTGGCTGACCTGCTGTCACACGAGGAACTGGTGCTGCGGCTGGAGATCGAGGACTTCCTCTACATGGAGGCCGACCTGCTGGACGAGCATCGCTACGAGGAATGGCTGGACCTGCTCACGCACGACATACGCTACCACGCGCCGATGAAGCGGAACGTTTCGTCCAAAGAGATGGACAAGGAACTGACGCGCGAGGCGGTCGAGATGTCCTGGTTCGACGAGGGCAAGGACACGCTTGAGAAGCGCGTTGCCCAGATTCGCACGGGCGTGCACTGGGCGGAAGAGCCGCTCTCCCGCGTTACCCACTTCGTCTCGAACGTACGCCTGCTGGACTCCGGCTCCGACAAGGTTGGCGCCGGCGAGATTCGGGTGAAGTCCCGGTTCCTCGTGCACCGCAACCGCCTGGAGGACGAAGACAACACCTGGATAGGGAACAGGATAGACACCCTGCGCAGGGTGGACGGTGAATGGAAGATATCGCGCCGTGAGATCTATCTCGACCAGAACGTACTGCTCTCCAAGAACCTGACCAACTTCTTTTGATCGGAACGCGGATGAGAAGGCCGCGCCGTCGATCCCGGCGCGGCCCTCTTTCAGGTTGAGGTACGGGAGGGCGATCCTTGGAAATCCTTGCCGACTCCGTCCCAATCGTTGGCGATCTGCTGATCAGCCCTGGGTTCTGGGGCGCACTGCTCCTTGCCATGCTCATAGCAGGCCCGATTGGCCTGATACCCGGAGTAGGCGGCACGACGACCATAGCCCTGCTGCTCCCGTTCCTCATCCTCAGCGTTGACCCCACGATTGGCCTCATATTCGTCGGGGCGATGATTGCGCTGGGACAGTCGGTGGACATCATTCCGGCGGTGCTGCTGGGCTACCCCGGCCCGTCGTCCACGGTTGACTTCCTGGAGGGGCACCAGCTGGCGCGGCGCGGGTTCGGCGCACGGGTGATCGGCGCGACCTACGTCGTTTCCGCCATAGGCGGCGTCATTGGGGCTATCGCGCTAATCATCGCGTTGCCGTTCATCAAACCCCTCATTGTGCGGTTCTCCTACGCCGAGATAGCCGCGATGGCAATCCTTGGCGTCGCGATGGTAGTCATGGTCGTGCGAGGCTCCCTCTTGCGTGGGCTCGCCGCTGCGATTCTGGGCGTGCTCATGTCCACCATTGGGACGGCTGCTCTTACCGCCATAGACCGGTTCAACTTCAACTCGGCGTATCTCATCGACGGACTCCCGCTCATCCCCACCGTGCTGGGGATATTCGCGCTGCCGGAGATCATCGACCTCGCTGCGAGCAGGCGGCCCATCGCCTCGACGGGAGAGGTTTCCAACAAGGAGATTTGGATCGGCATGAAGGAGGGGCTGAAGCGCTGGCGGACCATCCCGCGCCAGAGCCTGTTCGGCGTGTTCCTTGGGGCTGTCCCCGGCATCGGATCTGCTGTGGTGGAGTGGCTGTCGTACGCCTTCGGCATCCTGTTCGCCAAAGATAAGTCGCAGTTCGGCAAGGGCAGCCTGGACGGTGTCCTCTTCACGGAATCGGCGCAGGCCGCGAAGGAAGCGGGGCAGGCCATCCCCACGCTGGCGTTTGGGATACCGGGCGGCGTGGGCTGGGCGATGATGCTCGTGGCTCTCATCTCCTATGGCGTCGCGCCCGGAGTCCCGATGCTGACCACGAACCTCGACATCACGATGGGTCTGGTGCTCGCCATCGGGATAGGGAACGTGCTCAGCATGGTGATCGCGCTTGCGATAGGCTCCCAGGTCGCCCGGCTCACGCAGGTCCCGTACACGTTCGTGGCGGGGATGATGCTTCCCATCATGTTCCTCGGGGCGTTCCAGGCCACGCTCCACCTGGGCGACATCATGGTGGTGCTCGCGGTGGGCGCTCTGGGGCTGAGCATGAAGTGGCACGGCTGGCCGAGAGCACCGTTCCTGCTCGGCTTCATCCTCGGCCCGGTCATCGAGCACAACGTCTTTACGTCGCTCTCGCTCGGGGGGTTCTCTTATGTGTTCTCGCGCCCATATGCCATCACCATCCTCGTGTTGGCGGTCTTGTTCGCCTCCTATCTGTGGTGGGTGATGGGCCGTGCTTCCCGCGAATTCTCGGAGGCGGCAGGCGAAGCAGGCTTGCAGGGTCTTGGTGCTGAGGTTACGGATGTCCGAGAAGCCGCATCTGCTCCTGTTGGTCAGGACAGCAGCGTAGCGGTTGCTCAACCCTCCACGATCTGGAGCACGTTCGCTCGCTACTGGCGGTGGGAGTTTGCGATGCTGCTGGTGCTCGGTGGCTGGACGGCGCTGGTCGTGTTGCCGGAGGCGATCGGTTACAACCAACGTGAGGCGAAGCTCTTGCCGTTATGGGCTGGTTCGGCGTTCCTGTTCGTCTTGCTGGGCATTGCCACAACCACCCTGCTTAGCGCTCGCGGTGGCAACGCGCCGGTGTTCGACATCGGCATGCGGACGGGGAACGATTTCCAGGCGGCGCGGGCTCTCCTCCGGATCATCGCCTGGATAGGCGTGTTCATGCTGCTTGCCGGGACGATCGGGTTCAAGTACGCGGCGGTTCTCTATCCTCTGGTGTTTATCAACCTGAACCTGCCCTGGCAGGGGAAGAGGCGGCTCTGGTCGCTGATCCCCGCCGCCTTCGCGGCGTTCGTCGCATTCGTCGTGCTGGACGGCTTCCTGCACGTCATCTGGCCGGACCGCTTCGTGCTGGGCTGGCTGGGGTTGTCGTAGTTCTCGCAACGTGAACCGGGGGCGGGATTCATCCCGCCCCCGCTGTCCAGGCGCTTCGATGCTGCTCGCGCTAGTTGAGCGGCGACTCGTAGTTCGGGTCCCACCTGCTGTAGGCGCCGTCCAGGTCGGCGACGCTGAAGGACTGCGCGATGTCATCCAATGCAGGACCGGGGATTAGTTCGTCTGGGGCTCTCCCCATGAGCTTGGTCAGTCCGTCTATGAATGCGGCGTCCTCGAATGCCCGTACCAGCGCGTCGGAGAAGAGGTTGCGGATCTCGTGCGGCGTGCCTGGCGGCAGGAAGCCGGTGCGGTAGAGCGCGCCGTCGGTGGCCGTGAGGATCTCGAAGTCACGGACGTGCTCCTCGCTCATCAGCGAGCGCACGTTGACGAGGTCGTCCGGTGGGTTGATCTCGCCGTTGTACTGGAGCCGCGTGGTCGGGTCGGCGATGATGGCGAAAGGCTCGATATAGCCGTCGGTGAACCAGCCGGGACGGTCGCTGGCGATGCGGTACCAGCCGCTGCCGCTGATCATGCTGTCGACGTCGGAGCGGTCGAAAGCGAGCAGGAATCCGGTGGTGCCTCCCTGGATGCCGAGCACCTGGCGAACAGGCAGGTTGAGCGCCTGCTTCATGAGTTCGACGGTGGCGCTGAAAGTGGTCGTGCCGTACGTGAACTCCTCGGTGCCGCCCATGGCGTCCTGGATGCGGCTGTACGGAGCGTCGCCGGAGATGTACCAGGCGGCGGGTCGGTTCTCGAACGTACCGATGCGCACGAACTTGTCGAACTCGTACTCGGTCTCATCCGCTCGAGTGAGCTGGTTGGTCGGCTGGCCACCGACGCCCCAGAAGATGATGAGCCCGTCCGGCTCCGCGTTCGCCATGAAGTTGTTGGCGATGATGGAGCTTGCCCCCGGCTTGTTCGTGACGATCATCCGAGGGGTGCCCTCCATGAACTTAGGCAGTTCGCTCGCGATGTACCGCGCCTGTAGGTCGGACGACGTGGCGGGGTCCCAGCCGACGATGACCCGGACGGTCTTGCCTTCAAGGTAGGTGCTAGCATCGAACGACGGAGGCGGGACGGGCGTGGCCGTCGGCGTTGCCGGAGGAGGAGCGGGAGTGGGTGTCGGCTGACCCGGCGCGAGCGTTGGCGTCGGCGTGGGGTCGTCAGCCATCATCGCCTCTGTGGTGGGCGTCGGCTGTGGCTGCGGTGCTGCGGGAACCGGTGTCGGCGTAGGCTCCGGTCTCGGTGTGGCCGTGGGTTCTTCGGAACCGCACGCACCGGCCATGAGCAGCGTGGCCAGTATGACTGACAGAACGGTCGTGAGTCTGAGAAGCCGCATCGGAGACCTCCTCGTAGCGCCTATCCTCTGCACGGACACGCTCACGCTCGACCGGCGGGCGCAGCCAGTCTTCTCAACACTGCCTGTTTTCGGAACAAACTCCCCTGTCGATGAACGGATACGTGTTTCGGATGCTATCACATGGCGCAATGCCGGATATTCCATGCTTCCGCTTGCAGGGATGGCGGCTTGGGTTGGCGCTTCTATAATGCTCCCGTGTCGAGACGTGTGTGGATACTGGCTGCGCTGCTCGTCTGTCCGGTTGTGTTAGCGCTTTCCGCATGTTCGGCCGAGCCCACCCCCACAGTTGCACTCACCCCGACTCCGCAGCCCAAAGTTACCCCTACGGCTGCACCTGCGCCGACCTCGGAAACTACTCCGACCCCCACGGTGGTACCTGCCCCGGCGCCGCAGCCTACCGCCACGCCGTTACCCGCGCCGGCCGCAACCTCGGAACCCACCATCACTCCCACGTCCGTGGCTACGCCCACTCCGGGGCCGACCCCAACGACTGCCGCGCCCACGGAAGATGGCGTGCCGACCGAGACCCTGGTGATGCTGGCTGACCCGCTGGACGAGCCGGAGTTCTACTGCGTCGACGTTGCGGGGTTCGGGGCCAGCCTTGGCCTGGACCGCCCGCTGCAGGCGCATACCTGCAAGCCGGGGGCGGACGACGAGATGTTCGCGTTCAACCGGCCATCCGAGGGGCAGCTCTACCTGGTCGGGCACGACCGCTGCATCGAGGCGGACGGGACCAGCCTCTACGTGCGGGCGTGCTCGGAGTCGCCGCGGCAGCGGTTCGCGTACGGAAGCGATGGGACGCTCCGTCTGGAGGGTGATGGCATGTGCCTGGCGGTGGCGGGAGGCGACGGCGAACCGGCGGGCGGGCGCAGCCACCTCCGGCGCGATCTGCTCATGCGGCCTTGTTCGGACGTCGAACCGGCGCTGTCGCAGTGGGTCTTTCCGGGGCCGAGCCCCGGCGCGTGAACCGGCCCGCACCCGAGTGATTCCCAAACGACGCAGAACGGATATACTCACGAAATCTTCCGGGTGCCGCGACCCATCCATGGAGGGAACCGATGCCGCTGGCTGTGCTCGCGATGGCCTTCACGACGTTCCTCGTGGTGGCAAACATCATCGCCACAAAGATCGTTACGCTGGGCGGTTGGGAGGTGTCGGTCAGCTTCATCGCCTACCCGCTGACCTTCCTCGTCACCGACACCATCTCCGAGGTGTACGGCAGACGCACCGTCGCTATCGTGGTCTGGACGGGGTTCGCTTTGAGCCTGATGGTTGTACTGCTCACGTACGTGGGCGGCATCATCCCCGGCGCTCCGTGGTGGGAGGGGCAGGGGGCGTACGACGATATCCTCGGCTCGGTGCCGCGCATCGTGCTGGCGTCGATGATCGCGTACCTCATCTCCCAGAACAACGACGTCATCCTGTTCCACATCCTGAAGAAGGTGACGAAGGACAAGCACCTCTGGCTGCGGAACAACGGCTCCACCATGGTCTCGCAGGCGCTGGACTCCGCCATCTTCGTCTCCATCGCGTTCGCGGGGAACGTGCCGGGCGGCGTGCTGTGGGAGCTCATCTACGTGCAGTACGTCATCAAGCTGGGCATCGCCGCGCTGGACACCCCGCTCATCTACGCGCTGGTCGGCTTCGTGCGGCGCATCGAGGGCAAGGAGTCCGTCCAGGCCTAAGCCGGCAGCTGGACGCTGGCCACTATCGACACCAGCCCGCCCTGGCCGGGCGGCTCGAACGAGCCGATGCTGGGGCGGGCGTTGTTGTAGTCGCGGCCTACGGCGAACGTCAGCAGTTCCGTTGGGCCGGGGAGCATGAGCCCCCTCGTGGGGTCGGCAGCGAGCCAGCCGTGGTCCGGGTGCTGGAACTCGATCCATGCGTGCGTCTCTCCGACCTGGGTGGAGAGCAGGCCGGAGACGTAGCGCGCGGGAATGCCGAGGGCGCGGAGCAGGCCGATGGCGACATGGGCGTAGTCCTGGCAGACGCCGTGGCCCCGCGCGACAGCCTCCTCCGCGGTGGTGAATACGGAGGTGTAGCCGCGCTCGTAGACGATGTTGCGGCGCAGCCAGGCGGTGACCGCCTCGACGGTCTCCAGCAGCGACACCGCGCCGCCCGCGGCCACCTCCGCCTGCGCGGCGAGCGCGGCGGGGTCCACGAGCGCCGACTTCGCGAGGTAGACGTCGGTGGGGAGGAGCCGCTGCCGGTAGACCTCCATTCGGAGGTCGGTCACCGGCTCCTGCGCAAGGCGGATGTCCACCGAGCCGGTAGCTTCGATGTACATCTCGCGGTGCGGCTGCGTGACGAGTGAACGAAGGACCAGGTTGCCGAACGCGTCGTGGTGCTCCGTGTGCTCACCGTCCGGCGTGGTGCGGACCTCCCAGGCGGCGTTGGACTGCGCGCCGTCGACGCGAGGGAAGACGCGCAACTCGTTCTCGTTGCGCGTGACCTCGTGGCCGTAGGCGTAGTGCGCCCAGTAGGTGTACCGGACGGTGGCTGCGGCGTCCGGGCCGGCGGTGCGGAGCGCGTCTGGTTGCATCGGGCTCCGACAGGCCTACGCGGTTGCGGTCGCCGCGGGCTGTGTGGCCGTCTCCTCTGAGGGGCCCTGCCAGTTGTAGAGGCGGACGGCGTTGTCGCGGTAGATCTTGCGGAGCACGCGCTCCGGGAGGTCGGTGCGGGCGAGCGCCTCGTCCAGCTCCTCGGCGACCATCTCCTTCGTCTCATGCGGGTAGTCGGTGGCGTAGATGATGGCGTCCTCGCCGAGGCGGTCGACGGCGTAGGGGAGGCCGGGGTCGGCGCCCTCGACGCTGACGAGCACGCGCCCGCTGTGCATGAGGTCGGCAGAGTCGGTGCGACCGCGCCGCTTCTTGCCGGACATGCGGTCCATCATGTAGGGCATCCAGCCAGTGTTGGCCTCCAGGTAGGCGACGCGGAGGTCGGGGAATTCGTCGAAGACGCCCTCGAGGAACATGCTGGCGAGCTGAATCATGACGGAGAGCGGGTGCTCCAGCACGTTGGCGAAGGTGACGCTGCGGTTGAAGTCGATGCCGAGCCCGACCGACGGTGCGCCGTGGACGGCGAGGGGCACGTTCAGCCGTTGCGCCTCCTCGTAGAGCGGCCAGAACATCTCGTCCCCGAGGGGGCTGCGGACACCCATGTTGGCGCTGTTGGCCGGGAGCATGCCGCCGACCATGCCGAGTTCGGTGACGCTGCGGCGCAACTCCTTCACGGCGGCGTCGACGTCCTGCAGCGGGAGGAGGGCGACGCCGACGAGACGGGGGTCGGCCTGCCGGTACGCGGCGTCGAGCCAGCTGTTGTAGCCGCGGCAGACGGCGGTGGCCCAGTCCGGGTCCTGGATCATGCCGACGCCCAGCCCGGCGGTGGGGTAGAGGACGGCGTAGTCGAGGCCTATCTCGTCGAGGAGGCGCTGCCAGGCGGGGACGTCGATGACGCCCTCCCTGCGCTTGTGAGCGCCGGCCGCAGCGCCGAACGCGCCGCGCTGGAAGCCGTCCAGCGAGGGGAAGAACGGGTAGTTGAGCGTGATCTCGGACGAGCCGTAGGGTTCATCGAGGTACTGCCATATCTCGGCGTCGCGTTCGCGGATGTGGCCGTCGCCGTCGATCGCCCGGAACGTCGTTCTGTCCATGTCCTCAACCTCCTGCAGCGATGATGGCGGCGCCGAGCTGCGCGATCGTCTCCTCTGAGAGGCATTGGAAGATGACGGCCCCGGCAGGGTCGTCGGCCAGCGCCATGGTGATGGTCATCTGCTCGGCGATGGCGAACATGGCTTCGCCCGCCGACTCCTTGATGCAGGCGACGTCGGCCTCGTCGAGGAGCGCGAAGAGGTCCTTGCCCAGGATGCCGCCTCCACCGGCGGCAGGGGGAGGCTCGGGAGTCGGTGTGGCGGTTGGCGTGGGGGTCGGCGTCGGCGTTGGTGTTGGCGTCGGGGTGGGTTCGGCGCAGGCAACGGCCAGGCTGAGGAGCATGACGAGGACGAGCGGCAGGGCGAGGGACGCGCGCCATCCGGCGGAGCGGGCTGGTCGGATCCTGGTTGGCAACACGTTGGTCCTCCTGCGGGTGGCCGGGTTTGAGGGCGCTATCGTACGCGCGTCGCGGGAAAGGGGGCAACGCCCCGGGGGTTGTCATGCTGAGCGCAGCCCGCGCTTCAGCACGCAGCATCCTCTCACGGAGCGTTGGCCAACAACGGGGCCTGGCCCGAGAGATTCCTCGGCTCCGCTGCACTCCGCTCGGAATGACAAGCCCCATACTGCCCCCGTCACGTCGCCCCAGGGCTGCGAGGTTCCTGCCTTCGCAGGAACGACGGGTGCTCCTGTTCTCATTCCTAGTCCCCACGGAAGCCATCGCGCCTGGGGCGCTGGAAGAGGGGGCGGCGGGCGGGGCAGCGGCACGTATCGCCCACCTTCATCAGGTCGCCTTCCGCGTAGGCGTGGGCGATGGCCTGGACGATGCGGTCTTCGTCCGGGATGCGCTGGGTCTTGTAGCACTGGCGGAGGTACGCGACTACGGGCGTGGGGCTGAGGACGGGGACGCGCGCCGTGCCAGCGGCTTCGAAGAGTTCCGCGACATCGGGCGGATACTCGCCGCGCTCTGTCGCGTCCATCCAACGGTCGACGTAGTCCTCGGCGATGGGTTTGAGTTTCACCTGCGCCGCGAGACAGGTGTAGTAGCGCTCCAAGGCCCTCAGGGGGGTTCTCATCGCTGCTCCTTCATCATCCGCTGAACGTTCTCGATGACCTCGATCCTGTGCCGGACCTCCTTCTGCTCCTTCACGGAGAGGGAAAGGGAGAGCGCGGCCTTCAGGGCGCGGAGCCGTACGTTGGAGTCCGGGTCGTCGAGCAGTTGATCGAGGCGGATAGCGCTCTTGAGAGTGAGTCCTTCCACCAGATTGAATCCGAGGTCGGAGATGTTCTGCCTGATGCGCTCAAGTTCCGCTCGGAAGGCGGGGTCGTTCATCCACCGTGTGAGCGTCCGCCTGCCTATCTGGGCCGCTTCGGCTGCTCTTTCCAGGTTGGGTTCGGCCGCGATGTGCGGGAGAGCCACCGCCTGACGGTGGGTGAGTGAGTCATCTCTGAAAAGTGAGCCATTTTGCGCCATTTCTGGCCATTCCTCCTCTGTGGTATCGGCCCGGGATCCCGGCGATGGCGGGGCTGGGTGGGCCGTCGAGAACAGGGTAGGAGGAGCTGGATTGGTTGCGCAACGGGCAGATGTCACAAGTGTGACGTGGGAGCGGGCTGTGTCTACCACCCTCTGGCCTGCACGCTTGCCACTGATACAATGCACTCCAACGGCGCCATCGTCGGAATCCCTTCGCAGAATGGTGATGGATATGGCACCGTGCCCTCAATGCACCTGCCATATCCATCACGAGGCCAACCTCATGAAGATTGAACTCCAAGAGCCGTACAAATCTATCGCAACTCTCATCACCGAGGAACTCCCCGACTTCGCCACCCTGATCGGACGCAATGGCGCAGGCAAGACGCAATTGCTCAGTGCTCTCAATGATGGAATGGCGATTGTTCCTGGTATAGGTGCAGACGAGATTGAATTGTACGACATGGTCTCCTTCCAGCCACCCAATACTAATTCGGCAAATCGCAATGCCAACCAATTCGCCCAGAGCACGGCAGACGCCTACTTATTGTCCCCGCCGGGAGGGCAACCACCCATTGAAACTGCAGAGGCCATCTTTAATGAGTCTGCTAGTGATATCGAACGCGACGCTGGTCTTGAAGCGCGAGACGACTTCGAGCGCAAATTGAGAGAGGAAGTCCGGCACTTGCGCGACTTTGCTGTATTCGCGCGCAACAGCCAAGAATCTCCGTACAAGCAAAACCTCTACGGACAGGTCTTCGTACCCCTCATACCAGAGGAAATCAGGCGTCAAGATAGGCGGGGATTAAACCAACCCGCCGGATTTGGCGGGAACCCTGCAGCCTTGCTCAGCGTTGCGATGAAGCTATCCGGTAAACTCCCTCACGAGTTGACCTCCGAAGACATCATGCGCGCCTCGCATTATGAAGGGCGCACCTTAGCGAACTCCCTCAGCGAGGTGTTTGTCACTTACAAGGTCGGCCAGTTTACTTGGGCGCACAAGCGGATAGAAACGGAGCGCATCGGTTTCGACGAACTAATAGCCGAATACCGAACCAAATACCCATCTCCGTGGGAGACCCTACGCGAAATACTGTCTGCAATGCGAGAAGCAGCTGGAGACGACGGGCTCTTCGATTTCGACTTCTCCGACCCCGACGACTATGAGCTACATATGGGCAACTACGAACGATTCTCATTTAAGACCGAGATGACGAACCGGACGACTGGTGCCCAATATGAACTCGGTTCGTTGTCCTCCGGCGAAAAGGTTCTCATGGCACTCTGCCTCGCGTCTTTCAACCAGTATCTCGGTCGCCGACCCCCCAAACTCCTCCTCCTAGATGAACTCGATGCCGTGCTTCATCCCTCTATGGTCTCTGCGTTGGTCAGGACACTGAAGACGCTGTTTGTGCCGAAGGGCACCAAAGTACTCATGACCTCTCACTCACCGATGACCGTGGCAGCCTTGGAGGAAGTCGACATTTTCCGAGTTGCTCGAACAGGCAATCACATCGAAGTCTCTCACACCACAAAGGCGGAGGCTATCAACGAGTTGTCCGAGGGCCTCGCAGCTGTAGACGTCGGCCTCAAGATTGCGGCGTACGACGAGGCGAGAGTGACGATTTTGACCGAAGGGCACAACGTCAAACACCTCAAGAAATGGGCAGAGCTACACTTTCCCAACGACGTTCGTGTCTTCGAGGGGCTTGAACACTACACGAGCGACCACCAGTTGTTCTTATACGGCCAGCTACTTGGAAAGGTGAACACAAATACACACTTCGTGGTCGTGTGGGACTGTGACGCCTCTGATAAGGCCGAAGCGCTACAGCAAGAACTACCCCCTACTGCAAAGGTCACGCCGTTTGCGTTCGCACAGCGGCCGAACAACACGATTGCCCGGAAGGGGATCGAAAACATGTATGACGAGGCAATCCTTGAACCCTACTCAACCACAACAACGGGCAGTGACGGCACGTTGTTGAGTCGTGGGTTTCAGAATAATCGCAAAACAGAATTTGCTAACCATGTTCTGAAGCACGGTACCCTCCAATACTTCACCCACTTCCAAGACCTTCGCGCCACAATAAGCGAAACCCTGAAGTCATCCAGCTAATCGACGAGGCTACGCCCCCGTCGCGATGGGGGTGTCGTAGTCGCCGCCGCGGGAGCGGAACCAGATGTGGATGCCGGTCCAGAAGCGTTGCGGGTCCATGTCGATGATCTCGCCGGTTTCGGCGCGGGAGATGACGAGCGCGCCCCACGGCTCCGGGTGGTGCTTCTCGCCCTCGACGGCGTGGTCGCTGCGCCAGGAGCGGAGGCCGCTCATGGAGGTGAGGAAGTTGTTGAGGATGGCGGGCTCCGCGGTCATCGCCTCGCGCACGATGCCGTCCTCGACGACGAGGACGACGTCGAATTCGCCGAAGGAGCGCCATTCCGCGGTGAGTGCCATTCGCTTTGCTCCTACCTATGGATGGGAGAGGGTTTGCGGATGCTGAGGACGGGCATGGACTTGTCCCTCCAGAGGGGTGGATTCCCGCCTTCGCGGGAATGACGGAAAAGGCTCCTAGAAGAAGGTGGTGATGACCTTGGAGAGGAGGACGTTCTGGTCGAGCAGGATGAGGCGGCGGGCAATCTTCCAGCCGGTGTCGGGGTCGCGGCGGAGGACGTCGTGGCGGGTGCCGACGAAGACGTTGACCTCGTCGTGCAGGCGGTTGGACCAGACGAAGAAGTTGCTGCGGACGGGAACCTCGTCGCCCTGCAGTTCGCCGACCTGGATGTTGCTGATGACGTGGCGGATGCGGGAGAACGGCTCCTCGGCCCAGTGGAGGCCTGTGTTGATCTGGCGGACGCGGCCCGCGAGCGTGCGCTTGCCCTCGTCGAACCACGATATCTCGGACTCGGGGTCGGTGTTCTCGCGGTGCTGCTCGCCGAACTTGACGTTGCGGCGGACGGGCATGTGGTAGTGGATGTCCTCGGCGACGAGCTCGATCCAGTCGTTGTAGCGGCGGTCGTCGAGGAGCTCGGCCTCGCGGTAGAGGAAGCGCTCGATCTCGCGCTCGAAGAGGAGGCGTTCGAGGCTCTGCTCCGGCGTCGTTATCGTGACGGGCCGCGCGAGGCCGGCAGAGCGTTCGGGGCCGGTCTCGGCGGGGGCGAACGGCGTCAATCCGGCCGTTTCGATGAGGCCGGTGACGTCGGTGGCGAAGACCATCTCCTCGTTCCCGACGAGGGCGGGGTTGGTGGCGGACTCGAGGAAGCGTGCGCGCACCCAGCCGCCGTCGCGGGGGTTGGCGGTGACCTCGGCGGTGGAACCGTCGCGGAGCTTCATCTGCTGCCCGATGGGCAGGTTGGTGAGGATGACGGTGTTGTTGACGTTGATGAGCTCTTCGCCCTTCTGGTCCGGTCGTCCGGTCGTCATGGCGTTCCTCCTGTGCTGTTCAGGACGTAATCTCGATGCCGCCGAAGAGGCATGAGCCGGTGATGGTGAGGGTGGCTTTGGGTTCGGCGGGGTCGGGGCGCTCCTTCTCGACGCCGCCGAACGTGGCTCAGCGCTCCGTGTTCTTCTTGGGGTGGACGGGGTAGATGTCGTCCCAGCTGGAGGCTTCCATGAACTCGATCCAGCGGCGCAGGCGCGCGCGCTGGTTCGCCTCCGCGATGCGGAAGGTGAACGTCATGCCGGGGAAGCGTTCGTCCGTGAAGTCGTGGCCGAGGCCCATCTGGAAGTTGTAAGGGAGGCGCTGGGCGATGGTGCCGAGGCTTGCGGGGAAGGCGTAGTTCCAGTTCTCCATGTCGTCGGACTCGGTGAGGCCGGTGGGGCCGCCGTAGCGCATCATGTAGCGCCGCTGGGCGTCCTTCACGACCTTGGGGGCGTCCTTGTCGACGGGGTACTGCCGCCAGGACTCGGTGACGCCGACGCCGTGCGGGTGCCAGATGAGGATGCGGTGCGGCTGGATGTTGACGTTCGGCCAGACGAGGGCAGTGCCGCCGTTGCCCGCATGCAGGAAAGTGTCCTTGTAGCGCGCCTGCTTCTTCTCCCGCTGCTCGCGGTAGTAGGCGTCGACCTCGGGCGGCTCGGTCTGCCAGGTGTCCATGTACTCGGCCGTGCCGGGCTGTTCGAACATGAAGTTGTGTCCGCCGTGGCCGAGTTCCGGCAACTGCATCTCGTAGGAGGTGGACGGGAAGGGGGCCCTCATGCCGCTGCGGCTGCCGCCCTGCAGATCGCCCTGCGGGCCGATGGCGGCGACGTTCACGGAACGGTGGGTCATCGCGCCGTGGGCGCTGTCGCCGTCGAACGAAAAGCCGGGGAACTTCCAGTTCGTGGGGATGTACCACTTGGTGGCGGGGTTGAAGAGCTCGACGCCGTTGTCCTCGCCGCCGGAGCTCTCGAAGCACCACTTGATGGTGGGGGCGTAGACACCGAGGTAGTCCTCGAACGACGGGGCCTTGGGGTCCCACGTCGCCCAGAGCGAGCCGTAGTAGTTGGCGAGCTGGGCGACCTCGTGCAACCCCCACTTACCCTTGTCGAGCTCCTCGTTGTAGGCCTGCTTGTGGTGCGGGACGCCGACGAGCCTGCCGTCGGTGTCGTACGACCAGCCGTGGAAGGGGCAGGTGAAGACGAGGGTGTTGCCGTCGTCGTAGCGGCAGACCTTCATGCCTCGGTGTCGGCAGGTGTTGAGGAACGCGTGGATGACGTTCTTCCTGTCGCGCGTGACGATGATCTCCTCCTCGCCCATGCGGGAGATGACGAAATCGCCGGGGTTGGGCACCTGGCTCTCGTGTCCGAGGAAGAGCCACGCGCGGGCGAATATCTGCTCCAGCTCCTGCTGGTAGATAGCCGCGTTGACGTAGATCTCTCTTGCGATGAGCCCCTCGTCGAGGTTCACCAGGCTGCGAAGCGACCGGTCGCCGCGTGAACTGATGATCGAGACCATTGCAGTCCTCCTGTGCCGCGCTCGTTTCTTACGAGAACGCTCCCATACCGGGGACAGTTGGCGTTGTCCTACAGTCAGTGCGGATTGTCAATCAGATGGCAGGCGGGTGCAAGTTGACGGAGTCCCGTCATTCCCGCCTCTTTCCTGCGGAGTGACATCAGCCCCTTACGCGGACCTCCGTCCTCGCCTTACGCTGGTCACAGGGCTGAGGTCCCGCCCGGGAAAAAGCGACAGAATGCGACACTTTTCAGAAAAACATCCCGCCGCTCCACTCCTGGCGCGCTCTTCCTCAGGAGTGAACGGGCTGTCGCATTCTGCTGCATTCCGTACGGGTTCGAGTTGCACTTCGTCCGCGTTGGCGTTGCATCCCGTCCGCATGGGCGTTGCATTCCGCCCGCACCGCCCGTCCCATCCAACCGCTGCGCCCCCACATTCGCTATGGGCGGGGTGCCTGCAGGCGCGGCAGATTTGACGAGGAATGCGGGTGGGAGGATATTGCGCGCATAAGGGCATGCGTGCGCCGAGAGCACGGGAGGAAACCGATGACAGACGCGTGGTACATATCGTCGGACTCACACATGAGCGAGCCGCTGGACCTGTGGACGACGCGGATGGACGCGAAGTTCCGTGACCGCGCGCCGCACGTCGAGGACGAGTACAACGGCGTCCCCGGAGCGTGGTGGGTCTACGAGGGCTATCAGCCGCACGACCTCGCCGTCGGGGTTGCGGGAGGCCAGAGCCGCACCGCCGAAGAGAAGGTCGAGTTCATGAAGACCGGCGGCTACGCCGACGCCCGTCCCGGCGGGTGGGACCCGGCAGAACGGCTGAAGGACATGGCCGTCGACGGCGTGGCCGCCGAGGTGCTGTACACGACGCTCGGCTTCCGGCTCTTCTGGCTGCTGGACCCGGCGCTGCAGCGCGAGTGCTTCCGCGTCTACAACGACTGGCTGGCCGAGTACTGCAGCTACGCACCCGACCGGCTGAAGGGGCTGGCCCTGATCTCGCTGTACGACCCCAACCTGGGCGCAGAGGAGCTCGAGCGCTGCGCGAAGATGGGCCTGAGCGGCGCGATGATCTGGGCGTCGCCGCCCGAGGACCAGCCGTACCACCTCGACGCCTACGACGTCTTCTGGAGCAAGGCGGAGGAGTTGGGCATGCCCCTCAGCCTCCACCCGCCGACGGGCATGGAGCGCCCCAGGTACGAATTCGGGCGTGAGAACCGCGTGCTGCGGCCCATCATCGCGGCGCACGAGGTGCAGAAGTCGATCGCGGTCATCATCGCGTCCGGCGTGCTGGAGCGGTTCCCCACGCTCAACGTCATCTCCGCCGAGTACGGCGTCGGCTGGGTGCCGTTCTGGCTCGGCCGGATCAACGGCACGGTGGGGACCGGTTCGAGCAGGCGAGGCGGCTTCTCAACGCCCCTTAGCATGAAGCCGACGGAGTACTTCGCCCGCCAGGTGTACGTCACGTACATCGACGACGAGGTGGGGATCCGGTACCGGGGCGACATCGGCGTGGACCGCGTGATGTGGTCGTCCGACTACCCGCACGCGGCATCGACGTGGCCGAAGTCCCGCGAGTTCATCGAGCGCGACTTCGCCGGCCCCGAGGCGCAGGAGGACATGCGAAAGATCGTGCACGACAACTGCGTCGCGCTATACGGCTTTCCGAGCTACCTACCCGCGTAGAAGCGCAAGGGCAAGGAGGTAAGTCGAGATAAACAAGGCACTGATAGCCTTAGGAATGGGTTTCCTCCTGCTGGCCTTGGGTGCGGCAGTCGTACTGGTGTTCAGGCCGTTTGATGAAAGCCTCACCCCCAGCGCGCAGGTGGATGAGCATGATCCCTGCGCCTACTTGGACGAGCCGTTCGATGTCGTAGGGACCGCGTCCACGGACGAGTGGTCGCAGCGCTACGAGATGCAGTTCAGCGGGGAAGACAAGTTCCTTCGCCAAGAGGTGTGGAGGCTCCCAAGCAACGAGATGTGGTACCAGGAGGAGAACATCTACAAGGACGGGGTGAAGTACGTCCGTCACTCCACTCCTGACACCCCAGACACCCTCGGCGAGTGGTGGAGTGCTGGGACAGGATTCTCCGGGCGGGCGACGCTGCCCTGCCTGGATAGGCCGCAGCAGCAGAGCGGCGCACGGGGTGCTTCTGGTGGTTCCGGCTCTGATGAACCCGCCTACACCTCGCATGAATCCATATCCGACGAGGAGGGCAGTGCGAAGGAAGAGATATGGGTCGACGGCAATGGCCGCCCGACCCGTATGCGCGTTACTATCTTCGAGAAGGATGAACTGCCACCTCCGGCTCCCATTCCCACGCAGCAAACGTTCAACTACGTGTTCTCCGGCTTCGGGGAGGCCAACGTCATCACGGCACCCGTTCCCACACCAACCCCCCGCCAACCCCAACCCCGACTCCAACGCCGCTTGACGGCAACCCCCAAGCGGAGGGCGTGACGGTCAGCTAACCTGCGCGTGCAGTCCACGCCTCGAACTGTGAGGCCGCCTGCTGCTACTCCAGCAGCAGGCGGTTGCGGCGGAGGACATCGGTGAAGCGCGGGCCGTGACGCCGGACGGCGGCGTTGCGTATGAGCGTGGCAGCTTCCTGCGCATCGTCGGTGACGGTGATGGCGGCGAAGTCCTCAGGGTCAATCATGTTCTGGGCGACGAGCGTCTCCTCCATGAATCCGAGCATGGGCCGCCAGAAGTCCGTACCCATCAGGACGATGGGGAAGTCCTCGATCTTGCGGGTCTGCACGAGCGTCGCGGTCTCGAACACCTCGTCGAGCGTGCCGTAGCCGCCGGGCATGACGATGAAGCCGTATGAGTACTTGACCAGCATGACCTTGCGGACGAAGAAGTAGTTGAACTCCTTGCAGGTATCGAGGTAGGCGTTGGCGTCTTCTTCCTCGTCGATGCGGATGGTGCAACCGACGGTGCGCCCGCCCGCCTCCTTCGCGCCCCGGCTCGCCGCCTCCATGATGCCGGGGCCGCCGCCAGTCATCACGGTGAACCCGGCGTCAGCGAGCGCGCCGCCCACCTCCATGCCGAGGCGGTAGTACGGACTGTCCTCCGGCGTGCGGGCGGAGCCGAACACCGTGACGCACGGGCCGACGAAGTGGAGCGCGCGGAAGCCGCCGATCATCTCCCGGAAGACGCTTGCAGCCTGCCGGAGCTCGCGCCTGCGGCGGTCAGGCCCTCGCAAGAAACGGGCGACGTCTTCCGCGGTGCCGTTCCCCAACCCGATGCGCTTGCCCAGTATCTTCACGGTCGCTGCCAGAGGCGGTGTGCCGCGCACACCATACCGGACACGCGGGGGGAGCGTCCCGTGGGCGCTCGGAGTATGATGGGCGCATCCTCCGCCCGGCGCGCGTGTCTGGGGCGGTATCCGAGGAGTGACGACATGAGCGAACTGGCAGGCAAGGTCGTAGCGATAACCGGAGCGGCGCGAGGGATGGGCCGCGCATTCACGCAGGCGTTCCTGGCGGAGGGCGCCAAGGTGGTGGCGATGGACCTGTCGTGGGAGCCGTCGGGCTTCTCCAGCGACAGGGACACGGAGTTCCTGGACAGCCTGCGCGCCCGACCGGACGACGTGTTCGTGGCGACGGTGGACGTAGAGAACGGCGCGCAGATCGATGCGGCGTACGAGGAGACGTTGGCGAAGTGGGGGACGTGCGACGTCGTCATCAACGACGCGGCCATGCGGCAGCGCATCCTCTTCCCTCCGACGGGGCGTATCACGACGCTGGAGACGAGCGACGAGGACTGGGAGCGAGCGTTCGGGGTCAACGTATTCGGCGCGCTCAAGGTCACGCGGCGCTTCATCCAGCCGATGATCCAGCAGCGCTCCGGCAGCGTCATCTCCATCATCAGCAGCGGCGCGCTGCACCACTCGTACGGCGGCGCGTACAAGGCGTTCCGTCCGAACAGCCGCGAGATGCCGTACCAATCGACCAAGGCCGCGTTGCTCACGATGATGTTCTACCTGGCAGACGAGATCCGCCCCGACAACGTGGCGGTGAACCTGATGATTCCCGGCCACACGCGCACGACCGGTTTCGACGAGCAGAACATCGCTCGCCGCGAGCTCGGCATGGGCAACCCGAACGCACCACTGCCGCTACGGGCAGACCACATGGTGCCGTTGGCGCTCTTCCTCGCGAAGCAGAACGCGGCGACCGAGGTGACGGGCAAGTGCTTCGACGTCGTCACGTGGAACATCGAGCACGGCCTCGGCGGCCAGATCGCGTGGGAGGACCCGGAAGGCACCGCTGTTTCCGAGAGCGCGGAGCTCGCGGCCGGCGTCCGGGCCAAGGTGGCCCCAAGGTAGAGAGGTAGAAGGGTTGGACGCCCTCCCCACGCGGGAGGGCGTTCCGGTTAATTCCGGCGTTCGTATCCGCGCTAGACCGAGAAGTCGAACGGGATCGAAGCGTCGGCGTTGAACTCGACCTTCGGGGCATCGCCGAGCGTGCCCGCGAACGCGTTGGCCGCGAAGGCGGCCATCATGTCCCACGACTCGTTGCTCGCCGCCTCGTTGTAGTCCTTGGGGCGTGTGACGTTGAACCAGCCGTGGCCGATGCCGCTGAAGACGCGGACGCTCGCGCGCTTGCCGAGGGACTCCAGTTCGCCCCGGAAGCGCCGGACGTTCTCCATGGGCACGAGCTGGTCGTGCTCGGCGAATCCCGCAAGGATCGGGGCGCTGACGCGCGCGAGCACGTCGGCTATGGGCTCCTGCCCCTCGTAGATGGGCTCGTAGTCGCGGGGGTAGATGCCGCCGTGGAAGACGCCCAGCGCCTGGACGTCACGTCCTGCTGCGGAGTAGACCATCGGCGTGCGCCCACTCTGGCAGAAGCCAACGAGGCCGACATTGCTTCCGTCCACGAATTCGAGGCCCCGCATGAACGCGATGGACTCGTCGATGTCGATCACCGTCTGCTCGTCGGTGGGGTCGCAGCGGGCCTCGGAGCGCTCGAGGGGGCCGCGGTCACCCTCGTAGCGATGGAATAGGTCGGAGAGGCAGGCGACGTAGCCGTAGCTCGCCATGCGCCGGATGACGTTCCAGCTCTGCTCGACGGGGCCGTAGCGTTCGTGGAGCATCACCATGAGGGGTCGTGGTTCGGTCGTGCCGTCAGGCCGCGCGTACCAGAGCCGCATACCGCTCTGCAGGACGTTCTCGGTGATCTCCATGCTCTGCTCCTCCGGCGTTGTCTCGCGTGCGACTATACGCCAGTACGTGCATCCGTGCGCATCGTTCGGTGCGGAGACTTGCGCTATGTCGTATGCTGCGCCTGCAGGATGATGTCCGAGTGCACAACGCTGCTTCAGGCGTAACGGGAGGACGGCATGCTCTCTGCCGAGAACACGGACCTGCTCTGCCGCGTAGGCCGCGGCACGCCGATGGGCGACCTGATGCGCCAGTACTGGCTGCCGGTCGGCTATTCGTGGGAGTACGAGGCGGAGGGACAGCCGCAGCGCGTGCGCGTGCTGGGCGAGGACCTCGTTATCTGGCGCACACTCGACGGGACTCCCGCGTTCACGCAGGCGAACTGCCCGCACCGGGGCGCAGGTTTCTTCTACGGCCGCACCGAGGAAGAGGGGCTCCGCTGCGCGTACCACGGCTGGAAGTTCGACGCCGACGGGCAGTGCGTCGATATGCCCAACGAGCCTGCGGAGAGCGCCTTCAAGCAGAAGGTGCGGATAACGGCGTACAAGGGTGCGGACTACGGCGGGGTCACGTGGATCTACATGGGCCCCAACCAGGACGATCCGCCCGGCATCCCGCTGTTCGAGTGGGGGCAGATACCGCCGGAGAACGTGAGTTACGCGCAGAAGATCGTCTACGAGTGCAACTGGATGCAGGCGCTCGAAGGCGAGCTGGACTCGACGCACGTCTACTTCCTGCATCGTCGGCTGAACGTGGATGACTCGCCGCGCTACGGCCTCTACCACAACGATCAGCGCGCAAACTTCCACATATCCGAGAAGCCCTACGGCTTCACCTACGGCGCGGAGCGCTACGAATTGGACGGCAACGTTTACTGGCGCACGACGCAGTTCCTGTTCCCCATCTACGGGATGTTCCCTGCGCAGGACGGCGTCGTGCCGCTCTCGATCTACCTGCCGGTGGACGACTACCACACCGTCCACATGGGCATCTGGTGGAAGCCTGCGGGGGAGATGCTGGGCAACGGCAGGCCGCACTCGGCGCTGCCGGAGGAGCCGGGCACGCTCGTGCCGGGCGTCGGGCCGATGAAGCCGGAGCAGCACGGGCGCTTCTTCGCGAAGTGGTGGCCGCAGGCCGCGCCGGACAGCGACTTCCTGATGGACCAGGTGGCGAAGGGCCGCAACGCGACGGGTATCCCGACTGTGCGGCTGCAGGACTCAGCGGTCATCCACAGCATGGGCCCGATCATGGACAGGACGCGCGAGCACCTGGGGACGACGGACGTGAGCATCATCCGCGCGCGGCGCATGCTGCTGCGGGCAGCAACGCAGCTGCGTGAGGACGGCACGCCGCCGCCCGCATCGGAGCACCCGGAGCAGTACAACGTGCGTTCGTGCGCGACGGTGCTGCCGCCGGGTGCGGACTGGGAGGCGGAACTCGACGAGTGGCACAACTGTCGGACGACGGAGTTCCCCCGCAAATTGGCGGACGTGCAGCGTGCGTTCGAGGAGCGGACGCTCCCCAGTTCACCGTCGTACCGACGCTAGCGGCACGAACTTGGGCGGCTGTATGATGCGCCCGAAATCGAGACAAGACAGAGAGACAGAAGGAGGAAGCGATGCTGACGCAGGAAGCAAACGACCGCTACACCCGAGTCGGTCCCGGCACGCCCACCGGCGAGTTGATGCGCCGCTACTGGCACCCCATCGCCGCCGTCTCCCAGATGAACGACAAGTGGACGATGAAAGTGCGCCTCCTCGGTGAGGACCTCATCCTCTACAAGGACCGCTCCGGCACGTTCGGCCTCATGGAGCCGCACTGCGCCCACCGGCGCATGAATATGATCTACGGCATCCCCGAGGAGCACGGCCTGCGCTGTCCGTACCACGGCTGGCTCTATGACGAGACCGGCCAGTGCACGGAGCAACCGTACGAGGAGACGGAGGACCCGGAGGCACGGTTCAAGGACAAGATTCAGATGAAGGCGTACCCGGTCGAGAAGAAGGCCGGCCTCCTGTTTGCCTACCTCGGCCCCACACCCGCGCCGCTCGTCCCGAACTGGGACGTCTTCGCGGTAGACGACGTCATCAGGGACATCGGGCTGGCCGTGCTGCCGTGCAACTGGCTGCAGTGCCAGGAGAACTCGCTGGACCCAGTGCACCTGGAGTGGCTGCACGGCTACTGGTCCAACTTCATCTCCGTGATGCGGGACGAACCGGAGCGCCAGAAGACGATCCGGCACCATGAGAAGATCGCGTTCACGGAATACGAGTACGGCATCTACAAGCGCCGCGTCATGGAGGGCGGTTCTGAAGAGGACACTTCCTGGCGTGAGGGTCACCCCATCATCTTCCCGTACTACCTGCGCCAGGGCGGCGACGGGTTCGACCGTGAGAAGTGGGGCATGACTGGCCCGGCGGTGCAGATCCGCGTTCCGATCGACGACTACAACACCGCGCACTGGTGGGTAATGTGCCACCCCAAGGAAGCAGACACGCCCGAGCAGGCGCCGGAGGACGTACCGTTCTTCGCGCCTCCCGTCATCCAATTGGACGAGAATGACCAGCCGCAGTACGTCATCCTGGACAGCAACTCTGCGCAGGACGTCGCGGCGTGGATCACGCAGGGCGACATTGCCGACCGCACGGGCGAGCACCTGGGGCGCTCCGACAAGGGCATCATCATGTTCCGCCAGATGCTGGAGGACAACATCAAGATCGTCGAGGACGGCGGCGACCCGATGAACACGTTCCGCACACCGGAGGAGAACCGGTACCACGGGATGGTCACGGAGTACCCGCGCGAGCTCGCGGCGAAGATCAACCCGAACGACCTCGGCGGCACGGGCACGGGCACGAGCGTCTACGAGCGCCAGGGGATGGCGAGCAAGTACAGCCCCATCCTCAACCAGCGCGGCGTGAAGGGCGGCGAGGACGCTGCCGAGCGTCGCAAGCTGGTGGGCCAGGGGTAAGCCGGACCGCACGTCCGACAACAGGAATCGCTAGCTGAAAGGCAGGAGGGTCTGCATGTATTCGTGTGTCGTTGTTCCGTTGGATGGGTCGGCGCTGGCGGCGCAGGTGCTGCCGTACGCCGACATGGTCGCCAAGTCGACAGGAGCGACCGTGTTGCTGCTGCGCGTGGTAAACCCCTTCCCCGGCGAACTGGTCAGAGAAGGGATGAGCGTCTACCGGGAGACGGATAACCAGGCCGGCGCGCTGCCATCGGCCGCCGACTGGGAAGACGTGCTTTCGAGGATCAACAGCGACGCCCAGGCGTATCTCGACCAGATGGCTGAGACCATCAGGTCGGACGGTGTGACCGTCGAGACAGTGGTGAAGGATGGCGACCCGGCGGACTGCATCCTCGAGGAAGCAGACAAGGACGCTGGCACGCTCATCGCGATGACCACACACGGGCGCACGGGTGTCGGCAGGTGGTTGCTGGGCAGCGTCACCGACAAGATGGTGCGGAGCGGCAGGCACCCGATGCTCATCACCCGCGCCCAAGAGGGTGCTGCCCACCCGGTCAACCGCGTGGTGGTGACGGTGGACGGCTCCGAGCTGTCCGAGCAGGCGCTGCCGCACGCGGTGGAGATGGCGAACGCGCTGGGAGTAGGGGTGACCGTTCTGCGCGCCGTTTCGCTGAACCCATACGGCGAAGCGTTCACGGAGTACGCGCCGATCCACGCGAGCCAGGACCTTGCCGGAGAGATGGAGTCGGAGGCGCACGAGTACGTTGCGGCGAAGGTCGCCGAGATGCAGTCGGCGGGAGTCGCGGACGTCTCCGGCAGCGTCGTGACCGGCTACCCGGCCAGCGTGATACTGGACGAGGTCGGCGAGTCGGGCGACAAGCTGGTGGCGATGGCGACGCATGGCCGCGCGGGCATGGCGCGCCTGCTGCTTGGCAGTGTTACGGACCGTGTCGTTCGGCACAGCGCCGGCCCCGTGTTCGTGGTCAGGCCGGAATGATCAGGCGCTCAGGCGCGGAGCGTGCATGGAGATAGGAATCGCATTTCCCAAGGTGATCCCCGCGAACAAGGGGGACATCCTTGTCGAGTGGGCGGTACGGGCGGACGATGGGCCGTTCTCATCGCTCGCGCAGATAGACCGGCTTGTCTACGGCAACCACGACGTGCTCATCGCGATGGCGGCTGCTGCGGCAGTGACCAGGCGCGTTCGCCTGATGCCGACAGTGCTCATCGCGCCGCTGCGCAATGCGGCGATCATGGCGAAGCAGGTCGCCAGCATCGACTCGATCTCGGGCGGACGGTTCGTGCTCGGGCTCGGCGTCGGTTCGCGGCCGGACGATTTCGTTGCCGCCGAGGCGCCGATGAAGGCTCGGGGCAAGCGGTTCGAGGAGCAGATAGCCGCGATGCGCCGCATATGGGCGGGCGAACCGTTGCAGGATGACGTCGGCCCCATCGGTCCCAGAGCGGCGTACGGGAAGGGGCCTGAGCTGCTCATCGGCGGACGCTCGGAGGCTGCGCTGCGTCGCTCCGGCCGGCTGGGCGACGGCTACATCGCGGGGAGCGCGGGAAGCGCTCCATCCAACCAGGCGCAAGAGGTGATGAGCTACTTTCGCGTCGTCGAGTCAGCGTGGAAGGACGCGGGCAAGCCGGGCAGGCCGAGGATGGTTGCGGGGCTCACGTGCGCCTGGGGGCAGTACGCCGCAGACCGGACGGCGGAGTCGCTACGCTCCTACTACTCGTTCCGCGGCGAGGCTGCCCGGACGATGGAAGTGCGGGTACCGTCCACGCCCAAGACCTTGCGGGAGGCCTTTCGCGCCTACGAAGAGATTGGCTGCGACGAACTGATACTGGAGCCCGGGCTTGCGGATATCGATCAGATAGACCGTCTTGCGGATTTCGTTGCGGGGTCGTAGTCCGGTTAGGAGGAGGAAACGCCATGTTGGAAGAGCATCGCTTGGAGAGCGGCATGAGCGTCTGGGTGGCGCGTCCCGACACCGACGAACCGCGCCCGGCGGTGATGTGGCTGCACGAACGGTACGGCATCGTTCAGCACCCCAAGGACATGGCCGAGCGCCTCGCTGAGGTTGGCTACGTGGGCGTCTCGCCCGACCTGTTCCACCGCTTCGATGGCGACCTCGACGCGCTGGCACGCGGCGATGCCCGCGTCGTCATCCGTGACGACGAGGCGATCGATGACTTCGATGAGGTCATCCGCTTCCTGCGGAACCAGGATTACGTGCGAAGCGACAGCATCGGCATCATCGGCGTCTGCCAGACGGGGCGTCAGCCTATCCTGTACGCGGCGCACCGGAACGACGTCGCGGCGGTGGTTGCGCTCTACGGCGGGGTGGACGGTCCGAACTGGCAGCCGACGTCGGAGCAGCCGGTGCCCATGAGCGAACTGATCGCGGGGACACAATGCCCGGTGCTCGGCCAGTTCGGCGAGGCGGACCACGTCATGTCCGTGGACAGCATGCTGGCGTGGCGCAATGCGTTCGAGCAGGCGAACAAGAGCTACCGCATCCGCGTCTATCCGGACGCGCCGCACGGCTGGTTCAACGATACGATGCCCGGGCGGTACCGTCCGGAGCAGACCGCCGCTGCGTGGAGCGACATGCTCGCGTTCTTCGAAGAAGCGTTCGGCGCCGGTTGGGACACCAGCCGCGTGACGTGGGACTTCGCGAGCAACATCTCGGCGGACTACGATTACAGCAAGAACGTCAGGCTGGAGTGATTCAGTCGGCCTGACCAGAACCAAAGGAGGATGGAGAAATGGCGAACCCTCTCATCGGCGGGCCTGAGCCCAACGGAAGCGACATCTCGATAAACGCGGGCGACGCGCAACTCGCGGCATACGAGTCGAAACCGGCAGGCGGCGGCAGCGCTGCTGCGGTCATAGTCATCCACGAGAACCGGGGCCTCGTACCCTACCTGCGCGACGTGGCGGATGGCCTCGCGAGCAACGGCTACATCGCGGTCGCGCCCGACCTGCTGTCGCGCGACGGCGGCACGGCGAGCATCGAGGATATCCCGGCGAAGCTGGGCGAGATCCCGCGCGAGCGGCACATCGGCGACGTGCAGGCGGTGATTGCGTACCTCAAGGCGCAGTCGGATGTCACGAGTATCGGCATCATCGGCTTCTGTTTCGGCGGAGGCATCACGTGGCGCGTGGCGACGGAGAGCGAGGACATCGCGGCCGCGGTGCCGTTCTACGGAGCGAACCCGCCGCTGGAGCAGGTGCCGAACATCAAGGGCGCGGTCTACGCCGTCTACGGCGAGCTCGACGAGCGCATCAACGCGGGCATCGACGACATCACGAAGGCGCTGAACGACGCTGGGACGACGTGCGACATGAAGGTGTACGCCAACGCGCCGCACGCGTTCCACAACCACACGAACGCGGAGCGCTACAACCAGGAGGCTGCTGAGGCCGCGTGGGCAGACGCCCTCGCGTGGTTCGGGAAGCACCTCGCAGGCTAACGAACGCCGCGCTACCAGAGACGGCGCACGCCGTAACGGTCGAAGAGCCTCTCGTTGGAGACGACGACGAGGTCGTGCGTCAGCGCCTGCGCGATGAGCATGCGGTCGAACGGGTCGCGGAGCGGGCCGGGAAGTTCCCCAGCCCGCACGCCCTCGGCTACCGTTACGGGTAGTTCCTCAAAGCCCTGAAAGGCGATCGCTCCGGGGATGTCGAGGGCAAGAGCCTCGGCGTCCGGCAGCTTGCCGAGGCGGTGCTTGGTGGCGATTTCCCAAGCTGATGCTGCGCTGATTAGCTTGTCGTTCGACTCATCGAGTATCTGGCGGTGCACTGACAACGATAGCCTGGCACTGTTGCTGTACCACCAGATGAAGGCGTGCGTGTCGAGCAGGAGCCGCAACGATTAAACGCCCCAGAGCTCCAGCTCCTCCTCCGGCAGCGGCTCGAAGAAACGCTCGTCGATGCTGATGATTCCCTTCAACAAGTCGGGCTGCGGCTTGCGCTTGGGCTTGCACGCCACCAACTGTGCGATGGGCTTGCCGTTGCGGGCGATGATGACTTCCTCGCCGGCCTCGACCTGCGCGAGCAGGCGGGAGAGTTGGGACTTCGCTTCGTGGACGTTTACGGTTGTCATGGGGATTTCACCGGAGCATTACTTAGCTAAGTATGTGGCTAATAGTGGTGCCAGGTCAAGCACCGACTCAGCCGATGACCATGTCCTCGTAGCCGGGCTCCAAGTCGACGTTCAGTTCGGTCTGGAGTTCGGCGAGTTCGCGCAGGAGTTCGGATTCCTCCCGGAGCGAGCGGTGCACCGCTAGCAGTCTCGGCAGCGCGATGCCAGCCTCCTTCGCGGCGAGCAGTTCCTGCCGCAGCATGCCGGGTGTCATGTGGCGCTGGCGCTCCGCCTCGTCGCGCATGCGTTCCGGCAATTTGACGTCGATCAGCAGCACGTCTGGCGGCGTGGCGTGCGCGAAGAAGCCCATCAGCGCGCCGCCGGTGTCGCCGGAGAAGCCGACGCTCAGCCCGCCTGCACTGACGATGTAGCCCATCGTTGGCACGGGATGGTCGACGCGCACGGCGGAGACCCGGTAGCCGAGCAATTCATGCGTCTCATCGACAGCGAAGGGACGGAGCGAGAGGGGCGGGGACACGCCTGGCTCGGGCACCCTGGTGGCGTCGGTGTAGATGCGCCCGTCCAGGAGGAGGGTATTGGTCGTCCGGAGCGCGGGCGGCTCGCCGTGTACCTGGACGGTCCTGCCTGCGTCGCGATTGTTGAGCGCGAGCGTCGGCAGGTCGCGGCAGTGGTCGAAATGGTGGTGGGTGAGCAGCACCGCCTCGATGCGTTCCTGCTCGTCAGCGGCGAGCGCGCTCATGATGCTTCCAGCGTCGACGGCGACGTGTTCGTCGATGAGGAAGCAGTTGTGGTGGGCGTACTTCGAGTCCAGGCTGTGCGCCCCGATGATGCGTACGTGCACGGGCTACTCCGGGGATTGGCGTGCGGGCATAGTAGCGAGGCAGACGCACGCCGGGCAATGGGCGGGGGAGCGCGTCATTCTGTGACATCGTGGCGTTGACAGTGCAATTCCGTGTGCTCTATCACAGTGGGACGGCCGTCATTGTCCGTTCTAGCGAACCGAACGGCCCAGTTCTTCAAAGAGGTAACCGTCCCTATGTACAGCGGTGATACCCCCTTGTCCCTGCTCAGGTCCCGCTTCGGCTATGAGAGTTTCCGTCCCCTACAGGCAGAGATCATCGATAACGTGCTCGCTGGCCGGGATACGTTGGCGCTCATGCCCACCGGCGGCGGCAAGTCCATCTGCTATCAACTGCCAGCCTTGCTCTTCGAGGGGACAACCCTCGTGGTCTCGCCCCTGATCGCTCTGATGAAGGACCAGGTAGACGCCCTGAATGCCACGGGCATAGGCGCTGGATTCATCAACAGCTCACTGTCCGCCTCGGAGGTGCAGCAGGTAGGTACGCGGGTCAGACAAGGGCAGATCAAACTGCTCTACGTTGCGCCCGAGCGGCTGGCGCTCCCCGGGTTCCGGCGATTCCTCCACGAACTCAACCTCAGCCTGATCGCCATCGACGAGGCCCATTGCATATCCGAGTGGGGGCATGAGTTCCGTCCCGACTACCGCAACCTCCGGCAATTGCGCGAGGACTTCCCCGCGGTGCCGGTGATCGCCTTGACCGCGACCGCGACGGAACGGGTCAGAGAGGACATCGTCGCCCAACTCGGCTTGCAGCAGGGCAGCGTATTCCTGTCCAGTTTCAATCGGGAGAACCTGCGCTATTCCGTGTCGCCCAAAGGGGACTCCTGGGGGCGGCTCCTCTCCCTGTTGGAGCATCATCGGAATCAGTCCACCATCATCTACTGCCTCTCCCGGCGTGAAACGGAGGACTTGGCCGCCGACCTGCGAAACCAGGGCTTCGAGGCGCGTCCCTACCATGCGGGGCTGGGACGGGAGACGCGCCGCAGTACCCAGGAAGACTTCATTCGGGACAGGACGTCCATCATCGTTGCCACTATCGCCTTTGGCATGGGCATCGACAAGCCTGACATCCGTCTGGTCATTCACTACAGCCTGCCCAAGTCCCTGGAGAACTACTACCAGGAAACCGGCCGGGCCGGCAGGGATGGACTGCCCAGCGAGTGTGTCCTCTTCTACTCCTATGGCGACAAGATCCGGCAGGACTACTTCATCAACGAGATCGAAGACGCTTCGGAGAAGCGGAACACCCAGCAAAAGCTGGTGCGGATGGTGGAGTATGCCCAACTGTCGACCTGCCGCCGCCGGTTCATACTGGAGTACCTGGGTGAACCGTGGCCGGAAGATAACTGCGGGGGCTGTGATGTCTGCCTGGAACCGAGAGAGGATTTCGATGCGACGGAGATCGCTCAGAAGACCCTGTCGGCCGTGATCCGTACCGGCGAGCGGTTCGGGGTGACCCATGTCATTCGTGTGTTGCTTGGGAGCAGAGACAAACGCATCATCGAGCTGGGCCACGAACGGCTGAGCGTCTATGGAATCGCCAAGGGCTTCGACCGCCTCCAACTCAGAGAGCTCATCCAAAGACTGCAGGCGAAGGGTCTGCTGGCGCAGAAGGGAGGGGAGTATCCGGTACTGGCCGCGACGCCCGAGGGCCGCGAGTTCCTCCGAAGCCGTCAAACACTCATTCTCTCCCGCCCCGTCAACAGCCGGAGCGTGGGGACGGGCGGAGCAGGGCGGGCCGGCTCCCCAACTGCAACTGAGGACTACGATAAGGACCTGTTCGAGCAATTGCGGGACCTGCGGAGGCGCCTTGCCGACGCTCGGAATGTGCCTCCCTATGTTGTTTTCGGGGATACGACGCTCCGGTACATGGCCGCAGTCTTTCCGCAGACCGTCGAAGGAGTCGCCCGCGCGCCGGGTGTAGGCGCAACCAAACTGGAGCAATATGGTCGACAGTTCCTGGAGGTCATACGAGCGTACGCCACCGCCAATGGTCTGGCTGACTGGACTGACGCACAGCCGGTGGGACAGTCGAGGGAGGCAGTTGGCAGGCCACGAGAGCGCCGGGACAGGCGGCTTAGTTCCACGCACGAGGAGACCGCAGGCCTCCTGTCCCGCGGGCTGTCGATCAGCGAGGTGGCGCAGCAACGAGGCCTGGCGGAGACCACGGTTGTAGGCCATCTGGAACGCATATCGGCTGGGGGTTCAGTATTGGACCTGACCCACGTTCTGCCGGAACGTGACCGGCTCGATGCGATAGAGGGCGCGTTCAAGGCCTGCGGTAGCGCCATTCTCAGGCCTGTGTTGGATCTCCTGGACTCCCAGGTCACGTTCGACGAATTGCGGCTGGTCCGGATACACCTGCGCCAAGAGGGCCGTATCGGGTCGTAGACGGGCTCCCACTGCGCAGTGACGAGCGCCTGGCGCCAGGGGAACGACGGTGGGAGCGATGCCCCTCGCTCTTTGACCCGCGGCGCCTCGCAAGGGTAGGGTTAGTCAGATGATAACGGCCCGCCCCACGAGCGCGCCCCAATGGAGGACTACGTGAAGATAGACATCTTCAATCACATTCTGCCCAAGCCCTATTTCGACACGATGACCAACATGAGCGAGGGCGGCGCGTACATGATGAAGCGCGTCTCCGCCATCCCCATGCTGTACGACGTCGACGCCCGGTTCGAGAAGATCAACCAGTTCGGCGACGACTACAAGCAGGTGTTCTCCCTGAACCTGCCGCCCGTCGAGGTGGTCGCGGGGCCGGAGGACAGCCCGGAGCTCGCGCAGATCGCCAACGACGGCATGGCGGAGGTCGTCTCGCAGCACCCGGACCGGTTCCCCGGGTTCGTCGCGGCGCTGCCGATGAACAACACACAGGCCTCGCTGGATGAGATCGACCGCTCCGTAAACAAGCTCGGCGCGAAGGGCGTGCAGATCTTCACGAACGTGAACGGCCGCCCGCTCGATGACCCCGAGCTGGCGCCGGTATTCGACAAGATGGCCGAGCTCGACGTGCCCATCTGGCTGCACCCGACGCGCTCAGCCGAGTTCTCCGACTACGTGACGGAGGACCGCTCCTGGTACGACATGTGGTGGGCGTTCGGCTGGCCGTACGAGACGAGCGTCGCGATGGGGCGCATCGTGATGTCAGGCATGTTCGACAAGCACCCTGACATCAAGATAATCACGCACCACCTTGGCGGGCTGGTGCCGTTCTTCGAAGGGCGCGTGGGCCCCGGCCTCGACCAGCTCGGCCGCCGCAGCGACGACCCGCATGAGGCAGGCACGCTCGGGCGGCTGGCGAAGCGTCCGTACGACTACTTCCGCATGTTCTACGCAGACACGGCGACGTTCGGCTCCGTCCCGGCGACGGAGTGCGGGCTGGCGTTCTTCGGCGCCGACCACGTGCTCTTCGCGTCGGACGCGCCGTTCGACCCGGAGAAGGGCTCCGGTTACATCCGGTCGACGCTCGCGGTGATGGACGGCATCACGGCGAGCATCGAGGACAAGCAGAAGATCTACGAGGGGAACGCCCGGCGTCTGCTCAAGCTGGACGAGTAGTGACCCTGCCCAGGCAAGAGAAACCAGAGGGGCGCCCATTCGGGCGCCCCTGTTTCCTTGAGGGAAGGAGGAGGTCGGCTAGCCCAGCCCGTAATACCGCGTTGGGTTGTCGGCGAGGATCTTCTCGACGACGCTGGCAGGCAGGTCCTCGCGGCGCTGCATGACGCCCACCATGCCGTTGTCCTTCGACTGGTCCTGGTGGCCGTAGTCCGAGCCCATGATGATGTTGTCTTCGCCGATGTAGTTGATGAGGTAAGGGATGTCCTCGTCGGTCTCTGCGGCGATGAAGAGCCGGTAGTCGCGGAAAAGCGCGGGGCCGAAGTCGAGCGCAGAGTCGGGGTTGGCCCGGCCGATGCCGCGCTCGGAGGTGCGGGTGGAGCGCCGGAGGTGATGGACGACGTAGGGCACCCATGACGCCGACGCCTCGATGAAGCCGAACGTGAGGTCGGGGAAGCGCTCCGGTATCTTGTGCGCGACGAGGTCGCGGAAGGCGAACAGCGGGAGCGAACGGACGTGCGGCAGGTTGTGGGAGATGTTGCGGTCGAACACCTGCAGCAGGCCGGGTGAACCGCCGCCTGTGTGGATGCTGATGGCCATGCCGAGCCTCTGCGCTGCCTCGTAGATGGGGAAGAAGTACGACTCCGCCAGCGAGCGGTCGCCCTCGACGCCTCGGAAGAAGACGCCGACCGCCCCGTTGTCGCGCGCCGTCTCGATCTCCTGCAGCGACGCCTCAAGGTCGCGGAGCGGCGGCACGACGACCCAGGCCATGCGGTCGCCGGCCACGCGCCAGGCGTCGGCCATGTAGCGGTTGTAGCTGCGGCAGATGGCGACCTCGAGGTCGACGTCGTCCGTGATGTAGGCGAGGAGGACGGTGGGAAAGACCACCTCGGAGTCGACGCCGCGCTTGTCCATGTCCTCGACACGTGCGAGGGGGTCGGTGATGTAGCGTACCGAGGCGCGGATGTCGGAGCGGTTGTTCTCGGAGTCGGAGCCGCCGACCGCTACGGCGTAGCTGCCCTTGCCGGAGCGCTTGGGGACGGCGGTGCCGTTGACCATCCAGACGAAATCGCGGGGGCCGTCCTCGCCGTCGAGCGGGATGGAGGCGAGCAGGGGCCTGCGGTCGTACATGTCGGAGTCGAAGTGCTCCCAGACGCCGGGATGTTCGATGATGTGGGTGTCCGCGTCGACGATTCCTGGCATGGTCCCCTCCTCTTTGCAGCACGAGTACATTCCTGAGTATACGCCTGTGTCTGACCCTGTCACACAAAGAGGAATTCTCGACGTACGCATACCATTGCACGGCGCGGTATACTCTCTCGCCGACAGGGGGTAAGGAGGGTTGCGACCCACATGGCGAATGCGAAGTTCAGAGAGCAGGCAGAGCGCCTCCTCGCGCCGGCGGAGGTGGCGATAAACGGCTCGGAGCCGTGGGACATCCAGGTGCACGACGAGCGGCTGTTCGCACGTGTGTTCGCGGAGGGCACGCTCGGGTTCGGTGAATCGTACATGGATGGCTGGTGGGACTCCGAGCAGCTGGACGAGACGATGGCGCGCATCCTCGGCTCGGGTGCGCAGCACAACCTCGGGAGGAACTTCAACACTGCGAGACTTGCTCTGGCCGCTCGGTGGATGAACCGCCAGAACAAGAAGCGCGCGTGGGACGTAGGCGACCAGCACTACAACCTCGGCAACGACCTCTTCGCCGCGACGTTCGACTCGCGCCTTACGGGCAGCTGCGGCTACTGGAAGGAGGCGACCGACCTCGACGCCGCACAGGACGCGAAGCTCGACCTGATCTGCCGCAAGATCGGGCTGCAGTCGGGGCAGTCGGTGTTCGACATCGGCTGCGGCTGGGGGGCGTTCATGGGGTTCGCGGCGGAGAAGTACGGCGCGACTTGCTCCGGCGTCACTATCTCTGAGGAACAGGCGAACTACATCGCCGAGCGCTACGGCCACCTGCCGGTCACAGGGATGCTGAAGGACTACCGCGACGCGACGGGAACATTCGACCACGTCGTCTCGATGGGGATGTTCGAGCACGTGGGGCCGAGGAACTACCGCGCCTACTTCGAGACGGCGGAGCGCCTCCTGAAGGACGGCGGCTTCTTCCTGCTCCACACGATAGGCGCCAACAGGTCCGCGAACGCGATAGACCCGTGGATGGACAAGTACATCTTCATGAACGGGGTGTTGCCGTCCGTTGCGCAGATAGGGGAGGCGATAGAGGGGCGGTTCGTAGTGGAGGACTGGCACAACTTCGGCGCGGACTACGACAAGACTCTGGTGGCGTGGTACAAGAAGTTCCACGGCAATTGGGACTCGCTGAAGGAGCGCTACAGCGAGCGTTTCTACCGGATGTGGAGGTTCTACCTGCTCGCGTGCGCCGGTGGGTTCCGCTCGCGCAACATCCAGCTGTGGCAGATCGTGCTGGCGAAGCGGGGCGTGCCGGGCGGCTACGCTACGGTTCGGTAGGGGCCGCCTAGGAACCTGAACGGGTCGTGGCCGGGTCCTGCGCCGGTTCCCGCCGCAGGGTTTCCTGAGCGAGCACGACAAAGAGCAGCGTGCATCCACCGGCGACGCCCACGAAGATGAAGAGTGTGCTCTCGAGGCCGAGGCGTCCGGCCAGCAGCCCTGCAACCAACGGCCCGATCATCATCCCGGCGCTCGTTGCCATGTGGAAGGCGCTCAGGAAGACGCCGCGCTGCTCTGTCGGCGCGAGATCCATCGCATACGTCTGATTGGTGTTGGTGTTTATCCCCTCTGCGATGGCGAAGACTGCGAAGGCTATCGCGATGCCGATGAAGGCCATCGATGCTCCCAGCAGGTAGACGGAGGCGCCGAGCAACACGAGGCCGAACGCGAGCGGCCACTTGCGTCCGAAGCGGTCGACCGCGAATCCGGTGGGCGCTGCCGCGAGCATCGTTAGCACGCCGCCCATGGCAACGAGGTTGCCGATAACGTCCGGGGAGAGCATCAGCGTCTCCTGCGCGTGGATGGGGTAGTAGGTGCGGAAGATGCCGGGTCCCAGCCCAATCATGCCGAAGCAGATGGTGGCGACGGCGACCGCAACGAACGACCTCGTGCGGAACGTTGCCCACGGGATGCCGCCGCTTCTGCTGGCCCGCGCCTCACCCGGACGCCGGTCGGGCTCGCGCGGGGCGCGAGCGGGCTTCGTCTCAGGGATGAGGAACAGCACAACGAAGATGGCGACGACCTTGGTGGACGCGATGAAGATGAACACCCACCGCAGCTCGAACTGGGCGGCGATGAATCCGCCGACGAGGGGCCCCGCCAGCATCCCCATCCGCATCGCAGTGTCGCGAAACGCGAGGGTGCGCCCGCGGTTCGCGATCTTCGTGAGGTCCGCTATCAGGACGCTGGAACTGATCGTCCAGATGGCGATGGTGATTCCTGCCAGCGCTTCGAGGATGGCGTAGTGCACGTAGTTGGTAGTTGCGAATTGGCCGACGAGGATCAAGCCGTGCCCAACCGCGCCCAGGATGAGCATGGGGCGTCTGCCCCAGCGGTCGGAGAGGAGGCCCGCGATGGGGCCAGAGATGAGCCGGGGCATCGCGCTCAGGGACGAGATGAGGCCGACCTGCAGGAGCGTGCCGCCCAACGCGAGAGCGAAGAGTGGCCGCGCCACCCACAGTGCGCCAGTGCCGAACCCCCACATGAAGAAGATGAGGGCGATGGGGACGGCGAGCCGGGCGATGTCCGGCGCCGGCGATTGTTGGGCCTGCATGACGCTGCGCTGACCTAGATCGCCTGTGCGGCCCGCAAGGCATCCAGCTGCGCGTCCGTGTAGCCTGCGACCTCCCGCAGCACCTCGACGGTATGCTGGCCAAGCGTCGGTGGGGGCGTAAAGCGCTCCTCATGCCCCGTCTTGATGGGGTTGCCGCCGGTGCGGATGCGCCCCGCCGTTGGGTGGTCTATCTCCACGAGCATGTTGCGGTGGAGCACCTGCGGGTCCTGGTAGACGTCAGCGATGTTGTTGATGGGCGCTCCGGGAACGTCCCACTCGGCGAACAGGCGCCGCCACTCGTCCTGAGTCTTCTGGCGTACGGCTTCGGCGAGCAGGTCCTCCAGTTCACCGCGGTGCTTCATGCGTCCGTCGGCGGTCTTGAAGCGGGGGTCGTCTGGCAGCGATTCGTAGCCGGGGACGGTCGCGGCCATCATGTCGGCTGTCTTGAACCAGAACGGCTCCGTGCTGCAGTGGATCTGCACCCACTTGTCGTCGCTGCTGCGGAACGCCTTGGCCGGGATGTTGCTGGGGTGGCCGGAGCCGATGGGCTGCGGCGTGACGCCGGATGCGAGGTAGAACGCGGCGAGGTGCGCCTGGAACGAGACCTGCATGTCCAGCATGCTTACGTCCACGCGCTTGCCATCGCCTGTCCGTGAGCGTTCGTGGAGCGCGGTCAGCACGCCGAATGCGAGACCCCAGCCGCCGCCCACGTCGCCCATCGGGAAGCCCATGTAGACGGGGTCGTCGCCCGGATTGCCCGTCACGCTCATCGCCCCACCGAGCGCCTGCACGACGCCGTCGAACGCGGGCCGTCCGGAGTAAGGGCCGTCTTGTCCGAAGCCTGACAGCGACGCTGAGATGATGGAAGGGTTCACCTTCTTGAGCGTCTCGTGGTCTATCTGCAGCCGTTCCAGGACGCCGGGGCGGAAGTTGTCCAACACCACGTCCGCCTTCGCGGCGAGGGCGTAGAACGCCTCGCGTCCAAGGTCTGTCTGGAGGTTGAGCGTGACGCTGCGCTTGTTGCGGTTGAACCCGAGGAAATAAGCGCTCTCGCCGTTCAGGAAGTACGGGCCGAGCTTGCGCGACGCGTCGCCGGAGCCGGGCTGCTCGATCTTGATGACGTCTGCGCCGAGATCGGCGAGCAGCCGTCCGGCGAGGGGTCCACCGAGTACTGAGGTGAGCTCGAGGATGCGGACGTCTTCCAGCGGCATGCTCACAGGCCAGCCTCAAAGAGGAAGTCGCCGGAAGAATAGTTGCGGAGCAGGTTCCGCGCGATGACCTGCCGCTGTATCTCGTTCGTGCCCTCGCCGATGATCATGAGCGGAGCGTCGCGGAAGTAGCGTTCGATGGGGAGGTCCTGCGTGTAGCCGACCCCGCCGTGGATGCGCATCGCCTCGGTCGCGACATTCAGGCACGTCTCGCTGGCGAAGAGCTTGGCCATGCCGGCCTCCAGGTCGACGCGCTCGCCGAGGTCCTTCTTGCGTGCGGCGTCCATCACGAGCAGGTGCGCGGCCTTCACCTGCGTTGCCATGTCCGCCAGCTTCTGCTGTATCGCCTGGTGCTCCGCGATGGGCTTGCCGAACGTTTGCCGCTGCTGCGCGTACTGCATCGCGGCCTCGAGTGCGGCACGCGCAACGCCGACCGACCTCGCCGCGACGTTGATGCGCCCCAGTTCCAGCCCGCCCATGACGTGCCGGAAGCCCTCGCCCTCCGTGCCGCCGAGCAGGTTTGTCGTCGGGGTACGGTAGTCCTCGAACGCAATCTCTGTGGTCTCGACGCCGCGATAGCCGAGCTTGGGGATGTCGCGCACTACGTCGAGGCCGACCCCCTTCTCGCCGAGGAGGATGCTGATGCCGCGATGCGGCGGGTCGGCTTGCAGGTCGGTCTTGCAGACGATGGCATAGATGCTGCCGTATCGGCCGTTGGTGATGAACATCTTGCGCCCGTTAACGACGTAGTCGTCGCCGTCGCGGACGGCGCTCGTCTTTACCGCCGCTACGTCCGTTCCGGCGTCAGGTTCGGTGATGCAGAGGGCTGCGCGCCGTTCGCCCTCCGCCATGGAGGGGAGGAAGCGTTCCTTCTGGTCCGGCGTGCCGAATGTCTCAATCATGTGCGCGACGAGCAGGTGGGTGTTCAGGATGCCAGTGAGGCTCATCCAGCCCTTGGACAGCTCCTCGATGAGCAGGGCATAGGTCTCTGCGCCCACGCCGCTGCCGCCGTACTCCTCCGGGATGGTCGCGCCGAAGAAGCCAAGTTCGCGCATCTGCGCCACGAGAGCGTGGGGGTACTCGTCGGCGAGCTCGAGTTCGGTCGCGGCAGGCATGACCTCGCGCTTCACGAAATCGCGGACGGTGGCGACGAGCGTGCGCTGGTCTTCTGACAGTTGCATGAGCGCCTCGGAACGGAGGGTGAGCGTGGGGAGTATAGCCGTTTGCGGGCGTGGGCTGCGCGTGGATGGTAGGGTTGCATGCACTCCCATGGCGATGCAGCAGCCCCGCATATCCCGCTTCTGGCCGTTCCCCCGCGCCTACTACGGCTGGGCCATCATGACCGCGAGCATGCTGAACGCTGCGGCAAGCGTACCGATGCAGGGGCCCATCGTTGGCGTGTTCGTCCGCCCCATGCAGGACGAGTTGGGCTGGTCTGCAACGTCCATAAGCATCGGGTTCGCGCTCGGGTCTGGACTGGGGGGCATCTCTTCGGTTTGGGTGGGGCGGATACTCGACAGGCGCGGCGCGCGCGGCGTTACGGTTGTGGCTGGGATGATCATCGTGGGCTGCATGGTGGGCCTCGCTGCGATGACGCAGGTGTGGCACTTCTGGGGGTTCTTCGGGCTGGCGCGAGGGACGGCGGCGGCGGGTGCACAGTTGGGAACGATGGTCGCGCTTGCGTCGTGGTTCGTGCGAAAGCGGGGCCGCGTCGTGGGCCTGTTGGGCGTGGGGCAACGGACAGGACAGTTCCTCATGCCACTTCCGATAGTGGCGGTCATGACATGGTTCGGATGGCGAGAGGCGTGGCTCGCGCTTGCGGGTTTCGCCCTTCTCGCGCTCGTGCTGCCCAGTGCCGCCTACATGCGCCGCAGGCCCGAAGACTACGGACTGCTGCCGGACGGACGCCAGCCCACGCACGACGTGCAGGTCGGGGAAGTGTCCGATGATGCCGGCGAGGAGTTGTGGAGCCTGGCGGAGGCAAAGCGGACGGTGACGCTGTGGGCCCTCATCGTGGCGCAGGCCGCCGTGGTGCTCGCGGTGAACGCGACGAACCTGCACATCAATGTGAGCCTGCAAGACAAGGGTTTGTCGCAGTTCTCAGCGGCGATGGCGGTGACGATCTACCTGACTGTGGCGGCGCTCTCCGTGTTCGGCTGGGGGCTGCTGATGGAGCGTGTGCACACCCGCTACCTGGCGCTCACGTCGGTGCTGTTCTACCTCACGGCGATGGTGCTGGCGATAGCGGTCGATTCGTTCCCAACAGCAGTGGCGTTCAGTGTCGCGTTTGGGTCCGCATTGGGTGTGTGGACGGTGGTGAGCCGGATGATGTTTGCGAATTACTTCGGGCGCAGGTCATTCGGGACGATACGAGGCTTCGCAGCGCCCATCATGGCGGGGGTAAGCATGGTGGGGCCGATTCTCGCAGGAATACTTAAGGACATCACGGGCAGCTACGACCTGTCGTTCACGATATTCGCGGGCGTATTCGGAATCGCGTTCGTTGCGTTCGCGCTTGCCAAGCCGGTGACGAAGGCGACGTGAGGCTCTACCGCTCACGCCATCAGGATGTCGGCCCATTCATCGACGCGTTCCGGAGCCAGCCGGGTTATCACCGGCAGGCGGTCGAAGTCCGTATCGGTGGAAATGATGCCCGAAACGCCCAGCCGGAGCGCAACGGCTGCATGCACGAGATCGCGTGCGTTGATGCCCGGGTGGTCGTCCGCAAGCGCTGCAGCATGGACTACGTCCCCTGCGTAGACCGGCTCTATGCGCCTATACATCGTCTCGACGAATCCGTTGAAGACTTCTCTCCCATGAGGCCATCGCCTCACTGAGACGTATCTGTGGATGATCTCTTGGAAGACCTCGGCATCCGTGAGGAATCTGTCAGGGTTCGCAGTCACCATCTGCATGACTCGGATGGAGGGTTCCCTCAACGGGTGTTCGTCGCCGGCCGCGTACATGGGGACGTTCGCGTCGATGAACGCCCTCGGATTAGATCCCTCCGGGTTCATGGGCGGATTCCAGCTGGCGTGAGAGTTCCTCCGGGTCGGGCATGACCTCTCCCCGGAGATTGATGAGCCTGTCAACGGCGCGCTTGATGCGCTCCCGCCGGATCTGTTCGTAGGCGTCGTCTATGAGAGCGCGTACAACCTCTGAGATCGACGCACCCCTGTTGCCGGCGATCTCCTCGAGCTGCGCACGGTGCTTCTCGCCCAGTCGCACTTCGAGCCGTACAGACACTGCCGTACCTCCTTCGCCGTACGAATTTGTACGGCAACAGCTGTACGGAACATAACATACGGCAGGGCTCATCGTCGAGCCCTGCCGTATGCGTCAGTCGTGTGCCGCTCGGGGCGTTCGGGTGCTTAGCGTCCGGCTGTCGCGGGGTACATCTCCGGCTTGAGCACGGACCACGGCTGGTCGGCGGGGAGGATGCGGTCGATGGCTCGGATGGCTACGAACTCATTCTGGCTGCCGCGCGGCGTGCCGCCGTCTGCGTTCACCCGGATCGCCTCCTGGAGCAGTTTGCGCATCGCGATGATGGCGCGGTCGCTCGTGCCGAGGTGCTCTTGGCTGCGGTCAGCGATGGTGCCCATCGTCTCCTGCAGCGCGCGGTCCTGCGTGTTGACGCCGACGATGCCGGTGAAGTTCTCAGTACGCTGCATCTGCCGGTCGAGCTTCCAGTCGTTCTCCTTGTTGCGCACCGTGCGGAACGTCGTGCGGTCGATGTCGACGTCCCATTCATTGCCGGTGCCCGCGAGAGTGCGGTCCTTGTCGTTCAGCGGGTTCTCGTCCCAGGTGAACGTCCAGTTGAAGACCATCGTGTTCTCGTCGTCTATCGGCACCCAGCAGTGGCCGGAGCTGCGAGGTTGCACGGTCTCGCCACTGCGCCCTACCTGACCTGCACGGAGCTGATGGAAGGGGAGCACGTAGTGGTACGTACGCACGTAGTTACCCTCTTCCTTGGAGAGCGGACGGACGGAGCTGTAGGTGTAGCCGTAGTTGGTCTGCTCGACTTCCAGGTGCGGCGCGGTGGAGCGGGAGCGAAGCAGCGTCTTGTCGGAGAGGTCGTTGTTGTGCAGGAAGGACGAGTGGGAGGTGTCGATGCCGCCCTCCACGGCCTGCACCCAGTTGCACGTCTGGATGAGTTTGGTGACGCCGCGGTGCGAGTCCGGCACGGTCGTCCACTCGAATGCAGGTGGTGGAGGGACCTCGTCGGTCGGACCGAGGTAGGCCCAGACGACGTTGCCGCCTTCCCACGTCTTGTATGCGCGCGTCTTTACCTTGTGCTTGAAGTTGCTCTGTTCCGGCTCGTTGGGCTGGTCAACGCAGACGCCGTCCACGTCGAACTTCCAGCCGTGGTAGACGCAGCGCAGGCCTTCCTCTTCGTTCCTGCCAAAGTAGAGGCTCACGCGGCGGTGGGGACAAGCGTCCGGCAAGAGGCCGACACGTCCTTTGGAGTCGCGGAACGCGACGAGGTCTTCACCGAGGAGCCGCACGCGAACGGGGTCGCAGTCGGGCTCCGGCACTTCGAAGTCCATGAGCGCGGGAATCCAGTAGCGCCGCATGGCATCGCCCATCGGCGTACCGGGACCCACTCGAGTGATGAGTTCGTTGTTTTCCCTGGAAAGCATGGCCTGCTCCTCCTGTGTGCGTTGTTCTCAGGACGGTGACTTGCTGCCGTAGATTGTACTACTCCCGTCCAGCAGCGACATACAACACCCGGTTCTCAAGGTGCACTACGACTCGAGGTTGGCCTCGTAGAAGTTGTGCCAGACGTTGATGGCAGCGTCCCATATGGAGCCGATGACGGGCCAGTCGCGCGCAACCGGCGTGCCCCACTCGGAGAGCAGGATGTAGCCGTAGATGCCGATGATGATGATCTCGAAGAATACCGCCGGGATGAGTGTCCAGTACCACTTCACCTTCCCGAAGATGATGAGGTAGAGGATTGTGTACGCGGGCACGGCGATGTGAAAGCCGAATACCCAGAGGCCTATGAGCAGCGCGCCCGTGGTGCCGATCAGCTGGACCCAGCGCCGCAGGACCATCATCGGGTCGTCGTCCGTTTCCAGGAAGCCGGTGTCCATGATCTGGCCGGTCGTGCTGGAAGCCCCCGCTTTGAAGAGCAGATAAGCGCGCCAGAACCAGAAGGGCGTTCCGAACAGGACCGCGATCCGTGGGAGCAGCCAGCCGCCGTTGTCCCACTCCAGCCGCCATGGCAGCCACCCGAGAGCATCGGCATCCGGCGGCACCGAGTCCAGGTACATGTAGACGAAAAATGCGGCGACGGCGATGAGGAGAATTACCTCGCCGATGAACTCTATGGACGTGAAGCGGCTGCGTGAGGCGGTCGCGCCATTGGCGTTGGATGTCGTCACGGCGCTGCCTCCCCAATTTGGTGCTCCGCCGCCTCAGCCGCCTTGATGCGGGATGCGTTTCGCTGCGCCCTGATGCCGACGAACGCACCGAGAACGACGAACGCCAGGATGGCGTTGAACTGCCACCGGAGGAACATCTCCCACCCGTATGTGTTGGTCGCAATCCACAGCCACTTCTCGGCCTCGTTCGCCAGCACGATGGCGATGACGATGGGCGGGCGGGGCCAGGCGTACGCCTTCATGAACAGGCCAAGCACGCCTGCCGCGGCGAACAGCCACAGGTCTCCGACGGACTGCGAACTCTGGTAGACGCCGATGACGATGATGGCCATCACCAGCGGGAAGAGGATGTTCGGCGGTATCACCGTTACACGGGCGATGAGCGGCGCGAATCGCAGAACTATGGGCACCACGATGATGTTCGCGAGCACGATCGTCCAGACGAGTGCGATGCTCAGGTCCAGGTGCTGGTTGAGCATCGGCGGGCCCGGCTGGATGCCGACCAGGATGAGCATGGCAAGGATGAGCGCCATGTTGGGGCTGCCGGGTATCGAGAAGAACAGCGTCGGGACCAGCACCCCGCCGTCTATCGCGTTGTTCGACGCCTCCGGTGCTATGACTCCGCGTATGTCGCCCGTGCCGAAGGATTCCATCGCGCCCGGCTCGGTCTGGCGCGCCTGCGCATAGGCTATCCAGTGCGCGGGCACTGCTCCGAGTCCCGGCATCATGCCGACGAACGCACCGATCAGCGAGGAGCGCGTGATGAGCCACTTGTGGCGCGTCGCCTCCTTCATGCCTTTCTTCACGCCTTCGCCGGAGCCGGAGAGCACTTCGTCCAGCCGCTCCGTCGCGATGGTGGTGTTGCTGACAACCAGGTTGGCCAGCTCCGGGATGGCGAACAGTCCCAGCAGCATCGGCACGAGCGGGAGGCCGTCCCACAGGTAGCCGATGCCCATGTTTGCGCGGACCACCCCGCCGATGGGTGAGAAGCCGATGAGGGCGATGGCGAGTCCGAACGCTGCAGTGAGCAGTCCTTTGACCATCGCGCCCGAACTCAGCAGCGCTACCGTGGCGATACCGAGGAGCGAGAGGAGGAAGAACTCCGCCGCCCCGAACAGCTTCAGCACCTCGCGCGCTACGGGCAGCACGCCCATAAGCATCGCCGCGCCGATGATGCCGCCGATGAGCGAGGAGACGTAGACCGCTCCAAGCGCCTCGCCGGCTCGTCCCTGACGCGACATCGGGTAACCGTCGATGATGGTCGCCTGCGACCCTCGCGAGCCGGGAACACCGATGAGGATGGACGGTATGGGCTCGGTCGCGTCGTTCGCGGCAGCGTAGAAGACGGCGGCGGGCAGGGCTATGAATGGATCAAGCTGGGAAGCGAAGCTGAGCAGCAGGATGAAAACCGGTACGCCGCCCGCAATCATCACGCCATTGAAAAGCGCGATGGGGGTGATGATCGCGAATGCGATGAGCGGCCCGGGACTGAACAGGTGTTGAGCCGCGCTGATGGCTGCTTCCCACATAAGGCGGCACGTCCTTTCTACAGTTTCGCTTCACGCACGCGTGCCGGTGCGGACATCTCATCCGCACCGGCACTGCGCACGCCCTAGTTCACTACCAGTCCCTCGACACCGCTCAGCTCGAGCGCGATCGCGCGCGTCGCGTCACTGGCGTTCCGTACCCGGTTGACGATGTCCAGGATGTCCTCGCCTCGGCCGTAGCCGAAGTCGTCCGCGTACCCTGCGATCTCGACAGATTCCCTGAACTGGCTGTCCTCCATCAGCTGGTCGAACGCTGACTGCCAGTACTGGATCACGTCGTCCGGTACGCCGGGAGGCAGGAAGAAGACACGGGAGATCTCGGTGACCAGCAGGTTCAGCTCCAGCGCTTCCGCCTGCGCCGGGTCGAAGGTGAGGCCCGGCAGGTCGCGGAACGAGGGCAGCGGGCTGGTGCGCCCAAGATTGGCCAGCCATTCGTCGTTGAATGGCTTCTTCTCGTAGTAGATGGGAACGAGGCGGCCCTGCTCTATCCATTCAGGGTAGAGGCGGCCCGCCGTGCCCGGGCTGCACCGGTTCGTGCCGTCCACCTCGCCGCGGTCGAATGCCGCCATGATCTCGGATGAACCGCCGTAACCGTAGATCATCTTGAACGGCGCGCCGTTCTGAATCATGAACTCGATGGCGGGCTCGTTGCCCGGTCCCGCGGAGCCGACCTTGATGGTGAGGTCCCTGTCCAGCACCTCCTGCCAGGAAGAGGCGAAGTTCTTGTCCAGGCAGAAGCCGTCCTCGCCGATGGTGAACGTTGGCGAGCCGAGGATGTGGATGCCGTCGATGTCGAATCCCTCGATGTCGCCGATGAGCACCTGGCGGGCGAACCAGCGTGAGTGCGTCGGGCCTATGGTGTAACCGTCGGGCTTCGAGTCGAGGACGGCCCGCAGTCCGCGCAACTGTCCGGCGCCGGGCAGGTTCTGGATGATGAAGCGCGTGCTCTCCGGGAAGTATCGCTCAGCGGCTGCCGCCAGGAGCCTGCTGAAGGTGTCGTACCCGCCGCCGGGGCTGGCTCCCGTGATGATCTTGATGGTCTTGCCGCCGAAGTAGTCTTCCGCATCGAAGGCGGCTGGAGGCGGCACAGGGGTCGGCGTCGGCCGCGGTGTCGGGGTGGCGGTCGGGTCTGCCCTGATGGGGTCGGGCGTTGGAGTAGGCTCGTCCCCCATCATCGCGTCGGGCGTGGGGGTAGGCTCGCCCTCCATCATCGCTTCAGCCGTGGGAGTAGGCGTAGGCGTAGCCGCCGGACGGGGCGTCGCCGTGGGGTCATCGTCACCGCCACAGGCTGCGAACAGGGCAAGGACCACGGCTATCGCGCCGAGGGCCAGGAATCGGTGGATGCGCATTCGGGTTCCTCCTACGTTCTACGTTGCACTGAGTCTCAGACACGCGTTATCGAACCGCTATACCGAGCGGGTTGTCGTATGCAGTCGATTGTTGCGGCGCAATGTACCTGTGCGCGAGCGTCAGGTCAATCGTTGGGAGCCCTTTATGTGAATACCGTTCACAAGTTGCCGTCTTCAAACTACCGGCCTATCCTGCGCCGCGCGGGAACACGGCAGAAGGAGGTCGGGGATGACGACAACGGCAACGCTCTGCATCGACGCGGACGGGCACGTACGCGACGCTGACGAGGACATACGCCCGTACCTGCCCGCGCCATACAACGAGAGGCCGCGCCTGAGCGCGAACTCCCCTCGAGACGGGTTCGACAACACGCTCGGTGGCCGCTTGGGCACGCGCCAGGTCGACACCGGCGTCTGGCTCGACACGCTGGACCGTGGAGGGCTTGCGGCCTCGGCTCTCTTCCCCACGGGAAGCCTCGGCGCAGGCTGGCTCATGGAGCCGGACTTCGCGATTGTGCGTTCCCGTGCCTACAACAACTGGCTTTTCGACACCTACCTCCAGCTGGACTCGCGATTCAAGGGCGTTGCGCTGCTGCCCGTGCAGGACCCGCCCGCCGCGGCCCAGGAGCTACGACGCTGTGTCGAAGAGCTCGGCATGCTTGGCGGGATGCTTCCGGAGGGGCCGTACCAGTTCGGCAAGCCGCAGTTCGACGTGATCTACGAGGAGGCGCAGCGCCTCGGCGTGCCGCTGGCGGTACACGGCAGCGGACGCATCACCGGCTCCTACGACGAGTTCTTGTTCGACAACCTCTCGCAGGTGCACTCGCTCGGCCATGCGTTCACGCAGATGAAGCAATTCGTGAGCATCATGCTGTCCGGCGTGCCGGAGAAGTTCCCTGACCTGAAGATCGCGTTCCTGGAGGCGGGCTGCGGCTGGACGGTGTACATGCTCGACCGCATGGACGAGCGCTACCACCTGCGCGGCCACGTCGACTCGCCGCTGCTGACCAAATACCCCAGCGAGTACCTCGCTTCCGGCAACATCTTCATCTCCTGCGAGGCCGAGGAGCGGATGCTGCCGGAGACGATGCGCATTTTGGGCGAGGACATCATCATGTTCGCGTCGGACTTCCCGCACTGGGACGCAGAGTTTCCGGAGAACATCCAGCACCTGCTCGCACGCGAGGACATGACGGCCGAGCAGCGGGCGAAGGTCGTCGGACTGAACGCAAAGCGCTTCTACGGGATGGCGTAAGCATGTACGACCTGACAGGCAAGGTTGCACTGGTGACAGGCGCGGGCGGCGAACGCGGGTTCGGCCGCGCCATCGCCAACCGCCTCGCGCGCGAGGGCGCGGACGTTGCCTTGAACGACGTTGCACTGAATCCCTACGGTAGCGCGGGCGGCTGGCAGGGACTGGAGTCGGTTGCGGCAGAGATAGCCGAGACAGGACGCAGTTCACTCGCGCTCGTCGGTGACGTGTCGGACAGCGAGTCCGTCGACCGGATGGTGCAGGAAACGCTCGAACGCTTCGGACGAATAGACATCCTGGTGAACAACGCAGGGTCGCGTCCGGGGCCGGACCGCGTGCCGCTGGTGGAACTGACTGAGGAGGCGTTCGACGAGGTGCAGCGGGTGAACGTGCGGGGCACCTTCCTCTGCACGCGTGCCGTGGCGCGCCACATGATTGAACGTGGGGGAGGGGGAAAGATTGTCACCATCGCTTCCACGGCAGGGAAGCGGGGGATGCCGCGTTACGCGGCCTACACGGCATCCAAGTTCGCGCTGGTCGGGTTCACGCAGTCCGTCGCACATGAACTCGGGCCGCATGGAGTGAACGTGAACGCCATATGCCCCGGCCTCGCCGAGACGGAGCGCGCCGCGTACATCGCCGACGCCATCAAGCCGTCGGGAACGACGGCTGAGGAGCAGTTGCGGGGGATGGTGGCCGACCGCACACGGGCAAACCCGCTTGGTCGGATTACGGAAACCGAGGACATCGCAAAAATGGCCGCGTTCCTGTCGTCCGCTGAGTCGGACTACATAACCGGCCTTGCTGTCTCCGTCTCCGGCGGGGACGTGATGTACTAGCCCCGGCCCGTCCTGACCTTGGCCCGTCGGATGGCAGGAGCGTGATGTACGACCTCACGGGTAAGGTGGCGCTGGTGACGGGCGCTGGCGGCGAACGGGGGTTCGGCCGCGCCATCGCCAACCGGCTCGCGCGCGAAGGCGCGGACGTCGCTGTGAACGATGTCGTCCTGAACCCCTACGGCAGTGCGGGCGGCTGGCAGGGACTGGAGTCGGTCGCAGCCGAGATTGCCGGAATGGGGAGGAGTTCACTTACTTTGGTGGGCGACGTGTCGGACAGCGCATCGGTCGAGCGGATGATACAGGAGACACTGGAACGTTTCGGACGCATAGACATCCTGGTGAATAACGCCGGGGCGCGTCCGGGGCGGGACCGCGTGCCGCTGGTGGAGATGGCGGAGGAGGCATTCGACGAGGTGCAGCGAGTGAACGTGCGCGGCACGTTCCTCTGCACACGGGCGGTGGCGCGGCACATGATCGAGCGTGGAGGGGGAGGGAAGATCATCATCACCTCGTCCCTGGCGGGCAAACGGGGGATCCCGCGATTCACGGCCTACGTGACGTCGAAGTTCGCGCTCGTGGGGTTCACGCAGTCGGTGGCGCACGAATTGGGCCCGTACGGGGTGAACGTCAATGCCATCTGCCCGGGCCTTGCGGAGACGGAGCGAGCCCTGATCGAAGCGGACGTGATGAGGCCGCACGGTATGACTGCCGAGGAGCAATTGTGGGGGAGGGTTACTGCCCGCAAGCGGGAGAACCCCTTGGGGCGAATCACTGAAGCTGAAGACGTGGCACGGATAGCCGCGTTCCTGTCGTCCGCTGAGTCGGACTACGTAACCGGCCTTGCTGTCTCCGTCTCCGGTGGGGACGTGATGTACTAGGCCACGGGAAGGCCCGGCTTGCGCCGGGCTTCCCGCAAAGAGCCTGAGGCTCTAGCCCATCTGGGCCATTGTCTTACCGATGATGTTGAGGCCCGTGCCGCAGACGCCGCATGTCCCCTTGATGATGGGCTTGCCGTTCTTGGTCGTCTCGTCGCGGGGGCTACCCATGTCGCGCTTGTCCCGACACTTGACGCAGTATGCCTGCATTCTTGTCCTCCTTCTGCTGTTGCAGCCTGTGGGCTGCGGTATCACAGAGCAATGCTTTCCTACCAGATAGGCACTCTACAAGTCCCCTGAAGCCTCATTTTTGAGGGAATTTCGCAGAATCACGCCTGATGCGGCGGAATTGCACTCCATCCACCCCGTCCGGATGCTCCTCAGAGGGGACTGCAGGTGTGCGGCGCGGATTTCCGCGCTGCGCTACACTCACCATGACCTTTCCAGGAGGAATGCGGATGATCTACGAACTGCGGACATACAACCTCACGGCCAACTCCGTGCCCGAGGTAGAGCGGCGCTTCGCCGAGAAGATAGAGGGGCGCACGAAACTCTCGCCTCTGGTCGGCTTCTGGCACACGGAGATCGGGCCGCTCAACCAGATCGTTCACCTGTGGGCATACGAGACGCTGCAGCAGCGCGCGGACGTGCGTACCAAGGCCATCGCGGACGGCATCTGGCCGCCGGACATCACCGAGTTCATCATTTCGATGGAGAGCGACATCCTCGTGGGCTCGGCGGTGAACGATTCACTGGACGGCCCGCGCGAGTGGGGCAGCCTCTACGAGTTGCGGATGTATACCTTCCCGTCGGGCACGGTCCGCTCCGTGATGCAGCAGTTCAGCGACCAAGCCACGAAGCGGCTGGAGATGTACCCCGGATGCTTCTTTATGAGCGATCTGGGGCAGCTAAACCGCTTCTACCAGCTGTGGCCGTACAAGGACTGGGCGCACCGCGACGAACTCCGCGGCATCTACCTTAAGGAAGGCATCTGGCCGGCGCACACGGATGTGAGCGCGGTGCATCAGCTCGTGCGGCACATGGTTCCTGCCTCGTTCTCGCCGCTGCACTGACAACGCGTCGGAGTCGGCGCGCCAGCGACGGCTCTGACGCGCGTTGACCCCGCCTCTGCGCGGGTGTTAGCGTCATGCCCGACAGGCGAACAGGAGGATGCGGATGCGCATCGTGAGTTTCGACGATTACCGCATAGGCGTACTGACCGACAGCGACGACGTCGTTGACGTCACCGGACTGGTGCCGGAGCTGCCGGACGAGTTCAAGCCTATGCGCATGCTCCTCCTCATCGAGCGGTGGGAGAGCCTGCGGCCGCAGGTAGAGGCGATGGCGGCATCGGAGAGCGGCGTGCCGCTCGGCTCCGTGAGCCTGCTGCCGCCGGTGCCTGCCCCGCGCAAGGTATACGCGCAGCCCGTGAACTACAGGGCGCATCAGGCGGAGATGCAGGACAGCCCATGGAGCGGCACCGCCCCGCAGGTGGCATCGGACCAGGGCATGTTCCTGAAGGCGTCCAGCGCCGTCTCCGGCCCGAGCGACCCCATCCTGCTACCGTACTCGGACCGCGTCATCCACCACGAGTCCGAACTCGTCATGGTCATCGGCAAGGGCGGCAGCATGATTCCGCTGGACGAGGCGCTCTCGCACGTCTTCGGCTACACCTGCGGTCTGGACATGACCGTGCGCGGACCCGAGGACAGGAGCAAGCGCAAGTCGTTCGACACCTTCGCGCCCATCGGCTCCTGCATCGTGACGGCGGACGAGATACCGGACCCGCAGGATCTGGAGATCAACCTCTGGGTGAACGAGGAATTGCGCCAGCACGCGTTCACCTGCGACATGATCGTGGACTGCAAGAACCAGATAGCCAACATGTCGTGGGTGGCTCGCATGGAGCCCGGCGACCTCGTCTTCACGGGCACACCGGATGGCGTCGGCTCGGTCGGGCCGGGCGATCTGGTGACGATAAACATCAGTCAGGTAGGCGAACTATCGGCAAGGGCACAGGCCCGCGAGTAAAGGGAGGACGACCATGACCTGGACGATGCCGGAGAGCGAGAAGGCGTACCACCAGGAGTTGGACGACGAGAACATCAACCCGCTGTGGGTGATGCACGCGAACCCGCCCGAGCGTCCGAAACTCGCGCCGCACGTGTGGCGCTGGGACAAGATGCGCGAACTGGCGATACAGGCGGGCGCACTGGAGAGCCTGAAAGGGAAGGGCTTCCGCCGGGCGCTTACGATGCGCAACCCCGGCCTGAAGAACCCGACGGCTGGCGCCACCAAGACGATGTCCGCCGCCGTCCAGATCGTCTGGCCCGGCGAGATCGCCGAGGCGCACCGCCACACCGCTGCGGCGATTCGCTTCGTCATCGAGGGCGAGGGCGCATTCACCGTGCAGGAGGGTGAGCGCTTCCGGATGCAGGAGGGCGACCTCGTTCTGTCCCCCAGTTGGGCGTGGCACGACCACAACAACCCGACCGACAAGCCCGTCATCTGGCTCGACTGCCTCGACGCCCCGCTGGTCGGCTACCTCGACGCCATGTTCCAGGAGCCGTTCCCGGAGGACGTGCAGCCCGTGACCAAGCCCGTCGGCTTCACCAACGCCTCCATCGGCAACGGCCTCATGCGCCCGAACCTGGGAGATGTCCACGGCGGCGCCCTGCCGCTCACCTACCGCTGGGACGAGGCCTACGGCGCGCTCCTCGGCTACGGCGAGGAAGACCCCTTCGACGGCGTGATGATGGAATACGCCAACCCGGTCACGGGCGGGCACTCCATGCCGACGCTCGCGCTGAAGCTCCAGCGCCTCGCGCCCGGCTCGCACACCGAAGCCCACCGCCACACGTCCAGCGTCGTCTACCACGTCGCGAAGGGCGAGGGCTACTCGATCATCGACGGCAAGCAGCTCGAATGGACGAAGGGCGACACCTTCGTCCTGCCCTCATGGGCGCTGCACGAGCACGGCACCGACTCGTCGGAAGATGCGGTGCTCTTCTCGATGAGCGACCTGCCTGTGATTGAGGCGATGGGCCTCTACCGCGAGGAAGAGGGCAAGCGGCAGGAAGTCGTCGGCGCGATCGGGTAGTTCCCGTCGTCCCGGGTGGAGCGCATCGGTTTCGAACACCTCATCGGGTGAACGCCTCGCCATGACACAGCACGTCGGCTCCCCCTGTAGACAGGGGCGCCGGAACAGGAGCGAACCATGACCACAGGCTCTGCCAGACCCTTGAAGATGGGCGTCATCGGTGTGGGCGTCGGCGCGACGCAGATCATGCCCAGCATGGAGAGCCTGGACGAGATTGAACTGATGGCCGCGGCGGACACGAACCCTCGCGTCCGCGAGGCGTTTCAGGCCCGCTTCCCGGACGCCCGCGTCTACGACAGCGCCGAAGCGCTCTGCGCCGACCCGGACGTCGAGGCCGTCTGGGTCGCGACTCCCAACAACTTCCACAGCCCCCACGTGGTCCTCGTGGCGAACTCGGGCAAGCACGCCGTCTCCGAGAAGCCGATGGCCCTGAACATGCAGGAAGCCGAGGCTATGGTCGACGCTGCCGCGAAGAACGGCGTGAAGCTGCTCTGCGGCCACACGCTCGGCTTCAGCCCGCCCGTCCTGGAGATGCGGCGCATCATCCTCTCCGGTGAACTAGGTCCGCTCAAGGCGCTCAACAACTGGGCGTTTACGGACTGGATGCTCCAGGCGCGCCAGCCCGAGGAACTGGATGAGAGCGTGGGTGGCGGTGTCCTCTACCGCCAGGGGCCGCACCAGCTGGACAGCCTGCGCGTGCTTGGCGGCGGCATGGTGCGCACCATACGCGGCACTACCGGAAAGTGGTGGCCGGAGCGCAACGCCGTCGGCTACTACTCCGCGTTCATGGAGTTCGAGGACGGCGCAACAGCTTCCGTCACGAACAACGGCTATGGCTACTCCATGACCGCCGACCTCGTACCGTGGAGCGACGAGCAGGGCAGGGGTCTCATCGAGGGCTACACCCATGACGACCGCGTCCAGATCCGCGCCGGTCTCAAGGACGGTACCCGCGACGAGTTCGAGGCAAAGGACTCGCTCCGCATCGGCTCCGAGCATGAGCGCCGCTTCTGGCGCGAGCAACCGAAGGAAACGCCGCCATGGCGTCCTACGAACCTCGGCATCCTCATCGCCACGTGCGAGCGCGGCGACCTGCGGCAGTCCCGCTACGGGTTGTACGTCTACAAGGACGGCGGCATCGAGGACCGGTCGCTCACGATATCGCGCTACCACGCCGGCAGGGAAGACCTGATGGAGCTCTACAACGCCGTGCGGGATGACGCGCCCGTCTACCACGACGGCCTCTGGGGCATGGCGACTCTGGAGCTCATTACGGGCATCATGGAATCGTCGCGCACAGGCAAGGACGTGCAGCTCACGCACCAGGTGCCGATGTCGCCGGATTACGGCCTCTGATACCCCACTGCGTAGGCAAAGACTTGCGCCGCGGGAGTATGATTACTCCAGAAGTGAAGACCAGCCTCTGAAGGAGGTATGTGGATGCTCACTGCAGCACAGAACCAGCGCCTCACACGGGTCGGCCCCGGCACGCCGATGGGTGAACTGATGCGCCGCTACTGGCACCCCATCGCCCCGAGCGCCGAACTGAACGCCGACAACCCCACGAAGGAAGTGCGCATCCTCGGCGAGGACCTCGTCCTCTACCGCGACGCCAAGGGCACGCTCGGCCTCATCGAGCCGTCGTGCGCCCACCGCAAGGCGAACCTCTCCTACGGCATCCCTGAGGAGAACGGCATCCGCTGTGCCTACCACGGCTGGATATTCAACGAGACTGGCCAGTGCGTAGACCAGCCATCGGAGCCTGAGGGCTCCAAGTTCAAGGACAAGGTGCGCATCAAGGCGTACCCGGTACAGGAGAAGGCAGGCATCGTCTTCGCATATATGGGACCCTCGCCGGTGCCCATGCTTCCGCGCTGGGACCTCCTTGAGTGGGACAACGTCGAGCGCTGGGTCGTCGCGATGGAGTTGCCCTGCAACTGGCTCCAGTGCATGGACAACTCGCTGGACCCGGTGCACTTCGAGTGGCTGCACAACTACTGGGGCTCCTACGTGCTCGGCATGGAGAAGCCGCCTGAAGAGCGCGAGGCTTGGAAGAAGCAGATGCAGGGCGACGGCGCGCGAGGCCGCCACGAGGTGAAGGTGGGGTTCGACCGCTTCGAGTACGGCGTCATCAAGCGCCGCCTGATGCAGGGCGACACCGAAGAGAACGAGTGGTGGCGCATCGGTCACCCGGTGCTCTTCCCCAACATCCTCCGCGTCGGCCAGCAGCGCAACCACGGCTTCCAGATGCGAGTCCCGATGGACGACACCCACACGTACCACATCGTCCTGCGCGTGCGCGTGCCGGAGGCGGGTGAGGTCGTCGAACAGGCCGAGATTCCGTACAAATACGAGAACGTGTTCAAGAACGACGGACGCATCCGCGCCGACTGGGTGCTCGGCCAGGACCAGGCTGCATGGATCATGCAGGGCCCCATCTCCGACCGCACCACTGAGTCGCTCGGCGTTACAGACATCGGCATCATCCTCTACCGCAAGGTGCTCGAGGAGCAGATACAGATCGTCGAGGACGGCGGCGAGCCCATAAACGTCCATCGCGAGGACAAGGGCGTCATCATCCTGCCGCAGGAGCACTCCTACTACCCCGGCTACGACGTCACCGGCGGCCCCTACCGCGACAAGCCGAACCTCAAGCCGCTCATCGAGGCGCAACTCGCCCCGGAGATAGACGCCAACTTCGCGTAGCGGACTACGCGCAACCAGTTGCGATAGCGAGAGCGCGGCAGACCTGCTGCATCTTCTCCTCGCTCAGGGTGCCGATGTAGTTGTTTAGCCTGCGCTTGTCCACAGTCTGCACATGGTCGAGATTGATTGCGGAAGGCGCCTTCAGCCCTTCGTCGATGCCGATTACAACCTCGCTTGGCAATCCTCGGATGGTTGAGGTTACCTGGGCCACCACAGCTGTGTGCAGCAGTGGCAGCGCTCGTGTTCGCGACAGTATGACAACAGGTCGACGCTTGTCGGGCGCGGCGAACTGGTAGAGCCATATCTCGCCGCGCCGCAGGCCGTCTACTCCAACCATGCTGCCTCTGCTGCCCAGTCCTTGAACTCGTCAGGAGGTGCTGCGCCGTAACCGGCTTCGTACGCGCGATCGATCTCCTCTGCCTCTATCCGAGCGAGGTAGTCGGCAACGGCCTGTCGGAATACTGCAGAACGCCCGCGTGTGCGCACCTCCTGGCAGCTGTCCAACCGCTCCAACAACCCGTCGTCCATTGTTATTTGTATAGCCCTCATGTACATAGATATACCACATCATATACCCGCATACAATGTGCTGGCACGGCGTCGCCGCTTGCGCCGACATCCCCACGTAGCGGAAGATGCGCCGCAGCGAAGGAGGCCAGCCTATGCGGTGGCCGGAGGCTGCAGACGAGATCGTCGTTCGCGACGGTCACCTCACCATCAAGCTGTTCAAGCTCGTCGATGGCTGGTACGCGCAGGTAGAGTCCGCCATCGAGGGCAAGATATTCGAGGGGCGCGTCACGGAGATGTCCGGCCTGCTCGCGGGACACCCCATGGTGAGCGGCCTCGTTGACGACGACAGCGACTCAGAGGAGGAGTAGCGTGGCAGACAGGCTCGCAGGCAAAGTGGCGATCGTAACGGGGGCCGGGTCGAGCGGCCCGGGGATCGGGAACGGCAAGGCCGCTTCCATCCTCTTCGCGCGCGAAGGCGCCAAAGTGTTGCTCGTCGACCGCGAGCTCGATCGCGCCCAGGAGACCCTCGGCCTGATCGAAGCCGAGGGCGGCACTGCGTTCGCCATGGCCGCCGACGTGACGAGCGCCGCCGATTGCGAGGCGATGGTGCAGACGGCGGTCGAGCGTTTCGGTCGGCTGGACATCCTCCACAACAACGTTGGCATCTCCACCCGCGCCGACGTCACCGACGTCACTGAAGAGCAGTGGGACCACATCATGGCGGTGAACGTCAAGAGCATCGTTCTCGCCTCGAAGTACGCCATACCGGAGATGAAGAAGGGCGGGGGCGGCTCCATCATCACCCTCTCGTCCATCGCCGGGCTGCGCGCCAACAGCAGCACCCCGTACACCACCTCCAAGGCCGCGGTGGTCGGGCTCACGCAGTCGATGGCTGGTGACCACGGGCGCGACGGCATCCGCGTCAACTGCATCGCCCCCGGCCTCGTCTACACCCCCATGGTCGCCCCCCGCATGGACGACGACCTGCGCCAGATCCGGCGCGAGGCAGGTGTCCTCGGCACCGAGGGCACCGCGTGGGACATCGGATGGGCCGCGGTCTTCCTCGCCAGCGACGAGGCCCGCTGGATCACCGGCGTCGTCCTGCCCGTCGACGCCGGCCTGCTCGTCACCACGCCCGTCACCTACAACCGCCTCGGCCAGCAGCAGCACGGCGGCCCCGCCACGCGGTAACGCCGTCAATCCCGCCAAGGCGGGAATCTCGCAGCCTTGCCAGGAGTAGGGGCATCCCTTGTGGGTGCCCTGTCTGGCCCCCTCTCCCTTGAGGGGAGAGGGTTAGGGAGCGGGTGAACCGGCGGGGTTGCGAGGTGTGGCCTCGCCTACTCCGCCTCCCACGTGAACTCCACCACCTCGTACTCCCCATGCTCCACCGCCCCTTCCGGCGTCGAAGCAAGCTGCGGCGCCTCGATCCCCATCCGCTCGAACGCCACAGCCGGATTGCGGTAGAACATCAGGAACGCGCGCCCTCCCGGCGCGAGTAGGTGCCGCGCCTTCTCCACAATATCCACGCCCGTGACATGCGACGCCGACCCCGCCATCGCGACGATCGTGTCGAACCGCAGCGGTGTCTCGTAGTCCTCGAACGTCGTGCGGAGCAGTGTCGCGTCCGCCTTGTAGTCCGGGTGCTTCAGCGCGAACTTCGCCAGAATCCCCGCGCTCGGGTCGATCCCGACGTACCGCTCGCGGTCGATTTGCCGGTAGCAGTAGTCGACTAGCAACCCCGTCCCGCACCCGATGTCGAGCACCCGCCCCGATGGCGCGGCGGGCTCATATAGCGCCTCGCGTTCGTCCCTCACGACCCACCACGGCTCCTCCGAGTCGTCGTACCGGTGCGCGATGGAGTCGAACGGCGAGTCGTACGCCCCGTGGGTGCAGTACTGCCGGTTGATGAGCATCGTCTCCTCGTCTCGTGGGACCATCGTCCAGTAGGAGTAGCCGTTGACGTCCAGGTAGTACTGCTCCCGTCCCATGAACGGACGCATCACGTCGTGCTTCCGCATCTCCCACACCGTCCACATGAGCTCCTCGCTCATGCCGTCCTTGTGATCGGCCCACGTCTTCGCGACCGTGTAGTAGTGCGGGATGTTCTGCATCTTGACCGCATACTGGTACCGCGCGCTCTCCAGGTTCGCAACGAGCCGCTCAGGCAGTATGCGCAGGGGATGGGTCATGTCGTCATTCCCGCCCTAGCAGCTCAACGATGCGATCTTTCAGCTGCTTTCGCCGTTCTTCGTAGAAGGCTGCGAAACCCTGCAGGCCGCGGGGCACCTCGCCTAGGATGTGCATTCTTGCATAGGACTCGCGCGCCGCAGCATCAGGATATGCTCGAGCAAGCCATTCCCTTGGAAGCGCAGCCTGCTTTTCAGTGTTCTTGGCCCCCTCGAGCAACTGGAGATTTCCCAGGCTGTTCATCATATCGAAGTACCCAGGATGCTCCTCCTCAGGGATGCCTGCGTTACTAAGGGCATCGCTTGTGAACAGTGCCCTGGGGAAGATGTGATCAACGTGGTACTCCTTGATGAAGTCCATGTGAGGAAACAGCAGAGAGAGCAGGAGGAATAGTCTGTAGTCTCCGTACTTCATATCGGTCAAGTCCTCGATCTCCTCTTCGTCGAAATCCATCGATTGCCACTCGAAACGGTCTGCTATGTTATTCTTCAGGAGGTCAACCGGGAACACTAACGCTCCATGCTCATGTACGATACGCCGCAACCTGGTTAGCACGACATCCGTCCCTCGTGACCATACTCCCCGCCTGAGGAAGCTGCAGATCAACCAATTCCTGATGGCCCCCCGGTCATCTGCGTAGTTAGAATGGGTCAAGAAACTCACGTCACAATCACGCCGGTAGATGTAGTAAGCAATAGGGAGGAGCGCATTGTTCGCTCGCAGATTGTCCCTGTTGAATCCGAAACGGTGGGCGAGTTCTACGGTTATCCGCAGCGCCTTCTTGATCCTCTGCCAGTTCTCCTCCATGACCTCCATGTTCTGTCTGTTGAAGTTCGAAACCCTGAACGCAACATTCATGTCGCTCAACACAAGCCCGGCTTTCAGGATGAAGTCTTTGGAGAAATTGAAACCGAGCCCGATCTCGTTCAGCTCATCCATGAAGGTCTGTATCTCTTCGCGAAAACTACCACTCTGCGCAACGGCGATTGAGAAGAGTAGATCCGAATACGACAAGAAAGTTCCTCCGCTGTTCATGCGGATGAAAATCTGCAGAACAGTCTCTATCTCTTGGCTCTGTTCTCCGTAGTAGAAGCTCAGTGGCCGCAGGTGAATGACTTCATGCAGGGTGGTCAGAGTCTCCAAGGCTTGGTCGGACTGACTCTCTGAGAGGTCCTGCTTCTGCAACCACTTGAACAAAGCAGAAGGGTTCCTCATCCCCATCATGTCGGCAACTCTGAACCAGCAGTCGGTCCCAGAAGAAGGAACAGGCCTGTCTGCGCGGAAGAAATTGAACTGATATCGTGCCCCTTCGTCTTCTTCTGCTTCCGTTAGAAGATTGCAATAGAGATGTCGTGTTGGAAAGTTTGAATCGAACTTCCAGTGCATTCGAGGCAGCCTCCATGCCATCGAACCCTGCAGGCCGATATTCAGGGCTGTGAGGCGTTGCTGCCCATCGAGAACTGCCATGAGTTGCCTGTCATGAAAGACAGGGAGGTTCGGGTTATAGGGGTTGTTCTTCTCGTGGTAGTCTCTAACGAAGTCATACCAGATGAACTTATCACTCTGGTCGGACTCGACCTCCCAGAACAAGAATGTGCCGAAAGGATACCCCTGCATAAGGCTGTCGAAGAATTGGCATATCTGCTCCGGGGTCCAAACGAACTCCCGTTGGATGGCCGGAAGCACTATCTTGCGTTCATTGATGGCCTCAAGTGTTTCTCGTATGGTGCCGTTGCCGTAATGTTTGTACATCCGGGTTTTTCCCCTCACGATTAGGTAGACTCGGTTGCGAGTATGCCCAATAGCATAACAGAAACTGATCCGACATCACCTCCGCCCAACCCCTTTCACATCCGCCACCCACCCATTACTCGTTCGTTCTGTTGCTCCTTATCGTGCCTGTAGCGCGTGCCACTTCGGTTGGGCGGTCGCAGTAAAGTCCCAAGAGTGATGCTGTGGCGGGGCAGACATCAGCGATGGAAGAACGCATCGACCGATCAGACGGCGCCTACGAGTAGGTGAACGAGCTATTGGGCGAGGTTCGTACAGCCAAGCCTCGCTTCGCTCGGAGATGGACAACCTCCGAACCAAATTGAACGGCCGCTTCAACTTTCCGCTCGTGTTGCGCGACGGTGCCTGGGCAACGACGGTCCGCGGCTTCATCGCTCTCTTCATCAGACTCTAGTCGCCCCCCCCCCCCGTCACATTTGTGACACGCGCCCGTTGCGCAGCCGCCGCACCCCTCCCTACGATGGTCTGACCGGCCCAGCAAGCTACGTCGCGGGCTCCGTGGACGGCGGCAGGACAGGTGGCGCCATTTGGCCCCATTCCTGCCCCGTTCACCCCCGGACCGTCCCTGAATGGCCTCGGAATGGCCCCGCAGTGGCCCTGCTGGAATGCCGGAATCTACGAGTGGATGGTGCCAAATGGTGCAAGACGGAACCAGGATTCAGCGAGACCCCGACAGCAGCGAAGGCGGTGCCGCCCCGCCCGTGCCCGCGCAGCTCACGCCCAAACAGATGCTGGCGATCCCCTATATCGTCTCAGCCCCCTCGCAGCGCAAGGGTGCGCAGGCCGCCCGCATCGGCCGCAACACCGTCAGCCGGTGGATGCAGGACCCCAACTTCCGCGCCGAGATCGAACAGGCCCGCCGCCATGTGGCAGACCTCGCTTTCGCTGAGCTCAACGGCCTCGCCCTGAAGAGCGTTATCGCCCTCGCCGACCTCCTCGAAAGCCCCGACCCCCATGTCCGGAACGCCGCCGTACGGACTGCTCTTCAGAACTCCTTCAGACTCAAGGAACTCAACGAGATACGCAACCGCTTGGAGATCATGGACTACGCCTTCAGCATGCTGAAGAGCCAGAGAGGCGCGCGATGACTGCCCGGCTCAAGACGCTTGAACGTCAACTCGCCTGCCTCCGTGCTCAGGCTGCCCTGGGACCTGTCGCCGATGACTTTGCCGCACGCTGGGAGCGCGCCTTCGAGCAGTCCCGCCCCCTGCCGGATGTCCTCGACCTCGTCGAGGCTGCTGTCCGCATCCGCGTCCCCATCATCGACATCACTTCATTGGATGCCTATCTCCGGCAGTGCGCCAGGGCTGGGCGCGTTCCGGATTCCGGTCGCCTCGTCATGGCCGTCGTCCACGGCTATGCGGAAGCCAGGTTCATCGGGATGAATGGCGAGGCCTGCGCGTGCCCCGCGCGCCAACTCCTGATCAAGCCCCGCTCATACAGCGACGGGTCTGGTGGGGAACGCGAAGGCCCCTCTCTCAGGGAACGCATCGCCCGCTCCCTTGAGGGGATGTCGCCGGAGTCTGTTTCACACTTGATGCGGAGGTGAGAGTGAACCGGTAAGACTGGAGGCGCTGACTGCTGTAGAGGCGTCCTTCATGGGCGCCCTGCAGTGGTCAGGCCTGGGACGTGCCATGCTGAATAGAGCCGAAGAGCATCTCTCGGGTCCTGAACGCGAGACGCTACGCCGGCGTTGGCGACGTGCGGAGCCGCCCCGCAGGCAAGCGCTCCGAGTGGCGGTCGAACCCGAACAACCGGCTGGCGTTGTCGCTCAGGATCTTGCGCCGGTCTTCCGGCGACAGGCCGGGGATGTTGTCGAGCCCCTCTATCGTCCTCGGCCACGTCGCGATGGCGTCCCCGTGGTCGTAATCGCTGCCGATGATGACGTTGTGGTTGGGCCACAGCGTGAGGATCTCCGGCAGGTACGCCTCCCAGGAGACGGCTGCCACGTATATCTGTTCGAAGTAATCGCTTGGTTTCCTGAGCAGAGTCTCCGGCCCCTGATGGAGCGTCTGCCTCGGGTTCGGCTCTACCTCGTGCCCGCGCAACATCGAGTGGTCCAGCCGGTTCATGAGGAATGGCACCCACCCGGCTCCTCCCTCGAAGAAGCCGACCCGGAGCGCTGGGAACTCGTCGAACACGCCGCTGAACACGAGCCGCGCAATCTCGGCCATGTATTCGAACGGCAGCCCCAGGGCCCCGACGCCCAAGAGGTCCGGGCGGTTCGCGACCCGAGTATCTGTCGCGAAGAACCGGTTCTGAGCGACTCCGGCCACTGGGTGGACCAGCACCGGGATGTCCAGCCGCTCCACCTCTTCGTAGAAGGGCCACAGTCGTTTGTCGCTGAGGTGGAGGTCTCCGAACGCCCCCATGACCTTCACGGCCTGCAGTCCGAGCTCCTCCACAGCGCGGCGGACCTCACGCACGGACGCCTCGATGTCGGGGAGGTAGACCCAGGCAACGCCGATGAAGCGGTCATATTTGGCGATGTCCTCCGCAACCGTATCGTTGTACGCGATCGCGAGTTCGCATCCGAGGTCTGGCTCCATTTCGTAGGGGAGCGGTCGGTTGTCGGGGATCAGGACCTGGAGGTCGAACCCCTCCTGGTCCATGATGGCGTAGCGATGCTCGAGGCTCCACCGGCTCTCCGGGATGCGTTCCCAGATGGCCTTCCCATCGCGGATGTAGTCGGCTGCTCCATCGTAGATGCGCACTTCACCCTTGCCCGGGTGCGTCACCCTGTCGAGCATCCGGGTCGGCCAGTAGTGCGTGTCACCATCGACGTTGACCATTGCGAGCCTCCACTTCCTGGCCTCAGGCCTTACCGCGTCCCGATCGTCCTACTGCAGGCCCCGCTCCAGCTCGACGGGTTGCGGCTGCAGGTCGGCGAAGGGGCCGCCGGTGCGCTCGTAGCCGGGGAACCACGCATACTCGGTCGGCAGCTCGATGATCTCCTGCTGCTTCCGGTGCACGTTGACCGGGTCGCCGCCGTCCTCCATCACCTTGATCTGCTCGTTCAGCATGTTGCGGAACATGATGAGGCCGACGTCCGTGACGCCCAGCGCTTCCGTGCTCCTGTCCATGCGTGGCCCCTGGATGATCCACGCGAGCTGGTCCTGCCCCACAACCCAATCGTCCTTGATGCGGCCGTTGTCGAAGAAGGCGGGCCGGTTCTCGTGTGTCATCGGCCCAGGCTCGATGATCTCGCCCGGCTCCGGCGTACGGATCGTGTAGCCGAAGTGCAGCGTGTGCGTGTCGTCGACAGGCACGCGGTGCTGGAACTCGAACCACGTCCCCTGGCCGACACGCAGCGTGTACGGGAACAGGATGGGGTGACCGATGCGCCACCACTCGCTCTGCTCGTCCTCCCCCTCCAGCATTCGGCGCTTGATGACGCCGTACTCGAACCGGTCGAACCCGATCTTCATGTGGGCCTTGCCGCGAGCCGCGGAGATGCGGTCGAACTCGTCGCGCCGCTCCTCGCCCATGATCTTGGAAGCGCGCCACATGCCGTAGTAGCGGTGGAGCCACTGGAAGTGCACGGGGTCGAGCGAGTTCTCGTGGCACTGCAGCCAGTTGCACGGCAGCATCACCGCGTACGTGGAGCGCTCGACACCCTCCCACTGGTACAGGTCCCAGTTCGGGAGCACAGGAACCGGGTCCGGCCCCATGTAGACATGGATGACGCCGCCCTTCTCTTCGACGGGATACGCCTTGATGCGCACCTTCTCCTTGAACTTCGAACCCTCCGGCTCCGATGGCTGGTCGACGCACTGCCCCGCTTCGTTGAATATCCAGCCGTGGTAGGCGCACCGGATGCCGTTCTCCTCGGGGATCCCGTAGGACAGGTTCGCCTTGCGGTGCGCGCACGACGGCTCGACGCAGCCGACCTTGCCACTGGCGTCCCGGTAGAGCACGAGGTCCTCGCCGAGGAGGCGTATCTCCTTCGTGGGGTTCTCCTCGGTCAGTTCGAGGCTCGCGGCGATGGGGTGCCAGTAGCGCCGCATCAGCTCGCCCATCGGCGTGCCGGGCCCCACCTGCGTCAACCGGTCGTTCATGTCGCTGGTCAGCATAGAGATCCTCCGTGGTTCGGTATCGGGGATGGACTCCGCGATGGTAGGTGTAGGCAACTATATACAATGCTACACAGCGGGGGCGGAAAAAGAGAAGTGTGGTAGAAGGAGAGAAGGGAAGATGACTGAAGAGTTCGGAGAACCCGGCAGATACCAGTTGATAGCCTCCTGCGAGAGGCACGGAAGAGAGTCCTGGCTCGAGTCCTACGGGACACTGAAGGAAGCGCAGGACTTTGCTCGCCGCAACCCTCCGCCTCCGTGCAACACTGACACAGGCGTATGGACGCGTTGGGAGATTATGCCCATCTTTGACCTTTGAGCCTGCATGGCGATGTATACAATGCCAGGGTTACTCCAACTCCATAGCGACGAAACGAGGAGCGGCGATGAGTGAAGACATTGGACTGTTCGAGGCGATGTACACGCAGCGGGCGCTGCGCTACCTGAAGAGCGACCCCGTGCCCGACGACCTCGTACAGAAGGTCATCGAGGCGGGCATCCGTGCACCCAACGGCGGCAACTCCCAGCAATGGGGATTCGTCGTCATCAAGGACGAGGCGACCAAGCGCATCGTCGCGGAGCACTACCCCGCGACCGCGCGCCCCAACCACGGCGAGGCCGCGACAACCTCCGAGCAGCGCGCTGCCGACTCAGCCGACTACCTGGCGCAGCACGTCATGGACGTTCCGGTGTGGATACTCGCCGTCACGCGCCACCCCGGTACCGACATCCACCATGGCGCTTCCATCTACCCCGCCGTGCAGAACATGCTGCTCGCGGCCCGTGCTTTCGGGCTCGGCAGCGTGCTCACGACGCGCGTCCGCAGGGGCTTCGAGCAGCAGATACGCGAGGCCATCGGCCTCCCGGACGACTTCGTCACCGCCGCGATGATTCCGCTCGGCTGGCCGCAGGACGGCCACCGCTACGGCCCGACGACACGCCGTCCGTCGTCGGAGGTCACGCACTGGGACAAGTGGGGCAATCTGGGGTAAGCGGCTACGCGGCCGCGCGGCGCGCTGCTTCTGTGAGCGCGCGCTGGGTGATGACGCGCGTGAGGTGCTCACGGTACTCCTCGGAGCCGTGCACGTCTTCGATGAACTCCATCCCGCGCGATGCCCGCGACGCCGCTGCCGCGATGGCCTCAGCCGATACCTGGCGCCCCGTGAAGTACCGCTCGCTCGCAGTGGCGCGCACCGCACACGGCCCCGCGCCTGTCACTGCGATGCGTGCCCGCGTGCAGACGCCCCGGCGGTCCACCGTCACTGCCGCCGCGACCCCCACGATGGCGAACCGCGAAGCCTTGTTCGCGAACTTCAGGTACGTCGACCCCGTGCGCGCGGGCTGCTTCGGTATGCGTATCTCCGTCAGCACCTCGGTCGGCCCAAGCGTAGTCTCATAGGCGTCGACGAAGAAACGGCGCGCCTGTATCGAGCGGCGGCTCGGGCCACCGGTGGTGTGGAACGTAGCGTCGAGCGCGAGGAGCGTAGCTGGGGCATCCGCCGCGGGATCTGCGTGTGCGGCGCTGCCACAAAGCGTTCCCCGGTTCCGCACCTGGATGTCGCCCACCAGGCGCACCGTCTCGACGAGCATCGGTGCAACAGCCGCGACCGTCCTCGACTTCTCGATACTCCGGTATGTCGTGCCCGCGCCGATAGCAACCCCGCCATCCTCGGTGCGCCGGATGTAGTCGAGTTCGCCCAGCCTCCCGATGTCGATGAGGTGGTCGGGCTGCACGAGGCGCAGCTTCATCGCGGGGACAAGGCTCATGCCGCCAGAGACGACCCGGGCGTCGCCCTCGTACGCACGCAGCAACTGCACCGCGTCGCGCAACGACCGGGGTGAGTGGTAGGTGAATGCTGCGGGAATCATTCCTCGCCCCTCATCGTCCGTGCAGCGTGGAGCGCGGACGCGACGATGTTCTGGTAGCCGGTGCAGCGGCACATGTTGCCGCTCAACGCGGTGCGCACCTCGTGCTCGGACGGGTCCGGGTTGCGGCGCAGGAACTCGTGCAACAGCATCACCATCCCCGGCGTGCAGAAGCCGCACTGCAGGCCGTGCTCCTCGTGGAACGCCTGCTGTATCGGATGGAGCGTGTCGCCCTTGGCGAGCCCCTCTATCGTCGTGACCTTCGCACCCTCCGCCTGCGCCGCGAACAGCGAGCACGACTTCACCGCCGCGCCGTTCAGCAGGACCGTGCAAGCGCCGCACTGGCTCGTGTCGCAGCCGATGTGTGTTCCCGTGAGGCGCAGCTTTTCGCGCAGCATGTCCACGAGCAGGTCGCGGTCCTCGACCTCCGCGCTGCGCCGCCGTCCGTTGACCGTGAGCGTTACCTGTCGCATCAGAACGTGATAACCCCGCGTCCCACGACGCCCCGGTCCAACTCCTCGTACGCCTCGTTGATCTGGTCGAGGCTGTAGCTGCGCGTGATGAGGTTGTCCACGTCTATCTTGCCGCTCTCGTAGAAGTCCACCATGCGGTAGAAGTCGATGGCCGGCCGAGACGAGCCGTAGTACGCGCCCTTCAGCGTCTTTTCGTACCGCACGAGCGCGACCGGGTCGATGCTGGCGTAGTCGCCCATCGGCGCGAGCCCCACGATGACGGCAGTGCCGCCCTTGCGCGCCGCGTCGAACGTCATCGTGGTCGTCTCCGAAGAGCCGAACGCTTCGAAGGCGTAGTCCACGCCGCCGCCGGTCATGTCGCGTATCGCCTTCAGTGCGTCGCCGTCGTTCGGGTTCAGGGTGTCGGTCGCGCCGAAGCGCGTGGCGAACTCGAGCGCGGCGTCGTTGATGTCAACCGCGATGATGCGCTTGGCGCCCGCCAACCGCGCGCCCTGCACGACGTTCAGCCCCACGCCGCCGCAGCCGATGACTGTCACAGTGCTGCCGGGCTCCACCTGCGCGCTGAACAGCACCGAGCCGACGCCGGTGGTGACGCTGCAGCCGATGAGCGCGGCCACCGGGAGCGGGAAGTCCGGGTCGATCTTGATGCAGCCCGCCTCCGGCACGACGGCCTGCTCTGCGAAGCATGCGACCTTGCCCATGTGCGCCAGGTCTTTCCCGTCCCAGTGCAGGCGGCGCGTGCCGTCGAACATCTGCGGGCCGGTCGCGAGGTGGGTGTCGCAGAGGTTGGCGCGCCCGCTGATGCAGGAAGGGCAGCGCCCGCAGAATGGCACGAAGGAGAGGATGACGTGGTCGCCGGGTGCGACGCGCGTCACTCCCTCGCCGACCTCCTGGACGATGGCAGAGCCCTCGTGACCGAGCACAGCGGGCTTGGCGATGACGGCCTCGCCGCGCATGAAGTGAAGGTCGCTGCGGCAGACGCCCGCCGCCGCGATGTTGACCCGCACCTCGTACGCCTTCGGTGGGTCGAGTTCGACCTCTTCGATCCTCAGCGGTTCGTTCGCTTCTACCAGAATGGCTGCTTTCATCCGTCCCCCTGCGCCAGCGTATGCGCTCCCTGATGGCAGGCGCGCTGAGCCTATCACACCGGCGTCTGCGTGGGAGCAGTGGTACGCTTTCCGTGAGCAAGAATCGGCGAACATGCCGGTGCCACGATTCGAGCGCAATGGACATTCCAGACGGCTACAGTGATATCCCCAGCGGCAAGACGGCTTCGGTGGTCACGCACCTGCAGATGTTCGAGTGTCCACCCGCGCGGCCGGAACGTTCGGAGGCATCGTGGACTTTAGCCAGTGCCGACCCGTCCGATGCGAAAGGGTATCGAATGCTCTTCCGGAGTATCGGCGAGCGTTGGCTCTGGACTTCGCACCTCCTGATGAGCGACGAGGAGCTACGGAATGTCCTCAACGACCCGCTCTATGAGACATACGTCTTCGTGGCAGAAGGGGAGCAGGCAGGTCTCTTGGAGCTCGACTTCCGGAACGAGGGCGAGTGTGAGATCGGCTTCTTTGGACTGACTCCGGCGATGGTCGGGCAGGGCGCGGGCCGGTGGATGATGAATCGCGTGATGGAGCTTGCGTGGTCACGCCCCATCCGCAGGCTGTGGGTGCACACGTGTTCCCTCGACCACCCCGGCGCGCTGGAATTCTACATCCGGTCAAGCTTCGTGCCGTTCCGTAGGCAGGTAGAGGTCATTGACGACCCTCGGATGACCGGCCTGCTGCCGAAGACCGTGGCTCCCCAGGTGCCGCTGCTCTAAGTCGGCCCTAGGTTCCTACTCCACGCCCTGGCCCGTGTAGGGGACCTGGTGCTGCATGAAGACCTCGCGGCGCTCGTCCGATGACTGGATGATGCCGAGCACGACTTCCTGTGTCGCCTTGCCCCAGTACGCGTCGTGGATGCGGACAGGCGTGTCCGTGCGGACGGCGCGGCACATCTCGTCAACCTCTATCGAGCAGTAGCGCCGGTTGTAGCCTGGGCCTGCAGGGAGGTCGATCTCTTCGTTGCCATCGTCGCCGTGGATGATGAGGCCGGTGGGCGTCTGCCGCATGTCGCCGTGCTCGCACGAGACGAGCGTGAGGCCGAAGAATGCGTGCCGCCGGTCGGGCGAAACAGGGTGCTCGATAGAGCGTTCGAGCGAGCCGCCGTAGCGCGTCGAGTCCTTGTACGCCTCCTCGGCGTCCGCGTCGGCGAACGCTGCGGTGCGGCGTCGCGTGTTGGCGTGCAGAGCCGGGTCCATCTGAGTGCCTTGGAGCGTGTAGCCGAACGTCAGCTCAGCGCTGTTGAAATGGCCATAGCCGTCGTAGCTGATTGTCGCAGTGTGCCCGTCCTCGAAGTCAAGGAAAGCCATGAATGAGCCGTCGATGGGGCGGTCGGGGTCGACGATGTTCGTGCGGGCGCGGACGGAGCGCACCTTGCCGCCGCCGACCATGCGGGAGATGTCCACCTGGATGGGCCCTTGCCGCCGCACGATGCTGCCGCCGCGGTCCTGCATCAGCTCTTCCTTTGCGCGCGGGCGGTAGATCCAGTCGCTGTAGAACATGGTGTGCATCATCACGACTCTGCCGAGCCTGCCGCTGTTGGCGATCTCCGCCATCTTCAGGTTAGGCAGGTCGAGGCTCTGCGAGTGGCCGACGAGCACGCGAGTGCCGTTGCGCTCCGTGGCCTCGATGATGGCGTCGCACTCACCGAGCGTCAGCCCCATCGGCTTATCGAGAATGACCTGCTTGCCCTGCTCCGCCGCCATGATGGTGTGCGCGGCGTGCATCTCGTCCGGTGTCATCACGTACACGACGTCGACACCGGGGTCGGCGCACAGGCCCTCTGCGTCATCGTAGGCGTTTCCGCCGAAGTCGCGCTCAAACCGCTCGCGGGCGGATTGGCGAGGGTCGGCGACAGCCACGATGCGGGCGTTCGGGTTGGCGCGCAGCTCGGGGATCATGTTCATCGCGCCCGCGCCGAGACCGATGATGCCGAAGTTGAGTGGTGTGTTGGTCGTCATGGCTATGCCGTCGCGTTGTGCTGCTGGACGTAGGAGGTCTGCGTCAGCAGGTCGACTATGAGCGGCTTGAGCGCGCTGCCGTAGCGCGCTACCTCGTCGATGTCCGATGTGCGGCCGAGTCTGCCCCAGCCCTCCTGCGGCACGTGGATCATCACGTTCTCAGCCGGGTCTCGGATCACGTTGAGCGGCTCGGCGCCGTCCTCGACGACGGCAGCCTGTTCGTCCAGCATCTTGCGGTACAGGATGAGGCCACGGTCGGACTCACCGAGGCGCTCCGCGGAGCGGTCCATGATCGGCCCCTGCAGTATCCACGCAGCGTGGTCCTGCGCCATGGTGTCGTCGCTGCGCCAGTAACCGTCCGAGGTCTTGAGTTCGATGTTCGTGTAGGGGACGGTCTCCTGCTCCGGGACCTCGATGTCCTCCGGGAACCAGTAGCTCGTTATCTCCACGTGCCAGGTATGCGTGTCGTCGATGGGGGTGCGGTACTGGAAGAAGTACCGCCCGCCGCCGCCCTGCTGCAGGATGTTCGGGAAGAGCAGGGGATGGCCGACGCTCCACTTGGGCGATTCCCTGGTCGTGTTGCCGTAGACGCGGCGCTTTATGATGCCTCGCTCGAACTCATCGAAACCGATCTCCTTGTGCCGGTCGTATATCGCGAGGCTCTCGGCGACGGCGTCGCGCCTCCCTTCCAGCTTGGCGCGGTGCGCGCCGTAGACGCCGTGCAGCCATTCCAGGTGCACCGGGTCGACGGAGTTCTCCATGCACTGGACCCAGTTGCACGGCACCACCGCTATGAATGCCTCTCGAAGCACCCCCTCGCGCTGGGCGAGGATGTCATAGTTGGGGAGGAGCGGCACGGGTGCCGGGCCCAGGTAGGCGAAGATGAGCCCGCCGAGTTCCTGCACGGGGTAGCCCGCGACCTTGACCTTCTCCTTGAAGCGCCCGTCCGGATGGACGGTCTCCTCGAAGGGCTGCTCGATGCACTGGCCGGTCTCGTCCATCATCCAGCCGTGGTACATGCAGCGCAGGCCGTGCTCCTCGGGGATGCCGTAGGAGAGGTCGACCCTGCGGTGCGGGCAGAAGCGTTCGATGAGGCCTATCGTCCCCGACTTGTCCTTGTAGAGCACAAGGTCCTCACCGAGGACGCGCACCGCCTTCGTGGGGCGCTCGTCGAGCTCCGCGGCAGCGGCGATGGGATGCCAGTAGCGGCGCATCAGTTCACCCATGGGCGTGCCGGGGCCGACTCGTGTGATGCGGTCGTTCTGCTCTTGCGTCAGCATGTCCTCTTCCTCTCCATCCTGCGTATCGCTCTTGTTGTCAAGCGCCGTACCAGCCGTGGTGGTCGACGAGTCCGCGAACGTAGGCGATCTGCCCCGTGTGCTGGATAAGGTCTCCGGTGACGCGGGCTACGGATATCTTGATCGTCTCGTCTCGTGAAATACCTGCCGCGCTCGGCTCCTCCAGGTCGTCGTCCGTGAGCGCGTCGAGAAACCTGCGGGACTTGTCGCGTGCGGCCTCGAAGTAGGCGATGAGCGTGTCCGAGTCGATGGGGTCGAACGCACGCACCTGCTCGAGCGAGTCGCCATTACCGGTACCCCTGTCCGCAGGCATGCCGAACCGTTTGCACCAGCCGTCCGTCACCCACACCTCTTCCTCGCCGAGCAACTGGGAATAGTTCTTGTCCTGCGTGCGGCTGAGGTGCCAGGCCAGCCAGCCTATCGGGTTGCTCTCAGGCCCGGAGGGTTGTGTCTTGAGTTGTTCGATCGTCAGTCCGGTGAGGGCGCGCTGGAACACCCCTCCGATGCGGTCGTACGCCGCGTTCGATATCTCGCCTGCGCTCATCTGCTGCCTCTGTTCAGATTGGGGTGAGCGTAGTAGGCCGTCTGCGCTGCGTCAATCGTAGAGGCGTGGGGATGTGTCGCGTCCTGCCCGCGCTCCGTTGGACAGCAGGCAGAGCGCTCCATAGAATGCCGGGCACCCCCGTATCGCGAAGGAGAACACCACGAGCGAATTCATCGAAGTCCAGCGGACCGACGGCGTCGTACTCATCACGCTTGATCACGCATCGACGCGGAACGCGCTCGGTACGGAGATGGCTGCGGAACTCTACGCCGAGCTCGAAGCATTCGAGTCGAACGACGCAGACCGCGTGCTGGTGCTCACCGGCCGCGACCCGTCGTTCTGCTCAGGCGCGAACATTCGCCGGTTCGACGAGACCATTGGGCGTATCGAACAGGAAGAGGGTGCGAAGGCAGAGCGGCAGCCGCTGCCATGGGGCGACATGGAGGCACGGCTCGGCCAGCGCGCGTCGGAGAAGGCGGAGGCAGGATTCGGCTCCGTTTCCAATGTCCCCCTGCGGGTAAGCGAGGTGCAGAAACCGACGATCGCGGCCGTGAACGGCCACGCGATCGGCGTCGGACTCGGCCTCGCGCTCTCATGTGACATAAGCATCGCGTCGGACAAGGCAGAGTTTGCAGAGGCATTCGTGCGTATGGGTCTCGTTCCCGGCGACGGCTCCTGCTGGCAGTTGCCGCGTCTCATCGGCCTGAGCAATACCTATTACATGCAGTACACAGGCGATCGGCTGAGCGCGGACGAAGCCTACCGGATGGGGCTCGTGAGCAAGGTTCACCCCCACGACGAGATGCTGTCCTCGGCGATGGAGTTCGCGCAGCGTCTCGCCTCCGGAGCGACGTACTCGATGTCGCTCACCAAGTACCTCGTTCAGCGGTCGTTCGACATGGGGTTCGGTGAGAGTCTGCGCCTGGCGCAGACTGCGCAGGAGCTGGCGCGACGGTCGGAAGACCACAAGGAAGCAGTGCGGGCCTTCCTCGATAAGCGAAGGCCGGAATTCAAGGGCAGGTGAGAGCATGAAGGTTGGCGTTGGGCTTCCGTTCAGGATGCCGACGGACAGTTGGGCGTATATCTCGGAGTTGGCTCGGCGCGCCGACGAGGGGCCGTACTCCTCGTTCGCGGCGCTCGACCGGCTGGCCTATGACAACTTCGAGGCCATGGCCGAACTCGCGGCGGTGGCCGCCATCACGAAGCGCATCCGCCTTGTGACAACGATCCTGCTGGCGCCCGTGCGCAACGCGGGCGTGCTCGCCAAGCAGGCCGCGACGATAGACGCGATCTCGGACGGACGGCTCTCGCTGGGGCTCGCGGTCGGCGGACGCGAGGACGACGCCATCGTTGCGCCGTCGCAGTTCCGCAACCGTGGCAAGCTCTTCGAGGAGCAGCTCGTCCACATGAGGCGCATCTGGAACGGCGAGGTGTTGGAGGGCGCGCAGCGTCCCGTTGGGCCCGCGCCGGTGCAGCCCGGCGGCCCGGAGATCCTCATCGGCGGGACCCACCCAAGGGCCATCGCGCGCGTCGGGAAGTTCGCGAACGGCTACGTGATGGGCGGCAGGGCGCTGGAGGCGGAGTGGTCGAAGGGCATCATCACGCAGGTCGAAGACTCGTGGGCGGAGAGCGATCGCGAAGGCAAGCCGCGCATCGTCGTAACGCTGCCCTGCGCGCTCGGCCCCGGTGGTGACGACGCCGTCGCCGGTGCGCTGGCCGATTACTACGGCGGAGACCCCTCTCGCCAGGCGCGTCTACAGCCGACCACGCCGGAGATCATCCGCAACGCAATCAGCATGCACGAGGCGTTGGGCTCGGACGAGATCATCTTCCGTCCCGTCACCCCTGATCTGGAGCAACTCGAACGACTGACGGACGCCATCGGATAGGCGATGCCGCCTGACGAGCAAGAAGCCCAGGCTTCCACCGAAGAGGCGAAACCCGCGACGGGTATGCGGCGCTGGGCTGAACGCAACGAGGTGCTCGTATCGCTGTTGTTGCCCGCGTTCCTGCTGGGCATGGGGCGCGGCTTCATAGTGCCCGTGTTGCCGCTCATAGCGATCGATTTTGGCGCTGGTGCTGCGGGAGCCGGGCTCATGCTCTTCGTGCCTATGCTCGGCGGCGTCATCGTCTCGCTTCCCACCGGCTATCTCATGGACCGCATAGGGCGGCGGAAGCTGCTCATCGCCAGCACGCTCCTTCTGTCGCTGTCGGCGCTGCTCGTGCTGCAGGCTTCGAGTTTCATCGAGATCCTGATCTACCTGGGCATCAACGGCTTAGCGCAACAGATGTGGCAGATGACCAGGCTCACCGTCATCGCAGACTCCAGCGCGCAGAACCGGCGCGGGCGCATGATCACCAGCATGGCGGGGGTGAACCGGGCAGGCACGCTGCTCGGGCCGCTCGCCGGTGGCGCTATCGCAGAGTTGTTCGGATTGCGCATGCCGTTCCTGGTATTTGGCATAGCCGCGCTCCTGGCCACCGTGCCCTCCTACCTCTTCGTCCGTGAGACTGCGCCCGCCGTGCTGGCGCGCCGCCGCGGCGACACAGCGGCGGCGGAGGTGGACGTCTCTTGGGCCCGGCTCATCACGAGGCCGGTGCTCGTGCTGTTCACGGCCCAGTTCATGGCGAATGTTGGGCGAGGCGGCGTGCAGGGACAGGGTGGGATCTATGTCGCCTATGCAGCCTTCGCCTATAGCCTGGACGCGCTCGCGCTGGGTGGCATCAGCTCGGCGATGGGCATCATAGGCATCCCGGTGACACTGATGGCCGGTCAGGTGATGGACCGCTTCGGGCGGAAGCGCACCATCGTTCCCGCGAGCGCACTCCTGGCTGTGGGGCTCTGGATCATGGGCGGCGTTGCCTGGGGCGAATTGGGGTTGCCGTTCTTCATCCTGGGCTTCATCACCATAAATCTGGCAGTGTCGTTCATGGCAGGTTCGATGCAGACCCTTGGCTCGGACGTGGCTCCCGCTGCGGCGCGAGGTAAATTCTTCGGCGTTAACCGCCTTATCGCGGAGGCGGGTTCGGCGACCAACCCCGGCATATTCACGATCTCAGTGGCCGTTATCGCCGGGGCAGGTGGCTTCACGGTCGCGTTCGTGTCCATGGGAGGCTTCGCCGTGGCTGCGTCGCTGCTCATCGGGCTGGTGCTGCGCGAGACGTTACGCAGGGACTGAGGAGAGGTTAGGCGAGAGCGGCGCGGGATGAACCCGGGAACGCCGCACGCCGGCGCGGAGGACCGACCGATCCTCCTTCAGGGTTCTCCACGGACATCGTGCTTGCGCCGTAGATGACATACTCCTGCCCCGTCTGGAACCGCTCGCCACGGATCATGCTGGACAGCAGCTGCGCCGCGCCGCGCCCCACGCGCCCCACCGGTATAGTGACGAACGTGAACGGGTGCCGGTAGAGCTGAGGCACGAACGCCCTGTTACCGAGTGAAACGATGCTGATGTCGTCCGGCCACCTGATGCCGCCTGCGAAACAGGCGCGAGCGATGGTGGGGAGTTGCGACGGCGGGGCGAATATGCCGGTCGCGTCCGCGAGTGCTTCCACGAGTTCTCCTTCGGTCTCGCCCTCCTGTGCCCACATGATTGAGTCCTCATCGAAGGTGAGACCCAGGTTGCTCCACGCGCGGTCGAGCCCCCGGTAACGTGCGCCGAATCCGGCTCCACCCACCGAAAGGAAGGCGTGCACCTGCTCGTGGCCGAGCTGCTGCAGCAGGCCTGCTGCCATCTCCACGGCGGCGACGTAGTCCCAGCCGATGCTACCCACCCCCTCCGGGATGGCCATTGAGGAACCCGTCCAGGGTTTGAGCAGCACCACGGGGATGCCTGCGGTGGTAACTGGCTTGAGCGATGCGAAAAGATCGTCGTCGGGATCGGGCACGTCGCCGGGAATGCCGCACAGGACCAGTCCGTCCACGTCGCCCCGGGCGGCCCATTGCAGGTAGGCGCGCCGCTGGCGGTGCTCTCCGCCGCAGTCGAGCGCCATACACTGATAGCCCATGCCCTCCAAGGCGATGCGGGTCACGCGCGCAAGTGGACCGAATAGGCCGGGGTACATCAGGTCCCACGTAACCAGCCCGATGAGGGGCTGTGCGCTCTTGGTTCGCAGCGCGAGGCGCTCCTGTTGCACCCCCAGCGTTTCCAGTTCGCGGACAGCCATCTGCGCGAGTTCGTCCGCGGGCACACCCAACTCCTCGAGCAGGTCGCAGAGCCGCCCGAGTTTGGGGCTCGGCACTCGGACCCGCTCGCTGCACCAGTTGTGGACGGTCTGAACGGAGACATCGAGACGGAGCGCGAGGTCTGCGCGGGAGATGTGGTGCGTCTTGAGGATGGAGCCGAGCATCACATGGCCTTCCCAGTGATTATCAACAGCATTACAACATTTGCTCTTGCACTTTGCAATGCTTTTTGGTAACAGTTCGTTCGCCCCGTGATAAACATCACGGGTCTGTAACTAGCTGCGCTGATGCAGCCGATCCACTCCCCTGTTAGGAGTGGATTATCAATGTAGGGAGGAAGACATGCGGACTCGAATGAACCGATGGCTCGCCGGAGTCATCACCGCGGTGGCCATGCTGGGCGTCATCGCTGCGTGCGGGGGTGAAGACCCCACCGCAACGCCGCGACCTACGCCGACGCCGACAGCTGAGGCGATGATGGAAGCGGAGCCTACTCCGACGCCTGAGGCGATGATGGAGGAGAAGGACCCGACGCCTACGCCGGTACCCGCGGACAGTGGCTCGACGGCGCCTGCACCGGCCCCGACGGCTACTCCGGTGCCTCAGCCGACGGCGACCCCGACACCTCCTCCCGGATTCAACGCTGCTGATTACTTCAGCGGCAAGACCGTCCGCATCGTGGCGAACTCCTCGCCCGGCGGCGGAACCGACACCCAGGGCCGCGTGATGGCTGCCTTCATGAGCCAGTACATCCCCGGCAACCCGCGGGTGGTGTTCACCAACCAGCCGAACAAGCCGCTGGAGTACATCTACTCCGCGACCCAGGCACCGAAGGACGGCACCTACGTCTCCTGGAACAGCACGCCGCAGTTGGCGTTCGGGTTCTCGGAGAGCACGCAGTTCATCAAGCGCAGCTCGTTCGAGCCGCTCGGTTCAACCATCGACCCGACCCGCGGCTGGATGCTGTACGACCCAGTCGGAAACCTTGGCGAGAGCGCAGCCGAGAGCTGCCTCTGGGACTACTCTGGCCAGAGCAGCACGGGCGGCGGCGCCCACGGCGAGTTCATCCTGGCCGATGAGCTCTCCGACATCGCTGAGGGCAACCCCACGCTGCTTGCATCGGTTTACGCGTCTGAGCAGCTGGACATTCCGTTCACCTACCTTGGCTTCACGACGGTCGACACCAACGCGGTGCGCCTGATGTGGGCTCGCGGCGACATCAACAGCACGGTCCGCTCCAGCCTCTGGTACCGGTTCCCGGTTGAGAACCCGGACTGGATCCCGAGCGGCCTGATGCGCCTGATGGCAGGGATGGGCCCCGGCATTCTGCGTGGCAATGCGCAGACCGAGCCGCACTGTGGCGACGTTCGCGACCACCTGAACGACGAGCAGACGCACATCTTCAACTCGCTCATCGGGCCGACGAACTACGCGTCCAAGGCCCTCTGGCTGCCGCCTGGCACGCCTGAGCACATCGCCGACGCTCTGTCCTCGGCATTCGAGGCAGCGTTGACGACAGACGCGGAGCTCATCCAGAAGTACGCCGGCGTGGCGGGCGAGGAGCCCGGCTGGATCGGCCGCGACGAGCTCAAGCAGGCGACGATCGACAACGAGAACCTCTTCGAAGGTGCGAAGGCGGTCGTCGACGCCCAGGCTGCACGGCTCTTGCCCAAGTACTTCTCCCAGTACGTGAGCAACTAGCCCAGACCACCTGATGACAAGGGGCGGCGCGGATATCCGCGCCGCCCCTTTCAAAGCAGGCCAAGGAGCACGCGCCTCCGGCTGACTTTGCAGGCGGCTGGTGACCGTTGCAACGGCCTGATGGGAGATTTTCGATGCTGGCTGACTTCGCTGCTGGTCTCTCCTATCTGGGAACTGCCGGGTACTGGACCGGGTTCCTGGTTGCTGTGTTCATCACGGTGCCGATTGCCCTGATACCGGGCATATCGGCAACCTTGGTGATGGCCATCATGATTCCGTTCATCGTAATCTCGGTGTCGGACCCCGTGATTGGGCTCGTGATGCTGGCGACACTGACCGGCATCGACAACACCCTCGATTCGATCCCCTCCATCCTGCTCGGCATGCCAGGCGGGGCAACGCAGGTCACGTTCCTGGAAGGGAACCAGCTGGCGCAGCGCGGACATGCCGCGCACACGCTGGGGGCGGTCTATGCCGTGTCTGCGATAGGCGGGGTTGTAGGCTCCTTTGCGCTGGCCATCATCATTCCGGTCATAGCGCCGTTCGTGCTGGCGTTCGGCTTCGCCGAGATCGCAGCGATGGCGATGTTCGGAGTCGCGATGGTGGCAGCATTGAGCGGCGGCGCCATGATCAAGGGCATCGCGGCCGCAATCTTCGGCATGCTCCTCAGTACGGTTGGCCCGCTGGGCCTCGACTTCCGCTATTCCTTCGAGCAGGAATGGCTGCTCTGGACAGGCCTGCCGCTCATCGCAACGACCATCGGCGTCTTTGCTCTGCCTGAGATTATCGACCTGACGATGACGCGCAAGCCGCTTGCGCCCAAGGACGCCAGGATCAGCTACAACGAGATTTTCAGCGGCGCCCGGTACGGGTTCTCCCGCTGGCCGATGGCGATTCGGCAGTCGCTCTTCGGAGTATTCCTCGGCGCGGTGCCCGGCATCGGCAGCGGCGTCGTGGACTGGATGTCCTACGCATTCGGCATCTTCTGGTCGAAGGACAAGACCCAGTTCGGCAAAGGCTCGCTGGACGGAGTGCTCTTCGCCGAGTCTGCACAGAACTCGAAGGAAGGCGGCCAGGCGGTCCCGACGCTTGCCCTCGGCATACCCGGAGGACGTGCATGGGCGTTCGTCATCGTTGCGATGCTTGCCTACGGCATCGCCCCCGGTCCGCGGATGCTGGAAGACCACGCGGACATCACCATCATGATTATCGTCAGCCTCGGGTTGGGGAACCTGATGGTGACCCTGCTCGGCTTTGGCTTCACGCGGCAGATGGCGCGTCTCACGCTCATCCCCTACCCAGTGCTGGGCTTCCTCATCATCCCCATATCACTGCTTGCAGCCTTCCAGGACACGCGGGACGTGAGCGCGATCGCTATTGTGCTGGGCGGCGCAGTGCTCGGCATGCTGATGAAGCGGTACCGCTGGCCGCGCCCGCCTCTGCTAATCGGCTTCATTCTCGGCCCGATCATCGAGACTAATATCACCGACTCCGTTGCTCGCTACGACTGGGTTGGCACGTTCACGCGCCCGCTATTCATGGTGCTCGTCGTACTGGCGATCGTGATGGGAGCGCTCTTCACCAAGTTCATGAGTGGGGGGATGAGTACACCCTCTGAAGACGATGAGGTCATACCCACCAGCCTTGCACCGCCGGCGGGCGAAGCTCCGGACGCTCCGGTTCGTCGTCGGAGCTGGCGTTGGCGGGAAGAGCATGTATTCACGCTGGTCGCGATTCTCGTCCTCGGCTATGCCATCTGGGAAGCGACGAGTTTCTCGTTTTTCGGCAAGTGGTTCCCGATGAGCCTCGGGATTATCGGCCTTGGACTCTGCGTCGTGCAGTTCGCTCGCGAAGGGCTGGGTGCTGAGACGGGCGATATTATGGACATCGGCATACGCAGCCGTGGGATGGAAGGAGCCCGCTCAGCCGGTCTCATATTCCTCATCATGCTGCTTTCCATGCTCTTGATGACCGGGCTGATGGATGAAGGACTGAAGTGGGGCGCCGTAGTCATCGCCACACTTGGCCCCATGTTGATGATGCAGAACAGAACAGGCGTGATCGGGGGCGTCGTCGCCGGCGTAACCATCCTCATCCTGAACCTGCTGTTCTTTGACTTTGCGCTGGCCGTCATATGGCCGACCCCGTTCATCCTGGATTGGTTGAGCTAGCGGCGGACCGAAGGAAGGAGCCTAGGCGTGCAGAATGATGGGAATGGAACGAGAGCCCGTGCCGTGTGGAACACGGTCGGCGCGCTGGGCACGGCTGCGGTCGCGCTCATAGGGGTTTACTTCCTCATCGAAGTGCTCAAGCCGCTGGTGGGCGGCGAGATGGGCCCTGCCGGCTATGCCATCGTGGCTATCACCCTCATCGTTGTGTACGTGGGGCTGTTCCTCTTGCTTCGGTGGCTCGCTCCGAAATGGGTGGCTTCCGGAGAGAGCCGCTTCCCGGGGTGACCGCGCCCTGACATGAAGATCAACATGCGGATATCCTTCGCCGGCCTCATCATGGCCGCGATAGCGGTCTATGCTGGATGGGTCTTGCTCGGAAGCGTGGGAGAGCTGGCGGATCGGACGGAGCAGGCGACCGCGGTGTACGAGGACAGCCGCCTGACGTATACGACGCAGGTAGGCCAGACGGTAACAATTCCCACGTGGACCGAATGCAAGAACTTCTCGCGCCTCACGGACGAGTGCGTCGGCTACTACGCGAACGGCGACGAGGTCCTGGTCACGTTCGACTCTGCGGAACCGTCGCGCACGTGGCGTGGCCCGACGCCGGGCGGACAGCTGGCGGCAGGGCTCTTCTGGGGCGGTATCGCTCTGGGTATATTCGCCCTCCTCTGGCTCTGGTTCACGTCGCCGCTGTACCGAAGGCTGCGGCGTCCGGATATAGCCGGACAAGCCTCGCTGCCGAACGACGAGGACTGAGAACGGGTATGGGCGCCCTCGTCTGCTGATCCAGCGTTTCCACGTCTCTCCTCATCATCGCTGCCGAACGTCTCCGATGGTCTTTCTCGGAGACACGGGCAGAATTCGCCGTGGTGTGGTTAGAACACGGCTACCGCACCGCCTGATGAATCCGGATTCCGACTCCGGGCGTAGTACCTGATGAGAGGCCTCCGATCCCGCGATTACCTGGAAACACCGTCCCGATGATCAAGCCCGATGGGTGCAGGTGTTTCGACAGTGGAGGTCGGCGATGCGCAGGAGACCTACCAGAGACACCATACTTCTGCCAGCAATATTGGTCATCCTATTGATCCTTCTCGTAGTGTCCACGCGCCCGATGTTCGCGCAGGCCATTCCCTCAGAGCCGTCCCAGCCTTTCAACGACGTCGTGCGCGTGCCTTGGCACTGGGACCTCATCCCGGATGGCATAGGGCCAGGCGACACCTTCCGCTTGCTCTTCGTCACCTCGGGAGATCGCGACGCTACCTCGACGGACATCGCCGACTACAACGCGTTCGTCAGAGGCGAAGCTGCCGCTGGCCATCCGGATATTCAGCAGTACAAGGACCACTTCCGCGTGCTCGGCAGCACAGAGGCAGTCAGCGCTCGTGTGAACACCCTAACGAATCCCGCGGTGAACGGTCCCGGAGAACCGATCTACTGGCTGAACGGCCCGAAGGTCGCCGACGACTACGCGGACCTCTACGACGGCACGTGGCACCGCATGGACCCAATCAGGCTGCCCAGCGGAGAAGCGTTCGACTTCGAGGAGAACGCGTACGTCTTCACTGGAACGGACACTGATGGCAGCGCTTCTATGAATCCTCTCGGCGGCACCATGAATCTTGCCACCACGACCATGCCGCACGGAACGACAGCGCTCAACGCAGCCGATATCGTGACGATCCTCAGTGAACCGTTCTACGGCCTCTCGGGTGTGTTCGAGGTCGAGGATGTTATTCCGCTCGAGGTCGGCCTGAGAGGGACGTGGGACGGCGAGCTCACGGCAGAGGATGGTGGGAGGGACTGGCACAGCTTCGAGGCGAACGCCAACGTGCAGTACATCATCGAACTGAAGAGCACGATGGTGTTCAATGAGGAGGGAGGGCCTCAGTTCGTTCCAGGTCATCTGGTAGACCCGAGCATATTGGAGGTGGTGGACGGTGAAGGAGAGCAGGTGCTCGGTGAACACGATTGCGGTGGGTTCACGGCGAACTTCGCGCGGGCATTCTTCACTCCGGAGGAGGATGGAACGTACTTCATCGCAGTCGGGGCTGGCGCGCAGGGCCGTATGCTCCTTGGCTTCTACACCCTCTCGGTACGCGGCGACGACCATGCGGACGACTACCGCACGGATCCGAGCGTCGTGCTCCGTCCTGGCGAATCACTCTCCGCTGTGATCGACAGCGACGTGGCGCCGGACGATCCGGGGCTGAATCCCTGGGACTGGAATGGACGCATGAGACCCCGTCGGGGTATCGAGATGCTGGACGACCGCGATGTGCTCCGGTTCCAGATAGTCAGCGAAGGCTCTTACAACGTGACAGTGGCTGTAGGGCCTCCAGGCGTTGGCGTCTGGCGGGTGTGGGACGAGCACGGTGAGCTCCACGGAGCAGAAACCGCGCCAGAGCGATCGTTCCTGAATCACTACCTCCCGGGGATGTACTACCTGGAGATAGGCACCCCCTACGAAAGCGGCGGCAACGCCGGTCCTTATACGGTCTCCCTGGAAGAGGAGACATTGGAGGAGCCTGACGACTGCGCGCCTGACGCTTCCACAGAGTGCAGTCTAGATGTCGGTGAATCCGAGGAAGGTACTGTTGGCGACGCTTCGGACAAGGACGCTTGGGCAGTGATGCTCGAGGCCGGAGCCACCTACATCATCGACGTCAAGGGCGCAGGTGACAGGTCCGGTGGCGACGATAACGGCGGGACGTTGGAGGACCCGTTCGCCGAGCTTCTCGATACAGCCGAGATGACGGTGGCTGAAAACGGCAGCGTGTCCAGCGATAACAGCAACGCCCGTATCACATATACCGTTCCGCTGGATGCCGGGGGTGTGCATTACGTAGTCGCACGCACTTGGTCAGGGTCGTCTGACCCGGACGGCACCTTCATCCGCACCTACACCGTCTCCGTGGTCGAAGTTGCAGCAGCATTGGACGAGACGGAGGATTGCGCGCCCGGCAGCTCTACCGGGTGCAGCATGGAAGTGGGTGAATCGAAGGTGGGCGATATCGAAAGCGAGCGTGACGTCGATGCCTGGTCGGTGATGCTCGACGGACCGGGCAGCTACGTCATCGACGTCAAGGGCGCCGGGGAGAAGTCCGGCGATAACGATACCGGAATGTTGGAGGACCCGTACGCTTCGCTGCTAGACCCGTCAGGGGCTGTGGTGGCCGAGAACGACAACGTGTCCTCCGACGACGCTGACGCACGCATCGTCTACACCGTTCCGAAAGATGCAGGCGGGATGCATTATGTGGTGGTGGAGTCACGCTCAGGGAAGCTGGACGGCAATGGTATGTACTCCATCACTGTCGAGGCCGGAGCGGTGTAGCCTCCACGGGCCACCGGGGTGCTAGTCCAGCACCTCGGCGGTCTGCTTCTCGATCTCTGGGAAGAGCAGCGACTTCACGACCACCGGCACGACGCGCGCCGGGTAGATCATCTCCCCGATGTCGATGAAATCGAACTCCTGCAGGAAGAGGTTGTCGATGGAGATGACCGGGTTCGTTATGCCCATGTCCTTCGTGATGGTCTCGCCGATGAGCTTGGCGAAGTCGCCGGTGAAGACGAGCATGAGCGGCGCGCCGCTCGCCAGCGAGCGTGGCGCTGCCGCGACGATGCCGTCCGCGATCTTCCGTATCTGGGCGTAGCGCGGCAGGCCGTCCCACTCGAACGCGAGCGCGACCTGCTGCTCGCCTTCCACGAGGTCCTGCCGCTCGAACGCCTCGCCAACGAGCGCGGCGACCTCCTCCGGCTGCACTTCGTGGTCCTCCGGCAGTCGCGAGATGAGCACCGGGACGTTCCGGTAGGGCAGGAGCGATGGGTCCGATATGGAAAGCGTGTTCCCGCTCAACTGCACGGTGAACTGCGACGCGCCGATGACCGTGGCGCGGATGCGCTCCGCCGCGGGCTGCACCGGCGCGGGCAGGGCGTGTTCCTCCATCTTGCGCCGGACGGCGGCTGCGAGCTCGACGGCAAGGTCGCCGAACTCTCGCGTCTCGTTGTTGTAGACGTATTCCGAGACACCACCGGAGAAGACGAGCGCATCGAAGGTTGCATCGAGCGGGATGTCGGGGGTCAGCAGCAGCGCCTGCGTCAACTCGGAGCGCGGGCGGCCCTGTATCACGTCGAGCAGGCACTCGGCGAGCGCGTCTGCGATGGCAGTCCGGTGCTCGTCCGGCAAAGGATCGCCCAGCACGAGCGGCACGCCGATGCTGTCTGCGGCGGTGTGCGCGGCGTCCTCGATGCGGTTCACGCTGCCGTCGTCGTCCGTGGCGACGAGCCGCCCGCCGACGTTGAGGGCGGCGGTGTGCTGGATCCGTCCGCCGTGCACGAGCGCGAACTTCGTCGTGCCGCCGCCGATGTCCACGTTCAGCACGGTCTGGCGCGGGTTGCGCGACAGTTTCACTGAGCCCGAGCCGTTGGCTGCGAGGACCGACTCGAGGTTGTGGCCTGCTGAGGCACAGACGAACTTGCCCGCCTGATCGGCGAAGATGTCGGCTATGGCGTGAGCGTTGCGGCGCTTGATCGCCTCCCCCGTGAGGATGATGGCGCCGCTGTCCACGTCCTGCGGCTCGAATCCCGCCTCTGCGTATGACTCGGCGACGAACCGTTCCAACTGCTCCGTGTTGATGAGGTTGTCGTGCGTGTAGGGCGTGAGCAGGATGGGCGACTTGTACAGCGTCTGCCTGTCCACGACGACGTACCGGCTGGAGTGCATCTCCTGCACGCGCTGGAGCGTGATGCTGGAGAACATGAGGTGCGACGTCGAGGAGCCGATGTCGATGCCGACCGTCGTGAGCTCGATGACCTCGTAGTGGTAGTAGTCGTGGTCGGGGTTGTTCAGTTCGATGCTGAGTTTGGCGAGGCGCTCTTCGTCGGGGTCGTGGATGTGCGCCCAGGGCTCGTCGTGCATGAGGGCTGGTCTTCCTTTCGGTTGTCTATGCGATGGGCGGGAGGGCTAGTGATTCTCCACGCCGGTGTAGTCCCAGCGATAGTTGGGGTCGCGGTACGCCTCGTCCGGCATCTGAGACTCGATGCCGCGCTCGGCCAGCTGGTTCTCGAAGTACTCGCGGATCCACGGCTCCTCGTCCGGGTACTCGATCTGGTCGCGCGAGAGGTCCTGCACGGACTCGGACATACCCATGAACTGGTTCGGGGGATGCAGCGCGAGGTAGCGTCCGGGGGCGGCCCCCAGGTTGAAGTGTTGGTGGAACCAGCGGTCCGGCGGTACGAAGCAGCTCGCCTCGTGCCAGTGGATGACCATCTTCTCCTGGCCTTCCTGCCACATGATGGAGTAGCCCTCGCCGCCGGGGATGACGATGACGCGGCCCGGCCCGTGGCGGTGGCCCTTCTTGTACGTCCCGGCGGGGAAGACCGACATGTGCGCGTGTAGCTCTGAGCCGGGGATGCGCATGTAGACGGAGCGGTTCATGGAGCCGCGTCCGGGGCGGTGCATCAGCTTGTCCCACACGCCCATGTCCGGGAAGAAGTTGCCGAGCCAGAGCGTGCGTCCCGCTGCGCCCTCGGCCACATGCTCCTGTGTCGTCGCCTCTGCCTCGGAGTAGAAGTCGGCCCCTCGCAGTACGTCTTCCTCATACGGGTTGTTGAAGAAGAAGTCCGGGTTGGGGATGGCGGACATGGCGATCGGCAGGTAGCTGTAATGCAGCAGGCGGGCGGGCCTGTCGCCCTGCATGTTGTTGAACTGCGCCCACGAGTTGCGCGGGACCAGGAACAGTGAGCGCGGCGACCACTCGAACGTGTGCCGCTCACCGCCGTCGCCGCTCCAGACGGACGCGGTGCCCTGTCCGCTGGCGACGTAGACCATCTCGTCTATCGCCTGCTTGAACGGCTTGATGGAGCCGCCGGGCGGCACCTCCTGCACGCGCCCCTCCACGACACCGGGCATACCCTCCAACTGGATGAAGGCGGCGTCGCACTCGCGCAGGCTCCACGGGGCGAGTTCGATGTCGCGGAGGTCCTCGATGTAGTAGCCGCGGTGAACGGGTATGCCCTGTGCATTCATCCAGCGGTCGTAGGTGAAGTCTTCAGCCATGATGCTCCCTCGCTTCTTGTGGGCCGCGCCGGGCGCGGTGGGTTTGCCGGTGACAGATGCGGAGCATATCATGCCGCTGCCCGGATTCTCGTGTGAGAGGTGTCATCGTGAGCAGCGTAGTAAACAGGTCGCATAGTCCCATATACACGACGCGCGGACTGGTCTGCTCCGCCTCCCCGCTGGCAGGCGCCGCGGGCGCACAGGTGCTGCGCGAAGGAGGAAACGCGTTCGACGCGGCAGTTGCCGTCGCGGCGGCGGAAGCCGTCACGTTGCCCATGATGTGCGGCATCGGAGGCGAGGTATTCGCGCTCCTCTACCACGCCGCGTCCGGCACGCTCTACGGCGTCTCCGGCTCCGGCAAGGCGCCGATGCGCGCCAGGCGGGAGTACTTCACAGACCTGGGCTATGTGAAGATGCCGGCGGATGGCCCGCTGACGCCTGCCGTGCCCGGCGAGGTGCGCGCCTGGCAGACGATCGTCGACCGGTTCGGGACGCGCTCGCTGGCGTCGCTCATCGACCCGGCCATCAGCCTCGCGTCGGAGGGGTTCTCGCTTCCGCCGCGCTCCGCCAGCTACTTCAGCGACCACTACGACAAGATCGCCAAGTACGAGTCGACCGCGAAGACGTACATCAAGCCTGACGGCTCCGCGTACCAGGTCGGCGACGTGTTCGCGCAGCCGAACCTCGCGCGGTCGCTGCGCCGTATCGCCGAGCATGGGCCGGACGAGTTCTACCTCGGCTCGATCGCTAAGCAGATAGCGGAGGCGATGGAGGCCGGCGGCGGCCTCATCGACGAGGAAGACCTCGCGGGACAGGAGACGACCGTCTACGAGAACCCGCCGTCGGCCCGCTTCCACGGCCACACGGTCTACGCGACCGGCCTGCCGTCGCAGGGCATGCTCACGCTGGAACTGTTGAGCCTGCTGGACGGATTCGACCTCGCTGCGATGGGCCACAACACCATCGAGAACATCCACACGATGGTCGAGGCAAAGCGGCTGGCGTTCGCCGACCGGCTCGCCTACGTCGGCGACCCGGAGTTCATCGACGTGCCGCTGGACGAGCTGCTGTCGCCCGAGTACGCCGCCGAGCGCATCAAGAGCATCGCCGCGGAGCGCGCCGCGGAGGGCATCGTGCCCGCGGGAGAGCTCGCGCACTCCGTCGCGCCCACGCCGAGCACGTCGTACTTCAACGTGGTCGACAAGGATGGGAACGCGGTCTCCTTCATCCACAGCCTCTCGGCGTACTGGGGCAGCGGGTTCGTGTGCGGGGACACCGGCATCCTGCTGAACGACAGGGCAGGGCGCGGCTTCTACCTGGACGAGGGGCACGTGAACGTCATCGCGCCGGGCAAGAAGACAATCAACACGATACACGCCTACATGGTGTTCAAGGACGACAAGCCCGTGCTCGTCGGCGGCACGCCCGGCGGCGACAACCAGCCGCAGTGGAACGCGCAGGCGGTGTCCAACGTCATCGACCACGGGATGAACGTGCAGGAGGCGGCTGACGCGCCGCGCTGGACGCACTTCCCCGGCACTGACCCACGCTCGATAGACGAGGAGATGGTGCTCCGCCTCGAGGACGGTATCCCGGAGGAGACCCTTCGGGCGTTGGAAGAGAAAGGCCACAAAACGAGGCAGTACCCCAGCGTCGGCACGCCCGGCGCCGTGCAATTGATAGGCATCGACCACGAACGGGGCGTCCACACCGGCGGCACCGACCGCCGCTCCGACGGCTACCCCATACCGGAATAGACTTCCCTTCCACAGGGAGCGGGCAAGGACGAGGAGACAGATGGCGATAACACTGATGGCGGACCACGAGTACGCCGCCGAGTACCTGGCGAACGGCACGGTGAAGGTTCAGGGCTTCGACGTGGAGATCGACTGGCCTGAGGGAGGCTCCGGCTCGGTCTACGGCAAGCTGTTCAACGAGCCGCCCTACGACATCATGGTGGTGCCCATCACCAACTACCTCATCGCACGGGACATCGGATGTCCCGTCATGGGCATCCCCGCCTTCCCGGACGTGTCGTTCTCGCACGTCGGGGCGCAGGTGAACGTGAACGCGGGTGTACTTGGGCCGAAGGACCTTGAGGGCAAACGCGTTGGCGTGCGCGGTTGGGGGTTCAATCCCGGCACGTGGATGCGTGGCGCGCTCGCGGACGTGTACGGCCTCGACCTGACGAAGGTGCACTGGGTGGAGGCAGAGCCGAACTCGCTGATGAGCGTCGACTACCCCCGCGACCCGCGCTTCAGCATTTCGAAGGGCGGTGACCAGATCGCGGAACTGGATAGCGGCGAACTGGACGCGGTGCTGTTCGACCGCGGCGGTCCTCCCCTGGGCGGCAACCGCGTGCCGTTGTTCGTAGACCCGCTCGAAGCGGCGCTGACCTACAACCGGCAGAGCGGCGTCTTCCCGGTCAACGTGATGCTGGCGGCGAAGAGCGATGTGCTCGACGCCAACCCCGGACTTGGGCAGGCCGTCGTGGACGCCTGCGACGAGGCGCGCCGTCTCTACTACGCCAACGCCTCCGATGACGACGAGCACATGGGGCTGCGGGTCGGCTGGCTGCGCGAGAACGGCCTCTTCCCGCACGAGAACGGGCTGGAGAACAACCGCCGCGCCATCGAGACGATCGTGCGCTACGCCGCCGACCTCGGCATCATCGGCCGCCGCTTCACGCCGGACGAGTTGTTCTTCGACGGGGCGCGCTAAGGCGCATGCGCTAGCGCAGTAGCGCCTGTCCGGCTGCGAGCACGGCGTCCCACTCCGGTGTGCCAAGCACGTCCGGGAGCAGACGCGGCTCCGTGGGCGGGTAGTCGTCGTTCCCCAGCCGGTAGACGAGCCAGATGACGCTTTGCCATGCGCCGAGCTTGTAGCCGACGTCGTCGAACGTGGCGAAGCCTTCGAAGCCGACGGCCTCGTGCAGCCCCACGCTGGCGGGGTTGGGGTCGGTGACGCCTGCGAGGGCGCGGTGGTAGCCGAGCAAGCGGAGCGCTTCCAGCAGGGCGACGTAGAGGGCTCTGCCGACGCCAGTCCGCTGGTGCTCCGGGTGGACGTAGATGCTCGTTTCCGCCGACCACCGGTAGGCCGGGGATACCCGGTGCGGGCTGGCGTAGGCGTAACCGGCCACGATGCCGTCGCGCTCGCAGACGATCCACGGCAGGCGTGCGGTCGTCGTGCGGATGCGGTCGCGGTACTCCTCAGCGGTGGGGGCGCGGCTAGCGAAGCTGATGGCAGTGTCAGTCGCGTAGGGCGCGTAGATGGCCGCTATCTGCTCCGCGTCGTCTTCGCGGACGAGTCGGAGGATGGCCGGGGCCATTACGCGTCGCGGACGGCGGCGACTCCCAGCCGGAACACTTCGATGGTGCGCTCGATGTCCTCGTCCGAGTGGCAGGCGCCCACGTAGAGCTTGCCGGGCGACTTGAGGATGCCGTTGTCCAGCAGCGTGTTGTCGAAGACGCGGTTGAGCGTCTTGTCCACGAGCGTCGAGCGGTAGTCGATGATGGGGTGCTCGGTGAAGAAGACGTCGAACATCATGTCGATGCCGCTGACCTGCGCCGGGATCTCGGCCTCGTCGAAGAGGCGCTGGAGCGTGTTGCGGAGCGTGGCGGCGCGGGCGTGGTACGCCTCGTAGGTGCCGGGCTCGCGGAGCACTTCGAGGGTCGCGAGGCCTGCGGCAGCGGCGACGGGGTTGCCGTTGAGGGTGCCGCTCTGCGGGACGTAGACGTCCGGCGCGACGCTGCCCTGGTCGTACGATTCCATGATCTCGCGCCGTCCGACGATGGCCGCGAGCGGGAAGCCGCCGCCGACGATCTTGCCGATGGCCGCGATGTCCGGCACGGCGTTGTAGTACTCCTGCGCTCCGCCGTAGGCGAGGCGGAAGCCGGTGACGACCTCGTCGTAGATGAGCAGGACGCCGTAGCGGTTCGTGAGTTCGCGGAGGCCCTGCAGGAATCCGGGCTGCGGCGCGATGGTGCGCTGCACCGGCTCGACGATGACCGCGGCGAGTTCGTCGTGGTAGCGGTCGAGCAGGTCCTCGACGGCGTTGAGGTCGTTGAACGGCGCGACGAGGACGGTCTCCTGGATGGCCCGGGGGATGCCCGCGGAGCTGGGCTCGGCCTGCGGGTAGGGCGTGTTGCCGGAGGGGGCGAGGCTCATGAGCGAGTAGTCGTGCGTGCCGTGGTAGCCGCCCTCGAACTTGAGTATCTTCTCGCGCTTGCGGAAGGCACGGGCGACCTTGAGCGCGTTGTAGGTGGCCTCGGAGCCGCTGCTGACGAACCGCACCTGCTCGGCGCACGGCATGGCCTCGACGATGCGCTCGGCGAGCTCGATGGCGTAGGCGTTCTGGGTGAAGAACGTCGTGCCCTTCATCATCGCCTCGGTGGCTGCGGCGATCACCTTCGGGTGGGCGTGCCCCAACACCATGGGGCCGGAGCCGAGCAGGTAGTCGATGTACTCGTTGCCGCTCATATCCCAGACGCGGGAACCCTGGCCGTTGCGGACGACGAACGCGTGCTCCTCGTCGAGGCGGAGGTTGCCGAGCGTTCCGCCGGGCAGGACGGCGGCGGCTTTGGTCATCAGGGCCTGTTCTTCGGGGGTGCGGTTGCTGTTGCTCATGCGTCGATTCTCACACAGGCAGGCTCGGCACGGCTAGGGGCGGGCGGGGGAAGCACCATCATGGCAGGCGACAGGCCGTTGATCAGAGAAGTTTCGCTGAAAACCGGCTCATTAAGGCTCATCACGTGCTCCTGCGTTCGTAAATCGGGCTTCCTGTATGAGCCATTCGGGGGGCTCATGTGGGCTTATCTGAGCCATTTTTCGAGCCTTTCTGAGCCCATTCGAGCCCTCCTCCAGCGTTCCCAACCCTCGCCTACTGTGAAGGGCGGACCAGAAACAGAGTTGCGGCAGGTTACATCGTCCACACAGCGGGCAGATGTCACCCATTCCGATGGCCAGACTCCGTTTCCAGCCGTCACGGAGACAGGATATGCGGCACTGGGACGCTTGCGTAAGGGGCCGGTGTCATGCGTTCACGTGCGCGGGCGGCAGGAGTGGGCGCGTTGGTGTAGGATGGCGGCGGCCGGTGACGCGGCCGGCCTATCACGCATAAAACGGAGGGAGAGCATGGCAGTATCGGACGTTGCGGAAGTAAGTGCCGGCGGCAGCCCGATGCCGATCTACACGGCGCGCCCGGACGGCGGCGGGAAGAGTCCCGCGGTGATTGTGATCCAGGAGATCTTTGGCGTGAACAACGATGTCCGCAGCATCGCGGACCGTTTCGCGAACGAGGGCTACTTCGCTGCTGCGCCGGAGATGTTCCACCGCTCCGGCAAGGGCGTCGACATCCCGTTCTCCGAGATGCAGGCGGCTTTCGCGGAGCGTGGCAAGCTGAGCAATGACGACATCACGGCGGACGTGCAGGCGACGATCGACTACCTGCGGAGCAACCCGGACGTGGATGCCGACAACATCGGCATCGTCGGATTCTGCTTCGGTGGGATGGTCTCCTACCTCGGCTCGACGATGGACGGCATCAAGGCAGCGGCGGTCTACTACGGCGGCGGTATCCTGCCGCGCCCGGACGCGCCAGCGGATGCGCCTCGTCTGCTCGACGCCACCGCCGAGGCGGTGCAAGCCCCTATCATCGGCTTCTGGGGCACCGAGGACGGCGGCATACCCGTCTCCAACGTCGAGGAGATGGAGCGGGTGCTGAATGAGAAGGGCAAGTCGATAGAGAACCACATCTACGAGGGCGCGGGTCACGGCTTCTTCTGCACCGAGCGAGGAAGCTACGACGAGGCAGCATCCGCCGACTCGTGGCCGAAGACGCTGGCCTTCTTCGGGGCGCACCTGAAGTAGGGGGAAGCGCTGCCCAAGGGCAGGGCTGCGAGGTTGCGCGCTAAAGCGCGTGCCTCCGCAGGAACGACGGAAGAGAAACAGGAACGACGAGAGGGGCCGGGGCGGCAGCGCTCCGGCCCCTTGGTTATCTGCGCTGCCGGACTTCCCGGCGTCCGCGGACGGCGGAGAAGGCTGCGAGGAGCGTGAGGAAGAAGACGGGCGCTCCGAATATGTTGATGACGAGCATGCAGCCCGCCCCGGAGAGGAACAGGAGCGTCGCAGCCTGCCATGGTTTCCTGAGGCACATGATCGAACCTGCGATGGCCAGGAGTGAGAAGAACAGCACCAGCATCCCTGCGGTGCTGGTATCTCCCCCGCGGAACGCAAAATCGACGAGATCGCCGACGAAGATGAGCGTCCCGATCAGGAGGCCGACGAGGCCGCCCATGAGTCCGAAGATGAGTGCCGCGATGAGCATGGCGTCAGGTTCCGACGCTCCGGCTACCCTGACTGCGACCGGATGGAGAATACGAGCGACTTGACGGTGACGGGGATAACCTCGCTCGCGCCCATCGGCTTGCCCACGTCCACGTAGTCCAGGTCGCCCACCTCGATGCCGTCGATCGCGATGACGGCCCGATCCAGGTGCAACTCCTCGCGGATGATGCCGCCGAGCGACTTGGCCACGTCCACGTCCACGACGACGAAGACCGGGGCTTCCGGCGGCTCGTCGTCCACGGTCTTGATGATGGACTCGGCCAGCCGCCGGATGTACCAGTAGTCCGGCTGTCCGGCTATGGACATGGCGAGCGCCATGGTGGAGGGCAGTTTCGCGAGGTCGTACTTGCCGACGCCTGCCGATAGTGCAGCCTCCATCTCCTCCGCGGTCTGTTCCTTGTTGATGAAGGCCCGTGCGACCTGGATGCCGCGCACCGGCAGCACGTCGTGCGTGGAGATGTAGGAGGTGCTGCCGCTCGCCTGGAGCGTGTACTCCCCGGCGCCGATGACGGTGGCGCGGATGCCCTCGGCGGGCATCACCAGCATCCCCGGACGCAACGCCTGCTGACAGCGCTCGCGGACCATCTTTCCGAACCACGGCCCGATGTCGCCGTACGACTCGTCCGTGCGGTCGTACACATACTCGGAGACGCCGCCGGAGAAGACGACGTGGTCGACGTCCTCCAGCGAGTCGATGTCGAGGCTGTCAGTGAGCAGGAGCGAGTCGGTGAGCGGGTCCACCTCACCGCCGCTGATGGCGTCGAAGAGGAGGTCGGTCATCTTCGCGGCGAACAGCTCGCGCTTCTCGTCGGTCAGCTTCTCGCCGACCTCGACGGTCTGGCCGAGCGAACCGAGGATGGTGCGGGCGGGCTGCTCGACGCGGGAGATGGTCATGTCGTCGTCGTACGCGATGAGGCGCGCGCCGACCTCGATGGCGACCATCTGGGCGATCTCGCCGTTGCGGATGAGAGATATCTTGGTTGTGCCGCCGCCCATGTCGACGTCCAGCACGGTGTTGGAGTTGCTCTTGGAGATGGCGACCGCGCCGGAGCCGAACGCTGCCAGCAGCGCCTCGTGCATCGGGCCGGCGGACGCGCAGATGAATCGGCCGGACTCTTCGGAGAAATACTCCAGGATGGGCTGCGCGTTCTCCTTCTTGAGCGCCTCGCCGGTGATGACGACCGCGCCTGTGTCTACGTCGTCCGGCGTGAAGCCCGCTTCGCTGTACGAGCGCTCGATGAACTGCTGCACGCTGTCCGTGTCGATAGCGGTGCCGGAGGAGTAGGGCGTGAGCATGATGGGCGAGCGGTAGAGCACGTCGCGGTTGGTGACGACGAACTTGGCGGAGAGCCCTGCGCCTTCGCGGCGGAGGATCAGACGGGAAAAGATGGTGTGGGTGGTGGAGGAGCCGATATCTATGCCCACGCTGTAGAGCGTGAACTTCTCGATCCCCTCGATGTCCTCGGCTTCCTCGTCGTTCAGGAGGTCGAGTACGTGTGCATGGTCGAGGTCGTCATCGTCGTGCATGTCGTGTCCTCAAGATTAAGGATTGCAGCGCAGCGCCGGGACTATGCCCGGCGCTGCCTTATCTTACTGTATCGCGCTTGCGTGTGCGTCTCTGCGTCAGCCCGCGGACTTGGAGTAGTCCCACTCGTACGCGGGGTCCTCGTACGCCTCCGCTGGAATCTCGGAAGTCATGCCGCGTTCGGCCAGCTGGTCCTCGAAGTACTCGCGTATCCACGGGTCCTCATTGGGGTACTCAATCTGGTCGCGGCCCCGGTCCGTCACCTTCTCGGACATGCCCATGAACTGGTTCGGTGGATGGAGCGCGAGATAGCGCCCGTCGGCCCCGCCGAGGTTGAAGTGCTGGTGGAACCAGCGGTCAGGCGGCACGAAGCAGCTCGCCTCGTGCCAGTGGATGACGACCTTCTCCTTGCCCTCCTCCCACATGACCGAGTAGCCCTCGCCGCCGGGGATGACGATGACGCGTCCCGGCCCGTGGCGGTGTCCCTTCTTGTAGGTGCGTGCGGGGAAGACAGACATGTGCGCGTGCATCTCCGAGCCGGGCGACTGGATGAAGACGACGTGGCCGCCCGCGCCGCGCCCCCAGAACGGGACGAGCTTGTCCCAGGCGGCCATGTCCGGGAAGAAGTTGCCGTGCCAGACCTGCCGTCCGCGCCCGGCGAACGCGCCCTCGCCCTCCTCCATGACGGCCTTCGCCTCGGAGTAGAACTCGTCGGTGCTGTGCAGGAACGAGTTCGTCGAGTAGGGATTATTGACGAAGAAGTCCGGGTCCGGCGTGGCGGACATGGCGATGGGGAGGTAGTTGTAGTGGAGCAGCCGGGCCGGATTGTTGCCGTCCATGTTGGTGAGCTGGCAGTAGGAGTTGCGCGGGATGAGGAAGAGGCTGCGCGTCGCCCACTCGAACGTCTTCTTCGGGCGGGAGTCGTCGGTCCAGACGGTGGCGACCCCGCGTCCGCCGAGGACGTAGACCTGCTCGTCGACCGAGAGTTTCAGCGGCGGGAGCGAGTGGCCGGGGGGTATCTCCTCGATACGGCCTTCGCAGACGCCTTCCATACCGCGCAACTGCATGAACGCGGCGTCGACCTGGCGGTCCTCCCACCAGCCGAGCTCGGCGACGCGGAGGTCTTCCACGTAGTAGCCCCGGTGGATGGGGATGCCCTGGGCTTCCATCCAGTCGTCATAGGTGAAACGTCGCGCCATGCCAAGCCTCCGTCGGTTCCGGATGGGGGCATGTTACTCCGTGCGAGGGATTCGGAGTAGGGGCGGGCACAAGGAGCGGCATGAGGGAGCACGCATCGGCGCGGCGAACCAGTTGCGTCAGCCGGACATGCGGGTCAACGCAGGTCTGCCCCGTGGACCCAGAGCGGAACTCTCGGCTACGCGGGCGTCCCGAGGTCCAGAAGGCTCGCCACTATGCCTATGAGGAAGAGCGAGGCAACTATCACGACGATAGCGATGCGGCAACGCTTGCCCTTGGGCTCGATCCGCAGCTCGCCTCGGGGGTTGCCCCTGTCCGGTGGCAGTCCGGGTGGTTCGTTCATGTGCTCAAATTAGCAAAGCGCCTGAACGCAATCCAGAGGTTAGTCGCGGATGTCTTGCAGGAACCACTCCGTGGGGAGTTCGTGGCCGAGGCCCTTCGCCTTCGCGAGTTCGTAGGCGCGGCCCGCGACGGAGAAGAACTGCGCGCCCTGGATGTTGCCGCGCTCCGAGTAGGTGACGGCGGTAGGGCCGGGGCGCCCCTGCGCTCCCTGCAACATTTCCTCCAGGAAGACGACGCGGTCCTCGGCGACGACGCCGTGACTCCTGCCGGCACGTTCGCGCGTCTGGCTCGCGGATGCGGGCGTGCCGTCCGGTGCGTTGGCCTCGTAGGCGATGTTCTCGTCGTGAAGCCGCATCTCCGGTATGCCGACCGGTGCAGGCGCCGAACCGAGGCGGAGCGAGCGGTCGATGCGCTCCATCGCCTCGCCGTCTATGCTGCCGCCGACGCAGGTCATGTGCGCCCCGTCCTCCACGTCCTTGCCGAATATGACCGGCTCCACCGCGTCCGTGCATCCGGCGACGATGTGCGCTCCCTTGCACGCCTCCGCCGCGGACGCGACCGGGACGACCTCAATACCGAGTTGGGCGCGGATCTCCTCGGCGTACGCTTCGCGGTTGGCCTTCGTGGGGCTGTAGACCTGGATGCGCTTGATGTCGCGCACGGCGGCGAACGACTCGGCGTGCGAGCGCGCCATGCCACCGGAGCCGATCATGGCGACGACCGACGCATCCTCGCGCGCCATGTAGCCCGCCCCGATGCCGGAGTCGGCGCCAACACGCATGTGCTGGAGGTAGCCGTCGTTGATGATGGCGAGGGGTTCGCCGTTGTCGACGCTCATCAGCAGGATGAGGCCGCAGAACAGGCCGGGGCGCAGGCAGTACTTCTCCTGGGTGCGCGTGCCGCCGTACTCCTGTTCGTAGACGACGTCGGACTTCATGCGGATGGCGAAATAGCCGGACGCGGAGCCGCCTTCCATGGTGCCCCACTGGTACATCTTCGCGGGGTCGGACGTGGGGATGCGGATGTCGATGCGCGGGCGGCAGACGGCCTCGGTGCGCGCGAGCTCCTCGTACGCGCTCCGCAGCGCGCCTATCGTCTCCTCCATCGTCAGTACGGATGCGATGTCGTCGTTGTTCAGGATGAGGGTCATGTTGCGCCTCCGGTCACGTGTTCAGGTTTCGGCAACGGCCCCGCGTTGTTTCATGCGGGGAGCGCTCCGGCGTCATCATAGGTGCGTAGGGTTGAGATAACCAGAGGGGCAGCCATTCGGCTGCCCCTCTCTGGAGTCCGTTACTTGGCCGCGGCTGCGGCTTCCCGCCTATCCAGGATCGGCGAATACATCGTCGCCGCCCCCTGCCGCGAGGAGGTGTCCACGTAGTTGTGCTGCTCCGTCATGAACGGGATGTAGACGTTCTCCGCAGGGTCGCGGTAGACCTCCATCGGGTCGCCGCCATCCTCGACGATGCGCATGTTGTCCTCCAGCATCTGGCGGAACATGATGATGCCCTTGTCGGAGCGGCCCAGGTGCTCGCCGGTGCGGTCCGCGATGCCGCCCTGGGTGATCCACGCCGCCGGGTCCTGCGAGGAGTTGCTGCGCAGTTCGGGGTAGACGGGCTGGTCGTTCTCGTTCAGCATCGGCACGGGCGGGAGGTAGAAGGGGATCTCCTCCGCCGTCTGCTCGACGTCGCCCTCGACCATCGGGTAGCAGGCCACCCACCAGTGGGCGGTGTTGTGGTCGTCGATGGGGGTGCGTATCTGGAACGCGGGGCCCATCGAGAAGCTGCCGCGGTACGTCCCGTTCGAAACGTTGAAGCCGTCGCCACCCTGCCGGAGGTAGTTGGGGAAGACGATGGGATGGCCGTCCTTCCACTCGGTGTCCTCTTCGGAACCGCCCTCCCAGATGCGGCGCTTGATGATGCCGTGCTCGAAGGCGTCGAAGTGGATGACCTTGTGTGGGCGGCGGGTGCGGCGTTCTTCGTCGCCGTTCATCTCACGGATGAAGTTGGCCCACGCGACGTGCAGCCACTCCAGGTGCACCGGGTCCAGCGAGTTCTCCTGGCACTGCAGCCAGTTGCACGGCAGCATCGCGTAGCCGATGTCGCGCAGGACGCCGGTCGCGGAGAAGACGTCGTAGTTGGGGACCAGCGGTACGGGGGTGGGGCCGAGGTAGGCGAACAGGAGCCCTGCCTTCTGCTCGACCGGGTACGCCTTCATCTGAATCTTGTCCTTGAACCGCGCCTCCGGGTCCTCCGTCTCCTCGTACGGCTGCTCCGTGCACTGGCCGGTCTCGTCGTAGAGCCAGCCGTGGTACGGACAGCGCAGGCCGTGCTCCTCGGGGATGCCGTAGATCATGTTCATGCGCCGGTGGGCGCAGTGCGGCTCCATGAGGCCGAACGTGCCGGAGCGATCCTTGTAGAGGATGAGGTCCTCGCCGAGGAGGCGCACCTTCATCGTCCACTTGTCGTTCATCTGGGAGACGGCGGCGACGGGGTGCCAGTAGCGTCGCATCAATTCGCCCATCGGAGTGCCGGGGCCTACACGGGTGTAGCGGTCGTTTGCTTCCTGCGTCAGCATGAGATGTGCTCTCCTTGCGCTGGTGGGTTTCTCTGCCCTGTGGCGGGATTATAGCAAGCCGCGCAACGTCAAGCGTCAAGGGGTACGTGGCGGGCGCTTTGGGAATCACCCGCTGAGTGCGCCCTCGTTGAAGAGCAGCATTGCGGCGATGAGCACTCCGCCTACGACGCCGAGGAGGATGCAGAATCCCCTGGCCCGCGCCCCTGACCCTTCCTGTCTCCAGCTCTGCACGGCGCGGAACCGGGTCCTCATCAGATAGTTCTCGTCCATACCCCCTATACCCCCTATACCCCCGGAATGCATGGCCCCTCTGGAGAAACCGGAGAAATCGGGGGAAACAGGGAAATCGGGGTCGCCGGTCAGCGACTCGGCCTCCGGCTCTTCACCGGCCTGCTGAGCCTGCTGTTCCTGCTCGGGATGGTCAGGCTGTGACGTCATGGCTTGCTCCCGGGTGCGGCACTCCTACGCCCCGCGAGCCGGCTCAGCCGCCTGGCGCATGCCGCGCATGCCCTCCCAGCTCTCGAGCGTCTCGTTCACGATGTCCGTGACGGTGGGCTCTCCGGCCTCGACGAGGGCGTAACCGGGGCGGCGGCGGTTGCCGAACTTCACCTGCTCGAGCGGCAGATGGATCGCCTGGTTCTCCTCGGGGTCGCGGAATGTGTTCATCGGGTCGCCGCCGTCAGCGACGAGCTTCGCCTGCTCCTGCAGCAGCTTGCGGAAGAGGATGATGCCCTTGTCGGACTCGCCGAGCTTCTCCAGGTGGCGCTTGGCGACCGGGCCCTGCGTGACCCACGCGAGGTAGTCCTGGTTGAAGAGGATGTCGTTGATGTAGCGGTCGTTCTCGTCCTTCAGCGGCACGTAGCGGTAGGGGACGCTCTCCTGGCGCGGGGCCTGCGCTCCCGGCGCGGGACGCCACACGTAGTAGGAGACGTGGTAGGTGTTCTCGTCGTCCACCGGGACGCGGAACTGGAACGTGGAGCGCACCTCGTCCCCCACCAACAGGATGTTCGGGAACATGATGGGGTGGCCTTCCTTCCAGTCGTCATCCTCCTCGGTGTATCCGGCCTCGACGCGGCGCTTGATGATGCCGTGTTCGAAGACGTCGAACCCGATCTTGACGTGCGTGCCGCGCAGTTCGGGCAGCGCGTGGACGCCGTTGCGGACGACGTTGCCGTAGTAGGCGTGGAGCCACTCGTTGTGGACGGGGTCGAGCGAGTTCTCCTGGCACTGCAACCAGTTGCACGGCAGTTCCGAGATGCAGACCTCGCGCACGGCGTTATCCCACGTCAACTGCTCCCATCGCGGCAGCAGCGGCATGGGCTGCGGGCCCATGTACGCGAAGATGAGGCCGCCCAGCTCCTCGACGGGGTAGCCCGCGACCTTGACCTTCTCCTTGAAGCGTCCGTCCGGATGGACGGTCTCCTCGAAGGGCTGCTCGATGCACTGGCCGGTCTCGTCCATCATCCAGCCGTGATACATGCAACGGAGGCCGTGCTCTTCGGGGATGCCGTAGGAGAGGTCGACCCTTCGGTGCGGGCAGAAGCGTTCGATGAGGCCAAGCGTGCCCGACTTGTCGCGGTAGAGGACGAGGTCCTCACCGAGCAGCCGCACCGGTTTGGTGGGACGCTCGTCGAGCTCCGCCGTTGCGGCGATGGGGTGCCAGTAGCGGCGCATCAACTCGCCTCCGGGCGTGCCTGCGCTGACCTGCGTGAGTTCCTGGTTTGCCTTGACGCTGAGCATGCGTGCATTCACCTCGCGTGCGCGTATTTTGCGTGGCGTAAGAGTAGGACGGGCGTGTGCGCGGGTCAAGCGCGGGACATCGCGGGCTGGGCTAGAATCACCGGCGCACCAGACGACCCAGGAGGGATCCGATGGCAAATGACGAAAAGAACGATTCAAGGGACAAGATTCCGCCCCGCAGAGTGAAGCGCGTAGCGGGAGGACTTGCGAATGCGGCAGGCGTCGCAGGCAAGACTGCAAGTGGAATCGCTGGCTATGTTGGAGAGGTTACTTCGGAGACGGCTGGGCTTGCCGTGCACGTTGCGGCAAAGGCCGGGCGGAATGCAGGTGAAGCGCTAGAGGCCTCGGGGAGCGCTGCAAACAGCGCAGGCCGGGCGATCGGTAGTAACAGAGCAGCTGTTGGCGAGAACCTTCAACGTACCCGCCAGGTCGTGGGTGAGAGTCTCCAGCGCGCTGGGACGATGACAACAGAGGCAGCAAGCACGGCGGGCGTCGCAGCCAAGGATGCCGCCAAGGCCACAGGGCGGAGTACCAAGCGTGCAGGTGAAGTGCTGACTGGGGCGGACATCCGCAGTCTGGACGATTTCACGGACGCTGTAACGCGTGTTGTCGTTGGCCTGCACCGAGAGAACGTCGAACTCAGGGAACGTGTGGCTCGCCTGGAAGACGTGATAGCTGAATTGAAAGGGTGCTAGAGCTGAGCCATGGGTTACGACGAACTGGTGAGCCTGGCAGGTTCCTATCCAGATGCCGAGAGGAAGGCATTGCTGGAACTGGCGAGGCAGGAAGAATTGCGGAAGGAACAGGAGGTTCTGGAGGTCGCTGCGATTCCCGCAAACCTCACCGTTGGCGCTTCCATCGCGGGCCGCCTGTTTCCGGAGATCGACCCCCAGCTTGCCAGAGCCTTCGCCATGCAATATCCGGATGTCGACCCTTCGGATCTCGTAGGGATGAGACCTGAGTACCTGACGGGCTTCATCAATGGCGTGAAGGGCAAGTACTTCGAGGTCCTGGTGGAACAGAGGCTAAACGCAGGCGAGACAATAGGTGAGTTGAAGCTGGGTGCGGGTCAGGTTGCACGTCTTGCGACGTCTCCCTTTCAACCCGGATGGGACTTGGAGATACTGAACCGAAGCGGTCGATCGGTAGAACAGTTGCAACTCAAGGCAACGCAGTCCCTGTCCTACGTGAAGGAGGCATTGGAGCGATACCCTGATATTCGTGTTGCTGTGCCAGCAGAGTTAGACAGCGTTCCTGACAACATCCTGGGCACAGACATCCCCCACGATCACTTGGAAAGGGCAGCGCTGGAGTACATAGGAGAAATCTCAAAGGGAGTGGTCGGTTCCATCATGGCCAGCGCGGCAGGCTTTGCGTTGAAGGCCATACCGCTGACATCTCTGGTTATCATCAGCACGACAGAGGGTTACAGGGTGCTGGCTGGGCGGGCAACATTGCGAGAGGCTATGAGTGGTGGTGGCGTGCGGTTCATGCGGGCGACGGTCTACCACGCTATCGGCAAGGCCCTGGCGGCTGCCGGACTGGGGCCAGGGGCCATCCCTGTAACTATGGCGTTGGGCGTCGCGGAGACGCGCGTCACAGGGCAGATGGGCCTGAGCGACGGACTAGAGTTGCGGACAGGGCAACTGTCCGCGCTTCTCGAGGAGGGGTAGGAGGTTCAGGCTATCTGAGATCTCCTCCATTCAGTACCTACCGCCCCAGCGTGGCCTCCGTGCCGAGGTAGTTGACCCAGGTGCCCATGACCTCTTCGATCTGCGGCACGGCGGGGGTGTCGCCGGCTTCGGGCCGGACGTAGCGCGCCTGCGCCCGCACGCCGAACTTCACCTTCTCCACCGGCGCGTGCAGCAGTCCGAGCTCGTCTCCGCGGAAGACGTTCATCGGGTCGCCGCCGTCCTCCATCACCGCGATATTCCGCTTCAACTGCTTGCGGAACAGGATGATGCCGACGTCCGACTGCCCGAGCATCTCCAGGTGACGCTTGGCGATGGGGCCCTGCGTCGCCCAGGCCATGTAGTCCTGGTTGAACGTCCAGTCGACGATGTAACGTCCCTCATCGTCCTTGAGCGGCACGTAGCGATAGGGGATGACGTCCTGCTTCGGCGCGCTTGCGCCAGGGGCGGCGCGGTAGTTGTAGATGGAGACGTGCAGCGTGTTGGTGTCGTCCACCGGCACGCGGAATTGGAACGTGGCCCGCGCCTCGTTCCCGACGAGCAGGATGTTCGGGAAGAGGACGGGGTGGCCCTCCGCCCACTCATCGTCGGTCTCGTCCTTGCCCTCGAGGAGTCGGCGCTTGATGATGCCGAACTCGAACTCGTTGAACCCGATCCTCTGGTGCCTGCGTGACGAGCCCCGCTGCTGAGTGGAGATACGGTCCGTGTTGCGGTACGCGCCCATGTAGGCGTGCAGCCACTCGACGTGGACGGGGTCGAGCGAGTTCTCCTGGCACTGCAGCCAGTTGCACGGGATCTCCGTGATGGCGATGTCGCGGACGGCGTTCTCCCAGAGCAGGTGCTCCCATCGCGGGAGCAGCGGCGCGGGCTGCGGCCCGAGGTAGGCGAAGATAAGTCCGGAAAGCTCGCGGACGGGATACCCGGCGACCTTCACCTTCTCCTTGAAGCGCCCGTCCGGGTGAACGGTCTCCTCGAAGGGCTGTTCGATGCACTGGCCGGTCTCGTCCATCATCCAGCCGTGGTACATGCAGCGCAGGCCGTGCTCCTCCGGGATGCCGTAGGAGAGGTCGACGCGGCGGTGGGGGCAGAAGCGTTCGATGAGGCCGAGCGTGCCGGACTTGTCGCGGTAGAGGACGAGGTCCTCGCCGAGGATACGCACCGACTTGGTGGGGCGTTCGTTGAGCTCGGCGGCGGCCGCGATGGGGTGCCAGTACCGGCGCATGAGCTCGCCCATGGGCGTTCCGGGGCCGACCTGCGTCAGTTGCTCGTTCTCCTGTACGCTCAGCATCGCGTGGCCTCCTTGCCTGTTCGTTCGCTGGCGGGATTGTACCGCATGGCGCAAGCGGGGTTACACGAAGAGAGGCGCCTCGCAGGGCGCCTCTCTCGTTGGTGGTTGCTATACCCGCTGGCTACAGCGGCCAGTTGTTCTTGATGCCCTCGACAGCGCCGACTTTATCTCCTGCGGCGCGGGCCTTGATCTCATCCTCCGACTCCGCAGGTGCGCGGTCCGGCAGCTCTTCCCACGTCTGGAGCACCTGGTTGATGAGGTCGCCGTCGCGGGAGAACCCGGCCTCGCCGGGGAGGTACTTCCTGGCGCGTTTCATGCCGAACTTCACCTGTTCCAGCGGCGCGACTATGCCGCCCTCAGGTGGGGGTGTGCGGAAGACGTTCATCGGGTCGCCGCCGTCAGCGACGACGTCCATCTGCTCGCGCAGCAGCTTGCGGTAGAGGATGAGGCCGCGGTCGGACTCGCCGAGGTGCTCCAGGTTCCGCTTGGCGATGGGCCCCTGCGTCACCCACATCGTGTAGTCCTGGTTGAATACCACGTCCACGATCCAGCGGCCGTTCTCGTCCAACAGCGGCACCTCGCGGTAGGGAACCGACTCCTGCTTCGGCACGGGTTGGCCGGGAGCGCCCCTCCACGTGTAGAGCGAGACGTGCAGCGTGTTCTCGTCGTCGATCGGAACGCGGAACTGCATCGTCACCGAGACCTCGGAGCCGACGAGCAGGATGTTCGGCACGAACACGGGGTGGCCGTGCTTCCAGTCGTCGTCCTCTTCGGTGTAGCCCTTGAACACCCGACGCTTCACGACGCCGTGCTCGAAGATGTCGAAGCCGATCTTCTGGTGCGTCGGCAGGTCGAGCAGCGCGCCCTTGAAGCCGGGTCCCTGCTGCACGTACTGCCCCCAGTAGGAGTGCGCCCACTCGACGTGGACGGGGTCTAGCGAGTTCTCCTGGCACTGGAGCCAGTTGCAGGGCAGGTGGGAGATCGCGATGTCGCGCACCGCGTTGTCCCACACCAGCGGCTCCCAGAGCGGGAGGAACGGGATGGGCTGCGGGCCCACGTAGGCGAACACGAGTCCGCCTGCGACCTCGACCGGGTAGCCCGCGATCTTAACCTTCTCCTTGAAGCGTCCGTCCGGATGGACGGTCTCCTCGAAGGGCTGCTCGATGCACTGGCCGGTCTCATCCATCATCCAGCCGTGGTACATGCAGCGCAGGCCGTGCTCCTCGGGGATGCCGTAGGAGAGGTCGACCCTGCGGTGGGGGCAGAATCGCTCGATGAGCCCCAGTGTGCCGGACTTGTCCTTGTAGAGGACGAGGTCCTCGCCGAGCAGGCGGACTGCCTTCGTGGGGTGGTCATCGAGCTCCGCCGCTCCGGCGATGGGGTGCCAGTAGCGGCGCATCAGTTCGCCCATCGGGGTGCCCGGGCCGACCTGCGTGAGTTCCTGGTTCGCTTTGACGCTGAGCATGCGTGCATTCACCTCGCGTGCGCAGATTTGCGTAGCGTAAGGGTAGGGCGGGAGGAGACGCGGGTCAAGCGCGGCGCAGGCAGTTGATGAACGGGATGCGCCGCGCCCGGACCCTTGCGCTTACGGCCTGCCGATCTCCGGCTTCGCCTCCGGGTTGCCGGTGACGACGCGCGTGTAGTACTGCCAGACGCCGCCGACCCTGGGACGCCAGCCGGAGGGGAGCACCTGCGCGAAGTGCGGCAATTGCGGCAGCGGCGTACGCCCGGACATCTCGTCGACGAGTTCGTCCTCGAGGTAGGGGTGGTCCGGCCCGGCTGCGGAGTAGGCCCAGTAGTTCATCTTGGCCTGCTCCTCGATCTGCATCATCGTCATCACCGCGTCTTCCAGGCTGCCGCCCGCGGACGTCGCGCCGTGGCCGCGCAGCAGGATGGCGGGGGAGTCGCCCATCAGCGCGGCGACCTCAGCGCCCTCCTCTTCCGTCTGCACGGTCTTGACGTGGTTCCACACCGGCAGCTCTTTCTGCACCAGTTGCGCGCCCTCCTGGTTCATGGGGCGGAGGCGCCTCCCGAGAGTCGTGGCGAGGACGGTGTAGTGCGGGTGCACGTGCACCACTGAGTTGACCTCAGGACGCGCCTTCATGATGGAGGAGTGCATGATGACCTCGAACGGCTGCGACGAGCCGACCGGCCCGTCCACTTTGTAGCCTTCGATGTCCACGACGATCATGTCCTGCGGGCGCATGGAGTGCAGTGCGTCGACCGCGTAGCCGCGGCCCTTCACCACGAACTTGTCCGGGTCGTTCGGCAGGCGCATGCTGGCGTGCCCCAGCGACGCGCGGAAACCGGTCGCGAGTCCCACTTCGGCGAGGACGCGGTTGGCGACCGCCACCTCGTATTTGACCTCGTCCCATTCTCTCGGCATGTCGGTTCTCCTTGGCTGTTGTGGCCCGCATCAACAGAAGCGGGCAGGCGCGAGGGTACTCGGTACGGAGCGGGGCGCGCAAATGGAGCCGGCAGGCCTGCTCGCGGATATCCGTGACACGCGCCCCTTATGGGGTCGCGCTTCGAACACGTACGCTGGTTCGCGTGTGCGGAGCAACCGGCATCAAGGCGAAACGGGAGGCGGCCCGGGGGCTGGCTCCATTTGGCACCATAGAGGCCCCGATGATCCCCGTCTTGGCCTCGTTTTGGCTCCGTTCTGCCCCTTCCTGGCCCCGTCGGAAGCACTGGCTCTCTGAGTGAATGGTGCCAAACGGTGCCAGATGGTGCCGGATACGAGCGAGGGACCTCTGTCCCGAACGCGAAATGGCAGGTGGCGGGTGCGCTCTGCCGGGGACGAGATCGGAGAAGGGAAGAGTCTCAGTGGCAGGAGAGCGGCCGCCCTTGGCAACCGCTCCCTTCTGGCATGAGTTTTGGTAGTATGCCGCGTAGATTGAGGGGAAGGGCTTGCCCCTCGGAGGAGTTGACCATGGACATCCTGGCGATGGACGGCGACGGGCACGTTGAGGAGTGGGAAGGCACCTGGTCCGACGACTACCTTGAGCCTGAGTTCCGGGACCGCCGCCCCAAGGTGGTCGAGACGGGCGAGTTCGAGCACGACTACGTCTGGGACATCAACGGCGAGCGCATCCGCATCGGCGGCTCACCCTCCAGCAAGGACGGCGTCGTCTCCACCGAGTACGAGATGATGGCGAAGTGGCGCGGCCCGCACGAGAGCGGCGAGTTCCACTCCGCGGAAGCACGCCTCGCGGTGATGGACGCCGAGAATACCTACCTCTCCGTCAACTACCCCACGCTTCTGCTGGACTGGCCCATCGTGCACGACCCTGCGCTCAACGCGGCGCTGACGCGCTCCTACAATAGCTGGGTCGCCGACATCTCCAACCAGTCCCCCGACCGCCTCAAGTGGGTGACGGTGATTGACCCGCACGACCCCGCAGAAGCGGTGCGTGAGATGGAGCGCACCCGGAAGATGGGTTCCATCGGCGTCATGGTCTTTGGCGATTACAACGAGAAGGCGCTCGACGACCCGAGCTTCGAGCAGTTCTGGGCCGCCGCGCAGGACCTGGACATGCCGGTGAACGTGCACCCCGGCATCGGCGCGCGGGACGCCATCAAGGCATACCGCAACATCGCTGGCGACCAGTTCCTCATGTCCGTCGTGCGCGGGTTCAAGACCATCTGCGGCTCCGGCATCCTCGACCGCTACCCCAGGGTGAAGGTCTCGTTCCTGGAGACGGGTTGCACCTGGGTGGACTTCGCCGTTGCGGTCATGGACTTCACGCTCGACAACGTGAAGGACCGGCTGGAGATCGGCGCGATACGCTCCGAGCACAAGGCCATCGTTGAGCGCGGCCTGCCGGAGGCGACGCCGCTGGAGTACATCAGGGACGGCCGCATCTTCATCGGCTTCGAGGTCGACGACGACCTGCTGCCCTACATGGTGAACAAGTACGGGACAGACTGCTGGGTGTACGCCAGCGACATCCCCCACGCCCACCGCATCCCGGACTCCCCGAGCTACATCTATAACCGCCCCGACCTTACGGACGAACAGAAGTCCCGAATCGTCTGGAAAGGCACATCGGAGCTCTACGGCCTGCCCGTTCCGGAGGGAGTGGGGATCAGCGGCTAGTCGGAACGTTCACTGGGGTCCGATTGCTCGGCTGCCGGCGGCGGTTGCCTGCGGGCGACCAGCTCCCTCAGGTTTCTTGTGGCCTCTGCCGCTGCAGATTCGATGGTGGCGTCGTCGGCGTTCTGCTCTATCAGCGTCACGATCTCCCTGAGTCCCGCTGCCATCCCCTTCGCGCCTGCGGCTTCGGCACCGAGATAGAGGCGCCTCTTCCCTTCCGATTCGGTTGCAGCCAACTCATAGCGGCTAGCTGCCTTCTCGAACCAGTCGGCAGCCTTCCCCGTTCTCTCCACTCCCGCCTTCGCAGCCGCCTTCGCAGTTGGCGCCAGCACTTTACTCGCCGCAGCTATCGCCAGTGTCAACGCGAGTTGCCCTGCCCTTTGCTTCGCTGCGAAGCCCACTGTTGCAACAGTGGCCATTGGAATGGCGGGAGGGGCATAACTCTCTCCTGTCGAGGGGCCAGGGTTTATCGCTACCTCCGGCTTCCGCGCCACGACCTTGACGCTGGAGACGTCCGCCGGGGCGTCGTTCTCGACGTGCGCCGACTCCTCGGTAAGGGCGATGCCCTCGAAGCCCGCGCTGCGCAGCCGTTCGAGGTAGGTGCCCTTAGGCTCCGCGCCGGCGGTGCACGTCACCCAGGCCTCCACGCCCTTGAGCGCGGGACCATCGTCGTTGAGCGCCATCATGTCGGAGATGTGCAGCCTGCCTCCCGGCGACAGCACGCGGAACGCCTCGCGGAACACCGCGTCCTTGTCCGGCGACAGGCACACGACGCAGTTGGAGATGACCACGTCCACCGACGCCTCCGGCAGCGGGATGTTCTCGATCTCGCCCTTCACGAACTCCACGTTGGTGAGGCCGAGCTTCGCCTGGTTGCTGCGAGCGAGATCCAGCATGTCCTGCGTCATATCGAGCCCGGTGACGTGGCCTGACTCGCCGACCTGCTGCGCCGCGAGGAAGCAGTCGATCCCGCCGCCCGATCCCAGGTCGAGCACGCGCTCGCCTTCCTGGAGTCCCGCGAGCGCCGTTGGGTTGCCGCATCCAAGCGATATCGCGATGGACTCAGTAGGCAGCCCGGCCAGCTGCGCCTCCTCGTACAGCGTCATCGCACGCTCCTGGCCCGACGGGGCGCAGCACGCGTCGCCGTCGGCTGTGGGCTGCTCGACGGCGGTGAGTCCGATGACCACCTTGGCATCGTTCGCGTACCGCTCGCTGACCAGCCGTTTGATCTCCTGGGATTCCGTGGCCATCGCTTCCTCCTCCTCGCCGTTCCGGTGGGCTGTTCGTAGTATACGACGCTCCGAGCGGTACACCGGTGATAGGCTTGCCCTATGACACAGCGCAGCGCGGCATACGAGGCAGTGATGAAGCGCCTCACGGACGGGGGCTACGCCCTGCTCGACGGCGGCATCGCCACGGAGGTGGCGCGTCGCGGCGGCACGCTGGGGGCGTGGGCGAATCTCGCGAACGTCGAATTGCCGGACACCCTGCGTGCAATCCACGCTGACTTCATCGCGGCAGGCGCAGACGTCATCAGCGCCAACACGTTCGCCTGCTCGGAGCTTCATCTCGCCGCGCACGGGGTGCACGGACGCGAGGAGGAGCTGAATCGCGCGGCGGTGGCGCTGGCGCTGGAGGCACGGGAGCGCGCCGGAGTGGAGCGACCATTGCCTGTGGCCGGCTGCATGACGACGGTCAGCTACCGGGGACCGGAGGGCAAGGTGGCTCTCGCTGAGGAGGACTGGGCGCTCGCATCGCAGGCGCGCGTACTCGCGGATGCGGGAGTGGACTTCCTCAACGTGGAGATGCTGTCGCACGTCGAGCGCGCCAATGTCGAACTGGCCGCAGCGGCGACGGCGGGGTTGCCGGTATGGGCGGGGTTCTCCTCCGTGATGGACGAGGAGGGCAACCTCACACTGTTGAACCAGCAGGACGAGCCGCTGGAGGAATCGCTGCGGCGCATCGACCTCTCCGGCGTCGACGTCGCGTTCATCATGCACACGCAAGTCCCGCTGGTTGAACCATCGCTCGCCGTGCTGCGCGGCGTCTGGGACGGCCCGCTCGGCACGTACCCCCATGGCGGAACGTACACGCGTCCGTCCTGGGAGTTCGACGACGACTTCACGCCGGAGGTGCTCGCGGCGGGCGCGGAGCGGTGGCTGGCCGACGGCTGTCGTATCGTGGGCGGCTGCTGTGGCGCGGCCCCTGCGCACATCGCGGCACTGCGCGAGGTCGTGGACGCGGCGGCGGGCAGGGGATAGGCTTCAGCCGACGACTCGTCGAGGAGGGTGCAGATGCGATTGCAGGACAAGGCCATCATCGTCACAGGTGCGGCAGGCGGGCTCGGACGGCAGTACGCCATCCGCTTCGCCAAAGAAGGCGCGAAGCTCACCATCGCGGACGTGCAGGACGTAAGCAAGACGGCGGAGCTCTGCCGTGCAGAGGGCGCTGAGGTTATCCCACTGCGCGTCGACGTCTCCTCCGAGGACCAGACGCAGGAGATGGCGCGCCGCACGCACGAGCAGTACGGCCGCATCGACGGTCTGCTGAACAACGCGGGGATGATGCGTGGACTGGGAGTGAAGTCCATTCTGGACGTGGACATGGAGACGTGGGACCGCGTCTTCGCGGTCAACGCGCGCGGCACCTTCCTGGGTATCCGCGCCGTCTTCCCGTACATGCGGGAGCAGGGCTCCGGCACCATCGTCAACGTCAGCTCCGGCAGCACGCTCCGCATCGCACGCGGGCCGACAGACATGAACCCGCACTACGTCTCGTCGAAGACCGCCATCATCGGTATCACCCGTGCCGTGGCACGCGAGCTTGGCCAGTACAACATCAACGTCGTCACCGTCGCTCCGGGCTCGACGACGTCCGACACGGAGGAGCCGATCGGCGCCGACGAGGCGTACCCCGAGCCTGAGGCGTCGCTTGTGCGTCGCGGCGTGCCCGAGGACCTCACCGGCGTGATGACCTTCCTCTTCACCAACGACGCCCGCTTCATCAGCGGCCAGATGATCGTCGTCAACGGCGGCAGGGAAGTGCACTAGGACGCATGGCCGAGCTGACCTGGGAGCGCATGGGACGCTGCGCCCGCCTTGCGTGGGAGCACGGTGTCGAGTCGTTCGAGCAAGCGCCGCGCCCCCGGCCGGCGCTGCTGACCGGCCACCTGCTGCTCGGCGTCATCCGCCAGCCGGAGTGCGCAGGCGGGCTGATGCTGCGCCGCCTCGGCATCGACATGGCGCTCGCAGCCTCCATCACCGAATTCGAGCTGCTGCACGCGCGTCCCGTGCCCGACCACGCTGAGCGCGTCGTTGACCTATGGGGCAAGCCGCACACGCCGCAGGCGCTCCGGACGATGGAGCTGTCGCTGGACGAGGCGGAGCAGTTCCACTCGGCCTATCCCATAGGCACCGAGCATGTCCTGCTGGGGCTGCTCGCCATCCCGGAGGGCATGGGCTGCCGCACGATGGCCTACTTCGGCGTCGACTACGCCAAAGCCCGCGCCGCCCGCGACGAGATATGGGAGCTGCTCAAGCTCACCGAGTGAGCGGGACCGTTATAATATGGGTTGCCCATATATCTTCATATGGGTAGTATGGTATTGGGATGAAGACCACACTGGATATCCACGACGAACTGCTCATCCGGGCCAAGCGCCATGCCAAGGAGACAGGGCGGCCGCTGCGTGCTCTCGTAGAGGACGGGCTTAGGCGAGCGCTGTCAGCTGTTCCCGAGCAGGAGTCCTACCGGCTCCCCGACATGAGGATGGGAGACTCGGATTCTCCCGACCCCCTTGAACGCCTTTCCTGGGCGGAATTGCGCGACCTCATCTACGAAGGCAGGTAGACCGCGTGATTGCGGTTGACACGAATCTGTTGGTGTACGCGCACCGGCGGGAGTACCACCGGAACTCCGAGGCAGAGACGGTTGTGCGAGCGCTCGCAGAAGGTGACGCACCATGGGCGATCCCCTGGCCGTGCTGCTACGAGTTCCTGAGCGTTGTCACGAACCGCCAGATATGGAAAGAGGCTGCATCCACCCCGCAGGAAGCTTGGCGCCAGCTTCTCGCTTGGACGTCGGCGCCTTCGGCGCGCCTCATCGGAGAGACCGAAGGATTCCTGGACATCTTGGGTCGCTTCGTGCAGCAGCCGCGCGTGAGCGGAGGGGTGGTCCACGACGCCCGGATCGCCGCGATCTGCGTTGCTCACGGGGTTGACGTACTGCTTACGCTCGACCGCGACTTCTCACTGTTCCCCGAACTCCGCACGCAAAACCCCATCGCGATTGGCTAGGGTGCCCCTCACGCTGGCCGGAACACCGGCAGCGTGATCTCGTCGGTGACGTCTGCGAAGGCCACCTCGACGGCCATGCCGACCTGGATGTGCTCGGGGGCGGGCTCGACGCCGGTGAGGTTGGTGGGGATGCGGGGGCCCTCCTCGAGGTCGACCATGGCGACGACGAATGGGACGTGGTCGCGGAACGCGGGCACCGGGGCGCGGTGCACGATGGCGAACGTATGCAGGGTGCCTCTGCCGCTGGCCTGGATCCACGATACGTCACGGGAGCCGCAGTTCGGGCAGAAGTCGCGCGGGTAGAAGTAGGCCCGCTCACAGGCGTTGCACCGGCGAAGCCAGAGCTCGTGCGCCTGCGCCCTCTCCCAGTAGAAGTCGGACTCAGGCTGCTTGACGGGCAGGGGGCCCCGGTACGCTTCGGTCGTCATCACTCCACCCCCAGGACGATGGTGCCGGTTGCCGACAGCGCGCCGCCGGTGCCGTTCACGAGCGCCAGCGACACGTCCGGCGCCTGCCGGTCGCCGCACTCGGCGCGCAACTGCCGCACGGCCTCGACGACCGGGAAGATGCCGTACATGCCGGGGTGCGTGTAGGAGAGGCCGCCGCCGCTCGTGTTGAGCGGGAAGCCGCCCCCCGGAGCGGTGCGCTGTCCTGCCACGAAGTCCGGCCCCTCGCCGGGTCCACAGTAGCCGAGCGACTCCAGCGTCACGAGCACCGTGTACGTGAATGAGTCGTAGATCATCGTGAGATCGATGTCGCCGTGCGTAACGCCGGCCATGCCGAGCGCGGCGGGGCCGGTGACGCGGGCTGGCGTCGAGGTGAGGTCGGGCATCGTCGTGATGCCCGCGTGGTCGTGGTGCTCCGCGTGGCCGAGTACCCATACGGGCGGCTTCGGAAGGCTGCGGGCGCGCTCGGGTGTCGTGACGACGATGGCGGCGCCCGCGTCCGTCACGAGGCAGCAGTCCAGCAGGTGGAACGGCCACGCTATCCAGCGCGAGTTGTGGTAGTCGTCGAACGTCATCGGGTCGCGCATCATCGCCTTCGGGTTGAGCTGCGCCCACTTGCGGGTGGAGACCGCGATCTCGGCCATCGCCTGGCGGGCGCGGTCCTCGCCGTACTGGTGCATGTAGCGGGTGGCGGCCATCGAGTAGTTGATGGGCATGCCGATCATGCCGTACGGCATCTCGTACATCGCCGAGGGCAGGTTGGGGTCGCGCGGGATGGGGATGCGGCTGCTGCGCCCGGCCTGGCCGTGCGTGATGAGCGCGACCTCGCAGAGGCCGTTGGCGATGGCGTTGACCGCGTGGCCGACGTGGATGACGAACGACGCTCCGCCGACCGTCGTGGTGTCCGTGTAGCGCGGCGCGATGCCGAGGTAGTCGGCGAGGTCGTAGTTGACGTAACCGGCGGTGAGCAGGCCGTCGACGTCGTTGCGTGTCAGCCCGGCGTCCTCCAGCGCGTTGTGCGCGGCTTCCGCGTGGTGGGCGAGCGCCGACTTGTGTGGCACGAGCCCGATCTCGTCGGACTCGGCGACGCCGACGATGGCTGCTGCTTTCGAGGTGTTGGTCATGGCCGGAGTCTAGCGCATCCCCGCGCTGTCATGCTGCCACTGGTGGTTGTCATGCTGAGCGTAGCCCGCGCTTAGCGCGCAGCATCCTCTCGGGGAAGGTTGGTGCACCAGGAGCGCCTGCCCGCGAGATTCCTCGACTCCGCTGCGCTGCGCTCGGAATGACAATCAATCCGCTCATGGTGAGCAACTTTCCCGCTCATGGTGAGCCTGTCGAACCACGCCCCCGCTACCCCTGCTCCATCTCCGCCATGCGCTGCATGACTGTGTCCATGTCCACGTCCTCGATGTGGGTGGCGATCGTCCAGTGGACGCCGTGGGGGTCGGTCACGTTCGCCATGCGCTCGCCGTGGAACTGGTCTTCGGGCTCGGCGTTCCCGGTTGCGCCGGCACTCACCGCGCGGGCGTAGGCGCCGTCCACGTCCTCGACGTAGAGGTAGAGGTGTGCGCTCTGGGCGGGGGAATCGGGAGGGAACGCATCGGAGATCATGACGACAGCGCCGTCGATCGTGACCTCGGCATGCGCGAGCAGGTCCTCGGACATGGGGAGGCGCATGCGCTCCACCGCGCCGAACGCGTTCGCCAGGAATTCGATGTAGCCTATCGCGCCCTCGACAACGAGGTATGGCGTGATAGCGGTGTAGCCGTCCGGGATGGGCTGGACGTCGGACATGGGGCCTCCTTCTCTATCTGGTAGGTAGTCTGCTGGCCTGCGATCGAAATGGCCTTCACCGCGAAAAAGTGAGCCATTTTGCGCCATTTGTGGCCATTTCACTCCTGACGCGCGGCGGGCTGTCCGATGGACCGCGGGACCTGCGACGGGAACCATGGTACGGCAGGCGGGTGCGGCGGCGTAAGGGGCGGGTGTCAATGGTGGTGGCGACCTTCAGCACCCGGGGTACGCCAGGCCATCCAGCCGACAATTCCAGACGGCGGTCTATACTGACTCTGCTAGTCGGCACTCCTGAGAACAGGCTTCTGCAGGCATAGGAGGAAGAGTTGTTGAGGCCCGTTCACTTCTGGTTCTAGTCTGGGGGAGAGAACACGTGGAGAACGATGAACCAACTGAATCGGAGGTCCACCCGGATAGACACTATATGGCACTGCTCGGAGGAGAAGACAGCGAGATTCGGATGAAGTTGCTTGTGGTTCAGGAGAGGATGCCACTCTTGCTGATTCTATTGCATGACGTTGCGTATGTTCTTCCACTTGGCATGCAGTAACTTCGCGAGCCGGACTCCCAGGGTTTCGCAGGTGTGCCGACGTTCGGCCAAACCGCCTCACCGGCGCACGGAGGGCCGTCGCTGCGCATGCTTTATGAGAGTTGTCCAGGAGGACGGGATACTGCCTCGTGAATTCAAGATTCAACAGAGTCGCCTATTGGGGGGCGATTTGGTGTAGGAGAAGACGACAAGAGCATGAAGACTCACATCATAAGGGCTGCTGCGTTCATATTGGACTCGATTGAAAGATATGGCGTGTGGCCATTAAGGATTCTCGCCATAATAACTGTGTACACGCCGCTGTTTATTTTTCAACAACAGATGGTTCAATTCATCCAAGAAGAATACGGAGATGGCATTGTAGGACAAATTCTCTCAGTATGGACTATGCTCTTTTCTGCGGGCGCTGGATTCAAGCTTGGGATGATAATCCGAAATGAAATACGCACCGTGGACAAAGCATTCAGACGCCTATGGGAAACTGCATGGGATGCCGACTTCAAGAAGAGGAGTGCAGTGGCCGATGATTTGGCCCCTCCGAAGCACAGCAGAGTAACGCTTCCTGCCCCCCGTGAACGTGGGAGCTGGTAGCTTATCAGCGAGATCGGTTATCAGCACATCGGAGCTCAACACTGAGATCGGAGGCCGTCGCATGGCACGGGAAGCGCCGCGTTACGTCTGGGGTTTGATCAATCCAACCGTTGGGGTGAACGAGCGGGAGCCGAACGGCTTGAGCGAGCCGCTGCTTCCGCCGGAGGTTGCGGTCGTCTCGAATGGCCTTGGCATCAGCGACTACACCGTGGACGGAGTCGAAGAGGCCATGGCCCGCTACGGCGACCTGGCGGCGGACCTGGTCAGCCGCGGCGCTCAGCGAATCGTCCTGGCGGGGATCCCTATCTCGGTCCAACTCGGCCGCACGCGCGTGCTGGAGCTGATGCGCTATACGCACGAGCGGTTCGGGGTTCCCGGCGATGCTGCCGCCGAGGCAGTCATCGCCGCGATGCAGCACCTGGGCGTGAGCAGGGTTGCCGTGGGGAGCCGCTGGGCAGACCAGGTGAACGACGCGCTCATCAGGTACTTCGCCGAAGCCGATATCGAAGTGCTCGCGATCACCAGCGAAGGACAATGGGCGGAACAGGGGTCTGCGATGAGCTTCGAGAAAGGGGTGAGGCTCGCCTTCGAACTCGGACGGCAGGCCATGCGGGAAGCGCCACAAGCCGATTCCCTGTTCCTTCCGGGCGGCGCATGGCGCCCGCTCGCCGCAGTGCCGATTCTGGAAGAGGACTATGGCAAGCCGGTCTTCACAAACGGCAATACCCGGGCCTGGCGCATCATCCACGACGGCTATGCACCGCCTGTCTACGGATGGGGGAAGTTGCTGGCGACTCCATAGCGGGGCATGACCCGAGGTGGACCAGCGCGCCGACGGTTCGATAGCGGCGTGCGGCGGCATAAGATGAGCAACGTGAGCATCGAAGAACGATGGGTTACGGTCGATGGGGCCAACATCCGCTACCTGGAGGTGGGCAGCGGACCACCCGTGTTCATGGTTCACGGGGCGCAGACGTATCTGTCGGCGGACATATTCACCGATGTCATGGAGCCGGTCGCGGATGGCGGCTATCGGGTGATCGCGTACGACCAGCCCGGCTACGGTCTGTCTGACCATCCACCGGACTACACACTCGCGTACCGGATGACGTTTGCCACGAAACTGATGGACGTGCTGGGCATCGAGTCAGCCGCCCTGGTGGGCCACGCACAGGCCGGAGGGACGGTGGTCCGCCTGGCGCTGCGCGAGCCCGACCGCGTGACGGCTGTCGTTTCGGTCTGCAACTTCTCGTCGGCCCCCCCGCTCCCAGGTCGTCAGCCTTCCCAAGCCCTGCCGGAACCGAGCGCTTCCGGTCCGACCCTGGCCGATGTCCGGGCGGAGTTGGAGGACGACGTGTACCACAAGGGTCTGATCACGCCGGAGGTCGTCGAGAAGAAGCATCTGCTGAGCGTCGGGAAGAACGCCGCGGCAGCCGTCAGGCGGGCGCAGGCCCGCGAGGCCTACAACGACGCAGTACCGGTTTGGGAGCGCTTCCGGGAGATCCGCGTCCCACTCCTGCTCCTGTACGGAGAAGAGGACCGCGAGTCGATGGCCTATCGGGCGCGGCTGCTGAAGAGCCAGCAACCGGACCTCGATATCCGGGTGGTACCTAAGGCATCGCATCTTCTGATGTGGGATGCCCCGGATGCGTTTACGGCCAGCGTGCTGGATTGCCTCGCCGGCACAGCCAGGCGATAGCGCCAGCCCGGGAGCAGGCGTCCGCCGCTTGTGACACCCGCCCCTTCCGCAGTCGCCCTGCGAGCGCGTACGCTGCTCCTGCTAGCAGATGAGGCCCCTCGTTCTCGGAACGTCCGACCCGCAGGCAGGTGAGCAGAAATGAGCAGGAATGACCAGGTTTGAAGGGTGAATGAGCAGCGGATGAGCAGTAATGAGCAGTCCAGATGCTCATGCGGAAGGCTGATTCCAGAGGTGAATTCGGGACGATGAGCAGAAATGAGCAGCATTTCCCCCCGAAACCTTCGCTGCCCGCCCAGGGCTGCTGGATTCCTGCCTGTGCGGGAACGACGGCTGGGGCGCAGCGGCGTGTTGTCAGCGGGGCGCGGGTGCGGGATACTACGGGCGTCCTGAAAGGCAGCGATACGCCAAAGGAGAGAGGACATGACCACTGCGGTGAAGTACCAGGCCATCGACGCGGACGCGCACGTCATCGAGAGCGAACAGACGTGGGACTATCTCGACGAGGCTGACCAGCACCTCCGTCCGTACCTCTTCACGAACCCGGAGAGGCCCGCCAGCCGCTACTGGGTGATTGACGGACGCATCGCAGGGCTCCGGCCCGCGTCACCGGTCGAACGCGAGTTGAAGGCCATGTCCGAGCGCGCAGGTCGCGACCTCGTAACCGCCGAGGAGGCCCGCTCCCTCGACGACATCTCACTGCGTCTCGCGCACATGGACCGGCTCGGCGTGGACATCCAGATACTCCACAACACGCTCTGGATCCGCGACGTAACGCAGCGCCCGGAGCTGGACCGCGCGCTCTGCAAGGCGTGGAACCGCTGGATGGCCGAGGCTTGGAAGAAGTCCGACGGACGCCTGCGCTGGGCTGCCGTGCTCCCGCTCACCGACCTCGACGCCGCGGTCGACATGATGCCGTGGGTGAAGGAGAACGGCGCGGTGGGCGTGGTGATGAAGCCCTTCGAAGGCCATCGCTTCATGACCGACCCCTACTTCTTCCCGTACTTCGAGGCCGCGCAGGAGCACGACCTCTCTATGACCATCCACATCGCGAACGCCAACGAGGCCTACGTGAGCGCCATCGCCTCCGCCTACGACCCCAGCGGCGGCCTGCCGACGTTCCGCATGCCGACCATCCACGCCTGCAACGGCCTCATCCTGAGCGACATCCCCAAGCGCTACCCGGAACTGCGCTGGGGCTTCATCGAGTCGTCCTGCCAATGGGTGCCGTGGATCATCCACGAGACATCGCGCCGCGCGAAGCAGTCCGGCTGGTACTACCCGGACAACCCGTTCAAGGAGTACAACATCTACGTCTCCGCCCAGACCGACGACGACTTCCAGTACGTGTTCGACTACGTCGGCGACGAGAACATCGTCATCGGCACGGACTACGGTCACACGGACACCTCGAGTGAGGTCGACGCCATCGAGACGTTCCGCAACCTCTCCACCGTCAGCGAAGAGTCGAAGCGCAAAGTCCTCGTGGACAACTCGGTGGCGCTCTACGGTCTGTAGGAGGAGGGAGCACCACGTCAGTACAGGGGCGTCCTCCGGGGCGCCCCTTCTCGTTGCGGGCGCCCACACCCTCCGTCATTCCCGCGAAGGCGGGAATCCACGGTGACCGCCAGGTCACGCGGTGGGGAAAGGGGCGTGGCGAGGCCAACCTGGCCAGGGCACCCATAAGGGACGCCCCTACACCAAGCCAGGCTGTTAGGCGCGCCTACGCCTTTGGTTCCTCGATGACGCCGAAGAGGTTGCCCTCCGGGTCCTCGCAGTAGGCGTGGGTGCCGACGTACGGGATCTCGTTCGGGCCGAAGACGAGCTTGCCGCCCGCCGCTGTGACCTTCGCCAGCGTCTCGTCCAGCGAGTCGACCAGCGTCGTGTTGATGACGGGCTGCTGGAAGTGGCGCTTCATGATGGCGCCGTCGATGCCTGCCTGTTCCTTCGGGCCGGTGGTGGCGAGCCAGTACTCCTGCTGGAACTCCTCGGAGCCCGACCACGATTGAAACTCCCAGCCAAGCACGCTGCTGTAGAACTCGGCCAGTTTCCCGGGGTCGTCGCCGAGAATCTCGAAGTGGACCGGTCTGCCCATGCGTTACCCCGCTATCTCCTGCGCGAGCGCGTCCGTCCGCGCGGCCATGATGAAGTCGTTGCGGTGCAGCCCGCCGAGGAAGTGCGTCCACCACGACACCGTCACCCTCCCATACTCGGTGACGATGCGCGGGTGATGCCCCTGCTCCTCAGCCGCCTCGCCGACCGCGTTCGTGAACGCGAGCGCCTGCAGGAACGTCCCAAACCGGAAGGCGCGCACGAGCTGGTCGATGCCGCCCTCGTTCGCGATGCTCCACTCCGGCAGGCCGGCCAGCATGGCCACGGCCTCGTCGGTCGTCGCGAGCGTCGACTGGGCGTTCAACTCCACGCATTGTTCATCGGCAAGCGCCATGGCGGGAGTTTCGTGGCTGACTGCGCCTGCGCGCAAGCGCACCACGCACAACAGGCGAGGTTCCTGCCTGCGCAGGAACGACGGGACCGCGCCCTGTGCTAGCATCGCGGGCATCCTCACGGTTCGGAGGGCGCATGCCGCTCACTCCAGGCGTTGGCAGCAAGGGCTGCTGGCGCTTCCCGTTTCTCGGCATCGTCGCCGTTGCGGCAGTGACCCTTGCGCTTGGGTGTGAAGGAGACAGCGCGCCGATCACTCCTGTCGACGTGTCATCCCCGCGGATGCAGACGCCGACAGCAGGCGAGGAGCCTGGCCCATCGCTAACTCCCACGTCGCTGCCTGCGTTCACGGCGGAGTCCCCGTCACCGACACCATCCAAGGGCAGACTGCTCTGGCGCTACCGGATGCCCGGGCCGATGAACTCCCAGCCGGTCGTAGCGGGCGGCAAGGTCGTCGTTCACGTGTACGACGACGGAATCTATGCGCTGGACTCGGTCAGCGGAGAGCTTTCCTGGGAGAGCGAGTGGGAGGCCGACGACGCATGGATGACCGCTGTGGACGGCGTGATATATGCGAGTGGCGGCGCTCAGTTGCAGGCCATCGACGGAGCTACCGGCGCAGCCCGGTGGACGTATGACACAAGCCCGATCTACTACTCAGTGCCGGCGGTTGCCGGCGGTACCGTGTACGTTGCCGATTGGGGCAAGCACCTCCATGCAGTAGATCAGGAAACCGGAGAGCTACAGTGGAAGTACGAAGAGGAGAGTGGTTTCCGCTCAGCGCCTGTCGTTGCTGACGGTGCGGTGTACACATTTTCGAGAGGAGGCACGCTCCACGCGCTGGAAGCGACGACTGGGGAACTCCTGTGGCAGTACGACGTGGACGATGCCTACTATGAATCCCCGGCCGCGTCCAGAGGTCTCGTCTACATCAGCTCCGACGAGGCGATGTTCGCCGTAGCTGCCAACACAGGGGAACCTGTCTGGCAAGCCGACCACCCGGCCTCCGGAGACTCGAGAATGACTATTGCAGACGGAACCCTGTATTTCTACGGGCGATACGGCACACATGCGGTTGACGCCATGACCGGAGGTCCGCTGTGGACGTACGACGCCGGGTCCGGGGCACGGTCTGGCGCGGCGCCTGCCATCGAAGGCGGAGTGGCCTACCTGGGCTCGATAGATGGACTGCACGCGGTCGACGCCGTAACCGGGGAACTCCTCTGGCAGTATGGGAGCGCTCCATCACTTTCGGCCCCTGTTGCAGCGGATGGCGCCGTCTACTACGGCGCGCTCGATGACCACGTGTATGCACTCTCCACCGACGAAGACGTACGCGACGCGGACCCGACGCCGACGCCGACGCCCGTATCGGGAGTTGTGCAACTCAAGGGCAGCAGCGGCGGTCTGCTCGGCGTATTCGGGTTCGCAGTAGCCGCCAGTCGGGACGGCGGGACCATTGCCGTGGGCGACTCTGCCAGGGAAACCGGGCGGAAGTACAACGGCACAGTGTCTGTCTTCGACCGCAACGGCCCGCGATGGTCAAGCAGGGACGAATCGTCCGCCGTGGTGCTGGAGTCTCCAGACGATAACGATTGGGAGCCAACGCCCGACGACAGGGACTGGGTGGAACTGACCAGTTCGTTCGGGAGCGCCGTTGCGATGAGCGCAGACGGAGGCACAATCGTAGTGGGAGCCCCGGACCAGCTCCCGTACGGCTACGATTCCGGGGCTGTCCACGTGTTTACGAGGCCGGAGGGCGGATGGGATGCCGGGGCAGCGCAAGCGGCGACGCTGACGGCTTCCGAGGGTACGCGCAACAGCCGGTTCGGGACCACCGTCGCGATAAGCGCCGACGGCCAGACCATCGCCGTCGGATCAGGCGAGTTCCGCGAAACTGGCCGGGGTGGTGGAATATACGTGTTCGCAAGGCAGGATGCGGGATGGTCGGACACCCATGAGACTGCCAGGCTCACGGCTTCAGGGTTCGGAAGTGTGAGATCGCTGGCGGTAAGCGCGGATGGAACAACTATCGTTGGAGGTCAATCAGAAGACTTCGGAAGGGTCGAACCGTTCTCCTCATACGTGGGGTCAGTGTATGTATTCGAACGGCTTGGCCAGGGCTGGAGTGACACGAACGAACCGGTCAGCCTGTCGCTGTCCGACGGCATGGAGGAAGATCACTTTGGGCTCTCGCTCGCGATCACGGACGATGCAGGCATGATCGTGGTCGGTGCGCCCGGGCGGGATGGGTACGCGCAGGACCACGGAGCTGTGTTCCTCTTCTCCAGGCCCGAAACAGGGTGGGCCGATGCCGGAGAGCCCGCGCTACTCACTGCGTCCGACGGCGCGAGAGTAGACTTCTTCGGAGTATCGGTAGCCGTCGGTTCTCGCGGCGACCTCGTCGTCGTCGGCGCCCAGAAGCAGGACTTCAGCACGGGCGCGGCCGGAGCAGCGTACGTGTTCGCCATGCCTGAGGATGGGTGGGTTGACGCGAACGAGACTGCGATACTGGTGAATCCGGGAGGCGCGGGCACTGGCACGATATTCGGCGGCGGTGTCTTCGGAATCGAGACGGGAGTCGCCGGAGGAACCATCATCGTCGGTGCGCCGGGCGTGGCCGTCTATCTGTTCGACTCTGCTTCTCTCCTACCACGCAACTGAGGGCTCTCGCGCGCCGCTTTCCTTCTCAAGTTGAGGACACTCGAAACGCCTCTCGGGGGACGTTCGTAGAGTCGAGCGCTCGCCTGAGAGATGCTTCGGCTTCGTTTCACTTCGGTCGGAATGACAGCCCGCCGCCCGGTTCGTGGCGTGTGCTAGCATCGCGCCATCCTCGGAGTACGGAGCGGACATGCATGCCGGTTAGCGGAGCGCAGATCATCACGCGGGCGTTGCGGGAGGAGGGGGTCGACACGATCTTCACCCTCGCGGGCGACCACATCCTGCCGCTGCTGGACGTGCTCTACGACGAGGGCTTCCGGCTGATCGACTGCCGCCACGAGCAGGCCGCGGTGCATATGGCGGAGTCGTGGTCTCGCATGACCGGCAGGCTGGGCGTCGTGGCGGTCACGACGCCGGGGCACGCGAATGCGCTGCCGGGGCTCATCAACGCGCAGTCCACGGAGAGCCCCATCCTGAACATCGCGGGTTCCTCCGACCTGCGGAACTACCACCGCGGCATCATGCAGGAGATAGACCAGGTCGGCATCGCGCGCACCGTCACGAAGGGCGCGTGGCTCGCCCACGACCCGCGCCGCATCCCCGACCTCATCTCCACCGCCATCAGGGCCGCGTTCGAGGGCAGGCGCGGCCCTGCGCACCTGACCGTCCCGGTCGACGTGCAGAGCGCCGTCGTCGAGGAAGAGGAGGTGCGTTACTTCGGCGCGGAGTCGTACCGGCGCACGCAGCCCATCGTTGCGTCACCCGGGGCCATCGAAGAGGCGGTGCGACTGCTGCGCAACGCCGAGCGTCCCATCATCATCGCGAGCACGCCCGCGGCCTATGGCGACTGGGGCGGCATCTACGAGCGGCTCATCGAGACGACGAAGATACCGCTGCTGACCGAGGAGGCGGCGCGCGGCATCGTGCCGGACGACCACCCGTACTGCTTCGGCTTCTTCGACCTGAGCCAGCACACCGCCGCGAACCTCGTGCGGGAGGCGGACGCCGTCCTCTTCCTCGGCAAGCTGCTCGACTTCACCATCGGCTTCGGCTTCGGGCCTGTTATCCCGAACGACGCGACCGTCATCCAGGTCGAGCCGGAGGCGACGCAGGCAGGGCGCAACCGTGGCGTCGACCTCGCGCTCGTCGGCGACGTCGGGCCCATCGCGGCGCAACTGGCGGACGAGGCCGCGAAGAGTGACTGGCCGGAGCGTCCGTGGGTGGAGCGCTTTCGCACAGCGGTCGCGGAGCACAAGGTGTACCTCGAGCAGTACGTGACGGACGAGGTCCCGCTGCGCTCGATGTTCGTGCATCACACGCTCGCGCAGCGCCTGCAGCGCGGCGACGTGCTCGTGTTCGATGGCGGCGACTATGCGTACTACGGCCGGGCGTACCTGCCGGCGCTCGCCCCACGCTCGTGGTACTACCTGCCGAACCTCGGCATGCTGGGGCAGGCGGTCCCCATGTCCATCGCCGCGAAGATCGCGAAGCCGGAGTCGCGCGTGTTCTGCATCACCGGCGACGGCGCGTTCGGGTTCAACGCGATGGAGGTCGACACCGCCGTGCGCCACGGGCTGAAGGTGGTCTTCCTCGTCGGGAACGACGCGGCGTGGGGCATCGACAAGAACCTGCAGGTGGGGTTGTACGGAAAGGCCGTTATCACGGACCTCGTGCCGTCGCGCTACGACCTCGTCGCGCAGGGGCTGGGCGCGTACGCGGAACTCGTGGAACGCCCGGAGGAGCTCGGCCCCGCGTTAGACCGGGCGCTCGAAGTCGACGGCCCGGCGCTGCTGAACATCCGCGTGCAGAGCCAGATAAGCCCGCGCGCGCAGGCTGTCGTGAACAGCCGCAGGTTCGGGGGTGGGCTGTGAGCCGCCTCGTCGTGTACGGCGCGGGGGCCATCGGCGGGCAGATCGCGGTGCGCCTCGCGAACGCGGGACTCGACCCGCTCGTGGTCGAGCCGTGGGACGCGCAGCGCGAGGCGATACAGTCGCGCGGTCTGACGATGCAGACGGAGGGCGGCGGCGAGGAGCATGCCACGCCGGTCGCCATCGCCCCGCACGAGCTGGCTGAAGAGGTCTCGCTGCTCTTCCTCTGCGTGAAGTCGTACGACACGATGGAGGCGCTCGGCGTGGTGAAGCCGTGGCTGGCGAACGACGGCCTGCTCATCTCGATGCAGAACAGCATCAACGAGGAGTGGATAGCGCCGGAGGTCGGCGCGGAGCGGACGGTGGGCGGCGTCATCCTCGTCAACGGCTCGTTCCTGGAGCCGGGGCGCGTACAGGCAGCGGGGTCGGTCAGCCGAGCGTCCGCCGCCGCGACGCTTCCGGGCGTGTACGTCGGCGAATACGGCGCACCTGCAGGAGCGAACACCCGCCGCGTTGCGGACGTGCTCGGGAACGTCTGGCCCGCGGAGCCGGTCGACGACCTGCTGCACGAGCGCTGGTCCAAGATGGTGAACAACACGATGCTCAACCCCGTGTCGGCGGTCGGTGGACTGCGCTCGGCGGAGCTCCTGGCGAACGCGGACGCGCGGCGCATCGCTGTGCGGCTGGCGGCGGAGACGATGCGCGTCGCCGAGGCGGAGGGACACCCGCTCGAACGCATCATGGGCGACTACGACGCGGCGGACGTGTACGCCAACGCGGCGAGGAAGTCGGACACGGTTGAGCGGGGGTTGGAGGCGCGCGCCGCCAACGTCGGGCCGGCCGCAATGACGTCCATGTACCAGGACGTGCGGCGGGGGCGGAAGACCGAGGTGGACTACTTCAGCGGCCTCGCCTCGCAGAAGGGCGCAGCGCACGGCATCGCGACGCCGTACTGCGAAGCCATCACCGCGCTCGTGCACCGCGTCGAGTCGGGCGACATCGTGCCGTCGCCTGAGTCGCTGCGGCTCGTCGACGGGTAGGGCATCATCCCGCCTCGCGGCTTGACACACACTCGCGCGACAGCGTTAGATAGCGCCGCCGAACGGCCTCCGAGCCGCGGCTTCGGAGGTGAGGCTTGCGATACCGCATGATGGGGGCTACCGGCATCCGGGTCTCGGAGGTCGGTTTCGGCTCGGGCGACAACGCGGGCCTGCTCGTGAAGGGCGAACCGAAGGAGCAACTCCAGGCTATCGAGCGCGCGCTCGAACTCGGCATCAACTACTTCGACACCTCACCCGACTACGGCAAGGGCCTCGCCGAGACGAACATCGGCAAGGCGATGCGCGAGATCGGGTTCCGGCCTGTCCTCGCCACCAAGATCGAGATCATGCCGGACGAGCTCGACCACATCGCAGACGCGGTGGTTGAATCGCTGGATGAATCGCTGGAGCGCCTGCAGGTGGACTACGTCGACGTGCTCCAGATACACAACCCTCCGAGCATCGAGACCGACACCACCGTTCCCGGCTGGCTGCACCTGGGGCTGGACGACTACCTCGGCCCCGGCGGCGCGCTCGAGGGGATGGAGCGGCTGCGCCGCGCTGGCAAGACGCGCTTCTTCGGTTTTGCCAACGAGGACGCGAACGCCGACGCAGTGATGGCGCTCATGGAGACCGGCGAGTTCCACATGCTCAATGTGTGGTACGACCTGCTGAACCCGACCGCAGGCCTTGCGACGCCGGACGGCCTGGACGTGCAGCACGACTACGGTCAGTTCCTGCGGCGCGCGCAGGAGCTCGGGATAGGCACGGCGGTGATACGCCCGCTTGCAGGCGGAGTGCTGACGGACCACGCAGTGAGCGGAGGCGGCAGGCACGCCCTCGCGGGAGGCGGGCTGACGCGCAACGCGGACATGTACCAGGCCATGGTGCAGCGTGCGATGCCGTTCGCGTTCCTTTCGCGTCCGGGACAGACGCTCTCACAGGCCGCGTATCGCTTCATCCTGCAGGACGATGCGATCACGACGGTGCTCGGCAGCTTCTCGGAGATGTCGCACCTGGAGGAAGCGGCAGACTGCTCCGGAGCGGCGCCGCTCAGCGAGGAAGACATGGCGCGTCTCGACATGGTGTGGCGCTCCAACGTAGGTAAGTGGGACGAGGAAGAGCAGTTCATATCAGGCCTGTAGGCCAGCAATCAGCCGGAGGAGGCACAGAACAGATGGACATTCAGCTCAGCATAGGCATGGCATCCAACCCTCGGACTTGGGCGATCCACGACGGCCGCATCAAGCCGGACGGCATCGAGCTCATCCCGAGCCCGGTACACGCGTCGGAACTCTTCTGGCGCCAGTTGAAGTTCGGCGACTTCGACGTCTCCGAGATGTCGTTCTCGTCGCTCATCATGGCGATGGCTGTGGGCGACGACCGCTGGGTGGGCCTGCCGGTCTTCACGACGCGCCGGTTCTTCCACACCGGCGTGCTCATCCGCAAGGACTCCGGCATCCAGTCGCCGGCAGACCTGAAGGGCAAGCGCGTGGGCGTGCCGGAGTACCAGCAGACTGCGGCGCTGTGGACGCGCGGCGTGCTTCAGCACGAGTTCGGCGTTGAGCCGAAGGACATGGAGTTCTTCATGGAGCGCGTGCCGGAGCAGAGCCACGGCGGCGCCACGGGCTTCAAGCCCCCGGAAGGCGTCACGGTCAACCAGATCCCCCTGGAGAAGAACATCGGCTCGATGATGCTCTCGGGCGAGCTGGATGCGACGCTTTTGTACATCGTCGACCCCAACCTCATCGACCGCAGCACCGCCGACCTCTGGAGCCACCCGGACATCGCGCCGCTGTTCCCGGACGCGCGGGCCGAGGGCATCCGCTTCTACGAGAAGACGGGCCTCTACCCCATCAACCACGGCATGGTCGTGAAGCGGGAGATCGCTGAGGACCACCCGTGGGTGCTGCTGAACCTGATGAAGGCGTTCAACCGGGCGAACGACATCTGCAACCGCGAGCGTGCCGATCACGTCGACTACTACGTCGAGACCGGCCTCGTGAACGCGGAGGGGGGCGCAGCGCTCAAGCAGCCGCTGGTGCAGCACGGCATCCGTGCGAACCGGCTGGTGCTCGAGACGGCGGCCCAGTACTCGTTCGAACAGGGCCTCACGCCCAAACTCGCGAAGCTGGAGGACGTGTTCGCCAAGAACACGATGGACCAGTAGGCCGCGCTGCCCGCGCGATACCTGCGTAAGGAGGAGCTCCGATGCGTGCAGAAGAGAACGTACTGCTGACGCAGACCGGCGCGGGCACGCCCATGGGCGAACTGCTCCGCCGCTACTGGTGGCCTGTCACCAGCAACGGACGGCTGCTCCGCGACCCCGTCATATCCGTGCGCCTGCTCGGCGAGGACCTCACGCTGTTCAAGGACAAGAGCGGCAGGATAGGCCTCGTCGACCGGCGCTGCGCGCACCGGCGCGTCGACCTCTCCATCGGCATGCCCACCGAGGAAGGTCTGCGCTGCATGTACCACGGGTGGATGTACGACGTGAACGGGCAGTGCATCGACCAGCCGACGGAGCCGGATGGCTCGCACTTCAGCGAGAAGGTGCGCATCAAGTCGTACCCGGTGCAGGAGCTGGGCGGGCTGATATTCGCCTACCTGGGCCCGGAACCCGTGCCGCTCCTGCCGCGCTGGGACGTCCTCGTCTGGGACAACACGTACCGGCACGTCGGCGCCTCCGTGCTGAATGCCAACTGGCTCCAGTGCATGGAGAACTCGGTCGACACCTCGCACACCGAGTTCACGCACGGCTGGTGGTTCGAGTACCACGTCCTCGACCGTGGGGGCGGTACTGGCAACCCCGAGCATGACGCCATCGCGCAGGAGCATGCAGACTCTTTCAAGGTCCGCCATCTGAAGACGGAATGGGAAGTCAACGAGTGGGGCATCCAGAAGTTCCGCCTCCGCGAAGGCGAGGCCGAGGACACGCCGGACTGGACGGTAGGCCATCCGCTCGTGTTCCCGTACTTCGTCCGCCTTGGCGGGAAGATACGCAGTGAGCTGCAGATACGGGTTCCGATAGACGATGAGCACACGCTGCACCTGGACTACATGGCGTACTGTCCGGGGCCGGACGTAGAGGTGCCCGAGCAGGACTACGTTCCGTACTTCGAGCATCCGCTGTTCGACAAGGCAGGACGCCCCATCGCCGACTACGTCCTCGCGCAGGACCTCGCGGCATGGTGGAGCCAGGGAGCGATCGCAGACCGCGAGAATGAGCGTCTCGGCGTCTCCGATCGTGGCGTCATCATGTTTCGCAAGCTGCTGATGGACCAGATGAAGATCGTGCAGGACGGTGGTGACCCGATAAACGTGTTCCGTGACCCCGCTACGAATGAACGGATAGACCTGCCGGTCAACGTACTGCCCGGGCCGGTCACCCCCTCCGCATTCTCCGAGAAGGATGACCACCGGATGAGCCTGACGGAGATGGGGGACATGACTGCCGTGGTGGGGGACAGTGCGGGATTCAAGTTGAGTCATTACCACATGGACAGGTATAGTCCCGCGCTCAACCAGATACTTGAGATTTACCGCCGCTACGAAGAAGTGCGGCTGCAGCGAGCATAGCCTGGCATGTTCATAGACTCGATCCTGGAGGGCTTCCCCGCGATGTTCGATGCGGGCGGGGAGGCCATAGGTAACCTCGCTGACTGGAGGCCCATCCTCGCGCTTCTCGTGGGGGTGTCCGTCGGCGTTCTGAATGGCGCGATGCCCGGCGGGGCGGTGCCCAGCCTCATCGTGCTTCTCGGCTTCGCCTACGGGCTCGACCCGTACATCGCGCTGCCGCTGGCCATCGGGATGGTGGCGACGGTGCCGACGGGCGATACGCTCCCTGCCGTGCTGCTCGGCATGCCCGGCTCGACGTCCGGCCAGGCGACGATCCTGGACGGCAACCCGCTCGCGCGGCAGGGCAGGGCTGGGGTTGCGCTCTCCGCCGCCTACTTCGCGTCGTTGCTGGGCGGCATCATCGGCGCGATTTTCCTGTTCATGACCATTCCCGTTGCCCGGCCCGTCGTCAACACGTTCAGCGCGGCGGAGTTCTTCGTTCTCGGCCTCGTCGCCATCGCGGTCGTCGGCGTCGTCAGCAGCGGGGCGCTGCTGCGCGGCCTCATCGCGGGCGCGTTCGGCCTGCTCATCGCCAGCGTCGGTTACGACGACGCCACCGGTGCGCACCGGCTTACGTTCGGGCAGGACTACCTCTGGGACGGCATCCACATCATCCCGGTGGTCATCGGCCTCTTCGCCATCCCCGAGTTTTTCGACATGGTCGTGAGCGACGTCTCCATCGCCCGACGCGCGGAGACTTCCACGATCGACGCGTCCGCGCAGCGCCGCGAGGGCATGACCGCTGTACTGCGGAACTGGCTCCTCGTCATACGCTCTGCCGCCATGGGCGTGTTCGTCGGGCTGCTGCCGGGCATCGGCGGCTCGCTCGCACAGTGGCTGTCCTACGCCTCGGCGCGTCAGACCGTGCCTGGGGGCACGCAGACGTTCGGGACAGGGGACATACGGGGCGTCATCGCGCCGGAATCGGCGAACAACGCCGTGGACGGTGGCCAGCTTGTCCCGACGCTCTTCTTCGGTGTGCCCGGCTCGGTCGGTATGGCGCTCTTCCTCGGGCTGCTCATCATCCTGGACGTACGCCCCGGCCCGGAGATGCTGAACAGCCAGCTGCCACTCACCATGACGATAGCGATGTCGCTGGTGATGGCGAACGTGTTTGCCACCGGTCTGGCGCTCGGGTTTACGCCGCTGCTCACCCGCATCGCGTTCGTCCGGCCAAACGTGCTCGTCCCCCTCATCCTTGCCGTGATGACCATCGCGGCGTTCCAGGCGAATCGCTCCATCTACGACCTCGTCGTGATGCTGGCGTTCGGCGCTCTTGGTTACTTCATGAAGTCGTACGGGTGGCCGCGTCCGCCCATCATCATCGCCGTCATCCTCGGAGGCATCATCGAGCGGTTCTACGGCATCTCCAGCGGAGCGTTCGACTGGGTGAACTTCTCCAATCCGACGCAAGGGGTCTTCACACGCCCCGCCGTCATCATCATCATCGCCATCGCCGTCGGCACCGCGGCCTACACAGTGCGCATGCAGCGCAGCGTGAACCGCACCATGGCGAGGCAGGAAGCTGATTTCGCGGCCCGCGCGGATACGGCCCCACCTCCACCGGCCGGCGCGAGCGATGACGAAGCGGCGGAAGCGGCCCCGGCGCAGCCCGCCCGGAAGCGAAAACGACCGATGCTGTCGGAACTGCTGCAGCCGACTCCCAGCGGCATCTTCATCGCGTTCCTGGTGTTCGCCTTCGCATTTACTTTCTGGCAATCGTTCGGGTGGACGAACGAGGCAGCCCGCCTGCCGCGCGTTATCACCACCGTCGGGCTTGCGCTCAGCGCCATCTACGTGGTGTTCCACCTGGTTTCCCCATCGTCCGCTGGCGGCCGCATCATGGACATCGGCAGGACCCGCACCGACGACGACCGCCGTGTCCTGATGCTCCGTACGGTTAAGGCCCTCGGCACCACGTTCGGGCTCGTTCTGGCGATATGGCTTATCGGCTTCCAGATCGCACTGCCCGGTTACGTCTTCCTCTACCTGCTCATCTTCGGACACGTTCGCTGGTGGGTTGCCCTGGGTTGGCTCGGCATATTCCTCGTGCTCATCTACGGTTTCTTCGACGAAGTGATCCATATCCCATGGATAGACCCTGTGCTGGGAGACCTCCTCCCGGACATCCTGAAGGGCAGGGAGACGGTCACGCAGCTCATTTCGAGGGTCTTCGGTTAGGGGGTTGCGCGTAGACGGATTCCGCCCACGCGTGTTAGCATTCGACGCTAACGCGCGCACGCGCAGACCATAGAAAGTCGATGCTCCGAGGAGGACAGATGCGCACCGCATTTACTACAGCAAAACGGGCGATTGGCCTGTTCGCGCTTGCAGCCGTGATGGCGATGCTCGTTGTGGCCTGTGGCGGCGAGGAAGACCCCACGCCGACCCCACAGCCAGACGCGCCTGCCCAGCCTGCGGCGCCAACCGCGACGCCGACCGCTGCAATGATGGCGGAGGAGCCGACCCCCACCGCCGAGGCGATGATGGAAGAGGCCACTCCGACGCCTGAGGCGATGACGGAGACCCCGGACCCCACGCCGACGCCAAGGCCGACACCTACCCCGATCCCGGTCGAGGAACAGGTGGACTTCTCCGGCAAGACGGTGCAGATCACCGTCGGTTACGCGCCCGGCGGCGGATTCGACACGTTCTCGCGCATCTTCGCGCACCACCTCTCCGACGAGCTCGCGGGTAACCCCAACGTCTTTGTGAGCAACAAGCCCGGCGCCAACACACTGGTGGCCGTGCGCTCCGTTATCGACAAGGACTACAGGGACAACCAGGTGGACATCGTCGTTGTAATCTCCACCCTCATCCAGCAGTCCATCCTCGGCGGGGTGTCCGAGTTCGACGCGGCGAACGACCTTGTCTACCTCGGCGCACCGGACTACACACCGAGCGACCAGACATGGTGCATCCGCAGCGACGTGGCGGAGAACCTGGACGACTACTTCGCGGGCAACTACACGCTCGGCCAGATCGGCAGGGTCGACACGTACGCTACCTCGAGTGAATGGGCCGTACAGGTCGGCTTCCCCTTCGAGCGCGTGTTCGGTTACACAGGCACATCCGACATGGACGCGGCCTTCAACCGGCGCGAGATCGAAATTACAGCCACCTGCCGGGACTCCCAGGTTGCGCAGAACCCCGAATGGGCAGAGGGCTACGCGACGCCGTTGTTCTACACAATCCAGGAGCCTGAGTGGATCAAGGCCGGCAAGGCAGAAGGCAAGTGGCTGTGGGTCAAGTCCATCAGGGAGATCGCGGAAGAGCGCGGCGCCGGTGAGGACTACCTGAACGCGTTCGACGCGCTGATGGCCGCGGCGGCGTCCAGCCGCATCTACGCCATGCCGTCGCAGACGCCGAGCAACATCGTGAACGAGATGCGCGCCGCGTTCGAGCGCGTGGTGTCGAGCGACGACTTCGTGGCTGACATGAAGTCCCGGCGCTACGACGTTGGCCTGCGGACCGGTGACCAGTACCAGGCGCAGGTGGAGTCTTTCGCAGGTCTGCCGGAGGAGACGCTGGACATCATCCGCGGTCTCTTCCCGGGCTAGACCTCGGGTAGCAGAGCAAGAACTGAGGAGCGCCCCACGGGGCGCTCCTCTTGCGTTGAGCGGTTCCTCGACTACACTGCGTCCGCACGGAACCGATGGAGGAGCGATGTACGACCGGCAGGTGATGGACGTGGAGGACGCACTGCGTGCCGTGGACGCTGCGCTGGACGCGGCGACCGCCGAGGGCGCAGGGCCGGTGGCCGTCGCCGTGGTCGACGACAACGGCGACCTCGTTGCGTTCGCCCGCGCGGACGGCACACCGATCTTCCAGCGCAAGCACGCCATCCGTAAGGCATACACGGCCTCGCGCGTGGGCGCGGACCTGAGCGAGTTTGCCGCGTCACGTTCCGAGCGTGGGTTGAGCGCCGTTGACTTCAACGACGGATTGGTGGGAGCGGCGCACGGCGGTGTTGTCGTGCGCGTGGCGGGGCAGGGAAGCGTCGTTGGCGCCATTGGCGTCCAGGGGTTCGATCGTGAAGTCGACGAGCGCCTGGCGCGTGTTGCACTGGCTGCGTTGCAGGGAGGGCTGTCGTGAGGACGCGCAAGACGCTTGGGCTGGCCGAATCGCGGCCGGCGCTCGCGGAGATGCTGCGCAAGGCCGAAGACATGGCTGGGCGCCCCATCGCCATCGCGATCATGGACGACCGTGGGGAGCTGATCTGCTTCGCCGCGCAGGCGGGTGTGAACGCGGCGCTCGCGCGCCAGAACGCCACCAAGAAGGCGTATACGTCCGCCTGCATGCGGCAGGACACGCTCGACTTCGAGGAACGGGCCAAGGCGTCGCCGCAAGGCCTCGCGGGCTTCGGCAACCCCAACCTCTTCATCGGCGGAGGCGGCGCGGTCGTCATCGCGACGGACGGCACGATCATGGGCGGGCTCGGTGTCAGTGGGCGCACCGCGGAGGAGGACGAGGAGATCGTGCAGGTCGGCAAGGCGCTCATCGGACGACTCATCCAGGAGCAGGCATGAGCTTCAGCGGTAAGACGGTGGTGGTGACGGGCGGCAGCGGTGCGGTGGGACGCGTGGCGTCGCGCAGGTTCGCGGAGGCAGGCGCGCAGGTGGTCGTCGCCGACATGGCGCCGCCGCCGGACGAGGCGGGCGCGGTCGCGTACCACGAGACAGACGTGCTCGACGAGGCGTCGGTGCGCGGGCTGTTCGAGCGCGTCGCGTCGGAGTACGGCGGGCCGCATGTCCTGGTGAACATCGCGGGCGGCTTCCGGTTCGGACCGTCCGTCGAGGAGATGGACGAGTCGGACTGGGACGGGCTGCTGCAGCTGAACCTCAAGTCCGCGTTCCTCACCATCAAGAATGTGCTGCCGTACATGAAGGCGCAGGGCTACGGGCGCATCGTGAGCATCGCGGCGCGCAGCGGGCTGCACGGCGACCCGATGGTCGCGCACTACTCGGTGAGCAAGGGCGGCGTCATCCTGCTCACGCAGTCCGTCGCGGCCGAGGTGAAGGCGCACGACATCACCGTGAACGCGGTGCTGCCGAGCATCATCGACACGCCCATGAACCGAGAAGGGATGCCCAGCGCCGACTCGTCGAAGTGGGTGCAGCCGGACGATCTGGCGAGCGTGCTGCTGTTCCTCGCGTCAGAGGAGGCGCGGGCTGTTTCCGGCGCGGCAGTGCCGGTCTATTACAAGGCGTAGGACTCGGCGCACATCGTGGTCGACTGGATGCAGATGACGGAAGCACAGCGTGCCGACGCGCTGCGCGGGAAGTTCGAAGCACTGGCTGCGGAGCGCGACCCCCGCCACAGGGACGACCCACTGATGCTTCGTATGCGCCGCGTGACCAGTTGGGTTACAAGCGCCGCGCAGGAAGAGCGCGACGATGACACTGCGTTCATCTGCTACTGGATCGCGTTCAACGCTCTCTATGGGGATGATGCCGGGCTGGTCAAGCTCGAAGAGACCGAAAGGGAGACCTACCGCCGTTGCATCGAAAAGATCGCAGATACCGGACCCTTGGGGCTGTACCGCGACCTCATTGAAGCGCTCACGGAAGAAGAGATAAGCGATCTTGTCAGTGTCCGGTTCATGCTCGCTCCCTACTGGTACAAGGGAAGCTGGGAGTACGCCCTCAAGAGCGACGCGCAGCGGTTGGACAACGCTCTCCAGTGGAAGAACGTCAAGGACGTGTTGAGCCTCGTCTTTGACCGGCTGTACGTGCTGCGCAACCAGCTCCTCCACGGAGGAGCGACGTGGGGGAGCTCGGTGAACCGCTCGGAGGTTGCGATGGGCAGGCGGTTCGCGGCCTTCCTGGTCCCATTGCTGGCTGACCGCGTGCTGGACAACCCCGACCTCGACTGGGGGAGGCCGTACTATCCACCCACGAATCAGACATGGAGGAAGAACAATGCCTGACATCCAACGAACGAATCCGGAGGCGCTTGCGCCGCCGCCGGGAGGCCGCTACTCCCACGTCGTGCGGTGGGGAAACCTCGTGTGGATCGCGGGGCAGACGTCGCGCGGGCCGGACGGGAAGGTGATCGGCCTGGACAACGCGCCTGCGCAATGCCGGCAGGTCTATGACAACCTGCGCACCGCCATCGAGTCGGTTGGTGGGACGTTTGCGAACATCGTCAAGGTGACCATCTTCGTGACGTCGGAGGCGTACCTTCCGGCGGCGCGCGCCGCGCAGAACGAGTGCTGGGGCGACGCTCCGACGCCCGCGAGCTCGATGGTCATCGTGCGGGCACTGGCCCAGCCCGAGTACTTCATCGAGATCGAGGCGTTCGCCGTCCTCGACGACTAGCGCGCGGGCGACGCGGCCCAGTTGTCGCCGCTGTCGGCGGGGCGTGGGCCCCACTTCCCGGCTTCGGCCTGCGCGAGGAACTCGGCGACGGCTGCGTTGAACGCGGCGGGCTCCTCGAGGTTGCAGGCGTGTCCGGTGTGCGGCAGCATCGTCAGCCCTGAGTTCGCTAACGTGCGCCGCAGGAAGAGCGACGGCCCGACGCATGGGTCGTCCTCGTCGCCGCAGACGATGAGGAGCGGCACGTCGAGCGCCGCCAGGTCGGCCTCGCGGGTGTAGAGGCTTGGACGCCTGCCCTGGAAGCCGCGCAGCGTGTTGGCGGAGCCGGTGGCCGAGTGTGCGAGGAAGAGCGCGGCGAACCGGTCCCAGCCGGCCGGGTCCTTCTCGCGGAACCGGATGCGCGTCGAGCCGGAGAGGTACGCCTCCATGCCGGCCATGCCGTTGGCCTCCAGCAGTGCGGCGCGCTCCTCGGACTCGGTCAGGAATGACGCGGGGTCGTCGCTGCCGGTGCCGACGCCTGCCGCTACGACGCTGAGGCAGCGCTCCGGGTGCGCGAGCATGAACTGCACCGCGGTATACGCGCCCATCGAGAGCCCGCAGACGTGCGCTCGCTCGATGCCCAACGTGTCGAGCAGCCCGAGCAGCACGGCGACCTGGTGGTCCCATGTGTACTCTTCCCAGTTCGCCGGGACCTCCGAGGGTGGGTAGCCCTTCGCGTTGTAGGTGATCGTGCGGTAGCGGCGGGAGAAGTAGTTCACCTGGTGCTCCCAACTCTCCATGCTGCCCGCGAACTCGTGGCAGAACACGAGGGGCAGGCCGCTGCCCGCCTCCGCGTACTCGATGGCGGCTCCGTCCACTGTAACGTTCGGCATCGCGCAACTCCGTGTATCCGTAGATGGAGGCGATTCTAGCGCGTCGGTGCGATACTGGCGCTCTCCCCCCGGACTGCAGGAGGCGCAGCGTGGTCACCACGAATACGACGAACTACGGCCTGATCCGCACCGTGCAGGTGCGCAACGAGAATATCCCCGGCGTGCTGGGCGCGCTTGCGTCGGCCATCGGCGGCGCGGGCGCGAACATCGGCAACATCCAGACCGTGCACCTGAGCCAGAGCTACGTGTTGCGCGACATCGACGTGCACGTGGAGGACGAGACGCACCTGCTGGAGGTGCTGCGCGCGGTGGGGCAGGTGAAGGGCGTTCGTGTCACCGAGACGCGCGACGAGGTGATGGATCTGCACCAGGGCGGCAAGATCGCGATCGTGAGCCGACAGCCGGTGCAGGACATCGCGATGCTGCGGAAGGTGTACACGCCGGGCGTTGCGGAGATATGCCGCGCCATCCATGCCCAGCCGAGCCTGGCGCGGCGGTTCACGTCCATCGGCAGCACGGTTGCCATCGTGACAGACGGCACGGCGGTGCTGGGCCTCGGGCGCATCGGGCTGGCGGCAGCGATGCCGGTCATGGAGGGCAAGGCCGCGCTGCTCCAGCAGTTCGCGGGGGTGAACGGCGCACCACTGCTCGTGCAGTCTTCGACTGCAGACGAGTTCGTCGAGGCCGTCGTGCGGGTAGCGCCGACGTACAGCGGTATCCACGTGGAGGACGTCGCCGCGCCCGCCTGCTTCGACATCGTGGCGAAGCTGCGCGAGCGGCTCAGCATCCCGGTGATGCAGGACGACCAGGACGGCACTGCAGCGGTCGTACTCGGCGCGCTGATGAGCGCGATGCGGACGACCGGCAGGCGGCTCTCCGACGTGACGATAGGGCAGGTGGGGCTCGGCGCGGCAGGACAGGCGGTGGCGTCGCTCCTGATGCACGCCACGGGCAGGCCGGTGGTGGGCGCGGACGTGAACGAGGACTGCATGGCCCGCCACCAGCAGCACGGCGGACGTGTGGCATCGCTGGACGAGATCATGGCGACGGCGGACGTGGTGATATCGACGACGGGTGTGCCGGGCCTCATCGCGCCGGAAGCGGTGCGCAGCGGGCAGGTGGTGTTCGCGCTCTCCAACCCGGACCCGGAGATACGCCCCGCGCTGGCGATCGAGGCTGGGGCGGCGCTCGCCGCCGACGGCACGACGGTGAACAACCTGCTGGGCTATCCCGGCATCTGGCGTGGGGCGCTCAGCACGCAGGCGGGGGAGATCAACCGGGCGATGCTCATCGCTGCAGGCGAGGCGCTTATGGAGGCGACGCCCTACGGCGACCTCAGCCCCACGCCGCTCGACCCAGAGGTGCACCGCAAGGTGGCGTACGCCGTCGGCAAGGCGGCGGTCGATAGCGGAGTCGGTGATGCGGATGGGTTAGTGGACCTGGAGTAAGGAGACTAGCGAGCCTACGCTCTACACCACCAAGATGCTGGGCGTGTTGACCGAAATTAAGCCGATGTCCAAATTCTCGCTGGGCCAGATAGGAACCCCGTCGAAAACCGGTATAGCTAAGCGGTTACGATAGGGGTCGATGACGAAGTGGAGTTGGCGCTGCAATGGTTGTTTCCTTTCAGTTGCTTGCTCTAGGACCCTAGGTGGTATGAGCTAAAACTCCTCGTTGAAGGCGACTTGGCCGGTGACGGCGACCTGGTAGGCGGAGACGCGGCGCTCGAAGAAGTTGGAGAGCTCCTGGACGTCCTGCAGCTCCATGAAGGTGAGCGGGTTGCGGGTGCCGAAGTAGGTTGGCAGGCCGAGGTTGGTGAGGCGCTGGTCGGCGACGTACTCGAGGTACTGGCGCACCTCGACCACGGTGAGGCCGGCGACGCCGCCCTCCAGCAGGTCCTCGGCGAACTGCGTCTCGCAGTCGACGGCCTCCTGGACCATCTGCGTCACCTGCCCCTCGAAGCGCTCGTCGATCAGGTGGGGGTACTCCTCGCGCGCGGTGCGGATGACCTGCAGCCCGAACTCCATGTGGGCTGATTCGTCGCGGAAGACCCAGTTGGTGCCGGACGCGAGCCCGTTCAAGAGCCCCTTGGAGCGCATGAAGTAGACGTAGGCGAACGCGGCGTAGAAGAAGAGCCCCTCGATGCAGGTGGCGAAGCAGATGAGGTTGAGCAGGAACTGGCGCTTCTGGTCGTCCGTGTCCAGCGTGTCGAGGTTGTGGATGGAGTCGATCCACTTGAAGCAGAAATCGGCCTTCTGCTTGATGGAAGGGATGGTCTCGATGGCGCGGAACATCTCGTGCCGCTCGTCGACGTCCGGGATGTAGGTGTCGAGGAGGGTGAGGTAGAACTGGACGTGGAGCGCTTCCTCGAAGAGCTGGCGTGAGAGGTAGAGCCGGGCCTCGGGCGCGTTGATGTGCTTGTAGAGGTTCAGCACGAGGTTGTTGGCGACGATGGAGTCGCCGGTGGCGAAGAACGCGACGAGCCGCTGGATGAGGTGCTGCTCCGGTGGGGAGAGCTTCCCGGTCAGGTCCTTGATGTCGTCCGACCAGTCAACCTCGTCGACGGTCCACGTATTGCGTATGCCGTTCTTGTACATCTCGTAGAAGTCCGGGTAGCGCATGGGCCGGAGTGTGAGGTTGAGTCCTGGTTCGAGGATCATGGCGGTGGTTCCTCTATTGCCGGGCATAGGTGGGAGGAGGCAGTGTTCAGGAAGCCCGCTAGTAGCGATGCCTGCGCCTGTAGGCAGCCAAGAAACCAATCTCCCTGTTGGGATGAGATTCTACGGACGACCTATCGGTCTCCAAGAACGGGTCATCTAAGTGATGCTGAGGGATGGCGCGGCGTTCTGCCATGAAGCGGTCAACGCGTTGTAACGCTTCTGCTGCCGCAGCCGCTGCTGTGTTGGTTTGGAAGGCGCGGTCAATGCGTTGCAGTGCTTCGGCTGCCCTTGCTGCGTGGGTGTTGAACACGCGGTCAACGCGTTGTAACGCTTCTGCTGCCGCAGCCGCTGCTGTGTTGATTTGGAAGGCGCGGTCAATGCGTTGCAGTGCTTCGGCTGCCCTTGCTGCGTGGGTGTTGAACACGCGGTCAACGCGTTGTAACGCTTCTGCTGCCGCGGCCGCTGCTGTGTTGGTTTGGAAGGCGTGGTCAATGTGTTGTAGCGTCTCCGCAGTCCTTACGATGGAGGAGTTGTTGACTGCCTCATTGAGTCGCTCCGTGTTCCGAGCAAGTCGTTGCATTGATTCCATGGAGTGAATTACTTGAGCTAGTGCTGCCATTGTTACCCTTCTCCAATCGAGACGTAGCCTATTGACAGGCTTCGCAGGTCTCCGGGTTCTCCAGGGAGCAGGCGATCGCATCCTGGTCCGCGTACTCCTTCTCAGCCACGGCGATGGTTGTCGTCTGGGTGATGCGCGTTGCCGGGCGGGAGCGGAGGTAGTAGGTGGTCTTCAGGCCGGTCTTCCACGCGTAGAGATACATGGAGGAGAGCTTGCCGATGGTCGGCGCGGCCATGAAGAGATTGAGGGACTGGCTCTGGTCGATGTATGGGCCGCGGGCGGCGGCCATGTCTATCAGTGCCTTCTGCGGCAGCTCCCAGGCGGTCTGGTAGAGCTGCTTCAGGTCGTCAGGGATGTCGTCGACGTACTGCACGGAGCCGTCGCTGAGCTTGATGCGGTTGCGTATGGCTTCCGTCCAGAGCCCGCGCTCCTTCAGATCGTTGACGAGGTAGTGGTTGATCTGGAGGAACTCGCCGGAGAGCGTCTCGCGCTTGAACAGGTTGGAGACCTGGGGCTCGATGCACTCGTAGGCGCCGCAGATGGAGGCGATGGTGGCGGTGGGCGCGATGGCGATGAGCAGGGAGTTCCGCAGCCCGAACTGCTTGATGCGCTCCCGCAGCTCCGGCCACTCCGGCTTGCTGGGGGTGATGCCCCAGAAGTCGAACTGGAGCTCGCCGCTGGCTGCGCGCGTGTCCTTGAACGTCTCATGCTGACCGCGCGTCTCAGCGAGCGCGCACGATGTGTCGAGCGCGCCGTAGTAGACCTCTTCCTGGATGCGCGCGCCGAGTTCGATGGCCTCAGGGCTGTCGAACGGCATCCGCATCTTGAAGAAGACGTCCTGCAGGCCCATGACGCCGAGTCCAACGGGCCGCCACTTGCTGTTGGAGTAGGAGGCAGCGTCGGTGGGGTAGAAGTTGATGTCCACCACGCGGTCCAGGTAGCGCACGGCGGTCTTCACGGCGCGGTTGAGGCGCTCGTAGTCGAACGCGCCATCGTCCGTGACGAAGTGACCGAGGTTGAGCGAGCCGAGGTTGCAGACCGCGGTCTCGTCCTTGTTGGTGACCTCGAGGATCTCCGTGCAGAGGTTGGAGAGGTGGATGACGTTCTGGGGCAGGAGGGTCTGGTTGGACTTGCGGTTGGAGGTGTCCTTGAAGGTCATCCAGCCGTTGCCGGTCTGCGCGAGCGTGCGCATCATCCGAGCGTAGAGTTCGCGCGCGGGCAACTGCCGCTCGTACCGCTCGTCGGCCTCGGCCTGCGTGTAGATGCGCTCGAACTCGTCGCCGTAGGTGTCCACGAGCTCGGGCAGTTCCTTCGGGTCGAAGAGCGACCAGAGGGCGTCCTCCTCGACGCGCTGCATGAACAGGTCCGGCACCCAGTTGGCGAGGTTGAGGTTGTGCGCGCGCCGGGACTCGTCGCCGGTGTTGTTCTTCAGTTCGAGGAAGTCCTCGATGTCCGCGTGCCAGCTCTCGACGTAGACGCACGCCGCGCCCTTGCGCTTGCCGCCCTGGTTGACGGCGGTGACGGAGGAGTCGAGCGTCTTGAGCCACGGCACGATGCCGTTGGACGTGCCGTTCGTGCCCTTGATCAGGGAGCCCTGCGAGCGCACGCGTGAGAAGGAGACGCCGATGCCGCCCGCGAACTTGGAGAGCTTGGCGATGTCCGTGTAGCGGTTGTAGATGGACTCCAGGTCGTCCTGCGGGGAGTCGAGCAGGTAGCAGGACGACATCTGCGAGTGACGCGTGCCGGAGTTGAACAGCGTGGGTGAACTCGGCATGTAGTCCAGCCGGGAGATGAGTTCGTAGAACTCGATGGCGTCGGCGGGGCTCTCGGCGAGCCCGCAGGCGATGCGCAGGAAGAAGTGCTGCGGCGTCTCGATGCTCAGCCTGCTCTCCGGGTGCTTCAAGAGGTAGCGGTCGTACAGCGTGCGGACGCCGAAGTACTCGAAGAGCCTGTCGCGCTCCGGCGTGATGGCGTCGTCCAGCTTGCGGGCGTTGACCGCGGCGAACTCCGCGACGCGGTCATCGATCAGGCCGAGGGCATGCCCCGCCTTCACGGACTGGGAGAAGGAGTGGATGTCCTGGTTGCGCACTTCCTTGTCGATGAAGACGGCGAGGAGGCGCGCGGCCAGCTTGGAGTACTCAGGCTCCTCCGCGATGAGCGACGCGGCGGTGCGGATGGAGAGCTCGTCCAGCTCGCTGGTGGTCGCGCCGTCGTACAGCCCGCTGATGGTGCGGGTCGCGACGCGGAGCGGGTCGACACTGTCCAGTCCTCCGGAGGAGCGTTCCACCGCGCGCACGATCTTCATCACGTCGGCGGGCTCGAGGCCTCCGTTGCGCTTGCGGACGTGCATGGTTGTGGACGCGGCTGCGTCCGGCGGTATCTGCTCCGGCATCCCCGCGCTGAACTGGTCGGTACTCACCACGTAAGTCATTTCATGCCCCTAGGCTTATACGAATCGCGTACGCGCGCGGTGTGTACGAAGTACACACCGTACGCGTACCCCCGCGCGCGTACGCAAAAGGAACCTCTGTTTAACCCCTTTCCCTTGCTTTGTCAAGGGGCAGTGCCCAACATCTAGTGGTTGTTCGCCATCCATCCCCACATATTGTACCTTGCACTAGGAGTGAATACGAGTGAAGGTTGGCCTGTGTCGCCATGGTCTGCGTGCTGCATGGAGCCGCGCAAGGGGCGCGTGTCACAAGTCTGGCGGGGCTCTCTACTCCGGCCGGCGAAAGGTTCCGGGGGAATTGCGGCTCAAAACGGCTCATGCCCCTGATCTCACTTCTGGAATCGGCCCCTTGCATGAGCTGTCCAGCAGCTCAAAGCAGCCCATCCGCGGTTCATCCGGGGTCAAGAACGGCTCAGAACGGCTCATTCCGGTCCGTTCGTGCGGGTGAGTCATTCGGTTGATGTTGCGTGGCACCTGCAACTGCGCTGTCCTCCGGAGACAGCGTACGGAGTCGAGGAGGGCTGGCGTAAGGGGCTGGTGTCAGAGAAATGGAGCCCTGGCTTCCGTCGGCGCGACACGCTCCGCTCCCGGCTCAGCCGCGCAAGCGTGTTGCGTTGACATACGCTCCTGGATTCCCGCTTTCGCGGGAATGACGGAGAAGGGGCGGGAACGGCGGAAGTCAGGCGGGGATGGCCGAGAAGGGGCGGGAAGGGCGGAGGTCAGGCGGGGATGGCGGGTTTCTCGAAGACGATCTGGATGTCGTCTGTGTTGTGTGAGAGAAAGCCAGCCTCGCAGGCCCCGAGGTAGTAGTCCCACGTCTTGATGAAGTGATCGTCGTAGCCTTGCGCGCGCACTTCTTCTATGTGCTCCCAGAACGCCTTGCGCCACAGCCGCAGGGTCACCGCGTAGTGCTGTCCGATGTGGTGTGCGGACGCGATGATGAGCCCGGTTTGGGCGTTCGCCTGCTCCATCGCGGCGAGCGATGGCAACACACCGCCGGGGAAGATGTATTTCTGTATCCAGTTCACGCCGACTTTCTGGGACTCGAAGCTCCGGTCGGGCACGGTGATGACCTGCATCGCCAGCTTGCCGCCGGGCTTCAGCAGGGACGCGCTCTTCAGGAAGTATGTCTCGAAGAACTCCGCGCCGACGGCCTCGAACATCTCGATGGAGACGATGCTGTCGAACGTGCCCTCGACGTCCCGGTAGTCCATGAGGCGGATGTCGATGCTGTCGCTCAGCCCCGCCTCCTGGATGCGCTTCGAGGCCAGGTCGAACTGCTCCTGGGAGAGTGTGATGGTCGTGACGTGGCAGCCGTACTCCCGTGCCGCGTGCATCGCGAAGCCACCCCATCCACTGCCGACCTCCAGCACTCGGCTCCCCGCGGTGATGCCCGCGAGCTCGCACATGCGGTCGTACTTGTTGATCTGCGCGTCCGCGAGGAGTTGTCCGTCGAACGCGAAGACAGCGCTGGAGTAGGTGAGCGTCGGGTCCAGGAAGAGCCCGAAGAACTCGTTGCCCATGTCGTAGTGGGCGTGGATGTTGTACTTGCTCTGCTCTTTGGTGTTCTTCCGCTTACGGTGGAGGCGGAGGTTGGAGCGCTTGGAGAGGAGGCGCATCGGCCCGCGGTTCAGGTCCACTTCGCGCCGGTTGAGTATCGCGACCATGAGCAGTTGCACGAGGTCGGGAGAGCTGCAGATGCCGGCCTGGTACGCCTCGCCGAAGCCGATCTCGCCGCCCGCGATCATGCGCCGGTAGAAGGAGTTGTCGTGTATCCGCAGCACGCCGTGCGGGCCGCGCGTGCTCGTGTGGTAGGAGTAGGACTTGCCGTCGGGCGTCTCGACCTGCAGCGAGCCGACCTTGATCTTCGAGACGGTGGAGAAGAACACCCTGCGCGCGGCAACGTCTGCCACGGGGGTAGCAACAAGCCTGGCTGCGTGTCCGACGGGCCGCAGTGGGGAACGGGGCATGGAGGTGGCCCTTAGACCTCGCCGAGGATGGCAGCGACTTCGACGCGCTGTGCAATCATGCCGCGAATGCGGGCGCGGAAGGCCTCGTACATCCGGGGCGGCAGGCTGATCGGCCCGGTCTGGAACTCGGTGGTGGGACGCGGGATGCCGAACTTGTCCAGCACCGCCTCGCCGACGAGTCCGTAGCCCGGCCCGCCGATCTTGCTCAGCACCTGCCGGGCAGTGGTCAGCGGCACAGGGCCGACGCGCATGCTGCGCTTCGCTGCGAGGTCGATGAACAGCTGGCCGGCGCGCTTCACGCTCCCCGCGACCTGCTGGAAGTTGCGTACGAAATCCCTGGCGACGCGGGAGAAGTCCACGTTCGCCTTGCTCATCCATTCAAGCGAGCGGTTGCCGAGTTCAGGGACGAGTTGCGTACCGGGCATCTGGAACGACAGGACAGTGTCTGCCACCAGCCCGAGCATCTCCGGGTTCTCATCCACCTGGATGGCGGTCATCTCCCGGTACCAGGTGGTGTGCAGCGTCTCGCGGCGCTTCACCATGGAGGCGCACTTGGCTGCGTAGGGCGCGGACGGCTTCAGTATCTGGCTGATCATGCCGTGCCAGTTGTCGGTGAGGTACTCCTGGATGATGCCGTAGGTGGTCAGTTCGACGGGACTGCGGCCGCAGCAGTGCTCGTACTGCCGCTCCTTCACCTCGCTCATCTCACTGTCCAACTGGTCCTCGGAGTAACCGAGCGACAGCAGCATGAACTTGTACGGCGTGTAGTGCGTGTGCTCGTCCGGCGTCCAGACGCGCTCGTTGAACCGTCCCAGCCAGGGAGAGTCGAACCGCTCCGCGCCGTCCTGGAAGACGGCCGAGTACGAGTCGGTCGCGCACTCGGTGAGCATCGCCAGCTTGAGGATGCCGACGAGGTCCTCGCGGGACATGCCCTCCGGCAGCAGCTCGATCGCGCTGCGGACGTCCAGGTCTTGTGACGCCTCGCGCATCGCGGCGGGGTTCAGCAGTGGGCCCGGGTTCGCTTCGATACCGTCCACCAGCGTGTCGAGCCGGGATACGGCTCTGGGCGGCAAGTGGAATCCGACGGAGGCGCTCATAGCAAAGTGCTCCTGATCAGGGGGGTTGTCCTGTGGGGTGTACCGATTCGACGGCTGGATGGGCTATGCATCATAGCGTTGGCGAGTACCTGATGTTGCGGTAATTCGACGCCGGCCTTCTTTGTCGGATCGGGGCAGATGCATGGATGTAGTCCGCGCATTATACACGGCCATGCTACAGGGCGGCACTGTACGCAATGGGTTGGGGCGGTGTCAACGCCGCGTAATCGAGTTTCTGGCGGATTATGGAGCCTCCCTAGCTGAGCGTTGAAGGGTAGGTTCAGGCGGCGGCGCGCCCAGCGCGACGGGTGCGCCGGTCAGCGTCACCTCGACGCATGGCATGGAGTCGAAGATCCGGCGGATGCAGTAGAACGGTCCCCACCACGGCAGGCGCAGCGCCCGGTTGATGCGCACGGCTGTCAGCACCCACTGGACGAGGCGGCGCTGGCCTCCGCCGAGGCGAAGCCAGTGCCGCACGTACGCCATGATGTACGGCGTGCGCTCCTCGCGCGAGCGCAACACGCGCACCGTCGCGGGAACCGCGAACCACTGGCCGCGCTCGACGGTGTAGACGGTCGCGTCCGGGTGCGCTGCCATGTTCGCCACCCAGTCGCGCCTGCCAGGGTAGCCGGAGAGGTAGATCTTCCCCGCGCCGTCCCAGTAGTAGGTCGTCTCCAGCACGCGGGGCAGGCCGCTCCTGCGTCCCCTGTGGGTCACGCGGATGACGAAGCTCGCGTGCAGCGCGCGGCGGAACGCGTCGTCAATCTGCACGGGCGCCACGGCTCCGGTCGGTTGTGCGTTGGTCCCTCACGGAGGTCATTGTACGTGCCGCGTGTGTTGGACAGCCCGCGCCGGCCGTTCGTACACTTTCCGCAACTCCTCCTGCGCCTGAGAGGTTCCGCCGTGTTCAAAGCCGCCCTCGTGGGGGCAGCCGTCACCCTTGGTTGCATCCTCATCCCCATCGTGCACTTCGTTACGGCTGTCCCGTCTCCCCTCATCGGTGGATACATGGCGGGCACACGGAGCGCCTGCACCCAGGGACAGGCGCTTCTCATCGGTCTGCTCATGGCTGTGCTCCTGCTGCTCCCCGTGGGCATAGCGGCCATGGGGGTGGCCCTGTTTGCGCAGCTGTCGGCGAACTTCGTGCTGGTGGTGGTCGGCGCGGCGGTGCTGTGGGTGTTCGCGGGAGGCACGGTCGGCGCTGCGCTTGGGGGCGCTAGCGCTCGTCGTTCGGCATCGGCCTGACAATTTCCTAAACTTCGTTCAATATCGCTTCCATGCTTCCGGCAAGGCTCTTTCGCGCTGCCGCTCTGCAGGGGCTGACTCCTAACGTTTGTAAGACTTGGTCGGTTTTCTAAACCAAAATCTAAACAAAGTATTGACAAAACTGAAAACTTGGACATAATAGCGCCCATTGTTCCTGCAAAGCGCTCCTGCGCCTAAGGAGATTACGATGGGTAAGGCAACCAAACCGTACATACGTCTTCTCCGTGTCAGCACCACCCGTCTGGACGGTGGCGCCGTGTTCGGCGCCACCACGAAGCAGACGTGGGAACGGTTCGTCTCCCCCGACCGCCAGAACCGTGTCTCCGTGGGCAACTACAGCCTGCTCATCGATCACCCGGACGGCTGGGTGCTCGTGAACACAGGCCCCGGCGACAAGCCACCGCTCTCCGTCGACGTTGTCCGGACACGCAGCAGGTCGTCGATGGCAAGGGAGCTGAAGCAGCTCGGCCTCATGCCGAAGGACATCGCCGTCGTCATCCAGACGGATCTCTTCTCCGAATACGCGGGAGGGTGTACCCACATCACTTCTTCCGGGCGAGTCCTCCCGACCTTCCCGAACGCCCGCTACATCATCCACAAGGATGCGTTGGACGAGGCGCTGCGCCCCAGCAGGAGGAACCGCAAGCACTACCGCCTCGACGACGTCGAACCACTGCTCGACAGCGATCAGCTGGAGGTGGTCGACAGCACCACCGAGGTCTGCTCCGGCGTCTGGGTCGAGCCTGCGGCAGGCCCGACGCCCGGCCACCAGATCGTCCTCTGCCAGCAAGGGAGTGCGATGTATGCGTTCCTTGGCATGCTCGTGCCGACCTCCATGCACCTCTCGCCGACGGTCAACGCGGCGTACGACTGGAACCCGGAAGCCACGGCCCGCACGAAGGTCGAGGTGAAACGCCAAGCCGTGCTGGAAAACTGGCTGGTCGCTCCGGTCGGGCGTGACGAATGGGTCCGCGCCAGTCAGCTGGAGAGCCTCGAAGCCTTCAGCCTCGGCAGGACGGCGCTGCCCGAGCCCACCAAGACCCGCCGCGTGGCGGCTCCGGCTCGCAAAGCAGCCCCCGCCGTTCCGGCGGCGTCCGAGCCCGTGGTCACTCCCGCGGACCAGGTCCCGGTGTAGGCGACTGCCAGCCAAGGGCGCGGAGGATGCGAACGTCCTCCGCGCTCAGTTCGGCCCCGGCGAGCATGTCGGGGCGCCGTTCGAGCGTCCTCCGCAGCGCTTCCTGCCTGCGCCACTTGGCGATGGCCGCGTGATTGCCTGAGAGCAGCACGTCCGGCACTGCGAGCCCCTCGAAATCCGCGGGCCGCGTGTACTGGGGGTGTTGCAGCAGTCCTGACGTGTGCGAGTCGTCGGCCAGCGCTTCTTCGCTGTGCCCCAGCGCTCCCGGGAGCAGTCGCACGAGCGCATCGACGATGAGCATCGCGGGTATCTCGCCGCCGCTCACGACGTAGTCGCCGGTGCTGATCTCCTCCGTCGCCAGCCCCTCGATGACACGCTCGTCGATGCCCTCGTACCTTCCGCAGATGAGGACGACATGCTCGAGCCCCGCCAGCCGCTCAGCCGTCCGCTGATCGAACGGCTTGCCCTGTGGCGTCAGCGCGACGATGGCCGCGTCTGGATCGGATTCCAATGAGCGCACGGCCTCGAAGAGCGGGCCGGGCAGCATCACCATCCCCGGCCCTCCGCCGAACGGGGAGTCGTCCGTGGAACGGTGCCGGTCGTGCGCGAATTCGCGCACGTCGTGGACGCGCACGTCCGCGATGCCGTTGCGTATGGCCTTGCCGACGATGCCGGCCGCGAGCACCGGGCCGAACATCTCCGGGAATACGGTGAGGACGTCTATGCGCATGGGAGGTTCAGTGTCCGCGGTCGGCGCCCGTAAGCTGGCCGAGCGCGTGCGGCAGGATGGGCGCGAGCACTTCCAGTCCTTCGCGCACGCCCTTCGGGCTGCCGGGCAGGTTCACGATGAGCGTGCGGCCCCGCACGCCCGCCGTTCCGCGGCTGAGCATCGCCATCGGCGTCTTGGTCATGCCGTAGGCGCGCATCGCTTCAGGCAGGCCGGGAGCGATGCGATCGATCACCGCGAGCGTCGCTTCCGGCGCGACGTCGCGGTCGGTCAGGCCGGTGCCGCCGGTTGTGAGGATGAGGTCGATCCCGCGTTCGTCGGCCCACGTCCGCAGCGTCTGCTCGATGGTTGCGCGGTCGTCGGGGACCACGGCGTACTCGGCGTGCTCGTAGTCCGGCGGTGCGAGGGTCTCGCGGATCAACGCTCCGCTCGTGTCCTCGCGCTCGCCGCGCGCGCCCATATCGCTGCTCGTAAGAACGCCTACCTTGTACACGCGCCGATGATACCGCATCGGCTCGAATTGGCGGTGGGGCAGGGCTGTCGGGCTAGGTCTGGCCGTTGCGGAGGGCTTCCAACGCCTCGAGCGCGCTCCGGGCGTGGCTCTTCATCAAGAACTCGTTGTGGTGCACGCTCCGGATCACTCCAGCGTCGTCCACGACATAGGTGAACCGGGAAGTGCCAAGTCCGAAGCGGCGCTCCACGTCGTAGAGACGCCGCACCTCGCCGGAGCGGTCGGACGCCAGGTTGTAGGGCAGGCCGAGGTTCTGGGCGAAATCGGCCAGCGCGTCTGAGCCGTCGGTGCTTATGCCCAGCACCACGGCTTGCGCTTCGGTCATCTCGTCGTGCTTGTCGCGGAACTCCGCGCACTCCCAGGTTCACCCCTTGGTGTTTGCGTGGGGGAAGAAGAAGAGCACAACGTTCCGTCCGCGCTGCTCCGACAGCGTAAAGGGAACGCCGGAGTTGAGCGGTACGGTGAAGTCAGGGGCCTGTGCGCCGACTCTGAGCATCGTTCTCCCTGTCCGTTCTCGTTAGCGCGGATGGTAGCACCCGCGCGGCGCGGCGAGGAACCCAGCAAGGGAGGCCGCCTACGCCGCCATCCCGCAGGTCCCGGGGTTGAGCGGGCACGACGTGCAGCCGGACGCCGCGTGCGCAGTGTGCAACTCCACCGTTCGCCGCGCCGGCTGCGTGCGAGCCGGTTTCTGTTCCGGGAAGAGGGTCAGTTCGCTTTGCTTCGCGGGTACGGGCCTGTGGCCGGGGAACCGCAGGAAGGGCATGGCTCGCTTCATCACTACGCCCATCGCCTGCAGTTCCTGACGTTGAGTGATGGAGTGCTGCGCCCGCTGCTTCACGATTCGGTCCGCAGCCACCGGATCGACGCCGGGGACGCGCAGCAGTTCGTGCTCGCTGGCATGGTTCACGTCGACGGGGAACCGCTCGAAGTTGTTCACCGCGATCATCATCTTGGGGTCGGCGCGCAATTCCAGGAAGCCGCCTGCATCGAAGGCAGGGCGCAGCTCCTCCGTGTCGTAGCCGTAGATTCGCGACAGCCAGTCCATCTGGTAGAGGCGATGTTCGCGCGCGGACGGCGTCGCGGGGTGCTCCTCCAGCGGCGTGTGCCGCACGGGACGGAAAGCCGAGTAGTAGACGCGCTTGAAACCGTACTCACCGTAGAGGGTCCGCATCCGCGTGAAGATGTCCCAGTCCGATTCGTCTGCCGCGCCGACCACGAGCTGAGTCGCCTGGCCTACCACACCACCGTAGCGCTCCAGCATGAGTTCGCTTATGCGTTTCATGGGCGCGACGATGCCGTTGTCGAAATCCTTCATCGCGCTCAGCTTGCGCAGGTGCTCGGCGGAAGGGGCCTCCATGTTGACGGAGAGCCGCGCGCCGAGGCGACGGCTCTGCTCGATCAGTGCGTCCGTGCTCGTGCCGGGCATCACCTTGAGATGGACGTAGCCCCTGAACCCGTACCGCGAACGTACCGCCTCCACCACGTCGAGCAACCGCTCCTGCGTGGCGTCCGGGTCCTTGAAGATACCCGAACTCAGGAAGAGTCCCTCCACCATGTGACGGCTGTGCATCTCGTCGAACAACCGCGCGAGCTCGTCCACCTTGAACCCGTAGCGCCTGCGCGGCACCCAGTAGGAATTGGGACAGTAGTGGCAGTCCATGATGCAGTGGTCCGTGAACATCACGCGCATCAGCGAGATGCGCCTGCCGTTCGGCGCCGCAGCCCTGTAGACGCCCGCGTGCGGCGTCACTCCACCCCGCGGCCCGACACGTTCCCAGCCATCGCTCAACCGCGCCGACCCATCCGAGCGCTCGGCGGGCGAGAGCACGTCGTCCGTCGCCATCCCGCCGAGGTGCCGCAGCTTCTCGTAAATGTCAGGGGCACCCTGAATGAGCATGGGTATCTCCATAGAACAGAACTAATGTTCCGAACGAATATCATACTACGCTCAACGATGCAACCCTTTCCACACCGTGTGCGGGATCGGTTGAACGACTATCCGCATCCGTGTGCGCCATGCGCAGCGGCATGAGTGCGATAAACTGGAGCGACACCGGGGCGTAGCGCAGCGGAAGCGCGCCTGCTTTGGGAGCAGGAGGTCGCCAGTTCGATCCTGGCCGCCCCGACCAACCCAAGAGAGAAGGTAAGTTACAGATGCAACGGCGACTCGGCTTGTTCCTTGCGGCGGTGCTGTCCAGCGCGCTTCTGCTTACAGCGTGTAACGGCGACGATCCCACCCCGACACCAACCTCCGCTCCGGCGCCGACTCCGACGGCCACCCCGACCTCCGCGCCGACAGCTACACCCGTTCCCGAACCGACGGCAACGCCGGTCCCTGTACCCACGGCGACACCAACGTCCACGCCCGTGCCGACGGCGACGCCGACCCGTGTGCCCCCACCGCCCGCAGAGGTCACTCCGACTCCGCAGCCGACAGCAACACCGACCCCTGAACCGGCGACGCCCACCCCTGCTCCGACCGCAACGCCGACCCCGCTTCCAGAAGGCTACTCAGAGGGCATCGCGTTCGCCGCCGATGAACACGTGACCGGAAAGGACGTGGACATATTCGCAGGAGCCTTCGCAGCAGCGAAGGCCCTGGGTCTGCCGGACGACGACGCCCAGGACTATGCGGCCGGTTACCTCTATCACTTCTACGTGGGCACCAGCATCGATGTCCACGTCCCGGAGGACAGTCCGAACTTCATGACGGACTACGCTGTTGCCTTTGCCGAGGCGGTCGGCGAGGCCACCCCGACCACCCTGGCCCTTGGCCGTGCAAGCGAGGCCGCGCGGAAGAACTCGGAGCGCTGGCCGTTCTCCGAGGACGCTTCCGCCACGACGTTCGCGACGGACTACACGGAAGCGTTCGCCAGCAGCGACGCCAGCCGCGTGGGCGCGCACGCGTACGCCTCCGTTTTCGCGGGGTATCGCATCGACGACGAGTACTCCGACGAAGAAGGCGTCGAACTGTCCGACATCTACGTCGAGGGGTACGAACGCTCACGTCCGTATGGCGGGCACGTGGTCACCCGGCAGCGCCTCCTGTATGCCATCGCTTACCGTCACGGTTACGTTGATGCGAAACGGTGGGAGGGCCGGGGCGACATCGAGGAGAGCCAGATCCCGAGTTGGACCGCTGCATTCGCCACGGCGTACGTGGACGCGCACAGCCGGGCGATCACGCAGCGTTGGGAGGACCCGTATCGGGAAGCGCACATATACGCCCAGGTGTTCGCCACCGCGAAGGTCGAACTGGGCTTCCCGGACCAGGAGGCCTACGAGGAAGCGAACGCCTACTTCCTGGGGCTCCACCGCGCGCTGGAGCTCGGGTACGAGTGGCCCGAGTCGTACCGTTACGCCTGGCGCTACCACCTCACGTACTACGAGAAGCGTTTCGAGGAGGCCTGGAACCAGGAGCGGGCGCACGTCTACTCCGGCGCTCACGCGGACGGCGAGTTCGCGGGCAGAGACCACGACAACGCCATCGAGTACGCGAGGGCGTACGAGCAGGCATACACGCAAGCCCGGCTGGAAGGCCTCTCGGAGGAAGACGCCCACGCACGAGGCGTCGCTGCGGGGGAGGAGAGAGCCGGCCCCGCCCCTGATTCCTAGAGCGCCGAGCGCAATCCGCCTGGTAGAACAGGGGTGTCCCTCGTGGGCACCCCAACTTTTTCCCCTGTCCATCGATGTGAGTTTGACGTGAGATTTTGGTAGGCTTGCGCCACATCGCGCAGAGGGAGGCCTGCCATGGCTACTGCTGTTCAGACACGAGTCATCGACGCCGACTGCCACGTCATCGAGACGCCGCGCACGTTCGACTTCATGCGGGAGGAGGACGCCCGGTTCCGCCCCCTCGTGCTCGTCCGGGAGGACGGCGCGAACACGGACAAGTACTGGTTCCTGGAGGGCCGCGCCTGGCGCATGAACCAGAACGTCGGGCCGGAGTTCCCCACCGCTGCGCGCGAGGCCGCCGACATCAAGGCCCGCCTCGACCACATGGACGAGCTCGGCGTGGACATGCACATCCTCTATCCCACGATGTTCCTGCGCCCGCTCACGAACCACGCCGACACCGACTACGCGATCTCATATGCCTACAACCGCTGGCTCGCCGACGTCTGGCAGCAGGGCGGCGGACGCCTCCGCTGGGCCGTCATCCCGCCGCTGATGAGCATCGACAAGGCCATCGAGGAGATCCACTTCGGCAAGGAGAACGGCGCGTGCGCCGTCTTCTTCCGCGGCCACGAGCACAACCTCCTCCTCTCCGACTCCTACTTCTACCCGGTCTACGAGGAAGCGCAGAAGCTCAACCTTGCCATCGCCGTCCACGCCGCCGCCGGACAGTACGCGAACATGGACCTGCTCGACCGCTCGTTCGGCCTGCCCACGTTCAAGTTCCCCACCGTCGGCGCGTTCAGCGACCTCGTCCTGCACCGCGTGCCGGAGAAGTTCCCCGACCTCCGCTGGGCGTTCATCGAAGTCACGTCGCAGTGGCTGCCCTACGTGATGAACGACCTCGTGCTCCGCTCACGCCGCTTCACCGACGGCGTGTTCCCGCGCGACGCTGAGCTCATGGAGGAGTACAACCTCTACGTCGGCTGCCAGACGATCGACGACCTCGGGTACATCATCGACCGCGTCGGCGACGACCACCTCGTCATCGGCACGGACTACGGCCACGCCGACACCACCGCCGAGATCGACGCGTTGAGCAAACTCAGCAACGACGGCAAGGTCACCGAGGCCAGCACGCAGAAGATCCTCTACGACAACCCGAAGCGCCTGTACGCGCTGTAGGCGGCAGGACGAGACGAACGAAGAGGGGCGCCCACCAGGGCGCCCCTCTTCTTATGCCCGCACTCCACCACCTGTCCTTGCGATTTTCGAAGGCAGTGGTAGCATCCCCGCTGGAATGCCTTCATCTGGCCAGCCTTAGACGCCCGGTTGCACGCATACGCTCCAGTTGAAGCGAGTGGATGGCGCCTGGCTGCGACGGGTTCGTGGTCGGGCAGCAAGGAGGGTCCGGCATTATGGAGTACACAAACATATCAGCGGACAGCCACCTGAGCGACGTCTGGTATCCGGCCGACCTGTTCCAGAGCCGGTTGCCATCGAAGCTCCGGGAGGTCGGCCCCAGGGTGGTCGAGACTGACAAGGGAACGATGTGGGAGTGGGAGGGAGACCTCCACGCGGCCGCGGCGGACGGCAACGACCTGCCGAAACACGCCAAAGGGCACTTCCGCGCCAGCCGCGCAGCCGATGCCGTCGTCATCGAAGTTGAGGAGGGCAGGCTGGCATCAGACCCGGACATCATTCTCAAGCACATGGACATGGACGGGACGTACGCCGGCGTGTTCTACACGGGGAACACGCGCAAGGAGACGTTCAGGGACCCGGAGTTGGAGAAGGCGTACTGGGCGATACACAACGATTGGGTCGTGGAGGTTTCGTCGGCGAACCCTGACAGGCTCATCATCCTGCCCACACTCCCGACGAGTTTCCCGGAGGAATGCGCCGGCGAGGTCTACCGCATGGCGGAGAAGGGGGCGAAGGCTGTGGAGTTCGTGCTCTTCGACGCCGCCCAGCCGGTGTACGAAGAGGTGTGGGAGCCGGTGTGGGCTGCTGCCGAGGAGACGGGGACCGTCATCTGCTCCCACATCGGCGACAAGAAGGGCACGCCGCGACCTCCGTACCGCCGCGGCGCCCGTCTCGCTCACTACCCGCAGGCCCCGAAGACGATCGGGCCCTACCTGGCGCAGCTGATCTTCAGCGGGGTGTTCGAGCGCCACCCGAACCTTCGCTACTCATTCGGGGAATGCCGGATCGGATGGATCCCGTTCGACATCCTGTGGATGGACAGGACGATGGAACAGCGGTACCTGAACGCGGTGGAGCCCATGTCCGACATCTCGCTCAGCATGATGCCCAGCGACTACATCAAGCGCCAGGTAACCTTCACGTTCGAGGATGACACGGTGGGTGTGAAGATGCTGTCGGACCCGGCTCTCTACATCTGCGACACTGCCGTATGGGGGAGCGACTATCCCCACGAACAGGGGACGTGGCCCAACTCGGAGAGCGCGCTGGCTGAGATGTTCTCAGGTATCGACCCTGCACTCCGGCGCGCCGTGGTGTGGGAGAAGAGCGCATCCTTCTTCAACATCAAGGGCCCGTGATCCTCGATGGCTGAGAAAGAGATACTGCTGTGGGACGAACGGGGCCGGGGCTTTCCTGCCCTCATCCGGTATGGCCCCCATCTGTTCCTCTCGGGTTCTGACGGCCATCGCGACCCGGAAACCGAAGAACTCGACTTCAGCCTCGTCTACATGCCGATCGAACAGTGCCACAACGCTTTCGACCGCATCCGGCGACGCCTCGAACGCGCCGGTATGACCGGCGACTGCGTGATGCGGGTGCTTCATTTCACCAGCGGCCAGGAGTGGAGCCTAAAACGCATGGCTGTCTGGCCGGACTACTTCGGTGAAGTGGGGCACTCCGAGGCGATTGCCTGGGGAGCACAGGCCAAGATGGCAGACATCAATGCCATCACCGCCGTGGCTACCGGGTTGACCCGGGACGTGCCACGGCAGGTTATCGTCCCACAGCCCCGGCGCGGGCAATCGGCACGGCTCGTCCAGGCCGGCGACTTTCTCTACGCGTTCGGGGTCGGTGGGTATACCAACCCGTTCACCGGCGAGGAGGTGCCGATCAACGCGCCCGATGCGTTCAGGCGTCAACACTTCAACAACTTCGAGACGCTGCGGTCCTTCATGGACGAAGTGCCCGCTCCGTTGAGCGACTTCGTGCGGCTCGACGCCGGGTTCCGGAGGAACGTGGAAGACGCTCGCGCCTTCCGCGCGTGCACGAAGGACCTCTTTGGCGGCAGGATCCCCTTCGCCCACTTTGCGCTGCCGCTGGGTGAGCTGGCCAACCGCCTCATCCAGCTGGGCGGCGTCGCGGTGGCGCCCGGAGTCGAGAAGGAGGTCCACTGGTCGCCCAACGACCCCGACATGGCGGAAACGGTTGTGGCTGGCGATCTTGTCTTCGTGAGCAGCCTGCCTGGCAATCGCGACTCTGAGTCGGGTGAGGTGGTGCGCGACCTGTGCGCCGACAAGCGCGCCCAGGCCCGCCAGTCGCTGCGATGCCTCGCAGCAGCGTTGACCCGGGCAGGCACGAGCATGGACCGCATGCTGTCGCTCGAGGTGTATCTCCGCGACATCTACTTCGAGGACGAGTTCATCGAGGTCGCGAAGGACGTGTTCGGGAGCGACTGCCCGGTGATAGGCGTCGCCGGAGCCGAGTTGGAAGAGGGTATCGAGGTGCAACTCGTTGGGGTTGCAGGGGCTTCCGGATAGCGCTTACGGGAGGTGAGAGATGGCAGAGAAGGGTTGGCGGTCGAGGTGGGTGAGGACCGGGTCATTCCGTACGCATTACGTGGAAGCGGGAGGCGACGGCCCCGTGCTGGTCCAACTGCACGGGGGTGGATACGCTCAGTCGGCTGTCTCTGCCAATGGCACGATCATCTCCACACTGGGAGAACATTTTCGCGTGCTCGCGCCGGACGCGGTGGGCGGATATGGGTTCACAGACCTCGTTCCCGCCTCACGTGGGCTTCAGAGCCGGGTGGACCAGTTGGAGGACTTCGTTGACACGCTCTGCCTCGACAGGTTCTCGATCATGGGTAATTCGATGGGCGCCTGGCAGGCGGCGCGGTACGCCATCCTTCATCCGGAGCGTATCGAGCGGATGGTGCTGGTCGGCAGCGGGTCGATAGCCGTGGCCATGGGGCTCGAACGGATCCGCCTGGCCGGCAACGAGCTGGCTGACAGTTACGGCCAGGGCGGCGACCGGGAAGACATGCGCATGCGGATCAAGGCCATCATCCACCGGGATGAAATGATCACCGACGAGGTCATCGATCAGCGGCTGGCGGTTGCGAACCGGCCCGGAGTCCCGGAAGTGAACAAGGCCTTTCAAGAGGCGAACCAGCGACTCCAGAACGACCCGCTGCTCAAGATCAACTACGACATGCGGGAGACGCTCCCCTGGGTGACGGAACTCATCCCCACCATCTTCCTGTGGGGGCAGAACGACCACTTCGCTTCGCCGGAGTACGGGAAACAGCTCGAGAAGATGCTGCCTCACGTCCCCTTCCACTGGATCCCGAACGCCGGTCACCAGGTGCAGAGCGACCAACCGGAGCTCGTGGCCGGGATCGTCAAGGAGTTCCTGCAGGGGGGATAGACTGACTGCGCCGCAGCCTCCCTATCCCTCCTGAACGCGGTAGCCTAACGCCCTTCGGCGCGGCGCATCTCAGCTACGTAGTCCGCGAACGCCTCGGGCACCGAGTACTCCGGCTGCCAGTCGAGCAGCGCCTTGGCGTTGGAGATGTCGAGCGGCGTCGTTGCGGACGGGACGGGCCCGTCCGACGGCGTGACCGTTACCTTCAGGTCGGGCAGAACCGTGCGCACCGCGTCGGCGAGTTCCTCGAACGTGGTGATGAAGCCGTTGCCGCCGTTGAACGCCGTGACGCCGGAGAGCGGGATGCCCGCCGCGCGGCGGATGAGACGCCCCAGGTCCTTGCCGTAGACGTACTCGAACGCGCGGCCGCGGACGGCAGGCACGACCAGCGGTTCGCCCGTCAGCCCGGCCTCGACGAGGCTGTGGACCGTCATGCCGCCGCCGGAGCCGCCACGGAAGTGGTTGTAGCCGAACACGTTGGACGGGCGCACGAACACCAACTCGAAACCGTAGTACGTTGCGTACGCCTCAGCGATGTGCTCGTTGGCCACCTTGGACGCGGAGTAGGGGTTGCCCTCGCCCGCGCGGGGGTAGTTCTCGGGTATCGTCCCGCCGGCATCGGAGCGGCGGTCGTAGACGCCGTAGGTGCTCACGTGGATGAAGCGCTTGACACCGGAGAGCCGCGCCGCCTCCAGCACGTTGATGGTGCCCTGCACGTTGATCTGCATGCCGGTGTAGACCGGGCTGCTGACGCTGTTGCCGATGAGGCCCGCCGTGTGCACGACGATCTCCGGCTGGTGCTGCTGCATCGCCGCCACGAGCGCGGGCAGGTCGCGCAGGTCGCCCTGTACGGCCTCGTAGGGTGCGCCGTCGAGTTTCGTGTTCAGGTAGTTGGCGTCGGGCCGGAGGTCATAGAAGACGACGGGGTCTCCCTGCGCGATGGCCTCACGCGCATACGATGAGCCGACGAGTCCCGCTCCGGTGATGAGGCTGGTCATGGTTCGCTCCTTGTCCCCGCTCTGGCTCTCTCCGGGGAGATGGCGAGGGTACTCGGTAGGGGAGTGAGGCGCAACAGCGAGTGGGATCAGACGGACGTGCCGATGAGCGCGACGCCCGCCACGACCGAGGCCGCGCCGATCCAGATGCGCTTGTCCATGAGTTCGAAGCGCCGCGCGATGACCTGCGCGAAGAGGATGGCGATGATGGGCGAGAGCGCCACGACTGGCGCGACCGCCGTGACGGGCGCACGGCTCGCCGCGTTGTAGAAGAGCAGGACTCCGAGCGACATGCCGGAGCCGCCCAGCACCAGCTGCCAGGCGCGGTGGAAGGTCATCTGCGGCAACTCCCTTCGCAGGCGCGGCAGCGACAGCATCGCGACCATCGCCGTCCCGAACGAGAATACGAGCGACGCCGCGATGATGGGCTCGGTCACGTCCGTGACGATCTTCTTGACGAGCGCGCTCACCGTGCCGTAGGAGAGCATCGCGCCGAGCGCCGCGAGAAGGCCCTTGGTGGTCTCTGCGAGCCGTGGGTCCTCCGCGAGCGCAGACGCGTCGGCGGACGGCCCCTGCCGCGCGGCCCATGCGACAAGCACACCTCCACCGACACAGGCGAACATACCCACCCCACTCTGAAGGCCCAGCATTTCACCAAGCCATATGATGGCGATGGTGCCGGCGACCACCGGGTTCGCGGAGACGATGGTGTTGCCGCGCGCAACGCCGATGCGGAGCATCGCGTTGAACACCAGCAGCCGTCCGATGGGATAGTTGATGATGGCGGTGAACACGAGGAGCGCCCAGCCTGAGGCCTGGATCCCGCCGAGCGTGGAAGCGTAGCCGGGCGCCGCGACCCCAACGATGAGTATCGTGCCCGCGATCATCGAGATCACGGTTCCGGTGACGACCGGCGTACCGACGAGCCCGAGCCGCGCGACGGTGGAGCCGAGTCCGAACGCGATGGAGGTGCCGAGAGCGAAGAATACGCCGGTGAGTTCTGTGCTCACGCCGTCGCACCCGTGCGGGGCGGGTCAGTCAAGGCCGTAGAACCGCGTCGGGTTGTCGCGCACGATCTTGTCGACGACGTGGGCCGGTATGTCCTCGCGCCGGCGCAGGATGGCGTGCGCCTCGATCTCTGCGGACTGGTCGGCGTGCGTGTAGTCGGTGCCGATGACGAGGTTGTCCTCCCCGGTGAACTTCATCACGTACGGCAGGTCCTCGTGCGTCTGGCACGCGAGGTAGAACCGTCCCTGGCGGAAGAGGTCCTGCCCCAGCTCGAACTGCCCCATCCAGCCGGAGCGCTCGTGCCGCGCCTGCAGCTCCGCCATCGCGTACGGCGCCCAGGACGACATCGTCTCGATGAAGCCCACGCGCAGGTTCGGGAATCGTGCCGGTATGCCCGCCAGGACCATGTTGACGAAGGCGTCTATCGGCGAGAGGCTGAAGTTGTACATCGTCAGGTGCGAGGAGAGTGTGTCGGTGATGGCCGGGTCGCCCGCGGCGATGTGGATGCACACCGGTATGTCCATCCGCTCAGCAGCCTCGTACAGCGGGAAGAAATAGGGGTCGTTCGCCGACCGGCTGCCGGCCTCGACGCCGCGCTTGAAGACACCGCACGCGCCGTGCTCCTTGCCCCACTCCACCTCCTCCGCCACCTTGTCCATGCTCAGGATGGGCGGGATCACGACCCAGCGGAGGCGGCCGCCGCTCTCATCCGACTTCGCGCCGAGCCAGCGGTTGTAGGCGCGCACGAGCGCGTACTCCACGTCCGGCTTCGCGCTGACGGAAGTCAGGAAGAGGGTGGGGTACATCACCTGCACGTCCACGCCCAGCCGGTCCATGTCGCGCAGCCTCGCGGCCACGTCTGTCAGCTCGCGAGTCTCGACCGTGGTGCCGGTGCGCACGTCGTCGCGGTTGCGTCGGATGCGGAGCGCGCCGTCGATGCTCCAGAAGCGGTTGTAGCCCTTGGGCGCCAGCGCCGGGTCCACGTAATAGCCGTCAGGCGGCGAGATGGTGAGCGGGCGAAAGCGTTCGTGCTCCGGCAGCAGGAACGACCACGTTTCGTCGTTCTCATCCACATGGGTGTCAGCGTCAACGACCGGCATGATGCGCCTCCTTCGCTGGTTCGTGCGGGGCGAGTATACGCCTGCGGGGTAGGAGTGGGGACAGAGGAAGCGTGTATCGGTGTATCTCATTTGTGATACAATCCCAGTACATCGACGCCCAAGAGGTGAGCCATGGCAAAGACAGAGATGATACGTGCTCGCGTCGAACCCGAATTGAAGAGAGAGGCAGAGGAGACTTTCTCTGCGCTTGGCTTGTCAGTTACAGAGGCCATCACTTTGTTCTACAGGCAAGTGGCCATGCACCACGGCCTGCCTTTTCCCGTGCGGGTTCCCAATGAGACGACCTTGGAGGCCATCCGGCAGGCCCGTGCCGGAGAAGACATCACTGAGTATGCGAGCCTTGACGAGCTGATGGCGGAGTTTGAGTAGTGCTGCGTCTCAGAACCACTGGTCAGTTCAAGAGAGACGTCAGGCGTGTTCAGCGGCGCAGGAAGGACCTCCAGAAGCTTAGAGAAATCGTAGAACGACTCCTGAGCGAAGAACCTCTTCACGCTCGGAACCGGGCGCATCGCCTGACCGGTGGAATGGCGGGACTATGGGAATGTCACATCGAACCTGATTGGCTCTTGATCTGGGACCAGATCGATGACGTGCTCCTTCTGATGCGGACGGGAACGCACACGGACCTGTTCGACTAGTGCTTTACAACCCCGGCACGAGCGCCTCATCGGCTACCTGCGGGTCCAGGCCGTACACGTCAACCGCGGCCTGCCTGCTGATGAGGCCGTTGCGCAGGTCACGGATGACCTTGCGGCGGTCGCGCTCCCTCGGTGAACCGACGCCGCCCGCGCCGCTGGTGCGCGCCTCGATGATGCAGTCCGCGTGGAGCGGCACGTTGGAGATGAGGCCCAGGTGCGTCTCCTCGCTGTCAGTGCCCGGGTTGACCGTGACGCCGCCCGGCGCGCCGTCGCCCGCACCCGCGAGCCCGTGCGGCGGGCGCAGGTTGCGGGGGTTGCCGCCCGCGAAGCGACTCTCCGAGTGGATGCGGTAGCGGCGCAGCAGGCCGTTGCCGCCCCGGTGCTTCCCCGCGCCGCCGGAGTCCGGGATGATCTCGAACCGCTCGACCTCCGCGTCGAACTCGGACTCGATGATCTCAACGCTCGTGAACTTGGAGCCGCCGCTCGCCGAGTGCGCGGTGCCCGTCCAGCCGTCGCCGCCGTCGTACGCACCGTTGCCGGAGCGCAGCAACTCGTACTGCACATAGCGCTTGCCGCGTCCGGAGACGTTGCCGATGACGACGAGGTTCGGCGGGGCGTTGTGCGCTACGAGCGGACGCCCCGCCACCTTGCTCATCGCCTCGAACAGCACGTCCTCGACGACCGGGATGGTCATCGAGTAGAAGCCGACAGGCGCAGGGTAGGTGGGGTTGACGACGCTGCCGGGACGGAACCGGAACTGGATCGTCCGTGCGAGCCCCGCGTTGCCGTACAGGTTCGGGTCGATCATCGCGATGAGGGCGAACTGCGCCATGCCGTAGATGAACGGCGGGCGCACGTTGATGGGGCCGGGGCTCTGGTCGTCGGAGCCGGAGAAATCGGCGATGAGGCCGTCGCCGGACTTCTCGACACGGACGTGGATGCGGACGGCCTTGCTCTTGTCCACGATGTCGTCGACGTACCCCTCGGCCTCGGCTTCTCCGTCCGGCCATTCGGCGATGGCGGCCCGCACGCGGATCTCCGTCCGCCGCGCCGTGTCCGCGAACGCGCCGGTGACCGTTGGCGTGCCGAACTGCGCGAACAGCACCTTCAGCCGTCCCGCGCCGATCGTGTACATCGCTCCGGCCTGTGCGTTGAGGTCGCCGATGACCAGCTCCGGGGTGCGGCTATTGGCGGTGAGGAACTGCATCACCTCCTTCACCGGCTGCCGGCGGCGATGGAAGCGCACCGGCGCGATGTTCAGTCCCTCGCCGAACACGTCGCGCGCAATCGCGTTCCGGCTGCCCGGCGACTGCCCGCCGATGTCGCTCTTGTGCCCCATCGAGGAGCAGAACGCGACGACCTCGCCGTCCACGACTACGGGCGTCACGACGACCATGTCGTTGGGGTGGGGGCAGCCGGACGAATACGGGTCGGAGATGAGGTAGCAGTCGCCGTCCTCCATCACGTCATGCGGATAGTGCCGCAGCACACCCGCGACGCAGTCCGGGTACGCGCCGCGGTGCTGGAGGAGCGCCGAATGCTGGCCGACGGTGTTGCCGTCGCGGTCGGTGATGCCTGCGGAGAAGTCGTGGGACTCGCGGATGATGGTCGAGAAGCCGGTGCGCATGACGGAGGCCTGCATCTCGCGCATGATGCCGTCGACCCGCGCGCGGATCACCTCCTGGGTGATGACGTCCGGCGCCGGTGCGCTCATTCCGCCTGGACCGCGAGAGCCTCGCTGATGGCCTCCTCGTCCAGCCCGTAGATCTGGACGGCGGCCTCCGTGCTGATGTAGCCGTTGCGCAGGTCGCTTACGACGCGGTCGCGGTCGCGCTCGACGGGGTCGCCGGCGCCGCCCGCGCTGCCGGTCTCGACGCGCACGACGTCGCCCTGTTCGATCATGACGTTCGAGATGATGCCGACGTAGCGCCGCTCGTCGTCCGCGCCTGGATTGACCGTCACCGCGCCGCCGACGCCGTCCATGCCGCCCACGACGCCGTGCGCGGGCGCGAGGTTGCGCGGGCTGCCTCCGGCGTAGCGGCTCGGCTGCTTGACGACGTACTCGCGCCGCATCGCAAGGCCGCCCCGGTACTCCCCCGGCCCGCCGGTGTCCTGCACGAGTTCGAAGCGCTGCATCTCGACGTCGAACTCGGACTCGAGGATCTCCGCGCTCGTGATCTTGCTGCCGCCGCCCCAGGAGTGGCCAGTGCCGGTCCAGCCGTCGCCGCCGTGGTGCGCGCCGTTGCCGGACATCATCAGCTCGTACTGCACGTAGCGCCGCCCGCCGCCCACCGTGCCCATCACCACCATGCCGCTGCTGGCGTTGTGCGCGACAGCCGGGCGTCCCGCGGCCTGGCTCAATGCCTCGAAGATGATGTCCTCGACAGTCGAGAGCGTCATGGAGTAGAAGCCCACCGGCGTCGGGAACGTCGGGTTCAACACCGTGCCCTCGCGGAAGCGGCACTCGACCGCCCGCGCCAGCCCGAAGTTGTTCGGCACGCCGGGGTCGATCATGGCAATGACGGCGTAGTACGCCATGCCGTGGATGAACGGCGGACGCACGTTGATGGGGCCGGGGCTCTGGTCGTCCGTGCCGGAGAAGTCGAGGGTGAGCGAGTCGCCCTGCTTGATGGCGGAGACGTGCAGGCGCAGCTTGCGGTTCGGGTCGACGATGTCGTCGGTGAACGCTTCCGCCTCGTAGACGCCGTCCGGCCACAGCCGAATCTCCTGGCGCACGCGGGCTTCCGTGCGGAGCCCGATCTGCTCGAACGCCGTGACGACGGTCTCCTGGCCGTACTCGTCCATGAGGTGTTTCAGCCGCGTCGAGCCGATGCTCCAGAGCGCGCCTGCCTGCGCGCCGAGGTCGCCGATGACCAGCTCCGGCGTGCGGCTGTTCGCGCGCAGCATCTGGTGCGTCTCGTACAGCGGCTCGCGCCTGCTGAGGAACTTGACCGGCATGATCTGCAGCCCCTCGCCGAATACGTCGCGCGCCAGCGTGTTCCGCGAGCCGGGCGACTGCCCGCCGATGTCGCTCTTGTGCCCCATGCTGGCGCAGAACGCGACGACGCGGCCCTCGTGGAACACGGGCAGCACGACGACCATGTCGTTCGGGTGCGGGCACCCGGAGTAGTACGGGTGGTTGATGAGGAAGCAGTCGCCCTCCTCCATCTCCTCGAACGAGTAGAACTGGAGAACGCCCTTGACGCACTCCGGGTACGCCCCGAGGTGGGGCGGCAGCGGGGAGTACTGGCCGACGACGTTGCCGTCGCGGTCGGTGATGCCGGCGGAGAAGTCGTGCGACTCGCGGATGATGGTGGAGAAGCCGGTGCGGAGCACGGCGGCCTGCATCTCCCGCACGATGCCGTCGAGCCGGGCGCGGATGACTTCCTGAGTGATGACGTCTGCTGTACTCATGCGCCGGATGCTACCGCAATCCACGCGTGTGGGGTAGGCCGGGAGCATCAGGGCTACAATGCGGGCGGCTGGCTGGCCCATCGGACGCAAGGAGAAGACCATGAAGGCTTTGGAAGCGATGGCGGAGATCCTGAAGCGGGAGGGAGTCGAGTACCTCTTCTGCTACCCCACGACCGACCTGATCGACGCCGTTGCAGAAGTTGGCATCCGGCCCATCGTCTGCCGCCAGGAGCGCGTCGGCCTCGGTATGGCGGACGGACTCAGCCGCGTCAGCAACGGATCGAAGATCGGCGTGTTTGCGATGCAGGCGGGGCCCGGCGCTGAGAATGCCTTCGCAGGCGTGACGACAGCCTACGCGGACTCGTCGCCGCTCCTCGTGCTGCCGTCGGGGTACCCGCGCGACCGCGAGGGTTGGCCGCGCTACTTCACCGCGGAGCGCGGCTACCGCAACGTGACCAAGTGGCTGGAGACCATCAACGTCCCCGAGCAGACCGACGACGCGATGCGTCGCGCCTTCTCCCGGCTGCGTAACGGCAGGCCCGGTCCGGTCATGGTCGAACTGCCGACCGACGTCGCCGAACTGGACATCGGCCAGACCGGCTACGAGCCGGTCACGTCGACGCGCACCCTCGCTGACCCGCGGGACGTGGAACGCGCCGCCCGCGCTCTGGCCAACGCCAACGCGCCGGTGATACTGGCAGGGCAGGGTGTCCTCTGGGCCGGAGCGACGGACGAGGTCGTCGAGCTGGCCGAGATGCTGGGAGCGCCCGTTGCCGCGACGCTCCTTGGCAAGAGCGCGTTCCCCGAGACCCACGCGCTCTCCGTCGGCACAGCCGCGACGTCGACCTCACCCATGGTCCGCAGCTTCCTGGACAGGGCCGATGTCATCCTCGCCGTGGGCGCGAGCCTGGCCAAACACCAGATGAACCTGCCGCTGCCCGAGGGCCGCACCATCATCCAGCTCACCAACGACGAGGCGGACCTGAACAGGAACTACGCCGCCGCCCATCCCCTGTTGGCGGACGCCAGGCTGGGCATGCACCAGCTCATCGACGCCGTCCGCGACGCAGGGGGAACGAATGCCAACCGACGCTCGAGGGTCGAGGCGGAGATCGCGTCGGCGTACAACGCGTGGGTCGATGAGTGGCGCGGCAAGCTCGAATCGCCGGACAGACCCATCAACCCGTATCGGGTCGTCTGGGAACTGAACCGTGTCATTCCGGCGGACGAGGCCATCGTAACCCACGACTCCGGCAGCCCGCGCGACCAGATGGTGCCGTTCTACCGGTCGGGCGGACCGCGCAGCTACATCGGCTGGGGCAAGTCTCATGCGCTCGGCACCGGCCTCGGATTTGCCATGGGCGCCAAGCTCGCTGAACCCGATAAGGTCTGCATCAACTGGATGGGCGACGCCGCATTCGGCATGACGGGCCTCGACTTCGAGACCGCCGTGCGCAACAACATCCCGATCATCACCATCGTGTCGAATAACTCGACGATGGCCATCGAGACCAGGCGGCTTATCGGCTCCCACGAGAAGTACGGCACGCGGGACGTTGGCGGCAACTATGCTGACCTCGCCCGCTCGCTGGGCGGCTGGGCAGAACGGGTCGAGGACCCGGAGGAGGTCGGCCCCGCGATCCTGCGCGCCCGCCGCGCCACCGAGGAGGGCCAGGCAGCGCTGCTGGAGTTCATCACTTCGGCTGAGACGGCGTTGAACCGCTAAGAGGTCACGAGACAGGGCCGCCCGTAACCGGCTGGGTCAGACACCCAGTCTTGTATGGGGATGGGGCTCCTGAGAGGAGAGTTACATGGCGACCGCGGAACCAGCGGCGGACACCCTGAAGAGCGCGTTGCACCGGATGATGCTCATCCGGCGTGTGGAGGAGCAGGTCATCGACCTGGCCACGAGCTTCGACGACCTCATAAGGGGCCACTATCACGTCTACATCGGGCAGGAAGCCACGGGAGTAGGGGCGTGCATGGCCCTCGGGCCCGACGACTATATGTTCACGACCCACCGGAACCACGGGCACGTCATCGCTCGAGGCGGAGAGCCGGGCCCCGTGATCGCCGAGATCATCGGACGCACGGGAGGCTACAACAAGGGCCGTGGAGGCACCTTTCACGTGATCGCCAAGCACCTGGGAGTGCTCCAGACCTCGGCCATCGTCGGGGGAGGCGTTCCGATGGCCGCCGGGGCGGCGCTCTCTGCCCAGAAGCGAGGCACCGACCAGGTATCGCTGGTGTTCTTCGGCGACGGTGTGCTCGAAGAGGGCGCCTTCCACGAAGCCCTCAACATGTCCTCGCTCTGGAAGCTGCCGCTGATCATGATGTGCGAGAACAACAGCGTGCATCCGGAGGGTCAACGGCAGGGCGAGCATCCGACCTCGTCGTTCGCGGCGACGCAGCTGGCCGACGTCGCCAGTGCGATGAACGTCGAGGCACACGTGGTCGACGGCAGCGACGTCAGAGAGGTCGGGGGGTTGCTGGCCGGACTCGTCGGCCGGGCCCGTGAAGGGGAAGGGCCGTTCTTCATCGAATCGCGCCTGAACCGCTGGCCGGGCAACCGGGGCCAGTTCCCACAACTGATCGGCGGCCCCCATCAGATGGCGTGGACCTGGGACCCGGACACGGCTGACGCGCGTCTGCACGGCTGGCTCGCCAACTCCGACCCCGTCTCGCTCCTGTGTCGGAGTCTCGTTGAGGAAGGGGCCATGACGAGGGAGGAGATCGAGGAGATCGACGCCGCGGCGCGGCGGGAGGCCGAAGAAGCCCGCGATTTCGCCCTGTCGAGCCCTGTCCCATCACCCGAGAGCGCGATGGACCACATCTTCGCCTAGGAGGATCCACCATGAGAGAGATGACCTATTCGGAAGCGATGGCCATCGGCATCCTCGAGGCGCTGGCTGAGGACGAGAGCGTCGTCCTGATGGGAGCGGGGTTCGGCGGACTGCACGGGGACCCGGCCGTGTGGGGGCAGTTGAGGGAGAAGTTCGGGGACCGCATCACCAGCCCGCCCATCGCCGAGCTCGGCTACTGCGGCATCGCCGTGGGCGCGGCGCTGACGGGGCTGCGCCCGATCGTGGCCATCGGCACGGGAGCCTTCTCATTCGAGGCGTTCCCCCAGATCGCCAACGAGGCCCCCCAGGCGTACTACGGCACGCGGGGGCAGGTCACATGTCCTGTCGTGTTCCACATGCGCGCCGGTATCCGTGGGGCCGGTGGGCTCCAGCACTCGATCGCGCCCCAGGCCATGTATTGGAACACGCCCGGGTTGGAGATCTGCGTTCCGGGCAGCCCGGCTGACGTGCGGGGCCTCATCAAGGCGGCCGTCCGCAGTAACAACCCGACCATCTTCATCGACCACGAACTACTGCACCCGATGATGGGCGAAGTCGACGAGTCGTCCGGTGGGGACATCCCGCTCGGGGTGGCCGACGTGAAGCGGGAGGGCTCGGACGTCACTATCGTGGCGACCTCCATCATGGTGCCTCGGGCGCTCGAGGCCGCAGGGACGTTGGCGAGCCAGGGGATAGATGCCGAGGTCGTGGACCCGCGGACCCTGGTGCCGCTCGACACGGACACCATCCTGCGCTCCGTTGCCAGGACCGGACGCGTGGTCGTCGCCGACGAAACGCAGCGGAGTTGCGGCGTCGCATCCGAGATCGCGGCCACTATCGCGGAAGAGGGCTTCGAGTCGTTGAGAGCCCCCATAAGGCGCGTTGCGATCCCCAACGTACCCATCCCGTATCACCAGGCGGAGGAGGACTACATCACCCCGACGGCGCAACGCATCGTCGAAGCTGTGGAGGCGGTCTGCCGTTGATGCAGCCTTGTGAGGATTGCCCAACCTCGATGAATATGCACCGCGGCAGTATCCGCGGAACGGAGGAGTGTCATGGCTGACGGACAGTTGGACGGGAAAGTGGCGCTCGTTACTGGCGCGGGCAGCCCCATCGGCATGGGGCGGGTCATCGCGCTTGCGATGCTCCGTGCAGGGGCGAAGGTCGCGATGCTGGACATCAAGGACGACTGGCTCCAGCAGACGGCTAACGAGGCACGCGAGATCGCAGGCGACGCCGCGGTCTCCACGCTCGTGGCCGACACGAGCCGTTGGGACGAGGCCCAGCGCGTTGTGCAGAGCACGGTCGACACGCATGGAAGCCTCGATGTCCTCGTGAACCTGGCCGGGGTGCACCACCGCACACTCCTCCCGCCGTCCGACAGACCGCTCCACTTCTGGGAGCAGCCAGTGGAGGTCTGGGAGCGGATGATCGCGGTCAACTCGACCGGCCCATTCCTCATGGCGCGCGCGGCAGTGCCGGGCATGCTCGAGCGGGGATGGGGCCGCGTCATCGGCATCACGACCAGCCTCGACACCATGACACGCAACATCCCCTACGGGCCGAGCAAGGCGACCCACGAGGCGATGGTGGCAGCGATGGCCCCAGAACTGGAGGGCACCGGCGTCACGACGAACGCCCTGCTCCCCGGCGGCGGCACGAACACCATGTTCGTCGACCGCGACCCCAGCCGCGACTTCGCTTCGCTCGTGCAGCCGGAGGTCATGGGCCCGCCCGCCGTCTGGCTCGCGTCCGACGCGTCGGACGGATTCAACGGCATGCGCATCATCGCCAACGACTGGGACCCGGAGCTCAGCGTCGAGGACAACCTCAAGCGCTCGTCGGACACCGCCGCCTGGCGCCAGCTGGCGCGGGGAAGCGGGTAACGGTCAGCAGACTGCGCCCGTTCCGTCCTTCTTGTGAAAATAGGCGTTCGTCGTTCCTGCGGAGGCAGGAACCCCGCCCCTGTCCCGTCATTCCCGCACCGGCGGGAATGACGGGTGCACGGGCAGTGCACACGGGGCGGAGTGGAAGGGCGGGGCGCGTCCTGCCGCCTTTCTGCGGAGGCCCGCGCTTCAGAGAGCAACCTCGCTTGGTGTAGGGGCGGTTCGCGAACCGCCCCTACGTCTCATCGCATGAGCGTTGGTGTGCCCCCTGCAAGAGAAGGGGACTACAGCAGCGAGACCTCCACGTCCGGCGTGCGCGGCATCACTCCGTGCCACGGCCCGCCCGGCTCGTCGAAGCCGGGGAACGGGGCTGCCTCGTTGGGCAGCAGGACGCATTCGTTCTGTGCGGGGTCACGGAACGTGTTCATCGGGTCTCCGCCATCCTCGACTATGCGGAGGTTCTCCTCCATCACCTTGCGGAAGAGGATGATGCCAGCGTCGGTCACGCCGAGGTTCTCGCGCGTCCGGTCAACGATGGGGCCCTGCGCGACCCACGTCATCTGGTCCTGCCCCGGCACGTCTGTGCTGACGAGGCGTCCCTTCTCGTCATAGAGGAGGTGCTCCTCGACCGGGATGGAGCCGAACCCCTGCGCCGGCACGTTGGCGTCAGCCGGATGCACGGTCGTTGTGTAGCGCACGTACCACGTGTGCTCGTCGTCAATGGGCACGCGAAGCAGGAAGCGGTGCGCGCCATCGCCTCCGCCGATCTTCAGCGTGTAGGGGAACACGATCGGGTGACCGGTCTGCCAGTCAGGGTGCGTCTCGTCGATGCCAGCCGTGACACGCCGCTTGATGACGCCGTGCTCGAACCGCTCGAACCCCAGCTTCAGGTGATGCTTCGCCCGCTGCGGCAGGCGGTTCGCCCACTCCTCGCCCTGCCCCTTCTGAGCGTTGATCCAGGTGCCGTAGTACCCGTGCAGGTGCTCGAAGTGCGTCGGATCGAGCGCGTTGTCGACACACTGCAGCCAGTTGCAGGGAAGCGCGCTCGCCTGGATACGCCGGGTGACGTTGGTCTCCCACGCGAAGACGTCCCAGCGGGGGAGCAGCGGCGCGGGCTGTGGCCCCAGGTAGGCCCAGATGAGCCCGTGCAACTCCTGCACCGGGTAGGCGGTCATCTGGATCTTGTCCTTGTACGTGCTGCCCGTCGGCTCGGAAGGCTGCTCCAGGCACTGGCCGTTGAAGTCGTACAGCCAGCCGTGGTAGCAGCAGCGGATGCCCTCCTTCTCCGGGATGCCGTAGAGCAGATCGACGCCGCGGTGGGCGCAGCGCTGCTCGATGAGGCCAAACTCGTTGTTCGGCGTTCGGTACAGCACGAGGTCCTCGCCGAGGAGCCGGACCGCCATCGTGGGGTCTTCGCCCATCATTTGGGATGTCCCTGCGATGGGGTGCCAGTAGCGGCGCATCAGCTCGCCCATCGGCGTGCCCTTGCCGACGCGCGTGTACCGTTCGTTGTCCTGCTGAGAAAGCATGCGGCTCCTCCTCGTACGGAGTATTCGCTTCGTGGGGAAACCTTACACCCGTCGATGAAGAACTGGGTATTCCTGTGACGCGCCGACCGCCCTCTCGTCCCTTCCCCATCTTGTGACATCTGCCCATTACGCCGATGCCCCTTGCCCGCGTACGCTGTCTCCGGAGGCGCCGCGCGGGTGGTGGCGGCCCCACCCACGGCACTGGGTTCTGTGAGCAGAAATGAGCAGTTATGAGGGGTTAATGAGCAGTAATGAACAGCGGATGAGCAGTATTGAGCAGCCGGACTGCTCATCGACAACCCCGGATCCAGAGGTGAAATCGGCCCAATGAGCAGAAATGAGCAGCTATTTCCTCTGGAGGCTCTCCCGGGACAGCTTGATGAACGGCGAAACAGGCTTGGGGCAGCCTCCAGCGAAGGAGTCGCTACTCCAATGCCAGCGCTTGCTCGATGGCCGACTCGTCGAGGCCGTAGACGCTCGCGGACTGCTCCGGCGTGACGTAGCCGTTGCGCAGGTCCGACGCCGCGAGTGCGGGGTCGCGCTGCTTCGGGTCGCCCGCGCCGCCGGAACTGCCGGTGTCGATACGGATGACGTCGCCCTCGTTGAGCAACAGGTTGGAGACGAGGCCCCGGTACTCGACCGCGTGCTCCGTGTCCGGGTTGATGGTGATGACGCCGGGGCGTCCAGGTAGTCCGCCCTCCACGCCGTGAGGCGGGTCGTTCTGCCGGGCGGTGCCGCCGGAATACTTGCTCTCCTTCAACACCTTGTACTCCCGCCGCATGCCGTGCCCACCGCGGTTCGCGCCCGGTCCGCCGGAGTCCGGGATGAGGGAGAACCGCTGCAGTTCGACGTCGAACTCGGACTCGAGGATCTCCACGCTGGTAAGCTTCGCGCCGCCCGCCCACGAGTGGCCGGTGCCCGTGTAGCCGTCGCCGCCGCTGTGCGCGCCATTGCCGGAGCGCAGCAGTTCGTATTGCACGTATCGTGCGCGCCCCTCACCGGACGTGCCGAGCACGACCATCGACGAGGCGGCGTTGTGCGCTACGGCGGGGCGTCCGGCGACCTTGCTCATAGCCTCGAACACCACGTCCTCTATCGCGGCCATCGTCGTCGAGTAGAACCCCACCGGGCCGGGGAAGCGCGGGTCCATGATGCTCCCCTCGCGGAAACGGCACTCGACCGCCCGCGCGAGGCCGCCGTTGTTCGGGACGGTCGGGTCCATCATCGCGATGGCGGCGAAGTATGCCATGCCGCGTATGAACGGCGGGCGCACGTTGATGGGCCCGGCGCTCTGGTCGCCGGTGCCGGAGAAGTCGAGCGTGAGTCTGTCGCCCTGCTTGATGGCCGCGACGTGCAACCGGATCGTCGTCGAAGGGTCGACGATGTCGTCGACCAGCGCCTCGGCCTCCGCGGTGCCGTCGGCCCACTCCGCGAAGTGGCCGCGGACGCGCGCCTCGACGCGCTCGATGATGTCGCCGAACGCGGCGGTGAGCGTCTCGCCGCCGTACTCGCTGGCGAGCGTCTTCAACCGCGCCGCGCCGATGCTCCGCAGCGCCCCAGCCTGCGCGCCGAGGTCGCCGATGACCAGCTCCGGCGTGCGGCTGTTCGCCCGCAGGAACTGTGCGACCTCCTTGTTCATTACGCCCCCGCGCTGGAAGAGCACCGGCATGATCTGTAGCCCGTCGCCGAACACGTCCCGCGCGATGGTATTCCGCGAACCCGGCGACTGCCCCCCGATATCGGCCTTGTGCCCCATGCTTGCGCAGAACGCGATGACCTCGCCCTCGTGGAACACCGGCAGCACGACGACCATGTCATTCGGGTGGGGGCAGCCTGAGTAGTACGGATGGTTAGCCAGGTAGCAGTCGCCCTCCTCCATCTCGTCGAGCGGGTAGAAGTCGAGAACGCCCTGCACGCAGTCCGGGTACGCGCCGAGGTGCGTGGGGAGGGGGGAGTACTGCCCGACGACCGCGCCGGAGATGTCGGTGATGCCAGCGGAGAAGTCGTGAGACTCGCGGATGATGGTGGAGAAGCCGGTGCGGAGCACGGCAGCCTGCATCTCGCGCACGATGCCGTCCAGCCGTGCGCGGATGACTTCCTGGGTGATGACGTCAGTGGTGGCCATGTGCCGGATACTACCAGCAACCGGCATGCAGGGCAGGGCGTTGCGGGCGGTTACGCCAGACCGAGCAAACGCTTGCGGGCCTCGGGGTCGCTCAGGTCGTCCGGCGTGCCGCTGAAGATGACCTTGCCCGCCTCCACGACGTGGACGTTGTCCGCGACCCGGATGCCCATCTCCACGTTCTGCTCCACGAGCAGGATGCCGATGCCGACCTCCTCCACGAGGCTGCGGATGATGGCTGATATCTGCTCGAGGATGGGGCCTGCGAGCGCACCGGACGGCTCGTCCATGAGCATGAGCTTCGGCTTGAGCATCAGCGTCATGGCGATCGCGAGCATCTGCCTCTCGCCGCCGGAGAGCGTGTCGGCGTCGGAGCGGCGCCGGCGGTCGAGGATGGGGAACATCTGGTACGCCTGTTCGAGGCGCTCGGGGATGAGTTCGTTCGGCAGCGCGTAGCCGCCGAGTTTCAGGTTGTCCTCGACCGGAAGGTCGGCGAAGACCTGGCCTCCCTGTGCGAGGTAGCCCATGCCGTCCTTGATGTTGTCGTAAGGAGCGTGGTTCGTGATGTCGTGGCCGTCGAACGTGACTGACCCGCCGGTCACTCGCGCTACGCCGTACACGCCCTTGATGAGCGTGGACTTGCCTGCCCCGTTGTGGCCAACGATGGTTGTTACCTTCCCGGCATCCACGCCCATGCTGACCCCGTTCAGGATCTGCTTGGGGCCGTAAGAGACGAGCAGGTCTTGGGTCTCAAGTAGCGGCATTGGATACGAATCCCAGGAACGCGCTCGTGAGGCGTTCGTCGTTCTCGACTTCGGACGGCGGGCCCTCCACGACAACCTCTCCGCGCACGACCACGACGTAGTCCGACACGTCCATGACAACCTTCAGGTTGTGCTCGACGAGGATGACGGCCTTGCCGTGATCCACTGCAGCGGAACGGATCATCTCACTCAGCCCCGCGATGAGGTCCGGATGGATGCCGGCCATTGGCTCATCCAGCAGGAACACCTGCGCACGTGAGTTCAGCATCCGGGCGAACTCCAGCAGCTTCTGCTGGCCGTAGGAGAGCGCCTGCGACAGGCTGGCTGCCTTGGACTGGATGTTGAGCTCAGTCAGGTGCCCCATCGCCTCCGCGCGGCGCTCACTCTCCTCCGCCGCGACCATGCCCGGACGCAAGAGCGCGTTGTACTCCAGCTCGCCGCGCTGGCCGGGGGACGAAACGACGACGTTGTCCAGCCCGTTCATGTAGAAGAGCACCTGCGAGTCCTGGAAGGTGCGCGCGATGCCCGCCTTGAAGCACTTGAACGGCGGAGCCCCGATGATCTCGCGTCCGTCCATCACGACACTGCCCGAGTCCGCCTTGAGGAACCCGGAGACGATGTTGAGCAGCGTGGACTTGCCCGCGCCGTTCGGCCCTATGAGGCTCGTGACCTGGCCCAACTCGGCGTCCATGCTCACGTCCTCGAGGACGAGGTTCCCGCCGAAGCTTTTGTAGACGTTTCTGACTTCCAGTATCGCCATGACCCGTTACTCCAGCCGGTACCTGCCGATGATGCCCTGCGGCCTGAACAGCATGAGGAAGAAGAGCAGCGCGCCCCACGTCATCGTGGTGATGCCACCTGTCTTCTCACCGGGGATGACAGGGAAGAGCGAGATGTAGGAATGGACCCACTCCGTCAGTTCCGGCACGTAGCGCACCACCTCCGAGATCGTGACGTAGGCGAGCGCGCCCAGCACGGCACCGAGCCACCGCCCGGAGCCGCCGAGCACCACCATGATGAGCAGGAAGGTGCTGAACTCCACGAGGTACTGCGAGTGCGCGGCGACGCTGACGTAGGAGACGTACACCGCGCCCGCCACCCCCGCGAAGAACGCGGTGATGACATAGACGCGCAGCCGCACGAAACCGACGTTCTTGCCGATGCTCTCCGCGACCGGAGGGTTCGCGCGGATCGTCGTCAGTACGCGTCCGTAGGGAGACTCCACCAGTTGCCGGATGATGAAGATGCAGATGATGGCAACCGGGATGCTGAACAGCATGAACTTCTCAGCAGTGTCGAACGAGTAACCGAATATAACCGGACGCGGCACCTCCCGGATGGCGAGCGAGCCGTTCGTCATCCAACGCCAGGCCAGTATCACCTGCGAGAGGCTGAGCATCACCGTTACGGTTGCCAGCACGAAGAAGTGCCCGCGCAGCCGCAGGATGGGCGAGACGATGAACGCCACGACCGAGGCGACGAGTCCCGCAACCACGATGGAAGGCCAGTACGGGAGGCTGAACACCTCCGCTCCCGGAGGCGGGTTGAGCGTCTCTGTCGTGAGGATGGCGAAGGCGTACGCGCCCACGCCCATGAACCCGGCGTGGGAGAGGCTCATCAGTCCCGTATAACCGACCGACATGTTCAGCGACGACGCGAGGATGGAGAATACGCTGGCGACCACGATGAGGTGCGCCATGTACTCATCGCTTAGTCCCAGTTCAAATCGCCACAGCAGGGAGAGGACCAGGATGAAGAGTGCGAATCCGCCCAGTCCGTACCGTCGCTGCACGGCTGCGATAGCCAGTACCGCGACGCTCGCGATGGCGTGGAGCGTGGTTACGTGCACCCCAGTGAAATGCCCTGTGGCAAAGGGGGCCAACGCTATCAGCAGGAACGCGCCAAAGCCGATAAGCACCCGTCCCGGGGTCACGACCGCGCGCCAGCCCTCCAGGGGTTCGGTAACTTCGACCTGGTCGTCGTCCAACTCTGCGCCGTCGCTGAGCGCTTGCGGTTCCTGAGCGTCGGTACTCACAGCAGCCTCCGCAATTCGCGGTGTTCGCGCGTTCCGAGCAGGCCGTAGGGACGGAAGAGGATGACGAGCAGCAGCAGGATGAACCCGGCCGGTATCGCCCAGTTGCCGCCGAAGTAGTAGCTCGCGATGGTCTGCGCCAGTCCGAGCGCCAGTCCGCCCACGACCGCGCCGGGCATACTCCCGATGCCGCCGATGATGACGCCTCCCGCCGCCGTGATGGCCAAGCGGATGCCGACGTTCGGAATCACGCCGCCCTCATACGTCTGCATGACGCCGCCGATACCAGCGAGCGTCGAGCCGAGCACGAACACCATCAGGTAGACCTGCGATGCATTGATGCCGACCGCGACCGCGAGGTCAGGGTTCGAGGCGATAGCGCGGATCATCCGCCCCCACTTGGTGTAGCGGAAGAAGAGCGTCACTGCGACAACGAGGATGGCGACCAGGATGATGGTGTTGACCGAGTGCCACTTGACGAAGAGGTCGATGTCGAGCGCCTCGATCTGCAGGTTGAACGTCGGCAACGGACCGCCGGGACGCGGCAGGCGGGCTGTCGTGCGGGCGAGCGTGAGCAGGAACCCCTCGAAGAAGAAGAGGGCCGCGAGCGAGCCCAGGAAGGAGACGAGGAAGCCCGCGCCGCGCGACCGTAGTCGCCGGTAGATGGCGAGCTCCATGAAGATGCCGGACGCACCTGCGAGGATGACCGCGATGGATGCTGCAAGGTAGATGGGCAGCCCCTGCTCCTGCGCGAGCCACCAGGTTGCGTAACCAGCGATGAGGAACGCCGCGCCGTGCAGCACGTGGAAGATGCGCACGGTGTTGTAGATGACCGCGAACCCCAGCGAGAGCAGGGCGTAGATCGCCCCGAGAGAGAGGGCGTTGATGCCTATCTGGATGAAGGTTTCCACTGAGTCCGTCTTCCGGTGTTTCCCGCAGCGCTGGTCGCGTTTCGGTCCTGTGCGACCCGGTTAGTGGCGCCTTGCTCTAACGCTAGGCGCACAACAGCGTCTCCGGCATGGTGGTGCTGGGCACGAGCGGCCCGGCAGCGAAGCGCTACGTGCAGTACGAGATCATCGTCTCCGGCAACGGCGCGTACGACGGCGGCGACGGCTACACGGGCACCGCGCACTCCTGGACCGGCGGCGCGAAGTACACGGGCGTTGAGATTATCGAGTCCGAGTTCGACGTGGACATGGAACAGTTCTGCCTCGTGCCGGACACCGGCGGAGCAGGGAAGTACCGCGGAGGACTCGCGTTGCGGCGCGAATACCGAGTGCGCTCGCAGGCGCAGTACGCGGGCGGCACACCGAGGACGCTCGCTCCGGCGCGCGGCGTGAATGGCGGTGGCAACGGCAGGCCGGGCCGCGTCGTGATGAACCCGGGCACCGACACCGAGAAAGCGTACACCGGCCTCATCTCCAACGTTCCCATGGCTCCCGGCGACGTGATACGCATGGAGACGGCTTCCGCCGCGGGTGTCGGCGACCCGAAGGAACGTGAACGCGAGCGCGTTGTGGCGGACCTGCGCAACGGCTACATCTCCGTGGAGACGGCGCTCGACGTGTACGGCATGAGTAGAGAAGAGGTCGAGGCCGCGGTCAGCATCTGATATCGGGAGGCAGGCTTGCGCATCCTCGTAACAGGCGGGCTGGGAGTGAACGGGTGCTGGGTCACCCGTGACCTGCTCACGATGGGTCACGAGCCCGTCGTCTTCGACAATCGTCCTGACTTCACACTGCTGCGCGACGTGAGCGACGAGTTCGCGTTCGTCCAGGGCGACATCACGTCGCTTGAGCAGTTGGACAACGCGTGCAAGGAGCACCGCATCGAGCGCATCTGCCACCTCGCGGCGGTCTACCCGGATACGGCGGACGCCGACCCGCTGCTCGGCTTCTCAGTCAACGCGCTAGCAACGGTCTACGTGCTCGAGGCGGCGAAGCGGAACGGCATCGACCGAGTCTCGTTCACGAGTTCGATAGGGGCGCTCTCGCGGATGACGGAAGAGCACCTCGAACCGCAGATGGTCCCCGTGAACGAAGACTTCCCGGCGTATCCCATGTCCAGCGTCTACGGTGCGGCCAAGACGGCCTCCGAGCTCATGGGCATCCAGTACAAACGGCTCTTCGGCATCGACTTCGCTGCGATGCGCTTCGCTGCCATCTACGGCATCGGCAAGGGCGCGGAACGCCACGGAAGTCACAACATGATCTGGGGCGAGCTGATCCGGAGCGCCATCGCGGGCCGTCCTATCGTCATCCCGCAGGGCGGCGACCAGCGGCTCGACCTCACCTATGCGCGCGACGTCGCACAGAGCGTCGTCAAAGGGTGTCTGGTGGACAGTTTCGAAGGCCATGTCTTCCACATCGGGAGCGGCCGCACCTACACGCTCAACGACTTCGCGGACGCCATCCGGAAAGTCATCCCCGGCGCTCAGGTCGAGGTCGGACCGGGGCTCGACCCGCGCGGCATGGGTCCACTGGCGTACTATTCGCTCGACATCAGCCGTGCGCGCCGCGAGTTGGGCTACGAGCCCCAGTACCCGCCGGAGGCGGCGATACGCGACTGGCTCGAATGGACGGAACGTCTGGAACTGACGGAGGGTTAGGCGCATGACGACGTGCAAGGCTGCCGTTTTCGTAGGAGCGAACAAGCCGCTGGAGGTTCAGGAGTTCCCGGTGCTGCCGATGGAGCCGGGCGGTGCGCTCGTGCAGATGCAGATGGCTGCCATCTGCGGCACGGACGTGCACGCGTGGCACCTGGACGCCACGCCCGCGCCGATGATATTCGGGCACGAGAACGTAGGCGTTATCGCAGAGATCGCTCCGGAGATATCCACGGACGTGCTTGGAGAACCGGTGCGCCCCGGCGACCGCGTCATATTCCGCGACGCGCCGTGCGGGCGCTGCTTCCGCTGTGCCGTGGGCGAATCGTGCCAGAACACCCGGTCATACGGAACGACGCTCTGCAACGAGCCGCCGTACCTGCGCGGCGGCTTCGGACAGTACATCCAGCTGAGCGCCACACCCTGGCTGCTGCGTGTCCCCGACGACGTCTCGAACGAGCGAGCGCTGCTGAGCGTCATCGGCAATCACACGGCGCTCAACGGCGTTGACCGCATCGGCGGTGTGAACCTCGGCGACACGGTGGTCGTGCAGGGCTCCGGCCCCATCGGCATGGGCGTGCTCAACCAGGTGCTGCTCGGTGGGGCAGGGCGGGTCATCGTGGTCGGCGCGCCGGAGAGCAGGCTGGAACTCGCCCGAGAACTCGGCGCGAGTGAAACGGTGGACATCACCGAGTGGAATACACCGGAGGCGCGCATCGAGCGCGTGCGGGAACTGACCGACGGCCGTGGCGGCGACCTCATCGTCGAAGCGTCCGGCGGGCTGACGGCGTTCCGCGAAGGGCTGGAGATGGTGCGATTCGGCGGACGCTACCTCGTGATAGGGCAGTGGACGGACTACGGCCTGCTCGAGGCGAACCCGGCGCTGCTCACACGCAAGGTCATCCGCGTGCAGGGTGTCTTCTCGGCGGGCCCGCGGCATATCATCCGGTCGTTGCAGGCCATGCGTACAATGGTCGACAGGCCGGTCGAGAAGCTCATTACGCACAAGTACGCACTGGAAGACGTGAATGAAGGCTTCGAGGTGCACGAGAGCCTCGAAGCGATGGTCGCGGTGATACTGCCGAACGGCGAACCTGCGCGATAGGAGGCAGAGATGGCCAAGGGCGGGTACAGGATCATCGACAGCGACATGCACATCATGGAGCCGCCGGACCTGTGGCAGCGGTACACGGACAAGAAGTACCGTGACTACGCCCAGGTAGGCGTTACGTCGGACAACGTGCGCGACCTCCGCACGGTCCACCCGGACGGCAGACCGTGGGGAGCGCCCCCAAGGGCCAGGAGCGCCTCGGGCAGGCCGAGCCAGGCAGGTGGCCACAACTACGAGCGCAATCAGAAGCTCTACGTCACCCACGCGGAACGCGGCTGGTCCACCGAGGTGCAGCTGGAAGCGATGGACGTTGAAGGGCTGGACGTCGCGGTGCTCTTCCCGACACGGGGACTGCACACACTGGCCGAGCCGCTCATGGACCCGCCGTTCGCGGCGGCGTTGGCGCGGGCGTACAACGACTGGCTCTATGACTTCTGCGCTCCGGCTCCGGACAGGCTCATCGGCGCGGCGATGGTCTCGCCCTTCGACATGGACGATGCCATTGCGGAGGTTGAGCGCGCAGTGAAGGAGCTGGGCTTCCGCACCGTGTTCATGCGCTCCAACCAGATGACCGAGAAACCCTGGCACGACCCGTTCTTCGACCCGCTGTGGAGCGCACTCGAGGAGTACGACATCCCCATCGGCTTCCACGAGGCTTCATCGTCTGGCGCCCGGCAGGCGGGCGACCACTTCGGCGGGAACGTCATGCTGCGCCGTGTGTTCGCGCAGCCGGTCGAACAGATGATGGCGCTCGCCAGCTTCTGCGGCGGTGGAGTGCTGGAGCGTCACCCGAAACTGCGCGCAGCCTTCCTGGAGGCGAACTGCGCATGGGCGCCGTGGCTGCTCTGGCGGCTGGACGAGGGGTACGAGCGGGAAGCGGACGTGTTCGTGCCCGAACTCAAGATGGCCCCCACGGAGTACTTCAAGCGGCAGTGCTGGATATCCGTCGAACCGGACGAGGAACCCGCGAAGTACGCGTTCGACTGGGTGGGCAGTGACAAGATGGTCTTCTCGACGGACTACCCGCACGGGGACTCGAAGTACCCCTACGCGGTATCCAGTTTCATCGAACTCGGCATCGCGGATGAGGACAAGAGGAAGATTCTCTGGGACAATTGCGCCAGCCTCTACAAGCTCGCGGAAGTTCCAGCCAGCGTTTAATCGGAGAGAGACAGGAGGACGGCGATGGCCAAGGGTGGATTCAGGATCATCGACAGCGACATGCACATCATGGAGCCGCCGGACCTGTGGCAGCGGTACACGGATAAGAAGTATCGCGACTACGCGCAGGTGGGTGTGCTCTCCGAGAACGTGCGCGACCTGCGCACGACGCACCCGGACGGCACGCCGTGGGGCACGACGACGGGCGTGCGCACGAATAACCCCAACCAGTCAGGCGGGCACAACTACGAGCGGAACCAGAAGCTCTACGAGAGTCACGCCGCCCGGGGCTGGTCCACCGAGGTGCAGCTCGAGGCGATGGACGTGGAAGGGCTGGACATAGCGGTGCTCTTCCCCACGCGCGGGCTGCACACGCTTGCGGAGCCGTTCATGGACCCGCCGTTCGCTGCAGCCATCGCACGGGCGTACAACGACTGGATGTACGACTTCTGCGCCCCGGCGCCGGACAGGCTCCTCGGGGCGGCGATGATCTCTCCGTTCGACGTGGAGGACGCCGTTACTGAGGTTGAGCGCGCGGTGCACGAACTCGGCTTCAAGTCGATATTCATGCGCTCCAACCAGATGACCGACAAGACCTGGCACGACCCCTACTACGACCCCCTGTGGAGCGTACTGGAGGAGTTGGACATCCCTATCGGCTTCCACGAGTCCTCGTCATCCGGCGCGCGGCAGGTCGGCCAGCACTTCGAGCCCAACTTCATGCTGCGCCGCGTGTTTGCGCAGCCCGTCGAGCAGATGATGGCGCTCGCCAGCTTCTGCGGCGGCGGCGTTCTGGAGCGCCACCCGAAGCTGCGCGCAGCCTTCCTGGAGGCGAACTGCGCATGGGCGCCGTGGCTGCTCTGGCGGCTGGACGAGGCGTACGAACGTGAGGCGGACATCTTCGTCCCCGAGCTCAAGATTGCGCCGACGGAGTACTTCAAGCGCCAGTGCTGGATATCCATCGAGCCGGACGAGGAGCCCGCGAAGTACGCCATAGACTGGGTGGGCAGCGACAGGATGGTGTTCTCTACGGACTACCCGCACGGGGACTCCAAGTACCCGGACGCGGTGTCCAGTTTCCTCGAACTCGGTATCGCTGATGAGGACAAGAAGAAGATCCTCTGGGATAATTGCGCCAGCCTCTACAACCTCGCGGAAGTTCCGGCCAACGTCTAGCCGGAGAAAGAGGAGAGCCATGACCACGGTAACGACTGAGACCGCCCTGGACAGGTTCATCGCGCAGACGCGCGAGCTGTTCGCCAGCGAGCCTGACCCGGAGAAGCGCTGGGTCGCGCTGACGCCGGTGCTGCAGGAGTTCCTCGCCGACCCCACTGTGCAGGAAGCGTCAGCCAAGTGGCCGGTGAACGTGTTCACCGACCGCGCGGAGAACCTGCTCTTCTACGAGGACCCGGACTACGGTTTTGTGGTCAACGCGCTGAAGCGCGAGCCGAGCGGGAAGCCCGTCGAGCCCCCGAAGCAGCCGGGCTGGCGCGGCATCCACGACCACGCGCACATCTACACGCTCTACGGCGTGCTCGTGGGCCACGAGATGATAGAGCGCTACCGCGTTGTCGAGGGCGCCGAGCGCCGCGACGACTACGTGCAGATCGAGGAGGTCGGCAACTTCAAGGTGGAGCCGGGCGCAGTCGATTTGGTGCGCCCGTACGAGATCCACGCGGAGCGCAGCCTCGGCGAGCAGACGTGTGCGGTCATCATCCGCAGCGAGAAGTCCGGCGGCTTCATGCAGGGCCGCTACAACCTCGAGACGGGTGCGTACTGGGAGGGCCTCGGCCCAATCCAGCGCGAAGTGGAGATGTTCCCGGAGGACTAGGAAGTCCCCGCTCCCAACGTCGTTGACGACACAGGCCGTCCTGCTCTCAGCAGGGCGGCCTCTTCGTTTGTGCGCGGGGGCTGCTTGCGGTAGTCTCCGGTGCGCAATCCGACCGGAGAAGGAGCGGGATGAAGTACCAGGGGAAGGTGTCGCTGCAGGCCACGGCTGAGACGGTCTGGGACGTGGTGCTGGACATAGAACAGTTCGCGGACTGCATGCCCGGCATGCAGGACCTTGAGAAGATAGACGACCGGACGTTCGAGGGCGGCATGAGCGCCAAGGTCGGTCCGGTCTCGGGCGACATCAGGTTCCGCTCCCAGATCGTGGACGTGGACCCGCACGTGAGCCTGACGGCGCACGTGGAGGGCGAGGACTCACTGACGAAGAGCACGATGACCTCGGACATCACGATGACTCTCGCCCCGGACGGAACGAGCACCGAACTGACCTACGTGGCCGAAGTGAACATCAAGGGCCGCCTCGGCATCGTCGGCGACATGATCCTGCGTGCGACCGGTGTGCAGGTTATCGAGGAGTTCTTCAACCGCTTGCGGAAGAAGGTCGAAGAACCCGCAACTCCTGCCGAAACCTAAGCAGATATCCCGCAGATAGACAGCGCAGCTCCTGCGTGGAGCGCGCTTTCCCGGCCTCAGCCAGTCCAGCTCTCCTCTCGAGAGGATCCGGCTGAACGGGCAGCATTCCTTTCCACTGTTGTGGATACGCTGAACGAACGCGATTCTGCATCGACGCAGTGCCTTCGGAGGTTGGGCACTACCCACTTGTTGAGTCGTGAATATGACAATCGTGCACGGTATGAGTCTGCAATAAGGTCCGCTAAGGCGCAGACTTTCACGGAGTCATCAGCGAAGATGACACGATAAGTGGTACCGTGGCCGGAGAACTGCTCCGGCCTGAACGTTGTCATGAGCGCGACAAAGGGATTCCAGATGCAGGCTACGCGCCCGGCGCGCTTCCTAAGCCCCCTCATATTGGTAACAGCCCTTGCTGTGCTGGCGGGGCTGCTGTTGCTCTCCATATCCGTTCATGCCCAGAATGCGCCAACGATCGATAGTGGCGACACCTCCCTCTCTTATGCCGAGAACACGAGCACGGGCACTGTCCTAGCCACGTACGAGGCATCCGACGACGACAGTGACACGCTGACGTGGTCAGTGACGGGAACCGACTCCGGTGACTTCACGATCACGAAGAACTCTGACGGAGACGGCGAACTCAAATTCGCCTCCTCGCCGGACTATGAGAATCCGGCAGACGCAGACACAGACAATGAATACAGCGTAACGATCAAGGTTGAGGACGATGAGGCCACTCCCCTAAGCGCTACGCTAGGAGTCACAGTCACCGTCACGGCCGTTAACGAGGCAGACCCGAGCATCACAACCACCGCTACCACGGCGAGTGTGAAGGAAAACACGACCGCTGTCCTCACGTTTGAGGCGTCGGACACGGACGACGACGACACCATGGCGTGGTCCGTCGAGACTGACGACGACGGTAGCTTCTTCGAGATCAGCCCGTCCGGTGCGCTCTCATTCACGACTGCGCCGGACTTCGAGAACAAACAGGACGCAGGCGCTAACAACGTCTACGACGTGACGGTGAAGGTTACCGACTCCGGTGATCAAACCGATACGCACGGCCTTGCCGTCACCGTGACGGACGTCAACGAGGCGCCCGAGATCAGTACGACCACACCGAGCATCAGCAAACCAGAGGGCACGGCGACCTCAGAGGTCCTAGAGACGTACGCGGCATCTGACCCGGAGTCGGACTCACTGACCTGGACCCTGAGCGGCGAGGACGCAGGCGACTTCACCATTACGACGAACGGACAGCTCAAATTTGCGGCCGTGCCGGACTACGAAATGCCGGACGATGAGGACGACGACGATACCGATGGCAAGATGCCCGATAACGTTTATGAAGTGACGGTGAATGTTCGCGACAGCAAGGTCAATGCCACAACAAACAATGGCAACGGGGACTCCGCCATCGACGACAGCATTGCCGTCATGGTCACCGTCACGAACGTCAACGAGGCGCCTGAGATCAGTACGACCACATCGAGCATCAGCAAACCGGAGGGCACGGCGACCTCGGAGGTTCTCGAGACGTACGTGGCTTCCGACCCGGAGTCGGATTCACTGACCTGGACTTTGAGTGGCGACGACGCTGGAGACTTCAGCATTATGAACGGTCAGCTCAAGTTTCTGGTCGTGCCGGACTACGAAATGCCGGCTGACTCCGGCACCAACAACAGCTATAGCGTGACGGTGAACGTTCGGGACAGCAAGGTCAATGCCACGGGAAACACCAATGGCAACTCTGACGGTGCCATCGACGACAGCATCGACGTCACCGTCACCGTCACGAACGTCAACGAAGCGCCTGAAATCAGTACGACCACAATGAGCATCAGCAAACCGGAGGGCACGGCGACCTCGGAGGTCCTCGAGACGTACGTGGCTTCCGACCCGGAGTCGGACTCACTGACCTGGACTTTGGGTGGCGACGACGCTGGAGACTTCAGCATTACGAACGGTCAGCTCAAGTTCCTGGCCGTGCCGGACTACGAAATGCCGGCTGACTCCGGCACTAACAACAGCTATAGCGTGACGGTGAACGTTCGGGACAGCAAGGTCAATGCCACGGGAAACACCAATGGCAACTCTGACGGTGCCATCGACGACAGCATCGACGTCACCGTCACCGTCACGAACGTCAACGAAGCGCCTGAAATCAGTACGACCACAATGAGCATCAGCAAACCGGAGGGCACGGCGACCTCGGAGGTCCTCGAGACGTACGTGGCTTCCGACCCGGAGTCGGACTCACTGACCTGGACTTTGGGTGGCGACGACGCTGGAGACTTCAGCATTACGAACGGTCAGCTCAAGTTCCTGGCCGTGCCGGACTACGAAATGCCGGCTGACTCCGGCACTAACAACAGCTATAGCGTGACGGTGAACGTTCGGGACAGCAAGGTCAATGCCACGGGAAACACCAATGGCAACACTGACACCGCCATCGACGACAGCATCGCTGTCACCGTCACGGTTGAGGACGCGGAAGAGAACGGTTCCGTTTCGGTGGACAACCGGTACCCGGCAGTGGGTGACACGATCACCTTCACCGTGACTGACCCAGACGGCCTCAACAAGAGCATGGAAGCCCCGAGGTTCCAGGTACAACGCGGGAAGGATGGAAACTGGAGTGGAGTGTGGACCGTTACCGTTATTCAGCCCGCCAACACTCACTCCTACATCGCGCTGGAGGAAGACGTAGGCTTTGCGTTGCGCGCGGTAGTCACGTATAGGGACGAGAGGGGCCCCGATAAGATGGCCATGAGCGGCCCAACCGAAGCGGTAACCAGGGACCCGTCGCCCAACGTCGTGCCGAGACTCGTAGACGGGATCTTCTATGTCGACGAGGGGCCCCCGACTATCGACATCGGCACGATCAACGCCACCGATCGCGACGGCGACACGATAACCTTCGGCATGGAGAATAAGGACGGTTACGACCACCAACTCTTCCGACTCACCAGGAACGGGCAACTCACCGCTGTCCGGGCCCTCGACTACGAAGCACTGGAGGAATCCGGAAGGGATCTATATCGCATCAGGATCACCATGTCGGATGGCAAGGGAGTAGACGCCAACAACAACGTCATCAACGACAACAGCATCGACGTCTACACTGACATCGGGATCGTGGTGAAGGACGTGGAGGAAGAGGGTGTAATCACATTCTCGCCGCGGACGCCAAGGGTTGGAGTGGAGCAGACAGCGACCCTGACGGACGGCGACGGCGGAATCCAGGACGAGTCCTGGCAGTGGGAGAAGTCGCCGAACGGAAGGACGGGCTGGGTCAGCATCTCCAGCGCCACGTCCGACAAGTACACGCCCGTCGCAGCTGACAGGGGCTCCTATCTGCGGGTCAGCGTTACCTACAAGGACAATCGCTCCCTCAAACACCTCACGACCAAGAGCGCAATGGCGGTCGCGGGCAGAGAGGGAGGAGGGAGCACGACAAGCGGCGGCAACGGCGGTAGCAATAGCGGCAATGGAAGCAGTGGCAGTGGCAGCGGCAGCAGTAGCAGCGGCAGCGGAAGCAGTGGTACCGGCAGCGGAAGCAGTGGCGCCGGCAGTGGAGGCAGCAGCGGCGGCGGTGGCGGCGTAGCGGCCGGCGTCACACCGCCCGTGTTCCTCGAGGGCTCCCGTACCACGCGCTCCGTGCCGGAGACCGCGCAGCCCGGGGACGCCGTCGGCGATCCGGTGACGGCGCGAGACGTGCAGGGCGAAGCGGTCACGTACAGCCTCGGCGGCGCCGACGCTGCCCTGTTCACCATCGATGCGCGGACGGGACAGATCCGGGTCGCGGAGGGAGCGGCCTTTGACTTCGAGGGGGAGAGGAACACCTACGCGGTCGATGTGGGGGCCACGAACGCCAGCGGCGCCAGGGCCACGATAAGGGTCGTCATCAACATCACCGACGTGGCCCTGGAAGGCGTCGCCAGAGACTACGACGCCAACGGCAACGACCGCATCGATCTCGACGAGGCTGTCGCGGCGGTCAACGACTACGCCACGGGCACGCTCACCCGTGAGGAAGCAACAACCATCGTCGGCCTCTACGCAGGGACAGCCACACGGGGAGACGGCGAGGCCAGCCACAGCGCGACACGGGCGTTCGCTTCGCCGCGGGTCGCTCCGGGTGGCCAGGTCCAGGTGACGATAACGGCCGAGGACTACGGCGCCTTCGCCCTCGTGGTGGAGACGCTGCCGGACGGCTTCACTTTGGTGGATTCCAGCCTTCCCGATGCTGCAGTGAGCGCGATGCCGGACTCGGTCACGTTCACGCTGCTGGGGGAGGAGCGGTTCACCTACACCGTGGAGGCGCCGGCTGTTGATGGGACATTCAGCTTCGCCGGTGTCGTCCGGGACCAGCACAACACGGAGGCCGGGATCGGCGGCGACAGCCGGCTGCGGGTCGTGTCACCGGCCACACCGATCCCGACGCCTGCGCCGACGGCCACAACACCGCCCACGCCGGACCGGACGGCGACTCCGACTCCCGCACCGACCCCGACTGCCAGGCCCGCCGCCACGGCAACCCCGCGCCCAACCCCGACGGCAACCGCCACACCTGCGCCCACGCCCACGCCGACAGCAGAGGCGCTCGACGGCGATGACGGCGCTCCGACCTGGCGATGGCTCCTGCTGTTCTTCCTGCTCGTGCCGTTCGTTGCCGCCGCCGCGTACGTGCGCTGGCGGTTCTAGGCAGACTCACCGCTGCAGGCCTGTCAGAGCCTAGACATCCGCGACCGGGACCGCCTGCCGTAACGGTTGCCGCGCTGTCCTCTGCGCCTCCCCGCGCATCTCGCCTGTTCGACTGGCCGTGGCGCTGGTATGCTCCCGCGCGGCAGGGCTTGGCGGTAACGGCGGGCTGTCCTGCCGGAATGGCGAAGGCCGAACCCCCGGCCTGAGGAGGCGCTGGATGGTGCAGGCGAAACGTTCCTACGATGTCATCGTCATCGGCGGAGGCTCTGCGGGGGCCGCTGCTGCGGCGCGCCTGAGCGAAGATCCGGACAGACAGGTGCTTCTGCTGGAAGCGGGCCCTGACCCGCAGCCCATCCCGGAGGAGATAGCGGACGGGAGCCGGGTGGCGCGCGTTGTGCTGGAGTCGCCGTACGTGGTGCTCTACCCGACGCCTCGCGCAGGCGACGGCAGCACGTTCTACAAGGTGAGCGGCCGCGTGATGGGCGGCGGCTCGTCCGTGAACGCGATGGCGGTCGTCCGTCCCACGAAGCACGACCTCGACACGTGGGCAGAGTTGGGCAACCCCGGCTGGTCGTTCGACGATTGCCTGCCACTCCTCCGAAGGATCGAAACGGACTCGGACTACGGCGGCAACGACATCCACGGAGAGGACGGGCCGCTGTACGTCTACCGGGCCTTCAGAGTGGACGAGGAGGAGAGCGCGGACGCGCCGGTGCGTGCGTTCATAGCCCGCGCCTTGAGCATGGGACTGCCCCTGTGCCCGGACCTCAACGTACCGGCGCCATACGGCGTCTGCAGCTCCGCCTACAACGTCAAGGACGGCGTGCGGCAGAACACGACGGTTGCCTACCTCGACCCCGCGCGCGGACGTCCGAACCTGGACGTCGTCGCAGAGGCGCAGGTGCAGACGCTTTCCATCGCGAACGGGCGCGTCAACGGCGTCGTCTACAAGCGCGAAGGCGAAGTGAGCACGGTGTCGGCGTCCACGATTGTGCTATGTGCGGGCGTCTACCACAGCCCGCAGATCCTCATGCTCTCCGGCATCGGCCCGGCGGGCGAGCTGGAGCGGCTCGGCATCCCTGTCGTGCAGGCGTTGGAGGGCGTGGGCGAGAACTACCAGGACCACGCCACGATGGAGATGACGTTCGAGGGGAACGCAGAGTTCAACCCGGACTGGGTCATCCCGCGTTTCCGGCTGATGTACAAGAGCGACCCCAGTCTGCCGCACGGCAACTTCCACATCTTCCAGCGCCCGCCTACAGCGGTCGAAGGCCTGAAGACCATGTGGCCCGTGTCGGCGAATCTGCTCGAACAGCGGGACATGGGCCGCATCCGCCTCGTGAGCAGGGACCCGGAGGACCTGCCGGAGATCGAGGACGCGATGCTCAGCCACCCGGACGACCTGGCGGCGATGCTGAACGCGATGGAGTTCATCCACGAGCTCATCGATCACGAGTCAATGCGGGAGTTCTACGGTCCGCTCATCTCCCCGATACGGGACGAGGACTGGGCCGAGTTTGCCCGCAGCGCGCACGGCAGCTACCACCACGGCATCGGCACCTGCAAGATGGGCCCGGCGTCCGACCCGATGGCGGTCGTCGACAGCAACCTGAAGGTGCACGGGATCGACAACCTTTATGTGGCGGATGCGTCCATCATGCCGACCATCCCGCATGCGAACACGAACGTCACGTCCATCATGATCGGCGAACGCCTGTCCGACGTCGTCAAGGGGCTCGTCGCGTAAGGCTTCCAGGACGGCGTACGGAGGAGGCGCTTGATGGCGCAGGCGAGACGTTCCTACGACGTGGTCATCATCGGCGGAGGCTCGGCGGGTTGCGCCGCAGCCTCGCGATTGAGCGAAGACCCGGACAGGCAGGTGCTGCTGCTGGAAGCGGGGCCTGACCCGCAACCCATCCCGGAGGACATCGCCGACGGCAGCCGGGTTGCGCGCGTCGTCCTGGAGTCGCCGTATGTGATGCTCTACCCGGCGCCGCGCTCCGGCGACGGCAGCACGTTCTACAAGGTGAGCGGCCGTGTCATGGGCGGGGGTTCGTCGGTGAACGCGATGGCCGTCGTCCGGCCTACGAAGCACGACCTCGACAGCTGGGCGGCGCTGGGCAATCCCGGATGGTCGTTCGACGACTGCCTGCCGCTGCTGCGGCGCATCGAGACCGATACGGACTACGGCGGCAGCGACCTCCACGGCGAGGACGGCCCGCTGCACGTCGAGAGGCCCTTCAAGGTGGACGGCGAAGACACCACCGGGCTGACGCGCGCACTGACGGAACGCGCGCTGAGCCTGGGGGTGCCGATGTGCCCTGACCTGAACGTACCGGCCCCGCGCGGCGTCTTCAGCATGGCCTACAACGTGAAGGACGGCGTGCGGCAGAACACGACGGTGGCGTACCTCGGCCCTGCGCGGGAGCGTCCGAACCTGGACATCGTCTCGGAGGCGCAGGTGCAGTCGCTCTCCATCGCGAACGGGCGGGTGAACGGCGTCGTCTACAAGCGCGAAGGCGCGGTGAGCACGGTGTCGGCGTTCACGGTGGTGCTCTGCGCGGGCGTCTACCACAGCCCGCAGGTGCTCATGCTCTCCGGCGTCGGCCCGGCGGGCGAACTGGAGCGGCTCGGCATCCCCGCCGTCAACGTGCTGGAGGGCGTGGGCGGGAACTACCAGGACCACGCGACGATAGAGATGACGTTCGAGGGCCGCGCCGATTTCACCGAGGACAGCCTGAGCCCCCGCTTCCGGGTGATGTACCGGAGCGACCCCAGCCTGCCGCACGGCAACTTCCACATCTTCCAGCGTCCGCCGACGGACGTGCCCGGACTGAAGCGCATGATGCCGATCTCGGCCAACCTGCTCGAACAGCGCGAGCGGGGGCGCATCCGCCTCGTGAGCACGGACCCGGGCGACCTGCCGGAGATAGAGGACGCGATGCTCCGCCACCCGGACGACCTGAAGGCGATGACGACGGCCATGGAGTTCATCTACGAACTGACGCAGCACGAGTCGCTGCAGGAGTTCTACGGCCCGCTCATCTCGCCGTCGCGGGATGAGGACTGGGGCGAGTTCGCCCGCAACGCGCACGGCAGCTACCACCACGGCGTCGGCACGTGCAAGATGGGCCCGGCGTCCGACCCCATGGCGGTGGTCGACAGCAACCTGAAGGTGCACGGGATCGACAACCTGTACGTGGCGGACGCGTCCATCATGCCCGTCGTCCCGCACGCGAACACTAACGTCACGTCCATCATGATCGGCGAACGCCTGTCCGACATCGTCAAAGGCATCGTCGCTTAGGGCTTGCCAGACGGAGTAATATGACGGCACACAGAACGAGGAGGATGCCATGACCACCGAGACGCAGACGACGCCCCAGACGTCCACGTTCGCCATCAAGGGCCCGTACCTGTCGGCGGGACGGACGAACATCGACCTTGCCCGCACCGACCTGCTCTGGCTGAGCTTCAAGGTCAACGCTGAGGGCGGCGAGAACGCGGTGCACGCCCACACGGACGAGGACCACGCGTTCGTCATCCTGGAAGGCGAGGTCACGTTCTTCGACGACAAGGGCAACGGGAAGGTGCTCGGCGAGTACGAGGGCATCATGATCCCGAAGGGCGCGTACTACCGGTACCTGAACACCGGCGGGCGGAACCTGTTCATGCTCCGCGTCGGCGCGCAGATGGACACCAGCGAGGGCATCCAGACGCGCGTGAAGCCGGACGGCAACGCCATCCCCGCCGACTCGACCGAGAACTTCCACGTCGACCCCGTGGCCATCGAGGGCCAGTTCTTCGGCGCGAAGTAAGCGCTCCAAAGGGTCCAGTCTTCAAGGGTATAAGCGCAGCGGGCGGCAACGCCGCCGCCCGCCTGCGCAGTGGCACCTGCGTCACTTCATCGCCCCCCAGAGAGCGTAGAATTCTCTGGCGTTGCCGCCAGTGATCCGAGCGCGTTGTTCCTCGCTAAGATCGGCGCGGGCCATAAGCGTATGCAGGCTCTCGGGGTACTCGCCGTCCCAGTGCGGAAAGTCCGTCGCATACATGACTGCGCCATCGCCGATGACCCGAAGCGTTTCTGCAAGAAGGGTCTCTTCAGCTTCGCAGGTGAAGTAGACGTTGCCGTCGCGGACATAGTCGCTGGGCGGCTTGGTCAGGGCCGGCATCTCCTGCTCGCCTCGTAATCGGAAGCGCTCGTCCATCCGGTCCAGAAGGAACGGGACCCAGGTACAGCCGGCCTCCAGGAATCCCATCTTCAGTTTCGGAAAGCGTGTTAGCACTCCCTCGCACAGGACGCTTGTGAGGTGCCTCATCTGCGCAAATGGATGTCCTAGGGTATGCACCTCTGCAAACTGCGGGAAGAGGTGGTGATAGATGCTGTCCCAGACGTTCCCGCCTTCGTGGATGGTTATCGGGCAACCGAGGAGTTCGGCCTCTGCGTAGATGGGGTCGAAGCGCGAGTCTCCGTAGACGTAGGGTCCCTCCGGGAGCATACCCGCCACCATGCCGAGGTCGCGCACTGCCCGCTGGAGCTCCTCGGCAGCGGCCGACGGGTCCTGCACGGGGAGGAGCGCGACGCCCTTGAATCGTTCGTCCACGCTGAGGAACTCACTGTGCAGCCAGTCGTTGTAGGCGCGGCAGCGGGCGATCGCGAAGTCGGGCTCCCGGATATGGCCGTTGCGGAGGCCAACAGTCGGAAAGAGCACGGCCGCAGCCAGGCCGCCCTCATCCAAGGCCTGCTGCCAGGTTGGAGCATCGACATCGAACAGGCCCAGCGTACCCATCAGGTGGCGGTCGAAGCCGTCGTTGGCGCTGATGCCCAGCGGGGAGCGCTTGTTGAAGGGTGGCGCGATGAATTGCCGCATGCGCCGGTCGTCGTCACGAACGTGGCCGTCGGCGTCGATCGGGCCGGTTGGGGCGATAGCCATAGGAGACCTCCCTTCAGACGAACGCCCTCACTGTGCCACGGGCCAGGCCGCAAGACAACCTGGCGTTACCGGGCGATTCCCGCTACCCCAGGGCGCGCCAGACGCGCTCGGTGAGGAGGGGCATGTCGACGCCGCTCACGTCCGCGCCGGTGCGGGCGAGCGCGTCCGCGACGGCGTTCGTAACCGCGACAGGCGCGGCGACGGTCGGCAGTTCGCCGATGCCCTTGATGCCCAGCGGGTTGGTGGGGGAGGGGGTCTGCTGGTTCTCCAGCAGGAACTCGGGAAGGGACTCGGCGATGGGGATACCGTAGGTCATGAAGCTGGCGGTCTGGGGCTGGCCCGCGGCGGTGTAGAGCATTCCCTCGCTCAGCGCCTGGCCGATGCCCTGCGCGATGCCGCCCTGTATCTGGCCTCGCACGATGACCGGGTTGATCATCGGGCCGCAGTCGTGCACCGCCGCGTAGTCGGTGAGGCGCACGTCGCCGGTGCCCTCGTCCAATTCCACGACCGCGACGTGCGCGGCGAAGCCGAACGGGTTGGCGGGCAACTCCCACTCCAGTTCCACGGTGATGCCGTTCGCGGGGATGCGCCCGCCTGCGGCATCGAGCCGACGCTTCACTTCCAGCAGCGCCATGTAGGCCGCGTTGCCGCCGACCGCGAGGCCGCGGCTCGACGTCGTGCCGCCGCCCGAGGCGAGCTCGTCGGTGTCGCCGTGGTGCAGGTCGACCAACTCCGGTGCGATGCCGAGCGTGTCCGCCGCGATCTGCGAGAACGACGTGGCCGTGCCCTGTCCGTGCGGCGATACGTCAGTGACGATGACGACGCGTCCGTCCGGCTTCATCTCGACGCGGGCGAGGCTCTTGCGGACGTTCGCCTTGCCGCCCGACGCCTTCGTGACCGTCGCGACGCCGATGCCGGTGCGGAAGGGGCCGCTCTCGGACGCCTGCCGCTCGCGGAGACCGGCGTACCCGGCCATGCCGAGCGCGCGGTCGAAGGCGGTGTGGAAGTCGCCGGAGTCGTAGAGCAGGCCGGTGGCCGTCTGGTAGGGGAAGGCGTCGGTGGGGATGAAGTTGCGGCGGCGAATCTCTGCCGGGTCCATGCCCAACTGGCGCGCCGCGTCGTCCATGATGCGCTCGATCGGCACGGCGGCCTCGGGTCCGCCCGCGCCGCGGTAGGGGCCGGTGGGTGGCCGGTTGGTTGTCACGCCGAGGCATTCCACGTCCATCGCGGGGATGGCGTACGGCCCGGCGACGCGCTGCACGGCGTTGCCGAGCGGCCCGCCGCTGGACGTGAGGAAGTACGCGCCCATGTCGGCCAGCATGCGGATGCGGACGCCGAGCATCGTGCCGTCCGAGCGAACAGCCGCTTCCACGTCCGCAGTGAAGCCGCGACCGTGCGACGCGAGCGTGCTCTCCGAGCGCTGCTCCGTCCACTTGACCGGCGCGCCGAGCTGCACCGCCGCGTAGGCCGCCGCCACCTCCTCGGGCCAGACCTCGATCTTCCGCCCGAAGCCGCCGCCGACGTCCGGTGTGATGACGCGTACGTCGAGGTCGCCGGGGAGCAGCATCGCGAGGAACGTCTTGACGCGGTGCGGCACCTGCGTCGACGTCCACACCGTGAGCCGACCGCTTGCCGCGTCGGGCGCGACGATGATGCCGCGGCACTCCATCGGCATCGCGACGAGGCGGGGTATCTCGTACGTGGCCTCGACGATCTCGTCGGCGTTCTCGAACGCTTCGGCGACGTTGCCCGCGCCTGCTTCCGTGCGCATCACGACGTTAGTGCCGATATCCGGGTGCAGCGGGCTCGCGTCCGACGCCGACTCGCGCGGGTCGAGCACCGGAGGGAGCGGTTCGTAGTCGACGGCGATGCGGTCACGCGCGTCGTAGGCTTGCGCCCGCGTCGACGCCACGACGATGGCGACGGGCTGGCCGACGTAGCAGACGCGGCCTTTCGCCAGCACGGGGTGCTCTGGGACGGGTGTCTCGCCCATGCCTTCGCGGCGTATCGCCCCGATGTCGGGTATGACTCCGTCCAGGTCCGCGCCGGTGTAGACGACGGCGACGCCCGGGCTCGCGAGCGCGGCGGCGGTGTCGATGGAGCGGATGCGCGCATGCGGCTCGGTGCTGCGGAGCACGGCGGCGTGGAGCATCCCGTCCAGCTGGATGTCGTCGACGAACGTTCCGCCGCCGCGCAGCAGCCGCTCGTCCTCCATGCGCGCCATGCCCTGGCCGCGGTAGGTGGTCATGGTTACTCCACCGGCAACACCGGCATGTGCACCTGCACGTACGTGCCCGGAATCTGCTGCCAGCTGATGAAGCGCAGGTCCTCGTCGTGCGGGTTCGTCGTCTCGCTACGCGTTCCGGCGGGGATGCAGGTGAAGTCGCCTGCGCGGACGCGGACGCGCTCCTCGCCGATGACCTCGACGCCCTCGCCGCTGATGTAGTAGCGGACGGCGTCGCCGGAGGTCTGGGGCGCGCCGTTCTCCGTGTGGGCGGCGACGTTCTCCATGAACAGCTGGAACGAGTAGATGTCGAAGCCGAGTTCCGGCGACATGATGTGGTGCCTGCCGGGACCCCATTCCATGATGGGGGCCTCCTCCGCCGGGACGTGGAGGCGCTTCTGCTCGCGCCTTCGCTGCATCTCCAGCGCGACGCGCCCGAACGCCATCTGCTCCTCCAGGTAGCGGAGATAGAGCGGCCAGGGCTCCAGCTTGCCCAGCTCCTCGTCCGAGAGGTCGCTCACCTCGGGCGCCTTGTGGGGCGCAGTGAAGTGGACGAACGGCGTCGGCACTTGCCGGTAGGTGCCGGGGAACTGCTGCGCGGCGAGGAAGACGAGCGGCTCCGGGTGCGGGTTCTCGGTGCCGTGCCAGATGTTGGCGGGGACGTGGCAGAAATCGCCGACCTTCACGTCGAACCGGACGTCCTCGATGAGCTCCTGGCCGCCGCCTTTGACGTAGTACTTCAGCGCGTCGCCGTGTGTGTGGTAGCGCTCCGAGCCACCAGCGCGTCCAGACGTGAAGACGTGCAGGTTGTGGACGTTGAAGCCGAGCTCCGGCCCCACGATCATGCGCTGGTTCGGCCCGGCGTTCGGCACGTCGGCCTCCTCGGCGGGGACGTGGATGCGCCCCAGCCGCCTGCGCTTGTCGAGCGCGAGCGCGGCGCGCCCGAAGTTCACCTGCTTCTCCATGTAAAGCGCGTACAGTTCATCCGGCGTCAACTGCGCCAGCTCCTCCGGCACGATCCCTGCTGTTGTGGCCATCCGTTCCTCCGTAGCGTCTGTGTGGACGCCTGCGCGTGAGGCTAGGTGTCGTGAGGTGGGGTGTCAATGGGGAGTGCACCCCGCCCGGGAATCAACATCTACAGGCAGGCTGGACCGGACCGGGCTGGTGGGGCGCCTGCGAAGGTTTCACAGGGGAATTCCTGCTCATTTCTGCTCATCCGGCCGGAATCACCTCTGGAAAGAGCCTTTCGGATGAGCAGTTCAACTGCTCAAAGCTGCTCATCCGCTGCTCATTCCCTGCTCATAACTGTTCATTTCAGCTCATTTCTGTTCACCCTGCTGGTGGGGGTTACGCGTCTGCGCTGACCGACCTCGCTTCGCATGGAAACAGCGTACGCTGGCAGGAGGGGATGGCGGAAGGGGCGGGTGTCATGTGTTGAGGGCTACGACGTACTCACTTCGGCATGAGCGTGTGCGTATACGAGGAGCCGTTGTTCTGGGAGATGAAATATTGATCGAAGGCACGAACATCGACCGTTCGCCCTGTTCTATATATCTCGTGTAGTAGCCGAACTAGCTCACGAAAGGAATCAGTTGTTGACGAATAGCTCAACTGGCTGGCGTTCCGTGCTGACCACACGCGCTCCCACTGATCGGGTCCATCAAATGTTTCACGCACACCGTACGTCTTATCTTTGTCAGGTTTAATTGTTTCAAATCGCCGATTAGTGATGTTACCCCACGACAACAAACCTCCATCTAGGATTACAGCAATGTTTGGGGAGAACCTATCGGAAATCTCGCCAGTGAAGTATCGGAACTTCTCCATCAGAATGTTGTCTTGCATCTGCGATGTCCCTGCTAGGATGAACCCAAGAATCTGCCTAAGCTCGATGTTCTCTCTCCCACCCAAATGGACAATCGAGGGGGTGTGCACACTGCCATAACTTCGTTCTGCGATTACCGGTTCCCCGGTTGTGGGATTTGGCATGAACTCATACACAGGATAGCGACAGAGCTGCTTGACGGAAGCTATTCTACGAAACTCCTCCTCCAAGTGTTGCTTGGTCAGAATACTCTTTATCTGACCGACAGCAATGACTCCTTCACACGGATAATACGTCGTTTCAGGAGTATCATTAATTGAGAATACAGGGCAAATGTCTCGTTCGTATAGGACTACATCTGTTTGTGAGCTAGTTCCTCCATAACTGTCAATCACAAACCCTGAGCCCACCGCTATGCCTCTGGGAAGAACCTGCTCCAATTGGCGCCTCACAGGCTGCTCCATCGCTGCACCTACAGTAGATGGGGAGGTAGCTCTCCTCGCTTCTTCGAATTGCTCGACCAGCCGAGAACCAATACGAGTGATGAATCTGTCAACGTCGAAGGTCTTGTCCATGTTGTCGTCCCTGTCGACTGAATTCCGTGCCCATTGTAGCCATCCACGAGCTGATGGTCGAACGGGCGGGTGTCACAGTGAAAACCGTGACTCGACGGGCTCAATAATGAACGGACTGGAGTCTCCGTACTATCGACATCCCCGAATCGGAGGAGGAGGCATCCCCCCGTGAATGAATCCATACCGAACAGCCACGCGCCGCAGGAGGTCAACGAGGACCACCACCCGAATCCCGCGCCACGCTCGAGCGGTTGCGTGCACTCATCAACGCCACCGCTCCAGATTGCACAGAGCGCGTGAGTCTATCAGTGCCGCTGGAGGAGCGAGCCGTATGGGCGCTGCTCGCTGAGGTGGAAGGCGGATAGAAGGGGAAGCTACTGCACCAGGGAGTCGAGGGCGCTCAGTCCACTGACATCGTAGAGGAAGGACTTCGCATCCTGGTCGAGCGCCTGGACGCGAAGGATGAGGGCGCGTATCGCGTCAGGACTCCCGTGCCCGTACCAGTCAACGTATCCCGCGCGGTGGATGGAGGTGATCAACTGCCGGTCTCGCATAATCGAGTCGAACCGCTCCTGCCAGTACTCCCTGAGCACGTCGGGTACGCCGGGAGGAAGGATGAACACGTGCGTGACATCAGTGAGGAGCAGGTTGGCCTGCAACGCCTCCAATCGGACCCGCTGATGCTCATCCAGGCCGAGGCCGGGCAGTTCGAGGATGGAAGGCAAGGGGCCGGTGTGGCCGAGCCTTGCGAGGTCAGCTCTGTCGTATGGTGTCTTGACGTAGAAGAGCGGAACGAGGCGGCCCTGGCCGATCCACCGTGGGAAGAGCGCACGAACGATGGCAGGATCGCAATGAGCGATCAGGTCGACCTCGCCCCGGCCGAATGCCTCCATGGCCTCTAAGGCGCCGGGATAGCCGTAGACCATCTGGAAAGGTCCGCCGTTGGCCGCCATGAATTCGACGGCAGGTTCCGTTCCGGGCTCGTACGCGCCGATCCGAAGCGGGCGTCCCAGGTCGAGGACCTCTTGCCATGAGGTGGCGACTCTGCGGTCGACGCAGTATGCATCTTCGGCCACTGTGAAGGCCGGCGAGCCCAGGATGTGGACCTCGTCGAGGTCGAAATCGGGGATGTCTCCGACGACAGCCTGGCGCCGGATCCATCGAGTGTGCACGATGCCGACGGTGAGGCCGTCAGGCGCTGAGTCCAGCGTCGCGCTAAGGCCGTTGTACTGCCCCGCGCCGGTCACGTTCTCCACGTCGAACGTCGTACCTCGAGGGAAGTAGTCTCCGGCGGTCTCTGCCACGAACCGGCTGAATGCGTCGTATGAACCTCCACTAGCTCCGGTGATGATCCGGACCGTCTTGCCGCTGAAATACTCCTCAGGGTTCACCGGCGTAAGGGTTGGTGTGGGCGTGGGGGTAGAGGTTGGCGTCGGTGTGGGGGTTGGCGTCGGCGTCGAGGTCGGCGTAGGAGAAGGAGTGGGGGTTGGCGTGGGTGTCGGTGTGGGTGTCGGGGTAGGAGTGAGCGTCGGTGTTGGCGTCGGTGTTGCAGTAGGGGTCGGGGCTGGCGTGGGTGTTGGGGTGGAGGTCGGAGTCGGCGTGGGTGTGGGCGTCGACGTAGCCGTCGGCGTAGGAACTGGCGGCGCTGTTGGCGTCGGCGTTGGCTGCGAGCACGCCGCGAGTGCGGATGTCAGCAGCAGCAGGGCAAGCGTGAGCAGTGCGGACGTTCGCACGGGGATGAGTCTCCGAGCAGCGGGGGTGAGGGGAGTGTAGCACCTGTGAAGGGCAGCCTGGCGCCCGTGATATTCTTAGCCTGATGACGCTGGGTCCCGACAATCGCGAACGCTGGGGAACCGTTCCCACTCCAGAGGGTAGTCGGTTCGGTGCAGGCAGAAGCAGCCTGTCTGGCGCCATAGGTTCCGAAGCTGGGTCGACCGGCGGACCCTGCTGCAAGGTCATCCTGGTACTGTTGCTCATCGCGGGCATCGCCGGCGGCGCGTATTACTGCGGGTTCATCCCTGAGCGAGGGCCCGATGAGCCTTCTGCGGCTCGTGACGGAGCGGAAGTGTCGACGGCCACACCGATACCGAGGTCGAACTCGACCGAGGACTGGGTGACCTGGCCGGAATTGCAGGCAGAGGGCTTTCCGGAAGACGCTGCAGGCCTGCCGCGCATCCTCCTTAATTCTGAGCATCCCGACTGGTCCGACGACGCTACGACACGCATAGGGGCCCTGCAGATCGACTGCCAGAACGTCGACGGGCAGGTCGTGCTCGAACTGTACGTCTCCCGGGCACTGCCCATTCCACCGCCGCCCCAGCCTCTGGATCACGACCCGCCTCGCAGTCGTGTGGAGTACAGCATAGACGGGGCCTGGCGCTCCGGGCGCTTGTGGTCACCCAGTAACTACAGCGTCGAACAGGAAGCAGTCTTTGCGCTCAAGTCGCAGCGGGACGACATCATCGCCGGACTCAAGGATGGTGCCCAGCAGTTGGCGTTCAGGGTGCGCTGGTTTGGCGGACCGGAGGCCCCGGTAACCTACCGGTTCTCCACTGGGGGATTCAGTGCAGCGTTCGAACCCGTCGAGGAGAGATGCGGGTAGCGCTGCGATGAGGCCTGTTTGATGCAGGGCGGCAGGGACAACATAGCTGATGCCGTCATCTCCGAGGCTGGTTCGACCGGCGGGCCCTGCTGCAAAGTCATCCTGGTGCTGTTGCTCATCGCAGGCATCGCAGGGGGCGTGTACTACTGCGGGTTCTCCTCTGCTCCGATGTCAGATGAACCTCTGTCGACTCCTGCGCCGACGGCTGATTCCATCGCAGAGGAACCGCCGACGCCCGTGGCAACCGCCACATTGACGCCGAGACCCACTGCAGCGCCGACGCCAAGTCCCGCGTCCACGGCAACGCCGACGGCTACGGCAATACCGACGGCGATGCCGACACGCACTCCGACGCCGAGGCCTACGGCTACGTCAACGCCTACGGCCACGGCGGTACCAACCGGCAAGTGGGTGACCTGGCCGGAACTGCGGGCCAAGGGTTTCGAGGAGGATGTGGAGGGTCTCCCGCGCATACTCCTTGAGTCTGAGAGTCTCTACCCTGACCTGTACACCTTCGCATCGGTACCCGGAGTGAACCTTCAGGTCGATTGCCAGAGGGTAATGGGACTCGTACAACTCGAGCTATACGTCACCCGGCCACTGCCTTCTTCGCGACTATCACTACCCTTCGGCCAGGCTCAGCCTGGTAGCCGCGTGGAATACAGCGTAGACGGAGCCTGGCGGTCTGGGAGCACATGGGGCCCCAGCGAATGGAGCGTTGATGTTGAAGCGGTCTTTGCGCCCAAGGCACAGGCCGACGACATCATTGCCAGCCTGAAGAGCGGCGCGCAGCAGTTGGAGTTCAAGGTGTCCTGGCCTGTTGACCCGGAGGACCCCACCACCTACACCTTCTCCACTGAAGGGTTCAGAGCAGCGTTCGGGCCCGTCGAGGAGAGATGTGGGTAGCTACGGGGCAAGCTGTGCGGTAGGTAGGCGCCTTCACCGCAGGCGGCAGAGCTCCTCGATGGCCTCTCCGTCGAAGCCTTCGGCGCGCGGCCTTATGAGGTCGACGGTGCGGAGCTTGTAGGAGGCGGGGCGGGTCGCCTGCGGGGGCTCGGTGCCCTCCATGAGGTCTCTGGCAGCGCGGATCAGGGCCCGGCGCACGCGGATGATGGCGGAGTCTGACGAGCCGAGGTGCTCCTCCGTCCTGTCGACGATGCTCCCCATGCCCTCCTGGGCGGCGAGGTCCTGCGCCTGGAGGGATTCGATGCCGGTGAACGTCTCCGTCGCCTGGCGCTCGCGGTCTATCAGGTAGTCGTTGGCCATCGTCTGCAACGGCATGAACGTGCCGGGGACGACGGCCCCGCTGAACGCCTCGCAGGCGTCACGTTCACTCTCCGTCAGGGGCGATTCCAGCGCCCAGCTGACCGAGAAGACGGCGGTGGTGTGGTCGTCGACCGCCGACCAGATGAGCCCTCTGCCCAGGCGTGTCTCGCCGTCCCCGCGCACGCCGCCGAAGATGTTCGCGTGCGGGAGCAGCCAGTGCGTGATGCGCCAGTAGAAGCTGTCCTCCTCGGCGTCGCGCTGCGTCCCGATCATCACGCCATAGTCGGTGTCGCGGAGGTAGAAGCGGGGGGAGAGGTCGCTGATGAAGTACTCGACCAGTCTCGAATCGAACTGGAGCCTGGAGCGCAGGCTGTCGAAGAACCCGTCCGTGCGCCGGAACGCCGGAACCGTGGTGTGCAGGAAGTTGGAATGGCAGGAATCGATGCCGCCCTCGAGTCCCTGCACCCAGTTCGCGAACTCGTACCGCTTGGTCACGTAGACGTGGCCTTCCGGCAGCCCTATCCACTCGATGCCCGGCAGATCCGGCTGCAAATCCGGCGGGCCGAGGTAGGCGAAAACGACCCCGTTCGTCTCTCGGCACGGGTAGCTCGTCGTGCGCACCTTGGAGGCGAAGTTGCTGCCTGCAGGCTCGCTGGGCATGTCGACGCAGCGGCCGTCGATGTCGTACTTCCACCCGTGGTAGATGCAGCGCAGGCCGTCCTCCTCGTTGCGTCCGAAGAAGAGGCTCGCTCTGCGATGGGGACACGCCTCGGCCAGCAGGCCCACGCGGCCACTCGTATCGCGGAACGCGACGAGGCGCTCGCCCATGAGCCGCACGCGCACGGGCGGGCAGTCGGGCTTCGGCAGCTCGCTCGACAGCAGCACCGGGTGCCAGAAGCGGCGGAGCAGGTTGCCCATCGGCTGGCCCTTGCCCACGCGGGTCAGGAGTTCGTTGTCCTCCACGCTCAGCATGGGGGGATGATACCGAAACTCACGCTGTGCTGGCGCTAGCGTTGGTTGAGCGCGTCCTCAACGTCCGTGAGAGCGAAGTCGCTGCCCTTGAACAGCAGAGATTCGCCGCTGGTCTCCGCCAGTGCGTAGGCGAAGCAGTCGCCGAAGTTCAGCCCCGCAGGGTGGTTGCCCTTGCCAAACCGCCGCCATGCCTGCCGCGCGGCGTATGCGTGTTGGGGCGTCACCGGGGCCAGTTCGATATTCGAGGCTTCTATGAGAACGTCAAGGGACTCTCCCCTTGCGGACCCATCTCTACTCTCAATGACCATAGCCGCCTCCACAAAGCTGACGACCGACATCCGGCAGTGTGCAGCATCAGCTAACGCCTCTTCAAACCGTACCGCATCGCTTTCGCGGAACAGTATGGCGACCACCGCCGACGTATCGACGATCACTTCGGCAGCCCCCGCTCGTCGTAGAGCAATTCGGCGTGGTCTATCGGGGGCCCGCTATCGGGGAACAGCGCTGCGTATCGCTCCGCCACGGCGCGTATCTTCCGGAGCCGCTCCTCGGCGCTGCGCTGGTGCCTCTCGCGCTCCAGCCGCTCCCGGAGCGCGACCGTTATCGCGCCGGTCATGGTGTCGTTGGTGAGTTGGGCCAACTCACCCGCCAGCCTGCAGGTCTCTTCGTTCTTGATGTTCAAGCTCATCGGAACACCCTCAGGGTAGAATCCCGTGCGATGATTCTACCATACAGCGTTGCGGCTCCAGGCACAGCACCTGACGTTACGCAGGGCGGCGAGCTTCACCCACTCCACAACCTTTCGAACGTCAGCTGTCTATCGCCGGTTTCCTGCAACATGAATATGTCTGGGTTGGACAGGTTCTCCCAGCCGCTATAGCCGAAAGAAGGCTCCAGGGAACTCAAGACAAGGCTCAACAGATTGCCGTGTGTTACCGCAATCGGAAGATGGAGGTCGCCGTTAAGGAGGCCTTCCAAGCAGGCCCAGGCACGTGCCAGGACCTCTCGCGCTGACTCGCCTCCTGCGCCCCGCAGATCGAGGTCGTCGAAGGAGTCACGGATCAGCTCCCGCCAGTTCTCCTGAGGAGTCTCCGACAGCCTCCGTTCGTTCAGCCGAGGGTCTGTACGGACGGTCAATCCCATGGCGCCTGCGAACGGCGCGATACTCTGTTGAGCACGTGTGTAAGCACTCGACACTATTTCGTCGACCTGCATGCCGGACAGGAAATCGGCGAGTGCGAGGGCCTGCCTGAGGCCAAGCTCGGTCAGTTCGGCATCCGGCGCCTGCCCGGACGATTGGCAATGCCGGATGAGGATTAGTCTGCGGTTAGCCAACGTTACCTCCTGTTCCCATTACCCATAGTGTACCTAATGGCTTGACTCCTAACGAGTTTTTCGGTAGGTTGCTTAACCATGAGCACACAACACAACACCGCAAAGCAGATCATCGACCGTTTCGGAGGGCAGTCCGCGCTCGCGGGATTACTGGGGAGGCGGCAGAGCACGGTGCAGCACTGGGCCAGGACGGGGAGGATCCCCGCGCAGTGGCACGGCACGCTGATGGACCTCGCACGCAGGCGCGGCATCGGTCTCGAACCGAGTGACTTCATGGAGTCGACCGTGAACGGCGTCGAACCTGCGGAGGGCAAACTCGGCGTGCTGATGGTGGGGCTGGGCGCGGTGTCCTCGACCGTCATCGCGGGCGTCGAGCACATACGCCGCGGCTCCGGCGAACCCGTGGGGTCGCTTACGCAGATGGCGACCATCCGGCTCGGCAGGCGCACGGACAGCCGTGCCCCCTTCATCAAGGAGTTCGTTCCGCTCGCGGAGCTCGACCAGCTGGTCTTCGGCGCGTGGGACCCGATACCGGACAACGCCTACAAGGCTGCGCTCAGGGCTGGCGTGCTGGACAGGAACGACGAGATCGAACCCATCGCCGACTACCTCCGCTCCATCGAGCCGATGTCGGCGGTCTTCGACCAGGACTACGCGAAGCGCATCGAGGGCACGAACGCCAAGACCACCGCGAGCAAGCTCGACGCCGTGGACGCCATCCGCGAGGACATGCGACGGTTCAAGGAAGAGAACGGGTGCGACCGACTCGTCATGATCTGGTGCGCGTCCACCGAGAAATTCATTACTGAGGAAGAGATACACCAGGATATCGAGAGCTTCGTGTCCGCGCTCCACGCGAACCACCCGAACATCGCGCCGTCGATGATCTACGCCTACGCCGCACTGCAGGAGGGCGTGCCGTACATCAACGGCGCCCCCAACCTCTCGACCGACATACCCGCGCTGGAACGGCTTGCGCGGGAGAATAGCGTGCCCATCTGCGGCAAGGACTTCAAGACCGGCCAGACGCTCGTAAAGACCGTCATCGGTCCGATGCTGAAGGCGCGGATGCTCGGGCTGAGCGGCTGGTTCTCCACCAATATCCTCGGCAACCGCGACGGCGAGGTGCTCGACGAGCCCGAGAACTTCCGCACCAAGGAGGAGTCCAAGCTCGGCGTGCTGGAGCACATCCTGCAGCCGGAGACGTACCCCAGCCTCTACGGCGACGCCTACCACAAGGTGCGCATCAACTACTACCCGCCGCGCGGCGACGCCAAGGAAGGCTGGGACAACGTCGACATCTTCGGGTGGCTGCGGCATCCCATGCAGATGAAGATCGACTTCCTCTGCTCCGACTCCATCCTCGCCGCTCCCATCGTGCTGGACCTCATCCTGTTCATGGACCTGGCACGGCGCGCTGGGATGGGAGGCATCCAGGAGTGGCTCTCGTTCTACTTCAAGAGCCCGCAGCACGCCCGGAACCTCTACCCGGAGCACGACCTGTTCATCCAGCAGACGAAGCTGAAGAACACGCTGCGCTGGATGATGGGCGAGGAGCAGATCACCCACCTCGGCCTGGAGTACTACCACCAGGACTAGGGATGGAGTACTCGCACAGCCACTGTGGCAGCCCATGTGCCACTGCTTGCTGGCTACAGTCCGGCAGTGTCACGCCCAATACCGTAGTGGCCCTATCCCACGCGAACTGATAAACTCGCCTTACAACCGAATAGCCACCGGGAGCTGGGAGTAGCCCGGCTGAGAGGCTCCGCGTACGGGGCGACCGGCGACCTGATCTGGGTAATGCCAGCGGAGGGATCAATATAGGGCCACTCCCTCTCCGGAGTGGTCTTTTTGGTTACGGAGACAGAATGGTAAGCGACTCGCTTCAGAGTGCTGAGACCGCACTCCGTGCACAGATGCCGAGGGTTGGGAGGCGCCTGTGCCAAGGGAATGATGCGTCGACTAATACAGCACACTGCATCCACAGGTCTTCGAACGACGTGCAGATGGCTGAGTCGCGCGATGGAGGCGTCTAGAATATGGGCAGTCTGAGCAAGATTGCAGTTGTCTTTGATCTATTCGGGACGCTCGTCCCCATTTCCGCTCACTTGTATCGAGCGATGCTGCATACGATGGCGGACGCCATTGGTGGAGACCGTGAGCGATTCGCCCACGCTTGGGTGTCCTCGAAGCGGGAGCTCGAGACGAGCTACACGGGTGGGCTGGAATCGAGCGTTTGGTTCGTCGCCGCCCAAGTGGGGCTCACACCAACTTCTTTTTCAGTGAACCAGGCGGTGGAGGCGTGGTTGGAGACGTCGAGGCTGCGGCTCGCACCCTCCGATCGGACGCTTGGGTGCCTTGAGGATTTGCGGCGTCGGGCGCACAAGATCGGCCTATTGACGAATTGCGGAGCGGATCTCCCGCGCACTTGGCCGGACGGGGAACTGGCAGATCTTGTGGACTACGCTGGCTTCTCGTGGAAGCTCGGACAGATGAAACCCGAGGAGGGCGCTTACCTCTCGGTATGCGCTGAGATGGGCGTGGCACCGGAGATCTGCATCTTCGTGGGAGATGGGGGAGACAGAGAGCTGACTGGTGCAGGGAAGGCAGGCCTGCATCCGGTATTGCTTGAGTACTCCCCTGAGACCGAACTCGGCTCAAACCCGCTGGAATTGAGCGCGTTCGGCAGCCACTCGGACGCTCTGGACTGGATAGGTGACCGCTCCAGCGACTTGGAGTCGGCCGTAGGGCTGCTGTCCGACGGAACAGGCGTATAGCGATGACAGCAACTCGATTCGTAGTTCTGGGCATCATTCTCGAAGAGGACAAGGTGCTCCTGGTGCGCCGCTCTCCAACGAGAGAACTCTATCCAGGCGTATGGGACTTTCCCGGCGGCCACAGCGAAGCGGGAGAGGAGCCACAAGAGACCCTGGCAAGGGAGCTGGGTGAGGAGCTAGGTATCGTGCCGACTCAGTACTTCGACCTGCGCCGTCCAGATGTCAATGTGGAGGAGTTGCCTGTCTACTTCTTCCGAATAAAACAGTGGATGGGGATACCCCAGAACCTTCAGGAGCACGAACACTCCGAGGTGGCCTGGGTGAACCGCAACGACTTGCTGGGGCTGGAATTGGCAAGCCCGACGATGCCCCAGCTCATAGAGGCGGCCATGGGTGTGTAAGAGGGAAGATTCATGATGACTCCACCCAAACTCGTCATCTTCGATTGTGACGGCGTGCTGGTCGACAGTGAGCCCATGACCTCTCGAGCCATGCAGCGCGTCCTCGCGCACTGCGGCCTGCAACTGGGGTTGGACGAGATACAGGAGCGCTTTCACGGTATCTCCAATGGTCAGATCCACGATACGGTGCTGGCGCATTGGGGCGTGCGGTTGCCGAACGACGTTGTGAGCCTGTTCGAGGAAGCCGAGAGAGCCGGCGCCGAGGATGGATTGCCTGCAATCTCCGGCGTCGCTGACGCAGTCCGCGCGGTCGCCGATTCGGGGACCGCGATCTGCGTCGGCTCTAACGGTTCTCCTGACGCGATAGCGCAGCGGCTGAGGCTCACCGGTCTCTACCATTGGTTCGAAGGGCGGATGTTCAGCGCTGCGATGGTGGCGCGCGGCAAGCCCCATCCCGATGTGTTCCTTCACGCCGCGGAGACGATGGGGTTCTCCCCGCCGGAGTGCGTGGTCATCGAGGATAGTGAGACAGGGGTCCAGGCAGCCCTGTCAGCCGGGATGAGAGTACTGGCATACGTAGCAGGCCCGGCCAGCAACATCGCTGACGCGAGGGGAGTTGTACGGTTCACCGATATGGCTTCGCTGCCTGCACTGCTCGGGATCAACGGAACGGAACGAACCCCTTGAATCGAGGAACCACCTGATGCCACCTCTGTACACCGCCGCACTGTTCGACCTCGACAACACGCTCTGGGACCGCAATGCGGCCATCCGCGCGACCGGCCGGCTGCTGCACGAGACCTGGCCTGCCGTGCGCGACGCCACGACCGCAGAGGACGCCGCGGCGAAGTTCGCCGCATTCGACGAGGAAGGCCTGGCGGGGAGGGAGCGGCTGATGGCGCGCACCCTTGCCGAGTGGCCGGGCATCGGGCTTTCGGACGATGAGCTGGCCGTGTGGTATCTGAGGGAGTCGCGCTCCGTCACGCCGCCGGACGCAGAGGTGGTAGCGCTTCTGCGGGACCTCAATGCAGCAGGCGTGCCGTGGGGCATCGTCACCAACGGGCCGTCGTCGGGGCAGCACGCGACTATCAGGTCACGTGGACTGGAGGGACTGACGCGGTGCGTCACGGTCTCCGAGGATGTGGGCCTTCGCAAGCCCGACCCTGCGGTATTCCGGTCTGCGCTCGACTGCCTCGGGCGTTCGGCGGGTAAGGACATACTCTTCGTGGGCGACGACGTCACCGCAGACATGGGGGGTGCGAAGGGCGTGGGGCTCTCGACCGCATGGGTGTCGCAGGGGCAACCGTGGCCGGACGGCCTCGAACCTCCGGACCATCAGGTCACTCACGTCAGCGAAGTAAGGCCACTGTTGTTGAGCGTGTGAGGTCTCCGGCAGAGCGACAACATCAATACCTGTTAGAGACATGACACAGTTATCTGTGTACTGATTCGCTCTACCGCCTTAGTACTATCTCACCTTTCGGCTCCGGCATCACGTAGGTACCATGCTGGTCTGATGGACACTGATGGCCAGGAGTCAGAGGCCGGATGAGCACTTCTCCCGGAACGTCTGTACGAGGGCGCCGCAGTTCTGTGTGGCCTGCTCCGGATGATCTGCGCTATGGCGCGAGGATCTCCGTCTGGGTGCGATGGGTCATACTGCTCACGTGGATAGTTGCCGTTCACTACCGGAGCGACCTCCTAAACGCCAGCTACATATCGAGCATGCTCAGTATCCTTCCGATACTGTTGTTGAACGCCTACGTCCACTATCACCTCTACTCCAATCGCTCAATCACCTGGCGCTGGCTGCTGTTCCTCGGCGCTGTCGATGTCGTGATGGTGATGGGGACCATCGTGGTCTCCGATGGATTCCAGAGCAGATATTTCGTTGGCTTTTACCCGCTCCTGGCGGTATTTGCGGCGGTATTCACATCGTTCCGGGTCAGCTTCGCCTGGACCACGATGGTCGCGATCGTCTACGTCGGGCTGAGCCTCGGGCTGGAACCGGGGATCGATCTCGCTGCCCTGGACGAGAAGGTCCTGGTGATCAGGCTCATCACGATGTATACGGTTGTCGGCGCAGTCAACCTGATCTTCAGGTTCGAACGTGTCAGGAGACTGGAGGCGGTCGAGCGCGTGTTGGAGCAGGAACGGGAGCGACAGCTTCAGATGGAACGGCTCCAGCTCTCGCAGATCATCCATGACACCATCGCTCAGTCAGCGTACGTGCTTGGCCTTGGCATCGAGTCGGCGATCGCAGCCGAAGACCCGTCGAACCGGGAGCAGGTCGCCAGGCTCCAGGCGATGCATGAGTTATCGAGGTCCACGATGTGGGAGCTCCGGCATCCCATTGACATCGACCTCATCTTCAGGGGAAGGGAACTGGGCATGGTGCTCGAGGCGCACGCGGCGACCTTCACCGGTATCACCTCCATCCCCACTCAGGTGTTCTCGTCCGGCGAGGAACCTCCGCTCTCTACAGTGACCCGTGGGCTGCTCTTTGCCATCGCGCATAACGCCATGGCGAATGCACTCCGGCACGCGTCGGCCGACAAGGTCACCATCACGCTGGACTTCGAGGACGAAGTCATCCGCATGTCGATAACCGACGACGGCGTTGGCCTGCCGTCCGACTACGCGGAGCGCGGCCACGGCTTCACGAACATGGCAACGGATGCCGAGCAGATGGGAGGCACGCTGGAAGTGTCTGCCGGTGAGACAGGGCGCGGTACGACCGTAACCTGCGTGGTCCCGTACGAGATGGCCCTGAACGCTTCGTGAGGAGCCCGGCGGAACGCTCTACCGCACCGGACGCCTGTACCAGCCTGTCCAGAACGCCTTGCGCCGACGGAACAGCGCGATGAAGAGCGGGTTGGTCCAGAGCAGCGCCTTCCACAGCGGCCACTTGTCGAAGCGCCGCGCCGACGCCTGCACGCGCGGCTGTTCGATGAACCGCACCGTGCTGCCCGTGCTCCGGGCAAACCGTTCCATGCTCTTGTAGAAGTCCACATCCTCGCCTATCCACGCCTGCTCGTCATAGCCGCCAACCTGCTCGAAGACGCTCCTGCGGCAGAACTGCGTTGCGCCCTGCACCAGCCGCATCCGCCGTGCGAGTACCCGCCAGGCGCGGAGGTAGAGCCGCATCGAGCGACGTCGAGGCCGGTACTCGACGTCCATTCCGCCGCCGATGCAGGCAGGGTCGCTCATCGCGTCGTGGATGGCCTCGAGCAGGGCAGGGGGCATGAGCACGTCCGCATCGACGAACACCAGCACGTCGCCCTGAGCGTGACTCGCTCCGGTGTTGCGGGCTCGTGCGATGCCTTGCACCGGCTCATGCACGACCGTCGCGCCCTGGTTGCGGGCGATGGCGGCGGTCTCTTCGGTGCTGTTGTTGTCGACGACGACCGTCTCGACCTCAGTGCCGGAATGGGCACGCAGGTGTGCTGTGGCAACTTCGATGGCGTCCAGCGTCGCTGGGAGGTAGTCGGCCTCGTTGAATGCCGGGACGATGATGGTGAGGTTCACAAGCGGTTGGTGCGCATAGCGGCGAGGTCGCCGTCCCAACCAGTTCCGCGCAAGGCGCTGGCCTCGGCGAGCGACGCGGCTTCACTCGCCAGCGCTCGCAGGGCGAAATTAACCGCTCCTTCCCTCGTGCCTATCCTGTACCGCCGCATCACTTTGGCGCATGCAGCGTCGTCGATGTCGATAGTGGTGCGTGCCATGTGGACATTGTCCAACAGACGCTGAGCTACATGGAAGCAGGCGGTGTCACAATCCCTCAGCGTACGCGGAGTGGAACGTGTCCACGCCCGCGCGGAGGGTGCCGTCCGGGTCGCGGACGATGGCGACGGGGCTTGCGAAGCTGGCGAAGCCGCCCTGCACGTGGCCTTCGCCGATGACCTGGATGCGGTGGCCGCGCCGCTCGAGGTCGGCGGCGACGTCAGCGGGCAGGTCCCGGTGGACGAGGGTGGCGGGCTGCGAGCAGTCGACGCGCGGGGAGGCGATCGCCTCCTGCGGGCCCATGCCGAAGTCGACCACCTTGGAGATGAGCTGCGTGACGCAGTTCGTGATGCGCCGACCGCCGGTCGCGCCGACCGCCATGCGGACGCCGTTGCCGTCCAGCACGAGGGCAGGGGTCATGTTGTTGAGCGGGTACTTGCCGGGCATGATCGAGTTCACGCGCCCCGGTACGGGGTCGAACCACATCATGCCGTTGTTCATCACCACGCCGGTTCCCTTCGGCACGAACCCGGAGCCGAAGCCCGCCATCAGCGTGTTCGTCATCGACACCGCGTTGCCTTCCGCGTCCATGACGCAAAGGTGCGTTGTGCCGGAGTCGAGCGCCGGAGCGCTTGCGGGCAGAGGTTCGCCGGGCGAACCGTCGTCGAACGCCCACGGGTCGCCCTGCTCGATGGGGCCGAGTTGCTGCATGTCGACCAGGCCGCGCCGTAGATCGCTGTAGCCATCGGAGACGAGGCCCTGCCACGGCGCGCTGACGAACGCGGGGTCGGCGAGGTAGGTGAAGCGGTCGGCATAGGCGAGGCGCGCGCTGCAGATGTAGGCGTGGAGCGCGTCGGGCGAGTTGTGGCCCATCGAGTGCACGTCGAAGCCGTCCAGCAGGCGCAGCGTCATCGCGGAGGTCGTACCGGCACAGGCGAACGGCGGCACCCGTACGGTGCAATCGCCGTACGAGAACTCCAGGCTGCTTTCCCACACGAACGGACGGTACTCGGCAAGGTCCCGCTCGGAGAGGATGCCGCCGCCATCACGGATCCCGGACACGAGCGCTTGGGCGATGTCGCCGGCGTAGAACGCTTGCGGGCCGTCGCGCCCGACGGCTTCCAGCACGTCGGCCAACTCCGGCTGGCGGAGGAATGCGGGCGTGGTCGCGTCGCCCGCAGGGAGCCGCCCATCGGGCATGAGGATGCGGCGCAACTCCTCGAACGCGAAGAGGCGGTGCGAGAGGAGTCCCCACGAGTAGATGTTCTCCCAGCCGGGTGAGTGGCCGTCCCGGGCGAGCGACACGGCGGGCGCAAGCACCTCGCGCAGCGGGAGCCTGCCGAACAGCCGGTGCGCCTCGCACAGCCCTGCGACCGCACCGGGCGTTGCGATCGACCGTGGCCCGTCGAGGTTCTCGTTGTTGACGACGCCGGGCCAGCCGAAGTTGCCGACCGCAGCCTCGCCGGTGAGCTCGTACATGTCCGGGCGGGCGTCGAGCGGCCCGCGCATCGGGAAGCCCACCACGCCGCCCCTGCCACCGACCTGGTAGACGAGGTAGCCGCCTCCGCCGATGCCGCTCGACTCCGGTTCCACGACACCGACGGCGAAGCACGCCGCGACCGCAGCGTCGACCGCGTTGCCGCCGCTCTCCAGCATCTGCAGACCGGCCCGCGTGGCGTGGACGTCCTTCGTCGCCACCATCCCCCGCGACGCGCGCGCCTCGCTCTTGCTGATGGTCATCCGGGTCGGTGTGGCGTCGGTCATCGCGCGTCTCCGGTGGGGGGTGGCGGGAGTGTAGCATGGGGTGGAGCAGGGAAGTGAAGGGCTGATATGACCATGGTCATGACCATGGTATACTCGCTACAGACTGACCGTGAGGGCGTGAGATGGCAACAGGGACGAAGACCATAAAGGCATCCGAGTTCAAGGCGAAGTGTCTGCAACTCATGGACGAGGTCGCCGCAACCGGCGAGGAGATCGTCATCACGAAGAACGGGCGTCCGGTTTCGAAGCTCATGCCATACCGGGAGAAACCGAAGAGTTGGTTCGGTGTTGACCGTGACAAGATCGTGATACTCGGTGACATCGTCGAACCCATCGATGTGGAATGGGAGGCCGAGTCCGGCAGGAACTGGGACGACCTGCTTTGATGCTGCTGGATACGCACACGCTGCTCTGGGTGAGGCTTGGGGGCGGTCGACTGGGTCGGCGGGCGCGTAGAGCGATTGACCGCGCGGTGCAAACGAGAGACGTGGCCGTGTCTGCCATCTCATTCTGGGAATTGGGGATGCTGCAGGAGAAGGGACGGCTCGCTGTCCTGCAGGACATCGCCTCCTGGCGCGAGGAGCTTCTTGAAGCCGGACTGGTCGAGATATCTGTTACCGGCATCATCGCTGCACGAGCCGGAGTTCTGCCAGATCTGCATGGCGACCCTGCCGACCGCATCATCATCGCTACTGCTCTTGAGGGGCACCGGCTCGTGACAAGCGATCGGCGCATCCTGGACTGGCCCGGCAATCTGAACCGCCTCGACGCTACTGCGTAGGCGGAGCCGCTCCCATCCCCCCTCACTCCCCCGGCGCGTCCAGCCCGAAGTTGGCGCGCCAGGCCATCTCGAGGCGCTTCATGTTCTGCACGGAGAGCGGGCCCTTGCCGGAGCAGGCGGCGTTCTCCTCGACCTGGCGGGCGTCCGAGAAGCCACTGAGGACCGTCGACACCCCGTTGAGCGAGAGCACGAAGCGGAGCGCGGCCTCGGCGAGGTTGTGGTCGTCCTCCTGGGTGTCGGGGCTGAGGTTCCGCGAGAGGAACCGCAGCGCCCTCGCGCAATGGAGCCCCTCCGCGTCGACCTCCGGGCTGCGCGACCCTCGGGCGAGGGAGTGCGCTGCTCCACCCTCCGCCGCGTTGTCGGTCAGGAACCAGCCTGCCAGCGGGGAGTAGATGGCGGCGCCGACGCCGCGCGCTGCCGCATAGTTCAGGATGCCGTCCCAGTCGGCGTCGAAGCGCATGCCGTCGGGCTTGATGCCGGCCGACGGGTTGAGCAGGTTGACCGAGACGTTGATGAGGCTGAAGACCCCGGTGTCGACGAGTTGGCGCGCAGCGTCGCCGTCGCCGCCCCGCGTGATGAAGCCGATGAAGCGCGCCTTGCCGCTCTTCTGGGCGCGCTGCAGGCCTTCCAGCGCGCCGCCGGGCCTGAGGTAGTCCTCGATCCAGAGCCGGGCGTAGGCGCGGCCTGAGAGTTCGGGGCGCTCCATGAGCGGACCGTTGTGTATCTGGAGGAAGTCGACGTAGTCGACGCCGAGGCGCTCCAAGCTCTCGTCGAGCGAGCGGGTGACGTGACCGGCGATGTCGTCCAGGTTGTCGGCGCGCACCTCGATCTTCGTGGTGAGGTACGGCCGGAAGGCGAGCTCCTTCATCAGCCGTCCGAGGTTCGTCTCGGAGACGCCGTCGCCGTAGTCGGGCGACTGGTCGAAGTAGTTGATGCCCAGCTCGATGGCGCGCGCGACGGCGTCGCGCTGCTGCTCGTGCGTGCCGCGCACCATCAGCCCGGCGTTGCCGCCTCCGCCGAACCCGATCTCAGAGACCTCGACGCCGGTGTTGCCAACCTCTCGGTATTCCAACGCTGCCCTCCTCCTACGCTTGCCCAGGGGCGGGGAGAGTGTACCGCACCGGCAGGCGCCCCACGATGTTCACCGAACGACAGGGAATGAGCGCCGCCTGCTCGCCCGTGAGCGCTGATGTTCCGCAATGAGGCATGCCGGTCACTCGTGCGGACGGGGCCGCCAGGGGAGCGTTCGCGAGAAACCCTGTAACAATCTGCAACATTCTGCAACATGCCACCGCTGAGTCCCGCCCTGTGCGTTTGGTCTGAGTGAGACATTTCGGGACATTCTGCGCCACCGCACTCCTGAGCAGCCCCGACGGTTCGCGCCGGCGTCCGGCCTCGCAACCGGAACCATGGTAGGGCGGGGTGGGTCGGCGCGTAAGGGGCGGATGTCAGTGGGCTCGTGACTCGACAGGCTCACCGGGGGCTACTGATTTCATAACACTGCGGCTCAGGGCGACCTCCGCGATGTCGGTCCCCCTATCGGGCTAACGTGATTGACGATTACGATAAGCGTAGCCGCTGCCATCGCTGCGCCCGCCGGTGGGGTGGCAGCGGGGGAGCCCTATGCTGCGGCTGGCGGCATTGCATTGAGACTGAACCGGAAGTTCCGGTTGCCGGTGCTGCTCGTGCCTTCCTGCCAACAGGTCAGGATGCACGCTTGGCCGACTAAGTGGACGTAGTTTTCCGCTCGGAGCTTGTTGGGCCAGATGGCGACGTAGATGCTTACGCCTGTGGCGGGGTCCTCGAAGTTCCAGCGCGGCGCAGCCCTGGGCGGTACGTTGCCGTTGCCGGGCACGTCCACTCCGGTGAAGATGCCGATGATGCAATCTCCGGGCTCAATGCGCATCATATGTGGCCCCTGTGCTGCGCGTGGGATCCCGGGTATGTACAGATCCGGTACGGATCGTGCCATAAGGTCGCATTCTGCGAGCTTAGCCCGCTGTTCGCGGGCCTGCTCGGCCCGCTGTCGGCAATCGGGGCACCAAGGGCTCGGCATGTTCAGCGTGTCTCTGGCAGAGGCTGCGTAGTGTAGCTCTGGCAGGGTTTGCCAGTCCGGGTACACGCGGTAGACGGGAATCGCTGCCTGTTCGTACGCCTCGCGTGTCCTGTCCTCAAGGTCGTGCGTGACAACCACCTCGACCACCGTCGTGGTGCCGTCTGCGGCGTAGACCGCGACGTCTGGCAGGATGCGTCGTTTCAGATCTATCTCGTCTCGCCGTAGGAGCATCTTCTCGGCTTCGACCGTTGCGCTTGGGGTCGCGATGTCCTGTTCAATCAGTTGTCCGCACCGCATGCAGCTGCGTTTCAGGAGGTACGGCCGCCCAGTACGGATGGCGGAGTCGATGCCTTCGGTGATGGCGACGACCGCGATTCTGTGCAGGGCACGGTCGGGGTCGCATCTGTTTTGCACCCTGTGGTGGAAGTGCCACTGCCGCTGTGGTCCCTGATGCGGGTCCATTCGTGTGTCGCAGCCGAAGCAGTACGCGGCGGCTGTCTTGGCAGCCGTCTTGATGTGCACTAGTTGGCCGTCGGCGGCGTAGGCTATGGGGTAGAGGATGTCAGCAGTCATCGTTCGCTTGGGATGCTCTGAACTTGCCCCTGTGGGGCTTAGGGGAGCATAGCATGAGGGGGTTGCATAGCAGACTTGGCTTGTCGAGCACGATGGGCTGGTGCTCGGCTCCGGCTGGCACCACGACGCACCGGGGGTTAGCTGCGCTTGCGTCGGCCCTTCGCCATCCGGCAAACTGGTTGCGGATTGAGGCGGAAAGGAACGGCGCGATCATGCAGCTGAAAGCCAGGTTCTCAGAAGGTGTACTCAAGCCATTGGAACACCTCGACCTCGAAGAGGGCGCAGAGGTGCTCATTACACTCGACGCCGGGCTGGCTGAGACCGGAGAGCAGAGACGGCGGCGTTCCAAGGCATCCGCTGGTGCGTGGGGAAGACCAGACGCCGGAGAACGGCTGAAGCGCGTGCTCTATGAAGCGCGCATAACCGGCTCCCGGGACCTTCAGGAGCTGTCTTAGTTGCAGTTCCTGGTGGACACGGACTGGGTCATCGACTATCTGAACGGTATCCAGTCAGTAGCGCAGCGTTTCGATGAGTTGAGGCCGCAAGGCATAGGCCTGAGCATCGTGTCGCTCGCCGAACTGTATGAGGGAATCCTGGGGGCTGACGATCCTAAGGCCGACGAAAGCGCATTGCTGGACTTCCTTGCCGATATCGACGTACTGGCGGTTGACACCTCGGTGTGCAGGATATTCGCAGAGGAGCGCCGGAGGCTAAGGACCACCGGGACGCTGATAAGCGATTTCGATCTGTTGATAGGCGCTACCGCCATCCGTCATGGCCTCACGCTGCTCACCAACAACCGGAGGCACTTCGCGCGGCTGCGTGGCCTACCGATCGTGTCGGTGTGAACCGGCCGAACATTCTCCGCTTGGTGGGAGCGGGCGACGTGCCGCTACCAGGGTAGCTACGCCGCTGGCGCGTGCGCGGTGACGCGGTCGAACTGGGAGGTGATCGCGGGGGAGGGCGGCGACGTGAGCAGAGTGACGACGACGGCGGTGGGGAACGCCACGATGTAGCCGGGCGCCGAGGCGATTGCCATGTCGAGCATTCCCCATGGGCCACCCGAGGTGAACTGGAACACGCTGACCGTCGCCGCACCTGCCACGATGGACGTCATCGCGCCCCAGAAGTTGAACCTGCGCCAGTAGAGCGCGAGGATGGTCACCGGCCCGAACGCGGCGCCCATGCCGCCCCACGCGTAGGCGACGAGGTTGGATATCGAGTCCGGCGCGATGATGGCGGACACTCCGGCGACGCCCCCGATGGTCAGCAGCAGCGCGCGGCCCAGCCACACCCTGCCGGACGCCCCGAGTACGTGCGTCAGCTCCAACCGCCGCGCCAGCCGTCGTATGAGCGGAAGGTCGTCCGTGGCGATGGCGGAGCCGAGCAGCAGTTGCGAGTCCGCCGTGCTCATGATGGCTGCGATCACGCCCGTGAGCAGCAGGCCGGTGAAGATGGGGATGAAGAACGACTCAGAAGCCACGAAGTAGACGCGCTCCGGGTCGAGGAGGCCCGTCTCGCCGGTCAGCTCGCCCATCAGTCCCATCTGCGCCAGGGCAGGGCGCGCCACCACACCGAGCAGGAACCCGAACGAGAAGATGAGGATCACCCAGACGATGCCGATATTGCGGCTGGAGGTGATCTTCGCCTCGCTCTCTATCGCCATGAAGCGTTGCAGCACCCGCTGCGAGCCGAGCGCGCCGAGGCCCCAGCCGACGGTCGAAAGCAGGAAGACCCACGTGATGGGGTCGTTCGCGGCGTCGGTCAGCGGGTTCATGAAACCCGGCGAGTCTCCGACACCGGTGAACGGCTGGGCGGTGGCGGCGATGAGCGTCAGCGGCAGGATGATGAAGCTCACGAGCATCACGAGCGACTGGAAGACGTCCGTCCGGGAGACGGCCATGAAGCCGCCGATGAAGGTGTACGACACTACGGCCGCGAGGGTTATCAGCACGCTCGGGTTATGCTCCAGCCCGAAGATTGTCTCCAACAGCTTCGCGCCCGCGATGAGGCCGGAATTCACGTAGAACATGATGAAGACCATCGTCAGGACTGCCGACACCGTCCGCAGCGTGCCCGTCCGGTCGGCGAAGCGCTTTTCGAAGAAGTCCGGCAGCGTCAGCGACTCCTCGGCTATCGTGTAGCGCCGCAGCCGCTTGCCGAGGATGGTCCACGAGAACCACGCGCCCGCCGCGATGCTCACCGCCGTCCACAGATGCACGGTGCCTTCGGAGAAAGCCAGCGCGGGAAAGACGAGCATCGTCCAGCCGCTGCTGCTCGACGAACTGGCGCTCAACGCCGACGTGAACGTGCTCATCTTCCTGCCAGCGAGCACGTAGTCCGACATCTCGCGCATGCGTCGCGCGCCGACGATGGCGATGCCGATCAGCGCAGCGAAGTACGCGGCGAAGACGGCGACGATGATGGGCTGGATTTCCATGCTGCGCTGACTGTCCCGATGGGGGTCTGATCCCCTCTCCCTACAAGGGGAGAGGGTTAGGGTGAGGGTACTCGGTGCGGCGGGGCCGGGTCCTCGGGAGTGATGCTGTAGCGACTCTAGCAGCGGAGGGAGCGGTTCGTGAACCGCTCCCCTCATATCGGTTGGAGTATCAGTTTGCGACGGTGCCTTGAGGCGCGCCTACAGGCTGCCCCGCCCCACAGCCCTCGCGAAGAGCGCGGCGGCGCTGACGCCGGAGGGCAGGGCGTCCCCGCACCAGACGGCGTACTGGTCGGGGCGCACGAGGATGAGGCGCGACTCGTAAGCGGCGCGGCTCTCCTCGAACGTGTCGCGCACGACCTTCAGCGGGACGCTCAGTTCCCGCGCCGCGCTCTCGAAACCGGCGACGTCCTCCTCCGGCGCGTCGAACGCGAGCAGCGTGAACCATGCGCCGAACTCCTCGTGGACGCCGCGGCCCGTCGAGAGGACGCCGGGCGGGACGTGGTGCCCGGCCCGCGCGGTGAACGTGTGGCTGCCGTGCGCGCTGCACACGCCGCCGGGCGGACCCCACACGACGGGCGAACCTTCGTAGTTCGGCTCGTAGGTGCCGACGCGGGTGCCGCGTCCCATGCGCTCCCACGCCTCCTCGAACTCCGACCGGTCTCGTTCTGGGCTGTAGCGTTCGAGGAACTCGCGGTCCGACCTGATGCCCGCCGCGATGAAGTCCTGCCCCGTTTCCCAGAAGACGGCGCGCCGCTCCTCGCCGTACGAGTCGAGCAGCGACTCGCCGCCCCAGCCCTGCAGCACCGCGGCGAGCTTCCAGCCGAGGTTGACGATGTCCTCGAGCCCGTTGTTCAGGCCGAAGCCGCCGTAGGGCGGGTGGCTGTGCGCCGAGTCGCCCGCGATGAAGAGCCGTCCGCTGCGGTAGGCGTCCGCCACGGTAACGCGCAGGTCCCAGAAGCCTACGTGGTCGAACTCGGTGTGGAACTCGAATCCGGCGGCGCGGTTGAGCAGCGCCTGGTAATCGTAGTTGTCCGGCGTGGCGTCGTTCGGAACCGGCGCGTGGAAGAACCAGCCCTCGCCGACGTCGACGCGCCCGAAGAACATCCAGTAGCCCTGCAACGCCGGGTCGAGCGCGCGGTACGCTGTCACCTCCTGGAAGCGCTCGAACGCCTCGTGCAGCTCGCGCGAGCGGAATACGGCCAGCAGCATCTTCTGGTCGAAGTCCTCGCCGCTCGACGCGATGCCTGCGGTCTCGCGCACGAGCGACCGCGCGCCGTCGCACCCCACGACGTAGTCCGCCTCGAGCGTCCGCCGCTCTCCGCCCGTGCTGAAGGGCTCATCCTGTTCCGCGGCGAACCCGCCCCACGCGTAGCCGTCGCGCTCGCCGCTCGTCTCGACGATCTCGACGCGCACGCCGGCCGCCTCCTGCTCGACGTTCTCGACGTTCCAGCCGAACAGCCCCGTCACGCTGGGGAGGGTCGCCATCTTCCTGCGGAGCACGGCCTCAGTGCAGTACTGGGGCAGACGGTCGTTCTGCTCGTAGTAGAAGGAGCGGACGGTCTCGCGGCCCGGCGGCAGGTACCAGTAGTCGCTCATCAGGTGCTTGTACGCCGTGACGCCGGCGATGGGGTAGTTGTTCGGCATCACGCGGGCGGCGCGCAGTTCGTCGACGATGCCCCAGAAGTAGAAGTGCTCCAGCGTGCGCGCGGTGAGGTTCTGCCCCTTGGGGATGCGCTGCGGTTCCGGGAAGCGCTCCACGACCGCGCACGACACGCCGCGCATGCCGAGCTCGACGCCGAGCGCCACGCCCACCGGCCCCCCGCCGACGATGACCACCTGGTAGCGCTCAGCCATGCCTCGCTCTCCCGGACGTTGCTCGTCGGCAATCTACCACACGCCCCGCCCCGCCATTCCCCATCCGCTGTCATTCCGAGCGGAGTGCAGCGGAGCCGAGGAATCCCTCGGGCAAGCGCCACGTTCCAGCCGACGTCCTCCGAGAGGATGTTGCGCGCTAAAGCGCGGACTGCGCCTTCGGTTTCGCTCAACATGACAAATACCGGCTCCACTCCCTGTGGTAGCATCCGCGCCATGGCGGACGACGCACAACTGCAGGCGTTGCGCGAGCAGGTGGCGCTGGCCAACCGGCTGCTGCACCACTACGGCCTCGGCGCGTACCAGGGACACGTCAGCGCGCGCGTGCCGGACTCGGATCTCGTGCTCATCCGCGCGACGCCCAGCGTCAGCCTCGAGCGCGTCGAGGCGGACGATCTCATGCTCATCGACCTCGACGGCAACGTCGTGCAGGCGAGTGAGGCGTACCCGGGACGTGTCGGCTCGTGGGCGCTGCACACGGAGATCTACAAGGCGCGGCCCGAGGTGAACGCCGTCACGCACACGCACCAGAAGTGGTGCACCGTGTTCGGCCTCGCCGGGCGCGACGTGCTCCCCGTCATCCACCCCCCGACGGCGTCCGTCGCAGCGGAGCGCTGGCCGGTCTACACCGGCACGCCGGACGCCATCGACTCGCCGGAGAAGGGCGCGGCGGTCGCTGCACTGCTCGGCGGGAACGTCGCCTGCCATCTGCGCGGGCACGGCATGGCGTTCGTCGGCACGACGGTCTCGAAGTCGATGCTCGCCGCCGCCGACGCCGAGGAGCAGGCCGAGCTGACGTGGCGCGCGATGCTCGTCGGCACGCCGGAGGGGATCGAAGAGCAGTACCTCGCCGACGACGCAGCGAAGCGCTGGGAGCCGCCGAAACCCGACGTGCGCGACGGCGTCCCCCGCGGCGAGTGGGGCAACCAGGAGTGGCTGGACGTCCACCGCGACGCAGCCTACGTCCGCCACACGGGGCTTTAGCCATGACAAACGACGCACTCGCAGCACTGCGCGAGACGGTGGCCGTCTCCCACCGCCTTCTCTACCTCACCGGCCTCGGCACGACGCGCGGCCACACCAGCGCGCGCATCCCCGGCACCGACACCTTCTTCATCAAGCCGTGGCCCCACATCCAGATGCACCGCGTCCGCGCCGAGGACCTCATCGTCATGGACTTCGACGGCAACATCGAGGGCGCGGGCGACCGCAAGATCACGAAGGTCAGCGAGTGGCCCATTCACGCCGAGATCTACCGCACGCACCCGGACGTCGGCTCCATCATCCACACGCACCAGAAGTGGGCGACGATGATGGGCCTCGCGGGCGCGACCATCCTCCCACTCCTCGACCCCGAGCTCGCGACCGCCGTCGCCCACGAGCCCGTCATGTACGACGAGGACAAGGCGCTGATACGCAGCGTCGAGCAGGGCAGGGCGGTTTCCGCCCGGATGCAGGGCGCGAACGCCTGCCACCTCCAGAACCACGGCATGGTCTTCACCGGCCCGAACGTGGAGACCGCGACGATAGACGCCATCGCGACCGAGCACCTCGCCGAGATGACGTGGCATGCCAAGCTCATCGGCACCCCGGAGGCGATGTCGTCGCTCGTCCTCGAGCCACCGCTCGCCCGCCGCTCCCTCGGCGAGGTCTCCGAAGCATGGGAGCACTACTGGAAGTGGATCGACGCCAACCCTGAGTCGCTTAGGCCGAGGTCGGCGGATATTTAGGTTATTAGGGCTGATGCATGAGACGCACCAGGGTTGGTGTGCCCTGCCAGATAAACTCCCTGAATTTCCCCAACAGATCTAAACAGTCCGCTGGGGTCTTACCAAAGATTTCACTCTCCACAAACGGGGATGAAACCCCAAGATTCGTGAGGGAATCTTCAATCTCTGTGACAATACGAGTCCAATTATTTGGGCGATTTACAAAGTCACCTGCGTGAAACCAGTAGTTAGAAGAGTTGTTCCTGTAAGCGAATCCCAATGCAAGCAAGACCTCAAATTTATCGAAGCAGAACGTGTATTGGACTTCATCTGGAGTTATTTGCTTCAATGGTTGTTGCAAGACATTGTGTATCCATCTACTAAGCCCTTCTCGATTGGACTCCATTCCTTCCAAGAATCCTTGCCATGCTACGCCGTACTTGTTTTCCACGAGCACTTTCAATATATTTGTGTTCTTATTCTGGTTTTCACTATCAGGTACTGGTTGTGAGAACACACGGCCTAATTGATTTAGGTTGTTGGACTCCACTAGGCCCATTCCTAGCGAGTAGAGAAGTAGTCTTCCCGGGTAAGTCCTCAGAGCAAGCCATCTATTTTGCCCTGCGATTCCGATTGTTGTCGATAAACGCAACAGAGCGCGCAACCACGGGGCAAAATTCTCCTCATCTGCCCAAAATGCTGCGACAGGTGCCATAGCGACTAAAACAGAACTGGCCGCATCAAAAAGCCGTACACGCTTCGTGATTGCATCCTTGTCTGGGGTCATCCCACTGAGATTGAATTGCTCGCCAGAAGTTGCAAGGATGACGCTTTGGGTAGTTGCACCAACCAAATCCGAGAGCCTTATCTTGTATTCTGGCCTGGATAGGTAAAGCTTTAACGTTGTAACGGAAGCTTCAACCGAAAGGGGATGTGGCTGCGAAAACTGCTCAATCCCCTCTACAGTCTCTTGGAAATGTTGAAAGAAAGAATCAGCGTCACCAATGGTAATCTGCTCAGCTCTTCGATGACCGATTAGTTCCTTCGCGAGCCCACTCGGCTCTCCCCGAATAGTCCAAAAGGTGGTGAAGCGCCTAGACTTGGTTCGATATATCGCGTCACGCAACGCCCCATCAGATTCGCCTGACCATCCAGAAATAAGCAGGCCATATTCATCGAATATTTGGTTGAGTAATCTGTCCAATTCTCGAGGATACTTGCTTAGCTCGGCCGTTGAGTTGCGAATTCGACTATCTAAGTAGTCGCCATGTATCTTGAGTATGTAACACCTTTCATTGTGTACCAACGGAAGCGCGCCTTTGATTTGGTTAACTGTACTGACTACAGTTGGCGTAACACTTTCCTCTTCAAGTGCTCTTTCAATGAGCTTGTCAAAGTTTGTGGTAACAATCAGTTTGACGAAACCCTGCGCAGCCAACTTGGCGATAGCCTGATGGGCGCGCGTGGGTTGCTTTCGGCCCTCTTCACGTTCTTGGTTATTGGGTTCGAAGTAAGAACGTAACAGTTGCTGACGCTCGCTTGGTGTCTTAGCCAGTTGAGCAAGGATTTTCGAATAGTCAGGGTCTTCACCGTACTGGTCCTTGTACCAACGTCCGGGATCACTTGGGTCTGGTTGGCCGCTGGCACGGGCCAGCTTGCGCAACAAGTCAAGGACGATTTCCCATCCCGTTGGTATGCCCGCTGACCGGGACACTCCTGAACCTAGCAGCAGGGCATACACACCGGGGCTAGACTGAACCGAGAATGCCAGTGAATGGATAGGATCAATCACTCGCGATTCCTCCACTCATTCCCCAGCACGGCCTCGCGGAGGGCGGCGTTCGCGCGGGTCTGCCAGCCGGGGCCGTCGGCGCGGAGCCGCGCGACGACGTCGGCGTCGAGGCGGATCGTCACGCGTGTCTTGGGGTGCTCCTTGCGGAGGTGTGGCGCGATGGTGAGCCTGCCCTCACGGTACGCCTTCACGATGTGCGGGGCGACCTCAATTGCGGGACGCAGCGGTCCAGCAGCCAGCCAGGTGTCGGGGTCGTCGGCAATGGCCGCGTCGATGGCAGCTGCTTCTTCCGACGTTGGGCCTACTATGCGCGCTGTTGACCAGTCGAACGCTTCTACCTGTGCGAAGTCTATTCCGTGCTTCTTCAGGTTTGCCTGGCGGTCCGCCTCGTCCCATTCGTACTGCATAGGCTAAGTGTACACCCCCGCGTGTGGTACTCCTCCAGAGATGCTTCGGCTCCGCTGCGCTCCACTCAGCATGACAAGAGCAGTTGGCGGGGCCACGCCAACTTGCTGACACGCGCCCCTTACCCCAACCCCACCCCGCCGCGTACGCTGGTCAGGACGCCCTGCTCATGTCAGGCGGGAGGTGGATGGACCGGGAAAATCGAATAGCCCATGGCCTGGCCACTGGCAGGGATTCTCGCGTTGGCGTAGGAGTGAAATGGCCAGAAATGGCGCAAAATGGCTCACTTTCAGAAGGCTCCGCATCCCCCTGCACTCGTGGGGAATGGCTCAGCAGGAGTGGTCAGGCAGGGGCGTGAGTGCGCCACTCCCTCCTCATCCTGGCCATCCTGTGCACCCCCGTGGGTTTCGGGGGGCTACCCGCCGTTCCTCCCCGCACGGCGCACGTCCTTGCGGACCTTGCCGTCGGCGGTGAAGAGGTCGGGCCAGCGGGAGCGGAGCTCGGCGGCTTGCTCCTGGGTGGCGCGCGCCACGGGCGGGAACGTCGCGAGGCGCTCGAAGGGGCGGCATGCGTCGATGATCATGCGGTTGTTGTAGTAGCGCGGCCCCTCGTCGCCTGCGTACGCCATGGGATCGAGGGACGTGCTCCACATCCGCTTCACGATGTCGATGTCGTCCGTCACCTCGGTGCGCGTGCAGAGCGCCCACAGCACCTCGTTCGTGTCCGTGGGGTCGATGTCGTCGTCGACCACGATGACGAAGCGGTTGGCGTACGCGCCCGCATGCACGGCGGTCGTCGCGTGCCCCACCTGCTTCGCGTGGCCGGGGTACATCTGCTTGATGGAGATGACGTTCAGGAAGCGCCCGCCGCCGGCCTCGTGCGACCACGCGCCGACGACGCCCGGCACGCCCGCGCGCTCCAGCTCGTTCCAGAGCATCGCCGCGCGCAGGAGGCTGCGGAAGTACGTGTTGTCGTTCGGCGGCTTGCCCGGCAGGCAGCCCATCACGATGGGGTCGTTCCGCCAGTTGATGGACTTCACGTTGATGATGGGCATGTCGCGCTCGCCGCTCGCGTAGTAGCCCGTCCACTCGCCGAACGGCCCCTCCTGGTGGAACTGGTCCGGCGGTATCTCGCCCTCGATGACGATCTCCGACGTCGCGGGGACCGGCAGGCCGGTCAGCGGCGCGGCGACGACGTCCAGCGGCTCGTTTCGGATGCCGCCCGCCATCGCGAACTCGTCCTCGCCGTAGTCGACCTCCAGCCCGCCGAGCAGCAGCAGCAGCGGGTCCTGCCCGAACGACACCGCGACCGGGCACGCCTCGCCCTTCGCCCAGTACTTCTCGCGGATCATGCGTCCGTGCTTGCCGGGCGAGATCATGATGCCGAGCGTGTTCTTGTCGTGCACCTGCACGCGGTACGTCCCCGCGTTCACCCAGCCGGTGTCCGGGTCGCGCATGATGACGATGTTGCCGGTGCCGAGGAAGTTGCCGCCGTCCTCGGCGTGCCAGAACGGCGCGGGGAACTGCGTCACGTCCACGTCGGCGTCGACCTGCCGGTTGTCGAGCACGGGCCCGTCCTCGACCTGCCTCGGCGCGATGGGCGTGAACTCCTTGAGCCGGTCGCGCCACGTCTTGACGAACTCCTGCCGCGTGAGGTGCGTGGGGAGGTCCAGGCTCAGGCAGATGCGCGGCAGCGACGTGAGGACGTTCGAGAGGAGCCGGTAGCTCTCCGGGTGGCCCTTGATCTTCTCGAAGAGCAGGGCGGGGTTCTCCATGTCCCACTGGTAGAGGTCGGTGAGCCCGCCGATCTCGAGGTTCGGGTCGGCGCCCTCGATGCGGGTCAGCTCGCCCATCTCCTCGATGCGCCCGATCCACTCACGCAGGTCCTGCACTGGCATGTCGCCCTCCTTGTCTCCGGCGATTGTACCCGATGCGAGGCACGGGCTAGAGCAGGGAGTCGCTGTCGAGCAGCGTTCGCGCCAGGTCGTCGTCGCTGGTTGTGACCGCGACGATGGCTTGTCCCGCCAGGCGGTGCATGATGTGGATGGTGCGCACGTTGAGATGGTGCCGCCCGAAGAGCTGCGCGACGCCGGCGAGCGCGCCGGGCTGGTCGGGCAGGTGGAATACGATGGCGTCCGACGTCACGGCGCGCAGATCGGACTTGAGCAGGGCATGCAGCGCCGCGTCGTCGTCGCTGGTGCTCAGCGTGAGGATGCCCAGTTCCCCCTCCTGCCGCCCGTCGATCGCTTCGATATTGATCTCCGCTTCGGCGAGCACGCCGGCAACGTGCGCCAGTTGCCCCGGCTCGTCAGGCAGAATGACGATGATGCGGCGCCCGCGCGCCTCTTGATCTGTGGGCTGCTGGCTCATGTGTCGGTTGGGGGCTGTGTAAGGCAATCGGCGATGACCTCATCGATCATCTTGCGGGTGACGTGGGGCATAGTGATCAGGTGAGCGATGTCGCCCAATGGCGCGAGCTGCCACTGAGAGAGTACCTGTGGGGAGGGACGCGGGATGACGACGGTGGGGCTGTTCTTCGTGCGCCAGGCGGGGATGCCGTGCGCGTTGAACGCCTGCACGGCGTACTCGGCCGTGTCCAGCATCTCCGCCACGAGTTCACGGAAACCCTCCAGCCCGTGCCTGGCCAGCGAGTACCAGATGATCATCGGGGTGATCGCGTTGCGCGAGCCGAGCAGCGTGGTGTCCAGGGCGCCCACGTATTCGATGGCGCGGCCGATCTGCGCGGTGTACTCCCGCCTCGTCACGACCACGCCGCAGGGCAGTGGTGACCCGATCATCTTGTGTCCCGATACCGCGATGCTGTCTATCCCGCTGTCGAAGCCGAACGGCTGCGGGTCGTCCACGAACGGCAGGATCATCCCGCTCAACGCTGCGTCTGCGTGGATGTAGACGCGTGTCAGCGCCAGGTCCTCGACGATGCCGCGGATCCGTTCGAGGTCGTCCACGGCGCCCTTCATCGTGGTGCCGATGTTTGCCACGATCAGCGCCGGCACGTCGCGGTTGATGCGGATGGACTCGCGCAGGTCGTCGTAGTCGATCTCGCCGTTCTCCTGGCTGCGGATCATGATGTTGCGTATGTTCAGGATGTGCAGGATCTTGAGCACCGAGTAGTGCGTGTCCTGCGAGAAATAGGCGACCGGCTCGCGCAGCATCTCGCGTCCAACGTAGATGCCGTACATGTTGCCCTCAGTGCCGCCTGCCGTGACGTACCCCCAGGCTTCGTCCGGCGGCAGCCGCATCAATTCCGCGATCGTGCGCACGACCTCGCGCTCCGTCTCGTGCGTGTTCGACAGGTAGCGCGAGTAGCCGAACGGGTCGCCCACGTTGTTCGCGGCGAACGCCAGCATGGGGTAGAGCGGTGAGTAATCGAAGTTCTGATTGACCGGGTAGCCTGCCGAGAACGGACCGAGCTTTTCGAACTCGGAGATCACCTGCTGGATCCGGTGGTCTATCTCCGCCTGGCTCATACCGTACGCAGTATAGGCAGTCCCGCGAGCCCGTTCAACGTCGCGCATCGCGCCGTGTCCAGCGGGCAACCCGCACGCCCGAAACCTATTCGAGGTCATCAGCGAGATACAACGCCACGAGGGTATGCAACTCGAAGTGCGGGCGGTGCGCTAACCCTCACACCATCCTAGGTGGGCCCGTCGAACCGCGGATGCTTGGTGGCGCCGGTTATACTGATTGCGGAACGTGCGCAGGCTAAGGAGGGCGCAAGTCATGCAGAAGGTGTTGCATCTGAAGACCACGGTGCAGCCCGGGGGCAAGGTGGAGTTCGTAAGTCCGGAACTGGAAACCGGGCAGACGGTTGATGTTGTGGTGCTGCATGAGTCCGCCACGAAGGGCCGCCCCATCATGGAGATCCTCAACAGCGGCCCTGAGCGCCGCTTGTCCCAGACCGCCGAGGAAGTCAGAGCGTACTTGGACTTCCGCCGCGTTGCCGACCTGCCGGTCGTTGTCCTGGATGACCTCGTTGCTGAGGAGAGCGAGGCTCCCTAAACCTCATCCCCCTAAACCGGGCTCGGCAGCCCCACCCCCGGGATCTCGAGCGTGCGAGCGTCCATCCAGTCGCCGAGCTCCTCGATCCAGTCGGCGTCCGCGGGCATCGTCCCTGATGCTGAGCGGATGTGGTACCAGTCCGGCGTGTCGACGCAGGGCGGCTCGACATCGTCGTCGCGCAGCGCCTTCACCGCGCCGAGCAGGCGCCGCCGCATCCGGATGATGGCGGCGTCGGACTGACCGAGGTGCTCGTGGGAGCGGTTGGTGATTGAACCCATCGTTTCCGTGACCGCCTGGTCCTGCAGCGGGATAGTGGGGATGCCGGTAAACGTGTCGGTCCGCTGCAGTTGGCGGTCCTGGTGGTAGTCGTTGTACCAGTTCGCCTTCGGACGCCAGCGGCCCATGCCGTCGGCAGTTACGGGTTCGTACTCGCCGACCATCGCACCGGAGCGCGCCCGCCACGGCCCGCTCTGCTCGAGCGCCTGCACGGGGTTCCAGCCAATCGTCCACACCATCGTGTTGTGGTTGTCCTGGGGCACCCAGATGTGGCCGGGCACCAGCCCGTTCGGGCGGCTGGGGAAGAACGTGTAGAACGGGAAGAGGAAGTTGCTCACGCGCCAGTAGGTCGACGGCGTACCGTTCTCAGCCTGCCGGGCATCGATGTCGCCGTACCGACCGCCGTACATCATGCCGTACCGCGTGGTCACGACGTCGAGGAGGGGAGGGTGCTCCTTCCGCCAAGTGTGGACGGCGTCCGCCCTGCGCTCCAGCACGCCGTGCAGGAACCCGGAGTGGCTCGTGTCAATGTCTCCCTCGAGGGCCTGCACCCAGTTGCAGCCACGGTGGAAGGGCGCCATCTGGCGCTGCTCCGGCGGCATGTCCATCCACTCGAAGTGGGGGAGCGGCGGCGGCTCTGCGCGAGGCCCCATGTACGTCCAGATCACACCGGCCGCCTCGCGGCATGGGTAGGCAGACGGCCTGATCTTGTCCTTGAACGAGCTCACCTCCGGCTCGTTCGGCGTGTCGACACATCGCCCTGTGATGTCGAACTTCCACCCGTGGTAGATGCAGCGCAGGCCGTCGTCCTCGTTCCTGCCGAGGTAGAGCGACGCGCGCCGGTGCGGGCAGCGCTCCGGCAGCAGGCCGACACGCCCGGACGAGTCCCGGAAGATGACGAGGTCCTCGCACAGCAGGCGCACCCGCATCGGGTTGCCGTCGGGTTCGGGAAGCTCCTCGGACAGCATGACCGGGAGCCAGTAGCGCCGCACGAGGTTCCCCATCGGCGTCCCCGGCGAGATGTCGGTCATCAGTTCGTTCTCTTCAATGCTCAGCATGTCGGCCTCCCTTGTTGAGGCCTCCCGCATCATGCGAGAGGCCTCGTTCCGGTATCTCCGCCTAGTCAGCCGCTGCGCCGACGAGGCTCTTGAACATCTCGACTCCCTGGGGAGAGAGGGTGTCCACGATGCGGTAGTCCTCCACGGCCTTCTGCTCGAAGACAGGCACCGTCTCATATCCTGCCGCGGCCGAGAGCGCAACGAACTCGGGGTCTTCGAACATCTGCCTCGCGGCCTCGATCCATGCGTTCTGGAGGTCTCTCGGGGTGTCCGGCGCCAGCACCATCATCCGGTTCGTGCTGAGGCTCGGGGAGCTCTTGAGCCTGAGCACGTCGATGTGTTCCTGGGTGGGGCTGATGCCGGGGAGATCGATAGCCTCGGGTGGCTGCGGTCCGGCGAGCAAGGCCAGCTTGTCGTCGGGGATCGGGAAGTTGTTCCAATAGACGGGGACGAGGGTGTTGCCGTCGAACCAGTCGGGGTAGATGGTCAGCGCGGTGTCGCTGTCGCACTCGACGAACAGGTTGGTCTCGCCCCGGTTGAAGGCGGCCAGGTTGTCCGAGGTGCCCCCGTACCCGAAGATGACGTTGACCGGCCCGCCGATATACTGGACCCACTGCATCACGGATGCGGTCCCTCCGGGCTCGGAGCTCGCTACCTTGAATTCGATCCCCTTGTCGAGAGCGTCCTGCCAGGAGCTGGCAAGTTCCTTGCGGATGCAGCCGTAGGAGGACGACGAGCCGCCGTTCGGCGCCGCGACGAAGGTGGCAGTCCTCAGGTCGAATCCGGGAACGTCCGTGCCGAGCAGTTCGCGGATGGCGAAGCGCGGGTGCAGCTGTCCGACGGTGAGGCCGTTCGGCTCCGAACGCATTACGAACTGCAACGCCCGCACACTACCGCCGCCGGTCAGGTTGCTGATGGAGACCCTGGGGTTGCCCGGCAGGTATTCTTCGATGAAGCGTGCGGAGATGCGCGCGATCGAGTCGTAGCCGCCGCCTGGAGAGAATCCGACGATGAAGCGGACGGTTTCACCCTCGAAGTGCGCGGTCAGGTCGGTCTCCGGCGCCGGAAGGGGTGTGGCCGTCGGCTGCGCAACCGGCACAGGCGTCGGGGTCGGCGGGGGAGGGGTGACGCCCGGCGGGAGAGGCGTTGGCGTCGGGCCGGGGGTCGGCGTTGCTGCCGGCGCCGGGGCCGCTGTTGCCGCCTGCTCGGGGACCGGCGTTGCCGTGGGCTGGGGCGCCGACGTGGGCGTCGGGTCGTCGCCGCCGCACGCGGTGAGGGCCAGCGCTGCAGTCAGCGCCATCATCAGAAGAGCTCGGCTGAACATCCTGGTCATGTCAGTCTCCTTTCGTGTTCCAGCGTTGCGCTGGCCCCTGCGGAGGTCTTCATCTCAGAAGCCTCAGTACTACGGGATCGTTCCATAGGGTGTCGAACAAGGCGCCGTAGACGCCGATGATAACCGCGAGGAAGAAGATTCCGCCAAGTGCAGCCTGCCATATCTTCACTTTGGCGAATAGCAGCAGGTAGGCGAACGTCCACAATGGCAGCGTGAAGTGCCAGCCGAAGAGCCAGATGCCGAGGAGGAGGATCAACAGCGCCCCGGTGATGGAGAGGAACCTCTTGAGGGCGGCGCGCTGGTCGTCTCCCATGTAGAAACCGAGGTCCATGATCCTGCCGCCCGAGTCCTCCTCCCGCCGCACGCCCCGGTAGCGCTCGGGCTGCGTCCCGAGGGCGTACCGCACGAGGCCGAATACGCGTATGAGCCACAGCGGCGCCCCGATCCCGATCGCGATGCGCGGCATCAGCGCCGATGCGGTCGTCCACTCGCGAGACTCCCACAGCATCGTGCCGAACATCACGCCCACGATCGCCAGGAGCACCATCTCGCCCGCAACCTCGGGCCGCGTCAGCCTCCGCAGGAAGCCGGGGGAGCCGGAGGGCTGCTCGGGTGGACCGGATGTCTCCGGCTGAGCGCCTGGTTGCTTGTTCTCTTCCATGCTCATCGTTCGACCGTTCTAGTCCGCCGCTGCTTCCTTGAAGCCCTGCGACTGCGCCGCGACCTGTGCGCTGCGCTGCGTCCTGGCGGTCCACACCACGAGCCCGATCCCGATGACCAGGATGGCCAGGAACTGGGGCCGCAGGAGCATCTCGAGGCCGTAGGCCTGGGAAGCCGTCCAGAGGTTCTTCTCCACCGTCGGGATCAGCACGAGCGCGATCAGGATGGGTGTCCTCGGCCAGCCGTACGCCTTCATGAACAGTCCGAGCGCGGTGAACGCGGCCACGATGCCGAGGTCTGCCATGCTGCTGGACGACTGGAATGCCGAGAGCATCACCACTCCTGCCACGAACGGAGCGATGAGCGTTGGCTTGAGCGCCGTGAACTTGGCGATGGTCCCGGCGAACATGAACATGATCGGGACCACCACGACGTTCGCGAGAGCGATGGTGAATACCAGCGCGATGGTGATGTCCAGGTGTTCGTTCAGCATGGACGGCCCGGGCACGTACCCCAGCAGGATGAGCAGGGCCAGGAAGATGGCCTTGCCGCCCGAGCCGGGGATGCCGAATGCCAGCGTGGGGATGAGCTCTGCTCCGTCGATGGAGTTGTTGGGCGCGTCAGCCGCGATGACGCCTCTAATGTCGCCCGTGCCGAAAGTCTCGGTGGCGCCCTTCTCCGTCTGGCGGGCCTGTGCGTAGGAGATCCAGTGCGCCGCGCTGGCGCCGACGCCCGGTATGACGCCCACGATAACCCCGATGATCGAAGAGCGCGCCATGAGCAGCTTGTGGCGGAACGCCTCGCGCATGCCTTCCAGCGCCTGCTGTTGCGACGCTTTGCCGTGCAGCACGTCCTCGGCGTGTTCGCGGGCGATGGCCTTGTTGCTCACCACCAGCCCCACCACCTCCGGTACGGCGAACAGCCCGACGACCGACGGGATGAGCGGCACGCCGTCCCAAAGGTAGTCGATGCCGAAGTCGGTGCGGATGTTCTCGCCCGTGAAAGAGTTGCCCATGCACGCGATGGTGATGCCGAACGCTGCGGTCAGCAGGCCCTTCACCAGCGCTCCGCTGCTCACCACGGCAACCGCCGCGATGCCCGCGAGCGACAGCAGGAAGAACTCCGCCGACCCGAGGAGTTTGAGCACCTCGCGCCCCACGGGCAGGAACGCGTAGAGCACTGCGGCTCCGACGAGGCCGCCGACCAGTGTCGTGGTGTAACTCGCGCCGAGCGCGTACGCGGCCTTGCCCTGCTGCGCGAGCGGATAGCCGTCGAGGATCGTGGCCTGTGCGGCGCGCGCTCCGGGGATGCCCATCAGGATGGAGGGCACCGGCTCCGTGATGTCGCCGGCGGCGTCCTTGGCGGTTACCAGCACCAGTGCCACCAATGGGTCGATACGGTGGGCGAAGCCGAGCAGGATCACCGTCAGGGGCAGGTTCGTGCCCGGCAACAGTCCGCCGATCAGCGCGTAGGGGATGACGAGGAAGAACGCCAGCAGCGGTCCAAGGCTGAACAGCTGCTGTAGCGCGCTTGCGGTGGCCTCGAACATCGACAATGCCCCCTAAGCCTTGTCTGACGGCCTGCTTGCTGACGTGTTTCCTGTCTGTGGCGCGCGGATTATACCCCGTGCACACGCCATCCGTTCGTGGTGCGTCTGACCTGCAGGGCAGTGCGCGTTGACCGGACGCTTCGCGCGACGTACGCTCCGCGCCGAACCACGACGCATCAGGGGAGGTGCACGATGACCCTCGAACGCCAACGAGTCGCCTACACCGACATGCGGGACTTCATACGCCTGCTGGACGAAAAGGGACTCGTGCACCACGTCACAGCGGAGGTCGACCCCGCCCTCGAGCTCGGCGCAGTCACCGCCCGTTCGCTGGAGCGACAGGGGCCTGCCATCATCTTCGACAACGTTAAGGGCTATCCGGACAAGCCGATGGTCGTGAACCTGCTCTCTACCATCGAACAGGTCGCGCTCGCGTTCGGCACCGAGCCGGACGAAGCGAAGATCCACGAGCGCGTCGTCAGCGGGATGGACCACCGCATGCCGTCCGTTCAGGTCGACTCCGGGCCGTGCAAGGACGTCGTCGTCACGGGCGACGACGTCGACCTCGATTTCATCCCCACTCCTGTCTGGCACGAGCACGACGGCGGACAGTACCTCGCCACGACCGCGGGCGTCGTCACGCGCGACCCCATCACCGGCATTCTGAACATCGGCCTCTACCGCGCGATGATCAAGGACAAGCAGACGCTCAGCCTCTCCGGCGGCGTCCGGGGCAGGGACTCGTCGACCGGCCCTGGCGGCGGAGACCACATCCTGGACAACGAGGCACAGGGACGCCCGACGCCCATCGCCATCGTGATGGGCACCGACCCGCTGGTGACGCTCGCGGCGGGCAGCCCCGTCCGCCCCAACACCGGCGAACTGGAAGGCTCCATGGAGTACGAGGCCGCAGGCGGCTGGCGCGGCGAGGCAACCCAACTCGTGAAGTGCGAGACGAGCGACCTGCTCGTGCCTGCAGACTCCGAGGTGGTCATCGAGGGTGAGGTCGTTCCGAATGAGCGCACCGAAGAGGGACCGCACGGCGAGTCCACTGGTTTCTACGGCCAGAATTTGGCCGCGTTCGTCATCAAGGTCAAGGCCATCACCCACCGGAAGGACCCGCTCACGTACGGCCTCATCTGCCAGCGCGTCGAGGACTACCCCCGCCAGCTGCTGCGCTCGGGCTCGATGCAGTCCCGGCTCATCGAGCGCACGGGCAAGACGAATATCCGCGAGGTCTACTTCCCGGAGGTCGGACGCCGCGGCATGCTCATCGTCTCCGCGGACATCCAGCACAAGGAAGAGCCGCGCGAGATCATGGAAGCAATCTGGGACGCCGAGGCGTGGCGCTGGATCATCGTAGTGGACGACGACTGCAACGTGCGCGACTTCGAGGAGGTGATGTGGCGTGTCGTCTCCGCTGCCGAGCCGGACGACCACGTCATCTTCGGCCGGGAGTTCGAGCCCACGCCGCGGTTGCGCGGCGAAGTCGACTTCACCCCGCCGAGGCGCGGCATGGGCATCGACGCGACGATGAAGTTCAAGGACAACGACTTCCCGCCGGTGAACAAGGTGAGCCGCCACATCATGGAGGGCGTCACCGCCCGCTGGGACGAGTTCGGCCTGCCGTAGGGGGCAACCCATTCATCGTCATTCCCGCGAAAGCGGGAATCCAGGGTGACCGCCAGGTCACACGTCCGCGCAAGCGCACACGACCACGCCTCGGGTAGGGTGCCGCCTGTCTCTGTAGGGGCGTCCCCGGTGGGCGCCCTTGCTCCCTGCTCCCGTTCGTGGTGAGGCTGTCGAACCACGAACACTCGTAGCGCACCCGCTCTGAGCTTCGCTTATACTGCGCTTGCGCTGAGGAGAGGACGGATTTCGTCGTGCAGCGCCACTACAGCGATGGGGGTGCGCTATGTCCGGCTACGTCGACGCCGATGGCCACGTGATCGAGGATGCCGCCGCGATCTTCCAATACCTGGAGCCGCCGTTCAACAACATGCGCAGGGTGCTGAACATCCTGCCTGACGGCGACAAGTTCCATTCGCCGAGCGTCCAGAGCGCCAACCCGGCGCCCGGGACATTCGAACCCGCCGACGCGGCGAAGTGGACGTCGTTCATGGACCTGACCGGAACGGACTGGGCCGTCCTCTACCCCACGCGCGGCCTCTTCTACGGACGCATCGTCTTCGAGGAGTGGGCCATCGCCTACGCCAAGGCGTACAACAACTGGCTGCACGACACATTCGTGAAGGAGAGCCCGAGGCTGCGGGGCATCGCTCTTCTGCCGATGCAGGTCGTCGACGAGGCGGTCGCGGAACTCCGACGGTGCGTCCGGGACCTGGGCATGGTCGGAGGCATGATCCCGTCCAACGGGCTAGCGAAGCACATCGCCTCCCGGGAGTACTGGCCGCTGTATCGGGAAGCCGAGGAACTCGGATGCGTCCTCGCGGTGCACGGAGGCAACTACGAGCGGCTGGGCTTCGACACGATGTCCAACTTCCCGGCGTCGCGTGCCCTCGGCATGCCGATCCCGCTGCTCAGCGGGATGACGGGCATGATCGTCGACGGCGTGCTCGACCGCTTCCCGAACCTGCACTTCGGGTTCATGGAGGGCGGCACGGCGTGGATCCCGCTCCTCATCGACCGCCTCGAACGTGAGATGGGCTACGGCGGGCTGGATCTGCCGCACCACCCGGAGGACTACTTCCGCCGCGGGCAGGTGTTCATCGGCTGCGAGGGGAACGAGAAGGCGCTCTCCTACGCCATCGAGCGCGTCGGGCCGGAGCCCTTCATGTTCGCGTCCGACTTCCCGCACGAGATCACCATCGAGAACTGCATGGAAGAGATCGACGAGATCCTCGAGCGGGAAGACATCAAGGAAGAGCACCAGATGCTCATCCTCCGCGAGAACGCCCGCAACATGTACGGCGAGCCATAGGGGTGCACACTGAAGCTGTCTCTGACTAAGGGCGCCCACGAGAGGCGCCCTTAGTCACGCCTAGTGGGCTTTGCCAATCGGTAACAGATACGTTACCATGACGTCATGGCTCTCACTCGTGAATTCAAAGAGACGGTGCAGGCTCGTGCGCAGCTTGACCAGGCTTTTCGCGAGGGGTTGCTCAAGGAAGGCATCGAATGCCTGCTATCTGGTGACATCGATACCGGCAAGGTGCTGCTGCGCGACTATGTCAACGCCACCATCGGATTCGAGCAACTCGGTTCGCTGACGAACAAACCGCCCAAGAGCCTGATGCGCATGTTCGGACCAGCGGGCAACCCTCATGCCCGCAACCTCTTTGAGGTCATCAGCGAGATGCAACGCCACGAGGGCGTGCAACTCGAAGTGCACGCGGTGCGCTAACCCCCCAACGCCTCCGCGATACGCCGGCTGAACTCTGCCCGGATCTCTTCCGACTTGCGCTTCACCGCCGTGTTGCCGAGCGTCGCAAGACGGCCGTAGAGGTTGAAGTCCATCGCGTAATTCACCTCGGTCTGGCCTGGCGACGGCTCGCTGAGTTCGAGCGCGAGACGATTGACGTGGAGCCGGTTCCCCATGCGGTCCTTCCCGTTGCCGCTCACGACGACCCGCTGACCCTCCGCCGCCTCCTCGATGTGCATATCCATCTCCAGCGTCACCTTGAACGGCCCCACGCGCTGTGTCATGCGGGCCCGGTACGCCCCGTTCCCCGCGTCCTCGATGCTCTCGCAGCCCGGCAGGCACTTCGCGACGCGGGGCAGGTCCCAGAAGAACGCCCACGCCTCGGCGGGCGATGCGCTCACCTCGAAGCGGTCGGTCAACTCCACGAGCCGCGCTCCTTCACGGCGGCCTCGACCGACCGCAGGATGCCCGCGTAGCCGGTGCAACGGCAGATGTTGCCACCCATGTAGCGGATGATCTCCTCGCGCGTCGGGGCCGGGTTCTCGTCGAGCAGCGCCTTCGCGAGCAGGATCATGCCGGGTGTGCAATAGCCGCACTGGAGCCCGAAGTTGTCCACGAACGCCTGCTGGATCGGGTGCAACCCCTCGTCCGGCGTCAGTCCTTCGATGGTGAGCAGGTCCACGCCCTCCACCTGTCCCGCGAGCATGCTGCACGAGCTGACCGCCTTGCCGTCGGCGAGCACAGTGCACGCGCCGCAGACGCCGCTGTGGCAGTACTCCTTCGTGCCGTGCAGCCCGAGCCGGTCGCGGAGCAGGTCGAGGAGTGTGGTCGAGGCTGGCACATCGACGGCGAGCGCTTCGCCGTTTACCGTGAGGTTGACGTTCATCGTTGCGCCTCCAGCCCCTCCACGATCTTGTGCGGCAGCAGCGGCACCTCGTGGAAGAGGACGCCCGTGGCGTCGTAGACCGCGTTGACCACCGCGCCGGGGACGACCACCGAGCCGATCTCGCCCATGCCCTTTGCGCCGAACGGGCCGCCCTCGAACGGGTGGTCGACGTAGCGCGGCGCGTAGTCCGGCATCGTCTCCATCGTCGGCAGCGGGTAGTCCAGCAATGCCGCGTTGATGAGCTGACCGCCGTCGTCCCAGACGAGCTGCTCGAAGAGCGTTGGCCCGATCTCCTGGCCGACGCCGCCCTCCAGCTGCGTCTCGATGGAGTGCGGGTTGACCGCGGTGCCGGTCGTCGCCGATGCCGCCGCCTTCACGACGCGCACCGTGCCGGTCTCAGTGTCGACTTCCACCTCGATGGCGCACGAGCCGAACGTCCAGAACGTCGAGGCGATGGGATACGTGTTGCCGTCCGGCCCCTGGTACGAACCTCCGACCACGCAATCCCCCGTTGCAGCGAGCGGCGAACCGACGCGCTCGACGAGTTCACCGTAGGTGACGCCCGCGTCTCCGTTCGCCTGCGCGATACCGTCGGGCGTGAACACGAGGCTGCCAGCCTCACGCTCGAGGAGCTGCGACGCTGCTTCGAGCATCTGCGGCTTCAGGTTGTCCGTCGCCTCGACGACCGCGCGGCCCATGTGGTACGTGGAGCGGCTCGCCGTCGTAGAGCTGTCGACCGGCACGCGGTACGTGTCGCTGTGGACGATGCGTAGCGCGTCCAGCCCCACGCCGAGGGCGTCGCCCGCGATCTGCGCCATAACGGTGTCCGACCCCTGGCCGATGTTCACCGTGCCGATGCGCACCTCGAAGATTCCGTCCTCGCCCAGCGCCACCTCCGCGCTGTTCTCGGACATCTCCCGCGCCGGGGTGAGCGTGTACTTGATGGTGCAGGAGACGCCCCGGCCGCGCACCTTCTTCCCCTCCGGGTCGACGGGCAGGGGCTTGTCCCAGCCGATGGCCTCGGTCGCCTGCTCCATGCACTCGTGCGAGTGCGCGGAGCGCAGGTAGTCGCCCGTGATGTGGATGTCGCCGTCGCGCACCAGGTTCCTGCGGCGTATCTCCAGCCGGTCGATGCCGAGGTCGCGCGCGATGCGGTCGAACTGCGCCTCGTACGACATCGTGTGCTGCGTCGTCGGCAGCCCGCGGTACGGCGATGACGGCGGCTTGTTCGTGTAGACGGCGTAGCAGTCGACGCGGGCGTTCGGGATGCGGTACGGGCCCGTCGCCACCTTGAGCGTGTTGTTCGCGCTGCGCGCGCCGCTGATGGCGTAGCCGCCCACGTCCACCCAGAACTCGTTGTGCCGCGCGACGATGGTGCCGTCCTTCTTCACGCCCGTGCGCATCCGGTTCCGGTACGCGGGGCGGATGAACGTCATGAACGTTTCTTCCTGCGAGAAGATGTAGCGCACCGGACGCCCGGCCAGCTTCGCTGCGGCGGTGATGACGCACTCGATGCGGTCGCGGCTCTTGCTGCCGAACCCGCCTCCGACGTACGGGATGATGACGCGCGCGGGCATCTTGAAGATGCGCTCCAGCTCGCGCCCGAGCGGGAAGGGCGACTGGCAGTTCGTCCACACCGTGATCTGCCCGTCCTCGATCTGCGAGATGACGGCGTGCAGGTCCAGCGCGCAGTGCTGCACCGGCGGCGCGATGAACTCGTCCTCGTAGACGAAGTCCGAGTCCGCGAAGCCCTGCTCGACGTCCCCGCAGCCGATGGTCGCGTGGTGGCAGACGTTCGTGCCCTCGATGGGCCGCAGCTCCGGCGCGATGGGGAAGAACTCCTCGTGCACCTGCACCGCGCCCTCGGCCAACGCCTGCGGCACGTTCATCACCGCTGGCAGTTCCTCGTACTCCACGTCCACCAATTCGGCGGCGGCTTCGGCAGTGTCGAGGTCGTCAGCGACCACGACCGCCACGATGTCGCCCTGGTGCCGCACCTTGTCCATCGCCACGAGCGGAGCGTCGCGGTAGACGAAGCCGTACACCTCCTCCACGTCAGGGTCGGCGCGTACCTCGTCGCGGGTCAGCACGCAGACGACGCCCGGCATCGCCCGCGCCTCCGACGCGTCTATCGAGACGATGCGCGCGTGGGGCAGGGGACTGCGCACCACCTTGGCGTGCGCCATGTTCGGCACGGTCAGGTCGGCCATGTACTCGATGCGCCCGGCGGCCTTATCCGGCGCTTCGAGCGACGGCATCGACTGGCCGACGAGGCGGGTTACGTTCGGGCTCGTTGCAGCGCACATGTCAACGCTTGCTCCACCACTATCCTGAGTATCCGGCGCTTGTACCACTCGGGACCGCGCAGGTCTTCTATCGGGTCGGCCTCTTCCGCCGCGGCCGCTGCGACTTCCTTGATGCGCTCTGCCGACGGCACATCCCCCAGCAGCGCGCCCGCCGCATCCGCGACGACCGGCACCGGCCCCGCAGCCCCCATCACGACGCGCGCAGCCACGCACGCGCCGGACGCCGGGTCGATCGTAACGAGCGCGGACGCGTTCGCGACCGGCTTGTTCTCGGGCGACCCGACGGTGAACTTGATGTGTGCGCCGCCCGTGTGCGGCGGCGCCTCCGGCACGTCTATCCCCGACACGATCTCGCCCTGTTCGAGGACAGTCTCATACGGCCCGACGTAGAACTCGTCGATCGGCACGCTGCGCTCCCCGGAGACGCCCGCGATACGCACCGACGCGCCGGACGCGGTGAGCGCCGTGGGCGTGTCGGTCTGCGGCTCGCCGTAGGCGACCGCTCCTCCGACCGTGGCGACGTTCCGCACGCGCACGTTCGCCACCTGTGAGGCGGCCTCCGCGAGCAGCGGGTACGCCGCGCGGACGCCGTCGTCGAGTTCCAGGCTGCGGATGCTCGCCAGCGCGCCAATGTGCAGCCCACCGTTCCGTTGCAGGCCGCGCATCTCGTCGATGCCGCCCAGGTCCACAACGCACTCCGGCCGCACGACGCCCAGCCGAAGCATGACGACCGCCGCGCTGCCGCCCCCGAGCACGAACGCGTCCTCGCCGCGCTCGGAGAGGACGTTGACCGCCTCTGCGACGCTCGTTGGCCGTATGTATTCGAACGGGCGCATGGCTACGGCGAGCGCCGTATCACGTTCTCCGCGAAGCTCTGCAGGTACTCCTTGCGCGCTTCCAGCGTCTTGGGCAGGTTGTAGAACGTCATGCCCACGTAGTCGATGCCGTGCTCCGCGATGGCTGCGAACTGCTCCAGGCAGTCGTCGCCGTTGCCGGTGACCGCCCAGTCCTCGACCTTCGAGTCGGAGTCGATGTTGATCTTCAGCATCGTGTCTTCCTGCATGTTCCACGTGCTGTACATCTTGTACGAAGACGCTGCCGCCTCCTGCGCCTCAGCCGCCGCCGTCGCCTTGTCCTTCCCGTACGCGACGCCGCGCGTCAGCGCGAGCCGCCCCGGCCCGTTGCCGGACGCCGCGCGCTCCTCCCGGTACGTATCCACCACCGAGCCGAGGTCGGAGAGCCCCACCTGCGGAGCGATGTAGCACGCGTCCGCGATGCGCGCGGAACGCCGCACCGCGCCGTCGCTCTGGCACGCTATCCATATCGGCGGGTGCGGCTGCTGCATCGGCGTGAAGCCCATCTTCGCGTCGCGCACCGTCCAGTAGCGCCCCTCGTAGTTGACCTCCTCGCCGGTCCACAACTGCTTCATGATCTCGATGGACTCGGTGAGGCGCGGCACGCGGTCCCGCCGCGTCGCCCCGACGGCCCCCAGTTCCGTCTCGCGGTAGCCGATGCCGACCCCGAACGTGAACCGCCCGCGGCAGAGGTGGTCGAGCGTCGCCACGTCCTCGGCGATCTGCACGGGGTTGTGCAGCGGCAACAGCACGATGCCCGTGAGCAGCCGCATGTCGCCCGTCTCCGGTGCGAGGCGCGCCAGGATCTGGAACGGCTGCGGCCAGATCGTAGGGTGCGACACCCAGTGCTGCGGCATCGTCACGGCTGAATAGCCGCTGTCGCGAGCCACATGGCATATCTCGACCAGCTCGTCTATCTGCTCGTAGAGCGGACGAGTGCGGTCGGTCAGAAAGGAGCGCAGGTACAGGCCAAATTCCATGAATGTTCCGCCGTTAGGGATTGGTTAGAGAGCCTATCAGACCGCACGCCCACATGGGGAGACGTGACATGCCCTCATGCATCTGGCGGCGTCACGAATGCGCACTCGGGCCCCGCGGCGCGGCTGAGCCGGTTGTCGAGCGTCACCAGCGGGCAACCGAGCGCTTCTGCTAGCGCAACATACCATGCGTCGTAGCAGGTGAGGTTCCTGCGCAGCGCCCATACCCTGTCGGCGTATTGGGCGAAGGAGAAGAGTTCCAGGTCGAACGCGGAGAACTCCTCTCGCGCTCTCATGGCGTCCGAAGACGTGATTTCCCCCGTCAAGTCCATACGCCTGAGGGCGTTGTTCACTTCCGCAGGCATGAGCTCGGTGCTCAGGATGTCAGGGTTCCTTACCTGGTCTCCCGCCCACTCGCCGAGGCCTCGCTGGTTGGTCAGAGCGGCGATGAAAACCGAGGAATCAACGACGATCATGTTTCTTGTCGGCGTCGAGCGTTGCAAGGATGGTCTCCTTGGAGACGCCCCTGCCTGATGCGTTCACGCGTTGGCGTATCCGGTCGACCAGCATCTCGTGAGAGGGCCTCGACACGATGCGCTCCAATTCCTCGAGGATGAACTGCTGCATCGACTGGTGCTTCAGCGCGGCGCGGGAAGCCAATTCGTTGCGCACTTCCTCGCTCACGTTCCTGATCGTTATCTGGACGGCCATGTCGCTCCTCCCGAACCGCTGTGCATGCATAATGCCAGCATTGCCAGCACTATGCAAGCACACCCCTCACCCCAACAGGAACGACCGCACCGCCGCCGCGTAGGCGTCCGGCTGTTCGAGGTGTACCCAGTGACCGCCGCCCGGTATCTCGACGAGGCGGCAGTCCGGTATCGCGGCCTCCATCCGAACCGCGACATCGTGACGCAGCAGCGTGCTGTCCGCACCGCGCACGATGAGCGTCGGAGCGCCGACCTCCGGCAGGCGCTCCCACACGTCCGGCCTGTCGTACTTCGTTACCACGTCGCGGCTGCGCTTCCACGTGTAACGGCCGTCGTCCAGTTGCACCGCGAGCGCGTCCACGTCGCGCTCCAACTCCTCGTCCGACGCGTTGGGCTGTCGGGAGCGCAGCCGCTCCACGACAGCCTCGCGGTTCTCGTAGAAGTCGGTCTCGTCCTTGTAGCGCGAGATCATCGCGACGGAGCCGGGGTTGTACGAGTCCGGGTCCATGTCCGTGATGACGAGTTTCGATGCGATGCCGGGATTCTCCGCGATGCACATCCACGCGTTCTTGCTCCCCGCCGAATGCCCCATGAGCACCGGCGCATCGAGACCCAGGTTCTGTATCACGTCTCGCGTCTCCGCGATGTAGTCGGCGAGCGCGTACGTCTCGGCGCGTGGGCTGTCGCCGTGGCCGCGGTGGTCGAGCGCCATCACGTGGAATTCGTCGCACATCGACGCGGCGAACGTTCCCCAGAGCGCGGCGGAGTCCTGCAGGCCGTGCAGCAGCAGCACGGGCGGCGCGTCCGGGTTCCCCCAGTCGAGGTAGTGCAGGTCGAGGCCGTGTGCTTGCACGGTCCGTTCGGTCGGGAGAGTGGTCATGGCGTCGCGCTCCGTTGCATAGATTGGCGGACGTGAGGGTAGGGAGGCGCGATGCGCGCCGTCAACCAACGGGCCGGGGATTCATACCCGCACGCCTTGCTACCGACGGCATGGAAGGACGTACAATGGAATTGTCCTCCCCGACGTTGTGCCGGCCCCCGCGCTGGAACGTAGGAGAGAGGACGTTAACTCCCGTGCAGCCGGCAGTGCTGCAAGCAGGTTATGAGCCTCTTATCCACCCTCAGGAGAGTACTGACCGGCTGGTACGTCGTCGTGCCGTTGTTGGCCGGTCTGGGCATCGCCATCGGTGTGTGGTCCTTCGCCTACGCCACCCCCGGAAAACCCCAGGTCGGCGTCATCGACATACCCTTCACGGTCATCACTGAGGACTCTGCCTTCGTGATCGGCAGGCTCCTCGACTACGCCCGTCAGGACGATTCCATCCAGGCCGTTGTTATCAAGATAACTTCCCCCGGAGGAGGCGCCGCGGCCAGCGAGCACCTCTACCTCGAGACCCGCAGGCTCCGCGCAGAGAAACCTGTCGTGGTGGTCATGAACGGGCTGGTTGCCAGCGGCGGGTACATGATGTCGATGGGCGCCAGCCACCTCTACGCCAAGCCGTCCTCCCTCGTTGGGAACGTGGGAGTGGTCTCCTCCGCCGACCCGTTGATCCCTCCGGTGCCCGACGAGAACGTGGTGTTCAGTGGTCGGCACAAGTTGGATGGCGCTTCGAGGAGGGACTGGATCGGGATGGTGGACGAGCTGAAGGCAGCCTTCGCGCAGACGGTGGTCAGCGAACGGGGGGACAGGCTGCGCATCTCCTACGATGAATTGATCGAGGCGCGGCTCTACTCCGGTCTGGACGCCGTGAAACTGGGCCTTGCCGATGAGATTGGCAGCGACAGCGACGCCATCGCGAAGGCGGCAGAACTGGCGGGGATCTCCAACTACGGATTCGTGGACGTCAACCTGGAGTTGCAGATCGAGATCATCAAGGAACTGCAGCGCATCCTCGAACCTCTGGATAGCGGGGACGGGGCCAACCTCGTCGACGCCCTCGACCTCCTCTTGCCGGACGTCAGTGAGAGTGACCCTGTTCTGGAATCCTTCCTGGAGGAGAACGGCGACGGCGTGTCTGGGCTGCAGGCCCTGCGCGGACTCATGCTCGAGCGGCAGCTGAGCACGGACCAGGCGGACCCCCTGCCGGACTTCCCGCTGGGCATAGGCCAGCCGAACATCTACTACCTGTACGTGGGACATGGCTCGTAAACTCGCACTCCTCGCTCTCCTGCCCGCGTTTGCCGTCATCGCTTTCGGGGTAGCCTCCCTCCTCTTCTACCGCGGTGGATACGAGCCGCCGCCCCAGGTGGAGGTTCCCTACGAACAGATTGCTGCGCCCCGTCTCCCGCCGGATGCATCCGTGGACTCGCCCGTGACCCAGGTGAAGCGGGGCCTCATGGTGGTGGACGCCCTACACGCAAATTCGTTCACGGAGAGCGAGCTCTTCACCCTCACCTCCCGGGTTGCCAACCGCGGGTATGACGTGGAGTTCCTCGGCGGTTTCACCCCTCTCGACGAGACCGCCCGCAGTCAGATTCTGGAGGAGAGTCTGCGGCGCGCCGACAGCCTGGTGGTCGTCCTCCCGCGGTTGGAGTACTCAGATGCCGAGGCCGCCCTGGTGGAACGCTTCGTGAGCAAGGGAGGGAAACTCCTGCTGGTCTCCGATCCCACCCGCCCGAACCGGATCAATTCGCTGGCCGGCAGGTTCGGATTGGAGTTCAGGCCGGACTATCTCTTCGACATGACCGAGTACGACCTGATCTTCCGGAACATCATCGTGAGCGAGTTCCAGCCTGACGAGCTGACCATAGGGCTGGACTCCATAACCCTCTACACCGCCGGTTCGATCCGCTCTTCGGGCCCCGGGCTGGCGTTCGCCGGGGAAGATACACGGTCGTCTCTGGTGGAAGACCTGGAGCAGCTCTACCCCATCGCAGGGGGCGACAGCCGCAACGTGCTGGCGATTGCGGACCTGACCTTCATGGTCCCCCCGCAGAGTTCCCTGCTGAGCAACGACAGGCTGATATCCAACATCGCCGACTACCTCACATCGACCGAACGAGAATACGAGTTGGCGGACTTCCCGCACTTCTACGAGGCCGGTGCAGACGCCGGTACGGACATCTTGCTGGGGAGAGAGTCTCTCTGGGACATCGGCATCGAGATGAAGAACGGTCTCTCCGCCTATCAGATCTCTTCGGAGATCTCTGGAGTCGAGGACCTCAGCCGGGACACGGTCTTCCTCGGACTGTACGAGGACGCCCTTCCCATGAGCCGGTACCTCCAGGCGGCCGGAGTGCGTGTCGGCGACACTCTGGGCACTCCTTTCACTCCTGAGCTGGACCCGCAGGGGACGTTCGTTACCGTCCTCGATCAGAACCAGGACCGGCACGTTCTGGTGGTCCTGGCAGATAGCCCGAGAACACTGTTCGGTGCGGTCAACCGCTTGCTCGATGGCGAGTTCCGAGGTGACCTGGTGACTAACTTCGTGGGAGTAGGCAGGTAGTTCATGAAGGTACGATTCAGCTCGCTCATCTCGCTTCTCCTGGGGTCACTGCTGCTGGCTTCGCTGGTCGCCTGCAGCGAGACCGCCGAACCAACCCCTGAGCCGGCGCTCCCTGATGCGCCATCCGGCCAGACCGTCGAGCCGCTGTCGGCCGGCGACCGGATGGCCATGGACGCCTTTGCGGACCAGCGGCAGGCCATCGATGAGGAATGGGACCGGTTCCACCAGGACTTTGACGAATGGCGCGCCGGTCTTGTCTCCTGCCACAGAAGCTCTGTGCATGAGGCCCTGCAGGGCTTTGCCGCAGGTTTCGCAGCCGTGACCGCACAGGCCGGCGACCTCCCCCGGTCCACTGTAACCAGGGAGTTTGCCGACATAGTGATAGCAGCGGCCGAAGACGAAGAGGCCGCGTTCCGCCAGCTGCGGGACCGCTGGCAGCCCGATGACATCTCCCTGTTCGAACGCGTTGAACAGCGGCGCGCCGATTCCGCCGGGGCCCAGAGGGACGTGGAAGACATGGCATTGGAACTGCGGGAGCAACTGGAAGCAGCCGCCGAGCCCGGAGAACGGCGGGCGTTGCAGGAGTTCTCCGATTCCCTCGATGCCATCACTAACGGCTGGAATGCCCTCCATGACGACTACGCTGCACTGCAGGAAGCGGCCGCCCATCTGGACCCCTTCGCCGTCATTGCGGATCTCGATAAGCTCGTCGTTCAGTTCGACGCGATAGTCGTAGCCGTATCCGGACTGCCCGCGCAAGGCGCCACCGAGAGCGTCGCCGAGACGCTTCAGGCAGCGGCAGGGGCAGAGCACGAGGCCCTGCTCGCGGTGCATGCCAAGATGCAGGAGAACCTCACCGCTCTCCTTGAGGGCCAGAGCCCGCTTCCCCACCCGACGGGACCGACGGGCACGCCCTTGGACGAGATAGAACCCGTTTTCGAGGAGAGCGAGGCCGTTCTGGAACAGGTCAGCCGGACAGTCAGGCTACTGATGGACGACGACCCGGAGGAGAAGCTGGCGGACGTGGAGAACTTCGAGAACCACTACGCGGCCCTCCTCGCCGCGTGGGACGCATTCCACGAGCGCTACAGCGACTGGCGCAGGACCGACGGCGGCTGTGACCGCACCGAGGTCCTCCAGTCCCTCGATCGCTTCACCCTGCGCATCGGCGAGCTTGGCCGCGGCGTGCGGAGCCTTCCCCAGTCCAGCTACCTGCTGCCGATGTACAACCTGCTGGTCGAAGCGGTGGAGCGAGAAGAAGGAGCCATCCGTGCCCTACGCAACTCCTGGCGCCCCTTTACCGTAGACGCCTTCAAGACCGTCGACCAGGAGCGCGTCACCGCCGACAGGCTGCGCCGCCAGGCCGCTGTCGGCCTCCAGGAACTCAGCGACCGCTCCTGACCCGCCGCACCGCGGGTGCAACCCAGTACAACCCGCTCATGGTGAGCCCCCTTCCGCTCATGGTGAGCGTGTCGAACCACCCCGTCATTCCCGCACTGGCGGGAATCCAGAGTGATTGGGCAGGTCACGCGGTGGGGCGTGGTGAGGGGTGCCCGATTCCCAGTCCCTGCAAGAGGATAAGGTACTTTGGGGACGGGTCGCTCGGCCCCATGCACAAGACATTCCGAAGCTGGTGCCCGAACGCGCAGCATGGGCCGGCCTAGGGACGGTTCAAAGTTCCACCAGTGACGGGTAGTCCGGTCCTCTCTCCGGCTGCGACTTCCTGTTGGGCTCGCATGTTGTGGCTCACGCTCATTCGGAGGCCAACGATCCTTGCGACCACTGCCATTGCCACCGTCATGGCGACGATGAAGAGACTGACTATCCCGGCTTCTTCCAGTAGCTTGCCGTCCGTGTGCGTCATCATCTCGAGTGCCAGGATCGCCAGCGTGATCGTGTCCCGGCTTGCCAGCAGGATGATGCTGGCCGTGGCGCCAGCGGCGAATACGAAGTTCAGAGTCCCTATCAACACCAGGGTGGGCATGATCAGCGGCAGCCAGATACGCAGGTAGGTGCGGACCCAGCCGGCGCCCGATACGCGCGCGGCTTCCTCCATGTCTGAGCCGATCTGGAGGAATGCCGCCTTGACGAGTTGCGTACTCGTCAGCTGCCCTTGCAACGTCACGACCAACAACAGGGCGAAGATGGTTCCGTAGATGGGCGCAAGGAACGGAGTGCCAAGGAACATCCACAGCAGGCCGAGTCCCGCCAGGATGCCGGGGACCGCCGACGAGGTCCAGAGGATCGTTTCCAGAAGACCGCGCCCTCGCCAGGGCGTTCTCACGATGATGTACGCAACGACCGAGAAGATCAGCGGAGACACGATTGCCGTTGTTGCGCTCAAGAGAAGCGTCGTGCGCAGCGCCTTTAGGAAAAAGCGGTCAGAAAGCACTACCTGCCAGTGTTCCAGCGTCCAGACTGGCGTGACGTTGAACCAGCCGACGCGGTTCATGAAGCTTCCCACCACTACGGTCACTATGGGAACAACCGTCAACAGGAGGACGACGGTCAATATCGACAAGAAAACTGGCATCTTGAGTCGGCCCAGGTCGATGAGGCCCGGCTTGAACTGCCCACTGAGCGTTGTGTACTGCCGACGGGAGGTCAGCCAGCGTTGTGTGGGATAGATTACGGCTATCAGCAGCAGGGTCACACTGGCGAGTGCTGTCGCCGCACCGTACTCAGGAGGATTGAAGAACCTCACGAACTGGTAGATCTTCGTCGAATAGATGAAGAATCCTATGGGAGTGCCGAGGATCTGCTCGGTTTCGAATGACTGGAAGATCCTTACGAATTGCAGCATGAACACGATCACCATCGCGGGCGTCATCAGGGGCAGGGTCACGCGCATCGCCGTCCGGAGATTGGTGGCTCCCGACACTCGTGCCGCCTCCTCCATCGCGAGGTTCATGTTCCGGAACGCCGGCGTGAGCAACATGACCTTGCCCGATGTGGCATTGGCCATGAGGTGTACCCAGATGATGCCTTCGACGCTGTAGATATTGAACGGTCGCGCGTCGGTCAGAGGAAGCATCTCGACCAACTTGTTGAGGAATCCGATGCCCGGGTCCAGAAGCAGCGTCCAGCCGATAGTGACAGAGATCGTTGGAATCATGAATGAGATCCAGAAAGCGAATTCCAGAGCGTGACTCCATGCGATGTTCGTACGGGCAAGCGTCCATGCTATGGCGACGGCAACCGGAAAACTGATGACTGTGTAGAGACCGAAGATGAGGAATGTGTTGCGCAGTGCGACGAAGACAGCCGGTTCAGCGAATGCGAAACGCCAGTTGTCCAGAGACCACTGCGATGGTTCTCCAATGCTGGCCACGTTGAAACTGTTGATGAGGATCAGGCCGACTGGTACCAGGATGTAAAAACCCAGAACCAGGATGAGGATACCGACGACGAACGTTCCTGTCGGCGGGAGCGACAGAGGAGAGATTGCCTTCCTGAGTCGGATGCGGGATCCCGGCAACATCTTCACCCCGGGATCCCGCTATCGTCTCGTCCAGATAACGCCAGACCTGCGGCCCTAGAGACCGATCTCAGCCAGGAACGCCCTGTTCCTCTCGAGGGCGCCGCCGATATTTCGGACATGGTCAGGATTGCTCTCAGGCCACCCATATTGGACGTCATCACGGATCACTCGATCGGACCGCACGTTGTCCTTGGCGATGTCGGTACGGACCGAGTTTGTGCCATCGGTGCTCTGCATCAGGTACTGGCCCTCTTTGCTCAACCACCAGTTGATGAACAGTTTCTGAGCGTTCGGATTGGGTGGGTTGTCCACCGCGTACATCGTGGAACCACCTACGCCAACGATTGCTCCTTCATCAAGCGGAGTCGAGTAGACCGCCTCGACCGGCAGGCCATCCGCCTGGGCTGAGCCGACCTCACGGCTGCAGCCGAACATGCAGATCGCGTATTGACCAGCGGCCAGCCATTCCGCCGCCTGGCGGGCGTCTGAAGTGATGACAGCCCCTGCTTCAGTGAGAAGTCTACGCATGTACTCCTCGCCGAGGTCCGGGTGGTTGTAGTAGTACGGCATCGTATTACCGACGTTCTCACTTCTGGGGTCTCTCATCACGATCTTGCCGTGCCACTCTGGTTCGAGCAGGTCCCAGTAGGAAGTGATGTCTCCAGGCTTCACGAGGTCGGTGTTGACACTGAAGGGTGCGTTGGACGCGTTAAGACCGTAGGGGATGATTCTGTCCTGAGTGTCGGGGTCCATCCACACGATCTTCCCGCTGTAGTAGTTCGATTCATCCACAACTTCTGGGAAGAACAGGAGTGGCTTCAACGGCGCAAGCACACCGCCAGGGATGAGGCGGACATTTGCGGTCGAGATGCCTCCCATCCAGACATCGAGGGTGTACTTGCCGGCATCTCTCTCGGCGAGGATCTTGTCGGCCTGTTGCTCGGATCCTCCTGTGGAGTTGGTCCAGGTGATGCCGAACTTCTCCTCGAACACCGGAGCGATACTGCCGATGGCGCGGCCTACGCCGCAGCAGATGAATGTGACTAGTTCACCTTCCTCTTGGGCGGCCTGGACCAAAGAGTCGTATTCGCTCTGGAAAGCAGAGCCTGAACCGGCAACGTCAGCGCTCGGTGCCTGGGTTGGCGCCGGGGTCGGGGGATCCTCTCCTCCGCATCCTACGAGAATTAAGGCCAACGACGCTACGACGAGTATGAGCGTGACCAAGCGGATGTTCATCAGCTGTCCTCCGTGAGCCAGTCTGTTCTGCGCAAGTTTGTAGCGGGCTTGAGTGGCATCCGCCCTGAGTGTGACCGACGAAACACCTCCACTAAGGACATGATGAAGTATACTTACGCCACATGAATGGGGTCAAGGGCGACGATATTCGGACACACCAACTAGGCACTGGCCCCAAGAGAAAGACGAGGCATTCATGCAGCAGGACACAGGGCCGCGCGCAGGGCTGAATACCGTAGAGGCCACCCTGAACGACATCCGCAAGGCATTTGAAGCGGGAGAGCTTTCGTGCAGCGAGCTTGTTCGGACCTATCTCGACCGTATCGAGGGGCTTGATCGTGGTGGGCCCGCCATCAACTCCATTATCTCCATCAATCCGAAGGCGATTGAAGATGCCGCGGAACTCGATTCGACGCTTGCAGCTTCTGGACAGAAGGGGCTGCTCCACGGTGTACCGGTCATATTGAAGGATCAGATTGACGTGTTCGGAATGGCTACGACTCTGGGGTCGGTGCTGTTCAAGGACTACTACCCTGACCGTGATGCGTTTGTCGTCGACAGGTTGAAACAGGCAGGTGCGGTCATCCTGGCAAAGGCAACCCTCGGGGAGATGGGCGGCGGCGATACCCACGGTTCGCTCTTCGGTTCAACAAAGAACCCCTACGCGCTTGACCGGACCGTTGGAGGGTCGTCCGGAGGAACTGCCGCGGCGATTGCGGCCAATCTGGGGGCGGTGGGCGTCGGCCAGGAAGCCTTCGCCTCCATCCGCCGACCGTCTGCATGGACCAGCATCGTCGGGATGCGGCCAACGGCCGGATTGGTGAGCCGCAGTGGCGTCTATGCAGGATGGCCGGGGGTCCAGGCATCGCTGGGGCCGATGACGCGCACAGTTGCGGACACTGCCGCACTGCTCGATGTTCTCGTTGGTTACGACCCAGAGGACCCCGTTACGGCGATGGGGGTGGGCACACACAGGGAACCGTTCGCCAACTGTCTCGACGCCGGGAGTTTGATGAACGCTAGGATTGGTGTCCTGCGCGAACCGATGGGAGCGGGCACTGATCCGGCCTCCGAGGACTTTGCACAGGTGTCAGCCGTATTCGACAGAGCTGTCGTAGAACTCGAAGAGGCAGGCGCGGTGGTTGTCGATCCAATCACGATTCCCCAACTAAGAGAACTGATGGCGCAGAGGGCGAGCGGCCCTGATGCAGAGCCGGCCTGGGACCTGTATTTCGGGCGTAGCGCCAATCCTCCGTACAAGTCTCGTGAGGAGATGCTGGCCTCGCCTGACTTCGAGCGCGTGATCAACAAGCGCATGGCGACCATCGGCGCATGGGATGTGGAGGCGTATCACGAATACCTCGTAGCCCGAACGCAACTCATGTTCAACGTCATGAAGACGATGGCTGATCTGGAACTCGATGCGATTGTGCACAAGAGCGCGGAGCATCAGCCAACCCTCATCCGGGATGCATTCGTTCCGCCCTTCGTGGGCATGCGGGGCGCTACGCACCTGAATACCTTCCTCGTCTATGTCCCGTCGATCTCGGTGCCTATCGGGTTCACAACAGACTCGTTACCTGTGGGGATGACATTCTTGGGAAGGCCCTACAGCGATGGAACGATGATTGCTCTCGCCTATTCATATGAACAGGCCACACACCATCGCAAGCAGCCCGATTCAACCCCGTAGCGATACGTGAAGGGCCGTTCGCGGTGAGCCTGTCGAACCACGCCCTATCCGGGCCTGGTGTAAGGCACGCCTTGTGGGCACCCGTGGGGAGGCCCTCACACCACCGTGACCGGATGCGGCACCGCCGCCCAGAAATCGTAGCCGCGCTCGTTCCACTTCATCGCGTCGGGCTCCGGCTGCGTGTTCCCGGCGCTGTCCGTCGCCCGCATCGTGATGGTGTGCTCGCCCGGCGCCGCGTTCCACATGAACTCCCACCGGCAACCGCCCTTGGGGATGTTCGGCTCCTGGATGCAGGCGTCTGCCCACGTCTTTCCGTCGTCCAGGCTGTACTCGACGCGGCTGATGCTGCCGTGGCCGGACCATGCGAAGCCTCGGATGGCCTGCGTTCCGGCCTGCAGCGTCCCAGGCCACGCCATGGCGATGCCGGAGCGCACCGGCGTCGTGGTGAGGATGGGACCCCAGGCCGGGGGCTCGGGCGGGAAGTCCGGCCCCTCCAGCACGTACTCTTCCGTGTTCCGCATGACGTAGATCGGCTCTTCACAAACGACGATCTTCCCGACCCACTTGATGCTGTTGACGCCGACCCAGCCGGGCACGACGACACGCGCCGGGAAGCCATGGTCGGGGGGTATGAGGTCGCCGTTCATCGCGTAGGCGACGATGGTGTCAGGCTCCATCGCTTTCGCAACGGACATCGGCCGCTCCACGGCGGCGTCGTCCAGCCCCGTCGGCATCACGTCGACGGCTGTCGGCTTGATGCGCGCGCGCTCCAGGATCTCGCGGAGCGGCACCCCGGTCCACTCGGCGACGGCGTAGGAGCCGTAGCGCCAGGGCCGTCCCTTCGGCATCTCCCCCTGGTACTCCTTGAAGAAGATGCGTCCGTTGCCCGCGCACTCGATGAACCGCGTCACCGTCACCGACGGCATCCGCAGCAGCTCGTCGTAGCTGATGCTCAGCGGGTTCTCCACGCCCGGCCCTTCCACGCTCAGCCGCCACGTCTTCTCATCGATGATGGGTGTCGGGCCGTGGTTCCGGATGTAGAAGAGCGACGCAGGGGTCAGATACCCGCGTCCGTACAGATTCTCCCAGCGTGTCTCCACGCAGACGTCGTGATGGAAGAACAACTCCTCCGGGGTCGGCTTGACGTGCGTGCCTTCGGGTGTGGGCTTGGTTGTCATGGGTCCTCCTGGTTCATCCTTGATGGGGGCATGAAAAAGCCCCGCAACCTGTGGTGTGGTGCGGGGCAGGGGTGTCCATTCCGGAGGAGTGCGTGCGACAACAACACACGCCGGCTTCATGGGCGCAACAGCTACAACATGTGCACGCAGTAGTCACCTGGACACCTCTACCGATGGGACTGGAGGTTTGACCGAACCTTAACCGATGCGACGCATGGCGTGTCAATGGCCCTGCCACCGATTTCCTGTCTGTTAGCATCGTGGAGATTGCTCGGCGCTCTGAGCGCCTCACCGCATCTCTGAGAAATTGTTGCTCTCCACACGCTACGCCGTCGCCTCCGCTTTGACCTTGCTGCTTGCGACCGTCATGATGGGCTGCGCCGCTCCCACTCCCACGCCGGTGCCGACCGCAACTCCTACACCGACGAGCACCCCCATGCCGACCCCGACCCCAACGCATACGCCCACGCCTACAGCTACTGCGACGCCAACCCCTACGGCCACACCAACCGCGACACCGACCCCTGTCCCGACTGCTACGCCCACCCCTACGGCTACGCCGACCGCAACGGCAACTCCTACGCCGAGACCTACTTCCACCCCAACCCCAACCCCGACGCCTGCCCCCACCGCGACGCCCACGCCGGTGCCGACCCCAACGCCTATACCGGAGCCGGTGCTGTTCACAGACGAACGCGTCCGGGACTGCCTGTTCGACCCCGCGTGCAGCGGGCTGTTCCGGTCCGGAGCGGTGGTGCAGTCTGCGGCGATGGAAACCGGCGCCTACTGGGTGGACGCCCGGCTCCCTGCACGTACGCAGGAGGTCATCCGGACGCAGGTCATGCCCGAGCTTGAAACATGGACGCACCGTGAGTGGAGCGAGTCTGGGGAGCCGGCCGGCGCATTGCAGTGGTACGAAGGGGATGCCTACTTCGGTCGGTCGTGCGGCGGCAGGGACGATTGGGCCGGGTGCGCCGTGCTGGGAGAGGACATCATCGGGTTACGGCGGTTCGCCAGTGGCCCTGAAGGCGAACAGGTGATCATCCCAGCGCGGGTGATGTACGAGATAGGACTGCACGAGGCCCTGCACGCGCTCTATGCCGCCGAGCACACGCGGAGCGGCATCATGTGTGTCGAGGACGGACCGTCGCGGCAGGCAACCCGAACCTGCGGTGCCGTCGGTGCCTACATAGCTCAACCCTGGTTCTGGCCCCTCCGCCTGCACCCGAGGGAAGAAGAGGTCTACACCCTCTATGGCAACCCCCTCTTCACGAACGGCATGAGCGTGGAGACTGTCGCACTGCTTATCGGTGAGCAGTAGAAGTGGTGCGGTATACTGCCCACAGCGTTCAAAGACGCTGCACGAGGTGCGCGATGGCGATAGAGCGGAAGAAGCGCAAGCCCCAACCCCTCACGGGGGAAGCCCTCGCGCGTGCCATGGTTGCCGACGAGAAGCTCGTCAAGGAAACGAACGAGGCATTCGACCGCGTCCAGGCAGGTGAACCGGGCATCCCTTGGGAAGACGTCAAACGGGAGCTCGATGCCCGTTGATTTGTTCCTGGACCCTCGTGCTCGGAGATTCGTCGACACGCTCCCTGTGGTAGAGCAACAGGGCGTGCGGGCAGCCATCGATTACTTGATGGTTGACCCTGAACCAGACGGCACTTCCAAGATTCGACTGCCACTCCCTTACTGATACGGCGCAATCGGCTACACCACAGGTGGGTTCTTCTTCACCTACGAATTCGAGAACGCAGCGACGGTCCGCGTCCTCTCCATCTCTCGAACTGCTCCCGACTACTACGGCTGATGCCGCTTGCCGCCGCGACGCTCGGGCGGATAGCATCGCCTGCGCTATGAGACCCTTCCGCTTGCATGAACCCACGACCGTCCACGAGGCCGCATCCGCGCTAGCCGACGCTGGCGGCGGTGCTGCGCTCTACGCCGGCGGCACCGAACTGCTGCTTGCGATGAAGTCCGGCCTGCTCGCCTGCGACACGCTAATCAACGTGAAGAGCATCCCCGGACTCGACGCCGTGTCTGCCGACAACGGCAGCGTGGTCATCGGCGCGAGTGCGACCCATACCGCCGTCGAGCACGACCCGCTCGTGCGCGAACGCCTGCCCCTGTTATCGGAGGTGGAGCACGGCGTCGCGAATCTCCGCGTGCGGAACGTCGGTACCCTCGCGGGCAACCTCTGCTTCGCCGAACCCCACTCCGACCCCGCGACACTGCTCCTCATCTACGAGGCCGAGTTGGACATCGCAGGGCCGTCCGGTTCGCGGCGCATCGCCGTCGGCGACCTGCAGACCGGCTCGTACGAGACTTCGCTCGAACCCGACGAGCTGCTGACCGCCGTGCGCGTCCCCGCATTCCCTTCCGGGATGCACGCGGCCTACTCGAAGTTCGGCTACCACCACCGCCCGACGCTCGGCATCGCTGCTGCGCTCGCGGTGGAGGACGGCGTCGTCGCTGAAGCGCGCCTCGCGCTCGGCTGCGTCTCGCCTGTCGCCCGACGGCTGTCCCGCTCGGAAGACGTGCTGCGGGGCGAGCGCGTCGACGGCCTGGCCGAAGGCACATCCGTGCTGCGTGAAGCCTCCCGCCTGGCGTCGGAAGACGCTGATGCCGTCGAGGACATGCACGGCGGCGTCGACTACAAGGAGCACCTCGTGCGCGTCTTCCTGGAGCGGACGCTCCTGCGCGCGCTGGCGCGGAACGGAGGCGGCGATGCCTGAGGCCCAGGCCGCGATGGAAGTCGCATTCGAATTGAACGGCGCGCCGGTCGAAGCCACGGTCGAGCCGCAGACGCCGCTCATCGACATGCTGCGGGAGCGGTTCGGCCTCACGGGCACGAAACGCTCCTGTGACGTCCAGGTATGCGGCGCGTGCACCGTACTGCTGGACGGCGCTCCCGTCAGCTCCTGCACCGTTCCGGCGTTCGAGGCACGGGGCAGGGCAGTGCTCACCGTCGAAGGGTTTGCCGCGGACGAGAGCTCGTCACCACTCATCGAAGCGTTCGTCAACAACGCGGCATTCCAGTGCGGCTTCTGCACGCCGGGCATGCTCCTGGCCGCGAAGTCCCTCCTCGACGCCGACCCCGCGCCCTCCGAAGATGCGATCAAGGACTACATGCGCGGCAATGTCTGCCGGTGCACCGGTTACAAGAAGATCGTGGAAGCCGTCCACGAAGCAGCGGAGGCGAGCCGATGACGACGCGCGAGTTCAGAACGGTCGGCACGGCGGTACGCAGGGTCGACGCGGACGACAAGCTGTCGGGCCGCGCGCAGTTCACCGGCGACCTCCAGGTCCCCGGTATGGCCTACTGCAAACTCGTGACCAGCCCACTGCCGCACGCCCGCATCACACGGGTAGACGCCAGCCGGGCGCGTGCGCTCCCCGGCGTCTACGCCGTGCTGACCGCAGCCGAGCTCGTCAACATGGAGACGCACTACGGCTCCGACAAGAAGGACCGCCCCGTCATCGCTATGAACAAGGTGCGCTTCCAGGGCGAACCCGTCGCCGCCGTTGCCGCCGTCGACCTCGCGACCGCCGAGGCCGCGGTCGAGCTCGTCGAGGTCGAGTACGAGGAACTCCCGACGGTCACCGGCATCGACGAAGCACTCGCCGAGGCTGGCGAACCCGTCCACGACTCCAACTTCTGCCACGAGTACGGCTACGAGTGGGGCGACGTCGACGCGGCCTTCCGCGAGTGCGACCGCGTCTTCGAGGACACGTTCGAGTTCCCGATGGTCTACCACTACGCGATGGAGCCGCACACTTGCATCGCCAGCTACGAACCCGACCGCATCCGTCTCTGGACATCGGCGCAGCACCCGTTCCTCGTGCAAGCCGAGATCGCCCGCCTCTTCGGGCGTCAGCTCGACCAGGTGCAGGTCGTCGTCCCGTTCGTGGGCGGCGGCTACGGCAGCAAGTCGTACACCAAGATCGAGCCGCTCGTGACGGCCCTCAGCCGCGAAGCGGGCAGGCCGGTGCGCCTCGCCCTCAGCGTCGACGAAGCCATGCGTACCGTGCGCCGCCACGCTGCTCGCGGCACCATCCGCACCGGCGTGATGAACGACGGCACGATCGTCGCCCGCGAGTGCACCGGCTACGTCGACACCGGCGGCTACACCGACAACGGCGTCCGGGTGACCGAGCGCTTCGGCGACCGCATGCCGGGCCCTTATTCACTGGCGAACGTCCGGGTGAAGACGTATGGCCTCTTCACGAATTCAACCCCCGCGGGCTCCTACCGCTCCATCGGCGGCCCACAGGCCATCTGGGCGTGCGAGTCGCAGATTGACGTCATCGCCCACGCGCTGGGCATGGACCCGTTCGAGTTCCGCGTCAAGAACATCGTCAGCCAGGGCGAGGAGGTCCGGCGCGGCAAACGCCCCCTCGAGGGCGACATGGAGTTCGCCCTCCGCAAGGTCGCCGACGAGTTCGGATGGGACTCCTGGACGCCCGGCCCCACCCCTCCCGGCGTGAAGCGCGGCATCGGCTTCGCCTGCGGCGTGACCAACTCCGGCGCGAGCCCGACCTCCACCTCGATCGTGCGCCTCCACGCCGACGGCAGCGCGACCATCTACATGGGCAGCGCGGAGATGGGGCAGGGGTCGCGCTCAGTCATGGCGCAGATCGCCGCCGAAGAGATGCGCATCCCCTACGAGAAGGTGCGCGTCGTCGCTTCAGACACCTCGGCGGTGCCGTGGGACCGCTCGACCGGCTCCAGCCGCTCGACGACGCTCATGGGCCTGGCCATCCACGACGCCGCGGTCGACGTTCGCACGCAGGTGCTCGACCTTGCATCCGAGCACTTCGAGGCGTTCCCCGAGGAGATCGAGGCCGAGGACGGACGTGCGTCATTCAAGGGCGAGACCATCACGTTCTCACAGCTGGTGCGCAACATGTTCGGCGGCTCAGGAGGGGAACTCATCGGCAGAGGCTACGTCACCTCGAAGCACGCCAGCGGCAAGCTCCGCCAAGACCCGGTTTTCTGGGAGGTCAGCATCGGTGCGGCGGAGGTCGAGGTGGACACCGCCACGGGCGAGGTGCGCCTGCTCCGCTACTATTCCATCTCCGACCCCGGTAAGGCGATCAACCCCAAGCAAGTCGAGGGCCAGGACGAAGGCGCGGCGATGCAGGCCATCGGCCACACGTTCTTCGAGGAGATGCTCTACGAGGACGGCCAGCTCCTGAACCCGAACCTCGTCGACTACCGCGTCCCCGTCTTCACCGACCTCCCGGACGAGTTCGAGACGGTCCTCATCGAGAGCGGCAACGGCCCCGGCCCCTACGGCGCGAAGGGCGTCGGTGAGGGCGGCATCGTCTGCGTCGCCCCCTCAGTGGCGAACGCCATCTTCAACGCCACCGGCGTCCGCATCTCCACGCTCCCCCTCACCCCCGAACGCGTCTGGCGCGCCCTCCACGAGGCTGGGCAGGCGGTGGGTTGAAGGCTCGGCTATCCCTTTAGCCGTGGCACGATTGCATAGACCGTAACGACCGCAGCGTTCTCAAAGTAGTACGCGATCAGAAAATCCACTGTGGCATAGCAGATGCTGTCATAGCGGAAAGGGAATCCGACGGCGACCTTCGTGTGGCCATCCTTGTGAGGGTCCGCCATCAACGCTTCAATGGCAGATTCAACCTGTTCGCGTTGCGCGGCAGGAAGGCCGTCTTTGAAGCTCCGTGCGCCGGGCCCTAGGTAGACATCAAAGGCCACGGAGCTGCCGTCGGACCTCCTCGGGACTTCCGTGGCGGATGTAGAGCCCCTTCTCTCCGGTTGGGTCCAGCCGCTTGGATTCTTCGTACTGCGCCTGGATGGCGTCGGCGTTGGCCATCGCCTCGCGGCGCAGCGCCTCGCCTTCCGGCGTCAGTTGGATTTGCTTGCGAGTGTTCGCCATGGTCAGTCTCCGCGCTCACGCCTGAGCGCGCTGCCTACATTCTACCATCACCCTCTTGGGTGCCATGCCGTGTTACACACGGCCAGCTACGACGTTCACCCAGGGCTCCCGAACATCTCGATGGGCGTCTGGCGCGGACCGTAGCCCTGCCAGTACTCGCCTGTCTCCGGCCGGTAGCGGCCCTGCAGGTGGTTGCCCGCCTTGTTGCTGCGGATGATGACCGCAACCGAGCGCTCGCCCACCGTGTTCTCCCGGTGTATCTCGTACGGCCCAACGAGGTCGATCTCGCCGGGGCCGACGTACACGTTCGACGCCAGCGTGATCTCAGCGTAGTCGGGGCGCGAGCGGTCGTCGTGCCGGTCGTAGCGCTCGATGCGCTCGTGCCCATCGAGCACGCCGTAGAGCGTGTAGATGTACCCGTGGTCGTGGATGCCGGAGAGCCTGCCCTGTCGTGACTCGCCCTTGACGAGGCCGTTGATGGCGAACCCGAAGTCAGGATCCTCGTAGAAGATGAGGTTCTCGCCGCGTCCCTCCTTGGCCACGCAGTCGGGCCAGTTCTGCGACGCCTCGATGACCGTCGGGTCGGCCAGCAACTCCGCAAGGATGGGCGTGAGCGCCTGCCAGCGCTTGTCGAGGTCAGTCTCGCTCTCGAACAGCTCCCGGGTCTTGCTGATGAAACGGTCCAGCGCGTTCTGTGTCCTCGTCTCAACGACCATGGCGGCTCCTCCCTTGTTGTCTGCCTGTTGATGGGAGTGTGCGCCCGCCGCGAGGCGTAGTCAAGCGTCCCCAAAGCTCGTCATTCCCGCGAAAGCGAGAGCCCAGGCGCGCCCTGGGGTGAGTGCCCGATGTAGGGGCGTCCCTTAGGGGCGCCCAAACCTCCCCCTGCAACGTACACACGCCACACGGCTGGCGTATGGATGTCCGGTGTAGGGGCGTCCCTTGTGGGCGCCCAAGCCTCCCCCCCAACGTGCACACGCCACACGGCTGGCGTATGGGGTGCCTGATGTAGGGGCGCCTCTTGTGGGCGCCCAAGCCTCCCCCTGCAACGCACACATGCTCCACGGCTGGCGTTAGGCGTGCCCGGTGTAGGGGCGTCCCTTTGTGGGTGCCCAAACCTCCCCCTGCAACGTGCACATGCTCCACGGGCTTGCGTATGGGGTGCCTGATGTAGGGGCGTCCCCTGCGGGAGCCCAAGCCTCCCCCTGCAACGTGCACACGCCACAAGGCTGGCGTATGGTTGCGGCGCGGAACCTGACACAAGGAGGGAACCATGACCACCGACGCCGATGCGGCCATCAAGTACGCGCCAACCCCCGACGGACTGGAGGACTTCTCGATACCCGACCCCTACGCCGACTGGCTGAAGGCCGAGGGCGTGAAGGTCATCGTCGACTACGCCTTCGATGACATCGCGAACGTCGAGCTCGGCCCGTGGGAGCGCAAGGGCGGGAAGGGGGCCGTCATCAACATCCCCTACCACGTCCTCACCAACGACACCCAGATCGTCGAGATCAACCCCGGCGGCAGCTCGGAGCCGGAGCATCACGTCTACGAGGAGTACGTCTACATCATCTCCGGGCGCGGCGCGACCAGCATCTGGCCGCAGGGCAGCGAGGACAAGAAGACGTTCGAGTGGAAGAAGGGCAGCCTCTTCTCCATCCCGCTCAACTCCTGGTACCAGCACTTCAACGGCAGCGGCACGGAACCCGCGCGGTATCTCGCGGTGACGACGGCCCCGCCGAACATGCGCCTCTTCAGCGACAACGACTTCATCTTCCAGTGCGACTACCCGTTCAGCAGCCGGTACAGCGGCGAGGACGACTTCTTCAGCGGCAACGGCAAGCTGTACACCCGGCGCATCTGGGCGTCCAACTTCATGCCGAACGCTCCGGACATGGCGCTCTACGCCTGGAACGAGCGCGGCGCTGGCGGAATCAACTCCATGTTCGAGATGGCGGGCAACCTCTCGAAGGCCCACATCTCCGAGTTCCCCGTCGGCACGTACAAGAAAGCCCACCGCCACGGACCCGGCGCGAACCTCGTGCTGCTCAGCGGCGACGCCGGCTTCTCGCTCCTCTGGACGAAGGACGACATGTCCGACATCCGCAAGGCCGACTGGAAGGTAGGCTCGCTCGTAATCGTGCCGAACGACGGGACGTACCACCAGCACTTCAACTCCGGCACGCGGCGGGCGCGCTACATGGCGCTCACTCCCGGAACCCACGGACTGCGCGCGGCCATCCCGCGCGGGCAGGGCGCAGACCAGAGCTTCAAGGCAGGCGGCTACCAGATCGAGTACGAGGACGAGGACAAGAAGATCCACGACATCTACGAAGCGGAGCTGGAGAAGAACGGCGTCACCTGCCGGATGAAGGCCTTCATCTCCTACTGCAACGGCGAAGTCGGCCCCACCTCCGCCCGCGACACCTAGGCCAGATCCCCTCTCCCTACAAGGGGAGAGGGTTAGGGTGAGGGTACTGCGGGCGCTGCGTGAGGGTCCTGTCATGCTGAAAGAGCCGGGAATCCGCGAGTACCCGGTGTAGGGGCGTCCCTTGTGGGCGCCCTTGCCCGCTGACAACCAACGAAATAGGAGACAAACATCATGGACTTCGACCTCACCGGCAGAGTGGCCATCGTTACAGGCGGAGCGCAGGGACTCGGCCTCGCCTGCTGCAAGGAACTCGCGAAGCACGGCGCGGACATCGTCGTCGTCGCCCGCGAACCGGAGGATGTGACGGACGGGCGCGCACGCCCCCACGCCCCCGTGAGCGACGGCGTCGCCGCGGTCGAGGCCTGGGGCACGAACGCTCTCGGCATCACCGCCGACGTCCGCGACAAGGCGCAGGTCGACGCCATGGTCGAGCAGGTGCTCGCTGAGTGCGGCCGCATCGACATCCTCGTGAACGTCGTCGGTGGCAGCTGGGGCGAGACGTTCAAGGCCGGGCCGCTCATGGAGTTGACCGAGCACGACCTCGTCGAGGCGTACCGCGTCAACGTCGTGACCATGTTCCAGTGCAGCGTCGCTGCCGTCCCTGCGATGAAGCAGCAGGGCAAGGGCTCCATCATCAACATCGCCTCGGTCGCCGGACGCGCCCCCAGCCCCGACTCCCCGGCCTACGGCGCAGCGAAGGCGGGCGTCATCAACATGACGCTCTCCATGGCGCAGGCGTGGGGACCGGAGGTGCGCGTGAACGCCATCGCCGTCGGCGGCATCGAGACGCCCCACCGCCCCCGCTGGCGCGAGGACTCCTCCGCGGCCTACGGCCCCGGCGGCGTCTCCGCGATGGGACGCCTCGGCAAGCCCGAGGAGCACGCCGGCACCGTCGTCTGGCTCGCGTCCGACTACGGCGGCTACATCACCGGCGAGGTCATCGACGCCAACGGCGGCGCCCGCCGCTAGGAACTACCGTCATTCACGTGCCTCTGGCCCGGTGTAGGGGCGTCTCTTGTGGGCGCCCTTCGGGGGAGGGTTCGTTTGGCGGTGCGCTCGCCGTCCGCGTACGCGTGGGTACCCACAAGGGGCACCCCTACACCAGCCAATGCCATTCCGCGAAGGCGGGAACCCAGAGTGACCGCCAGGTCACCCCGGTGGGGCGGGGACGGGTGTCCGTTGTAGGGGGTGGTTTGCGAACCGCCCCTCGCGCCAGCCGAATTCCCCGCCTCCGCAAGCACAACGGCGCACGACCAATGCCAGTCATGCAGAGCGCAGCATACGCGGCTGCAGCGCCCTGACGTAGGGGCGGTTCGCGAACCGCCCCTCGCGCCAGCCGAATTCCTCGCCTGCCCAAGAACAACGGCGCACGACCAATGCCCGTCATACAGAGCGCAGACCCCCGCGCATTTCTCGCGCTTCCCCGTGTAGAATCCCCCGAGTGCCTGCGCGCCCTCCGATGGCGCATCGGTGCGAAGCTCTGAAGATGCAGCGTGGCCATGCATAACATACTCGGATGGCTGAGCTGGCTGGTCACGGTTCGCCCGTGGCTCACACTGCTCGTTCTCCTCATCGTTACCGTTCTGATGGGCATGGGGTCCGGGCTGCGCGATGCGCCGCTCGACACCGAAGGGACGCTTCCCCGGGACAGCGACGTCGCCATGGCGATGGCCGAGATCGACGAACTCTTCGGGGACTCCGGCGAGGTCAGGGTGGTGACGCTCCTCTTCCGTGGCGATGCGCTCACGCCCGGCGCGCTCATCCAGATGGACGGCCTGCTCGCCGGCATCGCCGCTGACCCGGACGTCGCGGACGTACTGTCGCCGACCGCTCCATTCTTCGCACCCTCGTTGCTCGTCAAGGCCGGGCTCCAGGTGGGCAGCCTCGAAGGCGTCACGCAGGAGCAGATCGACGCTACCCGGAACATCCCGGGCATCGGGGACACGCTCGCCTTCGCTACCGGGACCGACACGGACGGCACGTCCGTCGCGGTAGGGAGCATCCGTCTCCACGACACGGGTGACGAGCGCGTCGTCGAAGCCGAGCGGAGGATCAACGAACTGGCGATCGGAAGCGAGGGCCCGCTGCGCGTGAGCAGCATGTCGTTCGTGGTCATCGAGGACGAGTACAAGAAGGGTACCGAGGGGATGGGGCCGCTGATCTTGCTGGCGCTGGTGCTCATCGCGGCGCTCATCGTACTCTTCATGCGCTCGATCTCGGACCTGCTGCTCACCCTCCTGGGGCTCTTCCTCTCGATTATGTGGATCGTGGGGATGGAGGGCTGGCTCGGACCGGGAGGACTGGGCATTGTCGGCGCTCCGAATACGCTGAGCGCGATGGTGCCCATCATCGTGATCGGCCTCACGGTCGACTACGCGATCCAGACCGTCTCGCACTACCGGGAACAGCGTGTTGCCGGCGAGGCGGTTGTGGGCGCCGCGCGCGTTGGACTGCGCAACGTCATCGTCCCGCTGTTGCTGGCTGCCGTGACGACGATCGTCAGCCTGCTGGTCGGCCTCTTCTCGCCGGTCGAGATAGTCGGCGACTTCGGCATCGTCGGCGGGCTGGGCGTGGGGCTGAGCCTCATCGTGATGCTGACGTTGATCCCCGCGGGCCGGACGATCATCGACCGCCGCCGCGAGGCGCGCGGCACGTTGCGGCCGGCCCGCCCGATCTCGAACGCCTTACCCGGCATCGACCGTCTGGCGGAGTTGCTGGGCAGGCAGATCACGCGCAGGCCTGCGCCCTACATCATCGCCGTGCTGGCGGTGACGATCGCGCTGGGGTTCGCGGCCAGGGGCCTCGAGTCGGAGTTCAGCATCCGCGACCTCCTTCCCAGGGGCGGCGCCGTGCTGGAGGACCTGGGCACGCTCGACAGGGCCGTCGGCGGCTCGACGGAGAACACCAGCGTGCTCCTCAGGGCGGAGGCCACGGAGACGCGCACGCTGCTCAACCTGCACGAGTTCAGGGACTCCCTCCTGGACGAGGGAACCCGCCCGGCAGCGGCAGCGGGACCGCTCCAGACCTCGTACGAACTGCTCATCGAGGACTGGATAGACGACAGCGGAGCGCCCGGCGATAAGTACGACTCGCAGCTCGAAGCGCTCTACCGGGAAGCAACTTCGGGAGTACGGCTCGACGGCGCGCTGATGCAGGAGCTCATCGACGAGATCGAAGCGCGAGACCCCGCGCTGAGACACAGCCTGGTCAACAACCCTGACGGCATCGACACGATACTGCTCCAGTTCCCGGCGTCCACGGGCGACCCCGCTGAATCGAAGCGATTGCAGGAGGACGTCGAGGCGGTTTGGGCCGGTGATGACGACGCTCTCACGGCGACCTCGGACAGCATCATCTCCTTCGTGGTCACGGACACCATCAGGGACCGCCAGACGGGGTCGATCGGCACGACCATCGGGGCGGCCCTGATAGTCCTCACGCTCTTCTTCTGGCTGACGGTGCGCCAACCGGCGCTGGCGGTCATCGCGGTCGTGCCGACGGTGCTCGTCCTCATCTCGGTGCTGGGCACGATGGCGCTGCTGGGCATCCCGTACACCATCACCACGTCCATCATCACGGCGCTCTCCATCGGCATCGGCGTCGACTACACCATCCACATGATCCATCGCTACCGCGAGGAATTCACGCGCCTGCGCAACCCGGAGCGGGCGGCGATCCGGACGCTGTCCACCACCGGCTCGGCGCTGCTGGGCTCGGCGCTGACGACCGCCCTCGGCATCGGCGTGATGGCGTTCTCGCCGCTGGCCGCGATGCAGCAGTTCGGCATCACGGCAGCCATCACCATCGCCTACTCGCTCATCTTCTCCGTCCTCCTGGTGCCGCCCGCGATGACCGTCTGGGGCGCCTTCCAGAACATGCGCCTGCGCTCGGCAACCGAGCGCCAGTGGGCCGACCTCGACCGCGCGATAGAGGACATCTACGAGCGCCACGAGCGGGAAGAGGGCGCGTCCTAGGGACTCCTGCCTAGCCGAGTCCGAAGAACCGGATGGCGTTGCCGGCTGCCAGCAGGTGCTTCTCGTCCTCCGGCACGCCTTCGGTCTGCTTCTCGAAGAACTCGCGGGAGTGCGGCCAGCGCGTGACCAGGTGCGGGAAGTCGGTTGACCAGAGCATGCGGTCCACGCCGACCTCGTACCGCTGCCTGATACCTGCGCGGTCCTCGAAGAACCCCCAGTAGGCGTGCTCCCGCAGGTACTCGCTCGGCCGGTTCTTCAGCCGCTTGAGCCCGAGGTATCGCTCCGCCCAGAATCGGTTGACCTCGTATTCGTGGTCGATCTGTTCGTAGTAGTAGGGGAGCCATCCGACGTTGTTCTCCGCCCAGTAGATCCGGAGCTTCGGGAACCGCTCGAACAACCCGGAGATGACCATCTGGGCGGCTTCCAGGGCGCCCGAGTGATACGGGCCCTGCCGCCCGAGCCGCTGCACGAGGTCCGTCGGCGGCCTGTCCTCGCCCTCCGGCTCGCGTGGATACTTGAGCAGGGCCACCTCGCGAGCTCCGACCCTGGACGGGAACGACGTGTGCACGATGACCGGCACGCCCATGTCGACCGCGGCCGCCCAGAACCGGTCGTCCTCATCGCTGGGGTAGCCCTTGCCGCTCGGGTACGTGGACAGCCACACGGCCTTCAGCCCCATGCGCGTGCATCGCTCCATCTCTGCGATGTCTTCGTCCGCGCCGGCGTTGGGAAGGACCGCGACGCCGATGAGTCGCTCCGGGTCCACGGCGCAGTACTCCTCCGCGAAGTAGTCGTTGAAGCCCTTGATGATGGCGAGGAACGCCTTGCCGTCCCGGATGGCCCTGTTCCGCACCCCGAGCGCGAACAGGACCTCCGCATCGAGGCCGTCCTCATCCTGCTCGCGCAACCGCTGCTCCGGCCCGCCCGTTCCCGGGGTGTCGTCGTAGGAGACACGGGTGGGGTCGAACCGTTCCGGAGGCCCCCCGGCGTACCAGCTCGTGCCGCCGTACGTGAGGGGTTGACCCTCGTTGACGACGGCATCGCGTCCGTCAGCCAGCTTGATGCGGCGCGGCGCGCGGTCCCGGTACTCGGCGGGCACCCGGTGGGTCCACATCTCCGGCGGCGACTCGAAGTGTCCGTCCGCCGAGATGAACCGGTAGGTCCTTGCCATGCATCACCTCTCGCCCGCGTTGCGCCTACGCTCATGGAAGTCCGGCTCCCCTGTCAAGCCGGACCTCTGTTCGATCCCTTCCCCCTTGATGGGGGAAGGATAGGATGGGGGTGAGGGTTGTCCTGGGTGTCCCGCTTCGCGGATACCGGCTATCCCTGAGCGCCACGTTACGAAAACCCCGCCGATTCCGCCCCACCCGCAGCCTTTCGCTCGCGATTCGGGTGGCGTATCTGGGGTATAGTATCCCTCGTAACCCGGCCGTGAACGGGGAGGTCGCCGATGGTCATCAAGGACGAAGCGCAGAACGAAGCATCGACGTGGGAGCCGGTCCCGTACCTGGGACGCAGCGTCCGCGTCGTGGGCGACTGGCAATCGGTCGACGCCTCGCAGACCCCCCACGAGAAGAACAAGCGGGGTGAGCTCGGCAAGCCGCTGAACAACTGGTACTTCAACCGGACGTCCCGCGACCCGCTCGGGCGCATCGCGACGGCCAACTCGTCGGCCGACCGGCGCAACGCCGTCGAGACCCACATCGCCGGAGCGCCGCGCGGGAAGATCAACCCGGAGCGCACCGAGGTCGCCGACCCCAAGGTCATGACCGAGCACATCAAGCGTGTCGCCAAGCACCTGGGCGCGTCCGACGTCGGCATCATGCGCGTCCACCCGTCGTTCCTCTACAAGGAGGGACGCTATCCCGACGACGGCCGGGGCGCCGACAGCGGTGGCGGCACGATCATGGTGAGCGCCGAGGAGACAGCGCGCCGCTACCCGTACGCCATCGCCCTCATCTACGCCTGGGACTACGAGATGGGACGCGCGCACCGGCACCGCATCGGCGACGCGGCGTACCACTTCGGCGCGGAGGCGCTCCGCTCGACCTACGCCAACCTCGCGGGCTACATCCGCGAGCTCGGCTACGGCGTGGCGACGAAGGTGGCGACGCCCATGCCCGTGGCGCTCGGGGCGGGACTCGGCGAGATCGGCAGGCACGGCATGCTCATCACCGAGCGGTTCGGCGCCCGAGTCCACCTCGGCGACCCCATCCTGACCGACCTGCCGCTCGTGGCCGACGAGCCCATCGACATCGGCGTCGAGGACTTCTGCAAGGTCTGCCGCAAGTGCGCCAACACCTGTCCGACCAACAGCATCTCCACCGAAGGCAAGGCCGTCGTCAACGGCGTCGAGAAGTACAAGATCAACTGGGAGACCTGCTACCGGCTGCGGCCCCACGTCATGGAGTACTGGGACATCTGCATGACCTGCGTGGCGGTCTGCCCCTACACCAAGCCGGACGTCTGGTGGCGCACCGTGGCCGTGCGAAGCATCAAGTGGACGCCCATCCCCCTGCGAGGCATCACGACCCGCGCGCTGAAATGGATAGACGACCGCTTCTGGGGCAAGCTGGGCCGCAAGCGCGTGCAGTGGATGAGCCACGACTCCGGACGCCTGAAGCTGCCCGACGGCACGGCCATGCCGGAGGAGCCGGAGCGCGGCTACTACTACCCGCTCAAGGAGAACACGCGCCGCTTCGACATCCTCAAAGAGAAGTTGAAGAGCAAGGCGTAGGGCATGGGACTGCTCAGCTGGCTGCCGGGCCGCTCGCGCGACCCCTACTGGGACGCCTTCGTCAACAGGCCGCTCGCCGACCCCGCGAACTCCATCACCGAGGCCATACGCCGCGCGCCGGAGGGACGAATCTTCCCCGTCCGCAGCGAACTGCCCGAGCCCGACCGCCTGCTGCAGGACCTCGACCAGCTCGTCACGTTCCTGGGCGGAAGCGCCATCGGCGTGACGAGGACCGACCCCGCGTTCCTCCTCCCCGGCGATGACCCCGACGGGTCGCCGGGTCCCGGCGAGCTCACCGAGGACCACCCCCTCACCATCGTCTGCGCCGTGCACGCCGAGCACCACCCCGGCAAAGCGAGGGGCATGGCCGGCCAGCACGTCCTGCACGAATCGGCGTCGGTCAACTTCAGCGTCGCGGCGTACATCCGGGAACTGGGCTATCGGGGAACCGTCCGCCCCGTCGACGCTGCTGCCGCTGCCAAAGCAGCCGGCCTCGAGCCGGGCCGCGCCGAGTACGTCGGCGACGCCGTGCTGACCGACCTGCCGCTCCCCCTTGGCCGTCCTGGCTCGTGACCGAAACCTTGCATAGTCTCGGTGGAGTGTGGTGCGGAGTGTCTGGTCCCCTCTCCCTTGAGGGGAGAGGGTTAGGGTGAGGGTGAACCGGGGTGGGGCACGGGGTGTGCTATGGGCTACGCTAAGACATCGTGACCGGAGGACTCGCGAATGACCACTGACGCCCCCTTCTCCAGCTACGTCATCACCGACCCGTGCATCGGCGTCAAGGACGGCACCTGCGTCGAGGTCTGCCCCGTCGACTGCATCGCCTCCTCCGACGACGAGGCCCAGTTCTTCATCGACCCCGCCCTCTGCATCGCCTGCGAGCAGTGCGTGCTCGTCTGCCCCGTGGACGCCATCTACCTCGAGCACGAGGTTCCCGAGGAGTGGAAGGCCTCCATCGAGCGCAACCGGGTCTTCTTCCTCGAAGTGAAGGGCGACACGCCCGCCGTCTCCGTCGAATGGGCCGAGCAGCTCATCCGGTCGGCCCTCGTCCGCGCGGGCGAACTCGGCATCGACGTCAGCGTCGTCGTCGTGGACCAGCGCGGCGAGCCCGTCGCCACCTCCCCCGCCACCTCCGACGAGCCCGCCAGGACGCAGTCCGCCGCCAACCGCGCCTACACCGCCGCCGGCTTCGCCCTCTCCACCTCCCAGGTCAACGAGCGCGCCCTCGAACGCGCCCCCGAATCCCTCGACCGCACCCGCCTCGCCGCCGGCCCCGGCGCCATCCCCATCGGCCGGCCGTACGTCATCGGCGCCATCGGCGTCGCAGGCGGCGCCCCCGACCAGGACGAACAATGCTGCCGCGCCGCCGTGACCGGAAGCCAGGGCGGGTAGGGCGAGCGCTGTCACGTGGGCGGCGCGGCGGTGAAGGGCGTAGGGTGCCTGATGTAGGGGCATCCTTTATAAGGTGCCCTGTCCCGCGCTCTAGCGCGCCCCTTCCCCCTTGAGGGAATGCTGGGATAGGGGTGACCACGCAGGGCATGCCCCTGTTCGCGATGCACTAGCCAAATTACTCCCCACCCGTCATTCCCGTGAAAACGGGAAGGTGGATTCACATTTGAAGTGCAACACGTGGTCTAGCAGGACCTCGGCTGGGGTGAGGTAGTCGAGGCACTTGCGCGGCGTATTGTTGTATGCCTGCATCAACGCCGTAAACTCCTCGTCCGACACTGCAGCCAGGTCCGTCTTCCGGGGCAACACCCAACGCATCCGTCCAATCGCATTCTCCACGCCTCCCTTCTGCCACGGCGAGTACGTGTCGCAGAAGAACGTCTCGATATCCCAGGCGTGAAGTTCATAGTGGTGAGCGAACTCCGTGCCGTTGTCAAAGGTGACCGTCTGGCGGAACTCCGGTGGTAGAGGGCCAAGGATGCCCGCCATGGCCGTGGCGATCGGTGCGGCGGCCTTCGAAGCCTGCCGCACTCCTATCAACACTCGTGAATGACGCTCGTGCAACGCCAACACCGTTTGCCCTGCGCGGCCGAACTGCATTGTCAAACGCCACGAACATTAGGCCAGTAAACGGAGGAATCGCCAAGGTCTTTAGGCCACCCCTGGGCACCGAATCCGAGAGCATAGCCGCACTTCATAGCGAGGAGCGGTGATGGCTTACAGGGAGGTGTCCAGAGTGGACATAGAGGAAGTTATCCGGCGGTGGCAGAGGGGGAACAGCCAGCGGCACATAGCGTCGGGGACCGGGCTGTCGCGAGAGACGGTTCGCAAGTATGTGGACGCGGCCCTGGAGGCTGGCGTATGCGAGAGCGGTCCAGCCCCCACGGAGGAGCAGCTCAGCCGTCTGGCGGCGATGGGGCGTTCCGGCCCTCGGAGTTCGCCGCGACCGGTCGACGGCCAACTGGTTCCCTGGGCTGAGCAGATATACCAGTGGCTCACGGTGGACCGTCTTCAGCTGACGCGTATCCTCGAGTTGCTGGAGGAACGGGGCTGCCGAGTCTCCTACACGACGCTGAGGCGCTTCATCCAACGGCGCAACTGGCAGCGACGCAGTCGGGCGACCGTTCGCATGGAGTCCACCGCGCCGGGAGAAGTGGCAGAACTGGACTTCGGACGGTTGGGACGGCTGCCCGATCCGGAGACCGGCCGCAACCGGACGGTGTGGGCGCTGATCGTGGTGCTGTCCCACTCTCGGCACAGCTTCGTCTGGCCGACCTACGGTCAGAAGCTGGAGGACGTGATCGCGGGGCTGGAAGCGGCGTGGGCCTTCTTCGACGGCGTTCCCCGCTACCTGGTCATCGACAACTTTCCTGCCGCGGTGGCGGGTGCCGACGCGCTCAATCCCCGGCTGACGCGCGGATTCCTGGAGTATGCCCAGCACCGGGGTTTCATCTGCGACCCGGCGCGAGTGCGCCACCCCAAGGACAAGCCCCGAGTGGAACGCGGGGTCCAATACGTGCGGGAGCGGTTCTTCAAGGGCGGCAGTTTCAGGGACCTGACCCACGTGCGGGATGAGGCTGCGCGCTGGTGTCGTGACGTCGCCGGACATCGGGTGCACGGCACCACCCGACGGCAGCCGCTGGCGGTCTTCAAGGCGGAGGAGCGCGATGCCCTGCTCGCGTGGGACGGTGTGCCCTACGAGATTACCGATTGGCGCACAGCCAAGGTGCATCCCGACCACCACGTGTCCTGCCAGTATGCCCTCTATTCGGTGCCGACGACCCTCTGCCCCCCGGGCCAGCAGGTGGAGATCGGGCTGGGCAACAAGCTGGTGCGCATCTATCACCGGGGCAGGCTGATCAAGGTCCACCCGCGGCAGCCCCGCGGTGGTCGTGCCACCGACCACGCCGACTATCCCGCTGAACTGACCCCCTACACGCTCCGAGCTCCGGACTGGATCAAACGCGGCGCGGCCGAGCACGGTTCCGCAGTGGCTGAACTCGCCGAGCGTCTCTTCGACGGCCCATGGCCGTGGGCGAAGATACGCCAGGGCCACAAGCTGCTGCGCCTCGGCCAGCGCTACACGTCCCAGCGCCTCGACGACGCCTGCCGCAAGGCCCTGGCCGTCGACCTCATCGACGTGCGCCGCGTCGAGCGCATCCTGGTGGAGGCCCTGGAGCAGGCCGAGGTGCAGGAGCACCCACAGCCGTTGCCTCCGGGGCGCTTCACCCGCCCCGGCAGCGTCTTCGCCTTCAGCAATCACTCAACAACGGGAGGTCAATCATGACCCGCAATGCCGAACTCTCTCCGCTGCTCAAGCGGCTCAAGCTCAGCGCGATGCTGGACACCCTGCCTGAACGCATCGCCCTCGCCCGCAGGGAGCAGCTCGACTACGCATCGTTCCTCGAGATCATCCTCGCTGACGAGGTCAACCGCCGCGAGCACCGGCGCATCGACCTCCGGCTCCGCAGCGCCGGCTTCGAGGAGACCTGCAGGCTCGAAGACTTCGACTGGACAGCGTCCGTCACTCTGGACCGCCGTCTGCTGGACGCCGTGTTCTCCCTGGAGTTCCTCATCAAGCACGAGCACGTCCTGCTGCTCGGCCCTGCTGGCGTCGGCAAGAGCTTCCTCGCACAGGCCCTCGGCTATGCCGCCATCCGCTCCGGCTACACCGTGCGCTTCATCCACGCCGACGACTTCTTCCGCACCATGACCCAGGCAAGGGTCGACAACTCCCTCGACCGGGCATTCCGCTCCTTCCTCTCCCCCGACCTGCTCATCCTCGACGACCTCGGGCTCCACCGCCTCACCGCGCAGCAGTCCGCCGACCTCTACCAGTTGATCATCAGCAGACACCGCGTCTCCAGCTTCATCATCACCTCCAACCGCGCCGTCGAGGAATGGCTCAGCCTCTTCGAGGACCCCATCCTCGGCAACAGCGCCCTCGACCGCCTCGCCAACGCCAGCTACCAGATCGTCATCGAAGGCCAGAGCTACCGCGAACGGCTCTCGCCGCACCGTGCCATCTCGGCGCCGAAGGGGGTGTTTGACCCGCCAACCGCGACCTAATACAAGTCCTAGTCAGCCGTGCTCAGGGTGGCCTAATGACTGTGGCGACGACTGGCCTAATGACCTTGGCGATTGACATGCATCACGTCCGCTTCCCAGTTCCCGAACGTCTGCCGGTCGGCAACAGAGGCGGGACGTTCTGCTATGGGGCGACGGTGAGCGATGAACGAGGCTGGGCTATGCCTGCGTCGTCTCCTCCCGCGCTTCCACCTCTTCTGTCGCAGATAGTGGCGCCATCCATAGTCCTTGTGCCGTGCGCTCTGGGCATAGATGAAGCGGTAGATGCTCTCGTGGGAGATGACGCTCTTGCCACGTTCTCTCCTCAGCCGTCCTGCCACCGCCTCCGGCGACCAGCCCAGCTTCAGCCGCTCCAACACATCGTTGCGCAACTCCTCATCCCGCTCCAGCCGAACTCCGGACCAACGACGCGCACGCGCCTGCTCCTGCGCATATACCGCCCGGTAGCCGGCTCGTGAACCGTTGCGCTTCAACTCCCGAGCAACTGTCGATGCCGGGCGATCCAGACCTGCTGCGATCTCCCTGATCGAGGCTCCCTTGGTATGTAGACGGGCAATCTCACATCGTTCCTCAATGCTGAGCTGGCTATAGCACTCTCCCATGGCAACACCTTAATCTGGTGTTGCACTTCGTTTGTGAACTTAGGGAATCCAGAGTGACCGCAGGTCACGCGGTGGTGCAGGGCAGGGAGGGAGTCGCCTAGATGAACTGATTACCAACCCCAACCTGCGCAAGTGAAGTCACAGTGGAGAGTTGTCGTCCGAGAGTCTTAGGTCAGACCCTCTAGCATGCCATTTGTTGAAATTGGACTGAAAAGCGAGCCAATCGGATTCAAGTAACAATTCCACTCCGTGCGACACCACATAACCGCACGAAGCACACTGCCTTTCGTAGAGATGGCCGGCACTGGATTTGACAGTGTCATCCAGGGCCTCATGGCACTTAGGACACTCAATGACTAACGATTGGTCAATGTCTTCTTTTTCCCAATGCGCGGGATCTTCAGGTAGCAAGAGCCTCACCCGCATTGGCTGGGAAGACAGACCGACCAGTACGGCAGAAGGATGATGGAACTGGCCCCGAGGACGACCTGGTGTCCTAATTGTTATTGCCTTCGCCGTGCCTTCAGGCCATGTCGAAGCAAGATCCCGGGCCTCCATGAGGGTCAACCCCACTTCAATATATTGGTTACCGTCGTCGTCGTAGTTCAAGACCACAGATTGTGCCATGTCGGCTTCTCCTCTCGTGTGACGCCCAAATCTTCGTATCCGCTGCCCGCTCGTATGGCGCATTCCTCTTCGTGACCGGCTCTCCACTTCGTTCAGACGCTACTCAAATTCTAGGGGCAGGCCCTGCTCTGTCAACACCTCAATGTCACTCCCACCATCCTGCCCATTCTGCTCATCCCGTGTTGACAACCCTGTGACACCAGCCCGTTGCGCCCCCAACCCGCCCATCCTTACCCTGTTTGCACGGCCCACCGCCACCCGGCCCCATCGCCGGACGCAAGGCCGAATCCCAGGGGAGGTATGTCCCGAAATGTCTCACAATGTCCCATCTACAGGAACGATCGTCCTCAGACCCCGCCAGGCTGCCGCCCTTCCGTACGTCGCGGCTGAGCCTAACCTCACGCGCGCCGCGCAGGCCGCACAGGTAACCAGGCGCACTCTCACGCGTTGGATGAACGAGCCTGCCTTCCGCGCAGAGCTCGAGCGCATCTGGGGCAACCTCTCAGACTTCTCCCTCTCCCGGGTCGAGTCCCTCAGCCTCAGGGCCGCCCACCGCGTCGAGCAACTGATCGACAGCGACGACCCCAACGTGGCCCATCGCGCGTCAAAGACCGTACTCGCCATGTCCATGAGCATCCGCGACCAGCGCGAGACCCGCCGCCGCATGGAAACGCTGGAGAACGCCATCACCCTCATCAGGCAGCAGCGATGAACAGCAGCATCAAAGCCATCGAACGCTACCTCGGCTGCCTGGCCGTGCAGGCGAAACTCCACCCCATCGCCGACGCCTACGCCGACCGCTGGGCCGAAGCCCTCGAGCGCGGCGACCCCCCGCCGGACGTCACGGAGCTCTTCGAGGCTGCGGGAGCCGTCAACGTCCCCATCCTCAGCCCCGTCCCCATCGACGCCTACCTCCGCCAGTGCGCCAGGACCGGACGCACCCCCGATCCCACCCGCATCGTCCTCGCCATCGCCCACGCCTACGCCGAAGGCGACCTCCTCAACCTCGACAAAACCTGCCGCTGCCCCGCCCGCCGCCCCCTCTTCCAACCCCCCCGCCGCGCAGGCCCCCCCTGATGTAGGGGCATCCTTTGTAAGGTGCCCAGGGGGGATGTAGGGGCATCCTTTATAAGGTGCCCAGGGGGAGGGGTTACGTGCGCCCAGGACAGAGGCTAGGTGCTGTAGACAGGGGGTGCGTGCCCGAACAGGGAGGACCGCTCAGGCACAAGGGTGCCCACAAGGGGCACCCCTACATCCAACCCTGCCTGGTGTAGGGGCGTCCCCTTGTGGGTGCCCTTTCGGGTGACCTCGCGCATGGCTAGGCGTCGGTCATGGGCGTAACGCCAAGGGCGCCCACAAGAGACGCCCCTACACCAGGCCCCCCGTAGGGGCGGGTTCAAAACCCGCCCCTGCCCCCATCCCCCCCATCGCCGCTGACATCCCTGTGACACGCCCCCCTTGCGCCGCACCCCACCCCTGCCGCACGATGGTAGAGCGCAACCGGTAACGCGCACATAGACCCTGTCGGACGAGCCGCAGGAAGAACGCTGCCCCCTCAGCGAAGAGCGAGGGGGCTTTCTGTGTTAACCGCCCCTCCCCCGTCATTCCCGTGAAAACGGGAAGGTGGATTCACATTTGAAGTGCAACACGTGGTCTAGCAGGACCTCGGCTGGGGTGAGGTAGTCGAGGCACTTGCGCGGCGTATTGTTGTATGCCTGCATCAACGCCGTAAACTCCTCGTCCGACACTGCAGCCAGGTCCGTCTTCCGGGGCAACACCCAACGCATCCGTCCAATCGCATTCTCCACGCCTCCCTTCTGCCACGGCGAGTACGTGTCGCAGAAGAACGTCTCGATATCCCAGGCGTGAAGTTCATAGTGGTGAGCGAACTCCGTGCCGTTGTCAAAGGTGACCGTCTGGCGGAACTCCGGTGGTAGAGGGCCAAGGATGCCCGCCATGGCCGTGGCGATCGGTGCGGCGGCCTTCGAAGCCTGCCGCACTCCTATCAACACTCGTGAATGACGCTCGTGCAACGCCAACACCGTTTGCCCTGCGCGGCCGAACTGCATCACGTCCGCTTCCCAGTTCCCGAACGTCTGCCGGTCGGCAACAGAGGCGGGACGTTCTGCTATGGGGCGACGGTGAGCGATGAACGAGGCTGGGCTATGCCTGCGTCGTCTCCTCCCGCGCTTCCACCTCTTCTGTCGCAGATAGTGGCGCCATCCATAGTCCTTGTGCCGTGCGCTCTGGGCATAGATGAAGCGGTAGATGCTCTCGTGGGAGATGACGCTCTTGCCACGTTCTCTCCTCAGCCGTCCTGCCACCGCCTCCGGCGACCAGCCCAGCTTCAGCCGCTCCAACACATCGTTGCGCAACTCCTCATCCCGCTCCAGCCGAACTCCGGACCAACGACGCGCACGCGCCTGCTCCTGCGCATATACCGCCCGGTAGCCGGCTCGTGAACCGTTGCGCTTCAACTCCCGAGCAACTGTCGATGCCGGGCGATCCAGACCTGCTGCGATCTCCCTGATCGAGGCTCCCTTGGTATGTAGACGGGCAATCTCACATCGTTCCTCAATGCTGAGCTGGCTATAGCACTCTCCCATGGCAACACCTTAATCTGGTGTTGCACTTCGTTTGTGAACTTAGGGAATCCAGAGTGCCGAACAGGCACACGGGGAGGAGGGGGTAGGGGCGGTTCGCGAACCGCCCTTTATCCGGGTGAGAGAGGTGGACCCGTGGCAGAAGACTTCACGCGATACGCGAACGACCCCGTCGGGTTCGTGACGGACATCCTCGGCGAAGCCGGAGCGCCGTACTCGAAGCAGGCCGAGATGCTCGATGCGCTCGTCGACCACCGGCGCGTCAGCGTCGTCGGCGCGAACGGCTCCGGCAAGGACTGGACGGCAGGGCGCGCCATCCTCTGGTGGCTGGAAACTCGCCCGGAGAGCAGGGCGCTCACGCTCGGCCCGACGCAGCGCCAGATCGACGAGATCGTCTGGCAGGAGATGCGCGAGGCGCACGCAGCCGCCGCGGACGTCCTCAGCGGCAGGATGTACAAGTCCGCGTACCGCATCGACGAGAAGCGGTTCGCGCTCGGCTTCTCCACCGACAACGCGCTCAACATCCAAGGGTTCCACTCGGAGGAGCTGCTCGTCGTCGTCACGGAGGCGCACGCCATGCCGCAGCTGCACATGGACGCCATCAAGCGGCTGCAGCCGGGCCGCCTGCTGCTCGTCGGCAACGCCCTCTCCCGCGACGGCGAGTTCTACGCTTCCCACCACACGAAGCGCAACCTCTACCACCGCATCGCGATCTCCGCCTTCGACACCCCCAACTTCACCGGCGAGGACGGCGGCCGCCGCGGCATGATCACGCCCGAGTACGTTGAGGTGTACGCCCTCGACTACGGCCTCGACCACCCCCTCTACGCCGCCTCCGTCCTCGCCCAGTTCCCCGACTCCCTTGAGGACTCCCTCGTCGGCCGCGAGGCGGTCGAGTCGGCGATGGCGCGCGGCGAAGCCGACGTCGCAGGGGAGGAATGCCCCGTCGTTCCTGCGGAGGCAGGAACCTCGCATCCCCCGGCTCCCCCTGATTGTCATTCCGAACGAAGTGCAGCCCCCCACACATGTCATTCCGAGCGCAGTGGAACGGAGCCGAGGAATCTCTCGGGAGAGGCCCCCGCTGAGGACGAACGCCCACCGAGAGATGTTTCGGCTGCGCTCAACATGACAGGGGAGGGCGACGGTCATTCCGAGCGGAGTGCAGCCCCCCACACTTGTCATTCCGAGCGGAGTGGAACGGAGCCGAGGAATCTCTCGGGAGAAGCCCCCGCTGACGACCAACGCCCCCCGAGAGATGTTTCGGCTGCGCTCAACATGACAAACGAACCGGTCTACATCGGCGTAGACGTCGCCCGCTTCGGCTTCGACAAGTCCGCCCTCTGCGTGCGGCAGGGCGAGCGCGTGCTGCTGATGCGCTCGTTCGAACGCATGGACACCATGCGCCTCGTGTTCGAAGTGCATCGCGCGGTACAGGAGTGGCGCGCGGAAGCGATATTCGTGGACGAGGGCGGCGTCGGCGGAGGCGTCGTCGACCGCCTGCGCGAGCTCGGCGCGCCGGTCTACGGCGTCCACTTCGGCGGCTCGGCGCAGCGTCCCCGGCGCTTCTTCAACCGCCGCTCCGAGATCTTCTGGGAGCTCCGCAGGCTGCTCAACGACGCCCTCATCACCCTCCCGCGCGACGAGGAACTCGCCGGTCAACTGCTCGGCCTCCGCTACGACGTCTCGAGCTCCGGCCAGGTGCGGCTGGAGGGCAAACCGCAGATGCGCAAGCGCGGCATGCCGTCGCCGGACAAGGCCGACGCCCTCGCCCTCGCGTTCCTCGTCCCGCCGTCGTTCGGCATCTGGACCGGCGCCGAGCCCTTCCTCCGCGACGACCCGCCACCCAACCCAACCATCGAAGCCTTCGGCTACGACCACCCACCCCCCTACGCGGAGCCCATCGAACCAGAGGACGACGACGGCGCAGCGCGGAACAGGCTGGGCGTCTGGTGATCGGGATGGGGGTGTCTGGTGTAGGGGTACCCCTTGTGGGTACCCAGGGCGTACGCACGTGGCCGACGCATCGCCAAGCAAGCCCCACCCGAAGGGCGCCCACAAGAGACGCCCCTACACCAGGCCAGCAGCGCGGAATGGCGTTGCCCGGTGTAGGGGTATCCCTCGTGGGTACCCAGGCGTACGCGGACAGCCAGCGCATCGCCAAGCGAGCCCCCACCCGAAGGGCGCCCACAAGAGACGCCCCTACACCAGGCCAGGAGCACGGAATGGCGTTGCCTGATGTAGGGGTATCCCTCGTGGGTACCCAGGCGTACGCGGTTGGCCGACGCATCGCCAACCGAACCCTCACCCGAAAGGAGCCCTCAGCCGTCCGACTTCAGCAGCGCAGGCAGCACCCTCGTGTTCCAGTAGTCCTTGTCCCCGGCCTGCCGCAACTGCTCCACGAGTTGCGCCGTCTCCGCGCCCACGGCCTCGGCCAGCTCGGCGGCGGTGCGCTCTCCGGCCAGCGCGGTCACGGCTGCGCGCAACTGCATCACGTACTCCGCGACCTCGATGGCCGCGCGGTCGGACGCGGAGCGGGCCTGCAGGGCCTCCAGTTTCTCCAGCCATTCCAGACCTCGCTCGGCATCGTCGAACGGGTCGTTGATCGCGGTGATTGTCATCGGGCATCCTCCATCACGGGTAGCGTATATCAGGATGCTGCGGTGGCTACAAGCCTGGCTCCTGCCCGTCACGGAGCCCGTGCACATGAGAGTCGAAGTATGGAAGACTACAGGAGCGAGCCAACACCTACCCCGGAGGCAGCATGTTCCTGATACACATCGCAACCGCCTGGATCCTCTGGCGGGTCTTCTACTGGAAGTGCCCCTACGCGGCAGCGCTCGCCGCGATCGCCGGAGCCGCGCACCTGGCCATGGAGTCGCTCACCGGCTCCACGCTGCTCGCCATCCTGGTGGTCATTCCCGCACTCATCATCGTGGCACGGGTGGTGAACCGGGAGTCCATCCTTCGTCCAACCAGCAGTGGCGGGGGAGGCGGAAGATACACGTACCGCCTGCACGACGAGGACGCCCCGCACGACCAGGACGGCGACGGGCCGTCCCGCTCCGGATAGAGATACGAAGGAGTGAGCGACGCATGAGAGCGATCGTCGTCAGAGCCTTCGGGGGGCCGGAGCAGCTGCGCCTCGAAGACGTCCCGGACCCGGTTCCGGGGCCGGGCGAGGTGCTCGTCCGCGTCCACGCCGTCTCGGTCAACACGACCCTCGACGTGCACCTCGTCGCGGGCGCCTCTGGCATGGACCCGGCGCTGCCGTTCACGCCCGGCGTCGACCCGTCCGGCGTCGTCGAGGCCGTGGGCGAGGGCGTCACGTCGTTCAAGACCGGCGACCGCGTCGCGGGCACGACCACGCTCGCCACGTTCGGCGGCTACGCGGAGCTGGTCGTCCTCCGCGAGTCGCGGATCAGCCTCGTCCCGGACGAGGTCGACTTCCCGACCGCGACCGTCGTGCGGCGGCACTTCGGCATGGCGCACTCGCAGGTGGAGACAGCAGGAGTGCAGGCGGGCGAGAGCGTCCTCGTGATGGGCGCGGCAGGCGCGCTCTCCACGTGCCTCATCCAGCTGGCGAAGGAGGCGGGCGCGACGGTGCTCGCGGGCGCCGGAAGCGACGGGCGCGTGTCGGCTGCGCTGAGCATGGGCGCGGACCACGGCATTAACTACCGGGACAGCGACCTCGCGGAAGCGGTGCTCGCCGCCACGGACGGCAAGGGCGTCGATGTCGTGTTCGAGAACGTCGGCGACCGGCGCCTCTGGCCGAAGGCCATCGAGAGCATGGCGGTCGGTGGTCGCCTCCTGACCATTGGCACGCACGCCGGAGACGGCATCCTGCCGGTGGACGTCCGCCGCCTCTACCGGAACCGCCTCAAGATCATCGGCGGTCTCGGCTCCAGCGCCCAAGCCGACGACTTCGCTGCCGCCGCTCTCCGTGGCGTCGCCGAGGGCCGCTACCGCGTGCTGATCGACCGCATCCTTCCGTTCTCGCAAGCCGCCGACGCCTTCCGCCTCATCGCCGCCAACGAGGTCACCGGCAAGTTGATACTGGACCCGGCGGCGGGGTAGGGGTGTGTGGATGGCGATACAGCAAGGGCGCCCACAAGGGGCGCCCCTACAGATCCATTCTCACCCGCGTTTGCGCGTTCCTAGAACCCGTACACTGCCCGCGGGTTCGCGTCGAGTATCTTGCTCACGACGTCCGGCGCGACGGTGCCCTGCTCCTGGAAGATGCGCATCGCCTCGATCTCGGACGACTGGTCGGTGTGGCCGTAGTCGGTGCCGATGAGCAGGTTGTCCTCGCCCGCGTACTCGACCAGGTAGCCGATGTCGTCGTCGGTCTGGCACGTCACCCAGATGTTGTTCTCGGCGAAGAGGTTGTCGGGCGCGGGCCTGCCGTGCCTGCCGGGGAAGCGCCGCCGCAGGTCGTTGACCACGTAGGGCGCCCACTGCGCTGCGGCCTCAACGAACGCGATGCGCAGCCCGGGGAACTGCTGCGGGATGCCCGCGAGTATCCACGAGTGACACGCAGCCACGGAGAAGATGCGCATGGAGGAGAACGGCGAGCCGCCCGCGCCATGGTTCAGCAGGCTCTCCACGAGCGGGTTGCCGTTGCCGATGTGCACGGTCACGGCCATGTCCAGCTTGCTCATTTCCTCGTACAGCGGGAAGAAGTACTCGTCCTGCAGGACGCCCTCCTCTTCGACGCCGCGCATGAAGACGCCGTTCGCGCCGTGCTCCGCCGCCCAGTGCAGCTCCTTGATGGACTCGTCCATGACGGAGAGCGGGAGCACGGCGGCCCAACGCAGTCGAGCCTCGGACTGCGTCCAGATGTCGGCGAGCCAGCGGTTGTAGCCCTTCGCGAGCGCGACGCGGGTCTCGTCGCGGTCAGCAAGCTTCCGTAGGAAGATGGTGGGGTAGAGCATCTGGTAGTCGATGCCGAGCTCGTCCATGTGGCGCAGGCGCGCGCCCACGTCCTCCATGTGCTTCGAGGCGTCGGGCGTCGCAATCTTCCGCCCGGACGCTGCCTGGGCAGCCGCCATGTCTGCCGCGATGCGGGTGGGGTCCCACTCCTCGCGCTTGCCGACGGGCTGCCGCACCGTGCCGCGAATCTCGCCGTCGATCTCCCAGTACCTTATGTCCTTGCCAGACGAGTCCGGCTTCGTGATGACGATGGGCCGCAGGTTCTGGTCGGACTGCGGGATGAAGTCCCAGGTACGTTCCGTTTCGACTACGTGGGCATCCGAGTCTATGACCGCCATGACAAGGCCTCCTTGTACTCCGTTGCCGTTCAGCCGCTTGATGGCTGCACGTTAGCACAACCGTCAAGCCGGAGACAGGTAGGCCTGTCATTCCGAGCGGAGTACAGCGGAGTCGAGGAATCTCTCGGGTGGCGTGCCAAATGAACGGACGTTTTTCCGAGAGATGCTTCGACTTCGCCTCCGGCTCCGCTCAGCATGACAATGCACCCGCAAGGTGTAGGATGGCGCGCAGCGCGGGTGGGCGCGCATGGAGGAGAGCGCGATGCTGTTGCAGGACAGGGTCATCATCGTCACGGGAGCGGCGTCGGGGCTGGGGCGCAGGTATGCGACTCGCCTGGCGGAAGAGGGAGCGAAGCTGACGCTCGCGGACATCGCCGACCTCTCGAAGACGACGTCGCTGTGCGAGGCCGCGGGCGCGGAGGTGCTGCCGCTGCGCGTCGACGTATCGTCCGAGGAAGAGACGCTCGCGATGGCGCGGCAGACGCACGAGCGCTACGGACGCATCGATGGCCTGCTGAACAACGCGGGTATCACGACGCGGCACGGGCTCGAGGCGAAGTCGCTGATGGACATCGACATGGGCATGTGGGACCGGGTGTTCGAGGTGAACACACGCGGCACGTTCCTGGGGATCCGGGCGGTCTACCCGTACATGCGGGAGCAGGGCTCCGGCACCATCGTCAACGTCAGCTCCGGCAGCACGCTCCGTATCAGTCGAGCGGTGGACGCGACGAATGCGCAGTACGTGGCGTCCAAGACAGCCATCACCGGCATCACGCGGGCGGTGGCGCGCGAACTGGGGCAGTACAATATCAACGTCGTCACCATCGCACCGGGCAACACGACCTCGGACACGGAGGAGCCGCTGTCGGCAGAGGAGGCGTACCCGGAACCGGAGTCGTCGATGCTGCGCCGCGGCGTCCCCGACGACCTTGCAGGGGTGATGGCCTTCCTGTTCACGGACGACGCGCGGTTTATCTCCGGACAGATGATCCTCGTGAACGGTGGACGAGAGGTCTGGTGAGGCTTGCATGTCATTCCGAGCGAAGCGCAGCGGAGTCGAGGAATCTCTCAGGAGGTGCGCTGGCGTACACGAACGTCTCCCGAGAGATGTTTCGACTTCGCCTTCGGCTACGCTCAACATGACACCTTCCCCCAGCAGCCCCGCCGTGTGACCTGACGGTCACCCTGGATTCCAGATTGTGCTGGAAAGACGAATCGTGGAAGGAGTGTAGGCATGACCGACATCACACCGGATGAGTTTCGAGGGCTGGCGAAGGTAGCAGGGCTGCGGCTGCTGGACGAGGATGTCGAGCCGCTGACGACGCAGTTCAACGCGCTGCGAGAAGGGCTGGAGGTGCTCGATGAGCACGACCTGTACGGGGTCGCGCCGCTGCCTGCGCTGCAGTATCCGGCGGATGCGCCGGGGGAGGGCGCTTCGACAGGCTCAGGGCGAGCGGAAGCCAAACTTACGGAAAGCTCCGACCACCCGCTGGCGTACAAGACCATCACCGAACTGGGGCACTTGCTGCGGACGCGGCAGGTGTCGTCGGTGGAGCTGACGCAGATGTACCTCGACCGCGTCGAGCGCTTCGACGATGAGCTGCGCTCGTACGTGACGGTGACGGCGGAGTTCGCGCTTGAGCAGGCGGCGAGGGCCGACGAGGCGATAGCGCGGGGAGAAGCCGTGGGACCGCTGGCCGGCATCCCGCTCGCGCACAAGGACGAGTTCTACACGAAGGACGTCCTGACCACGTGCGGCTCCAGCATCCTGTCGGAGTTCGTGCCGGACTTCGACGCGACGCCGATCGCGCGGTTCCACGAGGCGGGCGCGGTCATGCTCGGCAAGCTGAACATGACGGAATTCGCGTCGCCGGTGACGTGGGTGTTCCCGTACGGCCAGCCGCGCAACCCGTGGAACCTGGAACACGATGCCGGCGGGTCGAGCACTGGTTCGGGCATCGCGGTCGCGGCGGCCCTCTGCGCGGGGTCGCTGGCTGAAGACACGGGCGGTTCGATACGGCGCCCGGCGTCGTGCAACGGTGCGGTGGGCATCCGTCCGACGCTGGGGCGGGTGAGCACGCACGGGATGATCGCGAGCAGCTGGAACCAGGACACGGCGGGGCCCATCGCACGGTCGGTCGCGGACTGCGCCCTGCTGCTGGAGGCCGTCGCCGGGTTCGACGCGAACGACCTGATGTCGGCACGGCTGCCGGTACCCTCGTACTCCTCATGGCTCGATGGCGACATCCGCGGGATGCGGGTCGCGGTCATCAAAGAGGCGATCGACGCGCCGCACCTGGACCCGCGCATCCGCCAGCTGGCGCTCGACGCCGTTGGCGTGCTGCGGTCGCTCGGCGCGGAGGTCGAGGAGGTGTCGCTGCCGCTCATCACGATGACGGCGCTCATCAATAACGCGCTGCACTCGCCGCGCGTGGCGCTGCAGTGGACGCACCTGAACGCGACGCCGGAGCTGTTCGATGCGGGTGTGCGGCGGAACACGCTCATCTCGGCGCTGATACCGGCGGCGACGTACCAGCGGGCGCTGCAGTTGCGCGCACAGTTGCGGGCGCAGGCGCTCGGGATACTGGAGAGTTTCGACGTAACGGTAGCCCCTGCGTACGCGCAGTTCCCGCCGCGCATCGCGGACACGAAGAGCGAGCCTCCGACAAAGGAAGCGGCGGTGGAGCAGATGCGGAAATACGGCTTCCACACGCCCGCGAACTACTCAGGCGCGCCCGCGATGTCCGTCCCGATGGGCTTCTCCGACGACGGCCTGCCGATAGGGCTCCACGTGATGGCCAAGCGCTTCGACGAGACGTCGATCTTCCGCATCGCCCACGCCTACGAGCAGGCCACGCCCTGGCACACCATGCGCCCGCCGTACGGGGATGAGGGGTAGGGTAAGACCCTGCACCTCACTCATCACGCGATGATGGAGACTGTTGCCAGGGCCCGTGTGGCGAGGTCTCGGTTTCCTTCAATCAGCACCCTAGATGCCAGAGTGGCTCCGTCGATGCTCTTAGTGAACATCTTCCAGGCGTCTATCTCGTCGAGGGTGAGCTGAGCGTCAGTGACTAGAGGTTCGTCCTCACACAACACCCATGCCAAGTCCGTGTGTGCTACCAGCCATAGGCCGCCGGAAGTCCCGGATATGGTAACGCGCACCGTCGTGCCGACCGGGGCATCACAGTTTGCATACGACTGCGGGAGGCCATGAACGAACGTCGCCAATACCGGAGCAAACCAACCGGGTTCCATGAGTAGAGGCTTGCTGACTGCCTCTCGGATCTGCTGCTGATGGTGCCATCGTTCTGTGTACTCGCGCGCGATGTGCAGCCACAACGGCGCTGGTTCCGGGCTTGCCCAACTCACCACAGGACCGGTGGCGGATGGGTCCAGCGATTGCAGGTAGCGGTTGACTTGCTCTCCAGTCGACCTCAAGAGATCAGTAAGCAGGCGTGGGCTTACCCTCCGCATCGACTCAACCCATTGTTCGTTCAGGTTGTTGATGGCTGCTACGAATTCTTTCAATCCGTCCGAATCGAGCAGCCCAGCGTCGAAGTCGTCTCGCCCCATCGAGAGCTGCCCTATGTCGCCAGCGAGAAGATGGGCCGCCAGGTCATGGACTGACCACCCCGGGCACGCGGTGGGTAGGTCCCACTCTTCCGGAGTGAGGGTGGTCAGAACGTCCATCAGATTGTCCAGAATTCCCTGGAAGAGGTGAACGGTGAGGACAGGCTCGGCTCTGCGCATGGCGTGAAGCGTGGCTATTCAGAACCTTGCCCTGTGACTTCTACGATGCTCAACTGATCGTTGAGTTGGTTCAGCCGTATTGGGTCCACGCCTGCGGCGAGACCACTCTGATTCGGGACGACCCTGTAGCGCGGCTCCGTAGCCTCCACGCCAAGGAAAGATGCTCCCCGACGCAATGCGTCGTTCACCACCTGCTCGAAGGGCTTGCCCAGCAGTCGCGCCTGCTCTTCGAACGAATTGGCCAAGTCGTCGTCGATGTTAAGTGTGACTCTCATGTGAGCAGCATGGCATTCCACCAAGGTAATGACAAGTGGTTCGCTCCTCCGTGCGCCTGCACGGATAGGGAGTTAGGATGCTGCCGCGTGGTTCGACAGGCTCACCACGAACAGACAATAGCCAAGCCATACACGGAGGTATGCCGATGACGGAGACGCGATTCGAGACGGTGGCGTGCAACCTGTGCGGGTCGGAGGAGCACTCGCCGCTGCACGTCATCAAGGGGTACACGATCGTGCGGTGCAACGAGTGCCGCCTGGTGTTCATCAACCCGCGACCGGTGGCGTCGGAGCTGGCGACGATCTACGACGACGGCGCCTACTACGGCGGCGGCAGCGACTACGACGACCTCCACGTCGGCTACTCGAACTACCTGGCGCTGACGAACCACCTGCGCTTCGTGGTCGGTGAGCTGTTGCGTCCACTGAAAGACGTGACGCCGGGCGTCGCGCTGGACGTCGGGTGCAGCATGGGCGTCGTGCTGGACCAGCTGCGCCAGCGGGGCTGGACGCCCTACGGCGTGGACGTGTCGACGTACGCGACCGAGCACGCGCGCCGCGAGTTCGGGCTCAACGTCTTCACTGGTACTCTGGACGACGTGGACCTCCCGCCGGACAGCGTCGACCTCGTAACGATGCTGCTGACCATCGAGCACCTGCCGGACCCGAAGAGCGTGCTGCGGCAGGTGCACTGGCTGCTGAAACCGGGCGGCGTGCTGATCGTGGGGACGCACGACATCGAGGGGCTGTGGCCGCGCATCGTCGGGGCGCGCTGGCGGCACTTCAGCATGCCGGAGCACGTCTACTACTTCTCGCGGCGTACGCTGACGCGGATGCTTGCCGACGTGGGACTCGAGACGTTCCGCGCGACCGAGACCGCGACGCTGGCCGGGGTCGTGGACGCCGACGAGACCAACGAAGGCTTCTACGCGCCGGTGCGCCTGCTGCACAAGACGCGGCTGCTCGGTCCGGCTGCGCCGTTCCTGCGGACGATGCACAAGGTCGCGCGCCGTTTCGATTGGTCGGATGGCATCACGACGTACGCCCGGAAGGTTTGAGACCTAGCGCTTCTCCCTGAGGAGACAGCCTGCGCCTTCGACGGGGTCGGTGATGTGGGCGAGGGAGAGGGCGCGCCAGAGGGTGGCGGAGTGGGAGGTGACGACAGGCTTGCCGATGATCTGCTCGAGGTTCTCAGCGACGGACATGGCGTCGTAGTTCATGCAGCTGATGAAGAGGGCGTCCGGCTCGAGTGCGTAAGCCTCCTGCCAGGCGTCGAGGCAGAACGTGCGAATCTCGTCCGGCGTCACGCGGCAGTACTGCTTGCCGGAGGTGAGGCCCATGCCGCGCATGAGTACGGGCGTGATGCCGGCTTCCAGCAGGTAGGTGGCCTCGTGCTCGTTGTGACTGTCGACGTAGGGGCTCGTGAGGACGACGCGCCCCGATCGGAGGTGCTGGAGCGCCTCGACGCACGCGAGCATCGTGGAGGTCGCCGGGATGCCGGTGCTCTCCCAGATGTCGTCGCAGAAGGCCTGGTCCCCCTCGAAGCCGCGCAACGCGCCGCTCACGGTGCAGCAATAGGCGATGGCGTCGACGTCGGCGGTTACGAGCTCCTCCACGGCGCGCGGGGCGTTCTCTTCCATGCGGATGAGGCCGTCAGGGCCGCCGGTGTGGAGCATGCGCGACGTGTGGAAAGTGACGCCGTCCGGCGCGAGCTGATAGTAGCGCGGCTCGGTGACGACCTGCCCGCTGGTGGTGATGAGGCCGATGCGCTTGCGCCACTGCAGTGGTTCCATGGTCACGCTCCTGAAGCTACGACATGCCGTAGAGGCGGAGGGCGTTCTCGCGGAGGACGTTGCGGCGGAGCGTCTCGTCGATGTCCTCACGAGCGAGCATCTCCTGCACGTTGTGGGGGTACTCGGAGTCCCAGTGCGGGAAGTCCGACGCGAAGAAGAGCTTGTCATTGCCGATGACAGACGCGGTGTAGGGCAGCATCTTCTCGTCGGCCTCGGAATGGAAGTACCAGTTGCCCTGCTGCACGTACTCGGTAGGCGACTTGCGAAGCATGGGGGCCTCATCGGCGCCGCGTATCTTCCACTTCTCGTCCATGCGCTCCAGCCAGTAGGGCACCCAGCCGCACCCGGCCTCCATCCAGCCGACGCGCAGGTCGGGGAAGAGTTCCGGGATGCCGGCGAACATCATGCTGATCATGTGGCGGAAGAGACCAACCGGGAAGCAGAAGGTGTTGACCTCGATGAAGCGCTGGAAGTCGTCGGCGGCGAGGTGGTGGATGCCCTGCGTGGAGGAATGAACGGCGAGCATGACGCCGAGCCGCTGCGCCTCCTCGTAGAGCGGGAAGTACTGTGCGCGTCCGAGGGGTGGGTGCGCGCCGATGGCGGAGAGCATCGCGCCGGAGTGCCCGCGCTCGGTGACGGCCCGGCGCAACTCCTTCACGGCCTCGTCGACGTCCTGCAGCGGGAGGAGCGCCACGCTCTTGAGGCGCGGGCTGACGCTCGTGAACTCCTCGTGGAGGAAGTCGTTGTAAGCGCGGCAGACGGCGACCGCGACGTCCGGCTCCCAGATAAGCGCGGCGGTGAAGCCGATGGACGTGGGGTAGAGAATGGCGGTCTCCATGCCGCCTTCGTCCATGGCGTCGAGCCACGTCTGGGCGTCCTTCGCGACAGAGCCGAGCCGTCCACCGAGGTTGATGTCCCAGTAGTTGTGCCCTGCGCGGATCTGTCCGCCCCGCGAGCGGTAGGGCTCGTCCATGTAGGGGCGTATCTGGTCCTCGGACTCGGTGACGTGTCCGTCGCCGTCGACGATGCCGAATGGAGTCTGCATGGCGGGATGTTACTCCACGCAGCGAGGGATTCAACAGGGACGCACAGGGTGGCCGGGATGGGGGTGGCATACAACGGGGTAGACTCTCCGCATGGCAGGACGGTTCAGCGCACTGCGGCATAGGGATTTCCGCCTTTACTGGGTGGGATTCGTCATCTCCGTATCCGGCCAGCAGATGCAGTGGATGATCGAGGGCTGGCTGATCTACCAGCTCTCCGGGTCGGCGGTGCTGCTGGGCGTGAACGGCATCGCGCAGATGATCCCCTCCGTTGCGCTCACCCTGTTCGGCGGGGCGCTGGCGGACAAATTCGACCAGCGGAAGCTGCTCATCACGATGCAAGTGCTGTTCATCGTGGTGCTGGGGACGCTGTCGGTTATAGGACTCATGGGCGAACTGACAGCGTGGCACGTGATAGCGGGAGGCTTCGCGTTGTCGGCCATCGGCGCGTTCGAGGGGCCCGCGCGGCAGGCGATGTTCCCGCACCTGGTGCGACGCGACGCGATGCCCAGCGCGGTGGGGCTGAACGCGATGATCCACCCGGCGACACGCGTGGGCTCGCCGGTTGTGGGCGGACTGGTCAGCGAGTTTGTGTTCTCGACATCGGAGTCGGCGAGCGTGGCGGGCGGCGTGGTGTTCGCGATAACGGTGGTGGCAGTGGCGGTGTACGCGGCGCTGCTGTGGCGGGTGCACCTGCCGCCGGTGGTCCGGTCGCAGGGGCGCAACGTGCTTGCGGACATGGCCGCGGCCCTGGGTTACATCCGGCGCGAGCGGATATTCGTATTCCTCATCGGCACGGCGTACTGGAACATGGCGTTCGGCGTCGCGCTGACGGTGCTCTTCCCGATATTCGCGAAGGACGTACTGGGCGTCGGGCCGGAAGGCCTCGGCTACATGTGGGGCGCTACGGGCATCGGCAGCGTGACCGGCGTCTTCATCGCATCGAGCCTCACCGCGCCGAGCCAGCAGCGCACGCTGTTCACGAGCGGAGCGGTGACGATGGGCGTGTTCTCGATAGGGTTCGCGCTGTCGGAGTGGTACTGGGCGTCGCTGGTGCTGCTGTTCGCGTACGGGACGGGAGCGTCGATGGTGAACGTCGCGGTGCAGACGAACCTGCAGATGCTCGTGGCGAACGAGTTCCGAGGCCGGGTGATGGGGATATGGAGCATGGTGCACACGAGCGTGCGCCCGATGGGCGAGCTGCAGTTCGCAGGAGTCGCGGCGCTGGCGTCGGCGCCGGTCGCCGCGATCGTTGGCGGCGTCGCGGTGCTGGCGTACACGCTGGGCTACGTCTGGCGGAGCAAGCAGGCGTCGCGCCTGCAGGACCTTCGCGCGGGGTCGCAGATACGGGAGGACGGGTAGGGCGGGTTGTGGAGATGGAGGGCGCGGGTGAGGGCGTTTACTTGAATCGAAACAGGAAGGCGTCCCCCGTACGGGCCATCCTGTGCCGGGCTTTGCTTGGGGAGCGTTGTTCATTCTCGATCAGCATCTCGCGAGTCAGCGGTTCCCCCTGTTTGGTCACAAAATATCCGCGCAACGCTTCCTCGCTCGTTTCGGCTGCGCCGTTCGCGGTGAGGGCAGCTACGAGGGTGTAGTCGGCGTCCACCTGAGCGCGGGCCGCGTCGTAGTGGCCGTCGTTTGCGAGGAGGTGAGCGCCAGGCGCCAGCAGAGGCTTGCACGCCTGGGATACAGCCCCTGCGTTGAGCGAGAGCATCAGGTCGAACTCCGCATGCAGCGGGGGCGAGACCCGGTCATAGGCAGTTTCAATCGCCGTAACCACGACTGGCTCCGTGTACTCCTTGTGCGCTTCGAGCCATGCGTTCAGGTCACCGGACTGCATGGCGGCGCCGAATCCCTTGACCGAGTCCACGTAGCACACGTACGGAAACACCAGCGAGGGGGTGAGGTGTACGTAGCTGCCGGGATAGACGACGCGCGGGGAGTCGATGAGGCGGCGGACCGCTCGGAACACGCCGAGGAGGTCGTGGTCGTGGTTATGGCGCACCCCGAGGTAATCGCGAAGGTACGTCGGCAAGGCGTCGGTGGTTCGCAGCATGGGCTGGGCAGCCTACACGGGCTTCCATACTCCAACAACCCCGTGTCCGTAGAACGGCCATGAGCGACAGGCCGCGCCCTTGCCAACCTCAGACCTTTTGAGGCGTGGCGTAAGGTCTGGTAGAGTTGCGGCATTACAAGAAACGTCACAGAGAGGAGCGAAACATGGCAGTCGTTGACCTGCGAGAGGCAGAAGTCCCCGACAAGATGGATCTGTGGGAATCGGGCGATCCGTACTTCGACTGGATCGAGCGTGAGGGCGTCAAGCGCATCGTCGAGTACAAGTTCGAGGACCTGAACGACGTCGAGCTCGGCGACTGGGAGCGCAAGGGCGGCAAGGGCGCCGTGATTAACATCCCGAACGCGATGCTGCCGAACGACGCGCACCTGGTGGAGATCAAGCCCGGCGGCAAGTCTGAGCCCGAGAATCACATGTACGAAGAGGTGATGTACGTCGTCTCCGGCCGCGGCGCGACCAGCGTGTGGCTGAGCGAGGGCCAGAAGGCGACGTTCGAGTGGGCGGCAGGCAGCCTGCTGGTCATCCCGCTGAACGCGTCGTACCAGCACTTCAACGGCAGCGGCACTGAGCCCGCGCGCTACGTCTCTATGACGAACGCGCCGCCCGTGATGCGCATGTTCCGCAGCAACGAGTTCGTCTTCAACAACCCGTTCCACTTCATGGACCGGTTCTCCGGCGAGGATGAGGACTTCTTCAACGGGCAGGGGACGCTCTACCAACGGAAGGGCACCAAGTTCGGGACGATGTGGAAGACGAACTTCGTACCGAACGCCGACATCATGAAGCTGTGGAAATACCGCGACCGCGGCGCCGGCGGCATCAACACGCACTTCGACCTCGCAGGCAACGTGACAGGGGCGCACATCTCCGAGTTCCCGGTGGGGACGTACAAGAAGGGCCACCGCCACGGACCGGGCGCGCACCTGGTTATCCTGGGCGGTGTCGGCTTCTCGGCGCTCTGGTGGGACAACGACAAGCCCGAATACGAGATCGCGCCGTGGAAGAAGGGCGGCATGGTCATCGTCCCCGCGGACGCGACCTACCACCAGCACTTCAACACCGGCCCCGAGCCCGCGCGCTACCTCGCACTGCGGAGCGGCGACGGCCAGCCGAGCCAGTGGGGCGAGTCGAACGTCAGCATCAAGGAAGGCGGCATGCAGATCGAGTATGAGGACGAGAACCGGGAGATCCACCGGTACTTCGAGTCCGAGCTCGAGAAAAACGGCGCGCCGTGCCGAATGAAGGCGTTCATCCCGTACTGCACGGGTGAGGTCGGCCCCACGAGCGAGCGCGACACGTAGGGCTCGTTCGCATCGACAGGGATGACGTAGGGGCAGCCCATGTGGCTGCCCCTACGTTTGGGCGCTCATGCGACGGCAGTTGCGCACTCCACCGGCGCCCGTCGAGACCAGACCCTGTCACTCATGTCGGACCCATCGGAGTCTATGGCCCTGACCCTGTAGGTGTAATCCACGTTCGGGGCAGCTGTTGTGTCCACCCAGTCCCAGTACTGTTCGTTGAAGGTCTGAAGAGCGTCCGCCTGGTCGCCGATGAAGGTGAAGGTGCGGACGACCCAGCGGTCTGAATCCCAGTGCCTGCGCTCCACCTTCCACCCCGCCGGGGCGGCGAGATGACCGCGATTGCCGGCATGCCAGAACATCGACACGCCATTGTCATGGCACTGGGGAACCGAAATGCCGGGCTGGTTGAGGGTGCCTGTCAGGCGGGAGGTCGACACGCTCCTGGACCAGGTCCTGCCCGCCCTGTCGGTCCCATCTGCGTTGATGGCTCTTACGCTATAGGTGTAGTCAGAATCAAGGTCGGCACTCTGGTCCACCCACTCCCAGTAGCGGCCGCCGGTAGTCAAGAGAGCATCGGCGTCGGGGCCGATGAAGGTGAAGTACTGCACTACTGCATTCCCTTCTCGATCCACATGCCTTCGTTCGACCTTCCAACCGTCGGGCGCTTCGGACAGGCCATTGAGCATGGTGCGCCACAACATGGCAAAGCCGTCGCTCACGCTTCCCAGAAGGGAGAGCCCGGGGTGGTTCGAGTGCTCAGCAAAACAATCAACAGGGACACTGCCCGACCATGTCCTGTCATCCACGTCCGCCCCGTTGGCGCCGATGCCCCTGACGCGGTAGGTATACGGAAGGTTCCGGTCGATGCTTGTGTCATCCCAAATCCAACTGTCCCCATTGTCCGTCAGAAGGGCGTCGGCCTCGGCGCCGACGAAAGTGAGTGTTTGCACGAAGCTGTTGCCCTGAACGTCACGGTACGTTCGCTCGACTCTCCACCCTTCCGGTGCTTCGATCTGGCCATCGTCTCCCGTGGTCCACAGCAATGTGATCCCGTCACTTAGACAAAAGACGGTCAGGCTCGGCGGGTCGAGGGTGTTTGCAGTGGCATTCCGAGGCTGGGAGGCCGCTCCGGCCACGGCTATCGCGATGGCGACCGCGATGGCAATCCATAGTGTCCATATCGAAGTGTGTGTTTCCCTTATAGTCGGCAAGTTGTTCATCCGTATCCTCCTTTACCCCTGCTGCCCCTTGCCACTGCTGGCCTATCGCTCTCCTGGGTCACCGGACGATCCACGGTCCGGTGCGGCGATACCCTCTATTGAGAATTACGATTGGAATGCCTGTCGGGTTTTTTTCAGCAACGGAGTTGGGGGCCGACCCAGCTTGAGAAACCGTCCCTTATGGGCGCTACCAAAAGGGGTAGGTGTACATGGGGGAGGGAATGCATGCAAAGAGGCGCGCTGGTGGAGCGCAGGACGACCTGTACCTCCCCCGCGGCCCCAACGGCAACTCGAAACCCTGAGCCAGTTCTTACGACAGCAGCAGGTCTGTGAGCCACCCCTCAAGCAGCGTACGCACTTCATCGGCGCATTCGCGGAGGCCGTGGCCCGCGCCGGGGTAGGTGACGAGCTGCTTGGGGCCAGGCGCCCAGTCGATGATCGTCTCAGCGTTCACGAGCGGCAGCACGGCGTCGGCCTCGCCGTGCACGACCAGCAGCGGCCTGCCGCCGAGGAGCGCAGCGTCCTCTGCGCCCATCGTCTGGCTCGCGAGCGCAACTACACCCCGGGCGTGCGTTGTGTAGCGCGACGCCGATATGACGACGCCCCCACCGAAGGAGTGCCCCACGAGCGCAACACGCTGATAGCTGATAGCAGCCATATGCCAGACCCCGGAGAGCACGTCCAGCGTCGACTCGTCGAGGTTGGCCGGATGGCGGTAGTTGACGCGTAGCGACGCGACACCACGCTCCGACAGGCGCACCGCAAGGTCGCGGTAGAGACCATTCGCCGGGCCGTCGAATCCCCCCCGTGACCCCGCAGCCCACACGACGCCAACACCGCGCTCCTCACTCGGGCGGTGCAGGATGCACGCCACGTCGCCGCGCGTCGTGTGGAGCGTAACGCCGTCGCCGGGCTGTCCTTCAGGGGCGGGAGTGTCGTCTGCGCCAAGCAACTCGATGGAGTAGCGCTCGTACAACGGGGCGCTGCGGTCGTCGTCAGGGGAGAACATGGGCGTATCTTACACAGGGCGGTTGACCGCCACCGCGTGGGGCGTAGAGTATGGCGCGCAAGGGAAGGAGGCGTGGCATGACAACAACAATGGACGTGAAGAGCTTCGTTGACGAGCTGGTGGCGGACGTGGTGCAGCCCGCGGCTGACGCGCTGATGGACACGCGGTACTTCCGCGACCTGCGCGCTGGCACGCTGACCATCCGGCGCCTGCAGGGCTACGCCCTTCAGCACACGTGGTTCAACCGCGCACTGCTCAAGAGCGGAGCGATACGCATGATCAAGGCAGCCGACAACCCGCGCGCGTTCAAGGACATGATTGCGGGGATCGTCGCAGAGCACGACCACCCGGACCTCTGCCAGGAGTTCGGCATCAACATCGGGCTGACCGACCGCGACTTCGAGGAGATGGTGCCGGTGCACGAGGTGCTCTGCCACACGAGCGTCATCGTGGCGTCGGCGCTCATCAACACCTGCCCCGCGGCAGGCAGGGCGTCCGGCCTGACGAACGAGACGATGGTTCAGCGCTACTCGACCGAGCTGTTCAACTACCTGCAGGAAGCGCCGTACAACATCGAACCGGAGAAGCTGGAGTTCTTCCGCATCCACGGCATCGTCGACGTCGACCACGCAGCGGAGGCCGCTGAAGCTGTGGTGCGGCTCATCCGCGACGACCGCGACATCGAGATGGTGCGGCACATGGCGGAGACCCAGGTGCGGCTGAAACTGGCCAAGTTCGAGGGCATCTACGACGTCTACGCATAGACGCCCATTGGCTGTTCATAGCCCAACATACGAGAACTAACGCAACTCAAAAGGAGACAGCGATGCAGGTGCGGAAGATCAGCGAGATCGAGAAGGAGCCGGCGGCGGGTCCGCTCTTCACGAGCGACGACGTGGCACGTCAGCCGCTCGCGCCGGACAGCGACGATTTCAACGTGAGCGTGGTCAGCTTCGGAGTGGGCGTGCGGAACAAGTTCCACTACCACGAGAGCGACCAGCTCCTCATCGTGACGGAGGGCCACGGCGTCGTCGTGACGGAGAGCGGCGACCGGGCGGAGGTCGAGGCGGGCGACGTCGTATTCGCTCCCGCGGGCGAGAAGCACTGGCACGGCTCGCTGCCGGACACGTCGTTCGCGCACATCACCGTCACCCGCAAGGGCGGCCAGACGACGCAGACCGAGGAGTAGGCGTCAGTTCAGCGGATGGTCGGCGTAGCCGACCTCACAGGCCGCGGACGTAAAGTGGCGTCCGAGGAGGGGCTGGAGCCGGTTCATCTGCTCGGCGAGTCCAGGCGTCGCTTCGCCTGACTTCAGCGTGTCCTCAGTCTCCCAGAGCATTACGATGACCCCGCGCGTGTGACCATCACGTAGGACGTACGCGCCATCGTACCCAGGCAACCTGCGCATCTCCGGCACGACGAGGCGCTCGAACGCCTCCTGCGCGTCGTCGAATAACGGCCCGCTCTCGACCTCGAAGGTGATGACTCTCGCGTGCATGCGGGGGACTTTATCACGTGGTTCGACTGGCTCACCACGAACGACTGATGCGGGTCTATGCGGGAGCCGCGACTATGAACGTTTGACGATATTAACGCGCAGCGTTATTATTCTGCCGTGAACCGCTTCAGGGACAGAGATGCAGAGCGGCTCTGGGAAGGAGAATCGGTCCGCCGCCTTCCGCCTGATATCCAGCGGCGCGCGCGTATGCGGCTACAGCGCGTGGTTGCGGCGGGCGCTCTGACAGACCTCCGCGTGCCGCCGTCACACCGGCTCGAAGCCTTGCGAGGAGACCGGGCAGGGCAGCACAGCATCCGCATCAACGACCAGTGGCGAGTGTGCTTCATCTGGACAGACCAGGGTGCCATGGAGATTGAGATAGTCGATTACCACTGAGCGATGGACGAGAGGAGCGCAGCAACGATGACCATGGGTCCGATCCATCCCGGAGAGCACCTCGAGGAGATACTGGAGGAGTTGGGGATCAGCCAGTACCGGCTGGCGAAGACGATCGGGGTGCCGCCGGTCCGCATCAATCAGATCGTCCACTCCCGAAGGGCGATTACGGCGGACACCGCCTTGAGGATAGGCCGAGCGCTGGGCACGACGCCCGACTTCTGGCTGAACCTCCAGCGCATGTACGACCTTGACGTTGCCCGTGCCAGGACCGACGTGAGCGCCATCGAGCCGCTCGTTGCCGCGGAGGCGTGAGGGAAGCGTTCCCTACAACCCCCTCACCCTCGGCGCGACGTCCGACGCGAGAAACTCCGGCACGGTGTCGTCGTGGAAGTCGAGGTGCTGGAACTGCACCTCGCTGATCCCGAGCTCCGCGAGCCTGCCCAGCTGGTCGATGACCTCCTCCGCTCCGCCGACAAGCGAGCCGCGCTCACGGAGGGCGGCCTTCCTCTCCTCGAGAGCGCCTAGCCCCGTCATCCTGGGGAAGCGATCCATGTTGCGCTCGGTGGTCGCGTCGTCCGGGCCGACGAACGCGAACGTCATCATCGTCTTCCGTATCGACGCCGGATCACGTCCGAGCGCCTCGCAGTGCGCGTCGAGGACAGCGATGCGCTCCGCGAGCGCCTCCGGCGGCGCGTTGACCGTGTTCCACTCGTCGGCGTACTGCGCGGCGTACCGCAGCGCGCGCTTCGGCCCGTTGCCGCCGACGAGCAGCCACGGGCGGCCCGGCTCTGGCTTCGGCAGCACGTCGATATCGCGCAGCTGGTAGTACTTCCCATCGAACGAGACCGGCCCCGGCGCCCACATCGCCTTCATCAGCTGGATGGCCTCACCCAGACGCGCCGCACGCTCCGCAGGCTCAGGGAAAGGGATGCCGTAGGCGTCGTGCTCCGGCTGGTGCCACCCGTTGCCGACGCCCATCACGAACCGTCCGCCGCTGAGCAGGTCGATCTGCGCGGCCATCCTGCCCACGTCGACGGGGTGCCGGAACGTCACCGGCGCGACGAGCGGCCCGAACCTGATCGTCGACGTCTCACGAGCCGCAACGGCGAGCGACGTCCACGTCTCCAGCGACGCTCGCTGGTCGTTGATGAAGTAGTGGTCGGAGCGGAACACCGACGGGAAGCCGAGCCGCTCCGCCAGCCGCAGGATGTGCAGCCACCGGTCCCAGTCCAGGTCGTGCTGCCCCTCTACCATCAGTCCAACATCCATGAGTCGCCTCGTTCCTGAAGATGGACGACAGTTTACGGGAAGGGGACCCTGTAGGGGCGGTTCGCGAACCGCCCCTACGCCACACACCCCGAACCACCCCCATGCCACACATGACCAACCGCCCTGCGCACCCCGCATGACGACGCCCCGCCCGCGGTGTAGGATGGCGGCGTTGCACAGCATTCGTTCCCAAGGAGGGCTGCGATGGCAGAGCGCGTGTGGGAGAAGTACCTGAGCGAGGCTGACCTGGAGCACGTTGCGGCGAGCGGACACAAGACCCGCGGGTTCGGGTCGCGGCCTGCATTGCTGATGATCGACCTCTACCGCTGGGTGTTCGGCGACAAGCCGCAGACGGTGCTGGAGGCGAAGGACGAATGGCCCGGCAGCTGCGGGCTCGCGGCGTGGGAGTCGCTGCCGCACATCCAGCGCCTGCTGGCCGCCGCTCGCGAGACGGGCATCCCCGTCGTCCACGTCACCGGCCTGCCGGAGAGCGAGTCCGGTGTCATCGGCTGGGCGACGTCCGGGCGCAAGGACTCGGGCCGCGCCGGCTATATGGGCGGCGGAGCGAAGCGCGAGGGCATGTACGACATCATCCCGGAGGTCGCGCCCATCGAGGGCGAGGTCTTCCTGAAAAAGACGTCGCCAAGCGCGTTCTGGGGCACCCCGGTCACCGGCCACCTGACAGCGCTGGGCGTCGACACCATCATCGTCGCTGGCGAGAGCACCAGCGGATGCGTCCGGGCGTCGGTCGTCGACGCCTGCACGAACCGCTACAAGGTCGTTGTCGCCGAGGAGTGCGTGTTCGACCGCCACGAGGCGCCGCACGCCATCAACCTCTTCGACATGAACCAGAAGTACGCGGACGTCATGGCGCTCGACGAGATCATCGAGTGGATGCACGAGTGGCAGGCGCCGGAAGGCTTCGGCGACGCCGAGTGACGATGGGTAGAACTGAACGAATCACGATAATCACCCTGGGAACCATCATCGGGGTGGTTCTACTGGCCCTGTTGGGTTTGTTATGGGCTGTGCTCAACGACGTGCGCCAAGCAGTTTCTTCCGTTGACGGCGTGGTCAGAGAGATTGCCAAGGTGCAGGGAGTCCAAGAGGGAGTCTTGAACCGCCTGGACGCGATACCCGGCCTCAGTGAAAGTGATGAGGGTGAGCCGGGAGAGAGTGGTTCAACAGATACAGGCACGATAGGGCCAGGCAGGCCAAGCGTCTCTGCCCGAGGACTCTGGGACGACTTCGATGCGAACCAAGTACGCGCGTACGAAACCTACACTGAACCGAGAGTTTGGGCTGTATCGGGGACGGTGGACTCGGTGGAGTATGGGGACAATAACTATATCTACGTTGGGCTAGATGGACTCGTAAGCGTAGGCTTCCGCAGTGACTACGAACGCGACTGGCTGGATGAGATTGACAAGGGTCAGCGCCTCTGGCTTGAATGCGAGATTCGCGGACCGGACGAGGACGGGCTGATAGTCTGCATCTCTCCTAATGATTAGAACGCAAGGAGTGTGCGCTGGCGCGCACGCCGGATTCCCGCTTTAGCGGGAGCGGCGGAACAGACGGAGGAACGTATGGGAAGACTCAAGGACAGGGTGATCATCGTGACGGGGGGCGCAGCCGGCATCGGCCGGGCATTCGCCGAGGGGTTCGTTCGCGAGGGCGCGTCCGTCGTGCTGGCCGACATCAACGGTGAGCAGGCCGAGCGCTCGGCCGAGGAGCTGCGGCAGGCGGGCGGCCAGGCGCTCGGGCTGACGGTCGACGTGTCGGACCAGGCGCAGACCGAGACGATGGTGGCTGAAACGCTGTCGCGCTTCGGCAAGGTGACCGGACTCGTGAACAACGCAGCCATCGCCATCCGCGTGCGCCACACGCGCGCGCCGCTGGAAGAGATACCGCTGGACGAGTTCGACCGGATGCTCGCGGTCAACCTCAAGGGCGTCTTCCTCTGCTCCCGCGCGGTGCTGCCGCACATGAAGGAGCAGGGCTACGGCAAGATCATCAACATGAGCTCCGGCACGTTCTTCAACGGCCGCGAGAACCTCGTGCACTACGTCGCATCCAAGGGCGGCGTCATCGCGTTCACGCGGGTGCTCGCGCGCGAGGCCGGCCCGTCCGGCATACGGGTGAACTCGATAGCGCCCGGCCTGACGGCGAGCGAGACCGAGGAGCACTCCTTGGAGGAGTTCGCGGTGCGCATCCCCAACCGCGCTATCAAGCGCATCGAGGTGCCGGAAGACCTCGTCGGCGCGGGCATCTTCTTCATGTCGTCGGAGAGCGACTTCATCTCCGGCCAGACCCTCGCCGTCGACGGCGGAGTCGTGGTGCACTGATTGGCCCCCTCTCCCTACAAGGGGAGAGGGTTGGGGTGAGGGTACTGTGGCGGGGTGGCGAGGGCGTGGCACAGGAAACCAACCAGAGGTAATCGAATGGGCAAGCTGGACGAGCGAGTGATCATCGTGACAGGCGGAGCGCAGGGCATCGGACGTGCGTTTTCGATGCGGTTCGCGGAGGAGGGTGCGCGCGTAGTCATCGCGGACATCAACGGCCCCGCCGCGGAGAAGACGGCGGCCGAGATCGGCGAGGCGGGCGGCGAGGCGATCGCAGTGCCCACCGACGTCTCCGACCACGAGTCGACCGAGGCGATGGCGCAGGCCGTGCTCGAGAAGTGGGGCCGCATCGACGGCCTCGTGAACAACGCCGCGGTCTTCCAGCGTCCGCAGATAACGCGGGGGACGGTCGAGGAGATTACAGCCGAGGAGTGGGACCGCGTCATGGCCGTGAACGTTCGCGGGCCGTTCCTCTGCTGCCGCGCGGTGCTGCCGCACATGAAGGCGCGAGGCTACGGCAAGATCGTCAACATCAGCTCCGGCACCTTCTTCTCCGGCCGCTCCAGCACGCAGTACGTGGCCTCGAAGGGCGCGGTCGTCGGCATGACGCGCACGCTCTCGCGCGAGGTCGGCGACTTCAACATCACGGTCAACTCCATAGCGCCGGGCTCGACAGCCAGCGACCCCGAGCGCGACGAGTCCAACTACCAGGGCCGCGTCCCCGACCGCTCCATCAAGCGCGTCGAACGCCCCGAAGACCTCGCTGGCGCGGGCGTCTTCCTCATGTCGTCGGACAGCGACTTCATGACCGGCCAGACGATGATTGTAGACGGCGGCGCCGCCCTGAACTAGGGCGCTTGTCGTCATTCCTGTCTCTCACAGCCATTCCCGCCCCTTCCGTCATTCCCGCGAAGGCGGGAATCCAGAGTGACCGGCCGGTCACACGTGCGCGTAGCGCACAGCCCTTCCTTGGAGGCACAACACATGACCTCAGCATTCGACGCCTGGCGCGAACAGATCGAAACACACGAGCGCGACGCCGCTGCGTTCGGCGGCGGGCACGGCCACGGGCATGGCCATGGCCACGGACACGGCCATCGCGCCTTCAGGCGTGCCAACCGGGCATTGGACCCCTGGCGCACCGACGACCCGGTGCTGAACGGCCTCTACTCCCTCCTGGGAGCGGATGCCGATGTCCTCGACGTCGGCGGAGGCGCAGGCCGCTACGCGCTGCCCCTCGCGACACGCGCCCGGCACGTCACCGTGGTCGAGCCGTCCGCGGATTCCGTCGAGATGCTCACGTCGCGCGCGGCTGAGGCTGGCCTCGCCAACGTCACCGCCATCAGCGAGGCATGGGAAGACGCCGAGGCGCCCTCAGCGGACATGGTGCTCTGCTCGCTCGTGCTGCACCACGTGCCGGACGCCGTGCCCTTCGTGACGAAGATGCAGCAGTACGCCAGAGACCGCGTCGTGCTCGTGGAGATGATGGAAACGCCGGGCGCGCTGGAGACCCCCTTCTTCGAGCGGGTGTACGGCTCGGCCCCGACGCCCCTGCCGGGACTCCCGAGCGTGCTGGACCTGCTCTGGGCGATGGACATCTTCCCCGACGTCACGATGGTCAGCGCCGACGCAGCCGTGCTGGAGACGGACCGGGACGCGGCGCTCGACCAGTTGCGCGGTCGGCTGAGCGTGAAAGAAGGCACCGAGGCGGACGGCCGGCTGCTCGCCGCGGCGGAGGAACTGCTGGAAGAGACGCCCAACGGCCTCGTCGTGAGGGGCGTGGCCCCGCAACGGCAAGCCATCGTCACGTGGAGGCCCGGGTAGGGCGGCGTGTGGCCTAACGGGCCTCGTACATAATCATGTGCGTTGGGATCAGCCGTTGCTCCACCGGGTCAACCGCAAGGGCCAGGCCCTCCAACGTGTAGGCGCCCAGCAGGGCGGGGCCGTCGTCTTCTCCGAAGATCACAAGCGTGACCACACTCTCTCCGTCGATCGTGGCCCACGCCTGGCCGAAGTCCATATCTACCCGCCGTCCGTCGGCGAGCAGGAACCTGCGCCTGCCGGTGGGCGCTACTCCCAATTCATGAAGGATGCGGGAGGGTAGCGTGGTGTAGGCCGCGCCGGTATCGACCGTCGCGACTATCTCTCTGGACAGTTGGCCGTCCATGCTGGCTATCCGTAGTGGACAGTCGAATGTTCCCACCGTGTACAGTCCCCGCCTCGTTGTGATGGAGTACATTCTAACCTACATTGTCTGACACGCGCCCCTTCCGTCTTCGCACCATCGGCGCATACCCTGTCTCCACGGCCCCCACACCCCGGAGCAGGGCCGTTGGCATCAGCAGCGCAAGGATTGACCGGAAAGACCCGTTATGAAGCGCAGTGTCCCCCAAAACACCCCTGGGCGCCCCAGCCGCGAGCTGAGCTGAAATGAGCAGGAATGAGCAGGATTGAAGCAGAAATGAACAGCAGATGAGCAGGTTTGGGCAGTTGAACTGCTCACCGCGAGAGCCGGATCCAGAGGTGAAACCGGGCGGATGAGCAGAAATGAGCAGCAATTCCCTCTGAACCCTTTTCCCTTCGGGGCCAACGAACGCCTCGTACCTGCTGCCGTTGCGCCCGCCGCTGGCAAGCAGATACCCTCAATGGACAGGCGCTTGCACGGACGCCGCCACACAACGTAAGGAGAGAGTCGCATGGGAGAGATCGTCTGGGCCGCAGGATCGGTGCACGCGCCACAGTTGCTGACGAGGCCTCCGCAGGAGGACCAGGCGCAATTGCAGGCAGGGATAGACGCGATGGGCGTACTTGGCAGCGAGTTGGACGCCACCCAACCGGACGTGCTGATCCTCATCGGCATCGACCACGTCGAGACGTTCTTCCCCGGCTCGGTGCCCGCATTCGCGATCATCACCGGCGACACCGCGACTGCGGAGTTCGCGGGGCATGAGTACGAGGTGCCCATCCACCAGGAGATGGCGACGGCGCTGCTGAACGGCCTCGTGGAGGAGGGGATAGACCTCGCCTACGCGCACGAGGGGCTGCTCGGCCACGCGTTCGCCACGCCGCTGGAATACATCCACCAGGGCAGGGCGATCCCCATCGTGCCGATGTTCGTGAACGTCTACCTGCCGCCACTGCCGACGACGCACCGCTGCCTCCAGGTCGGCGAGGCGATGCGGAAGGTCATCAAATCGAGACCGGAGAAGGTCGCGATCCTCGCCAGCGGCGGGCTGTCGCACTACCCCGGCACGTGGAAGTACTTCTACCCGGAGTACGAGTTCGACCACTGGGTCATCCAGGAGCTCGAGGAGAGCAGGCCGGAATCGCTGCTGGAACTCAGCGGCGAGCAGCTGGACGAGGTCGGCAACACGGAACTGCTGCCCTGGCTCATGATGCTGGGCGCGACCGGCAACCAGCGCGGCGAGCTGCTCAGCTACCAGCCGACGTCGCACCACGGCCACGGCGTCATGCGCTTCATCCCGGACCGCGGCGGTCGCGGCCAGGAGCCCCGCGACATCCCGAAGTTCGGCGGCTTCGAGTTCAAGGGCCAGGGCTACGAGTTCTACAAATACCCCACGCTCGAGACGTACCCGCTCAACAAAGCCCTGTTCGAACTCCGGCGTGACGAGAGCCTGCGTGCGCGCTTCGTCCGCGACATGGACGGCGTCTCCGCGGAGCTTGGCGTCACCGGCGAGCAGGCGGCGGCGCTCAAAACGATGAGCACCGACGTGCTCGCAAAAGCCGGCGCCCACGGCATCCTCGCCATCACCACCACCCTCACCCTCCAACGCTCCGCCAAAGAGGCGGGCATCGAGATCACGTCGGTGGCCTAGGGATAGTCTGAACAAGTCCGTCTCCGTCGTTCCTGCGGAGGCAGGAACGTCGCCCCCGGTTGTCATGTTAAGCGGAGCCGAAGGCGGAGTCGAAACATCTCTCGGGAAACGTTTGCGTAGTCAGACCATCCCTGGGACAACAATCCCGTCATTCCCGCACAGGCGGGAATCCAGCGTGCGCGGGCAGCGCACACGGGGGAGGGGAGGAGTGGGGGTAGGGTACGAGGCAGAAGCACGCCTACCGAGCAGGACGACAATGAAATGACTACCGACCCACGCCCCCGTTGCCCCTGGCCAAACGACGACCTGATGCTCCGCTACCACGACGAAGAGTGGGGCGTCCCGACGCATGACGAGCGCACCCTGCTCGAGTTCCTCGCCTTGGAAGCCGCGCAAGCCGGACTCTCTTGGCGCACCATCCTCCACAAGCGCGAGGCGTTCATCCGCGCATTCGACGGCTTCCACCCCGAGCAGGTCGCCCTCCTCGGCGAAACCGACATCGAACGGATGCTGCAGGACCCCGGCATCGTCCGCAACCGCCTGAAGCTGCAGGCCATCGTCCACAACGCCCAGCGTTTCCTCGAGGTCCAACGCGAGTTCGGCAGCTTCGACGCCTACCTATGGGGCTTCTTCGGCGGCGCGCTGCCTCGCCCTACCGTGCTGACCGATGACATGGTCCCCGCAACAACGCCCGAGTCCGACGAGTTGTCGAAGGACCTGAAGCGCCGCGGCTTCAAGTTCGTCGGCTCAACCATCGTCTACGCCTACATGCAATCGGTAGGACTCGTGAACGACCACGTCACCGGCTGTTTCCGCGCGCCGTGATCTACCGCTCCTCCTGCTCGCGAAGGATGAGCAGCGTCGTTGGGATGCCGGCGGCGATGATGAGCAGAATGGCGGGCATGGCGGCGCGGGCGAAGAACGCCTCGGACGCCGCGCTCCAGACGGACGTGGCGAGCGTCCGGAAGCCCGTGGGGCTGAGGATGAGCGTAGCAGGCAGCTCCTTCATCGTGAGCAGGAAGACTAGCGCTGCCCCCGCGGCGATGCCCTTCGAAAGCATCGGCAGCGTCACGAGCCGGAAGGCGTGGAACGGCGTCTTGCCCAGGCTTCTTGCGGCCTCCTCGAGTCGAGGGCTGACCTGCTTCAGCGCAGTCTGCGTCGCGCCCACGGATGCCGGAAGGAATAGCACGACGTACGCCGTCACGAGCAGGAACGCCGTCTGGTATACCGGCGTGAGCACCGACGCGCCAAAGAAGACGAACGCCAGCGCGACCGCAAGGCCCGGCAGAGCGAACCCAACGTAGGCGAGGCGCTCCAGCACGGAGGAGACCCACCCGGGGTAGCGCACAGTTAGCAGTGCAACCGGCGTGGCCGCAACCGCGGCGGCCCCTGCTGCCAGCGCAGAGACGTAGATGGTGCTGACCGTGTTGCTCCACAGCAGGTCGAGTGGCTCTCCTGCGGCGACCCCGCGCACCACCCAGTAGATGAGGATGGCCATCGGCCCCGCGAGCGAGAAGAACATGACCGCCGCGGCGTAGAGCGCAGCGGGCCATCGCCACCGTCCGAGGCTCGCAATATGGGGCGTGCGCTGTGCCCCGGGCGTGATGCGGTAATACCTGGCGCTGCCCCTCGTGCGGCTCTCGGCGATGAGGAGCGCGATGGCGAGCGCTGTAAGCGCCAGCGACAACGCGGCGGCGATGCTGCGGTCGAACGCGGTCTCGTACTGGATGAAGATGACCCAGGTGAACGTCTGATAGCGCAGCAGTGAGACGGCCCCGAAGTCACTCAGCGTGTACAGCGCGACCAGCAGCGAGCCCGCGACGATGGCTGGTCGCAGCAGGGGAAGCGTCACCTGGAAGAATGCCCTTGCCGACGACCTGCCGAGGCTGCGCGCGGCCTCCTCCATCGCGGGGTCCAACCGCTGGAGCGCGGCCTTGACCGGCAGCATGACATACGGGAAGGAGAGCAGCGTGAGCGTAAGCGCCGCACCAGGCAGGCCGAAGATCGAAGGCAGGCGGTCGACGCCCAGCGGCTCCAGCCACCCCTGCGCCATGCCCTTCGGACCGAGCGCGGTGATGACGAGCAGCGCGAAGACGTAGCTGGGGATGGCAAGCGGCAGCGCGGTGAGCATCCCGAACACGCGCCTGTAGGGAAGGTCGGTGCGGAGCGTGAGCCATGCGAGCGAAACACCGATGGCGGCACAGGCACTGGTGACGATTCCGACAAGGATGACGGTGCGGATGAGGATGCCGAGCGTCCGCACGCTGAAGAGCACGTCCAGCCCAGCCGCGCCGGACTCGAGCGTCCGCACGAGCAGGTAGACAGGCGGCAAAAGCATGAGCAGCCCGATTGCCGCGGCAGGCAACCAGATGAAGACAGGCGGCATCCTGACGGGCCGTACCCGGTGCTGCGCCTCAGGGGTGTTCGCTACTCTCTGCACGGGGGCTATCTTTCACATTCATCGGGACTGGCGCAATGGGATAGCACTGCCCCAGCGTCGGGGAGGAGCGACGCCAGGGGCAGTACGGAACTGGCGTGCGTTACGGGAGCGCGCCAAGGTCGCGCAGGATCGCGGTCGTGCTTTCGAGGTCGGCGAGGTCGGCGAGCGCGACGTCGGGCCTCGCGATCTCGTCGAGCGGCGTGAGGAGGCGGTTGATGTTCACGCCTTCGACGAGCGGGTACTCGAAGGTCTGGCCCGCGAAGAACTGCTGGGCGACCGTCCCGAGGAGGAACTCGACGAAGCGTTCGGCGTTGTCGCGGTTCTCGGCGGTGCTGAGGATGCCGGCCCCGGAGACCATGACGAGCGAGCCGGGACCGCCGTCGGCCGGGTGGTAGTTGCGAGCGGCGAAGTCCTCGCCCTCCTCGGAGATGAAGCGGTAGAGGTAGTAGTGGTTGACGAGCCCGATGTCGATCTCGCCCGCGGCAACAGCAGCGACCTGCGGCGTGTTCTTCGGGTAGATGATCGCGTCGTTCTCGACCATGCCCTCGATCCACTCGGCGGTCTTCTCCTCGCCCCACAGCTTGCGCATACCGGTGACCATGGTGAGGAACGAGCCGTTGGTCGGCGCCCAGCCGATCCGGCCCTTCCACTTCGGGTCCGTGAGATCGAAGACATCGGCCGGGAGCTCGCTCTCCGGTACGCGGTCCGGGCTGTAGACGAGCACCCGGGCCCTGCCGGAGATGCCGGCCCAGAGCCCCTGCGGCGACCGAGCCCACTCCGGCGAGCGCTCCAGGATATCGGCGGGCAGAGGAGCGAGCAGCGATTCGACGGCGCCGAGACCGCCGGGGTCCTGCGCGTAGAAGACATCGGCGGGGCTGTTCGCGCCTTCCTCGAGGAGGGTGGCGGCGAGCGATGCCGTGCCCCCGTACTTCACCTCAACATCGATGCCGGTCACGTCGGCGAACTGCTGGATGATGGGGTCCACCAGGCTCTCGCCGCGTCCCGAGTAGATGACCAGCGAACCGGGGTCCTGTGGCGCCGGCGTCGGAGTCGCCTGCGGCTGTGCCGTCGGCGTGGGAGTGGGGTCGCTGCACGCAGCCAAGGCTGCGGCGATGACGACAAGCGCCGCGATAACGAGCGCGCGTCTGAGGTAGGGAAGAGGTCGCATGAGGTCTAACTCCTGAGGTGTATTAGGCTGACCTGTATCTATAAGTTAGTACACACTAACTTCGTTAGGGAGTATAGGCAACACTCAACAGTTGTCAAGGGGTGTTTGCAAGGGAATCGAAGAGAGAAAGGCAGCGAGGTTTTCGCCTGCACGAGAAGGATGGAGAGGGGTGAGGGATGTCCTTGTACGGGACTACGTGGGGTAGCCGGGCGGAAGGAGGTTCGGGATGGAGTCCCGGATAGAGTAGGCCGTGCCGCACGTGGCACAAGTGAGCACGCCGGTAACGACGTCATCTCTCTCCACGCTCTCCACGCTGAGCGTGAGCGGCGCCTTGTCGGCGGGGCAGGCGAGGATGTCGATCAGGTCGCGGTGCATCGGCGGCGCTCCGGTGGATTGGTGGGAGGCATGATACAGGAGAGAAGCATGCACGGGAGAAGTTGAGGATACGAGGCGGACCGCCGTTTGCATTGCATGCTGACGCGGGCTACTATTCGCCCTGCCAGAATACGACCCAGACCGACCGAAGTGCAGCGAGCGTGACCCTGGGAAGGGGTTGGCGATGGATCTGCCGAGCGTCACGAGGTCCGTGGGTACGGCGTCGACAGCAACGTTGATGCCGTTTTCGGCGACGAACCGCAATCCCCTCTGGTGTTTCGTATCACCGCCCAGGCATCACCTCGCCGGGCGGTTTCTCTTTGTTCGATGACGAGGTCCTGTGAACCGGAGCAGGCGCGCATGTGCTCCGGCGGGAGATGAGTGTAGGCCTAACGGAGGAGGGTAGAGATGACAGAGGACTTGAAGGTCACGCAGGCGTCGGAAGACCAGGTCGCCGCCAACAGGGCGGCCCAGCATGGCTACGAGAGTTGGATCAGGTCCATCGGCATCCCCGTACACGAGGGCTACTACCTCGACGACCTCCGCACCATCGAGCTTGGATGGTGGGAAGACCGCCAATGCAATGCCGCGTTCCTCCAACTGGAAGGACAACAGGGTGTTGCGGAGGCCCGTGTCACCGAGATCGGCCCTGGCCAGACGCTCCCACCGCTGAAATTCGCACTGGACGACGTGGTCTACGTGCTGGAGGGCCGTGGCTTCTGCACCGTCTCATCGGACGACGGCCAGAGCTCACGGACGTTCGAGTGGCAGAAGCACAGCCTCTTCCTGCTGCCGCGGAACTACACGCACCAACTCTCCAACGCCCAGGGAGACCGCCCCGCCCGGCTTCTGCACAACAACTACCTGCCGGTCGCGATGGTGGGGGTGCCTGACCCGGAGTTCTTCTTCAATAACCCCTCGGCTTCCGGCGCAGACCGGCTGGTGGGCGAGTTCTATTCGGAGGCGAAGGTGCACAACCGGCCTATCGCCAACGGGCGTGTCCGCGCCCAGTGGATAGGCAACTTCTTCCCGGACATGCGCTCCTGGGACAAGCTCGTGCCGTTCTACGGGCGCGGCGCCGGGGGCACTACGGTATTCATCGAGTTCCCCGATTCACCGATGACGTGCCACATGTCGGTGTTCGACGCAGGCACGTACAAGAAGGGCCATCGCCACGGGCCCGGCTTCGTCATCGTTATCCCTCGCGGCGAGGGGTACTCCATCATGTGGCCGGAGGGGCATGACAAGATCATCATCCCCTGGCACGAGGGCAGCGTATTCGTGCCTCCGGCGAGGTGGTTCCACCAGCACTTCAACGTGGGTGAGGAGCCGGCGCGTTACCTGGCGCTTCATCCTCCGCGGCCGTTCTCCGGTACGGGCGAGCGGGTCGAGAACCCCGCCGCCAACCAGATTGAGTACCCGGACGAGGACCCGTTCATCCGCGAGAAGTTCGAAGGAGAACTTGGCGCACGCGGATCCAGGAGCCTCATGCCGGAGATTGCGTACCAGGACCACAGCTTCGAATGGGACTACAGCGCCGTCGAGGCGCAAGTGAGGTCATCAGAGGTGTAGAGAAGCATCGGCCTGAGATGAGAGGAGGGCTCACCATGAGCTTCAAGGGGACTCTCGTAGCGGCATTCCTTCTGACCTGTCTGTTCATCGTGGCGTGCGGTAGCGAGGCGGCACCCACAGCCACCCAGCCGCCACCCACGCCCACGCCTGAGCCGGCGGGCCCCGGTGCGCCGACGCCCACCGCCATGGCTCCGTCAGAACCGACGGCCACTCCGGTGCCGGGCGCTCCCACCCCGACGCCGGTGCCACCGACCCCTACTCCCACGCTGGCGCCGACGCCCACTCCGCCGCCGTCTTTCGACGCGGAGGCGCACTTCCGCGGCAAGACGATAAGGATCATCGTAGGGTTCAACCCCGGCGGTGGGACGGACACGCAAGCCCGGTTCCTCGCAGCCAACTGGAAGCGCTTCATCCCGGGCAACCCCCGTATCGTTGTCTCCAACCACACGCCGCAGATGGCGGCCTCCAACTTCGTCTGGAAGTCGGAACCGGACGGGACGGTGCTCCAATACACCGCCGGTACGCTGATCGCGGACTCCTTCGAACCCGAGGCTGAGTTCACGGTGTCCGAGTTCGGCCTCATCGGCGCGCCTCAGGGCGGCAATCCCTTCTGGGCCCACCGCGGAACGCTTCCCTACACGGATATCAGGGATGCGATCGGGAAGCCTGACGGCGAACCGCTCATCCAGACGGGCCCCGGCAGTGCACCGGAAGCGACCAGCGTAGCTCTTGGCGGGATGATGGCGGCTGACTGGCTCAACCTGCCCATCGACTACAGGGTTGTCGCCGGCACGGGCACGGAGCAGACGCTTCTCATGCTGGAGCGCGGCGACATCAATGCGTTGCTCATTGCCCCGGGGAGTTCCTGGTACACGCTGCCTGCCAGGCGTCCCGGGTGGTTCTCCAGTGGGTTCCTGAAGCCGTTCGCGAGCATGCTGGTCCCCGGGCAGGAGATCTATGCCAACGCGGAGATCGAGTTCACCGCCCCGCACCTGCGGGACCTGCTCGAACCGGACCAGGCATCCCTGTTCAACGCGCTCACATCTCCCCAGCACGTCGCGTTGAAGCACCTCGCCGGCCCACCCAACATGGACCCCGCCGTTCTCGCGACGCTGCGCAAGGCATGGGACGATGCGATAGCCGACCCTGAGTTCAACGCAGACTTCTCACGCATCCTCGGGACCGAGGTGGACGCTGTACAGGGTGCACGACTCGAGCAGTTATACAGGTCGACGGTCGACGGTTACCGCGAGCACCTGGACTCGCTGAGTGAGATACAGGAGAGGTTGTTCAACAAGTACATCGGATGACATGAGCGCTGGGCCGGCGTGAGCAGGGCCTGCCGGAGAGGAACCGATGCCTGATTTCAGCCAGGTGTTCGTAGGCCTCGGGCACCTGGGGACCTCCACCTACTGGATCACGTTCGGGGCCGCCGTCATGATCGCGGCGGCCGCGGGCGTGATACCTGGACTGTCGGCGCCGCTCCTCATGGCGCTGGCCATCCCGTTCGTCGTCTTCACGATCGACGACCCGGTCGTCGGCATCGTCTTCCTCGCGACCATCACCGGCGTCGAGGAGATGCTGGACGTGTTGCCCATCATCGCGATGGGCCACCCGGGCGGAGGGCAGGTCACGTTCATCGAAGGGAGGCCGCTCTCGCAGCGGGGCCAGGCCGCGCGAGCGCTCGGCTTCGTGTATGTCGTGTCGGCCATCGGGGGCGTAGTGGGCGCGGTCGTCCTGCTGCTCGCAATGCCTGTCCTCAAGCCGTTCATCCTCTCCTTCGGGTTCGGCGAGATCGGAGCGATGGGCCTGTTCGGTGTCGCCTTGGTCGGAGCGCTCAGCCGTGGAGCGATGGTGAAGGGGCTCGCCGCGGGGCTGCTCGGCATCCTGCTGTCCACGGTAGGCACCGACCCATTCACCGGCACTGACCGCTACACGCTCGGCTCCCTGCAGCTCGATTCGGGGCTGCCCCTCATCGCCATGACGGTGGGGCTCTTCGCCTTGCCCGAGATGATGGACCTGACGATGACGCGGAGGGCACTGGCATCGTCGAGTGCCGCACTCAACGTTCGGGAGGTATTTGCAGGCGCAGGCCTGGCTCTCAGCAAGACACCGCTCATCATCCGGCACTCGATACTTGGCGTCATGATGGGCGCCATACCCGGCGTGGGTTCGCGAGTGGTCTCCTGGCTCTCCTACGGCGTCGGGATAGCGCTGAGCAAGGACAAGAGCCAATTCGGCAAAGGTTCGTTCGACGGCCTCGTCTTCTCCGAATCGGTGCAGAGTTCGAAGGAAGGTGGGCAGGCGATTCCGACGCTCGCGATGGGCATCCCCGGGGGCTTCAGCTGGGCGTTCGTCCTCGTGGCGATGCTCGCCTACGGCATATCTCCCGGCCCGCCCATGCTCACGCGCTTTGCGGACATTACCACCCTCATCGTGGTGAGCCTGGTGCTGGGGAACGCAGCACTCGCTATCGTCGGACTGCTCGCCTCCGGCCAGCTGGCGAAGTTGAGCCGCATCCCGTACCCACTGCTCGCCGCCGCCATCATCCCGCTCGCATTCCTCTCATCCTTCCAGGACATGCGCCACTGGCTGGCCATCCCCATCGTGCTGGGGTTTGCGGTGGTCGGGATGCTCATGAAATTCTTCCGCTGGCCGCGCCCGCCGATGATCCTCGGCTTCATCCTGGGTCCCATCATCGAGCACAACCTGCTGTCGGCTGTCAGCATCCATGGCCCTGTGGGGATGCTCACGCGGCCCATAACCATCACCCTGATACTCCTGTCTATCGCCGTTGGCGTGGGGTTCGCCTTCCTCGCCTCCAAGAGCGAAGCGACCGAGCGCAGGATGGCCGAAGTCAGCGGCAACGCTCCTTCGGGCGCGAGTTTCGACCCAGCGAGACCTGCGCAGAAACCGCAAAGGAGGATCGGCTTCGCCTGGCGTTCCTGGGAGCACTTGTTCCCGCTCACGGTTATCGTGGTGGCGTTGGTGTTCGTCGTCGTAGCCATCGACTTTCCGACGAGGGCGCGGTCGATGCCGGTGATGGTGGGTATCGGATTGCTCGGACTGGCCGGTCTGCAGCTACTGCTTCAGCTGAGGGGAGTGCAGTCCGGGGACATACTGGATCTGGGCATGATGAGTAAGGCCGATGAGCAGCGCCGCACCGGCAAAGTGCTGCTCGCGCTGTTAGGTCTCTTCGTTCTGATCTCGATAACCCTCGGACTGAAGTGGGCCGCCATCGCGCTTGCCTTGGTCTTCCCCGCCGCCGTCTCTGGCAGGGCGTATGCGAAGTGGGGCCTGCTGACCGGAGCACTCATCACGGCGCTGGTGATCGGTCTCTTCGACAACGTCCTGTTCGTTATCTGGCCCCAGCCCGCGGTGTGGCTGCTGCTACAGAACCTGTTCGGCTGAGCGAGTGCGCTTCCTCGACGCCTACCCCGCCAGCTCCTGTTCGACGATGTAGCGCAGCACGTCCGAAAGCAGGAAGACGACTATACCCAGGATGACGACCGCGTTGACGTGGCCGAGCGCGGCAGCGACGGCGCGGATGCGTCCGGGTCGCACCGCAACGGCCTCTGCCAGGCGTCTGCGGCGACGGATGGCGATGAAGAACATCCAGGCTGAGAGCGCGACCTTGAGGCCGAGTACGGCGGCGTAGCGCGCGGTGGCGGTCGGCTCCGAGATCCGGGAGAAGAAGAGGACCGCGCCCGTCACCACGAGCGTCCACATCGCGAGTTTCACGAGCCCGCCGAAGCGCTCGGTCGCGGCTCGCGCGCTGTCTGAGGAGAGTGCGCCATTCGTGATGGCTGGGCGTAGAACGAACAGGTAGAAGATGCCGCCTCCCACCCATGCCACGGCGGCGATCGAGTGCGCCCAGCGGGCGGCGAGCAGAGCAGCGTCGGTCATAGCGGGCGGCATGGTAGGGGAGTGCGGAGCGTTCGGCAACGCAGCGTGACATCCGCCCCTTACGCGGACGCCCTCCGAGCGGGTACGTTGGTCGGTGACGGTACGAGCGCCGTTGCAGGCCTGCCTTGGCGCGAGGCAGGTCGCAGGAGTGGAATGTCTCACAATGTCTCAGAATGTCCCACATGGGATGGACGCAGCAGCGCAGCCCACACCTGCGCGTGGGACAGGGAGGAGTGGTGCGAAGGTGACAGCGCCGGACGGCGAGCAGCCTGACAGGGTCTCCATGCGCCGGACACCGGACATCCCGTGCATCCTGGCCGCCGGCATCGCTGGCGCAGGCGTGCGGCGGGTGCGTACCATGGGCAGACGACTACGGAGGTGTGTTGATGGCCGATGTCGCGCTGTATCACTGGGTCGGGTGAGGGACGTGCAAGACGGCGAGGGCGGCGCTCTCGCAGGCTGGGATAGCGTTTGCGGAGCGTGACTTCTTCAAACAGCGTCTCTCCCGTGAGGAGATCGAGTCGCTGCTGGGCGATCAACCTCCGAGCGCGCTGTTCAACCTGAGGTCGGCGACGTTCCGCAAGAGCTGCATCGACCCGGGATCGCTGACGGAGGAGCGAATGCTGGACCTGCTGGTGGAGGAGCCGCGCTACTGGAAGCGCCCAACCGCAGTAGTGGACGGAAGGCTCGTGGCCGGAGCGAATGCGAAACAGCTGGGCGCGGTGCTGGGGTTCTGATGCCGATCAGGGTGCTGCCTGCGGGCGTCGCGGCGCGGATCGCGGCGGGTGAGGTCATTGAGCGTCCTGCCTCGGTGGTAAAGGAGCTGGTCGAGAACTCACTGGATGCGGGCGCGCGTGTCATTGGAGTCGAGATACGACATGGTGGACTGGCCTCCATCCGGATCACCGACGATGGCTGCGGCATACCGGCAGACGAGGTGGCGCTGGCGTTCGAACGTCACGCGACGAGCAAGCTAGCCTCGGTGGAGGACCTGGGGGACATCGGGACGCTTGGATTCCGCGGAGAGGCGCTGGCGAGCATCGCGGCTGCGGCGAGCGTGCGCATGACGACGCGCACGGCGGGTGCGGAGTCGGCGACAACGGTCGAGTTGGAAGGCGGCGCCATCGTTCGGCAGTCGGCGGCAGGCGCGGGCACGGGTACAACGATCGAGGTCGAGGCACTCTTCTCGACGATACCGGCGCGACTCAAGTTCATCCGGTCAGCCGCGGCGGAAACGGCGCGTGTGCGCCAGACGGTCGACCACCTGGCGATGGCGCACCCGCACATCCAGTTCACGCTCAGGACTGACGGCAAACTGCAACTCGCCACGTCCGGCAACGGCAGCCTGCGCGACACGGTGGCGGCTGTGCACGGCGCGGAGTTGGCGCAGGCGATGATCGAGGTCGGCTCATGGACGGGGGCCTACCCCGTGTGGGGGCTCGTGGGAACGCCCGAGCAGAACCGTGCGAACCGGACCGGCATCAGCCTGTTCGTGAACAATCGCTGGGTGCAGCATCGGGCCATCGGTGTTGCCATCGAGGAGGCGTACCGCGGCCTGCTGATGGAGGGCCGCTTCCCGGTAGCGGTCGTGTTCCTGGACGTGCCACCCGGCGAGGTGGACGTGAACGTGCACCCGAACAAGCGCGAGGTGCGGCTGTCGCACGAAGGTGATGCGTTCTCCAGCGTCCAGCACGCAGTGCGCGAGGCGCTGCTCGCGGCGTCGCCCATCGCCGAAGGAGAGGGATTGCTTTCACAGGGCACTCCTGCCGCGCCGCCTCTTGCGCCATCGTTCGAAATGACGTTCGCACCCCAGGAACGAGAGCAGACGCCGTTGCCCGAGCCTGCACCCGTCGCATCCGACGAACACGAACCGCTAGCGCCACCGCCTGGGGTGTCTCCGCTGTCGCGACTGCGCGTGCTGGGGCAGATCGCGAATACGTACATCGTGGCGGATGGGCCGAACGGCATGTACCTGATCGATCAGCACGCGGCGCATGAGTCGGTGCTGTACTACCGGCTGCTGCGGCAGTGGGCGAACAGCGCGCCCGAGGTGCAACCGATGCTGGAGCCGCTGGCGATGGGCCTGACGCCGCAGCAGATGGACGCGCTCGGCGAGGGGCAGGCGGTGCTGGAGCGCTACGGGCTACTCGTGGAACCGTTCGGCGACGACACACTCCTGGTGCGTGCGGTGCCGGTGATGGCGCGCCGTGTGGATGCCGCGAAGCTTGTGGCCGAAGCGCTGGATGAGTTCTCCGCGCGTGGCAAGGATGCGGACACGCACCTGTCGGCTGCGGCATCCATCGCGTGCCACAGCGCGGTACGGGCAGGGCAAACGCTCGACCAGCAGGAGATGACGGCGCTCGGCGAAGCGTTGGCGTCGGAGATGAACCCGCAACACTGCCCGCACGGCAGGCCAACGGTCATCCGCGTCTCGACAGACGTGCTCGGGAGGCAATTCGGGAGGCTGTGATGGGCCTGGCGCTCGTACTCGCGACACGAAACCCGGCGAAGGCGGACCAGCTCCGCGAACTGCTGGCCAGGCTCGACGTGGAGCTGACCGAGGGAGCGTCGGTCCCGGATGCGCCGGACGTCGAGGAAGAAGGCGGCTCTCACCTGGCCGTAGCCATCGGGAAGGCGGTAGCGTGGTCGCGGGCGCTCGCTGCGCTCGTTGTGGCGTCGGATGGCGGGCTGAGCATCCCTGCGCTGGGCGATGGCTGGTCGAGCCTCATCACGCGTCGAGGTACGGGCGAGGAGGTGCCGGACGAGGAGCGGGCACGCCGCCTGCTGCGCCGTATGCGCGACCTCGATGGCGACCGGAGGGCGTGCTGGTGGACCGAGGCCGTGGCGGTCGCTCGTGCAGGTGAGTTATTGGGCGCATGGGAAGCGAATGGGCTGGAAGGCTACATCGCACAGGACTTCGTCCCACCTCCAGGCGGTACGAACGGTTTCTGGGTGGGCGGTCTCTGGGTCACGAGCGACGGCGTGCGTCGCTGGGCGCTTTCAGCAGAGGACACGGTACGGCTGGGCGATCCATGGATGTCGCTGCGCGAACCGCTGCAGGGGTTGGTAGGGCGGCTGACGTAGGTTACGGCAGGCGCACGCGCCCGCCCTCGCGGCGGACGAGCCCGTCGCGTTCGAGCGCAGCGAGAAGGTCGGACAGGGAGACAGGGCAGGGCGCGCCGGAGGTGGCTTCGGCGTCGCTTAGGACTCCGTCGAGCGTGCGCTCCTCGACGCCGGTGTCGGGCTGCTCACGCAGGTAGTCGACGATGCGTCCGCGGAAGTAGCGCGCCGAACCCTGGAACTTCGACTGTCGCGGCGAGTAGGGAACGGACGCCTCGGCGAGGGCGGGATCGCCGCCGGACTGCAGGCGCGGCGCGGCCGTGCAGTGCGGTCGCAACGGGCAGAGCATGCAGCGCGGTTGTCGTGCCGTGCAGAGCGTCGCCCCGATGTCCATCAGCGCTTGGTGCCAGTCGGCTGGCGTGATGGGACTGTCCGGCTTCGGCAACAATGATTCGGCGAGCGGATGGATGGCTTCACGCGACGGAGCGTCAACTCCGTGGACGGTGCGGCTCAACACGCGATAGATGTTCGTGTCCAACACCGCGACGGGCTCACCGAACGCAAAAGAGGCGACGGCGGCGGCCGTGTACGGACCGATGCCGGGGAGCTTCCGTAGCTCGTCGGCGGTGCGGGGGAGTTCGCCGTTGTGGCGGTCTACGACCTCCCTGGCGAGCTTATGCAGACGGACGGCGCGACCGTTATAGCCCATGCCGGCCCAGATGCGAATTACATCGGCGGACTGGGCATCGGCCAGTGCGCGGAGCGTGGGAAAGGCTTCGAGGAAGGCGTGGTACTTCGGGATGACGCGCTCTACTTGCGTCTGCTGGAGCATGATCTCCGACACGAGGATGGCGTACGGGTCGTCGATGCCGCGCCAAGGGAGGACGCGGGCGTTGCGCTCGTACCACGCCGCGACGGTGCCATGAAGGGCGTGAGCGTCTGCCATCGCCCTAAGAAGCCGTAAGCAGGCCGTCGAGGATGCTGCGCAAGTCCTCGGCGCTCACAGGCCCGATGAGCTTGCGGACGATGCGACCCTCGGCGTCGAGGAAGAACTTCTCGGGGACGCCGCGCACTCCATAGGAAACGGCCGTCGTGCCGCGCGGATCCAGGATGTTGAGGTAGGTCACGTCATAGCGCTCGATGTGCTCCTCCGCATCAGCGGGGCGATCCCAGACGGCGATGCCGACAAACTCAACGTCAGCGCTGTCGTACTCGCGGTAGACCTGGGCGAGGTCTGCGGCTTCGATGCGGCAGGCGACGCACCACGACGACCAGAAGTCGACCATCACGATGCGCCCGCGCAAATCTTCCGCGTCCACGCGGCCTCTGGAGACGAGGTCGTACCCACCGAACCAGGGCGCCTGCCGCACGGGGACCTGCGATTCGCTCGACTCTTCATGCACCAGCACGCCGCCAGGGTTGTCGTCGGAGCGTAACTGGCCCCAGAAGAGCAGGGCGATGATAGCAAGCACAGGCGTCATGGCCAGCAGGAAGAAGAAAAGGCGCTTCCTTCCTGAGGCAGCGGTATCGCTCGGAGGTGCGTCGGTCTGGGGCGTTTCGTCGGGGGGTGTCATGGCGCGGTGCAGGTTAAGGGTAGCATCCCGCGCAGCGTGGAGATGGTCGTGCAGAGGGTTTACGGGAAGCAGGGGGCAACCATGCCCCCTGTCCGTTCAACCTCGCTGGGCCAGTACGTTGCCTACTGGTCTGCGCCGGAGAGCTCGTGGGCGACGATGGAGGCCTCGCCGAGGGTCATGACCGTCTCGGTGGTGCTGCCACAGACGACCTCGTAGCTGGAGGACATTACGCCGGAGGTCGCCGACGTCGTGCTGCCGCCCTCGGAGACCTCGTAGACCTCCGCACGGCCCTTGGGGCCTTCGATCACGGTGATGAGTTCTCTGTCCGCCATTGGTGGTTCCCTCCCCGATGTTTGCGGTTTACAGCGCGTGGGTGCGCGCAGAGTCAAATATACCACCGAGCGCCCGCCGTTCAAGCGGACGCCCGGTGGCATCTGAAGGGCAACCGGGGGTTAGAAGTTGCCCCGGGTGAATACGCGGCGGGCGTTGCCTTCCATGACGTTCTGCTTGTCCTCGTCGGTCAGCCAGTCGATCTGGTTGAGGATGACGGGCGCAAGGTCGTCGGTCTCCCAGCCTTCGAGGTCGCCGGCGGGGAGCTTCTTGCCCTTCTCATACTTGAAGTCCGGGTGGACGGAGGAACCGCTGCCGGGGTTCTCCGTGCCGAACATGACACGGTCAGGGCCGCAGATCTGCAGGCAGTAGTCCAGCGACTCCCTGGTGTAGAGGTTGCTGTCGTAGTACATGCGGCGGAGGCTCGTGTCGAAGTCCTCCAGGTTGGGGTTGCTCTTCATGTCGTTGTAACGGCGGACGCGCCAGCGGCCGATCTGGTAGGGGACGGAGCCGCCGCCGTGGGCGACGATAATCTTGAGGTTCGGGAAGTCGGTGAAGACCTTGCTCGACGGGCGGGCGAGGTTCAGGACCGTCTGGGACTCGGTGGTGATGAAGTGCGCACTGTAGGACTCGTGCGGGTTCTTGCACGCGGCGGAATGGATGAGGCCGGGCACGTCCAGTTTCACCATCGCCTCGTAGAGAGGGTACCAGTATTCGTGGTCCATCGGCGGGGTGTGGTTCGGGTCGGTGGGGTCGCCCTGGCCCTCTTCGGGGTCGGGGTTGATGAGACAACCGATGAAGCCGAGCTCGTTGACGCAGCGTTCGAGTTCAGGAACGACGTGCGAAGAGTCCTTCGCGCCGGAGACGTGAGGCAACCCCGCGATGCCCTGGAAGCGGTCGGGGTGCGCCTTCACCTGGGATGCGATGACGTCGTTGTTCATCTCGCACCACCAGTGAACGAGGACCTCGGGCTTCTCAGAGTGCATGAGCTGGAAGGGGCGGGGTGAGAGGAACTGGACGTCGGTCTGGACCTTGTCCATGATCTTCAGGTTGTTCTGGGCGAACTGCTCGATGCGCTCTTCCGAGATCCCGCTCTTGCCGTGGTAGCCGCGCCCGGAGAGGAGCCCGGCCTTGGCTGCGTACAGCTCGGGCGGGGCCACGGTGTGGGCGTGCATGTCTATGATTCTCTGTCCGTTGAGCATCTCTCCTCCTGATGTGTTCCGCTCGCGGCCTGGTTGGGCTTTGGCGGCGAGCATGCAGACGAACAGCGCCGCAACGATACGCCAGGCGCTGTGCTGCGTTTCTACATGCGGAGGCGTGGGGTGTCAAGTACGGAGGCGTTATTGGGACTCACTTCGAATAACGAGCGATGCTGTATAGCGCGCGCGGTTTGTAGCGCGTGGTAGACTAAGCGCGGACCCAGACCGAACACACTTCCAGCGGGCGCCCGCGTCCGCGTGATTCCGCACAACGGAGGTCAACGATGGCCGAGATAGTGCTTGGAGCAGGAACGTCGCACAGCCCTATGCTCGCACTGAACGCCGAGCAGTGGCCGCGCTATGCCGTGGGTGACCTGCGGCACCCGGAGCTCGTCTTCCCCCCGGAAGGCTGGGCGATGCCGTATGACGAGGGGCTGGCCCGCGTGCCGACGGCGGTGAAGGAAAAGCCGCTGACGGACGAGGTATTCACGGCGCAGGTGGACGCCTGCCAGCGCGGTATCGCCGAACTGGCGCGGACGTTCAGCGAGGTGAAACCGGACATCACCGTCATCATCTCCGACGACCAGGACGAGTGGTTCTTCGAAGACAACATGCCGACGTTCTCGGTGTTCTGGGGAGAGTCGGTGCCCATCAAGCCGCGAAGCCTGGCCGCAGGGTTCCGCGACCCGGACATCACGCAGTCCATCGCGGACGGCTACGGCGACGTGGCGTTGGACGTGCCCGTGGCGACAAACCTGGGACGGCACGTGATCGAGTACATGATTCAGAACGACTTCGACGTGTCGCACTTCACCTACCTGCACGACACCTACGGCGGGCAGGTTGCGCGGCGTTACCCGAAGGAGAACGGCGAGCTGGACTCGGTGCGGAGGACGGAACCCCGCGAGCAGGGTCTGCCGCACGGGTTCGCATTCGTGGTGAAGCGGCTGTTCAACAACGAGCCGCGCACCATCCTTCCCCTCTTCCAGAACACCTGCTACCCGCCGAACCAGCCCACGCCCAAGCGGTCGTTCGAGTTCGGGCGCGCGGTGGCGAATGCGATCCGTGCATGGGACAGCGACGCGCGGGTCGCGATCATCGGCTCCGGCGGACTGAGCCACTTCGTCGTCGACGAGTGGCTGGACCGGACAGTGCTGAAGGCGCTGGAAGAGAAGGACACTGAGACGCTCATGACGATTCCGCGCAACCACCTGTACTCGGCGGCATCCGAGACGCAGAACTGGATAGCGGTCGGCGGCGCGATGGCTGACACTGACCTGAACTTCGAGACCATCGAGTACGTTCCGGTCTACCGGACGCCGGCGGGCACCGGTGGCGGCTGGGGGTTCGGCCGCTGGGTGTAAGCTACACCCTCATAACGTGTGATACGGAAGCACCGGTGGACATCCACCGGCGCTTCTGGTTAAGAAGGCGTGGTTCGACAGGCTCACCACGTGCGGTTTACCTCGTCTGTTCTGAGTGGCTGCCTAGTTTGCCGAAACGGTGCGGAAACGCGCGACGGCGACGGCGAGGGACGCAGCTGCGAAGAGCAGGAGCGCGGCCATGTGGACGAGCACGTCCTGCCCCTCCGCGCCGAAGAGCATCAGCTTGTTGAATGCGTCGTTCGCCCACCCGTGCGGAGTGAGGCGGCCGAGCGCTTGCATCCAGTCCGGGGTGATGAACAGCGGCCACCAGCACCCACCAAGCGGTGCGAGCGTCAGGGAAGCAAGAACTGCTGCCGAGGACGCGCTCTTCACCGTGCGGACGAGGGAAGCGAGCATGACGCCGAACGCGGACGACGCCACAGCCATGAACACGGAGACGGCGATAACCGCAACAGGGGAGACGCCAAAATCGATGGAGAAGGCGAAGATGCCCAGCGTCCACAGGAAGGCGAGCTGGAGAAGGCCCCGGTAGAGGCTCGCGAGCATCTTCCCTGCGACGATGGATGAGCGCCTGACGCCGTTCGACAACAGGCGCTCCAGCGTCTGGGTCTGGCGCTCACGGGCGATGGCCTCCGCCCCCAACGCAGCCGCGAAGAAGACGAACATCGTGAGGTAGCCGGGGAGGGTGAAATTGGAGGCGTTGAACGGCTCTACTTCTCCCACTTGCTCGGTAGTGAAGATGATGGAAGGCGGCGCGGCGCCGAGTTCCCCGAGCTTGACGAGATCCAGCGATGTGAAGCCTTCGAGTTCCGTCACCCCACGGGCGGCCAGACTCAGCGTACCGACGCGCCCGCCTATTGAGCGCGCGAGCCCGCCCAGGACGGCCTCAGTCTCGGAGTCGCCGTCGGCGGTGATGACCCGTATCTCGGTGCTTTCACCGCTGAAAATGTGTCGGGTGAATTCGGCAGGGAAGAGCAGGTAGCCGGGGATACGGCCCTCCTCCAGTGCCTGGCGGGCATCGTCCGGCTCCCATTCGTCTACGCCTGTCGCGTCGGTGACGGTGAGGAAATCGATGACCTCGCGGGAGAAGCCGCTCTCCTCCTCTGTCGCGACGGCCATTCGCACTTGCTCGTCCTCAGGGCCGAGGTCGCCGAGGGCCAGCGAGAAGGCAACGATGAACAGGATGGGGAAGAGGAGTGCGAACCCCATGGCGAACCTGTCCTTGAAGAACAAGCGAGTGTCCTTGAAGGAAAGGAGCAGGGATTGCCGGAGGACGAGGCGCATCACTTCGCCTCCGACGAAACACGGAAAAGCAGACGCGCGACGATGAGGCAGACAGTCGCTACGCCGCCGAGGAGTGCAATCTCGGACGTGGCGTCACCGAGCGTTGCCGTTTCACTGAGGATCCCCTCGTATGCGTCGATGGCGTAGCGATTCAGCGTGAACCGGCTGATGAGTTCGAGAGTGCCGGAGTCACCGATGGGGAAGAAAGTGCCGCCGAAGACGGTCATGAACATGGTGATGAACACGGCGCCCCATGTGGCCTGGTCCTCCGTCCGCGCCACCGTGGCGATGAGGAGCGCTATCGCGCTGGCTGCGGCAGAGACAACGAGGGCCAGCACCGCGCTCTGTGCCAGCGCGTTGAGGCCAGCGATGCGCAGCACTACGAACGCCAGCAGTAGCAGGATGATGGTCTGCAGCATGCCACGGCTGACGCCTGCGAGGAATTTCCCGGCGAAGAGTTGCCCGGTGTTCAGTTGCGTCGTAAGCAGGCGTTCCAGCGTGCCGTTGCGCCGCTCCTCGATGAGCGTCTGGGCGTTGAGCGTGACCGAGAAGAGCAGGAACATGACGATGACGCCGGGAAGCAGGCGATCGAGGATGTCCTCTTCTTCCGATTCTTCGTTGAGCGTCTGGTTGACGACACGGACGGGCGGGTCCCTGCGTGCATCGCCCAGGAGGATCCCGCTGTGGGCTTCCACCTGTTCAGGCGGAATGGCATCGCTGAGGAGCGCTCCGAGCGCTCGGCGGAGCTCGTACCTGGAGGCAAGCCCGTCTGCAACGCCCTGCACGATGGCAGCGGTTATCTGACCCGCGTCACCACCATTGCCGCGCCGTTTGATGCGCACGGCGGTGGGCGTCCCGGACTCGAGCGCGGTGGTGAATCCCGCAGGGATGACGAACCCGGTGAGGACAGCGGACCGGTCAAGGGCGTTGTCGAGCCCCTCTTCCGTGTACTGCCTGACGTCGAGGCCATCAACGTCCTCGATGCGTTCGATGAGTTCTCGTGCGGTGTCTCCTCCGTCGAGGTCGGCGATGTGGGCGGTCGAGTTGAAGGATGTATCTCCGCCAAAGACGCCGAGCATCAGGGCGAACAGCAGGATAGGAAGCGCGATGCTGAACGCTAGCGCGCCACGGTCTGCAAGGAAACGCTTGACCTCGAAGAGTGCGAGCAGGGTGGGGCGGCTCATGCTAGTCGCGGAGGCTCCGGCCAGTGAGGCTGAGGAAGACTTCCTCCAGCGTCGTCGTGTCGGCGTCGCCGACCTGAGCCTTGAGTTCCGCAGGCGTGCCGAGCGCGATGATGTGCCCTTCGTCCATGATGGCGATGCGGTCGCAGAGGCGGTCGGCCTCCTCCATGTAGTGGGTGGTGTAGAGCACGCTCATCCCTTCGTCGCGGAGGGCGAGGACGGTGTCGAAGATGTGATTGCGGGACTGGGGGTCGATGCCGACAGTCGGTTCGTCGAGGAAGAGCAACTCCGGCTTGCTCATGAGGGCAATGGCGATGTTGACGCGGCGCTTCATGCCTCCGGAGTACTTGCGGACCGCGTCCTTCGCACGGTCGGTCAGCCCCACGCGTGCCAGTATGTCCGCCGCGCGCTCTTTCGCTTCGCCGCCGGAGAGTCCGGCCATTCGTCCGAAGAAGACGAGGTTGTCGATCGCGGAGAGTTCCGGGTAGAGGGCGAGCTCCTGCGGGCAGACGCCGATGAGTTTGCGTACCGCGTCGCTCTCCTTGGCCACGGAGTGCCCGCCGATGACGATCTCCCCGTCGTCGGGATCAAGGACGGTGGAGAGCATGCGTATCGTGGTGGTCTTGCCTGCGCCGTTGGGGCCGAGCAGTCCGAATATCTCCTGGGAGCGGACGGTGAACGAGACTGAGTCGACCACCTGCACACTGTCGAAACTCTTGGTGAGGTCGGTGGCGGTTAAGAAATTCTCCATGGGTTAATGGTAGCAGAGCGAAGGGTTGTCTCCTGTGCGCGTCAATCCGGAGCCTGGAAGTCGGGGACGCCCTCTGCAATGGCGGATGTCCAGCTGTCGAGGTCGGTCACCCAGCCGTAGCGCCGCTTGATTGCGAATAGCGCCTGGTCATGGGTCTCCGGGATGATGCCGCCGCAGCAGTCCTCGATGAGGACAGGGAAGTACTCGTAGAAGTACGCGTCGCGGGCGGTTGCCTCGACGCAGGTGGGCGTCCCGATGCCGGTGATGAACAAGTGCCGAACGCCGAGGCGCTTCAGCACGAGGTCGAAGTCCGTCCGTTGGAACGCGCTGTAGAGGTTCTTTGCGATGACGTACTCGCCGTCCTGCGGGGACAGTTCCTCGACGATCTCGCCGCCCCAGGTGCCGTCGATGCCGACCGCGCGCTCCATCGCCGGATCGCTGATGTCCGCTCGGTAGGCGGCACTCTTCCAATACCAGGGCGAGTCGGGGCCGGCGCGCATGATGGGGTCGGCAGGGATCACCATGCGGGTGAACAAGACGGGCATGCCTGCTGCTCGAGCGTATGCCAGCGCGCGCTGGATCGTTGGGATGACGCGCCTGCCATGTTCCGTGTCGACGCCGGTGAGGTCGAAGAAGCCACCTTCCTTGATGTCGTAGTTCTGCATATCGATGACGCACAGTGCGCTCTTCGACACCTCGAAATCGATGGCTTCGGGCTCAGCTCTCAGGTTCAACTGCATCATGCCCCTCCACTTCGGGCGGTCTCTCGGGGACGGTATAGGCGTGCCCCAGAGGTGTCAATCGGCCGGGTGCAGGACGCCCTCTTCCCCCACAGCACGCAGTGCGGAAGCGAACGCCTCGATGGCACGGATGGGGTCCTCACCCGCGAACTGCACGCGGGCGATGAAATGCCGCGTCGGTGCTCTCTCCGCGAACGCGAGCGCCTTCTCGGCTGCCTGCTGCGGCGTGCCGTGCGCAACCATAGCGTCGACGAGCCGGTGCAGTTGCTCCGTCGACAGCTCGGACGCCTGCGAGACACCTTCGAGCGAGGGCATGCGCTCCCGCATCAGACGAGAGTAGACCCTGTTGCGGTTCATCAGGCCGGAGAGGGCGTACCGGGCAGCGCTCTCGTAAGCTCGCTCCTCGGAATCCGCCATGAAAACCGGCAGCCCAAGCGCAACCGGGATGGTATCTGGGTCTCGTTGCGCTTCACGGGCGCCGGCTGCGACGTGCTCCATCGCTGCAGCGACAACTTCAGGGTCGACGCCGACCATCGCGTAAACGCCGTCGGCAGCAGCTCCCCCCGCCTCAAGCATCCTTGGGCTGCTGGCATTGATGTAGACCGGCACGGGCGCCGCCAGCGAGAACTCGGAGGCCAGCGTGTGACGGATGGTCTCCGCTGCATCCGCCAGTTGGGACACGGTTGCGCCGGGCACCCCCAGGTATCGCACCGCGAGGTCGCCGCTGCCGATCATGAGGCAGGAGCGGCCCGGCGCGGACTCGCCGAGGGTTGCGGCCAGACTCGCCAGCATCTTCGGATGGCGGGTCACCGGATTCGACACCGAGGGGAAGTGCGTCACCCGTTTCGTCTGCTGCGCGGCGAGCACGAGCCGCACGAACACATCCCTGCCGGTGTGCGGATGGTCGGGCATCCCCACGCCGGAGAAACCGAGTTCCTCCGCCCTGACCGCGAACCGCGACGACTCGGCCAGCGGCAGGTCGGTAGAGTCGTTGACGTCGATGCGGAGGCCTCGGGTGGATGTGGGGTAGGGCATAGGAAGGCTGCCTGTCACGGGATGCTGGTCGCTCGTACCATACCAACGTCTCACCGTGCCCTCACAGGACTGACAGTCGCTATCATTGGCTCACGAGGAGCGATCCCATGTGTGGAAGGTACAGCCTTATAGCAGACATCGGCCAACTCGCCCTACGGTTCGAGTTCGAAGCGATCGACCTGGAGCAACCTCCCCGCTACAACATCGCCCCCACACAGCCGGTGCTCACGGTGAGGGGAGGCGAGCCAGGGGTGGCATCGTTCATGCGCTGGGGGCTGCTCCCGTCCGGTGCCAGGAGCGCCTCGACTGGCGCGCCGATGATCAACGCCCGTGCCGAGACCCTCTCCGCAAGGCCGAGCTTCCGCTCTGCCCTGAGGGAGCGGCGCTGTCTCGTCCCCGCCGACGGCTTCTACGAGTGGCGACGCGAGGGCGCCGCTCGATTTCCGGTGCGCTTCACCATGGCCTCGGGAGAGCCCTTCGCCTTCGCAGGTCTCTGGGATACGTGGCAGGGCCCCAACGGTGAAGCCGTCGGTTCCTGCACCATCATCACCACTCAGGCAAACGAACTCCTCCAGCCCATCCATGATCGTATGCCGGTGATCCTGCCGCGAGAGCTGGAACCGTTGTGGCTGAACGAGGAGGTACGAGACCCCGCTCTACTCAGCAGCGTGCTGGTCCCCTACGACTCCGGTCTGATGGACGCGTACGAGGTTTCCATTCTGGTCAACTCTGCCGTCAACGAAGGTCCGGAGCTATGGGAGCCTCCGCAACAGACGAGGCTTCTCTAGCGAACGAGGAACGGGGCAGCCATGAGGCTGCCCCGTTGCGTTGATCTGCCATGAAGCGGCGTTCCGCTAGTGCTCCCGGCCGTCCGAGAACCACTTGCCTTTTCTGAGCGCGCCGCCGCTGTCCACCCGTTTGCCGGAGATCTGGTACTCGGCCTTGATGCCATCCCACTCGCCCAGACGCGCGCCTGAGCCGGAGAGTACAGCCTCAACGTCCGGTTGGCGGGGCGTCGTGCCGCGGTAGGGGCCGCCCATCTCCTCGTAGCCGGGGTACATGTAGTGTTCGCAAGGCAGGACGAGGGTGCCCTCTTCCTCCCGGTGGACATTCATCGGCTCGCCGCCGTCCTCCACGACTGAGGCCTGCTCATCGAGCATGCGGCGGAACATGATGATGCCGACGTCCGTCACGCCGAGGCGCTCGGTCGTGCGGTCGGAGATGGCGCCCTGGATGACCCACGCGACCTGGTCCTGCGCGGCGACGAAGTCGCGGATGATGCGTCCGTTCGCATCGAACAGAGGGCGTTCGTCGTACGGAATCTCGGTCTGCGGCTCCTCGCCTTCGTTGTACTGCCGGTAGTTGGTGATGATGTGGTAGGTGTGGGTGTCGTCAACGGGGACGCGGATCTCGAGGCCGTGGCTGACGCGGAGGATGTTGGGGAACAGGATGGGGTGGCCTATCGCCCAGTGGTCGTCGGTCTCCTGCTCATCGCCGACGAGCCTGCGCTTGATGACGCCGTAGTCCGTGACCTCGAAGCCGATCTTGCGGTGGTCTGCCCCGCGCGCGCCGACGGCGGTGTTCCATGCGTCGCGCTCCTCGGGAGACTTGATGCGGTTCATCTGCCAGCCGCCCCAGTAGCGGTGGAGCCACTGGAAGTGCAGCGGGTCGAGCGAGTTCTCCTGGCACTGGAGCCAGTTGCAGGGGAGCAGCGTCCCCCAGGCGTCCTTGTGGCCTTCCCAGTTGAGCACGTCCCACTTGGGAAGGACGGGAGCGGGCAGGGGGCCCATGTAGACGAAGATGAGGCCGCCGAGCTCCTCCACGGGGTAGGACTTGATTCGTACCTTGTCCTTGAACTTGGAGCCTTCGGGCTCCGATGGCTGGTCGACGCACTGGCCGTGTTCGTTGAATATCCAGCCGTGGTAGGCGCAGCGGATGCCGTTCTCCTCCGGTATGCCGTAGGAGAGGTTGGCCTTCCGGTGAGCGCACGAGGGCTCGACGCAGCCAACCGTGCCGCTGGCGTCGCGGTAGAGGACGAGGTCTTCGCCGAGGAGGCGCACTTCTTTCGTGGGGTTGTCGGCGTCCAGTTGCATGCTTCCGGCGATGGGGTGCCAGTAGCGGCGCATCAGTTCGCCCATCGGCGTGCCGGGCCCGACCTTCGTGAGGCGATCGTTCATCTCCGCGGTGAGCATGGCCTACCTCCTCAGTTATCTGCGCTCAATCGTATGTTCGGCTTGAGACACGGTCAATGCGAATGGCCGGGGAGTTCCCCGGCCATCCTGCGGCTCACGTGGACGATACCGAAGCGGTCTTGAACTTGAAGTCGCGGTCCGTGTAGACCTCCGGGGCCATCCTCGACTCGAGGCCCCGCTCGGCGAGTTGGTTCTCGAAGTACTCGCGGATCCACGGGTCCTCGTCGATGTACTCGATGTTGACGCCCTCAGCGTTGCCCTGTTCGTCCTCGTCCTTGCCTAGGAACTGGACCGGCGGGTGCAGCGCGAAGTAGCGGGCGGCCTTGAGGCCGAGGTTGAAGTGCTGGTGGAAGTACTGGTCGGGTGGGGTGACGGCGCTGCCCTCGTGCCAGGGGTAGACCTTCTTCTCGCCGCCGTCCTGGGGCCACATGATGGAGTAGCCCTCGCCGCCGGGGATGACGATGAGCCGCCCGGGCCCGTGGCGGTGCGCCTTCTTGTACGTGCCCGGAGGGAAGACGGACATGTGCGCCGATATCTCAGAGCCGGGTACGTACATGGCGATGGACGATCCGCCCGCGCCGCGGCTGCCGGCTGCGGTGAGCTTGTCCCACGCGAGCAGGTCCGGCCAGAAGTTGCCGCGCCAGACCGTGCCGCCAACGGCGCCCCACGCGCTGCCAAAGTCCTTCTCGATGTCCTTGGCCTCCGAGAAGAAGTCCTGGTCGGCATCGTCGAGGATGCTCTTGTTGACGTGGGGGTTGTTCATAAAGAACTCAGGGTCGGGGATGGTGCTCATGGCGATGGGGAGGTAGTTGAAGAAGAGGAGGCGAACCGGCACGTTGCCCATATTGCGCAGCTCGCACCACGAGTTGCGAGGGATGACGAACACGCTGCGGTCCGACCACTCGAAGTCGCGCTTGGCGTTGCTGATCTCGCCCCAGACGGAGGCGAAACCTCGCCCGGTGAGGACGTAGACCATCTCCTCGACGCCCAGTTTGAAGGGGTTGAGCGAAGCTCCGGCCGGTATCTCCTGCACACGCGCTTCGGTGACGCCTTCCATGTTGGTGAAGCGGACGAAGGCCGTGTCGCAACCGCGGACGTCCCAGTGGGAGAGTTCGAGGCTGCGAAGGTCCTCAACGTAGCAGTCGGAGAGCACCGGCACGCCCTTGGCGGCCTGCTCGTCGAGCCAGTTGTCATGCGTAAAGTAGCTGCGAACCATAGTTGTTGCGCTCCTTCCCTTTTCTGTTCGGGCGGGCCGCTCTTGCAGGGCCTTCGCCTCTTTCCGCTCTCTGGTTAGAGAGCGCGTACCTCAGTCATCGCTTCGTCCAGGAAGACGCCGTAGATGTCGTCCGGATCGGTCTGTACGGAGTCGCCGGGGCTCTCGGGCCCGAACGGCGAGTCGATGATGGTCACGGGCACTGTGCCACCGGCGAGCGGGCCGGATACTTCCGCCGTCGCACCGTTGGAGAGTTCAACCTTGTCGCCTGCTTTCAACGTCTCAGCACCCATCAGCCCGACACCCCCTCAGCGATCTCCTGGTTGCGCTTCTCGGCGTCCTCGCCGCCCTCGGCGCCGCGCTCGTTCATGATGGGGCTGTACTTGCTGGCCATGCCCTGGCGTGCGAACGCGAACGCCTGGCCACCGCCGAGTTCGGCGCGCTTGGACCAGTGCTCCGTGTCCATGCCGAGGTAGACGTTGCGCTCCGGGTCGCGGAACGTGTTGATGGGGTCGCCGCCGTCCTCGACGATGCGTATCTGCTCCTCCAGCATGCGGCGGAACATGATGACGCCCTTGTCCGAACGTCCGAGGTGCTCGCCCGTGCGGTCGGCGATGAGGCCTTGCGTGATCCACGCGGCGACGTCCTGCGCGGAGTTGGAGTCGAGGATCTCGAAGCGGACCCGTCCGTCCTCCTTCAACTGGATGAGGGGCGGGTGGAAGAGGGGGATGTCCTCGTCGCGCTGGTCGGGGTCGTCCGCCGACATCTTCGGGTGGCACATCACCCACCAGTGGCCGGTGCGGTGGTCGTCAAGCGGCACACGGATCTGGAACGAAGGGCCGACGCCGCGCGCGATGCCGGGCGTGTCGCCGGGGTCTTTCCACGAGTCGAGAGCGATGCCGCTGCCGCCCTGGCGCAGGAAGTAGGGGAAGACGATGGGGTGCCCTTGCGCCCATTCGGGGTCATCGTAGTCGCCGCCCTTCACGAGGCGGCGCTTGATGATGCCGTACTGGAACTTGTCGAAGCCGATGCGGACGTTCTCGTAGCGCGTGCGCACCTTGTCGCCCTCGCCGTTCATGATGGCGACGTAGTTGCCCCACTCGCCGTGCAGCCACTCGGAGTGCACGGGGTCGAGCGAGTTCTCCTGGCACTGCAGCCAGTTGCAGGGAAGTTCCGTGTAACCGATGTCCCGCACGACGCCGTCTATCGAGAAGACGTCCCAGTTCGGGAGCAAGGGCACGGGGCTGGGGCCGAGGTAGGCGAATATGAGGCCGGCCTTGACCTCCAGCGGGTACGCCTTGATGCGGACCTTGTCCTTGAAGCGGTTGTCCGGGGCCTCGGTCTCCTCGTAGGGCTGTTCGAGGCAGCGGCCGGTCTCATCGAACATCCAGCCGTGGTACGGGCAACGGATGCCCTCGTCGGTCGGGATGCCGTAGACCATGCCCATGCGGCGGTGGGGGCAGTAGTTGTCCACGAGACCGAAAACGCCCTGCTTGCTCTTGTAGAGAATGAGGTCCTCGCCGAGCAGGCGGATGGGCTTCGTGGAGCGGTCGTTCATCATGGCGACGGCGGCGATGGGATGCCAGTAGCGGCGCATCAGTTCGCCGGTCGGGCTGCCGGGCCCGACTCGTGACAGGCGGTCGTTCTGTTCGGCGGTCAGCATGCATTACCTCCCTGCAGTGAACGCGGATAGACGTGCGTGCGCGGAGTGTAGCAGAGAACGGCGAGGCGTGCCCTCCGCTAGAGCGCGGGGTGCGCTCAACATGACAACGCAAGCGCCTGCCAGCAACAAGGCCTGATCGACTCTGACCAGTTGCCCGAACCACGGGATGACCTCGTTCTTCATGACTTTCCTGATGAGCCCTCCACTCGTACGCAGAGGGGTAAGATGAGGTTTTCACATCTATATCGAGCAGGCCACGACCTTGTTCCGGGGGTAAGGCGGCAAGATGCGCGGGCAACGCGTGTTGTGTTGCAGAAGGGACCAGAGCCAGTAGCCGGAACCTCCAGGGTCGTTCCCGGCGTAGACGCGGATTGTGAGGATAATACAGGGAAGTGTCACCGGTTAAGGATAGCAGGTGACATAGGGACGACAGGAGGGGCAAATGACAGGCCCCTCACTCTGAACGGTTATTGATGGCCAAGGGTGGAGCGGGAGACGGGACTCGAACCCGCGACATCTTGCTTGGAAGGCAAGAGCTCTACCACTGAGCTACTCCCGCCGGTGGTGTTCCCATTATAGCGGTGCATCCCACTACGACGGAGGAGCGTCCGCTTGTTGTGGCGCCCGGCGCGTCTCCACGCCGAATATGGCGACCACCAGGGAAGCGGCGATCAGGAAGCCCGCGACGGTGATGAACGCGGTCTGGAACCCCGCGTTGTCGGCGACCGAGCCGATGACGATGGGGCCGAATACCTGGCCTGCGATCATCGAGAGCGACCAGACACCGAGGAACGCGCCGCGGCGGTCGTCCGGAGCGAGGTCCATCGCGTAGACCTGGTTCGTGCCGGTGGCGAACGCTTCCGCGAGCCCGAAGGCCAGCACGGCCAGGAGCGCGCTCTCGAAGTCGGACAGGCCGGACATCATCCAGACGGCTACCGATGTTGCTAGGAGGGCAAAGACAAGCGTGCGCTTCCGTCCGATTCGGTCGTTCGCAATTCCTGCAGGGATGGCCGCCCCGAGCGCGAGGATGCCGGAGAACATGATGAGCGTGCCGACCCGCGCCTCGTCCAGTCCGGCGGCGTTCGCTCCCTGCACCGGGAAGAAGGTGCGGAATACGCCGGTCCCTCCGGTGACGAGATTGACGGAGAACGTCGCGATGATGAGCACCAGGAAGGCCCGCGACCGGAACATGGCGAGGTTCAGGCGTTGCAGCATGCCGCCGCGGCGCGTGGGGCTCGACGTGGGCTTCGGCCTCCTGCGGGAGTCGCGCACCCAGAACAGCGTCACGATGATGACCGCAACCTTGCACACGGCGATGAACAGGAAGACGTCGCGCAGGTCTCCGGAGAAGGCAACGAACCCCGCGACCAGCGGACCCATGAGCGTTCCCGCGCGGGACGAGGTCTGCCGGAGGGCGACGGACCTGCCACGTGTCGCGAGTTGGGTGTAGTCGGCCATCAGGGCATTGGAAGCGGTCATCCAGGTCCCGATGCCCAGGCCCGCGAGCAACTCCATGAGGAAGTAAGGAACATAGGCGTTGGTGTTGTATTGCCCGATAAGCGCGACGATGTGGATGACCGCGCCGAGGATGATGAACCACTTCCTGCCGAAGCGGTCGGTGAGATAGCCAGTGAGCGGGCCGGTGAACGACCGCGGCGCGGCGCTGACGGCGGAGACGAGCGCGACGAGCAGGAACGATTCGCTGAGTTCGTAGGCGAAGAGCGGCCTGACGAGCCACAGCCCGCCGGTGCCGAACCCCCAGAAGAAGAACATCAGGAAGACGGGGAGCGTCCGGGGGGTGAGCAGGTCCAGGAATCGCTCGGAGGATGAGGAAGAGCGCATCGCCCGGCGATGGTACTACGTTGCGGACAGTAGAATCGGGGCATGAGTACGCAGGACGAACAGCGCGGCGTCATCGGCGGACAGGTGATGCGCTTCCAGCGAGTCACGTCGACGATGGACGTGGCGTGGCAGCTCGTGGAGGCGGAAGCGCCGCACGGGATGACCGTGGTCGCCCTGGTGCAGACGGCGGGCCGTGGCCGTTTCGCGCGCCGCTGGGTGTCCGGTGAAGGCGACAACCTGCTGACCTCGGTGTTGCTGCGGCCCCCAGTGGACGCCGCGCCGCTGCTGAGCATCGCGGGCGCACTCGCGGCGTCGGATGCGGTGCGGGCGCTGACGGGGCTGGCATGCACGTTCAAGTGGCCGAACGACGTTCTGCTGAACGGCAGGAAGGTCTGCGGCGTACTCACGGAGGTCCGCGCGGACACGGACGGCAACGTCATCGCCGTGCTCGGAGTGGGACTGAACGTCAACCTGCGCCCCGACGAATACACGGAGATAGCGGAAGGCGCGGCGAGCCTGGCATCGGAGATGGGGATCGAGTTCGCGGTTGCCGATGCGGAGCAGGCGTTCCTTGCCGGGCTCCGCGAACGCTACAGCCAGTGCCTCGACGGTCCACAGGCACTGATCGGCGATTGGTCGGCGCGGCTTGCCACGATCGGCAAGGAAGTCACGGTGCGTCGACGGGACGGCGCGGTGCAGGGGATGGCGGAAGGCGTAGACAGCGAGGGGCGCCTGCTGGTGCGCCTCGCGTCGGGCGACGTGCGTGCGCTGGGTGACGGAGAGATCGCGCCGGCCTGACGCGCGAGTAGAGGCACTCTTATCCGGCCTGCACCTCGTCTCGTGTGCGTTACAATGACGGAACAGTCCCGATCGGCGCATCCCATGAGTAACGCACGAGAGCAATCGCTTGCCCGCCAGCGCGTCGTCGCGGGCAGCCGCATGCGCCTGGAACGATTCCTGCAGCGCAGGGGCTACCAGCCCATAACGACGCCGATGCTCGAACCAACCGACCTATTCCTCAAGAAGTCGGGCGGCGAGCTTGCTGCGCGCATGTATTCCTTCACCGACCCCAGCGGGCGGCGCGTCAGCCTGCGTCCGGAGTTCACGTCGTCGGTCGTGCAGGCGTTCGTCGACGGTGAACTACCGGGCCCGCTGCCCCAGCGCTGGTGCTACTCCGGCCCAGTTTTCCGCTACGAGAAGGGCGGCGACTCCGGCGAGTTCGAGCAACTCGGCGCGGAGTTGATCGGTGCGGGGAGCGCCGCGGCGGATGCTGAGATGCTTGCGCTTGCCGTGCAGGGGCTGACCGTGCTTGGCGTACGCGGCCACCGGCTGCGCATCGGGCACGTCGGTGTCGTGGCGGCGATGTACGGGGCGCTGGGCCTCTCCGAGCGTTCCAGCGTATTCCTCATGGGAAGCCTCGCCGCGCTGCGCGCTGGCAGCGAATCGCCCGAGGACGTGCGCGCGAAGGCGGCGCGGCTTGGACTGCTCGCCCCGGAAGCGAGCGAGCACGTCTCACGCATCACCCGTGCGATGGCGCCCGAAGACGCCGCGGAGATGGTGCGCAGCTTCGTCGGGCAGGGCGTCGCCGGTTCGACCGGGCAGCGCACGCCGGACGAGATACTGCGTCGCTACCTCAAGAAACTGCGCCTGGCCGACGAGCCGGGTGCGTTCGAGAAGGGCCTCGCCCTCTGCGGCGAGCTCGCCCGTGCAGCGGGCCCCGCGGCACGCGTTCGCGGACGACTGGCGCGCATCGCATCGCGGTTCCGCATCCGCAAGAGCGTTCTCGCGCCGCTGGAAGGCGTGCTGACCGCGCTCGAACAGTACGACCTGCGCGGCGTGCCGGTGGTGCTCGACCTTGGACTGGCACGCGGACTGGCCTACTACACTGGCCTGCAGTTCGAGATCGAACACGCCCGGGTACGCGGCACACACGCGCTCGGTGGCGGCGGACGGTACGACGACCTCATCGAAGCGCTCGGCGGAAAACGCAAGACACCGGCGATCGGCTTCGCCTACGGACTGGACCACGTGGCGCGTCTGCTGCCGGCAGGGTTCGCCGAGGACGATGTCGACGGCCCGGCGCAGGTGCTGGTGACGGCGCAGGAGACCGCGTTCAGCGAAGCGGTGGCGACCGCGGAACGCCTGCGCGCGCAGGGCATCCCGGTGGAACTGGACCTGGAAAGCAAGAGCGACGCTGCGGCGGCGAAGTACGCGAGGCAGCGCGGCATCGAAACGATCATGCGGGTAGGGCAGGATGGCCGTGTTGCAGAACAGTTCGTCTAACGGCCAGGTGCGGGACAGCCTGCGGCTGGCTATTCCCAGCGACGGCGTCATGTACGAGGGCACGCTCGACTTCCTGAGCGCCAGCGGCATGCGCGTGCGGCGTCCGAACCCGCGTGGATACACGGGAGAGATGCGCACACTGCGCGGCGTGGAGATCGTCTTCCAGCGTAACTCGGATATCACCGCGCGCGTTGAGGAAGGCGACGCCGACCTCGGGCTCGTCGGTTTCGACAACTTCGCGGAGACACGCATAGACGACGGCGATGCGCTGGTCGTGATCGAGGCGCTGGGCTACGGCCACTGCGAGCTCGTGACGGCAGTGCCGGACTCGTGGGTCGACGTGGAGTCGATGGCCGACCTCGCCGACCTCTCGATCGAGTTCCAGGAGAGCGGGCGGGAACTGCGCATCGCAACGAAATACCCGGTGCTCACGCGCCGCTTCCTGCACCAGCACGACGTCAACTACTTCACGCTCAAGCGCCTCTCCGGCGCAGTCGAGCCGACGCCTGCCATCGGCTACGCGGACTTCATCGTCGACCTGACGGCGAGCGGCCAGACGTTGCGCGAGAACCACCTGAAACAGGTCGCGGACGGCAGGGTGCTGGAATCGGAAGGCGCGCTCATCGCGAACCGCCGGATGCTCCGGGAACACCCCGAACGGCTGGAGACAACGCGGGAGATCATCGAGCGCATCGAGGCGAGCCAGTCCGCATCGGCATACTCGCGGCTTACCGCGAACATCGAAGGTGAGAGCGAGCAGGCTGTGGCTGCCAAGGTGCTGGAACTGCCGGAGGCGAGCGGAATCAGCGGCCCGACGATATCGCCGGTGTACTCACGCGATGGACGGCAGGTGTACTCGATCACGGTGTCCATCCCCAAGCGCGACCTGACCGCGGCGGTCGACCACCTGCGCAGCATCGGCGGAGCGTCGGTCAGTGTGTCGGAAGCCGTGTACCTCTTCCGGGAGGAGAGCACCATCTACACACGCTTACTTGGCGCATTGGGACTCTCGTGATGCGCGTGCTGCGCGGCATCGATGCGGGACTGGCAGCGCTAACACGCCGCCCGGGATACGAGGAGCCTGAACTGACACCCGCATCGGCCGCACGCACCGAGGCGCTGTTCGGTGAACCACTCACGGCGACGCAGGCGGTCGAGCGCATCGTTGCGGACGTTCGCAACAGCGGTGACTTAGCCATCAGGGACTACGCGCGCCGCATCGATGGTGCAGAGCTGGACGCCCTGGAGATCCCGCGTAGCGCCTGGGAAGACGCTGCACGTACGATCGGTCCTGAGCTACAGGAGGCACTCGCCGTCGCTGCAGGGCGGATACGCGCGTACCACGAGGCTGCCATGCCGCGTGCATGGGACGACGCCGAGGCGGGCTACGGATTACGGAGCGTCGCCATCGAACGAGTGGGCCTGTACGTGCCTGGCGGCTCGGCCGCGTACCCCTCGACTGTGCTGATGTCAGCGATACCGGCGAAAGTGGCTGGCGTATCGGAAGTCATCGTCTGCACGCCGGACCCGTCGCCGGTGACGCTCGCTGCAGCGCTTGCTGCAGGCGTGGACCGCCTGTTCGGCATCGGTGGGGCGCAGGCGATAGCGGCGATGGCGTTCGGAACGGCGAGCGTTCCGCAGGTCGACAAGATCTGCGGCCCCGGTAACGTGTTCGTCTCAATCGCCAAACGGCAGGTGTACGGCCACGTTGACATCGACGGCCTCTACGGGCCGACCGAGACCCTCGTCATCGCCGACGACACTGCTACGCCGGAGATCGTCGCCGCCGACCTGCTTGCGCAGGCCGAGCACGATGAATTGGCTTCGCCTGTGCTCGTAACAACGAGTGAATCGATCGCGGATGCGGTCGCGCGCGAGCTGGAGCGCCAGGTTGCGCTGCTGGAGCGCGAGCCGATTGCGCGAGAGGCGCTGGCGCGGCAGGGGACGATCGTTATCGTGGACAGCGTCGAGGAGGCGGCAGTGGTCGCCAATGCGTTCGCGCCGGAACACCTCTGCCTGCTCACCGCAGACCCGCGCGCCTGCGTCGGCCTGATACGCAATGCGGGCGGCATCTTCGTTGGCGAAACGTCGCCCGAGGTCATGGGCGACTACGCGGCGGGACCGAGCCACGTCATGCCGACGGGCGCAACGGCGCGCTTCGCGTCGAGTCTCGGCGTTCACACGTTCCTCAAGCACGTGCCGGTCGTCGGCCTTTCAACGGAGACGGCGCGAGAGATTGGCCCGGCTGCATCTGCACTGGCGCGAGCGGAAGGCCTGACGGCGCACGCCCGCGCGGCAGAGATGCGGCTAGAAGGCGCTGGCGAACCGTCCGGAAGGAGGCGCCCATGACGCGCCGGAACGTACTCGATTTCGTGCAGCCGCACTGGCGCAACCTCGACCCCTACGAGGCGGCAGAACCGCCGGAATCGCTCGCGGAACGCGGCGGCATCACGGAGGCCGAGGTCGTCAAGCTGAACGCGAATGAGAACCCATATGGGCCCTCGCCCAAGGCACTGGAGGCGCTGAACCACTCGGCGCGGGCGCACATCTACCCGGACCCGGCGCAGGTCGCGATGCGCCGTGCGCTCTCCGGCTATACGGGCGCGAGGCCGGAGCAGATCGTCGCCGGGAACGGCAGTGACGAGATCATCGACCTCGTCTTCCGAGCGACACTCTCGCCCGGTGACGTCGTGGTCAACGCACCGCCGACGTTCGGCATGTACGACATAATCGCGAACATCTGTGGTGGCGTCATCGTAGAAGTCGAGCGGGACGAGCATTTCGATATCGACGTGGATGGCGTCCTGGCGGCAGCGGAGGGCGCGAAGCTCATCGTGCTGGCGTCACCGAACAACCCCTCCGGCAGCGGCACACCACTCGCCGACATCGAGCGGCTGCTCGGCGCAGACTGCATGGTCATGGTGGACGAGGCTTACGCGGAGTTCGCGGGGCGCAGCGTCATGCCGCTCCTGGAGCGCTACCCGAACCTCATCGTACTGCGAACGATGAGCAAATGGGCCGGGCTGGCCGGGTTACGCGCGGGCTACGGTGTGATGAACGACGAGATGGCCGAGGTGCTGATGCGCGGCAAGCCGCCGTACAACGTCTCGCAGGTGGCGGAGGCAGCGCTGCTGGCGTCGCTGGAAGACGCCGAGATACTGGACGAACGCGCGCGGCTGATCGTCCAGGAACGTGAGCAGATGACCGGCTTGCTCGCGGAGATGGAGGGAGTCGAGCCGATGCCGTCCGACGCGAACTTCATCCTCTGCCGCTTGCCCGAAGGACGCGGCAAGGCGATATACGACGCGCTCGCTGACCGTGGCGTGTCGGTGCGATACTACTCACGCGGCAAGCTTGCCGACTACCTGCGCGTCAGCGTCGGAACGCCGGAACAGACCGGGCGATTCATCGAGGCGCTGCGCGCAGCCTTGCAGCAGACAGCATGACGGACCGCATCGGAACATACAGCAGGGCCACGGGCGAAACGTCCGTATCGGTCACTATCGGGCTGGACGGCACCGGGCAGGGGAATATCGCAACCGGCAACGGGATGCTCGACCACCTGCTGAACCAGCTTTCCCGCCACGGCCTGTTTGACCTCGACATCGAGGCCAGCGGCGACAGCGCGCTGACGGGCTGGCACCACACCGTGGAGGACTGCGGGATCGCGCTCGGGCGTGCGTTCGCCGACGCCATCGGCAGCGGCGCGGGCATCCGTCGGATGGGCCACGCGCTCACACCGCTCGACGAGACGCTTGCACGCGTGGCGCTGGACATCAGCGGACGCGGCTACGCTACCGTAGACCTCGGCGTCAGCGGCACCACCATCGCCGATCTGCCGGGCGACCTCGTGCGCCATTTCCTGGAGTCGTTCGCGGTGGAGGCGCGCATCACGTTGCATGTCCACGTGCTGCATGGCGTCAACGCGCACCACAAAGTCGAGGCGTCATTCAAGGGACTCGCCAAGGCGCTGCGCGACGCCGTCGAGATCGACCCTCGTGCAGGCGGCAACACGCCGAGCACGAAGGGCGTCATCGGGTAGGGGACGCCCTTCGTGCCAAGGCCCGCAAGCCAACAGGGAGACTACATGCGAATCTGGTTCCTGATTGCCGTACTCGTGTTCCCGGCTATACTGATAGCGGGGTGCGGGCCCGAGCCGACTCCTACTCCCACGCCAACGGCTACACCGACGCCTACGCCGACGGCTACGCCAACCCCCAGTCCTACGCCAACACCCACGCCAACGCCGACCCCTCCGCCATGCACTAACGGCACCGCGGTGCCGATGCCCGATCTCAACCCGGACCTCGTGGCGGACTGCGGGGTCCTCTTGGGCGTTCGGGACACCCTTGCAGGCAGCGGCACGCTGAACTGGTCGGCGGATATCTCAATAGGCGGCTGGGATGGAATTGAACTGGAAGATGCTAGGGTCGTAACCCGGCTTGTCGGGCTGGACCTAGTGGAAAAGGGGCTGTTTGGAGAGATACCGGCGCAACTGGGAGATCTCACTTCTCTCCAGACGCTGAAACTTGATCGCAACGTGCTGACAGGCGCCATACCTGCCGAGTTAGGCAACCTTGCTCGGCTGGAAACGCTAACGGCGGGGGGCAACGCTCTGGATGGGAACGTCCCATCGGAACTCGGAAACCTCACCAACCTTGCTTGGTTGGATCTGTTCGGGAACAATCTCGATGGGCACATACCGCCGGAACTGGGCAACCTCGCTAACTTAGACTTCCTCGGACTTGGCGCCAACGACTTGACTGGAGAGATCCCGCCGTCTTTGGGCATGCTTGCGAACCTGAGAAGCCTGTGGCTTGCTTTCAACGGTCTGACAGGGAGCATACCCCCGGAGCTGGGCGGCCTCGCCAACCTGGAATCCCTATACTTGAACGACAACGGTCTTACCGGACAGATACCGCCCGAGTTAGGAAACCTTGCCGGGTTGGAAGAACTCCACCTGGAAGAGAACGGCTTGACAGGCGAGATTCCATCGACGTTGGGCAACCTCACCGTGCTGGAGGGCCTCTACCTCGACGGCAATGGCCTAACGGGACGCATCCCCGCTGAATTGGGTAATCTGGGGCGCTTGTGGACGTTGGATGCTGCGAATAACGGGCTTACCGGAGAGATTCCACCGGAGCTGGGCCAACTGACTCGACTCAGGAATCTGATGCTCTGGAGCAACGCGTTGAGTGGAGAGATACCTCCGGAGCTGGGTAACTTGAGCAATCTCACTGTCGCGGTTCTCTACGACAACCCTCTGACTGGGTGCGTACCGGATGCCTTGCGTGATGTCGGATCTGACGGCTTATCCACATCCGGGCTGCCCTACTGCAACGATGACGGCCCTGGCCCCTAGTGTTGCAATGAGGTAGGAGGTCTGATGCGGTTTGGAATCGGCATTGCAGCATTCCTGGTGCTCATGGCCGCGTGTGCGCCTGAGCCCACACCCACGCCGGTTCCCACCGAGACGCCGACCCCCACTCCTACGCCAACGCCGACGTCCACTTCTACGCCCACTCCAACACCCACTCCTACACACACACCGGTTCTCACCGAAACGCCGACACCCACTTCTACGCCAACATCCACTCCCATACCTACGCCTACCCCAACCCCCACGCCCTCACCATGCGCCAACGGTGTCACGGTGTCGGAGACTCACGGAGGTACGGCATTGGACGCCGACTGCTGGACGCTGTTGGAGATCCGAGACGTCCTTGCAGGCACGGGGCACCTGAACTGGTCCCTGGACATCCCAATCACGGATTGGGATGGAGTTATGATTGCTTCTGAGCGCACAGGGATGTGGGTGAGTGGACTGTACCTCCCTAGCTCCGGGCTGACAGGCCAGATACCTCCGGAACTCTCGAGGATCAAGGGATTGGGAGTCTTGAACTTCGATGGCAATCACCTGGGAGGAGTGCTGCCTCCGGAGCTGAGTAACCTCGCCGGACTCGCGACCCTACGTGTCAACAACAATGCGCTGACCGAGGGTATTCCGAAGGAATTCGGGAACCTAGCAAACCTGGTGGAGCTCGACCTAGGCCATAACCCCTTGTCAGGAGAGATCCCGGCCGAACTGGGTAGCCTGTCAAGACTGCAAATCCTGAACCTCCAGAAAAGCGTCCTCGCGGGGACGATCCCTGACGAGCTAGGCAACCTGCTGAATCTGCAGAAGTTGGACCTCTCCGCGAACAATCTTAGCGGACACATACCCCCGGTCTTTGGTGCACTTGGGAACCTGCATACCCTTGAACTGTCCAGTAATGGCCTGACGGGAGGGATCCCTCCCGGGTTAGGCGCACTGGCAAATCTGCGCTGGCTCAACCTAGAACAGAACGGGTTGACTGGGACTATACCCGGCGAATTGAGCAGTCTGGCGAACCTGCAGAACTTGACCCTCTCCGGCAATGGTCTCACCGGGGAGATTCCGGCATCCCTGAGTCACCTTGCCAACTTGTCGTACTTGAACCTTGCACGGAACGGCTTGACAGGGAGCATACCGCCTGAGTTGAGCACCCTACCTAAACTGTGGTTTCTCGATTTGGGTGACAACGGCCTTACCGGCAATATCCCGCCTGAGTTCGGAAACTTTGCCGGGCTGGAGAACCTGTTCCTCTACCAGAATGGGCTGAGCGGCGAACTGCCCCCCGAACTGGGGAATCTCGCTCGATTGCAGACCATGGCTCTGAGCAACAATGGTTTCACCGGCCGGATACCCATGGAACTGGGTCAACTCTCAGAGTTGGGAGGCTTGGACCTCTCGTTCAATGCCTTGACCGGAGAGATACCGGGTGAACTGGCCCAACTCACGGCATTGACGGACTTGAGATTGAAACAGAACAGACTGCAAGGAGAGATACCGCCCGAGTTGGGGACTCTCCGCAACCTGAAACAGTTGGACCTCTCCTACAACCAGCTCACAGGCCCCATTCCTCTGGAGCTCGGGATGCTTTCGAACCTCCGAATACTGCGTATCGGCTACAACGGGTTCAGAGGTGAGTTGCCAGAAGTGCTGGCCGCCTTACCATTCTTGGAAGTTGCTACATTCTTCGAGCTCGACCTGTCCGGATGCATACCGGAGGGATTTCGCAGCGTGCCTCCCGACGGGGTGACCTACCTGGGCCTGCCGTACTGCGATAACTGAGGCTGGCAAGCAGTACCCCTCTCCGCGCAAGCGCTGTCGCAGGAGAAGGTGCGCCGTCAGCGTCTGTCAGGCTGGCCTGATATCCGCCTCGTAGGCCTCGATGACGGGGTTGGCGAGGAGTTTGTCGCACATCTCGTGGACGTCCCGGTGGGCCGCCGACTCGTCCGGCGCTTCCACGTCCAGCGTGAGCATCTTGCCGACCCGCACGTCGTGTACGCCTTCGAACCCGAGGGAATGCAGGCTGCCGAGCACAGCGTTGCCCTGCGGGTCGTTGACGGCGGGCTTGAGCATGACCTGGATGCGGGCGGTGAACCTCATCACGCGCCGCTTCCCGTACCGCACGATTCACCACGGGTCTCGGAGTCCGGGCCGTTGGCGCGGTGGTCGTCGACGAAGTCGCGCATAGCGTCGGTCTCGCTGGGAGTAACGCTGTCCAGCCAACCCCACGCCGTGACCTCGATCTCTCCTTCGCTAACCGCTGAATGTGGCTGCATGACGTAGCAGTCCGGGTAGCCGGGCAGGCCTTCGACGAAGGCCTGCAGCTCTTCGCGCTGCGAGTCGCTGGCGAGTTGGTAGTTGAACACGATGGCGCCGTTGCGCAGGTTGCGCACCACAGCCTCGTCCGCCACCTGTTCCTCGTGGACGCCCCATGCGGCAGCCTCCGCCCAGCTGGGGCCGGATGTTGGCGGCGACGTGTCGTAATCGGCCGTCTCACCGGGATCGAGCAGGTCGCCCTCCTGGATGGCAAGCTGCGTCCCGGCGACGTCGCGCGGTTGCGGATCGACGGGAGTCGGCGTGACGCCGAACGAGGGCAGGGCGAGGCCACTGATAAGGGCCAGCGCGATGATGAGACCACCCGCCATGAAGAAGCGGCGCTTGCGAGTGCGCTTCGCCTCGGAACGCTGACGGCGCTCCTGTCGTGCCATGGTCCGGCGTGAGGGGCCCCTGCGATCAGTCGCGGGGCGAGTGGGGGCCTGCGCGGGTTGCGCGTCGGGTTGCTGCTGGTCCTCGTCTGCCAAGTGGGGTTTCCTTCAAGTGTGGTGGTATCGCGGAGCGCCTCAGGCGGTCTGGCCGGTGAGCTTCCGGTAGGCCTCCCAGTAGCGCTCCGTCGTCTTCTCTACGACATCGTCCGGCAGGGCGGGTGCGGGGGGCGTGCGGTCCCAGTCCTTCTGCGTGAGGAGCCAGTCGCGCACGAACTGCTTGTCGTAGTTGGGCTGCGACTTGCCGGGGTTCCATCCGCTCGCGTCCCAGAACCGGCTGGAGTCGGGCGTGAGCACCTCGTCGATGAGGATGACCTCACCGTCCCGAACGCCGAACTCGAACTTGGTGTCCGCGATGATGATGCCGCGCTCCGCGGCGACGTCGTGGGCGTGCTGGAAGACAGCGAATGAGAGTTCCTGGAGCTTCGTTGCCATCTCCGCGCCAACGAGGCTCGACATCTCCTCGGCATTGAGTGGCTCGTCGTGGCCGATCTCAGCCTTGGTTGTGGGCGTGAACATGAGCTCGGGAAGCCTGCTGCCGTCCACGAGGCCGGGCGCCATCGGGACGCCGAACATCGTGCCCGTGGCGTTGTAGTCGACGAGCGCAGAGCCAGTGAGGTACGCGCGCACGACGCACTCGGCGTCGACGCGGTCGGCGCGCTTCACGACCATCGCCTGCTGCGCGATCTCCGGCGCCAGGTCCTTCAGCAGCGGGTGCTCGGCCAGGTCGCCGAGTTGATCCTTGTCTTCTGCGAGCGCGATGAAATGGTTCGGCACGATGTGCCCTGTCTGTTCGAACCAGAACTTGGACATGAGCGACAGTACCCGGCCCTTGTCCGGTATGGCCGTGGGCAGCACGACGTCGAACGCGGAGATGCGGTCGGTGGCGACCATCAGCAACAGGCCGTCGCCGAGGTCGTACGTGTCGCGCACCTTGCCTCGGTAGAGGCGGTTGGGAAGTGGTGTCTCAAGCAGTGGCATGGTCTCGCTCCCTTATGGAATGAGTGCTCGCGGCAAGGCCGGCGCGCTCGAACAGCGCATCGACGTTCGCCGTGTAGTAGCCGTAGTCGAAAAGTTCGGCAAGCTTCCCCGCGTCGAGGTGCGCCTGCACATCAGGGTCGTTCTTCACGAGGTCACGGAAGTCCCCGCCCTCGTCCCAGGTCGCGGCAGCGTGGCGCTGCATCATGCGGTAGGCGCCTTCGCGAGGCATACCTGCCTCGATGAGCGCGAGCATGACGCGCTGCGAAAAGAGCAGGCCGCGCGTGGACTCGATGTTCGCCATCATACGCTCGGGGAAGACGCTCATCCCGCGCACGATGCCGGTGAACAGGTCGAGGATGTAGTCGAGCGCCATGCAGGCGTCCGGCAGGATGATGCGCTCCGCCGACGAGTGGGAGATGTCGCGCTCGTGCCACAGAGCGACGTTCTCCAGCGCAGTGAGCGCGTTGCCCCGGATGAGACGCGCGAGTCCACAGACACGCTCCGAAAGGTCCGGGTTGCGCTTGTGCGGCATCGCTGACGAGCCGGTCTGGCCTGCGCCGAAGGGTTCCTCGACCTCGTGCACCTCGGTGCGCTGCAGCCCGCGTATCTCGGTCGCGAACTTCTCGAGCGAGGCGGCGGTGACCGCGAGCGCCGTCATGAAGTTGGCGTGCCGGTCGCGCTGCACGATCTGGTTGGAGAGCGGAGCGTACGGGATGCCGAGCGCCTCGCAGGCGTAGGTCTCGACCTCCAGCGGAACGGTGGCGTGCGTGCCAACGACGCCCGATATCTTGCCGACCGAGGCTTCCTGCGCGGCGCGCTCGAGGCGGCCCCGGTTGCGGCGCATCTCGTCCCACCAGAGCGCGAGTTTCAGCCCGAACGTGGTCGGCTCCGCATGCACACCGTGCGTGCGTCCCATGATGAGCGTGTGCTTGTGTTCGAGCGCGCGCTCGGCGATGGCCTCGATGAGCGCGTCGACGTCCGCGAGGAGTATCGCGGCGGAGTCGCGCAGCTGCAGGCCGGTCGCGGTGTCCCACACGTCGTTGGAGGTTAGGCCGTAGTGTATCCACCGCCCCTCAGGGCCAAGCCCTTCCGTGACCGAGTAGAGGAACGCCGTCACGTCGTGCCGTGTCTGCTCGAACTTCTCGTCCAGCTTCGCCGCATCCCATGACGCGCCGCTGATGCGCTGCATGTCATCCGCAGGGATGACGCCGAGCCGCGCCCACGCTTCGCAAACGGCAATCTCGACGGCGAGCCAGCGGTCGTATTTCCCCTGGTCGGTCCAGATCTGCTTCATCGCCTCGCGGGCGTAGCGGTCGATCATCGGGCTGCCTGCACGTGCGATTGAACGTAGTCCAGCACGGGAAAGAAGTCGGGCAACTCCCGGTAGGCGATGCCGCGCTCCCGGCAGATGCCCGCGAGCGGTTCGCGGGCAAACACCATGTCAGCGCGTGCAGCAGGGCAGGCGTCCGAGACTCCATCGCCGATGTAGACAACCTGCTCGCCATCCCGGCGGCAGCTCTCCAGTGCCATGCATTTGCAGTTACCGGGCCACCACGCGCACGACTGGTCAGCGAAGGTGTACTCGTACGTCTTGGCGTCAGGGCCGTGCGTCCGCACCGCGTGCGACTCCACGTTGACGCCATTTTCATCGAAGAGCGCCTCGACGTAGTAGTCGAGTCCGTGGCTCGCAACGGCCAGGCGTATGCCGTGCTCCGCGCAGTACGCGGCGAGCTCGGCGAAGCCGGGACGCAGTTGCGCGTTACAGCGCACGTAGTCCGTTTGCTCCTGGACGGTCGCGGTCATCTGGCGGAAGGAGATCTCCTGGTACTCGGCGAGCGATATCTCGCCATCCGCGCGTCGTTTGCTCACGTCCCGCCAGTGGACGATGCCGGGCTGCGATACGTCCGGCTGGAAGCGTTCCAGCAACATCTGACCGACGTTCTGCACGGCGGCGGTGTCGTCGAAATCGCAGAGGATGATCATTCGGCGGGGCGTTGCGGGGTCTCGTTCAGCGCTGGCGGAGCCGCTCGCGGTACTGCTCCACCGCATCTCGAATATTAGCATACTTGATGCCCAGAACCTCCGCTGCGAGCAGGGCCGCGTTGCGCGCGCCCCACGCCCCGACAGCAACCGTCGCGACCGGTATGCCCGGGGGCATCTGCACGATGGAGTAGAGCGCGTCGATACCGCCTCCGAGTTCGCTCGACGCGATCGGCACGCCGATGACGGGCAAGGTGGTGTGCGAGGCAACGACACCCGGCAGCGCTGCTGCGCCTCCCGCTGCTGCAACGAACACCTCGACTCCGGTGCTCGGGGCGTTCTCCACGTACTCCTGCACCTTCTTCGGGTTCCGGTGAGCCGACGCGACGATGAGCTCGGCCTCGACGCCGAGGTCAGTGAGCGTCTTGAGCGTGTCTTCCATCACGGGCTGGTCGGTCGCGCTTCCAACGATGATTCCTACCTGTGGCACGGGACTTCTCCTGCATGTGGTTTGGGGACTGGAATCAGTAATCTATCACGCACACCTCACCCCGTAGCGAACGACGCGATGTCCGTGCGGTAGTGCTTACCCTCGAACGTTACTTTGTCCGCTGCCGCGTAGGCGCGAGCGCGGGCTTCGGCCATCGTCACCCCGCGGCCTACGATCGTCATCGTGCGTGAGCCGCCCGTCGTGAACCCACCGCTCTTCGCAAGGGCAGTGCCCGCGTGGAAGACTGCCGCTTCTTGTTCAGCCTGCTCCAGTCCTGCTATAGCCATGCCGGTATCGTGCGGGCCGGGGTAGCCGTTGGGAGTGAGCACGACTCCAACGGCGCACTCGTCACTCCAGCGCAGGTCTGTTGAGGGCAGTGAACCGCCGAGCGCAGCCTCGACGACGTCCAGCAGGTCGTTCTCCATACGCGGGAGGATGAGCTGTGTTTCCGGGTCTCCGAGGCGCGCGTTGAACTCGATTATGGACGGACCGTCGTCGGTCAACATGAGCCCTCCATAGAGGACGCCGGTGAACGGGCAACCCTGGCGCGCCATCTCGCGGATGACCGGCTCGATGCACGTCTCGCGTATCTGCCGCTCCATCGCGTCGTCCCACCATGGGGGTGGGCTGTAGCCGCCCATCCCGCCTGTGTTCGGGCCCTGGTCGCCGTCGAACACGCGCTTGTAGTCGCACGCAGGCACGAGCGGCGTAACGCATTCGCCGTCCGTGAAGCAGAAGACGCTGAGCTCCTGCCCCACGAGGCACTGCTCGACAACGACTCGTTCGCCGGATGCACCGAACGCACGGTTCACCATCGCGTCGTCTACGGCTTCGAGCGCCTCGTCGATGCTCTGAGCAACCACGACGCCCTTGCCCGCGGCGAGGCCGTCTGCCTTGATGACGATGGGCGCGCCCTGCGAGCGCACGTACTCGCGCGCGGCGTCTGCATCATCGAATACCTCGAACGCAGGCGTCGGCGCTCCGGCGTCACGCATGATCTGCCGGGCGAACGACTTGCTGCCCTCGATGCGGGCGGCGGCCTGCGTCGGGCCGAAGATGCGCAGCCCTTCCTGCCTGAAGCGGTCCACGATGCCGATGGTCAGCGGCAGCTCAGGTCCGACGATGGTGAGGTCAATGGCGTGTTCGTGGGCTGCTGCCACGAGAGCATCGAGGTCGGTCACTGCGACATGAAGGTTCGTGGCGATGGCAGCGGTGCCGGCGTTGCCCGGAGCCGCGAACAGTTCCGGGTTGCGGGGGCTCTGCGCAAGCTTCCAGAGGATGGCGTGCTCGCGCGCGCCGCTCCCCACGACGAGTACCTTCACTTCCTGTTCCTCGCTTGTCGCAACATGACGATCGCGATGACCAGACAGACTATGCCGACGCCCATCGAGATGAAGACGGTCGGTACGTCCCAGTCACCCGCGACGCCCAGCGCCAGTCCGCCGATGATGAACGTGATGCCCAACGCCCCGAACACGGTCCGCACCGCGCGTCTGAGGTTGACGATGCCCATCGAGACTACTCCCACTCGATGGTGCCGGGCGGCTTGCTCGTGATGTCGTAGACGACGCGGTTCACGGTCGGGACTTCGTTCACGATGCGGTTGGAGATCCGCGCGAGTGTTTCGTAGGGCAGACGCGCCCAGTCCGCGGTCATCGCGTCCTCGCTCGTGACCGCCCGGAGTGCAACAACGTGCTGGTAGGTGCGGATGTCGCCCATGACGCCCACGGTTCGCGTGTCGGTGAGAACGGCGAAGCTCTGCCAGAGCTGGTCGTAGAGGCCGTCGCCCTTGATCTCGTCCATCACGATCCAGTCCGCAGCGCGCAGCGTCTCCAGTTTGTCGTACGTGACGTCGCCGATGATGCGGATGGCGAGGCCGGGGCCGGGGAACGGCTGGCGGTTGATCATCTCAGGCGGAAGGCCGAGTTCCGCACCGACGAGACGCACCTCGTCCTTGAAGAGGTAGCGCAGAGGCTCCACGAGGTCCAGCTGCATCCGCTCCGGCAGTCCGCCGACGTTGTGGTGCGTCTTGATCTTGTGCGACGCGCTGTGTTCGGTGGTCTCGCTCTCGATGACGTCCGGGTAGAGCGTGCCCTGCGCAAGGAAGTCCACCGCTCCCATCGTGCGGGCCTCTTCCTCGAACACGTTGATGAACTCCGCGCCGATGGTCTTGCGCTTCTGTTCGGGGTCGGTCACGTCGGCGAGCGCGGAGAGGAACCGCTCGGTGGCGTCCACGTAGACGAGGTTGAGGCCGAGGTTGCGCTCGAATACCGCGCGGACACGCTCTGGCTCCTCGCGGCGCAGCAGGCCGTTGTTCACGAAGATGCACGTGAGTTGATCGCCGATGGCCTCGTGGACGAGTTGAGCGGTGACCGCCGAGTCCACGCCACCCGACAGCGCACAGATGACCTGTCCGTCGCCGACCTGGTCGCGTATCCGCTGTACGGTCTCTGCAACGAAATTGCCCGGCGTCCATGAGCCCGACGCGCCGCACACCTTGTAGGCAAAATTGCGGATGATCTCTGCACCCTGCGGCGTGTGGGCGACCTCCGGGTGGAACTGGATGCCGTACATGCCGGTGTCGTTCGCCATTGCAGCGATAGGGGAATTCTCGGTGTAAGCGACCGCGCGGAAGCCGGGAGGCATTGTGGCGATGCGGTCGCCGTGGCTCATCCACACGGCCGTCTCGCCGTCGAGCCCGTCGAAGAGCGGGCTGGGGTCGTTCTTGTGCACGACCGCGAAGCCGTACTCGCGCTCCGTGGCGGGGATGACGCTGCCGCCCAACTGGTGCGCGAGCAGCTGCATCCCGTAGCAGATGCCGAGGACCGGGACGCCGCTCTCGAATATCCAGGGCTGGGCCAGCGGAGCACCCTCGCCGTACACGGACGCAGGTCCGCCGGAGAGGATGATGCCTTTCAGGTTGAGCCCGTCGACGGCTGCGCGGGGAGCGGTGGCGGAGATGAGTTCGCAGTAGACGTTCTGCTCGCGGACGCGGCGGGCGATAAGCCTGCTGTACTGCGAGCCGTAGTCGATGACGGCTATACCTTCGGGTTTGAGGGGTTCGGGTTCGCCGCTGCTCCGGCGTTCACCGGAGGGGTGCTCACGCTCCTGGGCGATCCCCAGGTAGGTGGAGACTTCAACGTCGCCGCTCGTCGACACCCGGTGCGTCCCGTCGGTGAGCGGCGGTGGGGCGTTGTCGTTGGGCGAGTCCATGCGGTACTGAGCAATGTATAACGGCGCGCGTCGCCGGTCAACGCATGGGATCTGTGACACGCGCCCCTTACACAGTCGTGCCGCTCCAACGTACGCTGTTCCTGCCGTGGCGCCCGGCATGGCGCATGGAGAGAGTAGACCGTAGGGAACAGGTGGGCCGAAATGAACAGTAATGGGCTGTTATTGGACCGCAATGAGCTCCAGATGGGCCGTTTTGGGCAGTCCGGCAGCTCATTCCAACAGCCCTGCACAGAGGTGGAATCAGGCAGATGAGCCGTTTTGGACCGTATTTTCCCCCGAAGCCTCGTCGCATGCGTACCCTGGGCGGTCGGAAGGCAGGGTTCACGCAGCCCGGTGCTATACTCGGACGCGTCGTACCTCTAAGGACGGTCCCCTGATGCCCCTTGCCCCCGACAACCCCAACAACCGCTCCGTCGCGTCCATCCTGCTGCGCGAAGGCGGCGTCATCGCGTTCCCCACGGACACCGTCTACGGCCTCGGCGCCTCGGCGTTCAACCACGCGGCAGTCTCCATGATCTTCGTCATCAAGAACCGCAGCAGGGACCAGGGGTTGCCGGTGCTCATCGCATCGGAATCTCAGCTGCCGGAGGTGGCGTCGGAAGTGCCGGACAGCGCCTACGCGCTCGCGGAACGCTTCTGGCCGGGCGGGCTGACGCTCGTCGTACCCCGCAACACGAACGTTCCGGCGCTCGTCGCAGGCTACGGCGACACGATCGCCGTGCGGCTGCCGGACCACCCGTGCCCGCAGACCCTCGTGCAAGCGCTAGGGAAGCCCATCACCGGCACGAGCGCGAACCGCCACAACGGGCCGGAGCCGTCGAGCGCGGTCGAAGTCCAGCGGCAGCTCGGCAACCGCCTCAGCATGATCCTGGACGGCGGCGAGAGCCCTGTCGCGGTCCCGTCCACCATCGTCGACACCACACAACACCCGCCGAAGGTGCTCCGCCTCGGTGGCATCACATTGGAGCAGATGCGGGAGGTCTGCGACATCGCAGGCCCGGACGCGCCTGCCTGCTGACGCTGACCCGATGCCTGACGCACCCTGGACACCCGACAGCCTCCGCGCGCACCAGCCACTCGTAGAGCAGGCCTTGCGTGCGAGCCTCGACCTCCCCAACGACCCCACGCTCCCGCTCTATCGGATGATGCGTTACCAGCTCGGCTGGGTCGACGCAGCAGGCGAGGAACGCAACGCGGAGATTATCCGTACGCTCGGCGCCCTCTGCCTCGAAGCAGCGTCATCGCTGGGCGGCGACCCGCAACAGTGCGCTCCGAGCGCGGCAGCCATCGAACTGCTCGGCGAGTCCGCCGCCGTCCACGAGGACATGCAGACGGCCACCCAGCAACGGGCAGGGCAGGACGCGGTCTGGTGGGTATGGGGCCCCGCACAGGCCATCAACGCAGGCGACGGCCTCTACGCGCTCGCGCGGCTCTCGATACTCGACACGCTCAGCGGTGACGACGCTGCCCGGCTGCCCGCGATACTCACTGAACTCGACACCGCCGCGCTCGAGTATTACCAGGGCCAATACCACGATCTCCAACTCCAGGAGCGCGTGGACGTGACAGACCAGCAGTACATGCGCATGGCGCGCGGCAAATACGGCGCGCTCATCGGCGGCGCCCTGGCGCTCGGCGCAGTTGCCGCAGGAGCGGACGAGGCTACGGTGCTCGCCTTCCGCGAAGCGGGCATCGAGATGGGCATCGCGTCTCTCATCGCAAGCGAGGAACGCGTCTTCTGGGGTGAAGGCGCGGGAACAGGCCGCGCGCTCAACAAGAGCAAGCTCTACCCGGTCGTCGCTGCGCTCCAGCACGGAACGCTCGCGCAGAAGCGCGCCCTCGGCGGCTACTACTTCAAGCGCGTGATGGAGCCGGACGACCTGGCGAACATCCGCGCAGTGCTGGAAGACGCGGGCGCCCGTGAGCAGACGCGCATCAAGCTCGACGAATCGAAGCGGAGCGCCATCGTAGCGCTTGAGAAGACCGAACTCACGATGATCCAGATCGACGGCTGGGGAGAGATCGTCAACGGACTCACAGGCGAGGCATGGGCATGAAGCGAACGCTCAGGGATTTCGATTGGCAGGGGAAGCGCGCGCTCGTCCGCGTCGACTTCAACGTACCGTTCGAGCGCGGCACGACGCGCATCTCCGACGACGTGCGCATCCGCGAGGCTGTACCGACCATCGAGTACCTGCGCGGGCAGGGCGCGTCGGTCATCCTCTGCACGCACCTCGGACGCCCCGACGGCAAGCGCTCGCCTGAACTGGAACTCGGCCCCATCGTCGATCGGCTGAGTGAACTACTCGGAGCGCCCGTCGGCTACGTGCACGATGCCCCCGGCGACGATGCGAATGCCGCAGCCGCAGTGCTGAATGCAGGCGACGTGCTGATGCTGGACAACATCCGCTTCTGGCCCGGAGAGGAAACCAACAATCCCGACTTCGCCACATCGCTCGCGTCGCTGGCCGACGGCTACGTCAACGACGCGTTCGGCACGGCCCACCGCGCGCACGCTTCGACGGAGGGAGTCGCGCACCATCTCCCCGCCATGGTCGGTCTCCTCATGGAGAAAGAAATCACGTTCCTCGGCGGCGTACTGGAGAACCCCACGCGCCCCCTCGCGGCCTTGCTCGGCGGAGCAAAGGTAAGCGACAAACTGCAGGTCCTCGGACGCCTCATCGGCCACGCGGACGGACTGTTCGTCGGCGGCGGCATGGCAGGCACGTTCCTCAAGGCGCAGGGCTACGAGATAGGCGCGTCGCTGCTGGAAGAGAACCTCATCGAATTCTGCGCCGAGACAATGGAACGCGCGGCCGCAGCCTCGACGCCCATCACGCTGCCGGACGACGTCGTCATTGCCGAACGCATCGAGCCGAACGTTCCCACGTCCGCTGTATCTATCAGCGACATCCCCGTCAACGCCATGATCCTCGACATCGGCCCCCGCACGGCGGCTTCCTACGCGGAGCGCCTCGCGGCGATGGGTTCGGTAGTCTGGAACGGCCCGATGGGCGTGTTCGAGGTGCCGCCATTCCACGAAGGCACGCGCATCGTTGCAGAAGCGCTGGCATCGAGCAACGCGGTCACGGTCATCGGCGGCGGCTCGACGGCGGAGTCGGTCGCACACCTGGGGCTCGCCGAGCAGATGTCGCACGTTTCCACCGGCGGCGGTGCATCCCTCGAGTTCCTGGAAGGCAAGGAACTACCCGGCGTCGCCGCCCTGGACGACGTATAGACAACAGATACCCCTAACGCTGAGGAGTAGACGTGCCCACGCCATTCGTAGCAGGCAATTGGAAGATGAACCCCACCTCGGTGGCGGACGCCGAAACACTCGCCTCGGAGCTCGTCGAATCCATCGGCGGCATCGACGGCGTAACGCGCGTGGCCTGCCCGCCGTTCGTAGCGCTGTCCGCCGTTGCGGGCGCGCTCGCGGGTTCCGGCATCGGAGTCGGCGCGCAGAACGCCCACCCGGAGGCGAAGGGCGCCTTCACCGGCGAGGTCCCGCTGGGGATGCTGGCCGGGCTGTGCCAATACGTCATCATCGGCCACTCGGAACGTCGACAGCTCTTCGGTGAGACGGACGCATTCATCAACGCCAAGGTGAACGCCGTACTTGCGTCAAGCCTGATGCCCATCCTGTGCGTCGGCGAAACGATGGACGAGCGAGACTCCGGCCGCGCGAAGGCCGTCGTGCGGCGACAGGTGTCGGCGGGACTGGCGGGCGTTGAGCCTGAGCAGGCAAACAGCATCGTCGTCGCCTACGAACCGGTATGGGCCATCGGCACGGGCAGGGCGGCGACGCCCGAGATGGCGCAGGAGATGTGCGCCGTCGTGCGCTCCGAAGTGGGCGTGGCGCTCGACGCGGATGGCGGCAACGTGCCGGTGCTCTACGGAGGCAGCGTCAACCCCGGCAATGCGGACTCGCTCGCTACGCAGCCCGACATCGACGGCGCCCTCGTGGGTGGCGCAAGCCTCGTCGCGGCGGACTTCGCCGCCATCGTCAGGGCGTTCGCGCCGGCCTGATGCCCATGCCCGGGCCGCGCGTCCTCTTCATCGTCGGGCCGACCGCGAGCGGCAAGACTGCCGCATCGCTCGACCTCGCGACTCACGCCCGCATCGAGGTCATCAACGCAGACAGCCGCCAGGTGTACCGGGGCATGTCCATCGGCACGGGCAAACCAACGCCCGCCGAACTCGCCTCCGTACCCCATCACCTCACCGACGTCGCCGCGCCTGACGAGCGCTACAACCTCGCGCGGTTCCTCTCTGAAGCGCGCACCGTCATCGCCGACGTCGCCTCTCGGGGCGCGACGCCCGTCGTCGTGGGAGGCACCGGGCAGTACGCGTGGGGCCTCGCCGAAGGCTGGCACGCCCCGGCCGTGCCGCCCAACCCGGAACTGCGTGCCGAGCTCACCGAGGAGGCGCGGCGCAGCGGCCCCGAGGCGCTGCATGAGCGTCTGCGTGCCGTCGACGCCTACGCAGCGGACGCGATAGACCCCCGCAACGTGCGGCGCGTCGTCCGGGCGCTGGAAGTGTGGCACGCAACTGGCGCGCCATTCTCGCGCCAGCGCCGAAAGTCGCCCCCGGATTTCGAACCGGTGCTGCTCGGCATCGCGCCGGAACGGGCCGCACTGCGTCAACACGCCGCGGACCGCGTCGACGCCATGCTGAACAGCGGCTGGCCGGAAGAGGTGAGAGAACTCCTGCGCGCCGGCTACGGTCCGGAACTCCCGTCCTTTTCCAGCGTCGGCTACCGCGAGGTTGCGGCCTACGTGCGGGGCAGCATGACACTCGAACAGACGGCTGAGCGAGTGAAGAGCGCCACGCACCGCCTGATCCGTCGACAGGCAACGTGGTTCAAGGCAACCGACGAGCGCATCGCGTGGCGCCCCGATGCGAACTCCCTCGCGGAGCTTGCGCTGGAGACACTCCGCGCTTGACGGAGCACGCCCACCCGTAGGAACCTAGCATCACTCCTCCGCGCCCCTGTGAGGAGTAATCAACACGACGAGAGCAGGTGATATGTCAGGCTATCTCGACCCCAACGACCCCGTAGTGCAGGCGTTCGCGAAACTGGGTACCACGCCGGTGAGCGACGCGATGGACAGGCTCGGCCTCGGAGGACAGTGCTTCGGCATCAAGCCCGTGGACCGCGACTTCACGCTGTGCGGCCGCGCCCACACCGTCCGCAACGAGCCGATGACCGCAGGCCACAAGGGCGAGAGCGTCGGTGACTACATCGACGAAGTCGCGCCCGGCGGCGTGGTCGTCATCGACAACGGCGGGCGGCTCGACGCCACGGTCTGGGGAGACATCCTCACCATCATGGCCGACCGCAACAACCTCGGCGGCACGGTCATCCACGGCGTCTGCCGGGACTCCAACCGCGCCCTGAAGCTGAACTACCCCATCTTCTCGCGCGGCACCTACATGCGCACGGGCAAGGACCGCGTCCGCGCCGACGCCTACCAGGAGCCGGTGTCGCTCGGCGAGGTCCGCGTGCTGCCCGGCGACCTGCTGCTCGGCGACGGTGACGGCGTGCTCGTCATCGCGCAGGAGCACGAGCAGGACGTGCTGAAGGCCGCACAGGAGATCGACGAGGCCGAGGAGCGCATCCGCAACGAGATAGCGCTCGGTGGACGCCTGGACGCAGCGCGCGAGAAGTTCCGCTACCACCAGCTTCAGAGCAGGGTGTAGGCCAAAAGCGGTTCTCTGCCAGGCGGGATTCCCGCATCGGCGGGAGCGACGAGACACAGGAGGCATGTGAGCGATGCAGACTTCCATCCCTTGCGTATTCATGCGCGGCGGCACGTCGCGGGGGCCGTACTTCCTCGCGTCAGACCTGCCAAGCGACCCTGAGACGCGCGACAAAGTGCTGCTTGCGGTCATGGGCTCGCCCGACGACCGCCAGATAGATGGCCTCGGCGGGGCGGACCCGCTCACGAGCAAGGTGGCCATCGTCAGCCCCGCCACGCGCGAGGATTGCGACGTCGACTACCTCTTCGCGCAGGTCGTGGTGAACGAGGCGGTCGTGGACGTAAGCCCGAACTGCGGCAACATGCTCGCAGGCATCGGGCCGTTCGCCATCGAGCACGGCCTCATCCCCGCCGCTGATGACGAGACCGTGGTACGCATCCACATGGTCAACTCCGGCGACCGTGCCATCGCCCGCATCATGACGCCGGGCGGGCAGGTGGAATATCAGGGCAGTGCGCGTATAGATGGCGTACCCGGCACCTCCGCGCCAATCATGATCGACGTCGAGGACACGGCAGGCTCGTTCTGCGGCGCGCTCTTCCCCACGGGCAACCGCACCGACGTCATCGACGGCATCGAATGCTCGCTGATGGACAACGGCATGCCGGTCGTCGCGATGCGCGCCGAAGACCTCGGACGCACCGGCTACGAGACGCGCGACGAATTGAACGCAGACACTGAACTGAAGGAGCGCATCGAGAGCATCCGCCTGCAGGCCGGGCACCTGATGAACCTCGGCGACGTGACCGACAACGTCGTGCCCAAGATGTTCCTGCTCGCGCCTCCGGTCAACGGCGGGGCCATCTGCACACGCTCGTTCATTCCCAAGGTCGCTCACGCCTCGATAGGCGTCCTCGCCGCGGTGACCGTTGCAACCGCCGCCGTCTTCCCCGGCACGACCGCTTACGACTACGCGGTGCGTCCGGAGGGCCGCCGCAAGATGCTGGAACTGGAGCACCCCACCGGCGACTTCGCTGTCGAGGTCGAGGTGGGCGGCACCGACGAAGAACCAACCATCGAGCGCGCCGCGTTACTACGGACGGCTCGAAAACTGATGGAGGGCGAGGTCTACATTCCGGCCGAGGTCTGGTCGGGGCAGGGCGCTCTCACCGGAGCAGCAGCACGATGACAGAGCGCGAGATACGCCTGATCGCCGGACCTGACCCCAACCCCAAAAAGCCGGACCTCCAATTGCCTGCGGATGCCTGCGACGCGCACTGTCACATATTCGGCCCCGGCGACGTCTTCCCCTACCACCCGAACCGGTCCTACACACCGCCCGACGCGTCGAAAGAGACGTTGAAGGCGCTGCACGATCACCTCGGCATCGCTCGCGCGGTCATCGTCCACGCGAGCTGCCACGGCGCCTACATGGACGCTACGCTCGACGCCATAGCGTGGTCGGGCGGGGCGTACCGTGGCACAAGCATCGTGGACCCAGACATCACCGATGCAGAACTTGCCCGCTACCACGAGGGCGGCATCCGTGCCGTGCGGTTCAACTTCGTGCGCCACCTGGAGAGCGTGCCGGAACCGGACGTCGTGAAGCGCATGGCGGAGCGCATCGCACCAATGGGCTGGCACCTCGTCGTCCACTTGGACGCCGAGGACATCGTCGAACTCTCTCCGCTGCTCCTGGGACTGCCCGTGCCGTTTGCGATAGACCACATGGCGCGAGTGAAAGCGAGCGACGGGCTGGAACAGACGCCGTTCCAGGAGTTACTGCGGCTGATGGAACGTCCGAACGCGTGGGTGAAGATATGCGGCGGCGAGCGTGTTTCGAGCGACGGTCCGCCTTTCACGGACGCCGTCCCGTTCGCACAGGCGCTCATCGCCGCCGCGCCGGAGCGGGTGCTCTGGGGCACCGACTTCCCGCACCCCAACGTGCGCCACATGCCGAACGACGGCCACCTCGTCGACCTGTTCGGCATGTACACGGACGACCCTGCCGTTCAGAAGCAGATCCTCGTCGACAACCCGGACACGCTCTACTTCAACGTCAACTGACACGCGAGGGCAGAGCGGGCAGGGCAGAGGCCTTACAATAGGACGTGAGGCCCTGTTATGCCGCGTTCCTCCACAACCCGCTCCCAATCCCAGCCAACCCTCCTTGCGTGGGCGCGCGTTACGTGGCTCGCGATGTGCGGGCTGCTCGTGATGGCCGGGCTCGCCGGCACGGCGCTGGCGCAGTCGCGCGAAGCGCACGTCGTCGAGGTCGACGGCATCATCAGCCCCATCACCGACCGCTATATCACGCGCGCACTGGAAGACGTCGAGCGGAGCGGCGCCGAGGCAGTCGTTATCACGCTCGACACACCGGGCGGGCTCCTGAGCGCGACTCGGGACATCACCGAAACACTCCTTGCTGCGCCCGTGCCCGTAATCGTCTACGTGTTCCCGCAGGGGGCGCACGCCGCCTCCGCCGGAACGTTCATCACGGCGGCGGGGCACATCGCTGCGATGGCGCCCGGCACGAACATCGGCGCTGCAAGCCCGGTCGGCGGGCAGGGCGAGGACCTGAACGAGACCCTCGAGAGCAAGGTGTTCGAGGACACGGCAGCGTTGATCCGTTCCATCGCCGAGGTGCGCGGCAGGCCATCCGAACCGTTGGAAGCGACGGTGCTCGAAGCGAAGTCGTACACCGCGGAAGAAGCGGTGGAACTCGGCATCGTGGACGTCATCGCCGTGAACATGAACGACCTGCTGAAGCAGATCGACGGTCAGAGCGTCGTCGTAATCACCACAGATGGCGAGCGCACGGTGACGCTGCACACCGCAGAGGCGCCGGTGCGGAACATCCAGATGGGGTTGTTCGACCGCATCCTCTCGTACATCGCCGACCCGAACGTCGCGTTCCTGCTCATCTCGCTCGGCGGAGTCGGACTGTTCGTCGAATTCTGGAATCCAGGCCTGATCTTCCCTGGCGTGGCAGGGCTCCTCGCGCTCGTGCTCGGGCTCGCGGCCCTGGGAAGCCTGCCGGGAAACTGGGCGGGCGTGGCCCTGATCCTGCTGGCGTTCGTCTTGTTCTTCGTCGAGTTCAATATCGACGGGTTCGGAGTAGCCGGCGCGTTGGGTATCGCAAGCCTTGTCCTCGGCGGCGTCCTGCTCTTCTCGCACTTCGGCACGCCCTCGCCCGTCCTGCCGGACATCAGTGTGAGTTGGTGGGCCATCACGCCGGTCGCAGGTGTGATGGGCATCGGCGTCCTGCTCCTCTCGCGAGAGGTGGGACGCGCGCGCCGCGAACAATTCAGACGAGGCACGCCGGAGCCCATCCTCATCGGCATGACTGGTATGGTATCGACGGCCCTCGCACCCGAAGGAAAGGTGCGCGTGCGCGGCGAAACCTGGAATGCCCGTGCGCTGGACGGCTCGCACATCGGACGCGGGTCATCCGTTGTGGTACGGACGGAGCACGGCCCGCTGCTGGAAGTGGAACGAGTAAGACCAGGTCAGGCAGAGGAAACGGAGAAGGAGTAAGCAAATGGCTAACTGGGGTCTGAATGTCATCAAGCAGTATCAGCGACTCGTCGTGTTCACATTCGGTTCGTACACCGGAACGCGCGGGCCGGGCATCCGATGGCTCTGGCCGTTCGTCAACAACGGCTCATCCACCGCGGACCTGAGGGAGGTACCCGTGCCTATCCCGCGGCAGACGAGCATCACACGGGACAACGCCCCGATCGACATCGACTTCTTCGTCTATATGCGCGTCATTGAGGACCGGCCGCAGGACACCATCCTGAACATCAGCGACTTCGGTGCGGCAGCGCAGGCGCTGGCCATGACGACGCTCCGTGCGGTCGTCGGCGAGATGGACCTGGATGACGTGCTCTCCAAGCGCGAGCGCATCAACTCCCAGCTCCAGGTGAAACTGGACGAGGTCACGGTCAACTGGGGCGTGAAAGTGACCCGGGTCGAGATCAAGGAAGTCGAGCCCCCGCGCGACGTGCAGGACGCAATGAACCGCCAGCTCTCCGCCGAGCGCACCCGCCGCGCCGCCGTCACCGAGGCGGAAGGTGAACGCGACGCCGAGATCAACCGCGCTGAGGGTGAACGGCAGGGCGCCGTGCTGCGCGCGGAAGGCGCTAAGCAGGCCGCTATCCTCGAAGCACAGGGCGACCGCGAAGCCGCGATCCTGCGGGCCGAGGGTTTCAGCCTCGGTATGCAGCGCATCAACGAAGTTGCGATGCAGGCCGACCCCCGCACGATGAGCCTGCAGTACTTCGACACACTCAAGGACATCGGCGGCAGCCCATCCACCAAGTGGATCTTCCCGATGGAGTTCACGTCCATGCTGCAGCCGTTCCTGCAGGGAGCGCAGGGCACTCCCTCTGGCAACAGCGAGGAGTAGTGAGGGCAGCACTTCAAGGCAGTGCAGCGGCGGCCATCCTCGCGATGGCCGCCGCTCTGCTCGCCGTTTCTTGTGGCCCCGAAGCCACGCCGACGCCATCCATCACGGCAGAGGACGTCCGCGACCAGGGAGCCGAAACCCTGCGCAACCTCTCGACCGTCCACTTCCTCGTGACGCACGAAGTAGGCGGCACGGACATCGGCTTCTCTTCGACACTCACCGAGGCGGAAGGCGATGGCGTCTTCCCAGACAAAGCGGAGTTCCTGGCAACGGCCACCAGCACGCTCTTCGGGAACGCCACGCTACAACTGGACATCGTGCAATACGATGAGACGACTCACCTGCGTGACCGCATCAGCATGGTCTGGCAGGCGCTCCCCGCCGGAACGCTCGCCATCAATTTCGCCAACATCAACGGCAGCATCGCCGACGCTCTCTCCTCACTCGGCGAGCTCGAACTTGCGGACGGTGGCTCGATAGACGGTGCGCCCGTGCACAAGCTCACCGGCACGACACCGGCAACATCCATGCGCGGGCTTGTGCCTGGCGCACCGGAAGGCGAGACGCTGCGCATGGAAGTCTGGGTCGGGAGCGATGACTACCTCGTGCGGAAGGTCCGCCTGACGGGCAGGCTGGTGGAAGCCGACACGCCGGACATCGTCCGCGTCCTGGAACTCTCCCGGTTCGACGAACCCGTCACCATCGAGCCTCCGGCATAGGCAACGGCATGGCCTCTCCGGAGTCCACTCGCATGCCGCTCCGGCTCTCGCCCAACGCCACGCTCGTGGTCGTCTGCGCAGGCGTGTTCCTTGCTTCGCTCGACCAGACGTCAGTCGTTACCGCTCTCCCCGCCGTCATGGTCGACCTGGGAATCAGCATCGACCGGCTGAACGACCTTGCCTGGGTGGTGACGGCCTATCTGCTCGGGTTCACGGTGGCGATGCCGCTACTGGGGCGGGCAGGGGACGTGTACGGCTACCGGAGGCTCTACCTCGGTGCGATGCTCCTCTTCGGCGTGGGTTCCGCCGCTGTCGCGCTCGCCCCGAACCTTGGTTGGCTCATCGCGGCGCGTGTCGTGCAGGCCGTGGGCGGCGGCGCGCTCGTCCCGGCGGCGATAGCGCTTGCGGGCGAAGGGCTTCCTCCGGCACGGCGCGCCATCGTGTTCGGCATCGTCGGAGCAGCGGCCGAGGCAGGCGGAGTGCTCGGCCCACTCTACGGCGGGCTGATCGTCGACTGGATCGGGTGGCGCTGGGTGTTCTGGAGCAACCTGCCCATCGTGGCCGTGCTGGCAATCGCACTCCTCGGCATGCCGGAAGCAGGACGCTCTGGCGGACGGCTGGACGTTACCGGCGGCGTGCTGCTCGCGGGTGGGCTGTCGCTCGTGACGGGTGGGCTCGCTCAGCGTTCGCTGTTCGGCGGAGGTTCCGCGCTGCCGTACGTGCTCATCGGGATCGGCGTGCTGTTGCTGGTGGCGCTGCCGTTCGCGGAACGGCGAGCGCTCGCACCCATCGTGAGCATGGCCCTCTTCCGGGCGCGCAGTTTCGCCTCAGCAATGAGCGCGCAACTGCTGGCCGGCGGCGCCCTGGTGCTCATCCTCGTAACCGTCCCGCTGATGACCAACACCGTGCTCGGAGAACCGCCGCTGGAGGGCGGCCTGCGGCTGATGCGCTTCACCGGCGCGATACCCATCGGCGCGCTGCTGGGCGGCTACGCCGCGTCTCGCATCGACGTCCGCATTCCGGCGCTGGTTGGCCTCGCGCTCGCGGCCGTCTGCTTCGTGCTGCTGACAACGTGGGACGAGACCATCGCCGACCCCCGCCTCACGCTGCACCTCGCCATCGGTGGCCTTGGTTTCGGGTTGCTCATCGCGCCATTCACTGTGGCGGCGGTTGAGTCCGCGGGCAACGAGTACCGGGCGACTGCCGCCGCGTGGATAACCGCGTCGCGGATGTTCGGTATGACGGCGGGGCTCGCGGCGATGTCCGCGCTGGGGGTCGATTACCTGCAGTCGCTCGCCGGCGGATTGCCCGTGCCGATACAGCTGCCGGGCGAGAGCGCCACAGCGTTCTCGGACCGCGCCGCGGCGTACGAGGAGGGCATCTCCAACGCCTCGTTCGACGTCTTCAGGCTCTTCTTCCGGTCAGGGTTGGTACTCGTCGTCCTTGCGGCGCTCCCGTCGCTGTGGATGCGCGGCGCACGACGCGGCTAGTGCCCGGCGCAGAGAGTCTGCCAGAGGAAGCCGTCCTCCCGCAGCAGCCGTGCCGAACCTGACGGCCCCCAGGTGCCTTGCCCGTACGTCTCCGGGGGACTCGATTCCGGCGACTCCCAGCATTTCAGTAGCGGATCGACGATGTTCCACGCCTCCTCGATCTGGTCTGCGCGGATGAAGAGACTGGCGTCGCCCTCCATCGCGTCTTCCAGCAGCCGTTCATAGGCCTCAGGCAACTCCTGGCCGAACCGGAGCTCGTCCTTGTAGTGGAAGTTGAGGTCGACGGGATGGGTGATGAACCCGGCATCGACCGCCTTGCTGTCGATCTGGAGGTGGACCCCTTCATCCGGTTGGACGCAGATGGAGAGGATGTTCGGTGCGAACCCGCTCCCACCGAGGCGCTCGAACATCGAGAGCGGCGGGCTCTTGAATTGGACAATGATCTCGGAGACCTTGTCTTCCATCGCCTTGCCGGAGCGAAGGTAGAACGGGACTCCCTGCCAGCGCCAGTTGTCCACGTAGAGACGGAGCGCAGCGTAAGTGGGAGTCACCGATCCCGGTGCGACGCCCGGTTCGTCGACGTATCCCTCGTACTGGGCACGGACGGCGTGCTCACGAAACTCCTCCGGGGTCCACCGGCGCACCGCGCGCAGCAGGTCGCCCTTCCGGTCGCGCACCGATTCCGGCGTGAGGGAGTCGGGGGGTTCCATCGCCACGAGGCACAGCAGTTGCATGAGGTGATTCTGGATCATGTCGCGCACGACCCCGGAGGCGTCGTAGTAGCCTGCGCGGCCTTCCACGTCCACTGCTTCTGACACCGTCACCTGCACGTTGTCCACGTAGTTGCGGTTCCAGAGCGGTTCAAAGATGGCGTTGCCGAAGCGCAGCACCAGCAGGTTCTGCACCGTCTCTTTGCCGAGGTAATGGTCGATGCGAAACGTCTGGTCTTCCCGAAAGACGTTGTGCAGCGCCCGGTTGAGTTCGCGTGCGGACTCCTCGTCCTTGCCGAATGGCTTCTCGATGATGACCCTGCGCCAGCCGCTGTCTTCCGTGGTGAGTCCGGCGTCGCGCAATCCCTCTGCGGCCAGCCGGTGCAGGGAGGGAGCGATAGCGAAGTAGAAGAGGCGGTTCGCACCGTCGGGTCCCTCGACCTCGGCTAGCTTGCGCCCCAGCCCTTCGAATGCCGCCGCGTCGCCCAGATCTCCACAGACGTAATGGAGGCAGTGAGCGAATTCCGCCCATTCTTCAGGAGTCGCCTCCAGTCCTCCGAGGTCGCGCGCGCCCTCGCGCAGCAGGTCGCGGAAGGAGTCGTCGCCGTGCTGTGCGCGGGCGAAGCCGACGACAGTCACCTCGTCCTCAACGCGGCGCTTGCGGCGCAGGTTGTAGAGCGCAGGGATGAGCTTGCGCTGTGCAAGGTCGCCAGTACCGCCGAAGATGACGATGGTTGTCTTGGTCATGGGGTCGGTTAGAGGCTCCCCAGCAGGCGTAATACCGCAGCCTCCGCGTCCCTGCCGAGGTTGATCCGGACGACGCGGCGTCCGCTCTCCTTGAGCGCCTCGTAGTCGCCGATGGCCTGGGCGGCGGCGAGGGTACCGAAACCGAAGCGCTCCCCGGGTATGGGGATGTCCGAGCGCACGTCAGCCGCCATCTGGAGGAAGAGGCCAGAGTTCGGCCCACCCTTGTGCAACTGGCCTGTCGAATGGAGGAACCGCGGCCCGTAGCCGAGGGTGGTGGCGATGCGATGTTTGCGCATGGCGTACTGACGGAGCATGTTGACGGCGTTCGTCACGCCGTCGGTCTCCTCCACGTATGCCATGATCGAGAGGTAGTCGCCTTCTGCTGCCTCTCCGAGCAGGCCGGTTACCGAGCCCTCATCCGCGTCCGGCAGGGCGCCTTCGTTCACATATGTCTCCAGGACGCGGCTCGTGACGTCCTTCGCCTGCTGCACGTTGGGTTGATCGAAGGGTTGGATGCCGAGCAGGTGCCCCGCGACCGCCGTTGCCATCTCCCATCGGAAGAACTCCGCACCGACGTCGTACACGTCGTCCAGCTCGAGCGTTATGACCGGATGGCCTGCATCCCGGATGCGTTCCAGTCCTACGTCTGCTGCGGCGTTGTCGCCGCCTGAGAGGCGCACGTGCACGAACAGGCGGTCGTCGCTGTACGCATCGGTCTCGAGCAGCGGCTCATTGACGATGGGGACGATGCCCTTACCATCCTTGCCGGTGCTCTCCGCGATGAGTTGCTCGACCCAGAGTCCGAAACTCGCGACCTCCGGTGACGCCACGAGCGTGAGCTTGTCGCGTCCCTGCAGGGCCAAACCGCCGATGGCAGCGCCGAGCCAGCCGCCGGGATTGTTCCGGACGCCGGCTCCCGCTTCGCAGCGCGCGGCCATCTGCGAGATGCGGTCCAGCAGCTTGCCGCAGTCCATACCACAGAGCGCGGCGGGCACGAGCCCGAAGAGCGACCCGACGGAGTAGCGCCCGCCGAGGTCAGGCGGGTTCTCGAACACGCGGCGGAAGCCCTGCGAAGCGCCGAGCGTTTCCAGCGATGTACCCGGGTCCGTGATCGCGACGAATCGACTGCCCGCGCGCCCCATTCCAATCGCGCTCTCCACGATGGTGCGGAAGTGCTTGTAGAACGAGTTTGGCTCTATCGTGCCGCCGGATTTGGAGGAAACGATGAAGAGCGCTCGGGCAGGGTCGATGGAGCGCGTTACCGTGCCAACCCGCGCTGGTACGGTGGAGTCGAGCACAGTTAGAGCAGGGAAGCCCGGTGCGCTGCCGATGCACTGCCGCAGCACTTCCGGCCCCAGGCTGCTACCGCCCATTCCGAGCAGCACCACGTCGCGGATGCCTTCATTGCGAACCTCGTCCGCGAACGAGCGCAGGTCGCTCACGTGTTCCGTCATGTCACGGGAGATGGTCAGCCAGCCAAGCCGGTCCGTGATCTCCGTCGGAGTGTCGTTCCAGACCGTGTGGTCCTTGTCCCAGATGCGCGCCATGACGTTACTGCGCGCGAGTCGCGTCAGCGCATTCGTTACTGCCCTCTGATGTGGACCGAGAGGGGAGGTGGGTTGTTGCGTTCGTTGCGTCATGCGTTTCCGTTGTTTCCGTCGTTCCGTGTCACGAACCGGGCGCAGTATAGAGCAAGAGCCGACAAGGCTACGCTCCACCACGAACGAGCGATTCTGCAGCCTCCGAAACACGCTCAGCAGTGAGGCCGTATTCCTGGTAGATGCGCTGGAACGGAGCGGACGCTCCGAACGTGTCCACGCCTATCGCTATGCCATCCATGCCCACGTAGCGTTCCCAGCCGATCGTGCGCCCCGCCTCGACCGACACGCGCGCCGTGACGGACGGCGGCAGCACGGAGTCGCGGTACTCCTTCGGTTGTGCGTCGAACAGCTCCCACGACGGCATCGAGACGACCCGTGCCGCGATGCCCTTCTCGGCGAGCGCCTTGCCCGCATCGAGCGCTATCTGGACCTCAGAGCCGGTGCCGATGAGGATGGCCTCTGGATCCGTGGAGGATTCCCAGAGCACGTACGCTCCGCGGAGCACCATGTCAGCCGAGGGGTAGACGCTCCTGTCCAGCACCGGCAGGCCCTGGCGTGTGAACACGAGCACGGTCGGGCCGGTCTTGCGCTCGATCGCGGCGCGCCAGGCCGCTGCTGTTTCGGTGGCCTCCGCCGGACGCAGCACGACCATGTTCGGCACGCTGCGCAGCCCGATGAGCTGCTCTACCGCCTGGTGTGTAGGGCCGTCCTCGCCGAGCCCGATGGAGTCGTGCGTGAACACATAGATGACGCGCTGACCCATCAGCGCCGCAAGACGCATCGGCGGGCGCATGTAGTCGGAGAAGATGAGGAACGTCCCAGTGTAGGGGATGAGTCCGCCGTGCAGCGCCATCCCTCCCGCGATGGAACCCATCGCGTGCTCCCGCACGCCGAAATGCATGTTGTGCGGGGTCACCTTTTCGCCCTCCGCGTTCACATACTCGCGGAGCATGGTGTTGTTGGACGGCGCCAGGTCGGCAGAGCCGCCGACGAGTGTGTGCAGGCGCTCGGCTATCGCGTTCATCACTCGTCCTCCGGCCTCGCGAGTCGCCAGCGGCTTCTCCTCGTTCGCGAAGAGATCGTCGAGTGCATCGGCCCAGCCGTCCGGCAGGTCGCCGTTCAGATCGGCCACCAGTTGCGCTGCCTCGGCAGGGTAGGCCGCGCGGTACTCGTCCAGGCGACGCTCCCAATCGGCCTGTGCATCGGCGCCGCGCTTCAGGGCGAGCCGCATGTGGTCGAGCGCTTCCTGCGGCACGATGAACGGCTCGTAGGGCCATCCCAGCGTCTCGCGGGTAAGCGCGACCTCGTCCGTGCCAAGCGGAGCCCCGTGCACGCCGCCCGTGTTTGCCTTATTCGGACTGCCGTAGCCGATCGTCGTCTGCGCCACGATGAGGCTGGGGCGCTCATGTTCAGCCTGTGCTTCACGCAGCGCAGCCTCGACCGAAGGCAGGTCCATCCCGTCTATGGGGCCGACGACGTGCCAGCCATAGGCGCTGAATCGCGCGCCCACGTCCTCCAGGAATGTGACGTCGGTGTTGCCCTCGATCGAGATGTTGTTGTCGTCGTAGAGGTAGATGAGCTTGCCTAGTTTGTGTGTGCCCGCGAACGACGCGGCCTCAGACGCCACGCCCTCCATGAGGTCGCCGTCCGAGCAGATACCGTAGACGTAGTGGTCGATGATCTCGTGGCCGGGCCGGTTGTAGCGCTCCGCGAGCAGACGCTCTGCGTAGGCCATGCCAACGCTGTTCGCGAACCCCTGGCCGAGCGGGCCGGTCGTCACCTCGACGCCGGGTGTGAGGCCGTACTCCGGATGGCCGGGCGTCCTGCTCTCCCACTGGCGAAACTCACGGATGTCGTCGAGCGTGACCGGGTAGCCGGTGAGGTGGAGCAGGGAGTAGATGAGCATGGATGCGTGGCCCGCGGAGAGCACGAAGCGGTCGCGGTCGGGCCAGGACGTGTCAGCGGGGTTGTGCTTGAGGAACCTATCCCAGAGCGCATAGGCCATGGGAGCCGCGCCCATCGGCGCTCCGGGGTGTCCGCTGTTCGCCTTCTGGACTGCGTCTATCGAGAGGAAGCGGATGGAGTTGATGCAGAGTTCGTCGGGGGGAGCGCTGGTCCGGGTCGTCATGCCGCCTCCATGGACAGGGGTGCTATCTCCATTCTAACGAACCTGTAGGCACGCGGGGGAGTCTTGCATCCGAAATGCAGCCCGCGCACTTGTGAGAATCGGCGGAGCGGAGTAGAAAGGAGCCCTGACCGAACGCAAAGGAGCGCAAGCGATGCTTTTCATAGACAACCAGACCGTGCAGCAGATACTCACCATCGACGACGCCATCAACTCGCAGGACATCGCATTCCGCGGGCTGGTTGACGGCGCTGCTATCCACCGCCCGCGCATCGACATGTACGTCCCCACCGGCAGGGAGGAGGACTACTACCGCTGGGGCACGATGGAGGGTGCGAGCCGCGACCTCGGCGTGTTCGCGATCCGGATGAAGTCGGACGTCGTCTCCTGGCCCGAGGATGAGAACGGCAACTGGACGGAGGAGAAGTACTGCGTCGAGCCTGGCACGTACTGCGGGTTGATCTTCCTATTCAGCACGGTCAACGGCGAGCCGCTCGCCATCATCAACGACGGCGAGCTCCAGCACATGCGCGTCGGCGCGGGCGGGGGACTCGGCGCGCGCTACCTGTCGCGCGAGGACTCACGCGTCGTGGCCATGCTCGGCTCCGGGGGCATGGCGCGGACGTACCTCAAGGCGTTCTGCAACGAGCGCCCCATCGAGAAGGTGCGCGTCTACAGCCCCACCAAGCGCAATCGCGAGACGTACGCCGCCGAGATGATGGACCTGCTCGACATCGACATCGAACCGGTCGACGACCCCGAGTCCGCTGTGCGCGGCGCGGACATCGTCTCCACGTGCACTGACGCGATGCGCCCCGTGTTCAACGGCGAATGGCTGGAGCCGGGAATGCACGTGACCAACCTCGGCGGCTACGAGCTCGACGAGACCGTATTCAAGAAGGCGAACGTCATCATCCGGCAGGGAATCGCGGGGGCGAAACTGGAGGACGATCCGCGCATCCAGTATGGACGCGGGCACAGCCCCGTTGCCTTCGTCGCAGGAACAGAGGAGGAGATGAAGCGTCTGCCTCCCAGCGGAGGAGGCATGCGGCGTTTCAGCACGTCCTCCTACCCAACGTTCACCGACGTTGTGAACGGCCTTGTGGACGGCCGGACGTCGCGCGACGACATCACACTCTACCTCAACGGCGGCAACCAGGGACTGCAGTTCGCAGCAGTCGGGAAGGTGGTCTACGACAAGGCGCTCGCGATGGGCCTTGGCCACGAGATGCCGACGGGCATGTTCCTGCAGGACATCCGCGACTAGGCCAGGCGCTTCTCGAAGTAGATGAGGGCAGGCATCCCTATTCCGGAGTTGTGCCGCAGGAACGGTTGCGTACGGACGTACCCCAGCCGCTCATAGAGGCGGACGGCGCTCTCCATACGTGGCGTGGTGTCTAGCACCAGGCGCGTCACGCCCTGTTCTGCGGCTATGCGTTCCAGCCGGGCAACGAGTTCCGTAGCGATGCCCCTGCCACGTTCATCCGGAATGACGTACATCCGCTTGAGTTCGGCGGTCGCAGCTTCCTCCATCCGTATACCGCCGCAGCCGACCGGTCTGCCATCGCGGCGGGCGAGCAGCATGGCCAAACCCTGGTGAGCGGCCTCGCCCCTCCAGCCCGTTTCCTCTCGAGTGTTGAATGACAGGAACTCCGCTTCATAATCGGCAAGGAGCGCCGCGACCTCCGGTGTGTCCGGCGATGCTTCCTCGAACGTGATGCCCGCGGGCAGGATGCGCTTCTCGTAGCAGACTGACCACGGCTTCCCGATGTGCTCTCCGAAGGGTGGTATGTGCGTGTAACCGAGCGCCTCGTAGAAGCGCATCGCCCTGGGTTGGCGGTTGCCTGTCTCCAAAAGGAGCAGCCGGGTCCCACGCTCAGCCGCTGCGTCTTCCAGAGCGGACATGAGCCCCCGTGCAACCCCGGAGCCGCGTTCCTCGGGCAGGGCGTAGATGCGGCGCACCTCGCCGGTCGTGTCATCGAGGAACAGCACCCCACCGCAGGCCACCGGAACGCCGTTGCGCCGTGCGACGAGGAAGACGCCGTTGAAGGCTGCTTTCAGCTCCGGGCTCAATGTGCCGTTGAAGGTAGCCCTTAGTTCCGCGCTCATGCTGGTTGGGTCTTCGAGTACGTCCCAGTAGACCTCGTTCACTTCCGCATCGAGCATCGCCATCAGCGCTTCCGCGTCCGGGTGGGTCGGGGCTACTGCTTCGAAGATGATCTCTTCTGTCATCCTGTACCTCCGTAGACAAAGAGAGAGGGGCCGGTGTACCGGCCCCTCTCGACGATTCTCTGGTGCCCTTTCGGGTCAGTCCTTCTCGTTCTCGAACTTGTAGTTGGGGTCCGTGTAGCACTCGGGGGGCATCTCGCTCTTCAGCCCTCGCTTGCCCAGTTCAGATTCGAATCGTTCTCGGATCTCCGGTGCTTCCTGGTGGTACTCGTACTGGTCGGCGGAACGGTCAGCGTTCTCGTCCACGAAGCCCGTGAACTGGGGCAGGGGATGGAACGCAAGGTAGCGTCCGGGCTGCTCGCCGACGTTGAAGTGCTGGTGGAACCAGCGGTTCGGCGGCACGAAGATGCTGCCCTCGTGCCACGGGATGAAGACCTTGTCCTTTCCCTCCGGCCACATGACGGAGAAGCCCTCGCCCGCAGGGATGACGATGACGTAGGCGGGGCCGTGGCGGTGGCCCTTCTTGTACGTCTTCGCCGGGAAGACGGACATGTGCGCCGTCAGCTCGGAGCCCGGGTACTGCACGAACACGGTCGTGCCGCCCGCGCCGCGTCCCTTGAACGGGACGAGCCTGTCCCACGCGCGCATGTCAGGAAAGAAGTTGCCCACCCAGTACTGGCGCACCGCACCGCGCCCGGACGGGTCGTTGTCCACCACCATAGCGTCGGAGTAGAACTCGTCAGAGGAGGCCAGCTCTTCCTGCGGCTGGAGCGGCGTGTTGAAGAATATGTTGGCGTCCTTGGCCGCGGACATCGCTATGGGCATGTTGTTGTAGTGCAGCAGCCGCGCGGGCTGGCCGCCGGACATGCTCGCGTACTCCACCCAGTAGTTGCCGGGGATGCGGAACATCGCGTGGTCGGTCCACTCGAAGGAGTGCTTCTCGCCGCCGTCCTTCCAGATGGTGGTGACGCCGCGCCCGCTGAGGACGTAGACGACGTCTTCCAACGTCATCTTGAACGGCGGAACGGAACCGCCTGCGGGGACCTCGGTGATGCGCGCTTCGGAGACGCCTTCCTGGCCTGCGAGCTGCAGGAACGCCGCGTTGTGGCCTCGTTCCTTCCAGTAGCCGAGCTCAACGGTGCGTCCGTCTTCGATGTAGTAGTCACGGTAGATGGGGATGCCCTGCGCTTCCATCCACTTGTCGTAGAACTGCGGCCTGCGGATGTAGGACTGCTGCTGTGCCTGTGCGGGCGCGGTTGCCATGGGTAGCTCCTCCTGAGCGTTACGCGGGAGTAACTTTAAGGGAGCGAACGTAGCGTGTCAAAGCGCAAGTGTCACCGTTGACGTATCCTCAACCCATGGCCACGATCGTCGGATTCGTAGGGCTGGGACGCATGGGGAGACCCATGGCGCTGAACCTGCTCAGCGCCGGATTCCGCGTACTGGTGCTGTCGCGCTCGCGGCCACCGGTCGCGGCCCTCGTTGAGGCGGGCGCGGAGGAAGCAGCCTCGCTCGCCGACATGGCCGAGCGCGCGGATGTCGTCTGCACGTGCCTGCCGGATGTCGCGACGTCGGAGGCGGTCTACCTCGGAGCGGACGGACTCGCGGCACATGCGCGGGAAGGGCAGGTCCTCATCGAGCACAGCACGATCGCGCCCTCACTTGCAGTGCGCGTAGGCGAAGCGGCAGCGGCGCGGGGCGCAGGTTACCTCGACGCTCCGGTCTCTGGCGGCGTGGAGCGCGCAGAGAGCGGCACGCTCACCATCATGGCGGGCGGCGACGCGCAGCACTTCGATGCGGCACGCCCGGTACTCGAAGCGATGGGCGCGAGCTTGAACCTCGTGGGGCCCGTGGGGCAGGGCAGCGTCGTCAAACTGACGAACCAGCTGCTCGTGGGCATCCATACGATGGCAGCGTGCGAGGCGTTCCTGTTCGGCACGTCGGCGGGGGCGGACGGCAAGCAGTTGCTCGACGTGCTGTCGACCTCCTGGGGCGCGAGCAATATGCTGACACGCAACGGGCCGATGCTGCTCGCTGGCGACTACGGCTCGCTGGCGCCAGTGCGGCTGCTCGCCAAGGACCTCAGCCTCGTGGAGGACGCGGCAGCCGACCTCGGCGTGCCGCTGCCGCTCGTGCAACGGACGCGCGCGCTGTTCGACGAGGGGATGGCCCGCGGACTGGGCGAGAGCGACATCTCGGCGCTCATCATGGTGCTCACCCAGCGAGGCGGGGCGGGTTAGGCGTTCCGCTCCCTGATCGCACTCAGCACACGTTCCGCCGTCAGCGGCAGGCTTGTGATGCGAAGGCCTGTGGCGTCGCGGACCGCGTTGGCGATGGCGGGCGCAACGGCGAGCAGCGGCACTTCGCCGATGGCCTTGGCGTTGTACGGAGCAGCCCCGGCGGTCGACGTGACGAGCGCTGTCTCAAGCACAGGGAGGTCGGCCACGTTCGGCAGTTTGAAATCGGCCAGCGAGAGTGTCGTGACCCTGCCGTTGTCCGTCAGCAGCTCTTCCTGCAGCGCGTAGCCGAAGCCCATCACGACTGCGCCGTTGATCTGTCCCTGGTGCGCGATGGGGTTGATGATGGTGCCGACGTCGTGGGCGCTCGTGAACCGCAGGATCCTTACTTGGCCGGTCTCCTCGTCCACCTCCACCTCTGCCACCTGTGCGGCAAAGGCCGTGTGCTCCGGCTGGCCGATGACTTGCGAATGCCCTCTGCCGCTGATGGGGCCTCCCGCAGTCTCGATGACGCTCGCCCACGATATGGATTCGGTTCCTCCGTGCCATATCTGCCCGTCCGCGCTGGTCAGCGCGTCGATGGGCCACCCGGTCTGCGACGCGGCAGCCTGCAGCAGTTCGTCCAGCGCAGCCCCTGCCGCCTCGTGCACGGCTGGGATGGCCATGCGTGTGGTGCGGCTGCCAGCGACGCCGGAGTCGAAGGGGACGGCGTCGGTGTCCCACACCTGCACGTCCACGCTGGCGACGGCCACGCCCAGCACCTCTGCGGCGACCTGCGCGAACATCGTGTACGCGCCTGTGCCGGGTTCGAAGATGGGCGTTCGCACGACGACTGAGGCGTCGGCGTTGAGGACGACCTCCGCGTAGGACTCGCCGCCGCCTGCCGGACGAGCGCACATCGCGATGCCCATGCCGGTTCCGGGGCGCTTCGGTCCGCTGTAGCCGCTCTTCTCGATGGCGGCGCGCAGCGTTTCCTCGGCGCGCACTTCGCCGAAGAGCTCGTTCATGGGCGTGCGCTGTCCCTCACGCAGGATGTTCTTCAGGCGGAACTCCAGCGGGTCCATGTCCAGGCGCCGCGCCACCTCGTCCAGGTGCGACTCCATCGCGAAGGAGCCCTGCACCTCGCCTGGGCCGCGCATGTAGCCGCCCGGCAGGTTGTTCGTGTAGACGTGATGCTGATCGAAGCGGGCGTTGGGGATGTGCCAGTTGGCAGCGATGCGGTCGACGCCCGCCAGCGCGCCGAGCGGCATCAGTCCGGCGTAGGCGCCGCTGTCGAAGTACATCTCCTGCGAGTAAGCCGTGATGAGGCCGTCGCGTGTCACGCCGGTCTTCACGCGCATCACTGCGGCGTGCTTTGGGTTGCCCGCGCCGAGCTCCTCCACCTGGTCCATGACCATCTTCACCGGACGACCTGTCCTGACGGAAAGCAGGTAAGCCAGTGGTTCGTCGAATGGCGCGGTCTTCGACCCGAAGTCGCCGCCCACGTGAACGGGGTGGACGACGATGGTTTCCTCGTCGACGCCGACTGCGAGGGCGAGCGCCTGTCTGAGGCCGAACGGGGTTTTGTTGGATGACCATACGTGGGCGCGTCCGTCGCCTTCAATCGAGACGACGCAGCAGCGTGGTTCGAAGAATGCCGGATGGGTCCTGGCGCAGTGGTACTCGTCCTCGAAGATGAGGTCGGCCTCGGCAAACCCGGCGTCCATGTCGCCGATGCCGAAGGTTGCACTGAAGAACACGTTGGACGGCTGCGCGGGCGGACGGCGGAACCCATCGTATGCGGCCATGCCGGGGTGGATGAGTCGAGCATCCGGCTGCGCTGCTTCCTGCGCGTCCAGGAGCGGCGTCATCTCTTCGTACTCGACAGTGATCTTGCCCGCGGCGCGCTGGGCGGTTTCCTCGTCGTCGGCAGCGACGACCGCTACCTTCTCGCCTGCAAAGCGAACGATGTCCTGCGCCAGCAGCGGTACGTCGCGTACCTGCCGCCCCTGCAGCTGGCCTGCGACGTCGGCCCCGGTCAGTACGGCGCGGACGCCGGGAAGAGCCTCAGCCCGAGAGATATCGATGGCCTTGATGCGGGCGGCGGGGTAGGGGCTGCGGAGTGCCTTGGCCCAGAGCGTGCCGGGCGGGCATACGTCGAACGCATAGAGTGCGCTGCCCGTTGTCTTGTCCGGCCCTTCGGTCCTGCCCGCCGGATGGCCGATGACCCTGAAGTCTGCCACGCCTAGCCTTTGAACAGCGGGAAGACCCTGAGCGCGTTGTCGTGGACGAGCTTGCGCTTGTCGTCGTCCGACAGGAAGTCGATGGAGTCGATGACCGGCAGCATGTCGTCGGCGGGGCGTCCGGTGTCGGGGTTGAGGACGCCGGTGCCGCTGCCGGGCGACTCGGTGCCGAAGCACATCTGGTCGATGCCCTTGTGCTTCATGGCCGTCGCCAGGTAGTCCTTGTCGTAGGCGCAGGTGTCGAAGAAGAGGTTGTTGGCCCAGGTGCGCTGCTCATCCTCGTGCGCGGGCATGCCCGTGTTGCCGATGCCCACCTGGCCGCCGCCGGCGATGCCGGACGACTGCGCCCGCGGGATGAACCGGCTGAGCGCGCCTCCGCAGTGGCAGACGAGCACCTTGAGGTCGGGGAAGCGGTCGAACACGTCGCTCTGCTCCAGCAGTTGCGTGGCGAGCGCCTGCTCCGTCATGAAGTTGTACTGGTAGCTGTGCGGGATGATTGTGAGGCGCGGGTCGCGCGAGATGGAGGCGTGCACGATGAGCGGCGCCTGCAGCTCCGAGGACTTCCGGTAGATGGGGAACCAGTACGGGTCGTTCATGCCCGGCGCGCGCCGGTCTCCGCCGGGGTCGGGGTTGACCGTCGCCGCGACGAACCCGAGTTCGCTTACCGAACGCTCGAACTCGGCGACGCAGCCGCTCGTGTCGTTGGCGTAGTCCACGCCCACCTGGGGGAGTTGCGCGACGCCGACGAACCGGTCCGGGTACATCTCGCACGTCTGGTGGATGACGTCGTTGGTCACGGCTGTCCAGTGCTCGACGATGTGCGGCATCTCCCAGTGCATCATCGCGACCGGGCGGGGCGAGATGAACTGCACCTCGACGTTGCGCTCGTCCATCATGGCGAGGTGGCGCGCCTGCGCCTCCTCCATCGCCTTCTCCGGTATCTGGAGCGAGCTGCCAACCGGCGTGCGCAGCGCAATCATGTTGTAGGCGTACGCGCGGAACTGCGCCGGCGTTGAATGGTGGCCGTGAACGTCTATGACCTTGTTGCCGTGGAACATGGCGCATTCCCCCCTCATGTGACGTGTGGGCGGAGTCTAGCAGGGTTCCCTGCGCTGGAAGCAGGTTCAAAGGCGAGGTCCCTACTCTCCGCGCGCGCTGAAGCGCGGGGACAACGGAGGTCGATCGCCGCGAAAAGTGGCACCATGCGGCACCATTTGGTCCCATCCACTCGGGGGAACGGTGTTCCTGCGGGGCCAGATCGGGGCCGAGACGGGGCCTGGATGGGGATGGAACGGGGAGTAACGGTGCAGCGATGGGGCCACGATGGTGCCAGAGCCTGTTCCGTGGGCTGGGTGCATGGTCATCGCGTCCATGCACCCAGCGTAACGGCGGCAGTGATAACCGCGTAAGGGCCTCGTGTCATGTGAGGGGCAGAGTGAGAACTAGGGGCCCTCTCATCCCTCAGACAGCGGAGCCACGCTGAACAAGACCTGGAACGGCTTGCAGTAGATGATGACGGAGTTGTAGTCGTCCGGCGACAGGCCGTCAGGCAACGTGTAGTTCTGGTTTCCGATGTTGCCCTTGAGCTTGCCGAGTTCCACGTATTCCCCGCTGTGCACATTGCCACGGTTCATCGGGTCGGGATGGCTGGCGAGGATCACGCGCAGGTCGGGTCCGTTGGTAACGCGGAAGTCCTCAAGGCGCAGCACGTTCGAGCCGTCCGGCAGTGTGTACAGGGTCGCGGAGCCTTCGCCCTTGTGGAAGCTGTCAGCGTCGCGGAACATGCCCTGCTTGACGGCTACAGGCCCGGCCGGAGCCATCATCTCAGGCATCATCTCGGCCATCTGCGCCATCATCTCAGGCGTCATCGTCTGCATGACGGCGGTCATCATCTCCGGCGTCATGCTCTCCACAGCCTCGGCCATCATCTCTGGCGTCATCCCCGGGGCTGATTCAGCCATCGTCTCGGCAACCTCAGCCAGCATCTCCGGGGACATGCCTTGGATCGCGTCGGCCATCATCTCAGGCGTCATGGTTTCCATGAGCGACGCCATCACCTCATCTTCACCCCTGGGCGCTGCCTCAGGCATCGCCTCGGACACCACTTCCTCCATCGAGGCCATCGTCTCCATGGTCTGGTCCACCTGGGTACGCGTCATGCCTTCCGGCACCACGGCGCCCACGCTGTACGGAAACTCTTCATCGACCGTCTTGTTGATGAAGAGGGGCGAGCCGAGCCACCACGCAAGGGCAAGCACGGGTATCGCCACGACCACGGCGGCGACGATGAGCCGCCCACGGTACTTACGGATGCCTTCCCTCAAACCACCCATCATTCACCCCCTTGGCTCTGTGGACCCTCAATTACATTTTACGCCGCAGAGACCGTGACGGTTCTCAGTACGAGCACAGGGAGTGCCAGGTGAGGCGTTCGCTGAGATGGTGTTGCGTGCTGACGCGGGCTTCGCTCACATGACAGGTTTCCCCGTACAGGGCGCTCACAAGGGACGCCCCTACACCAGGCAGGTCTGCGAGGTCCGGGACCGACGGGGAGGGTCGCCCTAGGGGATCAGCAGTACTTTGCCTGTCGTGAGGCGGCCTTCCAGCTGCCGGTGCGCCTCGGCCGCGTCCGACAGCGCGAACGAAGCGCCGACGCGGACGTTGAGCGAGCCCTCGGCGACCCAACCGAAGATGTCGCTTGCGCGCCAGTCGATCTCTTCACGCGTAAGCGCGTAGCTGGCGAGGGTAGGGCGCGTCAGGAAGAGCGACCCCTTCGCGTTGAGTATCTGCGGGTCGACCGGCGGCACGCGTCCGCTCGACTGTCCGAAGAGCACGAGGTATCCGCGTGGCGCGAGGCAGTCCAGGCTGCCGTCGAAGGTGTCCTTGCCCACGGAGTCATAGACCACGTTCAGCTTGGCTCCGCTGGTGATGCGGTCCACCTCAGCAACAAAATCCTGCTGGGTGTAGAGGATAACGTCGTCCGCTCCGGCATCGCGGGCCAGTTGCGCCTTCTCTTCGGTCGAGACTGTGCCGATGACGCGCGCGCCGCGCATCTTCGCCATCTGCGTGAGCAGGAGGCCAACGCCTCCCGCAGCCGCGTGCACGAGGCAGGTGTGGCCCGGCTGCAGCGGGAAGGTCGAGGCCATGAGATAGTGCGCCGTCATCCCCTGCAGCAGCACAGCCGCACCCGTGGTGTCGTCCACGCTTTCCGGCAGCTTCACCAGACGGTCCGCGGAAACCTTGACGTACTCCGCGTACGACGCGCCCGTGCCCGTGTAGCCGGCGTGCTCGCCGACCGCGATGCTCGTGACGCCTTCGCCGATCGCGACGACCTCTCCCGCGCCCTCCTGTCCCGCGACGTGGGGCAACGCGACGTTGTACGCACCGGTGCGCTGGTAGGTGTCGATGAAGTTGACGCCGCACGCGCCGAGGCGGAGGACGGCCTCGCCGGGCCCGGGTTCAGGCTCGGGGATGTCCTCGTAGCGCAATACCTCGGGGCCGCCGAACTCGTGGAACCGGACTGCTTTCACGCTGCTCCCTCCGTGGATCGATGCTTCTGCCGATGAGCGCGCTACAGTGTGCCATCCTGCGCCGTTCCGCGCCATCGGGGGGAGGAGAACAGGACTTCGAATGTTGCAGCCCCGTCAATCCATTGTTTGCAGCCTGCACTGGATGCTATTGTCTCAATAACTCAGGCGAAAACATCGCTCAGGAGGAGTGCCGTGACCACTGGAAGTATCAACGTGTTGCCCGAGATAAGAAGCGGCGGCCTTGCCCTGGTAGCAGGCGTCATACTGGCCCTCCTCGTATCGCTGTTCAGCCCGGGAGGCGCTCTCGTAGACCGCGTGGACGGGTTCGACTTCCCAACGATAGTCACTGCGATGGCGGACAATCCCAGCGTTACTCATATAACGACACTTGGATTGACCTTCGCTTTGCTGCTGCACGCCTACGGGCTTCTTGCGCTCTTCCGCCTGCCTCCCCGGCAGGGCTTCGGGGACTCGGCCCTCCGGTTCGGAATCGTCGCAAGCGTGATCGGCTGGGTCCTCCTCATCGTCGAGGCAGCCACGCGGCACATGGTCGTCCGCATCGTGGAGCAGGGGATCGGCACGGGGACAGGTCAGGACGTGCAGCCACAGCTGGACGACCTTGCTCTCGCCGTTTTCTCAACCGGCGCCGCCATACACTTCGCCTTCATCGCTGTCTCTTCGGTCGCCGCGCTCATGCTGGGGGTCGGTCTTGCTGCCCGCTCCCGCGGGTTGAACGTCTATGGGCTGGCGGCCTACGCGATGGCTTTGGTGGGGGTAGCAGGTCTGTTCAACCTCCTTGTACTTCAACACTTCGAGGGAATCGACCTCCTGATCTTCGCGCTCATCAGCAACGGAGTGTTGACCGTGGGAGCGATCTGCTTCTTCATCTTCGGCGTAGGGATGTACCGCGGTTCGAGTGAGTTCATCCCGCAGGAGTAACTCCCGGAGCATCGTCGAGAAAAGGGCCGGCTGCGCGCGGTTATCGCGTGCAGCCGGTCTAGCTGCGTCCAAAATCTGCTTTGAGTTTTGCACGAATCCTCATTGCAGGTAGTAAATCGCGGGTGCTACCGTTCACCTATCCTAAGCGAATGCCGCGCGCCAAGGAGGAACGTCAAATGGCATCTACGCTTACAAGTCCCGCTACCAAGAACGGTGGGCTGGCCCTCATTGTCGGAGTGGTCCTGTTGCTCCTGGCGTCGCTCTTCTTTCCTGGCGGCGCAGTGCTGGACAGTGTGGATCAGACCGACTTCCCTGCAGCCCTCGACGCGATGGCCGGCAACCCGAGCCTTGCGCACCTGGCTTCCATGCTATCGATCGTCGGAATGTTCCTCTACGCCTATGCCGCCCTCGGCTGGCTCCGCCTGTCCCAACAGGGGGGGCCGGCGCATCAGTCCTCCGGCTTGGGGTGTTCGCGAGCCTGTTCGGCTGGAGCCTCTACGTGATTGCAATGGGGATGCGGCACTTCAGCATCCACCTCTTGCAGCGCGGCATGGAATCCGGCGCCGATCAGGCGTTCTTCGAAGGCCTTGCCCTCAGTGTCTACGCACCGATGGGCGGAGTCATCGTAGCGCTGGTGGCCGTTTATCCCATTGCATCCATACTCGTCGGCCTCGGCCTTGCCTCCCGCTTCGAATCGATGAGCATCTACAGGCTGGCTTCCTACGGACTTGTCCTCATGGGGGTACTGGCGATCGTCAACTTCCTGGTCCTTCAGCACGTTCCGGCGATCGATCCTCTAGTGCTCCTCGGGATAGACAATGGCCTGCTCTCGTTCGGCTCCCTCTGCTTCATCGTCATCGGACTGGGGATGTACCGGGGCCAGAGCGCGCTCAGTTCGGAAGACTAGCCCTCTCGCCGTACCAGTCAGAAACCAACTGAAGGGGCGCCGCATCTGGGCGCCCCTTCCTTCTTCTTCCGAAGCTATCCGGCCGAGGATATCCGGGGCATGTGCTAGCATTAATCAATGAGATTCCCACATATCACCGCCCTGGTTCTTGCCGCCCTTCTGTCGCTCATCGCAGCCTGCCAATCACCTGAACCGACTTCGACTCCAACCCCAACGCCCGAGCCAACGCCCACGCCTGCGCCGACGGCAACACCCACGCCGGAACCCGCGCCTGAGCCAACGGCCACGCCCACGGCCATTCCGGCCCCGGCATCCGACATCCCCGCGGCGGAAGACGCATTCAGGGAAGACTCCTGTCCGTTCAGCAACCAACCCGGCACCCCGCTCTGGGCTGCGGAGTGCGGCTACCTGACCGTACCTGCCGACTACGACAATCCGTCCGCCGGCACGTACGAGATCGCAGTCGCCGTATTCCCCGCTACCGGTGAGCGTACCAGCGGCGTCCCTGTCATCTACCTGGAGGGCGGCCCCGGCGGGCACGCGCTTGAAGGTCTGGAAGTGAGCGGCGGCGTCATCCTGGAACCCCTGAACGAGACCAGGGACGTGATCCTCTTCGACCAGCGCGGCGCGGGCTTCTCTGAACCTGCACTCATCTGTCCGGAGACGCGAGAGTTGACACGGGACCTGATCAGCCAGGCGCTCCCGCTTGCCGAGGAGAACGAGCTCTATCTGGATGCGCTGCAAACGTGCCGCGACCGTTTCGTGGAGGAGGGGATAGACCTTTCCACAGTGAATAGCGCCGCAAACGCAGCCGACGTCGACCGCCTGCGCATCGCACTCGGCCACGAGCGCTGGGACCTGTACGGGTCGTCGTATGGAACGAGGCTGGCGCAGAATGTGATGCGCGACTTCCCGGATGGCGTACGTCGCGTCGTGCTGGACTCCTCGTATCCTCTCGAACTTGACTTCTTCGCGGGCATCCCCACCGGCTCGGAGCGGGCGTTCCGCCTGATGTTGGACTCCTGCGCAACGGACGCAGCATGCAGCGAACACTACCCGGGCCTCGAAGACACGTTGATCGAGGCTTTCGACAACCTCACGGCATCGCCCGCGCCGGGTCAAGCCTCGTTCGACCTCGACGGGGACGTGGTCGACACGCTGATGACCGGTGAGCGGCTAGCCTGGCTGGGCTTCGAAGCGTTCTACCAGACAGATATCATCCCCTGGCTCCCGGAGATCATCACCGAGGCCGCGAAGGGGAACGTGGAACCCGCGAACCTGATGCTGACCAACAGCCTCATCAATGACGCGTTCTTCTCCGTTGGAATGCACTACTCGACGCGGTGCGCGGATGAGACGCCGTTCACTTCGCCAGAGGCGATCGCGGCGAGCCTTGCGGCCAGTCCGCTATTCTCCCGCATCCAGGACGCCGAAGAGACGTACGCCCAGGACGCGTTCGACACCTGCGCTCTCTGGGACGTGGACCCGTCGCCCGCGGCGGAGAACGAACCTGTGCGCAGCGACATCCCAACGCTCGTGCTCGCGGGCGAGTACGATCCGATCACACCTCCGGAGCACGGGATGGCGGTTGCGGCGAACCTCTCCAACGCCACGTTCGTCGAGTTCCCCGCCGTGGGGCACGGGATAATCCTCGAAGGGGATTGCGCCAAGTCGATCATCAACGCATTCCTCGATGGAGAGGACGCCCCGGACGCGTCGTGTCTATCGGAGGAGGCTACGTCTCCCGCATGGGTGGCGCCGTGGGACGGCGTGACCATCACTGCTACGGACTCCCCGTTCGGCGTGCAGATCGCGCAGCCCGATGGCTGGGAACCCATAGAGGACCTCCCCGGCAGGTTCTACCGGCACGAGATCGCAGGTCCGGTGCTCATCCAGGCCGTCATTCCCGGAGTGACGGTGGAGCAGTTCATGGAACAGCAGATCGGCGGCATTCCTGGCGTTGAGCCGGAGAATCTGGACCCAGTTACTTTCGGCGAACTCACGTGGCAAGGAGCCCTGATTGAGATCGACGGAAGGCTCCAGATCTTTGCGGCAGCGCAGACGCCTGCGACCGATACAGGCGGCACCAATGTTCTGGTCGTCCTGGTTGTCGGTTTCCCGTACCAGCGGGGCGCACTGCTCGACGACCTGCTGTCCCCTACGCTGCAAGTGTTTGGCTCGTAGGGACGAGCGTCAGACCAGCAGCCGGTAGATCGGCGGGGTGAGCAACCCCGCCACGATGGGGAAGGGCAGGTTCACCAGCATCCGGCTCGTGGTGAACGCGCCGCCCAGGAACGGCAGCTCCCACATGACCGTGCGCGTGAACGGGATGGTGTTCCATGCCGTTATCAACGCCGCAACCGGGCCGACCCCCGCGCCTGAGAGAAAGATGGATGCCGCAAGCGGGATCACGACGTACGGGCCGCCGGGTACGAGCGCGCCGACAGCCGCACCGATGAGGATGCCGGTGAAGCCGGACTCATCGCCGATCCAGCGAGTGATGACCTCCTGCGGAAGGATGACCTGCGTCATCCCTGCGAGCACCATGCCGAGCACCAGCATCCGGGCAACGGACCGCAGCAGCAACGCACTCGTAACGGAGCCCTTACGCAGTCCGAAGAAGCCATCCTTGCGCAAAACGAGGACCGCCGTGAGCCCAACGAGCCCGGCCAGCAGGTAGAGCGTCATTCCTTCTGCTCCTGGTCCGCTGCGCCGATGCGCGAGCGCGCCGCCTCCTGCGCGCTGCGCGGCATGAGCCGGAAGACGACGGGCACGAGCAACGTCCCCACGCCGATCAGCCAGAGCGTGGAGAGGGTTTTCGCCAGCGCCAGCGGCACGCCGAGGAACGGCAGTTCGTACACGAGGAAGCGGTTGGCGGTGAAGATGTTCCGCGCCACGGAGAACGCCGAGATGGACGCGATGCCAGCGCCGCCGTGCATCAGCGCTGCGGCGATGGGGTACATGACATACGGGCCGCCCGGGGAGAGCGCGCCCGCCGCCGCGCCGATAAGGACGCCCTTCATGCCGGCCTCGTCGCCCATCCAGCGTCCGACCACCCTGGGAGGGAAGAGGACGGTGAGCATTCCGGCCAGGATGAACCCGAGGAAGAGGGCAGGCGCCGCCTGACGGATGATGAACAGCGAGTTCTCGCCGCCTTCGCGCAGACCGTCCACGCCATGCTGGACGAACGCGACCAACGAAACGACGGCCAGCAGGCCTACCATCGTGATGAGCGTGGTGTCGCGCCACCACGATTTCTTCTTTCGTGATTCGCCCATACGGGCTCCGTTCGATAGCTGTGGGGTCGCCCGATTCTATCCGCTCGACGGGCGTTTCACGAACGAGGCGCGTTCCTGAGTGCTACTGGATGTCCATACGGCTGAGGCGTCGCACGGTCAGCAGGAAGAACCCCACCGTCACCAGCGCTGCGCCTACGAGCGCAGGGGTCATCGCGATCGTCAGATCTTCACCGAACGCCTGATCGTTGAGCCCGTGTGCAGTGCCGAAGATGTAGCTGCGGATGCTCAGGTAGCGCGTGCCGCTCAGGAAAGTCGTGATGAGCGCCTCCCAGAGCAGTACGTAAACGAGGCCGAACCCCAGCGCGCGTGTCGTGAGTAGCCCCAGCCAGGTGAACGTTGAGGCGTACGCCACGACGCCTACCGTCACCGAAACGGCTGCAACGACCGGAGCGTTTCCGATCCCCTCGGCATCCATCGTCGTGATGACCGCAGCGACGATGGCCATCAGGGGAACAGCCACCACTACGGTCGCAGCGAGCTTCGAGAGCACGATCGTCCAGCGTGGCACGGGTTTCGTGGTGAGCAGGCTCAGCGTGCGGTCTTCGACCTCGTTCCCGAACGCGCCCGTCGCGAGCACCATGACTGTGATCGGGAGTGTGACGGAGATGACGAGCCCGCCCAGCAACGGGCCGATGAGGTCCGGCTCGTCAACCGTTGAGTCCAGAATGACGGCCAGCCCCAGCGGAAGCAGTGCGAGGATGATGAGCAGTGCCACCTTGCGTCTCGTGACCGCCTGGCGCAGCGCCAACATGAAGAGCGCTCTGATCACCGCTGCACCACGTACGAGAAGACGCTCTCCAGCGAGTCGTCCAGCGGTTCGATGCGGTAGAGGCGGCTGCCGATGTCCTGCGCGAGTTTCGGGGCCATGCGCTGGAGCTCGGCGACGTTGCGCGTCAGCACCTCGATGTTGCCATCCTCGGCCAGTGAAACGGACTCCACCGCGTCCAGCGCAACCAGCGCCGCGGCCATCTCCCGCTGCTTCGACGCGCCGATGCGCACCTGGAATGGACGCTCGTCCAGCTTCTCGCGTATCGCGTGGAAATCACCCGACGCCGCCAGCTTTCCACTTACAACGAGGAGGATGCGGTCGGCCAGCGCCTCGACCTCCTCGAGGATGTGGGAGGAGATGAGGATGGCCTTGCCCTGCGTTGAGAGCCGGCTCACGAAATCGGCGAACTCGACACGCTGGCGCGGGTCGGTGCCGTTCAGCGGCTCGTCGAGGATGAGCACGTCCGGCTCGTGCACGATGGCTCCAGCGAGCCGGATACGCTGCCGCATCCCTCGCGAATACGTGCCGGTGGCCCGGTGTTGCGCGTCCTCCAGATTCGCAGCGTGGATGGCGCGGTCCACTGCCGCTTCGTCGTTCATGCCCTGCAGGCGAGCAGCCAGCCGCACGAAATCGCGCCCGGTCATGAACGGGTAGAGCACGTCATGCTCCAGCATCACGCCGATGCGCCGGTACAGTCCGATGTTGCCTTGCACCTCTTCGCCAAGCACCCGCACGCTGCCGCGCGACGGTTTGACGAGACCGCACATCATGCTAAGCAGGGTCGTCTTCCCAGCGCCGTTCGGCCCGAGGATGCCGGTTACGCCGGGGTAGACGTCGAACGAGGCTTCGTTGACCGCCACGACACTGCCATACCACTTGGAAACGTTCTGCACCTCAACGGCCGGTGGGGACGCGGTGGTCATAGCCGTATCCTCCGGTAGCGGTGCCACAACAGCAGGGCGGGGATGCCCGTCCACAGCACGTACACACCGACGGGGAATGCATCGTGCAGTTCGGCTACGGCGATGGAGGACGGTCCGGCGTTGTCCCTTGAAGGCTCGATCTCGAACACCATGGAGTTGATGTTGTCCGTAACGCCGCTCAGGCTGAGCAGTCCGACGTATGGCGCGAGGTCGCCGGCAGGACGTGTGCATTCGCGAGAGACTATCTCCTCATCGGGAACGAAGGTGTCTCCAGTTTCGAAGGCCGATTCCTCGATGACGTTCTCGTCCCCGCTGGCGTCTGTGGTAACAACGGTACAACTCGCCTCGACCGTAAGCCCGTCGCTGATGGAATTGAGCAGCAGCCACGCTGCGATGATGAACGCGGCAGCGTAGGCGCGCCGCGTCGTAAACGCCGCCACGGCCAGCGGCCCCACCGAGATGAACGTAGCGATGAGCACGCCCATGAACAGGATGCGCGGGACGTCCTGCCAATTGTCGCGGATGTACTCGACCTGGTCGCTGGCCGTCAGGATGAGCCCCGCCTGCAGGACGATCTGCCCGGCGTAGACCAGTACGAGCACGATGGCGAAGAACGCGAGGAAGCGCGCGATGAGGTAATCGGTCGACGTGAGCGGCCGGACCAGGTAGAGCGGGAGCACGTTGTCCCTGCGGTCGGGGCAGAGCAGCTCCGGCGCCATGATGGCCCCGAAGATGATGAGGATGACGCTCACGATCGAGTAGTAATCGGCAGGGCCGGGGATGAAGTCCGCGCCCGCCTCGCCGATGAACGCAAGGATGATGACGAACACCACGGCAGGGGTCATCACTGCCAGGAACAGGCCGACAGGCAGGATCTTCGCGCGGCCTCCGCGTCCGATGCCGAGTACCGTGCGGACACCGTTCTCGAACAGCGCCAGCCGTGCCCGGTTGCGCCCTTCACGAGGCCCCGTGTACCGCTGGTATCCGAGGTCGAAGACCTCCGCCTCGCGCGCCCTCACGCCGGTCTGCTCCTGAAGATGTCGGTGAGGGTGCGGCGTTCCGGAGAGAGTCTCCGTATGCGCGCCCCGGACTCCACCGCGGCATCCCGGATGAGGTCGTAGTCGGCCTCTCGCGCTTGCTCGATGACGAGCATCTGGCCGTCGCTCGTTGCCTGCACGCCCTTCGCTGCAAGCGCAGTGACGAACTCCTCATGCCGGTCGGCGACCTCGATGAGCAGCGTCTCTGTCTCCTCGGTGAGTTTCGCGACCGCGCCTTCCTGCGCGAGCACGCCGGACTCGAGCACGATGACGGAGTCGGCAGTGCGTTCGATATCGCCCATCAGGTGTGTCGAGAGCATGACGCTGATGCCAAACGTGTTGGCCGTGCGATGGATGAGACGCAGCATCTCCTGGCGCCCGTCCGGGTCGAGGCCGGCCGTCGGCTCGTCGAGCAGCACCAGCACCGGGTCGTGGACGATGGCCTGAGCGAGCTTCACGCGCTGCTTCATGCCGGTGGAGTATTCGCCGATGGGCCGGTAGCGCTCCTCGTCGAGCCCCACGTGGCGGAGGATGTCCGCAGCGCGGGTGCGCGCCTGGCTCGGCGGGATGCCGCTCACCTGCGCCATGTGCATCAGGAACTCGGAGGCGGTCATGCTCTTGGGCAGGCACTCGTTCTCCGGCATATAGCCGATGCGGGCGCGGCCTTCGGTGGAGCGGTACGGCTCCTCGCCGAGCAGCATCGCGGAGCCGGAGGTCGGCTGGATGAGTCCAAGAAAGAGCTTCATCGCGGTGCTCTTCCCAGCGCCGTTGGGGCCGAGCAGCCCGGTCACGCCATCGTGGACATCGAACGACACACCGTCGAGAGCAACTGTGGAGCCGTAGTGCTTCGTAAGGTTCCGGGCTTCGAGAAGAGCAGGCACAAGACCAGTATACAGGAGGGGCAGGCGAGGAATCGTCTGACGCACGCCTCGCCGTGACTCGTTACCAGATGGACTGCACCTGCGGCGAAGCAGCGATCACGGGGTCCCGTGTTACCACCGGCACGCCCAGCGCAAGCGCCTCCGCCGCGATGAGCCGATCGTGCATCTCCGGTATCTCCGGCAACCGGTCGAGCAATTCCAGTTGGGGACTGCCGAGGTCGGAGACAACGAAAAAGCCCGACCGCTCGAACCACTCCATCAGTTCCGATGGGGGCAGGGGGTCGCGGACTTTGAACGAAAGATAGTACAGCTCGGCCACAACGATTGCTGGAACCACCAGCACGGTTCCGCCCGCCTCTGCGAGTCGGAAAATCACGTCCGCCGCTGGTGAGAGCCGTTCCGGTGCTCTCAGATACCACCAGAGAGCGTTGGTGTCCACCACAAACCGAGATGTGTCTGGGGAGGAAGTCTGGGTCATAGGTCATCCGGGATGCGGGGCTCCCAGATCTTCTTGGCCTCTACGAAGTCCTCCCAAGTGAGGTCAGGCAGGCGGTCACGGAAGATGCCCCTGAGCGAAGTGATCGGAAGCTTTTCTTCAGACTGGACGTGGGTCAGTTTGGCGCACGGCTTACCCCGGCGTGTGATGATGACCTCTTCGCCATCCTCCAGCGCATGTAGTATCTCGCTGACCTTCGCCTTGAACTCGCGCACACTGTATGTAGTCATTTCAGGCGACTCCTTGTGACTACATTCTACGCTCCACCTTGCCTAGCACAACCCCGCGCGCAACCCGCACGCTATACTTTCCGCATGCACCGCCCACCGCGATTCGTCATCGCTACGCCGATCTGCGACGGCCACGACGTCGCCGCTGCGGCCATCACGCGCATCCTGCGCGCGCAGGGCACCGAGGCTGTCTACGTCGGCTTCAACAAGAGCGCCTACCAGATCGCCAAAGCGGCGTCCGAGGAGGACGCCACCGGCATCGCTGTGAGCACCTACAACGGCGGGCATATGTCGTTCCTGCGCGAGGTGCTCGCCGAGCAGGCGCGGCAGGGCATACCGCACGTCCCGCTGTTCGCCGGTGGCGGCGGCACCATCCTCGAACGTGAGGTCGCACCGCTGTTGCGGATGGGAGTAGCGAAGGTCTACCGACCACCGCTCGACCTCGCCGAGGCCGTGCGCGACATGACCACCATCGCCAGCGACGCCTCGAAGAAGCAAGCCGCCACCAACGGCACGGCCCGCACGCTCGCCCATCGCCTCACGTCCATCGAATGGGAGGGCTCGCAGCCTGCCGAGTCGCACGCCAACGGCAGGCCGCTCGTGTGGGGTATCGGCGGACGCGGCGGAGCGGGGAAGAGCACGCTCATCGACGAGCTGCTGCTCCGCTTCCTGCGCTCTACTGACGGACGCGTCGCTGTGCTCACGGCCGACCCCACGCTCGGCGACCGCCTTCGCATGGTGCACTGCTACTCGCCCCGCGTGTTCGTCCGATCGGTCAGCGTCGGCCCCGGCGATTCGACCGAGGAGAAGACCGCGCCGCTCGTTGCTGAACTGCGCGCGCACGGCTTCGACCTCATCCTCGTGGAGTCCGTCGGTCTCGGGCAGAACGAACTCGGAGTCGCGCCTGTCGCCGACGCCTCCGTCTTCTGCATGACGCCGGAGTACGGCAGTGACGTGCAGTTGGAGAAGGAGGCCCTCCTACGCAGGGCGGACCTCGTCGTGATGAACAAGCGCGACTTCCCTCAGGCCGAGGCACGCTACGCCCGCGTCCGGCGCTTCGTCGGCGACAACGAGCGCGTCTTCCTCACCGAGGCCAAGCGCTTCGGCGACGCAGGCGTCACCGCCCTGTTCGCGGAGATCGCACGGCGCTCTGGCCTTTGCCTGCTCTCCTCGTCTCCATTCGATGGCGCAGGCTGGGGCGAGAGCCCGTCACCGGTGCCATTCAGCAAACGCGGCTACCTTGGTACCGTCGTCGACGCACACGAGGCGTACTACGCCGAGGCGGAGGGCGAGGCGGCGCTAGCGTCCAACGGCGGCGCCTCGCGCGACTACCAGGCCGAGTACGACCGCATCTGGCAGACCTACGGCTTCGACGGCGACCTCTCAGACACGACCGTCGAGGACGGCGTGGCGCACCGCGAGACGCCCAACGGGCGCGTGCCTATCGCTCGCGAGACCACCACCGGCCTCTGGACACCCGTGCTCGGCCTGCCGGACCGCGACGCCAGCCCGCGCCAGATCGTGCGCTACCTCTACACGCAGAACCTCCCCGGCGCGTTCCCGTTCACCGAGGGCGCGTACCGCTTCCGCAGGCGCGACGAGGACCCGATCCGCATGTTCGCCGGGCTCGGCATGCCGGAGACGACCAACGCCCGCTTCCACCTGCTCGCCGCCGGACACGGCGCGCCTCGGCTGTCCACAGCGTTCGACTCGCTCACGCTCTACGGCCTCGACTCCGACGAGCCCGGCGCGCTAGCCAAAGTCGGGGAGGGCGGCGTCGCCGTCGACACGCTCGACGACATGATGCGCCTCTACGACGGCTTCGACCTCTCGCGCACGTCCGTCTCGATGACCATCAACGGCCCCGCGCCGACGCTCATGGCGATGTTCCTCGCCGCGGCGCGCAGGCGCGGCTTCGACTGGAAGTCGCTGCGCGGCACCGTGCAAGCCGACATCCTCAAGGAGGTGCAAGCGCAGAACGAGGCGCTCTTCCCTCTGGAGCCGTCGCTCCGGCTCATCGCCGACATGACCGAGTACATGATGCGGGAGGCGCCGGGCTGGTACCCGCTCTCCATCTCCGGCTACCACATCGGAGAGGCGGGCGCGAACCCGGTGCAGGAACTCGCATTCACGCTCGCGAACGGCCTGACCTACATCGAGACGCTCCGAGCGCGAGGGCTGCCCATCGAAGAGTTCACGCGCCGCTTCTCGTTCTTCTTCACGTCAGGCTCCGAACTGGAGTTCAACGTGCTGGGACGCGTCGCGCGTCGCGTCTGGGCGGTGGCGCTCAAGCGCTGCTACGGCGTCGAGGGCCCCGGCCTGGCACTGCGCTTCCACAGCCAGACGTCCGGGCGCTCGCTGCAGGACTCGGAGCCGCTGCATAACCTCACCCGGGTCGCATTGCAGGCGGAGCACGCCCTCCACAACAACACCAACTCGCTCCACACGAACTCCTACAAGGAGACGTACACCACACCGCAAGAGGACGACGTCCAGCTCGCGATGGGCAGCCAGCAGATCCCGCTCGTGGAGAGCGGCGACTTCGGCTACATCGAGAACCTCAACCAGGGCGCGTACGGACTCACGTACCTCGAGGCGGAGGTAGAGCGCGCCGTCCACCGCATCTTCCGCGAGATCGACCAGCAGGGCGGCGTGCTGCCCGCCATCGAGAACGAGTACTTCCGCACCTCCATCCAGGAGGAGGTGCAGCGTGAGCGCGGGGCGATGCGCGACGGCAAGCGACGCGTCGTGGGCGTGAACTACCTCACGAGCAGGGACGGGGCAAGGCCGCGCGGCGAACTCGTGCACATCCCCATGAAGTCGAAACGCGCCCAGGCCGCCCGCACCCGCGCATTCAAGCGCGAGCACGCCACAGAGGCCGCCGCCGCACTCGAACGCCTGCAGGCCGCCGCCGTCTCCGACGCCAACGTCTTCGAGGCTCTGCTCGACGCCGTGGAGCATGCCACCGTCGGCCAGATCACCCACGCGCTGTGGGAGGTCTGGGGCAGGTTCAGGCCGAGTATGTAGGCAGAGCAGTCCTTCCGCGACCCGCTTCGCCCAGGCTCATCGAATTACCCCAGGAGAGTCCGTCCGTGGTCAGAATCGTGTGTTGGAATATCGCCAAGCGCCGAGCGCCTTGGAATGAACTTCTGCAGATGGATGCCGATGTTGCCCTCTTGCAAGAGGCGGACCCAATTGCGGCTCCGACGTCTATCGACACTAGTCCTTACCAACCTGAGGCCACCTACGGGTACGGCCGCTGGCCAATGGTGGTGAAACTGTCCGACAACGTGAGAGTTGAATGGTTCAAGCCAGTCAACGCCGCGCAGGTAGGTATGGAGCCGAATGAGATTGCGGTAAGTGACTCCAACACCATCGCGGCCGCGCGAGTGACGCCGATCGACTGTGGTGAGCCATTCATCGTGTTCTCGATGTACGCCCGCTGGATCAAACCGGTGGTCAAGTCTTCATGGAGCGCAGGCTACGCCGATGCATCAGCACACCGAATCATCTCTGACCTGTCGGCTTTCATTGGATACCTGAATCCAGCATCGCACCGCATCCTCGCTGCAGGCGACCTCAACACCATCTACGAGGAGACGGTGTACTCTCTCCAACCCCGTGATACGACGGTATTCGACCGGATGGAGGCTCTTGGGCTTGGGTTTGTCGGGCCGCGCTGGCCAGATGCCGACAAGCAGGCGGACCCAGTTCCGAAAGGTCTACCGGAGGGCACGCGGAATGTTCCAACCTATCTTTCCGCTCATCAACTGAAACTCCTGCGCAGCGAGGGCACGTTCACCGGCCACCAACTGGACTATGTGTTCGCGTCAAGGGGGTTCGACCAGAACGTCAGCGTCCATGCGATGAACGATCCCGCACGTTGGGGTCCAAGCGACCACTGCCGCGTAGTCATCGACGTTCGGTAGCCCTCTACGTCAGCGCGTGGTTGACCACCGGCACCATCGCCGAGAGGTCGACGTGCGACTGCAGAGCCTCGTTCACCTGCGTGAGCGGGTACTGGTGCGTGATCATCTTCTCCACCGGCACGTCGATGCGCGTACGCATGAGCCGCATGGAACGGATGATGTTCTCCACCTTCGAGCCCACGACGCCTGCAACGGTGAGGTCCTTCGCCGCGATGCGCGACGGGTCCATCTCCACGGAGGTCGGCAGGATGAGGCCTATGACGAGGTATTTCCCGCCGTAGCGCACCATCTGGAGCCCCTCATGCACGGACGTGCGGGCGCCCGAAGCCTCGACGACGAGGTCGGGACCGCCGCCGGTCAGTTCGCGTACGCGCTCGATGCGGGACTCTGGAGTCGGGCAGTCCGCGAGGTCTATCGTCTCGTCTGCGCCGAGTTCGCGTGCGAGCGCCAGCCGGTGGGACGGCGCACCGATCATGATGGCGCGCCCCGCGCCGCGGGCCTTCGCCTGCACCATCGCGCCCATCCCGATGGGGCCTGAGCCCTGGATGACGACCGTGTCGCCGGGGTCAGGCGCGTTGAGCTTGCGCAACCCGCTCATCGTCGTGTGGTTGCCGATGACGGACATCAGCGCGCGCTCCGTGCTCATATCGTCCGGCACGCGCATGATGGCGGGGTTCGGGTCCAGCAGCAGGTACTGGCCGAATCCACCGCGCAGCATCGTCTCGGAGGAGGGGTCGACGTGCGAGTTGCCATAGTGGATGGCGTTCGTGCAGCGCAGCCCCATCACGCAGTTGTAGCAGTGGCCGCACGGCGCAGAGTGGAACAGCACGCGGTCGCCCTCGCGGAGCGTCTCGCCGAGGATATCGGTGCGCACGTTCGCACCGAGCGCCGCGACGACGCCGATGTTCTCGTGCCCCCAGATGATGGGATGCGGCGCGTTGGCGTTGTACCAGTTGTGCGCGTCAGTCCCGCAGACCGCGGCCATGCTCATGCGGATGAGCAGGTTGTCCGGCCCCACGTCCGGCACCGGGAACTCCTGCACTTCCAACGGGCGCTCGGCCCCGACGAACACCGCTGCCAGACAACTCTCCGCCATGGCGCACACTCCTCGTACAGGCTGGCGCGAGTCTAGAAGCGGGCAGGGTGAGCGTCAAACGACGCCTGAAGCTAGCCGTCGCTCTGCTGCGGGCGCGACGTCATCCGCATCGCCGCGTAGGCGATTCCGATCGCGGGGATGGGCGCAAACACCAGCGGGAGCTCCCAGTCTCCCTTCACCGTGCCCCCGGCGATCAGCAGCGCGAGCACCCCGTCGGCTGCCACATTCGCCACGAGAAGCGCAGTGACGGCGCGGATCCCCTTGATCGAGAGCCGGGGTTGCGTCACCAGAACCAGCAGCCCTATAGCGGCGAGCGGATGAAGGAAGACCAGCACCATCCGTTCCCCGAGGCTTCCTCCATCCGCGAACGAGCCCACCAGGGCCGTGAACGCAGCCAGAGCCATCTGGGGCACCGCCAGTATGTACATCACTATCCGGAACATCTTCATGGCGCTACGGTAGGCAGTCGGCGCGCGGGGGTCAAGATGAACCCTCGACCCGGACCGTGACGACGTCGATGCCGTAGTACTGCCGATGCTGCACTCCGGACGCGTAGTGCCGCAGCAGCCGGAACGACAGTTCACCAGGGTCGGCGACCGCAGGCTGCTCTTCCAGGTACGCCAGCCTGTCCTGCAGGTTCTCACGCCCGATGACCGACGCCACGAGTTCCAACTCGACCACGCCTGCGCCTGGACGCACCGAGACATGCAGCCAGGGCGCTCTGCCTTCGCCCGCACTCCCACTCAGCGGCATCAGACTTGAAACAGCTTCCTCGCCTGCCGAACGCAGACGCAACGCGGAGGACTCGTTCCATCGCATGCTGGCGGCAACGTCAACCAGGAACGCGTCGATCGCGGGAAGGGCTGCGTCGTCGAGCGCAACCTCGAGCCGCTTGCCCCGGCGGCCACTGAGCTCGATGAACGCCGTGAGCAGGATCGCGGTGATCAGCCCTGCCACCACCGGATTGCCGATAAGCGAGCCCCACGACGGCCCGAGCACCAGTTCGGCGATGTTCAGATGCTGCATGCCGATGGCGACAGCGAACGACAGACCGATGACGAGCACCTTCCGCTGGTCGAGGCCTTCCTGCGTGGCCGTCTGCAGGCCGCCGACGAAGAACAGCCCCAGCAGCAGGATCAGGTATGCGCCCATGACCGGGTCGGGAACGGTGAGCAACAGTGCCGTGAACTTCGGCAGCAGCGCAAGGAACACGAAAACGGCCGCGACAGCGAAGCCGACCCTGCGCGCTGCAACTCCCGTCAGGCCGATGAGCGAGGAACCGAACGACGAAAAGGCCATCGTGGGAGGCGTCCCGGCTATGCCCGCCAGCAACATGCCGATGCTGTTGGTGCCCACTGAACCCTGCACCTGCCGGAAGTCGATCGCACGCTGCCGGCGCTGGGAGGCGTTCTGGATGATCACGTTGTCGCTTATGCCTTTGAGTGCGAGCACCAGCGTGAGGATGGCGAAGGTCGGCAGCAGCGTCCAGAATTCCCGGCCGAATGTCAGGTCGAGCCCCGGGAACTGGAGGTCCGGGATGCCGAGCCAGGGTGCATCGATCACTCGCTGGTAGTCGTAGATACCGAAGAACGCCGCCACGACGCAGCCAACCCCGATGCTGACCAGCGCAGACCATACGCGCCACATCCCGGAAGCGCGAAGGGCAAGCGCGGCAGCTACTCCCAACGTCACTGCGGCCACGACGGGGCCCGACTCCGGGGGCTTCCCTTCGGGCACGTCCGTCAGCCTCTCGAATACGACCGGAATGATGGTGGCTGCGATCACCATGAGCACAGTGCCGGCGACCACCGGTGTGATGATGCGTCTCAACAGGGGGAGCCATGCGGCTACGGCGAACTGGAAGAGCGACGAAACGACCAGGAGGGTCGCCAACAGGGCAGGCCCGCCCTGCGAAACCGCCGCCGCGGTTACGGCCACGAACTGGATCGTCGGTCCGGTGACCACGGTCAGTCCGCATCCAAGGCGCCACAGCCGGACCGCCTGGATGCTCGAAACGACCGCATTGATGATGAACGCCGCGAAGATCGCCCACGTCAGGTAGCTGTCGTCCTGGCCGGACGCTCGCACGGTCAGGATCACGACCAGCACGGTTGGCGGCAGGGCCAGCACGATGTACTGAACCGCGACTCCCAGCGCCAGGGGCAGGGGACATGGTTCGTCTGGCTCGTACCGTATGTGTTCGTTGACGCGCACTCTGCTCTTCCGTTCCGGCGGCATGGTACGCGGTGGCAGTGTCACGGAGATAGGGGAATCGGTACGCGCTCCCGAGAGATGCTTCGATTCCGCTGCGCTCCACTCAGCATGACAACACCCCAACCCTCCGCCGGAGCCTCACCGCACGCCGCGCGTTGCCGGAACGTGCTCGCTCCCATAACATCGCGCTCGCACGACACACGGAGGACTCCTCAATGGACATCGTCAACCCCATCGTCAGGAACTGGATGCGCGCAGGGCTGGAAGACTCGGACGCCTTCTGGGACAGCGCCGCGCGGGAGCTGCCCTGGCTGAAAACATGGGACACCGTCTACGAGGCGGACTACCCCTCGTTCCGCTGGTTCGTGGGCGGGCAGACCAACCTCTCCTACATGTGCGTCGACCACCAGAACGCCTCCGGACGCGGCGGGCACGCGGCGTTCATCTACGCCAGCGAACGCGGCGACCGCCAGGTGCTCACGTACGCCCAGCTCCAGCGCCGCGTGGAGCAGGCCGCAGCCGCCTTGCGCGGCATGGGCCTCCGCAAGGGCGACCGCCTCACCATCTACATGCCGAACGCCCTCGAGACCACCATCCTGATGCTGGCGACCGTCCGCATCGGCGCGATCCACTCCATCGTCTTCGCGGGGTTCAGCGCGCCCGCGCTGGCCGACCGCGTCCGCGCCAGCGGCTCGCGGCTCATCTTCTCGGCGGACGTGGCCTATCGGCGCGGAGGCGAGGTCAACCTCAAGAGCATCGTCGACGACGCGCTCGCGCTCGGCTGCGACACCGTCGAGCACCAGGTCGTGCTCCTCCGCAACGAGGACGTGCCGATGACGAGCGGGCGTGACCTCTCCTGGGACGAGTTCATCGAGCGCGGCAAGGGCTACAGCGGCGCTATCGAGCCGATGGAGTCCAACGAACCCGCCTACATCCTCGCGACGTCCGGCACGACCGCCACACCGAAACTCGCAGTCCACACGCACGGAGGCTACCCCGTCGGCGTCTACAACCAGGGCAAGTGGTGCTTCGGCCTCAACGCCAACGACGTCTGGTGGGCGACCTCCGACCTCGGTTGGGCCGTCGGCCACTCGTACATCGTCTACGGCCCTCTTCTGTTCGGCGCGACGTCCATCCTCTACGAAGGCGCGCTCGATTATCCGGGGCCGGACGTCTTCTGGCGGCTCATCGAGGAGTTCGGCATCACGGGTGTCTTCACGTCGCCCACTGCTGTCCGCCTGCTGATGCGGTTCGGCGAGGAGCCCGCCAAGGGCTTCGACCTGTCGACTCTCATCCGCATCGTCTGCGCCGGCGAGGTGCTCAACCCGCCCGCGTGGGAATGGCTGCAGAAGCGCGTACTGGAAGACCGCATCCCCGTCATCGACAATTGGTGGCAGACGGAGACCGGCGCGCCCGTCGTCGGCAACCCGTACGGCATCTCGATGCTGCCGCAGAAGCCCGGCTCCGCGGGCGTGCCGCTGCCCGGCATGGACCTCGCAGTGATGACGCCGGAAGGTCAACTGTGCGAGCCGGGCGAGAAGGGCATCCTCGTGCTGCGCCGCCCGTTCCCGAACCTGACGCCCACGCTCTGGGGCGACCCGGAGCGCTACGGCACCGACTACTGGGAGCGCGTGCACGGCGTCTACTTTACCGGCGACCTCGCGGAGATAGACGAGGACGGCTACGTCTGGTTCTCGGGACGCGCCGACGAGGTCATCAAGATCGCGGCGCACCGTCTCGGCACCATCGAGGTCGAGTCCGCGTTCCTGCGCCACGACGACGTCGCCGAGGCTGGCGTCACCGGACGCCCCGACGAGCTGCGCGGCGAGGTCATATCGTCGTTCATCGTGCTCAAGGAGGGACGCACCGCAAGCGACCAACTGCGCACGGAGCTCATCGCGACCGTCCGCAGGGAGCTCGGCTCCTTCGCCGTCATCGGCGAGGTCAACTTCGTGAAGATGCTGCCGAAGACGCGCAGCGGCAAGATCATGCGCCGCGTCCTGAAGGCGGTCACGCTCGACACCGACCCCGGCGACATCACGACGATCGAGGACGAGGGCTCCGTCGACGAGGCCCGCACCGCCTGGCAGGAGATGAAGAGCGAGGTCGGCGGGTAGGGCGATGGGCACAGCGGACGACCGGGCCCGCGGGCTCATGGTGGGGATCGCGGCGGGCAATCTGCTCGGCGTCCCCGTCGAAGGCCGCACGAAAGACGACGTGCGCCATCGCTTCCCGGACGGCGTGCGCGACATCACCGCCGGGCCAGGCTACCCGGACGACGACGACCTGGCGCAGTCCATCATCATTGCGGAGGCAGCCGAGGAAGGGCCGCTCGACGTCGAAGACCTGGGCCACCGCTTCTGGGAGTGGGGCGAGGTCAACGGCCTCGGCATGGGAAACCTCACGAGCCAGGTGCTTGCGCTCTTCGGCGGCAGTCCTCCCCGGCGCCTCGGACGGGGCACGCTGGACGATGTGCGGCAACCCATGGGAATGGCCATCGAGGATGCCTCCCGTGAGGCGTGGGGCGGCAAGAGCGCAGGAAACGGCGCCCTGATGCGTTGCGCGCCCATCGCCATCCGGTGGCGCGACGACGCGGTGGCGCTCGCCCGGAACAGCATCGTCAGCGCAGTGCCGACGCACTGGGACCGCCGATGCGGCTGGTCGTGCGTCGCGCTGAACGTCGGCATCGCGGCTGCCCTGCAAGGCGAATCGATGGACGCGGACCCGCTCATCGCGGCGTCGGAGGAGGCGGTGCTCCCATCGCTGCCTGAACTGTCCGCGTACGGGTACGAGGCGGGTATGCCGCACAGCGTGCGGATCGCGGTGGCGCAGGCTGCCAGCCTGGACATAGACGAGGTTGAGTACGACGGCTGGAACCTGGGATTCACGCTCCTGGCGCTGCGAGCCGGACTCACCTCGCTCTGGCGCGCTCCGGACTTCGAACAAGGCCTCCGCGCCGTGGTCGAGGCAGGTGGCGACACTGACACGAACGGCGCAATCGCAGGCGCGGTGCTGGGGGCACGCTTCGGCATCGACGCTATCCCGCAACGCTGGCGCGACCGTATCGCGGAGTTGCGCGAAGGGCGCACCCCGCTGGAGGAGTACGCGGACATGCTGGAGGCGGCCCGAGGGTAGGAGGCAGTGCCCCGCCCTTGACAGCCCACCAGCCCCTGCATAGTGTCCCGCACATCTCGGAGGTGTGCGATGGCCACGGCAGTCAGCAGCGTAACGCAGTACAAGATGCTCATCGGCGGGGAGTGGGTCGACGCCACGTCGGGCCAGACCTACGACTCGATGAACCCTTACACCGGCCAGACGTGGGCGCAGATGCCCGACGCGCAGGCCGAGGACGTCGACCGCGCGGTGCAGGCGGCGCGCAAGGCGGTGAAGGACCCGGCGTGGCGCGGGATGGTGCCTGCGCAGCGCAGTGCGCTCCTCCGGAAGCTCGGTGACCTCGTCGCGGAGAACGCGGAGCACCTCGGCCAGGTCGAGACGCGCGACAACGGCAAACTGATCCGCGAGATGTCCGCGCAGTGTAAAGCCGTGCCGAGCTACTTCTACTTCTACGCCGGGCTTGCCGACAAGATACAGGGCGCGACCATCCCGCTGGAGAAGACGTCCGTCTTCAACTACACGCTCCGCGAGCCGATAGGCGTCGTGGGCATCATCATCCCGTGGAACTCGCCGCTCCTGATCCTCTCGTTCAGCCTCGCCGCTGCCCTGGCAGCCGGGAACGCGGTCGTCGTCAAACCGTCCGAGCACGCATCGGCGTCCACGCTGGAGTTCGCCAAACTGGTCGAGCAGGCAGGCTTCCCGCCGGGCGTGTTCAACGTCGTGACGGGGTACGGGGCGGTGACTGGCGCCGCGATGGCGAGCCATCCCGGCATCGGCAAGCTCTCGTTCACCGGTGGCCCGGAGACGGCGCGCAAGATCGCCGAGCAGGCCGCGCTGAACCTCACGCCGACGCTGCTCGAACTCGGAGGGAAGTCGCCCAACATCGTCTTCCCTGACGCGAACATCCAGAACGCGGTGAACGGCACCATCTCCGGGATATTCGCCGCAGGCGGTCAGACGTGCGTCGCGGGCTCGCGCCTGCTGCTGCACGAGGACATCCACGACGAGTTCATCGAGCGGCTCGTCGCCCGCACCCGAGACATCAGGATGGGCGACCCCGCCGCGATGGAATCGGAGCTCGGCCCACTCGCGACCACCGCTCAGCTCGCGAAGGTGGAGTCGTTCGTCGAGAGCGCACGCGCCGAGGGCGCGGAGCTCGTCTACGGCGGCTGCCGTCCGGACTCGCCGGAGCTCGCAGCGGGCTGGTTCTACATGCCCACCATCTTCGGTGACGTGCGCAACGACATGTTTCTCGCGCAGGAAGAGGTCTTCGGTCCGGTGCTCGGCGTGCTGCGCTTCCGCGAGGAGGAAGAGGCGGTCGCGATGGCCAACGACACACGGTACGGCCTCGCCGCCGGCATCTGGACTGACGACATCAAGCGCGCGCACCGGCTCGCCCGCGACCTTGACGCAGGCACCGTCTGGATCAACATGTACCGGGCGCTGTCGTACGCGTCGCCGTTCGGCGGCTACAAGGGCTCCGGGCATGGCCGGGAGTTGGGCGTTGACGCCATCAACGAGTTCACGCAGGTCAAGAGCGTCTGGGTCGAACTCGCCGAGACGACGCCGGACCCGTTCGTCCTGCGGATATAGGCCAGTAGGGGCGGTTCGCGAACCGCCCCTAACAAGGACTTACCTTCAGATTCTCGCGCAGATGAAGGGTTGGTGGGCCTACCCCACGAACAGCTCTTCGAGCGTCCAGCGCTTGCTGATGATCTCCGTCTCGTACAGGTAGTCCACGACCGCGCGCACGGACGCGCCGTGCACATCGAGGCCCTGCCCCCGAGGGAAGAGGCCGATGCGCCGCAGGTCGCCCGCGAGCAGGCCCTGGTGGACGGAATCGTCCGGCTCCTCGTCCATGTAGAGTGCCGTCGCCTCATCCATCGCCTTGCAGACGGCGTCCGCGAGGCCGGGGTGCTCGGTGACTGACTCTTCCTTCATCACCAGCAGCGTATTGATCGGGAAGACGCCCGTCTCCTCGTGGTACTGCTGCAGGAGCGGGTAGGGGTCGTCGACCAGCAGGTGGACGTTGTCCGCTTGAGCCGCGTTCCCGCCCGCGACAACCAGCGCGTCGAGGTCGCCCGCCGCGAGCCGTGCGTCGAGGTCCGACATCTGCTCGCGGGCGAAACGCTCCGGCTTGGGGTAGGGCACGCCGCGCAGCGAGTCGTTCTCACCCTCGACCCACGTGATGCTGTCGGGCGCAACGCCGTGATGGTGCGCGAGGATGCCGCGCAGCCACACCGCCGGGTTCGACGCGAACCCAAGCGGCACGCCGACGCGCTTGCCCGCAAGGTCGCCTATCTCGGCGATGCCTGCGCCGTTGTTGACGGTCACGCCCGTGAGCGGGAAGAAGAGGTTGGGAAAGATGGGCAGCGCCACGAGGCGCACGCCGTTGTCCTTCGCGACGAGGAAGTTGCCGATGGTGAGTTCACCCACGTCGTACGGGCGCGTCGTGACCATCGCCGGGAAGATGGGCGCGGGCGCGGGGCCCGCGTCCACGAGTTCCACGTCCGGAAAGTCGACGGCGACGCGTCCGCTGAGCAGGTGGCGCGTGATGAGGCGGTTTCCGACCGCTACCGAAACTCCCATTACGGGTTCGGCGTCGTGGCGGAGGAGAATATCGCGCTGCGCCCGCTCTCGACGTCGTAGCGGTGGCGCTGCACCGTGTCCAGGTCCATGCTCGTGATGCGGCAGTAGATCGTCTCGTCGGTGGTCGAACCCTGCACGCTGTGGATCTCGCCAGGCAGTATGTAGTGGACGTCCCCCGTTCCCTGCTCCATGACCTCGACTATCTCGAACGTCGGCATCTCGGCGTCGTCGCTCGCGTGTCGGTAGGCGTACCGCGTCTGGGTGTTGCCACCGCTCTTGACGCCGTAGGCGACCCAGCAGACGCCATGGTCGTGCGGGGCAGGCCGCTTGAGCTCCTGCGGTCCCTGCCGGTAGGCGAGAACGACGAAACCGGGGCCCGGGTGGCCGAGCTCGGTGTCCCGGTAAATCTCGAACGTGCCGTTGCCGTCGCCGAATTTCTCGCTGTTCTCAGGCCAGCCGTTCTCGAATGCTCGCCGCAGCAGCGTGGCAACGGTGTGCGCCTGCTGCACGGAGTCGCGATGGGTCGCGAACGCCTCGCGGATGTCGGTGATGAACTGCTGTTCAGTGTAGACCGCGGTCTGTGTCATAGTCGTTCTCCTCTCTGGAATCTTGTCTCTGGTGCAGTAGTCTACGTCTCCAGTGTCGTCTCGAAGAAGAGGTCCTCGACGGCGAACTCCTCCGGGATGAGGCCCTGTTCGACCTCGTAACGGATGAACCGTTCGAGGTTGGCGCGGTTCGCCGCAACGCCGTTCGGCCACGGGTCGGGCCCGAGTATGCGGCGCTCCTCTTCCAGGTAGTGCCTGCCCCACGTGAGCCTGCTCCAGTTGGGGTCGTCCATGTAGCGCCCCCACTGCCGCTTCGCCTGCTCGAAGGCGTCAAGCAGGCTGACCGGCGCCCACGGGTGCTCCTCCGCGACCTCGGACTTCATCGCCACCACATGCATGATGGGGCAGAAGCCGTTGCGCTGGAAATAGCTCACTTCTTCGGTACGCGGGTCGTCAAACAGCCGGCCAACCTCGGACGCGCCGTCCAGGTACGGCTGGGGCGGACGCGGCGACAGGAACGCCGACACCTCGCCTGCGACGAGCGCGTCGCCGAGCCTGCGGCCCCGGTCCATGCGTTCGAGCGCCACGCCCGGTGGCGGGTCGAACTGGACCGGCTCGTCGGAGGTCGTCACCCACGTGACGCCGTCGAGCGGCACGTCATACTCGCTACCGAGGTCGCCCTTCGCTAGCACTGAGAGCGTCGTCTGGAACGAGCGCAGCGCCACGCGCTTGCCGATGAGGTCCTTCGGCTCACGGATGCCGGACTGCGTATTCACGTACATCTGCGACATGCTGAACAGCCGCCGTGGAAAGACGGGGATGGCCGTCAGCGGAGCGCCGCGAGCCTTCGCCATGACGTACGAACCGAGCGATAGCTCGCACACGTCGAACTCGCGGTGCAGCAGCATGCGCTCGTGGCGCCTGCCGCCCACGTCGTCCTGTCCGACGATCAGCACCGTGGGATCGATGCCCTTGGGTTGCACCGTGCCTTCCACCCACGGCACGTGCCTGTCGTAGTGCTCGAGCGCGATGCTCAGGGGAACGTTCGCCATCTAGATCTCCTCTCCGTACTCGTGCGCCATCTCCCGGATGTGGGCCTCCTGCAGCAGCGTGGAGCGGCCGTTCTCCCAGAAAAGCTGACCGTCCAGCTCTATCGTCTGGTCGGAGACGTAAGCGGAGAGCGGCGACGGCGTCCTGCCGATGTGGAAGTGCATCACGTCCTGGTTGCTCTGCTGCCCCGGACGCTTGGTTGCCTTGGGATGGAACCCGCCGTGGAACGAATCGAGCGCGTACGCGGCGTCGGTGCCGTAGCGATTCTCGCTCACGTCCAGCAGATGCTGAAGCTGAGCGCTCGTCCAGACCGTGTTGCCGGTCGGGTCGTCCTTTTGGTTCTCGCGCGACGGCTCCTCGCGCCACTCGATGCCCTTCAGTGTGTTGTCGCGTATCTCCAGCAGCATCGGGTTGTGGAACTGCTCGCGGTCCGCCATCCCCGGATGGTCGAACGCAACGACGCCGTTCCCGTCCGCGCTGCCTATGGGCGCGTACACCTCGCCGGGGAAGACGCGCTCGGAGCGGCTCATCTCCGCGTCCTGCACGAAGAAGGCGTCCGCGACCTCGCTCCCCGATGCAACACGTCCGGTCACCTCAGTCCCGCGCGGGCTCGTAACCCGGTACGTCGACGCCTGCGCCGTGCGCTCCTCGATGCGGTGCGCCAGCGCCATCACGAGACGCCAGTCGAAGTGAGCGTGGGGCGTGGTCATGCCCTCCGGAGCGCGGATGCGGTTATTGATGCGCACCAGCCCCGCAGAATCGTTCGCCCGCAGGTGGTCCAGCAGCACGGCGCGGTTCAGGTTGCAGTTCAGCAGCAGTTTGTCGGCGCCAAGCACGGCCCCGGCGACCGGGGCAGGCAACTCCTCGACGCGGCCCAGCGAGTCCACCCAGAGCGAGTAGGGCGCGCCTCCGGCCTCAGCGATGGCCTGCTCCAGCAGCGCCGCGAGGTCGGGGTCGAGTGCGCCCCGCTCGTTGAGCAGCAGCACGGCCTCGCCCGGTTCGACGGCCACGCAATGCCTGATCAGGTTCGTTACGCCTGCCTGAACGCCAGCGTCAGACATCACGCCTCCTCGTGTGCGGTGGTCTAGTTGAGCCCGTAGAAGCGCTCCGCGTTGCCGTGCAGGATGGCTGCCTTGTCCGCGTCGGTCAGCGCCGGGTTCTCGCGGATCTCGGCAATCTCTTCCTTGCACGTCTCGTGGTTGACCTCGTGAGGGAAGTCTGACGAGAAGATGAACGCCTTGTTGCCGGCCACCTTCACCGCGAAGGGAAGCGTCAGTTCGCCGCCCTCCACACCGACGTACACGCGGCCTTCGTCGACGTGCCTGAGGATGTAGTCCGTCACGGACTCGCCGTCCTTCAACTGCATGAACCGCTGGTTCGGGTCGTACTGGATGTGGCTGTCCCACGAGCGCTGGAAGCGCTCCAGGCAGCCCACGAACCACGCGCAACCTGCCTCCAGGAAGCCGTACTTGGCGTTCGGGTAGCGGTCCAGCACGCCGTTGAACACGATGCCGGCGAAGTTGACCATCTGCCCGAACGGGTGTCCGAGCGCGTTCACCGGAGCGTAAGGGCTCATGTCGTCCAGCCCCATGTGGTCGTGCACGCCGCCGTGGATGCCGATGGCGCAGCCGAGGCGGTCCGCCTCCTCGTAGATCGGCCAGTACTTCGGGTCGCCCAGGTGGTTCTGCAGTTGGAGCGCGCCTGTGCCGGGGAGCATCGCGCCGGCGAAGCCGAGCTCCTTCACGATGCGCCGTAGCTCGACCGCGGCCTCCGCGGGCTCCTGCAGCGGGATGAGACCCATCGCCTGGAAGCGCGAGTCCTTGCTGACGTACTCGTCGTACACCCAGTTGTTGTACGCCCGCGCGAGTTCGATGGCCCAGTCGCGGCTGACGACGCGCCCGAAGGCGAGGCCGTTGGACGTGTAGAGCACCGTCTTGTCGACGCCGACGTCGTTCAGGAAGTCGATCCAGCCCGCGCGTCCGACCCGCGCGAACGCGCCTTCCGGCAGGAAGTGCCGGTTGGCCGCGTGCAGGTGATCGTTGGGTGGGAAGGGCCCGCGCGTCGTCACGAAGCTGCGGTCCTGGTAGTCCTCGGGCATCCGCGCCCATATGGCCGCGTGGTCTTCGACCAGGTGGCCGTCGCCGTCAACGATGCGCTCGATGTTTTCAGTGACCATGGCTCTTATCTCCTTGGCGTCTGCCTGGTTCGTCCCTAGTTTGCCGCCAGCCGGTAGAAGCGGGCCGCGTTGCGGTACATAACCGCTTCTTTGTCGTCCGCAGACATGTCCGCGTTCTCACGCAGTTCGTCCAGTTCCGCCTTGCAGGTGTTCGCGTCGACCTCGTGCGGGTAGTCGGACGAGAACAGGTAAGGCTTGTTGCCGGTGAGGCGCACCGCCTCCGGCAGTGCGAGCTCGTCGCCCTCGACGCCGACGAAGATGCGGTCTTCATCGATGTGGCGGCAGATGTAGTCGGACATGCGCTCGCCCTCGCGTATCTGCAGGAAGCGGCCTCGCGGGTCGTACTGGATGTGTGACGCCCAGGAGCCGTTGAAGCGCTCCATGCAGGTGAGCAGCCACGCCGCGCCAGCCTCAAGGAAACCGATGCGGACGCCCGGGTACTTGTCGAACACGCCGTTGAAGATGATGCCGGCGAACGCCACCATCTGTCCCATCGGGTGGCCGAGCGCGTTGATGGGCGCATACGGGCTCATGTCGTCCATCAGGAAGCCCTCGTGCGCGCCGCCGTGGATGCCGAGAGCGCAGCCGAGCCGCTCAGCCTCGGCGTAGAGGGGCCAGAACTTGCTGTCGCCCAGGTGCGGCTGCTGTGCGCCGGTGGACGGCAGCATCGCGCCCACGAAACCGAGGTCCTGCACGATGCGCCGCAGCTCCTCGACCGCCGCGTCCGGCTCCTGTAGTGGCAGCAGGCCCATCGCCTGGAAGCGGTCGCCGCGCCTGAGGTAGGTGTCGTACACCCAGTTGTTGTACGCCTGCGCGAGCATGACGGCCCAGTCGCGGCTGACGATCTTCCCGAAGCCTAGGCCGCTCGTGGTGTAGAGCACCGTCGAGTCCACGCCGACCTCGTCGAGGAACTCCATCCAGCCGTCAGGCCCGACGTTCGCGAACGCGCCGGGGGGCGTGATGTGCCGGTTCGCCGAGTGGAGGTGGTCGATGGGCGGGAACGGGTTACGCTCCGATCGCGCCTCGCCGAAACTCTTGCCCTTGAACTCGTCCGGCATGTACGAAACGATGCCGGCGATGTCCTCCATGATGTGGCCGTCGCCGTCGATGATGCGTTCCAGGTTTGCCGTAGCCATTCCTGCCTCCTGGGTATTCTTGCTCCTGGGTATTCTTGATAGCCGTACGCGCGCGGATTGTACGGCGGGCGCGCGCGGGCGGCAAATCACGCGTGCGTGGACGGAGCAGGCGTCCTCGCGCATAATAGGGCGCATCCTGCGCCGTCGAGCGCACGTCCACGGAGGCTTACGAATGGTAACGAGAACCGCAGGTCTCGCTGATTGGAGTGAACCGGAAGGCATGAACAAGGCCGGTTTCGGCTTCTGGAAGACGCCGAAGTCCGCCTACGACCTCTTCATCGAGTCCCAGGGCATCGAGATCCATCGCGACATCGGCGTCCACCGCATACAGGACCTGCCGCTCAAGCCGTGGAAGCGCCTCGGCGGCAACGGCGTCGCCATCCAGCTGCTCGGCACCGAGCACCTCTGGGGCATGTACGTCGTCGAGGTCCCCGGCGCGGGCGCCCTCAACCCCGAGAAGCACATGTACGAGGAGATCTACTACGTCGCGGAGGGCAGGGGCTCCACCGAGGTCTGGCAGGAGAGCAACCCCAACAAGAAGCAGGTCTTCGAGTGGAGCGCGGGCTCGCTCTTCGGCATCCCGATGAACGCGATGCACCGCCTCGTCAACGCCACCTCCAGCCCGGCGCTTCTCCTAGCCGCAACCACCGCGCCGAACATCGTGAACCTCGTGCGCGACCCCGAGTTCGTCCTCAACAACTCCTACGAGTTCACCAACCTCTTCGACGCCGAGGACGACTACTTCAAACCCGTCGACGACATCTTCGCCGACCCTGTCCGCGGTCTCGCGATGCGCCGCACCAACGTCATCCCGGACATCATCAACTGCCACCTGCCGCGCGACAACCGCCGCTCCTTCAGCTATCGCCGCGTGGAGCCGCACATGGCCGGCGCGAACTTCTACATGAAGATCGGCCAGTACGAGACCGGCCAGTACTCCAAGGCGCACAAGCACTCGTCCGGCGCCATCCTCGTCTGCATCCGCGGCAAGGGCTACAGCGTCACCTGGCCGTCTAGGTTCGGCGAGAAGCCATTCGAAACCGGCAACGGCCACGAAGTGCGGCGCCAGGACTACGAGCCCGTCGGCATGATCAGCGCCGCACCCATGACCGGCGACTGGTTCCACCAGCACTTCGGCACCTCGCCCAACGGCATCCGCTTCCTCATCTTCGACGGCCCCTACGGCCCAGGGATGCGCAGCGGCGCCGCTCCCGGCTCCGACGCCCGCGACGGCGGCGCGCAGGACACCCGCGACGGCGGCAACGCCATCGCCTACCCGGACCAGGACCCCGCCATCCGCGCCGAGTTCGAGCGCATGATCGGCCTCGAGGGCCTGGAGAGCACCATGCCGGAATGGGCCTACACCGACTACAGCCCACCCCCCGGCGCCGCCGACGTCGGCGGCTTCTAGGAGCGCTTACAGGTACAGCAATAAAGAGAGGGCGGCATTTCAAGTCGCCCTCTCTTTCCTCTTCGCAACGGTCGTGACACCCTTGGGTTTAGTATGGAAGAAGACCGGAGATCTAGCGCCGATGTCGTGGGACTAGCAACCCGCTTCCACCCCTGATCAGATACGGGTTGCCACCCTCCTCCACCGTGTCTCCAAATAATGGAGAAGTCATCTCGATAAGGCTAGTTTCGACGTAATCCGTTCCGGATCTTCCAATTGCAGTATCGTTCACAGTTGCCTGGACATCCGGTAGTATGCCCACTTCGCCATTTTGTTCGATTAATCCATCCATCAATTCAAAGTCAAATTCTCCTTGCGCCCACCAGTACAGGGACTCGTTGAGATTGAGGGAATCAAGATAGGCCAACGTCTCATCGAAAGTATGGATCCTGAGGATTCCATTGAAATCGACTCTAGTCGATGATCTGCGTTCTCTCCAATCTTCTTCCATGCGCGCCCGCTCTTCATCAGGCAGCAACACATATGGGCGGCTCAGGTTGTGTACTTGAGAGAACTCCGAGCCTTCCATGCCAACCTTACACTTCAATAGTACCTCTGTTGATCGGAACAGCAGAAAGACAAGTATAGTGGTCAGTGTGCAATCCACCGGGCTACCCCTCTGAGGGGTACCAGATTCTTCGCTGTTTACTCGTATCCGCCTACGCATCACATCAATGGGCACGCTCGCCCAAGGCAACGCCTGACCCGCAATCAGGGCGTGCCTCACTTGGCTAGATGTAATAAGTGTTCTTCTGGGGCTTCTTGGCACGTCTCACCTCTCGCCTGAATACATCCCCCTCACGCCATCACCCCACGGATGGGCACGAGCCGTTTGTGCACCGGGTCCACGCCCATGAAGACGCCTTCGAGCGTCAGCGCGCCCAGCAGCGGCATCGACCCTTCGTCGTTGAACATCACCAGGGTCGTGATCTCGCGGTCGCCTACGCGCACACGCGCTTGACCAATCTCCATCTCCCGAGTATTCCCATCGGGAAACGTGAACTCCTGCGTCCGGTTCGGCTCCACGTCCAGCCCGCGCAGCAGCGAGGCCGGAGCCGACGTGACGAATGCGCCCGTGCCCACGACCGCATCGAGCGTGACCCACTCGTCTCGGTCGCGGCTCCCGATGCCTATCTCTACGCTGAACGTCCCCATGTGATTGCAGGCCTCCGTCCGTTCTGCCGTCAATCGTAGCGCGCCCCCGCTGATTCGAGATAGGGCAGTGTGTCACATTCTCCTGACACCCGCCCCTTACGCCGCCGCCCCTGCCTTCGCTACGCTGGTCGGATGACTACCCGCCGTACCCGAACCATCGACCGCCTTAACCGGCATACGGTCCCGTTGATGGCTCCGCCCATCCCGCGCGATGGCGCACACACGCTTTTATGCCCGCATCTTGACGCCTTGGTGCAGGAAGCAGGCCACGGCCTTGTTCTTATAGATGTGCTGGGTGTCGAAATCCTGGGATTTACTCGTGGGCTTCGACATCAAGAACAGCAGGGCGCTACGCCGCGGGAGGCCATGGGCAGCAACGGCCGGACCGTTACACACGCTCCGCGTCCGCGCCAGTTGAACAGAAGAACGCGGGAAGCAGGCCACGGCCTTGTCGATCAACTGTTCAATTGGGCGAAACGCTTCCGCACGCACTCCTGGGAGCGCCCGATTGAACGACGAGTTGAAGGTGACGCTCTGCTAGTCCCTGATGTCCTGCAGGAACCACTCCGTCGGCAGCTCGCGCCCGAGGCCCTGCTCCTTCGCCTTGCGGTAGACGACGTCGCTGACCGCCGCGAACTGCAGCCCCTGGTTGCCGGAGTTCAGGTAGAGCGTGATCTGGTCCCGCGACGTCCGGTTCACCCTGCCACTCGCGAGGTCATTGAACGTCGGCGTCTCGTCGGTCCCACCGGCGTTCACCCGCGCCTCGCGCAGCCGGGCAGGGAGGCGCTCCTTCTGCTCGTCCGTCCCACCGATGTAGTCGCCGCGGTTGTATCCGTCCCCCATGCTGCGCACGTCCTCGTTGCTGGGCCGCGAGTGCGCGACGCCCTGCTTGACGGTGACGTCTGCACGCTCGAACACACGGGCGTCGAGCTCTCCGCGCACGTCGGTCACGTGCTGCCCCGGCGAGAGCCAGTCGCCCTTCAGCGCGGGCTCCATCGCATTCGTGCAGGCGGAGACGATGTCCACGTCTTCCACCGCCGCCTCCGGCGTGTCGACCGCGAGCACCTCGATCTCCAGCTTCGCCGACATCTCCTCCGCGTAACGCTCGCGGTTCGCCTTCGTGGGGCTGAACACCTTCACGCTGCGGATGTCGCGCACCGCCGCGAACGCCTCCAGGTACGTCCGCGCCATGCCGCCCGAGCCGAGCATCCCCACGGTCCGCGAGTCGGGGCGCGACAGGTACCGCACGCCGAGTCCAGCGCCGCCGCCCACGCGCATGTGCTGCAGGATGCCGTCGTTGATCATCGCCAGAGGCTCGCCGTCGCGGGTGCTGAACAGCATGATCAGCCCGCAGTATGTGCCCGGCTCCATGCAGTACTTCTCTTCCTTCCAGTAGCCGTGTTCGTCGCGCGGCCAGTAGAGGATGTCGGACTTCATACGGATGGCGAACACGCCCAGCGCGTCGCTCGCGCCCTCCATCGTGCCCCAGCGGTAGTAGCCGTCCGGGCGCTGAGCCGGCATGTACAGGTCGATGCGCGGCCGGTGCACGGACTCGCCCGTCGGCAGTCCCCGGAACGCGTAGTCCTGCGCGTCTATACACTCGTCCATCGGCAGCAGCCGCTCCACGGTCGCGTTGTCTATCAACAGCATCTCGAATCTCCTTGTTGTCCCCTCTCCCTACAAGGGGAGAGGGCTAGGGTGAGGGTACCCGGCGGGGTGAGGGGAGTGCCCCCTTCTCCGTGCCAAGGTGCCCTAGTCCACCGTCGGCACCTGGTGCTCCAGGAATATCTCCTTGCGCTCCGCGCCGGACTGCTCGACCGCCAGCAGCAGCTCAATCGTGGCGTTGCCCCAGCGCGCGTGGGCGGGCAGAGGACGGTCCGTGACGATGGCGTCGTAGAAGGTGTTGAGCCGCCCGTCGCGTCCATCCTCCACCGTCACGAGCGGGATCTCGGTACGGTCCTTGTTGCCGTACACGGTGAGCCCGCCCGGCGACAGCCGTACGTCGGCGTCGTCGAAGCTCACCATGAGCGGCCCGCCGAGCAGCCAGCCTGCGCTCGATGGGCCGGTCGGCGGCTCCGGAGGGCCGGCCCGACCGAGGCCGTACCGCTCCGCGCGTGCCGCCGCCTCTTCCCAGTCCGGGTCGGTGGCTTCGGCCAGTTCCCTGCGCGCCGCGGCGTGCTGCTCGGGATTGGGGAAGATGCCCTCCCTGCCGACGCCGTGCATGAACTCGCGCGAGTCCCAGTGGTCGTAGCCGCTGTAGACAGCGGTGCAGAAGACGCCGTTCTCGAACTCCAGGTACGCCGCATGTGCGCCCGGCACCCGGCGGGCAGGGTCCCACGCCACAGCCGTGCCGCGAACGCTCCGCACCATGCCGCCGCCTATCGTGCGGATGATGTCGAACTGGTGCGGCCCCTGCCGCCAGAGGATGCCGCCGCCTGGCCCCGGCGTCAGCTCCTCCCCCGAGCGCGGACGGTACAGCCAGTCCTGGTAGCGCCAGTGGTGCATCATCCGCAACGCGCCGAACTCGCCCGTGCGCACCATCTCGCGGATGCGCAGCACGCGCGGCTCGAAGCTGTGTTTCACGTTCACGCCCAACAGCACGCCCTGCCGCTCCGCCGACTCCGCAAGCGCCGTGCCTTCCTCCACGTTTATCGTCATCGGCTTCTCGATGAGCACGTTCTTGCCGTACGACATCGCGAGTTCGCAGTGTTGGGAGTGCAGTACGGTCGGCGTCGCGATGTAGACGAGGTCGATGCGCGGGTCCTTGCACATCTCCTCCGCGCTCGTGTATGTCGCCGCGTCCGGGAAGTCCTGCGCGAAGCGGCCGAGTATCTCCGTGTCGAGGTCCGCCGCCGCGATGACCTTGAAGCGCGGGTTGAACGCCATCCGCGGAATCATGGCGACAGCAGCGCCGCCCAGCCCGATGATGCCGATGCCCAGCACGGGCGAGTTCTCAGTGGTCATGCGTCCTCCTCCTGCGAGGCTCCAGATGCGCGGAGCATAGCACCTGCCTTTGCCTTGTGCCGCCCTGCGTCCTATGCTTGCGCCACAAGCACACCACCACCCACGCGGCCCGAAGCCGCACAGGAGGCGAACATGGCAAGCATCGTCCTCGGCATCGGCAGTTCGCACGGCCCCTCGATACAGACCGACCCCGTCGGCTGGCCACGACTCGGCGACGCCGACACGCGTGACCCGCGCTTCGACTACCAGTCGCTGCTCGCTAACGCGCCGTCTGACATCGAGGCACAGCTGACGCCCGAGAAGCAGCGCGAGCGCTACGACGCCGCCCACGCCGCTATCGACAAGCTGCGCACCGCGCTCGACGACGCCAAGCCGGACGTGCTCGTCGTCATCAGCAACCCCCATCGCGTGTGGGCCGACGAGACGCGCGCCGTCTTCGCCGTCATGCGCGCCGAAACACTCCCTGTCGCCGAGCGTCAGGACTTCGATCCAGATGCGCGCTTCCGCTCGCACGAGGAGCGCCGCGCACCCGTCATCAACGACCGCCCCGGACAGCCACAGCTCGCCGAGCACCTCATCACCGCGCTGAACGGCGACGGCTTCGACGTCGGCTGCGGCGACAACGTGCGCGACGGCCACGCGCTGGACGACGCATTCGCCTACGCCCACCACTTCATCATGCCGGACGAGGACCTGCCGGTCGTGCCATTCATGGTCAGCCGCTACCTGCCGTACCAGGCGAGCGCCGCCCGCTGCTACGCGCTCGGCAGTGCGCTCCGTCGCGCCATCGAGTCATGGGACTCTGACGCCCGCGTCGCGCTGATGGCGTCCGGCGGCCTCAGTCACCAGATCATCGATGAAGAGCTCGACCGGGGCGTCATCGCCGCGCTGGAGAGCGGGGACGCGCAGGCGCTCGGAGCGTTGGAGCGCGGGCGCCTGAACGGCGCACCCGGCACGCCGGAGATACTGAACTGGGTGGCCGTCGCGGGCGCGATGTCCCCGGGCACCATGACGCTGCTCGACTACCTCCCGTGCTACCGCTCGATGGCAGGCACCGGCCACGGCCTCACCTTCGGCGTCTGGTAGCCGGCATAGGACGAACCACTAGGCGACGCGGAACCTCTTCAGGGCTGCCTCGCTCGGTACCGTGCCAAGCCCCGGCTTGTGCGATAGCTGCACGAAGCCATCCTTCACCTGCGGCGGCTCATCGAGGAGCGTCCCCGCCAGTTTCATGAAGAAGATGTTCTCAGCGGGGAAAGCGTCGAGTTCTGGCACGGCGGCGCGGAAGTGCAGTGACGCCAGGCTGCCGACGTCCGTCTCCGAGCCCACGCCGATGACGCAGGGCACATCGTGAGCGTCGGCGATGTTGATGACTCGCCTCGCCTCCCTGTACCCCATACCGCCCACCTTCAGGTTGAGCGCGCTTGCACCAAGGCGGAGGTACTCGAGAGCGCTCTTCGCGGAGTTGACCGGGCGGTCGACCATCACCGGCACGGGCGATTCTTCCAGCAGCCTCCCGGTCTGCTCGCCGAGGTCGAGCGGGCAGGGGTCTTCGAAGAGCCGCACGCCAACCTCTGCGAACCCCTGCGCAGCCCACAGGGCGTCCTCGAGTCCATAGCCGCTGTTCGCGTCCACCCAGAGCAGCGTTTCGTCCCCCACGGCGTCGCGGAGCAGGCCCAGGGCCGCAACGTCCGCCCTGGCGTCGGTGCCCACCTTCACCTTGATCGCCGTGAATCCATGGCCTTCCACCGCCTCCGCAGTCTCCTCCAGCATCTGTTCAACGGGCCCTCGGTTCAGCAGCCACGAAACGGGGACCCTGTCCGTCCAGCCGCCAAGGTACTGCCAGCAAGGAACGCCCGCGCTCCGCGCCTGGAGGTCGCAGAGCGCCAGTTCGACCAGCGAGCGGGAGTTGCCCTTGTCAGGCACACGCGCGAGTTCGCCCAGCAGACGCTCGGTCCGCAGGGGATCGGCCCCCACGAGCAGCGGTTTGTAAACCTCTGCCAGGTGCCGGACGATGTCGTCCGCGACGGCGCCCGTCCACAGCGGGTTCGCAAGCGCTTCGGCCCAGCCTTCCAGTCCCTCGTCGGTAACGATGCGAAGCAGCACGAAGGTGTCGCCTTCACTGACGCGCGACGCCCATGTAATCGGGGTCTTGTACGGGACGTAGACCACATGGGTTTCCAGGCGAGCGATCTTCATACCCATGACCTTTCGGCGATGCACTCCGGGCTGGACGTTCGGCCCATTATGTGCCCCAACCAGAGATTTCGCTCCAGTGCCGGCGGCTGGCGCACCGCTGAGTCAAGGAATCGGGTAGGCTTTCGAATGGCAAGGAACGCCCACAGCAACGAAAAGTAGGAGACAGACCTTGGAACTCAGCGAAGCACTCCCATTCTTGGAAGCGAACCACCTCGCCGTCGTCAGCACGGTCGGCGCATCCGGACGTGCCCAGGCCACCGTGGTCAGCGCCGGGTTGGTCGACGGACAGGTCTCCTTCGTCTCGCGCGGCGAGACGATCAAAGTGCGCAACGCGCGCAGGAGTGGCCAGTGCTCCATCACGGTCATCAACCCGGAGAACACCCGATACGTGACGGTGCAGGGCGCGGCTTCCGTGCACGGCTGGAACGACACTGACGAAGCCACACTGCTCGGCCTGCTGCGCAAGGCCTACAGCGGTGCGGGACGTCCGCCGGAGTCATGGAATGACTTCGACGCCTCCATGCGCGAGGAGCAACGCACAGTCGTGCTCGTCACGCCGGAACGCGTGTACGGTAGTCTCCGCGTGCGCGCCTAGTCCGACATAACCTCCATCTTCGCGCCTTCCTCGGTGTAGACCACCTCAGGCATCGTGGAGGTCACTCCGTTCTCGCGCAGCTTCGCTTCGAAGTGCTGCCGCACGTACGGGTCCTCCAGGTGGTAGGGGATGGCGTTGCCGCCGTCCGTGATGTCTGCGTGCTGCCGGATCAGTTGCCCTTCCTCCGCAAAATCGTTTGCCCTGTTCCTGCTGGATTCCGGGTTGCCCGGCATCGGGCCGGTGTAGTTGAAGACGCGGAACGGGTCTTTCCCGACTGCAAAGTGCTGGTGGAACCAGTTGGCCGGACCGGGCGCGGCACTGATGAGCCCGCCGGGCCCGTACTCCTGTATCTTTACGAGGTCGCCCTTGCCATCCTTCCACGGCGTCAGGCCTCCCTCGTTGCTCGGCCACGTCCACGAGAACCCTTCGCCTTTGCAGCAGACGAGCACCGCGCCGGACGCGTGGGCGTGCGCCTTCGCGTACCGCCCGCTCGGGTACTCCGCGAGCCAGCCCTGGATCATCGTGTTGCCCACCTGGTTCGGGGCAACCCACCGGAAGCCAGGGCCCCGGTTGTTGTCGAGCGGAAGGTAGGCGTTCTGGATGTCCGGCAGCAGGTTGGACGTCACCATCGCGCGCCCGCGCACCGGCTGTGGCTCGATCTCGTCGTTCGGGTTCCAGAAGTCCTCCAGGTTCCCGCCTAGCCGGTCGTCGAAGTTGAACTCGCAGTTGAATACGAAGTTCATGTTCTGGAACGCATTGATCGTCCGGGGAGCCGAGTTGACCGCCAGCAACAGGGCAGGGGCCGACGACGCGTTGATGATGCGGAAGTTGGCGTTCAGTGGTATCGCGAACAGACTCCACGGCTGCCACTCGAATGCGGTCATCGCCGTGTCGCCGTTCCGCCACACCTCCGTGCTCCCACGGCCCTCCAGCACGATGTAGCGCTCCTCATACATCTGTCGCTGGGGGAGCAGCGCGCCGCGCGGCGGCACCTCCACCACGAACATGCCGGTGGCGTTGTTCGTGCCCGTCACCTGGATGTACGTGCCCTTGCCCCCGACCCGCTTCCATTCGGCGCGCGGGAGTTCGCGCGAGTCGCGCACGCCCACACCCTTGAAGATGGGGATTCCCTCAGACCGCTGGAACTTCTCCCACGCCGTCGCCACCCGCACGGTATAGCTCGTGCCGCCGCCTTCGCCTTCCTTATGCCATCCGGCGCGCTGGTTCCCGGTCGGCTCCACATACCTCGGTTCCGTCATCGTGCCTCTCCTCCTGGTTTCGGTTCCCTCCCCCTACAAGGGGAGAGGGTGCCGCCACTGGGTGGCGGTGGGTGAGGGTACTGGCACCGCGCCGCTTAGCGCTGCGCGCCGACCGTCACGTCATGTATCTGTTTGAGGATGTCGTCGGCGCTCTGCGTGACGTCTATCTCGGCGCGGAACGGCTGCGGCCACTCCACGGGCAGGCTGTAGTAGATCTCCAGCCGGTTGTCCTCTGGGTCACGGAAGTAGACGCTCGCCGTGTTGCCGTGCGTCACAACCGAGTCGATCGGCACGCCGTCCTCAACGAACCGATTGTGGAACTCCCGCACGTCCTCGACGCTGTCCACGTGGAACGACACCTGCTGCACGACCTTCACGTCGCTGTCCCCCGTCCTGCCGGGTATCAGAAACAGCTCGTGGTGCTCCTCGCCCGGCCGCGCCGAGAGGAACACCATGCCGCGCTCCGCGCTCTCGTCCGTCACCGTCATGCCGAGCACGCGCGTGTAGAAGTCCCGCATCGTCGCAATGTCGTTTACGAACAAACCAACATGCCCCAGCGATGTCACCTTCGCCATAACTGCACCTCCACGTTTGTTGCCGTCATTCCCGCGAAAGCGGGGATCAGGGTGGCCGACAGGCCATGTCTGGCTATGCTACATCCACCGTTCCTGACGAGCCTGTCGCACCAATAGCCAGCCGTGAGGGTATCCGTCCGCGCGCGTACCGCGCAACGCCGCCGCTCAGCCGACACGCCGTCCGACGAAGACGACATCGCGCTCGACCTCGTCCAGCTCCGTCGCGCCCGGCATGAAGCCCCACTGCTCGAACCCGAAACGCTTGAAGAGGGCAAGGCTCGGTTCGTTGTGTCCGAATATGATGCCGATGAGCACGCGTAGCCCCAACGCCTGGGCCGCCGCGATAGCAGTCTCCAGCAGCGCAGCTGCGACGCCCTCTCTCTGGTGCGCGAGCGCGACGTATACGCTCACTTCTGCCGTGATGTCCCATGCCGGGCGGTTGTAGAACGTGCCGAGGCTCAGCCAGCCCGCGATTTCTCCCTCGCGCTCGTCGACCCATAGCGGATGACGGTCGGGCGTGTGCTCCGCGAACCACTCTCGGCGCGATTCGACGGTAACCGGTTCGGCGTCCGCGGTAGCCATGCGTCCCGGCACGGCGGCGTTGTAGATTCCGACGATGGCGGGCAGGTCGCGCTCGGTGGCGATACGTATCATGCGCCGCCTATCAGCGGACTCCAGGGCGCGCCTTACTCAGAAGCGACCTGCGCGAGCAGGTCGCGGGAGTCGAAGCCGCCTTCCAGTATCCCGAAGATGATGTCCCACGAGCCGCCCCTGTTCACGAGGCACGGCACCTGGTGATTCTGGTCCGGGCTCTGCCACACCGTCCCCGGGAACACGAGCGCGTACCGCTCCAACTCCTCCGGAATCCCGTTCGGATGCTCCATCAGGTACTCGGCCTGGCGTTGTCCCAGCAGGCCGTCGATGCCAAGGATGAGTTCCACCATCGGCTCGCCAATGAGGTCCTCCGACTCTTCAGGGAAGGTCCCGCCACGGATGTTCGCCCCCGTGACGACCGGCATCTCCGGATCGTCCCGCACGAGCGTCCAGCCCTCGTCTGTCTTGTCGTTCCGCAGGCGGGCAGGGCCGGCGGTTGCGGCTGATCCCCCCAGGGCGTCCGCAAGCGCTTCCCGCAGCCCTGTAGGGTCGTCCATCCACGCCTGCGCAGTCTCCTCGTCTATGTCCGGCGGAAGCGCGGCGGTCACTGCCCCCGCGAACTCCAGGTACCAGCCGGGAACCTCTGCCATTCTGTTACCTCCACGATTCGTAGCGGGCCGTCGTTGCCACGCTGTCCGCGCGGGTGAGTATCGGCCAGCGCCCGCTCGCAGAGCAAGCGCAGGCACTTCTCTCATGGTTCCGCAACAGCCCTCAAACAGGGTATGATTCCACTTGGTGTAATTTAGGACGACAATTATGCAGGAGGCGGCATGACCCAGAGGCGCTACTACGACGTAATCGTGATCGGCGGGGGCTCGGCGGGGTGCGTGGCCGCATCCCGGCTCTCCGAGGATCCCAACCGGCAGGTACTGCTCCTGGAGGCAGGTCCCGACCCGCAGCCGCTCCCCGGAATCATCGCCGACGGACGCAGCAACAACCGCCCAATCCTCGAGTCTGACTATGTCGTCATGTACCCCACCAAGCGCAAGATCGACGGTAGCGAGTACTACCCGCTCAGCGGACGAATCCTCGGCGGCGGCTCCTCCGTCAACATGATGGGCGTCGCCCGCCCCATGCAGTACGACCTCGACCGGTGGGAGTCGCTCGGAAACCCCGGCTGGTCGTACGAGGACTGCCTGCCCATCCTCAAGCGCATCGAGACCGACGAGGACTTCGGCGACCAGCCCCACCACGGCAACGACGGCCCGCTCACCGTGAAGCGACGCATCGACTTCGAAGAAGAGCTCGCCCCGCCGATGCAGGCGTTCGTTGACCGCGCGAAGGGCCTCGGTTACCCCGTCATGAAGGACGGCAACGGGCCGGAGCGCTCGGGCATCGTGGCTTCCGCCAGCAACGTCAAGGACGGCATCCGCCAGTCCACCGCCGTCGCTTACATAGCCCCGGCGCGCAGCCGGAAGAACCTGACCATCGTAGGGGACGCGCCGGTAGTCTCGCTCAAGCTCAACGGACGCAGGGTGGAGGAGGTGTTGTACGAGCAGGGCGATGAGGTCTACTCCGCCTCTGCCGACACCTTCATCCTCAGCGCAGGCACGTACCACAGCCCGCAGATCCTCATGCTCTCCGGCATCGGTCCCATCGGCGAACTGGAGCGCCTCGGCATCCGCGTCACGCACGCACTCGAGGGGATAGGGCGCAACTACCAGGACCACGCCGCCGTCAACATGACATTCGAGGGCAAGACGGAGTTCTCGCCGGACTGGGTCGTAGCGGGCTTCCAACTCGTCTACAAGAGCAGCCCCAGCCTGCCAACCGGCAACTTCCACATCTACATGCGCGCGCCCGTCGGCGTCGAAGGCCTCAAGCCCATGATGCCCGTGGCGATGAACCTCGTGGAGCAGCGCTCCCGGGGGCGCATCTACCTCGCCTCCACCGACCCGCACGAGCTTCCCATCGTCGACGACGGCATGCTCCAGCACCCGGACGACATGGAGGCGGTGCGCTCCGTGATGAACTTCGTCTACGAGTTCATGCAGGACGACCTCATGCGCCCCTTCTACGGCGACCTCATCCTGCCGACGATGGACGAGGACTGGGTCGAGTTCGCGCAGTCCACGTACGACAGCCACCACCACGGCTCCGGCACCTGCAAGATGGGCCCGGCCTCCAACTCCATGGCTGTCGTGGACGGACGCCTCAAGATGCACGGCATGGACAACCTCTACGTGGCCGATGCCTCCATCATCCCAACCGTCCCGCACTCCGCCACGAACGTCTCCTGCATCATGATCGGCGAGCGTGTCTCGGACTTCATCCGCGAGGCGGGCAGGTAGGAGGCATGGCTGACGCGGCGGAACTGAAGGGCTATGTCGTCCCCGGCTTGATGTATCGCGACGCCCCCGCCGCTATCGACTGGCTGTGCGACGTCCTCGGCTTCGAACGCCGCCTCGTCGTGCCGAATGGAGAAGGCGGTATCGCGCACGCTCAACTCACGCTCGGCAACGGCATGATCATGCTCGGTTCCGCGCGAGACGACCCGAACGCGATAGTCCTCCCGTCGACACCTGACGGAACGCTCACGCAGGCGAACCTGGTCGTCGTCAGCGACATCGAGGCGCACTACGAGCGCGTCAAGGCCGCTGGCACGAACATCGTCGTGGAACTCGAGGAGCAGTTCTACGGCGGCAGCCTCTTCGCCGTCCGCGACCCGGAGGGCCACCTCTGGCACGTCGGCTCCTACGACCCCTGGGCCGAGTGGACAGAACCTGAAGAGGGGTAGGGGGCTGGTAGCTCCGCCTACGTCTCCATCAGCCCGCGCTCGGACGGGAAGAGCGCCAGCAGGCCGCCGTCGACGTTGATGTTCTCGCCCGTGACGAACGCCGACATCGGCGACGCGAGGAATAGCACCGCGCCCGCCTGATCGGACGGCTGTCCCCACCTGCCGAGCGGTATGTTCTTCGGTTTCTCAGCGCGCGGCGCGGTGCTTCCGCCCGGCGTCGTGCCCCGGTTGTCGCCGGTCTGCGTCGGAGTGATGGAGTTCACGCGGATGCCGTGCGGCGCGAGTTGTATCGCCATCGTGCGCGTCATCTGCAGCACCGCGCCCTTGGACGCGGAATACGCGATGAACCCTGCCTTGCCACGGTGGCCGGTCGTCGAGGCCGTGTTCACGATGGCGCCGCCCTCGCCCTGCGCCACCATCCGGCGCGCCGCCTGCTGGCTGCACAGCATCGTCCCGTCCATGATGACGGACTGCACCCATTTCCATTTGTCGTACTCGATGTCCAACAGCCCCGCCTCGTTGTTCACGGCGGCGTTGTTCACGAGGATGTCCACGCGCCCGTACTCCTCATCCACACGCTTGAACAGGTCCTCCACCTGATCCGGGGAGGAGATGTCCGAGCTGAAGCCTATCGCGTCGCCACCCTCTTCCCGGACAGATGCCGCCGCCACGTCGGCGCGGTCGTCGAGGAAGTCCACGCATACGATCTTTGCGCCTTCGCGCGCCAGCGTCCGGCATATCTCGCCGCCGATGTTCGGCCCACTGCCCGTTACGACCGCAACCTTGCCTTCCAGTAGCATCGCCGCCTCCTGACCTTACGAGTGCATCTGCGCCCCAGCGCAGGCCGCATCCTACCACCGACGCGCACCGTGCGCTGCTGCGTGCTAGCATCCCGCCGAGTGCAGAGTAACGCACTTGAGGAGGACAACCACATGATCATCGATATCCACGGACACCTGAACGCGCCGCCCGAGCTGTACGCCTACAAGGCCGGGCTACTTTCCAGCCGGGGGGCCTATTCGCACTGGGGCGGCATACCGGACGAGAAGCTGAGGGCCGTCGTTGAGAATCACATCTCCACGGTGCTGGACGCCGTCGGCACGGACATGCAGTTCCTCTCGCCGCGTCCCTTCCAGCTGATGCACTCGGAGAAGCCGGGCAGGTTGGTGGAGGAGTTCTGCCGCGCCAACAACGACCTCATCGCGAAGACCGTCGAGATGTACCCCAACCGCTACCAGGGCGTTGCAGGGCTCCCGCAACTGCACGGCGAGCCCGTGGACGTCGTGCTGGAGGAGGTCGACCGCTGCGTCAATGACCTCGGCTTCATCGGCATCATGATCAACCCCGACCCCTCGGAGGGGATGGACAACGACACGCCGCCGATGGGCGACGAGTACTGGTACCCTCTGTACGAGCGCATGGTGAAGTACGACGTGCCAGCCTTCGTCCACTCCGCCTCCTGCAAGAACGTCCGCGAGTCGTACACCGGCCACTTCATCACGGAGGAGAGCATCCAGACCGTCTCCATCTGTGACTCGACCGTGTACGACGACTTCCCGACGCTGAAGATCATCATGTGCCACGGAGGCGGGTCCATCCCGTACCAGATAGGGCGGTGGCGCGCGCTCCGCTGGCGGCAGCCCAACGTCAAGCCGTTCGACGAGAGCCTGAAGCAGCTCTATTTCGACTCCGTTCTCTACAACAAGGAGGGACTGGAACTGCTATTCAAGATCGTGGGGACAGACCGCTGCATGTTCGGCACGGAACGCCCGGGCACCGGCTCGTCAAAGGACCCCAACACCGGCCTCTGGCTCGACGACCTCAAGCCGGTTATCGAGGACATCGACTGGCTGACCGACGAGGACCGCGCCAACGTCTTCGAGAACGTCGCACGAGAGTGTTTCCCGCGCTTCGGCGCGGCATAGACGGGCAGGGGAGGCTGTCCCCGACACCGCTCCTTACGGAAAACAGAGGGCGCCCCTGGGACGCCCTCTGTTCATGCCGTGAAAAAGTGCCCGCAATCTCGTGTCAGAATCACCTCGCATCCACCTCCTGGCGGAATACAATTGTTGCGGCAGGAGGCCACCGCATTGATCGCACCCCGTGAATGGAAGTCCCAGTCCGTAGGTCAGGTTAGGCTCATGAACGCACCCGGCAGCGACGAAGTACTGTTCGGAGCAGGCAGGCGCCATCTGCCGGCCGACGAACTCCTGCCAAGCGAGATACGCCGGGAGGCCCTGCGCCGAGCAGCCAGACCCGCGATGCGCCGCAAGTCGCTCGCCTCTGGGCTGCTAGCCTGGCTGCACCTCTAGGACCCCACCACCAAGCCCTCTCACTAGTGCGTGTCGAATAGCTCCTGGTAGCGCGCGATGGCCGCGAGCGCCGCTTCGCGCTCCTCCGCGGTCGGGTTGCGCGAGTCACGAGCCTTGGGCAAACGCCCAAGACGCAGCATCGCAGCGCGCAACAGCACACGCGCCTTGATGGCATCAAGGTTGCTCCCCTCTATCGTCAGGTCGTTCGGATTGGGAGGCATCGCGCCCTCCGGATCGCCCCGGCTCACGCGTGCGACCGGCATGCCGCTGTAGACCGCGATGGCGAGCGCCGCCAGTTGGCTCGGCAGCGCCGAACCGGTACCCGCCGCGCCCTCCAGCACGAACCCGTGGAAGCGGGGAGCGCCCGGCTCGTCCGACGCCTGCTGCGCCAGCCCGCGCTCGATGCGCGCCATGATGTCGACCTCCACCTCCGGGTCTGCCGTGTCCTCCTCCGCCATGTAGTGGGCGTATTTCACCATGTGCACGGGCGCGATGACGTCGCCGCGCAGCGAGCCGTCGTCGTCCTTGATGGGCACGCTCGTCATCGCAGGGCTGTCGCCGTATTCCTGGAAGACGACCTCCTGCGGAAGGCCCTTCACGGCGACCTCTGACGAGCCCGTCGTGCAGTACGCGGGGCGGAACCAGATGCGGACCGCGTCCCCCGCGCTGCCGAGCACGCCACCGTGGCCGCCTGTCGCGCGGTAGCCGCCCGGGCGGGCGTCGCCCTTCTTGAACGTGCGCGCCGCGAATATCTGCTCGTCCACGATGCCGACCGCGCCCAGCCCAGCGCCGAGGCCGGACGTGATATAGCGCGCCGCGTCCACGATGTTCCGGTCGCCGTCGTTGGCAAGCGTCCCATGCGCCCGCTGCGACGATATGCCGACGAATGGCAGGTCGGTGTCGAGCACGAGGCTCAGCCAGTAGAGCGTCTCCTCGACGTGCGGGCTTCCCTCCAGCCAGATGAAGCCGTCGTACTTTCCGGAATCGATGGTCTGCTGCACGATGTTGACGGCGCGGGCCATCGCCGCGTTCGACAGGAACTTACCGATGGGGCGCGGGCTGTAGGGGAAGAAGTCTCGCCCTGCCGTTTCGCCCTGCTTCGTGTAGCCCGCCGGAGGCAGCACGCGCACGAAGTCGTAGTCCGCGATCCTGTCCAGTTCGCTCGCCGCACCGTCGTGGCCACGTCCGGCCAACCCCCGGTCGATCTCCTCGAACAGCCGCGACGCATCCGGGAAGAACGTCTGCCGCCCGCCGTAGTTGATGGCCGCGTTCGTCAGGTCGGAGTCTTCGAACGGCGTGCCCTCGGCTGAGCCGTCGGCGCGCCGCGCCATGTAGGGCAGGAGATACGCGCCGTCCTCCGGGCGCAGCTCCACCTCGTAGTAGTCGTTGCCGTCGTCGTGGTAGACCTCAGGGGCGTCCGACTCCAGCGGATGCGCGCTGAACTTCGCGATGCGCACGCGGACCGGCTCGTGCAGCCGCTGGGGTACAAGGTGGTCGAACCGCCCCTCGATCTGGGGGTCATCCGCATTCCGCCCCTTGTTGCTCGTCACGAGCGTAGGGGTGTTCGCTATCGTCGACCGCGGTCCCGAGAACACTGCTATGCGTGGCTTAGCCATCGTTGCCTCCTGTTCAGGTCACGCGCACTTCTGCGCGGAGGAATCGTGGCCCCATCTGGCACCATTTGGCCCCATCTGTTCGGGGTTCCGAGGCTCCAGCAGGGCCATTTCGGGGCCGGAACGGGGCCGGAACGAGGCCGTCCTGGGGTGATCTGGCGCCGGCGTGGTGCCAGATGGAGCCAGTGTCTGGCGTTCCTTCCTCGCCACAATGTGCATCAGAGACGGAGCGTTGTGTTTCATCGCAGGCACAGGGTACGCGGGCAGATGGCGCCGGTGTAAGGGGCGGGTGTCACGGGGGTCAGGCCGGAGTTTATGGAGCACAAGGTATCGTCCGCGAATGTCCTCCGAGAGATGCTTCGACTGCGCCTCCGGCTTCGCTCAGCATGACAGACGTCCTCACCCGCGCTTCGCCTTGCTGCGCGCCGACTCGTAAAACGACAGGAATTCATCCACGCTATTGCGCGCTATCGTCTGTCCGATCAGCTCGAGCGGCAGGTCGTCCAGACGCCTGAAGCGTACGCACGACATCCCCATGTCGAGCCGCTTGCCGCTCTCCGCGTAGGCGGACGTGAACCATTCCAACGTCGCCGGGTCGCCGTAGACGTTGTTCAGGTAGATCGCCATGTAGCGCTTCTGCGATGCCAGCGCCGCGAGTTGCAGCGCCTGTTTGTTGTACGTGACCGGATAGCGGCTCAGCGGCACCACGTAGCCGATCATGCCGAACTGCATGCACTCCTCGTAGCCGTCCGGCAGGTTCTCCAGCACCACGTTGCGCACGGCCTCGATCGCCTCGCGCCGCTCCTCCGGCAGACCGGCGAGGTACTCCTCCACCGTTGCCGCGTCGCTCTTCACCATCCGTTGCTCCTCTCGACGCGCCGTTCGCAGGTGTTGACGCGGCGCGAAAGGTGTAATCTTCTGCCATCCGTCTGAGGGAGGGACAGCCATGCCCATCATAGACGCTGATTGCCACGTTATCGAAAGCGAACAAGCCTGGGAGTACCTGGACCCGGCCGACCAGCAGTACCAGCCCACATCCATGTTCGACCCCAACCGGCCTGACAGGCCCATCTGGGTAATCGACGGCAAGGAACGCCAGCGGCCCTTCGCAACGAGGGGGACCGGCTCCGCCGCGGAGCAGCTCTCCGGCTTCGCCGAGACGTCGCAGGAAACACGGACCCTCGCCGACATCACCGCGCGCCTCGCCCACATGGACGAACTCGGCGTCGACGTGCAGGTTCTCTTCCCCACCATCTTCCTTACGCGCATCTCCGAGAACCCCGCGGTCGAGCTCGCGCTCAGCAAGAGCTACAACCGATGGCTCGCCGACATCTGGTCCGAGAGCAACGGACGCCTGCGCTGGGCCGTCGTCCCGCCGCTCGACTCCATGGACGAGGTGGAGGGGCAGCTGCGCTACGGCAAGGAGAACGGCGCGTGCGCCATCTTCATGCGCGGCTTCGAGGGCGACCGGCGCCTCGTCGACCCGTACTTCGACCCGCTCTACGAGGCGGCGCAGGAGTACGACCTGCCGGTCTGCATCCACGCAGGCTGCGGCAACCCCGATTTCGTCGGGCTGACCGAGGCCGACGCCTACTCCCGCAACAAGCTGCCCATCATCAGCGCGTTCCACTCCATGATGTACCGGGGCCTGTGGCAGCGCTTCCCGCGCCTGCGCGCCGGCTTCATCGAAGGCGCGGCCAACTGGGTGCCCTACATCATCAACGAGGTGCAGCACCGCGCACGCCGCGACGGTAACGCGTTCGACACCGAGAACCTCATGGCCGACAGCCGCATGTACGTCACCTGCCAGACGAACGACGACCTGCCGTACATCTTCGCCAACGCCTCAGAGGACAACTTCATGATCGGCTCCGACTACGGCCACTCCGACACCTCCAGCGAACTCGAGGCGCTCAAGTCGCTGAAAACGAGCGGCCTGCTGGAACCCCGCATCGTGGACAAGGTCCTCTCCGACAACCCCGCCCGCCTCTACGCGATAGAGTAGGAGGCAGGGACAAGGGGAAGCAGATTCTCAACATCCAGGGCCATTTGCGAGTCAATGGGCCCCTCCTACCTCTGGAATCAGGCCTAGCGTGAACCCCTCCAAGGGTTCAAGGTGTCCACAACGACATACTTTCTAACGTTCTGCCGCCTTCGATGCACAAGACCTTGCGCTCCCCTTCATCTGGCACAGCGATGGACTCCAAGACCGGGTTGTAGCAATTCTACGGCTGGCACGCCTCCGGCTACCTGTCATTTCTGAGTCAGTTCGTCTTCTGCTTTATGGAGATCATCTAGGCCATCCATATGGTAGAAATGTAAGTTCGTAGTATCAGGATTTAGGATCAAGGATTCCAACTGCTCAAGAAACTGAGAAAAATATTCATCAGAAGGCTGGAGGTTTCCACCTGCAGACAATAATCGGACTAATCGTTCATTACGGTCATTGTATGGCATCATGTAGTTGATTATCGCAGATTTTTCCACTACGCTGAGGTTACCATGGTCTGTTTCAACTACTGACAGTATTGCTCTTACACCAGAAGTAAACTGATCGAGTTTTGCTCGGGGTGATTCTTCTAACTGAATCACCCTCCTGAGGTTTCTTATGTTCCAATTTACAGCAACACGAAGGTCTCTATTCCTATTCCGTTTCATAACAATGTGAGCTATCAGTTCGTACATTGAAACTATGAAACCCGCGATGATGCCAGCTACAACTCCCACCACAACCTCGCCTGTAATATCTTGTCTTTCGGGCAGTGTCTCAGTGAGTAGGAGTCCTAGCAAGATGCACCAAATCAAGACAGTAGCGATCTTGATAGCGGTACTTGTTATTCTAGTGATGTGTTTCATTTGGTTTCCTCCATTAGTCGGTCCATCTCTACATGGCCACCCACTCATTTCCGCCGTTGAAGACAATGTTGACAGTCCACAGCCAACCGCGTAAAGGGGCGGATGTCACAGGCGGAGCCTGCTAGCGCCGTCCCTTAGAAACACGGAACGTCGATGCCCGCGATGCGCTCGTACGCCTCGGGGTGCGACCACAGGAACCCGATGTACTCGTTCAGGTTGCCCGTCGGCCTTCCGTTCGGCCGCGTCTCCGCTGCGCGGGCGAGATTCTCCACCACGACGTTCGCCGCATACGCGTGCGCCTCGTAGTGGTCGGCCACCTCATCGGGAACGCTGATCGTCCGCAGGTACTCCGCGTACGCCCGGAAACTCTCTTCGAGCTCTGAGAACGACGATGTGGACACGTTGAAGCTCGGCCTCTCGCTGCAGATGTCCTCGACGTACTGCGCAACGAGGTCCGGCGTGGGCGTCGGTTCCGGTGTCGGCGTTGGGGTCGCGGTAGCCGTAGGACGAGGCGTCGGCGACGGGGCAGGGGTAGGCGTGGCGGGAAGCGCCTGTTCCGGGGACTGCGCTGGCGCAGGCTCCGGCGTAGGTGTCGCGGTCGGCGTTGGGGGCTCCGGCGTCCACGTCGGCAATGGGGTCGGTGTCCAGGTGGGCTCGGGCGTCCACGTCGGGACGGGCGTCGGGGTAGGGGGAGGAGGCTGGCACGCCGCCAGAACGAGCAGAAGAAGAAGCAGGGTCAGGATCAGGAAACGGGTGGCGGGCCTCTGCGACGGTTGCTCCATACACCTACAGTATATCGGAGCGCCCTACAGCCTCCCAAACTCGCGTGGCGTAGGTTTCGGGTCGTTGAACGCAGGAACGGCGACGCCGAGGCGTTGCAGCATCGTGAAGTCGTCGCGGTCGCCCCACTGTTCGACGATGCGCCCGAGCTGGATGCGGTAGACGTCGATGCGCCGCCACCACGACAGGTTCACCCGCGGCGACGTGCCCATGCCGATGCCCTGGAACGCGCCGGTGAACGAGATGCACGCAGCCACGCGGTCCCCCTCCGCGAAGACGTCGTCGACCGTGACGTGTATCGAGGGGAACGCCATACGCGTCATCGTCACCAACTGCTTGATGGGCTCCGGCCCGAACGGGTCCTCGAGGATGCCGGCGATGTGGAGCTCGACGTCCCGTGCGTACATGTCGTCGATCAGGTCTATGCGTCCGTTGTTGTAGACCTCCTGGTACAGACGGCGGACGAAGGCCTTGTTCTCCTCTGACATCGCATCACGCTCCTCTGGTGGGCTGCGGCGCATTGTTGAGGGATGCGTCTTCCACGTCAAGGGCGCGACTGTTGACGCGCCGTGCTATAGTCCAGACATCCTGTATCAGGAGGCTGGGGGATGCTCACGATAGGCACGAACGACGGCATCGTTGCGCTCGAGAGGAAGAACGGCGCGTGGGAAGTCGCCGCCAAGGCGTTGCCCGGCGTGCGCGTCGAGGGCGTCTGCTCGACCGACAGCGGCACGATGGCCGCCACGGTGGACGGCGTCTTCGAGAGTGGAGCAGACCCCGCCGACTGGAAGCAGACCCTGTCCGACGTCGACTCCCGCTGCGTCGCCGTAACGCTGGACGGCACGGCATTCGTGGGCGCGGACAACGCGGTGTTGTTCCGCCGCCGCGCCGCCGATGAGCAGTTCTCCGAGGTGCAGAGCTTCAAGGACCTGCCCACCTACGGCACGTGGACGTTCCCCGTATCGCCCCACATGCCGAACATCCGCGCCATGGTCGCATCGCCGACCCACCCCGGGCGCGTGTACGTCGGCGTCGAGGTCGGAGGCGTCATGCTGACCGAGGACGGTGGCGAGACCTGGCAGGAGGCGCGCGAGAGCATCCACCCGGACATCCACGGCCTCGCCGCGGCGCCGGACGACGGCGACCACGTCTTCGCGGTCACGGGCGTCGGCTTCTACAGCTCGCAGGACGCCGCGCGCTCCTGGCAGTCGCACTGCAACGGACTCGAGACGATGTACACCGTCACGCTCGCGAACGACCCCACCGACCAGCAGCGGCTCTACGCCGCGGCCACCCTCGGCAGGCCGCGCAACTGGCGCGATCGCCCCGAGGGTGCAGTCGCGAAGGTCTATCGCAGCGACGACGGCGGTTCGCAGTGGCGCGCGCTGATGGACGACGGCCTCGTCGAGTCGGTCGAGGCGCTCGCCGTCGACGCTGACGGAACGGTCTACGCCGGCACGCATGGCGGTGAGGTGCTCGCCCGCGCCGCCGACAGCGACGAGTGGAACGTCATCGCGGACGGCCTCTCGCCGGTCAACTGCATATCGGCGTAAGCCGCAATCGCATAGAACGTGTAGGGGCACCCACCAGGGGTGCCCCTCTTCGTTTCGCACCAGAAGTCGTCATTCCCGCGAAGGCGGGAAGGTGGATTCACATTTGAAGTGCAACACGTGGTCTAGCAGGACCTCGGCTGGGGTGAGGTAGTCGAGGCACTTGCGCGGCGTATTGTTGTATGCCTGCATCAACGCCGTAAACTCCTCGTCCGACACTGCAGCCAGGTCCGTCTTCCGGGGCAACACCCAACGCATCCGTCCAATCGCATTCTCCACGCCTCCCTTCTGCCACGGCGAGTACGTGTCGCAGAAGAACGTCTCGATATCCCAGGCGTGAAGTTCATAGTGGTGAGCGAACTCCGTGCCGTTGTCAAAGGTGACCGTCTGGCGGAACTCCGGTGGTAGAGGGCCAAGGATGCCCGCCATGGCCGTGGCGATCGGTGCGGCGGCCTTCGAAGCCTGCCGCACTCCTATCAACACTCGTGAATGACGCTCGTGCAACGCCAACACCGTTTGCCCTGCGCGGCCGAACTGCATCACGTCCGCTTCCCAGTTCCCGAACGTCTGCCGGTCGGCAACAGAGGCGGGACGTTCTGCTATGGGGCGACGGTGAGCGATGAACGAGGCTGGGCTATGCCTGCGTCGTCTCCTCCCGCGCTTCCACCTCTTCTGTCGCAGATAGTGGCGCCATCCATAGTCCTTGTGCCGTGCGCTCTGGGCATAGATGAAGCGGTAGATGCTCTCGTGGGAGATGACGCTCTTGCCACGTTCTCTCCTCAGCCGTCCTGCCACCGCCTCCGGCGACCAGCCCAGCTTCAGCCGCTCCAACACATCGTTGCGCAACTCCTCATCCCGCTCCAGCCGAACTCCGGACCAACGACGCGCACGCGCCTGCTCCTGCGCATATACCGCCCGGTAGCCGGCTCGTGAACCGTTGCGCTTCAACTCCCGAGCAACTGTCGATGCCGGGCGATCCAGACCTGCTGCGATCTCCCTGATCGAGGCTCCCTTGGTATGTAGACGGGCAATCTCACATCGTTCCTCAATGCTGAGCTGGCTATAGCACTCTCCCATGGCAACACCTTAATCTGGTGTTGCACTTCGTTTGTGAACTTAGGGAATCCAGGTGCGCGGCCAGCGCACACGGTGGGGTGGGGGGAGGAACCCGGGAGGCAGCCTCTACGCCCGGCTGCCGCCCGTCGCCGGGTATAGCTGCAGATTGATCCCGTTCGGGTCCTCGAAGTAGATCGTCTTCTGCCCCTGCCGCTGCGTGACGTGCACCTCGACGCCTCGCGCCTGCAGCCGCGACTCCGCCTCGTCGATGAAGTCGGGTGTCGCGGTCACGGCGAGGTGGTTCAGCGCGCCGATGGTGTCGTGCGCCGTGCCCTCGCTCACGCCCGGCGCGCCCTCGAAGAAGTCGAGTGTCCCTTCGCCGCCGAGGTCGAACGAGTAGTGCTTGTGGCCAGGCTCGTCGTTCACGATCTTGCGCACGGTCACGTCCAGCACCTCTCCGTAGAAGCTGGCCGTCTCCGCCATGTCCTTCGCTATCGCCGCCACGTGGTTCACGCCGCTGATGCCACCCATGCTGGACCTCCTGCGCTCCGTTTCTGCCCACATGGTACGACGCTGCGCAAGTGCGTGCGCTATGATGCACGCGCAACATCGCAAGCGAACGCATCACGCGGGAGGTGAACGTCATGGCGCGTATCCGGCACATCGCCATCGGCACGGACGACCCTGAGGCAACGGCAAAGTTCTACATGGAAGGGCTGGGCCTGGAGCAGGTCGGCAGGGTGGACTCGCCGACCGCGGAGGGCTACTACCTGAGCGACGGCCACGTGAACATGGCAATCCTCAAATGGCGACAGGAGTGGGCGTCCGTCACGGAGGGCTCGCCCAAGCGCACCGGCTTCCACCACATCGGCTTCGGCGTCGAGGACATGGACTCCGCGCAGGCGCAGGTGCTGTCGGCGGGCGCCGTCGAGCACGTCGAACCGAAGATCCGCGAGGAGTACAACCAGCGCAGGCCGGATGAGACCGGCGGCGGCAATGTCGAGGTCAAGTTCACGGGGCCGGACGGCGTCACGTTCGACCTCTCCGTCCACGGCTGGGCCGGCACCGATCAGGCAGCCGGGTAGGGCGCGCTAGTAGCCGTACCAGGGGTCGTACTTCCGGATCGTCTCGGTGAACTTCCGGGTGCCGGGCGGCCACATGACGCGCCAGTGCGTCCCCTCGCGCACCAGCTCCTCCACACGAGGCGTGAAATCGCCGTCCGTGTACTCGACGAGGATCCCCACCACGGCGTTCTTCCCGAAGATGCGCTGCGTGCCGATGTCCATGTTCTCGATGGTGCGCCCCTCGGAGAGGCCGTCCACGACCTCGCGCCATGCCGTAGCGCCGAGCGCCTCCGCCCGTGCCTGGCCGTCGCTGTCGAGCAGTTCGAACGCAGCCTCGTAATCGCGGTCCTGCGACGCCTGGTAGAGCGCCTCGAACGTCCCGCGCGGTGACTTCACGATGGAGGTTGCCCCGAACGCTAGGCCGATCAGCTGTCCCACGAGCACGGCCACGAGAGCGACCAGCACGAGCGCCGTCCAGTGCTCGACCGCGCACACCCACCGCAGCCCGCTGCGTACGTTCGTCATTGGCTACGCCTCCGCAACCTGTCGCAGCCGCCTTGGCAAGGGAGGCTTGCGCGAGGCGAGGAAGAGGAACCCCCCCAGCCCAACGACAACCGCAACCGCGATGAACGCGCCGGTGTAGTCGCCGTACTGGTCGAACATCCATCCCGCAAGCGATGGGCCGATCAGGGGACCGAACATGACCATGATGTTGGAGTAGCCGGCTATCTGCCCGAACTGGCGGCGTCCGTAGTAATCGGCGCGGATGGCCATCATCAGCGGGCCGCGCGTCCCCCAGGCCAGGCCGTGCAGCAACGCCGCGGCCACGATGAACCCGCCGTCGGTCGCGAAGGCCAGCATCAGCATCGCGGCCGCGTGCATGAGCATGCAGAGGGCCGCCAGTCGCGCCTTGTTGTAACGGTCGCCGATGTAACCCCCGGCCACCTGACCGACGATGCTCGTGACGGTCACGAGCGTCAACACCGCCTGCGCCGACGTCTCGCTCCACTGCAGGCCCTTCACGAGGTGGGGAACGAGGTGCACGAGCACGGCGAACACGGCGATGAGCGCGACGCCGTGTCCGAGCGACACGTACCAGAAGGAACGGTCGCGCATCGCCTCGCTCACGGTGAAGTTGACCTCGCTCAGGTCCGGCCCCGGCGCCGCGCCAGTCGTGGAACGGACGTCGGGGCGCTCGCCGTCCGGCAGCATGCCGTGGTCCTCCGGGTAGCCGCGCAGCAGTTGGCAGAGCGGTAACCCGATGACGATCACCGCGATGCCGGAGCCGATGGCGGTCGCTTCCCAGCCGTGCAGCACGAGCGACCATGCCACGATCGTCGAGAGCACGCCCGCGAGTCCGATGCCCGTGGAGCTCAGCCCCAGGGCCAGCGCCCGCTTGCGGCGGAACCAGCGCGTCGTGACCGTCGTGAGCGTGAGCCAGCCCGACAGGTTCGCCCCGACGGACATGACCATGATGACGATGAAGAACGTGGGGAACGTGTCCGCGAAGGGCAGGGCGATGAAACCCAGTCCGAAGGTGATCGTCCCGACCTGCATGATGGCGCGCGGGCTGAACTTGTCCAGGAGCCAACCGTGCGCCGGGCTCAGGATGCCGGCCAGCAGCAGCGAGCCCGAGTAGGTGCTGGAGATGGCGAACGTGCTCCAGCCGTAATGCTCCTCGATCCGCAGCAGGTACTGGCCGAACGTGAACCCGAACGCCGACCCGGAGAGCCCGTGGAAGAGCACGGACGACAGCACGATCCACCAGCCGTAGAACGGCATGTTCAGCTTGATGTGCTTTATCGCTGTGGTCAACGCTGCTCAGCCGCCTTGCCGGAGTTCATGCGCCATCGAAGCCGAGTCCCCACGATTCCCAGCCCGCCGCCTCCTGGCGCGCGAACAATTCTATCTTGCGCTGGTGGGGGAACATCCGCTCGATACGCTTGCGAACTTCTTCCGGTTTCGCGGAGTGCGGGCCGCGGGGCGCGCTCACGAGCTGGCGGACGTTACGTGCGCCGCGCGGCTGCGGTATGGAGCCGCGCTTGAAGACGAGGCACAGTTCGCACTGGCTCAGCGTGTAGAAGCCTGGGTTGACACGCTTCTTGTCCCACACGAACGCCACCGTCGCCCATTCGAACCCCCAGGCCTTGCCAAGGTCTATCGCCTGGTCGAGGTGCGGGTTCGTCGCCCACATGAACAGCAGGCTGTCGTCCGCCGCGATGCCGGGCACGCCCAGCTGCTTCAGGTCGTCCAGCGTCACGGTGGGGTAGTGGCGCACGGCGCCGCCGGTGTCTCCGCTGCCGGGGCCCGCGTGCTGCAGCTGCCCCTTGTAGTCCCACGGCGGGTCCGCGTAGATGATGTCGTAGACCCCAGTGGGCAGCGGCGGAAACTTTCCTTCGCCCTGCGCTCCTGCGCGTTGCTCCTGCCCCATCTGCGCGATGGTCATGCTGACCGCCTGGCGCGAGCCGGTTGTTGTGAGCGGAGTGGATCGGAGGGCGGCATCCGGGCCGCTATCCCTCGAACACGAGCGACTTCACCACCACCGGGATAGCCTCCACCGACTCCAGCTGTTCGCCGAGGTCGATGAAGTTGAACTCGCCGACGTTGATGCCATCCACGACGATGACTTCCGGCTCCACCTTGAACTCGTTCTTGAGCATCGCCCCAACGAGGCCTGCCACGTCCGCGCTCAGCACGATCGTCCAGACGTGGTCGTGGAATGGCGCGAGCGCGCCTGCTATCGCCGCGCACATGGACCTGATGGAGTCGTAGGTGGGTATCACGGGTCCCAGCACCGCCAGCGCGATGTGCTTCCCGATGTCTTGCTCGGCGATGTCCAACCGCTCGAAGCTCTGCGCGATCGCCAGCTCGACGGCCTCCTGCGTCAGGTCGTTGGGGTCGGTGGGGAGGTAGGCGGGCACCACCTGGAGGTCCAGGTAGGGCAGCAGTTCGGGTTTGGACACGAACACCGTGCTGGACGACACCTGCACCGTGTACTGCGACGCCCCGATAACGGTTGCGCGGATGCGCTCTGCGCTTCCGGCCAGCGGGATGCCCAGCGAGGGCAGGCGGCGCCGCACCGCCGCGCCCAGCAGCGGGCCCATATCGCCGTAGTCCTGCTGGTCGTAGTCGTAGACGTACTCCGCGACGCCGCCGGAGAAGCCGATCTCGTCTATCGGCTCATCGAAGGCGATCGGTCCCGAGATGAGGAGGTCTGTCGCGAGTTGGGAGTACTCGCTGCGGGTGAGCGCCTCGAAGAGCAGTTCGGCCAGCTTCTCGGCGACCTTCTCCTTCTCTTCCTCCTCCATGCGCTTGCCGACCTCGACGTCCACGCCAACGCTGTGGGCTATCGTGCGCCCTGCCTCCTCGACGCGTTCGACGACGCCGTCCGTGTCCCACGCGATGAGGCGCGCGCCCACGTTGATGGCCATCGTCTCCGCGACCTTGCCGTTCTGGACGATGGCGATCTTCGTGGTGCCGCCGCCCATGTCCACGTTCATGCCCGCGCCGATCTTCAGCGACCGTGCAGCCGCGCCGGAGCCGTGCGCGCCGAGGATGCCTTCCAGGTTCGGCCCTGCCGTCGCGCAGACGAACCGTCCGCCCGCCGCGGCCAGCATCCGGATGATCGCCTCGGAGTTGTGCTTCCGGACGGCCTCGCCGGTGCAGATGACCGCGCCGGTGTCGATGTCGTCCGCCTCGAGTTCGGCCTCAGCGTAGCTCTGCTTCACGAAGTCGCCGAGGGAATCGGTGTCTATCGTGTCGGGGTCTGAGTAGGGAGTCAGGAGGATGGGCGAGCGGTAGAGCACCTGCCGGAACACCACCTCGAACTCGCTGGACATCTCCGTGCTCCGCCGTCGCATCACCAGTTTGGAGAACATCAGGTGCGAGGTGGAGGACCCGATGTCGATGCCCACGCTCGTGAGCCGCAGCCAGTCCGGGTTTATGGGGAATCCGTCTTCCGCGATGGAACCGAAGACAATTTCGTCTTCTGCGCCAAAATGTCCGTGCTCCCAGGGATCGTCGTGCATGTGCAGCCTTTCGGATATCGGAGAGCGCGGGTGTCCGTGTGTGCCGAAACGGGCACAACCCACCGTCAACCACCGCGCATCCAGAGATGCACCCAATCTTATGCCTGCAGGCATTCGTCGGCAAGGCGAGCGTCGCTCGCAGCCTCGGGGAAGCGGTCTGCTAGACTGCCCTCCAACCTGGACCGGAGGAAGCGCGGACGTAATGGGAGTGCCTGCCTCACAAGCGTGGACCGTTACGTCCCATGTCATCAGGCAGCGCCTGGCGGGACGGAGGCGCTACCCGCTTGTGCTCATGCTGGAGCCGCTGCTGCGCTGCAACCTCGCCTGCGCCGGGTGTGGGAAGATCCAGTACCCGCCGCACGTACTCAAGCGCGCCCTGACCGTCGAGCAGTGCCTCGCTGCCGTGGAGGAGTGCGGCGCCCCCATCGTCAGCATCCCCGGCGGAGAGCCGCTGCTCTACCCCCACATCGGTGAGCTGGTTCAAGAGCTGACCCGCCGAAAGAAGTACGTCTACCTCTGCACCAATGCCCTGTTGCTCAGGGAGAAGTTGGAGCAGAACCTGTTCACTCCTTCGAAGTTCCTCAGCTTCAGCGTACACATGGACGGCCTGCGCGAGGAGCACGACGCGTCGGTCTGCCGCGACGGCGTCTACGACATCGCTGTCGACGCGATACGGGAAGCCGTCCGGCGCGGCTTCCGGGTCACGACCAACACGACGCTGTTCAACACGTCCGAGCCGATGCGCGTCCGCGATTTCTTCGATGCAATGATGGACCTCGATGTCGAGGGGATGATGGTGTCGCCGGGGTACAGCTACGAGAAGGCCCCGGACCAGGACTCGTTCCTGGAGCGCGAACGGACGCAGGAGCTATTCTCCGAGGTGCTCGCGGGCAGGAAGAAGCGCTGGCGGTTCAACCAGTCGCCGCTCTTCCTCCAGTTCCTCATGGGCAAGCGCGATTTCGAGTGCACGCCGTGGGGCAACCCGCTCTACACGATCTTCGGATGGCAGCGCCCCTGCTACCTGCTGCAGGACGGCTACGCCGCCACCTTCCGGGAGCTGATGGACGAGACGCCGTGGGAAGAGTATGGGCGGGAGAGCGGCAATCCTCACTGCCAGGACTGCATGGTGCACTCCGGATATGAACCTACCGCCGTCCATGCGACATTCACGACGTGGCGCGGTCTGCGCGACTCTGCCGCTGCCACGCTCACCGGCAGGCTGTGAGCCATGAACGAGCACGAGGCGCCAGCCGGCACTGCACGCCACATAGACGCTGACGGCGTCGCCGGACTCGTCGAGCGTGCCTTCCAGTATCGCGGTGACGTTACCGTCCGTACCGATGATGGCTGCTCCGTTACGGGCTACCTGTTCAACCGGAACGCCCTCGGCAGCGAACCGTTCGTCCAGCTGTTCGAGGCAGAGACCGGACGTGAGGTGTCGCTCCCATACCGCAGCATCGCCGAAGTGCTCTTCACGGGTCGTGACGCCGCTGCCGCAGCGGACCAGCGTTTCGAGGCCCTGCAGGGCTTGCGGGAGGAGCAGGCTGAGAGGGGATGGGAACGCCATGGGGCCTGAGGCTGCCCTGACTCCTTTCCTGACCGTCGCCCCGACCCAGCGGGAGCTGGGAGGACTGGGCTACGGGGACGCCCGCACCAGGGCGAACGTCGTGGGCATCGGACGCCCTGCGGGCGAGCAGGTCGCTGCCCTGCTCGATGCCGCGCCGTGCCGGATACTCGTCTCTCTGGGATACGCAGGCGCCCTCGATCCACACCTCCATCCCGGCGACCTCGTCGTTGCGAACGCCTACCTCCATGGATCGGACGCGGCGATCCCCGGCGCTCCGCACACCACGCGCGCAGCCATGCTGCTGCGGCAGGCCGGCATCTCCACCCTCGAAGGACCGGTGCTGACCGTGGACGAGCCCCTCCTTACGCCTCGGGCCAAGCGCCGGGCGTACTACGGCAGCGGTGCGCTTGTCGCTGACATGGAGGGCCGCTGGATCGCGGAAGAAGCAGCAGCCAGGGACGTCGCCCACATCGGGATCCGCGCCGTGCTGGATGAAGCCCATTTCTCCCTCCCTTCGTTCGTCGCGACCATCATCGCGGATGAGGGCCGGCAGGAATGGGCGCACGCACTCCGGGCGATGTCCCATCCGTCAGCGGTCAGGAGCTTCCTGCCCCTCGCACTGAAATCCCGTGAAGCGTCTCGTGCCCTGCAGATGGCCGTGCAAACCATCCTGCCGGCGCTCGTCCCGTAACAAGAGAGCAGGATCCCGTGACCGACATACAACACCGCGTTCGCGATGCGTTGCAGCGAACGCAAGAGTACTTCTTCCGCACGCAGGACGAGGACGGCTACTGGTGGGGGGAGCTGGAGTCCAACCCGACCATGGAGGCGGAGTACATCATGCTCACGCACTTCATAGGATCGGACGAGGGCGACCGCATCCCCCGCGTCGCGGAAGACATCCGTCGCAGGCAGTCGGCGGACGGCTCGTGGTGCATGTACTACGGCGCGCCGGGAGACCTGAGCACGTCCATCGAGTGCTACTTCGCCCTCAAACTCGCGGGCGACCCGGCGGACGCTCCCCACATGGAACGGGCGCGCGCCTTCATCCTGGCGCAGGGCGGAGTGCCCCAGGCACGAGTATTCACCAAGATATGGCTCGCGCTCTTCGGCCAGTGGGACTGGAAGGGAACGCCGGCCATGCCTCCGGACATGATGCTGCTGCCGAAGTGGGCGCCCTTCAACATCTACCGCTTCGCGAGCTGGGCGCGGGCGACCATCGTCCCGATGACCATCATCCTCACGCTCCACCCCACGCGGCCTCCGCGCGAGAGCGCCTGGGTCATGGAACTCTATCCGGAGAGCCCCGTAACGTTCACGCTCTCGCGCTGGAAGGCGAAGCCTTTCTCCCTCAAAGGAGGATTCCTCCTCCTCGACAAGGTGCTCCGCATCTACTGCGGACTGCCGTTCGTCCCCAGGCGGGAGCGAGCGCTCAACGCCGCCGTCGACTGGATCGTCAGCCACCAGGAAGCCGATGGCTCATGGGCGGGCATACAGCCGCCCTGGGTCTACTCGCTCATCGCGCTGAGCACCCTCGGTTATCGGCTGGACCACCCGGTCGTCGCGAAGGGACTGGAGGGCTTCAGGCAGCACTGGAGCCTCCCGTCGGAAGACGGCGAGGCGCTCAGGGTGCAGGCATGCCTCTCGCCCGTTTGGGATACGTGCCTGGCGATGCGCGGGCTCCTCGACTCCGGCGTGCCACCCGACCATCCGAACATCCAGCGCGCCGCAGAGTGGCTCATCGCCGAAGAGATACGGGTCAAGGGCGACTGGGCCGTCTACCGGCCTCATCTCGAACCCAGCGGCTGGGCGTTCGAGTTCGATAACGTCAACTACCCGGACATCGACGACTCCGCCATCATCGTGACCGACCTCGCGCTCGCGCGGATGAACGACGACGCTGGCGAACGAGCCAGGAAGGCGTCCGTCGACCGCGCCATCGCGTGGCTGACGGGCATGCAGAGCTCGAGCGGGGGATGGGCCGCGTTCGATTGGAACAACGAGTCCCGCGAACTGGCGGAGATCCCGTTCGCCGACTTCGGCGAACTGCTGGACCCGCCCAGCGTGGACGTGACCGCCCACGTTCTGGAGATGTACGGGATGCTGGGGTATGGGACGGACCATCCGCCCGTGCGTCGGGGTCTGGCATACATATGGGACCAGCAGGAGCACGACGGCGCGTGGTTCGGACGCTGGGGTGTGAACTACGTCTACGGTACGGGCGCGGTGCTGCCCGCTCTGCAAGCGCTGGGAGTGGACATGACGCAGCCCCGCGTGCGGCGCGCGGTGGAATGGCTCCTCGCGCACCAGAACGCAGATGGGGGATGGGGCGAAACCTGTGTCAGCTACCCCGACCCGTCGCTGCGCGGGCAGGGCGAGAGCACACCCTCGCAGACGTCGTGGGCGCTCATCGCGCTCATCGCGGCGGGCGAAGATTGCCACGGGTCCGTCGAGCGGGGCGTCGAGTTTCTCCTCCAGCGTCAGCAGGACGACGGAACGTGGGACGAACCCCAATTCACGGGGTGCGGCTTCCCCGGCTACGGCCCCGGCGACCAGCCTGAGCGATACGAACCGCTCGACGGGCCGAACTCGCAGGGCCCTGAACTCAGCGCAGCCTTCATGATCAACTACCATCTCTACCGCAACTACTTCCCGCTCTGGGCGCTGGGTCGGTATGCCGATGCAGCCCCGGGTGCTGCGAGCCTGCTCACGAGTGCACGTTCCTTGACTCACTGCACGCCCGATAGTACAAAGTATGACAGCGATACCGCCCAAAGCGGCGCCCCCACAGGAGGAACGACACATGACGCAGCTCAGCCCCAAGCCGGAAGTCACCGCTGACCAGCCTCGGCTCAACAAGATCAGCGCCTACGAGGCCTTCGTCGAGAGCGAGGGCATCCCCAACATCACCGGCTTCGCCGTCGACGACCTCCGTTCCGTCGAGGTCGCGCCCTGGGCACGGCTCGACTGCCTCGGCGCGTACATCAACCTCGATGGCAACGGCGGCACGAACGACGCCTACGTCGCCGAGATTCCCCCCGGCGGCAAGATGGCCCCGGAGAGGCACCTCTTCGAGAAGAACATCTACGTCCTGCAGGGCAGGGGCGCGACCCTCGTCGGCGACGACCCCAACAGCCGCACGTCGTTCGAGTGGAAGGAGGGCAGCATCTTCTCCGTCCCGCTGAACGTCTGGCACCAGCACCTCAACGGCTCCGGCGCCGAGCCTGCGCGCTTCCTCGCCGTCACCACCGCCCCCATCACCATGAACCTCTTCCACAACCCGGACTTCATCTTCAGCAACCCGTTCGTGTTCGAGGACCGCATCGGCGACTCCCGCCAATTCCAGGGCGAGGGCTACATGTTCACCGGCAACACCGGCCGCGTGAACGTCTGGGAGACCAACTTCATCCCGGACATCGATACGTTCACCACGTTCTCCTGGAAGGAGCGCGGCGCGGGCGGCTCCAGCGTCATGTTCGAGTTCGCGGACAACACCCAGGCGGCGCACGTCTCCCAGTTCCCCGTCGGCACCTACAAGAAGGCCCACCGCCACGGACCCGGCGCGCACGTCATCATCATCTCCGGCCACGGCTACAGCCTCCTCTGGCCCCGCAGCGGCAACGTCCCCGAGGACGTGGTCCGCGTCGACTGGAAGCCCGGCGCGATGGTCGTCCCGCCGACCGACTGGTTCCACCAGCACTTCAACGGCGGCACGACGCCCGCCCGCTACCTCGCGTTCCGCTGGGGCTCGCAGAAGCACGGCTTCAGCCTCGGCGTCGCGATGGAGGGCGAAGCCGACGTCTCCGTCAAGCTCGGCGGCGCGCAGATCGAGTACGAGGACGAGGACCCCTGGATCCACGACACCTTCGCGGAGACGCTCGCGCAGGTCGGTGGCGACTCCAAGATGGCCGACTTCATCCCCCGCCTGCGCGATTAGGGGTAGGTGTGGAGCGCCTGACCCGAGGCTGATGCCGGCACATGGACGCTTGCCTTCAGGTCCTCGGGATACTGGCGCTCACCGCCTTCGTCTACGTCCTGCTGCCGGACGCCGTACACAGGTTCTGTTACGGCGCCCGTCGGCGTATCCGTCGGCTCATCAACCTTGAAGACTAACGACCCGCGAGTGTCGCTGCCCAGCTGCGTACAGAGGTGACTATCACGGAGCGCCCCATACAGAACTGCTACTGGGTGGAACCCGGCAAACTGCTCGCGGGCGAGTACCCCAGGGAACCCGACCACGCGCCCTCGCTTACGAAGCTCCGAGCGCTGAAGGACGCGGGCGTCTCCGCGTTCATCGACCTCACCGAGAAGGTCGAGGCACAGGCGTGGGGCTGGATAAAGCCGTACGACGACATGATCGACGGCGCGACGCACGAGCGCTTCCCCGTCGCCGACATGGGCGTGCCCGGCTCACCTGCGCTCACGACCGCCACCCTCGACGCCATCGATCGCCATATCGCCGAGGGGCGCACCGTCTACGTCCACTGCTTCGGCGGCGTCGGACGCACCGGCGTCATAGTCGGCTGCTGGCTCGTGCGCCACGGACGCTCTGGCGACGAGGCCCTGGAACGCCTGGACGAGCTCTGGAGGGACTGCCCGAAATCCTCCCGCCACCCCCGCTCGCCGCAGATGCCCGAGCAGCTCGACTACATCCGCAACTGGCATGAGGCCGCTTCGTAGCGGCGGGGCAGGCGAGACCTAACCCAACGCCAAGAGATTCGGCTCCGGCGACGACGTGACCTCCCACCAGTTCGCGTCGAGGTCCGACAGCACGAACCACGCCTCGCCGCCGTCCTCGCAGAGGTCGCCGAGGTGCGACACGCCCGAGCCCACGAGACTCCGCAGCGCATCGTGCGCCGACAGCACGTCCGCGCGGCCTGCAAGCCGCAGCGCGTACCGGTTCACCGGACGCAGCAGCGTCCGCCCGTTCGTCGCGGGCAGCACGACGATGTACCACGGATCGTCTCCCGCCCCGATGTACGTCGAGATGTTGCCGCCGCCCACGATGTCGAGCCCCAGCACCTCCGTGTAGAAGCGGTTGCTCGTCTCCTTGTCGACGCACTGCATCGTCCCGTGCGACAGCGCCTGCGGCACGTAGCCACGCCCCGGGAATCGCTCCGACGACAACGACTCGCTCCAGTGGCGGGCCGCTATCTGCCGCCCGTGCAGCGCCGCGCGCGGGTTGTAGTGCTCGATCTCGATCGTGTTGCCGCCCGGCTCGTCGATGTACACTGAGTACGCGAAGTGGCTGCCGCGCGGCCCGTCGATGAGCGTCAGCCCGTACTTCGCCTGGTGCTCCTGCAGGTACGCCGCCGCCGCATCGATCTCCGTGTGCTCGGAGACGCGGAAGCCGTAGTGGTTCGCGTGCGGCTTCACCGGCGCGTCCGGCCCGCCCTCGTGTACGACCAGCGCCCACGGCGTGTTCGGATGCTGCACAACCGCCGCGCCGTCCTCGCGCCGCACGACGTCCACCGCCAGCAGATCGGTAAACACGGGCAGCGTCTCGTCCAGCGAGCGGCACTCGTAGTGGCCGTGGCTCAGCGATTCGGGTTCCAGCAGCGGCATCGCACGCACCTCCGGGGCAGCTGCACGCATGGTACTACGTCCCGCACAGTGGGACGCTGTATCCTGTGCTTCCCATGAGCGAACTCACCGAACGCACGCAGCTCGCCGTCCGCATCGTCCGGGAGATCGGCGCGCACGCGCTCACCTACTACCAGCAGCAGGACATCGGTCTCGACTTCAAGCCCGACCGTTCGCCCGTGACCCGCGCCGACAAGGAAGGAGAGGAGCTCGCGAGGCGCATCCTAGACGCCGAATGCCCCGCCGACGCCATCCTCGGCGAGGAGTACGGCGCGAAGGACGGCTCGTCCGGCTACCGCTGGTACCTCGACCCCATCGACGGCACGCAGTCGTTCGTACGCGGCGTCCCGCTCTTCGGCTGCATGGCCGCGCTCGAACACGACGGCGAACCCGTCGCCGGCGCCATCTGCTTCCCCGCCCTCGGCGAGATCGTCTACGCCGCGACAGGGCAGGGCGCATGGTGGGCCAACGCCATCGGCGCGCCGTCGGAAACGCTCGACCTGCGCCCTGCCCACGTCTCGTCAGTCGCTGACCTCGGTGACGCTCTGTTCGCCTCCACCGGCTTCCACAATTTCGAGCACATCGGCAAGGCGGAAGGTCTCGCGAAACTCTTCGGCGCCGTGCGCGAGGCGCGAGGCTGGTCCGACTGCTACGGCCACTACCTCGTCGCGACGGGCAGGGTGGACGTGATGATCGACCCACTGATGAACGTCTGGGACACCGCCCCGCTCCTCCCCATCGTGCAGGAAGCGGGCGGGCGCTTCACCGGCCTCAGCGGCGCGTCCACCATCCACGAGCCTAACGCCGTCTCCACCAACGGCCTCCTCCACGACGCCGTCCTCGCCCTGCTCAAGTAACCCCCTCTCCCTTGAGGAGACCCTTGCGTAACTCATGCGTTCCGCTCATGCCTTCCGCCCATGCCTTCCGCTCATGCCTTCCGCTCATGGTGAGCTTGTCGAACCACGGGGCAGCCTGCGGGATGAGGGAGTGCAGAGAGGGAATCCCCTCTGCCACGGGCGCAGGCCGCGGCGTGGGGGCGTCCCCCCACAAGCGTTCGGGTGGGTGGGTGGGAAAAACCGCGTGCGCTGAAGGCAGTTACGCAAAGATCTCTTGAGGGGAGAGGGTGAGGGTGAACCGGCGGCGTGGGTTGGGGCGTCACTCCGACCTCGTCACCCACCTCCACATATCCACGACCACGTCCACCGCCCGATAGTTGTCGAGCCACTGTGCCCCGTGCAGTGCGTACTCCTGGAACTCCTTGAGCAGCGTCACCGGCACGAGCCACAACAGCGACCGCCGCATCGTGAACTCGTAGCCCGGCGCGAAGCGGTGCACGCCCGCCACGAACACGAACCAGAACTCGAACACGTTGGGGAACGCCAGCAGCACCTCGCGGCTCCCCAGTGCCTCGAACGCAAGCACGCCCAGTATCCGGTACGCGAACAGCGCCACCGCGATCGTCCGCACGGGCCCCTGCCATCGCCACGCCACCCAGAGGAACGTCGCCATGTACGTCAGGTCCAGCCACTTGTCGAGCGCCTGGTAGTTCTGCACCCCGCCCAGGTTGAGCAGGTTCATCATGAACAGGTCGGAGAAGTCGATGAGGATCGCCAGCAACGACCCCGCGAACGCCCAGCGCAGCACCAGCAGCGCCCCAGCGACGCGCACCGCCGCGATGATCAGTTCCTCCGTCGTCATGCGCGACAGGATACGCGAACCGGCAGTCCCTTCTCTCTCCAAAGGGGAGAGGGCAGGGTGACTGGCGGGGCAGAGAGGCGGTGTCCGGTGTAGGGGCACCTCTTGTGGGTGCCCGGTTCCCCACGTCCTACACCGCGTACCGCCGAGCGAACACGAGCGCGTCCTCCGGCGACGCCCCGTCGGCGACTGCGTGCCCGTAGACGGCAGCGAACCTCATCGACTCCCGCGCCGCTATCGCGTGGGCGCATGCCTGTGCATAGGCCCGCGCCCACGGTTCGGACGCGCCGATGAGCGAGCACGCGATGCTGTAGGCGGCCGCGTAGAAGATTGAGTATGCCTTGGACATCCCCTCGGCGATCATGTTGGCATATGCCGAGCCAAGGACGAAGGCGCTCTCCTCGGATATCCCTTCGAGGACTGCATAGGTGTAGACGACGCCGAAGTCCATGAAATCGGGGTTGTCTACCGCACGCTCGTATTCCTCAGGGGTAGGCTTCTCACATGTGCCCGGTGAGGAGACCTCCTGACCGATGGCCCTCCTGCACGCCTCTTCCGCCGCCTCCATCAGGTCCAACAGCCGCTTCAGCATCGCCGCTCCACAACCCCCACTGCCGCCGCTCAGCCACGCTCGCTTCACCCGCCTGGATTGCATCTCAGGTCCCGTTCCAGGTGAGCCTCTCGCACCACGCCGGTCCCACGGGTACGCGCCTACGCCGCGTACCGTCGTGCGAACACGAGCGCATCCTCCTGCGATGCGCCGTCGGCCACGGCATGCCCGTACAGGGATGCGAACCCGACCGTCTCCCGCGTCGTGATCGCGTAGGCGCACGCCTGCGCATAGGCGCGGGCCCACTCTTCGGAGGCGCGGATTATGGAACGGGCGATGCCGTACGCGGCGGCGTAGACGATGGCATACGCGCTCGGCCTGCCCTGCGCTACGCCGTCGGCGTAGGCATAGCCAAGGACGTACACCTTCTCTTCGTCCAGGCCTTCCTTGATGGCGTTCGCGTACACCGCGTCGAGGTCGAGCTCACTGCTCCGGCCAACGACCCAGCCATGGTCCGCGGCCTCCGGCGATCCGTGTACGCCTACCCCGGGCGGGCTCTCCATCCGAAGCGCCCGTCCTCCCGCCTCCTCCGCCTTCCTCAGCCCCAACAGTCGCTTCAGCATCGCCGCTCCAACCTCCTCTCAACCCCACCCCTCTACTTAATGGTACCACCACGCCTCCTGCGGATAGGGATGGGCATTCCGCTCATGGTGAGCCTGTCGAACCACACTTGCTTCCATTTCGCTCCTTTATTCGTCATAGCACCGCTGCTTCCGTCGTTCCTGCGAAGGCAGGAACCTCGCAGCCCACAGGGCGTAACTCATCAATTCTCGCTAAGGCGGGCGCAAAGCGCGTTAGCGCATCCTTCCGGTCACAGCAAGCCGCAGTGTGCCATCTGCCCATTGCGCTGCCGAATCGCCGTTGACTACCGTGCCCGTGGACGGCACTATGGTTCACAAGGTAAGGGACGCAATCAGACTCGTGACGCAAGACGGCTGGTTTCATGTGCGGACGCGCGGAAGCCACCGTCACTACCGTCATCCAAGCAAGCCCGGAACGGTTACCATTCATGGGCGTCCGGGAGAAGACGTGAGACGCGGCACCTGGAAGAGCATCATGCGGCAAGCGGGCCTCGACGAGCAGGAGTAGGCATGCGGTACCTCGTTGTCATCGAGAAGAGCCCTCGCAACTACTCGGCGTACTCACCGGACATACCCGGCTGTGTGGCAACGGGCCGCACGCTCGACGACACCGCCCGGAACATGCGCGAAGCCCTCGAAGGCCATTTGGAAGTGATGGCCGAGCACGGCGAACCTGCACCTGAGCCAACCGCCTGGGCGATCACCGTTCGCGGCTACATCGTGCCTATCGAGAAGACTGCCGACGGCTACCGCGCGGAACCACCGGACCTGCCCGACGTCGTCGCAGCCGCCGACACACCCGAGCGCGTGGAGGCTCTGGTACGCGACGCCATCGCCTGGCATCTTGATGCGCAGTCGGGCAGTGGTCAGCTCCCGCAGCCTGCCTCCGAGGTTGTCCACGTTGAGATCGCGGTTCCCCGAGCCATCGCTTCCTAATCCCTCCACTGCCATCTGCCCCTTACGCCTTCGCACCTCCCCCGCGTACCCTGTCTGCACAGCCTCTGCGACCCCTCCGGCGCGGGCCGGTCCTGCAGCGAGGCACGGTGAACAGAAATGAGCCGAAATGAGCTGGTAATGAACCGGAATGAACAGCGAATGAGCGGTTTTGAGCGGTCCAACAGCTCACCCCAGGCACCGGTTTCAGGAGTGTTTCAGGGCAGATGAGCCGAAATGAGCAGTGTTTCCCCCCGAAGCCTCTCCCTCCCTGCATCCCTGCTCTTGCCCGCCGCGCGGCGCAGGGGATAGCCTTGCGCACAGGAGAACGGACGCATGGACGACCAGCGCAGGCGTGAACTCGCCGAAGAGATGAAGGAGCTTGCCCAGAGCTTCTGGGCAGGCGAGGCTGAGATATGCCGCCAGTTCTGGGGCATGCCGCGCACCACGGAGGAGCAGGCCCACTGGCTCCGCCTCCAGGTCTACAAGGAGATGTTCGGCTCCGGCCTCTCCGGCCACGCAGACGGCATCATCCGCGGCTTCATCGAGAAGCTCTCCGAGTCGCTGCCCCACGCCCAGACGAAGGAGCAGCGGGACCAGTTCGAGCGCGACATCCGCGTGCTCGGCGAGGAGTTCAACCACTACCGCCTCTTCGCCGACATCCTTGAAGACGCCACCGGCGAGCCCGTCCGCCTGGAGAAGCTCCGCGGCTGGCAGCTGCCGGAGGACGCGAAACTCCAGCAGGTGCGCCAGTCCGCCCGCGAGGACAGGGGCCGCATCGGTGAGGCCGCCATCGGCTTCACAGAAGGAGGCGGCGCGTCGTTCTTCTACGAGGGCCGCAAGCTGGGCGGCGACCCCATCTCCGACCAGATCGCCGCCGCATGCGCCATCGTCTTCGGCGACGAGACCGAGCACGGCGAGCACGGTGCGTCCGAGTTCGCTCACAGCCTCCACACCGAGGAGGAGTGGGCTGAGGCGCGCGGTATCGTCATCGCCATCTGCCAGCAGCGCCTCCGCATGCGCTACGAGATGTTCGGCCTCACCGTCGACGAGGCCCGCATCACCGAGATCACAGAAGGCAATATCGCTCCGCTCAACGTCTACGCCTGATCCCTTCCCCCTCGATGGGGGAAGGTTAGGATGGGGGTGAAGGAGGACAGCATGACTACCACAACCGCAGCAGACATGAAGGCAGAGATACGCGCGCTCGGTCAGTGTTTCTGGGCCGGCGAGGCCGAGATCGCCCGCAACTTCCTCACCGCGCCGCACGAGCCCGCCGACCACGTTCACTGGCTGCGGCACCAGTGCTACCGCGAACTGCGCGGCCCCGGCCTGCTCGAGCGGCCCCACAGCCGCGTCCGGTGGATCATCCAGAACGTCCACGACAAGCTCCCCGCCGCCGAATCGAAGGACGGCAGGGACGAGTTCGAGTACCAGTTGGAGTCGCTCCGCCAGGAGTTCACCCACTACCGGCTGCTCGCCGACATCCTCGAGGACGTCACCGGCGAGCCTGTCCACATGAACGACATCGACGGCCTGCGCCTCCCCGGCGACGACCGCATCGAGGCGATGCGCAGCCGCCTCATCGCCGAGGACGAGCGCATCGCCCACATCGCCTACAGCTTCGCCGAGGGCGGCGGCGCGGGCATCTTCCACGCGGGCGCCGCGCTCGAGACAGACGACCCGCTCCTCCTCCGCATCCAGCACGCCTGCCGCGTCATCTACGACGACGAGGTCGGCCACGGCGAGCACGGCGCCGAAGCCGCCGAGAACGCCCTCGACACCGAGGAGGAGCTGCTCACGCTGCGCCGGATGCTGCTGGAGATCTGCCCCGAGCGCCTCCGCATGCGCTCCGAGATGTACGGCCAGGAGCCGGACGAGGCCCGCATCGCAGAGATCGCCAACGGCCACATCGACCCGCTGCCAACCATCTGATGGTTTGGTCCCTTCCCCCTCGATGGGGGAGGGATAGGATGGGGGTGAACCGGGGAGTGTCTGCTCCCTCTCCTGAGGGAGAGGGTTAGGGTGAGGGCCTTCGGTGGGGTGGAAGCGTGGCGTCTGCGATGGCCTCACGCAAGAGGAGAAGACCTGGAATGAGAGAACTCTCCGCATGGAGGTGCTGGCGCATGACGGTACTACGCAAGGTGCTCATCTGATGGGACGCTTCAACGGCAAGACCGCGGTCATCACCGGCTTCGGCTCAGGCATCGGCCAGGCGGCCGCCATGCTCCTCGCTGCCGAGGGCGCGAACGTCGTCGGCCTCTCGCGCAATGCGGAGGCGGGCGAGGCGACCGTCGCGGCGATCCGAGAGCAGGGCGGCGAGGCAACCTTCGTCAGCACGGACGTCCGCTCCGCTGAGGAGGTCGACCGCGCGTTCGAAGAGGCAATACGCCGCTACGGCAGCGTCGACGTCGCCGTGAACTCGGCGGGCATCCGCGCCACCGGCCCCGTTACCGAGACGTCCCCCGAGCGCTGGGCCGACGTGCTGGACACCAACCTCACCGGCACGTTCCTCGTCGCCCGTGCAGCCGCCCTCCGCATGAAGGAGCAGGGCAGGGGCGGCGCCATCATCAACGTCTCCGCCATCTCCGGCTTCCGCGGCCCGTCATCCCGCGTTGCCTACGGAGCCTCCAAGGCAGGCGTCCACAACCTCACCGAGGCGATGGCGCTCGACCACGCAGCCGACGGCATCCGCGTCAACTGCGTCGCGCCCGGCCCCACGCTCACGCCGATGGTCGGCCCGGTCACGGACGAAGCGCTCGCCGCATACGCGAAGCGCGTCCCCCTCGGCAAGGCCGGAGACCCTGAGGACGTCGCCGAGGCCATCGCCTACCTCGCCTCTGAAGCCGCCAAGCACGTCACCGGCGCCATCCTCCCCGTCACCGGCGGCGCCCACCTCAACGTCTAGTGCTTGATCCCCTCTCCTTTGAAGGCAGAGGGTTAGGGTGAAAGTGAAGCGACAGGGTGGAGTGGCGTGTATGGTGTAGGGGCATCCCTTGTGGGTGCCCGTCGGGGAGGCGGGTGGGTGGGAAGAACCGCACCCGCCAGAGCAACAGCGATAACCAACCAAGGAGCTACAAGACCCCATGGACGAAGACCGCACCTGTGCCACCTGCATCTACATGGACGAGCGAATGGACCCCGCCTTCAGCGAATACGCGGGCCTCTGCCGCTCCAACCCCCCTCACGTCAACGAGGCCGGCATCGCCATCTGGCCCTGGGTGCGCTCGACCGACTGGTGCGGCGACTGGGACGACGGCGAAGAAGACGACGATGACGACGAGGAGATCGACATAGGCTGACGCCTCGCTGCCGCAGCCAACGCCTACTCCAAAAAGAAGAGGCCCCGGCGTCTGCCGAGGCCTCTCTCACTTGCTCGTTCGGCCCAGTATCAGCCTAGCGCGGGTCCGCCTCGAACGCGTGGTAGTGGCCGCCCTTCGAGACCGCGGGCAGACCGCTGACCGCCTTCTGCCACGACTCGCCACCGTCCTCCGACCACAGCACTTCGCCGTGCGACGTTGCCGCGAACACCTGCACGACGCTCCCGGCCTCCTCGAGCGTCATCGCCTCGACGCTCGGCACGAACTTGTCGGCCAGGCCGGGGGCGCTCAGCACCTCCCACGTCTCGCCGGCGTCGCGGCTGCGGGAGACGCGCGTCTCCGCCGTGCCGTTCCGGTGCCACGCGCCGGGACTCTCCTGTCCCGCCGTCACCAGCATGTAGGACGGGTCGCTCGGCTTGTACACCAGTTGGTCCGGGTAGCCGCCGTACTCGCTGCCGCGGGTGAAAACGTTGTCCCACGTCGCGCCGTAGTCACGAGAGAGCCACAGCCCCATGCCGCCGGTCACGAACATCCGCTGCGGGTCCGCAGGGTTGGAGACGAGCCGGTGCACGTCGTTGTACATGCCCGGTATCTCGGTGAACGTGTCGCCGCCGTCCTCGGAGCGGTACAGCCCGCCCTGTTCGATGCTGGCGTACACGACACCGCTGTCGGCCGGATGGAAGCTGATGTGCTTCAGGTGCGCGACGTGCGGCGGGGCAGGGAAGCGCCACTCCTCCGTCTCCTGGGCATGGAGCGCAGGCTTCTCCGACCACGTCAGGCCCAGGTCGTCGCTCACGAACAGGCACGCAGGCTCCGTGCCCGCGAATACCCGCGTCGCGCCGTTCACCTCGGCGACGGAGAGGCTGTAGATGTCCTGCTCCGTGATGCCGACGTCGCGCTTCTCCCAGGTGTGGCCGTCATCGTCGCTGGCGTAGATGCCGCCGTGCTCGACGCCGCAGAACCAGACACCGCTCTTCGGGTCCTGCACCAGCGCGTGGATGTGGTTGCCCTCCAGTGTGCGCTCCGTCTCCGTCCAGCCCGCCGCGCCGCGCACGATGCGCACGACGCCGTTGACCGTACCAACGAGCGCTTCGTCACTCGGCGCATCCGCCGTCAGTATGTTCGCTCCGCCGCCGTGTGAGACTCCTATCGTCATCTCTTCCCTCCGTTCGGTCTTCAGCGCAATGCTAGTGGTCTATCTTCCGCTCTTCCAGGACCTCGACGCCGTACTCCTCGCCGTACTCCTTCGGCATCTCGATCTGGTGCGTCAACTCGACGTCCTTCCCGGTCTTGGTGTGCTCGGTGATCGCGAGGCCGACCTCGAGGGTCGCCATGCCCCACGCGCCGCTGTGGAAGACCGGCTTGCCGAGGCGCACCGCGTTGAACAGCTCTTCCAGCTCCTGGTCGCGGTGCAGCGGGTCGGAGTCGACGATGAGCTCGGTGAGGCCGTCGTCCGTGTACTTGTACAGTCCATCCGGCCCCTGCCGCAGTTCGCCGAACTCGCAGCTCACGATGACGATGCCGAGGTCGTTGGGCTTCCACTTCTCAGGGCCGTGCTCGCGCCGGAAGATGGCCGACTCCGCTTCGCCGCCGATGCGCAGCGAGAGTTTCTCTGCATCCTCGGGGCGCGTCCCAGCCGCCATCGACTTGCGGATCTCGTTCCGCTCGCTCGGCGTGTAGCGCGTGTTTGCGTCGCCCCACGGCACGAGCTCCGACGCCACGAAGTAGCCGTAGCCGTTGTGGATAGCCACGCCCGTGACGCCGCTCTCGAACTCCAGGAACGCCGCGTAGTAGCCGGGGATGGAGCGGTACTTCATCCACTGGCCGTACGAGCCGCGCACGCTCCGCACCTTGCCCCCGGCGATGAGCCGGATGCTGTCTATCTGGTGCGGCGTCTGCCGGTAGACGAGTCCGCCGCCCTGATCGGGGTCCAGCTCGTCAGCCGTGCGCGGGCGGATCACCCAGTCCGTGTAGGCGATGGCGTTCACCGCACCGAGCGCCCCCATCTCGCCCGACGCCACGATCTGGCGCATCAGGCGGATGTGCGGCATGAAGCTCTGCGTGTGCCCCGCGACGAGCTTGACGCCGTTGCGGTCGCACGCCTCCACCATCTCCTCGGCCTGCCGGATGTCCAGCGCCATCGGCTTCTCGACGACCACGTGCTTGCCGTGGTTCGCGGCCATCACGGTCATCGGCCCGTGGAAGCGGTTGGGCGTTGATATCCATACCGCCTCGACGTCCGGGTCCTTGCACAGCGCCTCCGCGCTGTCGTACACGCGGGCTTCCTCGTAACGCGCCTGGAAGCGCTCGCGCACGTCCGGGTTCACGTCCGCGCCCGCGAACAGGTCGATGTAGGGAGCGCGTTCCATCGGCGGCAGCATCTCCGCTGCGCCCACGCCGATGCCGATCACGCCCAGTTTCAGTGGCTTGGTGTCTACGCTCGTCATGTTCTTGTCTCCTCCGTTATCGCCGGTGGACCGGCTTGCTTACACGGACACCGGCGAGAAGTTGCGCGCCTCGCCGTATCGCTCATGCACCGGGACCTGGTGCTGCATCTGTATCTCTCTGCCCTCCGCGCCGGACTGGATGATGCCGAGCACCACCTCCAGCGTCGCGAGGCCCCACTCACCCGTGTGGAAGATGGGCCTGTCCTCGACCACCGCGTCGTACAACTCCTCGAGCTCTGCGCGGCGGTAGCCGGGGCCCATGTCACGGTCGACCGCGAGGTCGATGTTGTGCGTGCCACGGTCGTCGTACAGGATGAGGCCGCTGGGCCCGTGGCGGATGTCGCCTCGCTCGCACGTGGCAATGAGCAGGCCGAGGTCCTCCGGAACCCAGAGTTCCTCGTTCTCCGCCTTGAACACCTCGCGCTCCTGCAGACCGCCGATGCGCAGCGCCTGCTTGTCCTCGGACTCGTCGCGCGTGCCCTCGCGCATCTGGCGGCGCACCTCGACACGCTCATCGGACGTGTAGCGCTGGCGGTCGTGCCCCCACGTCACGAACTCCGCGCCCATCACGTAGCCGTAGCCGTTGTGGCAGACGAGCGAAGTCGTGCCGTCCTCGAACTCCAGGAACGCGGCGTAGTAGCCGGGGATGGGGCGCTCCGGCATCCACTGGCCGGTCGTGCCGCGCACGCTCTTCACCATGCCGCCGCCGAGCAGCCGGACGCTGTCGATCTGGTGCGGCAGCTGGCGCATCGGCAGCCCGCCGCCCTGTTCCATGTCCAGCTCCTCCCACGTGCGGGGGCGGAGCATCCAGTCCGTATAGGCGAACGCATTGACGGCGCGGGCGCGCCCGATCTCGCCGGACTGGATGATCTTCCACATCGTGCGGACGGGCGGGGTGAAGCTGCGCGTGTGCCCGGCGAGGAACTTCACGCCGGTGCGGTTGGCCGTCTCCACCATCTTCTGCGCGTCTTCCAGGTTGAGCGCCATCGGCTTCTCGACCACAACGTGCTTCCCGGCCTCCATCGCCCGGATCGAGTGCTCGGCGTGGAAGCGGTTCGGAGTCGAGACCCACACGGCCTCGACCTCCGGGTTCGCCAGCATCTCGTCGTAGTCGCCGTAGCCCTTCGCGTTGTAGCGCTCGGCGAACCGGTTCAGCGTGTCTTCATTGGTGTCGCAGCCGGCCACGAGCCGGAGCTCCGGCATCGCCTCCATCGCGGGCAGCATCTCCGTGCCGCCAACGCCGATGCCGACCATAGCGAGTCCCAACCGTCTCTTGCCCGTCATGTATCCCTCCGTGGTGAAAACGCGTGCGGAAGCATCACGGCGCGCGCCATGGCGGAACACTACATGAACCGCCCACGCTTCTCAACCACGAGTGGGGAGGGGCAGGGCAGGGGCTGGGGCATCTCCTACGAAGGTCTTGTTACAGCCTGTCAGTTGACAACAGAACATATGTTCTTTATCGTGCTCTCTCCCAGCCCCGCTGGGCAGCAAGCGTTTAGGGGAGAGCGTCTTGCGCGTCGCGTGTGTATTGATCACTCATCTCAGGGCCAAGGTGGAACTGCAACGACAGCCCCACCTGGCAAACAGACCGGTCATCATCGCCGACCGCTCGCACGGGAGGCCGTTGGTCGCTGACCGCTTCCCGGCCTGCGCAGGGGTGGCGCCGGGCATGCCGCTGGAGGAGGCGCTCTCCCGCAACGCGGGGACCGTCGTCCTCGACGCGGACGAACCGTCGTATCAACGGGTGTTCCGGCGCGTGCTCACCGCCCTCCAGGAGGTCAGCGACCGCGTGGAAAGCGCAGGGCTGGGCACCGCCTACGTCCGCATCGACGGCCTGGAGCGGCTGCACGGCGGAGAGGGCAGGGTGGTCCATGCGCTGCTCCGCGTGCTGCCTGACTACCTGAGGCCGCGCTTCGGGGTCGGCGATGGCAAGTTCCCCGCCTTCGTGGCAGCCCAGACCAGCGATGCGCCGGGCATGGCGTGCGCCCCGGCCGACGCTGCCGCCTTCCTCGCGCCGCACTCCGTCGACCTGCTGCCCGTCGACGGAGAGGTCCGCAGCCGCATGCACCGCTTCGGTCTGCACACCATGGGCGATATCGCGGCGATGAGGCCGGAGTCGCTCATCGACCAGTTCGGGGCCGCCGGGAGGAGGATATGGGAGCTCTCCCACGGCATCGATGACGACCCCGTGATCCCGCTCCCGTACGAGGAGGCCGTCGTCGAACACACCGCTCTCCCGTTCCCCTCAATCTCTGCGGAATGGCTGCTGACAGCGATAGACACCCTGCTCAAACGGGCCTACGCCCGCCCCCGGATGCAAGGTCGCTATGCCGGCAGGGTGACGCTGGAGTGCGTTCTTGAAAGGACCGCCCCGTGGGAGAGGGCAGTCAACTTCAAGCAGCCGGTGGGGAACTGGGAGCAGGCCGCTACTCTCGTACGCCGTCAGTTCGAGCGGGAACTCCCCGCCGCACCCGTCGAAGAGGTCGCACTCACGCTCTCCCGCATCACCGGCGAGGCGGGGACGCAGGCGGGGCTCTTCCGTGACGCGCAGAGAGACCGCGACCTCCGGCTGCTGGACGCAGAGCGGCAGATCCAGGCCCGGATCGGCGGCAATCACGCCCTCTACCGGGTGGTCGACGTCGCGCCGTGGCATCCCGCCCCGGAGATGCGGGCGGTGCAGGTACCCCTCGACCCGTCAGGGCAGGACGGCATGAAGCCCCTGTCCATGCCGGTTGCGGTGGCGGTACAGGAAGGCCCGCACCACGAGCCCGTTGCCGTCCGGCTCGGTGAACAGTGGCACACGCTAACCGGTATCGAGGACAGCTGGCTCTTCGACCTCTGGTGGCTGCCGCAGCCGGTGAGCCGCGCCTACTTCCGGGTGAGCCGGCACGACGGCGGCTCGCTCGTCATCTTCCGCGACCGGACAGACGCCTGCTGGTACCGGCAGGCGTCCTAGCACCGGTGCCACATGACGACCGGCTACGTCGAACTGCACGCCAAAAGCTTCTACTCCTTCGGAGCGGGGGCGTCTCACACGCACGAGCTGCTGGCGCAGGCGAAGGAGCACGGCTACAACGCCCTCGCCCTGACCGACACCAACCTCTGCGGGGCGCTGGAGTTCGCCCGCCTCGCAGGCAGCCTCGGCGTGCAACCCATCACCGGAGGAGAGATCACGCTGTTCGATGACTCCCGCATCGTGCTGCTGGCCAGAACGAGGCAGGGCTACGCCAACATCTCGCGGCTGTTCACGCTCGCGAACGCCGCCGACCGCAGAGAACCGAAGCTCGACCCCGCGCACCTGCGCGAGCACACCGAAGGCGTCGTGCTGCTCACCGGCGGCAGGGACGGACCGCTGGCGATGCTGGCCCTGGAAGGACGGCACGGCGAAGCCTGGGAACTGCTCCACCGCTACCGGTCGTGGTTCGGGCGTGATGCGGTCTACGTGGAGTTGCAGCAGAACTTCCTGCAGGGCGACACCCGGCGTAACCGTGAACTGGCGCGGCTGGCCGACGACGTGGGCGTACCCGTCGTCGCCACCAACGACGTCCACTACCACGTCCCGGAGCGCTGCCGGTTACAGCACGCGCTCGTCGCCGCCCGGCGGAACACCACCATCGACCGCGCGCTTCCCTTCATCCGGCCCAACCACCACTTGCACCTGAAGTCAGCCGACCGGATGCAGCGGCTCTTCCGCGAGCGCCCTGATGCCATCGCCAACACCCTTCGCGTCGCGGAACAGTGCGCGTTCAATCTCAGTTGTGACCTCGGCTACACCCTGCCGGACCCGCAGGTGCCGGAAGGGGATTCTGCAGAAGGCTTCCTGCGGCGGCTCTGCGTGGAGGGGGCGCTGCGGCGCTATGGGGGCATATCCGCACAGGCCAGGGAGCGTCTGGATGAGGAGTTCCGGCTGATACGCAGGCACCGGCTCGCCGGGTTCCTGCTCCTCTACCGGGAGATCGTCCTGCTCGCCCAGGCAATCACGGAGGAGAAGGGGCTGGCGCCCCCGGAGACTCCCCTGGAGGAGCGTCCGCCGGGCAGGGGCCGCGGTTCCTCCGTCGCGCTGCTGGTGGGCTACCTCATCGGCATCAGCCACGTCGACCCGCTCCGGTGGAACCTGACGCTGGAGCGATTCATCTCCGAGGACATGTCCATGCTCCCCGACATCGACCTCGACTTCCCGAGGGCGATACGCGACGAGCTCATCCGGCGCGTGCACGAGCATTTCGGGCAGGAGTTCGCCGTCCTCACGGGAGCCATGGCCACCTACTCGGTGAAGGGCATCATCCAGGGCCTCGGCAAGGCGCTCGGGCTGCCGAAGGACGACCTGAAGCTTCTCTCCCGGCAACTGCACTCCCTCGACGCCGCCGACCTCCGCAACGAGATGCTCAGCCTGCCTGCCTTCCGCGACCGGGTGGAGGCTCCGGGTTGGCGCGACCTCGTCGCCCTGGCTCCTCAGCTGATGCACGCCCCGCGAAGCCTGGGGCAGCACGTCGGCGGCATGATCCTCAGCGACTCCCCCATCCCGGAGATGGTGCCCATCCGCGCGGGGGCGATGGACGGGCGCTTCATCATGGACTGGAACAAGGACAGCGTCGCCGACGCGAACTTCGCCAAGATAGACCTCCTCTCCCTGCCGGTGCTCGACCAGATCGAGGAAGCGCTCGACCTCATAGAGAAGCGGGAGGGACAACGGCCCGACCTGAGCAAGCTCGACCCCGAAGACCCCGGCGTGTACGACATGATCAACGAGGGCAGGTCGAAGGGTATCTTCCTGCTCCAGTCGCCAGCCCAGCTCAAGATGGGACAGCGCCTCCGCTCGCGTAACCTCCTCGACCTCGCCTACCAGGTGGCGCTGATCCGGCCCGGTGTCGGCGTGCAGGGGAGTGCGGTGAGCCAGTTCGTGGAGCGCTACCGGCACGGCGTTCCGTGGGACTACGATCATCCCCTCGAGAAGCGCGCGCTGGAGCGGGGGTACGGCATCATCGTCTGGCAGGAGCAGGTCGTCCAGCTGCTCTCGGATGTATCAGGGATGACCGCCGCTGAGGCTGACGAGGTGCGCCGTGCGTTCGCACGGCCCAACAACGAGCGCCTTATCGCCATGCACTGGGAGCGCTTCCGCGAGGGAGCGGCGCGGAACGGCGTTTCTGAAGAGACCGCGAGGAAGATGTTCGCCAAGATCAACGGCCACTACATGTTCCCCGAATCGCACTCCCACGCCTTCGGCGTCACCGCATACCAGGCGGCGTGGCTGAAGCGCTACCACCCAGTGGAGTTCTTCACAGCCCTGATGAACAACCAGCCGATGGGCTTCTACCCCGTGGAGACGCTCAAGGAGGACGCCCGGCGCTTCGGCGTCCCCTTCCTGAACCCCTGCGTGAACCACAGCAGGGCACGATGCACTCCTTCAGCCGACGCGGTGCTGCTGGGTCTGGGGCTCGTCAAGGACGTTGGGGAGGCGTCCGCCATCGCGCTGGTGTGTGAACGAGAGGAGCACGGTCCCTACGAAAGCGCAGCCGACCTCGTGCGGCGCACGGGACTGAAGCCGCAGGCGGTACTCTCTTTGGTCATGGCGGGAGCCTTCGATGGCGTGACGTCCAACCGCCGGGAGGCCCTGTGGGACGCCGGGCTCGGCATCCGTCCCGCGAAGAACGGCCAGCGGGCATTCGCCATCGCCGGCGACGGCGGCGTGCCTGCGTTCCCCGACTTCTCGGACGAGGAGAAGATGATGGGCGAATACCGGGTGATGGGCATCTACCCGAAGGGACACGTCATGGAGTTCGTGCGTCCCCGGCTCCGCCCGGAGGTACTGCCCGCCGCAGCCATCGAGACGGTGCGCGATGGCGACGGCATCGCCGTGGCAGGCTGGCCGGTGGCGCGGCAGCATCCGCGAGGCAAGTCCGGCACAGTGTTCGTGACCGTGGAGGACGAGACGGGAGACGTGCAGCTCATCCTCTGGCCAAGGGTGTTCGCCCGGTTCAGGAGGGAACTGGACAGCCGCCTGCTCCTGGCCCACGGCACGGTCTCCCGCTGGGATGGGACGACGAACGTCATCGTCTCCCGCCTGGAGCGCCTGCGGACCGGCGCTCCGCTGCCGTCGGCGCATGACTGGCGCTAGTCGAACCGCCCGCGACTCTCGATCGCGAGTGAGCGCAAGCAGGGGAGGGGCCTGGGAACTAAGCGCCGAGCGTGGTCGTCATCGCGAGCGCAGCAAGCGCGGCGGCGATGACGAGCGTGATCGAGCCGATGAGCGCCAGCTCACGCTTCAGGCTGCCCGTCGGGGTCATGCCCGCGAACTGGCGTTCGCGGCGCTGCGCGGCGACGGCCCGCGCCTGGGGCGCGGGCGAGGCGGCTGCGCGAGGCGCAGCAACAGGTGCGGGGGCAGCCTGCGCGGCCTCCGCGACAGGAGCAGCGGACTCTGGCTCGTCGTCAGGAGCGTCGTCTGCCAGGGACGGAGGAACATACGCGGCCGATGCGAGAGACGGTCCGGTCACCCGCGCCTTCCGGCGTGCCCGCTCCCGCGCCTTCGCCTGTCCTGCTGCCGCTCTGCTTCCCGCCTTCTTCCGTGCCATGTAAGTCCGCCTTGCTTAGTTCAGGGTCTGGGCCGTTGCGACGATGACCTCGGTTGCCTGGTCTATCGTCAGCATGTCGGTGTTGAGTACCTGGTGGTAGTGCCGCACTTCCTGGGGGTCCATATCGAAGAAGCGCTTGAAGTAGGCGATGCGCGCGCGGTCGTTCTCCTGGATGTACCGCACGGCCTCGTCCTCGCTGAGCTGCTCGCGCTGCCTGATGCGGTCGACCCGCACTTCCATGGACGAGATGAGCCCCACGTGCAGCGTATTGGGCACGTCGCGCAGGATGATGTTCGACCCGCGGCCCGCGATAACGACGTTGCCCCCCGTCGCGATCTCGTGGATGACGTCCGAGGTCACCTTCAGGAGGTTCTCGTCGTCCAGTTCCCCGCCGCCGTGGCTCTCTTCGGGGAAGTCACGGTATTCGCGCACCAGCAGCGCGTCGAGCCCGCCGCCGAAGTAGGGGTCGGCCCCGCCACCGGCGAGCGCTGAGCGCTCCAGCACGGTCTTCACGAACCCTGCGATGCGGTCGCCCAGCCCCAGTGCCCGTTCCGTCCGCTCGGCAACGTCCTGTTCCGAGGCGCCCATCTTTCTCGCCGCCTCGGCGAGGATGGTCCGGTCAACGTGATCGATGCCGAGCCTCTCGGAGATCTTCGGCCCGATCTCTATCACTCCACTACCGATCAGTCCCGTAACGGTGATGACGGGCATATCTCGCAGTCCTCCTGGACTCATCCTTCCCGGGGAGCGTCCATCTCCCGCAGCATATCTATCATTCTAACGTCATCGGCGTCGCCGTGGGGTGCTGAGAACCACGCGTCCAGTATCTCAACGGCTTCGTCGAGTGAGGTGGAGCGCAGGCTCATCGCCAGCACGTTCGCGTCGTTCCAGCGCCTCGCGCCATCCGCGGTCTGCGCATCGGCGCAGAGAGCAGCACGAACGCCCGATGTCTTGTTTGCCGCGATACTCACGCCCGTGCCCGTGTAGCAGAAGACGACACCCTGCTCGCAGTCCCCCTCGGCGACGCTTTCGCCGACCGCGCGGCCCACGGCAGGCCAACTCGGGTCGCAACCCTCGGCAAGCGCCCCCATGAGGCTCAACTCATGGCCCCGGCGCAGCAGTTCATCCACGACGTAACTCGTGAGGTGCGTCGCCTCGTCGCTGCCTACGGCTATCTTCATCGTTCTTCAGGCGCGGGGATGTGCGTGCTCGAATGCTTCGCGCACCTGGCTGTCCGTCAGGTGCGTGTAGACCTGTGTCGTGGCGATGCTAGCATGCCCGAGCAACTCCTGAACATGCCGCAGCGGCGCCCCGCCGTGCAGCAGATGAGTGGCGAAGCTGTGGCGCAGGGTGTGCGGCGTGAGCTTCCGCGAGATACCCGCTCGCGCCGCTGCCTTCTTGAGCACGAACCAGTACCCCTGGCGCGTCATCGGGTAACCGTTCGCGTTCAGGAAGAGGGCGGAAGTGACGGGGCCGCGCCGCTTCGCATGCGCCAGCAGTTGCGGACGCACATCCCGAACGTACGCTGTGATCTGCCGCACGATGCCCGGGTACACCGGCGCGAGACGCTCCTTGCCTCCCTTGCCGAAGACACGTATCCAGCTGTCATCGAGACCCAGGGCGGACAGCTCCAACCCCTGTGGCCCCACGACTTCCGACACGCGCAGACCTGCCGCGTAGGTCAGTTCCAGCATCACCCGGTCACGCACCCCCTCAGGACCCGGACGCTCCGACGCTGCATGTAACAGCCGCACCACGTCGCGCTCCGAGAGCACGTCGGGCAGGGTGCGCGACGGTATCCGCGTGCGCATCCGTTCCGCCGGGTTCGTGTCGATCACGCCTTCTTCCAGCAGGAAGCGGAAGAACGAGCGGGCGGCCGCGACCTTCCGAGCAAGACTCGTGCCCGCGTATTCCCCTTCTCCCAACGAGAGGTGGATATCCTCGATGTCGCGCGCGCTGACGCTCGACCACCGCACGTCCCGTCCATCCCCCACGAGCGCCTCATGCAGCTGTGCGAGGTCGCTCCGGTAGGCCGCGATGGTGTTGACGGAGAACCCGCGCTCAGCCCGAAGGTGGCTCAGGAAAGCCTCTATCTGCTGGTCCGTCGCACGCACTGCAGTCGTCATAGACGGCAATTGTAGGCAGGGTGGGGCGCTGGCGTAGCCGGTTTCGCTCGCGGAAAATGCGGAGTGCCGGGGCGGAGCCTCGACATGGAGAGACGATGACCATCTCCTACGGCCCCTACGCGTTCGATTCGCCGTTCATCACGTGGGCGGGCCTCTTCATGATTGCGGGGATAATCGTAGGGGGGGCGCTCTTTGCCCGTGCGATAGCCCGCCAGGACGTATCACGGCATGAGACGTGCAGCATCGTGCTCTTCTCCGTGTTCGGCGGGCTCATCGGCGCGCGCCTCTTCCACATCGTGGACTACCTGGGCTTCTTCACCGACGCGCCGTTCCACATCATCTATCTCTGGGAGGGCGGCTACTCGCTCTGGGGCGGCGTGCTGGGTGGGCTCGCAGTAGGGCTCTGTAAGACGGGCAGGGCAGGACTCTTCCGCCCTTCGATGGCAGACGCTGCGGTCGTCCCCAGTCTCGTGGGGCTCACGATAGGACGGCTCGGCGGCATCATCGGCGGCGACCCACCCGCCACGGAGTCGTCGGTGCCATGGGCCATCGTCTACGACCATCCGGACTCGTTCGCGTTCGCTGCGGGAGCAGCCGTCCACCCCGTCGCCGCCTACGAGATGCTGCTGAGCGCCGCCATCGCCTTGTGCATGCTCTGCTGTGGCAGGCGCCTGCCGCAGGAAGCGACGATGCCGCTTGCGCTCGCTGCCTGGGCGGCCGGGCGGTTCGTCATCGCCTTCGTCCGGCTCGACCCCGTGACCTTCGGCTTGCAGCAGGCGCAATGGGTGGGGCTGGTCGTTATCGCAGTCGTTGCCCTCTGGGCGTGGCGCTCCGGCCTCTGGCAGCGCCTCAGAGCGCGAGGCGGGGACGGCCCGACGGCGCATAGTCCTTGAGCGTCATCCGCAGGCGCTCGTCACCGTTCCAGTAGTCCACGTCCAGCGTGTAGACGAGGTCAACATGCCCAACGCCGCTCTCCCATTGCTGATTGAACGCGACCGCCTGCCACACCGCACCGCCTGAGCGAACGTTCAGCCGGAAGTGCTTGCCCTCCGCGCCCATCTCCGACGCCCGCAACACTTCGACGCCGCGCGCCAGGAAGACCGGCGCGGGATTACCGATGCCGAACGGCTCCATGCGGCGCAGCCCTTGGAACGCAGGGCCCATCAGCTCGTGCGGCAGAGCCTCCGCATCAACGACGCCTTCGCGCATCGAAGGGGCAGCGCCAACGCGCTCAGCAGCGATGCTCACGAGCCGTTCCTGCAACTCCGGCAGTGCCTCCGCGCTGCAACGGAATCCCGCCGCTTGCGCGTGCCCACCGAACTGAAAAAGCAGCCCCTCGCACTGCGCCAGCGCGTCTGCCCAGTGGAACGACGGCGCGCTGCGGCAGCTCGCCATCACCTGCTCGCCGTCCATGGCATAGACAGCCGTCGGCGCGCCGAACTCCTCTGCAAGTCGACCCGCAACGAGCCCCACGACACCGGGGTTGAAGTCCGGCTCCCCCACGAGGATGAGCGGCGGTATCTGCGCCGGTACGAGCGACCGCGCACGCTCCAGCGTCTCGTCGGTCAGTGCGCGTCGTTGCGTGTTGTAGTCGTCGAGTTGGCGCACGAGTTCAGCTGCCCGCGCCTCGTCCTCCGTCAGCAGCAGGTCGAGTGCAGTGTCCGCGTGGTCGAGCCGTCCGGCAGCGTTGATGCGCGGCCCGATGGCAAATCCGAGCGTCTCAACGTTCGCGTATGCCGGTGTGACCCGCGCGACATCCAGCAGCGCGCGCAGGCCGATCGACCCGGTCCGCTGTAGGTCGCGTATGCCATGGTGAACGATGTACCGGTTCTCGCCAAAGAGCGGCGCCATGTCCGTGATAGTGCCGATGGCCGCAAGCTCCATCAGTCCGGTGCGCCACTCCTCGCCAAACTCGGGACGCAGCAATGCCTGCGCCAGCTTCAATGTCATGCCGACGCCGGTCAGGTGATCGAATCCATACGTGGAGTGCGGCGCCCTGGGGTTGATGATGGCGACGGAGCGGGGAAGGGCAGCCGTCGCGAGGTGGTGGTCGGTGATGATGACGTCCACGCCCAGTGAGCCTGCGTACGCGGTCTCGTCTGCGTTTGTGACGCCGCAGTCCACGGTGACAATGAGGCTCGCGCCTCGCTCGTGGAGCGCGGCGATGGCGTTGCAGTTGAGGCCGTGGCCCTCGCTCACGCGGTGAGGGATGTAGTGCAGTGTGCGCAGCCCGTACCGCCGCAGCGCCTTGACCAGCAGGGCGGTTCCCGTCACACCGTCCGCATCGAAGTCCCCATACACGGCGACCGTCTCGCCATCGCGCCGCGCTGACGCGAGCCGCTCGGCCGCGCGTTCGATGTCCGGCAGCGTGTCCGGGTCTTCGAAGAGGCTCTCGGAGACGCTGAGGAAGTCGCGTGCCTCGTCTGCGTCGTGGATGCCGCGACGGCGCAGCAGGTGCGCGATGATGGAGGGCAGGGGGGAGAGCGGTGAAGGGTCGGTCGGCTCGGCGATACGCCAGTGCTGCCGCTTCCCGATGAGCACGCCAGGCGCGCTAGACAACGCGTTTGAAGATCAGCGAAGCGTTGTGCCCGCCGAAGCCCAGGTTGTTGCTCATCGCCGCGTTCACGATGCCCTTCTGGGAGTGGTGCGCGGTGTAGTCCAGGTCGCAGTCCGGGTCCGGGTTCTCCAGGTTGATGGTCGGCGGGATGGCGCTCTCCGCCACCGCGAGCACTGAGATGGCGGCCTCGACTCCGCCTGCCGCACCGAGCAGATGGCCGGTCATGGACTTCGTCGAACTGATCTTGATCTTGTACGCCTCGTCGCCGAATACCGCCTTCAGCGCCTCCGTCTCCAGTCGATCGTTCATCGGTGTGCTGGTGCCGTGGGCGTTCACGTAACTGATGTCGCTCGGCTCCATCTCCGCCTCGGCGAGCGCATTGGCCATCGCCCGCGCACCGCCTTCCCCTCCAGGGGAGGGCTGCGTCACATGGAACGCATCGGACGATGCACCGTAACCCGCGAGTTCGGCCAACGGCGTTGCGCCGCGCCTGACCATGCTCTCTTCGCTCTCGATGACAAGCACGCCCGCGCCCTCGCCCATGACGAACCCGTCGCGCCCGGCGTCGAATGGACGGCTCGCGCCTTCCGGGTCGTCGTTGCGCTTCGAGAGCGCCATGCAGGCGTTGAATCCCGCCACAGCGATGGGGCAGATGGGCGCTTCCGTGCCGCCCGCGAGGGCGATGTCTATCTCGCCCCTGCGGATCATCGCCGCGGCTATGCCGATGCTGTCCGCTCCGCTGGCGCACGCCGTTACCGTGCAGTAGTTGGGACCCTTCGCGCCGTACAGGATCGACACCTGGCCGGGAGCCATGTCCGCCAGCATCATCGGCACGAGGAACGGGTTCACGCGGTCCGGCCCCTTCTCGTGCAGCACGGCCCACTGCTCGGAGAGCGTGATGATCCCGCCGATGCCGCTGCCGATGACGGAGCCCACGCGCGTAGCGTCCACGCTGCCGTCCTGAAGGTCCAGCCCCGCCTGCTCCATCGCCTGCGCGGTTGCGCCCACGGCCATCTGAGCGAAACGGTCCAGCCGCCGCGCCTGCTTCCTGTCCACATACGTCGTGGGATCGAAGCCAGGCGACTCCCCAGCGATGGTGGTCGCGAAGCCCTCGGTATCGAACGCGGCGATGGGAGCGATGCCGGACTTGCCCTGCAGCAGGCTCTTCCACGACGACTTCGTGTCCACGCCCACGGGAGTGATCATGCCGACGCCGGTTACGTAGACCTTCGTTGTCAAGCGCTGCTCCTTATCCGGACGCCCCGCTCATGTTCGAGCGGGCAGGGCGAACGAGTTGCCTGATTCTAGGCGGCTGCACAGGACGGCCACAAGCACGCGCTGGTTCACGCCTGTAGCTCTTCCTCGTAGGACTGGCTCCGCATCATCTCGTTGATGTTCTTCGCCGTGTGGATGAAGCCGATATGGCTGAATGCCTGCGGGAAGTTTCCGAGCGCCTGCCCGGTAACGGGGTCGTGCATCTCCGCAAAGAGACCGAGGTGATTTGCGGTGGCGAAGACCTTGTTGAAGTAGGTCAGTGCTTCCTGTGTCTCACCTATGGTCATCAGGGCGCCGATAAGCCAGAAGCTGAGGATGTAGAACGCGCCTTCCTCGCCAACCAGGCCATCGTCCGTATCGTCGGTACGGTAACGCCGCACGAACGGCCCGTCCGACAGTTCCATCTGGATCCGGCGCACCGTGGAGCGGATACGAGGGTCGTCCGCAGGAAGGAACCCAAGGAATGGAATGAGCAGCGCGCTCGCGTCTACGGCATCCGATTCGTACGCCTGCACGAAGCTCCGTTTGGAGTCAGACCAGCCTCTGGAAAGCACTTCCTCGCGTATCAGGTCCCGCTGCCTGCGCCAGTGCTCGATGTCTCCCTCGAAGCCGTGGCCTTCCGCAAGTTTCACCGCCCGGTCCAGCGCCACCCAGCACATCACCTTGGAGTAGACGAAGTGCTGCTCGGGGCCCCGCACTTCCCAGATGCCACGGTCCTCCATGTGCCACATCTCAGCGGCCAGGTCGGCCATCTGCTTGAGCAGTCCCCATGCCTTGTCCGACAGGTTCCCTGAGTAGCGATGAAAGACAGCGAGGCTGAGCGCTACTTCGCCGAACACGTCCAGCTGGCGATGGAACGCCGCGCCGTTGCCGATACGTACCGGCCTCGACCGTGCGTACCCTTCGAGGTGGTCGAGCTCGACCTCTTCCAGCTCGCTCTCCGGCGCGATGCCGAAGAGTATCTGCATCGATTCGATGCTCATGGCGCACTGGTCGACGACCCAGTCGATGAACGCCTCTCCTTCGTGCGGGTCGCCAAGCCGGTAGAGGATGCCGAGCGTCCATGCGCTGTCGCGCAGCCACGAGTACCGGTAGTCCCAGTTCCGTACGCCTCCGAGCGATTCCGGCAGGGACGTGGTCGGAGCGGCGACTATCGCCCCGGTCGGTTCGAAGATCAGCATGTGCAGCGTCAGGTAGGAGCGCACGACGTCGTCGCGCAGGTAGCCGCTGTAGCCCAATTTCGCAACACTCGCCTGGTCGTGCCGTACCGCACGCTCCAGCTTGTTGCGGCAGTCCATTGCGAGGATAGAAGGCAGTCGCGTGGCGCCGAACGCCAGCGCGAACTCCACTCGCTCGCCCTCCTGCACCCTGAACTCGGCGACTGCCTGCTCGCCGCCGTCTTCTGCAGGTTCGATACTGAATGGCAGGTCGCTGACGAGCGCGAGAACGCCAGTTGGATGACTGGCGAGCACGCCGTTGCGAACGATGCTGAACGTGGTCGCGCCCCTTCCGTAGTCAAGCCTTGGCTGGAAGACGAGACGCATCCCGATGCTGCCGCGCACGCATTCGACGATGCGGATGATCTCGTGTGGCGCGTCCGGGCCGCGTGCCGTGGCGCGCGTCATGAAGTCGCACACCGTTGCCGCGCCATCCTCAGCCTCGTACAACGTCTCGAGCACGGTAGTGTCGGGCAGGTAGCGCTGCGTAACCGAGTGGATGCCCTGACCGCTCAACGAACAGCGCCCGCCCTTGGTGTCGTCGAGGACTGCCGCGAACACGCTCGGAGAGTCAAACCGGGGGAAACACGCCCAATCGATCGAGCCCCCGCTGCTGACGAGCGCGCACGAGTTCATGTCTCCTATCAATCCGTACTCGTGGATGGGGAGGTATGGCACTTGACCCCCTGCTAACCGGATCGCCTTTCGTCTGCGCCGTGCGTAGACGTACCTCCGCAGCTCGTCAGTCCAGGGAGATGGTCCGCAGCGACCGCCGGTTCCCGCGTTGTTCCAGGTAGCCGGCTCGGCGCTCCGTACCATGGCTGAATACCAGCAACCACCCGTCGTCGACGGCTTCATCGAGGACGCGGTGTTTCGTCGTCAGCGTCTCTTCCGGATGCCTGTCGCTCGCTGCGATGCAGTCAGGCTGCAGGTGGTGATGCGTCGGGACGAGGTCGCCCAGGAAAGCAACTCGCTCTCCTCCGTGCGTGATGACCACGATCTGGTGCCCCTGGTACGGCCCGCTTGCCCGCCGCACCTGCAGTCCGGGGACGATAGTCACCTCGCCGTCCACCAACTCCATCCTCTTGCTGTCCACCAGCGGGTTGTAGTCGGTGGGCACGTAGCCATTCACATGGCGGTCGGTAGGTGAGATGGCCTCCTCCAGCGCCTCCCGCTGAACGAAGTACGTCGCCTTGGGGAACGTGGGAACGAACTCGCCTCGGCGGTTCGTTCGCGTGCATCCGCCGGTGTGCTCGAAGTGCAGGCTGGTCAGCACCACGCCATGGATGTCGGCCGGTGTCAGGTCGTGGGCCTTCAGTTCAGATAGCAGCTGGCTGGTGGAGAGGCCGAGTGCATCCCGGTCCTCGGCGGAGTGCTTGGCGCCCGCCCCGGTGTCTATCAGGTAGTTCTGCTCACCGACGCGAACCAGCAGGCAGTTGAGGTTCAACTTGACCCGGTTCCTTCGGTCGGCGGACATCCAGTCCTGCCATGTACTTTTGGGCACTTGTCCGAACAGCACGCCTCCATCGATCTTGAACGTGCCGTCAGATATCAGGTGCACCCTAGTTCTTCCGCTCATAGGAAGCCTCACCAGCGAATAACGAAATCACGAGGGACTGATCCGATCAGCGCTCCCCTTCCGGAGCGGATACGCCGACGACATCCTGAGTTCCCTGGGCGCTGGGGGAGTGCCGCGCGTACAGCGAGCAGACTCTAGGGGGGTCAATCTGTCCTGTCAATGGCAGGTTTCCTCCGTTCACTCGTATCGCCGGGCCGTGTAGAGGAACGTAGAAGCAGCAGATGATCACTCCCCATGAACGGATTCACAACGTATTACCCCTATACGCGGCGGTTTCAGCCAAGCCTCACCCGAACAGAATCCGCACGGGGGATTGAGAGTGAGTCTCAAAGACGCCCAAGCAGCCCGAAAACAGGGTATCCAGCGAGCCAAAGGGACGCGATTCAGGAAACTACGGGTAGGAGACGAGGCCTTCGATGATGTGCACCGGCTCGCGGTAGTGGACCACGCGTGGGTCCTCTACGGTCTGGGCCAGCGATGCGCCGGGCGGCACCATCGGGTAGACGTTCTCCTCAGGCGATATGCGGAAGTCGATCAGGTAGGGGCCCTGATGCCGCGCAGCGGTCGCCAGAGCCATGCCTACATCGTGCTTGTCCTCCACGCATACGCCGGGGATGCCGTAGGCCTCCGCCAGCTTCACGTAGTCCGGCCCGCTCATGGACACGGACTTGTAGTGGTGGTCGTAGAACAGCTCCTGCCACTGCCGCACCATGCCCAGATAGCCATTGTTCATGATGCAGATCTTCACCGGCAGGTGCTCCTGCGCGATCGTCGCCAGTTCCTGCAGCGTCATCTGGAAGCCGCCGTCGCCGCAGATTCCCCACACCCGGGAGTTGGGCCGCGCGACCTGCGCGCCGATCAACGCTGGAACCTCGAACCCCATCACCCCCAGCCCGCCGGAAGAGACGAACGAGTTTGGCGTCGGCATGAACAGGAACTGCGCAGCCCACATCTGGTGCTGCCCCACGCCAGTAATGACGACCGGGGCTGTATCGTGCTCGACCAGCTTGTTGAGCTCCCGCAGCACGTACTGCGGTGTGACGACGTCGCTCTCCGGCACGTCGATACTCGGATGCTTGTGCTCCAGGTACTTCATCCGGTCCAGCCACTCGAACCGCGTGTTGCGCTCCAGAAGGGGAAGCAGCGCCTCCAGCGTCGCCTTCACGTCGCCGGCGAGGCCTACCTCGGCCTTGACGTTCTTGTTGATCTGCGATTCCTCGATATCCAGGTGGATGATCTTCGCGTTCTCGCCGAACGTGCCCGGCCTGCCGATGACACGGTCGTCGAAGCGCATCCCGATGCCGACGATGACGTCGGCCTCAGTAGTGGCGAGATTGCTCCAGTACATACCGTGCATGCCCAGCATGCCGTAACCGAGGTTGTGGTGGCGCGGGAACGCGGACGTGCCGTGCAACGTGTTCAACACCGGCGCACTGATGTGCTCAGCGAGCTCCTGCAACTCGTCCCAGGCGCCGGAGATGTGAACGCCGCGACCTACGATGAGCAGCGGACGCTCCGCCTCATTGATGAGGCGCGCAGCCTCACGGACCGACTCCTCATCCGCGACGGCGGGCGGGGAGGGATGCCAGGCGTCCTCCAGCTCCTCGAACAGGAAACTCTCCGCCTGCACGTCCTTCGGCAGGTCGACGAGCACGGGACCCGGACGCCCTTCCTGTGCGACGCGGAACGCTTCACGGATCGTGGGTGCTATGTCCTCCGGGTTCATCACCAGGAAGGTCTTCTTCACAACGGGTGCGGCCATCCCGCAGGTGTCGCACTCCTGGAACGCCTCCGTCCCCATGAAGGGGCGGGCAACCTGTCCCGTGATTGCGACGATAGGAGTCGAGTCCATCTTCGCCGCAGTCAGCCCGGTCATTAGGTTCGTTGCGCCGGGGCCGGAAGTCGCCACGCAGACGCCCACCCTGCCGCTGAGGCGAGCATAGGACTCTGCCGCGTGGGCGGCGGCCTGCTCGTGCCGGACGAGCACGTGCCGCAACTGAGGGTAGTGCCAGAGCGCGTCGTAGAAGGGAAGGATCGCTCCCCCCGGATGACCGAAGATGACGTCGACGCCCTCGTTGATAAGGGCTTCGCAGACGACGCTTGCGCCTATCTTCTGCATGGTTCCGTCCATTCCTGCCTGTGCGGACAGGCGGGAGGCCCGGTGCACAGGATGAAATCAGCGATTCCAACGGATGTTGGAAAGGCCGCGACCGGCAGGTCACGGCCTCGTAAATCGTAACCCTCACCCCTACGAGTGTCAACGAAATGCACTCGTTAACTACACGTGAAACAGCGATGCTATTCCGGGACGGTGTTAGCGGAGATGATCGATACGCCCTACAGGCCGTAGAGTCTGCGGGGGTTGTCGTCGAGGATCTTCTGGACCGTGCTTGAAGGAAGCCTGCCTTCCTCCCGGAGCCGCTGCATCGCCAGGATCTCCGACGACGTGTCGTCGTGACCGTAGTCCGTCCCGATGATGATGTTGTCGTCGCCCGCCGTATCGATGACGTACTGCAGGTCGTCAGTGGTCTGGCACGCAACGTACATGCGGTTCTCGCGCATCAGCGAAACGCCGGAGAACTCGCGCCCGTTGTTGCCGAACCGGATCGACAGGTCGTTCATCACATACGGCACCCACTGTGCGCTGACCTCAACGAAACACCAGCTCAGATCGGGAAACTTCTCTGGCACCCGCCGCATCAGCAGGTTGTGGAATACGCTGATGGGCGGCAGCTTGAACCGCAGGCCGTTCTCCTGCTGGTCCCACATCTCGAAGTTGCCAACCGACGCGTGGATGCATATCGGCATGCCCAGCTTGCTCGCCTCCTCGTACAGGGGAAAGAAGTACGGGTCCGTGAGGCTGAGCCCGGCGTCGCCCGCGCGCAGGTACACGCCGCACGCCCCGTGCTCCTTGCCGTAGTGGGCCTCCTCGATGGCCTGATCGAGCCTGTAGACCGGCGCGATGACCGGCCAGCGGAGCCGCCCCCCTCCCATCTGCCAGATGTCGCCCATCCAGCGGTTGTAGCTGCGCGACAGCGCGTAGTCCACCTCTGGCCGGGGACTCAGCGGACGCAGGAAAAGCGTCGGGTACAGCACCTGGATGTCCACGCCCAGCTCGTCCATATGCGCCAGGCGGGACTCGACGCTCGCCATCTCACGCGACTCGTCGCTCGTGCCGGTGCCCTCGTTGCTGTTGCGGATGAACGCCCGGCCCGTCGAGCGGTCGGCAATCAGCCAGTAGCGCTGGATGGGAGCATTCGGGTCGGTGGTGGCGACGCTCAGGGGACGGAACTGGCGCTCTTCCTCCCGCATGTAGTCCCAGGTGTGCTCGTTCTCGACGACGTGCGCATCCGCATCGATAACTGCCATCGTCCCTCCTCCTTCTCGCCCACGTGAGCGTGTGCCCCTCGCCATTCCTCTGTCGCCATCTTATGCGACAGGTCAACAGACCTCTGCCTGCTAGCGGGAGGCTTGCGCGTGTCAGGCTGCGCTAGACTGCCCCCAACGTGAGTTTCGCCGCCGACCTCCACCTCCATTCGCCCTACGCCATGGGCACCAGTTCCGCGCTCTCCCTGCAAACGCTCGCAGCCTGGGCGGACGTCAAGGGCGTGGACGTGCTCGCATCCAGCGACTTCACGCATCCGGCATGGCTCGCCGAACTGAAGCACAGCCTTCGTCCGGTCGGCGACTGCCTCTTCGAACTGACCGAATCGCCAGAACGGTACGACGTTCGAGGCCGCGAGCGCCTGGCGCGGTTCGTCCTTGGCACGGAGGTGAGCTGCGTCTACCCCCAGGACGGGCGCTCCCATCGCCTCCACCTGCTCATCCTCGCGCCCGATTTCGACGCCGTAGACGGCATCTGTGCCGCATTCGCTCCGTACGGCGCGCTTGCCTCGGACGGACGGCCCACGCTGCGCCTCTCGGGGCGCGACGTCGTCGAAGCCGTCCTCGCAGTCGACCCGCGGTGCGAGGTCGTCCCCGCACACGCCTGGACGCCCTGGTACGCACTCTTCGGGTCCAAGAGCGGCTTCGACTCGCTGGACGAATGCTTCGGTGACATGGCCGGGCACGTCCACGCCATCGAGACCGGCCTCTCCAGCGACCCCGCCATGAACTGGCGCGTGCCCGAGCTTGACGGGCGCACGCTCGTCTCCTTCTCTGACGCGCACTCCGCACAGCGGCTGGGGCGCGAACTCACCGTGTTCGCTGGAGAGCCGGGCTATGAGACGCTTATCGAGGGGCTACGAACGGGCAGGGTGGAATGGACGGCGGAGTTCTATCCGGAGGAGGGGAAGTACCACCACGACGGCCACCGCAAGTGCGGCGTCAACCTCAAACCGGGCGAGCACGACGGACGATGCCCCGTATGCGGGCGCAAGCTCACACTCGGAGTGCTGCACCGGGTCGAATCGCTCGCGCAGCGCCCCCCCGAACCTCTGTCCGCTGACCCGGACGGCACCCTACGGGGCACGGAGACAGAACGCCCACCGTTCCGGCGGCTCGTTCAGCTGGCTGAGGTCGTCGCGGAAGCGCTCGGACGCGGCGTCGCGAGTAAGGCCGTGCAACGCACCTGCCTCGACCTCGCCGCCCGCGTAGGCTCCGAACTCCACGTGCTCACTGCTGCTGATTCGTCGGAGATAGAGCAGGTCGCGGACGATCGCGTTGCGGAGGGAGTGATGCGCGCGCGGCTCGGGCACGTCGTCATACGACCCGGATTCGACGGCGAGTACGGAACGGTACACCTCTGGGAGTGACACCGGCACGTTGACAGACGGGCAGGGCGCAACGCAGCATCATGCGATACGCAAGGATAAGAAGACCCGCGTAACGCGGGGCAGGTTTTGGAGTAAGCGCGGGGGCTATGGACGACGTAATCACGATGGAAGAGATAGGGATGGTCTATGACGTGACCGACGAACTCGGCATAGACCGCGAGGACCTGAACATCGAACTCGGCAAGGAGGACCCCGGCTCGTGGAGCAGAGCGCCCGGCGGCATGATGCGGCGCGAGGTGATCGCCATCACACTGCCGCTCTCGACACCGCTGGACGACTGGTTGCCCACGCTGGAGGCCGGACTCCGCGAGTTGCTGGAGAAGTAGCTATGAGAACGACCACACGCCTGCGAGAACTGCTCACCGGCGAGCGGATGCTGCTCGCGCCGTTCACCTACGACGGCTTCACCGCCCGCATCGCCCAGGAGGCGGGGTTCGACGCGGTCTACATGTCAGGTTTCGCAACATCCATGTCCAGGGGCCTGCCGGACGTCGGCCTGCTCACGCAGACTGAGATGGTGCAGAACGCCGCAAACATCGCCTCTGTCGTGGACGTGCCGGTCGTAGCCGACGCGGACACCGGCTACGGCAACGCCATCAACGTCCACCGCACCATCCGCGAGTACGAGCGGGCAGGCGTCGCGGGCGTCCACATCGAGGACCAGGTCGCTCCCAAGAAGTGCGGCTTCTTCGAGGGCAAGCAGGTCATCGACATGGACGAGGCAGCAGCGAAGATACGCGCCGCTGTGGAGGCGCGCTCCGACGACGACTTCGTCGTCATCGCCCGCACGGACGCCCTCGCCGTGAACGGCTGGGACGACGTGGAGCGCCGCTGCAGGGCGTTCGCAGAGGCGGGCGCGGACCTCGTGTTCGTGGACGGCATCCGCACGAGCGACGACCTGCAGGAGTTCGCGCGCCGTCTCGGCGACCTCCCGCGCATGTACAACGGTGAACTGCCGCCGGACGAGGTCGAGGCGCTCGGGTTCAGGTTTCAGATACACCGGGGCCCCATCTTCTCCCTCTATCCCATCATCAAGGAGATGATGGTGGAACTCCGGCAGAACGGGCGCATATCCGCGATCGACCGCTTCGGCACCGGCGGGGAGTTGCGCACCTCCATCGCGGACGCGCTCGGCCTCGGGGCCATCACCGAGATGGAGAAGCGCTACGCGGTGCGATAATGTGCGCCCTCCAGGGCGCTTGGGAGAACGAGCATGAGTGGAATCACACTGGAAGACGCGAACAAGGTCATCGCCGCGGCGATTGACAAGGCGAGCGAACTCGGGTTCACGATGGCTGTGGCCGTCGTCGACCTCCAGACGAGCCTCGTTGCCTCGGCGCGCATGGACGGCACGAATCCCTTCACCCCTGACGTTGTGCGCGGCAAGGCCGTCGCGACCGCCGTTACCAAGGGAACGCCCAGCGGCGTCGCCGCGGGACGCTTCCCGCCGGGGCTGCTCGAGACGGTGCGCGACCTCTACGGTGGACGCGTTACCTGGGTGCAGGGTGCCGTGCCGTTGTTCAAGAACGGCGAACTCGTTGGGGCGGTAGGCGCCGGAGGAGGACCGCCGGACAAGGACGAAGAGGTCGCGCAGGCCGGCGCTGACGCGCTTGCAGGGTAGGGTAGAGTGCGTTTGAGCGCGGACGGGAACCCGCGCACGGAGAGCGTATGACAACGCTTACCCAAGCCAGGATAGACGAAGCCGCCGCGAAGGCGCGGGTGAAGGCCGAACTCCTCCGGGAGTACCTCGAGTACATCTACCGCGTCCGTCCCGGTGAAGTCGGCATGCTCACCTGCAACGAAGGCGAAACGGTCCGCGAAGTGCGGCAGAACCTGGCGCTCGCCGCAGCCGTCGCGGGCGAGCCCATCGGCATAGCCCTCCGCAGAAAGCCGAGCGCAGTCACCTTCTGGCTGGAGAAGCGCCGCAGGGGGAGGCCGCGGAAGGCCGGATGAACGCGCTCGAAGGACTCCGAGTCGTAGACCTCACCACCATCGTCTCCGGCCCCTACGCCGCCGCCATCCTCGCCGACCTGGGCGCGGACGTCATCAAGGTCGAGCCTCCCGGCGGAGAGAATGCCCGCCGGTTCGGCGAGGATCCATCCCTGATGATGGGTTCGCTCACTGCCCACATCATGAACCTGCAGCGCAACAAGCGCGGCATGGTCGTGGACCTCCGCAGCGATGGCGGTCGAGAGATACTCGAAGGCCTCGTCCGTTGGGCGGACGTCGTCCTGGACAACTACCGTCCCGGCGTCACCGACCGGCTCCGCATCGACTACCCCTCCCTTCGCGCCATCAACCCCCGCGTCATCGCCTGCTCCATCACCGGCTACGGCCTGACCGGGCCCGGACGCGACAGGGCGGCGCTCGATGCCACCGTGCAGGCATTCGCAGGTGTGATGGGCATGACCGGCGACCCCGATGGCTCGCCCGTGCGCGCCGGGCCGCTCTACAGCGACCTCTGCGCCGGCATGGCCGGAGCGCTCGGCATACTGGCAGCGCTTGCAGGGCGGGAGCGGACCGGCGAGGGCCAGCACGTCGACATATCCATGCTCGACGTGCAGATGTCGCTCATCAACTACCACGCCGTGATGCACCTCATGTCCGGCGCCCCCACGCCGCGCACCGGCAACGAGATGAAGCTCCACGTCCCCTACAACGCCTACCGCGCCACCGACGGCTGGATTTTCATCGCCGTCTCTATCGACGCTCACTGGAAAGCGTTCGTGGAGACGCTCAACGCACCGGAGACCGGCCTCGAAGGCCCAGCCCGCGAAGCCGCTACGTCGCTGCTGGACGAGGCTCTCGTCACGAGGGCAGGGCGCATCGCCAACCGCGACCGCATCAACACCGCACTGGAGACCATCGTTGCGGTGCGCTCCCGTGACGAATGGGTGACCGCGCTCGCCGCCGCAGGCATCCCTGTCGCGCCAGTGAACACGCTCGACGAGGCGGTGCAGGACCCGCAGGTGCGTTCACGCAACATGATTGTGGATGTCGAACACCCGGAGGGCGGCTCCTACGAAGCAACCGGCAACCCGTTCAAGCTGTCAGCAGCAGGCGAGGAGCGCTTCACGCCGCCCCCGACGCTCGGCCAGCACACCACCGAGGTGCTGCGGGACATCCTCGGCTACGACCCCGAGCGCATCGACGCACTCTACGCGGACGGCAGCGTGGCCTGATCCTGTCCATCGATGTTGACTCCCTCCGCTTGACACACCGGCGCGCGCCTTGTCCAATCCCACCATGCTGCTCGAACAACAACCCGACACTCTGAACGACATCCGCCTCGCCGTGCGCGACGTCTGCAAGAAGTACGACGGCGCATACTGGCGCGCCCTCGAAAAGGACGGTGCCTACCCTGAAGCGTTCGTGCGCGAGCTCACCGAGCTCGGCTGGCTCTCCGCGCTCATCCCGGAGGAGTACGGCGGCGGTGGCATGACCGTCACCGAGGCGAGCGTCATCCTCGAGGAGATCAACCGCTCTGGCGGCGACTCCGCGGCCTGCCACGCCCAGATGTACATCATGGGCGTCATCCTCCGCCACGGAAGCCCCGAGCAGCAGTCGCGCTACCTCCCCTGCATCGCCAGCGGCGAGCTCCGCCTGCAGGCGTTCGCCGTCACCGAGCCCGACGCAGGCTCCGAGACCACCCGCATCGCCACCACCGCCGTCCGCAAGGGCGACAGGTACGTCGTCAACGGCCAGAAGACGTTCATCTCCCGGGTCCAGCAATCGGACCTCATGCTCCTGCTCGCGCGCACCACGCCCTACGAGGAGTTGACCAACAAGACGGAGGGCCTCTCCGTGTTCGTCGTGGACATGCGCGAGGCGGGCGACAGCCTGCAGGTCAACCCCATCGAGATGACCTTCAACCGCCACACCAACCAGCTCTTCTTCGACAACATGGAGATCCCGGCGGAGAACCTGATAGGCGAGGAGGGGAAGGGCTTCCGCTACATCATCGACTCCTGGAACGCCGAGCGCATCCTCATCGCCGCCGAGGCCATCGGCGACGCCCGCTTCTTCATCGAACGCGCCGCCGCGTACGCGAGCGAACGCGTCGTGTTCGGGCGTCCCATCGGCGCGAACCAGGGCGTGCAGCTGCCCATTGCACAGGCCTACGCCCACACCGAGGCCGCCGACCTCATGCGCTTCGACGCCGCAGCGAAGTTCGACCGCGGCGAGCGCTGCGGCGCGGAGGCCAACATGGCCAAGCTCCTCGCATCCGAGGCCGCATGGGAAGCGGGCAACGCCTGTCTCAACGCACACGGCGGTTACGGCTTCACGAAGGAGTACGACATCGAGCGTAAATTCCGCGAGACGCGCCTCTTCATGACCGCCCCCGTCAACAACAACCTCGTCCTCGCATACCTCGGACAGAACGTCCTTGGCATGCCCCGGTCGTACTGAAAAGGACCCATGACCAACGACGCTCTCGTCCGCTCCTGGCTCTACGTTCCGGCCCACAAGGAACGCATGATCGCGAGGTCTCTGGAACTCCCCGCCGACGCCGTCATCTACGACTATGAGGACGCCGTACCCCCGGCTGAGAAGGTGGGCGCGCGCAGCGTACTGTCCGAAGCGCTTCCGGCAGTGCCACCGGAGGGCACGCCGCGCAGATACGTCCGCGTCAACAACCCCCGCCATGAGCATCTCTTCGCCGACGACCTACGTGCCGCGCTCGAGCTCAACGTGGAGGGTATCTGGCTCCCCAAGGTGGAGAGCGCCGCCCAGGTGCAGGGCGTCAGCGCTGCGCTCTCGTACGAGGAGGAGCGGATGGGCGTCGATCCCGGTTCGACCCGGCTCGCCCTGCTCATCGAGAGCCCCCTCGGCGTCGTGAACGCCTACGCCATCTGCGCCGCCGACCCGCGCGTCATCGCCGTGCAGTTTGGCGGCGAGGACTTCTCCCGCGAGATGGGCCTCCCCCTCGTCCGCACCGGCGAGGCGAAGGAGCTCCTCTACCAGCGCGCCGCCGTCGCCACCGCCTGCGCTGCCGCAGGCGTGCAACCCGTCGACGTCATCTGGACGGAACTCGACAACCTCGATGGCCTCGCCCAGGAGGCCGCCCAGGCGCGGCGTCTCGGTTTCACCTCCAAGGCCGTCATCCACCCCTCGCAGATCGAGCCGGTAAACGCCGCCTTCAGCCCGACACAGGAGGAAGTAGCCTACGCACGGGAGGTCATAGCCGCCCTTGACGAGGCCATCGCGCAGGGCACCGGCGTCCTCAACTACCACGGCGCGTTCCTCGAGGAACCCGTCATCGCCCGCGCCCGCCGCACCCTCGAACTCGCCGAACGTTTCCAGGTGGACTAGAGACTGCGCTCCGATTGGTCCCGCCTCGCTTGAGGGAAGAGGCTTGGAGCCTGCCCCACCCGCGATGCGGAACTGGGGGTGAACCGGCGGGGAGGGCGGTGTCTGGTGTAGGGGCATCCCTTGTGGGTGCCCTCGGGGGCTTGGGCTGGAAGTGCAGAGGGGCGATGCCCCTTTGCCGGGAGCGTGGGGGCGTCCCCCACAACGTACCGGGCGGGTGGGTGGGAAGAAGGACACTGGCCAGAGCCAACCCCCATTGGACAACGCGCCGCTCGCCGTCTACATTTACCCCCAACGCCAACTCAGGAGGCGCACGATGGCCAGTCAGCAGCGTGAAGCACTATCGCCCGGCGAATTCATCGAACTGCTGGAGCAGACCCGGGCCGAGTTCCTCGAAGGCAAGTCGCCCTACCGCGGCGACGGCATCAGCGGCAAGTCGAAGGAGGAGATCGCCGCCTCCAAGCGCCGCTTCCACACCGGCGGCGACCCCAACCACCGCTTCGAGGGCGAGCGCTACCTCCACGTGACCGACAAGGCGATACGCCGCAAGCAGTTGCGCAAGCTCGTGGACGAGGGCGGCCAGACCACCGTCGGCGGCCCTATGCCGAGCCACCCCATCCTCGCACGCTGGCACTCCCAGGAGATGGGCCTTTCAGACGCAGAGATAGACGCTCTGGAGAAGGAAGACCAACCAGCCGAGACGCTCGTGAAAGAGGGCTGGTGGTTCGACCTGCAACGCTCCAACCCCTGGCCCGTCGCGCTCAGCAGCGCACTCGTAGGCGAGGGCTCCAAGCGCCTCCCCGGCGCGGTCGAGCACTACGAGAAGCTCGTCGCCGACGCCCGCGAATACTACGCCTCTCTCGGTATCGAGAACGTGGGCAGGGCAGTGCAGCTCCTGATCGAGCACGCACCTTTCGGCGCCGACATGGAACACGCCATGTTCGGCGAGGAAGTCGTCCGCGAGACCGCCACGACCGCCGAGATACAGGACGAGATGCGCCGCGCCTTCATCCTCACCATGCAGCGCAACGCTCGCGACAGGGTGTAGGGCGTGGGCAACCAACCACCGTTCAGGCCGGATGAGTTGATGGCGCCGCCGATGCAGGGCACGGCGTTCGTCCACTTTCTCCAGCGCGAGAAGACCCGAAAGTACTCCGCCGCGCCGCCGTTCCTGCACGCGCTGATCCGCGGCGAGCTCTCCATCGAGCAGCTCCGCATGTGGGTGCAGGACCTCTACCCGTACTGGAACGAGGGCATCATCTTCGCCACCGGCGCCGTCTACATCAAGACGAACGACGAGCCTTCCCGCACGCAGATGCTCCGCCGGATGGTGGAGCTGGAAGGCACGGAGGTCGTCAACGACCTCACCGGCGCAACGACGCCCGCCTACGAGGAGTTGTGGCTCCGGTTCGGCGAGAGCATCGGCATCTCACGGGAGGAGGTGCTCGAGTGGCAGCAGTTCACCCGCACCTACTTCTCGATGCGAACGCTCATGACCTACTCCCGCTACTGGGACTGGACGTGGCTGGACGGCATCGCCACCTGGTACGCAGCCGACCTCTACTGGCGCGAGTACTACGGCGCGGTGCGACAGGCGCTCATTGACCGGTACGGCATCGCCCCGGATGCACTCGAATTCTTCGACGTCCTGCTGAACGACCTCGCGACGCACCTCCCCTGGGAGGAAGAAGCGCTGGCGTACTGGGCATGCACGACGGAGCGCCAGCTGACCGCGGCCCGCGCCTTCCGCGAGCGGCTCGACATCGAGTACCAGCTGCTCGTCGCCCTCAACGAGGCCCGCACCGCCGATCGCCTCCCGTTCCAGGTCCCCGCCTGATCCAAGCCTCGTCATTCCCGCACCGGCGGGAATCCAGAGTGACCGGGCAGGTCACGCGGTGGGGAGGGGAGGGCTGGCCGGATGAAGGGTCGCCCTCGTGGACCCCAACGAGGCGCCAGGGCTGTACGCCCCCCGCCGCACCCGCTACAGTACCCCCATCCCCTCAGGGAGGACTCGCACCGCATGAGCATCAAGACTGGCTGGGAAGGACGCTACTTCGATGACCTCCAGGTCGGCGACGTCTACCGCTCGTCCGTCGGCAGGACGCTGCTGGAAGCCGACAACACCTGGATGACGCTGCTCACCAACAACGACAACCAGATCCACTTCAACACCGAGTACGCCAAGAACACGCAGTTCCAGCGCCCGCTGATGAACAGCCTCGTCACGCTCGCCGTCGTCACCGGCCTTACCGTCCCGGACGTCAGCCGCAACGGAATCAACCTAGGCTGGGACAAGGTCCGCCTTCCACATCCCGTTTTCGCCGGCGACACCCTCTGGTCCGAGACCGAGGTCATGGCCACCCGCGAATCGAAGTCCGACCCCCGGCGCGGCATCGTCCACATCAAGACGCGCGGCCTCCAGCAGGAAGGCGTCACCGTCATCGAATTCGAACGCGACATCATGGTCTGGAAGCGGGAGCACGCCCCCAGCAACGACGTCTTCCCCCAGCCTGCCGCGCAAACGGCGTAAGGAGGCCACGCATGGCAACAGGCATCACGAACGCGCTCGTCGATTACGCGCAGAACCTCAAGTACGAGGACATCCCGCCTGAGGTGCTGGAGCGCACGAAGCACATGCTCCTCGACTTCCTCGGCGTCGCCTACGGTGGCCTCCGCACGGGCGAATCGTCCGGCCCTGTCATCGACGGCGTGCTTGACCTCGCTTCGGGCGCGGCAGGGGAGAGCGCCGTCCTCGGACGACCGGAGCGGCTCCCGGCCCACTACGCCGCGCTCCTCAACGCCACGTTCGCCCACAGCATGGACTTCGACGACACCCACCGCGACGCCGTCATCCACATCGGCACGCCCCTCTTCGCCACGCTGCTCGCGCTCGCCGATGAACACGAGGTTTCCGGGCGCGACTTCCTCACCGCCGCCGTCATCGGCTACGACGTCACCGGCAAGGTGGGCAAGGCACACGGCGGCTCCATGCATGCGCGCGGCTTCCACCCCACGGCCACAACCGGCATCTTTGGCTGTTCCGCCGCAGGCGCGCGCCTCCTCGGCTACTCCGCCCAGCAGACCGCGAACGCGTTGGGCCTGAACGTCAGCCAGTCCGCAGGCTCCACCCAGTTCCTGGAGAACGGCTCCTGGAACAAGCGGTTCCACACCGGCCTCGCCGCCCACAACGCCGTCATGAGCCTCGTCATGGCCCGCCACGACTACCTCGGCGCGACGTCCCCCATCGAGGGCAGTCGCGGCTACTTCGCGCTCTACGCCGGTGAAGGCGCAGACGCCTCCCGCGCGCTCGACGGTCTCGGCAGCGACTTCGAGGTGATGAACACCGCCGTCAAGCCGTACCCGTGCTGCCGCTACAGCCACGCCACCATCGACGCCGTCGCCGACATCGTCCGCGCCGAGTCGCTCGCGTCTCCCGACATCGACGGCATCGAGATCGCGATGGGCGAGACCGGCTTCGGCCTCGTGGCCGACCCCGCGGAGATGAAACGCGTGCCGTCCAACGTCGTCGAGGGCCAGTTCAGCGTCTACTTCGCTGCCGCCGCCACGGCAGGCAAGGGCGCATACGCCTGGGACGCCTACGACCGCCTGGACGACACCGAGGTGCGACGCCTCATGCAGCGCACCAGCGTCACCCTCGACGAGCGCGTCGGTGCAGGCATGGAGTCGTTCGTCTCGCTGCGAACGGCGGACGGGCGCGTCATCGAGCGCACCGTCCCGTACCCCAAGGGCGAGCCGGAGAACCCCATGTCGTGGGAAGAGATGCAGGCCAAGTTCACCGAGTGGAGCGAGCCCGCCATCGGCGCGGCGCGCGCGGCCCAGGTCATCGAGAGCGTCGCCTCGCTCGAATCCCTCGCCTCCATGAGCGAACTCACCGCCAACCTCGGCGCATAGCTGTCCGTGCCCCCGTCATTCCCGCTTCCTCTGCCATTCCCGCACACCTCCGTCATTCCCGCGAAAGCGGGAATCCAGAGGTCCCCGCCAGGGCACACGGCGTGGGGCGTGGGGTGCCCGGCCCCTCTCCCTGGGGAGGTGAGGGTACTCCGGCGAGATAGGGGCTGACGCCAAGTGTAGAGGCCCCTTTGGTACCGATGGGAGTGCAGAGGGGCGGAGCCCCGCTGCCGGGGGCGCGGGGGTGTCCCCCGCAACGTACCGGGCGGGTGGGTGGGAAAAGCTACACCCGCCAAGCGAGATAGCACGAACGGAGGAACCCATGGCCGACCGCCTCAACAACAAAGTCGCCGTCATCACCGGCGCGGCGAGCGGGCAGGGGCGTCTCGCAGCCCAGCTCTTCGACAGCGAAGGCGCGGCAGTCGTGCTCGCCGACCTCGACGCCGACGGCCTCGAGGAGACCGCCGCCTGGCTCACCGGCGCAGCCGCACCGCCCGCAACCGTCGTCGGCGACCTCACACAGGAGGACGCGAACCAGCGCCTAGCACAGGCCGCGCTGGATACCCACGGACGCATCGACGCGCTCTACAACGCCGCCGGTCTCGTACGCTTCAGCCCACTCCACGAAACGACCCTCGAAGACTGGCGCTTCGTGCTCGACCACGAGCTGACCATGGTCTTCCTCACCTGCAAGCACGTCCTCCCGTCCATGATGGAAGCGGGCAGGGGCTCTATCGTCAACGTATCGTCCGTTTCCGGCTTCTCCTCCGGTTCGAAGCGGCACCCCGCCCACGCGGCGGCGAAGGCGGCCATAGCAGGCCTCACCAAGCAGGTCGCAGTCGAGTACGGCCCATACGGCATCCGCTGCAACGCCATCGCCCCCGGCTTCCTCGTCTACGCCGAAGGTCAGCGACGCATCGCAGGCCAAAGCGGCTCGGGCCCCCCATCGGAGGCCGTCCCCCTCGGCAGGCACGTCACCCCCGAGGACACCGCCCTCTGCGCCCTCTACCTCGCCTCCGACGAGTCCGCCATGGTCAACGGCCAGACCATCGTCGTCGACGGCGCCCGCTCCATCACCTGATCCCTTGGTTGTCATGCTGAGCGGAGCGGAGCGAAGTCGAAGCATCTCTCGGGCTGGCCTGTTCCCCTCTCCCTCAGGAGAGGGTTAGGGTGCGGGCATCGGGTGGAGGGGCGGGGGCGGATATCCGGTGTAGGGGCACCTCTCGTGGGTGCCCATCGGGGAATGCAGAGGGGCGAAGCCTCGCTGCCGGGGGCGTGGGGGTGTCCCCCACAACCTACCGGGCGGGTGGGTGGGAACAACTACGCCCCTCCGAAGAGGGCAGGTCGGCATACGGGCCAACGGGGAGTGCAGAGGGGCGAAGCCCCCCTGCCGGGGGCGTGGGGGTGTCCCCCACAACATACCGGGCGGGTGGGTGGGAAGAACTACACCCCTCCGAAGCGTGAGGCGAGCGAACGCGAGCCGCCCGCCAACGTGCTAACCTAACCCGCCATGAGCACAACAAACGCAAAAACAGCAGACCTCATCGTTATCGGCGCGGGCAACGCAGCCCTCTGCGCCGCGCTCGCCGCCCGCGAAGCCGGACGCAGCGTCGTCGTCCTGGAGAAAGCCCCTGAGCCCATGCGCGGCGGCAACACCTACTTCACCGGTGGCGCCATCCGCTTCTCCTACAAGGGCATCGACGAGGTCGTCCGACTCGTGCCCGACCTCTCGCCGACCGAACTCGAAGTGATGGAGGTCGGCTCCTACACCGAGGCCAAGTACTTCGAGGACCTTATGCGCGTCACCGAGGGCCTCTCCGACCAGGAGATGGCCGACACGCTCGTGCGCCAGTCGTTCCCCACCATGCGCTGGATGTACGAGCAGGGCGTGCGCTTCGTCCCGTCGTGGACGCACCAGGCGTTCAAGGTGGAGGGCAAGTTCCGCTTCTGGGGCGGCCTCTGCCTGCAGGCCGTCGGAGGCGGGAAGGGCCTCTCCGACCAGCTCTTCGAGATTGCCATCGAGCGCGGCATCGACATCCGCTACGACCACACCGCGATGCGCCTGGAGCAGGACGACTCCGGACGCGTGAACGGCGTCACGGTGCGCACGCCGGACGGACGCCAGACCCTCAGCAGCGACGCCGTAGTACTCGCGTGCGGCGGCTTCGAGGCGAACCCTGAGATGCGAGCCCGCTACCTCGGCCCTGGCTGGGAGCTCGCCAAGGTGCGCGGCGTCCGCTACAACACCGGCGACGGCCACAAGATGGCGTTTGACGTCGGCGCGCAGGCGTTCGGTCACTACAGCGGCTGCCACGCCGTCGCGTGGGACCTCAACGCGCCCCCATTCGGCAACCGCTCCATCACCGACCTCTACCAGAAGCACTCGTACCCGTTCGGCCTCATCGTCAACGTGGACGGCAAGCGCTTCGTGGACGAGGGCGCCGACTTCCGCAACTACACCTACGCCAAGTACGGCAAGCAGATCCTCTTCCAGCCGGAGCGCGCCGCCTTCCAGCTCTTCGACCAGAAGACCCTCCACCTCCTGCGCGACGAGTACCGCATCCCCCAGGTAACGAAGGGCGAAGCCGACACGATCGAGGAGCTCGCTGACCAACTGGGCATCGACCCTGACGGGCTCGCGCAGACCGTCGCTGAGTACAACGCCGCCTGCCAGCCCGGCGACTACAACCCCACGGTGCTGGACGGCGTCCATACTGAAAACGTCGAGCCCCCCAAGACCAACTGGGCGCTCCCGCTGGACACCCCGCCGTACGAGGGTTACGCCGTCACCTGCGGCATCACGTTCACATTCGGCGGCCTCCGCATCAACCGCCGCGGGCAGGTCATGGACACCACCGACAACCCCATCCCCGGCCTCTACGCCGCGGGTGAGATCGTCGGCGGCCTCTTCTACCACAACTACGCCGGCGGCGCGGGCCTCATGCAAGGCTCCGTCTTCGGCAAGATCGCCGGCGCCGCCGCCGCCGAGGACGTAGGCTAGGCCCAAACCCGTCGTTCCTGCGCGGGCAGGAACCTCCCGCCCCTCTCCCGTCATTCCCGCCTTCATCCGTCATTCCCGCGAATGCGGGAATGACGGAGTGCCCGGCAGGGCACGCGGTGGGGACACGAAGCGGAGCGGCTTGTCATGCTGAGCGAAGCCGAAGCATCTCTCAGGCGCGCCTCGCTCTGAATTCCTACTCGCCACTACAGAACGACGCCCTATTACATGAGGTTCCAAAGGAGAGAACAGATGCCAAAGGTTCATTTGACAGCCTTGTACGCCAGCCTGGCACTCGCAATCGCGGGCTTACTACTAGCGATAGCAGCCCTCGCTGTACTGGGAATGAACTACTCCGAACAGCAGGCACGCATCGCCGATCTGGAGGCGCGGGACCAATCTTTGGGTGATCTATTGGACGGCTTGGACGCATGGGTCGAGTACCTGCACGAGACGCAACAGAACACAAAACAGTCCATAGCCGCTCTGGACGAACGGTCGGAGGAGATTGCTGATTGGCAGAACGAGACAGACGTGTGGACGGAGGGCATAGTGCAATGGCAAGCCGATGTGGCTTCCTTCATGCATCGCACACGTCAGCAAGGAGTACCAGCGGAATGGGCAACGTGGAGGGGGCGCGTCGACAGGCACATCGCCAACGTCTTAGGCGATGTCACTGCTATCCGAAGCGGTGTAACGAGAAATCAAAGTGATATTAGTAGCCTCTACGATTGGTCCGACGAAGTGACTGCTTACCTGAATAGCGGGCAACAACAGGAGCATCGGCAGAATTGGCAGTATTGGGAGAATTGGGAGCATGGGCGACGAGTGTTGACAGGCGAATTGCCAACCTTGAAGAGCAGTCAGCTAGAGTAGTTGACTACCTGAACAGCGGACAGCAGCCAAGCACTGGGGACACAAACAATATCCTCCTTGACCTCATCTTGGCGTATACCACTGGCGACCCTGCGGCATTAGCAAGGCTAGCGGGGCACGCACTGACGCTTGCCGGAGGCTAATGGAAGACAAGGGGGGGTTGAGCAGTGCCTACGCCCAGGGCGTGAAGACGATGTACTTGACGGCGGCCACCGCCACGGTCGCTCCTGTGGAGCCAAGAAATAAATGACACTGCCGTCTTCAAGTACCTGCTGGGCTGCGTGACATCCGCCCATTGCGCCCTCGCACCCCCACGGCCTACGCTGGCGTAGCAGCCCCACTGCGCCGAAGCCCGCCCGCCGGGTCCACGGGCAGATGTTGCTGAATGTTGCAGATTGTTACAGCTCTGCGACCTGACACCAGCCCCGTCGCTCCTGCAGCCGCCGCCCGCACTCGTAACCGGCGTGTAACGCCTGCGCACGAAACGCGGGCTGAGAGCAACAGAACCACACCTGGCGGCGCACTTCCGGCAACACGGCGCGTCGTTTGACACCCCCCATACCGGCGGGTATGTTCGCCACGCGGAACACCATCGATCCCAGAGGAGGGCGACTCTATGGCAGGCAAAGTGCAACTCAGCTTCATATCAGCAAGGAACGAGCGCATCGCCAAGCTGCTGGACGGCGAGGTCGAGGTGGAAGGCGTTGACCTCGTCTGGACGAACTCCGACCCCTCGGAGACCTTCTGGCGGCAACTCAAGTTCGAGGAGTTCGAGGTCTGCGAGATGTCCTTCTCCTCGCTCCTCATCGCCAAGGCGCGCGGCAGCGACATGGTCGCCATCCCCGTCTTCCCGTCGCGGCGCTTCATGCACGCGCTGCTCTCCGTCAACGTCGACTCCGGCATCGAGAAGCCCAACGACCTCTACGGCAAGCGCATCGGCGTCGGCGAGTACCAGCAGACCGCGTCCCTCTGGACGCGCGGCGTCCTCCAGCACGACTTCGGCGTCGACCAGTTCAGCGTCGACTGGTGGATGGAGCGCTCCGAGGAGCTGAGCCACGGCGGCGCGACCGGCTTCAAGCCGATGGACGGCATCAAGTTCAACCGCATACCCGAGGACAAGAGCCTCGCCACGATGCTCGTCCGCGGCGAACTCGACGCCGCTTCCATAGGCCGCGCCTTCTCCAACGAAAAGAACGTCATCGACCGCTCGACGACCATCCGCCCCAGGGCGGAAGAGTTCGCCAAGGTCAAGCCGCTCTTCCCGGACTTCATCGGCGAGGGCAAGCGTTTCTTCGACACCCACGGCTACATCCCCGCCAACCATTGCTACGCCATACGCGGCGACATCCACGAGAAGTACCCCTGGGTCGCCTTCAACCTCTACGCCGCGTTCGTACGGGCGAAGGAGGAGTGGTACGCCGAGCTGTCGAGCAAGGTCCCCAGCGACCTCATCTTCGGCTCGCAGTACATGGCGCAGACCCGCTCCATCTTCGGCTCGGACCCCTTCACCTACGGCCTGAAGGACAACCAGAAGATGATCGACACCATGATCGGCTTCTCCCACGAGCAGGGCTTCATCCCCCGCAAGCCGGACATGGAGGAACTCTTCGCCCCGCCCATGCTCGACCTGTAGGCTCGGTCCCCTCTCCCTCGAGGGGAGAGGGCTAGGGTGAGGGTGAACCGGAGGCGTTCGGTAGATGCCCGGTGTAGGGGCACCTCTTGTGGGTGCCCTTCCCCCGTCGTTCCTGCGGAGGCAGGAACCTCGCCTTGTGTAGGGGCGGTTCTTTGAACCGCCCTTGCGTCCATCCACTGCCGTCGCAGGTCAGAAGGAAACCGGGCAGGGTGGGAGTGCTATGGGCCTGCCTGATGTAGGGGCGCCCCTTGATGTAGGGGCACCCCTTGTGGGTGCCCTTGCCTTGGAACGTGGTTGGTCATGGACACCCGCCGGTTGACCCACGCACGCCTCCTCCTTAGCATCGTTGCATGGCCGAGTCCCCCCCAAGCCGCGCACTCTTCGCTGACCTCTACGAACTGACCATGGCGCAGGCCTACTGGCAGCACGGCCACAACGCCCCCGCCACGTTCAGCCTCGCCTTCCGCAACCTCCCGCCGGACCGTGGCTACGCCGTCTTCGCCGGGCTGGAGGAGGCGCTCGACCACCTGGAAGCGCTCCGCTTCACCGATGTCGACGTCGCCTACATGCGCTCGCTCGGCCTCTTCGACGCTGCCTTCCTCGATTGGCTCCCATCGCTGCGCTTCACCGGCGAGGTCCGCGCGATGGCCGAGGGAGACCTCGTTTTCGCGGAAGAACCAGTCGTCGAGGTCACCGCACCCGTCATCGAGGCCCAGCTCGTCGAGACGGCCGTGATGAACGCCATCGGACTCCAGACGATGCTCGGCACGAAGGCCGCGCGCGTCCTGCACGCGGCGCAGGGCAGGGCGGTCATCGAGTTCGCGGCGCGCCGCACCCAGGGAGAGGAAGCGGCAGACCGGCTCGCCCGCGTCAGCTACCTCGTAGGCTTCGGCGGCACGAGCAACGTCCTCGCCGCCGCCCGCTACGGCATCCAGCCCGTCGGCACGATGGCCCACTCGTTCATCTCCAGCTTTCCCACCGAGGCCGAGGCGTTCGACGCCTACGCCGACTCCTTCCCGGACACCAGCACGCTGCTCGTGGACACGTACGACACGGTCGAGGGGGTTCGCCACGCCGCCGAAACCGGCAATCGCCTCCGCGAGGCCGGCCACGCTCTGCGCGCCATCCGCCTTGACAGCGGCGACTTGCTCGCGCTCTCCATCGCAAGCCGCAGGATCCTCGACGACGCCGGCCTGCAGGACGTGCGGGTCTTCGCCAGCGGCGGCCTCGACGAATTCGACATAGAAACGCTGCTCGCAGCAGGCGCGCCGATCGACGGCTTCGGCATCGGCACGAAGCTCGGCGTCTCCGCCGACGCGCCGTGGATGGACTGGGCGTACAAGCTCGCCGAGTACGGCGGCGTGCCCGTCCTCAAGCTCAGCGAAGGCAAGGCGTCGCTCGCCGGACGCAAGCAGGTCTACCGCCAGACCGATCGCGATGGGATGTATACCGGAGACCTGCTCGCACTAGCCGATGAGCAGTTGGCTGAGCAGGACGGCGCGCCGCTGCTGACCGATGTCATGCGCGGCGGACAGCGTACCGGTCCCATGCCATCGCTCGTAGAACTGCGGGAGCGCTTCGCCGCCGGCTTCGCCAGGCTTCCGGAGCGGTTCAAAGCCCTGCGCGAGCCCGCCCACTATCCCGTGCACCACTCCTGGGCATTGGAGGAGACACAGTGGCGCGCCACACAGGAAACGCTCGCGAGACAGCACACCTCGGATAGCCAATAGACCCGCCGTTCCACCTCTTCCGCCGTTCTTGTGGAAAAGGCGTTACGCGGCATACTTCGTCATTCCCGCACCGGCGGGAATCCAGAGTGCGCGGGCAGCGCACGCGGTGTGGGGACGGGATGGGGGAACCTCTCGCTTTCACCGTGACAGCAGCTACTCCTCCGCCAGCGCCTCTTCCGTCGTCGTGAGCACCGCCCCGTTCAGCTCCATCAGGTGCAGCGCGCGGTCGCCGTCCCCGGGCTCCACGTTCACCGCCGCGACCGCATCCGTCAGCACGTACGTCTCGTAGCCATTCGCGAGTGCGTCCACCACGGTGTTCACCACACAGTAGTCGGTCGCGAGCCCGCCCACGTACACCCGGTTGATGCCGCCCGCCTTGAGCTGCGCGTCGAGGTCGGAGTCGATGAAGCCGGAATAGGCGTCCTTGTCCAGACTCGCGCCCTTCTTGATCACGCGCGTCCCCTCCGGCAAGCCCAGTTCCGCGTGGAACTCTGCGCCATGCGAGTCCTGCACACAATGGTCCGGCCACTGTCCGCCCTGCGGCGCGAACGACAGGTGCCCCGCCGGATGCCAGTCCTGCGTCGCGAACACCTTGCCCCCGCGCTTCGCGAACGTCCTGGCGGTCGCCCCCATCTTCCGCGCCACCGCGTCGCCGCCGGTCACGCCCAGCGAGCCGCCAGGGCAGAAGTCGTTCTGCACATCAACGACGATCAGCGCGTCCAGGTTCGTGATTCGCATAGTGCACCCTCCTCGCGGACGACTCCCTTCTATCGTACGCCCGTTCACGCCTGCATGGGGAAGGGCAGGGGGGTGCCTATGCTAAAATGACCCCTGAGGCACGGCTATGCACTTCACGAAACTACAGGGCGCAGGCAACGACTACATCTACGTCGACGGCCTGAACGAGCAACGCGACTGGCCTGAGATTGCGCGGCGCGTATCCGACCGCCACTTCGGCATCGGCGCGGACGGCCTCATCGTCGTCGCCCCATCGGAGCGGGCTCCCGTGCGGATGTGGATGTTCAACGCCGACGGCTCCGAAGGCGAGATGTGCGGCAACGGCATCCGCTGCTTCGCCAAATTCGTGCTGGAGCGCGGCATGGTGCCCGCCAACGGCAGCACCCTGGACGTTGAGACCGGCGCGGGCGTGCTGAACATCGCGCCTCACTGGAACGGCGACCGCGTTGTCGGCGCGCGCGTCAACATGGGAGAGCCCATCCTCCGCGCGGCAGACGTGCCCGTCGACGTCTCGAAGATGGGCCCCAGCGACTACTCCGCGCTGGACGTCGGCCTCGTTGAGTCGCTCGGCCTCCGCCCGGACGAGCTCGCATTCGACGCGCCGGTCGAGGTGAATGGCGTGACGTTCGCCCTCACCGCTGTCTCGATGGGCAACCCGCACGTCACGGCTTTCATCGACGAGCCCGTGAACGACGTCGAACTGGACAGGCTCGGCCCGCGCATGGAGCACCACGAGGCATACCCGCGCCGGATCAACTTCCACCTGGTCAACGTCGTCGCGAGGGACCACCTCATCTCCCGGACATGGGAGCGCGGCTCCGGCATGACGCTCGCCTGCGGGACGGGCGTGAGCTCGATCGTCGTTGCCGCGCGCCTCCACGGCCTCGTGGACGACGAGGTGCGCGTCGAAGTGCCCGGCGGCGAGCTCACCATCACCTGGCCGGGCCACGGCCCCGTCTTCATGGACGGCGACGCCGTCGAGGTCTTCTCCGGCGACTTCCCGGACTGATACGCGTCCGCCTCACCCGATTCGTGACATCCGCCCCTTTCGCCAACAACCCGCGTCCACGTACGCTGTTCCCATGAGCACAGCGGTCGAAACGCAGGGGCAACCGCAACCCGACCGGCGGGATGAGCAGGAATGGGCAGTTTCGAGCAGTTATGACCAGCGAATGAGCAGCCGATGAGCAGAAATGAGCAGTTGGACTGCTCACCCTGCGGGGCGGATCCAGAGGTGAATCAGGACTGATGAGCAGTAATGAGCAGAATTTTCCCTGTGAAAGGTTCGCTGTGCTTCAGCTCCTCACGTCTCCGCCGCACGCCTGTATAATCCCACCACGCGCCCGACCCGGCGCTCACGATTCCTGATTCAACCGGAGGTTCCTTCCGTATGCAGCTCGCCAACCGGCTCGACCAACTCCCGCCGTATCTCTTCCTCGAGATCAGCCGGAAGATTGCGGAGAAGCGCGCCCAGGGCATGGACGTCATCAGCTTCGGCATCGGCGACCCAGACATCCCGACGCCCGAGCACATCCTGACCGCGCTCAAGACCACCTCCGACGACCCGCCCAACCACCGCTACCCGGAGTCCGACGGCCTCCCGGAGATGCGTCAGGCCATCGCACGCTGGTACACGCGCCGCTTCGACATCGAACTCGGCGACAAGGAGATCGTGCCGCTCATAGGGGCCAAGGAGGGCATCGGCCACATGGCGCTCTGCCTCATCGACCCCGGCGACATAGCGCTCGTGCCGGACCCCGCGTACCCGGTCTACTCCGTCGGCACCATGTTCGCTGGCGGTACGTCCTACATGATGCCGCTGCTGGAAGAGAACGCCTTCCACCCGGACCTCTCGCTGATACCGGAGGACGTGGCCCGCAAGGCGAAGGTGCTCTGGTTCAACTACCCCAACAACCCCACCGGCGCGCTCGCGACGCCTGAACTGTTCGAGGAGGTCGTCGCCTTCGCGAAGGAGTACGACGTCGCGGTCTGCCACGACGCCTGCTACTCCGAGGTGACGTTCGACGGTTACGTCGCGCCGAGCTTCCTGCAGACGCCCGGGGCGATGGACGTTGGTATCGAGTTCCACTCGCTCTCCAAGACCTACAACATGACCGGCTGGCGTATCGGCATGGCTGTCGGCAACCAGCAGCTCATCGACGCGCTCGTGCGCGTGAAGTCCAACCTGGACTCCGGCATCCCGCAGGCGGTGCAGTACATGGGCATCGAGGCGCTGGACAACACCACGCCCGAGTGGCTGGCCGCCAACAACGAGGTCTACCGCAAGCGGCGCGACCGCGTCGTGGACGCCCTCACGGCCATCGGCCTGCAGGTGAACCGGCCCAAGTCCGGCTTCTACATCTGGGCGCGCTGCCCGGACGGCTGGACCTCGGCGCAGCTGGCCACCGAACTGCTCGACAAGCACGCCGTCGTCGTCACCCCTGGCCGTGGCTACGGCGAGGCAGGCGAGGGCTACATCCGCCTCTCGCTCACGACGCCGGACCACCGGGTCGACGAGGGCCTGCGACGGCTCGAGGGCTGGAGCCTGCCGGAAGCGCCGGAATAGGACACAGGCTCCTTCTCCGCACGGCATACCGGCAGGTAGAATCGAAGGCACCAAACCGGAGCGGCTCACCCATAGCAAGGCAATCGAGAACGGTGGAAACAGCCCAGACGCCTGAGCAGGCGCTGCTCGTAGGCGTGGGCATCAAGGGCAGACGCTCGCCCTGGACGATCGCCGATTCCCTCGACGAACTCGCTCAGTTGGCCGACACGGCTGGCGCAGAGGTTGCCGGATCGGTCTCCCAGCAGTTGGAATCGCCGTCCCACACGTACGTCGGCAAGGGCAAGCTCCAGGAGATCGCGGACGCACGCCACGCCATCGGCTTCAGCACCCTGATCTGCGACGACGAGCTGACCCCCACGCAGCAGCAGAACCTCGAACGCGCGCTCGGCGAGCATGTGAAGGTCATCGACCGCACCGCGCTCATCCTGGACGTATTCGCTCGGCACGCAAGGACGCACGAGGGGCGCCTGCAGGTGGAGCTGGCGCAGGCGGAGTACCTGTTGCCACGCCTGGCGGGCCAGTGGAGCCACCTGGAGCGGCTCGGAGGCGGCATCGGGACGCGAGGCCCCGGCGAAACCCAGATAGAGACGGACAGGCGGCTCATCGGCCAGCGCATCCAGCGGCTGAAACAGGAGTTGGAGAAGGTGCGCCACCACCGCGCCCAGTACCGCGCACGACGGCACCGGAACAGGCAACCCGTGGTCGCGCTCGTGGGCTACACGAACGCAGGCAAGAGCAGCCTGCTCAACGCGCTCTCGAACGCGGGTGTGCTCGCTCGCGGCCAGCTGTTCTCGACGCTCGATCCCGTGACGCGCAAGGTGCGCCTGCCGGACGGCGGCGAGGCGCTGCTCACGGACACGGTGGGCTTCATCCAAAAGCTGCCCACCACGCTAGTCGCGGCGTTCCGCGCAACGCTGGAAGAGGTCCAGGAAGCCTCAGTGCTGCTGCACGTCGTGGACATCTCGCACCCGAACGCTGCGGAGCAGGTGGAGGTCGTCGAGGACATCCTGCGCGACCTGAAACTTACCGAGACGCCGCGCGTGCTCGCGTTGAACAAGGTGGACCTGCTGGACTCCGACAGTGGTGCAGGCTTTGTTCCGAGCGCGGATGGCATCAAGGCTGTGCTGACGTCGGCAGTGACGGGAGCGGGCCTGCAGGAGCTACTGCAGGCAGTGTCCGCGCAGGTTGCCGATGATGTACCATCCGGCGCCGAACCGGCGCTTACAGGCGCGAAAGAAAGACGAGGAGCGACCTACAGGAACCATGGCCGACGATGAACTCTTTCAACTGCCTGAGCATCCTTTCTACAGTTGCGAGGAGGACTGCTTCCTCGTCGCCGACGGCTCGCAGATGGGCACCGCGGCAGCCATCCTGGCCTTGGAGCCCTTACTCAAGCTGATGGTTGGCGAAGGCAACATCTTCGAGCGGCGTCCGGTGAAGGTCGCAGAGAAGGACGACCTGCACGTCAGCATCGAATGCGACGGCGGCGAACTGGTGCACATCGACTTCGATGCGCTCACAGCGCGCAAGACGACCCCACAGGGCGAGTTCCTGTACCGGGGCGGCCTCGAGGACGGCAACGACGGCATGGGATATTTCCCAGCGCGCTGAGAACGCGTTTCGCGGCCTTGCTTGACCTCCGGGTCATCCAACGCGCCAACCCGACCTACCAGCCGGATGGGCTGCGTAGAGGCCCGCCCGGCGGCAGCGTAGAGGGGCCTCACGGCCCGATTGGGCATTCCTAAATGCGATTGCGCACTATTCTGTTTATGTAAAGTAATGTCAATTGCAACGCCACATTCCACCCTCAAACGACCACCCCTCCTCCCCCCTTCCGGCAACGAAGACACCACCGCAGCGTGAGCGCAGCCGCCATGGCCTCCTGCCCCGTGACGTATCCTAAGTAGATGCGGGTTCGCGCAACATCAGCCGTCCGGCCCGCGCAGCCCACTCTCTTGTTGGAGCGATCGCAATGGCGAGGCACTTGTCCGGGATGCGCGCAGCGGCATACGCCGCGCTCGCGGCTGCGGCCATCCTCGCCGGAGCCGCATGCGGTCAGGAAGAGCACAGCGAGTTCATCGAGGTCGTCGAAGTGCTCCAGGAAGACTTCATCGACCGGGACAAGCTCTCCGCAGCGGAGATGGAACGTGCGGGCATCGAGGGCCTTCTGGAGTACCTGGACGACCCTTACACCACGTATCTCGACCCCGAGCGCTACACGGCGTTCAACCTCTCACTCGAAGGAGACCATCCCGACTTCGAAGGCGTTGGCGCGAGCGTGACGGAGGTGGACGGCCAGATCATCGTACTCGGTCCGCTCCCCGGGGCGCCTGCCTTCGAGGCCGGTTTGTTGCCGGGCGACATCCTCGTCAGCGTGGATGGCAGGTCCGTCGAAGGACTCACACTGGACGAGACGGTCACGCTGATACGCGGGCCGAAGGGCACGGAGGTTGTGCTCGGCGTCTCACGCGCCGGCATCTCCCGCCCGGTGGAGATCCCCATCGTGCGGGACACGATAAGCGTCAGCTCCGTGCATTCCAACATCCTCCCCAGCGGCTTCGGCTACATACGCCTCTCGTCATTCGACGCGAAGTCCGGCGCTGACCTGCAGGCCGCCATCGCCGACCTGCGCGGTCTCGGTGCCCAGGGACTCGTGCTGGACCTGCGGAACAACGGAGGCGGACTCGTGACTGCTGCAGTGAGCGTCGTCTCCGAGTTCGTCGAGGAAGGCAAAGTCATCCGCTGGGTGGATGCGAGCGGAGACGAGACCGTGGAGCACGTCACAGGAGAAGGAACGGCCTACGACCTCCCGCTCGTGGTGCTCGTGAACGGCTTCAGCGCATCGGCGTCGGAAGTGGTTTCGGGAGCATTGCAAGACCACGAGCGCGCCCGTATCGTCGGCACGCGCACGTTCGGCAAAGGCGCGGTCAACCTGCTGCGCGACCTTGAGTCCGGCGCTGGGTTGAACCTCACTATCGCGCGCTGGCTCACGCCCGACGGACGTACGATCGAAGGAGAAGGCATCACACCGGACGTGCTTGTCGGACGTGAGGTGAACGTCCGGGCGCAAGGGCGCATCGGGGAACTGACGCGAACCCTATGCGCGGCCTACGCGGACGAGGCCGTTCCCCTGGATGGGTCCGGCGAACTCACGGACGCGCTGGAGACGCTCTGTAGCATCCAGCCGGAGCAGAACCCCGTCTCTTTCCCCGACGAGCAACTGGAAGCCGCGCTTGCCGAACTCGAACGAATGACAGGCCGTTGAGAGATGCCTCCCAAACGCAAAAAGAAGAAGCAAGCGGAGCAGCAGAAGCCCGGTCGACCGCACATCCGGACCGTTGCGGACAACCGGCGGGCCCGCTTCGACTACGATCTCCTCGACCGCATCGAAGCCGGTATCGCTTTGACCGGCACGGAGATCAAGTCGGTGCGCGATGCACGGGTCAACATCCGCGATGCCTACGCACAGGCGCGCAACGGCGAGATGTGGCTCCACAACATGCACGTCGCCGCATGGACGAGCGCAGGGCCATGGGGACACGAGCCGACGCGTTCGCGGAAGCTGCTGATGCATTCGGGTGAGATAGAGCGGTTCAACCGCGCGGCGGGGCAACGCGGCCTCACCATCGTTCCCCTGCGCATCTACATCAAAGGGCACCATGCAAAGGTGGAACTGGCCCTGGCGAAGGGGCGGCGTCACTACGACAAGCGGCAGGCCATCATGCGGCGCGAGTCCGATCGAGAGATAGCGCGGGCCCTCCGTCGGGAGTCCTGAACGGACACGCGCTGTTTGACCACCCCCTGCCCTCGCTGTACGATAGTAGTGCAACTGGTCTGCTGTGGGGATGCGTGGTTTCGACAGGGGATCAGCTTGGCAGGATTGCAGGCCGAGTTCGCCGCCTACTCGCTAATCAGACGGCAAAACATTAACTGCCGACGAACCAGTCGCACTGGCTGCCTAAAAGCGTAGCCACGCCCCGCTAGCCCACTCCGGCGGCTAACGGAAGCGTCATACAGTCGGGGTGCAGTGGCTCTGACGCCGCTGCGAGCCACTCAAGACTTCGCGGCAGGTGGCGGGACGGCCCGCCGGTGGGCCTACCCATCCACCCAACCAAACGCCGGATAAGCCTGTAGTACATCCGCGCTGAGCGTCTTCTGGACGGGGAGTTCGACTCTCCCCCATCTCCACCACAGACGAGCCACGGGCTCTTTGCCCCCTTGGCTTTGCAGAGATCGGAGGACATGGGATGACAACGAAGGCACAGCCGAAGATGACCCTTGAGGCAAGTCACTGCAACCTATCCCCCACCGGGGCGCACCACTGGATAGTCGGTTCACCCAGCGCCACGATGGCCGGTGAGTGCAAGTACTGTCACGAAGCGCGAGAGTTCCACCCGTTCGAGGACAACATCGGCTTCAACAACAGCCCGAAGAAGAACCGCGCGGCAGCCATCACTGGCGAGTAGACCCGCCGGGTCGCAGCCGCCGCATCCTTTGCCGTACTCACGGCGCCTCGCCTGCCGTTCACGGCAGGCGTCCATGCCCGGCCGGTGCGTTCCCGTATAATCCGCGCCATCCCGCCCCTTTGTGAGGTGGCATGGCGTCTGCGATCCTGCGTGTGCGCGGACTGGTGATGGACTTCGGCGGCGTCCGCGCCGTCGACAACTGCTCGCTCAACGTCAATGAAGGCTCCATCACCGGCCTCATCGGCCCGAACGGCGCTGGCAAGACGACGCTGTTCAACCTCGTCGCCGGTTTCCACAAGCCAACCGCGGGCCGCGTTACGTTCAGAGACGAGCGCATCGATGGGCTGCCTTCCTATCTCATCTTCCGCAAAGGCATCGTCCGCACGTTCCAGATACCCCGCGAGCTGAAGCGCATGAGCGTCCTCGAGAACCTCATGCTCGTGCCGTCCAACCAGGCCGGAGAGAGCATGTGGCGCGCCGTCGCCGCCCGCTGGCTCGTGAAACGCCAGGAACGCGCGATAGAGGCACAGGCCCGCGACGTGCTCGAGTTCACAGGGTTGTCGGAGGTCGCGGACCTCCCGGCGGAGGGCCTCTCCGGCGGGCAGAAGAAGCTGCTGGAGCTGGCGCGCACGCTGATGGCCAAGCCGCGCATGGTGCTGCTCGATGAGCCGGGCGCGGGCGTGAACCCCACGCTGCTGAGACGTCTGGTCGACGGCATCCGGCGGGCGCGCGAGGAGCTCGGTATCACGTTCCTCATCATCGAGCACGACATGGGCCTCGTGATGCGCCTCTGCGACCACGTCATTGTGATGAGCGAAGGATCCGTCCTGACGCAGGGAGCTCCGGCAGCCGTACAGCAGGACGAACGCGTCGTCCGGGCGTACCTGGGGGACTGAGCGATGCCCCTCCTCGATGCCACAGGAATACGCGCCGGATATGGCGACACCGAGATACTGCACGGTGTGGATATGCGCGTGGACGCGGGTGAGATCGTGACGATCATCGGCCCGAACGGATCCGGCAAGTCCACGATGATGAAATCGATCGTCGGCATCGTTCAGGCATCCGCGGGAGAGATCTGTTTCGATGACCGCCGCATCGAGGCGCTGCGCCCCGACCGCCGCATCCCGCTGGGCCTCTGTTACGTCCCGCAGACGGACAACGTCTTCCCTACCCTGACCATCACCGAGAACCTCGAGATGGGCGGCTTCCTCCGGAATGACAAGCTGGACGGCCGCATCCGGGAGATGTTCGACCTGTTCCCTGACCTGGCGGAGAAGCGCAACGCGAAGGCCGGTGCTCTCTCCGGTGGGCAACGGCAGATGATGGCCGTGGCCCGCGCCCTCATGCTGGAACCCAGGCTCCTGCTGCTTGACGAGCCCACCGCCGGGCTTTCTCCGCTACTCATGGGAACGGTGTTCCAGATGGTGCGCGACATCAACGCCACCGGAGTCGCGATCCTCATGGTGGAACACAACGCGAAGAAGGCGCTCTCCATCTCCCACCGGGGTTACGTGCTGGCGATGGGAGAGGTACGCATGGAGAACACAGGCCCGGAGCTGGCCAACGACCCGCAGGTGGGCCGGCTGTACCTGGGGAACGAATAGGCAACACGATGTTCATTACCGCACGCACGATGAGAAGCCCCGCAATGGCCCGAGCGAGCCGCGTCGTTCAGGCTGTGCTCGCCATCGTCTTCGTCGTCCTCGCGCTGAGCGAGATCGGCCTCACCGTGAACGGCATCTTCCTCGGTAGCGTCCTCGCACTGGGTGCCGTCGGCATCACACTGGTCTTCGGCGTGATGCGCTTCGCCAATATCGCGCACGGCGACATGATGACGATGGGCGCCTACGTGGCGTTCTTCGTGCTCGTAAGTGTCCTGCCGGAACATACAGGGCTGGGGCCCTTCACATTCGGCTTCCCACTGCTGATCGCCATCCCGGTGAGCATGGCCGCAGTGGCGGCGCTGGCCATCGGGTTGGACATACTCGTGTTCCGCAGGCTACGCCTCCGCCGGGCGAACATCGTGACGATAGAGATTGCCTCCCTCGGCCTCGCCATCGCGATACGCGGCCTCGTCCAGATGCTCTGGGACACCCCCGTCCGCTACTTCCCGAACGAAGGCCGACAGCACCTCTCTCTGCCCGCCGACATCAGTATCGCGCCAAATCACCTGTTCGTGAGCGGCGCTGCGCTCGTACTGGCCATCACGCTCCACCTGCTGCTCACCCGCACGAAACAGGGCAAGGCGATGCGCGCAACCTCCGACAACCCTGACCTGGCACGCGCCAGCGGCATCAACACGGACCGCGTGTTGCTCTGGACGTGGGGCATCGCCGGAGCGCTGGCCGGCGCTGCGGGCGTGCTGCTCGTCATATTCAACGCGACCTCCCAGCTCCGACCCACTATCGGCTTCCAGCTGCTGGTCCCGCTCTTTGCTGCGGTGGTCGTCGGCGGCATCGGTAACCCGTACGGGGCGTTCCTGGGCGCCATGCTCATCGGCATTTCGATGGAAGTATCAACCGCGTGGGCACTGCCGACATACAAGCCGGCGATAGCGTTCACGGTTATGGTCGTCGTCCTGCTGTTCAGGCCGCGGGGCCTCTTTGGGAGCAAGGGCTGATGCTGGAGTTCCTCACTGCATTCGCCATCCTGGTCGGCATCTACTCCGTCTTCGCGCTGGGCCTCAACGTCCATTGGGGATACACGGGGCTGTTCAACATCGGCGTGGCGGGCTTCTTCGCCCTGGGCGCATACGCCGCATCGCTTCTCACCATCCGCCCCCCACTGTCCGAGCAGGGTGAGGACTACCTCTATTCAGGCGATCTCGCGAACCGTCTCGACGCACTCCCCGTCATCGGCGTGCTGGACCTCTGGTTCGTGGCCGGACTGCTCGCAGCAGCGCTCGTGGCCGCGGCCGTTGCGCTCGTCGTTGGCACCATCACCATACGGCTGCGGGGCGACTACCTGGCGATAGCCACGCTGGGCATCGCCGAGAGTGTGCGTCTCCTCTTTCTGAACGAACGCTGGCTGAGCAACGGTGGCCGGGGCCTCTACACGATCCCGCGCGCGTTCGGCGAAATCGTCGCCCCCCAGGACTACGACCGCGTCTACCTGGTGGTGGTCCTCGTCGTATTCGCCATGCTGTTCGCAGCGGTCCGTGGCCTCGTGCATTCGCCGTGGGGGCGAGTCTTACGCGCGATACGAGAGGACGAGGTCACGGCGGAAGCCAGCGGCAAGCACGTGTTCCGCTTCAAACTGCAGGCATTCGTGCTGGGAGCCGTGATCATGGGCATCGGTGGAGCCCTCTACGCCTTCAACTTCCGCGCCATCTCCCCGCTCACGTTCACTCCACTCCTCGGCACCTTCATCATCTGGGCGATGCTGGTAGCAGGCGGAAGCGGACGTCTCTACGGCCCAATCGTCGGAGCCTTCGTCGTATGGGGCATCTGGAGCGGGTCGCAGTTCCTGCCGAATCTCATCGAATTGCTGCCGAGGGCTGCGAGCACACCCATCCTGGATGCGCTCGAGTCCGTAGGGCTCCCGAACCTCCGGTTCTTCGCGGTTGGTGTGCTGGTCGTCCTCGTGCTCCTGTACGCGCCGGACGGCATCACTCCAGTGATCGTCCGGTTGCGGGAACGCCTGGCCGTTCGCGCGCAGCACCGCGCTCGAACATGAATACAGGCAGCGCCGGGATAGCGCTGCCTGCATTCGATTGCTTGGTGACTCGAGTGGCTATTGGGAGATGACGCGCTCCGTCACAATCTCGCCGCCGGCGATCCTCCAGACCTCCATCGCGCCGGTCACGTCGCCGTTCTCGTCGAAGTCAACCGGGCCGCTGGCGCCCTGGTAGTTGATGTCCTGCCCGTCGCGGAGCAGTTCCAACGCCCGCGCTATCTCCGCTTCCCCAGGACCGACCTCGACGCCCGGAGGACCCGCCACGGCACGCATAGCGTCCCTGATGGCAACCGGGTCGTCCGATCCCGCAGCCTCGATGGCAAGACCGAATATGGCCATCGCGTCATAGGACTCCCTGAGGAACGGATGCGTGCTGGCTCCGTACGCGGCTTCGTAGTCGCTCGTGAACTGCGCCGTAGCTGCACTCTCCACCGCTCCGGGGGCGGTGCCGAACATCCCTTCGAGGCTGTCGGCGCCCACTGCGGCTATCAGTTCTTCAGACTTGCTGCCGTCCACGAACAAGAACGTGTCCGCAGCGCCGCTCTCGATCGCTTCGCGGACGTAGACGCCCGCGCTGACCGGGTAGCTGATCGCGACCAGAACGTCTGGACTGCCTGCGGTCGCCCGCCCAATTTCCGAGGCGTAAGAAGGCTGGTCCGGTTCATGCGGCACCGCCGTCACCTGGCCGCCCAATGCCTCGAACGACGCCGAGAACTGGTCAGCCAGCCCCTGCCCGTACGGGTTGTTCACGAAGAGCACGCCCGCGCTCCCGTAGCCGAGCCCGCGAGCGAGGTTGGCAAGCACCACGCCCTGGAACGCGTCGGATGGTGCCGTACGGAAGATGAAGTCGTCGTCCTCCAGCACCGTCAGTGCGGGGGAGGTTGCAGATGGCGATATCTCAGGGACCTGGTCGTCGATGGTTACGGCGTTCGCCACCGCAAGGGTGATACCGCTCGCCAGCGGGCCTATCAGTGCCGAAACACCATCCACGTTGACCAGCTTGCGCGCTGCGTCAACGGACGTGACGTCACTGGTTGCTCCATCCTCGGAGACGATCTCGATCTCCTGGCCGTCGAGCACGCCGCCCGCCGCATTGAAGTGTCCCGCAGCCAGGAGGATCGCGTCGTTCATCGGTCCGCCGAATTCACCAAGCTCACCGGTGAAGTCCATCAGCGATCCTACCTTGACCGGTTCGGACTCCCCACATCCAACGAGGAGCACGCTCAGGGCGGCTATAACGATTCCGTACTTGATGCGTTTCACCTTCACCCTCCGAAACGAATTCTGAAGCTACCTACCACTGAACGAACATAGGCATGACGACGTGGACGTACTCCCCACCGTCGTCCACAGGGCGAATCACCCCGGGGCTCGACGATGTAGTCATCTCCAGCGCCACCTTGTCCTTGCCGATGACGCCAAGCACGTCACTCAGATAACGGCTGCTGAACGCGATCTTTCCTTCGGCGCCCTCGACGTCTGCTTCGAGGGAGCCTGTGTTGTCCCCAACCTCTTCCGCACGCGACGATATCGTGAGCACACCCGGGGCGCCGCCCTCAGCGCTCATCTGCAGTCTGATGATGCCAGAGCCGTCCTTCGCGAAGATGGCCGCCGTGCGGGTTGCGCGTTGCAGCTCGCTCAGCCCGATGATGGCGCGCGTGCCGTGCTCCTGCGGGATGAGCTGCGCGTAGTTGGGGAACGTGCCTTGGATCAGCTGCGAGACCACTTCGATGTTCTTGAACCGAAAGAGGATCTGGCTCCGCTGCGTCGTAACGACGATGTCGACCGGGTCGTCTCCGTCCAGGAGGCGCTCGATGTCCGAGAGCGTGCGGGCCGGAACGATGACCGAGACCTTCTCGCTGGCGGGCTCCATCAGCTGAGCCTTGCGCACAGCCAGGCGGAAGCCGTCAGCAGCGGCGAACGTCACATTCGTGCCGTCGAGCTCGATGTTCACGCCGGTGAGCACCGGACGCGAGTCCTCGACCGCTGCCGCGAGCACCACCTGGTGGATCGCGTCGCGCAGCGCCCTGCCCGACATCTTTGTCGACACGCCCTGATCGATAGCGGGAATCGGGGGAAACTCCTCGGCGGCCGTGCCATTGATGTTGGCCTTCGTGCGGTCGCCCTCAACAGAGATGCCGCCTCCCTGAGAGGCAGTCTGCACCTTGATGGTCTGCCGCCCCAGCGAGTTGACGAAGTCAGTCAGCAGCCTCGCAGGGATGGTTACCGCCCCCTCTTCCTGTATGTCAGCGAGTATCCATGTGCTGATGGCGACTTCCAGGTTCGTGGCGGAGAGCTTCAGCCTGCCTTCGTCCGTGGCAAGGAGCACATGCTGCGTGATGGGAAGTGTCGTTCGCGTGGCAACCGCGGGCTGCACGACGCTGAGCCCCTGGCTGAGATTCTCCTGTAGGCAGTGCAACTGCATCTTCAAACCTCAATACGTTGTGGTTTTGCGGCAGAATTGTCCAGCCGCGCTTGGCAGCGCAGTATAGGGGACGCGCCGAGAAAGGGTCAACGAATTGATGGAGAACGGACGATGCGTTTCTGTAGGGCCGACTGCCCAGCGTCCACGATGGACCGACATTGGCTCCTACTGGCTCGACAGGAAGGTGACCAGCGTATCCAGTTCGTCAGGGGTGAGCTGGGTCGAGAAATCCTGCGGCATCAGGCCGTCCACGTAGCCCGCGACGACCTCGGCGGATGGGTTCAGGATCGACTCGCGGATGTAGTCAGCGCCCTTCGCATTGATGCCGTTGAGTGCCGGCCCTGCATCGCTGCCTTCCGACTGAGGAACAGTGTCCAGTTCGTGACAGGTGGCACAGCCGAGCGTGATGAAGAGCACCCTGCCGTCCCCGCCGCCCGTTTGAGCAGGCGTAGGAGTGGGAGTCGGCAGGACTTCCACATCATCCGGCGGCTCGCAATCGCTGCCTGCCGCGCCAACGATCTGTCCTTCCTGGGCTAGGTAGCACTCGGGTGTCGCAACGACGCTGGACCCCCCGCATGCCGTAATGCTGACGGCAAACAAAGCGACGGCTGTCATACTGAATAGCTTAGGGAGCATGGGACGCCAGAATCGCAAGCGAACTCCAGTTTGGGAGGGGGGAAGTGGCATTAGTAGCCTCTACCACCTTGTATCACCCTCGTTTAATCAGTGTCAATCGCACTACGCGAATGGCCCAGGGGCATCAGAGATGGTTTGCAGTTGGGGGGAACTCGTAGCCGGTCTCGGCTCCTACTGGCTCAACAGGAAGGTAACAAGCGTGTCCAGCTCATCCGCGGAGAGTTGCGTAGCGAAGTCCTGCGGCATCAGTCCGTCCTCGTAGCCTTCGACAACTTCGGCGGACGGGGTGAGGATCGACTCACGGATGTAGTCCGCGCCCTTCGCGCCTATGCCAGCCAGTTTCGGACCGTCGCTACTGCCCTTGGATTGAGGAAGGCTGTCCAGCTCATGGCAGGTTGCGCAGGCATACGTGATGAAGAGTACCCTGCCGTCGTCTCCACCCCCACCCGAAGCAGGCGTGGGCGTCGGGGTCGGCAGCACTTCCACATCATCCGGCGGCTCGCAGTCGATGCCCGCCGCGCCAACGACCTGTCCCTCCTGCGCGAGATAACACTCGGGTGTCGCAACAAGGCTGGTGCCCCCGCATGCCGTAACGGCACTAGCAAGCACGGCTAGGGCTGTAATAGGAAGCAGTATGGGGAGTATCGGACGGCGGAATCGCACGGGGCCTCTTGTTAGGAGTAGTTGTGATTTCTATCACATTGTTTACCACTCGCCGCTCCGCCGTGTCAAGGGAGATGCACCGGAGTACGCTGCACCCCCCTTCCGTTTGGCAGCCACAAAAAGAGAGGCGGATGCAGCGTCTCCCCAGACCGCTGCTCCGCCTCTCTGTACGCCAGGAGACGCTGCTCAGCTTGCCCGTTTGACCTCTAGGGTCTCCCCCGGAGCAAGTGCAACACGCCGGACGTTGATGCCGAGCTTGAGGAGCCAGTAGCCAAGTGTGGCCTTGGACACCTCCAGCTCAGCCGCCGTGGCCGAGAGGCCGTTCTCGTTGATCTTCTCTGGCAACAGGCGTTCGAGCGGTTGATGGAACCGCTCCTCCACCTGCCGCATGAGCCGGGTTTTGCGCGCCATGCTTACCCTCCCCTTACGGAATGTTGAGACAGATTCTACATCTTCACATGATACTTGTGCCAATGTTTAGATTACGAACTTTCCGGACTTTGGATTATCCAAATGCTTAGACAAAGTATAAGAACTGTCCAGAACACTCTCCTGCCCGCGCTTGATTCGGGTAGAATACGGGCCTCGCCAGCCCCGTTGACGCCCAAGGATCCGAGGTCACCCTTGCCCGACGCACTGATAGTTCTGCTGACCGCCATGACGCCTATCGGCGAGCTGCGAGCCTCCATCCCTCTCGCCATCACCTCCATGGACATGCCCTGGCCGCAGGCGCTTACCCTTTCCATCGTAGGGAACGTCATCCCCGTGCCGTTCATCCTCATCGCGCTGCGAACCGTAGGCGCACGAGTGGAAACACAGCAGAACCTCCTCGGCCGCCTCTTGCGGTGGCGCACAGCCCGCATCCAACAGTCGTGGGGACCTCGAGTGCAACGCTACGGCTTCTTCGGCATCGTCCTGGCTGTCGCCATACCCTTGCCCCTTACCGGCGCGTGGACCGGCACGCTCATAGTCTGGACTCTGAACGAGCCGGTTCGCCGCGGGTTACCTGCGATTGCTGCTGGGGTGGTGATTGCAGGCGTCATCGTGACGGGCCTGACGCTCGCCGGCGTCGAGATTATCCGGCTCACGTAGGTACAGGACTCACAAGGGTTCTGGTGACGGATGAAGCGGCCTTACTGTCGTGCTGTATTGCGGGAACCAAACGAGAGCAGCAGGAAGCACAAGAAGACAGGGCCGGGAAATCCCGGCCCTGCGTTCTGGCTGAGCACGTACGAACAGCGCAGAGGTTCACGACTTGCGGGGCGGGGCTGTCCAACAAGCCGCCGGGAGGTGACGGCCAATTGAACAAGCCCCGCCGGAGTGACAGCACACTTCTAGCGGACGATAAACTCCATGCTCATCCCTTCGAGCAAGTGACTCTCGGGGTTGCCGTGCTCGTCTATCTCTGAATGCTCCACGATGTTGCAGATAAACACGTATCTGCCGGGCTCCAGATCGAACACGCCTACCTCTACTCCGCCGGGCTCGAATTCTTCGATCTCCCCGATGAACTCAGCACCAGGCACATCCGCCTCCGGCAGGAAGCCGCGCTCCTCTGGGTTCGCTATGGCGACCTGTTCCAACTCTTCGATGGACAGGTCAGTCTTGAAGATGACCAACTCATGCGGGTCGATCGGACCCCCATTCGCAGCCGTGATCCGCACCAGTCCCGCTGGGATGCTATTGGGCGTGGCCGAAATCGCCCATTCCGAAAGCGACACGCCGACGGAGGAAACGGCCTCCATTCCCTCGACCGCCTCGGCCTTGCCTGCCGCGAGACCTTCAGCTCTCGCAGCATCGACCGCAGCATCGTGTTCCTCCTCGGAGATGCCCGAATCACATGCCAGGGTTGCAGACATCAACAGGGCCACCAACATCAACGCGATCACCCTCTTTTGCATGCTACCTCCTTTGTTCGCTTGACTGCGCGCGTAGTCTTACCCTTGCTGCCCAAAGTGGTTCTTCTTCGCCCACTCTGGAAGCATCCGTTTGCACGACTAATATCCGGAGTTTCTTCGTCGCTGGTAAGTCCTCATTGCCACAATCCTGTGCGGGCATCTGCCCTGCACGCGCGCAGGCAAACGCAACATCGAATGAGGTGCTTATGCCTCTTCCATCCTGTGCTGAGAGTGCTCTCGTCTAAACATTTCCCATGTCAATCTGCTTGCACCTGGGTAGCTGTCGCCACGAGCGTGTTCAACTACCCAGTGAAACTCACCGTCCTGACGTAGGCGTACTGCCACCAACCCCTTGACAGACGCGCTCGTACCACTGCCCTACCCTGCCGCGCCCGGCGTCGCCTTCAACGGACGTATACAATCAAGTCTGGCGGCAAACCTGCCATATGGAAGGCAACGTTGAACCCTTGGAACAAAACGAAACGCAACCACGGCCTCGAGCACGCAACCATCGCGCTCCTGCTCTTGCCATCGGCCAGCGGTAGGCCGGTAGCCGGGTATTCGATACCGACCGGGTTCCTCGTCCTCGGAGAGATCCCCACGCAGCAGGTCGAGGAGTCGGCGCATGAGGCGCTGCGGCGGATGCAGGCCGGAGAGGGCAGCCTGGCCGTATCACCGTTCTGCGGGACCAACATCGTCGTGGGCGCCGCACTGGCGACCATGGCGTCACTGGGAGGCTACCGCATCGCTGGAGGAGGGAGCCGGGGGCTGAGCCGCGCCTTCTCCAATACCATGTTCGCCATCGTGGCGTCGCGTCCCATCGGGCGGTTCGTCCAGGAACGCTGCACCACGTCCGCAGACGTCGGCTCGATGTCGATCCGAAGCGTCACGCGCCACCAGCTCGGACCCGTCACGATGCACTGGGTTGCGACCCGGTTCGGGGGCCACTGAAGCAAGGCGCCCTCTAGCGTCCGACGAACACAGGGGGCCGCTTCTCAACGAACGCAGTGTGCCCTTCCCGCCTGTCCTCGGTGAGCGCGAGCATCGCCGAGCAGCGCTGCTCGTACTGGATGCCGGAGTCCAGGTCCACGTCCATCGCCACGTTGACAGCGTTCTTGATGCTCGCGAGCGAGAGCGGTGGCAACTCGAGCAGCCGTGCCGCCCAGGCCCGCGCGTCCACCATCAACTGGCCGGCCGGAGAAACAGCGTTGACGAGCCCCCATTCGAGTGCCGTCTGCGCATCGATGAACTTGCCAAGAAGCATCATCTCCTTTGCGCGCGCGGGACCTATAAGCCGAGGGAGCCGCTGCGTGCCGCCCGCGCCCGGCAGGACGCCGAGCGTCAGCTCCGGAAGCGCCATGCGCGCCTCGGAGCTCGCGACCCGCAGATCGCACGCCATCGCCAGCTCGAGGCCGCCGCCTGCCGCGACGCCGTTGACTGCGGCGATGCTCACCTGGTTGAGACGCTCCAACCGCCGAAACGTAGGAGAGATGACGGCCGAGGTGCGCGCCAGCGAGAGATCGTCCAGATTCTCCGCGCGCTCCTTGATGTCGGCCCCGGCGCAGAACGCGCGGCCTGAGCCTGTAACGATGAGGACTCGGACCTCGTCGTTCGTCTCGAGGCGCGTCACCAGGTCCTGGAGCTCCTCGGTTACCTCACGGCTGATGGCATTCAGGCGTTCCTGCCGATTGAGAGTCAGGACGCCGAGCGGGCCTTCGGTCTCGAAATTGATCGTCTGGTACGTCATGGATCACATCCCCTCCACACGAGTGGTTTTAAAGCGCAACCGGGACGCACGGAGGGTTGATTGACCCTCATGCGCCCCGGCACTATAGTCGAATAGAGGCCCCAGTAGCTCAGAGGATAGAGCGGCTGCCTTCTAAGCAGCGGGTCACGGGTTCGAATCCTGTCTGGGGCGCCAGCCCCCGCCTCACACGTCCAGCTGCTCTCCCAGGTCGAATTCCATGCCTTCGAAGAGCGGCATCGCGGGCTCGCCTGAGGCATCCCCCCGCATCTCCACCTGCATCGCGCGGAGCAGGCTGATCGCCACCTCTATGTACTCGGGTGTCAGCGGGACTGAGAGCCGCCTCCCTGCCGCCGTGATGTGCAGCCCGTCGCCAGACGGCTCATCGGCTGCCGGTTCAGGAGCAACATCTGGAGATTCGACAGCAATCCTCTGGCGCTTACCAGAATATTCTGCGATTCTCTCTGCCTTAACAGGCCTCCCGAGCACCCGTATGGCGTCGGTCAGGTGCTTCTGGATAAGCGGAGCACGCTTGACGATCTCGTCCCGGGGGGCGCGGGAGATCTCCTCCAGCCCTACCAGGAGACTCATGTCGTCTGGCACCTCGCCCTCGAACCGCGTGTAGAGCTGACTCAACAGTTCGACTCGCTGGAACGCCTCGGCTGTCGCTTCCAGGCATTCCTCTGAACTGGCCGGGTGCAGGACCCGCTGCGCCAGCTGTGAGATACGAAGCTCGCCACGGCCTTCTACGAGGCCGAAGTCGCGCAGCGCCGCGACCTTCGCGAACAGGGTGCCGCTCCCCTCGGCCATCCCCAGTTCCCACGCAAGGCCCTTCACGCTCACCGTCCCCTTGAACTTGTTCAGGATCCGGTTCGCTATCTCCACCGCGTCGCCGAATCTGATGTCCGGGTAGCTGTACTGGCCCAGTCTCGCCATTTCCTCTCCCTCCGCTGCTGTTCATTCTGCCGCGCCACAGAGTTTCTCTGTGCGTCTGGAGGATTCTGCAGGAGTGAAACAGATAAGGCAATAGCACTTTGCTGCAGATTTCTCCGTGTTTATCTGCCGGTTTATCTGGATAATGCTGCCAGTGCTCCTAAGAACTGCTGGCGGAGTCTCTGTTTATTCCCGGCGTTGTGGGTTCTCCGGTGTGCCATCCAGGGGTTGCCTCCTCTGGAAAGCATGTGCTGGGGAAGCGGATATGAGGAGCGCCCGGGAGTGCGCTGACGCTCTAGAGATGGCGGGAACCTCATCTCCGCTTCATGGAAGCGCTGTACGAGGCTCTTCAGGCGTGGCGGGGTTGTCCCACGGTACCCTGGGATTTACGATTCACTCTCAGGATCCACTCCCACACGTGTGTCCAGGAGAGGTTGATGCTCCAGGTTGGCGATGTCGCACCCGATTTCACTGCCGCAGGCGACACCGGGGCGGAATTCACGCTCGGTTCGCTGCGCGGCAGTAAGGTAGTCCTCTACTTCTACCCAAAGGACAACACTCCGGGCTGCACGCAGGAAGCATGCGATTTCCGCGACCTCTCCCCTGCCCTCTCCCAAAAGGGATCGATAGTTATCGGCGTCAGCACCGACGGCGTGAGGTCCCACCAGAACTTCAAGAGCAAGTATTCCCTCCCGTTCACGCTCATCGCCGATCCGGACAGGGAGATCGTCAACAAGTACGGCGTCTGGGTTGAGAAGAGGAACTACGGGCGGTCTTACATGGGCGTGGCGCGTACGACGTTCGTCATCGACGAACGGGGCGTCGTCGAGCACGTCTTCGAGAACGTGAAGGTCAAGGGCCACGCCGGCGCAGTCCTTGAATCGCTCTAACGCAGCCAGTCCCGCCCCCACGCTCGGCCAGACGTGCGGGGTAACCACGCTCCGGCTGGTCTGCCTCACGACAGCCCTGCTCCTCGTGCTGCTCACCGTCGCCTGCACACCCGGCGAAGGCGAAGACCCACCTGCCTTGCTGGTGGGCGTCGCCGCGAGCATCCAGCCGGCAGCCGAAGAATTCGCCGCGCGTTTCGAGTCCAAGCACGAAACCTCCGTCACGCTCGTTACTGGCGCGTCCGGCACACTCGCCGAACAACTGCGCCAGGGCGCACCCCTCGACCTCATCATCTCAGCGGACAGCCGCTACACCTCCGCGCTCGCTGCCGATGGATTGCTCGACCCTGCGAGCGCGGTGGTTCTCGCGACAGGCGAACTGGTCGCGATCACGATCCTCGACGGTCCCGCGGACGACGTAGCATTGCTCCTCCGAAGTGGCGCCGTGCGACAGATAGCCCTTGCGAACCCGGACATCGCGCCGTATGGCGAGGCGGCTAGGCGCTACCTCAGGGACTTGGGTGTCTGGGATGAGGTCGCTGAGCGGATCGTTTACGGTGAGAACGTCGCGCACGCGTTCCAGTTCGTGGCGAGCGGCAACGCAGAGGTCGGTTTCGTTCCACGCTCACTAGTCATCGCCTCGGATTCTCGAGGCATCCGTGCGTTGGCCCCACTGCCGCCGGAATCGAACGTCGGCCTCCAGGTCACTGCGGGCGTAAGCAGCGAGTCAGGCGCACCAGACACGGCGATGCGCTTCATCGCGTCGATGCGCGACGAACAGGCGGTCGAAACGTGGGAGCGGTTCGGCTACGCGCCGCAGCTTGATAAGGTTGGCGGCGTGGAGTGACGATGGACTGGGACGCCCTGAGATTAAGCCTGCAGACCGGCGTAGCAAGTACGGCGCTTGTATTCGTGGTCGGCATCCCCATCGCGTGGGGGCTCTCACGCTTGCGCGGATGGGTGCACGACCTGCTCTCCTCGGCTGTGCTCATACCCATGGTGCTGCCTCCCACGGTGCTCGGTTACTACCTGCTGGTCGCCGTGGGACGCAACTCACCCCTGGGCGAAGCGCTCGATGCGGTCTTTGGGTTCACATTCGTTTTCCAGTGGAGCGGAGCTGCGCTCGCGGCCTTCTTCGTTTCTGCGCCCTTCCTCATCCGTACCGCGCAGGCCGGGTTCGAATCGGTGGACCATACGCTGGAAGACGCTGCGCGCACGCTGGGGCAGACAGAGCGGACCATATTCGCGCGCATAACGCTCCCTCTCGCTTGGCGCTCCGTGATGACCGGCGTCAGCCTCGCGTTCGCGCGGGCTATTGGGGAGTTCGGAGCGACGCTCATGGTGGCCGGCAGCATCCCCGGGCGCACGCGCACGATGCCCATAGCCATCTACGAGGCCGTCCTGACGGGTCGCACGGACGAGGCGCAGGTGCTCGCGCTCACGCTGACGCTCGCTGCAAGTGGCCTCCTCGTTGCCGTTGCGTTCGGCATGCGCAGGCGAAGCATGCGATGGCGGTAGCACGCTCGCGTAGGGATGAACATCCTTCGTGGCGTCGCGGGTCGTATCATATAGAGAGAGCCAGGTAGAACCACGGAACTGGGAGCAGAATGATGCGTGCCGCGGTACAGAACATCGGTTGGGGAACAGCTGGGCCTATCCTCGCACTCGTGGGGTCGCTCGGGGTCGCAATCATCGGGGCGATCATCACAGGCAGCGAGTTTGGCGCGGTTACCCAGAGCGTGGAGTCCGCGTCTGCTCAGTCCGGCAACTTCCTGGGCGACCTGGGTGATCTGTTCCCCTTCGGGTTCGCATTCAGCGCGGGCATGGTCTCCTCCGTCAACCCTTGCGGGTTTGCCATGCTCCCCGCCTACCTAGGCCTCTACCTGAGCGAGAGCGAAGGTGGCGATGCCGCCGCCAGCAGTGTCGTGTCGCGACTGCGCCGGGCCCTCCTCGTCGGTGCCACGGTGTCGGTGGGGTTCGTCGTCCTCTTCGCAGCCGTTGGAACGCCCATCGGCCTGGGCGCGCGCGGGATAGCGGACGCCTTCCCGTGGATCGGCCTCATCATCGGCGTGCTGCTCGTCGTGGCCGGTGCGTACCTGCTCTCCGGCGGCAAGCTCTACAACAACTTCGCTGCCAGCATCTCCTCACGGTTCGGCAACGCGAACAGCAAGAGCGTCCGGAGCTACTTCACCTTCGGCCTCGCCTACGGCACTGCCTCGCTCAGCTGCACGTTGCCTATCTTCCTCGCAGTTATCGGCGGGACTTTCACCGCAGAGACCTTCCTGGACTCCGTACTCCAGTTCGTCCTGTACGGCCTGGGCATGGGCTCCGTGATACTCGCGCTGACCATCGGCATGGCCCTCTTCAAGGGCGCGATCGCTACCGGGCTTCGCAAGGCGCTGCCGCACGTCGGCACGATCAGCGCCGTGATGCTGCTCGTCGCCGGGACGTTCATCGTTTACTACTGGCTGACCATCGGTGAGCTGCTGGAGCGAATCAGGGGCGCGTAGCCCGGTTTCTCACTGGATGCCCTCCTACAGGCGCCACCCTGCGTGGGATTGCCTCTCCTGACTGGAAAACTGCCGTAAGCAGCAGCTCTGTTAAACTCGCGATGTGTGTACGCAGCCCCTTAACTGCCCGTTAAGCGCTCGCTTGCACGATGGCCATATGATTCCCGTAACCCAAGAGGCCTGCAGGCCCTGAACGGAGCCGACTCGCATGACGAACCGCTCTGTGTTGGTGGTGGAAGACGAGGAGAACCTCGTAGAGGCGCTCCGTTATAACCTGGAGCACGAGGGCTACGCCGTCCTGACAGCCCAGGACGGTGGGAGCGGGCTCGAGACCGCCCGTGCCGCCCTTCCCGACCTCATCATCCTCGACGTGATGCTTCCCAACCTCGACGGCTTGGAAGTCTGCCGCATCCTTCGCCGTGAGAGCGACGTACCCATCCTGATGCTGACCGCGAAGGGTGAAGAGATAGACCGCGTCGTTGGCTTGGAGATCGGTGCGGACGATTACGTCACGAAACCGTTCAGCATGCGCGAGGTGATGGCCCGCGTCCGCGCCATGCTCCGGCGTCCGCGCAAGACCGCCTCCAGCCGGATGGCTGAACCCCTGCGCTCAGGCTCGCTTTCCGTGGACGTGGACGCACACCAGGCCTCTCTCAACGATGAAGAGCTGCGACTCAAGCCGCGCGAGTTCGAATTGCTCGCGCTCTTCATGCGGAATCCAGGCCGCGCATTCACTCGGGACCAGATACTCGAACAGCTGTGGGGATACGACTATATAGGCGACGTCCGCACGGTGGACGTGCACGTGCGCTGGCTCCGTGAAAAGATAGAGTCCGACCCTTCGACTCCTGCGCGCATAATCACCATCCGCGGAGTCGGCTACCGCTTCGAAGGTTGAGGTGAGCAGCATATGGCCGGACTGCGGGGCGCCGGGATCGCTTTGGGAACGCTGACGCTCCTCTCGCTCGTCGCCGGGGCGCTGGCCCTTGCTGCATCCGAACCCTTCATCGCGCTCCTCTCCTTCCTCATCGCTGCCGGCCTGCTCCTCGTGCTCTCCCGGGAACGCAGGACCAACGCCGCGGCAGCCAGAGAGGCTCGCGCTGCGGTCGCAGCGATGCGCCGCATCTCCGCAGGCGACTTCAACGTGCGGCAGGAAGATCTCACGTCCGCCACGCTGAGCAGCCTGCAGGCGCCCTTCGCAGCGATGACCGAGGCGCTGGCCCGGCTCTTCTCGCAACTCGCCGACCACCGCGAACAACTGACGGCAGTCCTCGACACGATGGTTGACGGCGTCATCCTCGTCGATGCCGAGAACCGCATCGTGCTCTCCAACCCCGCCGCGAACGAACTGCTCTCCATCGAGGCGCCCACCGGGACGCCACTGAGCTCCGTCCTGCGCGACCACGAACTACGGGACCTCGTAACGCTCAGCAGAGGGTCCGGGGAACGGCAGCACACGGAGCTCGTACTCTCGACTCCCCGGCGAAGCATGAGTGCAACAGCCACTCCCCTGACCGCTGCCCCAGGAGAGACCGAACCGGATGAGTCCGAAACTTCCGTCCTCCTCACGCTGCACGACCTGACGCCCATACGGCAGCTGGAAACGACGCGGCGTGAATTCGTCGCCAACGTCTCCCACGAACTGCGCAATCCCCTGGCGTCCGTCAAGGCGATGGTAGAGACGCTCGAGGGCGGCGCAGTGAGCGACTCGGCAGCGGCGCTCGATTTCCTGAGGCGCATCAACCGTGAGGTCGACCGCATGAACGCCCTGGTCAACGACCTGCTGGAACTCTCACGGATCGAGAGTGGCCGATCGGAACTGCACCGGGAACCGATCGACACCGTCGCCACCATCACAGCCGTGCTCACTGACCTCGAACACCGCATAGAGGAAACGGGTGTCACCGTGACCATCAACGCCACCGGGGACGTGGTCGCGCCCGGGGACGAGGAGAAACTGCGGCAGGTCATATCCAATCTCCTGGACAACGCGCTGAAGTTCACGCCGCGAGGCGGGACCATAGAGATGTGCGCAGACAGATCGTTGCCGGGCTGTATTCTCGTCCAGGTACGGGACAGCGGCCCCGGCATCGAGCCGGAGCACCTGCCCCACCTCTTCGAACGTTTCTATAAGGCTGACCGCTCCCGCCGTGATCGGGGCACCGGGCTGGGTCTCGCCATTGCCAAGCACATCGTCGAGCTGCACGGCGGCGAGGTTGGCGTCGAAAGCACGCAGGGCGCAGGTTCCACTTTCTGGTTCACGCTGCCTCGCACCGCCTGAGATCTATCCCTACTGGAAACCTCCAGCCCTCGTTAACGATTCGCTAAAGAGCACCGGCGCTCGCCGTTAACTTCGCCTCCCTACGCTAACAACGTAACCCCAACCCCTAAAGGGAGGCAGGATGATACCGACCAGATACTTCAGAATGAGTGGGCTATTGCTCCTTATTGCGTCTCTTGGCGCCTTCGTCATGGCTTGTAGCGACTCGGACCCAACGCCGACAGCGGCTCCTACGGCTACGGCTGCGGCTACGACGGCGGCGACGGCCACGCCTACGGCTATGGCTATGGCTCTCAGCGGCACCATCCAAGTCGACGGCTCTTCTACCGTCTTCCCCGTCACTCAGGCCGTCGCCGAAGAGTTCCGCAAGGAACAACCTGGCGTACAGGTCAACGTCGCCGTCTCCGGCACCGGCGGGGGCTTCAAGCGCTTCACCGTCGGCGAGACCGACATCTCCAACGCCTCCAGGCCCATCAAGGACTCCGAGGCTGAGGCTGCCGCTTCCAACGGCGTCGAGTTCATTGAGATGCGCATCGGCACCGACGGTCTCTCCGTCATGGTTCACCCCGACAACGACTTCGTCGATTGTCTCACTGTCGGAGAGCTCAACGAGATATGGAAGCCCGGCTCCTCCATCAACAACTGGCAGGATGTGCGCGCAGGCTTCCCTGACCAGCGCCTCCGCCTCTACGGCCCCGACACCGACTCCGGCACCTTCGACTACTTCACCGAAGAGATCAACGGTGAGGCACAGGTCTCCCGCGCCGACTACACCGCCTCCGCCGACGATAACGTCCTTGTACAGGGCATCGGCGGCGACCGCGGCTCCCTCGGCTATTTCGGGTACGCCTACTACCAGGAGAACCAGGACAGCCTCAAGATCGTCGCCATCGACGACGGCGACGGCTGCGTCACTCCTGAGCCCTCCACCATCGAGGACGGCTCCTACAAGCCGCTCTCCCGGCCGCTCTTCATCTACGTCAACGTCGAGAGCATCGAAAGGCCCGAGGTGAAGGCGCTCCTTACGTTCTACATGGACCACGGATACGACCTGACCCTCGAGGAGGGCTACGTTCCCGTCGAGCGCAGCGTCTACGCCGACAACAAGGCTGACGCCGGACTCTAGAGACAGCGTCCCCCTGTGGGGCGGTGGCCTTCCTCCCACGAGCATTGCTCGATGTGCCACCGCCCCACCTCCTTTTTCTTCCTGCAGGGCTAGACGCGACGAGGACATGTGATGGACACTACGGCACGAGATGGCTTTGCAGTACCGATCGGACAGCGCCAGACAACTATGCAGTTGAGCCGCAATCGCAAGCGGGGCGCGCTGCAGGGCCGCATCGTGCACTGGCTCTTCTTCGCTTGCGCGGTGATGTCCGTCATAACCACTTTCGGCATCGTGGTCAGCCTGCTGAGCCAGTCGCTCGGCTTCTTCGGTGAGATTCCCTTCTGGGAATTCCTCTTCGGCACCAATTGGTCCCCCATCCTCAAGGACGCGGAGGGGAACCGGCATTACGGCGTGCTGCCACTGGTGAGTGGGACTCTCCTCGTCGCCTCCATCGCAGCTGCGGTTGCAGTGCCTGCTGGGCTGGCCATAGCCATTTACCTCTCGGAGTACGCGCCGGACAAGGTCCGCCGCAGCATCAAGCCGGTTCTGGAGGTCCTGGCGGGCATCCCAACCGTCGTCTACGGCTACTTCGCTCTCACGTTCGTCACCCCCCTGCTCCAGAGCATCCCGGTCCGCGTCTTCCAGGAAGACCTGCTCGTGTTCAACGCGCTGAGCGCAGGTCTCGTGATGGGACTGATGATCATCCCTATGGTCTCGTCGCTCAGCGAGGACGCGATGGTTGCGGTGCCCCGGTCACTCCGCGCTGCCGCGTACGCCCTTGGCGGAACGAGGCTGGAGGTCTCGCTCCGGATAGTCGTGCCTGCCGCGTTCTCCGGCATCATCGCCTCGTTCATCCTGGCATTCTCACGCGCCATCGGCGAAACGATGCTGGTAACCCTCGCCGCGGGCGCAACGCCGCGTCTGACTTTCAATCCCATCGAGAGCATCCAGGCGATGACGGCCTTCATCGTCCAACTGGCGCTCGGTGAAACCCCGCACGGCTCCCTGGAGTACAACACCATCTTCGCGGTCGGACTGCTGCTCTTCGCGCTCACGCTCGGCATGAACGTGATCGGGCATTTCCTGGTCCGCCGCTTCCGGGAGGAGTACTAGCATGGTTAAAGCAGAGGTTACGGCGCTGCTCCACCCGCGCCTTGCCATGCGCAAGCGCATCGGTTCGGTGGCCTACGTCATCTTTATCCTGGCCATCCTCCTTGGACTTGCCGGGCTCGCGGCGCTGCTCCTGCGTGTGCTCTGGCAGGGGGCTCCATGGCTCAGCTTGCACTTCCTCACGGACTACCCTTCCCGCTTCCCTGAGCAGGCAGGCATGAAGTCCGCCATCTTCGGGACGATATGGATCATGGGGCTCACCGGCCTCTTCACCGTACCAGTGGGCGTTGGCGCAGCCGTCTACCTCGAGGAGTACGCGCCCAAGAACTGGTTCACGCGCATCATCGAGGTAAACATCTCCAACCTCGCCGGTGTACCGTCCATCGTCTACGGCCTGCTCGGCCTTGCCGTGTTCGTGCAGCTGCTCTCGATGGGCCGGACGGTGCTCGCCGGAGCGATGACGATGTCGCTCCTTGTCATGCCCATCGTCATCATCGCCTCTCGCGAGGCGATACGCGCTGTGCCGTCGACCTACCGTGAAGCGTCGTACGGTCTGGGCGCGACGAAGTTCCAGACAGTGAAGGACGTGGTGCTCCCACACGCCACGCCCGGCATCATGACCGGCACGATCCTCGCCATGTCCCGGGCCATCGGGGAAGCAGCGCCCATGATCGCCATCAGCGCGCTCGTCTTCCTCACCTTCATTCCAACCAGCCCGCTGGACGAGTTCTCCGTGATGCCCATCCAGATCTACAACTGGGTAAGCCAGCCCAGACCCGAGTTCAGGGGCATAGCCGCGGCAGGCATCATCGTTCTGCTGGTCGTCCTGCTCTCCATGAACGCCGTCGCGATCTACATCCGCAACCGCACGCAGAAGAGGTCCGAGGAATGACAACAATCACCGAAACCACTGCCACTGACACGACCCTGAGCGTCACGAACCTGGACATGTACTACGGCTCGTTCCGCGCGCTGCGCGACATCAACCTCGATGTACAGCGGAACAGCGTCACTGCCCTCATCGGTCCCTCAGGTTCCGGCAAGAGCACGCTGCTGCGCTGCTTCAACCGCATGAACGACCTCATTCCCGGCGCCCGCGTGGAGGGTCAGGTCCTCTTCAACGGGGAGGACATCTACCACCCCAGCATCGACCCCACGGAGATACGCCTCCGCGTCGGGATGGTCTTCCAGAAACCTAACCCCTTCCCCAAATCCATCTACGACAACGTCGCATTCGGGCTCCGCATCAACGGATTCCGCGGCAACATGGATGAGGCAGTGGAGCGCTCCCTGCGCAGGGCCGCCCTCTGGGACGAGGTGAAAGACCGCCTCAAGGCGAGCGGCCTCACCCTCTCCGGCGGACAGCAGCAGCGGCTCTGCATCGCGCGCGCTGTCGCGGTCCAGCCGGACATCATCCTCATGGACGAGCCCGCATCGGCCCTTGACCCCATCTCTACACTGGCTATAGAAGACCTCATGCGTGAGCTCAGCAGGGACTACACAATCATCGTCGTCACGCACAACATGCAGCAGGCTGCGCGTGTATCGGACTGGACCGCATTCATGACGATGGGAGAAGACAGAGCAGGCTACCTCGTAGAGGTCGGCGACACCCACCAGATATTCACCAACCCCCGGGATGAACGCACCGAGGGATACATCACCGGCAGGTTCGGCTAACCACGCAGGCGTTGCCAGGAGGACGTAATGACTAACCGACCAATGGGCAGGCACCAGCGTGCAGAGTTCGACCGGGACCTCCAGAACCTGCAGGACGAACTCCTCGCACTAGGCAGCATGGTGGAGAAAGCCACCATCAAGTCCGTCGACGCGCTCAAGACACGCGACCTCGCGATGTCCCAGCAGGTCATACGCGAAGACGACATCATCGACAGGAAGCGCGCTGAGCTGGAGGAACGCGCCGTCGACCTCATCGCTATCCAGCAGCCGGTCGCCTCCGACCTCCGCATGCTCATCGCTGCCCTTCATGTGTCGATGGAGCTCGAACGGATCGGCGACTACGCGGAAGGCATCGGCAAGATCAGCCTGATGATGGGCGACCAGCCGCCGATCAAGCCCCTGGTCGACATCCCGCGCATGGCCGAGAAGGCCACCGCCATGCTCCGCGCCTCGCTCGACGCGCTCGTCAAGCACGACGTCGAGAAGGCGTACAAGGTACTGGCCGACGATGATGAGGTGGACGCCCTCTACGACCAGGTCTACCGCGAGCTGCTCCTCATCATGGTGCAGGACCCCAAGGTCATCGAGCGCGGCACCTATCTCCTCTGGACCGCCCACGACCTGGAGCGCATCGCCGACCGCGCCACGAACATCGCTGAGCAGGTCGTCTACCTCGTCACCGGCAAGCAGGTGGACCCCAACCAGGTCTCCAGGTACTAGCCGCCAGCGCCGTCTTATCCTGCAACCTGCAGGACCAGGCTGTCCTCCAGCATGACGCCCCCCAGGGCATACGACGAGTGGTCATTCGCGTTCAGCGTCACCCTGACCTCGTGCGTCCCCGGCTCAAGGCCGTCCAGGTGGAACCACTCGCCGTAGACGCGAGTCTTGACGCCGTTGACGTACAGGTGCGCGTGACCCTCGCCGGGGACGTGCGCCGCCCCTGCGTTCTCCGGCGCGAAGCGGAACCCCTGCGTCGCGATGCGCAGGTTATACCCGCTCACACTGTCCGCGATCACCTGCAGCGATACAGACATGCCCTCCGGCGCCTCGACCGGCGTGCCGTGTGTCATGCTGCCGTCGGTCATCGTTCCTTCGTGGGTGTGCGATCCCGTCCCGGGGGGGTGCATGTGCGGTTCGACTTCGGCATCCCCACCAACGATCCCGCATCCGGCCGAGAGCATCCCCACGGCGAGCAGCACGGCGATGGCCATCCTTATCGATCGCATGCCTGTTCCCCTGCCCTCCACGGCCTGCCGAGCAGGACCCGCCTCACGACAACCGCCGCCGCTTGCGCGGAACGAACACGAGCCACAAGATGGGCAGCACGATTCCCAGCGCCGCGACGAGAACCGCCCACGGGAACCCGCGGCTGCTCTCGCGCACCTGCACGGGTAGTGTCAGCGACGACGGTCCCCGATCCGAGTCGATATTGATGACGATGTCCCAGCGCCCGGGCACGTCCGGCCTCAGTACCGCCACGTACTCGTTCTCCTGCGTCCGCCCCTGCTGCGCCGCCTCCGGCCCGACCCGCAAGCCTTCGCGCGACGCCAGCACAGTGATGCGGAGTGGGTAGGAAGGGCCATCTCCCGCGTCGCCCATAACCGGATCGACGACGACCGTCACCTCCAGGAATCCTACGAGCGGCACGACCGTCACCAGCACTTCGTACGGCCCACTGACGCCCTTGAACAGCGTTTCGCTGCCCTCGTGCGTCGTGTGCGCCGACGCGGGCACCGCGCCACACACCATCGCCGTCGCAGTCACCGCCGTGAATGCCAGCAGATATGCGCGACGCATTCTCCCAGCCAACGCCATCGGCCTACTTGGCTTCCCCGAGGCGGAGTACCGTTTCGAACTCTTCCTCCGTAACAGGGGTGATGGAGAAGCGATTGCCGCGCTTGAGCACCATCATCTCCGCGAGCGCGGGCTCCGCCCGCAGCTCCTCCATCGTGACGATGTCCGCGAACTTCTGGTCGGCCTTGATGTCCACCATGTACCAGAGCGGCTTGTCAGGCGTGCTCTTCGGGTCTGGGTGGTCGGAGTCCGGGTCCCACGCCGTATCGTCCGGGTACCCTTCCCGCACGACGGTGGCGACGCCCACGACGCCTATCGGCTTCGCGCTCGAATGCCAGAACAGCAGGCGGTCGCCGGGTTTGATGTCGTCGCGCAGCCAGTTCCGCACCTGGAAGTTGCGGACGCCGTCCCACTCGGCAACGCCATCGCTCACGAGGTCGTCGTAGGAGTACGTTGTCGGCTCGGACTTGAACAGCCAGTAGCGGGCCATCTACTTGTCTCTCCTCTCGGAACCGCGCCGCCTACGCGAACTGCGGCGCGACCTCCTGCGCGAAGCGCTCCATGACGCGGGCATCAAACGGGCGAGGCGTCATCAGGATGAAGTGGTCTACGCCGGCGTCGACCCACTTGCCCAACTGCTCTGTGATTGCGGCGGGCGAGCCGAGCAGCATGCTGTCGCGGAACTGCTCTTCCGGCGTCGCGTAGTAGGAGGTCTCCTGCGTTGCGAGCGTCGCACCCCTGGCAACGGTCGCCTCGACCTCCGAGGCGTCATCGGTCAGCTTGATCTGTATCTGTATGGAGTGACGCATGCCGGAGAAGTCCCGCCCCGCCTCGTCGCAGACCGCCTGCATACGGCTCAGGTTCACCTTCGCCTCTTCCAACGGAGCGATCTGGTTATAGTCCGTGGCGTGCTTCGCCGCGATCTGCATCGTCCGCTGGCCACGCCCCCCGACGATGATGGGCGGGTGCGGCTGCTGCACTGGCTTCGGCATCTGCGGTGCTTCGTCCAGCGAGTAATACGTCCCCTGGAACGATGCCGGCTCCTCGGTCCAGATCGCCTTGATAACGGAGAGCGCCTCGTCCAGCCGGTCAGCGCGCTCCTTGAACGGCGGGAACGGGATGCCGTGGACGTCGAACTCGTGCTTGACGTTGCCGCTGCCGATGCCCAGTTCCGCCCGTCCACCGGACACGTGGTCGATCGTGTTGACCATCTTTGCCGTTATGACAGGGTGGCGGAAGTTGTTGTTTATCACCAGCATGCCGAGTCGAAGGCTCTTCGTGTGGCCGGCCATCGCGGCCATCACGGTCAGACCGTCGAGCCGCGCCGGAGTCGTTCCCCGGCCCGGGTTGATCTGCATCAGGTGGTCCGACGGATAGAACCCGTGGAACCCGAGCTCATCGCAGGTCTGGCATATGTGCAGGAAATCGCTCCACTCGAGTCCCGAGCTACCGCCAACGCTGAAGAGAACCTTGCCCATGTGCGCCCCTCCTGTGGTGTCGGGGGCATTGTACCCGCTCACCGCCCCCTCCGGGACTGAGGGTCGCCCGGCATGCATGCAACAGAGGCCGGGCAGTGTTGCCCGGCCTCCGTCATCATCAACCCTGGAGGATGCCCTATACCGCCATCACTCCGACACCGGCCGTCACCATCGAAGCGGACACCCAGCGCGAGCGCCCTTCCCGCTTGCCGAGGACGGCGCGCACGCTCATGCCGCTCGCCGCCACCCAGAACAGGAGCAGCACGGGCCTCGTCGACATGATCGCGGTGCTCAACGACACCGGACCCTGTTCGAACGCCATGAACGACACCATGAACGCGAAGAGGATTATGACCTGCGCAACACCCGTAGAGATGAGCGCCGGCCTCGAAGCAAGGGCCTCTCGTATGCCGGTGCGATTCCTGAACCACGCCATGCTTGCCAGCCACGGGATGGAGAACGCCCAGGAGACCGCGTACATCTGCCAGATGGACATATGGCCTATCACTGCCTTTGCCAGCACGGAGTACGTCGCTATGGCGAGGGCAGCGCCCAGTATTGCCAGCAACGAACGGTTCAGCTTGATACGCGCGCCCGGCAGCGACTGATGCCACGACGCGACCATAACGCCGAAGGTCACGAGGAGCGCCGCGCCTGCCTTCAGTGGCGTCAACGATTCGCCAAGCATCACCACCGCCATGACCAGCACGAACAGCGGGTACGCATCGAAGATCGGGACGATACGGGAGATGTCGGATTCCCTGCTGAACGCATAGCTGCTCAACAGCTGGATGGCTGCGTGCAGCGTTCCCGCGATGGCCATCGCGAGGACGGGCCACGAGAACCAGTCCGGAGGAGCTACGAGCAGAACAACGCTTGCGATGAACGCGTGCGGGATGCACGAGAGCGCCGCAAAGGTCACCGCCCCATCCACATGGCGATCCAACACGCGCTTCTGGATCACCGAGTAGGCGGTGAAAGCAACTGCGCTAGCCAACGATAACACTACCCAATCCATCTCTGGTCCTTCCCTCTCGCTTGGGCTGTGCTATGCGCTATACCAACTACGAGCACGCTCGTTCAGAAGTGAACGCGTGCTCGGTTTGGGGCGTCCGCCCGGGACTGGAGCGGACCGGCGGGGTGGTATCCCCTACCGGAGCCGAGGCGCCAAAGCGTTATTCTGTTCCCTCTTCGCTCTCCTCGCTGTCCGGGTTCTCTTCCGAAGCCTCGGCTTGCACCAGGGCTTCCAGGTCAAGTACCTCTCGGATACCTGCGTAGTTGACGCCCTTGTCGGATAACTCCGCTATGCGTATGACCAGGGCAACCTCGACATCCGAGTACAGCCGCGTACCTCCCTCTGTACGCTCGGGCTCGAGGAGCCCTGCTGACTCGAATGCGCGGAGCCGGTGTTCAGGCACGCCAGTGAGTCTCGCGACCACACTGATAGGGTATTTCCCCGTGTTCTCGTCCGCGTCTACCACCAAGGTAATCTAACAGCGCCAGTCAGATTATGCAATGGGTGCTATCAGGATTTCAGCCGGTTAGCATCACGATAATCTGTTATTTGTGGCAAGGTAACATCTCATCGACAGGCAGATATCTACGGAGGAACGAGAGAACCCCGGTCGGCCCCGCCCTAACGACGGAATGCGCGCACGCGGTAAACTTTGAGCATGACCACCCGCGTCCGCACAAAGCCGCGCGCGCCTGAGTTCGCGAACCGCCTCGGCGCCCTGCCCGCACAGCCCGGCGTCTACCTGATGAAGTCCGCGAACGGGGGGATCCTGTACGTCGGCAAGGCCGCGAGCCTCCGCAACCGCGTGCGCTCCTACTTCCAGACGCCATACGGCAAGGAACCCCGCATCCAGGCGATGGTCCGCCACATCGCTGACTTCGAGTTCATCGTTACGGAGTCCGTGCAGGAGGCGCTGCTGCTGGAGAACCTGCTTATCAAGCAGCACAAGCCCTTCTACAACGCCCGGCTCAAGGACGACAAGACCTATCCCTACATCAAGATCGACCTCGCTGAGGAGTTCCCGCAGGTCTACTTCACCCGCCGGGTGCTCGCCGACGGTGCGCGTTACTTCGGCCCGTTCGCCAGCGCCAGCTCCGTTCGCAAGACGATGGACCTGCTGAAGAAACTGTTCCCCTATCGCTCCTGCACAAAGGTCATCACCGGCAACGACGAGCGTGCTTGCCTGGAATACTTCATCCATCGCTGCGTGGCCCCGTGTATCGGGGTGGTGGATGCAGGCGGCTACGGCGAGGTGATACGCCAGGTGCTGCGGTTCCTGGAGGGCGACTCCGAGAGCGTGGAGATGGAGTTGCGCGTGAACATGGAGCGCGCCTCCGAGGCTATGGAGTTCGAACGCGCTGCTGCCCTGCGCGACCAGCTTCGCGCCATCGAGTCCGTCTCGCAGAACCAGAAGGTCGTCTCGAACCGGAACGAGGACTCGGACGTCATCGCGCTCGCCTACGACAAGGGCGAGGCGTGGGTCGAACTCTTCCGCGTGCGGCGCGGCAAGCTGATCGGGCGTGACCACTTCGTGATGGAGGGCGGCGAGGCTGAGGACGAGCCCGCGCTGCTCGAGCACTTCGTCCAGCAGTTCTACGAGGCATCGACGGACGTGCCCGGAGCGCTGCTGATGCAGCACGACATCGAGGACGCTGAGGCCATCGCCGAGTGGCTCAGTGGGAAGCGCGGCAGGCGGGTGTCGATCTACCGCCCTCAGCGGGGCGAGAAGCGGCAGCTCGTGCAGATGGCGGCAGCCAACGCCGTGGAGGCGCTGACGCAGCGGCGCATCCAGTGGCTGCACGAGTCGGACAAGGTGCTGCAGGCGCTGGCCGAACTGCAGGAGTCGTTGAGCCTGCCGGAGCTGCCGCGGCGCATCGAGTGCTACGACATCTCGAACATCCAGGGCACGAACTCGGTCGGCAGCATGGTCGTCTTCGAGAACGGACGCCCCAAGAGCGGACACTACCGCCGGTTCCAGATCAAGGGCGTCAGCGGGATAGATGACTACGCCTCGATGCAGGAGATGCTGCGCAGGCGCTTCCGGCGGCTCGGTGAGCAGCGGCGGGCGGAGGCAGAAGCCGGAGCGAGCGCTCCCCTCCCCTCCGATGCCGGTGGGACAGAGGGGCCACCGGACGATGGCCGCAGCACGCAGAACTCGTTCGGGTTCGTGCCCGGCCTGGTCATCATTGACGGGGGCAAGGGCCACCTGAACGCGGCCCAACAGGTCTTCCTCGAGCTGGGGCTGACGGATATCCCGCTCTGCTCGCTGGCGAAGCGGGAGGAGGAGGTGTTCCTGCCCCACGTGCCGGAGCCGGTGCTGCTTCCACGGCGGTCGCAGGGGCTGTACCTCGTGCAGCGCGTGCGGGACGAGGCGCACCGCTTCGCCATCACGTACCATCGACAGCGGCGCTCGCGGGCCGCGACGCGCTCGCGGCTGGACGATGCGCCCGGCATCGGGCCGAAGCGCCGCCGGGAGCTGATACGCCGCTTTGGGAGCGCCGCGGGCGTCCGCGCCGCAAGCGTCGACGAACTGGCAGACGTTAGGGGCATGAGCCGTGGCTCGGCGGAGCAGTTGAAGGCGTTCCTCGGAGGAGACGACGCTCCTCCCCCGCAAGCGCAACCAGAGGAGATGGAGCGATGAGCACAGACCAGAACGAGAGCAGGCCGCCGGTCTGGGTGGGACACGTGAGCATGGCAACCTCCACGCTCGCGGAGTCGCAGACGTTCATGGAGCGGCTCGGGATGAGGCCGATGTTCCGGAACGAGTCTGTCGCCATCTTCGAGCTGCGCGGCGGGACGCACCTGGTGCTGGTCGCGGACGAGGACGCACGAGCGGGCGACGCGCCGTTCGATCTGATGGTGGAGGACGTGGAAGCCACGCACGCGGAGTATGCCGAGCGCGGGCTCTCGCCCTCTCCCATCGAGCGGGGGCGCATCCACGCCTCGTTCACGGTCACGGAGCCCGGCGGCGGGCGCATCACCGTGAACTCTACGCACGTATCGGACCTGCCGGTCTAGGGAATTCAAGGTCGGCGCTTGATGAGAGTCTCCCTGGTGGCGAACGCCAGCAGCAGTCCGGCGATCAGGAGTACCGGCGCGTAGGCGATGAACGGCGCGGTCGGGCCGACCGTGTTGATGAGCAGTCCACCCATCAGGGGCGCGCCGACGCCTCCCACTTCCGCGACCGTTCGCCGGAACGCTTGCAGGCGGCCCCGCACGTGGTCAGGGAGGACGTCGTAGGTGCTCGCGGCCAGCGAACCGAGCGAGAGCCCGTTGCACACGGCCATCAAGCTCACGAGCACCACGACGTGTGCATACGAGTCGACGAACGGCATGAGCAAGAACGTGACGCCGGGGAGGAACGTGCTCGGAACCGTGGCCCACTTCCGGCCGAGCTTGTCGAGCACGAACCCCGCCGGGACGATCATCGCGAATACCACGCCGCCCGATATCGAGAAGAGGAAGCCGATCTGGGTGGGTGAGAGGCCGAGTTCCTCGTCCGCGTACAGGGGGAGGACGCTCTGGAGCGTGATGCGGAAAGTGAAGCCCGCGAACGTGGCAAGGACGAACACCCAGTAGCTCAGGCGCAGGCCGAGCTCGATCTGCTTGAAGAGGTCGACGAGGTCCCGCACTCGCCCGGTGAGTCCGGTGCGGGCGGGGGCGTCCGTGGGCCTGGATGCCTTCGGGGCGTAGGTGTCGTGCGCGAACAAGCCGAGGGCGACCGCGACGCCGGTGAGCGCGGCGAAGCCCAGGAACGTTGCCCGGAAGTCGATGGTCTCCGCGAGGAAGCCGCCGAGCAGCGGGCCGATGGCCAGCGCGCCGGAGTGCATGCCGTGGAAGCCGCTGAGCACCCTGCCCCGCTGGTCGAGACGCACGAGGTCGATGCCTGCGATCTCACGTCCGAGCGCCCAGAGGCTGTCCCCTATGCCCACGACGAAGGTGGCCAGGAGGATGGGCCAGAACCAGGGCGTGACCGCGCCGACGAGCGCGCCGAGCAGGACGAGGCCCGGCCCGCCGATGAGCATCTTCCGGGTGCCGAAGCGGTCGACCAGGATCCCCGCGCCGGGGATGCCGAAGAACCGCCCCAGCGCGTAGGCGGTGACGACCTGGGCAGCGAGGCCGGGGCTCACGCCGAAATGGTCGACGAGGATCGGCGTGATGGGCAGCACCATCGCCCAGCCGGAGCCGGAGATGAGCGTGCCCGCGTACAGGTTGCCGAGGCCGCGGGCCGTGGGGCTTCGGAACAGGGCCGCCGGTGAGCGGTTCACCGGCGGCCTCGGTCATGCCAGCGGTGTACGGTCAGGAGACCGCGGCTTCCTGCCAGGGCGGCGCGTCCGCCCACGGGCGGAGGAACTCCTCGAGCCGCTCGATGTGCTCGCGGCTCTGGCCCGCCTGCGAGGGGGCATACTGCGCCATCCGCGCAGGGTTGCTCAGTGCCGGCCACTTCTCCAGCGGCAGGTCGATGCACTTGTTGACTTCCGGGTCACGCACCACGCCCATCGGCTCGCCGCCGTCGGCCACGATGTCCATCTGCTCCATCAGGAGCTTGCGGTAGAAGATGACGCCCCGGTCAGACTCGCCGAGGTGTTCGCGGTGGCGCGGGGGGATGACGCCCTGCGTGATCCACGCGACGAAGTCCTGGTGGTTCACCAGGTCCTCGATGAGGCGGCCGTCCTCGCCGTAGAGCGGCACGTGGTAGTACGGGATCTGCTCCTGGGGCACCACGGGTTGCCCGGGCGCCGTGCGCAGGAAGAACCAGGTGATGTGCAGGCAGTTCTCATCGTCAATGGGTGTCCGGTACTGCAGCGAGCCGCGCACGGTGCTGCCCACGAACAGGATCTGCGGGAACATGACCGGGTGACCGATGGCCCAGTCGGCATCGTCCTCGGTGGTGCCCTCGACGACCCGGCGCTTGATGACGCCGTATTCGAACATGTCGAACCCGATCTTCTGGTGCGGCCTGGGGATGACGCCGAACTCCTCGGCCTTCGCCAGACCGAGGCGCACCGCCTTGTCGTGCTGCTGGCGCACGCCCCAGTAGCCGTGCAGCCACTCGAGATGCACCGGGTCCATGGAGTTCTCCTGGCACTGCAGCCAGTTGCAGGGCAGCGGCGCCAGCGCGACCTCACACCAGATGTCGTCCCACGTGAACGGTTCCCACATCGGGAGGAGCGGCACGGGGGAAGGGCCCATGTACGCGAATATCATGCCCCTGAGCACCTGGACGGGGTACGCTGCGATCTTCACCTTCTCCTTGAAGCGTCCGTCCGGGTGGACGGTCTCTTCGAAGGGCTGCTCGATGCACTGGCCGGTCTCATCCATCATCCAGCCGTGGTACATGCAGCGCAGGCCGTTCTCCTCAGGGATGCCGTAGGAGAGATCGACGCGGCGGTGGGGGCAGAAACGCTCGATAAGGCCGATGGTGCCGGACTTGTCCTTGTAGAGGACGAGGTCCTCGCCGAGGACGCGCATCGCCTTGGTGGGACGCTCGTCGAGCTCCCCAACTGCGGCGATGGGGTGCCAGTAGCGGCGCATGAGTTCGCCCATGGGTGTGCCCGGGCCTACTCTCGACAGCCGTTCGTTCTCCTGGATGCTGAGCATGCTCTACCTCCCTGTCGTCTTATGCGCTTCTCCGACCGAGGCGTCCCCCAGCCGGTCACCCCCATCCTAACCTTCCCCCATCAAGGGGGAAGGAATCAGGCAGGGTCAGTTGGCGGGATTGTACCGCACGCTGCAAGTTCCGGCGCGTCTTCTTCTTCCGCCGGTTCTTCTGCGGCGGTGCACTCCTGAACGACGGTGTTACTTCGATCATTGAACGGTTTATCGAGCAGGCCACGACCTTGTTCGTGGTTCAACCGTTCAACTTCCGGCTCAGATGGGCGTGTGTCATGTTGCTCAAGGGAACAGAGCCAGTAGCCGTTACCGCGCGGACCACCCGGCGGGCAGACGCGGGTGTAGGTCACGTTGTAGATGGTGCGGGCTCGCGTGAGATGGTGCTTCGAAATGCCAAGTTCGGCAGCGCGCCTAGTTAGTTCGGCGGCGGGGCGGGGGCCGTGGGCGAGAGCGTCGGTGAGGAAGCGGCAGGCGTAGGCCGTCATGTCCGGGCGCTGCGAGCGCGGCGTTCTGGGAGTGTTGAGGGCGAGGAGGCGCTCCTGGGGGATGGGTTCGCGCCAGGCGATGGGCGGGGCATCGTGGAAGTTGAAGGGGATGGGCGGCAGGGCGTCGTGCATCGGGGGGCTGAGCGGGACAAGGAAACGGGAGCGGTCCTCTCCCACGAGGGCGATGGTGAAGACGGTGCCGGCCATGCCGAGGCGGGGCTGCATGTAGCGGGCGGCAGCGTTGAGGGAGTGGGCGGGGTTGTGCGCCAGGGCGAGGACGGCTGCGCCGGTGCGGGCCGCGAGGGCGCTGAGCATCCCTGCGACACGGGGAACCCTGGCGTTGTGGATGAGGGCGAGATGCTCGATCTGGTCGACGATGAGAAGCGCGGCGCTCCCGCGGGTGATGAAGTTGGCGAGCCGGTTCATGACGAAGCGGAGCGACGGTTCGCGCGGCAGTTCGGGAGGCTCAGGGGGCGGAGGCGGCGGGGCGAAGGGGTCGAAGTACTGGGGTGGGCCGGCTTGAGCGTTCCCAGCCACGTCCTCGAGGTTCTCGACGCCCGCTTCCTCGGGGAAGTCTGAGAGGTGCATCGGAGAGAGGAGGTCGGCGTGGTAGATGAGGCTGAGGTCGGCCCCGAGGCTCCTGAGCCTCGGGAGGAGCGATGCGCGGGGGTTCTTGAGCGGCGCGGCAATGACCACGGAAGCCCTGACGAACCTGGCGCCGGGCTGATCAGGCGTGTCAGCGCCAAGAGAGACGCGGGTTGCGACGTCAAGAGCAACGGCGGTCTTGCCCGACGCCGGATACCCGGCAACGACGGTGAGCTCGCCCATGGGGATGCGGTTGGGCCAGAGCCAGTCGGTGGGTTGGGAGATGAGGAGTTCATAGGGGTGAAGGCCGAGCTCGGACGCGCCGGCAGCGGTGAGGAGGACGGACTCCAGGGGAATCCCGCGCTGCGCAAGGGCCTCGTTGATCTTCTCCGCAGGGCATCCGGAGGAGCAGGTGAAGGTGAAGCCAAAGTCGGGATCGTGCTCAACGCTGAGCGTGGGGACGTAGGGATGCGGGTGCACGGGGCAGTGGAGGCGGTACGTTGGGGACGGGGCGCAGCCGCAGTCCGGGTTGCCGCAGCGGAGGGCGCGTCCTATGCGCCAGATGTAGGCTTCTTCCTGCGGGGTGAGGGGTACGGTGGTCATTCCACCATGGTAAGGGGTGTTGGGTTGGTGACAGAAGGGGCGGATGTCAGAGGTTTTTTTGGGGTGGGGGCGGCACCCAGAAAGGGCACCCACAAGGGATGCCCCTACACCAGGCAGGGCACATAACACCCGCCGTGCCCGGTCCTCCTTCCGCCATGCGTCGGCAAAGGGGGGACGCAAGGGCGGTTCTCGAGAACCGCCCCTACACCGAAGGGCACCCACAAGGGGATGCCCCTACACCGGGCAGGCACATGACACCCCCGCCGTGCCCGGTCCTCCTTCTGCCATGCGACGGCAATGGGGGGACGCAAGGGCGGTTCACGAACCGCCCCCTACACCGAAGGGCACCCACAAGGGGATGCCCCTACACCAGACAGGCCTATGGCACACCCGCCGTGCCCGGTCCTCCTTCTGCCATGCGTCGGCAATGGGGGGACGCAAGGGCGGTTCTCGAACCGCCCCTACGCCGAAAGGGCACCCACAAGGGGATGCCCCTACACCAGGTGGGCACATGACACCCCCACCCGATGCCCCACGTATAATCCGGCGCATCCGGTCAGCAGGAGACGTGTTATGCCACTCGACCCTGACGTGAAGGCGGCGCTGGACAGGAGGGCTGCGGCGGGCGGGCCCGCGCAGTACGAGGTGCCTCCGGCGGAGTTGCGCGCGAGGCAGGAGGCGCTGCAGCGCAAGCCCGGGCCGGAGATCGCAGCGGTGAGCGACCACATGGTGCCAGGGCCGCACGGCGACGTCCCTGTACGGGTGTACGTGCCGGTGACAGACGACGCCGGGCCCCTGCCCGTGTGCATGTGGTTCCACGGCGGCGGCTGGATCTATGGGAGCATCGATTCGAACGACGCGAACTGCCGGGAGCTGGCGAACCGGGCGGGCGTCATCATGGTGTCGGTGGACTACCGGCTCTCGCCTGACCACAAGTTCCCCGTGCCGTTCGACGACTCCTACGTGGCGACGGCGTGGGCGGCAGCGAACGCGGCGTCGTTCGGCGGCGACCCGTCGCGAGTGGCGGTGGCCGGGATGAGCGCGGGCGGCAACCATGCGGCAACGGTGGCGCTGCGGGCGCGGGACGAGGAAGACGGGCCGAAGCTCGTGCACCAGTCGCTCATCTACCCGGTGCTCGACCGGGACTTCAGTCGTCCGTCGTACGCGGAGAACGGCGCTGCCTACTACAACCTCTCGCTCGAGATGGTGCACTACTGCTGGGACTGCTACCTGGCGGACGAGGCGGACGGAGACAACCCGTACGCGAGGCCGATGGCGGCTGAGGACCTGTCGGGGCTGCCGTCGGCGTTCGTGCTGACGGTGCAGTACGACCCGCTACGAGACGAGGGCGAGGCGTACGCGGAGCGGCTGCGCGCTGCGGGCGTACCGGCGGAGGTGTCGCGCTACGACGGCGTGGTACACGGGTTCTTCAACGCGGGCATCCCGTTCGAGCGGACGTGGCAGGCGATGGAGGAGGTGGCCGCGGATCTGCGGCGGGCGTTCGGGACGGCGTAGGGAAGAGGGGCATAGGCAGAGCGGGACGGTGTAGGAGGGAGGGAGGGTGTAGGCGGGGCGCGTGGGCACCCACAAGGGATGCCCCTACACCGGGCAGGGCACATAACACCCGCCGTGCCCGGTCCTCCTTCTGCCATGCGTCGGCAATGGAGGGACGCGAGGGCGGTTCGAGAACCGCCCCTACACCGAAGGGCACCCACAAGGGATGCCCCTACACCGGGCAGGCCCATGACACCTCCACCCGGCCCGGTTCTCCTTCTGCCATGCGTCGGCAATGGGGGGACGCAAGGGCGGTTCGAGAACCGCCCCTACACCGAAAGGGCACCCACAAGGGGATGCCCCTACACCAGGCAGGCCTATGGCACACGCACCCTGCCCGGCCCTCCTTCTGCCATGCGTCGGCAATGGGGGGACGCAAGGGCGGTTCGAGAACCGCCCCTACACGAGGGGGGGTCCGGCTTCCGCAGGAACGACGGGAGCGATTCTCTGCGTATAATCCGGGCATCCGGTCTGGAGGAGGCGCGGCATGCCGCTCGACCCTGAAGCGAAGGCGTCGTTGGAGAAGCGCATCGAGATGGGTGTGCTGGAGCCGCACGAGTCGAGCCCGGAGGAGGCGCGCGCGCTGCAGGCAGCCCGGCCGAACCTGCCGGGGCCGGAGGTGGCGTCGGTGAGCGACCATCTCGCGCCGGGGCCGCACGGCGACGTGCCGGTGCGGGTGTACGTTCCAGTGACGGACGACGCCGGGCCCCTGCCCGTCTGCATGTGGTTCCACGGCGGCGGGTGGGTCATCGGCAGCGTCGAGACGAACGACGCAACATGCCGTGCGCTCGCGAACGCGTCGGGGGCCATCGTGGTGTCGGTCGACTACCGGCTCGCGCCGGAGCACAAGTTCCCCATCCCGTTCGACGATTCCTACGCAGCGACGGAATGGGCGGCGGCGAACGCTGCGGCGCTGGGCGGCGATGCGTCGCGGCTGGCGGTCGCGGGGGCAAGCGCGGGCGGCAATCTCTCGGCGACGATAGCGCTGCGGGCGCGGGACGAGAACGGGCCAGCGCTCGTGCACCAGGCGCTCATCTACCCGGTCACCGACCGGGACTACAGCCGGTCGTCCTACAAGGAGAACGGCGAAGGCTACGGCCTCTCCTACGCTTCAATGGTCTGGTTCTGGGACTGCTACCTCTCCAACGAAGCAGACGGCGAGAGCCCGTACGTTGCGCCGATGCTCGCCGAGGACCTGTCCGGCCTACCGCCCGCGTTCGTGCTGACGTGCGAGTTCGACCCGCTGCGCGACGAGGGCGAGGCGTACGCGAAACGCTTGCAGGAGGCGGGCGTTCCAACGAAGCATTCGCGATACGACGGGATGATTCACGCATTCTTCAACGCGGGCATCCCGTTCACGCGGACGTGGGACGCCATCAACGAGACGGCGGGGGAGTTGCGGAAGGCGTTCGGGACGGCGTAGGGGGCGGGGGTCGCGTTGGGGGGAACCCGAAAGGGAGCGGGGGGCATGGGCACCCACAAGGGGATGCCCCTACACCGGACACCCCGCTCCCCGCGTATACTCCGGCGCATCCGGCTCGAAGGAGACGCGCCTTGCCGCTCGACCCTGAAGCGAAGGCCTCGTTGGAGAAGCAGGCGGCGATGGGGCTGCCTGCTCAGCACGAGGTGAGCCCGGAGGAGGCTCGCGCGATGTCGGAGTCCTCGCCGCGCATGCCGGGGCCGGAGGTTGCGTCGGTGAGCGACGTCCTCGTGCCGGGGCCGCATGGCGACGTGCCGGTGCGGGTGTACGTTCCGGCCGGGGGCGAGGTTCCTGCCTCCGCAGGAACGACGGGGCTGCCTGTGTGCGTGTGGTTCCACGGGGGAGGCTGGGTGGTTGGCAGCATCGCGACGAACGACCCGACGTGCCGGGCGCTGGCGAATGCGGCGGGGGCGATCGTGGTGTCTGTGGACTACCGGCTCGCGCCGGAGCACAAGTTCCCGGTGCCGTTCGACGACTGCTACGCAGCGATGGAGTGGGCGGCGGCGAACGCGGGGTCGTTCGGCGGCGACGGGTCGCGGCTGGCGGTCGCGGGGTCGAGCGCGGGCGGGAACCTCGCGGCGGCGGTGTCGCTGCGGGCGCGGGACGAGGGCGGGCCGAGGCTCGCGCACCAGTCGCTCATCTGCCCGGTGGTCGATACCGACCTTGAGCGTCCGTCGTACGTGGAGAACGGCGACGGCTACGGGCTCAACTACGACACGATGGTCTACTTCCTGCAGTGCTACGTGTCGAGCGAAGCGGACGCGTCCAACCCGTACGTGGCGCCGATGGCGGCGGACGACCTGTCCGGCCTGCCGTCCGCGTTCGTGCTGACGTGCGAGTTCGACCCGCTGCGCGACGAGGGCGAGGCGTACGCGGAGCGGCTGCGTGAGGCGGGCGTGCCGACGAGCTTGAGCCGCTACGACGGGCAGATCCACGCGCTGTTCAACGCGGGAGTGCCGTTCACGCGGACGTGGGACGCCATCGACGAGGCAGCCACCGAGCTGCGGAAGGCGTTCGGCACTGCGTAAGCCCACGGATACCACTCCCCGCCCGCCAGGGATACCGCGCTTCTGGCCGTACAACCGCGTCTTCTACGGATGGGCCATCGTGGGGGCGGCGTTCGTCGCGACGTTCGCGGAGGTGCCGGGCTTCGGGCCGGTGCTGACGGTCTTCGTCAAGCCGATCCAGGACGAGCTGGGCTGGTCGTACACAACCATCGCGACGGGGTTCCTCATCGGGAGCGCGTCGGGTGCGATCGCGTCGAGCCTCACGGGATGGCTCGTCGACAAGTACGGGCCGCGCGTCGTGGTGGCGCTGGGGGGCGTCGGGCTCGCGGGAGCGCTGATCGGGTTGTCGACGATACAGGAGCCGTGGCACTTCTGGACGTTCTTCGGGCTGGCGCGGGGGTCGGTGATAGCGGGCGTCGAGATCGGGTCGTCGGTGGCGATCGCGAAGTGGTTCGTGCGGCAGCGCGGGCGAACGCTGGCGGTGAAGTCTATGGGCCAGCGCTCGGGGCAGGTCGTGCTCCCCATCGTGAGCTTCTTCATCATGGACCTGTCCGACTGGCGGACGGCGTACGTGGCGCTGTCCGGGTTCGCGTGCCTGGCCATCATCGGGCCAGCGCTCGTGCTGATGCGCAGCCAGCCGGAGGACCACGGGATGCTGCCGGACGGCGCGACCGACCTGCGCAACGCAGCCGGAGCGCGCGGAGCGGGCGCGCGCGTCATCGAGGAGGTGTCGTGGACGCTGCGGGAGGCGCGAGGTACGCGGGCGTTCTGGCTCATCACGGTGTTCCTGATATGCACGCCGTTCGTGCAGGGGGCAACGAACCTGCACATGGCGCCCATCTTCCACGACCGCGGGCTGAGCGACGGGCAGGCGGTGGCGGTCGTGTCCATCTTCGGCATGTCGTCGGTGTCGTCGATCATGCCGATGGGGTTCATCCTGGAGCGAGTGCACGTCCGGCTGGCAGCGATGGTGCAGGCGGTGCTGGTGCTCACGACGATGCTGCTGTTGCTATTGCTCCCCGAGGGCGGGTTCCCGGTCGCGGTGCTCTGGGCGATCATCTTCGGCGTGGCGGCAGGGATGCGGAACGTCATCGAGGTGCTGCTGCTCGCGAACTACTTCGGGAGAGCGTCGCTGGGCGCGATCAAGGGGTTCACGGCCCCGTTCCGCATGATCAGCCCGCTCGGGCCGGTGCTTGCGGCGTTCATCCGCGACGAGACGGGCAGCTATACGGGCGCGTTCGTCCTGTTCGCGGGCGTCGCGGTGATGATGCTGGTGCTGATGGTTCTGGCGACGCAGCCGGAGAAAGCGCCATCGGAACCGGAGCCCGCCGGAGCGTAGTATATTTACCTGCGAGAGGCCGGACGGCCCGCTCGGATAGGGGCCGGCGAACGGCGGATTTTGCGTAAAGGAAGGTCAGAGCCATGGCGACGTTTGGTGTGATCGACGCTGATACGCACGTGGACGAGAACGAGGCCACGTGGCAGATGCTCGAGGAGAAGGGCTCCAAGTACGTGCCGGTGTCCATATCGCCGGACGCGCGCGTGGCGTCCGCTGTCTCGGACCGTCCGGAGGCGCCGGGGGTGCGCATCGCGGGGGCGCTCGGCAACCGGTGGTGGCTGGTCGAGAATCGCCTGCAGCCGCGCATCATCCGCGACGAGGAGCACCATCCGCTGCGCGAGCACCGGGAGCTGGACGACGCGGCAGGCGTCGCGGGGCGTCTGAAGGACATGGACAAGATGGGCGTGGACGCCCAGGTCATCTTTCCGACGTTCTTCATCCGCTACGGCGCGCAGGACGCGGAAGCGGAGGCGGAGCTCACAGGTTCGTACAACCGCTGGCTCGCCGACCGCTGCGCGATGAGCAACGGACGGCTGCGCTGGGCGGCGGTTCTGCCCCTGCTCGACCCCGACAAGGCGGTTGCGGAGTTGCGCTGGGCGAAGGAGAACGGCGCGTGCGCGATATTCAAGCGCGGGTTCGACCTCGACAAGCCGGTGAACGACAAGCACTTCTTCCCCGTGTACGAGGAGGCGGACTCGCTGAACATGCCGCTGTGCATCCACACCGGCCATCCCCTGCCCGGCCGCGAGTGGGACCGGGGCTTCCCGGTGATGGCGGCGTTCCTCGCGGTCGTCTCCAGCAGGCTTCCGAGCAAGTTCCCGAACCTCAAGTTCGGGTTCATCGAGGCCGGCGGGGCTTGGATCTCCTACGCGCTCTCAAACCTGGGGATGGTGCAACGGTCGCTGGCGCTGCACGACCGCTCGGCGACGTTCGACCTGCAGCGCGACCTCTTCAAGGAGGACCGGCTGTACGTGACGATAGACCCGATGGACCACATCGAGCACCTGCTCGACTTCGGCACTGAGGACAACCTCATCATCGGCACCGACTACTGCCACTCCGACCCGTCGGCGAACCTCGCAGCCCTCGACGAGGTCAAGAAATGGGCGAGCGAGGGCCGCATCAGCGATGCGGTCGCGCGGAAGATCCTGGAGACGAACGCCAAGGAGTTTTATAACTTGTAGGGGCGGTTCGCGAACCGCCCCCGCGCCCCGTCATGCTGGGGAGCTGGAGTCCCCCACCGCTTGTCATGTTGAGCGGAGCCGAAGGCGCAGTCGAAACATCTCTCAGGGGGCGTTGGTATACGACGGGGCGCCTTCCGAGAGATTCCTCGGCTTCGCTCGGAATGACAAGAGAGAAGGGGCGCCCATGAGGGCGCCCCTTCTCATGCGTCTCGCTGGTTGCGTGGGCTACTTGTTGAGGGTGGCCTGCGCCTCTGCCCAGGGGGTCTCGCCTGCCCAGGTGCTGAGCACCTGCTCGATGGTCGACACGAGTTCAGGGGGCTCGCCCTGCTGGAGCGGCATGTAGCGCGTCATCCAGGTCACGTCGGAGAGGGCCTGCCAGCGTTCGAGCGGCAGGTCTATGCACTTGTTGACCTCGGGGTCGCGCACGACGCCCATCGGCTCGCCGCCGTCCTGGACGATGCCGGCCTGCTCCTTGAGCACCTTGCGGTAGAGGATGATGCCGCGGTCGGACTCGCCGAGGTGCTCACGGTGGCGCTCCGCGTTCGCGCCCTGCGTGATCCACGCCACGAAGTCCTGGTGGTTCACGAGGTCAGGGATGAGCGTGCCGTCGGGCTCGTAGAGGTTCACGTACCAGTACGGCACCTTCTCCTGCTTCGGGGGCTCGGCGCCCTCAGCGGCGCGGTAGAAGAACCAGGTGATGTGCATCGTGTGGGTGTCGTCGACCGGCACGCGGTACTGGAGCGTGCAGTTGACGATGCTGCCGACGAACAGCACGTTCGGGAAGAGCACAGGGTGGCCGATGGCCCAGTCGTGGTCCTGCTCGGTGGTGCCCTCGACGACGCGGCGCTTGATGAGGCCGTAGTCGAAGAGGTCGAACCCGATCTTCTGGTGCCTGCGCGGCACGGTGGGGAACGAGTCGGCCTCGGCGAGGCCGAGCTTGACCGCCTTGTCCTGCTGCTGCCGGACGCCCCAGTAACCGTGCAGCCATTCCAGGTGCACCGGGTCCATGGAGTTCTCCATGCACTGCATCCAGTTGCACGGCAACTCGACCATGCCGATGTCGCTCCAGCCGCCCTCCCACTCGAACGTCTCCCAGTGCGGGAGCAGCGGCGCGGGCTGCGGGCCCATGTAGGCGAACACGAGGCCGCCGTAGGACTCGACCGGGTACCCAGCGACCTTCACCTTCTCCTTGAAGCGTCCGTCCGGGTGCACCGTCTCCTCGAACGGCTGCTCGATGCACTGGCCGGTCTCGTCCATCATCCAGCCGTGGTACATGCAGCGAAGGCCGTGCTCCTCGGGGATGCCGTAGGAGAGGTCGACCCTGCGATGGGGACAGAAGCGTTCGATGAGGCCCATCGTGCCGGACTTGTCCTTGTAGAGGACGAGGTCCTCGCCGAGGACGCGGACTGCCTTCGTGGGGCGGTCGTCGAGCTCGGCGGCGGCGGCGATGGGGTGCCAGTAGCGGCGGAACAGCTCGCCCATCGGCGTGCCGGGCATGACGCTCGTCAGGTCTTTGTTCTCCTGTGCGGTCAACATGGGGCGGAACCTCCTTGGCTTCGCAGGCGCTCGGTCACTCTGAGGCGATTGTAGCGCACACATACGGGTTTTGCGCGCAGGTTCGGGTGTCCCTCCATGCCACCTGCACCGGCCCACGCACGCCTCTCCGCTCGATGCACCCCATCGTGACTCGAAGGTCTCTCGATTCCTACCACATATAGTAACTAGCCTCCTTGTTTCTACCGCATATCGTCGCAGATAATCCTGTCGTCTGGACCCCATAACTGTCCTGAGGAGGCCGCGCCATGGATGGTTTGAGAAGTTACATGGTCAGGGTGGGTTCACTGGAGCTTGGAACGGTCATCTTCTGGATGCTGTTCTGGCTCGCAAACGGGTTGGCGAAGTTGATCCCCGGGGTCCACATCGGCGTGCAGTTCGCAGAGAAGGGGCCGATGAACCCCTTCACCGGCACGCTGGACAAGATGGGCTGGGGCACGGGTCTCGGCGAGTTCGCCTTCTACTTCACGGGCGTCGTTGAACTGCTGGTCGGGCTCATCTTCACATGGGCGCTCATCCAGTTCATCATGCGCACCGGCCCGGCGGCACGGCAGCCGTGGATCCTGTTCGGGCTGTTCGTGAGCGTCATCATCTTCGCCGTGTTCGCGTTCTCGAACGTGGTTACGGCTTCCCGCCCGACGCCGCTCATCTGGCACACGATGTACTTCGGCATCGTTGGCGTATCCTGGCTGGTCATCGTCGGCCAGGGCATGTGGGCACGCGCATCCGGCGGCGACGAATAGCGTCCCGTACAACCGAATAGAGACGTGAACGGGGGCTTGCTCCTATGGGGCAGCCCCCGTTCTTCATGGAACCAGGCGTAGGGGCGCCCCCAGGGACGCCCCTACGCCACCCTGCCCCGCCGCAGGCGCGCTTGCTCTATAATCCACCGGCCATGCACTGGTCCGACGTTGTCATCGAAAGCCTGCGCGAGCACGAGGTCTGGCACGCGACGTACGTGCCGGACGCCATCAACTGGCAGGTGCTCTCCAAGCTGGAAGCCGACCCCGCGTTCACCGTCGTCCCCGCGTCGCGCGAGGAGGAGGCGATCGGCATCGCCGCAGGCGTCTACGCCGGAGGCGGTCGCGCCGCGATGTTCATGCAGAGCAGCGGCTTCGGCAACACGATCAACGGCCTCGCGCAGCTGCTCACCGCGTACCGCATCCCCGTCCCCCTCTTCATCGGCATGCGCGGCGGACTGGGAGAGTTCAACGAGGTGCAGGTGCCGTCCGCGCGCCCCATCCCCGCGATCCTGGACGAGCTGCACATCCAGCACTACGCCCCGGATCGCGAGGACGAGGTGCAGAAGTACGTGGACGGCGCGATAGAGCTGGCGTACGCGAGCCGCATGCCCGTGGCCGTCCTCTGGTACGCGCAACTGGTGGGAGCGAAACGTGCTACGTCGTGAGGGCATCGCCGCGCTCGTGCGCAGGCTCGACAACGAACCCGTCATCGCCAACCTCGGCCCCGCGACGTTCGACCTGTACGCATCGGGCGACCGAGACGCAAACCTCTACACCTGGGGCGCGATGGGGCTGGTGTCGTCCATCGCGCTCGGCGTGGCGATCGCCGCGCCGGACCGCAAGGTGTTCGTCACCGACGGCGACGGCTCGCTGCTGATGAACCTCGGCTCGCTGGCGACGATAGCGCGGCAGGCCCCGCCGAACCTCGTCCACATCGTCTGGGACAACCAGATGTGGTTCGAGACGGGCGGCCAGCCGACGCATACGTCCACAGGCACCGACCTCGGGGGAATCGCGCGAGCCGCAGGTATACCGAACGTTGCGCGGGCGGCGACTGTCGAGGCGTTCGAGGAAGCGCTCGACCAGGCGATACGCGAGCCGGGGCCTTGGTTCATCCACGTCGATATCGAGGAGACGGGCGAGCCTCGTCAGCGCCCGAAGGTCGTCGTGGAAGAGAACCTCGTGAAGTTCCGCCGCACCTTCACCGGATAGGCAGCCCGCCCTCCACACTGACCCTCGACCGGTGCTCCAGGACGCCCGCCACGCCCGGGCGGAACGCGAAGAGCGCCCCGCCTTCCGGACCCATCTCCTCGCCCGGCACGGACTGCCTGCTCGACGAGGTGACGTAGGCGGTGGAGAGATCGTCGTCCCCGAAGCCGATGCTGGTCATCTTGCGCGCCGGAAACTCCACCCGCGACATCTCCGCGCCTGAGGGGTCGTACCGCACGACGGACCACCCGCCCGACAGCGCGACCCACAGGCAGCCGTCCGCGTCGACCGTGATGCCGTCGGGCGTGCCGCCTTCCTGGCCAGAGAGGTCGACGAAAACGCGCCGGTTGGAGACCGTCCCTGCGTCGAGGTCGTAGTCGAACAGGGCGACGCGCCTGCCCCGGGTTTCGGCGACGTAGAGGAGCCTGTCGTCGGACGAGAACGCCATGCCGTTCGGCATCTCCAGTCCGCTCGCAAGCAGAGCGGCTGATCCGTCCCGCCCGATCGAGTAGAGCGAGCCGGTCCCGCCTTCAAGAGGAATGACGCCCGCAACCACACGCCCGAGCCGGTCGGCAACGACGTCGTTGAAGCGCGCTTCTCGCTCCCCCGGCAACCCGTCGATGACGAGCCGGACCGGCCCGCCGGCCTGCGCCGCCCCTACCCGCGTGCGGTCCATGAACAGCAGGAGTGAGCCGTCCTCCTGAAGCGTGAACGCGTAGAACGACTGGCCCTCAACCACCGTCTCGACCGCGCCGGTCGCTGGATCCAGGCGGTGTACGCGCTGCGACCGGTTGTCGGTCCAGTAGAGGCGCCGGTCGCCGGGGTTCCACAGCGGGTTCTCCCCGACGATGTCCGGGTTCCTGGCAACGATCCGTACTTCCTGGGTCGCCATTGCTCTACTCCGGGAGGAGGCAGAATGAGAAGGAGCCGCCCCGTGGGGCGGCTCCTATCGTACCGGATTGCAAAGAGTGGTTACGCAGTGGCCGCGCTGCCAACCGTCTCCATGATGAGGCGGGTGACGGTGTACGGGTCCATGTTGGCATTGGGGCGGCGGTCTTCGATGTAGCCCTTGCCTTCGACCTCGACCTGCCAGGGGATGCGGACGGAAGCGCCGCGGTCGGAGACGCCGTACTTGAACTCCTTGTAGGAGGCGGTCTCGTGGAGACCCGTGAGGCGCTCCTCGATGCGGTAGCCGTAGTTGGCGATGTGGAGGTCGTGACGCGTCGCGAGCGCCTCGGCTGCGTCGACGTTGGGCTGGTAGCTGGAGCGCATGGCGTTAGTGGAGAAGTTGGTGTGCGCCCCTGCCCCGTTCCAGTCGCCGCGCGCGGGCTTGGGGTCGAGCGTCGCGTTGATGCCGAAGTCCTCGCCGGTGCGGTAGAGCAGCCAGCGGGCGACCCAGAGCTGGTCTGAGACGCCGAGCGCGCCGAGCGGGCCGACCTGGAACTCCCACTGCCCGGGCATGACCTCTCCGTTGATGCCGGAGATGCCGAGCCCTGCCTGCAGGCAGTTCTCGAGGTGCGCCTCGACGACGGGGCGTCCGAACACCTCGTCAGCGCCGACGCCGCAGTAGTAGCCGCCCTGGGGCGGAGGGTAGCCGCCCTCCGGGAAGCCGAGCGGGCGCGTGCCCTTGAAGAACGTGTACTCCTGCTCGATGCCGAACCAGAAGTCGAGGCTCGCGTACTGCCCGGCAACCTCCGCGCAGGCCGCGCGCGTGTTCGTTGCGTGGGCAGACATGTCCGGCAGCAGGACTTCGGACAGGACGAGGATGTTGTCGCCGCCGCGTATGGGGTCGGGGCAGCAGAAGACAGGCCGCAGCACGCAGTCGGACGCGTCACCGGGGGCCTGGTTCGTGGACGAGCCGTCGAACCCCCAGATGGGAAGGTCCGCAAGCTTGTTCGTCTTCTCGATAACCTTCGCCTTGGAACGAAGCTTCGCCGTGGGCTGAGTACCGTCTACCCAGATGTATTCCGCACGTATCATTGCAGTGATCCCTCCTTCTTTTTTCTGTCTCTTCAGATACCTCCGCCGGCCTGCTGTCGCTGCCCGGCGGCGTTTCCTACTCTTCGGTGATCTCGATGGTGTGGATGGCGTCGCCGGGCGTCCGTGACGACTGAGGGTCGCGGACGCTGATGGACATCAGCACGTCCATGCCACCCGTCACCTGCCCGAACACGGCGTGGCGGTTGTCCAGGTGCGGCGTCGGGCCGTGGGTGATGAAGAACTGGCTGCCATTGGTGTTGGGCCCGGCGTTGGCCATGGAGAGGATGCCGGCCTTGTTGTGCCGCAGGCTGGCGTGGAACTCGTCGGCGAAGCGGTAGCCCGGCCCGCCCGTGCCGGTTCCGGTGGGGTCGCCGCCCTGTGCCATGAAGTCCGGGATGACGCGGTGGAACGTCGTGTCGTCGTAGAAGCCCTCACGGGCGAGGAAGACGAAGTTGTTGACGGTGTTGGGGACCTTGTCCGCGAAGAGCTCGATGACGATGTCGCCCTTCTCGGTCTTGAACGTTGCGGTGTAGCTCTTTTCGGGGTCGATCGTCAGGGCTGGCGGGGCATCGTACTGTTGCGGCATCTGTGCTCCGTTTCTCGTATCGCGCATATCCGGGGTCGGGGTGGGAGGTGTGCCTTCCGCACTGCATCCGAGCAGAAGGCCGGTCAGCACTGCCAGCGCAAGAAGTGTCGTTTGGATGTTTCTTCTCATCGTCTGGCGGCAGCGTCCCCGAGGGATCCGAACGTGCTGCGTTAGCAGAGAGGATATTCGCTGACAGGTGGAGGGGCAAGCGAGAAACGGGGATGCAGGGCAAGGCGTAACGAAATCGTAACGAATGAGCCCCTACCCGCCGCGTCAATCGAGGCGGTAGAAGCGGGCGGCCGTGCCGCCGAGGACGTCGGCGAGTTGCGCGTCCGTCATGGGGCCCGCCGCGTCTATCGTCGCCTGCAGCACCTGCTCGTACGATGCCACGGGGAGGTGGTTCGGCCAGTCGCTGCCGAACATCATGCGGCGGTAGCCGAAGAGCCGCACCATCGGTTCGACGAACAGCTTGAGGTGCGCCGTGCTCCACGGTTCCGTGTCCAGCGTCACGAGCCCGCTCAGCTTCACCGACACGTTGACGCAGGGCGCGAGGTTGAGCATGTGGACGCCCCACGGCTCCCGCTCGCTCCGCGCGATGAACGGCGAACCGATGTGCGCGAGGGCGATACGCAGGTCGGGGATGGCCTCGGCCAGGTCGCGCAGCGAGGGGACCTGGCGCGGCTCCACGATGACGTCCAGGCTCAGACCGTGCTTCGCTGCCTCGCGAAGGCCCGCCAGCACATCGGGCTGCGTGAGCCAGTGGTTGTCTTCCTCGCGATTCGCCGGAAGGCAGAGCCCCCGCACCTTCTTATTGCGTTCCAGCTGCTTGAGCGTCTTGCCGAGGTTCCGCGATGTCACGTCCACCCAGACGTTGACGGCAGCCACGCGTTCGTCCTTCGCTGCGGCAGCGAGGGCGGCGTTTGTCGCATCGTCCGAGGGGTCGGGCTGCACGAGCACGGTGCGCTGCACGCCATTCGATGTGAGAAGCGCGGCGAACTCCTCAGCGGCATCCGGCGCTGCGGGCAGGCGGTGGGCGTCTACGATGGGCGGGAGGTTCATGGTTCCGTTGTGGGCGGGTCCGCGGCTGCGGGGGATGCGGGCCTGCCCCATCCTAGCATGGACGGGCTTCAGGCGGAGCGCAGAGCGCTGCCATCCATTCTCTTATGCAGAACTTACGACGCATAGACGCCGTCAACACCCATCGTTCCAAGATCGTGAACACTCCGATGTGCGGTACCGATACGCGTGGAACGCCGTCCAAACACACCTGTCTCAACACACCCTAGGCTGAATTCAAAAGCGTACAGACCCTGCCTTCTAAACCGACACTGGACGTGCCGGTTTCTGCGCGCTATCCTTTGCGCTCAATGGGCAGCGATACGATGCAGCTGCCATACACAGGAGGTTTGTGGGATGCCCACTTTCGACATCGTTTCTATAGGTGAAGCCCGAGCGAACAGCGCGACGGGCAAGCGGGCTGCACTCCTGCAGGAATACATCGGCTACATCCAGCGCGTAGCCCCCGGAGAGGCAGGCAAGCTGGAAGCCGGAGAAGGCGAGACGACGCAGGCCATCCGGCGCAGGCTCAACGCGGCAGCGCAAGCGCTGGGCAAGAACCTGGACGTACGCCGGTCCGCCACCACCGTCTACTTCTGGACCTCGGACGGCCGACGCCGCGGCAGGCCCCGCAAGAACCCCGTCGCCTAGGCACCCTCCCTACCCAACCCACGCACGCAGCGCCTCATCTGCTCTCTGTGGAGCAGGGCATGGCGTTGCGTGCGTTAAACTCCCGTTCCGAACTGTCGTGAATGAGCAGAAAAAGCGTTGGGCGCTGGTATCACTTAAGCCTCGTGCAAACGATACGCTTGGCACGCACGTTCACTTCCGGCCGGATTGGTTAACCCCTGCGAGCCTGACTGCTGCTACGATATAGGTGTACGGAGCGATGCTGCGTACACGCGGAAGACAACGCACCAGGAGCCGGAGTGCGCGTAGCCATAGCAGCCGATCACGCAGGGTTCACCTTTAAGACCGACGTCGCCGCCATGCTCGGGGCATGGGGCCATGACGTGCTCGACCTTGGCGCGCATGAGTACGACGCAGACGACGACTACCCCGACTTCGCCGCCCTCGCCGCGCGGGCTGTCGCCGGTGGGGATGCCGAACGCGGTGTCATCGTCTGCGGCAGCGGGGTCGGCGCGAGCGTCGCAGCCAACAAGGTTATGGGCGTGCGCGCCGCGATGTGCCACGATACGTACTCCGCACACCAGGGCGTGGAGCACGACGACATGAACGTGCTCTGCATCGGCGGGCGCGTCATCGGCCCGGAGACGGCGCGGGAGGTCATCACGGCCTTCCTCGGAGCGTCGTTCACCGGCGAGGAGCGCCACGTCCGCAGGCTGGAGAAGGTGAAGGCGCTGGAGCGCAAGGCTACAGAGGGCGCGTGATTTCACGCTTGAATTCAGGAGGCACCACGATGGAGAACACGATCCGCCAGAACCTCGCGCTTGGACAGTCCACCTGGGTGGACTACATCCGCCGCGACATGCTCGAGAACGGCGACCTGGAGCGGCTCGTGGAGGACGGCGTCACCGGCCTCACGTCCAACCCCACCATCTTCGAGAAGGCCATCTCCGGCAGCCCGGACTACGACGAGGCTCTCGCCGAACTGTCGCACGAGGGGAAGTCCCCCACGCAGATATTCGAGGCCCTCGCCGTCGATGACATCCGCGGCGCCGCGCAGGCGCTCCGAGCCGTCTATGACGCATCCGGCGGACGCGACGGCTTCGTCTCGCTCGAGGTCGCCCCTACCCTCGCCTACGACACCGAGGGCACCGTGCACGACGCGCGACGCCTCTGGGCGGCGGTGGGCGAGCCGAACGTGATGATCAAGGTGCCCGGCACCCCCGAGGGCCTGCCGGCCATCACGCAACTCATCGGCGAGGGCATCAACGTGAACGTCACGCTCATCTTCGCGCTCGACGCCTATCAGCGCGTGATGGACGCCTACATCGCCGGGCTGCAGGCGCTCTCGCAGAGCGGCGGACCGCTCGGGCGCGTGGCCTCCGTAGCGTCGTTCTTCGTGAGCCGCGTGGACACGGCGGTCGATGGCGCTCTCGAAAAGGGCGGCGCCGACGCGTCGCTGCAGGGCAAGGCGGCGATAGCGAACGCTCGCGCCGCGTACGCCCTGTTCAAGGAGCGGTTCGCGCGGGACGACTTCGCCGCGCTGCGGGCGCAGGGCGCGCAGGTGCAGCGTCCGCTCTGGGCGAGCACGAGCACCAAGAACCCCGCCTACCCTGACACCCTCTACATCGACAATCTGATAGGGCCGGACTCGGTGAACACGATGCCGCCCGACACGCTGCAAGCGGCGCTGGACCACGGCGTCTCCGCACTGACGCTCGAAGGGACCGATCAGGAGGCGAACGCCACCCTCTCCGCGCTGGCGGAAGCGGGCGTGGACATGGACGCCGTCACGGACAAGCTGCTGGGCGACGGTGTGGACGCGTTCGCCGGTTCGTACCGGCAACTGCTGGAGAGCATCGAAACGAAGTGCGGCCTGCTGGCCCAGGCGCGCAGCTGATACGGCGCGACCCGCGCACAACCTCTCCGTCATTCCCGCGAAAGCGGGAATCCAGCGTGGGCGGAAACGACAGTTTCGTAGAGGAGGAAGGCAATGGACATCGGCATAGTGGGGTTGGGACGGATGGGGGGCAACATGTCCGAACGCCTCCGCCGGGGCGGGCACCGCGTCGTCTCCTACGACCGCGACCCCGACACGCGTTCGGCGGCAGCATCGTCCGGCTGCGAGGTCGTGGACTCCCTGGAGGGGTTCGTCGAGGCGCTGCCGGCGCCCCGTGTCGTCTGGGTGATGGTGCCGTCCGGCAACCCGACCGAGGCTACGGTCGCGGCACTGGGCGACGTGCTGGAGTCCGGCGACCTCGTAGTGGACGGCGGGAACTCGAACTATAACGACTCGATGCGGCGCGGAGAGGCGCTACGGTACAAGGGCATCGAGATGGTGGACGCAGGCGTCAGCGGCGGCATCTGGGGACTCGCGGAGGGCTACTGCCTCATGGTGGGCGGCAGCAAGGAAGCCGTCGCGATCGTGGAGCCTGCGTTCCGCACACTCGCTCCGACGGCAGAGACGGGCTACGCCCACGTCGGGCCGCTCGGCGCGGGACACTTCGTGAAGATGGTCCACAACGGCATCGAGTACGGCCTGATGCAGGCGTACGCCGAGGGCTTCGAACTGATGCGGGCCAAGCAGAGCCTGGACCTCGACCTCGCGCAGATAGCCGAGATATGGCGGCACGGGAGCGTCGTACGCTCGTGGCTGCTCGACCTCACCGCCGCGGCGCTCGAAGAGGACAACTCCCTGTCGGGCATCGTACCGTGGGTGGACGACTCCGGAGAGGGGCGCTGGACGGTGGAGGAGTCCGTCGAACTGGCAGTACCGCTGCCGGTGATCTCGATGGCGCTGCAGGCGCGGTTCCGCTCCCGCGACGAGACCCAGTTCGGCTTCAAGCTGCTCGCGGCGATGCGCAACCAGTTCGGCGGGCACGCCGTGAGGCGGCAGTCCTAGCGCACCATGCCAGACGTGCGCGTCTTTCCCACTCCCGCCGCGCTCACACAGGCCGCGGCGAACCTCGTGCTGGCGTCGGCTGAGGAGGCCGTCCGCGAGCGCGGGCGTTTCGTCTGGGGCCTCTCCGGCGGAAGCACCCCGGAAGCGCTCTACCGCAAGCTCGCGGAGCCGCCCTACTCGACCGCCATGCCGTGGAGGGCCACAACCGTGTTCTGGGGCGACGAACGCTGGGTCCCGCCCGATCACCCCGACAGCAACCAACGCATGACAACCGATGCGCTGCTCGCCCACGGCCCCGCCGCAAGGGCGAACGTCATCCCCGTGCCGACGGCGAACGTCTCCCCGGACGAGTCCGCATCCGCCGTAGAAGACGCGCTGCGCCACGTTTTCGGCGACGCGCCGGTACGCCCAGACCTGCTGCTGCTCGGCATCGGCGGCGACGGGCACACGGCGTCGCTCTTTCCCGGAACGAGCGCGCTGGACGAAGGCGAACGGCTCTTCGCCGCGAACTGGGTCCCCCAGATGGACGCCTGGCGCATCACGGCTACGCTGCCGCTCATCAACGCCTCGCGGCACGTCGTCTTCCTTGCGCGGGGAAGTGACAAGACCGACGCGGTCCGGCTCGCGCTGCATCCAGCGGAGGGCGAGACCCCCCTGCCGTCTGCCCTCGTCGCTCCCGACGAGGGCGCGCTGACGTGGATGCTCGACCGGCAGGCCGCGTCCGCGCTTACCGGGGGCTCTGCATGACCCATCCCTCGTAGAGGGAGAGGCTCACACGTCAGTCAGACGATTCCGTCTCCGTGCCCGCGTCCCCATCCGTCTGAATGCGACGCCGCGCCCGGCGCTCCGCCGCACGCGATCGGGCAGTCGGTTGCTCCACCGGCCTGCTATCAGCCCGCCGACCGTCCTCCCTCCCCGACGCGAGGTACGACGGCCTGCGCCAGAGGAAGAGCGCAAGGAGCGCAACGATAATCATCACGGCTGACACGAGGTGCGCGACCGGCACGTCGCCAACCTTCCAGTTGTCGATGCGCAGGAACTCCAGTGCGGAGCGCTCCAGTGCGTACCAGATGAAGTAGAGGAAGAGCAGGTCCCCCTGCCTGAGGCTGTTCGCGAACCGCCGCCCCGCCCACAGCAGCATGATGACGCCGAGGAAGCTGAGCAGCGACTCATAGAGGAACAGCGGGTGGAAGTACGCCGCCGCGCCGGAGTCCCAGGGGAAGTGATGCTCCGGCCCCACGGGGATGCCCCAAGGGAGACTCGTCTCCGGCCCGTAGAGCTCCTTGTTGAAGAAGTTGCCCCACCTTCCGACGGCCTGCCCTAACAGAAAAGCTGGCGCTCCGATGTCGAACCAGCGAAGCGTGCGGATACGCTGCCCCCGGCCTGCCCCCGCCCGGCGGTTCACCCACCAGACGTAGAGCGCGAGCGCGAACGCCGAGCCGGCTATCGCACCGAATATGCCGATGCCGCCGGCACGCAGCACGAAGATCTGTCCGGGGTTCGCTGAGTAGAAGCTCCAGAGGTCGATGACGTGGTAGAGCCGCGCGCCGATGAGGCCGAACACGACACCGAGCACCGCGATGTTCAGGACGTGGTCCGGGTTCTCGCCGAGGCGCTTCGCCTCCCACTGCGCCAGCACGATGCCCGCGAGCAGCCCCGCGAGGATCATCAGGGAGTAGAAGCGTATCTCCAGACCGAACAGGATGAGGCCGCGAAACGTGATGTCGAAATCCACACTGGCTCCTGGGGTTCCGGCTCATAGTGCGAAACAGGGCCGGACGCTGAGTCGCGCCATTATATCCCGCGCCCGCGCCCTGCGGCTTTGACACCCCTGCCCTGCGCTCCTATAGTCTGCGCACACCCCGCCGAGGTCGAAACAGCCCAATGGGCGTCCTCTCATCGCAACAGATCCGCGCCATGCTTGCTGACTCTCCGCCGCTCATATCCGGGTTCCTGGACGTCGATGAGCAGCTGCAGGCCAACGGCTTCGACATGACCCTGGAGTCCATCGCCTCGTTCACGAGCGGAGGCCGCATCGGCGTCAGCAACAGCGACCGCATCCTCGCGGAGACGCAGGAGCTGGCGTTCGACGCTGACGGCTGGTTGCACCTGGAGCCGGGGGTGTACGCCGTGCGGCTCAACGAGACCGTCGCCCTGCCCCGCCACGTCATGGCGCTCGCCAAGCCGCGCTCAACGCTGCTGCGGAACGGCGCGGCGGCGCACAACGCCGTCTGGGACGCGGGCTACACCGGCAGGTCGCAGATCCAGGTGGCCGTCTATAACCCGCACGGCCTCACGCTCGCCCGCAACGCCCGCATCGTGCAGATGGTCTTCTTCACGCTCGACGACGCCACCGAGACGCCGTACGCCGGCATCTACCAGGGTGAGGCGGTGACCTCCCCATGACCACGAATGGGACCGCCGACGTCGTCATCGTGGGCGGCGGAGTCATGGGCTGCTCCACCGCGTACTTCCTCGTAGCCGAGCACGGCATACGCTCCGTCATCGTGGAGCGCGACGCGATCGCGAGCGGCGCATCCGGCGGCGCCGCGGGCGAGCTGGGAGCCGTCGGCAGGCATCGCTACTCCATCGAGTACACGCGCTTCCTGCTCGAAGGCATCCGCATGCACACGGAGATCGCCGAGACGCTCGTCGCCGAGTCAGGCGTCGACTACCTCTTCTCCGACATCCCCATCCTGCGCCCGGCGCTGGACGATGAGGAAGCCCGCGACCTGCAGGCGCAGATGGGCTGGCAGCGTGAGATCGGCATCGACGTCGAGTGGCTCGACGAGACGCAGGTGCGCTCGCTCGGGACGTGGCTCACGCCTGAGGCGGTGGGCACGGCCTACACCATCGAGAAGCAACTCGAGGCGTACCCGTTCGCGATAGCGCTCGCGCAGGCGTGCGAGAAGCGCGGCGTGGACATACGCACCGCCGAGGTGAACGGCGTGCTGCGCGACGGCGACCGCGCATGCGGCGTGACGCTCGCGTCGGGCGAGCGCATCGAGGCCGGCGCGGTGCTCGTGGCGAACGGCCCGTGGTCGCAGCACACGTCTGAGTGGCTGGGCATGGATGTGCCGGTCTTCCCGCTGCGCGGCCAGATCGTCCACCTCGCCCCGCCGGATGGCGTCCCGATTCCGACGCACTCCATATTCCACGAGACTGGGTACGTGCTGCCGAAGGCAGGCGGCGACCTGCTCGTGGGCACGACCGAGGAGCGCGCGGGATTCGACGCCCACCCCACGATGGAGGCGCAGAACAGCATCCTCGAAGCGGTGATACGCATCGCGCCGAACGTGCTCGACGCGCCGATACGCGACCTCACGGCGTGCCTGCGCCCCTACTCGCTGGACGAGATGCCCATCCTCGGCGCGGCGCCGGGGACCGAGTCGCTCTACCTGTCGACCGGCCACGGCTACAAGGGCATCACGCTCGCGATCATCTCGGGCAAGGCGATGGCGCAACAGATAGCGAACGGCAGCAGCGACATCGACATCTCGCCGTTCTCCCCCGCCCGCTTCGCGGAGGCGTCGTAGCCCGCATGGCGCGCACCGATCTCACCGAGTTCACCGCCTCCGAATTGGCGGCGCTCATCCGCGAGCGGCAGGTCTCGCCCGTCGAGGTGACGGCTCACTTCCTGGAACGCATCGCGCGGTACGACGGCGAACTGCGCGCATTCATCACCACCGTGCCGGAGCAGGCGATGGCCGAGGCGCACAGGGCGGAGGCGGCGGTCATCGCGGGCGAGGAGCTCGGGCCGCTGCACGGCGTCCCGTTCGGCATCAAGGACCTCAACGCCACGAAGGGCATCCGCACCACCTTCGGCTCGCTGCTCTTCGGCGACAACGTCCCGAAGAACGACGACATCGTCTCCGAGCGCATACGCGCGAGTGGCGCGATCATCGTCGGCAAGACGAATACGCCCGACTTCGGCTGGAAGGGCACGACCGAGAGCACCATCGCGGGGCCGTGCTACAACCCGTGGGACACGACGCGCACGGCCGGCGGGTCGAGCGGCGGCTCAGGCGCGGCGCTCGCGGCGCGGCTCGTGCCGCTCTGCAACGGCGGCGACGCAGGAGGCTCCATCCGCATCCCCGCGAGCTTCTGCGGCATCTACGGCATCAAGCCCGGCGCAGGCCGCGTACCCAGCGACTACACCGCGAACGTCACGTGGGGAGGCCTCTCGCAGAACGGCCCGATGTCCACGAACGTCCGTGACTCGGCTCTGCTCCTCGACATCCTCGCCGGACCCGACCCCCGCGACCCGCGTTCGCTTGGACAGCACGAGGACGACTACCTCGCAGCGATCGAAGCGCCCTCCGTGGACGGCCTGCGCATCGCGTGGGGCGGCATGATGGACGGCCAGCCCACCGACCCCCAGGTGCTGGCGCTCGCGCAGGCGGGCGCAGAGGCATTCGCGGAGCTGGGAGCGAGCGTCGACGACGACATGCCCGCCGTCGCGACGGACGACACCATCTGGGCATTCGTGACGTTCATGCTGACGGACCTGATGATCGCGCTCGGCCCGGCCATCGAGGGCGGCCAGGGCGACTTCCTGCCATCGATGCTGCTGAAGTGGCTCACCGACGCGAAGGCGTGGCCCGCGTCGCGCTACGCCGAGGCGCTGCACATGCGCGAGTGGCACCGCCACTGGTTCGACGAACTGTTCGAGCGGTACGACGTCCTCGCGCTCCCGACGATGGCCGTCCCTGCGTTCCAGGTCGAGCGAAACCCGAAGACAATCGCCGGGCAGGATGTGCATCCCTCGTGGGGCTTCACCCCGTTCTGCCTGCACGCCAACCTTACTGGAAGACCCGCCGCCAGCATCCCATGCGGCTTCACCGCCGAGGGCCTCCCCGTGGGGCTGATGCTCGTCGGACGCATGGGCGAGGAATCAACGCTGCTCCGGGCATCCGCCGCGTTCGAGGCGGCCCACCCCTGGGCAGAGCACCGCCCGCCGGAGTTCCTGTAGCCCGCTGACCCGAGGTGCCGCTAACGCATCCGTTCGTGGTGCGACTCATCCGTCCGTGGTGAGATTCATCCGCTCATGGTGAGCTTGTCGAACCACGCGCCCCCTACTGCGCAGGCTCACCGTCCCCACCAATCACATGAACGTGGCCGTGCAGCACGATCTCCGGGCCGGGTTCGACCGCGCCCATCTCCGACTCGACGCTCACGCCGAGCCTGCTCATGCCGCCCGGGTCTCCAAGCAGTTGCACCCACGCGTAGCCGTCCTCCCCCACCGTGAACACCGCCGCGCTCCTGGTCTGGTGCTCCGCGTCCCACCACCAAGCCCGGTAGATGAAGCCGGGTTCCAGAGTGCTGAGGCCTCGCACCACCAGCATGCTCTGGCCGTCCGGACGGGTGATGAGGACCCCGCGGGCCTTCCCTCCCTGATCGCGGAAGCCCTGTTTCTCCGACGACTGCTCGCCACCAGATGAATCGTCCGGCTGCGCGTCCGCCGCATCGGACTGTGCGATGGGTTGCGCTGGCGTCAGTTCCATCATGGCCACTCTGTCTGCAACGTGGTCCGTGAGCCCGACGAGGTCGCTGCGCACGTCCTCCGCCTCCGCCGTCACCACGTCCACTTCGTCCTGCAGTTGCACCACCCGCTGCTGCTGCACGGTCGAGAACGCGCCCAGCCCCATGACCGCCACGGCGAGCGCCGCCGCGACGCCCAGCAGCGCGAACGGCACACGCGGCGCTGGCCGCACGACCGGCGCCGTCTCGAAAGCGCGTACGCGGCCCATGATGCGCTCGCGCACCTCAGCGCTCGGGACGGCGAACGTGTGCGAACCTGCGAGCGCGCCAACGCTCTCCAGGTGCTCCTCCAGCATCTCCTGGTAGCGCGGCTCACGCTCGATGGCGCGTTCGACGACCAGCGCGTCCGCTGCGTCCAGCGCCCCGAGGGCATAGGCCGGCAGCAGATCGGCTACGTCGTCGCCAGCTTGGCCCACCGGCTCATCCGCCATCACGCCCCCTCCGTTGCGGGTGCATTCATCGTTTGCCTCAACTTGCTCAGTCCCAATCGCAGGCGGGTTTTCACCGTTCCGAGGGGTGTCCCCGTGCGCTGCGCTATCTCCTGCTGTGTCGCGCCCTCCAGGTACGCCATCACGATGACGACCCGTTGCTCCTCCGGCAGTGCTCGCAGCGCCTCGCGCGCCTCGCCGACCAGCACGGCGGTGATCGCCTCGTCGGCGGTGTCGCCGTTGGACACGAGTCCGAGCGTCGCGTCCTCGGGCGCCTTGTCGGCGTCCATCAGGGCGACGCGGCGCCTGCGGCGCACCTCGTCGATCACGCGGTTGTGGGCGAGGTGCAGGAACCAGTGCCGGAACACACCCTTCGCTGCGTCGAACCGCCCTGCCCGCGTCCAGAGGGCCATGAAGACCTCCTGTGCCAGGTCCTCGGCGAGTGCGTAGTCCCTGAGTATCCCGTACGCCATGCTGAACACCTGCACACCGTAGCGGTTGTAGAGCTCCTCGAGAGAGCTCCCGTCTCCGGCCGCAACACGAGAAGCCAGAACGGAGTCCGATTCGATAGCCAGCGACAGGGACACGTTCTCACCGCTCGCCATAGCGCGGCTCTCTTTCCTTCCATTCACTACTACGCCTCGCGGGACGCTTCGGATTCATGGGCAGAGCACTGACGGGCCTATTATCCTTAGCCAATACCCGCTCCCTACCTCGAAAGCCTGGTCATCATCGAGCAGAAGCTTCTTCCAACGGTTCAGTTCAGGATTGTACGAATAAGCTGCCCCGTAGGAGTAGGAGCGGAATCCGTCGTTGAACCGGAGTTGTATGTCTGTTTGGTCTATTGGGGCGCCCTGAGGCCGCTGTGCCCGGTCCCAAACGCTCAGGAGGTTCCACCCCCGGTCTATCGCCTGCAGTGCCGGGAGTCCGCCATCGTACAGGCTCACTTCGAGTACTGCATCACTCTCTGCAAGGAACCAGTAACCGTTGCCGCCGTGGATATCCGTAAGGTCGCCGGACCACTTCCCATTGAATCGCGACGCGTAGAGCCAATACAAGCCACTGCTCGGACTTGGGACGACTTCAAGGCCCGGTTCGGTCCCACCATCGTAGGACAGGACCAGGTCCACAGGTGTATCCCCGACGATGTCGCTGATGGCGGTGCGGGTGGGCTCTCCAGGCAGGCCAACCAGGTTCCATCCCTCGTATAGCCGTAACTGATAGGTACGGGAGTGAGGCCCACCGGACACATCGGGCATAGCCATAAGAACTCCCAGGGATGGCGAGGGCACATTTGCGCCGCATGGTACGAACACTTCAGGCGTTGGCTGAGGGCCTGGCTCGCCTGTGGGAAGCGATTGATCCCTCGAAGCAGGGGGTGGCTTCGCGGGCTCAAGCGCCCCGATGGAGTGGTAATACTCGCTGAGGTCGTTGGCATCGGTCACTAGCCTCGGGTATTCTCCCCTACCCACTGGCCCCGTATACCCATGGTTAGCAGCGGTTCTGGCCTTCTGTCCCGTGATGGCTTCCTGCTGCATAGTAGCCAGGTTGACCTGCATCTTCAGCAGCAGCCACTCGAAGTCCTCATCGTCGCGTATCTTGGGAGCGTACCCCGGCCTGTCAGGATGAACAGCGTGAATCCAACCGTCTGCTCTCCTTTGCACGTCCCACGTCTCATAAACCCTCCATGCCTCAAGTGCAGCATCATCTAGCGGGCCTATGAACAGGATGGCTTCTCTGCCGCCGATTCCGCCAGGAGGGCCGACCACGGATGTGTCATCGGCGCCTTGCGATCCGCCATAGGTGAGAGCGATTTCCCAGTTGATCCGCAATGCCTCTTCCTCTGCCGGTTCCATCCATCGCTTGGTAGCCGAGCCGTGTCCCTGTGCCGCTACGAGGACGGTAAGCACCGATGGGCCCGTGCCCACGTAGTACTCGTTCACTCGGATGTCGGTATAGCAGTAGATGAAGAGCCCGGTATTGAAACTTCGGCTCAAACTGTCGAGTGAAGGCGGCTGGTATTCGTTCTCTGGCGTGCATCGCACCGTGCCGGGAATGTATGTGCCTCGTACGACCAGGTGCGCCACCGTCCCGTGGGTGGCCCTCCCCAATGTCATGTGGTCTTCGACGCTATCGGGTATGTGGGGATAGGCGTGCCGGAGGAAGGGATTGGAGACAAGGAGCCAGTCGCCAACCTCACACGGGTCAACCGGAGAATCAAGGATTGGCGTGCATGGGGATATCCCGCCTGGGTCTCGGTGCGTAGGTGTGGGCGCCAACGTGGGCGTGGCCGTGGGCGTCGGGCCAAGACTCGCAGTCGGTGTAACAGAAGCTGTAGGTGGGAGAGTGATTGCTGGAGTTGGTGTAGCCGTAGGTTCAGCAGCGGGCGGTGGCGAATCGCAGGCAGCCAGCATGAGCGCGAAACACGCGATGAGGGCAATTCGGGCAAGCATGAAGGGGAACGCCTTCTCGGACCTCTCGTCCGGTCGTACATGAATCGTATCAGTCCTGCCCTTCCGATGTAGCGTGGACGGCGGGAGCGTGGGAGAATCCCCACTACCCCAAACACGGACGGAGGAAGGCGCGCGCATGGGCAAGCACGAGATAGCGGTCATCCGCGGAGACGGCATCGGGCCGGAGGTCATCGAGGAAGGCATCAAGGTGCTGAACGCGGCACAGCGCCGGTTCGGCGTCGAGTGCACGTACACGGAGTTCCCCTGGGGCTCCGACTACTACTTCGCACACGGAAGGATGATGGACGCGAACGGCCTGGACACGCTGCGCGGGTTCGACGCAGTCTTTTTCGGCGCGGTCGGGCACCCGGACATCCAGGACCACGTCACGCTGAACGGCCTGCTGCTCCCGATGCGGCGCGGCTTCGACCAGTACGTCTGCCAGCGCCCCAGCATCCTGCTGCCGGGCGTCACGTCGCCGCTGCGGGACATGGAGAGCGGCGACATCGACATGGTCGTCATCCGCGAGAACACGGAGGGCGAGTACGCCAACGTCGGCGGCTTCCAGTACAAGGGCTTCCCGGAGGAGGTCGCGGTCCAGACATCCGTGTTCACGCGTCGCGGCATCGAACGCGTCGTTCGCTACTCCTTCGAGTTGGCGCGCTCGCGCAACAAGAAGCGCCGCCTCGCCTCCATCACGAAGTCGAACGCCCAGGGCTACGGCATGGTCCTCTGGGACGAGGTGTTCGACCAGGTGGCCGCCGAGTACCCGGACATCGAGACGGAATCGCTGCTCGTCGACGCGGCGTGCATGAACTTCATCCGCCGTCCGCAGTCGTTCGACGTCGTCGTCGCCAGCAACCTCTTCGGCGACGTGCTGACCGACATCGGCGCAATCATCACGGGCAGCATGGGCCTCGCCCCCAGCGGCAACATCAACCCGGAGCGAGCCTTCCCCTCCGTGTTCGAGCCGGTGCACGGCAGCGCGCCCGACATCGCGGGCAAGGGCATCGCGAACCCGATGGCCACCGTCTTCTCCAGCGCCATGATGCTCCGCCACCTCGGCGAGACCGACGCCGCCGACGCTGTCGACGCCGCCGTAGAGAGCGTCCTCCGCGACGGCGAAACGATGCCCTTAGACCTCGGCGGCTCAGCCTCGACGCAGTCCATCGGCGACGCCATCGTCAACGCCCTGGAACGCGCCTAGCACTCGTCGTTCCTGCGAAGGCAGGAACCTCGCCTGGTATAGCGCATCACACCAGCGCGCTGGGCTCTCCTACCCAGCGCACGTTGCCGATGCTAAGGCTTGCGGCTCGGAAGAACCGCTGGTCGGCGGTCCACAACTCGCAATCGAGGCTCTCCGCGAGCGCGAGGTAGTGTGCGTCGTAGGCCGCCCCCTGGCGAAGTTGGGTTGCAAGCTCCAACGCCCTGACGTGGAGACTCGGCAGATGATGCAGTTCAAGGCTCGAATCAAGAAGCCGGGAAAGCAACAGGGCGCTTTGACTGACGTTCAGTTCGCCGCGCAGCACACGCCGGTGGAGAGCGTTGGCGACCTCGAATGGCATGAGGTAAGGGGAGACACGGGTTATGTCCTGAGCAACCCAGGATTGGAGCATCGTATGCGCCCTGTCGGAATCTTCCTCTTCAACGAGCCACTTGATCGCAAGGCTTGCATCGACCACTACGAATCCGCTCACACCCATCCCTCGGTTTCGGCATCCCTGATCTCACGGGCCTCCCGGATCAGGTCGGCGGAATTCCCGGGAAGCGGCTTGCCTCCAAACACTTGCCACCGAAGCTCCGCGAACAATTCATGGTCTGGCCTCTCAGACGATGCCCCTCCGGACACACCGTTGGCCTCGTCCTTCGTCAACTCCCGGCCGATTGCGACCTCACAGTACTGGCGCATGCTGACGCCCTTGAGCGCAGCGACCGCCTTCAGCCGGCGCTGGAAGGGAGGGTCCAGGTCCAGGGTGAGTCTCTTCTTCTTCGCAGCTTCCATTCCGCAAGCCTCCCGAAGTCACTTCTCTGACCCAAGGATATGACAAATACAGAAATACGCAAATGCACTTGGCAAGCCTAAGCCGCCCTCAGCCCACCTCTGCAAGTCACTGGTTGATGGCTGGGAATGTAAGGCAGGCCGTACCGCCCGCGCAGAGCCCACCTACTCCCGGTACGACGTGTCCTTCCGGTCGAGCACGCGCAGCAGCCAGTCCCACTCCATCGAGCCGTGCGTCTGCTCCAGTAGCGACGCGGCCTTCTCGATCGCCGGCAGCGGGGCCTGGTGCAGCGCCTGTCCGGTCGACTGCGCGAGCACCTGCACCTGGCAGGCGCGCTCGAGCTGCCACATGAGCGTCCAGGCCTCCGCGACGGTGCGGCCCGCCGTGAGCAGCCCGTGGTTCCGCATGATCATCGCGTTCTTGTCGCCGAGGTCGGTCACGAGCCGCTCGCATTCGTCGGTGTCGACCGCGACCCCCTCGAACTCGTGGTACGCGACGCGCTCGTGGAAGCGGTACGTGTCCTGCTGCAGCGGGAGCAGCCCTTCCTCCAGCGCGGAGACGGCCATCCCGTAGGGCGTGTGCGTGTGCATCACGCAGTTCACGTCGTGCCGCGCGCCGTGGACGGCGGAGTGGATTATGTAGCCGACGAAATTGATGCGGTGGTCGCCCTCCGTCAGGATGTTGCCGTCCAGGTCTATCGTGACGAGGTTGGAGGCCTTCACCTCGTCGTACCCGAGGCCGTACTCGTTGATGAAGAACTGGTCGTCCGTGCCGGGCACCCGCGACGTGATGTGGTTGAAGATCAGCGTCGTCATCCCGAAGTGATCGGTGAGGCGGTACGCCGCCGCCAGGTCCACCCGTGCCTGCCACTCCGCCTCTGAGTAACCGTTCCCGTTACCGGCCATGTCAGTTCCTCCTTCTCTCCCGTCGTTCCTGACCCGTAGGGGCGGTTCGCGAACCGCCCTGCCCCCGGACCCCTACCGCCGCCAGTTGGTAACCGGCTTCTCCAACTCCTCGCCGTCGACGCAGATGGCGTCCACGCGCTCGTTGAAGAAGCAGACCAGCCCCGCCACACCGGCGACCTCCGTCGTTGGATACTTGTAGCACCACGCGGCGTCTTCCAGCAAGCCGCTTTCCGTCTCCACATTGTAGTAGCTGGCCTTCCCCTTGTACGGACAACGGCTCGCCGTCTCACTGGCGCGCAGCAGGTCCATCCGAACGTCCATCTTGGGCAGGTAGAAGCGCAACGGGTGCCCCGGCTCCAGTAGCACCATCGACGAGGAGCTGTCGGCGACCTTCTCGCCTCCGGCGAAGACCTCGACGTGGCGCGCCGACCTGAACGCCTCGATGCGCTTGAACGGGTCCTTCGCGTGGACGAACACCTCTTGCTCTTCCTCGTACCAAGCGTCCATCTCGTTCCACCGGAACGACAACATCCCCGCGAGGAATGGCACGTCGTCCGCAGTCTCGGTGTACTCCCACGCCGCGCCCTCCGCGGAGCGCTCCCCCACCCGAACGTCGTACAGCGACATCGTCCCGCGAGCGTTCGTCTCGGTCCGTCCCGTGGCGGCGAGCACGTCCTGCTGCACGTCGTCCTTCGGGAAGTAGTACACCGGCGGGCCTCCGCCCCGGAACAGGTTCGCGCGCGTGGAGTCCACGATCGGCGCGCCGCCGAAGAACACCCGCAGGCGCTTGGGGCTCGTAATCCAGCGCGGCTCTGGCGCTGTCACCAGCCGGTTGTTGTCGTCCAGGTAGGTCATGACGCCCTCCTAATCAACTCTTGGTTGACTCTGCAGTCTGGGCCGGTTGCTCCCGCCGCAGCGTTTCCGGTATCAGGAATATCACGATGAGCGCCCCGACGAACGCCGTCGCGCTCAGGAATCCGAAGCCCACCGTGGCGGTGGACAACGCCGTCAGCCAGCTCCAACTCGCAGGGCTGAGCGTCGCTCCAGCCTGTGCGACGGTTCGCGACACGCCGAAGAACTTGCCGCGAGCCTCCACCGGCGCGACGTCGGTCCCAAGCGTCTGCATGTTGCCGGAGATGATGTTCACGGACATATGCACGGCGACGAAGGCCGCGATGAACCACGCAAGAGAGGACTCGAGGTATGCCGTCACCGCGAGGAACACCATCGAACCGCCGGACAGAACGAGCCCGGGGATGATGGTGTACTTCCGTCCGAACCTGTCCATCACGTACCCGCCCGCGAAGACGATGGGGATGGCGACCGCGGCCATCGAGCCGCGGAGCAGCCCGATCTCGTCCGGCTCCAGGTTGTAGGGGTCGTAGGCGGCATAGGTGACGATGACGCCGCCTCCGAACACGCCGCCGCGCGTAACGTTCGCGAGGAACTGCACGATGAACACGGCCGGGATCGGGGCAGCCATCATGTGACGCCACACTCCCGGCGCAGGCGCGCCGGAAGCGGACGTCTGCCGCGGGCGCGCGGGCGGGGCGCTCTCCCGCAGCACGTAGAAGCTGGGTATGAGCGCGACGACGACGATGGCCGCGTGCATGACGAACGGCGCCCACAGCCCCAGCAGCACCGCGGCGAACCCGCCGACGACTGGGCCGGAGAGGTTGCCGATCTGCTGCACCCCGAACATCTGCGTGACCTGCTTGCCGCGCTGACTCGACGCCCCGGTGTCGGCGATGACGGTGATGCGGCTCATCATCCACATCTGCTCACCCCAGCCTGCGATGAAGCGGTAGATCAGCAGTTCGATGAACGAGCCATCTGCCCCTTCCAGCGCAACCTTCGCAACCAGCAGCGAGGCCACAGCTGTGATGATGGGCCCCGCGAGCAGCACGCGACGCCGTCCGATTCTGTCGATGAGGAATCCGGTGGGCAGCGGAGCAGCGAGCGTCCCCAACAGCTGGAAGACGAAAACGAGCGCCGCCCCTTCCAGTTCGACGCCTATCTGCTGGGCCAGTTCCGGGATGACAGGAACCGTAAGGCCCAGCCCCAGACCCATGGAGATGGAGGGCAGGTACAGCGTCAGCAGCAGGTACTTCAGGTCGTTTCTAGGAGTCTGCGAAGCCATCCTGCCTCTCAGGGACGTGCTTACGGCAACCTACCCCCTCAACGCATGCAGGTCAAACCGAATGGCTTGTCATGCTGAGCGCAGCCGAAGGCGGAGTCGAAGCATCTCTCAGGTGCTCCGTCATTCCCGCACCGGCGGGGATCCACGCGACCTGCCGGTCGCACGTGCGCAGCAGCGCACGCGGTGTGGTTCCCGTAGGGGCGGTTCGCGAACCGCCCTCACCCGGGCGGCTGCGAACGTCCACTCCGCTCCGCAGCGTTAGCGCAACGTTAACCGAATCCCCGGCTACCGCGTCTATCATCGACGCATGCCTTACGCACCGACGCTGCGCCGGCTCGCCGCCGAGGCTGTGGGAACATTCGCCCTCGTCTTCGCCGGGACCGGCGCCATCATCATCGACGACGTCGCTGGCGGCGACATCGGCACGCTCGGCATCGGCATCGTCTTTGGCCTGACCGTCGCGGCGATGATCTACGCAACAGGCCACATATCCGGCGCGCACATCAACCCCGCGGTTACGTTCGCCTTCGCGCTCACGCGTCATTTTCCAGTCCGGATGGCCCCGCTCTACTGGGCGGCGCAGTTGACCGGCGCGACCATCGCGAGCCTCACGCTCCTCGCCATGTTCGGCAACGTCGGCTCCATGGGCGCGACGCTTCCCTCCGGCAGTGACCTGCAATCGCTCGCGCTCGAGGCGGTGCTCTCGTTCATCCTCATGTTCGTCATCATGGCCGTCGCGACGGACGTCCGCGCCGTCGGCCAGAGCGCCGCGATCGCCATCGGCGCGACCGTGGGACTGGAAGCCATCTTCGCCGGTCCCATATCCGGCGCGTCCATGAACCCCGCGCGCTCGTTCGCCCCTGCCCTCGTGGCAGGCGAGCTCGGCAGCCTCTGGATATACGTCGTGGGGCCGATAGCAGGCACGTCGCTCGCCGCCCTCTGCTATCGACTGCTGCGTGGTGAGAGCGTTGCTCCCCCCTCCCTTGAGGGGAGCGGGCCAGGGTGAGGATGAACCGGAGGTGGGAGGTGCGGTGCGGCCTCGTTTGTTCCCTTCCCCCTCGATGGGGAAAGGTGAGGACGGGGTGAATACGCGGGAATGAATGTGAAAGTGCTGTTCGTGTGCATCCACAACTCGGGACGGAGCCAGATGGCGGAGGCGTTCACGCGCGCCCTCTCCGGAGGCGCCGTCAACGCCCGCTCGGCAGGCACCCTGCCCGGCAGTACGCTGAACCCCGTCGTGACGCAGGCGATGGAGGAGCGCAGCATCCCGCTGACGGGGCACTACCCGAAGGTGATCGACCAGCATATGGTGGATGAGGCGGATTACGCCTACACGATGGGGTGCGCCATAGACGAGGCCTGCCCCGCCGTGTTCGTCCCCAGCGAGGACTGGGGCTTGGACGACCCCGCCGGACAGCCCATCGAAACGGTGCGCCGCATCCGCGACGAGGTCGAGGTTCGAGTGCGCGCCATGCTCGACAGCATGGGCATCACGCCCACGGACTAACGGTTCCTCGGCAATCCCGCCCCTTCGTCACCCCCGCCCTTGTCGTCACTCCCGCCCCTGTCGCCGTTCCCGCCCCTGTCGTCATTCCCGCGAAAGCGGGAATCCAGAGTGACCGGCAGGTCACACGTGCGCGAGAGCGCGAAGATGAGAGGCAGGGGCGTTAGTGGGGTGTGACGCGTCCGCTAAGGCCGCGGCCCGCGGTCCTTCAGGTTGCGGCGCTTCACTTCAGCGTCAATCTGTGAAGCGGCGCGCCCGAACAGCTCTTCCCTGGAGAGACTGTCGGCCGCGCGCAACGCTATCCCGCGAGCATCGAAGTCCGCGACGACTTCCCGCAGCAGCCTCTCCCGCCGCTTGCCCGCCGATTCCGCGTGTGCTTCCTCTTCTTGTCTTACGGCAAGTAATCGAAGGTACTCGCGGACCATGGCGGAAACGGACGTATCCAATTCCGCCGCCCTGATGCGCGCGGAACGATATGTTTCGTCGTCCACAGTCACGGTGATGTTCTTCATCAGCGCAACTCCACAGTTTCTGTGGAGTACATTCTAACGGCGGGAATACCCTTGTCAAACCGCGCAACCGGCGTCCTCACAGTTTGTGTGAGGGCGAGCGCGAAAGCGACGCGTCATGCAGGCAATTCGCCGCCGTATTCCGCCCAGAGCGCGTGGTATTCGTTGATGATCGCCTCGGGTTGGTCCACGAGGAACGGGAAGCCCGGCGGGTACTTCGTGGGTGCGAACTGCCCTATCTCCGCTCGGACGCGCGGCAGCGGCACCATCGCGTTGCGGCCCGCGTCGCGCAGGATGCCCTTCGGATCGCCCCCATCCTCGATGACGGCAAGGTCGTCCATGAACTGCTTACGCAGCATGATGACACCGCGGTCGCTCTCGCCGAGGTGCTCGTTCCACCGGTCGCTGACGCTGCCCTGTCCGACCCATCCGATGAAATCCTGGTTCATGATGTGGCTGGAAATCCAGCGCCCGGTCTCCTTCTCCACGATGGGCGAATGCCAGTACGGGATGCGCTCCTGTTCGAAAGGCTGCTCGCCGGGGATGGGATCGATGAACCACCCAACGCTCAGCGTGTTCTCGTCGTCTATCGGCACGCGCCACTCGAAGTGCCCGGTATAGAGCGCGTTCGGCCACAGGCACACGCGCCCCACCTTCCACAGGTCATTCTCCTCGTCGGTGTCGGAACGGATGCGCAGATACCGGATGCCGAACTCGAACTCGTCGAACCCGATGCGCGTGTGCGTCGGCGAGTATTCGCTGCTCCCCTTGCGGCGGAGCGACCAGTTGGAGTGCAGCCACTCGAAGTGCACCGGGTCTATCGAGTTCTCCTGGCACTGCAGCCAGTTGCACGGGACCTCCGAGAACACCACCTGCTTGTAGCCGCGGTCGTAGTATCGGTCCCAGTCCCAAAGCTCCGGCACCGGCTCCTCGCCGGTGTACGCCCACAACAGCCCCGCCTTCGCCTGCACGTGGTACGCAGGCGCGCGCACCTTATCCTTGAAGTTCGCCTCCGGATGCGCGTTCTGCTCGAACGGCTGCCCGATGCACCGCCCTTCCGTATCGAACAGCCACCCGTGATAGCTGCACCGCAGCCCCCCTTCCTCCTCCACCCACCCGTACGACAGGTCGGCCCGACGGTGCGGACAATGCCGCTCCAGCAGCCCATACTCACCCGTCACGTCCTTGAACAGCACCAGGTCCTCGCCCATCAGCCGTATCGCCTTCACCGGGTTCTCATCCAACTCCCCCACCGCGGCCACCGGATGCCAGTACCGCCGCATCAGCCGCCCCATAGGCGTCCCCGGCCCCACCTTGGCAAGCAGATCGTTCTGTTCGGGCGTCAGCATAAAGAGCGACTCCTTCGTTTAGTCCCCTCTCCCTACAAGTGGAGAGGGCAACGCGCTTCAGCGCGCGGTGAGGGTACTCCGGGCGTATACCCAATTGTGGCGTCCGCAAAGTTAAGCCGCGCTCCGCAAGGTGTCAACGCACGACCTTGTCATGTTGAGCGGAGTGCAGCGCAGCCGAAACATCTCTCGGGCGCCGCTTGCCCATGCGCCCTATTCCTCTCACGGTGCGCCCCATTCCGCTCATGGTGAGCCTGCCGAACCACCCTGCGCAGCAGGAGCCCTGTTCGGTGTAGGGGCGGTTCGCGAACCGCCCCCACGTCCCGCCCCATCCGTCATTCCCACCGGGAAGCCCCGCCTACCCTGGAAACCTCCCAAAGAACTCCCAGATCGCCTCCTCCCCCGCGAACCCCGCACTTCCTCCAACCGTCGGCCACTCGTGCCCGAAGTTGTCCACCCTGTAGTGCCAGACCTCGTTGCCTCCACTGCAATCAACATATCGGAGCCGGGTCGTGTTGGGGTTCAGGGCGTCTGTCTCCATAGCGGAGCACTCGTTCCTCTGACCCCAGTACGCGACCACATCATCCAGGGCAGGAGCGCCCTCCCCGCCGGACGCATCGACGATGCCGTCGATAGGCACCACCGCATCGTCGAGCCCCGATATCTGAAGGAGCGGAAACGCGGCCGCGCCCTCCCGGTCCTCCCACGCGCTGCCCCACGGCGCTCCGACCACCGACGCCGCCCCACGGAAGACGCCGGGCGTCTCCATCGCCAGCAGGTAGCTCATCATCCCGCCGTTCGAGAACCCCGCCGTAAACGTCCGCCCCGGGTCGAGCCCATGCTCGCTCTGCAGGCTCCGAGCCAGCGAGCTCAGGAAGCCGATGTCGTCCGTGACGCCCGGGAACGTGTGCGCGTTCCAATACGGCGTGCCGCTGTAGTCCCCGCTCCCCTGCGGATAGACCACGGCGAACCCGTTGGCATCCGCAACCCTGTCCAGCCCAACCCACGACCGCGTCTCGCCCGCGTTGCCCCCATGCCCATGCAGGAAGAAGATCAGCGGAGCGTTCGCCGGCAGGTCCGGCGGCGCGTGGTACAGGTAATGCCGGGTCACGCCGTCGTGCTCGAACGTCAGGAGCGCACTCGTATCGGAGGCAGGCTTCCCGCCGTCAACGCCCGGCTTCTCCTCGCAGAACCCCCGGCACGTCGCGCCGCTCTCGCCCTTCGCGATGCACGCCTCATAGCATGCCTCGGAATCCCCACTCGGGGCCTTTGTCTCGTCCTTCACCGAAGGCTCGGTGACGCCGCCTGCGCAGAACCATCGGCACGTCGAGTCACTCCCGCCCTTCGCGATACACGTCTCATGGCACGCCGCGAAGTCCGAGTCAGCCGCCGGGGCATCGCCGCAACCGACCGCTCCCGCCAGCAGGAAGATCGCGACTGCGCACAACGAATTGCGCAAGATCGTAGACGAGGTCACCCGTCGCGCCCCTGAGCCGCCTCCACCATCACCCCCCTACCCAACCGAACGCAAAACCCTACGCCCCGTTGTGCCCGTTGGTGCCCATCCGAGCAGCCAGCGCCTCCGCGTTGCGCTTCCAGACGGACGACCACTCCTCCGTCTTGGGGACGACCTCCTGCCACGCGCCGATGTGGTTGAAAACGTTGGCCGACGCGTCGCGGACCACGTGCGGGGCTTCCGCGCCGTCCTGCACCTGCTGCGTTGCCCTCAGCAGCAGACGACGTGAGAGCGCGACCGCCTTGTCGGTGTAACCGAGGTGCTCCGTAGTGCGGTCCTGTATCGCGCCCTCCCCCTCCGTCGCCCACATGTCGTGGACGGGGAAGCTCGGCCCCATGCCCAGGAAGCTGCGCGTCTGCATCTCCTGCCGGTCCTGCAGGTAACGATTGCGCAGGTTGCGCTCATTCGTGTAGTCGTCCTTCAGCCCCTCGAACATCGTGAGCCCGAGCGCTCCCTTCGGCAGCGGCCCTTCCGAGCGAACCATGAACATGAACTTCCAGTGGTGCGTGTCGTCTACCGGCACGTGCCAGTTGACCCCGAACACGCCCGGGAACGCCGGGAACGACGCCAGGTTCGGGTAGATGAAGTTCGTGATGCGCACGTAGTCGTCGCCGTCGTTCGTGTCGCGCACCGCGTAGATGCGGATGCCGTAGTCCGTCTCTTCGACCTCGATCGTCGGCGACGGGTCGTCGCCCATCATGCGGTTCGACGTCGCCTCCCCGCCCTGCACGTTGCCCGTCGCGACACGGCTGCCGCTGGCGTCCTCGCGGATGAAGAAGTGCAGGAACGAGAGGTGCTGCGGGTCGATGTTGCCCTCGTTCCCCTGCTGGTAGTTGCACTCGTGGTAGATCTTCGTGACGACCCTGTTCTCCGGCGCGATGTCCAGGAACTCGTACGCCGGCAGCAGCGGCGGCTCGCCCGGCCCCAGGTACGCGAACACGACGCCCGCGCGCTCCGTCACCGGGTACGAGAGCAACTGGATCTTGTCCTTGAACGTGCTGCCCTCCGGCTCGCCCGGCTGTTCCAGGCAGTTGCCGTGGATGTCGTACAGCCAGCCGTGGTAGAGACAGCGCAGCCCGCCGTCCTCGATGCGTGCGTAACTCAGGTCCGCTGCACGGTGGGCACAGTGCCGTGCCACGAGGCCGAGGCGGTCGTACTGGTCGCGGAAGAGCGTCAGGTCCTCGCTCAGAACGCGCACCGGCATCGGCGCGCTCCCCGGCTCCATCTCCTCCGCCAGCGCCACCGGCTGCCAGTACCGCCGAAGCAACACCCCCGCCGGATCACTCGGCCCCGTGCGACAGAGCAGCTCGTTCTCTTCCCTCGTCAGCATGGCCTTCCTCCCTGGTCTGGCGATGTTGGACGGAACGATTGGAGTCTAGGAGCGCACCGCCCCACGGTCAACGCCGCGAGGCGACCTTGTCATTTCGAGCGAAGCGCAGCGGAGCCAAGAAATCTCTCGGACGGCTCGGTGTAGGGGCACCCCTTTGTGGGTGCCCTCTCCTCTCAGGGTAATCCCCCCGCTCATGGTGAGCCTGTCGAACCACCCCGGCCCCGACGCGCACCCCCGCCTCTCGTAGGGGCGGTTCGCGAACCGCCCCCGCGTCCCTTCCCCATCCGTCATTCCGCGAAGCTAGGAACCCAGTGCCCACTCCCCTCCCCCTCGATGGCGGAAGGCCAGGAGGAGCGTGACTCAGTACAGATGACACGCCACGAAATGCCCCGGCGTCTCCTCTTTCCACTCCGGCGCGACCTCGGAGCAGATGTCCTTCGCGAACGGACAGCGCGGGTGGAAGCGGCAGCCGGACGGCGGGTTGAGCGGGCTCGGCACCTCGCCCTGCAGGATCATCTCGTCGCGCTGCAGCGCCGGATGCGCCGGAAGCGCCGCCGAGAAGAGCGCCTGCGTGTACGGGTGCAGCGGGTGCTCGTACAGGTCGTCCGTCTCCGCCCGTTCGACGATCTCGCCGAGGTACATGACGGCCACCTCGTGCGCGAGGTAGCGCACCGTCGCGAGGTTGTGCGACACCATCAGGTAGCTCACGTTGTGCTCCACCTGCAGGTCGCGCAGCAGGTTCATGATCTGCGCCTGCACCGACACGTCGAGCGCCGACACCGGCTCGTCGAGCACGATCAGTGACGGCTCCACGCTCAGAGCGCTCGCCATCGCGATGCGCTGCCGCTGGCCCCCGCTGAACTCGTGCGGAAAGAGCTCGGCCTGCTCGGGGCGCAGTCCCACGTTGTCGAGCAGCTCCATCACGCGCTCGCGCGCCTCTTTGCCGCTCACGTTCCTGTTGACCACAAGCGGCTCCGCGATGATGTCCCGCACCCGCATACGCGGACTGAGCGAGCTCCACGGGTCCTGGAAGACCGCCTGCACCTGCATGCGGAACTGCCGCAGGTCCTGCCCACTGAGCGAGTGGATGTCCTGCCCTTCCATCGAGATGGAGCCGCCCGTCGGCTGTTCGAGGCGCAGCACGAGCTTCGCGGTCGTCGTCTTGCCGCAGCCCGACTCGCCCACGAGCGCGAGCGTCTGTCCGCGCCGCACCTCGAAGCTGATGCCGTCCACGGCGCGCACCCAGCCCACCGTCTTCATCAGCACCAGCCCCTCGGTCACGGGGAAGTGCTTCTGGAGGTTCTCGGCTCTTACGAGGACTTCTGCCACTTCTCCTCCATCAGCCAGCAAGCCGCGGTGTGTCCGCTGGAGTCAACGAACTCCGCCGGGTACGTCTCATTGCACCGGTCGTGGACGTGCATGCAGCGCACCGCGAACCGGCAGCCCTGCGGCAGCGCGAACAGCGCGGGCGGCTGCCCTTCTATCGCCGTGAGCCGCTCGACACGCTCCTCCATCTTGGGGATGGAGCCGAGCAGCGCCTGCGTGTACGGGTGCGACGGGTTGTCGAATATCTCGTGGATGCCGCCCTGCTCCACGATGCGCCCCGCGTACATCACCGCGACCCTGTCGCACATCCGCGCCACGACGCCCAGGTCGTGCGTGATGAACAGGATGGCAACGCCCGTCTCGCGCTGTATCTCTTTGAGCAGGTTGAGGTACTGCGCCTGTATCGTCACGTCCAGCGCCGTCGTCGGCTCGTCCGCGATGAGCAGCCGCGGCTGGCTCTCGATGGCGATCCCGCCCACGACGCGCTGCTTCATGCCGCCGCTCATCTGGTGCGGGTAGTCGGAGAGCCGCCGCTCCGGCGCCGCCACGCGCATCATGCGCAGCACTTCCATCGCCCTGTCCCTGACCGACTGCCTGCTCCTGCGGCCGCCGTTCCGGTTGCCGTGCGCCGCGATGGACTCCGTGAGCTGGTTGCCGATGGTGAACACCGGGTTCAGCGCCGTCTGCGGGTCCTGCAGGATCATGGAAATCTTGCGCCCCCGCATCTGCCGAACATCCGACATCCGCATCCGCACGACGTCGTCGCCGTCCAGCAGGATGCGCCCCCCCACGATGCGCGCGGCCTCCGGCAGCAGGCGCTGCAACGAGAGCGCCGTCATGCTCTTCCCGGAGCCGGACTCCCCCACGAGCCCCAGCGTCTCACCCTCGCGTATCTGGAAACTCACCCCATCGACGGCGCGTGTCACCCCCCATTTCGTGAAGAGGTGCGTCTGCAGATCCTGCACGTCCAGGACGACGTTACCGCCACCCTGCCCCGTGCTGCTCGCCGTCTCGGTCAACCGTTGCTCCTCAGTCTTGCAGCCCAGAGTAGAGCCTCGTCATTCCCGCCTCCCTCGTCATTCCCGCACAGGCGGGAATCCAAGCGACGGCAGGTCGCACGTGCGCAGCAGCGCACGCGGGCCTCGTGGAAGACGTCATACCGAACGGAGCGCAGCATCCCCTCACTTGTCATACTGAGCGGAGTGCAGCGGAGTCGAAGTGTCTCTCGGGGAAACGTTGCCATACCGCTGCGCGCCGCTCACGCAACCCCGACCGCGAACCGCTCTTCCAACGGACGCTCGACCTTCCACGGGCTGTCCACCGGCTGCACGTAAGCGTCGGAGCGGATCAACTCGTAGTCGCCCTGCTCCCACACGCCCGGCGGCTCGACGCCCTCCTCCGCAAGCGCGATGGCAGCCTTGATGTACAGCTTGCGCGCCTTGATGATGGCCGCGTCCGTCGTGCCGAGGTGCTCGAGGGTGCGGTCGACGATGGGCCCCATGCTCTCCTGCACCGCATTGTCCTGCACGAACAGCCCGCGGATGCCGGACCAGCTCTCCTTCTTCATCAGTTCGCGGTCCTGCAGCCACATATTCTGCGGCCCGGCGTACTTCACGAACGTCTTGGGATCGAAGGCGTAGTAGCCCCGGTATTCCCGCAGTCCCTCCTTCAGCTCGTCGGACATGGGCTTCGCTTCGTTGAAGCACACGTCCCACGCCCAGCAGGTGCCGTCGTCGCGGGGGACCCACATGTTCCAGATGCGGTTGTCTTCCCTGGAGAACGGCGGGTACGACGATGCCGGCATGATGTGCGGCGTTATCCGCACGTAGCGCATGGCCTCATCCGGCCCCCTGCGTATCGAGGCGTACCGGAACCCGTAGGTCGTCTCCTCTATCTCCAGCTTCGGCCTCGTGTCGTTGAACATGAGGTTGTTCCCGCTCTGCGCGCCGGGAGCCACCATCGGTCCTTCGGCGCTGTTGTGCAGGAACGACGCGTGCACCGTGTCGATCCCGCCCTCCAGGCTCTGCAGCCAGTTCGCGTCCTGTATCCACTTCGCCATGATGCGGTTGGAGTCCGGAACCGTTGTCCAGTAGTAGAAGGGGAACGGCGGCTCGCTCTCTGCGGCCCCCATGTACACCCACACCGCGCCTCCGTGCTCCCGAACCGCGTACGACCCTGCCCGCACCTTGTTTCGGAAGCCGCTCTCCACCGGCTCGGTCGGCATATCGACGCACTGGCCGCTGACGTCGAACTTCCAGCCGTGGTAGAGGCAGCGCAGGCCGTCGTATTCGTTCCGTCCGAGCGCCAGCGAGACGCCCCGGTGCGGGCAGTACTCGGAGAGAACGCCCACCTCGCCGCTCGTGTCGCGGAAGGCGACCAGGTCCTCGTTCAGCAGGCGGAAGCGCACCGGAGCGCCATCTGCCTCCAGTTCGTCGGAGATCAGCGCGGGCAACCAGTAGCGGCGGAAAAGCGCGCCCATCAGCGTGCCCCTGCCCGTGCGGGTGATGAGCTCGTTGTCAGCGTGGCTCAACATGCGGCGCCTCCTTGTTCCCTCTCGTTGGCGTGACCGAACTCGCTCTGCGTATAATGCGCCCCTGCTCTTGCAGCCGTGCGTCTCAATCTTAACGGGGCTGCACGGTTTCGCAACAGCATACGCTTATACGCGCTAAGGGAGGCGTCGTGCGCACCGTCAGGAATCACTCTCGTTTACTCATAGTGGTGGCGCTCAGCATGCTGCTCGCTCTGGTTGGCGCGGCATGTAACGGCGACGACCCCGACCCCACCGCGACGCCCACGAGCCCGCCCGCGCCCGCCGCCGGCACAACGCCCGACGCGCCCGCGCCCGATCCCGACCCTACGGCCACCCCCGTCCCCGAAGCCATGGGGCCTGCGGTCGACCGCGTCATCATGGCAGTTGCGTCGCCGACCGACTTCAGCAACATCCGGCGCATCCCCGGCCAGGCCAGCAACTGGTACATCCGGCCGCACTACGAATACCTCGTCGGCTTCGCCAAGACGAACGGCGAGTACGTGCCCCAGCTCGCCACTGAGTGGAACCTCGAGCCGGACGGCCACTCGTGGCGGTTCAAACTGCGCGAGGGCGTGCAGTTCCACAACAGCCACGGCGAGTTCACCGCCGAGGACGTACGCTTCTCCTGGCTCATGAACATCCTGCCCGACGACGTCGGCAGCGAGGCCCGGACGATGCGCGTTATCGTCACCGACGTCGAGATCGTCGGCCCCTACGAGGTCGTCTTCCACACCACGGCCCCGAACGCCGACGTCTTTGAGGTCATCTCCGAGATCCAGGGCGGCATGGAGATCGCCAGCAAGGCGGACTTCCTCGCGCGCGGGCCCGGTCTGCTCTCAGCAAGGCAGTCCTCCGAGTGGGCCAACTACGAGGACGACCCGCGCCTCGCCGAACTCGTCGATGGACGCGACCCGCTCGGAGACGAGGTCCCGCTGGCAGGCACCGGCCCCTACACCATCGTCTCCATGGACGAGCAGTCCGGCGTCGTCTACGAACGCGTGGAAGACCACTGGCGCGCCACGCCCGACTTCCCCGAGTTCGAGTTCCAGTTCATCAACGAGGCATCCACCCGCCACGCGAAGCTGGTCTCAGGTGAGGTGCACCTGGCCAAGCTGCCGGAGGAGCTGCTGGTGGACGCGGAGTCACGCGGCTACGTCACCTTCACTGCCCAGGTCCCCGCGGCCCGCTACTTCCTCGCATGGCAGGGCGTCTACGTCCCCGCAGGGCCGAACGTCGCGAACGACCGCGAAGGCGAGTGGAGCGGCGAGCTTGCCCAGAAGGAGTACCCCGCCTACCCCAACACGCCGCTCGCCAACCTGAACGTGCGGAAGGCGCTCAACAAGGCCATAGACCGCGATGAGCTCAACGACGCGTTCTTCGCGGGCAAGGGCCTCACGATGTTCAAGAACCACTACCTGCCCAACAACGCGCAGCGCGTGGGCTGGAACCCGGAGTGGGAGACCCGCTTTGACGACGAGTACGGCTACGACGAGGACGCCGCCAGGGCGCTCCTCGAGCAGGGCCTGCAGGAGCTCGGCATCGACGAACTGCAGACGACGATCCAGCTCACCGTCCAGCCCGCCGTACCCGCCGGCGTGGACGTGATGCAGGCCATCGCAAACTACTGGCGTGCCATCGGTGTCGACGTCATCGAGCAGCAGGCTGACCCCGTCGAGTACCGCACCAAGCAGCGCGAGATGCGCTGGGACAACCACGTCGTGCCGATCGCAACGAGCGGCGCGCAGCTGGTGACGGTGCAGGTGTACGGCAGCTCCATCATCCCGGTGCTCTACATCGGACTCCAGGACCCGGGCGCCGAGGCCCTGATGCGCGAAGCGCTCAACACCAACACGCCACAAGACCGTGACGACCTCCTGCGGGATATCGGCGACCTGTACTACGACCTCCACCAGGACATCCCGCTCTTCTACCTGCCCAACGAGGTTGTCGCAGACCCTGACGTCGTCGCCGACTTCATCTACTCCGGCATGGTCTCCGGCGCGCCGATCGACCACCTCGAAGGCGCCGTCGCCAAGTAACGACCCTATCGGGCGGGCTCCATTCCCGGAGCCCGCCCCCACTGCCTGATTGCACGTAGGGGCGGCTCGCGAGCCGCCCCCTTTGCCCCCGTCGTTCCTGCGAAGGCAGGAACCTCGCCCCGCTTTGTCATGTTGAGCGGAGCCGAAACATCTCTCGGGAGAACGTCCCGTGTAAGCGATGCGTCTCCTGAGAGATTCCTCGACTCCGCTCGGAATGAACGAGGGCCGCGCCCCCTGTCCCCCCATTCCCGCTTTCCCCCGTCATTCCCGCGAAGGCGGGAATCCAGAGTGCCCAACAGGCACGCGGTGGGGCTGGAGGGCGGGGTGCCTGGTCCCTTCCCCCTTGATGGGGGAAGGTTAGGATGGGGGTGAAGCCCTCGCCCTCCAGAGTGCCCAACAGGCACGCGGACGGGCTGCTGGGTGCGGGATGCCTGACCCTTCCCCCTCGATGGGGAAGCGTTAGTATGGGGGCGAACCAGAGGCGGGGCGCATTGGGAGGGCCCCCTGCACAGGAGATACCACATGACTGAACAAGACCCCGCAGGCGAAGCAGCCTACGAAAAAACCATCAAGGACCCCACACCCCTCGACCCCGATGTCGCCGCAGCCCGCCTCAGGGAAGTGAAGCGCATCTTCGACGAGCAGGGCATCAACTTCTGGCTCGGCTCAGGCACCCTCCTGGGCGCCGTCCGCGAGGGACGCTTCATCCCCTGGGACGACGAGATGGACACGGCGGGCGTCATCGGGATGCACGGCCTCGACATGGACACCATCTACCGCGTTGGGGAGGCATTCCGGTCGCACGGCTTCTACCCGCGCATCAAGCCCAACGTCCGCCACGTCAGCGTCGCCCTCATCAAGGACGGCATCCGCACGGACTGGACGTGCCACAAGATCATCAACGGCAGGGCGTACGAGTTCCCCGGCGTCGAACTGCCCCTGCACCTGTTCGAGACCCTCGGAGAGATCGAGTTCATCGGCGAGCGCTTCCGCACCCCCAACCCGCCCGAGGACTACCTGCGCCGCAAGTACGGCCCTGATTGGCGGACGCCCAAGGGCCCCGGCTTCGAGTCCGACGTCGTCGGAGAGGTAGCCGAAGACGCGCTTCTGAATCCCGCACCGAGGCTCCTCCGCAAGCTCTCTCGCGGCCTCCTGCCCCGCCCCAACGTCAGCATCCAGGTCTTCGACCGCGACGGCGACCCCGTAGCCGGCGCAGAAGTAGCCGTCGCCGGCCTCGGCCGCTCCAAGACCGACACTCAGGGCCTCGCGCGCCTCTACGTGCCCGGCTTCGCCTGCTACGCCATGACCGTCACCTACCCCGGCCACCGCGAACTCCTCTACGAAGAGTTCCTCACCCCCAACGCCGCCTACACCTACCACCCCGGCCCCATCATCACCCCCGAGCAACACTACAAAACCGGCGTCCGCGCCATGGCCCTCGTCCGGAAGGACACCCCGCAGGAGTAAGTCCCCCTTCCATCCCGTCATTCCCGCGAACGCGGGAATCCAGCGTGCCCGTCAGGGCACATGGGTGGAGAGAGACCATGGAGTGCCCACGTCGAGCGGAGCCGAGGCATCCTTCCTTGTCATGTTGAGCGGAGCCGAAGGCGGAGTCGAAACATCTCTCGGGAGCGTCCCGCTCATGGTGCTTTCTCTCCGCTCATGGTGAGCCTGTCGAACCACGCCCCCCGTCATTCCCGCGAACGCGGGAACCCAGCCTGCCCAACAGGGCACACGGCACGTGGGAGCGTGGAACGCCCGGTGTAGGGGCATCCCTTGTGGGTGCCCTGTCCGAGGCACCCCCCTCGTGGTTCCCTGCCTTCGCAGGAACCACACCCCCGACCCCTCCCGCCGCTCTTGCCCTCCCCACCACGCCCGACTAGGATGAACCCCCCTCTCTGAGGAGGCCTGCGGTCACCATCAGGAGCACCCCTATGGTGCCTCAAAGCGGGAGTGCAGAGGGGCAAAGCCCCTCTGCCGGGGGCGTGGGGGTGTCCCCCACAACATCCCGGGCGGGTGGGTGGGAACAAGGACGCCCCGCCAAGCAAGTCACGAAGAACAACTCGATGCAACGCTACATCATCATCCGGCTCTTCCAGGCGGTGCTCGCCCTCATCGGCGTGAGCATCATCGTCTTCACGCTCGTCCGCATCACCGGCAGCCCGATCGACGTCCTCGCGCCCGCCGACGCCACAGAGGAAGACCTCAGACGCGTCGCAGCCCTCTGGGGCTTCGACAAACCCCTCTGGGAGCAATACGTCCTGTTCGTCGGCAACGCGCTCCAACTGGACTTCGGCCCCTCCATCAAGTTCCAGGGCCAGAGCGCGATGAGCCTCATCGGCAACGCCATCCCCAACAGCCTGCAGCTCGCCGGCTTCGCGATGTTCGTCAGCGTGGTCATGGCGGTGCCCATCGGCGTCATATCTGCGGTCAAGAAGGGCACGCCCATCGACATGATCGGCAAGCTGGTCGCCCTCCTGGGCCAGTCGCTTCCTCCCTTCTGGCTCGGCATCGTCCTCATCTGGATATTTTCAGTGAACCTGGGGTGGCTCCCGGTCTCCGGGAAGGGCGGCTTCACCCACATCATCCTGCCCGGCGTGGCGCTCGGCTGGTTCTCCGTGGCCGCCTTCATGCGCCTCACCCGCTCCGCGATGCTGAACGTCCTGGACAGCGAATACGTGAAGTTCGCGCGCATCAAGGGCACGCCGGAGTGGAGGGTCGTCTGGAAGCACGCGCTCAAGAACGCCGCGATTCCGCCGCTCACGCTGTTCGGCATCATCGCCGGCATCATGGTCACCGGCGTCGTCACGCTGGAGACCGTCTTCGCGTGGCCCGGCATCGGCCAGCTCGCCCTCACCTCGGTGAACGCCCGCGACTACTCTGTCGTGCAGGGGCTCGTCATCCTCATCTCCGCGATGTTCATCACCATCAACCTCGTCGTGGACATCCTCTACGCCTACATAGACCCGCGCGTCCGCTACGGCGGAGGGAGAGGCTGACATGGCCGTCGCAACCTCCCCTGCCGCGATCGCACGCATACCCGGGCTCCGGGTAGTCGGATTGGTCTGGACGTTGCTGCGCCGTTACCCGGTCATACCCGTCGCGGTGCTCCTCATCGTCCTCGTCATCCCCGCGCTCTTCGCCGAGCTCATCGCGCCCCACGACCCCATCGACGGCAACCTGCGAGCGCGCCTGCTCCCGCCCGCATGGACCGACGGCGGCGACTGGAGCTACCCGCTAGGCAGCGACCGCCAGGGGCGCGACATCCTCAGCCGCATGATCTTCGGCGCGCGCACGGCAGCGCTCGTCTCGCTCGCCGCGCTGGCCGTCGGCGGCATCATCGGCTCCGTGCTCGGCCTCGTCGCGGGCTACTTCGGAAGCTGGTGGGACCACATCATCATGCGGCTGGTCGACATCAACCTCTCCCTGCCGCTCATCCTGCTCGCGCTCGTGCTCGTGGTGCTCTTCGAGCCCGGCACAGCCACGACCGTCGCCGTCGTCGCGCTCCTGCTCTGGTCGCGCTACGCCCGGCAGGTGCGCGCGGAGGTGCTGACGCTCAAGGAGATGGACTTCGTCGCGCGCGCCCGCGTCGCGGGAGCCTCCAACCTGCGCATCATCTTCCGCCACATCCTCCCCAACGTCTTCAACACCATCATCGTCCTCGCGACCCTCCAGGTGGGGAACGTCATCCTGCTGGAGGCGTCGCTCAGCTTCCTCGGCGCGGGCATCCCGCCGCCGGACCCCGCGTGGGGCGTCATGGTCGCGGAAGGGCGAGACTTCATCGTCACGTCCTGGTGGCTCTCGGTCATCCCCGGCCTCGCCATCATGTTCACGGTGCTCTCCATGAACCTCCTCGGCGACTGGCTTCGCGACTACCTCGACCCCAGGCTCCGCCAGCTGTAGGGGCGGTTCGCGAACCGCCCCCTCGGGTCTCCGTCCTTCACCGCTCATGGTGAGCCTGTCGAACCATCCTGCGAAGGCAGGACGCGCTTCAGCGCGCTTCGGCTCCTGCCTGAACGCTATTCTTCCCGCGCTCAGATAGGGACTTCCCTCACCTCTCCCGGCCGCGCCTCGGCAACGGCGGCGCGGATGTCCTCGATGCGAAGCCGGACGTAGGGCCATGCCGTTCTGAGCAGAACGATGATGGCCAGTCTTCTGCCCGAGAGATTCTGCTGATGCCTGATGCTCTGGTCGGTGGTGATCAGGACTTCGTAGCCCTCCTGTTCGGCCCTGTCCAGCAGGTCTCCGTTGAGAAGGCTGTCCCACCCATTCTCTGCCGCCGTATCGACCGTGTGTCCGTGGAGGTCCCGCCTGAGAGGCGCGGGCGTTCCGTGATCAAACAGTATCTTCAAGACCGCTCGCGAGCACGGGCACTTTCAGGGAGTTGGCCGCGTGCTGAAGAACGGCCCTGACCTTCCATTCGTCCACCGGATGGAACCATTCCATGAATTCCTCGACAGTAGCGCCGCTTTCCAGGTTCTCGAACAGGGCGGATACGGGTAGCCTGGTGCCGGTGAAGACCCACGCTCCGCTGAGCTTGCCGGGCACGCTTTCTACCGCCGGGCACTTCTCCCAGTCCGTCATGCGTTTACCTCGCTTCCCGCCGCCCTTCCGCTTGCTCGTCAGTTCACAGGAGCCAGCACCCATTTTCCTCCGGCAGACTGCCTCCGTCTACCGAGTGCTGGCAGCAGGCGAGCGCAGCCCGTACATCCGCGCGGCGTTCTTCCAGAGGATCGCCTCGAGCGCGTCGTCCGGCACTTCTTCGTTCTCGACGAGTTCACGGATCTCCAGCGCGCACGTCTCGACCGTCACCTCGTGCGGGAAGTCGCTGGACCAGATGAACGGGTCGCTGCCGACGGTGCGCACGGCGTGCGCGAGGTCGGGCTCGTCGCCCTCGACGCCTATGAAGATGCGCCCTTCGTGAACGTGGCGCAGGATGTGGTCGCGCACGCTGTCGCCGTCGCGCAGCTGCAGGAAGCGACGGTTCGGGTCGAGCGGTGTGAACGCGTTGTAGGAGCCTTCGCCCCGCTCGAGCGCCATCAGGAACCACGCGACGCCGCCCTCCATGAAGCCGTAGCGCACGTTCGGGAACTTGTCGAAGATGCCGTTGAACAGCATGCTCATGAACGAGATCATGATGCCGAACGGGTGCCCCATCGCGTGGATCGCCGCGAAGATGTTGAGGTCGTGGAAGCCGAGGTCGGGGTACGAGCCGCCGTGGACGGAGAGACAGCATCCGAGGCGGTTCGCCTCCTCGTGGACGGGCCAGTAGTGCTTCGCGCCCAGGTGGCCCTGCAGACCGGTGGCCGGCAGCATCCCGCCGCACATGCCCAGTTCCTCGACCGCGCGCCGCAGCTCCGCAGCCGCGAGTTCCGGCTCCTGCATCGGCAGCAGCGCCAACGCCTGCAGGCGGTCGTCCTTCTGCAGGTACTCCTGGTGTATCCAGTCGTTGTAGGCCATGGTCGCCATCTCTATCTGGTCGAGGTCGACCATCCGCCCCACCGCGAGCGCCTCGGTCGGGTACAGCACAGCGCTGCCGATGGACAGCTCGTCCATGAAGCGCGTCCACCCGCGAACCTCTTCCGGGTTGGAGAAGGAACCCTCCGGCGAGATGCTGAGCAGGTTGTGGTAGTTGTCCAGCTCCGGGAAGACGTTCCGGCGGCGCATCCGCTCCACCGCGCGGCTGGCCTGCAGGTCGCGCGGCATCCTGTCGATGATGCCGTCCTTGTTCTCCAGCACGTGCCCGTCGCCGTCATAGATCGGGCCGTTGTACGTTCGCACCATCGGATGCCTCCTTCGCTGTCCCGTTGTTCCCTTTACTTGTCATTCCGAGCGGAGCCGAGGAATCTTTCGGGGCGGCGCGCTGCCGTCTGCCAACGTTCCCCGAGAGATGCTTCGACTGCGCTTTCAGCTCCGCTCAGCATGACAACCACCCTCCGAACCCCTCTCCTAGTCGTACCACTGGCCTGTGACCGTCTTGCCGTCAGCGACGCCGGGGTCGACGATGGTCGTCTTGAACGGCGGGAAGAGCACGTCCACGATGACGCGCGGCGCGGGCGCGGGGCGTGTGCGCTCCGCCACGATCTCGTCGACGCGCTTCACGTGCGCTTCGAGGACGCCCGCGATGAACCGCGCGAACTCCGGGTTGCCGGACGCCTTGATGGCCTCCTCGTCTATCAGCCCCTCGATCGCGGCTTCGACCGGGTTCGCGGGCGCGGGCACGCCGCCGTGCACCATGCCGGGCGGGTTCCACGTCACCTCTGGCCGCATCTCGTCCGAGAAGTGGACGGACAGCTCGCCCGACTCGTGCGAGTGGCGGATGCCGACCTCACCGGGGATGAGCAGCAGCGCCGTCACGAGGCACTTGTCGTTCTCGACGAGCGTGTACCACTTGCGCTTGTGCGCTCCGGGTATCGACTCGCCGCGCCAGCCCTGCTGGTCCGGGGGAAGCGTGTAGGGATTGACGGCCATAGCGTTCCTTTCTCTGCGTTCGCTCATGTCCGGACGTCGTGACGTCCGGCGCCAACGCGTTCGCAGCGCGCGCCCCTGCCCTCTTGAAGCCGGAGCGTCCGCATCGCCACAATGGCAACTGCACCGATGCGGCTATAAGATAGCGCGTAATCGCAGCGCAGTCCAAGCCGGACACGGAGGATTCGCCATGCTGAGCACGGCTGACAACGAGATGCTGACGCAGGTGGGCAAGGGAACGCCCATGGGCGAGATGATGCGCCGCTACTGGCTCCCCATCATGCCCGTCGAGGAGCTCGGCGGCCCCGACGGCGCCCCCCAGCGCTTCCGCCTGCTCGGCGAGGACCTCATCGTCTTCCGCGACTCCAGCGGCGACGTGGGCGTCTTCTCCGAGACGTGCCCGCACCGCGGCGCTTCCCTCTTCTTCGGACGGAACGAGGACAACGGCCTGCGCTGCATCTACCACGGCTGGAAGTACGACGTCACCGGCCAGTGCGTGGACATGCCCAACGAGCCCGGCGAGAGCAACTTCAAGGACAAGATCCGCGCGTGGGCGTACCGCGGCGCGGTGCACGGCGGTGTCGTGTGGGCGTACCTCGGCGAGGGCGACCCGCCCGGACTGCCGGACTTCGAGTGGACCGCCATGCCGGAGGAGCAGCGCAACTTCTCGCTCGCGCAGCGCGCCTGCAACTGGATGCAGGGCCTCGAGGGCGACATCGACACGAGCCACCTCTTCTTCCTCCACGGAAGGCTGGACCCGGACGGCTCCGGCAACACCGGCGTCTGGCACAACGACAAGCACCCGACGCTGGAGGTCGTCCCCACGCGCTACGGCGTCGTCTACGGCGCGAACCGCGAGGAGAGCCCGGAGACCACCTACTGGCGCATCACGCAGTTCCTCTTCCCCATCTTCACCTTCTTCCCCGCCGCCGCAGACGGCACCGTGCCCGGCCACATCTGGGTGCCGATGGACGACCATCACACGATGGTGTGGACGGTCTCCTGGCACCCCACGAAGAGCGTCGTGGACAGAAGGCGGTTCGGCGTGCTCGGTAACGCGACGCACCCCGCGGGCGAGTTGCTGCCGGACGCCGCGGGGCCGCTCGGACGATTCCGCCCCCGCGCCAGCCGCAAGAACGACTACGAGATAGACCGCAACCTCCAGCGCACCGAGACGTTCACCGGCATCGCCACTGTCTTCCTGCAGGACCAGGCCGTCACCGAGAGCATGGGCCCCATCCAGAACCGCAGCATCGAGCACCTCGGGCGCTCGGACGGCATGATCATCCAGGTGCGCCGACGCCTGCTCAACGCGGCGAAGGCGCTCCACTACGACAACGTGACGCCGCCATGCGTCGAGAACCCGGAGTGGTACCGCGTGCGCTCCGCCATCGGCACGCTCCCCAAGGGCGAATCCTGGTACGAGCACATGCACGACTGGCTCTACGCCAAGGTCGACGAGCCCCCCGCGCTGGAAATCGCCTTTCCGCACTCGCGCTAGGGGTAGGACTGTCATTCCGCGTCCCGGTCCCCTGTCCGCTCGTCCTGAGCTTGTCGAGGGATGCGGTGCCCGCTCGTGGTTCGGCAGGCTCACCATGAGCGGACTATCTGCCCGATTGCCTTCATCACCACACCCCGGAGTTCGGCGCGCCATCGTGTACCAACGTTCTCCCCGAGAGATGCTTCGACTTCGCTCAGCATGACAGGGTGCGCCTCGTCGTTCCTGCGAAGACAGGAACCCCGCCCCACTCCCCACCCCGCGTGCGCTGCCCGCACACCCTGGATTCCCGCCGGTGCGGGAATGACGGGGCTGCGTTAGGGCTGTCATTCCGCGTCGCGGTCCCCTGTCCGCTCGTCCTGAGCTTGTCGAAGGATGCGGCGTCCAATCGTGGTTCGACAGGCTCACCATGAGCGGAATATCTGTCCACCTGATTGCCATCATCACCACCACACCCCGAAGTTGGGGACGTGGGCAGGGGTGGCGGAGTCGACGCTGCCGTTGTCTTCGTCCTCGTCGCGGCGCGGGGGCGCCGGGACGCCGACGGGTGGGCGTGGCCGCGGGAGGAGGAATGGCTCGTAGCCGGTCCAGATCTGGAGTGAGGGTGGGGTCATGAAGGCGAGGGCGAGGGCGTCGGCGCGGTCGGGCGAGGGGAGGCTCTTCTTGCGGAGTTCCCGCTTGCTCTCCATCCACACCTGGCCTGAGCTGGAGACGTCGTAGCGCAGGGAGAGGAGTTGCGCGGCGAGCTCCTCGTCGTCCGGCAGCGCGATGAAGCGGTCGTTGATGAGGCGGCGCAGCTCCCAGAATATCTCGGAGCGCAGGTTGACGAAGCGCGTCGGGTGCATCGCCTTGCGCCCGAACTGCACGCCGTGGACGGGCGCGTTCAGCTCGCGCAGGCGGTCGGCGACGCCCGCTCCGAGGCCTCCCTCGTCCACGAATATGGCCTCCGCGCCGAGTTCGCGCGCCATCAACTCGGTTTCCCCGGCGATCCGCATCGTGTCCACGCGCCCGAACGACTTCATCTCAACGACGCGCTGTCCGCGGCGCGCGCAGAGCACGGACTTGTCAGTGCCGAACCGGCCAACGTCCACGCCGATGTAGAGCGGCTCGCGGGCGTCGTCCTCCTCAGTGGGCGCGCCTTCGCCGCTGGGGGCGTCCTCCCCCATCGCGTCCTCGACGGCGGCGCGCCCGACGAGCGAGTCCTCCAGCGTGTCGGGAAACTGCGCGTAGACGGCTGCGATGAACTTGGGGTGGTCGTCGCCCCATTGCAGGGCTTTGTCGGCGATGTCCTCGGCGGTGATGAGGCCGGGCCGCGCGGGCTCCTCGCCGGTGAGGTTGGGGGTGTCGTAGGCGGAGATGCGCATGTGGTGGTACTGGTGACGCTTCGCGTGGTGGGACTCGTAGAACGTGCCGGAGGTGGAGAAGGCGTTGCCCGCGAGAAGCGTCCTGGATGCGTTGAGGCGGACCGCGGCGTCGAAGTGGGACTCCCGGACGGCGTGGGCCTCGTCGACGATGAGGAGGAGCTCCGGGGAGTGGAAGCCGTGGATGTTGTCCGGGTTATTCGTGGCGAAGCCGATGGCGAACCGGTCGGGCGAGATGAAGTACTTGCCCTTGGTGAGCTTGCCGCTGAGGGCGTCTCCTGCGGCATCGCAGACGGCGGCGAGCTCCTGCCAGAGGATCTCGCGCACCTGGCGGTTGGTGGACGAGAGGACGACGACCTTCGCCTGGGCGCGCGTTTCGAGCCACCAGAGGATGAGGCGGGCGAGCACCCAGCCCTTGCCGCAGCCGTTCGCGCCGACGACGGAGACACGGCGCGCGCCCGTGACGGCCTCGAGCATCTCGCGCTGCTTCGAGTAAGGCTCCCCCGCCGCGCCGAGGACGTTCTCGACGAACCCGGCGGGGTCGTCCCGGTATTGTGGATAGCGGACCTCGTTGCTCATGGCGTGCCTTCGTTCCGTTGTCGTCTCTTCGTGATGTCGCGGGGCGGTCCCATTCGAGGAGCGGCAGAGCGATTCGCGAACCGCCCCTACGGGAGCCTTCTCCACCGCTTAACAAAAAGAGCCCCGGCCTCTGGTGGCCGGGGCTCGTCCCCGTTCGTTGTGCGCGCGCCCTATCGCACTGGGTGGGGCGCGTGTTACGTACATGATAACCGATGGGGTGTTGTATGCGCAACTATGGGAAGTCGCACGGGGGACACATTCACCCCGGAACAATCAACATGAATGGACTGGACTGGGGCGAGGCCGGGGGGCTCCGCAGGGTCCGGCTACTCCCTGGCCCGGATGACGACGCTGCCGCCGTCCTCAATCTCCACGTACAGGCTGTGGCTGTCGAGCAGCGCCATACCTACGAGGGGGTCGACGCCAACCGCCCCGGTTTCGACGTATCTTGGCTCGCCGTCCCAGAGCATCGTCACGCCGTACACATCGAAGACAGCCTCGCTGCCGTCAGCCAGAACAGCCTCGGCGTCACCCACAACAGGCAGACCCAGATCCGCCACCAATGCCGGGGGCAACGTCAGATAGCCGTTGAAGCCGGTGTCAACCACGGCGTCAATCTCCCGCGCCTGCCCTGTAGGGCCCAAGCAGGGAAAGGGGTACGACAGCTTCGAGACGGGCGTTGACGACGCCCTCGATCACCCTGCTCTCCGAAGGGAACTGCCCCCGAAGCGATACAACGCGCGATGGCCGACCCGCATGAGCCAGACCTCAGCATCCGGGTGTTGGCCCCTCAGGCTCTCAGAGGCGGCGATGGCATTCCCGCCAAACGCCCAGCCGCCGCTGTCGACGTCGATGGCGACGACCTCTCCGTGGTGGTCTGCCTCGACCTGCCGCCGGATGTCCCGCTCGTAGATGGCCTTGCCCAAGCGGGCGATCTCGTCCCGCGAGCGAGCGGGCGGCGTTGCTTCTGCGTCTGCCATACGATCCTCTCAGCGGGCGTGCTTTTCGTCCGGTATCTTACCATCCACCGCCGCACCCTCACACGCCTCTGGCTCACCTTCACCGCGCGGTGAAGCGCGTTCCCCTCTCCCATCTAGAGAGAAAGGGCGGGACGAGCGCCAAGAGGGCCTGTAAGCCGGATTCTGTATCCCGTGCGGGGCACGGGACGGCGGCCATCTATCTGGTCCCTCCGTTGCCGAAGGGATCGTGCGGCCTACCCGGGGACGACAGCCGGGCGCTGCCCTCCGTCGAGCGGAGGCGTCCCCCTATTTGGCCTTGCTCCGGGTGGGGTTTGCCAGCATCCCGGCTCGCACCGGGACCTGGTGCGCTCTTACCGCACCGTTTCACCCTTGCCTGTCCCTCACACGAGTGTGAGGCCATCGGCGCTCTGGTCTCTGTGGCACTTTCCGTCGCATCGCTGCGCCTGGGCGTTACCCAGCACCCTGCCCTGTGGAGTCCGGACTTTCCTCCCCGGCAATGCCGGAGCGGCCGCCCGGCCCTCTTGACGTGTTCAGTATACGCCCCTGCTAGGGGCGTGCTTGGCGTGGGGTAGTTCTTCCCACCCACCCGCCCGGAATGCTGTGGGGGACACCCCCACGCCCCCGGCAGAGGGGGCTTCGCCCCTCTGCACTCCCCGTTACCCTGCCCCGCCGCGCGGCCTGCGGCCTCTGGATTCCCGCTTTCGCGGGAATGACGGGTCGGGGGCAAGGTGCGACCAGCGGGAACGGGGCGAGTGCGCGACCCAACGGTCGCATCGGATTCCCGCCGGGGCGGGAATGGCGGTGGTTCTTAGCGGAGCGTGACTTCTACTTTGCCTCGCTTGACGGTGACCTTCGAGACGACGGAGCGGAGGAGGTCGCGGCGCTCGGGGAGTGGGAGGTCGTCCCAGTCATTGAGGATCCGGGTGACGTTGGCTTCGAGGCGGGCGCGGGCGGCGGTGCTGTCGCCGGCCTGCCGTGCCTGCTCGCCGAGGTCGTGCTTGATGGCGCGCAGCTGCTCGAGGCCGCCGCGCAGGGTCGAGAGGGACATCGTGCCGTTGGCTGCGCGTTGCACGCCTTCCATGAACTGCTTGTCGAGCGAGTGCATCGTTGCCTCGGAGCGGGCCTTGTCGCCCGCCAGCCACGAGACGTCGCCGGGGTCGTCGCCGCGCTCGCCGGACGCGAGGCGCTCGCGCACGACGCGCACGACCTCCGCCTCGAGTTCGTCGGCCTTCATGGTGCGGTAGTCGCACTGGTTGCGGTTGATGCGCGACTGGCACTGGTAGTAGCGGTACTGGGCGCGCGCCCGCTCGCCGTCCTTCCGGCGCCACGTCTGGCGGCGGACGATGCCCATCATCCGCTTGCCGCAGTGGTGGCAATAGAGGACGCCCGCGAGCAGGAACATCGGCGCAGGGCGAGACGTCCGTTGGGACGGGCTTCGCTCCTGCAGGCGGTCCTGCGCGTGGCGGAAGTCGGACGACGAGACGATGGGCTCGTAGCTCCCCGGGATGCGCATCCCGAAGCGGTGGTACGTGCCGATGTAGGCGGCGTTGTGCAGCACGTCGCGCACGGTCACGAGGCTCCAGCGGCGGCCGCTCCTCGTGCGGATGTTCCGCTTGTTCAGTTCCGCGGCGACGGACCGGACGCTGCCGCCGGGCTCGAGGTAGAGGCGGAAGATGGTCTTGACGACCTCTGACTCCTTCGGCGAGACGTGGAATGCGCCGTCAGCTGTGACGTAGTAGCCGTAGGGCGGCTTGCCGAGGGCGAGGCCCTTCGCGGCCTTCGCCATCATCCCTGCCCTGATGCGTTCGCTGCGCTGCGCCGCCTTGCGGGAGTTGCGGAGCGCGTTCTGCAGGGGGTCAGGCAGGTCGAGGTCGTCGCAGACGACCTTGGATGAGAGCGCGTCCATCTCCAGCACGCGCTCCACCTGCTCCTCGAGCGTCGTGCCGAGGTGGCCGGCGTCAGGCGTGACGACGAGGTAGCCCTGGCGGTTCTCGCGGATGAAGTCGATCATCTCATGCCAGCCGTCGCCGCCGCCCTCGCCCTTGAGGTCGGCGAACGTGCCGTGCGGGATGTGCCGCCTCGTCTCGCAGTACTCCTGGAACGCCTGCATCAGCGACTCGCTGGACCTGCGGACGTTCCGCGCCTCCGTGTCGACGGTGAAATAGCCGATCGCTCGCATCGCTCTACTCCATGCTGTTTTCTTGTTCGGTTGCCTTCACGTGCGCCATGCCTTGCGTGCGCCCGCAGTACCCTCACCCTAGCCCTCTCCCCTTGTAGGGAGAGGGGACCACGCATCGCGGACTCACGGCCTTCACTCCGGTAGCAGGATGCGCCCGCAGTTCGGACATCGAACCGGGGCTGAGGAGGTGCGTACCTCCTGGGCCGTGCGCATCGGGACTCCGACGCGGCACGTGTTGCATGCGTTGTTGTGCATCTGCGCGACGGGGTGCGGGTGGTTCCTGCGCACCTGCTCGTACAGCGCGACCTCCGGCGGCGGGGTACGGGAGACCGCGTCGGCGCGCTGGCGCTCGAGGTCGGCCACTTCGGCCTCCAGCCGCTGCTTCTCGGCTGTGAGCGAGTCCTGTTCCGCCACCCACGAGACCTCCAGCGACTCCAACTCCTTCGCAGAGGCGTCCCGCGCGCCGCGCGCCGTGTCCAGCTCCACCATCACTTCGAGCAGGCCGTCTTCCTCGTGGCCTCGCTGCCGCTTGAGCATGTTCACGTCGGCCTGGAGGTCCTGGAGTTCGCGGGGGTTCACGACCACGCCGCTGTACAGCCTCTTCTCGGCGGCGTCCACGCGCTCGGTGAAACCGGCGATGACCGAGTCGAACTCCTGCTGTCGTGAGAGCGCGGAATCGACGTCCGCCTGCTCCGACGCCAGGCGCTGGGTCAGCGTGCGTATCGCGGAGTCGTCGCCGAGGAGCGGCGCGATCTCGGCCAGCCGCGCATGGCGGACGGCGAGTTCGCCGTCCACGGATTGCAGCGCGAGCAGTTCGCGGGTCGCGGGCATGGCGCAATTCTAGGGAGAGGCAACCTGCCCGTACATGAAAAAGGGTTGCGGGTTAGGGGCTAACGCAAGTGGGGGTGCGTGTCATCCTGAGCGAAGTCGAAGGATCTCTCAGGAAGGCGCCTCGTTCTCCACGGACGTTCCCCGAGAGATTCCTCGACTCCGCTGCTCTCCGCTCGGAATGACAACGAAGGGTGCGCTGAACCCCGTTCGGAATGACAAGTCGCCCGCTAACGGGCGCGCCAGGCGATGCCCAGCTCGGCGCCGAGCGCCGTGGCCACGACGTACGCGGCCTCCTTCAGGTCAGGCGCACGCTCCGGCTGCGGTGCGCTCCCGAGAAGCGCGGCCAGCGAGGTTACCGGCCTGTCGCCGATGCCGCAGGGGACGATGGGCTCGTACGCGCGGAGGTCGGTGGCGACGTTCAGGGCGAAGCCGTGCATCGTGACGCCGCGCGAGACCTTCACGCCTATCGCGGCGATCTTGCCTGCCGCTGTCCACACGCCCGTCAGCCCTTCCTCGCGATGCGCGGGGACGCCGTACTCGGCGAGCGACGCGATCAGCGCGTTCTCGACTGCCGCAACGTACCGCTTCGGCCCGAGGCCGAGGTCGGTGAGCGACACGATGGGGTAGCCCACGAGCTGCCCCGGACCGTGGTACGTCGTCTGCCCGCCCCTGTCGGTCTCGACGAGCGGGGCGTCGAGCTGCGCGAGCACGTCCTCGGGCACGGAGCGGCGTCCTGCGGTGTAGACCGGCGCGTGGCCCATCATCAGCAGCGTGTCGCCGCGCTCGCCGGCAACGCGCTCCTCGAGCAGCTCGCGCTGCAGGCCCCACGCCCACGCGTAGTCGATGCCCTCGCCGAGCCAGTGGACCTCGCCGTGGTGTGCCATGGCCTTCGCTACACCGTGAACCGCATGAGGTCTTCGCCGAAGGTGAGCGTTCTGTCGTAGTTGGTGGTGATGACCTCGCGCGACCATGGCTCATCGACGTCGCCCATGTGGGTGGCGACGACGTGGGGGACGCCTGACTTGGCGGCGACGTCCGCGAGGCCGTGCGGGCAGGTGTGCGAGTTGGCGATGCGCCGCGCGAACTCCGTGAGGTTCTCGCGGTCTACGTCGTGGTAGTCGCGGCCGTCGGGCGCGGGGCCGCCACGGTGCGGCTGGGTGTACATCAGCTCGTGCAGCAGCATGTTGGAGGATGCAGCGGCCTCGACTATGGCGTCGCTCACGGCGGTGTCGCCGGAGATGACGAGCTTGCTGGTGTCGTCCTCGAACACGAAGCCGAGGGCGGGCTTCACGTAGCCGTGCTCGACCTCGAGCGCGGTGGCTCGCCAGCCGTTGCCGTCGAAGGTATCGCCGTGGTCCACCTCGACGACGCGCACGTTCATGACGTCCTCGCCCACGCGGTCGTGGAGGCGGCGGATGCGGATGTCTTCCTCGAAGGCGTGGACGAGCCGATCGACGAAGTCCCTCGTGCGCGCCGGGCCGATGACGGTGAACGGGCGCTTGCGGTAGCGGATCCAGCCGGTGAGCAGCACGTGGGCGAGGTCGATGGTGTGGTCGGAGTGCATGTGGGTGAGGAAGATGTAGTCAAGCTCCGCGGTGTCCTGTCCAATCTCCACCATGCGGCGCACGCAGCCGGTGCCCGTGTCGACGAGGACGGACTCCCCGCCGATGCGCAGGTGGTTGCTGGGCCCCGCGCGCTGCGGGCTGGGCTGGGGCGTGCCTGTGCCGAGCAGGGTCAGTTCCATGGGGCGTTCACCTCTATCGAAGCACTGGGTGTGTGAAGACCGCATGGTGCAGCAGGACTGAGGTTGAGGCAAGCCTGCTGGGGAGGCTAGTCGGCGAGTCGAGGGCGACCTTCAAGGGTTGGTTGACCCTAATGTGTCGAGCGTAGACAGAATCCGCTGAGCGTAGGCGTCGGCTGGAATCCTGACCCATCCAGGCGTGATTATGAAGAGCCACACGGCAACTGCGGAAGTGTTCAGCAAGGCGCCGACTAGACGCGTTACCGTTGCTCCGCCTGGATTCACAATCACGTCGTCTACCCAGGATTCTGTTGGAGGAAGACCCAGCGACGAGAACAAGAGACCCCAAGAAGCGATTGCGGCCAGCATGGCGAACACGAGGCCGTACGGTTTCAGTCCCCAGAGGTTGCGACGGAAGCCGTAGTTGACATTCTCAGCGAATACCAACGGGAACTTGGAGGTATCACGAGTAGCCTCACGGAGGAAGCTGACTGCCGCTTCGTATTGCTGGTCAGCACCAATTGGGTCCCGCGCTTCTTCTTCCTTAGTCGGTAACGCCTGCTTCCAAAGCTCCTCCAGCTTAGCCCGCCACCGGGTCAGCATGACTTGATTAGGCGAATCCCGGAACCGGAGGAGTTGAGTGGTCGGTGATCCTCCCCAACTCTTCCATAGAGCCGGCTGCTCCTTCCTACCGCGGTCTCGACCAATCTGAGCCAGAAGCGCAGTGCCTCCGCCCGTACTGATGAGGCCCAAGAGACCACCAGCAGGCAACGAATCACCCGGCATCCATATGGATAAGAGAACTCCTAATGGAAGCACTGCCAGCAGAGCAGGCTGAATCCGAGCCTTGAAGGTGTATTGGTCGAATGGGGCCTTCATTTGTGCGGCTTCACAAGCCCCTGTCTTGATGAATGTCCAAGTTCCACCCGCCACCGTCCTTTAGTACCAACTTCATGGTGCCTTGGCTGTCGGTTCTGAACACCTTGTTGCCTAAGTTTGAGCCGGATGAGTGCCGTCGGTACAAATCCAAAGCCCTACTGTCGGGGTGCCCATGTGGGTTGTTGCCTACAGAGACGATGACCATCGCGGGCCTGATGGCTGTCATATGGCCGACGTAGGCGAACCTCCCACCGTCAGGGTCTTCGAAGAACGTGAAGGAGCCATGGTGTGCGGCTAGCAGGACGTTGCATGAGACATCGCCAGAGGAATAGTCCCTGAGGATGCCATGCTTCCACGTTGCGGCATCGCTGTCGCCTGTGATGATAGTGCTGGCCGTAACGTTCGAAAGAAACGTTCGCTGTTCCACCTTTATCACAATTCCCTGTGCGTTAGCATTCTTCGGAAGCCTGCTGTCTTTGCCACTCAAGACCAAGAGACGAGTGCTCCCAAAGTCGCCGTGTGTTCCCTTTCCTATGACTAGGTGTCCTACCACATTTCGGAGCCGCATGTACGCTCGGTACTCAGGGGTGTCCGTTGACGTACCAGGATAGCCACTGTCCCACACCTGATTGATTGGGAAGTACTTGTGAAGATCCAGAACACCTCGCATGTGATCCGCATCTCTGTGGGTGCATATGAACGCCCTCAGCTGTTTGCCCCAACCTATCTGAGCTGCGAGATAGCCCAAGACGCGGTTCCGATTAGCGTCGGTGATATTGCAATCCACTACGAAATTGTTGCCGTCCGCGCACTGCAACAGCGCCATGTTGCCTTGGCCAACGTTGATAAAGTGAACCCTTGTACTCACGGAATTCTCCTATGCAAGCGCAGATGACGGAAGCAGACCTAGTGGTGGAAGAGGCGGACGCCGGAGAGGGCCATGGCGATGCCGTATTCGGCGCAGGCGGCGGCTACGTCTTCGTCGCGGACGGAGCCGCCGGGTTGGACGACGTATTTCACACCGCTCATGGCGGCGCGGTCGATGTTGTCGCGGAAGGGGATGAAGGCGTCGGAGGCCATCGAGACGTTGGTGAGGGAGTCGAGCCACTCGCGGCGCTCGGCGGGGGTGAGGCGTTGGGGGGTCTCGGAGAAAGCGGCTCGCCAGACCTCGTCCTCGGCGGGGGCGAGGTCGTCGCGGATGAAGCCGTCGACGGCGTTGTCGCGCTCGAGGCGTCCGATGCCTTCCCTGAACGGCAGCGCCAGCGTCGCGGGGTGCTGGCGCAGCCACCAGATGTCGGCCTTGTTGCCCGCGAGGCGTGTGCAGTGGATGCGCGACTGCTGCCCTGCCCCGTTGCCGATGACCTGGCCGTCGAGCGCGAGGCACATGGAGTTCGACTGCGTGAACTTGAGGGTGACGAGCGCGACGGTGAGGTCGCGTTGCGCCGACTCCGGGAGTCCGGCGTCCGCGCCGGTCACGTTGGACAGTTGCGCGGCCCAGTCGGATGTGCTGTTGCGTCCCTGCTGCATCCGCACGCCGAACACGGTGCGCGTCTCCTCGTCCGGCGGCTCGTAGTTGGGGTCGGCCTCCAGCATGCAGTAGCGCCCGCCCTGCTTGGCGGAGAGCAGCTCTGCGGCCTCGGGCGTGAAGCCTGGCGCGATGATGCCGTCCGACACCTCGCGGCGTATGAGGCGGGCTGTGGATTCGTCGACCTCGTCCGAGAGCGCGATCCAGTCACCGAACGACGAGACGCGGTCGGCGCCGCGGGCGCGGGCGTAGGCGGCGGCGAGCGGCGAGAGTGATGAGCCGTCGACGAAGTACGCCTGCGCGAGGGTGTCGCTCAGCGGCACGCCGACGGCTGCTCCGGCGGGGCTGACGTGCTTGAACGACGCGGCGGCGGGCAGGCCGGTTGCGGAGCGGAGCTCGCGGACGAGCTGCCACGAGTTCAGGGCGTCCAGCAGGTTGATGAAGCCCGGCGAGCCGTTGCGGACCTCGAATGGGAGCGATCCCTGGTCGACGAATGCTTTCGCGGGTGTCTGGTGCGGGTTCATCCCGTATCGGAGTGTGATTTCGGACTCAGGCATGCTCACTCCTCGTTCAAAGTTGTTGGGGTAACCAGACGCACCGGGGTCACCCCCATCCTAACCTTCCCCCATCAAGGGGGAAGGGATCAGGCGGGCGAGGGGCAGCCGAGGGATCTTCCGGCAAACGCGCAGCACGGGCGGACGCTTCCCCGAGAGATGTTCGGCTCCGCTCAACATGACAATGCAAGGGGGACCGGCTTCGCTCGACATGACAAGGGAGGAGGCCCCGGCTTTGCTCAGCATAGGCGCCCCACGCCGTTCCGCACCCCGTGTGCACTGCCCGTGCACTCTGAATTCCCGCCTGTGCGGGAATGACGGGGCTTGCCGTGCGCACGCCCTACCCAAGCTCGATGCTCTCGTCGATGGCTTCGAGGCGGGACTTCACGGCGCTGAGGAAGGCGGCGGCCTCTGCGCCGTCGCAGACGCGGTGGTCGAAGGTGAGGCAGAGGTTCATCATGGAGCGTACGGCGATGGCGTCGCCCTCGACGACGACGGGGCGCTTCACGATGGCTTCCGTGGTCATGATGGCGGCCTGGGGGTGGTTGATGATGGGGACGGAGACGACGGAGCCGAGGGCGCCGGTGTTGTTGAGCGTGAACGTCCCGCCCTGCACGTCGTCGATGGCGAGCGTTCCTGCTCGCGCGCCGTCGGTGAGGCGGCGGAGGTCGGCGGCGATGGCGGCGATGGTGAGCGTGTCGGCGTCGCGGAGGACGGGGACCATCAGGCCGGCCTCGGTTGAGACTGCAACGGCGAGGTTGACGCGGTTGTTGAGGGTGATGTGGCCGTCGTCCCAGCGGGCGTTGAGGCGGGGGTGTTCGCGTAGCGCGGCGGCTACCGCGCTTGCGGCGAACGGCAGGTAGGTGAGCGGGATGCCGTGCTGGGCCTCGAACGTGGCCTTGAGGGCGTCCCGCGTTCGCACGAGGCGGGTGGCGTCCACCTCCACCATCGACCATGCGGCAGGTATCTCGCGGGATGAGCGGGCCATGTGCTCGGCGATGATGCGGCGGACGGGCGTCAGGGGTAGGACGGAGGTTTCGGCGGTGGCGGCAGCCGGTGCTTCCGGGCTGGCTTCTTCCGCGACCTGCTCGCCCTCCGTGGTTTGCGCAGGTTCCTCGGTTTCCTCGTGCGCTGCCCGCGCACCCTGGATTCCCGCCTGTGCGGGAAAGACGGGGCTTGGGGGCTCGTCGTCGGCTGGAGGCTGTGCGGCCTCGTCCGCCTCTTCTTCAGCGACATCTTCCGCGACCGGTTCTGTCTCCGCAGGGGCTTCCGTGCGTTCCTCGGCTTCCGCTTGCGCTGCCCACGCACCCTGGGTTTCCGCCTGTGCGGGAATGACGGGGCCTGGAGGCTCGTCGTCGGCAGCAGGGTGTGCCGCGGCTTCCGCCTCTTCCTCGACGACACCTTCCGCGACCTGCTCTTTCTCTGCGGGGGCTTCTGCAGGCTCTTCTGCTTCTTCCTCGGATACGGGCTGCTCCGCCGCCACCCCAGGTTCTGCTTCCGCCGCTGCAGTGCCCTCGCCCTCGTCCTCTCCAACGGGGAGAGGTGATGTCTCTTCGTCCTCGGGCGCAGCCTCGGCAGCCGCTTCGGGCTCGGCTTCTGGTGCTGGCGCCTCAGGTGCTGCTTCCGCCTCTGGGGTCTCCTCCTGTGCGCCGGTGGTGAGCCGGTTCACGGCGTCGAGGAGGTCCTTGCTGGTGATGCGGCCTCCGGTGCCGGTGCCACGGAGGGTGGAGAGGTCTATGCCGTACTGCGCCGACAGCCTGGCGACGAGGGGCGAGATGACGTGGCGGCGGTCCGGTTCCGCAACGCTCGGCGCTGGGGTCTCGTGGGCGCTCTCGATGTGCACTTGGGCGTCCTGCAGGGCGTCAGGGCGTCCCTCTCCGTGTTCCCCGGAGCCGGTCGGGCCGACGCTGCGGACGCTGTCCATGAACTCGAAGGCGGGTTGCGCGGTTTCCTCGTCCTGCGCGCTCTCCGGCGCGTCGGCATCCTGTGCGGCTGGCATCGCCCACGCGCCGCCGACGCGTCCGGGGTCTTCGTCGGCGGGTTCGTCCTCCGTTTCCTCCACGGGTTCACTCTCATCCGCCGCTTCGGGTGGCTCATCGCTCCCAGCCCCACTCCCCTCCTCGTGCGCTGCCCGCGCACGTGTGGCGTGATCGCCACCTAGGATTCCCGCCTGTGCGGGAATGACGGGATCCCCCAGGACGGCTTCGCCCTCCTCTACCTCCATCTCGCAGATGGGCTGGCCCATCGGGACGGTCTCGCCCTCTTCGGCGAGGGCGCGGACGAAGACGCCGGTGTAGGGCGACGGGGCTTCCATGCTCACCTTGTCGGTGACGACTTCCACGAGGGGGTCGTACTTCTCGACGTGCTGTCCCGGCTCTACGAGCCATTTGCCGATGACGCCTTCCGTCACCGACTCACCCACCTGCGGCAGTTCGATGATCCTGATCATGCTCAGTATTCCCTCTGCGCTACCGGTTCAGTCTCGCCACGCTCCCCGCCTCGACACCCCCATCCTAACCTTCCCCATCGAGGGGGAAGGGACAAACACCCCCGATTCACCCTCACCGCGCGCTAAAGCGCGTTACCCTCTCCCATCAAGGGGAGGAGATCAGACCTCCGCCCCACGGATGCGAGGTTCCTGCCTTAGCAGGAACGACGGGCCCACACACCGCTCACATTTAGTACGCCACCAGCTCTCTGAGTTTGGCTGCTATCTTCTCTGCCGTGGGCATGTAGGCCGCTTCCAGTGTGGGGGCGAAGGGCATCGCTGGTATCTCCGGGCCCGCGCAGCGCATCACCGGGGCGTCCAGGTACTCGAAGGCGTGCTCCGCGATGAGGGCGCTGACCTCGGAGCCGATCGACACGGCGGCGTTGTCCTCGTGCACCACGAGCGCCTTGCTCGTCTTGCGCACCGACGCCAGCACCGTCTCGGTGTCGAGAGGCCGCAGCGTACGGAGGTCGACGACTTCGACGCTTACGCCCTCGTTCTCCAGTTCGGCGGCCGCCTGCAGCGAGTAGTGGAGCGTGAGGCCGTACGTGATGATCGAGGCGTCGGTCCCCTCGCGCTTCACTTCCGCCGAGCCGATGGGGACGACGTAGTCCTCATCGGGCGTCTGGCCGCGCACCGAGCGGTACGTCCGCTTGTGCTCCAGCACGATGACGGGGTCGTCGTCGCGGATGGCGGCTTTCAGCAGGCCCTTAGCGTCGTAGGGCGTCGAGGGGGCGACGACCTTCAGGCCGGGCGTGTGAGCGAAGTAGGACTCGACGCTCTGGGAGTGGTAGAGGCCGCCGCGTACGTGTCCGCCGTACGGGGAGCGCAACACCATGGGCACGTTCAGCTTGCCGTTGGAGCCGTAGCGCATGCGGGCGGCCTCGCCGATCATCTGGTTGACGGTCGGCCAGATGAAGTCCGCGAACTGCACCTCCGCGATGGGGCGCAGGCCGAAGAGCGCCGCGCCGACCGCGATGCCGGCTATCGAGGCCTCGGCGAGCGGCGTGTCGATGACGCGCTCCTCGCCGAACTCGTCGAGAAGGTCCTTGGTGGCGAGGAAGACGCCGCCGCGGCGTCCCACGTCCTCGCCCATGACGAACACGGACGTGTCGCGCTCCATCTCCTCGCGCATCGCTTCGCGTATGGCTTCTATGACGGTGACTACTGCCATCGTTGCTCTCTCACGCTAGTCCTTCACGCCCATCCCCGAATCACCCCCATCCTAACCTTCCCCCATCGAGGGGGAAGGGATCGAACACGGTGACGATAGCCATTGCTACGTCTCGCTCGTGACGTGGCGGAAGACGTCCTCGTCGCTGGGGAAGGGGGCGGCTTCGGCGGCGTCGGTCGCCATGTTGATCTCTTCCCGCGCGCGCTTCTTCATTGCGGCATCGCGCTCTTCGGAGAGCAAGCCTGTGCCCGTCAGGAGCGCGTGCAGCTTCTCCAAGGGGTCGCGCTTGCGGGCCTCCTCAATCTCCTCGGGGTCGCGGTAGACGGTGTCGTCGTCATCGCTGGTGTGCGGGAGGTAACGCTCGACGTCGAACTCGACGATGCTCGGCCCGCCGCCCATCGCGGCGAGCTGCACCGCGGTCGACGCCGCCTGGTACGAGGCGCGGACGTCGGTGCCGTCGACCGTCGTGCCCGGCATCGCGTAGCCCTCGGCGCGCAGCGCGTAGCGCTCGATGGCCATCTGGCGCGACATGGGAACGGAGATGGCGTACTTGTTGTTCTCGACGAAGAAGACGATGGGCAGCTTGTGGATGGAGGCGAAGTTCATCGCCTCGTGCACCTCGCCCTGGCTCGTCGTGCCGTCGCCGAAGAAGCAGGCGACCACCGTATCCTCGCCGCGCATCTTGGCCCCGAGTGCCCAGCCGACCGCCTGCGGAACGTGCGTGCCGATGACGTTGGAGTGGTTGATGAACTTCAGCTCCGGGGCGGCCCCGTGCTGGGGGAACTGGCGCGCGCCGGAGAGGGGTTCGCCGTCCCGCGCGAGGAAGCCACGGAGCGAGTCCTCCGCGGTGAGGCCGAGGGCTGTCGTTACTGCAAGATCGCGGTAATAGGTGAAGCAGAAGAAGTCCTGCGCGTTCTTGCGGAGAGCCCAGACGGAAGCGAGCTGCGCGGCCTCGTGGCCCTGGCTCGACGCGACGATGGCGGCCTTGCCCTGGCGGTTCATCGCCCATACGCGCTCGTCCAGCGTACGAACGAGGAGCATGGTGGCGTAGATGTCCAGCAGGTCTTCTGTGGTCAGGGAATCTGCCGGCGCATCCGGGAGGTCGGTCTGCAGTTCCGCATCTGCCATCGTGGTTCGATTATCCCACACCTGCAGTGCTGTTCCGCACGCGTGATGCGGGACGTTTTCGGGGCATTCCGTACCTGTGCCCGCTACAATCGTCCCGAGACAGGAGGTTGAAGGGTGCAGCAACCAAGGGACGTGCTTGTCCGGTTCCATGAGATCGGGCTGAAGGGGAAGAACCAGCCGATGTTCGTGCGGCGGCTCGTCGAGAACCTCGAACGGGCGACGGCCGGGCTCGGCGTCGAGCGGGTGTGGGCGACGCGGATGCTGGTGCGGATGCGCCTGGCGCCGGAGGCGGACTGGGAGGCGGTGCGGGCGCGAACGGCGACGGTGTTCGGCGCGGTGAAGTTCAGCATCGCGGCGCGCGCGGAGCCTGAGTACGAGGCGGTTTCGGCCCTGCTCCACGAGACCGCGCAGGCGCAGCCTTTCTCGACGTTCCGCATCTCCGCGAACCGGACCGACAAGACGTTCCCCCTTACCTCCCATGACCTCAACGTGCGGCTCGGCGACGAGATACGCGAGGCATCCGGCGCGCGCGTCGACCTCTCGCACCCCGAGGCCGACTTCCGCGTCGTGGTGGGGCGCGACGACGCGTTCGTCTATGCGGACGACTACCGCGGCGCGGGCGGGCTGCCTGTCGGCACCGGAGGGAAGGTCGCGGTGATGATGTCGGGCGGCATCGACTCGCCGGTCGCGGCGTGGCGCATGATGCGGCGCGGGTGCAAGGCGGTGCTGGTGCACTTCCATTCCTTCCCGCTCGTGGAGGGGCGCTCGCGGGACAAGGCGAAAGAGCTCGCGGAGTCGCTCAACGGCTGGCAGTACGACACCCGCCTCCACCTCGTGCCGTTCGCCGACGTGCAACGCCGCGTGATACTGGAGGTGCCGGGCCCGCTGCGCGTCGTCGCGTACCGGCGCTTCATGGTGCGCATCGCGGAGGCGATCGCCGTGCGGGAGGGGGCGCAGGCGCTCGTGACTGGCGAGAGCCTCGGGCAGGTCGGCTCGCAGACGCTGCGCAACATCGCGACCGTCGACGAGGCGGCGTCGATGCCGATACTGCGCCCGCTCGTGGGCATGGACAAGAGCGAGATCATCGACCAGGCGGAGGCGATCGGGACGTTCGAGACGTCGATCCAGCCGGACGAGGACTGCTGCACGCTGTTCGTGCCGCGCTCGCCGGCGACTGCCGTCAAGCCCGAGCATATCGCCGAGCACGAGGCGCGGCTGGACGTGGGCGCGCTTGTGGCGGAGGCGGTGGGGGCGGCGGAGCTGTTCGAGTACCACGCGCCTGTTTGACGAGCCATGCGGCCGGTGATAACAAGCGGGGAAGTCTCAATAACCAGGGAGGAACCCCCATGTCACGCGAAATCGACAAAGTCAAAAGGGAAGTCGCCATCGCCAACCGCGTTCTGTCGGAGATGGGACTCGCCACGCACATCCTCGCCTCGCTTGGGCACGTCAGCATGCGCGTCCCCAACCAGCCGGACCTGTTCGTCGTGAAGGGGCGCGGCTACGCGACAGACGCCCTGCCCGTCGTGCGGCCGGAGGAGATGATCGTCGTCGACATGGACGGCAACTTCATCGACGGCCCGAAGGGCACCTCGCAGTGCTACGAGGTCAAGATGCACTCGTGCATCTACCGCGAGCGTCCGGAGGTGTTGTCGGTCGTCCACACGCACCCCCGCTACACGAACGTCCTCGGCCTGAACGACGTGAAGCTCAAGGCGATGTCGAACGAGGGGCACCAGCTCGTGCGGAACGACATCCCCGTCTTCCCGCACTCCAAGCTCATCATCACGGAAGAGGACGGCATGCAGGTCGTCGGCGCCATCGGCAACAGCCCGGCGCTCCTTCTGCGCGGGCACGGCGCGGTGACGACGGGCCGCAACATGGAGCAGTCCGTGATGAACATGCTGCACCTGGAGGAGCAGTCGCGCCTCAACTGGGTGGCGCTCGCCGCGTTCGGCCCGGACTACAAGGGCATCCCCGACGAGAGCATGGACGAGTTCGCGGCGGGACAGGCCGCGATGAGCCAAGCCCCGCACCTCGCGCGTCCGCTCGCCAACATGCCCCCCATCCCCATGGGCGGCGTCTGGAAGTACTACACGGAGCTGGTGAGCCGGGACTTGTAGTGGCTGGATGCAGGGCGGAACAGACATCGTCTGCCAAGAGTGCGGACGCCGGAACAGTCCTGGGGCACGGTTCTGCGACAACTGTGGCTCTCGGATCGATGGTGTCTGCAGCAACTGCGGGCATCAAAATGAGCCTGGCGTCAGATTCTGCAACAGCTGTGGGCAGGGCCTAACCCAAAGGACGAGCGAGGCACCATCAGAGACAGCTTCGGATACTCCGACGCCTCAGGGCAGAGTCTGTCCTCGGTGCATGCACCGCAACGACGAAGGAGCGCAGTTCTGCTACAGCTGCGGGCTACCGCTCACCGATGAGCACCTGCGGGCATCTCCGCCAGTCATCGGAGCCTTCCGACAGGGCACTCCGGGCGGATTCTGGGCGCGGGTTGTTGCTTTCATCATTGACTCAGTCGTTCTAATGGCCCTGAACCTAGGAATGTATGTCCTGTTAGGGGAGGACATTTCAAACTACTCCGACCCCGACGCTCCGTATGTATTCGTTGACTTTCTCGGATTCGTCGTAGGCGTCCTGTACGCACCCGTGCTTATCGGCCTGTGGAGTACGACCATCGGCAAACGCGCTCTGAATCTCTACGTTGTGCGAGAGGATGGCGCACGCTGTGGTTTCTGGCGAGCCTTTGGTCGCTCTGCCGCGTCCATAGTTTCGCTGCTCCCGCTCGGTATCGGCTTCCTCATGGTGGCATTCAGAGCGGACAAGCGCGCCCTGCACGACCTGATAGCAGGCACTGCCGTCATACAACGCTCTTGAGCGCCCCCGCCATCCTCCTCATTTCCTTTGCCCCTGGCCTGTTCTGGCTGTGGTTCTTCCTCAGGTTAGACCGCATCCGGCCCTCGTCACGCCGCTGGATAGCGCTGAGCTTCTTCTTCGGAATGCTCTTCACGATCCCTGCTGTCGTGATCGAAGCGCTCCTCCTGCAGGATGACCCTTTCGAACCCGGAGCGACGCTCGCTTCCGTGTCCGCCACCATGCTCTTCGTCGTAGGCCCGGTGGAAGAGGCAAGCAAGTTCCTGGCGATCCGGCTGGCGGTCTATCGTTCGCTCTACTTCGAGGAGCCTATGCACGGGCTGGTGTACGGCGCGGCAGCGAGTCTGGGCTTCGCCTCGCTGGAGAACCTCTTCTATGTGCTCACCTTCGGGCCAGAGGTGATGATTCTTCGAGCCCCTTTCAGCACGCTCGCGCACCTCGTGTTCGGAAGCCTTTGGGGATATGGGCTCGGGATGCGGCGTGCAGGCCACGGGGCATGGATCGTGTGGATGGGCTTGGTCGGCGCAGCAATCTTTCATGCCGCGTCGAATATCTTGCTGTTCACAGATGCTCCATGGCTTGCCCTTCTAGTGAATGCCGTTGGCGCAGTAGCAGCCTACAGGCTGTTCAAATGGGGCCAACGGGTCTCGCCGTTCCGCTACCGCCGGAACGTTCCGCTCATCCCTTGCACAGGATGCGGGCGCTTCATTCGAATCATCAGTGCGTCCTGCCAGTTCTGCGGCGCGAGACAGGTTGTGCGAGACGCCCCCTTCATCATCTGCGGCAACTGTGAATCCATGAACCGCCCCAACGCCGCCTACTGCACGCAGTGCGGCGACAGGCTACTGAGGCAACTGCCGAGTTCATAAAGCCCGCAGCCGCTGACCAACCCGATATACTTGCGCCCCATGAGCGACAAGGTACTCGTCGAGGTGGCCGACGGCGTGGGGACGATCACGCTGAACCGGCCGGGGCAGCACAACGCCATCGACTTCGAGATGTGGGGGCTGCTACGCGATGCGGCGCTGCGGGTGGGCGCGGACGAGAGCGTGCGCGTCGTCATTCTCACGGGCGCGGGGGAGAAGGCGTTCTCGGCGGGGGCCGACATCAAGGATTTCCCGGCGCACCGGAGCAACAGCGACCTCGCGCGCGACTACGCGGACGCCTTCGAAGGGGCACTGGATGCGGTGGAGCAGATGCCGAAGCCGGTCATCTGCATGATCCGCGGGATATGCGTCGGCGGGGGCTGCGAGCTGTCGATGGCGGCGGACCTGCGCATCGCGGCGACGGGCAGCACGTTCGGGGTGCCGGTCGCGAAGATCGGGGTGCTGGTGGGGTACAACGAGATGCGGCGACTCTTACACCTCGTAGGACCCGGGCACGCGGCGAACCTGCTGCTGACCGCTCGACGCATCGACGAGCAGGAAGCGCTGCGCATCGGGCTGCTGTCGGAGGTCGTCGACGCTGATCGGCTGGTGGAGCACACGTACGGACTGGCAAGGGAGATGACGACGTTCGCCCCGCTTTCACAGTCCGCACACAAGCGCATCGCCCGCACGGTTCTCGCGAAACCCAGTCTCACAGCCCTCACGGATGAGGAGCGCTGGCTGCCTCTGTCCATCTTCGACACGGAGGACGGACAGGAGGGGTACAGGGCCTTCATGGAGAAGCGCCCGCCGCGCTTCCAGGGGAGGTAGGGCGATGCGTAGCGCCGCGTCTGCTCTGCCAAATCACCCCCATCCTAGCCTTCCCCCATCAAGGGGGAAGGGACCGGGCACACCCGAGAGATTCCTCGGCTCCGCTCGGAATGACAAGCCGCTCCACGCACCGCCGAATCACCCCCATCCTAGCCTTCCCCCATCAGGGGGGAAGGGACCGGACACACCCGAGAGATTTCTCGGCTCCGCTCGGAATGACAAGCCGCTCCACGCCCCGCCGGTTCACCCCCATCCTGGCCTTCACCCATCAAGGGGGAAGGGGCCGGGCGCCCTACCCCACAGGCACACCCCCATCCTGACCTTCCCCCGTCGAGAGAGATGGGATCAGCAAGGGTCGCGGAGGTAGCCGATGCCTCCCATGCCGCTGGAGGGCGTCACTGTCCTCGACTGCACGCAGGTGATGGCCGGGCCGTTCTGCACGATGCTGCTCGCGGACATGGGGGCGGACGTCATCAAGGTGGAGAAGCCGGGGGGCGACGATTCGCGGCGCATGGGGCCGCCGTTCATCAATGGGGAGTCCGCGGCATTTCTCGGCATCAACCGCAACAAGCGGAGCATCGTCCTCGACCTGCGGAACGAGGTCGACCGCAGCGTCCTGCGCCGCATCGCCGCGCAGGCGGACGTTATCGCCGAGAACTTCCGGCCGGGCACGATGGAGCGGCTCGGCCTCGGGCCTGTGGAACTGCGTGAGGGGCACCCGGAGCTCATCTGGGTCTCCATCTCCGGCTTCGGGCAGACGGGGCCATACGCCAGCCGCCCGGGCTACGACCTGCTGGCGCAGGGTATGTCCGGCATGATGAGCGTGACCGGCTACCCGGACTCGCCGCCGGTCAAGGTGAGCATCCCGCTCGCCGATCTGAGCGCCGGGCTGTTCACGGCCAACGGCGTGCTCGCCGCATACATCCACCGGCTCAAGACCAGCGAGGGGCAGGTCATCGACACCTCGCTGCTCGAGGCCGCCATCGCCCTCACCGTCTGGGAGGCCGCCGAGTACTGGGGCTCAGGCGTCGTGCCCGGCCCCAAGGGGTCGGCGCACCGGCTCGTTGCCCCGTACCAGGCGATGGAGAGCGCCGACGGCTACTTCAACATCGGCGTGGCGAACCAGGCCAACTACGAACGCCTCTGCGGGGCGCTCGAGCGCCCCGACCTGCTGTCGGACTCCCGCTTCGCCGCGAACCCGGACCGCGTCCGCAACTACGAGGCGCTGGCCGAGGAGATACAGCTAACGACGCGCACGCGCACGTCCGGGGAGTGGCTCGCCGTGTTCGAGGCCGCAGGCGTCCCCGCGGGGCCGATCTACGGCATGGACGAGGTCTTCGCGAACGAGCACGTCGTCGCTCGCGGGATGGTTGCGCCTCTGGAGCACCCGGTGGCGGGGGTCATCAACAACCTCGGCATCCCGGTCAAGATGTCGGCGACGCCCGGGCAGGTGCGGATGCCGGCCCCTACCCTCGGTCAGCACACCGAGAGCGTGCTGCGGCAGTTCGGGGTGCCGGAGGAGGAGGCGGGGGTGATTCTGGGGCGAGGGTAGGTCGGAGTGGGGGGCAGGACACCCCCTTCCTAGCCTTCCCCCATCAAGGGGGAAGGGGCGCGCTAAAGCGCGGGACAGGGCACCCACAAGGGATGCCCCTACACCGGACACCCCGATGTGTGACCTGGCGGTCTCACTGGATTCCCGCCTTCGCGGGAAAGACGGGTGAGGGGCTGGGAGGTTCCTGCCTTCGCAGGAACGACGGACGAGTACGGGACGCGGGGGCGGTTCGCGGACCGCCCCTACACCGGGCAATTCCCTGGCTTCGCTCGGGATGACACTTGCGCTAGTCCTCGACGATTGCGAGGGCGCCGTCGCGGACGGTGACCTGGTGGCCGGAGAAGTCCATGGACGCCTGCGCGGCGAGGACGTAGCGGTCGCCGACGGAGTCGACCTGGGCGGGACGCGGGCTCTCGCGGGCCCATTGGGGGCTGTCCTCGGTGACGATGCCGCCGCCACCGCCGGGGATGCCTGCGCCTGTCTCGCGGGATCGTTCGTCCCCGCCGCCGCTGCCGGGGCCCATGCTCAGGACGCAGATGTTGAACTCGCGCTCTTCCTCGGCGACGAACTTGGCGAACGCCCGGATGGAGAGCTTCGAGACGCCGTAGACGCACGTACCGATGTTGGGCGGGGCGCCGGCGCGCACCTTAAGCGTCCCCTGCCCGAAGTGGATGACGTGCCCGGCGTTGAGCGACTCCATGTACGGGAGGACGTGCTTCGTGCAGAGGAACGTGCCGCCGAGGTTGGTGCGCATCACGCGGTCGAAGAACGACTCGTCCATGTCGCGGATGCGGGGCCAGCGGGGCGCGCCCTCGTGGAAGTGCGTCACGATGGCGGCGTCGTTGATGAGCACGTCGATGCGTCCGTACTGCCGGTAGACGCGGTCCATCAGCGAGCGCACGTCGTTCTCGACGCAGACGTCGGTGCGGACGGCTATCGCCTCCGCGCCGAGGGCGCGCACCTCGCCCATCACCGTCTCCATGGGGGCGACGTCGGCGATGGCGAGCCTCGCGCCCTCCTTCGCGAACGTCTTCGCCACCCACCGGCCGATGCCCTTCGCGCCGCCCGTGACGACGACCACCTTGCCTTCGACTGACATGCCGCGCCTCCTTTCGTGCCGCTCGTTCCTAACCCTCCAGCAACTCGTAGATCATTATGCGGTTGCCGCACGTGTCGTCGAAGATGGCCTGCGAGCCGCCCGCAGCGTCTATCGGAATTATCGAGAACACGACGCCCAGCGCCTCGAGGCGTTCGTACTCGGCCTGGATGTCGTCGACGGCGAAGGCCGCGTGCGGGATGCCTTGTTCGAAGATCGCCTGCTGGTACGCCTGCGCGGCGGGGTTGTCGTTCGGCTCCAGGAGGAGCTCGGCGCCGTCCGGCGCTTCCGGTGAGACGACTGTCAGATACTTGAACTGCCCCACGGGGAAGTCGTCCTTCTTCACGAAGCCCAGCACGTTGGTATAGAACGCCAGCGCTTTGTCCTGGTCGTCCACGTGGATGCTGGTGAGTTCGATCCGCATACTGGTTCGCTCCTTATCGGGGATGGGCGGGGAGTGTACTACGGCGGGCGCTCCTCGATAGGAGGCTGCGCGCCGAGGCGCGGGGCCGGGCGCCCACAAGAGACGCCCCTACACCGGGCACCGCCCTGCCCCGCCGAGCACCCCCATCCCAGCCTTCCCCCAAGGGGAAGCCAGGCAGGGCGCCCACAAGGGACGCCCCTACACCGGGCACCGCCCTGCCCCGCCAAGCACCCCCATCCCAGCCTTCCCCCATCGAGGGGGAAGGGGCCAGGCCAGGCACGCTGGATTCCCTAAGTTCACAAACGAAGTGCAACACCAGATTAAGGTGTTGCCATGGGAGAGTGCTATAGCCAGCTCAGCATTGAGGAACGATGTGAGATTGCCCGTCTACATACCAAGGGAGCCTCGATCAGGGAGATCGCAGCAGGTCTGGATCGCCCGGCATCGACAGTTGCTCGGGAGTTGAAGCGCAACGGTTCACGAGCCGGCTACCGGGCGGTATATGCGCAGGAGCAGGCGCGTGCGCGTCGTTGGTCCGGAGTTCGGCTGGAGCGGGATGAGGAGTTGCGCAACGATGTGTTGGAGCGGCTGAAGCTGGGCTGGTCGCCGGAGGCGGTGGCAGGACGGCTGAGGAGAGAACGTGGCAAGAGCGTCATCTCCCACGAGAGCATCTACCGCTTCATCTATGCCCAGAGCGCACGGCACAAGGACTATGGATGGCGCCACTATCTGCGACAGAAGAGGTGGAAGCGCGGGAGGAGACGACGCAGGCATAGCCCAGCCTCGTTCATCGCTCACCGTCGCCCCATAGCAGAACGTCCCGCCTCTGTTGCCGACCGGCAGACGTTCGGGAACTGGGAAGCGGACGTGATGCAGTTCGGCCGCGCAGGGCAAACGGTGTTGGCGTTGCACGAGCGTCATTCACGAGTGTTGATAGGAGTGCGGCAGGCTTCGAAGGCCGCCGCACCGATCGCCACGGCCATGGCGGGCATCCTTGGCCCTCTACCACCGGAGTTCCGCCAGACGGTCACCTTTGACAACGGCACGGAGTTCGCTCACCACTATGAACTTCACGCCTGGGATATCGAGACGTTCTTCTGCGACACGTACTCGCCGTGGCAGAAGGGAGGCGTGGAGAATGCGATTGGACGGATGCGTTGGGTGTTGCCCCGGAAGACGGACCTGGCTGCAGTGTCGGACGAGGAGTTTACGGCGTTGATGCAGGCATACAACAATACGCCGCGCAAGTGCCTCGACTACCTCACCCCAGCCGAGGTCCTGCTAGACCACGTGTTGCACTTCAAATGTGAATCCACCTTCCCGCCTGCGCGGGAATGACGGGTGGGATGCGGGAACGACGGGAGAAAGGGCGTCCCGTCTTTGCTATGCTACGCGCCGCCATATACCACTACGGCAGGAGAGAGAGCATATGACCACCGCACCACGCGTCGTCGGCACACCGGTACCCCGCATCGACGGGCGCGACAAGGTAACCGGCTCGGCCAACTACGGCGCTGACTTCGAGATTCCGGGCACGCTCTGGGCGAAGACCCTGCGCAGCCCCTTCCCGCACGCACGCATACGCGGCATCGACGCCTCCGAGGCGCGGGCGCTGCCCGGCGTCCACGCGGTGCTCATGGGCGACGACATCCCCGACAACATGCGCTGGGGACGGCGCATCGTCGACGTGCCCGTGCTCGCGCAGGGCGAGGTGCGGTTCGTCGGCGAGCAGGTCGCGGCGGTTGTCGCGGACGACGAGGAGATCGCGCAGCGGGCGCTCGAACTGATCGACGTCGACTACGAGGAGCTTCCCGCGGTCACGGACCCCGAGGAGGCGATGAAGAACGAGATACTCGTGAACCCGGACATGCACGGCTTCAAGGGCCTGCTGTACGAGGTGAACGAGCCTACGAACGTCGTCGTGCACTTCGAGTGGAGCAAGGGCGACGTGGAGGCGGGCTTGCAGCAGGCCGACCTCGTGGTCGAGAACACGTACACGACGCCGTCGCAGCACCAGACGTACATGGAGGCTCACAACGCCACGGTGCGCGTCAACCCAGACGGCACGGCGGAGGTGTGGACGCCGGGCAAGGCGCCGTACGCGGTACGCACGCAGATATCGGGGCCGCTGGGCGTCGAGCCGGAGAGCATCGTCTTCCACCCGGTTACCATCGGCGGCGACTTCGGCGGCAAGGGGTCGCCGATGAACGTCGCGCTCGGCTACCTGCTGTCCAAGGCAGCGGGGAACCGTCCGGTGCGGATGGTGTTCGACTACGCGGAGGAGTTCCTGGCCGCGAACCCGCGCCACTACTCCAAGTTGCGGATGCGCACGGGGGTCAAGAAGGACGGCTCCATCACCGCGCACGACGTGGCCATCGTGTTCGACAGCGGCGCGTACGCGGGATTCAAGCCCGCGGGGCACCTCGGCGGCGCGAAGGCGGCGGGCGGACCTTACCGAACGGAAAACGCGCGCGTTGTTGAGGACATGGTCTACACCCACAACACACCGTGCGGACACATGCGCGGGCCCGGCGAGCCGCAGGCCGTCTTCGCCCTCGAATCGCACATCGACGAGGTCGCCGGTGCGCTTGGCATGGACCCCGTGCAGTTCCGGCTGATGAACCTCGTGGAGGACGGCGAGCCGACGGCGCTCGGCGACGTGTTCGTCGAGAACCGGGCAGCGGAGGCGCTCGAAGTTGCCGTCGAGGCGTCGGGCTACAACGCGGCGAAGGCGTCCGGCGTGGGGCGCGGCGTCTCCGTCGGCGAGCGCCCGCCGGGCGGCGGACGCATCAACTCGCAGGTGTCGATGGAGGCGGACGGCTCCGTGCTCATCACCACTCCCCTCTTCGAGCAGGGCGCGGGCGCGTACACGGTGCTGCAGCAGGTCGTGGCCGAGGACCTAGGCCTCCCCGCCGACGCCGTGCGGATGGTCGTCGCCGACACGGGCCTGTTCGACATGGACCAGGGCGTTGGCGGCAGCCGCGTCACGAACCTCGGCACCGTCGCCACACACGAGGCCGTCGGGCAGGCGCAGGAAGAGCTGTTCAAGCTCGCGGCGGAGCTGCAGAACTGGCCGGAGGAGAAGCTCGTCGTGCAGGGGCAGATGCTCGTGCGGACGGACACCGGCGAGTCGCAGCCGTGGAGCAACCTCATCGCTCGCGTGGGCACGCCCGTCGTCGGGCGTGGGGTCGCCTCGGGCGGCTACGAGAACCCCGTCACCGGCTACTGCGCGCAGATCGCCGAGGTCGAGGTCGATGCGGAGACCGGCCAGATACGGCTGACGAAGCTCACGACCGTCCACGACACGGGCACCATCATCAACCCCATCGGCCACCAGGGCCAGATCAACGGCGGCGCGATGATGGGCATCGGCTTCGGTCTGCAGGAGGAGCTGGTGCGGGAGAACGGCTTCATCTCCACGCTCTCGTTCGCGGACTACAAGATACCCAACATCGCCGACATCCCCGAGCTCACGACGGTTGTGCTCGACACGCCGGGCAAGGGCGTCGGCCCGTACAACATCAAGGCCATCGGCGAGAGTCCCAACGCGCCGACCGCGGCTGCTATCGCGAATGCCATCGCCGACGCCTGCGGCGTGCGCGTACGCGACTTGCCGGCGACGGCGGAGAAGGTCTACGAGGCGTTGCAGGATGCGTAGGCGGCGTGCACAGGGTGTCATGCTGAGCGCAGCCGAAGTATCCCTCGGGGGACGTTGGCGTATGCGGACGCTTGCCCGAGAGATTCCTCGGCTACGTTGCACTTCGCTCGGAATGACAAGCCACCCTGCCCCACACCGGCGTACCCTCACCCTAGCCCTCTCCCCTTGTAGGGAGAGGGGATCAGGCAGGGACGGGTAACCGTATGGATGAACTACGACCCATAGGAGAGGTGGCGCGGAGCCTTGGCATCGCTCCGAAGCACCTCATCCCCTTCGGCGACAGCAAGGCGAAGGTGTTGCTCGACGCGATGCGGCCGGAGCAGAAGGGGAAGCTCATCGTCGTGACGGGCGTGAACCCAACGCCTGCGGGTGAGGGCAAGACGACCACGAGCGTCGGGCTTACGCAGGGGCTGGGGAAGATCGGCAAGAGCGTCGTGACGACGCTTCGGGAGCCGTCGCTCGGGCCGATATTCGGGATCAAGGGCGGCGGCACCGGCGGGGGCAGGGCACGCGTCATACCGGAGGACGAGATCAACGTCCACTTCACCGGCGACGCGCACGCCGTCTCATCCGCGCACAACCTCCTCGGCGCACTCGCGGAGAACGTCATCTACCGCGGGCGCATCCCCGGTACGAAGCCGTCCGACATCACCTGGCGCCGCGTCGTCGACATCGAGGACCGCGCGCTGCGCAGCATCGTCTCCGGCCTCGGCGGCTCGGCGAACGCCCCGCTGCGCGAGACCGGGTTCGACATCGTGACTGCGTCCGAGATCATGGCCGTGCTCGCGCTCTCGTCCGGGCTGGACGACCTGCGCGCCCGCCTCGGCAGGATCACGGTCGCCACGGGAAGCGGCGGGGCGCGCGTGACGGCGGAGGACGTGGGGGCGGTCGGCTCGCTGATGGCGCTGCTGCGGCACGCCATCCTCCCGAACATGGTGCAGACCACGGAGGGGCAGCCGTCGTTCGTGCACACCGGGCCGTTCGGCAACATCGCACACGGCTGCAGCTCGGTCGTCGCGGACCGGCTCGCGCTCGGCTACGCGGACTACGTCGTGACCGAGGCGGGGTTCGGCGCAGACCTCGGCTTCGAGAAGTTCATGCACATCAAGTGCCGCACCAGCGGCCTGCGCCCGAGCGCGGCGGTGCTCGTGGGCACCGTGCGGGCGATGAAGCACCACGGGGGCGTCGCGATCAAGGACCTGGACTACCCCGACCCGCTCTCCGTGCGCATCGGCTGCGCGAACCTGCAGCACCTCGTCGGCGTCGTGCGCAAGTTCGGCCTGCCGGTCGTGGTTGCCATCAACCACTTCCCTTCCGACACGCCGGAGGAGACGGTGGTGATGCAGGACGCAGCCATCGAGGCGGGAGCGTCGCAGGCGGTCGTCTGCAGCGGCTTCATGGACGGCGGCGAGGGCGCGGTGGAACTCGCGGAGGCGGTTGCGCGCACGTCGGAGGCGGGCCCGCCCCGGGCGAGGTGGCTGTACCCGCTCGACGCTCCGCTGCGGGAGAAGGTGCGAGTGCTCGCGGAGACGGTCTACGGCGCGTCGGACGTGCGCTGGAGCGCGCCGGCGTCGCGGCAACTCGAACGGTTCGAGGAGCAGGGGCTCGGCGGCATGCCCATCTGCATGGCGAAGACGCCGCTCTCCATCTCGCACGACCCGTCGCTCAAGAACCGTCCGAGCAACTACACGTTCGAGATATCGGACGTGCGGGCGTCGACCGGCGCGGGGTTCGTCTACCCCATCGCGGGCAACATCGTCACGATGCCCGGCCTGCCCGGCACGCCACGGGCGCTCGACGTCGACAGCAAGGGGAACATCACCGGGCTGTAGGCGTCTCCTCCACTCCCAGCGCAGCGATGAAGGGAGGTTCAGGCCATGGAGCCACAACGGTTCAGTTACCAGCGTCCGGAGAACGACCGGGCGAAGAACCTGACGCCCCTCTGCCACACCGACAGGCTGTGGGCGGACATGCAGCTCGTGAAAGAGGGCGGCGAGAACAAGCTGCACAGCCACACGGTGAGCGACGGGTTCTTCATGGTGATACAGGGCGCCGCGAAGTTCTACGGCGAAGGCGACGTCCTGCTGGCCGAACTGGGGGCGCAGGACGGGGTCGTGATGCCGCACGGCTTCAAGTACTGGTTCGAGAGCTCGGGGACGGAGCCGCTGCAGTTGTTGCACGTTGCGGCCAGCGACCCGAATCTCAGGGACGTGCGCGTCGGGCCGAGCCGGGAGTCGGGGTAGGCGGATCGGCCGGCGTTCACCGACGATTGTGCGCAGGGTTTCGCTTGTAGGGCGACAGGTTCCCCGAAGGGCACCCACAAGGGATGCCCCTACACCAGGCCAGGCGATCCGAGCAGGGCATCCACGAGGGATGCCCGTACACCGGGCCAGCCGAGAACAGGCGATGCCACGCACTGCACCGCCTCGTGACCTGGCGGTCACCCTGGATTCCCTAAGTTCACAAACGAAGTGCAACACCAGATTAAGGTGTTGCCATGGGAGAGTGCTATAGCCAGCTCAGCATTGAGGAACGATGTGAGATTGCCCGTCTACATACCAAGGGAGCCTCGATCAGGGAGATCGCAGCAGGTCTGGATCGCCCGGCATCGACAGTTGCTCGGGAGTTGAAGCGCAACGGTTCACGAGCCGGCTACCGGGCGGTATATGCGCAGGAGCAGGCGCGTGCGCGTCGTTGGTCCGGAGTTCGGCTGGAGCGGGATGAGGAGTTGCGCAACGATGTGTTGGAGCGGCTGAAGCTGGGCTGGTCGCCGGAGGCGGTGGCAGGACGGCTGAGGAGAGAACGTGGCAAGAGCGTCATCTCCCACGAGAGCATCTACCGCTTCATCTATGCCCAGAGCGCACGGCACAAGGACTATGGATGGCGCCACTATCTGCGACAGAAGAGGTGGAAGCGCGGGAGGAGACGACGCAGGCATAGCCCAGCCTCGTTCATCGCTCACCGTCGCCCCATAGCAGAACGTCCCGCCTCTGTTGCCGACCGGCAGACGTTCGGGAACTGGGAAGCGGACGTGATGCAGTTCGGCCGCGCAGGGCAAACGGTGTTGGCGTTGCACGAGCGTCATTCACGAGTGTTGATAGGAGTGCGGCAGGCTTCGAAGGCCGCCGCACCGATCGCCACGGCCATGGCGGGCATCCTTGGCCCTCTACCACCGGAGTTCCGCCAGACGGTCACCTTTGACAACGGCACGGAGTTCGCTCACCACTATGAACTTCACGCCTGGGATATCGAGACGTTCTTCTGCGACACGTACTCGCCGTGGCAGAAGGGAGGCGTGGAGAATGCGATTGGACGGATGCGTTGGGTGTTGCCCCGGAAGACGGACCTGGCTGCAGTGTCGGACGAGGAGTTTACGGCGTTGATGCAGGCATACAACAATACGCCGCGCAAGTGCCTCGACTACCTCACCCCAGCCGAGGTCCTGCTAGACCACGTGTTGCACTTCAAATGTGAATCCACCTTCCCGTTTTCACGGGAATGACGATGGGGAGGGGGCTTGCCGCGCAGGAGAGGGGAACACGGACGTAACCCGAAGGGCACCCACAAGGGATGCCCCTACATTGGGTCAGCCGAGAGCTCGTTAGACCTTGGGGAGGCACTGTTTCCAGTCGGCGCCGGTGGGGAGGACGGAGGTGATCATGTAGGGGTAGTCGTGGAACTGGTTCTCTTCGGAGGTCCAGGCGAGGCCGGGTGGGTCGCCGCCTTCCGCCATGGTGCGGACGGCCTCGAGCATGAAGCGGCGCATCGCGATGATGTGCATGTCACTGGCGCCGAGGTTCTCCTGGGTCCTGTCGCTGATGGCCCCCATGCTCTCGGTCACCATCTTGTCCTGCGTGTGGTTGCGGGCGGCGACCCCGCACCAGTAGTCGCCCGACTTCTGCTCCTCGCGGCTGAGCTGGTAGTGGTTGGCGCGGGTGTAGTAGCTCATGAAGTCCGGGCCCACCTCTGCGCGGTCACTCTGAGCGTACGAGTCGTCGACGCTCTTGTCCCACCAGACTTCGAAGTCGTAGCGCCAGTTGGTGTAGTCGTCGGCGGGCACCTGGTAGATGGTGTGGACGGCCTCGTTGTAGCCGTTGGGGGAGTCGCCGCGCGGGGTGTTGCCGATGCAGGGCATGAGGAAGGTGTTGGTGCGCACCATCTCCCGGGCGTCGTCGTAGGGGTAGATTGTCGCGGCGCGGACGCCCCATGGCAGCCTGTCGATGGCGACGCGGGCCGGACGGCGGCGCGCCTGGTTCATGGGGTTGTCCTCGCCGGATATGCGCCGGTGGAGGTACGCGGAGTGGATGCTGTCGTTGTCGCCCTCAAGGGCCTGGAGCCAGTTGCACTCCAGGAAGAGCTTGCTACCGACGACGACGTGGTCGCGCGGCAGGGTGAACCACGGGAGGTTGGGGACAAGGGGCGTCTTGTCCTTCGGCCCCATGTAGGTGAGCACGACGCCGTTGCGCTCCTCGCACGGGTAGGACTTGTGCTGGATGGTGTCCTTCAGCCTGCTGGTCTCCGGCTCGGCGGGGATGTCCAAGACCGTGCCTTCCACGTCGTACTGCCAGCCGTGGTAGATGCACGTGATGCTGCAGTTCTCCACGCGTCCGTAGAAGAGCGAGGCTCTGCGGTGCGAGCAGTACTCCCCGAGCAGCCCCACCCTGCCGTTGCTGTCGCGGAAGGCGACGAGGTCCTCGTTGAGCAACTTGACGCGCACCGGAGCGCAGTCCGGCTCCGGCAGCTCCTCGGAGAGCAGCGCCGGTATCCAGTAGCGGCGAAACAGGTCGCCCATCGGCGTTCCGGGCCCGACACGGGTCAGGATCTCGTTGTCCTCGGCGATAGACATGACACACCTCCCCAAGTGTTACGTCAGCGACCATGGGCCGCATGATGATTGCAACTATAGCCCCGGCGGGATACGTGTCAACGCGGCTGCGTCAGCGCCGCTCGTCCATGATGCGGCTGGCCATGCGCAGGTCCCACATCTGCAACGGGTTGTAGCCCGCCAGCTCCGGGTATTCGTCGACGGCCATGTCGTAGAAGTTGCCGATGGCGTCCGGCATCGGCACCGGCGGGTCGGCGAGCTCGGCGGCGAGGTGGCCGTAGACGACCTCGCGCTCTTCGGGAGTCGCTATCGAGGCGCCGGGCGCCTTCATCAGGCCGTCCGGGATGGAGGTCATCACGTCCAGCGCCGCCTGCTTGTCCTCTTTGAAGAGCCTTGCCGCGTCGAACGCCGCGCGCACGAGGTTCTCCATGTCCTCGGCGCGACTCTCCAGCAGTTCGACGGACGTGGTGTAGACGACACCACCCAGGAAGCCGAAGGAGCCGATGTCGAGCGGCACGAGGCCTGCTTCCGCCGCCGCGTCCGAGAAGAGGTTGGTAACGATGGCCGCGGCGCAGTCACCCTCGATGACGCGCTTCCAGGGCGACCAACGGCCCACCTCTGCGTCCGGCGCGAGCTCGACCTCGAACTCCGTCAGCCCGGCCCGGTGCAGCCAGAGGGGGTCGATGAGGTTGGTGGGGCGGGCGTCGCGGACGGCGATGCGCTTGCCGCGCAGTTCGTCGAGGCTCGTGACGCCGGGGCGGACGTAGAGTCGCTCGTTGATGGTGGTGACGGCGGCGGCGATGGATACGAGCGGCATGCCCTTCGCCCGGTTGAGTTGCTGGTTCCAGTAGTTCTCGGCGAGCACCTCGGCCCTGCCGTCGAACAGCAACTCGGCGTACTCGCGGCCTTCGGGGCGCTCCAAGACGATCTCCGTGCCGTACGCCGCGGCGGTGTGCTGCACGGTGTAGAGGTACGGCAGGCGGTCGGCGTCGCGCCAGAGTAGTCGGATCGTTCCCATGGGTTCCTCCGTGCGAGAGACATCAGTGAGAGTAGCGCGGACAGTACGCCACGCCACGCCCGAATCACCCCCATCCTAACCTTCCCCCATCGAGGGGGAAGGGACAGATCGGTGGGGCATAGGAAGCATCCCGCCGCATCCGGGGCTTGTCAACGGACGGGACGGCAAGCTGCGGCAGGAACTAGAACGAGACGCAGGCGTCCTGCACGACCCGGAGCACGGACTCCTGGCCGAAGCGTTGCTTGTAGTCGTCCGAGACTTCGTCGAGGAGGCGTGGAGCGTCGCCGCCCGGTGGGGCGAGGAGCACGAGCACCTTGGAGCGTTCCTTGAGGATCACCCCGTCTGAGGCGCGCCACTGGCCCTGAGCGTCGAGGACGGTCAGACCGTCCGGGAAGCGTGGCGTGACAATTTCGCCGAGGAAGGCGTCCCACGCCGCGTCGTCGACCACCTCGCCGGAGTCGCCGCTGCGGCCCATGAAGAGTTCGTACTGAACGAACGGCTCGGTTCCTTCGGGGCAGGCGGGCGCGTCCGCGTCGCTGTCGCCGCAGGCGACGGCCAGCATCGCTGCGAGGGACAGGAACAGCAGGGTCAGCGGCCGCACGGAATCAGACTCCCAGCCTGCTCCGCAGGCGTGGGTAGGCCTCCAGCGCGTTGCCCTCGAATATCTGGCGCTTCTCGGCCTCGGTGATGCCGGGGACGGCGTCGACGTAGGGTTTGGTGTCGTCGAAGTAGCGGCCTGTCCGTTCGTCGACGCCGCGCACCGCGCCGATCATCTCGGAGGCGAAGATGACGTTGGACGCGCCCATCACCTTAACGAGGAAGTCGATGCCCTCCTGGTGGTAGACGCAGGTGTCGAAGTAGAGGTTGCCGAGCAGCAGTTCGTCGAGGGGCGGCTTGCCCATGTCCTGGGCGATGCCCCGGTAGCGGCCCCAGTGGAACGGGACGGCGCCTCCGCCGTGGGGGAGGACGAACTTCAGACTCGGGAAGTCCGCGAATATCTCCGAGGTGAGGAACTGCATGAAGGCCGTGGTGTCGCCGTTCAGGTAGTGGGCGCCCGTGCCGTGGAAGTTGGGGTTGCACGACATGCTGACGTGGATCATCGCGGGGACTTCCAGTTCGACCATGCGCTCGTAGAGCCCGTACCACCAGCGGTCGGTCAGCGGCGGGTCGGTCCAGTAGCCGTCCGTCGGGTCAGGGTTGAGGTTGCAGCCGACGAACCCCAACTCGTTGACGCAGCGGTCGAGCTCGGCGATGCACTCGGTCGGCGAGACGCCGGGTGACTGCGGGAGCTGGCAGACGCCGATGAAGTTGTCCGGGAACATGGTGCAGACGCGGTAGACGAGGTCGTTGACGGTGCGGCTCCACTGGATGCTGGTTTCAGCGTCGCCGAAGTGATGCCCCATGCCGCCCGCGGTCGGCGAGAAGAGCGCCACGTCCGTGCCGCGGTCGCGCTGGAGCCTGAGCTGGCCGTTCTCGATGGTCTCGCGTATCTCGTCGTCGCTGATCGACAGCGGCTCGGTGAAGGGTCGTCCGGCGCTCTCGATCTGGCGGGCGCGCCATTCCCGCAGCTGTCGCGGGGCGGTCGTGTAGTGTCCGTGGACGTCGATGATCATGGGTGGATTCTACGTCATGGGGTTGGACCTCGCCGGTACCCCTGCCCCGCCCGCGGCGAACTTGCGCATCGTTCAGGTCAAGCGCATGATGGCGCCGCCGATAACGAAGGGACTACGCAAAGCCGCTGGGAGGTGACTCGTGACTCTGCTCATCAACACGGAAGAAGCGCGGCGCGTCCTGACGATGGACGACTGCCTCGACTACCTGGACACCGCGTACAAGGACCTCGCGAACAAGGAAGCGGTGACGGCTCCTCCCGGAGGACGCTGGGACGTGTGGGTGCCCGTCGGGGACGAGAAGTACTACGTGTTCGGCACGCTGCAGGGCGCGAGCCGCCGCCTCGGGGTGTTCGCGATGCGGTTCAAGTCGGACATCATGCACTACCCGTGGGAAGCGGACGGCCAGACGCTCGACAAGTACTGCGTCGAACCGGGCAAGTACTGCGGCATCATCATGCTGTTCAGCGTGTGGGACGGAGAGCCGCTGGCCATCCTGAACGACGGCCACATCCAGCACATGCGCGTCGGCGCCACAGCCGGAGTCGCGGCGAACTACATGGCGCGAGAGGACGCGACGTCGGTCGGCATGTTCGGCTCGGGCGGGATGGCGCGGACGTACCTCGAAGCGTTCGCCAAGGTGCGCAAGATCGACTACTGCAAGGTGTACAGCCCCACGAAGGCACACCGGGAGTTGTACGCGGCGGAGATGAGCGACAAGCTGGACATCAACGTCATCGCGGTGGACAGTCCTGATCAGGTCACCGAGGGGACCGACATCATCGCGGGGTGCACCGACTCGGCGCAGCCCATCATCCACCCGCAGTACATGGCGCCCGGCATGCACGTAACGCCCGTTCTGCCGAAGGAACTGCCGCGAGAGTCGGTCGACATGTTCGACGTCGTCGTGCGGCATAACAATGGCGGGGCCGAGGGGTTCTTCGTCGGGCAGGACGAGGAGTACGCGGGTTTGCCCGCCGGGCACTTCGACAGCTCATACCGGGGCGTGGACCGCAGCGACTCCCCGACGCTTGCCGACCTCGTGTCGGGCAAGGCGGCAGGCCGCACGAGCGACGATCAGCTGACCTGCTACTACAACGTGCCGGGCTCCGGGCTGCAGTTCGCCGCGGTTGCATACCGGACGTACGAGCTGGCGAAAGCGGCCGGGCTCGGGCGGGAACTGCCAACCGAGTGGTTCCTGGAGGACGAGCGAGATTAGGTTCCGAAACGGGCGTGTTCTTCTTGACACGCATGAGAGCGGTGTCCATCATGAGCGGCCAGCGCCGGATCTGATGGCGAATTCAGGGCAGGAGGGCGTCATGGGAAAGCGAAACAGGATGTGGCGGCTCCTTTCAGGGCTAATCCTCGCCACCGGACTCGTGGCGGTGCTTGCCGCGTGTGGTTCCGACCCGACGGCGACGCCGACGCCGGTCCCGCCGACGGCTACACCCACTGCCGCCCCTGCCATGGGAGCGACGGCTGAGCCTAGCGCTCCGGCAACAGCGACACCGGTACCTGTGCCATCATTCGACGCCGAGGCTTACTTCGCCGGCAAGACGTTGCGCGTCGTGGTGGCCTGGGACCCGGGCAACAGCATCGACGCACACGCACGAGCGGTGTCGCGAGTGCTGCCCAGGTACATCCCCGGCAACCCGAAGTCCATCGTCGTGAACAAGGACGGCGCAGCCGGCACGGCTGGCGGGAACTGGTGGCACGAGAACGCGGAGGGCGACGGCCTCTGGCTGCTCGCAAACACCGGCGCGAACCCCATCTCCCAGATCCTGCGCCCGGGGGTACGGTACGACTTCCGCGATTACACGTCGATCGGCGGCATCATGCAGCGCACGACGATGTGGATGGCCTCAGGCGACGCTCCTTACAGCCGCATCCAAGAGGCCTCCGGCGGCACGGAAGAGTTCACCGTTGGGTTGAACACCGAGTCCGAGACCGGGACGGCGAAGGCGCTCGCACTGGCGCAATGGCTCGACCTGCCGATGAGGCCGCTGTACGGCATCGGGTCCGGCTTCTCCGCCTACCTGACCACATTCGACCGTGGCGACGCCGACAGCTACATCTCCGGCAGCGCCTGGTACCGCACGCCTGGCTCGCGTCCGGGCTGGTTCACCGACGGCGTCGTGCAACCGTTCGCGATGCTGGGTTCACCGGATGTCTTCGCCAACAACGGCGAGATAGACGTGCCCGACGACCTGCCACCGATAACCGAACTGCTGACCGACCAGCAGAAGCTGATCTGGTCCGGCATGAACCTCGAAGACACGGCGTTCTACCGCGGCCTCTTCACGCCGAAGACGGTCGAGCCAGAGGTGCTTGCCGTGCTGCGCAAGGCGTTCGACGACATGTTCAACGACCCTGAGTACCAGGAGATCTACGAGAGCCTCGTCGGTCTCCCGGTCGACCAGGGCGGCAGGCTTCCGCCCGAGGTCGTGAACGAGGCGCTGGACAACTGGGCTGCGAACGCAGACGCGATCAAGGCGGTGTACGCACAGTTCCTTCCGGAGCAGTAGAGAGACTTCGTGAACCGGCCAGCCGTTTCCCCTAACAGGGACGGCTGGCCGCTGCTCATCAGCACTTAACGCCTAAGGAGTCAGGCAGAGTGGCCGAGTACATTGCCGCCCTGGGGTTCCTCGGAGACCCGCTCTACTGGACGATGCTGGTGTTGGCGGTCGTGCTGCTGGGAACGATCGGCCTCATCCCGGGGCTGGGCAGCACGACCATCGCCGCCATCGCCATCCCGTTCCTGCTGTTCAACTTCGGCGACAACCCCACTGCCGGCATCATCTTCCTTGCGGCGCTCGGCGGGCTGAACAACACGCTGGACTCGGTGCCCGCGGTGCTGCTGGGCTACCCGGGCGCCGCCACGCAGGTCACGTTCCTCGAAGGCCATCAGCTCGCGATGCGGGGACGGGCCGCGCACACGCTGGGGGCCATCTACGCGGTGTCCGCCATCGGCGGAGTGGTCGGGGCGATAGCGCTGCTGGCCATGATCCCGTTCATGCGCCCCATCCTGGTCCGGTTCTCGTTCCCTGAGATCGCGGCTATGGCGATGTTCGGCGTGCTGATGGTGTCCGTACTGAGCCGAGGCGCGATGATCAAGGGGGTCATCGCCGGCCTGCTCGGCGTTCTGGCCAGCACCATCGGGACGGACGGCATCCAGGGCCTTCCACGGCTCACCTTCGAACAGGTCTACCTGCTGGACGGGCTCCCACTCATCCCGACGCTCATCGGGTTCTTCGCGCTCCCGGAGCTGATCGACCTCACCATGACGGGGCGGCCGGTCTCCCAGCCGGGAACGGTCTCGACCAAAGAGGTCTTCTCGGGGGCGCGGTACGGCGCGAGCAAGTGGCGGATAGCGATCCGGCAGAGCATCTTCGGCGTGTTCATGGGAGCGATCCCGGGGATCGGGAGCGCTGTCATCGACTGGCTCTCGTACGCGTTCGGCATGGCGTTGTCGAAAGACAAGACCGGTTTCGGCAAGGGGTCGCTGGACGGCGTGCTCTTCGCCGAGGCAGCCCAGAACTCGAAGGAGGGCGGCCAGGCGATCCCCACGCTGGCGTTCGGCATCCCCGGCGGCTCTTCGTGGGCCATCGTGCTCGTCGGGCTCCTCTTCTACGGCATAGCTCCGGGACTGGGGATGCTCGACCAGCACCTGGACGTGATGGTCGCCATCGTCGTGACGCTGGCCCTGGGCAACCTGCTCATCACCATGATGGGGATCGTGGCGACCGGTCAGCTCGCGAAGGTGACGCTGGTGCCCTACCCGCTGCTGGCGGCAGCCCTGTTCCCGCTGGTGTTCATCGCGGCGTTCCAGTCCACGACGGCGTGGGGCGACATCCTCGTGCTCATCGGAGCGGGCATGCTCGGCCTCGCTATGAAATGGCTCGGCTGGCCGCGGCCTCCGTTCATCCTCGGCTTCATCCTGGGGCCCATCATCGAGAAGAACCTGTGGACGGCATTGAACGTGTTCGGCCCGGTGGGGATGCTCACGCGACCTATCTCGATCATCCTTTTCATCTTCGCGGTGCTGAGCGTCATCTACCTGACCAAGGCGATGGCCACGGGGACGGCGATCAGCAAGATCGCTTCTACCGCGGCCCCGCAAGGCGGCGTGCCGCCTGTGCAGGGTGGATCAGGAGACGAGCCGTCCACGGCAGCCAGGGCTTCCGGATGGAGCAGGATACTTCCGGGCCATCCCCGCATCGGCTGGACGTGGGAGTCGTCTTTCCCCTTCGCAGTGCTGGCGATAGTCGTCCTGTTCATCATCGACGTGAGCGCGTTGAGGACCGGGGCTGCGAAGTTCCTGCCGCTCTACCTCAGCATCGCTCTCATCCCGCTCATCCTGTACGAGACCTTCCGGATGAACGTATACCGCTCAGAGCGGGTGGACATCATGGACCTGGGGATGCGGACAGGCACAGACCGGATAGCGTTCCGCGCGTTCCTGGGAATCTCGGCATGGCTGGCCGCCATGGTCATCGGCGGCGCCATATTCGGACTGCAGTACGCCACTGTAGGATTCGCTGTCCTGTTTGGATTCGCAACGCTGAAATGGCGAGGCCGGAAGAGACTCTGGGCGCTGGTGCCCGGTGTGATCGTGGCTATCGTCGTATTCGGAGTCCTGGACCAGATCATGCACGTCATATGGCCCGACCGCGTTATACTCGACGCGCTTCTCGGGCGGTAAACCGCATCGCGACCGATAAAGGAGGCACCCATGCGCCGCACAATGATCCGACAGACCACAGCCGCAGCCATCATCGTGGCGCTTGGACTGGCGTTACTCGTCGCCCTGTTGCCGGGAGTCACGCCGTTCGGCTCCGAGGCCCGAGGACAGGACGGCGATTCCGCGCCGAGCGTCGTTGTCTGGCCGGGCGTCGGAGAACTGCATAGCGGCAGCAGCTTCGCGATCATGGGCACCGGTTTCGAGCCGGGGCAGGAGATCCATGTGGTGCTGCAGACGAGCATCGGGCGAGGCTTCGCCGGCACCGTCCTGAACGAGATCACCGGGAACGTGCAGCCGCCGATCGAGGTGGTGGACGAGTCGGGGAACTTCGCCGCACGCTTCGACATGGGGCGGTTCGAGCGCGTGATGTCGGAAGGCATCGCGGGCATCAGCGTGACCGACGCCGAATTCAACGTGCTGGCGTCGACTCCCGTAGCGATGTGCGACCCGCAAGGCCGGTCGCGGGTGGGTGTGTACCCGCAGGCCCCGCCGGACTACGCAGCAGACCCGGATGACCCGCGCCCGAGCACGTACTGCGCCGGTTTCTTCGAGTACCCCGAACGCCCCGACGCAGGTTAGTCCGCGCTCACATATCGGCAAGGAAGGGCCAGCTCCCGCTGGCCCTTCTGTCGTGCGTCGGCGGCAGGGGCTGTCCCTCGTCCCTTACGGAGAGCGCGACTCCAACAGGTCCGCAACCTGCATCCCCGTGCTGTAGCCGCTGGAGAGGGCGCCGTTGACCGACGGCACACGCATGTAGTCTCCCGCCAGGAAGAGGTTGTCGAAGCGCCCTGCCATCTGCCCAGGGACGTTTGCCATCGCGGCGAGCATGCCGGGGTCCCCCATGCACAGCGCCTGCTCCCAGCGGTACACGCGGAAGAACAGCCCCTCGTCGTCGCCGGGGAGAGCGGAGCCCGGAGGAGCCTTCCGGCGGGCGGCGCCCAGCAGCTGGCGCTTTATCTCGTCGTCGTCGAGAGGGATGAGCTCTTTGGCGCGGTCGCGCCCGATGAGCAGGTCGAGGATGCTCTTGCCCGGAGGCGCGCAGGCAGGGAGGAAGGCGCACCTGTCCAGCAGGAGCGGGGTGTCGTCGTCCTCCGGGTAGAGCGCGCCATGCCAGCCGGGAGGGAGTGGGGCGTGGTCGAGGCCTATCACCACCCGGCAACCGGTCGAGTAGCTGACGGTGTTGAACGCGCGGCGCGTCTCTTCCGGCAGATCGGGAATGAGGTCCGGGACTTTCGTGCCGGGGACGGCGCAGATGACCGCGTCCGCCTCGATGGTCTCGCCGTCCACGACTACGCGGGCAGCCTCCCCGTCTGCGGCAACGATCCTCCTCACGGGGGTCGATACTCGAATCGCATCCGAGCAGGCATCGGCGAGGGCCCCGCTCAGGGAGCCGATGCCTCGCTCAGGCATGTAGACCCTGCCGGAGTGCAGCATCGTCTCTCCGATGTACGCCCGCATCAGCGCCTGACCTGCGGGCATCGGGTCGCCCAATATCATGTCGAGGGGCCCTCTGAGCGTGACCTGCAGGTTCTCGGGCACCCGGAGGCGCTTCAGGTAGTCGCCGAAGGACTCATCGTCGTCGATCTCGGCGAGGGGGCTGTCGCCGGCGAAACTCATGTATGCGGACTGGCGATGGATCTGCCGCATCACCGCAGAGCCAGCCCGCATCCCTGAGGGTGAGAGGAAGCCCATGGTGAAGGCCGTACGCAGGTGCCTTACGAAGTTCCAGAGCGATTGGTCCGGCGTCGTGGTGACCCACCGGCCATTGCGATGGTGGCCGAACTTCATCTTGGACGGGACCAGCGGCAGTCCCAGCTCCTCGCAGAGGCGGAACGCGGTGTCGTAGGTGTAGGTGAAGACGAATGCGCCCATGTCCAAGGAGAAGCCGTCCACCTTCTCGCCCCTGCCGCGTCCGCCCACATGCTCCTCGGCCTCGAGCAGGAGCGGGGTGATGCCCCGCTTCATCAGTGCGTAGGCGGCGCTGAGCCCGGCGAAGCCCCCACCGACTATGACGACCCGCTGTGCGGTCATGAGCGCGGTCCCTTCAAGAGTTGCCTTGGATGTGGTGGGCCGGGCAGGACTTGAACCCGCGACCAGACGATTATGAGTCGTCCGCTCTGACCAACTGAGCTACCGGCCCCGGGCACTAGTATATGCGCCGCGCTGAAACACGGGGGAAGGCGACGCAGCAAGCCCCTCGCCTATGCGAGGGGCTTGTCATGATTCCGCAGAAACGATGAGTCGCGCTGGCTAGTCGGCTTCCGGGGGCATCCCGCGAATGACGGAGGCCACGCGGTCGGAGGTGATGCCGGAGCTGTCCAGCAGCTGTCCGGCCACGTCCTCGGGGTTCTCCACGAGTGCGAGCAGCAGGTGCCCGGTGCCGACGGTGCGAAGGCCGCCGTTGCGGGATATGCGTACCGCCCGCTCGATGACGCGCTGGCAGCGCTGGGTCATGCTGGCGGTCCCGCCGAAGAGCGGGCCGCGCCTGCTGATGATGCTCTCGATCTCGCGCCTGATGGACGCGGGGTCAGCCCCGAGTTCCGCGACTATGCGCGCGGCCTGTGAGCGCGAATCGCTCAGCACGCCGAGGAGCAGGTGCTCCGTGCCCATGTTGGACTGCTCGAAGCGCTTGGCCTCCTCCTGCATGAAGGAGAGCGCCCGCCACGCAAGGCCGGTGAAACGTCCCGGAGCAGCGTCGCGCGTCGCGCCGCCACCGCTCGAGCGCTGCGTCAACGCCACGGCGGCGCCCTCGTCGGGCGGCGCCTTCAAAAGCACCCGCAGGCCCAGTGTCCCGAGCAGCAGAGCGCCCAGCGACGTCGCAATGACCATCCGTCCGGGGATGCCGACCAGGAAGGAAGGCAGGCCGAGGAACGTGCCGGAGTTGAAACGCTCCAGCGGGATGAAGAGCATGAGCACAAGCGGGGCCACGACGAAGACGTAAATGAGCCACGAGTATCGCGTCCCGTACTGCGCGCTGCCTCGAACGCCCACGATCATCGCACCGCCCACGACTATCCCGATGACACCGACAAGCAGTGTCCGCAGGTACGCGGCCAGATTGCTGAGTGCGCTTGGGAGCGGCCCGTGACCCAGAGTGCGGTCCGTGCCTTCCGCGAACCACATCGCGACGAGCAGCAATACCCAAAGGACTACCGAGGCCAGGATTACGGAGGTTGCCTGTCGAGCAGGAGACTTCTCGATCATGTTCACACTGAAGCGGTCTATGCCGCGAGGTATTCTCAGATACCCTACTTTACCCGCAAGATCCAGCCGCGAGAAGGATTCAGCCTTCCCTGTTTGAGGCTATTGGCAAGCCCTCTTCCTCGGGCGCAGCGCACTTCTTCCCACCCACCCGCCCGGTACGTTGTGGGGGACACCCCCACACCCCCGAGAGCCCTCACCCCTGCCCCGCCCCACCGCGAGCGGCTCTCTGCGCCGCTCCCTGGATTCCCTAAGTTCACAAACGAAGTGCAACACCAGATTAAGGTGTTGCCATGGGAGAGTGCTATAGCCAGCTCAGCATTGAGGAACGATGTGAGATTGCCCGTCTACATACCAAGGGAGCCTCGATCAGGGAGATCGCAGCAGGTCTGGATCGCCCGGCATCGACAGTTGCTCGGGAGTTGAAGCGCAACGGTTCACGAGCCGGCTACCGGGCGGTATATGCGCAGGAGCAGGCGCGTGCGCGTCGTTGGTCCGGAGTTCGGCTGGAGCGGGATGAGGAGTTGCGCAACGATGTGTTGGAGCGGCTGAAGCTGGGCTGGTCGCCGGAGGCGGTGGCAGGACGGCTGAGGAGAGAACGTGGCAAGAGCGTCATCTCCCACGAGAGCATCTACCGCTTCATCTATGCCCAGAGCGCACGGCACAAGGACTATGGATGGCGCCACTATCTGCGACAGAAGAGGTGGAAGCGCGGGAGGAGACGACGCAGGCATAGCCCAGCCTCGTTCATCGCTCACCGTCGCCCCATAGCAGAACGTCCCGCCTCTGTTGCCGACCGGCAGACGTTCGGGAACTGGGAAGCGGACGTGATGCAGTTCGGCCGCGCAGGGCAAACGGTGTTGGCGTTGCACGAGCGTCATTCACGAGTGTTGATAGGAGTGCGGCAGGCTTCGAAGGCCGCCGCACCGATCGCCACGGCCATGGCGGGCATCCTTGGCCCTCTACCACCGGAGTTCCGCCAGACGGTCACCTTTGACAACGGCACGGAGTTCGCTCACCACTATGAACTTCACGCCTGGGATATCGAGACGTTCTTCTGCGACACGTACTCGCCGTGGCAGAAGGGAGGCGTGGAGAATGCGATTGGACGGATGCGTTGGGTGTTGCCCCGGAAGACGGACCTGGCTGCAGTGTCGGACGAGGAGTTTACGGCGTTGATGCAGGCATACAACAATACGCCGCGCAAGTGCCTCGACTACCTCACCCCAGCCGAGGTCCTGCTAGACCACGTGTTGCACTTCAAATGTGAATCCACCTTCCCGCCTTCGCGGGAATGACTAGTGAAGGCGGGAACGACGGGTGAAGGGGGAATGACGGATGAAGGGTGAATGACGGGTGAGGAGGTGACGGTACGTCCATCTGGCAGCGGGACGGCGGCGGCGATAAGATGGGGCATCGTGAGCAACCGGCGGCGACGCCCGCCAACCCAAGGAGCCGAACGTCGAGATGACCGAAACGCAAGCGTCCCGGATCGAGAAAGACACCATGGGGGAGATGGAGGTGCCGGCGGACGCTTACTGGGGTGCGTCCACGCAGCGCGCCGTCCTCAACTTCCCCATCAGCAACCTGCGCTACCCACCCGCCTTCGTCCACATGCTTGGCCGTATCAAGCGCGCCGCGGCACGGACCAACACCGGGCTCGGGCTGCTCGACCAGGCCGTCGCCGACAGCATCGAGGCGGCTGCGAACGAGGTCGTCGACGGGAAGTGGGACGAGCACTTCGTCGTGGACCTGTTCCAGACGGGCTCCGGCACGTCGACCAACACGAACGCGAACGAGGTCATCGCGCGCCGCGCGCGGGAGCTGACGCCCGGTGTGAACGTCCACCCCAACGACCACGTCAACATGGCGCAGTCGTCCAACGACGTCATCCCTTCAGCGAGTCACCTCACCGCCGCCGAGGCGCTCGACGGCGAGCTCATCCCTGCGCTCGAACAGGCGCGGGCAGCGCTCGCGGCGAAGTCGGAGGAGTTCTGGGACATCATCAAGACCGGCAGGACGCACCTGCAGGACGCCACGCCCATCCGGCTCGGACAGGAGTTCGCCGGATACGCCAGCCAACTTGAACTGAGCATCGCGCGCCTGCGCCCGCACGTGGACGCGCTGAGTGAGGTTGCGCTGGGCGGCACCGCCGTCGGCACCGGCATCAACGCACACGAGGAGTTCGCCGCACGCACGTGCGCCGGGCTCGCCGAGGAGCTGGGCCTGCCGGTCCGCGAGACCGCGCACCACTTCCAGGCGCAGGGCACACAAGACACGATGCTCGCCGCCAGCGGCGCGGTGCGGAGCGCGGCGGTGTCGCTGCAGAAGATCGCGAACGACCTCCGCTGGCTGTCGTCGGGGCCTCGCGCAGGCATCGCGGAGCTGGAACTGCCCACGGTGCAGCCCGGCTCCTCCATCATGCCGGGCAAGGTGAACCCGGTCATCCCGGAGTCCGTCGTGCAGGTGGTCTGCCAGGTCATCGGCAACGACGCGGCGGTCGCGGCTGCGGCGCAGGGCGGCTACCTAGAGTTGAACACCTACTGGCCAGTTGCGGCGTACAACCTGCACCAGTCCATCACGCTTCTTGCGTCCGCCACCGCGAACTTCGAGGAGCAGTGTCTGCGCGGCATCAAGGCCACGAGCAAGGGCCCGGACATGGTGGAGCAGGGACTGATGATGGCCACCGGCCTCACGCCTGCCATCGGCTACGACAGGGCAACGGCCATCGCCAAGACCGCCGCGGCCCAAGGGGTAACGATCCGTGAGCTGGCGAAGACCGAGGCCGGGCTCACCGATGAACAACTCGAAGAACTGCTGGACCCCGCACGCATGACGGCCCCCGGCATCGTGGAGGGCGCGTCAGGCGGAGGCGGGTAAGGAGGTCGACGTGGATTTCGGCATCCAGATAAGAGAGATGAAGCCGCAGAAGATAGCGGCCGTGCGGGCAAAGACGACCATCAACAAGGTGACGCCCAAGGTCGTACAGCTGCTCCAGGAGACGGCGGAATACCTGGAATCGATCGGCGTACAGCCGACCGGCCCCGGATTCGGCGTCTACTACGAGGTCGGCGCGTTCCTGGTGGACGTGGAGGTCGGCTACCCGGTGGACGTGGAGGTGGAAGGCAACGGTCGCGTGCAGCCGAACTCGCTGCCCGGCGGGAAGTGCGCCATCGCCCACTACAAGGGTCCGCACGAGCAGATCGCTGATGCGCACCGCGCCGTCCACTCATGGATGCACACGAACGACGTGCAAGCCTCCGGAGAGCCTGCCCGCGAGATATACCTGACCGACCTCAGGGGCATCGAAGAGGGCGAGGAGTGCGAGGCGGAGTCCGTCTGGCCCATCATCCACGAGACCCGCGCCGAGCGGCGGCGTCAGCAACGGGCGAAAGCGTGACAGGGGGACCCTTGGATAGCCCAGCCGCCCTGCCCCGCCGGATCACCCCCATCCTAACCTTCCCCCATCGATGGGGAAGGGACCGATCACCCTCACCCTAACCCTCTCCCCGTGAAGGAGAGGGGACCAAACCAAGAAGGAACCTCGATGCAGCAACCCATCACCGACCACGTAGACAACCACCTGGAAGAGACCATCGAGGGGTTGAAGCGGCTCACGCGGCAGCAGAGCATCAGCGCTCAGCGGCTCGGCGTCATCGAGTGCGGCGAGATGGTGGTGGAGATGCTGCGCGACGCCGGTTTCGACGCCGGACTCGTGCCCACCGCCGACGCGGGGTATCCGGGCATCATCGCAGAGCTCAAGGGCGCGTCGGACAAGTCGCTCCTCTTCTACAACCACTACGACGTGCAGCCTCCCGACCCGCTCGACGAGTGGGAGACGCCCCCGTTCGAGCCGACCGAGCGCGACGGCTACCTGTACGGACGGGGCATCTCCGACGACAAGGGACCCATCGCCGCACGGCTCGCCGCCGTCAAGGCGGTGCGCGACACGATGGGCGAACTGCCCATCACGATCCGCTGGTGCCTGGAAGGCGCGGAGGAGATCGGCAGCCCCGGCTTCCACGACTTCGTGGAGCAGAACGCGGAGCGCATCAAGTCTGACGTGTGCATCTGGGAGGGCGGCGGCGTGAACTGGGACGGGCGTCCCATGGTCATGCTCGGCGTGAAGGGGCTGCTCTACGTGGAGCTGGAGTGCCGGTCGGCAAAGACGGACTCTCACTCCTCGTATGCTCCTGTCGTGCCGAACCCGGCGTGGCGGCTGATATGGGCGCTCAACACGCTGAAGGACGAGAGCGAGCGCATCGCCATCCCCGGCTTCTACGACCGCATACGCCCGGCGCTGGAGAGCGAGACGAAAGCCATCGCCGCCCTGCCCGACACGTCCCGCGAGTTCCTGCACGACCTCGGCGTCGAGATGGCGGTCGGCGAAGCGTCCGGCTACGAGTTCCGGCGCCGCCTCATCATGGAGCCGACGGCCAACATCGCCGGATTCGGCTCGGGCTACACCGGCCAGGGCGCGAAGACCATCCTCCCCGCCGTCGCACGGGCCAAGCTCGACTTTCGCCTCGTCCCGAACCAGGACCCGCAGGAGATCATGCAGAGCCTCCGGGAGCACCTCGACCGCAACGGGTTCAGCGACGTCACGATAACGGGACTCACGTCCGAGCACCCGGCGCGCACGTCGATAGAGGACCCGTTCGTGCGGCAGGTTGCGGACTCGGCGCGCCGCGTGTACGAGAGCGAGCCGTACATCGTGCCCAGCATGACCGGCACCGGGCCGCAGCATCCCGTTCAGCACATCCTCGGCGTCCCCGTGGCATCGTGCGGCATCGACTACCCGGGCAACCGCATCCACGCGCCCAACGAGAACATCCGGCTGGACTACTTCCGGCTCGGCGTGCTCCACACCGCGGAGCTCATCACGGAACTCGGGGCGTAACGCTCAGTCCATGGAGGCGAACGGCGAGCAGCAGATAGCCGAGCTGGCCAGGCGTTTCCTGCCCGACGTGGAGCACCACCTCCGCGAAGCGGTCGGGGCGGGCGGCGAACTCACGTCCATGCTGCGCTACCACATGGGCTGGGAGAACCTGGAGGGCACGCCCACGCGTGGAGGCGGCAAGGCGCTGCGCCCCATCCTCTGCCTCGCCGCGTGCGAGATGTCGGGAGGCGACTGGCGCGACGCCCTGCCCGCCGCCGCCGCGCTGGAACTCATCCACAACTTCTCGCTCGTCCACGACGACATACAGGACGGAGACGAGACCCGCCGTGGGACGCCGACGCTGTGGAGCATCTGGGGCGTGCCGACGGCGCTCACCGCGGGCAACGCGATGCGCGTCATCGCAGACCACACCGCAGGGGCGCTCACCGAGGGGGGCACAACGCCGGAAGTCGCACAAGGCACTATCGCCGAGCTGACGAAGAGGTACCTGGAGATGATCGAAGGGCAGTACCTCGACCTCTCCTTCGAGGCAGCCGAGCGCGTCTCGGTCGATGACTACCTGGACATGATCGGGCGCAAGACGGGCGCGCTGCTTGAGAGCGCGATGCACATGGGCGCGCTCGTCGCAACCGGCGACCAGGCCATCGCGCAGGGCTTCGGGGAATGCGGGATGCGACTCGGACTCGCCTTCCAGATACGGGACGACTACCTCGGCGTCTGGGGCGACCCGGCCTTCACGGGCAAGGCCGTGGGGGCCGACATCCGCAGGAAGAAGAAATCGCTACCCGCGGTCTACCTGTTCGACAACGCCTCGGACGAGGAGCGTCCGTGGCTCGATGAGACGTACCGGGCCGAGGAGATCGAGGGTGCGCGGCTGGATGGCGTCATGGCGATGCTCGACCGCCTCGGAGGCGATTCGTACGTCCAGCGCATCGCTGAGGAGCAGGCCCGGCAGGCCGTCGCCGCGGTAGACGCGCTCGCCATCCCTGAGGAGTCGAAGCAACTCCTGGGGGCGGTCGCGGAATTCTTCGTGACCCGGGACATGTAGGGGCGATCCCGCGTTTGGCAATACTTTGTCTCGATAGATGAGGCGCCACTCGTGCAATCGTCTCAATCTGCGGCGCAGGAGTGTCAAAAGCATTGACTCTCCCGGAGGCGCGGTGCTACGTTGCAAGGTAGCCGTAAGAAACCCTTGGCTATCAGTAGTCGCGGCAAGGCTGGATCGAAGGGATAGATGACGAGCACCACTGTAACCCGCTTGCGCATAGAGACCGATTCCGCCCCTGAGTTCTACGACATCACCGAGAACGTCCGCTGGGCGCTTGCCGACTCCCGAGTGCGCGACGGATTGCTGTGCGTCTACTCGGCCCACACCACCGCCTCGATCGTCATCAATGAGCACGAACCCCTGCTGATCGAGGACATGAAGCGGTTCCTGCGCAACATCGCGCCGGAAGACGCGTACTACGCGCACAACGACTTCGCCATCCGCACCGTCAACATGACGCCGGACGAGATGCCCAACGGTCACTCTCACTGCGCCCACCTGCTGTTGCCGTCCAGCGAGACCATCCCCGTCATCGACGGCGAACTCGCGCTGGGCACCTACCAGAGCGTGTTCCTGGTCGAGCTCGACCATCCCCGGACGCGAGAGGTAATCATCAGCGTCTACGGAAGCTGAGGCCTCGCATGGCCCTGTCCCATGCCTCAGCCAAGCCCCCTTCCCTCGCCGAGTCCTACGCCTACTGCGCGGACTTGGCACGCTCGCACTACGAAAACTTCACCGTCATCTCGCGGTTCACGCCGAGGCAGCACCGGCCTGCGCTCGAAGCGGTCTATGCCTTCTGCCGCCACACTGACGACCTCGGCGACGAGGCGGCGGGCGACCGGCTCGCGCTGCTCGACGAATGGGAAGCGGAGCTCACTCTCGCCTACTCCAGCGAACCCACGCACCCCATCATGGTCGCCCTGCAGGACACCATCCGGCGCGCGCAGATGCCGGAGGAGTTGTTCCGCAAGCTGATCGAGGCGAACCGCATGGACCAGGGTTCGGGGCGGTTCGAGACGTACGCCGACGTTCTCCACTACTGCGACCACTCCGCGAACCCGGTCGGACGCATGGTGCTGCACGTTCTCGGCGCAGCGACAGAGGAGAACGTGCGGCTCTCGGATGCGACGTGCACGGCGCTCCAGCTCGCCAACTTCTGGCAGGACGTGGCGCGCGACTACGCGATGGGGCGCATCTACATCCCGCTGGAGGACATGCGGGCGTTCGGGTGCACGGAGGAGCAGATCGTAGATGGGGTCGCGGACAGGGCGTTCCGGGACCTGATGCGATTCGAGGTCGACCGCGCGCAGGCGCTGTTCGAGGACGGGCTGCCGTTGGCCGCGCGGCTTAGGGGACGCGCCAGGCTGGCAATCGCGCTTTTCAGTAAAGGTGGCATGCGGGTGCTGGACGCCATCCGCAAACAGGACTACGACGTGCTGAGCGAGCGTCCGGTCGTCACGCGCTCCCGGAAACTGTGGCTCATCCTCTCCACGGCCACCCGGCTGACCGTGTTGCGTCGCCCATGACAACGTCGACGGACAGGTCCGCGCTCGACGCCGCCTACGAGGAGTGCCAGGCCGTCACGAAACGCGAGGCGCGCAACTTCTACTACGCGTTCCTCACCCTGCCCCACCCGCGCAGGCGCGCCATCTACGCCGCCTACGCGTTCAGCCGCCTCGCCGACGACATCGCCGACGGCGACGGCGCTCCGCCGCAGAAGCGGAGCGAGCTTGCCACGCTGCGAGAACAGCTGCGCGAGGCGTTCGCCGGACACCCGGAGGGGGGGATCCTTACCGCGCTGGCAGACGCCGCTGTCACGTACGACATCCCGGAGTCGTTGTTCCAGGACATCATCACGGGCGTGGAGATGGACCTGGAGCCAAGGCGGTTCGCCGACTTCGGCGAGTTGCGTCACTACTGCTATCACGTCGCCTCTGTTGTGGGGCTCGTCTCCATCCGCATATTCGGGTACCGGGACGTGCCGCTCGCGCAGGAGACGGCGGTGGACTTCGGTCTGGCGATGCAGCTCACGAACATCCTCCGGGACCTGCGAGAGGACATCGAGCGGGACCGCGTCTACCTGCCGCTCAACGAGATGGCGCGCTTCGGCTACACGGAGGACGACCTGCGCGACGGCGTCGTCCACGAGCGGTTCCGGGCCATGATGCGCTTCCAGGCCAACCGCGCCCAACGCTACTTCGACTCGGCCTCGCGGCTGATGCCGCTCCTGGAGCCGGAGTCCCGCGGCTGTGCGGAAGGGCTGCACCACCTCTACAATCGCCTCCTGAACAGGATGGACTCGCGCGGCTGGGACGTCTTCTCGAAGCGCGTGAGCCTCTCGTCCTGGGAGAAGCTCAACCTGACATGCAGACTCTGGACAACGGCCCGGCTCCGCAGCGTCCTGAAGCGCTGACCTCCGTCGCGGTGCTCGGAGGCGGGCTGGCGGGCATGGCCGCGGCGTGGCGGCTCGTCAACGCGGGCTACCGTGTCACGCTCGTGGAGCGCAGGCCGTACCTCGGCGGCAGGGCATACTCGTTCGTCGATCGCGAGACGGGCCAGGAGATCGACAACGGCCAGCACGTCTTCCTCGGCTGCTGCGACGCCTACCAGCGCTTCCTCGGCGAGATCGGCTCGCTCGAACTGACGAGCCGCCAGAAGCGGCTGCACGTCGAAGTGCGCGCGCCTAGCGGCAAGCGCGGCATCCTCTCAGGCCTTCCCCTGCCCGCGCCGTTCCACCTGCTGCCGTCGCTGCTGCGTTACCCGCACATCAGCGTCGGCGAGCGTCTCCGGGCGATACCTGCGCTTGTGCTCATGTGGTTGGAGCGCAACCGGGAGCGTCCGGCGCTCCGGCGGCAGTCGTTCCACCGCTGGCTGCGGTCGCACTGGCAGTCGGAGCGTGCCATCGACGCGTTCTGGGACCTGCTCATCATCCCTGCGCTGAACGACGCCGCGGAGGACGTCTCGGCGAGCGCCGGGTTCATGCTCTTCCAGGAGGCGCTGCTGCGGAACCGCAACGGAGGCAACATCGGCTTCGCCAGGGCGGGGCTCTCCGCCATCATGGGCGACGCCGTGCGCGAGCGGCTCGCGAGCGCGGGCGCCGACGTGCTGCTGGACAGGACGGCGGACGCGATCTTGGTGGAGGACGGGCGTGTTACCGGCGTCCGCTTCACGGACGGCGAAGCACTGCCCGTGGACGCCTGCGTGAGCGCGTTGACGCCGGACGTGCTGCTTCGCCTGCTGCCGGAGGAGTTGCGCGAGCATGCTGCGCTCGCTCCCGCCGCGACGCATACGTGGTCGCCCATCGTGAACCTGCACGTCTGGTACGACCGGCAGGTCGCCGATTTCGATTTTCTCGCGTTCGTGGACAGTCCCATCCAGTGGGTGTTCAACCGCACCGCGATAGCCGGGCTGGAGGGGCCCGGACAGTACATCACCGTCTCGCTGTCGGGAGCGTGGGAGTTCTGGCCGATGACCAAGGAGGCGCTCCGCGAGATGTTCATTCCAGAGCTGGCGCGGCTGTTCCCGGACGCGAAGGACGCGGAGATCACGCGGTTCGTCATCGTGAAGGAGCAGCGGGCGACGTTCCGCTCGCTGCCGGACGGGCCGGACAACCGCCTGCAGTCCGCCACTCCCCTGCCCAACCTCTTCCTCGCAGGCGACTGGACGGCCACCGGCTGGCCTGCAACGATGGAAGGCGCCGTGCGCAGCGGCAACACCGCCGCGGAGGCTGTACGGAAGAGCGTGACCCTTGCGTAACCCATCCGCCCCGCCCCGGATCACCCCCATCCTAACCTTCCCCCATCAAGGGGGAAGGGACAAGGCGTCCGCCCCCACTCCACCGGTGCACCTTCACCCTAACCCTCTCCCCTCAAGGGAGAGGAGACCGGGCGCTCGATGAACACGCTTGTGCTTGCGCCGTTCTCCGAGGACGGGCTCGCCCGGCTCGCTGCACTGGGCCATGTGGTACACGAGCCGTGGACGGAGACGCGCACGCTCTGGGACCCGGAGGAGCTGGGCGCTCGGCTGACGGACGAGGGCATCGACGCGCTTGCTGTCGAGGCCGATTTCCTCTTCGAGGAGCTGTTCGACGCTGCGCCCGGGCTGCGCATCGCGGCCATCTGCCGCGGCGACATGCACCACGCCGACCTCGACGCCGCGACGGAGCGGGGCATCGCCGTGGTGCGCACGCCCGCGCGGAACGCGCAGGCCGTCGCGGAGTTCGCGGTCGCGCAGATGCTGGCGCTCGCTCGTCACACGAGCACGGGGGAGCGGTACGTGCGCGAGGGGCAGTGGGAGGACCCCACCGAGCCCTATGTCCGCTTCCGGGGACGCGAACTGGCCGGAGCGACGCTGGGGATCGTCGGCTTCGGCGCGATAGGGCGTGCCGTGGCACGGATCGCCGCCGGGTTTGGGATGCGCATCCTCGCCTACGACCCGTACGTCCACGAGGCAGAGGGCGTGGAGATGACGGACCTCGAAGCACTGCTCACCGCGTCCGACTTCGTGTCTATGCATGTGCCGGACACGCCAGAAACGCTCGGCATGCTCAACGAGGCCCGCATCGCGGCGATGAAGCCCGGCGCGTACCTCGTGAACGTCACGAACTCGTCGGTAGCGGACCGGGCGGCGCTTGCGGCGGCGCTCGTCGAGGGCAGGCTCGCCGGGGCTGCGCTGGACGTACACGAGGCGCACCCCATCCCGCCGGACTCGCCGTTCCTCGGCTTGCCGAACGTGCTGCTCACGCCCCATATCGGCGGAGCGACGCAGGAGACGATCGAGCGGCATTCAGCGATGGTGGCCGAGGACTTCGAGCGCTTCGCGCGGGGCGAGCAGCCGTTGCGGTTGGTCAACCCGGAGGTCTGGGGACACCTGCGCACCCCCGATCCACCCCCATCCTAGCCTTCCCCCATCGAGGGGGAAGGAATAGGCCTAACCCTCAAGCTGGTAGAGGCGCGCGCAGTTGTCCCAAAGGACTTTGCGGCGGGACTCGTCCGGGATGTCGAGCTCGAAGAACTCGTCCATGGCGTGGGGGAAGGCGCTGTCCGGATGGGGGTAGTCGGTGGAGATGACCATGATGTCGTTGCCGAAGCGCTCCATCACGTCAGCCGCCAGCTCCTCGTCTGCTTCCATCGAGAGGACGCACTGGCGCAGGAAGTACTCGCTCGGCTGCAGCGACAGGTCCGTCTCCATGTACTTGGCGTACTGGTCGTCCAGCCGGTAGAGGAGCCAGGGGAGCCAGCCGCAGTTGGCTTCCAGGAACGCGACGCGCAGCGAGGGGTGGCGCTCCAGCACGCCAGTCATCGTGAGCCCGGCCATCGCTCCCATGATCTGCGTGGGGAAGCTGAGGGCGTGGGTCATCGTGCGTGGCGACGGGTGACGCAGGAATTTGCGGCTGATGTCCTCGCGGCCCGGCGCGGTGGACGTGCCGTGGAGGCAGACGGCGGCGCCCAGGCGCTCGACCTCCGTCCAGAGCGGCTCCACCTCCTCGTCGTAGAGCAGGCGGCCGTTGACCGGCTCCGTGTGGACAGTGACGCCGACGAAGCCCAGTTCCGTCACGGCGCGGCGCGCCTCCTCGATGGCAAGGTCGAGTGCCTGCAGCGGCAGGAGCGCGATGCCCTTCAGCCGGTCGGGGTCGGTGGCGCAGTAGTCGCGCATCCAGTTGTTGTACGCGCGGCAGAGGGCAGCGGCGTAGTCCGGTTCGAGGTCGTCCAGCCCCACGATCCACGTGCCGCCGTTCGTACGGAAGAGCGCGGCCACGTCCACGCCCTCGATGTCCATCGCCTCAAGGGTGGTCACGGCGTCGAACCCATGCTCGAACGCCTTCACCTGGAACGGCGTGCGTTCCTTCTTCGCCTTCAGCAGCTCGTTCGCCTTGGCGAACTCCGGCCACTCGTTCCAGAGCGGGAACGGCTTGCCGTCTATCACCCACGTGTCGACGCCGGTGACGTCGCTGCGCTGCATGACCGGCATGCGCGAGCGGAATGGCGCTTCGAGGTAGTCCTCGAAGAGGCTCGCCGGTTCGATGACATGGATATCGCTGTCGAGGACCTTGAACCCGTTCTTCATGGCGTCTTTCTACCGGAACCGGCGCATGCCGGTCAATGCGGAGGCGTCCGGCGGATGGTAGCCTTCCGCGCGTTATGCCGCCCGTCACACTCGTGCTCGACCTCGGCAGCAGCCGCCTGCGGTGCACGCTCGTCCCGCTCGACGGCAACGGCGGCCCCGTCGAGTTGGCGCGTGCCCCCTACCCCGTCACGAACGACCGCGCAGGTACGCTGGCGCACGCCTACAACCCGCGACTGCTCCGGGAGCGGCTGCTGCGCGTGCTGGCGCAGGGAGCGCAGGCCGCTGGGCCGCGCAACGTGGCCGCAGTCGCCGTGACGGCGCAGCGGCTCGCGACCTGCTTCTTCGACGCGGACCTCGCGACGCTGAGCGCAGGGGCGAACAACGACACCCGAGCCGTCTTCCAGGGCGGAGGGATGGACGACGCTCACGGCGAGCTCATCTACCGCACGACTGGTCACCTGCCGTCCATGCTGTTCGCCCCGGCCAAGTACTCCTGGTGGCAGGAGAGCCGCCCAAGGACGGCTCGGCGTATCGCGAAGGTGGCGGGGCTCGATGCCTGGGCTGCGCTGCAGCTCACCGGAACGCTCGCTGAGACGAGGCTGGGACTCGGTGAATCCGGTCTGCTGGACATAGCGTCCGGCAAGCCTGCCGAGGTGCTGCTGGCTAAGCTCGGTGTGCCGATCGACCTGATGCCGGACGTGCTGCCGCCGGATGCACCCGTGGGGCAACTGACGGCGGAGGCAGCGGAGGCGAGCGGCCTTCCGCGGGCGACGCCCGTGCACCTCGCGGGGCCGGACTCGCACACTGCGGCGGTCGGCTGCGGCGCGGCATCGGACGGCACGGCGGCATGCGCCGCGGGATGGAGCGCGCCGGTGCACGTGACGACGGCGTCGCCGGCGTTCGACCCGCAGGCGCGGACGTGGGCATCGCTGCATGGCGTCGTCGGGAAGTGGACAGTGGAGGCAACCCCCGGTGACACGGGGCGCATGCTCGACGCGGTGCGGAGGCTGCTCGCGCCGCGTGCGTCGCACGAGCGGTTCGACGCGCTGGCACGGTCGGCATTCGACAGCGGACGCCCTGTGGCAGCGTTCCTCGGACCGCGGGCCATCGACCTCGCTAACCCCGGCATCACGATGGGGGGCGTGCTGATGCCCGCTCCCATCACGCAGGAAGGGCTGGACGCCGCGGACATCGTCCGGGCTGCGTTCGAGAACGCCGCGTTCGCCATCCGGGAGAGCCTCGCGCTCGCAAGGAGCGTCGCGGGGACAGAGCCTCGGGAGGTCGCGCTTACCGGCGGGATGGCGGAGAGCGTCGTCTTCCCACAACTGCTGGCCGACGTGCTGGGTGAGCCGGTGCGCGTGCATCGCAACGCGACGGCCACCGGCGCAGCTGTGCTGGCGTCCACACCGGTGAACGAACTTGCGGGGCGTTGCGCCGACTTCGCCGCGATTGGCGTGAGCGTCGAGCCCGGCCCGCGCTCACGGGAGTGCGGCGAGGCGTACGAGCGCTGGCTGCGGCTTCGGGAGCGGCTGGACGCGCTGACGGAGGAGTTGTAAAGCACCCCCAACCTGCTCTGTACGCTGGTATCCTTGTCTTGAGATGACCTCCAACGGCACGACATACGAGCAACTGCGATGGGAAGTGGTCGAGACCGCGCGGGCGATGCACCGGAGCGGCCTCGTCGTGGGGTCTTCCGGCAACGTGAGCGCGCGTGTGCGCGGCGAGGAGTTACTCGCCGTCACGACGGCGGGCAAGGACTACGAGACGATGGGCCTCGATGAGGTGGTCGTCACAGACTTCGAGGGCGACGCTGTCGAGGGCGACGGCCTGCCGTCGACCGAGATGCTGATGCACGTCGCGATCTATCGCGCCCGTCCGGACGTGCGCGCTGTGATGCACACGCACTCGGTCTATGCGAGCGCGCTCGCGGTCGCAGGCGAACCGCTCCCGCCCCTGATCGACGAGATGGTCATCGTGCTGGGCGACAGCATCCAGGTGTCCGACTACGCGTTCCCTGCCACGGAGGAGCTGGGCGACGCGGTCGTGGCGGCGCTCGGGGAACGGAACGCCGCGTTCATCCGGAATCATGGACTCGTGGGCGTGGGGAGCAGCCTCGCGGAGGCCCTTCACGTCTGCCAATTGGCGGAGCACATATCGCACATCTACGCGGCGGCGAAGACGCTCGGCACGCCGAAGCCGCTGCCGGACGAAGCTATCGCTACTGAATCAGCGCTCTTCCGCATGAGCCGAAAGGTGGAGAGCGCATGAAGGTACCCCCGTTCCTGCTCCGCAGGCTGTATGTGAAGGGCAGCCTCACCGCAACGGCTGAAGGGTTCACGTTTCAGTTGCAGAACAAGCTCGGCTCCGGCTATGCGAAGCGCATGCTGCCGCTGACGCTCGATGGCGAATCGCTGGACCTCACGGCATCCACGTTCGAGATCGACGGCGACGAAACGTCGTTCGACGTGGTATCGGAGAGCGTGCCATTCACGCTCGCGATGAACAAGACCACGATCATCTCCTACCGGGGTGGGGCCGTCGCGCCGGGCCCGCACAAGGTAGGTCTGGGGTTCGAGGTCGCGGGGCTCGGGAAGCTTGGCTTCGACTTCTCCGATGAGGCTGCAGCGGGGTGACCGCGCCGCGCGCCGTAGCCGTGACCGGCGCGTCTGGCTACATCGGCACGCGCCTCGTGCGACGCCTGCTCGAGACCCCGGGGGTCGAGCGCGTTACCGGCGTGGACCTGCTCCCTTCTCCGATAGAGCACGAGCGCTACACGCACGTTCAGCAAGACATGACCGATCCGCTCGACGACGCGTTCGCAGGAGCGGAGGCGGTCGTCCACCTGGCGTTCGTGCTGCGGCAGATCCGGAAGCGCGCGCAGGGCAGGCGGATCAACGTCGGCGGCGCGGAGAGCGTGCTGCGCTCCTGCGCCAACGCGGGCGTGGGACGCGTCGTACTGATGTCGAGCGCGACGGTCTACGGCCCGCGCTGGGACAATCCAGTCGCGTTGACCGAGGATGCGCCAGTCCACCCGCCGAAGGGATTCGCCTACGCCGAGGACAAGGCGGCGTGCGAAGAGCTTTTCAGGGCGTTCGCGAGGGAGCACTGGGAGACGTGCGTCTCCATCCTGCGCGGGTGCGTCGTGATGGGGCCGAACGCCTCAAACTTCATCACCGCCGCGCTGGACAAGTCGCTGCTCATCGGCATCAGGGGCGACGATCCGAGGATGCAGTTCATCCACGAGGACGACCTCGGGGAGGTGCTGGTGAGGTTCACCACGGAGTCGCACGCGGGCGTGTACAACGTGGGAGGGGCCGGCAGCGTGCGTTGGAGCGAGGCTGTGGCGCTCGCAGGGAAGCGATTGGTCCGGCTCCCAGGCCCGCTTGCCACCGCAGTGACGGAGCTGGCCTGGCGCGCCCATCTGCAGAGCGACTCTCCATCGGCCGGGCTGGGCTTCATCCGGTGGCCGTGGACGGTGAGCATGGAGAAGCTGACCTCAGAGACACGCTTCATGTGCAGGCACACCTCACGTGAGGCGCTGGAGGCGTATCTCAACCGGGGCACGTGAGCGTGCCGTCCTTGACAGGAGAGGGTCACGGCCATAGCCTATTGTTGACTTCCGGAGTCGACAATAGCACCCTCACCCGCCGCCGCTGAAGCGGCGCCCTCTCCCGAAGGGGAGAGGGGAAAGACGAAATGACGAACCGCACCGTTCAAGAACTCGCCGAACAGTCCTATAAGTACGGTTGGACTACCGAGGTCGAGGAAGAGTCTGCGCCGCCCGGCCTCAGCGAGGAGATCGTGCGGTGGATATCGGAGCGTAAGGGTGAGCCGGAGTGGCTGCTGGAGTGGCGGCTGAAGGCGTTCCGGCACTTCATGGACCTGCTCGGCGACGCGCGGCTCCCCACCTGGGCGAACGTCTACCACCCGCCCATCGATTTCCAGTCGATAAGCTACTACGCCGCGCCGAAGCCGAAGCTGGAACTCGACAGCATCGACGAGGTCGACGCCGAGATCCTGAAAACGTACGAGAAACTGGGCATCCCGCTCCTGGAGCAGAAGCGGCTCGCGGGTGTGGCAGTCGACGCCATCTTCGACAGCGTGAGCATCATGACTACCGCGAAGGAGACACTGGCGAAGTACGGCGTTATCTTCTCGTCGGTGTCGGAGGCAGTGAAGGAGCACCCGGAGCTCGTGCGGAAGTACCTCGGCTCCGTCGTTCCGCACTCGGACAACTTCTACGCGGCGCTGAACTCGGCAGTGTTCTCGGACGGCTCGTTCGTGTACATCCCGCCGGGCGTCCGTTGCCCGCTGGAGCTCTCCACGTACTTCCGCATCAACGCGGAGGGGTCCGGGCAGTTCGAGCGCACGCTCATCATCGCGGACAAGGGCTCGTACGTCAGTTACCTGGAAGGCTGCTCCGCGCCGATGCGGGACGAGAACCAGCTACACGCCGCCGTCGTGGAACTGATCGCGATGGACGACGCCGAGATCAAGTACTCGACCATCCAGAACTGGTACCCCGGCGACGACAACGGCAAGGGCGGCATCTACAACTTCGTCACCAAGCGCGGGAAGTGCGCGGGCGACCGCTCGCGTATCTCCTGGACGCAGGTGGAGACGGGCTCCGCCATCACGTGGAAGTACCCCAGCGTGCTGCTGCAGGGCGACCACTCGACCGGTGAGTTCTACTCCGTGGCGCTCGCGAAGGGACGCCAGCAGGCCGACACCGGCACGAAGATGACCCACATCGGCAAGAACACGTCCAGCCGCATCATCTCCAAGGGCATCTCCGCGGGGCACGGGAACAACACGTACCGGGGCCTCGTCAAGGTGATGCCGAAGGCGGAGGGGGCGGTCAACTACACGCAGTGCGACTCGCTCCTCATCGGCGACCAGTGCGGCGCGCACACTGTGCCGTACATCGAGGTGCAGAACCGCTCCGCCAACGTGGAGCACGAGGCGTCCACCACCAAGGTGAGCGAGGACCAGCTCTTCTACTGCCAGCAGCGCGGGCTCGCGCGGGAAGACGCGCAGTCCGTCATCGTCAACGGCTTCGTGCGGGACGTGGTGAAGCGGCTGCCGCTCGAATTCGCGGTCGAGGCGGACCGGCTGCTCGAAGTCAACCTGGAGGGAACGGTCGGCTGATGCTCGAAGTACGAGGACTGCACGCCACGGTAAACGAGATCGAGATACTGAAAGGCATCGACCTGAGCGTCGGTGTGGACGAGACGCACGCCATCATGGGGCCGAACGGCTCCGGCAAGAGCACCCTTGCGTATGTGCTCGCGGGGCGTCCGGGCTACGAGGTGACCGCGGGCAGCGTCACGTTCGACGGCGAGGACCTGCTGTCGCTTCCCGCCGAGGAGCGCGCCCGCAGGGGGCTGTTCCTCTCGTTCCAGCACCCGATAGAGATACCGGGCGTGCGGATGGACCACTTCCTGCGCGCGGGCTACAACGAGATGCGCAAGAACGCGGGTGAGGAGCAGCTCGACCCGCTGAAGTTCGACAGGCTTATCCGCGCCAAGGTCAAGGCCGTGGAGATGGAACCGGCGATGACCAAGCGCGCCGTCAACGAGGGCTTCTCCGGCGGCGAGAAGAAGCGGAACGAAGTGCTGCAGATGGCGGTGCTGGAGCCCCGCCTGCGCATCCTGGACGAGATCGACTCCGGGCTGGACGTCGACGCGCTCCGCGAGGTCGCGCGCGGCATCACCGACCTGAGCGTCCCCGGCACGTCCACGCTCCTCGTCACCCACTACGACCGCGTCCTGTCCTACCTCGAACCGGACCACGTCCACGTGCTCATCGACGGCCGCATCGCGCGCTCCGGCGGCAGAGCGCTCGCGAAGGAGATCGAGGAGCGCGGCTACGACTGGCTCGGGGCAGAGGCAGGCGTCTGACACTCCGATGACCCAGCACGCAACCGTCACTGAATCCTGGTCCGAGCAGTTCCGCCGCTTCGAGCATAACGGAGCGGAGATCAGCCCCGTGTGGCTGCGTGACGTCCGCAGGAGCGCGTTCGGCGACTTCGAACGCCTCGGCTTCCCCACCGCCCGCAGGGGCAACGAGCCGTGGAAGTACACCAGCGTCCGGCCGATAGCCGAGGGCGCATTCGCGCTCGTTGAGCACGCGCCGGATGCGGGCATCGTGGACCTCCACGCGTACGAACTCCCCTGCCCGCGCGTCCACCAACTCGTGTTCGTGGACGGCCACTACGAGCCGGGACTGTCGACCGAGCCGGTCAGCGAGGCCGGACTGCACAGCGACGTGCTCCCGAGGCGCAGCGACGGCCCCGTCGTGGGACGGCTCGCGGACGCCATCGAGTATCGCGTTCCCCTCGTGCGTGAGCACCTGGGGCGGCTCGCTCCGGCGCCGGGCAACGCGTTCACCGCGCTCAACACGGCGTTCCTGCGCGACGGCGCGTTCGTCCAGATACCGGACGGCACGTTCGTGCCGGAGCCTATCTACCTGCTCTTCATCTCCACCGGCGCACAGGCCGTCGTTACGCACCCCCGCGTGCTCATCGCCGCGGGCGTGGACAGCAGCGCGACGGTGCTACAGAGCTTCCACAGCCTCGACGGCGGCACGTACCTCACGAACGCGCTCACGGAGGTCGTCGCCGACGCCGGTGCAAACCTCCGCCTCTGTACGCTCCAGCGCGAGAGCAGCGACGCCTTCCACATCGCCACGACGCGCATGGAACAGGCGCGCGACAGCCGCATCTCGTCGGTCGCGGTCGACCTAGGTGGACGGCTCGTGCGCCGCGAAATCACGACGCTGCTCGGTGAGTCCGGCGCGAACGTCAACCTCAACGGGCTGTACTACGGCGCGGGCGAGCGTCACGTCGACAACCAGACGTTCGTGGATCACGCCGCGCCCGGTGCGTCGTCGAACGAGGTCTACAAGGGCATCCTGGACGACGCGTCGCACGGCGTGTTCGCCGGGGGCGTGCTCGTCAGGCCGGACTCGCAGCAGACGGTGGCGCACCAGGTGAACAAGAACCTGCTGCTCTCCTCCGACGCGGAGATCGACACACAGCCGAAACTCGAGATATACGCCGACGACGTCACCTGTACGCACGGGGCGGCGGTCGGGCAACTGGACGCTGACGCGCTCTTCTACCTGAAGAGCCGCGGCATCGGCGAGGACGTGGCGCGCAATCTGCTCGTGCACGGGTTCGTGAGCGAGGTGCTGGACGCGATAGAGGACGGTGCGGTGCGGCAGCACATCGAGCAGGCCGTCGCAGAGTGCCTGAGCGGGAGCCGCTGATGTACGACATCCAGCAGGTTCGGGGAGACTTCCCCATCCTCAACCGCATGGTCAACGGCGTCCCGCTGGTCTACCTGGACAACGCGGCCACGTCGCAGAAGCCCGCGTCCGTCATCGCCGCGCTCGTCGACTACTACGAGCAGTACAACGCGAACGTCCACCGCGGCGCGCACACGCTCGCGATGGAAGCCACCGTGGCCTACGAGGAGGCGCGCGAGAAGGTCGCGGCGTTCATCAACGCGCCGTCGCCGGAGAACATCGTCTTTGTGCGCAACACAACAGAGGCGATCAACCTCGTGGCGCACACGTGGGCAGCCGAGCGCGTCGGCGCCGGCGACCGCATCATCAGCACCGAGATGGAGCATCACTCCAACCTCGTGCCGTGGCAGCACGTCGCGCAGACGAATAACGCGGAACTCCGCCTGATGGCCGTCGGCGCGGACTACACGCTCGACCTGTCGGACCTCGATGAACTGCTGAGCCCCAACGCGAGGCTCGTGGCGCTCACGCACATGTCCAACGTGCTCGGCACCATCACGCCGGTGAAGGAGATCACTGAAGCGGCGCACCGCGTGGGCGCTCGCGTCCTGGTCGACGCAGCGCAGAGCGTACCGCACATGCCTGTGGACGTGCAGGAGATCGGCTGCGACTTCATGGCGTTCTCCGGCCACAAGATGGCCGGGCCCACCGGCATCGGCGGGCTCTATATCTCGCCCGACGTCATCGACGAGGTCGAGCCGTTCCTGCGCGGCGGCGAGATGGTGCTGGAAGTCACGTACGAGAGCGCGACGTGGAACCGCCCGCCGATGAAGTTCGAGGCCGGCACGCCGAACATCGCGGACGCCATCGCGCTCGGGGCGGCGGTCGACTACCTGGGCGGCCTCGGCATGGAGCAGGTCCGCGAGCACGAGATAGCGCTCACCGGCTACGCGCTCGAACGCTTCCGGGAACTCGAGGACGTGGAGACGTACGGCCCGACCGACCTCTCGGTGCGCGGCGGCGTCGTCTCGTTCTACATGAGCGGCATCCACCCGCACGACATCAGCCAGGTGCTGGACAGCTTCGGCGTTGCGATACGCGCGGGGCACCACTGCGCAATGCCGCTCGTGCGCAGCAAACTGCACGTTCCGGCGACCGCGCGGGCGAGCTTCTACCTCTACAATACGGAGCAGGAGGTGGACGTGCTCATCTCCGCGCTCAGGCAAACGATGGAGTATTTCAGCGATGCAGATGCCCGACAGGCTCGATGACCTCTACAAGGACATCATCCTGGACCACTACCGCCGCCCGCGTAAGCAGGGCCTGCTCCCCGACCCGGACCTGAGGTCGGAGGGTTTCAACCCGTTCTGCGGCGACCAGGTGGTGCTGACCATCAGCCTCGACGCCGACGGGCGCATCGACCAGACCGGCTTCGAGGGCGAGGGCTGCTCGATCAGCCAGGCGTCGGCCTCGATGCTGGCGTCGTACCTCGGCGGTCAGACGATCGAGGAGGCAGAGGCGCTCGTGCAGACGTTCAAGGGCATCATGCAGGGCGACGAACTGTCGGAGGAGCAGGAGGAGGCGCTGGGCGAGATCGTGGCGCTCCAAGGCGTGCGCGAGTTCCCCATCCGCATCAAGTGCGCCCTGCTCGGCTGGACGACCCTCCAGGACGCCATCGCCGAATACCGCAAGACGCAGGCGGGCTGACCGCCCTACCCTTCGTCCTCCACGACGACCGCCGTGCCGTACGCGAGCAGTTCGGACGCGCCCGTCATCACCATCGACGTGACGAACCGCATGCCGACGACGGCGTTCGCCCCCATGGATTCCGCCTGCTCCACCATCCGCGCGCAGGCCTGCTCACGCGATTCAGCCATCAGGCGCGTGTACTCCGTGACCTCGCCGCCCACGATGTTGCGCAGACCGGCGACGATGTCGCGTCCGATATTGCGCGCACGGATCGTGTTTCCCTGTACGAGGCCCTTCACCTCAGTGATGCGCTTCCCGGGGACCTGGTCTGACGTGGCTAGAATCATCGGTCAACCTCCTCGAATCGCTCCGTCTTGCTCTCGCGTATCCGGTCGCGGACGACCGAGGCCATCAGCACCACGAACCCGACGATGACAGCAGCGATGGACAGCCTGATCACTACCGGGATTTCGTCGGAAGCGAACAGTTCCGCCAGCGCGTAGTAGACCCCCACGCCGAGCAGACCGGCCAGCCCAAGCAGCAACAACCCCAAGCCCACCGTCTGCATGGCGTTCACCCCTGCAGGAGTCCTGCAACATTCAGTATAGCGGCCAACACAGAACGCTCTACCGCAACTCCACCTCGGTCGCGCCGTCTCCGCCCCGCTCGCGGGGAGCGAACGCGTACGACGCCACCGTGCTGCTGTCCGCGAGCCGACGCCAGACCGCGTTCCGCAGCGCGCCTGTGCCCTTGCCGTGCACGATGCGGACGCTCGTCAGGCCGTAAGCCAGGGCGCTGTCGAGATAGGCGTCGAGCCGCTCGACAGCTTCGTTGGCACGCTCGCCGCGCACGTCCAACTCGATGCCGGGCGCAGGCGTGGAGAGTGGGATCGAAACGCCCGGGTGGACCGGGCGCTGCCCTCGCTCCTCTTCAACCGGCTCTCCAGAGCGGCGAAGGCGGGACACGTCCATCTGCAGCCGGGCCGACCCCACGAGCACCTCGACGCGCCCCGCGCTGTCGGGCTCGGTCAGCACCGAGCCCTTGATGCCGAGCGCGCCGACCTCCACCGTCTCCCCGACCGCGAGTTTCGTCTTACGCCCTGTCGGAGCCGGAGCGGCTCGCTTCCCCCAGACCCGGGAGCGGAGCGCGCGCTGCACGTCCGCTACGTCGGCGGTCGCCGCTTCCATCACGCGCGGGGGCGGCGGCTCGCCGCGGAAAGTCTGCCACTCCGCCGCGGACTCGGCCTGCTTCAGTTTTGCACGAACGCGGCTCGCTTCCTGGCGCAACTCGGCCCGCACCTCCTCCACCACCGACGCCTGCGCCGACTCCAACGCCTCGGTCTGCTTCGAGAGCTCCGCCGAGAGTTCCGCAGCGCGTGCCCGCTCCGCCTCTGCCTCGTCGAGCTTCTCGCGTGTTAGTGCGCGCTCCCAGCGTATCGCCGACAACAGCCCTTCGGTCTCGCGGTGCACGGGCCCGAGCCGTTGCTGCGCCGCTTCTATGATGCGCGCGTCCAGCCCCATCCGCGCCGCGATGTCCATCGCGTAGCTCCGGCCCGGCAGGCCCATCGTCAGCTTGTACGTTGGACGGAGCGTCTGCGGGTCGAGTTCAACGCTGGCGTTCTCCATCGCCTCGTGCTCCTCGGCGAGCGCCGCGAGCGGCCGGTGGTGCGTCGTGACGACGCACGGCACGCCCTCTTCCGCGAGGTGCGCCGCGACTGCGCAGCCGAGCGCCGCGCCCTCCTCCGGGTCTGTCGAGGTGCCGAGCTCGTCGAACAGCACGAGCGAGCGCGGCGTCGCGTGCGCCAGGATCCCGGCGATGGCCGTGACGTGCGAGCTGAACGTGGAGACCGCGAGCTCGATGCTCTGCTGGTCGCCGATGTCGGCGTAGACGCCCTCGAAGAGCGGCAGCGACGTCTGCGGCGAGCATGGCAGCATCAGCCCGCTCTGGCGCATGAGCGCCATGAGGCCGAGTGTCTTGAGCGCAACCGTCTTGCCGCCAGTGTTGGGGCCGGTCACGACGAGCACCGATACCGGCGGTTCGAGCGCGAGCGAGACTGGGACTGCCACGCCGATCAAGGGATGACGCGCCTCGACAAGCCGCACCGAGCCGCCCTCCCCCACTGCCACGCCTCGGTATGTCTGGGCGTAGCGCGCCTTGGCGAGCGCAGCGTCGAGCCGGGCGATCATCTCCAGTGCGTGCATCACCTCCGCCGCGCGCCGCGCCACGCTCGCGGTGAGGCGCTGCAGGATGCGGCGCACCTCCTCCTGTTCGGCGTCGCCCGCTTCGCGCCAGCGGTTCGTGCGGTGCACGTTCGAGAACGGCTCGATGAACAGCGTCGCGCCCGAGTCGGACGAGCCGTGCACGATGCCGGGCATCCGGCCCTTGAAGTCGGCCTTCACCGGCAGTACGAGCCTGCCGCCGCGCACCGTGTAGAGGCTGTCCTGCAGGACCTCCGCCCCGAGGTCGGAATCGACGTACGCCTGCAGCCCCCCTGCAGCCTGGTGGTAGGCGTCGCGGCTCTCGGTGCGGAGTTGTCGGAGCAGCGGGCTTGCGTCGTCCTTCAGTTCGCCGGCGGGCGTCAGCTTCGCGCGCAGTTCACGCTCCAGCGGACGCAGGTCCACGATGTTCCGCGTGAGGCTCCGCAGGAGCGGCGTTCGGGAGCGCGCCGTGCCGCCGAGCGCCTTCGCCGAGCGTGCGGCATCAAGGCCGTCGGCGACGGCGACGAGTTCGCTGCCCACGAGCATGCCACCAACCGCCGCGCGCTGTATCAGCGGACGCGGATCGTGGGAGAGCGCAACCGACGGCGACTCGTCGAGCAGCAGCGCGGCCTCGGCGGTCTCCTGCTGCAGTTCGGCAACGGCCGCGGCGTCGTAGACGGGCGAAAGCGCCAGCGCGCGTTCGTGGGACATCGGCGTGCGGGTATGGCTCGCCAGCGCCTCGCGGATGCGGGAGAACTCCAGCAGCTCCAGCGTCCGCTCCCGCAGCTCAGGCCCCGTCGCAGAAGCGGGCCGCACGTCCGGCAGGTTCGTCATCTTCTCCGGATTCTACAGGCGCATGGCGGTAAACGTGTACGCCCGTTCCCGCGCGTGCTAAACTCAACCATTGCGCTTTCGCCCACGTGGGTGCGGCGCGGAAACGGAGGCTCCGGGGCAACGTGCGGGTCATCGGGCTGACGGGCGGGATCGGCACTGGCAAGAGTGAGGCCGCGAGCATCCTTGCGAGCCTCGGCGCAGTGGTTATCGACGCCGACGCAGAGGGGCACCGCGCCTATGCGAAAGGGACCATCGGTTGGAGGCGTCTCGTCGAGATATTCAGCAGCGGCATACTGAACGACGACCAGGAGATAGACCGCGCCCGCCTCGGCGAACTCGTCTTTGCCAACCCCCAGGCGCTCGCCTGGCTGAACGCCGCGATCCACCCGCTCATCCGTCAGCAGGTGGCACGGGCGATAGAACAGCACCGGCAGGACGGCGAGCACGCCGTCGTCATCGACGCAGCGCTCCTCTACCAGGCGAAGTGGGACGACCTCGCAGACGAGGTGTGGGTTGTGTCCGCGTCCCCCGCAGCGGTGCTGGAACGCCTGCAGGAGCGCGGGATGACTCCGGAAGACGTGCGCAGGCGCGCTGAGGCGCAGAGCGGGGCCGAGGCCGCGCTGAGCAAGGCAGACGCTATCATCGAGAACTCGGGCTCGCAGGAAGAGCTGCAGGCCCGCGTTCAGGGACTGTGGGAAGAGAGAATCCTGTCCGTAAGGTAGTGCGACACATGGCGAACCAGACCCAGCTCTATCAGCAGCACAACATCGAGGAGTACTTCGTCGAGGAAGAGCCGTTCTATCTCGCCGTTTCCGACGAGATCGACATCTTCGAGGCGGCCTACGCCCAGCGGGTGCCCATCCTGCTCAAGGGACCGACCGGCTCCGGCAAGACGCGTTTCGTCGAGTACATGTCTTGGCGGCTGAACGACTCGCGCAAGCGCGACGGGCGCGGCAACCAGATATCACCGCTCGTCACGGTCGCCTGCCACGAGGACCTCACCGCAAGCGACCTCGTGGGACGCTACCTGCTCGAGCCGGAAGGCACGCGCTGGATAGACGGCCCGCTCACCCGCGCGGTCAAGCACGGGGGCATCTGCTACCTGGACGAGGTTGTCGAGGCGCGGAAGGACACCACGGTGCTCATCCACCCGCTCTCCGACCACCGCCGCCTGCTGCACATCGAGAAGATCGGCGAGGTGCTGGAGTCGCACCCCAACTTCCTGCTCGTCATCTCCTACAACCCCGGCTACCAGAGCGCGCTGAAGGACCTGAAGCACTCGACACGGCAGCGCTTCATAGCCATCGAGTTCGACTTCCCGCCCCGCGACCTCGAGGGGCCGATCATCGAGCACGAGAGCGGCGTCAACCGCACCACGGCCCAGCAGCTCGCACTGCTAGGAGAGAAGATACGCAACCTCATCGGCCAGGGTCTGCAGGAAGGCGTCAGCACGCGACTGCTCATCTACGCGGGCAAGCTCATCGAGCACGGCATCGCGCCGCGCAGGGCGTGCGAGGTCGCTGTCGTGTGGGGTCTCACCGACGACCACGAGACGCAGGCGAGCGTGATGGAGATCGTGACCTCCATCTTCCCGTAATGGCGGCCACCTTGCAGACAACGCCGATCCCGGCGGAAGCAGCCTCCCGCATCGAGGCGCTGAGAAGCGCGCTCGCCGAGCGCAAGCCCTCGGCGCCGTCCAACACGGACGGCGCTCGACCAGCCGCCGTACTCATTCCCCTGCACTTCCACGACGGCGAATGGCACGTCATCCTCAACGTGCGCTCGCAGTTCGTCGGCATGCACCAGGGCGAGATCGCATTCCCCGGCGGAAAGCTCGAACCGACCGATCCGGACATGCTGGCGTGCGCTCTTCGCGAGGCGCATGAGGAGATGGGCATCGCCCCCGGGGACGTGGACGTCCTCGGCTCGCTGGAACCTGTCCTTACTCGAACCGACTACCTCGTCTGGTCCACGGTGGGGGTCATCCCGCACCCGTACCGGTTCGAGGTCGACGAGAACGAGGTCGCCGAGATCATCGAGATTCCGCTCGACCACCTGCTGACCGATGCCGCCGAACGGCACGAGGCGAGGATCCAGCCGGACGGCAGCCTGCTGCAGCGCAAGGCGTACGTTCACGGACCGAATCTCGTGTTCGGCGCGACGGCCTGGATACTCGCGCAACTGCTCGACCTGCTGCGTGACCTGCGCCCCAAAGATGCGGGGCGAGAGAAGGAGACGGCGTGACGAACGAGCACGACAGCGTCATCGAGGAGCTGAAGAAGCACCCGTCCGCTCTCATCTCCGCCTACGAAGCGGTCGCCGACGAGGTGGCCGACGCGCTCGGTCCTGCCCCTGCCCTCCGGTGGGCGCAGCAGGGCGTCCGCATCGCATCGCAGGGGCCCCGCGCATGGGAAGCGGCCACGGAGTACTTCAAGGCGTCGCCGCAGGTCGTGCAGACCATCGGCTTCACCCAGTTCGAACGGTGGGCGGAAAGCGGCATAGAGCTCACCGCGGAAGCGCCCGTCATCGCGGCGTCGTACTTCCGCGCCAGCCCGCGCGTCCTCCCCACCCTTGCGCCGCGCCACATCGCCGGATGGGCCGGACTCGGACGCGGGCTCTCGAAGGGCACCTGGAAGTCGTCCAGCCTCGCCGCGCGCTTCTTCGACGTCAGCGACGAACTCGTGCAGCAGGTGAACTTCCACGAACTGCAACTGTTCGTCTCGCTCGTGCAGACACTTGCGAGCCGCTCCTACGACCTCGCCGCAGAGGCGCTGGTACTCGGACAGCGCGTCCTGCCCGCAGTCAGCGAGCGCGAGGAACTGATCTCGCTCGCCAAGGTGCTCGCTGAGACGAGCTGGCGCGAGGTGCGCGGCTCGTTCGAGGCCGCGACGCGCGTCGGCAACAGCGTCGACCGCCGCCTGCGCCCGCGCTACTTCGCGCTCAGCGAGCGGCTCGCGCGGCAGGGGCTCGGCAACGTCTCCGCCTTCATGGTGGAGAGCGCGCAGTCGCTCGGCCTGCTCCCCCAGGAGCTGCAAACGATGGTGCTGGAGCGCGCGGAAGACCTCGCTGACACCTCCGCAGAGGCCGTCAGCGCCTTCCTACGTACTGCGCCAACTGTGTTGGACCGCATCAGCCCCGCGCAACTGGACACCTGGTTCGGACGCGGCCTCGAGTTCCTGAAGGAGAACCCTGACGCGGGCATCGCGTACTTCCGGCTCGAATCGGCGCGCGCCGAGACTCTGCTCGACCAGCTCTCGTCCAGCATCGAGCTGGAGAAGGTGCACGGGCTGCTCCGCATGTACTCCAACGCGCTCGCCGGCACCGAGGTCGAACTGCAGGAGTCCACGGACATCACCCACCGCAACATCGGCTGGGTCTCCGTGGAGTTCGCCACGACCGACGGCAAGAGCGTCTTCCTGCCCCCCACGGTCGACCTGCGCGACACCAAGAGCGAGAACTTCGCCTGGCTCAAGGTCGTCACCACCCACCAGGTGGGACACCTCGAGTTCCAGAGCTTCGACTTCGACTTCCATGCGCCCTCGGCAAGCTTCAACGACTACCGCGAGGGCATCGCGGAGGGCATCGGCGCGACTCCCGGCACAACCGAGGTCGCCTCGTTCTTCGACCTCTTCCCTGTCCGCGCGATGGCGGCTGACCTCTTCACCGCCACTGAGAGCGCCCGCATAGACCAGCGCATCGTGGAGCAGTACCGCGGGCTCGCGCCGAGCTACGAGCGCGTGCAGAGCGACGCCCTCGCGTCCCGCGGCCCCATCGAGATGATGCCGGCCCAGCAGGCGCTCATGGAGATGCTCGTCCGCCAGAGCCTTGGCCAGACCAACGCCCGCATCCCTTCCCCCTACGCAGCACAGGCGAAGCAACTCGCAGGTCTCCTCCGCAGCGTGCGCAACCGCGACGCCACGGTCGAGGACTCCGCCGAGGCCGCCCTCCGCATGTACTACACGCTCTCCCAGGTGCCGAACGCATTCGTGCCGCTGGACGACTGGGAGGACGTCGACCTCTCCAAGGCCGGCTTCGACGAACCGACGCTCGAAGAGATCGTCGAGCGCCTGCGCGCCGAGGCCGAGGAGGCGCAGGAGGAAGCGTCGGGCGACGAGTACGAGTCGCCGGACGACGTCGACTATCGCGGCGACTTCAAGCCGGAGATGGTGCAGCTCCTCGCCCAGATGCGCGGCCAGGCCGAGCCCGGCGAAGAAGACGGTTCCGAGAGCGCGCAGGGCATCTCGCAGGCCGAACTCGAGCAGGCGCTGCGCGAGTCCACGGAGATCGACTTTGCGGACGACGCAGAAGTGACCACCGTCGCCGCCAACATGATGAAGGAGATGGGCGCGGACGCTCCGCAGAACCCCGCAGGCTCCGGCTACAACCAGATACCCCACGTCGACGAGGAAGGCGGGCCGCTCGAGGCCTTGGAGCCGCGCTCCTACGCCTACGACGAGTGGGACTTCCGCGCCAACGACTACCGCCCGCGCTGGTGCATCGTGCAGGAGCGCCTCGCCGTCTCCGGCGAGACCGCCTTCTACAACGAGACGATGCACTCCTACGCCGGACTCATCGAGCAGATCAGGCGCCAGTTCGAGTCCGTCCGCCCGGAGATGTACCGCAAAGTGAAGCGTCTGCCCGAGGGCGAAGACGTCGACCTCGACGCGGGCATCGAAGCGCTCATCGACCTGCGAAACAACATGACGCCGGACGAGCGCATCTACTGGCGCCGCAACAAGGACGAGCGCGACGTTGCTGTTGTCTTCCTGCTGGACATGAGCGCGTCCACGGCTGAAGCCGTGGAAGAGAGTTCACGAGAATCCGACTGGAACGCCCCCGGGGACCCCGTCGCCTACACCGCGTGGCTCCGTGCTCGCAGAGGCGAGACCGCACGCCGCCCCTACAAGCGCATCATCGACGTCGAGAAGGAGTCGATGGTGCTGCTGATGAACGCGCTGGAGACCATCGGCGACCGCTACGGCGTCTACGGCTTCTCAGGCTTCGGGCGTGAGAACGTCGAGTTCTACGTCATCAAGGAGGTCGAGGAGCTCTTCTCCGACCGCGTGAAGCGCCGCATGGACAAGGTCGCTCCGCTCCACGCGACACGCATGGGCCCGGCCATCCGTCACGCCACCTCCAAACTCGCCGGCGTGGACGCCAAGACCAAGTTCATGTTCGTCATCAGCGACGGCCGCCCGCAGGACCGCGGCTACTCGCGGGAGGGCGTCGAGAAAGAGTACGCGGTGCAGGACACGCGCATGGCCCTCATGGAGGCGCGCAACATAGACATCACCCCGTTCTGTCTCACCGTCGACCGCAACGGCCACGACTACCTCCGCACCATGACCGGCGACCTCAACTACGAGGTGCTGCCCGATATCATGGAACTCCCCCGCCGCCTGCCGCAGCTCTACAAGAAGATTACGCTGTAGGGCAGCGAAGGCACAGTCACCAGAGAACTACCCCCCCGCCCTGTTGATGGGCGCGGGGTAGTCGTTATCTGCGACACACGGCCATTGCCCCCCGATTTGAGTGCGCTCTACACTCGTGGTGACGGTTGTCAGGCGGAGGAGCGCATGAACATCAAACTTCCGTTCCCGCGCAGGAGTATCGCTGCCCGCGGGCACGCCATATATCGCAAGAAGGTACGCCCCTTCGTTTACCCGCAGATGAAGGGCCGGATCGTCGTTATCGACGTTGACAGCGGGGACTACGAAGTAGACGACGACGACGCGCGCGCATTCGAAACCCTCCTGGCCCGGCGGCCCGGCGCACACACCTGGGCTGAGCGCATCGGCTACAGAGCGCTCTACAGCACCGGAGGAGCCGCCATCCCCGATGACGATGAATAGCGGGGCAGTGCACGGGAGGGAGGCCGTTGTTCAGATTCTCATTCTGGATAGGGCGAGTACCGAGCAACCTTTAGCCGCTGTGCTGGACACGGGTTTCACGGGATACCTTGCGCTGCCGCAACCGATGATCCGTCGGTTCGGGCTGATCAGCGAAGGCGAAGGCCGCATTACACTGGCTGACGGAAGCGTGCAGATGCACGACATCTACCGCACTCCGGTAGTCTGGCACGGTGAGCGGCGGATGATTCCCATAATGGGCATGGGCGACAAACCCCTGATCGGGATGCGTCTGCTCGCTGGAAGCCGCGTCACGATGGACGTGGTCGACGGCGGCCCCGTAACTATCGAACCACTCGCTGCCTAACCTCTCACCCGCTCCCCCACCCCCCATCTGCTAACATCCGCCTGCCATGGACTTCGAACTCGAATGGACGCCTGAGCAGGATGCGTTCCGCGCTGAGGCGCGCGCCTGGATCGAGCAGAACGTCCCGAACATCCCCGACCACCCGGACCCGGCGAACCTCACCCGCGAGGAGTACGAACTCCAGCGCGAATTCGGGCGCAGGCTGGGAGCAAAGGGCTGGCTCTACCCCACGATGCCCGCCGAGTACGGCGGCGGAGGGCTGTCCATGGAACTCGCCATGGCGCTGGAGGAGGAGCTCGACCGCTACAACATGCCCTTGCCGCCCTACTACGACACCGGCGGCAAGCTCGGCGGCGTCGCCATCCTCGTCTGGGGCACTGAGGAGCAGAAGGCGCACTTCCTCCCCATGATCCTGCGCGGCGAGATACGCACCTGGCAGTTGCTCACCGAGCCCGAGTCCGGCTCCGACCTCGCGAGCGTCCGCACGACCGCCATCCGCGACGGCGACGACTACGTCGTCAACGGCACCAAGATATTCGTTGGCAGCAGCCACGGCGCCGAGTACTCGTGGATGATTGTCGTGACCGACCCGGACGCGCCGCGCCACGAGAACCTCGGCTGGCTCATGATGCCGATGGACCTGCCCGGCATCACCGTCGAGCAGATGGACCTGCTGTTCGTCGGCGGCGAGCGCGGGGCCGCGAGCGGGATCAAGAATACCGTCTACTTCGACAACGTCCGCGTGCCCGCGTTCAACCTCGTCGGCGGCGAGGGCAACGGCTGGAAGGTCGCGGGGACACACCTGGAGATCGAACACGGCCTGCTCCGCAGCGCCGTCCGCGACGACCCGCTCACCGAGCGCGTGTTCGACTACGCCCGTAACGCGAAGCGCGGCGGCAGGCCGCTCCTGGACGACCAGGACGTGCGCGACCGCCTCGTCGACTTCTACATCGACTCAGAGGTTACTCGCCTGCTGCACTTCCGCAACTACGCCTGGCGCGGCCAGGGCAGGCAGCTCACCTACGAGGGCGCTCAAGCGTACCTCTACCAGAAGCGCGGCCAGCTCTCCAAGGCGCGCGCCGTGCTGGACGTGATGGGCCCGCAGGCGCTCGTCGAAGCGCCCGACGAATGGGCCGTCGCCGACGGCCACGTCGAGGTGCACCAGCGAGGCTCCATCGTCGACCAGCACCCCGGCGGCACCGCCGAGATCCAGCGCGTCATCATCGCGCGGCGGCTCGGCATCGGGCGCGACGTGCGGGAAGAGCCGGGGAGACTCCGCTAGTCATGGACCTGCTCCTCAACGAACAACAGCGCATGCTGCAGTCCACTATCCAGGACCTGCTGCGCCGCGACCTCACGAAAGAGACGCTCGTTGCCATCGACGCAGGAAGCATAGACGTGGCACAGGGCTGGCCCGCCCTCGCCTCCACCGGCCTGCTCGGCAGCCTCGTGCCCGAGGAACACGGCGGGGTTGGCGGTTCGCTCAGCGACGCAGGCGTCCTCTTCGAGGAGCTCGGCAGGGGCCCTGTCCCCGGCGCGCACTTCTCGTCTGGCGTCTTCGCGGCGCTCATCCTGCAGGAAGGCGGCAGCGCCGACCAGCAGGCCGCACACCTGCCCGCCATCGCATCGGGCGACGTGGTGTTCGCCGTCGCCGTCACTGAACCGGAGTACGGCTGGGAGCGCGGCGACGTGCAGATGACCGCGGAGCGCTCGGCGGACGGCTACACGCTCAGCGGCGTGAAGCTCCACGTGCCCGACGCCACGCAGGCGACCCACCTCCTTGTCGCAGCGCGAACTGGCGGCGAGAACGTCGGCCTGTTCATCGTCCCCGCCAACGCTCCCGGCGTCGCGTGCAGGACGCTCAGCGGGCTCTCGACCGGCCTCGGCGAGGTGGGGCTGGACGGCGTTGCCGTCGGCGAGGACGCGCTGCTCGGTGGCGCTGCGGACGGCTGGGATGCGTTCGAGCGCGCGATGCTCAAGGCGACCGCCGTGCTCTCCGCGTACCAGGTCGGCGGGCTGGAGAGCGTCTTCCAGATGTGCCTGGAGTACAGCCGCACGCGGCGACAGTTCCAGCAGCCCATCGGACGCTTTCAGCGCGTGCAGGACCACATCATCGACATCGTGAACCACCTGGACGCCGCGCGCTGGACGACCTATGAGGCGCTCTGGAAGCTCGACACCGGACGTCCCGCCGAGGGCGGGGTGCACATGGCGGCCGCCCTGGCGAGCGAGGGCTACTACCTCGCCTGCAACGCCGCGCACGACGTGCACGCAGGCGTCGGCATCGTCCGCGAGTACGGCCTCACGCTACACACCCGCATGTCCCGCACCCTCTACCACCACCTCGGCAGCCCCCGCTACCATCGCCGCAGGCTCGCCGGGGCGCTCGGCCTCTAGCCGGGCCTGCCCTCCCATGCTCTCCCCGTACCGCGTCATCGACCTCGCCGACGACCGTGGCATCTTCTGCGGGCGCGTCCTCGCCGACCTCGGCGCGGAGGTCGTCAAGGTTGAGCCCGTCGCGGGTGACCCCGCCCGCCGCATCGGCCCCTTCTACCACGACGAGCCCGGCGTCGAGAGCAGCCTCTTCTGGCAGCTCTACGCCGCGAACAAGAAGAGCCTGGCGCTGGACATCGCTTCGGACACCGTGCGCGAGGCGCTGCGACGGCTCATCGCCTCCGCCGACTTCCTCGTCGAGTCGTTCCGCCCCGGCTACCTCGACAGCCTCGGTTTGGGCTACGACGACGTCCGCGCGCTCAATCCCACGCTCGTGTACGTCTCGATAACGCCGTTCGGCCAGGACGGCCCGTACCGCGACTTCGCCGCGACCGACCTCACCGGCTCGGCGCTCAGCGGCTTCGCCTACCTCACCGGCGACCCCGACCGTCCGCCGCTGCGCGTGAGCGTGCCGCAGTTCTGGACGCTGGGCGGCGCGGCGGGCGCAGCGGGCGCTATGACGGCGCACGCGCACCGCATCAACACGGGACGCGGCCAGCGCGTGGACGTCTCCTGCCAGCAGGCGCTCACGCGAACGCTCTCCCACGCACCGCAGTTCTGGGACATGAACGAGATCATCCTCAAGCGCTCCGGCCCCTTCCGCCCCATCGGCGACGGCCGCAACCTGCGCGTGAACTTCGAGTGCGCCGACGGCTACGTCAACTACATCCAGCCCGGCGGCGCGACCGGCGGACGCGCCATGGCCGCCCTCTGCGCGTGGATGGACGAGCACAGCGAAGGCCACCCGCTCCTCAGCGGCACCGATTTCGGCGCGTACGGCTTCGGCCAGCTGCCCGATGACGTGCTCGACGCGATGAGCGAGACGCTCGAGGCGTTCTTCCGCTCCCGCACGAAACGCCACCTCTCTGAGGAGGCGATCAAGCGGCGCGTCCTCCTCTTCCCCGTCAACGACCCTGCCGACGTCTGCTCCTACCCGCAACTCGCGGCGCGCGGCTTCTTCCGCGAGGCCGAGGCCCCGGACGGAGGCGCGATGACCACCCTCGGCCCCTGGGTGAAGTCGAGCGAACGCCCGCTGCCGCTGCGCCGCGCGCCGAGGCTTGGGGAACACACCGGGGAGGTCCTCGCCAGCGTCGGTTTCTCGACGGACGAGATTGCGGAACTGCGCGAGTCAGGAGCGGTCCGATGACTCAGGCATCCGGTCAACCGTTCGAGGGGCTGCGCGTCCTCGACTTCTGCTGGGTCGTCATCGGGCCCATGACGACGCGCTACTTCAGCGACTTCGGCGCGGAGGTGCTGCGCGTCGAGTCGTCGCTGCGGCCGGACGTCATCCGCCACGGCCTGCCGTTCGCAGAGGGCAAGCCGGGGGTCAATCGGAGCGGCTACTGGGCCAACTACAACAGCGGCAAGCTCGGCCTCGGCCTCAACATGGCCGACGAGCGCGCCCGTAACCTCGCCTTCCGCCTCGCGACCGAGTGGGCGGACGTCGTCACGGAGAACTTCACGCCGGGCACGATGGAGAAGTGGGGGCTCGGCTACGACGCGCTGCGCCAGCACAACCCCGGTCTCGTCATGTTCAGCGCCTCCATGCTCGGGCGCGGCGGGCCGTACGACTCCCAGCCCGGCTTCGGCCCCGTCCTCACCGCGCTCTCCGGCCACACCAACTTCACCGGCTGGCCAGACCGCGTGCCCGTCAGCCCCTACGGCGCGTACACGGACTTCCTCATCCCGCACATCGCGTTCTCCGCCGTCTGCGCCGCGCTCGACCACAAGCGACGCACCGGCCAGGGGCAGTACCTCGACCTCTCGCAACTGGAGGCCGCGCTCTACTTCGCGGGGCCGCCGGTGCTCGACTACCTCGCCAACGGACGCATCCAGACGCGCAACGGCAACCACGACCCCGACATGGCCCCGCACGCCGTCTACCGCTGCGACGGCAACGACCGCTGGTGCGCCATCGCCTGTCCCACCGACGCCGCGTGGCTCGCGCTCGCGCAGAGGATAGACCGCCCCGATCTCGCGGACGACGCCACGCTCGCGACGCTCGACGGACGCAAGCAGCGCGAGGCCGAACTCGACGCCGCCATCGAGGCGTGGACGATTACGCGCTCGCCCGACGAGGTGATGCAGGCATGCCAGGCCGCGGGCGTCGCCGCGGGCGCGGTGCGCGACTGCCGCGACCTCTTCGACGACCCCCAGGAGGCGCACCGCGGCCACTTCGTGTTCATGGACCACCCGGAGATGGGACGCTACGCCTCGGACGCCAACTGCTTCCAACTCTCCGAGACCGCGCCGGAGTACCGCCGCTCACCTCTCCTCGGCGAGCACACCGAGTACGTCATGCGCGAACTGCTCGGCATGCCGGAGGACGAGTACCGCTCGCTGTCGGACGACGGCGTGTTCCAGTAGGACGACCTACTCACCCCTTGCTGTCCTGACGAAGTGCCCCGCAGAGAGAACGCCTCCCACCGCGCCTGCGACAAGACCCGCCACGCCCATGAGCGCAACCGTGGTCAGACTCACGTCGGTGTCCAACAGCCCCGCTTCGCTGATCGGCGGCCTCACCAGCAGCGGCGCGAGTAACCAGAAGACTGCTCCGATACCGGCCCACGCCCTCGCCAGGGGGCACGTCCACTCCTGCGACCACGCTCTCGGCCCAAGCCTCAGCAGTGCCCCCATGACACCGCCCGTCGCTGCCCCGGCCGCGCCGCCTGCGGCCGGAAACACGAGGAGAGATACACCCGCACTACAGGCATCCAGCGAAGCAGCCCGGCACCCCGCGGCCAGGAACATCGTCCATATCGCGGGTATCAACCCAACAAAAGCGCCGATAGCAGCGCCGATGAGCAGGCCCGCCAGAGTCATCACCACCCATCGGAATGCGCCGGGCACGAATGCCCGCAGGACGAGGTACTGCGCAAGGAGTACGGGAACGCCGAAACTCAGCCCCACGGGTATCTGCCATCGCCATGAGAAGAGGAGGTTGCCCAGACCGCTCTCGACCGCTATGGCGCTGCTCACGACCTCGGCCAACCCCGCACCCACTCCCAGTCCGATAGCCGAGCCAGATACCCAGAGTAACCACAGTCTTCTCTGCATGGCTTGTAGCATAGTCCAACCATCGGCAAGCGCAGCCCGGAGGCAGCGGCATGAGCAAGGAGACCTTCAGTGAAGCGGTACGTTTCTTCCTCGACGTGGCGTCCCACGTTCCTGACGACGCCTGGACGAACGAGGCGCTGGGCGTCTGGAACGTCCGCGACCTCGTCGGCCACACGAGCCGCGCCATCCTGCTCGTGGAGGAGTACGCCACCGAGGGAACGGCGCGAAGCGGCTTCGGCACGCCGGATGAGATTGCGGAACGCGGGCGGCAGGCGGGCCGTGCGCTCGGCGACGATCCGGCGAGCGCGCTCCGCACGCTCGCCGACCGGGTGCTTGGGCTCGTGGAAGGCTTGCCGGACGACCACCCCATGCACACGCCCGGCGGCGTGCGTCCCCTCTCCCGTTACCTCCCTACCCGCGTTGCGGAGTTGACGATACACACCATCGACCTCGCCAGAGCGCAGGGGGTCGAAGCCGAGCCGCCGCGCGAGTGCGTCCGGGCCACGCTTTACGCCCTTGCGGACTATGCCGTGCGACAGGGCACGGGCGCAGAGGTGGCATTCGCGCTGACGGGACGCGCCCCGCTCCCTCCGGGGTTCAGCGTCGTGCCCTAGCCTTCGACGCCCGCGTGGAACCCGCTCCGTGATAGGCTTGCGCGTGACACCCGGCGACGCAGGAGGACGTGCATGGCGGACAAGCCGCTGGAAGGCAAGGTCGCGCTCGTAACCGGCGCGGGAAGCTCCATGGGCATGGGACGCGAGATGGCGCTTGCGCTTGCGGAAGCCGGAGCGCGCGTCGCTCTGATGGACATCGACGCCGACCAGCTCGAGCGCAACGCGAACGACGCGCGGGAGGTCGGTGGCGACGGCTGCGCGCTCCCCATCGTCGGCAGCGTCAACAGCTGGGACGACGCTCAGCGCGCCGTAAGCGAGACCATCGCCGGTCTCGGCGGCTTGCACATAGTCATCAACAACGCGGGTGTCCCCAGCCGCCGCCCCGGCGGGTTCTGGGAGCTGCCGCCGGAGGAGTGGATACACGCCCTCAGCGTCAACACCAACGGCCCATTCCTCATGGCGCGCGCCGCCGTGAACCACATGCGGGAGCAGGGCTGGGGACGCATCATCGGAGTGACCACGAGCCTCGACACCATGATCCGCAACCTCCCCTACGGCCCGTCGAAGTCCGCGCACGAGTCGTTCATCGCCATCATCGCCAAGCAGCTCGACGGCTCCGGCGTCACCGCGAACGTCCTCATCCCCGGCGGGGCCACGAACACCAACTTCATCTCGGACGCCGACGTGCGCGACCGCGACGCCCTCATCCAGCCAGACGTGATGCGGGCGCCGATTACCTGGCTAGCATCCAACGAGGCCGACGGCACCACCGGACGCCGCATCATCGCCTCGAAGTGGGACGAGAGCCTGCCCATCGAACAGCGCCTGGAAGCCGCCGCAGCGCCTGCCGCGTGGCCCCAGCTCGGACGCCCCGCCGGCGCACAGGGGCCCTAGGAGCACACGATGACCACCAACCCGCACGACGAACTGCAGGAAGCAGCCCTCAACCACCTCTGGATGCCCACCCAGGACTGGAGCGACCTCGCCGAGAACGGCGTGACGTTCATGGACGAGGGCGAAGGCGTCCGCATCAAGTCCAGCGACGGCAAGTGGGGCTACGACGGCGTGGCCGGGCTGATGCTCGTGAACGTCGGACACGGACGGCACGAGATCGTGGACGCAGTCGCCGCGCAGTTGGGCAAACTGCACTACGCCAACACGTTCAAGTACGGCTCTGAGCCCGTGGTGCGCTTCGCCGCCAAGGTCGCCTCGCACACGCCGGGCGACCTCAACCGCACCTACTTCACCAGCGGTGGCTCCGAGGCAGTGGAAACCGCCCTCAAGATCGCCTACCGCTACCACTACAACCGCGGCGAGCCGGGCAGGCGCAAGTTCATCGGTCGCGAGGGCTCCTACCACGGCACGACGCGCGGCGCGCTCAGCGTGTCCACCTCCGCCGTCCTCGACCGCCCCTCTTACGGCGAGATCCTGCCGGACAACTTCCGCACCGCACCGCAGCCCGCGTACTACCGCCGCGAGGACGACTCGCTCTCGCCGTCCGAGTTCAGCATCCAGTGCGCCCAGGCCGTCGAGGACATCATCATCGAGGAAGGGCCGGAGACCGTCGCCGCCGTCATCGCGGAGCCCGTCTCCTTCTCCGCCGGGGTCGCCATCCCCGCTGCCGAGTACTGGCCGATGCTCCGCGACATCTGCGACCGCCACGGCGTGCTGCTCATCGCGGACGAGGTCATCACCGGCTGGGGACGCACCGGCAGGTGGTTCGGCATCGAGCACTGGAACGTCGTGCCGGACATGATGACGATGGCCAAGGGCATCACCAGCGGCTACTTCCCCGTTGGCGCGTGCGTCGTGCGCGACGCCATATTCGAGGAGTTCCAGGGCGGGCCGGAGACGACGTACCGCCACGGCATCACCTACGGCGGACACCCCGCCGGCGGCGCCGCGGGCCTCGTGAACGTGGACATCATGGAGCGCGAGGACCTCATCGGGAACTCGGAGCGCATGGGCAGGCGCCTCCTCGACCGGCTCGAAGCGCTCCGCGACCGCCCCACCGTCGGCGATGTGCGCGGCCTCGGTCTCATGTGCGCCGTCGACCTCGTCTCCGACAAGCAGGCGAAGACGCCCCTCTCCGAGACCCCCGGCGCGGTCGAAGGCCTCAACCAGCGCCTGCTGGACGGCGGGCTCTACACCCGCGCGACGCGCCAGGTCTTCTTCGCGCCCCCGCTCTGCGTCACCGCGGAGGAGATCGACGACATAGCGGACATCTTCGAGCGCTCCCTCACCGCCACAGAGCAGGAGCTCGGCCTGGCGTGAACCGCCTGCGCCCCTTCGCGCGCATGACTGCCGCGCTGACGGCGTTCGCGTGCGTCGTGGCCGCGCTGCTCGCCTGCGAATCCGCTCCGACCCCCACTCCAACGGCGACGCCTACGTCCACGATCACCCCTGCCCCCGCCACGCCAACGGCCACCCCCACACCTGCGCGAGAGGCGCCGGAACCTGAGTTCGCCCTCGATCTGCTACTGACCGTGTCCGGCTACCGGCAGGACGGCACGGCTGATATCGAGTTGAGCCTCGCGCTCATCAACGAAGGCGGCCACACGCTGGAGGAGATACCTGCCGTCACGGCCAAGTGCCTGTTGCACGGCGAGCCGGTGGACGGCTGTGATCGGCCATTCAGCGACTTCGCCCCGCCGGACAGGTCCGGCACCGAGAGCACGCTGCGCCTCCAAGCGCCGATGGGCACGGAACTGCGCGCCGTGCTGGACGACGGCACGGCATCGAACACCGTCGTCGTGCCGGAGCGCATCCTCGGCGTTGAGCGCGACACCTGGCGATGCTTCAGCGACAGGCCTCAGCGCAGTGCCACGTACGAGAACGACTTCCTCGGCGGGTGCGGCGGATGGACGTCCGGCACAGTGCTGAAGTGGGATTCGGACGAGCCGGTGCGCGCCTGGGCCGACCCCTCCGGCGACGCACCCTACGTGCGCATCCTCGAACAGACGCTCGACGAACTCGCCCCGCTGCTCAACCTCGATGTCGAATGGGTGCAGGCGGAAGCGGACGCCACGCTCAGGGCGTACGTTGGCGTGCCGTCTACACAGGCCGCGAGCCTCGGCCTCGACGCCTTCTGCCAGGACACGGTGGGATGCGGCGGGCCCGATTCCTACGATGAAGGCGCCATCGCGAGCGCATCCATGAGCGTCTGGCTGAACAGCCCGCAGGAAGCCCCGCTGACTGAAAACGAGATCGCGCATGCCACATTGCACGAGGCGCTGCATGCGCTCGCCGCGATGCACCACCGGCCCGCCCTGCAAAGCATCATGTCGGTCAGCTCCGCGCTCCGCCTCCCCTCGCTCAGCGACTCTGACGAGGCCCTGCTGCGCCTGCACGCGCACCCGCTCGTCCGCCCCGGCATGACGATGCCCGAGGTCCAACGGCTCATCGTGTTCGCCGACGAACTGCTCGACCCTCCCCCTGCCGCTGTGGGCGACGACGGCATCCGGTTCGCCGAAAGCGCCTACGCCGCGATGCTGGACGCGGGCTCGGCCCGCTTCGACGTCCGAGGCGGCTGGCCGGACCGCGGTTGCGAGATGGCCTTCGCTGGCAGCCACGCGACAGGACGCTTCGCACGCGGCTACCCCAGCCTCGTTCGCTTCGACGGCAGCCCGGCCGATGTCATCCTGGCTCACTCCGACGCCAGGGGCTGGCAGGGCTGGCACCGGATCTCCGGCGGGTGGAAGGAGGGCAGCCTCGAACAGGTCTACGAAGCCACCCCCTGGCGCCTGACGTTCGCCGACCCCGTGGAGATGCTCCTCAACGTCATCGCCCACGCCGACCCCGGCTCAATCAGGGTCATGCGGACCTCGAGGGGAACCGTCAACCTCGACACAACCTTGCGGTTTGACCCGCAATTGACGTGGGTGCGCAGCGTCACCCTCCGCGTAGGCATCACGCTGGACGCGGACACGCACCTCATCTCAGCCTACGAGATGCACTGGAACTTCGACCCTCGCGACACCAGCGTCTGCGTCCGTTATGAGGTACGCGCCACGAATGGCGAATACGGCGGCGAGATACGCCTGCCCTCAGCGATCTCCGGCTGAATGCCTGGCTAACGGCCTGCCAATTCCGCTATCGCCGCGACCGCGCGCTCGACGTCGCTCTCGTTGTTGAAAGCCGCCGTGCAGATCCGCACGCCGGGGGGATGCGCCACGTGGCGCGCCACGATGCGGTGCGTCTCCCACAGCGCCTCGACGAACGCCGGCGCCTCCCAGCCCTCCACGCTGATAACCGTGATGGCACACGACGTGGGGCCGTCGACTGGCCCATTGAAGCTGACCCCACCGATGCCGGACAGCTCCGCGCGCAGTGCCGACGCCAAGCCACAGGTGTGCTCCTCGACGCGCTCGGGCCCTAACTCCCGCTGGATGCGCACCGCCTCGGCGTATCCGGCGCGTTCTGCAACGCCCTGCGACGCCAGCGAGTACTGGGCCAGCCCCGACCGAAACCCCGTGCCGGATCGCCTCAACAGCGGTTTCAGCATTTCTCTGCGGTCGGGCCGCACGTAGAACGCACCGCTGCCCGTCGGCCCCATCAGCCACTTCTGCCCCGACGTTGCGTAGAAGTCGACGCCCATCGCGGTGAAGTCCATTGCGATGTGCCCTCCCGTCTGTGCCCCGTCATACAGCACCAGCGCGCCAACCTCGTGTGCTGCCGCCACGATCTCCTCCGCGGGCACGCGTAGGCCCGTCGTGAACATGATGTGGCTGAGCGCCGCCACCTTCACGCGAGAGTCCAGGGCGGACCGCATCGCCTCGATGCACGCGTCAGCAGAAGCGTCCGGCGGTATCGACGCGCGCCTGATCTCCACGCCGCGCTCCTCCAGCACCGCCACCGGCGAGTCGATGCCGGGGTGCTCCAGGTCGGTCGTGAGAAGCACGTCGCCCGGCTGCCAGTCGAGGCCGAACAGCGCGATGGCGACGCCCTCCGACGTCCCATGCGTGATCAGCATGTCCGCCGGGTCGACGTTGAACAGCTGCGCCGCCTCCGTCCGCGCCTCTTCCTCCACGGCCGACGCAAACGCCCGGCCCTCCGGCCCCGCGGGCCCTCCTGCGCTTTCGCGCGCACCTGCGTCCCGCATGCGCTCGATCACCTGCGAGGGGCTCGGCCCGGCCCAGCCCGCGTTCATGTAGGTCATCGACTCCATGCAGGCGATCGAATCACGCAGCGAGGCGAAGTCCATCTGATACCCCCTTCTGAATGTCGCTCTCCCGGTCAGTATGTCACCTCACTCTACCGGAACGGGCGCCCGTCCGGCACCGGAGCGCTGCCACTGCTAGAATCCGGCTAACCCGCCCGCATGGAGACGCCATGGCGAACTACATCCTCCTCATGAAGCTCACACCGGAAGGACAGCACGCCATCCTGGAGAACCCGGATTCCATCGCGCTGGCTGCGGCCGAAGTCCACGTGCCGGAAGTGACCGGCCTCGGCCTCTACGCCGTGCTTGGCCCCTACGATTTCGTCAGCATCATCCAGGCGCCCGACAACGAGGCCGCGGCACGTTACTCCGTCCGTCTCGGCGTCCACATCGGCGTGAGCATCACCACCCTTCCCGCCGTCCCCATCTCCCTTCTCCATGAGCGCGACGACCCGGACTTGGACGGCCTCATGTCAGGGCGGGAGGCTCCGCTGAGCGAACCTGCCGGCCCCGACACCCCTACTCACGCGTGACCTGCTAGAATCCGCGCGCACGAACCGCATATTGAGACAACGCAATCGGGAGGCAGCACATGACCACCACGAATCTTGAGATCATCGTCGACGGCGACGGGCACATCATGGAGGACATCCCGGCTATGGCCCAGTTCCTCCCGCCCAAGTTCCGTGACCACCCGTCACGCAACCTCAACTCCTCCCTCTTCCCGCCCCTCGACCACCTGCACGCAGGACACTTCGTCGAGACCCCCGGACGCCGCGACCGCAAGGGCGCGTTCGTCGGCCCGGACGGCTGGGAGGTCTTCCTCACCGACGTCGGCATCGACGCCACCGTCCTCTACCCCACCACCGCCCTCTCCTACGGCAAGATCGTGAGCCGCGACTGGGCCATCGCCACGGCGCAGGCCTACAACGACTGGCTCTACGACACCTACGTCAAGCGCGACGGCCGCTTCCACGGCGTCGGCCTCATCCCCATGCAGGAGCCTGCAGAGGCCGTGAAGGAGCTCCGCCGCTGCGTCGAGGACCTTGGCTTTGTCGGCGCGATGCTCCCCTCCTTTGGCCTGCCCGACCACCTCGGCTCGAAGATCTACTGGCCCGTCTACGAGGAGGCTGACCGCCTCGGCTGCGCCATCGCCGTCCACGGCGGCGCGCACAGTGGCATCGGGCTGGACCACATGAACGTTTACGCCCCCATTCACGCCCTCGGGCACCCCGCCGGACAGGCCATCGCCCTCGCTGGCATGGTCTTCAACGGCGTCTTCGAGCGCTTCCCCAACGCCCGCTTCGGCTTCCTGGAAGGCGGCATCGGCTGGTTCGTCATGTGCCTGGAGCGTTTCGACCGCTCCCACAGCACCCACATGGAGTACCAGTTGCGCGACGACGACATGCTCGGCCCCAAGGTCGGCGACAGCGTCCACGAGTACATCCAGCGCCAGATCGACAACGACCGCCTCTTCATCGGCTGCGAGGGCGAAGAGCCCGCGATCGCGTTCGCGGTCAGCCAGGTCGGCAACAAGCCCTTCTTCTTCTCCACCGACTTCCCCCACGAGGTCACGACCGAGACCTGCCGCCACGAACTGCAGGAGCTCCTGGACAACCCCCAGCTCACCGACGAGGACAAGGAAGCCATCCTCCACAAGAACTCCCGCCGCTTCTACCGCCTCGGCGACGCGTAGCCAGGAACGGAACCCGAAGTAGTACAACGAGGTGTAAGAGGACATGATTCCAAGCCACGTCAACGAGGAGCTCACGCAGGTCAGCGCGGGCACGCCCATGGGCGAGCTCATGCGCCGCTACTGGCATCCCATCGCCGCCGCCGGCGAACTGATGGAGCGCCCCACGAAGGCGGTCCGCATCCTCGGTGAGGACCTCGTCCTGTACAAGGACAAGTCCGGCACACTCGGACTCATCGAACGCTTCTGCCCCCACCGCCGCGTCGACCTCTCCTACGGCATCCCGGAGGAGAACGGCCTGCGCTGCATGTACCACGGCTGGATGATGGACGAGACCGGCCAGTGCATCGAGCAGCCCTTCGAGGAGACCGTCCACCCGGACGGACGTTTCAAGGAGAAGGTCAAGATCGCCGGTTACCCCGTGCAGGAGCTCGGCGGACTCATCTTCGCCTACATGGGACCGCAGCCCGCGCCCCTGCTCCCCCGCTGGGAGCAGCTCACCTACGACGACGCCGTGCGCGACATCGCCATCTCGCACCTGCCCTGCAACTGGCTGCAATGCCAGGAGAACTCGGTCGACCCCGTGCACACGGAGTGGCTGCATTTCTACTTCGGCAACTACGTCCGCAACGGCGTCGCCGCCCCGCCTGAGAGCCAGCCAAAGACCATCAAGATCGCGTTCGACGCCTTCGAGTACGGCATCATCAAGCGCAGGCTGCAGCTGGGCTTCCCGGAGGACGGCGAGGACTGGGCCAAGGGCCATCCCATCATGTTCCCCAACATCCTCTTCGTCGGCGACCAGGTCCGCACGACCACGCAGTGGCGCGTGCCCATCGACGACGAGAACACGTACCACGTCTCCTACTACGTCTACCGCGCCAGGCCCGGCACCCCCGTGCCGCAGCAGGACGTCGCCGCCTACCGCTACGTGCCGCTCTACGAGCCGGACGGGCGCTTCTACACCGGCGTCACGTTCAACCAGGACTACACCATGTGGGTAACGCAGGGCGCCATCGCCAAGCGCGACAAGGAGATGCTCGGCGAGTCCGACGTCGGCCTCATCCTCTTCCGCAAGATGCTGCGTCAGCAGATGAAGGTCGTCGAGGACGGCGGCGAGCCCATGAACGTCTTCCGCGACCCTGCCGTCGCGAACCACATCGCGCTGCCCATGGAGAGCGTCAAGCACGGCATCAAGCCGGACGGACGCTACCGCCCCGGCGAGGGTGGGGAGAGCCCCATCATCCCCATGATCGAGGAAGTGCTCCGCTCCTGGGTGCCCGAGGAGGTCGCCGCCCAGCCGAAGGACCTGGAACTCTTCTAGGCCTGCGCCACAAAACCTGACCGAACGTAAAGGAGGCCCTATGTCCCGCGAGATCGACGAGATCAAGTACGAAGTCGCTATGGCAACCCGCATCCTCTCCCACATGGGCCTCGCCACCGGCGTGACTGCGGCCCTCGGGCACGTCAGCATGCGCGTCCCGAACCAGCCCGACCTGTTCGTCGTCAAGGGACGGGGCTACGCCATAGACGCCCTGGAGGAGATGCAGTACTACGACATGATCGTCTGCAACCTGGACGGCTACAAGGTGGACGGTCCCGCCAGGTCCACCCAGTGCTCCGAGGTCAAGATCCACTCCTCCATCATGAAGGCGCGCCCGGACGTGAACTCGGTAGTCCACGTGCACCCGCGCAACGTCGTCCTGATGACCGTCCTCGGCGAGCCGATCCGCCCGATGGCGCAGGAGGGTTCGCAGATGGTCATGGAGCACCCCCACCCCCTCTACCCCCACACCAAGACCGTCTGGAGCCACGAGGAGGGCCTGGAACTCGCGGAGTGCCTCGGCGACAACAAGTTCGTCCTCATGCAGGGTCACGGCGCATCGATGACCGGCAGAGACCCCCAGGACTCCGTCATCAGCATGCTCCAGTTGGAGGAGCAGGCGCGCATGAACTACTGGGGCCTCATCGCCAAGGGCTCCGACCACCCCTACCTCTCCGACGAGCTCGTCATGGAATCGGTGAACCGCCCGCCGCAGCACGAGTACCCGCACTTCAAGGAGCTCATGCGCAGCATCGACGGCAACCCCCCGCGCGACGGCGTCTGGAACTCCTACAAGAAGAAGGTCTCCGGCGACATGGTCGCCCCGTAACAATCCGGTGCGGTCCCCTCTCCCTATAAGGGGAGAGGGCTAGGGTGAGGGTACTGAAGGGGCGGCCAACTGGCCGCCCCTCTCTGTTAGCGCAACCTTGTGACACGCCCCCATTGCGCCGATGGCCCGCTCCTCCATACTATGGTTCGCAGCGCGGGGGCCAACGAGCGGCTGCCTCCCAAGACCCTTCGATGCAATGACCCAAAAAGGACCAAAAAGAGCCGTAGATGACCCCTAAAGAACCCCAGATGGCCCGGAATGAGCCGTCGAACAGCTCACGCTTTGCCCCCGATTTACGAACGAAACCATCAGGATGAGCCGAAATGAACCGCTGTTTCCCCCGAAGCCTCCCTCTGCACGGCATCATGCGCTAGCCCCATAGCGCCTACTTGCCAACCTGTGCTACACTGTTCCGCGGTATGAACATCGCCGTCACCACGTGCGCTTGTTGTTGTCGACCATAGGGCCGACAGTACTCACACGCCGTCAAAACTGCGCCCTTCTCAGGAACCCCGAGAAGGGCGCTTTGTTATTCAGAAGGAGAACCAGATGACCAGCACCGCGCCCCGCCCCATCATCCGAGGCACCAAGACCATCGAGGAGAAGAGGCAGTACGACTACTCCAAGGGCGTACTCCCCTACGTTCCCGAGGAGGTCGACGACTTCGAGACGGAGGCGACCCGCTACCTCAACGGCGAATGGCCCACTGAGGAACAGTTCATCATGTACCGCCTCGTGCGCGGGGTCTACGGACAGCGCCAGGCGGACGTGCAGATGATGCGCATCAAGATTCCCGGCGGCGCGCTCACCCCCGGGCACCTGGAGGCGTTCGGCGACGTTGTCAGCCAGTACGCTCCGCTCAAGAAGGGCCACATCACCACCCGCGAGAACCTGCAGGTCCACTTCGTGAAGCTCGCCGACACCCCGCACGTCATGCGCATCCTCGGCGACGCGGGCCTCATCACCCGCGAGGCGTGCGGCAACACCGTCCGCAACGTTGCGGGCGACCCCCTCTCCGGCGTGAAGCTTGAGGAGCCCTTCTATGTCGCCCCCTACCTTGCGGCCTACGCTCGCTACTTCGTCCGCCACGAGTACACGCAGGCGCTCCCCCGCAAATGGAAGACCTCCTTCTCCAGCGGCGGAGACGATGACGTCGTGGCCGACATCCACGACCTCGCCTTCCTCCCGAAGCTCCGCGACCGCGAAGACGGCAGCGAGCCGGAGAAGGGCTTCGAGATCCGCATCGGCGGCGGCACGTCCATCATGCCCCGCCTCGCCTGGACGCTCTACGACTTCGTGCCCGTCACCGAATACCTCAAGGTCGCCGAGGCCGCCATCCGCGTCTTCCACCGCACCGACGAGCTCCGCAAGAACCGCATGCGCGCGCGCATCAAGTTCTACGTCGACCGCATCGGCATCGAGGCCTTCCGCGAGGAGGTCGAGAAGGAGATGGAGGGCGACTGGGCGGACGCCGACTTCGACCCCACACCCTGGATGGAGCTCCCGCCCGAGATGATCGACGAGCCCCCTGCCCTCGTGCCGGTCGAAGCGCACGACGAGCCGGAGTTCCTTGCGTGGCGCAAGGACAACGCCCACCCGCAGCAGCAGGAGGGCTACTACGTCGTCTACGTCACGCTCCCGCTCGGTGACATCTACGCGCACCAGTTCCCCGTCCTCGCTGACATCGGGCGCAAGTACGCCGGCGGCATCCGCGCATCCACGGAGCAGAACATCCTCTACCGCTGGGTGCCGGAGGGTTACCTGTACGACGTCTGGGCCGCGCTCAAGGCCACAGGCCTCGCCGAGGACGGCGCGAACTCCATCACGGACGTCGTCTCCTGCCCCGGCACCGACAGCTGCAAGATGGGCATCACCTCCTCGATGGGCGTCGCAGAGGCGCTCCGGAGCAGCATCCGCAGCTACGGCTCCGATGACCCTGCCGTCAAGAGCCTGCACGTCAAGGTCAGCGGCTGCCCCAACGGCTGCTCGCGCCACCACATCGCCAACATCGGCTTCCACGGCGCGGCCACCAAGGGCGACGGCAACCAGGTGCCCGCCTACGAGGTCTTCCTCGCGGGTAACTACGGCAACCAGGACCCCACCCGCTTCGGCCACCGCGTGAAGGCCAAGGTGCCCGCCAAGCGCGTCCCCGCCTTCATGGACGGTATCCTCGCCCACTACCAGTCCAACCGCGACGACGGCGAGTCGTTCAACGACTACGTGGACCGCGTCGGCACCGCCCCGTTCGAGGAGCTCGCCGGACAGTTCCGCGAGGTCGGCGCCCTCAACAAAGAGAACCTCGACAACTACATCGACTGGGGCAAGAACATCCTCTACAAGCTCGAGCGCGGCGAAGGCGAGTGCGCGGTCTAGTACACCGCACGGGAATCCATAGACCTACAAGGGCACCCCTCGGGGTGCCCTTCCCGTGAATGCGCGATGCTTCTCTGGTAGAGTCAAGCCATTCGATGAACTGTGCATAAGGAGGGAGCCATGTCCGTAGAAGGCAAGGTAGTACTCATCACCGGAGGCGCGCGAGGGATGGGACGCGAGATGGTGCGCGCGTTCCTGAAGGAAGGAGCCAAGGTCGTCGCAACCGACCTCTCATGGGTTCCCACCGGCGTCTCCAACGACGACTTCGACTTCTTCGAAGAGATCAGGGAGAACCCCAACGCGCTCATCTGCACGATGGACATCACGCTTCAGTCGCATGTCGATGAGGCGTACAGGAAGACTATCGAGAAGTTCGGCACCGTCGACGTCATCATCAACAACGGCGGCACGCGCCAGCGGGACCTCTACCTCGACACCCACGGCAGCGTCACCGTCCTCGAGACCGACATCAGCGAGTGGGAGAAGATGTTTGGCACGCACGTCTTCGGCAACCTCCGCGTTATCAAGCGGTTCGTGCAGCCGATGATTGAGAAGCGCAGCGGCAGCATCATCAACTCCTCGTCCAGCCAACTGCTCAACGCCCACGCCTCCGGCCAGGGCGAGCCCGTCTTCTACGGCATGAGCCGGGAGGGCGCCTACCAGCCTGCCAAGGCCGCCATGGGCTCCATGACCATCTACCTCGCGAAAGAATTGCAGCAGTACAACATCGCCGCCAACGTGATGCTCCCCGGCCACACCGCCACCACCGGCTCCGACGAACAGGAGCAGGTGCGCCACGAGATCCGCATGAAGTTGGGGCAAGACACCTCCACCTGGACCCCGCAGCGTGTCCGCGCTGACAACGTCGTTCCGCTCGCGCTCTACCTCGCCGAGCAGGACGGAAGCGGCATCACCGGACGCTGGATCAGCTGCATGGGCTTCAACGAGGAACAGGGGCTCGGCGGGTTCGAGACCTGGGGCCACCCCGACGATGTCGCAGCAGCCCGCGCCACCGGCAAGCTCTAGGCAAGGCGCGGTTCCACGCATCCATGGCTCTCTCACGCACGAAAGCGCTCGACTACGCGGAGCGCCTCATCAACCGGCCGCGTGGCGAGACGCCGGTGACGCTGCGCCGCAACAAGAACGGGTACACGCTGCTCTACAACCGGCGCGCGCTCACCAAGACGCACGCTTCAGGGGTCGGCGCGCTGCAGGCGCAGGCTATGGCCTTCGCGCTTGGAGTGGAGCTGCCGGAGGAGGTTGGTGGCGAGGTGAGTGCCAAGGTGGGATCGGGTGTCCTGTACCGGGCGATCGGCGCGTCGTCGCTGGATCTGCGACGGCCCGAGGCGCAGGTCGTCCTGGAGCAGCTCCTCGCGACTGCGGCCCTGCAGCGCGGGGTGTTCCGTACGCTGGAGATCGGGTAGCGATAGCTGACCCGGCGCGCCGTGTGGGCCCGTCTGGGGTATCATCGCCGCACCCTGCCCGTGCGGAGGCCCGCCATGCCTGACATCGAACTCTCATTCGCCATCACCGCCTATGACCGCGTCATGCCCATGATAAGCGGCGAGGTGAAGCCGGACGGCATCACGCTCGATTACCAGGGGATGCCGGGCGCGGTGCCGCGCGTCTTCTATGAGCAGATCAAGTACCACCGCTTCGACGTCTCCGAGATGTCGATGTCGTCGTACCTGCGCATGCGGCCGCTCGGGTTCCCGTACCGGATGCTGCCGGTGTTCCACAACCGCACGTTCTCGTACACCAACGTCTTCATCCGGAAGGCGGCCGGTATCCGGCAGGACCACCCGGAGGACCTGAAGGGCAAGCGGTTCGGGATCGGCGACTACCAACAGTCCGTCGGGCTGTGGACGCGCGGCATCCTGAAGCTGGAATGGGGCATCGAGCCGCAGGACATGACCTGGTTCATGGAGCGGAGCGAGCACTTCAGCCACACGGGGGCGTCGAAGGATGCGGGGCTGGGTCTGCCCGAGGACCTCGACCTGCGCCACGCGACGACCGACTTCAGCTCGATGTACCTCGATGGCGAGCTCGACGCCTCCATCGGCATCGGCTCCGCCCAGGGCTCCGGCATCGACCGCATGCAGAGCGTCAACCTGGCGGACAGCCCGGACTTCCCCACCCTCTTCTCCGACCCGAAGGCCGAGTCCGTCCGCTTCTTCCAGAAGCACGGGGTCTTCCCGCCGCACCACGTGACGGTCGTGCGGGAGAGCATCGTCGAGGAGCACCCGTGGGTGGCGGTGAGCCTCATGGAGGCGTTCGAGTCCTCCAAGCGGCTCGCCATCCAGCGGCTGCGCGCCATGCCGCCGACGCTCTACGTGTTCGGGAAGCAGTTCCAGCAGGAGGTCGACGGCGTGTTCGGGGCCGACCCGTTCGCCTATGGCATCACGGCGAACGCCAAGGCGTTCGACATGGCGCAGACGTTCTCCATGGAGCAGGGGCTCAGCGCCCGGAAGCAGCCTTGGGACGAGATATTCCCGGAGGAGGTCTTCTACCGGGAGGAGCGCGCCGCATCGTCGTCTGGCGGCGGACACTAAGGGGGCGGCAGCGGCCTACTGAAGCGCCGCCTCGTGCGGGATGCCCTCCTGGCAGAAATAGCAGAGGCTCACACGTTCACACTTCCGCTGGAATACCCGGTCGGATGTGAGAATCAGCACGTCATGCTGGATAGCTGCAGCGAACAGGAACGTATCGCGGGACTTGCCGCTGCCGCGCAGGTCGAATTCATCAACCACGGCCAAGAACTCGCTGATGGACAGTTCGTCAACACGGGGCAGGACCCGGAGAAACTCGATGTACTCTCCGAGCCGTTCGCTCCTCCTGCCAAGCGCGAACTCCTTGATGACATCGGAGTGGACCCGCACCCTCTCCTCGCGAAGCAATTGCTCTAACGACAGCGTAGCCTGCGTCCTCTTCCCGTTGTAGAGGTCGAACCACGCATTGGAGTCGGCCATCACTGGGCGGGCGTCAGCCGCCATTCAGTTTCTTCCTGAATTCGTCTGCCAGCCACTGGGCAGCCTCATGGGGTGTAACGTGCTTCGTTACCACCTTCGGACGCACAGGCGTGCGCGGTAGGGGCTTCTTGGATTTCGCAGTCTTCTTCGCCGCATCGGCCATTCTGTTACCTCCGCTGCGCTGCAGCGTTCTTCACCTCTGGTTCAGAGATTAGCGCGGCGATGCCACCTTCGGCAATGCGCCGGTGTCACTGCTTCGCTCCAGTACCCTCACCCCAGCCTTCACCTTAACCCTAACCCTCTCCCATCAAGGGAGAGGGGATCAGACAGGGCACCCACGAGGGTTGCCCCTACACCAGCACCCCTCACCCACGCGTGCACCGGCACGCGCGCGCGCCGCTGTCCCCCTACTCTGACTGGAGGGCGCGGATTAGTTGGAGGAGGGCGGCGGTGACGGCTCGGTTGCGGACGAGGGGGCGGCGGGAGGGGAACTCGTGGCGGGTGACGCTCGAGGTGGAGGGGGTGGAGACGCCGATGTAGACGGTGCCCGCCTTGACGCCGTCCTGGTCACCGGGGCCGGCGACGCCGGTGACGCTGACGCCGCAGTCGGCGGCGTAGGTGGCGCAGGCGGCGGCGGCCATCGCGCGGGCGGTCTCCTCGCTGACCGCACCGTGGGCGTCGAGCGTCTCGCGGGGGACGCCGGCCTGCGCCTTCATCTCGTCGGAGTAGGTGATGGCGCCGCCGACGAAGTACTCGGACGAGCCGGGGATCTCCGTGAGCGCGGCGCCTATCATGCCGCCGGTGCAGGACTCCAGCACCGCGAGCGTGTAGCCCTTCTCGCGCAGCAGGTCGCCGACGCGTTCCGGCGGGTACTCCTCGTCGGTGCCCCAGATGTAGTCGCCGAGGGCGTCGCGGACCATCGTCTCGGCGCGGAGGAGGGTCGTGAGGGCCTCGGCTTCGGTGTCGGCCTTCGCGATGCCGCGGAGGTAGATGCCGTCCTGCTTCGCGTAGACGCCGAAGTCCATGCCGGGGACGTCGTAGACGTCGCGCACCATCTCGTCGACGGCGGCCTCGCTGAGGCCGATGGTCTTGAAGGTGCGGGCCATGATCTTCTGGCCGGGGAGGCGTTCCTTGAGGCGCGGGGCGATCTCGGTGGTCCACATGTTGGTGAGTTCGCGCGGGGGGCCGGGGAGCGTGATGAGGATCTTGCCGCCCTTCTCTATCCACCAGGAGGGCGCGGTGCCCATGGCGTTGCGGATGGCGGCGGCGGAGGGGATGATGCCGGCCTGGCGGTAGTTCTGCTGGGGCATGGGGTTGATGTTGCGGCGGGAGAAGTTCTCCTCCAGCCACACTTTGAGCTCCGGGTCGGTGGTGATCTGTTCGCCGAGCATGTTGGCGATGCCGTCGCGCGTCATGTCGTCGAGCGTGGGGCCGAGGCCGCCCATGGCGATGACGACGTCCGACCTGCGCCACGCGCGGTCGAGCGTTTCGGTGAGGCGCGTGAGGTCGTCGCCGACGATGGTGACGAACTTGAGTTCGAGGCCGAACTCCGGCAGGCGCTGGCCGAGCCAGGACGAGTTGGTGTCCTGGGTCTCGCCCATGAGGAGCTCGGTGCCGACGGCGATGATCTCAGTGTTCATGTCTTCCCTACCCCGGAATCACGGCACGCGCGAGTATAGCGGGGAATCGACATCGATGGACAGGATGGGCAGGATGGGGGCCGTTGTACGCGGTGAGCCTGTCCAGCCACGGCGGGTGGAGGCTGCCGCGCTACGCCGGAGGGAAGGGTTCGCAGGGAAATGCGGCTCATTTCAGCTCATCGGCCTCGATCCACCTCGAAATCCGGCCCTCAACGTGAGCTGTCCAACAGCTCATAACCGCTCATTCGCAGCTCTTTCCTAGTCCATTTCTGCTCATTTCGGTTCATAACGGCTCACCCGCCTCTTTGTTCGCCCGCTCCCCTGGATGCCCGGTGCGATAGTCATGCAACCAGCGTACGCGGTCGGGGGGTGTGGGCGTAAGGGGCGGGTGTCACACGTTGGGGGGGTAATGAATAAATGCGAATTAACTCTTCTCGACAATCTCGTCGCGATTTATGAGCATGGGTGATTAATCTTGAACAGCTGTCGGGTGTTGTTCGGTGCATGTGTCTCTCGCCGGTCGAATGCTTCCTGTATGGCGTTGCGGAGGACCTGCGCAGAACTCGGATAGATTCTATAGAGGGCGTATGACTCTGCCGCGTTGTCTTGGCTGTAGTTGTCGTTGAGACGGGGCGGTGCCAAGCCACGATTACTGACGCTCTTCATGTTGATGCCCAAGAGTCCACTCCGACCGTTGACGGGATCGTTCCGCAGCGACGAGGCAATCTCCCAGTCAACATACTTCCGAGCCTTCGTGCACTCGCCGATCAGCACGATTGTCACGGTCGTATTCGACAGGTATTTCTCGCGGATACGTCGCATAACGTACTCGCGATCGTCGGACTTGATAAAGTCATCCTCGTCTGTGACGCCTAAGGTCTTTGCCGTGAAGACGTCCGAGAATTCGTTAATAAAGTTTTGCACGGCAGTGGAATTCGCTTCGTGGTACGAGACGAAACACCTATGTTTAACAGTCATCTATATCCCCCATTCCAATCTTCAGTTCGACACGACCTTTCCATTATAACACACTGCGTGGCGGTGGTCGACGAGGCGTTCACAGGAAGGTGCCATTCTTGGCAAGGGAAGATTCTCTTCGAGAGGAGGTTGGTGGCAACGTCAACGACGATTGGTTAATGATGCCAAGGCAGGGTCGCTACAGTTCCTGGTTCCTGAAACGATCTGTGGCACCAAGGACGGCAGCCTTAATGTCGAGTGCGGTTCTCAATAAGATTGTATCTTGCTCAGCACGTGGGCGCTCGTCCAGGGGTTGCGATACATCGTGAGCCGCTTGGAACGACCCCAGCGGCGTAGCATGGTACTCGGCACGGGAGACGTAGAGCCAAAGAAGTCGGATCTTTCCGTCGGAGGCCGCCTTGGTTATCTCCGGTAATTCGTGGTTCATGGCACCCGCAGATTCGAGGAAGGACGCACTCACGAGCACAACCGCAACACCCGCTGTTCCGAGGGCGGCCTGAATTTTCTCCGCCCACCTGTCGCCAGGTTGAATACTCTCGTCGGTCATCGATAGCTGCAGTTCGCCGTCGCGAAGGAATGGTGCAAGCATCTGGCACAGTCGGTCATTCCATTCTTTGTCTTTTCGGCTATAGCTCACAAAGATCCTATTCGCCTGCCGAGCGGTAGGTGTGAATATCTCCTCAAGGCTGTCAGCCAGTTGGCTGTCCTTGAGCTTGCCAGCTATCTGTCCTGCTTGGAGTGCCATCGAAGCGTGCTGCCACGGCTCAGCCTTGAATTCGAGCATACGATTGTACAATTCAAGAGCTAGGTTGCGGTGCCCCAAGTACAGGTTTGCTTCAGCCTGTGTGGCAACGCTCCAAGCGTTCGATGTAGCAAGAGCGGCATTATTGAGAGCTAGTTCTGCCATTTCCCGCGCGTGCTTTATGCGATCAAAAACTACAAATTCAAGAAAGGCTATGTTGATGGCGTGGTAGTAAATTTGATTCCTGTCGTCGCTCCTGCGCGCTACGCTGAGCGCCTCTTGGTAAAGGTGGAGCGCAAGCCGTGCGAATCCTATTTCCTCAGTCTCAATCCACATCCGCTTGATGCGACCTGCTAAGGTGCCTTGGACGTCGGTCCCCAGCGTCTGGTAGCGCCGCAGTAGCGCCATTGCTTCGTCGCGCTTGCCGTTTCGCTCCAGTGCCAACGCAGCGCGCACAACATCCTGCTGAGACATCCCGTCTCCATACGCTTCGATTAGCTCCGAAACTGCGCTGTCTGGTATCTCTGCTGCGAGTGTCAGTGGGGCAGTCGTCTCATCCGCCACGAGTGTAGAGGACAGGGCCGCCTTCAGTAGCCTTACGCTCGGTGACTCGGTGTCGGCCGCTCGGATCATGGAGAGGTGGTCCCCCGGGACCACATGGTGAAACTGACGTGGGAAGGGAACGAGGCTAGATTGGGAGGGAACGAACTGATCTCGCTCGCCCGCGATGACCCATAGGTCAAACGGCGGCTCTGGTTCGAATCGCGCGGCCCAATCCCTTCTGAGCGCGCTAATGAACTCGCCGCCACTAGCCATGTTCCTCAATTGTCTCTTCCAAAACGCCAGCCAGGGAACCTTGCGGAGCCCTGCACTGGGAGTGCCAAACAGGAATACCTTTTCCACGCGGTCAGCAAGTCCGGGGTCATCGACCAATGCGCGCTGCACTACGAGTCCCCCCATACTGTGCGCCACCACCGCAAGTGACCCGTAGCGCCGAAGCGGATCGATGCGTGCCTGCGTTGCTAGCATGGTCGCGAGAATGGGAAGATCGGGATCGGCTGACCACACGCCCAAAATGTCTGGAAGGAGCGTGGTGGCGTAGCCCAGCGTATAGATATCCCAATCCGGGACAACAGTGCCGAACTGATATGGCAGGCGGTCCCAAGTATCGTCCCGGTCGCCGGAAAAGCCGTGCAGGAAGACCACTGCACGATCGCAACCAGGGCTGTTGCGGATGGAGTTAAGGTTGCTAGGTTGATATTGTGCCATCGTCTCAGCCGTCGTCACGCCTCGCTTTAATCTCGTAGCCGAGTATGAGAATCACCTTCAGAGTTTCGACGACAGATACTCGGTCATACTCCTTCTCGCTCTCGGGCAGTTCTGCATACGGCACGAGGTCAGGGTGAGTCTTGCGCGTATCGTCCCTCTCCCGCCCGTAAGCCCACCCGGCCGCGATACGCTGGCGTGCCCAGTGGTCGTGGTTGTTTCCCGCAAGTTGCTCAACGAGCGCGCCGAGTTCCGGTGGGAGTGTGACCCCTTCCGTCAAGATGGGTGTGGGAGTGTATATAGCCATTGCTGTCGATGCTCCAAGTGCTTCGCGACTGGTGCAGCTCAAGGTTCGTGCATCAGTAGCACATCCATCCCATTTGCAGCCGCGTAACTGCGCCTCGCTCCGAAATCGGGCATAACTCACCTGCTACGACCGCCTACGCCCTCTCTGCCACCCTACCCTCCCACACCCCACTGCTACAATACTCCCCTCGCACGAACCCACATGCTATCTGCCTTCAACATCAGTAAGGCCTACTCGACCAGGACGCTGTTCAGTGGGCTCACGCTCAACGTGGACGCCGGAGACCGGATCGCGCTGATCGGCGCGAACGGGTCCGGGAAGTCGACGCTCATGGACATCCTGGCGGGCGATACGCCGCCGGACTCGGGGAACATCTCCATGCGGCGCGGGGTGTCTGTCGGCTATCTCAGGCAGGAGCCGGCGTCGTTCGACGGCAAGCCGTTGCTCCAGGAGGTGCTGGACGCCAGCGAGGAGGTGATCGCGCTCGTGGACGACATCGCCGCGACGCGGGAGGCGCTGGCGTCGGAGCCGGACCCGGCGCGGCAGGCGGGGCTGCTGGAGCGCCTGAGCGAGTTGGACATGGCGCTGGACGCCGCGGGCGGGGACGACCGGGAGCACGAGGCGAAGACCATCCTGTCCGGCCTCGGGTTCAAGCAGAGCGACTTCGCGCGGCCGATGAGCGAGTTCAGCGGCGGCTGGGCGATGCGGGCGGGCCTCGCGCGGCTGCTGTTCCGGAACCCTGCCCTGCTGTTCCTGGACGAGCCGACCAACCACCTCGACCTCGAAGCGAACCTGTGGTTCGAGAAGTACCTGGCCGGGTTCCCGGGCGGGGTGCTCATCACGTCGCACGACCGCGCCTTCCTGAACCAGGTGGCGACGAAGGTGCTCGCCATCGAGGAGGAGGAGGTCGTCCTCATGCGGGGCAGCTACGACGAGTACGTCGTGGCGCGCGAGCAGTCTCTGGAGATCAAGCGCGCGGCCGCGGCCCGGCAGGAGCGCCGGATGCAGAAGCAGATGCGCTTCGTGGAGCGCTTCCGGTCCAAGGCGACGAAGGCGACCCAGGTGCAGAGCCGCCTGAAGCAGCTCGAGAAGGTACAGGTCATCGAGCTGCCGCGGACGACGAAGAAGGTGCGGTACTCGTTCCCGGAGCCGCCCCGCAGCGGCACGGATGTCATATCGCTGAACGGCGTCAGCAAGTCGTACGGGGAGACGGCGGTCTACCGGGGCGTCAACCTGTCGCTGTCGCGCGGCGACCGCGTCGCGCTGGTCGGGCCGAACGGCGCGGGGAAGACGACGATGCTGAAGATACTCGCAGGCGTCCTGCCGATCGACGGCGGGGAGCGGAGGACCGGGCACAACGTCGTGACGTCGTACTACGCGCAGCACGTGCTCGAACTGCTCGACCCGGCCAACTCGATACTCGACGAGCTGCGGCACGCGGCGCCGGACATACCGGAGCAGCGCCTTCGGACGACGCTGGGCGGCTTCCTGTTCAGCGGCGACGACGTCCGCAAGCCGATATCGGTGCTGTCGGGCGGCGAGAAGGCGCGGGTGGCGCTGGCCAAGCTGCTCCTGCAGCCGAGCAACCTGCTCCTGATGGACGAGCCGACGAACCATCTCGACATCGCGTCGCGGGAGATACTCGCGGACGCCCTCGAGGACTACAAGGGCACGATCTGCCTCATCACGCACGACCGGACGCTCATTCGGCAGACCGCCAACAAGATCGTCGAGATCGACGGCGGAGAGCCCACGGTGTTCCTCGGCGGCTACGACGACTACCTGTACCGGAAGCAGACCGAGTCCGGCAACGGGGTCGCCGCGCCCGCGGTCAACGGAGCGGTCGAGGCGGCGCCGGGGCGGGGCTACGGCCGGAAGCGCGGCCGGCCGCTCGACGACGCGGAGGTCGAGCGCCGGTCGCTGCGGAGCGAGGCTCGCAGGCTGTCGATGCGCATCGAGGAGCTCAGCGTCTCGCTGTCCGAGCGGGAGTCGCGCATCACGGAGTTGGAGGCGATGTTCTCGCAGCCCGACCGATTCGAGGGTCCGGGGCACATGGCCTCCGCAGGAGAGGAGTACGGCGCGCTCAAGGAGGAGGCGGGGACGCTCTGGGAGGAGTGGGAGCGGCTGTCGCTGGAGGCGGAGGACGTCGAGGGGAGGTTGGAGGGGCTGGCGGTCCCGTAGGTGACACACGCCCCTTCCGCAGTCGCGCCATGGCCGCGTACGCTGGTTGGCGACGGCGTGGCGTCGCCGGTGGGTCTGCCCCGCGCGGGGCGGGGCCGCAGGAGTGAAATGGCTCAAAATGGCCAGTTTTGGCGCACTTTTCGCGGCGGAATCGCGCGGTTCACGCCTGAGCGGGGGATGTGGAGGCGTGGCACGGGGGCGACAGCGGTGGCCACGAGCGCCCGGGTGATGCTTCGGCGGAGCCTGGCATGACGGTCCGATGTAGGGGCGTCCCTTGTGGGCGCCCTTCGGGAGAGGCTCGCTTGGCGATGCGCTGGCCAACCGCATAGGCCTGGGTACCCACAAGGGGTACCCCTACACCAGGCACACGGGCAACGCCATTCCGTGCACCCTTGTCCGATGTAGGGGCGTCCCTTGTGGGCGCCCTGTGTTGGGGTCGCGGTTGTGAGTGGCGCAGGCGTCGTGCTATGCTTTTCGCGGCGTCCCGATGCGGGGCGCTGTTATTGTGCTACCGGAGAATACCCCTCATGCACTTGGTGATAGACGGACACGGCTGCGACGCCGCGGAGCTCTCGGATGCGGAGCGCGTGCGACGGTTCCTGGACGAGTTTCCGGACCGCATCGCCATGACCAAGATCACGCCTCCCGCCGTCTACACGTACCACGGCCCGACGGAGGAGGACTGGGGCGTCTCCGGGTTCGTCATCATCGCGGAGAGCCACATCAGCGTGCACACGTTCCCGGACCGGGGCTACGTCAACATCGACGTCTTCTCGTGCAAGGAATTCGACGCCGACGAGGCGATGGCCGAGGTGTGCGGCTTCTTCTCCATGGACGACATCCGCCACTGGGTGCTGGACCGGGGGCTGGAGCACCTCGACCCTGCCACAGCCAAGGCAGTCGTGGAAGAAGAGCGGGAGACCGTCCGCCAGCGCGTCTAGGGGCCCTTCGACTGGCTCAGGGTGAGCGGAACTACAATCAACACGCTCATGGTGAGCTTGTCGAACCATCCTTCAACAGCTCATGGTGAGCGCCCTTCGACAGGCTCAGGGTGAGCGGAACTAAACCAACCCGCTCATGGTGAGCTTGTCGAATCCACGAACAGCCCCAGGGTGAACGCCCTTCGACAGGCTCAGGGTGAACGGAATGAGTGACGCAGAGCGGCCCGCCCTCCCCGACACGTTCCTGATACTCGACCCGGAGGAGCACACGCTCGAACGTTCGCGGTGCGTCGTGCTGCCCGTCCCGTACGAGGAGACGACGAGCTACCGCAAGGGGACACGCCGGGGCCCCGAGGCCATCATCCGCGCGTCCGCCGAGATGGAGGACTACGACGTCGAGCTCGGCTGCGAGCCGTGCGCGGTCGGCATCCATACCGCGCCTGCGCTCGAAGCCGTCGAGGGGCCGGAGGCGATGGCGGGGCGCGTCAGGGAGGCGGTCGCGGGCTACGCGGCGCAGGGCAGGCTCGTGGGGATGCTCGGGGGCGAGCACTCGATAACGTCGGGGGCGGTCGCTGCGCTCGCGGAGCGGCATCCAGGCCTGAGCGTGCTCATCTTCGACGCGCAGGCCGACCTTCGGGACGACTACCAGGGCTGGGCGCACAGCCACGCCTGCGCGGCGCGGCGGGTGCTCGACCACGCGTCGAGCCTCACGCTCGTCGGCGTGCGCAGCATGACCGGCGAGGAAGCCACGTTCGTGAAGGAGCGCGGCATCGCCCTCTTCCCGCGCGGCCCTGAGCCGATCATGGACGTCGACGCCATCGTCGACACGCTCGGCGAGGACGTCTACGTCTCGTTCGATCTCGACGCGTTCGACCCGTCGTTCATGTCGGCGGTCGGCACGCCGGAGCCGGGTGGCATGGGGTGGTGGGAGGCGCTGCGCATCCTGCGCGCCGTCGGTGAGCGTCGGCGCATCGTGGGCTTCGACGTGGTCGAGCTCGCGCCGGATGAGGGGCCTGAGGCGTGCGCGTACACGGCGGCGAAGCTGGTGTACAAGCTGTTCGGGTACGCGACGGCGGGGTAGGACCAACGCAGGGGTCGGCAAACGCAGGGGCGGTTCGCGAACCGCCCCTACAACACGGCCTGATCCTCACCCCTCGTGGGCGAGGGACCGAACAGGGCACCCACGCGAGGGGACCGAACAGGGCACCCACGAGGGATGCCCCTACACCAGAGGGCGAGGATGACAGGGAAAGGGGTATGCTGGACGGCGACGCGGTGAGTGGAGCGTGAGCGGATGATGCCTGAGCAGACGGTCTATATGGACCACGCGGCCACCACGCCGGTGTTGCCGGAGGTGGCGGAGGCGATGCGTCCGTTCTTCACGGAGCGGTACGGCAATCCGTCGAGCATCTACGCGCTGGCGCAGCAGGCGCGGCAGGCGCTCGATGAGGCGCGGGAGCGGTGCGCGCGGGTGCTTGGGGCGCGAGCGGGCGAAATCGTTTTCACGAGCGGCGGCACGGAGTCCGACAACGCGGGCATCATGGGCCCTGCCCTCGCGCTCAAGGAGCGTGGGCGGCACGTCGTGACCACGTCGATCGAGCACCACGCGGTGCTGCACGCCGTCGAGCTGCTGGAGAGCCTCGGCTGGGAGGCGACGTACGTGTCGCCGGGGCGCAACGGCGTCGTGCGTCCGGAGGACGTCGCAGCCGCCGTCAGGCCGGATACGGCGGTCGTGAGCGTCATGCTGGCGAACAACGAGATCGGCACGCTGCAGCCCGTCGCGGAGATCGCGCGGCTCGTCAAGGAGCGCGCGGCGTCGGAGCGGCGGTCCATCGCCGTGCACACGGACGCGGTGCAGGCGGCGGGCGCCGCGCCGGTCAGGGTCGACGACCTCGGCGTCGACCTGCTGTCGCTGTCGGCGCACAAGTTCGGCGGGCCGAAGGGCGTCGGGCTGCTGTACATCCGGCGGGGCACGCCGTTCGCGCCGACGCAGGTGGGGGGCGCGCAGGAGCGGGAACGCCGCGCGGGCACCGAGAACACGGCGGGCATCGTAGGGATGAGCGTCGCGCTGGAGCGCGCGGAGCGGGAGCGCGAAGAGAGTGGTGCCGCATGCGCCGCGCTGCGCGATCGCCTGCTGAGCGGCATCCTCGAGCGCGTGGACCGCGTCGAGGTGAACGGCGACACGGACGCACGGCTGCCGGGCAATGTGAACATCTCGTTCCACGGCGTCGAGGCGGAGCCGCTGCTGATGGGGCTCGACCTCGCGGGCGTCGCGGCGTCGAGCGGCAGCGCCTGCACCGCGGGGTCCCTGGAGCCGTCGCACGTGCTGCTGGCGCTCGGGCGCTCGAACGAGCTGGCGCGCAGCTGCGTGCGGTTAACGCTCGGGCCGGAGAATACGGCGGAGGAAGTCGACTACGTCGTCGAGACGATGGCGCACCTCGTGCCGAAGCTGCGCGCGCTGTCGAAGGCGGCGTCCCGGTAGGAGGCCATGAAGCTCCCCGAGCCGGTAGCAGAGTTCCTCTACGAGCCGCCGGTCGCGCCATCGCTCTGGCCGCGCCGGGTCTTCCACCTGATCGCGGGGTCAACCCTTCCGCTCGCCATCCTCTTCCTGCCGCTCGACCTGGCGGAGTGGCTGCTTATCGCGGGAAGCCTCGGCGCGGTGGCGCTGGAGGTGCTGCGCGGGCTCGTGGGCGGCGTCAACGACTGGATGGTGCGGACGCTGCCGTTCTTCAAGGCAGCCGAGGACCGCCAGGTCACGGGCGCGACGTACATGTGGCTCGCGGCCACGTTCCTCGTCTTCGTGTTCGACAGGGAGATCGCGGTGCTGGCGCTCCTCTTCCTGTCGGTCGGCGACCCGTTCGCGGCGCTCATCGGCGTTCGCGACCACCGCACGCGGCGGTTCGGGAAGTCGCTCGCGGGGACCATTGCCTTCGCGGTCGTGGCGCTGGGCGCGGGGCTCCTCGCAACGCTCCACCCGGACGTTCCGCTCGTCTGGTGGGTCGTGCCAGGCGCGGTCGCGGCCGCGCTCACGGAGTTTGCGCCGGTCCCGGTCGACGACAACCTGACGGTGCCGCTCGCCTCTGCGGCGGTCATGGCGCTGTTGGCGATAGTGTAACGTAGCGCCATGCCTAACCGGCTCATCAACGAGACCTCCCCTTACCTGCTGCAGCACGCTCACAACCCCGTCGACTGGTACCCGTGGGGCGAGGAGGCGTTCGAGCGGGCGAAGGCCGAGGACAAGGTGGTGCTGGTCTCCATCGGCTACGCGGCGTGCCACTGGTGCCACGTCATGGAGCGCGAGTCGTTCGAGAACGAGGCGACCGCGCAGGTGATGAACGACCTCCTCATCGCCATCAAGGTGGACCGGGAGGAGCGCCCGGACGTGGACGGCATCTACATGAGCGCGGTGCAGCAGCTGCACGGCCACGGGGGCTGGCCGCTCAACGTCTTTCTCCTGCCTGACGGGCGCCCCTTCTACGGCGGCACGTACTTCCCTCCCCTGGACCGCAGCAACATGCCGGCCTGGACGCGGGTCGTTGCGGCGGTCAACGACGCCTACCGCAACAACCGCGACGCCGTGCTGGAGAACGCGCGCGTGCTGACGGACGCGTTGCGGAACGCCTCCGGCATCGCGATGGCGGATGAGGACGTCAGCGACGAGCTGCTCGCGCAGGCGAGCGCAGCAACCGTCGGGCTGCACGACGCAGAGCACGGCGGCTTCGGCGGAGCGCCCAAGTTCCCCCAGTCGATGCCGATGGAGTTCCTGCTCGCCCGCCACGCCCGGGCGCAGGACGCGGACGCCCTCGAAACGGTCGAGGCGTCGCTCGTGGCGATGCACAACGGCGGCATCTACGACCACCTCGGCGGCGGGTTCGCGCGCTACTCCACAGACCGCTTCTGGCTCGTGCCGCACTTCGAGAAGATGCTGTACGACAACGCACTGCTGGTCTCGCTGTACACGCAGGCGTTCCAGGTGACGGGGGACCCGCGTTACAGGGAGGTGGTCGAGGAGACGCTCGCGTACCTGCTACGCGACCTGCGCCACCCGGACGGCGGCTTCTTCTCGTCGCAGGACGCGGACAGCGAAGGCGTCGAGGGCAAGTTCTACATCTGGACGCCGCAGGAGATCGATGCCGTGCTCGGCGCAGAGGACGCCCGGTTGTTCCGCCGCTACTACGGCGTGGGCGTGCACCCGAACTTCGAGGGACGTCACATCCTGCACGTGCGCGACAGCGCGGCAGCAGCCGGGCGCGAGTTGGGCGTCGATGCGGGTGAACTGCTCGAGAGGCTGCAGCCGATGCGGCACGCACTCCTGGAACGGCGGGCGGAGCGCATACCGCCGGCGACCGACGACAAGGTGCTGACCGCGTGGAACGGGATGGCGCTACGCGCGCTCGCGGAGGCGGCGTTCGCGCTCGACCGGTCAGACCTGCGCGAGGCGGCAGAGCGCAACGCCGATTTCCTGCTGCGCGAGATGCGCCGCGATGACGGGCGGCTGCTCCGTACGTGGAAGGATGGGAATGCGCACCTGCTCGCCTACCTCGAAGACTATGCGCTGCTCATCAACGGGCTGCTGTCGCTGCACACGGCGACGTTCTCGCACCGCTGGCTGAACGAAGCGCAGGCGCTGACGGAAGGGATGCTGGCGCTCTTCTGGGACGACGCCAAAGGCGTGTTCTACGATGTGGGCGCCGACCACGAGGAGCTCATCGTGCGTCCGCGCGACATCACCGACAACGCCACACCGTGCGGCAGTTCGGCAGCCGCCGAGGCGCTGTTGCGGATGGCCGTGCTCACGGGCGACGAGGCGCTTGCGCAGAAGGCAGAACGCCTCATCCGGGGCATAGCTCCGCTCGCGACGCGCTATCCGCTGGGGTTCGGGAACTGGTTGCGCATCGTTGAGCGCTACCTTGCGCCGCCCACCGAAGTTGTCATCGTGGGAGACCCGTCCGACGAGCGTATGCAGGCGTTGATGGGGCCGCTACGGCAGCAGCTACCAACGTTCGCATTCGCCGGGCTGGCGCCCGGGGAGCCCTCGCCGTTCCCCACACCGCTGCTGGAGGGACGTGCAGACGCAGACTCTCCCACCGCCTACGTCTGCCACGGGTACGTCTGCGACCTGCCCGCCCACGACCCGGCAACACTTGCACGGCAACTCGCTAGCAGTCCCTGAGGAGACCTCTGGCATAATCTGCAACCAGGGGCCTGCGCATTTCACCAATGCCCCGCAACGTTTAGAATGCCCGCCGGGTAGCAAATGTTAGAGCGAAATTTCTGGTTCAGAACCGCCGTCGTCCTCATCGCGTTCACCGCGATCATCTTCGTCGTCGACACATTCAGGCGGGTATGGGACTTCCTCGGCGACCTGCTCCTCGTCTTCTTCCTGGCCTACCTCGTCGGCTCGCTCATCATCCACACCGTCAAGCCGCTCATGCGCATCCCCGGCATGAAGTGGCCGCTGGCCATCCTGACTGTCTATACCTTTCTCATCGCCATCGTGGCAGTCCTCGGCGCCCTCGTGATTCCGGCCACCATCACGCAGATCATCGACCTGGCGGAAGTCATCCCTGACTACGTCGAGCGCATCCCTGAGTTCATTACGTCTGCGGAGGAGTACCTCGCAGGGTTCGACATCCGGGTGGACCTCACCACGCTGCTCCAGATCGACCAGTTGGAGGAGGTGGCAGCCGGCGTCCAGGAGAGCATCACGACCAACGCGATCGGACTCCTGGGGAACGTCGTCGCCGTTGTCTTCGCCATCTCGCTGATAATCGTCATCTCCTTCTACGTCGTCCTGGACGGCGGACGCCGCCTCAACGAGGCCCTCAAGGTCCTCCCCCGCAACGCGGAGCGCGAGACCCGGTACGTGCTGGGAGTCATCGACGAGACTTTCCGCAGCTACCTCCGGGGCATGATGCTCATCTCCCTCATCTACGGAGTGGGCACGGCATCGGTCATGTTCGCAACAGGCCTGCCCGCCGCGCTTCCCGTCGCGCTCATCTCCAGCCTGCTGCTCGCGGTGCCGTTCATAGGAGACTGGCTGGCGCTGGCCCTCCCGCTCATCATCGCGGCCCTTTCCGGCGACTTCGTCACACTGCTCACGGTGTTGCTGGTGCTGCTGTTCATCCAGCAGGTCATGCTCAACATCCTCAGCCCGCGCATCCTGGGGAGCGCAGTGCGGATGCCCGCCATGCTCGTTGTCGTCGCGGTGGTACTGGGCGCGCGGCTCGCGGGGATCACCGGGGCGCTCCTCGGCGTGCCGACCATGGGCGTCATCTACACGCTCGCGACGCACTACGGCATGGTCATCCGGACGCGCCGGGAGGCGGAGGAGCAGGCGCGCATCCTGGAGAACAGGGAAGCGACCACTAGAGCTGCTGAATCACGGGCGATAGCGGAAGAGGAAGCGCTGGCTGCACTGGAAGCGATGGAGGCAGCGGAATCGCTCGCTGCGTTGGAGGCCGCCCAAGCCTCCGCGGAGCCCGCTTTTTCCGCGCCGCCCGAGCCGGAACTTCCGCAGGAACCGGAGGAATCGCTCCTACCGGACGATGCCCCTGTGGCAGAGGCCGACGAGACTGAACGGGACGCTTTGGATGAATCAGTCGAGGACGAAGGTCGGCCTGAAGACGACCCCCTGGAGCGGAGCACGTCCCGGTAGCGGACATCCGTCTAGTCCGCGCTATCCTGACGAACAGTTATGGATGCTGGCGATTTCCTCGTACTGGACGTCGAGACTTCGGGCGGTTCGATGCAGAACTTCCCGGAAGGCTTCCGGCTGCTCCTGACGGGCACACGGCAGGCTTCACTCTACGGCATGTACACTGCTGAACCCGCGAGCCTCGCCCAACTGCACAGCCTTGTGGTCAACTTCGACGGCCCTGTCGTCACATTCAACGGGGCGCGCTTCGACATCCCCATCCTCGACCGCTGGATGCGCGACGTTCTGGGGCTGGGCCTCACGGTACAGCTGCACTACGACCTGATGATCGAGATCGTTAAGGCCGCAGGTCGCCGCATCAGCCTGGACAGGCTCTGCTACTACACCTTCGGTGAAGAGAAGGTGCAATGGGACCACCGGCAGAACGCACGCGCCTGGGCTGAATACCCCCAGCGGCTGGTCGATTACAACCGCATTGACCTCGACCTGACACACGAGCTGTTCATGCGCGTGCTGCGGGGTGAGCCGCTCTTCCTCGGCGACGCGACGGTGACGCTGCCGCCGCCGGGTTGAGCGCTATCCCGCTACGTTGACGATGATTGTCAGAACGATCGCTATCGCGATGATTCCGATGATGATCTTCTTCTTGTCCATGCGTACCTCCCCTCCCCAAGAGTCACCCCGGTTGTATCACCTGGCGCTGCCTACTTGAAACGTGTTTCTGCTACGGTCAGCAGCCAAAAAGAGAGGCGGCACATGAGCGCCGTCTCTCCTTCGCAATCCTTCCAGCGTAACCCCGCTTAGAAGCCGTACATGTCCACCGTGCGCTCGCCCTGCTTGAGGCGGGCGATGGTGTTCGCTTCCTTCTCTTCCCGAGCCTTGGCCTTCTCCGTTACCTCGGCGATGCGCGCCTGCGGCACGACGACCACGCCGTCGCGGTCGCCGACGACGAGGTCGCCGGGGAAGACCCATATCTCGCCGATGCGGACGGGGATGTTGATCGCGCCGTAGGCTTCCTTGTCCTTGCCCGTTCCCCGGATGCAGAGCCCGGCGGAGAAGACGGGTATGCCCTCCCCGCTCTCGTACAGCTCATCCAGGAGGGAGCCGTCGCGCACGCAGCCGTCTATCACGAGACCGGCCATGCCGACCTGCTTCGCGGCGTGCGTCATGATCTCGCCCCAGTACCCGGCTTCGTGGAAGTGTCCGGTGTCGACCACCATCACGTCTCCCGGCTGGGCGTGGTAGATGCCGCGGTGCAGCCACAGGTTGTCCTTCGGAGGCGAAAGCACGGTCATCGCCGTGCCGCATATGTACCAGTTCTCCACGACGGGCTTGATGTAGGACGGCAGTGCGCCGATCTGGCCTCCGGCCTCATGAAGCGTCGCGGTCCCGATGCCCCGTACCGCCTCGATCAGTGCGGCGTCCGGGCGAGTGAGTGTCTGCGTCATTGTTCTCCTCCTGGCGATCGTCTGGATCCCCGCTTTCGCGGGAATGACGAAAGATATGCTAGCGTGCGAGCATCTGCTCGTAGTTGATCCCCATCACTTCCACGACCGACTTGCCGTTCATGACGTCGCGCGCCATCGCCTGCTCACGAGCGACGATGCTCTCCGCTTCGGGCACGACCTCGGCGACGCGGCCCTGCGGTACGACGACGATGCCGCTGTTGTCGGCGATGATGTAGTCGCCGGGCGCGAGGCTCACGCCGCCGATCTCGATAGGCTCGTTCGTGGACTCCTCGACGACGCGGTTCCGCGCCGTGAGCGGCACCGCCGCTTTCGCGAAGAGCGGCAGGCCAAGGCCCTTCGCCTCATCGACGTCGCGCGACGCGCCGTCGATGATGACGCCCGCGACGCCGCGCGTCTTGGCCGCGGTCGAGAGGATGCCGCCCCAGCCCGCCACGTCCGTCCTGCCCCGGTGGTCGCAGACGATGATGTCGCCCGGGTCGGACGCCTCTACGGCGGCAGTACCGAGGTGGCGCGTCGTGGTCTCGTTGCCCTTCGTCTTCAGCTTGAATGTCACGGCGCGCCCAGCGATGCGGCCCGTCTCATACAACGGCAGGATGCCGAGGACGGTGCCCTTTATGCCGAGCTTGTCCTGCGCGTCCGAGACGGCGCAGGTGTCCAACTGGCCCAGCCGCTCAACCCACGTGTCAACTGCCATCGCTTCCCTCCCCGCCTGCCAGCGGCGTTATCAGCCGACGTACGCGATGAACTGGATCTGCATCTCCATGCCGCCCGCAAGCGCGTCGTACTGGATGGTGTGGCGCGTCGGGCGGTTCTCCTCGTCCGGGAACATGGCGACCCACTGCTCGTTCACGAGCGGGCGGATGTCGCGGCTCTTCACGTAGACGTTCATGTGGGCGATGTCATCCGTGGTGCCGCCAGCCTCGGTAACGATGCGGCGGACGTGCTCGAACGCCCACTGCGCCTGCTCCGCCAGGTCGGTCGGCATCTCGTTGGTGTCGGGGTTGAGTCCGCTGACGCCGCCGGACGTGACGATGGGCCCCGTCTTGGTGGCCGGGGGGATGGGCTGACCGGCGTGCCAGTTGCCGGGGATGTGGATCACCTTCCTCGCCATGTTTCACCTCTATTCCGCATGGAATCGCGTTGCGTTTCGATGGGGCGGCAGCGCCTGCCGCACACCGCAGGGGAGTATAGCAGGCCGCAGAGCGTGCGGCTCGCTCAGGCATCAGGCGGCTGGAGCGGCTTGGAGGGAGGACAGGCTGGCCGGGCGTGGCCGTGTGCTAGGCTGCAATCTGCCGTCTTTGCGGTAGTGAGGTGACCAACGATGCCCGACCTGAAACTGACGATGGCAATGACTCCCTGGGACCGCATCAGTCCCCTGCTGACCGGGGAGGTGAAGCCTGAGGGAATCACGCTGGAGCACCATGACATCCCGCTCCCGGACATCTGGCGCCGCCAGCTCCAGGGCGACGAGTTCGACATCTCGGAGATGTCCATGTCGTTCACGCTGCAGGCCATCCCGCTGGGCTGGGACTACCGCGTCCTGCCCGTCTTCCACAACCGCACCTTCTCCTACGTGAATACGATGGTCCGCCTCGGCTCAGGCATCCGGCAGGACCACCCTGAGGACATTGCCGGCAAGCGCGTTGGTGTCGTCGACTACCAGATGACGGCAGCGCTCTGGACGCGGGGCATCCTGGAGCACGAGTTCGGCGTCGACCCGCGCGCCGTCGAGTGGTTCCAGGGCAGGCCCGACCCCACGATCCCTGGCCAGACGGAGCCCTTCCGTCCGCCAGAGGGAGTCGTGATCAACCCGCCGCCCAACGACCTTGAACAGATGATGGCCGACGGCACGCTCGATGCGATGTACTCGGTCCATCCGCCCACGAGCGGGCCGCTGGCCGACCGCTCACGGTTCGTTCCGCTGTTCGCGGACGGCGTCGCGGAGTCGGAGCGCTACTACACGAAGACGAGCGTCCTGCCCGCTCATCACGCGACCATCGTCCGCAAGAGCATGCTCGACGCCCATCCGTGGGCGGCGAAGAGCCTGCTCGACGCATTCGTCGAGGCGCAGCGGCTGACGATGGAACGCGCGATGAAGGAGCCGCCGTCGGCCCTCGTCTTCGCGCGGGAGATGATGGAGCGCCAGCGCAAGACGTTCGGCGACAACCCCTACGCCTACGGCCTAGCGGCCACTGCGGCGACCATCGACCTGGTGCAGACCTTCGCGGTCGAGCACGGCATGACGCAGCGGAAGCAGCCGCTCGCGGAGTTCATCGCCGCAGGAGTGCTGGACAGCTAGGGGCCACGCGCAGACCCGGTTCAGGCTTCAATTGTGCCCTCTGCGCCGGCTGGCGTGCAAAGCAGCGGGCACACCGTCCTTATCGCTCGAATCGCGACTAGGCTCTTTTGCCTAGTGTCCATTGGTATGTTTTCCCTACGTAATCCCCGGATGATTGATGTAATTTGCCTGCAGCATGGCGGAGGGACCAGAGATGCCGGAAGGTCCGATAAGGGTGATGGTTGTGGATGATCATCCCATCGTGGTGGACGGATTGCGGGTCGCTCTGCAGGCATCGGACCGCTTCGATGTGGTCGGGCAGGCCGGGAACGGCGAGGAGGCGGTGAGGACCGCCATGGAACTGAAGCCTGATGTCATCGTCATGGACGTAATCATGCCGCGCAAGGACGGAGTCGACGCTTGTCGCGAGATCATGGAGGCCCTGCCCGAAACGCGGATCATGATGCTAACGGCCTCGACTCAGGAGGATGCGGTGATACAGGCGCTCGCGGCGGGCGCCACCGGCTACTTGCAGAAGTACTCGCGGCCGGAGGAGTTGATGCAAGCCGTACTGGATGTCGCTGAGGACCGGCTGCGGATCCCCGACCATCTGGTCAGGCAGGTCTTCGCGATGCTCCGCGCTCGTCAAGAGCACCTGCCTGCTCAACCTCCTCACCAGCTAACAGCACTGGAACGGGAGACGCTGAAGATGTTCGCCAGCGGCATGTCGCACGCCCAGATAGCCGGCAGGAGAGGCAACAGCGTCGTGACCGTGCGGAACACCCTCTACCGCGTACAGGACAAACTGGGCATCGAGACAAAGCAGGAGCTCGTCATCTGGGCAGTCCGGAACGGGCTGTTAGACGACGTGGTCGTGGGGAAGGACGCACAGCAAGAGCCGCGGAGCGGTGGTCCATAACAGCCGATGGCGGGGCATGCATCTCAGTCCCCTCCTTCGTCAGGTCCATAGGGGACCACGCACGAAATCGTCGTTCCCCCGCCTCCTTCGAAGCTCTCCACGGTGAGCGTTCCACCCAACTGCTCCGCTTCCGCTCTCATCCCCGGGAAGCCCCTGCCCCGCTGCCCATAGCCATCGGGCAGCCCGACGCCGTCGTCCGATACGAACAGGCCTATGCAGTCAATCTCGAAGCTCAACCTTACCTCGACTCTGCTGGGCGAGGCGTGCAAGAACGCGTTGGTCAGGGCATTGTGGGCTATGGAGAAGAGACGAACCCGGGTCTCCGTTGGTAGAGGAGGCTCGGTCCCGGACTGCGACATCCGGGCAGGGACGGCTGTGACCTTCTCGAATGTGGCACAGTGCGACCAGAGGACCCGCCCCAACTCCCTGCCCTCGAGGATGTGGCCGGCGTCGATGGGGCGCCTCAGGTCCCACATGGCCGACGTCGCCAGTTCATAGGTGGCGTCCAGAGCGGCAACAGCCTCCTTGTTGGAGTCGCCGACCAACGTTCTGGCCCGGTGGATCCCCAAGCCAATCATGTAGGCGGTCTGGGCCGTTGTGTCGTGGATCGTCTGGGAGAGCTCGATGCGTTCCCTCCTCAGTTCGCGCTCCCTCGATACCGCCTCTCGCCACCTAGAGCGTTCAAAACGGGTGATGAAATTGATGCCCAGGACGATGATGTACAGGACCACCAATCTCGACAGCAGCACCCGCTCATTGCCCGCGTCGAAGTCGAGACCTGCGCCCACCGTCAGGCAAACGGCGACGTAGACGCCAGCCACCGTAGTGGTCCAGGCGAGAATGAGCATGGTGGACGAGAACACCACGGCAAAGATGGCGAGTGCAGGATAGTAGGCCAGGAAGATGAAGCTCGTGAACCCGCCGCCCATAACCACGCCGAATGTAGTCAGGGTGACGTCCGCGACCCCGAGGAAGAACAGCCAACGCCCCGTCACCGGCCGGCTCGTCAGGAGCCGGTGGTGCACCAGACCGTTGGCCATGAAGAGCAGCACCGGAATGGCGATGTATTCGACATCGTCCGGGTACCAGAAGCCAGGGCGGTAGGCAGTCAGGAAGACGCCGACCAACCACACGAACCACCTGCCCCAGACGGAAACCCACGTGGCAAAGAGGACCACATCAGGGCCGGTCAGGTCGCCGGGCATCAGCCGCTTCTGCAGAGTGCCCATGTCAGCCTGCAGCAGTGCGGGTTCGAGGCCCGGAGCGATGATTCCAGACGTACTCCGACATATCGGGCCGAATGCCTCCAACAGGACAGCGTTCTCTCGCGGTGACCATCGACACCAACCTATATCAGCCGCTCGGCGTCTGGGAGAGCAGAGCGCACCAATGGCAATGGGCAAAGACGGTTGGTGGAAGAGGCAGCAATAAGACTATTCGCCTTCCATTCACCCATCGTAGGGCCAGAGAAACGCAGGGCTCTGGGGCAATCCTCCCGAGTAGCGAGGCCCTGTCCGCTCAGCGTTGACCTTGGAACTCCAGGGACGACTGTACCGCACGACTCCAGTCGAAGGCGGCTCTGGGCCACACCCGCCCGCAGCGACGCCCGTACAGACGTCTGGCAGTTAGCCCAGGTTCCGGTCAATAACATCAAACCGTCATTCAGCGCCAGCACAGGCGTTGGGAGCACCACCATCGCAGGCAACTCCGGTTCGGCGTTCCCCGCCACCAGCAGCGCCTGCGGCGCCCTGACCTTACCCCCAAACCGGCACAGGCCCTTCGCACCGGTGTGCTCCACAGTTGTCACAATTACCAGCACGCCTATCACATTGATGAGGGCGAACCCAATCGAGAGAATTGGGCGAACAGCACGAGGAGCAGGTTCTAACCCACCTGCTACGGAATAAGTATAACTGTACTGTTCCGAGGCCCTGCTTCCCTGCTCATCACAACAAATGACCCCGACGCGAGTTCCGTGTCCCCAGGAGCCAGCGTGAGTTATCCGGCCGCATCCGTCCCCAAGGTCTCGACTCGCATCCTTCTGTCCGCCTTCATCGCAGTGTTCTTCGCGCTGCTGTTGATGCTGCCCGCGTCCGGGCAAGGCAATTTCGACCGCACGGACGGCAGGATCAGCAGCGGCGCCCTGAGCGTCGGCGTGTTCGACAATATCCAGGACGCCCAGCTCGAGAAGAACATACTGGCGATCTACATCAACGATGCGAACGAACGGACGGAGGTCTACCTCCCCCTGGAAAATCCTGGTTCTTACGTGGGCACGCAGGGTTCGCACTTCGAGGGCGACACCGCGTACCTGGCGAATCCGCTCGCCTCGCCGCAGCAGACGTTCTTCGGCGAGACGCTCTGGGTTTCCAACAACCGGGTGAATGACTTCGACGACCCGGACACGACGGGCGTGAACGAAAGCCTCAGCGAAGGCGCGTACAACACCATCCTCATCACCGCGGAGCGGGACAGCGTGACGCTGCCTGCTGACAGCACCTGCGCCATTGCAACGGTGCGGAACCCACGCGCCAACGACTCCATCACGGTGTGGATGGCCGAAACGGCCGCGACGGATGGGGCCACGTACTACCAGGCGTTCGTGCGCGTCCTCGATCCGACGGAAGAGAATGACGACGGAACGCTCGTCCACGAGGAGAGCGACGACGGTCCGGCTTGCACGGCCTATGACCCGGGAGCAGGCGTGTTGCACGCGAATACCGCCTCGATCCTCGCGCGGCACGGCGACCGCATCACGATTGACGTGGCGGGCGCGGGGGAAGTGTCGCTGGACGTGGACGGCGAAGGGCCAGACCTGCTCGACATCACGCCGGAGGACCTGAGCTACGTCCGCTCCAACAGCCACGATTTCTCGTTCATCGTGCGCGACAACGATTCCGGTCTGCGCCACGACGGCGAGCTCGTGGTGACGGCGGACGGCGACTACACGGAACTGAATGGGGACGGGGACCACGTCACGAGCGGTGAACCGCTCTCCCTGCCCTCCGGCGGGCAGATCCGCGTGAACGGCGAGGCCGCGGAGATAGACGTGAAGGCCTGGGACATCCACGGCGACTTCAGCACCGCGGACGACATGACGGGCGCGGGCCGCTGGACGCTGCTGGGGAACCGCCCTGGGGTGGCGTACTCGTTCGTTGCTGAATCGACCGACCTGGACGAGGGCACCTACTACATGGAAGTGTCAGCCTTCGACCGCGTCGGCAACGAGGCGGTGAGCGACGCGCTGGACGGTGAAGAGGCCGACCCGACGCGGTACATCTTCACGGTGGACGACACGGACCCGGCCACCGTAGAGGCGTGGGCCGGCATCGCGTACGAGATGAATGACCTCGGCGGGCTGGAGATCGCCGACCGGTCGTGGATCATGGTCGAGTTCAATGAGCCCGTGCGCCAGGGGATCGACCCGGAGCGCATCAGGGTTGCGGGGCACGAGGTGCTCAGCGTCTTTCAACCGCAGGAGGCGCCCAACTTCCGTGAGCTCCTGCTCGAGGACGTGTCACCGGGCACGCTGCCCGACGCGCAGCGGCTGACGATCGCGCCGCCCGCCCCCCGCGCCGCAACCTCGCTCGCGCCCCAGGCGCAGACGCCGGATGGGGAGGAGGAGGAGGAGGAGGAGGATTGTGATTCACCGGTGAATACGCCGGCGGCGATAGAGGGCTTCAGGTTCGTCTACGACAGAATTACCGGTGACGCAAAGGTCACGTGGAACAGGCACCTGAACGACTGCGAGGGCTACCGGGTGGGGATGGTCCTTGGAGGCACTCCCGTGGCGGTGGTAGACCTGAAAAAGGGATCAAGCGAGTTTCTGATACCCAGGGCGTCCGGCCTCGGAAGGGTTATCGAGGCTGCCCTCGGGTCGTCGGCCGACTTGTACATGCGCATAGAGGTTCAACCCGCCGCAGTTGACGTGTTCGGCGGGAGGCTGGTAGACACAACCGTTGACCTGGGCTCCTACACTGCCGCGCCGGGGTCCGTATCCGGTGACACGATCGCTCCGTTCGTGCTGCACCCGAACCCTCCTCCGGACCCTCTTCCCGAGAGCGACGATTTGGTCGAGTGTAAGTTCACCGAGGATGGAGCCAGGTTTGTCCGGCTGGCCTGGACACACAGTTCGGCGTCGCCCCCGGCAGGATGGACCCATGTGCTGTACTACCAGCAGCTCACGTACCCGGGCTCCAGTGGAAAGCAGGGAGACCATTTCGATCTCTTCGAACCCCGTGCGGCAGGCACGGAGAACGGAAGCGTCTACGGCGGCTACTTCGGGCTCGCAGGGTACAAGGCAACGGCAACGGTCGCGGAAATCTACGAGAACAGCCTGGGCGTACGGGTTGCAAGCATACTAACGACGGGTACATGCGAAGAGGTACCCGACACAATGGCGCCGACGCTGGAAAGCGCGAAGGTGGCTGGGCCGACGCTAACGTTGATGTTCTCCGAAGTACTGGACCCTGACCACAAGCCCGCCACAGGCGCCTTCACCGTCAGCGTCGATGGATCAAGCGTCAGCGTCACAAACGTGGATATGGACGAGGACGTCGTGACACTGACGTTGGGCCAGGCGGTGACCGAGGGCTCCGTCCAGTACACGCCGCCCGAGACCCCGAATGAGGATGACAGGCTGCAGGACTACTTCGAGAACGAGGTGGCGACGTTCACCAGGACGGTCACGAACGACGCGCCGGTGGCGCTAAGCCCCACGGTGAACGGGTCGACGCTGACGATCCCGTTCACCAAGTCGCTCGACGCAGCCCACAAGCCACCCACAAACGAGTTTAGCGTGAGCGGTGGTTCGCAGTCGCGGACGGTCACAAACGTTGCGATAAGCCAGCTTACCGTGACGCTCACGGTAAGCCCACCGGTGACCCACGATGAGACGGGAATCACGGTCAGCTACACGCCGCCCGATACGGAGAGCGACAGGCTCCAGGACGGCGTCGCCAACCAGGTGATCGATTTCACGCGCAGTGTGCTGAACCGCACGGCGGACACCGACAAGCCGAAGCTGGTCAGCGAGGCGGTGAACGGCGCAACGCTGACGCTGACGTACGACGAGGACCTGGACACGACCTCGACGCCAGATAAGGATGATGATTTCGACGTTCAAGTGCAGGGGCAGCCGCGGACGGTTACGAACGTGGAGGTGAACGGCCGACAGGTGACGCTGACGCTGGCCTCCGCTGTCACACAGGGGCAGAGTGTCCTGCTTACCTACACGGTGCCCTCGACCAATCCCATCCAGGACGACGCGCCCAACCCCAACATCGCCGAGGGCTTCACCAAGATTGTAAGCAAAGACACGAGAGCCCCGATGTTCTCGAACGCCGAGGTCGTCGGCGATACCCTGACACTGACCTACGACGAAGACTTGAAGGACCTGCAGACCACCTCGGAGTCGGACCGGTACGCATTTACGGTGTCCGGCACGGTGCCCGGCGCGACCACGTTCTACGAGGTGACGGCTGTGGACGTGACCGGCGTGAAAGTGGTGCTGACGATCGATTCGCCAGTGGTATGGGGGGAGACGGTGAGGGTCGGCTACACGAAGCCCGGGAGCGGCCCGGTTATCGAAGACCTCGTGGGTAACGACGCCGGAAGGATTACCAACAAGAGCGTAACCAACAACACCCCACCGAAGCTGAAGAGCGCCGTGGCGAACGGGGCCACACTGACCCTGACGTACGACGGCGACCTGGACGGCGACCACGTGCCGCCCTCGGGTTACCAGGTGTCGGGTGGGCACCCATACACGTTGTGGATAGCCAGGCTACTAGGGCACTACAACCCAACAGATGTCTCTGTGAATGGGAGGCAGGTGACGCTGACGTTTGACCCTCCCGTGGAGCATGGAGATGTCGTAACGCTCAGCTACGTGCTGCAGAAAGACAGTCGTGACGTGCAGGATGCGGCGGGGAACAAGGCTGCTGAATTCGACGAACGTAAGGTAACGAACCAGACGCCGGACACGACCCTGCCGGCGTTAGTTGAGATGCCCGTGGTGAACGGCACGACGCTGACGCTGACATACAGCGAGGCCCTCGACGAGATCTTGGTGCCTGCCCCGAGCGCGTACACGGTGATGGGAACGAAGTCCGGTTCGCACCCGGCAACAGGTGTGGACGTGATTGGCGACACCGTGACGCTGACGCTCAGCCCCCCGGCGGTGCACAAGGAGGATGTGACGCTCACCTACGTGGCCGGAACCGATCCGGTGCGGGACCTGGCAGAGAACGACGCCATGAATCTCCTGAACGAGCCGGTGAGGAACGACACGCCTGACACGGACCCCCCGGTGTTCGACTTCGCGACGGTGTCCGGCGCGACGCTGACGCTGGTTTATAACGAGCCGTTGAACAGCGACTCGGCCCCTGCCAAGACCGCGTTTTCCGTGACCGGCGAGGTGGACAGCTCGATCACCTCGCACTCGGTGACGGGCGTGAACGTGGCCGGCGCGACGGTGGAGCTGACGCTCAGTCCGGCGGTGGCGTTCGGGGAGAAGGATGTAACGGTCAGCTACACGAACCCAGGAACAAACCCGATTGAGGACCTCGCGGGCAATGACGCCGACGACCTCGACAAGGACGTGACGAACGACACACCGGACCCGGACCACGACGCACCGGTGCTGGGCAGCGCGGCGGTGAACGGCGCGGCGCTGACGCTGACGTACAACGAAGGCTTGGACAGCGCCTCCGTGCCCGTGCCTGACGGGGGCGCGTACACGGTGAAGGTGAACGGGTCGATTGTCACGATCGACGACATCTCCGTGACCGGCATGGTGGTGTCGCTGACCCTGGCCCTGGCCGTCGTGCACGGCGATGAAGTGACGATCGCGTACGTGCCAAAATCCAATCCGGTTCGGGACGACTCGCAAAATATGAACAACGCCCCCAACGTCCCCACCCGTGGCGTGGCGAACGACACTGCTGACACCAGGGCTCCCGAACTGGCGGGCGCCTCGGTGAACCGCGCGACGCTGTTCCTGACGTTCGACAAGGTGCTCGGCAGCTCGAAGCCCGCCGATCCAAACGCATTCACGGTGACTGTGAACGACGTGGCCGTGGAAAATGGGGTCAGCAGTATCTCGTCGGTGAGCGGGACGCAAGTGACGCTTGTGCTGGCCACGGCGGTCGAGCGGGTCGATGTGGTGAAGATCAGCTACACGAAACCCGAAAACGCCCCGTTTATCGTGGACGATGTTACGCCTGATCCCAACGCTGCGGAGAGCTTCGACCCCTACCTCGTGAATAACAACACGCCATGGGACTCGAGACCACTGCGTCTGGGGTCCGCCTTTGTGAACGGCAACAAGCTGACGCTGACATACGAAAAAGCGCTGGACACGGGCTCTGTGCCCGGCACTGGCGCGTACACGGTGACGGTCAACGAAGTGACCAAGGAGCACGCGGTCGGCGGAGTGTTGGTGAGCACCGTATCGGTGGTGCTGACGCTCCGCGGGGCGGTCCAGCCCGGCGACAAGGTGACGCTCGACTACACTCCGCCCACGTCGAGCCCGGTCCAAGACCTTGTGGGGATCCTCGCCGGCATGCTCGACGACGAGAGCGTGGATAACATCACGCAGGCCGGCAGTAACAACCCCGGTATCAGGAACGAGCGCGAGCCCCTGTCGCGCGAGGACGCGCTGAAGCTGCAGGGGTACTGGCCCGAGGACATCAACGGCGAGGTCATCGAGGACACGCGCACGCGCATCTACATCGAACTGGCCCGCGAGCTGGAGGCCGACGAGACGCCGGAGGTGGTGATCTTCGCTGGCATCGTCCATGACCTCGCGGGCAACACGAACGAGTCCGAGGAGATCACGCCGCGCGACGGCATCGCGCCGCGCTTCACCGTCACCGTGACGGCCACCGCGCAGGACCGTCCCATCGCGAACGCTCGCGGCGAGTTTACCGTCGACGTGCGCGCGGACGAGGACCTGCGGCGCAGGCCGGTCGTCTACTTCACAGACATCGATGCCGTGAAGGACGCGGACGATGGGTACGACTACTCGATAGGGGACGGCCTGCAGACGGGCGCGACGCTCACAGTGCAGGCGGATGCGCAGCACTGGCAGAGGACCTACGTGGCCTCCGGCCTGAACGCGTTCGACGGGCTGTTCGGCCTCGTGGTGTACGGCTTCGACTACGAGGAGAACGTCGGCGAGTCGGGTGGCTGGGAGCGCCCCAAGCACCGGAGAACCTCGGAGATGGGCCCTCCCAAGACGGGTAACGGCCTGGACCTCACGCAGATGGAAGAGGCCGGTGTGCTGCTGGAGCTCGACAGGGAATTCAACGGCGGCGGAGCGCCGGAGCACGCCGTGGCGCCGAGCCGCCGGATGAGGAACAACCAGACGGAGAGCCTCAACCCGTTCATCAGCATCCGGTTCCCGATGGAAGCGGATGAGTACGCGGTCTGCCCTGACACCGGCTGCGGCGGCGACAACCCGGACGCCAAGTTCTCCGACACCCACTCCCAGGTGAACATCACGGCCATCACGCTGAACGACAGGGACGCGATCGCCTCGCTGAGCCGGGTGAGCGCGGGACAGTTCGCGCTCGTGACGAGCAACCTCGAGCTGGGCAGCTACGAGATCGAGTACACGGCGGTCGACGACGCGGGCAACGAAGCCACGTTCGACTTCGAGTTCTCCGTGCTCGAGCGCACGCCCTACGAGCTCGAGGTGCTGCCCGGCTGGAACCTCATCTCCTTCCCCGGCACGCCGGTGGACCCGTCGCTGGGCGGCGTCATCCCGACCAGCGCCCTCGTCTCGCCTGTGCTGGCGTACCAGGACGGCGACTGGCTGACCGCAGTGGTGAGTTCGGACGGCGAATGGGCCGGGAACCTCAGGCAGTTCGAGGCCGGCTTCGGCTACTGGCTGTTCACGACGACCTACGCCACGCTCAGCCCGGTCATAGCGGAGCCTGAGCTGACAAGCACTCCAGCAAGCGTGGCCGTGAAGCACGGCTGGAACCTGCTGGGGGTGATAGACGTCTTCCAGAACCCGGCAGGCACGCCCCCGGGCGCGACCGTCGACAACGACGCGGGAGAACCGGTCATCGGCGACGCCGAGGCAGACAACTACTTCGGCAGCATCCCGTGGCGCATCGCCTACGGCTACGACACGCTGCGCAGCCTCTGGTTGCGGAACGTCCCCGGCGCCGACAGGGCGGCCCCCGACGACACGGCCTCCGACGAACCCGGTTTCCGCATGGTGGAAGGCGAGCTCGTGACGCAGGAGATCCTGAACGGCAAGGGCTACTGGGTCTGGTCGGCGGAGCCGGGCACGCTGGTGCCGTAAGCACGCCAGGAAGATGAGCCCGCTCCTGATGAGGGGCGGGCTCACCGGGTGGGGCGTACTATCCCTCCCTCTGCAAGGTATGTAAGCTGGACGCTCGCTCCGCCCAGGCCTGGGCATCGACGGCGAGCGGCTTACCAAGGGAGGGCGCATGACTACCACCGCGAAGGTCTGGACCGAGAACTACGCTGAGATGGTCCACGGGAAGACCCGTTACTGGGAGGCCGGAGCGGGTTACCCCACCATCCTCATCCACGGGGCAGGCTGGACGAGCGGGTGCGAGTCGTGGGTCCGCAACATCGGGCCGCTCTCTGAACAGCGCCACGTCTATGCCATCGACTGCCTGAACTGGGGCGTGGGCGACGTCTTCCAGCAGGACTTCTCCTTCGCCTACCTGGTCGACCACGTCCGCGAGTTCATGGACGTGATGGGCATCGAGAGGGCGAACTTCGTGGGGCACTCGATGGGAGGATGGATCGTCACGCTGCTGTCCTACGAGAGCCCGGAGCGAGTCAACAAGGTGGTGAACGTAGCGGGCGGTGGAACCGCAACTCGGCCCTTGCAGAATATGGTCGAGTTCAAGGTCCCGTCCGAGGAGCAGATCCGGGAGCAGTTCGCGAACCGGTTCCCCGATGGGACGGTGGACCTGGACGAGGTCGCCGCGCCGTACATCCGCAAGACGTCGCTGCCGGGCCATGGAGAGGCGTTCGCGGGCGTCATGCGTCACATGACCAACCCTGACACGCGCGTCCGCTACAACACGCTGCGCCGGATGCCGCACATCAAGGCGCCCACGCTGGTGTGCTGGGGCACGGCCGACCAGACCAACGCATTCGAGATGGGCGAGCAGACGGCCGCCACGATCCCCGGCGCACGCCTAGAAGCATTCGAAGGCGTGAGCCACATGCTGCCGCAGCAGGCCGCGGAGCGATTCAATGAGGTCGTGTTGGAGTTCCTGGCGTCATAAGGAGCCAGGGAACCGCCGCCGTCACTCCGTCGGGATCGACAACCCGTCGATGAACTCCAGGCCCGGCAGCTTCTCCAGCTCCTGGGGCGCCACTCTCACCTTGCCGGACCGGCTGCCCGCTCCGAGGATGATGTAGTCCATCTCCAGCAGGCGCACGTCAGCGTAGATCGGCAATCCCTCCGGCAACGCCAACGCCGTAACCCCGCCGATCATCATCCCCGTCACTTCGCGGGTCACCTCCGCCGGGGCGAACGACGCCCGCGACACGCCCATCAGCCCTCGCACGCGCTTGTTCACGTCCAGCCGGTCGCACGCCCGCACGATCCCCGCGCAATGGGCCTCCGGCCCCCGCTTGCTCGCCACGATGATCGTATTGGCGCAATGAGGCAGGTCATACCCGTACTGCTCGCAGAAGTCCGCCGTGTCGCCGTACTGCGGATCGATCTCGATCCACTCCCAGCCTGCGATGCCCAATGCGTCCAGCGCCTTCCGGACGCGCCCTTCGATCTGTTCAGGTGTACTCAATATTCTGTCCGTTGTGGGGATTGAGAATCCCACGCGTGAGTCTCCCGAGGGATATTCCTCGTGAAACTGTACTGCGAGCTTCCAGTGGGAAGTGGCATTCTAATCCATGGCCGGTCGGCCGAATCAGCAATCGGAGAACCGGCGCCGCCCCTCCCCCGCCACTGCCTGATGTCTCGATCCAACGGAGGCTGCGAGCCGAGATGGTCCCTCGTGCCAGGCCCACGAAGCGCACGGCAGGACGGGCGGTTTGACTCCCCAGTACCCCAAATATAGATTGCCACCATCATCTCACGTCCGATCACACGGACAGCCCCGCACTCAGAGCGGGGATTCCCACAATAGGTACGGCGTCCGCCTATGGGAGCGTGGTAAGCGAGGGTCACTTTGATGGATGACAGCCTCCGCGGCGCGGCCGCGATAGTGGGTATAGGGGAGTTGAAGCCGGAGCGCACCCGCCCCGGCAGAGACGCGATGAGCCTGCTGGCCGAAGCCGCATACCTGGCGATCCAGGATGCCGGGCTTACGAAGGCTGACATCGACGGGATGATCGTCGACCCGGAGTTGGCCGTGGGGAGCGGCGGGGGCTACGCGGCCCGGATGGCCGAGTACATGGGCATCTACCCCACCTGGGCGACGGGCTGCGACGCCCAGGGCGCAGCAGGGGTTGCGATGGCGCTGCAGGCTGCCGCCTACATCAACGCTGGACTGGCGAGGTACGTCCTGTGCGGCATGGGCGCGGCCATAGACCCGGCGATGCGCCGCAGACCCCCAGCCGGCGGTCGGACCGAGACCGCCACCACGGAATTCCAGGCGCCGTTCGGCCCGACGGTCGCGGCGAACGGTTGGTACGCCATGATCGCCAAGCGGTACGAGGCGCTGTACGGAGCCACTGTGGAGAAGCGCGCAAAGGTATCCGTCGACTTCCGCTACAACGCCAACCACAACCCCATGGCGATATTCCATGACACTCCCATCACTGCGGACGACGTGGTGAACTCCCGCATCGTGGCGGACCCGCTGCACCTGCTGGAGTGCGTCATGCCGTGCGCCGGGGGCTGCGCCTTCGTGGTCACCAGCGCGGACATCGCGCAGAGCATGCCGCACAAGCCGGCCTACATCCTCGGCGGCGGTCTGGGGATACTGCGGGGCAACCTGACGCACGTCGGAGAGATAACGGTCAGCCCCGTGGGACGCGGAGCAACGAAGGCGTTCTCCATGGCAGGCTACGGGCCGTCCGACGTCCAGGTGATGGAGATATACGACTCGTTCACCATCACCGTGATGTGCGAGTTGGAAGAGTCCGGCTTCTGCAAGAAGGGCGAGGCCGCGGACTGGATAGCTGCGCACGATCTGACGTTCAAGGGGGACAAGCCCATGAACACGCACGGAGGTCAGCTGTCCTACGGTCAGGCTTCGACCGCGGGAGGCTGCGCTCAGGTCACTGAGTCCGTCAGGCAGATCCGGCGGGATGGCGGCGAGCACCAGGTGCCGGGGCCGACCGATCTGGTCTACGTCACCGGTTCCGGAGGCGCATTCTCCCAGCAGTCAGCGATGCTGCTCGGCAGCGAAGCAACGCTGTAGCCGAGCCGAGCCAGGAACACGCGATGACGAGTGAACCCGCATACAACAAGCCCCTGCCCACCCCCAGCGCCGTGAGCCAGCCCTTCTGGGATGCCACAAAGGAGCACCGGTTGGTATACCAACGTTGCCGGTCATGTGGCACGCCGGTGTTCTATCCTCGCGACGTCTGTCCGGGCCCGGAGTGCTTCGGCGTTGGAACCCTGGAATGGGTGGAGTCCACCGGCAAGGGATGGGTCTACTCCTACACCATCTCCTTCCAACCCGCGCACCCGGGATTCGCGGAGGACGTCCCCTATGTGCTGGCCATCGTGGAACTGGAGGAGGGATGGCGGATGAACACGAACATCGTCAACTGCGACCACGACAGCATCGAGATCGGAGCGCGCGTCGAAGTGGTCTGGGACGACGTCACGCCAGAGTTCACCCTGCCTAAATTCCAACTTACGGGCTGACCACCGGCCAGGCAGTGCAGGCGAGGAGCGCAGCGTTCCTCGTCGACGGGGCCACGGATAGGAGTTGGCGTATGGCGCTGGAGCAAACAGCCCTGGGAGCCTTTCGGGTCCTCGACCTCACCCAAGGTCTGGGCCAGTACGCAACGAGGCTTCTCGCAGATCTTGGCGCCGATGTGCTCCGCATCGAGCCTCCCGATGGTGGAGCGGCACGAAGAACGCCGCCCTTCGCACAGGACCTGCCCGGGCCGGACCGAAGTCTCGCCTTCCTCCATCTCAACTCGAACAAGAGGAGCGTGGCCCTCGACATCGAAAATCAGGACGACCGCACCAGGCTGCTCCAACTGGCGTCAGGCGCCGACGCGCTCGTAGAAGACTTCCATCCGGGGTACCTGGAAGAACGGGGCCTTGGCTACGCACGGTTGCAACAGGCCAACCCGGGAATCGTCGTTACTTCGGTTACGCCCTTCGGACAGGCGGGGCCGTATGCCGGGATGAAGGGGAGCGACCTGATCGCTCAAGCGATGGCCGACTGGCTGTGGAACGTCGGCGACGAAGGGGACCATCCGTGCGCAGCACCGGGCGACCCCAGTACGCACATCGGCGGCACCCACGCAGCCCTGGGCACGCTCCTGGCCCTCTACACCCGGCGAAAGTCGGGACGGGGTCAGCACGTGGACGTATCGGTACACGAGGCGATGACCGCATCGGCATCCTCCTTCCCCATCGGACGCTTCTCAGCCGCTACTCAGATCATGCGCCGGATGGGGTCCCACACCAACGCTGCAGGCGTCAACTGCTATCCATGCTCGGACGGGTACGCCCAGATGAACATCCACTTCGCGCAACTCTGGCAGAAGCTCGTCGAATGGATCGACCATCCGGTGCTGAAGGACCCCTACTGGCTCAGCACAGAGGCTCGCAGTGAGAGTGCCGAGGTAGCCGAAGAGATCATCAAGGAGTTCACCGCCTCGATGACCACCGAGGAGTTCGTGAGCGGAGGAAGGAAGCGGGGACTGCCAGTCGCTCCTGTGAATACGTTCTCGGACGTCCGGCGCAGCCCGGTCCTCCTGGCGCGGAATTGGTTCAAGGATGTCAGGCACCCGGAACTGGGCGACGTCAACATGCCCGGCTTCCCATGGACGATGAGCGCCACGCCGCCGCGATACTCCCGCACCGCGCCGCTTCTCGGAGAGCACACGGAGGACGTGTTGCAGGCGGCCGGAGCCAACTCTCACGGACCCGCCTCAGGAGGCGAGCGACCGGAAGGCCCTCCCCTGAAGGGCATCCGGGTCATCGACCTGACTCGTGCTTGGGCAGGCCCCTTCTGCACACGATTGCTCGCCGACTACGGCGCCGAGGTCATCAAGATCGAGTCCGGCAAGTTCGACACTCAGCGGGAGGGACGCGCCGGGATCTACACGGAACTCAACCGCAACAAGATGAGCATCACGATCGACCTTCACCATCCGGAGGGGCAAGGACTCGTCAAGCGTCTGGCTGAGCAGAGCGACGTTCTGGTGAACAACTACCGCCCAGGGACGCTGGAGCGGTTCAACCTCGGCTACGAGGAGCTTCGCAAGATTAACCCGGGCATCATCGTCCTCAGCATGCCGGGCTACGGCAGCACCGGCCCTGGACGGCTGAACGCTTCCCACGGAGCGCAGCTGATGGCCGATTCGGGCCTGTTCTACATCTGGGGTCAACCCGACACACCCGTTGAACGACGCGGGCGGGCAGCCATCCCCGATTTCCTCGGAGGCGCGCAGGGCGCGTTGGCCGTAACAGCCGCGCTTCATGCGAGGGACGCCATCGGGGCCGGGCAGGAGATCGAGATCGCCCAACTGGAGGCACTCGTCGCCGCGCTGGGCGTGGGGCTGCTCGACTCCTCGGTCAACAGCCGCGACTGGCAGCCCTCCGGCAACCGGAAGCTCGACGCGGCGCCCTACGACGTCTACGCCTGTCGGGGACGCGACGCCTACTGCGCCATCACGTGCGTGACCGATGAGCAATGGGAAGCCCTATGCCGCGCGATGGGCCGCGCCCACCTTGCCAACGACGCGCGCTTCGCAACCCTGGCCGGACGGATCGAGAACGCCGACGCGCTGGACGAAATCATCACAGCGTGGACCAGCGACCTCACTCCCCGACAGGTGATGCACATGCTGCAGAGAGCAGGCGTGCCCGCCGCCGTGGTGCAGACCGGCGAGGACGTGTACTACGACGTTCATCTCCGTGAGCGCGGCTTTGTTGTCCCCGTGGACGATCCCGAATCAGGCCCCATGGACGTCACGGGCCTCTCGATCCACCTGCCGGAGACTCCGGGGCGGCAACAGATGGATGGACGCCCGGTCTTCGGAGGAGGGAACGATTACGTGTTCGACACGCTCCTCAAGCTGTCTCCGGCAGAGCGGCGACGGCTCGAAGAGGCCGAGGCCATAGCCTGATCTCCTGGCGCCGGCCACGCGGGTTATGGGGCGTCGACTTCATCCAGGAAGGCGCGAACGGCCTCCTCGAACGCAACCGGGTTGTCGCCGGGCACGCGGTGGCCTGCGTTGGGGACCTCGACCAGGCGGCTGTTGCCGTTGCGCTCCAGCATCCGCTGAGCGACCTCGCTGCTCAGCACGTCGCTCTGTTCGCCGCAGATGATGATTGTGGGACACGCGATGCGTTCCCAGAGTTCCCAGCGGGACGCGGGATCTTCTCTCACGCTCTGCTGTTGAGCGCGCCGGGCCGGGTCCCTGAGGACAGGGTCGTACTTCCACGTCCACTTCCCATCGGGGCGCTGCATGAGGCTGTGCCGCAGGGAACCCCTGATCTGCCACTCCGGACGGAAGGGGCTGTACTCGATGACGCGCTGGACGAACTCCTCGTATGTGTCCAGGACGTCCTTCTGAGTGACGAAGTTATTCACCGCTCGCCCACCGCTGCGGGCTGGCTCCGGCCCGACGTCAACGACGACCAGCGCCTTGACCTTGTCCGGGTGGGTGGCCGCGTAGGCCACCGAGTTGCTCCCTCCCATGGACAGGCCGACGAGGACGAAACTCTCCATGCCGAGGTGGTCTACGAAGTTCCCGACGTCTTCGACGTAGGACGCCCGGTCGTACTCCCCGCTCGGCGCCCATGCGCTGTCGCCGTGGCCGCGTTGGTCGACCGCGATAACGCGATAGCGGGTGCACAGCGCCAGTGCGGTGAAGTCCCACATGTGAGCGTTCTGGGCGGCGCCATGCAGGCACAGGAGCCAGGGCTTGTCTTCGCTCCCCCAGTCCAGGTAGTGGAGGCGGATGCCGACGTCCGCGTAGCGGCTGGCGGGCAACCTGTTGTCCGCGATAGTGACTCCCGTAACGGCTGCTGCTTCATGCAGCGACAGTTCTTTGTGCGTCGTCAAGGTTGCACCCCCGGCTGCTCCTGTTCTCGTACGGCTCCGCCTCAGCGTCCCTTGAAGTCCGGCTTCCGCTTCTCGGCGAACGCGCGAAGGCCCTCCTGGGCATCTTCGGTTTCGCGTCCGATGTATCCGAGCAGTTCCGACATACGGATGGCGTCTCTGAACGACATCTCGCGAGACCTGTACACGATCTCCTTGACCGCCTTCACGGCGAGTGGAGGACTGGCAGCGATACGGTTGGCGAGGTCGAACGCGGCGTCCAGCAACTCTTCCCGCGGCACGACCCGGTTGACGAGGCCCCACTGCAACGCCTGGTCAGCCTTGACCTGGTCGCCGGTGAGCAGCATCTCCAACGCGGCGCCCAGCGGGATGAGGTTGGGAAGGCGTTGAGCAGCACCCATTCCGGGAGGAATCCCGTACTTGATCTCCGGAATGCTGAACTCCGCGTTTTCGGAGGCGATGCGTATATCGCAGGCGAGCGCCAGCATACATCCGGCCCCGATGGCATAGCCGTTGACCGCGGCGATGATGGGTTTGCGCAGTTCGAGGCCGTTGATGATGGTGAGGGGGCTTGGGTCCCAGACGGAACTCGGTCCGCCGATACGCCCTGATTGAGCGGCGCTCTTGAGGTTGCCACCGGCAGAGAAGGCCCGCTTCCCGGCGCCCGTGATGATGGCGCAACGGATCTCGTCGTCGGCCGCGTACGCAGCAAGGCGATCGTAGAGCAGGTCCGTCGTCATCCCGAGGTTGAGGTCGTTGTCCCCCTCCATCGTAATGAGCACAACGTACCCGCGCTTCTCGTAGTGGACTTCTGCCATTCAGGCGCCTGCCTTCCTTGGGCGTAGGTACACCCTGTCGAGATTTAGACCACGCCCGTCGCGCGCAGCCCCTCTATCTCTTCGGACGAGTACCCCAGACCGTTCAGTACCTGACCGGTGTGCTCACCCAGCAGAGGAGGCGGCCGGTGGTCCACCGGGTCAACCCCTGACATGGTGAAGGGAGGAGCGAACGAAAGCACCGGCCCTTTCTCAGGATGGTCCACCCTTACGAACATGTCATTCTCCACCATCTGGGGTTCATAGAAGACCTGGTCACGCTCCAGCACGGGAGCCGCCGGGACATCTGCCTCGTCGAGCAACTTCAGCCATTCCTTCGAAGGCTTGGTCTCGAAGATCGCTTCGAACACCGGGTAGATCTCCTCGCGGAAGTCCCTGGTGCTGTTGTCGGGTATCTTCGCGCGAGGGTCCTCGGCGATGTGCGGCAGCTCGAGCACCATGCACAAGCGGTGGAACTGTGCCGGGCGAAGCGCGGTCACGTTGACGTAGACGTCGTCGGCGCAACGGTAGATGCCGTAGGCGGGCATCTCGAGTTCGCGATGGGGCTCCTCCTCGTTCTCGAACTTGACCAGGTTGGTCATCTGCATGGCTATCGCGGCGTGCAGGAGCGAGGTTTCGATCAGCTGCCCGCGGCCGGTCCTCTCCCGCTGGAGGAGGGCCAGCGTGATGGCGTAGCCCAGCAGCATCGGTATGCACGGGTCTGAGAGGAATATGCCCGTACTCACCGGCACGCCATTCTCCCAGCGCCGGTACTGCGCGCCTGAGAATCCCTGGGTGAGGCGGTCATAGCCCGGTTTGCCCGCATACGGGCCCCTGCTGCCGTACGCACTGATGGATGCGTAGATGAGCCGGGGATTGATCGCCTGGACCGATTCGTAGTCGACGCCAAGCTTCTGAGCAGCAGCGAGACGCATGTTCCCGATCAGGATGTCGGAGGACTCGGCGAGCCTCCTGAAGACCTCCCTCCCCTCCGGGGTGGCGAGGTTCAGCGTCATGCTCTGCTTGTTCCGGTTCTGCACGACGTAACCAGTGCCGGCGTCGGCAGCCGGGTCGGCGGAGGCGGCCTGAGGCGGCGGTTCGACCCTTATGACCTCGGCGCCCTGATCGGCAAGGTACACGGCGGTGCCGGGACCGGCGATGCCCGTCGTGAGGTCGATCACCCTTATTCCATCGAGTGCGTGAGGCATAGTCCCTCCCCGTCTGCACAGCGCTCGCTAGCGAGTCTCCTCCGATGCGGTGCAGGGGTCAGCCGTCCGTGGGAGAGGCCTCGCACCCTCACCGGCTGCTACATGCCGTAGAGTCGCCGGGCGTTGTCGCACAGGATCTTGTCGACAGCCTGCTGCGACAGATCCCCTGCCTCGACACGCGCCTGAAGCGCTTCCTGGAAGTTTCGCTCCTGGGACTGGTCGGCGTGCGTGTAGTCCGATCCCACTACGATGTTGTCCTCGCCTGCGAACTTCAGGATGTAGGGCAGGTCTTCGTCCACCAGGCAGGTGACGAAGATGTTCAGCTCCCGCAACGTGTCGTGCAGCGTGTTGAACCCGTCCGGCAGGTCAGCGTATGTGAGCGTCTTCGAAGATGGCCCCAGAGAACCAGGATGATCCATGCGCCGCCTGATCTGGTAGAGCTCGTGCGGTATCCACCCTGACGCGGCTTCGATGAACCCCCAGCGGATGCCCGGGTACCGGTGAGGCAACTTGCTCAACACCATCGACGAAAAGGTCTCCGGCAGGTAGGCAAAGGGCACCCGCGGGCCGCGGAAGTCGCCGTCCGTCCGGTTCTCGCGGGTGTTGGGGATGCCGCTGCCGATGTGCATGCAGACCGCCATCTCCAGCTCGTTGGCGACCTCCCACAAGGGGTCGAAGTATTCGTCCGTGAAGTTATGGTCGGCTTCCCTGTTGCCCTTCTTGAAGATGCCCACCGCCCCGTGGTCCTTTGCCCATCGAACTTCCTTGACCGCCTCGTCCATGTCCATCAGCGGAGGGAGGCACAGCCATCCCAACCGGCCCTCGGACTCGGCGCACCGGTCCCCAAGCCACCGGTTATACGCACGCTTGAGGGCCAGGTCTCCTTCTACCTTGGTAGTGGGCTGAACGAGAAAGAGCGTGGGATAGATGACCTGGGCACGGACGTTGACCCCGTCCATGTCCCGCAGCCGCGCCCCCACGTCCAGCAACTCACGCGTTTCGACGGTGGTCATCGTCTTGGAGTCTTCCCGGTGCAGCCGTGGCTGGCGGTCGCCATCGATGACCCAGAACCGCTGCGTGGCCCTGCCGGGAGAGGGGTTGCTGGGATAACCCACGACGGGCTTGAACTGTGCCTCGCTGGAGGCCATGTACTCCCAGGTGTCCTCGGTCTCGTCGATGTGGGTATCCGCATCGATCGTCGTGAGCATTGTTGCCGTAGCCATCGATCTTCCTCTTCACATTGCGTTGTCTGGTTCCCAGCTACCCCGCCCTCGAGTCCCCCGCCAGCGCGTCGTCGTAGCGCGAGAGGGCGCCGGCGACGACGACCTCAACGTCCTCGGCGAGCAGGTAGCGCTCGGCGGCGAGCCGCTCTGCTGCAGCGCGAGCCTGCGCCTCGTACGCCGCCCTGTCTGCGTAGCGGCGGCGCACCTCGTCTGGACTGAAGAACAGGGAGAACCCCACCATCGGGATGATCTGCTCCGGCGACCCCGAGTCCGGGTGGCGCGGGTTCCAGCCGGAGTGCGCCCCCACCGGCGCCTCGATGTCCGGCAGCCGGATGCCCGCCACCTCGTTGCCGTCGGCGTCGAGCGCGGAGACGAAGCTGGGGTAAGCGCGTCCCTCGGCGACAGGATAGGCGCCGACGCCTTCGCTGGCGCGCGGCCCCATGTCGGCCTCGCGCAGCCGCCACAGCCGCTCCGGGTCGGGCTTCGCGTCGTCGTCCACCGCGCGGAGGCCCGCGAGCGCCTCGGCGCGCGTTACAGCGTCGCCGTTGTCGAGCCGGGGATGGCGGGACGCCGGAGGCTGAGCGTCGCCGCGCGCCCACGCGCTCAGGTTAGCGAGCGCGGCGCGCAGCAGCGGGCGATAGTCGAGCGCGTTGCCGGGGAACCGGCGCTCCGTACCATCGACGTTGGGGTCGCCCGGCGCGGGGAGCGAGTCGGTCATCGTGTGTTGCGTGCCGGCGAAGAGGTACGTGCGCGACTCCGGCGCCTCGTCGAGGTCGTGCCGCCCCGTGGGGTCGATGTGCGTGAGCGAGCCATCGCCGCGCCAGTACTCCGCCGAGGTGTTGGTGTAGACGACGCGCGGCGCGGCGCCGGCGGCGCGCACCCGGCGCAGCAGGCCGTCTCGCTCCTCGGTGAAGGGGTCGGACACTTCGTTGTCCGCGAACGGGAAGAGGTGGCCGAACCCCGGCGTCGACTGCACGGACGGCTGGCCGAAACGCTGGTTGAATTCGCCCCGGCGTGCGCCGGCGACGTGCACGAGCAGGCCGTCGTACACCTGCCGCCCCTCCTCGTCGACGTTCAGGCCAAGGTATAGCAGGTGCCGGAGCAGCCGGCCGGTCTGCGACACACCGTAGGCGTGAGCGTACGTGAAGCCGGACGGCGCGAGCTCGCTCCCGCCATTCTTCAGCCACGCCGCGGCGTCGCGCACGGCGAGCAGTCCCGCGCCCACCACGGGAGCGTGGTCCGTGGTGTAGACGACGTGGTAGATCTTCCCGGGCTCCATCCCCGCCTCGACGGTGATGTGCGAGGCGGAGGGAATGACGCCGGCGTCCGTCTCTTCGGCGAACCGCCAGCCCGAACGCGGGATCTCCCGGTACGGCCCATCCTCCCAGTCCTTCACCAGCAGCCGGGCCTGCGGTTCGTCGACGTCGGCCACTGGATACGGCTTGTGGACGCGGTTCGCCAGCAGCCGCGTCCGCTGCGGCGCGTCGGGCCGGATCTCGACCAGTACCTGCCCCGTTGCAGGCTTCCCGTTCTCGAAGGCCACGGGAGCCTCGAGGCCCATCATCGCCGGACTGCGCGGGACATCCCACTGCCACCCGACCGACAACACCGTGTACCCCTGGCGGCAGAGGAAACCGTCGCCGAGCGGGACCTCCGACGATCCCACGCGCGACGGCGGCGCCAGGTTGAAGGTCGGCATCACTTGCCGCCGTCCCCGGTTCACGACGTCGATCAGCAGTTCGCCGTTGCCGCGCTCCCGGTCGACCGGTGCGATGAGCGTGAAATCGCCCGTGAAGCGCACGAGACCGTCGGCGCCGCCCGGGGCCAGCGCGAGGTCGGTTATGAGCACGTTCGCCGGGTTCGCGGGGTCGACGGCGTAGGTCAGCACCCCGTCGACACGCTCGTACGGGCCGGCTCCGCCGGATTCCGCTCCGTCGGCGAAGGGCGCGCGTTCCGTAATTTCGACGCTGACGACGGCCATCTTCAGCCTCCTCTCCGCTCCTCGGCCCCATAGTACCCCAGCAGCCAAGCCGACGCGCCGAGTGGCGTTCGGCCGGGCCTGCCGGTTGGTCAAGGAGTGACTACCCTACGTGAGCAGCTTCCAATGGAGCGATGACGGCGAGCCTGAGTACCTCGTGCTGAAGAACGGCGTCGGCGTCAAGGTCATCACGATTGAGACGCCACGAACCGTCGACGAGCTCGCGGTAGCCGATCGGGCAATGACGGTCGTGGCCAACGAGGACCGACTGATCAGGCCATTCAAGCCCGAGATCTACAACGACGCCGGATCCGGCGGCGCGATCACCTGAACGCGATTCTCAAGCTCGTCAACTAAAAGCCAAGTCTGGCGCGAAGGCGCTCCTGTCCCTGTGCTGTAAGACTCACAGGGTGGACCTTAGGCAGTGAGGCAAGATCAGAAGGCAGTGAAGCAAGATCAGACATCCTGCCGGGGATTTCAGCGAATGCGGCGGTCGTCGTATAGCGCAATTCATTCGGGAAGTTCCGTTCGAGCAATCCCGCATCCACGCAAGCCTCGACCTCTCCTCGCGTCGCGTCCGCCTCATTAATCGAGCCAGCCCTCACTCGCAAGAGAATTTCAAACACCCTATTCTCATCCATCGTTCCGTTCCTCCTGATAGCCGCATGATATCGCATGGCATGGCCTCCGCTGGCTCCGGGTATCGACGACGACGTCACGGCGGGCGACTCATACAGCGGTTGTGCTCGAACTCGTGGAATAGAGAACGCCCCCGGCCAGTCCGGGGGCGCGTTTGGTTGCATCTGCTGGAAAGTGGGCCTAGTGCGTATGCACGGCCTTTTCAATTTTCTCGACACTGGTGCTAAGGTCAGTGACCAAGCCGTCGAGCGTTCGGTGGTCTTCGTGATTCTGCTCCTTGAACGCGCGGTAGTCCTCCAAGTATGCACGGAACCAGTCCGGCGTGTCTGGATGCACTGTTACTGGCGTTGTGGTCATATCTTTATCTCCTCCTATGCACTATTCCCGTAGCCTATCCCCAACGTGCGCGCGGGTGCAACTCGATAGGCTGCACGGCAGCAACCGCCTGACATAGCCATGGCTATGCGCTGGGGAATCGTCTCAGTTCCGGGTCCATCGTGTCCTCCTGGTGTGAGTGCGGGGTTACAACTCAAGTTACAACCAACGACCTATAGATACTATTTTACTCGTAAGGGTGGTACCCCCGACAGGACTCGAACCTGCAACGCCCGGGTTAAAAGCCCGGCGCTCTGCCATTGAGCTACGGGGGCATCCCTAACAGGCTATCGCAAACCGCCGCTTGGCCGCTCTTGGTGAGCCTGTCGAACCACCCGCCCTGCCCTAGAAGAAGCCGAACCGCTCCAGCGGCCAGTAGCCGAACCACAACTCGCCCACGATGTTCCGGGCCGGCACGAACCCCCAGCGGCGGGAGTCGTCGCTCTGCGCTCGGTTGTCGCCCAGCACGTAGTAGTGGCCTTCCGGCACGACGCGCTCGATGATGGTCTCGCCGGAGGCGTGCTCCACGTACGGCTCCGCGAGGGGAACGCCGTTGCGGTAGATCTCGCCCTGCTCGATCTCGATGGCGTCGCCGGGCTTGCCGATGACGCGCTTCACGAAGAACTGCCGCTCGTCCCTCGGCCAGCGGAAGACGACCACGTCGCCGTACTCCGGCTCGCCGAACGGATACCAGAGCTCGCCCTGCGCCGCGCCCAGCCCGGGGATCCAGCGGGCCACGTGCTCAGCGTCGACCGTCTCGTACGCCAGCTTGTTGACGAACACGCCGTCCTGGTTCTCCAGGAGGGGGAGCATGCTGGGGCCTTCCACGCGGTAGTTCTGCACGGCGCCCTGCAGCAACAGGATGAAGAAGGCGGCAAGCGCGATGGTCTGGATGATTTCGCGGAGGATGGAGCGCATGACAGGGAACGTACGCGCCACCCGGCGCGTACTCTCTAGTATACGGACTGCCGCACGGGAGCATCACCCGGAACCGCGTCACCGTTCGGAAGGTTATCCTTAAGGGAGGCCCGCAGGTCCGGGCAGAACAGGAGAACATGTTGACCACCCTCTCGACACTCCAGGCAAGAAAACCCTTCCTGCTGCTGAGCGCTGCGCTGGCCATGGCGGTTGTACTGACCGCATGCAACGGCAACGGCAATGGGGATGCGAACGGCGACGGCGACGCAGCCGCCGCCCAGCGCAGCACCACCATCGTCTACGACACGAACAGCGGCATCCACGCTGCGGGAGTCGGCACTGTCTCCGGTGAGCCGGACATCGCGGTCATCTCGCTGGGCGTCGAGGCGCTCCGCGACAGCGTCAGCGAGGCGCGGGACGACGCGGCGCAGGCCCTCACGGCCATCGTCGACGAGTTGCGCGAGGCAGGCGTCGCCGAGGACGACATCCGGACGGCGCGATTCTCCATCAATCCCCGCTACGAGTACGTCCGCGACGGCCAGCAGAACCTGCTCGGCTTCCAGGTGACGAACACGCTCAGCGTCACGCTGCGCGACCTGAACTCGACCGGCGACGTCGTCGACCGCGCGGTGCAGGCAGGCGGCGACCTCACCCGCGTGCAGAGCGTCTCCTTCCAGATAGAGGACACGACCGCGCTCGAGGAAGAGGCGCGCATCCTCGCCATCGAGGACGCGCTCGCGAAGGCTGACCTCTACGCCGGGCAGCTGTCGGTCGTTCGCGGCCCGCTCGTCTCCATATCGGAGGGTAGCTTCAACGAGTTCCCGGTGGCCGAGGCGCGGTTCGCGTTGGCAGCATCGGACTCGGCAGGCCCGCCGACGCAGTTCTTCGGCGGCGAACTCGAGGTGAGTGTGCGCGTCCAGGCGGTGTTCGCTATCGAGTAGCGATCGCGCCGGGAGGGCGCGCCTACACCTCCAGCGGGGTGTCGTCCCGGTTAGCCCACTCGCCCATCGAGCCGTCGTACATGCACACGGACTCGTGGCCGATGAGCTTCAGGGCGACCATGGCGTGCGACGCACGCACTCCGCCCTGTCAGTAGACGTGGACCGTCTTCTCCGGCGTGATGCCGAGCCCGCGCGCGATCTCCTCGATCTCCGCGGCGGACTTGAAGGTGTCGTCCTCCGCAACGAGGTTCACCCACTCCAGGAACGCGGCGCCGGGCACGTGCCCTACCCGCGCGTTGCCGCGCGAGTTCTCGCCCGTGTACTCGGCTTCCGTCCGTACGTCCCAGATGACGGTGTCGTCCGCGCCAACCGCCGCCTTGAGCTTCTCGACATTCGATTCGATGTCATGGTTGGGTATTTGAGGGATGAACGTCACGCCGCCGCCGGTTACCTGTGACGGGCCGGACTCAACGTCGCGCCCCTCCGCGGTCCACTTCGTCCAGCCGCCATTCAGCACGCGGACGTTGGTGTGGCCGTAATAGTTCAGCACCCACCAGAGCCTGGATGCGTCACGGCTGTGGAAGCGGTCGTACCCCACGACGAGGGTATCGTTGCCGATGCCCACGGACTCGAACCACGCCTTCGCCTCGTCCGGCGGCGCGACGAGCCTCCGCTGCTCCGAGCCCTTGACCTGCCAGGTCGGCGAGAGCGCGGCGCCGGGGATGTGCCCGGTCTCGAAGTTGCTGCCGTCCTCCGCCATCTCGATGACGAGCACGTTCAGGTCCGTCAGGTGCTCCGCGAGCCAGTCGGTCTCGACGAGCAGGTCGTTCCGGGGATAGTCAGCCATAACCCACCTCCGGCGGAAGGTTACGAGGCGGGGAACGCAACGGCAAGCGTGCATCGCGATCCGTCCCGGACATGAAGAGAGGGCGCTGCAGCGCCCCCTTCCTCGGTGATGTGAGCCTTTCGAGACGTCAGGAGCGCTCCCGCGCCACGAGGTGTTCCACGTGGTGGTTCTCCTCGCATTCCGTTGCGGAGTACTCCAACTGCAGGGTCACGTGCCCGATGCCGTGGCCGTAGGCGATGCGGCGAAGCCGGGAGAGCATCTCGTCCTCGTTGCCGCGTTGGTTGGTGTCCACCAGCACGTGGGCGGTCAGGGCGTCGTAGCCGGAGGTGATCGTCCAGGCGTGCACGTCGTGGATGATGGTCACGCCGGGGATGTCTTCCATATCGCTGCAGATGCGGTACATGTCCAGGTGCTTGGGTGTGCCCTCGAGGAGCACCTTGAAGACCCGCATGAACAGTCCCCACGAGCTCCGCAGGATAAGCAGGCCGATGCCGATGCTCAGGATGGGGTCGACGATGAACCACGGGGAGTCCGGACTCGTCGCGAACGCGAGGATCAGCACGCCGGATACGACGACGCCGATGGAGCCGAAGAGGTCCGCCATGACGTGCTGGAACGCGCCCTCGGCATTCAGACTCTCGCCCGCCGCGCGGTGCAGGACGTAGGCCGCCAGGATGTTGACGACCAGACCTGCCGCGCCAACGCCGAGCAGCAGCGGCCCCTCGACCTCGGGCGTGTCCTGGATGCGGTGGAACGCCTCGAAGAATATCCAGCCTGCGATGACCCACAGGCTGAGCGTGTTGAACAGCGCCGCGAGCACCTCGGTCCGGTAGTAGCCGAACGTACTCTCGACCGACGCGGGACGTTCCGCTATCCACATAGCGAACAGCGCAAGCAGGATCGCCGCGGCGTCCGTGAGCATGTGTCCGGTGTCTGCGAGAAGAGCGAGGCTGCCGGACAGTACGCCGCCCACCACCTCTACGAACATGAAGCTGGAGATCAGCGCCAGGGCAATGACAAGGCTCTTCTTGCTCGCTCCGCGCAGGTCGTGGGCGTGGTCATGATCGTGTCCCTCGTGCCCATGCCCGTGATGGTCGTGCCCGTGGTCGTCATGGTCATGGCCGGCATGCTCGTCGTGGTCGTGGCCCTCGTGGCCATGGTCGTGCTCGGCATGCGCGTCGTGGCCCTCGTGGCCGTGGTCGTGCTCGGCATGCGCGTCGTGGCCCTCGTGGCCGTGGTCGTGCTCGGCATGCGCGTCGTGGTCATGGCCCTCATGGTCATGCTCGGCGTGCGCGTCGTGGTCATGGCCCTCATGGTCATGCTCGGCGTGCGCGTCATGATCGTGGCCCTCGTGGCCGTGGTCGTGCTCGGCATGCGCGTCGTGGTCATGGCCCTCATGGTCATGCTCGGCGTGCGCGTCGTGGTCATGGCCCTCATGGTCATGCTCGGCGTGCGCGTCATGATCGTGGCCCTCGTGGTCATGCTCGGCGTGCGCGTCATGGTCATGGCCCTCGTGGCCGTGGTCATGCTCAGCGTGCGCGTCGTGGTCATGGCCCTCGTGGTCATGACCATGTTCGTCGTGATCGTCGCCCTCATCCTCGTGGCGGTGTTCGGTTGTCACAACGACACGGCTCCTTTACACAAAGACGGCGGCCCGGTATCCCCAGGCCGCCGCCCAAGCTGCCTTACCGGCTATCAACCGGCACTATAGCACTCTTATTCGAGACCTTAAGCTGCGTGGGGTGCGTGGTGCGGGTCGTCCGCGTCCGCGCAGTGCTCCTCGCCGTGCTGGTGGCAGTGCTCGGCGCCGTGCTCGTCGAACTGCTCGCCTCCGCCGAGGGCGGAGCATGCCTCGTCGCCGTGGACGTGGCAGTGGCCCGCGCCGTGCTCGTGGCAGTGCACATCGCCATGGCTATGACAGTGCTCGCCCTCATGCTCGTGGCAATGGTCGGCTGCTTCGCTGTGGTCATGCTCGTGAACGTGAGTGGTCATCATTCCTCCTTGCGTACTCGTTCCCAGATCGGCCGTGGTTTCGTGAGAGATTGTTGACCTGCACAGGTGCAAGTGTCAATAAGGTGACAGGAACTGATACTGGGTTGCGATACACGATGCCGGACATCGCCGATTCCCAGGCTCAGCTTCCCTGGCGCAGAACGGGACGGCGCGCCAGCAGCGCGCTAACCGCCCCCACTCCCAACACGACGCTGAATGTAACGAGCGCCATCGTGTACGCCCCCGACGATTCGAAGACGTATCCCGCGAACACCGGCCCGACCGCATTCGACGCCACGACCGCCGGATGCGCGATACCTCGTATCGTTCCCAGCGAGTCACGCCCGAAATATTCGGCGTAAACGACAGGCAACATCGCGAAAACGCCGCCGAAAACCATCGATTCCGCGAACGTAAACACAGCCATCGGCACGCCCGGCGGGATGAACCCCGCAGCCGCCATCGCCGCCGACGCTCCCGCCATCGATCCCGCGATGACGATGCGGTACGACGTGCGTCCCATGAACCACGCGGCAACGAACCCGCCCACGAGCATCCCCACCGCGTGGAGCATCAGCACGGGCCCCACCCACCCTTCCGCCAGGCCGCGGTCGAGGAAGAGCGGTATGCGGTGCAGGCCGTAGCCCCCGCCCGCCACCATCGCGCCCATGTGCGCGAACAGCAGCAACCAGAACGCATGCGTACGCAGGGCCTCCCGCGGACGCCACTGGTGCTCGGCACGCACCTGTCGCGACTGGGCCTCTTGGATGGACAGCGGCGGACGCCCGTCCGGGTGCAGCCCAACGTCCTCCGGCTGCCGCGACACGATGGCGATGAGCGGGAAGAACGACAGCAGCGCCATCAGCGCGCCGACCATCCACAGCGCCTCTCGCCAGCCCATCACGGCGATGAGCGCCGCTCCCAACAGCGGCCACAACCCCAGCCCCAGGCGGCTTCCGTTCACCGCGATCGCCGTCGCGAATGCCCTCCGTTGCACGAACCAGTTGGCGATGACGGTATGTCCGCCCAGGTTCTGGATGCTCATCAGCGCCGTCCGCGCGACCACGAGCGCCGCATAGAGGCCCACGAGGCTCCCCACGAACCCCAGGCCCGCAACCGAGGCCGCCATGAGCAGCCCGCCGCCGCCCATCACCAACCGCCCGCCGTACTTGTCGAGCGCCCTGCCGACCAGCGGCCCTGCCAGCGCGGCAGCGACGGTCCCGAAGCTGAACGCGCCAGAGATGGCCGTGCGCGACCAGCCGAACTCGTCCGACCACCGGGGGATGAACACGCTGAACATCGGCGCGGCAACAGCCCCGCTGATCGTCATCGTCATCAGCACCGCGCCGGCAACGACCCATCCGTAGTAGAACGGCGTGCGCTGCGCGAGGCCCCGTATCACGAGCGGTCCGCACCTGCGGCGCTGCGGTCGCGGGAACCCTCATCCGCCAGATGCTTCGTCCGCCTGCTCCGCGCGACGAACACCAGCAGCGCAGCGCCCATGAGCAGCACCGGGATCGACTTCAGGAGCGCGAGGCCGGAGACGGGCTCTCCGTTCCCGAGGGACGCTGCGGCGGCCGAGACCTTCACGAGCGTCTCGCGGGCGACGAACAGCAACAGTACCGCAGCCAGGAGCAACACCGGCGCGTACACGAAGAACGCAGTGCCCGCTCCGAACTGCACCGCGATGAACCCGCCGAGCAGCGGGCCCGTGATGGCGCCCACCTCCGCGACCGTCCGCCGCGCCGCCTGCAGCCGCGCGCGTATCGCATCCGGCGCGACGTCGTACGTGGACGTGGCGACCGACCCCAGTGACAGTCCGTTCGAGAAGCCCATGAGCACGGCTATCGCGATGAGCGGTCCCATGTCGCCCGTGAACGGGATGAACAGGAAGGCGATGCCGGGTATCGCCGTGCTCGGCACGGTCGCCCACTTCCGCCCGATCTTGTCCACAACGAACCCCGCCGGAACGATCATCACCAGCGAGCCGATGGCAACGACGGCGAAGAGTTCGCCGATCTGGCTGGGGTCCAGCCCGATCTCGTCCATGTGCAGGGGCAGGATGGCCTGGTACGCCATGCGGTAGAGCATCATGCTCGCCGTCGCGAACACCAGCACGATGTACGTCGCCCTGAGGCGCGGGTCGATCTGCAGGTAGAGGTTGCGCACGCGAGCCAGCTGGCTCCCTTCCCTGACGTCCTGGACCGGGAGCCCTGCGGCAGGAGCGGCCCTCGGCCGGTCGGCGCTGGGGATGAGCACGCTGATGAAGAAGACGAACGCCGCGATAGCGGTGTAGATGCCGAACACGACCGTTGCGCCCATCTCCTCGCCCACGGTCCCGCCCAGCCACGCCCCGAGTCCCATCCCCACGCCGTGGAAACCCATGAACCCGCTCATGAGCCGTCCACGCTGGTTCGGCTTCACCAGGTCCACGCCTGCAACCTCACGTCCCAGCATCCAGACGCTGTCCGCAGCGCCCGCAACGAACAGCCCGAAGAGCAACGGCCAGAACCACGGCGTCACGATACCGATCGATACCGAGACCCCGATGATGATCGGCCCACCGATGACCGCCGGCTTCGTGCCGAACTTGTCGATCAGCGTTCCGCCGACCGGCTGGCCGATCAGCCGCCCCGCGGTGAAGGCGGTGACCACCTGCGCCGCGAACCCTCCTGAGATGTGGAACTCGTTCGCAAGGACCGGGATGATAGGGGGAAGCATCCCGTGCGCGAACCCGAGCAGGATCGTCGTCAGGTAGAGCATCGTTAGCCCACGGACAACCGGGCTCATCGCTCCTCCGCTCGGTGGACGGGAATGAGGCCACTATACCACCCTGTCTGATTCCTTCCGCTTTGACGGGGGAAGGCCAGGATGGGGTGAACCACCGAGGTGTGGCGGGGTTGTCTGCTCCCTCCCTCGATGAAAGGAGAGGGTCGGCAGGCGTCCGCTATACTTGACGAGCGCGCCATGCACCCTCCGCGCACCCCAGGAGTTGAACCGATGGCCCCACCCGACCTGTCCAAGCTCGTCTCCCTCGCCAAGCGGCGCGGGTTCGTATTCCCCTCGAGCGAGATCTACGGGGGCATCGGATCGAGTTGGGACTACGGACCGCTCGGCGTCGAGCTGAAGCGCAACGTCAAGGAGGCGTGGTGGCGCGCGATGGTCTACGACCGCAACGACGTCGTCGGGCTCGACAGCGCCATCATCCAGAACCCGCAGGTGTGGGTCGCCAGCGGCCACGCCGAGAACTTCACCGACCCGCTCGTCGAGTGCCCGGAATGCCACAAGCGCTTCCGGCCCGACCACCTGGACGACCCCACGAAGTGCCCGGACGATGGCGGGACCCTCTCCAACCCGCGCATGTTCAACCTGATGTTCAAGACGTTCGTGGGGCCCGTCGAGGACTCCGCGAACCAGGTCTGGCTGCGCCCCGAGACCGCGCAGGGCATCTTCATCAACTTCGACAACGTGCTCACCGCCATGCGCAACAAGCTGCCGTTCGGTATCGCGCAGATCGGCAAGTCGTTCCGCAACGAGATAACGCCCGGCAACTTCATCTTCCGCACGCGCGAGTTCGAGCAGATGGAGATGGAGTTCTTCGTGAAGCCCGGCGAGGACGACTACTGGCACAGTCACTGGATAGAGCAGCGCTTCAACTGGTACAAGGACCTCGGCATCAAGGAGGAGAACCTGCGCCTCCGCGACCACGACCCGGACGAGCTCGCCCACTACGCCAAGGCGACGGCCGACGTCGAGTACAACTTTCCGTGGGGCTGGGGCGAACTCGAGGGCATCGCCAACCGCACCGACTTCGACCTCAGCCAGCACGAGGCCGTCTCCGGCAAGACGATGAAGTACTTCGATCAGGAGGCGAACGAGCACTACTTCCCGTACGTCATCGAGCCCGCTGCCGGGGCCGACCGCGCGGCGCTCACGTTCATGTTCGACGCCTACGACGAGGAGATGGCCCCCACCGGCGACGGCAAGGAGGAGGTGCGCACCGTCCTCCGCTTCCACCCGGACATCGCGCCCGCGCAGGTCGCTGTCCTCCCCCTCAGCCGCAACGTGAAGCTGACCCCCACCGCGCGAGACGTGCACGCGCAGGTGCGCCGCGCCTTCCGGGCCCAGTACGACGACGCGCAGTCCATAGGCCGCCGCTACCGCCGCCAGGACGAGATCGGCACCCCGCTCTGCGTCACCGTCGACTTCCAGACCGTCGAGGAAGACCAGGCCGTCACCATCCGCAACCGCGACACCATGCAGCAGCACCGCGTCCCCATCGCCGACCTCCCCGACGCCCTCCGCGCCGCCCTCCGCGACATGGGCAGCACGCGGGTTTAGGATAGAAGCATGGGCGCTACATACGCAGACCTCAGTATCTCCGGTTCGTCCGCATCGGACACCCTCCGCTGCCTGGTCGACACCGGTGCCACCTTCACTAAGATTCCCTTGTCGCTAGGTGAACGGCTCGGCTTGGAGGTCGTACGCGAGGTGGAAGTCGAGCTGGCCGACGGTCGTGTAACGGTCAGGCAGTTGGCCCTTGCGAACGCCGAGATGGAAGGCATCAGGAGCCCCATCCTCGTCACCCTCGCTGAAGAGGGAGCCGTCCCACTCATCGGCGTGACGACACTGGAGGTCCTCGGCTTCAAGGTCGACCCTATCGCCGAACGACTCGAACCACGGACGGCGATCGAATACTAGCGCCCACTCAGTCCCGCCCTCCACGACATGGACAGCACGCCCGGGCTTGGGACTACTGACACTCGCCCCTTCCGCGATCGCGCCCTCTTCCCCTACGCTGGTGCCTGCAATGCTATGCGCGGAAACACCACTCTCCCTTTCCTTGTGCATGACGCCTCCTGGGGCGTGGCTCCATTTGGCCCCATCGATGCCCCAACCACCCCCAGGACGGCCCCCCTCCGGCCCCGAAATGCCCCGGTTCGGCCCCACCGGAGCATTGGGGTCCCCGCGTGAATGGGGCCAAATGGTGCCGGATGGAGCCAGTTTTCGCTCAGGGAGCGCCTTGTCGGCCATAACGCGCAGCCGCGAAAGGAGGATGTAGCATACCCCCATGCGCCTCCTCCACATCTCCGACATCCACGTCGGCGTTGAAACGTACGGACGCCCAGCCTCACAGGCAGACCTCGACGCGCTGCCGGACTGGTTCGCGCCGGGTGTCGACCGCGCAGAGTACCTCGGCGTCAACACGCGCCTGCTGGACTTCCTCGCCGCGATGGACTACGCCGTCGACTACGCCATCGATGGCGGTATCGACCTCGTCCTCTTCGCGGGCGACGCCTACAAGGCGCGCAACCCCACGCAGACCCACCAGCGCGAGTTCGCGCGCCGCATCGCGCGTCTCTCCGCAGCGGGTATCCCCACGTTCCTCACCATCGGCAACCACGATCTGCCGCACGTTGCCAACCGCGCCACCGCGCTCGAGATCTTCCCCACGCTCAACGTAGCCAACGTCACCGTAGGACAGACGCTCGGCACGCACCGCATCCCCACGAAGGCTGGGGACGTGCAGGTCGTCGCGCTGCCGTGGATACGCATCGGCCAGTTCATGAACCGCGAGGAGACGCGCGGCAAGACGCTGGAGCAGATCAAGCAGGAGGTCGAGGCGGGGCTCGTCACGTACCTCCAGGAGGAGGTCGACAGGCTCGATCCTGCCGTCCCCGCCGTGCTCTGCGCGCACGTCAACATAGCCGGAGCGAAGACCGCCTCCGAGCAGTCGATGATGCTGGGGAACGACCACGTCCTCAGCCTCGGCACCGTCGCCATCCCGCAGTTCGACTACGTCGCGCTCGGCAACATCCACAAGCACCAGGTGCTCACGGAGCATCCGCCCGTCGTCTACGCCGGCAGCATCGAGCGCGTCGACTTCAGCGAGGAGCGCGAGGACAAGGGCTTCGTCGTCGCCGAGATCGACCCCGCCCGGCCGCAGGGCGAGCGCCTCATCGGCTACGAGTTCGTGCCGACCCCTGCCCGCCCCATGCTCACGATACGCGTAACCACGGGTCCCATGGACAACCCCACCGAGGCTGCGGTCCAGGCCATCGCCGCGCACCCGGAGGAGGAGCTCGCGCGCTCCATCGTCCGGCTACGCGTCGACATGCGCGCCGAGCAGGAGCCCGCGTTCCGCGAGGCGGACGTGCGCGCGGCCCTCGCCTCCGCGTTCTACGTCGCGGGCATCGAGCGCCGCGTCGAACGCGAGCGCCGCACACGCCTCCCCTGGGAGGACGCCGAGCGCATCGAGCCCCTCGACGCCCTCCGCCGCTACTTCCAATCCAAGGGCACCGCAGACGACCGCGAACGCACCCTGCTCCGCTACGCGGAAGACCTCCTGCACGAGGAACTGGCGGAACAGGAGGGGTAAGCGTGGCGCGCTTGCGCGTGCAGGTGTATAACACTGCCGGATAGCCTGCCCGGGGAGTGCAGAGGGGCGAAGCCCCGCTGCCGGGGGCGTGGGGGTGTCCCCCACAAGCGCCACGGGCGGGTGGGTGGGAAGAACTACGAGTGATAAAGGAGAGGCGCAACATGACAACCAAACGAACACTCGGCGTGGCGATGGCAGGCATCGGCGTGGGCGGCACGGAGATGCTCCCCGCCTTCGAGCAGATGGAGGAGATCGACCTCATCGCCGGAGCGGACATCAACCCCCTCACCAGGGAGCGCTTCCAGGCCCGTTACGAGGCGAAGGCCTACGAGAGCATCGAAGCACTCTGTGAGGACGACGATGTCGAGGCCGTCTGGATCTCGACGCCCAACCGGTTCCACGCCCCCATGACCATCTACGCGCTCGAGCACGGCAAGCACGTCGTCGTTGAGAAGCCGATGGCCCTCAACCTCGAGGAGGCCCAGGCGATGTGCGACGCCGCGAAGCGCACGGGCAACGTGCTCATCGCGGGCCACACGCGCTCGTTCATCCCGCCATTCCGCAAGATGTACAGCATCATTGAGTCCGGCCAGCTCGGCGCGGTGAAGGCCATCAACTTCATGGCCTACACGGACTGGCTGCTCCGCCCCCGCGTCGCCGAGGAACTCGACCTCGCGCAGGGCGGCGGCCTCGTCTACCGGCAGGGCCCGCACCAGATCGACACCGTGCGCCTGCTCGGCGGAGGCATGGTCAAGAACGTGCGCGGCGTCGTCGGCCAGTGGATGCCCGAGCGCCCCATCCCCGGCTACTACTCCGCCCTCTTCGAGTTCGAGAACGGCGCCGTTTCCACCATCATCCACAACGCGCACGGCTACTTCATGGGTGCGCAACTCGTTCCCTGGGGACACGACCGCCAGCGGTACGACGAGGCAGAGCGCATGCTGGTGCGCGACGGCATGATTACCGGCACGCGCGACGAGGAGTCCGACAAGCAGGCGATCCGCATCGGCGGCGAGCGCGAGGTCGAGATCTTCAAGCGCGAGGGCCAGAACCGCGACCCCGGCGGCGAGCCGTGGGTGCCCGCCGAGCCCGGCTTCGTCGTCGTCTCCTGCGAGCGCGGCGACATCACCCGCTCGGCCTACGGCATCACCATCTACGACAACGAAGGCCACCACACCATCGACCTGAAGCCACCCTCGGGGTGGGCGATGAACCGCCGCGCCGAGCTCAAGGAGCTGTACGAGGCGGTCGTCCACGGCGCGCCCGTCTACCACACCCCGGAATGGGGCATGGCGACGCTGGAGGCAACGCTCGCGGTCATCGAGTCCGGGAAGACCGGCAAGATGATCGAACTGCAGCACCAGGTGCCCGTCCACCCGCAGTACGCCAACGCCAAGATTTTCGACCAGCTTCCCTCGGAGGCAGGCGTACTGGTCGCGTAACCGGCAAAGTTGCAACCGGCGGCTGGAAGGACTACCCTCCGCGCGACCTAATGGCGCGTCGCGTGCTGAGGGGGGATTCCAGCCGCGAGCGTTCGATAACACAGCCGCTTCATAAGCGAGCACAGGAGGAGGACCCATGTTCAAAGGCACAAAGGTCTTCGATGTCCATGGCCACGTATCGGCGCCCAACTCGGTGCGCTCCTGGATCGTTGGGGGGTTCTCCTCCGGCCACGTCGGTGCGAGCCCGCTGCGAGCCACAGGCTCCGGGTCGGGCGAGTTCAGCGACGAAGCGTTCATGCGCACGAACACCATGCACACCGAGTACATGGACGAGCGCAACATCGACGTCCAGGTCATCGGCCCCCGGCCCTTCACGATGATGGGCTGGATGCCCCGCAACCTCTATGGCCCGTGGTGCGAGTTCACCAACGACACCATCAAGAAGCAGGTCGACAACTTCCCCACGCGCTACCTCGGCGCGTCCATGCTGCCCCAGATCGCCGAAGCTCCCGACCTGAGCAACTGCATCCCGGAGTTCGAGAAGAACGTCAAGGAGTACGGGTTCGTGGGCACCTACCTCAGCCCTGACCCTGACGGCCGCCACAACTCCCCCGGCATGCACGAGCCCTACTGGTACCCCGTCTACGAGAAGTGCCAGGAGTGGAACGTCCCCGTGTTCATCCACGGCACGAACTGCCTGGACCCGCGCATCGGCCACATCCCCGGCAACTACCAGGTTGGCTTCGTCGTCGAGACGTTCCTCGCGACCCGCATCCTCGCCTTCAGCGACCTCTTCACGAAGTTCCCCGGCCTCCGCATCTGCATCGCCCACGCCGGCGGAGCGCTGGACCGGTTCATCGCCTCCTCCCGCCACCGCGGCAACTGGGAGGGCGACAACCTCTTCTTCGACACCTGCACCTACGACATCGACTACCTGGAGCTCGCCATCAAGCAGTGGGGCGTCGCCAACATCGCGTTCGGCACCGAGGCCCCCGGCTCCGGCCGCAACGTCCGCCAGGAGAGCGACCACCCATCCCACACGGGCGTCGGCCTCACCTCTGACAACCTGCTCCCGGTCATCGACTACCTGCCCTCGCTGTCGGAAGAGGACAAGCTGACCATCATCAACAAGAACCCGTTGAAGGTCTTCCCCGCTTTCGCCAACGTCTAAGGCAAAGCCGGACATACCGGAACGAGAGAGGGGCAGGAGATCCTGCCCCTCTCTTCTTTCTCTGCCCTGTCTGATCCCTTCCCCCTTGATGGGGGAAGGTTAGGATGGGGGTGGGCCCGCTAGGCTCCCCCTACTCTCCCGGAGCCGCCCCATGCGAGTGCCCCGCATGGCCGCCCATGTCCAGGTCCAGCGCCTTGTACACCGGCTCGCCATGATCGAGCCTGCCCACGATCTCGTCCATGTGCTCGTTCGGCTCGTCGTCGAAGGCGCTCCCCATCTTGCGGAAGAAGTTCGCCATCGAGGCGGGGTTGGTGTAGTCGACGCCATCCAGCAGCTCCGCCTTGTTGAGCTGCTCCGGACCGGGACGCGGCATCCGGACCTTGAACGTGGAGAACAACCGGCGCGTGTCGGCGCTCCCGCAGCGGCCGCAGGCCGCCGCGGCGTCCGAACGCATCATCCTGAAGAACGCCGACGACTTCGCGCCGCACGCGTTGCACCTGAACTCGTAGATGGGCACGCTACCTCCAGTCCTTACGCCCGTTCCGTCTTGCGGCGGGCGGCCTCGAACTGCCGCGCGGCGACCTCGCCGCCCATGTATCGCGGCAGCCCGTCCGGCGGCCCTTCACGCATCGTACGCAGGCCCACGATCTCCCGGTAGAACACCGCCGCGGGCTGCCCTTCGCGCTTCAGCATCCGGGCTCGCAGCACCTCCTGGAGCGCGCTCTCGATATCGTCCGCCACCGTCCACGCCGCGCGATGGGCAACGCGTCCCGTGTGGTCGACGATCCAAGACATATTCGACACGCCCCCGAACACCCGGTGCACCTTCCCCTGCACCGAGTCCACGAGGATGGTCCGCCCTATCCCCAGCCGCTCCCTGAACGAGCGAGCGTGCAGCACCTTCTGCTCGTAGTAGTGGATGGGCGGGTAGTGCTCGCCGGGGTGCGCCTCCCGCGTGTAGACGAACAGGAAGTGCGCGTCCTCCGCGTACCTGCTAGCAAGGTCTTCCATGGACGGAGACTCCGCCACGCATGGCGGTCAGGTGACGGAGCCGAATTCGATCATCACCGGCTTCCCGCGCAGCGACGACAGCGTCAGCTCCCCACCGTCCAGCAGCGGCAGCGTAAAGTCCGGCATCGGCTCGCCGGCCCTCGGCGCGTTCTGCTGGAACTGGCGATGCTCGGCGTCCTTCGGTTGCCACACCGAGAGGTTGTACGGTCCGCCCAGGAACTCCTCCGGCTCGTCCATCTCCGGGTGCAACGCGAACTGCTCCGCAAGGCTCAACTCCACCTTGCCGTCCGCTTCTGCCTGCTCGGCCTCTCGCACCATCACGCACCTCCCACGCTGCTCACGTCCCAACGCAGCCCATTCTAGCCGCCCCGCGCAAGCGCCGCCTGATCTCCCGCTCGCCAGAAGAGCCGGTACCAGTCCTCGTTCTCTATCTTCGCGAACGAGGCGGTGACGATGCCGATCTTGAACAGGTCATACGGCTCGTCGTCGTCCTCCTCCGGCGACCACCCCATGTGCTCCAGGAGCGCCGACGCCCACGCCTTCCGCTCAGCCTCATCCGTGACCTCGGTCGCGATGCACGCCATCTTGAACTCGCCGTCCGGCAGCTGCTTGTCGTGCACCGTGCTCATCAGCATGCACCGCGGGTCGCGCTTCAGGTCCTGCGCCTTGAACGACTGCCAGATCATGCCGAGGTAGAGCTCGCCCGCGAAGATGAAGAACTCCACGGGACTGACGCGTGGAGAGCCGTCCTTGCGTATCGTCCCCAGCATCACGAGCCCCGTCTCGTCGAACAGCCCCCGCCCGATGCGCGCCAGCTCCGGGGACGCCGCCTCGAACTCTCCCCACGATGCTGTCTCGCTCATGGCTCCCTCCGCTATCGCCCGCAACAGCGCGCTCGCGCCTTCGACCCGCGCGCCGAGCACGATAGCACGCTCGCGCAACCGCCGGTCGGACGTGTAGACCACCGCATCTGTCCCCGGAGGCAGTCCGCTCAGCAGTTCGACGATGCGGTCGTCCGCGGCATCCGCGCCGTGACGCGGCGCGTACTCCACGATGAGCCCGCCCACCGGCTGCGCCGTCTCATCCGGCGGGGAGCCGTCGAACACGACCGTCCAGACGCCGGGGCCGCGTGCGAGCGGCGTCAGGTCGGCGATGAGCCGCCGCGCTGCACCGGCGCGGTCGCGCCACCAGCCGTCCGGCCGCGACCCCATGACGTTGTTGCCGTCCACGAACACGCGGGTGGCCCGGTCCACCTCACGACTCCCCGGCCTGCTCCCGCAACTCCGCGAGCTTGTCCAACGCCTGGCGCGGCGTAAGGTTGTCCAGGTCCATCTCCCGCAGCTCGTCGAGGATGCGCGACGCCTCCGGCGAGACGCCGCCGAAGAGCGGCATCGCGCTCTGTGGTGGCGCGCCCGGCAGCGAACGCTTGCCACGGGGACGGCCGGTCGTGGGCATTCCCTCGTGCTCTACGAGCAGTTCCTTCGCCCGCGTGATGAGCGGCCTCGGCAGTCCAGCGAGCTGCGCGACGTGCACGCCATAGCTCCTGTCGGCGCCGCCGTGCACGATGCGGTGCAGGAAGACCACGTCGCCGTCCCGGTCGGAAACGGCGACGCTCAGGTTGTGGACGCGCGGCAGGCGGTCGGCCAGCGCGGTCAACTCGTGGTAGTGCGTCGCGAACAGCGTGCGGCAGCCGAGACGGGATGCGTCGTGGATATGCTCCGCCACCGCCTGCGCGATGGAGAGGCCGTCGAACGTCGAGGTGCCCCGTCCGATCTCGTCCAGTATCACGAGCGACCGCCGCGTCGCGTGGTGGAGTATCGCGGCGGTCTCGACCATTTCGACCATGAACGTGGACTGCCCGCTCGCGAGGTCGTCCTGCAGACCGACGCGGGTGAAGATGCGATCGACCAGCCCCACGTGCGCCTCCGCCGCGGGCACGAACGAGCCGATCTGCGCCATCAGCACTGCAACAGCCACCTGCCGGAGGTAGGTGGACTTGCCCGCCATGTTGGGGCCGGTGAGTATCACGAGTTGGTTCTCGTCGGTGGAGAGGTCCGCGTCGTTCGGGACGAACGCCCCGCTGGGGAGGAAGCGCTCCACGACGGGGTGCCGGGCGTCGCGCAGCACGAGCCGCTCGCCCTCGTCGAGCACGGGACGGACGTAGCCGTAGCGCACCGCGGCCTCCGCGAGCGATAGCAGCGCGTCCAGCGTTGCGAGCGCGGCGGCGGTCGCCAGTATCTCCGAGGCGTGCGATGCGACGTCCCGGCAGACCTGCTTGTAGATGGCCGTCTCCATCTCCTGCAGGCGGTCGCCCGCGCTGAGCACGCGGTTCTCGTGCTCCTTCAGTTCCTGCGTGTAGAAGCGCTCCGCGTTCACGAGTGTCTGGCGGCGGACGTAGTCCTCGGGCACGCTCGCGCTGTGGGCGTTGGAGACCTCAAGGTAGTAGCCGAAAACCCTGTTGTAGCCGACCTTGAGGTTGGCGATGCCGGTGCGCTCGCGTTCCTTCCGCTCCAGCCCCGCGATGTACGACCGCGCGTCCTGCGCGGCCATCCGCACCTCGTCCATCTCCTCGGAGTAGCCTTCGCGGACCACTCTCCCCTGCCCAACGTCGCCCTGCGGATCGTCGGCAATGGTTGCCTTGATGCGCTCCACCGCGCGCTCGCAGGGGTCCAACTCCGAGGTGAGCCACGCCATCTCGGCCCCGGCTTCCTCCGTCAGCCCGCGCAGCGCCGGGACGCGTTCGAGCGAACGCCGCAGCCCAGCAAGTTCGCGCGGAAAGGCGACACCCGTGCCGATGCGCTGCACCGCACGTTCGAGGTCCGACACCTCGGCCAGCTCCGCGCGTATCCGCTGACGCCGGACGTCCGATGCGTGCAGCCATGCCACGGCGTCGAGGCGGCGTTCGAGTGCCTCCAGGTCGAGGAGCGGCTGGCCGACCCACCGCCGGAGCAGCCGCGCGCCCATCGGCGTCTGCGTCTGGTCGAGCACGCTCAGCAGCGACTGCCCCTTCGCTCCCCAGCGGCCACCCTCGAACAGTTCGAGGTTCCGCCGCGTCTGCGGGTCGAGCGCCATGAACGTGTCGGTCGAGTACGTCCGCAGTCCGGTCAACTGCGGCAGCGCGGCCATGTGCGTGCTGCCCACGTAGTCCAGCACAACCGCCGCCGCGACAGTCGCGAACTCCAACCCCTCGCAGCCGAAAGCGTCGAGCGACCGCACGCCGAAGTGGTCGAGCACGCGCCGCCGTGCGGCGTTCGGCGCGAAACTCGTCCCGTTCAACCGGGTCACATGACAATCGGGCGCGGCGGTGGGAACGCTAGTCGTATCCGACTCCGCCAGGAGGAGCTCGGACGGAGCGAGCCGGGCGATCTCCTGCGGCACTGCACCCGTAGGCAACTGGGCAACCGCGAACTCGCCGGTGGTGATGTCCACAAACGCGATCCCGGACTGCGCGCCGCCCGGCGCAACGGCGGCCAGGTAGTTGTTCGCGCCAGAGTCCAGCATCCCCGGCTCGATGACCGTGCCGGGAGTCACGACACGGACGACGTCCCTGCTCACGAGCGTCCGACCGTCCGGTTCGCTCGTCTGCTCCGCGATGGCGACCCGGTGCCCCTTGCGCACCAGCTTGGCGAGGTAGCTGTCCAGCGCGTGGTACGGGATGCCCGCGAGCGGCACCACCTCCCCCTGCCCCATGTCGCGCTGCGTGAGGACTATCTCCAGGTCGCGCGCGGCCAGCCGGGCGTCCTCATCGAACGTCTCGTAGAAGTCGCCCATGCGGTAAAGGAGTAGCGCATCCGGATAGCGCGACTTTATCTCCAGGTACTGGTTGCGGACGGGGCTGGCCACAGAGGGATTCTAGTCAGGCCGCCGCCCAAACGGAATGCTGGGCCGACAGCAGCCATGGCGCAAGGCACGCCTAACATGAGTCGCCGATGAGGATACTTTGGTTACGTCAGGAGGTGACACGGGCCCCTTGCGCGATTGTGTGGGGGAGATATGAAGATGTGGGAACTAGGCGAGCCCGAAGAGGCGATTCGCCAATAATCAAGAAGAGGGCTAAACAGCGATGATGCGTAAGAGCGATTGGTTCGTATTTTGGGCTGCCTTGACGCTGTTCATGCTTGCAGTGCTCACGGCGGGGGAGTCCATTACTCCCCTTTACCTCGGGGGCGGCGCGGTGGTCAGCGCTGTTGTTGGCGGCCTCGCAACGGCGGTCTGGCGCGCATTCTGTGGCCGCGTTCCTTGCCCACGCCACTGGTTCAAGTGACTCTGTCCCTCCTGCTATCATTGCTCTGCACAGGAGGTGCAGATGCTTGCACGCACACCTCTTATCCACCGGTTTGATGACCCCGGTGCAGTTAGGGACTTCATCGCTGACGCCATCCGCGACATCGGGTGGATTCTTGCCGCATGGCAATGGGGCAAGGGACGATGGAACCGACATCGGCGGCGGCGAGACATACGGGTGCGAGCACATCCGGTGGTCTGGGAATTCGCAGTCTCTACGCCGACCGTAACGGTCGTGCACCCTGACGATGGGGGGCGTGCCGCGCCCTAGCGCAGCGCAGGCAGAGGCGGCACCACCTGCGCGAGCTCCTCGCGCCAGGTCTCCGGCTGCACGTCGATGTACAACTCGATCTCGTTGCCGTCCGGGTCGAGGATGTAGAGGCTATGCGTGTGGCCGTGGTCGTTGTGGCCCACGACGCGGACCCCCGCCTCCTGCAGCTCCGCGAGTGCGGTCTGCAACTCCTCGTCCGTCGTCCCGATCTTGATGCCGATGTGGTACAGCCCCAGCCGCTTCCCCGCCGGGATGGGCTGCGCGTCCTCGCCCACCTGCATCAGGTAGAGTTCGTGGTGCGTCCGCCCTGTGGAGTACATCGCGGTATTCGGTCGCTGGCCCTCACGATGCAACTCGTGAAAGCCGAGGACGTCCGTGTAGAAGTGACGCGAGCGTTCGACGTCCGCGACGAACAGGACAACGTGACCGAGTTCCTTGACTTCCATCGAGAGGCTCCTTTCAGGACGGCTGCCCGCGCAGTCTACCACCCCGCGCGACCCTTGCCCGCAGCCTCTGTCGCGATGGATAGGGAATCATCCACGATTCTCTTAGAGAGGAGACGACTCATGAAGGCGCTGCGGAAGAATGCGACGCAGCGCGTGGTGCAACACGAGCGCCAGCACGACAATAGCCAATTTCTCCCCAACGATGTGCGTCGCGTGAACAGCCAATAGAGAGAAGGAGAAGTACGGGCTGGGAAAGGAGCCGTAGATGAAAGCCCAGGCGGCCATGGCAACCCAGAGTCCCCAACCGGCGACCGAGAGCAGTAGCGAGCCCACGATAAGCGTAAGTGACATCAACGCACGCGTGTCGAGCCTCGTGAGCGCGCGGAACATGAGCACGTTGATGCCAACCAGCGCGAGTAGATGCAGGCTCATCGGAACGAAGTACCAGATCGGCAAGAGGTCGTTACGAAAGAGCGTGAGCAGATCGCTGTCGAACGAGAAGGCCTGCGCCAGGCCGAGCAGGCCGAGCAACAGGAACGCGTAGCCCAGACCACGCAGGCGCGCCGCGGCCAGCATGAAGACGACTGCCAGCACAATAGAGCCGACCATGCCTGCCGTGAGCACGAAGTACGTCAGGCCGTCCTGAGTATCGACAGCGATCTCGACGATGGTGAGGTTGCCCGTGCGTTCGAACCCCGGAGGGTTCTGGATCGTGACCAACACACGCCGATAGACGTCGACCAGGATCAGGAACAGCCAGAGCAGAGTCAGCAATGGGTTGCCACTTCGCCGGACGAACGGGAAGGTCGCGATGAGCACAAGCAGATAGACGACGCTGACTCCGAACCCGGCCCAGGCGGGAGCCTCGAAGAGCGCGAGCGTCATGCGGGTTGCACCGATGACGACCGGAATAGTGAACAGCAGGAAGAACTCCCAGGGATGCTGTCTGACGGCTTCTTTCATGCGCAACAGCAGTGTGACTGACTGCTCGCCACCTGCGAGCCAGCGGTGGCCGGGGGCCTGTTATCGTTGGTCCTCATTGCACTTCCTCCGTGCGCTGGTCCCCCTACTCGTCTTCCTTCCAGAAGCGCTCTTCGTAGAGGTTCCATCCCTGCCCGGCGAGGCGCTCTTTCACGTCCTCGATCATGCCGGGGTTGCCGCAGAGGTAGATGGCGGTGTCTTCCTTCGGCAGGCTCCAGCGCTGCATGTACTCCTCGACGAGCGTGTTCACCCTGCCCGTGGGGCCGTTCCAGCTGCGGTTGCGCTCGGCCTGCGGGCGGCTCACCGTCGTCACGAACGTCACGACTTCGGGCATGCGCTCGGCGAGCCGGAGCAGCTCGGAGTCGTAGACGAACTCGTCCTGGTGGCTGGCGCCCTCCATCACGTAGAAGTGATGGCCGCGGATGTTGTCCTTCAGCGCCTGGCGGATCATGCTCACGAAAGGCGCGACTCCCGTCACCGTCCCCAGCATGAGGTGATGGTGGAACTGCGGCTGGAAGACGAACAGCCCCTTGGCACGCGGGCGCATGGAGACCGAGTCCCCCACATGCAGGTTCCAGAGCAACGGCGTGAGCTTCCCGCCATACTCCGGCAGCACGTACTCGATGAACAGCTCGATGAGCGACTCGTACGGCGCGGACGCTATCGAGTATGGGCGCTCGATCCCGCCCGTCCCTATCGTGATGTACTGGCCGGGTTTGAAGCGGAACGGCTCATCGGGACGGAGCCACAACAGGAAGAGGTCTTCCGCCACTTCCTGTTTCTTCGCCACGTATGCACGCGGCAGATTCGCCAGACGGTCCTGCGCTTGAGTCATGTTCCTCCGTTACTGCGGCGTCGTTTGATCCCCTCTCCCTTGAGGGGAGAGGGTTAGGGTGAGGGTGAACCGGCGTGGGGCGTGGCCGCGATACGTACCGGTACGGCGTTCAGCCGGGCGATGTGATTCATGGGGTCCGGGCGGTCGGAGGAGTCGACCTCAACCGCCAACTCTCCGAACAGCGTCGTCAGCGACACCACGCCCGCGGGCACGGCGTCCGAGAGCGCGACCACGCCACGACGCTCGCTGCCGTCAGCCGTCGTCACCGATGCCGCGTCGCCTTCGCCGAGCCTTGCCGCAGCGGCGTCCGCGGGATTGAGCACGAAGCGCTCCTCGCGCTCGACGCGGTTGCGCTTGCCGACCACCGTAACGTTCGGCTTGCGGCCCGGCTCCAGCAGCACGCGCCCATGCGCAAGCATCAGCGGAAACTCCGCACCAACTGCCGGACGAGGATGCCACGCGACGGGCTGCAGCCGCGCCTTGCCGTGCCGGAACCGGCTTACGAACATCTCAGGCTCATCCGCCGAGCCCTCGGGGGCACACGGCCACTGGAGGCCAGTGAGCACGTTGCCGGTGTACATCACCTGCGTCGGCTGCGGCTCGTCGCTGGGGGTGTTCACGATGTCCAGCCGCTCGCGCAGCAGGCGCTCCCACGAGATGCCGGCGTACTCGGGAACGGCCTGCCCTATCTCTTCCAGCACCTGCGCCGGGCCGTCCCAGGAGAAGCCCTGAGCTCCCATCGCGCCCGCGATGGCGCAGACCACGTCCAGATCGCTGCGTGAGTCGACGCGCTTGTTCTTCGCCACCTTGCGGAGCGGCTGCACACGACGCTCGATGTTGGTGTACGTGCCCGTCTTCTCGGCCCATACCTCGGCGGGAAAGACGACGTCGGCCCGCTCCGTCACCGTCGACGAGAACGCGCTGGTCGCCACGAGGAACTCCAGCGCATCGAGTGCGCCGGTCACGTCGCCGAGCGTGCCGTCCTCGAAGTGGACGTGGTCGTCCAGCACGAGCATCGCCTTGATCGCGCCCTCGCGCACCCGGTCGATCATGTTGCGGTTGCCTGAGCCATGCTCCAGCGGCACCGGGGCGCCCCAGAGCGCGCCGAGCGCCTCGCGGGCCTCCGGTACTTCCTGGATGAGGTTGTGGCCGGGCATGGCCGCAGGCCAGACGCCCATGTCCCAGGCGCCCTGCCCGTTCGCGCCCTGGTAGAGCGGCATGATGCCCGCGCCGCGCTTGCCCACGTTGCCCGTGGCGATTGCGAGCGCAGCGGCCAGCCGCGACATCGTCCGTCGCGTGCCGCCGATGGAACCGTCGCCGCCGAGCAGCAGCGCCGAGGAACCGGACCCGGCGTAGAGACGCGCCGCCGCTTCGATGCGGTCTGCGGGCACACCCGTCTCGGCAACGACCGCATCCAGCGTGAACGGCGCGAGGCAGGCGACCAATTCGTCCCAGCCCTCCGCGCGCTCGTTGACGAACTCCATGTCCACCAGCCCGTTGTCGACGATGCAGTGCAGCAGGCCGCCGAGCAGGACGGGGTCTGTGCCGGGGTACGGCCGCAGCCAGAGCGACGCGTAGCGCGTCAGCTCGACCTCGCGAGAGTCGATGACGATGAGTTGCTGCGTCCCCGCGCGGACGGCCCGCTTGATCGGCACGCCGATGACGTTCTGCTCCTCGGTGAGGTTCGCGCTCACCACCATGACGGCGGCGGAGTCGGCAAGCTCCCACGTGGTCATCGTTCCGGCGAAGTAGCCGAACACGTCCTGCAACCCCTCGACCGTGCCGGGGCGGTCGTTCGACGCCACGTCGACACTGTTCGAGCCCATGACGGCGCGCGCGAACTTCTGCGCGGCGTAGAGCTCCTCGTTCGTGTTGCGCGGGTTCGCCATGAGCGCGAACGTCGAGCCCTTGTGCTGCGCGAGCCCCGCTGCCGCGGCGGCGACCGCCTCGTCCCACGTGGCCTCCTGCAGCTCGCCGTCCCGCCGAACGAGCGGCTTCCGGATGCGGCGCTTGTCGTTGACGTACTCGAACCCGAACTTGCCCTGGAAGCACGCCTGACCCATGTTCGCTGGGGAGTTCAGCTCCGGCACGGCGCGCACAACCCGCTCCCAGTGGTTGACCTCGTAGGTCATCGTGCAGCCGACCGGGCACTCGGCGCAGACCGACTGCTCGACGCGCGCCGGACGCTCCCACTTGTAGGAGGTCTCCGTGAGCGCGCCCACGGGGCAGACGTCGATGCACGCGCCGCAGAACTCGCACCCGGACTCCAACAGCGAGTCGCCCATCACCGTGCCGACGAGCACCTGTCCCGCGCGCTCGGTCATGCCTATCGCAACGTCGCCGCGCAGTTCATCGCACGCCCGCGTGCAGCGAGCGCAGACGATGCAGAGGTTGTAGTCGCGGTCGTAGAACGGGTCCTTCGTCTCCACCTGCAGGTTGCGGTACTGGTACGTGAGCGGGGAGACGAGCTCCTGGGGATGGAAACGCGTCGTGTCTTTTAACTCGCAGCGCTCGTTCTTCGGGCAGGTCACGCACCGGTCAACCACGTCCACGTGCCGCAGGCAGATGTCCTGCGGCCCGCAAAGGTCTATCCGGTGGCACGTAAGACATCCGTGTGGGTGCTCCGACAGCAGCAGGTCGAGGGTGGTGTCCCGCACCTTCACTGCCTCGTCGCCCTTGGTGTTCACGACCATGCCGTCGCGGACCGGCAACGTGCAGGACGCAGGCGTACCGCGCTGGCCCTCGACCTCGACGACGCACATGCGGCACGCGCCGTACGGCTTCATGCCGGGGTGGTAGCAGAGGTACGGCACGTAGATGCCAGCGTCGTTGGCGGCCTGCACCACCATCTTGCCGGGAGTCGTCGTGACCTCCTGCCCGTCTATCGTGATCGTGATCTCGTCAGCCATGTCCTGCCTGGTTCGCTTACCCTTCGTTCCCTGCCTCTGTCCGGTTCCCGTCCCTCGTCCGGTCTGTTCCCCCGCTGCTCGATCTCTGCTTCCCGTCCGGTTCCTGTTCCCCGATTCGGTTCCTCCCCCTTGATGGAGGAAGGCTAGGATGGGGGTGCTGTCCCCGCAGCCTCGATGTGCATCACGAAGTCCGGCTTCACCGACGCCGTCGGCGTGTCGCCCGACATCTGCGCGCCGCGCCGCGTGGACTTCGGCCCCACGAACGAAGCCAAGGACGGCGCGCCGTCCTCCAACTGCGCCTCGAACTCGCTGCCGAAGAAGCGCACCGCGCTCGCGACGGGGTTGTAGCCCAGCTGGCCGTGGCCGCAGAGCGAGCCGCCACGCATGTTCACGCCGACGCGCTCCATCAGCTCCATGTCGGCGCTGCGCCCCTTCCCGTCCGCGATGCGCTCCAGTATCTCAAGGATGTGGCTCATGCCGAGCCTGCACGGGAAGCACTTCCCGCACGACTCCATCTGGTCGAACGCGACGAGCGTGCGCGTGAGGTCGACGACCGAGCGCTCCTCGTTGCAGACGATGAGACCGCCGGAGCCGAACATCGCGCCCGCCGCGACCATCGCGTCGAAGTCGAGCACCATGTCGAACTGCTCCGCAGGAAGCACGCCGCCGAGCGGCCCGCCGGTCTGCAGGAACTTCAGCGCCTTGCCGTTCGGCTCGCCGCCACCCATCCCCTCGATGATGTCCTGGACCGTCAGCCCGAACGGCACCTCGACGAGGCCCGGGTAGCGTATGTCGCCGGAGAGGCAGGCGATGGCCGTGCCCGTGCTCTTCTCCGTGCCGATGCTCGAGAACCACTCCGCGCCCCGCCGCACGATCTCCGGCGCGTAGCTGAGCGTCTTGATGTTGTTGATGTTGGACGGCTTGCCCCACACGCCGTATGCCGCCGGGAACGGAGGCCGGAACCGCGGCATGGAGCGCTTGCCCTCTATCGCCTCCATCAACGCCGTCTCCTCGCCCGCAACGTACGACTCGCCAACGAGCGAGACCTCCATGTCGAACGAGAACTCCGTGCCGAGGACGCTGCTCCCGAGCACGCCGTTGTCGTAGCACGCCTGTATCGCGGCGCGCGTCCGGTCTATCGGGGAATCGTGGCCGTGTCGGATGAAGACGATGCCGTTGCTCGCGCCCGTCGCGTAGCCCGCGATGATGCAGCCCTCAACGAGCGTGAACGGGTCCGACTCCAGGATCGTCTTGTCATTGAACGCGCCGGGGTCGCCCTCCTCGCAGTTGCAGAGGATGTACTTCTGCGGAGCGGGGTTGCCTGCAAGGAAGCCCCACTTCATGCCGGTCGAGAACGCCGCTCCCCCGCGGCCGCGCAGGCCGGAGTTCTTCACCTCGTCCAGCGTCTGCTCTGTCGTGAGCGACGTGAGCGCCTTGTCCAGTCCGGAGAAGCCGCCCCGCGCAACGTACTGGTCGATGTCGGTCGGGTCGATCTCCCCCGCATTGCGCAGCGCGACGCGCACCTGTCCCTGCATCATCGGCAGCTGCTCGAAACGCGGGACGCCCGGCACGTTCGAATCGACGCTCGCGAGCGCGAGCTCCGTCACCGGCTCACCGCCAACGACGTGTCGCTGCACGATGGCCTCGACCTGCTCGGGGCGGACGTTCCCATAGCGCACGCGGGGGCGGTCCGGCACGTAGACGTCCACGATAGGCTCCGCGTAGCAGAGCCCGGTCGTCCCCACCTCGGAGATGGTCGCCTCGACGCCTGCCTTCTCGACGGCTTCCCGCACCGCTGCAAGCACTTCGAGCGCGCCCACGGCCTCACCCATGAGGCCCGTCCCGACGCGCACCCAGGGCCTGGCGTGCAGTTCGTCCCACCGCGCCGAGGCGCGCTTCGCGAGAACCTCGTACGCCTCCGTCACGCCTGCTGCTCCATGTCCGCGGCTCGGATGCGCTCGACGCGGCTCACCGCCTCATCGAGCGACATGCGTCCGGCCAGCTCGTGATCGAAGCTCATCGCAGGAGCGTGCGGGCAGACGCCCAGGCAAGTGTTGTACTTGAGCGAGATGCTGCCGTCCTCCGTGTCGCCCTCCCCGTCCAGGCCAAGGTGGCTCACGATGCCCTGCAGGATGGGCTGCGCCCCGAGGACGTGGCACGTCGGCCCCCAGCAGATCTCGACCGAGTGGCGGGCCGGAGGCGTGAAGCGGAAGTTGGGGTAGAACGACGCGACCGCCCAGACCTCGTTGACGCTCGAACCGGTGCACATCGAGACCTCGTCGATGGCCTCGTACGGGAGATACCCCAATTCGTCCTGGGCAGCGAGCAACGACGAGAGCACCGTGACCGTGGGCGAGGGCTGCTCCTCTATCGCCCTGCGCGCGCGTTCGCGCAGGGAGCCGGGTGATGCGTCATCGGGAGCGCCATGCGGTCTGGATGTGGTCGTCATGGGCAGCGTCTGTTCGTGAAATTCCTAACGAACGGTGTGCCGCATCGTAGCACGAGGGGAGAGCACGGACAAGAACGCCCGTGGCAATCACCAACCGGGTGGCTTGGAGAATGTCCCCCTCGCATCACTGAGCTGGTCGGGGAACTGGGACCTCGCCAGCAGCGCAGGGCTGATGCGGTGGAACCACTTGTAGGAAGTGCCCTTGAGAGCGCCGTAGTACAAGTTGAACCCATCGATGTATACGTTGGGTCTGCATGGCGGCGTTAAACGCGATGACCGCTCGCATTGAGCGGTCATGCGGCCCGGTAGCCAGAGGCGCCCGGGGGGCTTCAACTCTCACGCTACGTGAGTGCCTGTGACGCGTCAAGCGACCTACGCCACGACCTCTCGCCCCACCCCCCCTATGTCCCGCGCAGCCGCGGCTGCACGGGCTCCGACGTCTCGTACGTCACGAGCCGCGCGGTCGTCATGCCGTCGATGGCCTTGATGTCCCTGAGCATCGCGTCCGTCACGGGGTCGTCGAACCCCACGATCATCGTGGCCGCGCCGCGCGGGGCTGCGCGCCCCACCTCCATGAAGGAGATGTTCGCGTCGTGCTCGCCCGCTATCGTGCCGACCTTGCCGATCATGCCGGGCTGGTCGGTGTGCGTGGTGAACAGCATGTAGGGAGCGCTAGGCTCCATGTCGAGGGTGAAGTCGTTGAGGCGGTTCAGGTGCACCGTGCCGTGCACCGACGTCCCCGCGGTGTAGACCGTGCCGCCGGTGGAGCGCACTTCGACCCCCACGAGGTTCAGATACTGCTCGCCGCCTTCGGGGTCCTTCTCTTCGACGATCCTGATGCCCCGCTCCTGGGCCATCGCCTGGGCGTTCACGAGATTGATGCGCATGTCTGTCGCCACGCTGAGCACGCCCACCAGCGCCGCCGACGCCAGGATCTCGATGTCGTAGTGCGCTATCTCCCCCGCAACGCGGATCGCGACGGTCTCCAGCTGGCCGTCGGCGAGCTGGATGGCGAGGCGTCCCATCGTCGTTGCGACAGGCAGGTAGGGGCCGAGCGCCTCCATGACCTCCTGCGGAACGAACGGCATGTTGATGGTGTACTGCGCCGCGCCGCCGCCCAGGATGGCGTTCAGCTGTTCGACCACTTCCAGCGCCACCTCCACCTGCGCCTCCTCCGTGGATGCGCCGAGGTGCGGCGTGAGCACCACGCGGTTCTCCTCTCGAAGGGGCAGGTCCTGCGGCGGCTCGACGGGGTAGACGTCCAGCGCCGCGCCCCCGATGCTCCCACTGGCGAGCCCTTCCTGCAGCAGGCGCTCGTCCACGAGACCCCCGCGTGCCGCGTTCACGATGCGGACGCCCTGCTTGAGCAACGCGAACTCGGGTTCTCCGATGAGGCTCTTCGTGCCGGAAGTGAGCGGCGTGTGGATGGTGATGAAGTCGGACTCTCGGAGCAGGCGCTCCATGGGAACGGACTCGACGCCGAGGCTCCGCACCCGTTCCATCGAGACGTACGGGTCGTAAGCGATGACGTGCATCTGGAAGGCCCGCGCCCGGTGGGCGACCTCCGACCCAACGCGCCCGAGGCCGATGATGCCCAGCGTCTTGCCGCGCAGCTCGACGCCCATGAACCGGGCGCGTGTCCACTCGCTGCGGCGCATCGAGGCATCCGCCTGCGGGATGTTCCGGGCAAGCGAGATCATGAGTGCGAACGCGTGCTCGGCGGCGGCGATGGTGTTGCCGGTCGGCGAGTTCACGACCGCGATGCCGTGCTGCGTTGCGGCGACCACGTCGATGTTGTCGACGCCCACGCCCGCGCGCCCGATGCCGACCATCCTCGTGGCGTGCTCGATGATGCGTTCGGTGACCTTCGTCTCGCTCCGGACGACCATCGCCTCGTAGTCGCCCACCATGGCGCAAAGCTCGTCTTCGCTGAGCCCCTTGCGAACGTCGACGTGATGCCCGGCCGCTTTCAGCCGGGCAACGCCAAGCTCATCTATCGGGTCGGCTACGAGAACCCTGGCCATCCCTGCCTCCGTCGTTCCTGCGAAGGCAGGAACCTCGCCTGACCCCCTCTTCCGCGTGATTGGTCCCTTCCCCCTTGATGGGGGAAGGTTAGGATGGGGGTGAGGGTCCTCCGTCCGGCGATCACGCCTGCCTCGCCGCCGCGGGCTGGTGCCCGAGCTTCGGCAGACCGTCGCGCAAGGCGTTGAACACGTCGTCGATGTCTTCCTGGTTGACGTAGCCCATGTGGCCGATGCGGAACACGCGCCCCGTGAGCAGGCCTCGTCCCTCCGCCGCGATGATGTCGTATTCGTCACGCAGCATCGCGAGCAGCGCCTCGTCGGTGATGCCTTCCGGCACCCAGGCGGCGGTGACCGTGTTGGATGCGAACCGCTCGTCCTTGGCAACGAGTCCGATACCCATCCCCTTGAGGCCGTCGCGCGTGTACTGGGCGATCTCCTGATGGAAGTCGTAGACGGCCTGCATGTCGCCCAGGGCAAGCATCTGCTGCACGGCGTAGTCGAGACCGAACAGGAGCGAGATGGCGGGCGTCCACGGCGTCTGTCCTGCCCTCCCCGACTTGTCCGCCTCTGCAAGGCTGAAGTAGAACTTCGGCATCTTCGAGGTCTCGGCGGCCCTCCAGGCGCGATCGCTGAAGCTGATCATGGCGAGGCCGGGCGGGCACATCCATCCCTTCTGCGAGCCCGCGACCACCACGTCGAGGTCCCATTCGTCGACGGGGAGCTTGATGGAGCCCATCGAAGAGATGGCGTCCACGAGGATCAACTTGTCGAACTCGCCCTTCACGATGCCCGCGATGACCTCGAGGTCGTTCGTGATGCCGGTGGACGTCTCGTTGTGCGTGACGAGCACCGTCGTCACGTCCGGGTCGTCCTTCAGGGCCTGCCGCACCTGCTCCGGGTCGACGACGTCGCCGTCGGGGAACTTGAGTTCGTTGACGCTCGCGCCGTAGGCCGAGGCGATCTTGAGGAACCGGTCGCCGAAGTTGCCGATCGTGATGCCGAGGACGCGTTCGCCGGGCGAGAGGGTGTTGACGACGGCGGCCTCCATCGCTCCGGAACCGGAGGATGTGAGGACATAGAGGTCGTTCTCGGTCTGGAAGGCACGCTTGAGATTGCCGGTCAGACGGTAGAGCAGGTCAGCAAACTCGACACCGCGGTGGTCGATCATCTGTTTGCTCATCGCCTCGTACACGTCCGGCGGAACGGGCGTTGGGCCAGGCAGGCGCAGGTTGGCCATCAGAGCCTCCTCTCAGGCGGGCGCGGCGCACTGCGGCGTATCACAAACAGGGCAGCGCGGGCGCGCGGGGTGCATCCAAAGCGGCGGCCCAAACCGGAACCGCCGCAGCGATTATAGGCGTTAGCGGGTCATCCCGACAACCGTCTGTGCGCCGTTTCACAAAGTCTGTGATCCGTCGTTCCTGTGCAGGCAGGAACCTCGCAGCCCCTTCCCTCGTCATTCCCGCACCGGCGGGAATCCAGAGCACGCGGGCAGCGTGCACAGGGCCGCAGTCGGGGGCTGGGCGTAGGAGCGGATGGCAGAAGACGCTATGCTAGAATCCCGCCTGAACGACACCCAACACGGAGCTTTCGCATGGACATCACAGCCCGCGTTCGAGACCTCGCGGACAAGGCACAACAGCAGCTGCCTCACATACAGACCGAAGAGGCGACCAAGCTTGCCCTCATCAACCCGTTCATCAGGGAAGTCCTGGGGTACGACACGACCGATCTCACTGAAGTAGTGCCCGAATACACCGCAGACGTAGGGGTAAAGAGGGGAGAGAAGGTGGACTACGCCATCTTCCGCGATGGTGAGCCACTCATACTCATTGAAGCCAAGAAGGCGGGCTCCCGCCTCCACGAGGAGGAGCCAAGCCAACTGTATCGCTATTTCACTACGACTCCCTCCGCCCAATTCGGAATCTACACAGACGGTATCAAGTACCTCTTCTACTCGGATCTGGAGAAGGACAACATCATGGATCACCGTCCTTTCCTGATCCTCGACCTTCTCGACTCTGATTCTGCGCCTGTGGAAGAGGTCGCTAAGTTCGTCAAGTCAGAGTTCAACCCTCAAGCGATTCGGGCGTCAGCAACCGAACTGAAGTACACGCGGGCTATCAAGAGCGAACTACAACAGGAGGTCACCAACCCCTCTGAGGAGTTAGTGAAGCTACTCATGGGCCGCGTCTACACGGGGCTAAAGACCAAGGCCAAGCTTGAGCAATTCACAGCGATGACCAGGCGTGCCGCTCGTCAACTGATTCGCGATGAGCTCCGCGGAACACTTAATACTGCCCTGGCCCAGGGAGATCCTGCGGCCCCCGAACTTGCCGATGGTTCAGACTCAGTGCCTACGCCAGAGGATTCCGAAGACGAAGTCGTCACCACCGAGGCCGAACTCAACGGGTTCTACGCCGTCAAGGCAATCCTCCATGATTCGGTAGACCCTCAGCGGGTTACGCTGCGCGACACCAAACGGGCGTGCACCATCATGCTCGACGACAACCAGCGCAAGCCGGTCTGCCGGTTCTGGTTCGATAAGAGGCAGAAGTATCTTGGCGTCTTTGATGCGGAAAAAAAGGAGACGCGCTTACCCATCGACAGCGTGGACGAGATATTCGCCCACGCCGACACCTTGAGGGGAACCGCCGCGCGTTACGCGTAGCTCCTCACAGCCTGTTCCACTCTTCCTCGGTGAGACCGGCCTGCCGGAGTATGTCGCGAATCCTTAGGGGCGTCAGGTCGCGCGGATGCACGGCCACTGTCACCCTCCTCCCGTTCATGTGGCGCAGCCGTACATGGCTGCCGCGCTGACGGACTTCCACGAAACCTGCGCGACGGAGGCGGCGCAGCGCCTCACGCGGTGGGAGCGGCCTGAGCGGCACGAACGGGAACCTGCACTCGGATGTACACGCCCTCGCCTTCGTCTGACTCAGGCAGTTGCTCGCCCTCGTCCAGTAAGCACTCGACGTGGAAGGAGACCATCTGGCGCAGGCTGTCTAGGGCGGCGTTTGCGTCAGGGCCGCAGTCGCCGATTCCGAGCGTGGGAACGGCGGCGTCCATCTGGCTCGTTTCCTCGTCCCACGTAAGACATACCTTGTATTGAACGTATTCGGCGTTCATTCGCAGCCTCCGTGCCTTAGTGTACACCGGAGAGCCCCCATCCCCTACCCCTCCAACGTCCCCTCCGACTTGTACTCCTGTCCCAACTTCACGTACTCGTCCGCGTTCATCTGCACCAGCTCATAGTGCTTGTCGGTGAGCGGGCCGAGCACCTTCGCCGGAACGCCAGCGGCTATCGAACGGTCCGGCACGTTGCGCCCCTCCAGCAGCACCGCGCCCGCGGCCACGATGCACCACGAGCCCACGTTCGACTTGTCGTTGAGCGTGCAGTTGTTCCCCAGCAGGCAATGATCGCCCACCGTCTCCGCGTGGCACACGACCGCGTGCCCGAGCGTCACGTAGTCGCCGATCGTGAGGTCGCCGTCGGCGTGGCAGATGGAGCCGTCCTGGATGTTGGTGCCCTCGCCTATCGTCATCGTGCCCCGGTCGGAGCGAAGCACGACCCCCGGCCAGATGGACGCGTACGCGCCGATGCGGACGTCCCCAACGATGTACGCAAACTCGCTGACGAACGCGGTGGGATGGACCTGCGGGCTCTTCCCGCCGAGGCTGCGCAGCATGGGGACTCCTTCCGCGCTTAGAGTGAGAGCGCGTCCGGCAATGATACGCGAACCCTCAGGTCCCTTCCCCTTGATGGAGGAAGGCTGGGATGGAGGTGAAACGCCAGCCCACAGGCGACAGCGCCCACCGCACTCCCACTGCCGTATACTTGCCGCCGGACGGTTCACCCCATGACGCTCTACGACCCGAAAGCCACGAATAAAGCCCAGGAAGCCGAACTCGCGTGGGAGCACGACGAGTTGCGGCGGACGCTCGAGCGCGCCCCCGAGTCGCAGGAGCGCTTCCTCACCGTCTCCGGACGCGAGATCGACCGCATCTACACCCCCGCCGACGCCCCCGACCTCGACTACGCCTCCGACATCGGCTTCCCCGGCGCGTACCCGTTCACGCGCGGCGTCTACCCCACGATGTACCGCGCCCGGCAGTGGACGCGACGCCAGATAGCCGGCTTCGGCACGGCGAAGTCCACGAACGAGCGCTACAAGTACCTCCTCGCCCACGGGCAGACCGGCCTCTCCACCGACTTCGACCACCCTACCCTGACCGGCTACGACTCCCTCCACCCGCTCTCCGAGGGCGAGGTCGGCAGGCTCGGCGTCGCCATCGACACCGCCCGCGACATGTCCGACCTGTTCGACGACATCCCCATCGACAAGGTCAGCATCTCGCTCACCATCAACCACCCGGCCATCGTGCTGCTCTCGTTCCTGCTCGCGCACGCCGAGAAGGTCGGCGTGCCGTGGGACACCCTGCGCGGCACCGTGCAGAACGACTCCCTCAAGGAGTTCCACGGACAGAAGACGTTCGCCCTACCGCCGCGAGGCGCGTACCGCATGACGATGGACGTGGTCGAGTTCTGCACGCGCAACGTGCCGAACTGGAACACGATCTCCATCTCCGGCTACCACACCCGCGAGGCAGGCTCGACCGCCGGCCAGGAGGTCGGCTTCACGCTCGCGCAGGGGATGGCCTACGTCGAGGGCGGACTGCAGCGCGGCCTCACGCCCGACGAGTTCGGCCCGCGCCTCTCGTTCTTCTTCGGCGTCCACATGGACTTCTTCGAGGAGGTCGCCAAGCTCCGCGCGGCGCGGCGCCTCTGGGCGCGCATCATGAAGGAGCGCTACGGCGCGACCGACCCCCGCGCGATGCTCTGCCGCTTCCACTCCCAGACCCTCGGCTCGACCCTGATCCGCGAGGGCGCGCTCAACAACCTGATACGCGGCACGACGCAGGCGATGGCCGCCGTCCTCGGCGGAACGCAGTCGCTCCACGTCAGCGGCTACGACGAAGCCCACGACATCCCTTCCGAGGACGCGATGCGCATGTCGCTCAACACGCAGCGCATCGTCGGCAACGAGACCGGCGTCGCTAACACCATCGACCCCCTCGGCGGCTCGTTCTTCATCGAGAAGCTGACGAACGAGATCGAGGAGGAGGCGCTCGCCTACATCCGCACCATCGAGGACATGGGCGGCGGCGAGGGCGTGCTCGCCGGCATGTTCGCCGCCATCGAGAGCGGTTACATCGAGCGCGAGATCTCCGAAGCCGCCTACGACTACCAGGAGCGCATCGAGGAGCACGAGTACAAGGTGCTCGGCCTCAACGAGCACGAGGAAGACTCCGTCCCGCCGCCCGAGCTCTACGAGCACGACGACGACGAGGAGGAGCGCCAGATCGCCCGCCTCGAAGCCGTCATCCACGAGCGCGACGCCGCCCGTACCGATGCCGCGCTCGAAGCCCTGCGGCAGGCCGCCCGCGGCGCCGACAATACGATGCCCTTCATCCTCGACGCCTCCCGCGCCGACGCCACCGAGGGCGAGATCATGGGCGCCCTCCGAGACGTCTTCGGCGACCACGAGGACCCAGGCATCTTCTAGCCATGACGACCTCGCTTCCTCGCCGTGCGCTCCGCAGTCACGGACGCGTTGACGCTCGCCAGGGCGGTGGATAGCCTTGAAACAGAGGCCACAAGCGACCTGGAAGTGAGTCGAAGGAGATATCCATGGCAGAGATAGACATCGAGATCGCTGCCTATGAACGCAACCGCGACAGCCTCGAAAAGGACCACTTCGGGAAGTGGGTGGTCTTTCACGACGAGACATTCATTGGGGCGTTCGACGACTTCGAAGAAGCCGCGCAGACCGCAGTGGCACGCTTCGGACGCGGCCCGTATCTCATCAGGCTCGTTGGGGAAGGCCCACGCGTACTTCCTGCGTCCGTGCTCTATGGCTGACTTGGAGTGCGGGTTCGCCAGTCCGGTCCTCCTGCAGGTGCATGGGCCGACGATCCCGGTGCAGGTCGGTTTCGATCCAGACTTCCTACCCGGTGGCGGCCCCCCGGCGCTACCCGACTCGTCGGTGCCGTCCCTCATCGACACCGGAGCGAGCATAAGCTGCATCGACTCGCAGTTGGCCGAAGAGTTGGCCCTCCCAATCATCGGCCGGGGTGCGGTTGCAGGTGCTCACGGCCCTGGAGAAGTGAACGAATATCTCGCGCACATATACGTCCCTGTGTTGAACATCACGATCCATGGGCGGTTCAACGGCGTCCACCTGCGGGCCGGAGGACAGCCGCACGACGTACTCCTGGGCCGTACCTTCCTGCAACGCGTGACCATGCACTATGAAGGAACGTCTGGCAGGGTCGTGGTGAGCGCGTAGCACGGTGATCTGAGCCATGACCACACCCAAACCGACCAAAGTCATCCTCGCCAAACTCGGCCTTGACGGCCACGACCGCGGCATCAAGGTCATCGCCAAGGCGCTCGAGAAGGCCGGCATGGACGTCGTCTACATGGGCATGCGCGTCACGCCCGAGCAGGTCGTCGACCGCGCACAGCGGGAAGACGCCGATGTCATCGGCATCTCGCTCCTCTCCGGCGCGCACAAGCCGCTCATGACCCGGCTGATGAAGGTCGTCGACGAGCGCGAGATGCGCGGCGAAACCCTCATCCTCCTCGGCGGAACCGTCCCCGACGGCGACCGCGAAGCGCTCGAGGAGATCGGCATCGACGGCGTCTTCCCCGTCGGCTCCAGCCTGCGCGACATCGAGGCGTTCATCAAGGAGCGCCTGTCGGACGGAGAGTAAGACTCATGGCGCTCGATTGGCCGCCCATCTACGACCCCTCCTACGTCCCGCCTGAGGACCAGGAATACTGGGACCCCGCCCTCGAGACGATGCCCCCGCAGGAGCGCGACGCCCTCATCGTCGCGAGACTCCAGCGGCAGGCCGCGTGGGCGTATGAGCGCTCGCCGTTCTACCAGCAGCGCTGGGGCGAGGCCGGGTTCCACCCCGACCAGCTCAGAACGCTGGACGACATCCAGCGCATCCCCATCATCACGAAGGAAGACCTGCGCCAGGACCTCCTCGCCAACCCGCCGTTCGGCAGCAACATCGCCGACGACTGGCAGAACATCCTGCGTGTCCACGGCTCGTCCGGCACCACCGGCATCCCCACCATCATCGCCATCAGCAAGGGCGACTGGGAACGCATCGGCGAGGCGCACGCGCGCGTCGAGTGGGGCGCCGGCGTGCGGCCCAGCGACACCGTGTTCATGGCCGCCCCGTTCAGCCTCTACATGGGCGCGTGGGGCATGCTCGTCGGCGCGGAGCGCATGGGCGCGAAGTGCTTCCCCTTCGGCGCGGGAGCGCCCGGACAGACGCGCATGGCCGTGCGCTGGTGCCTCGCCGCCAAACCGTCCGTCTTCTACGGCACGCCGTCGTTCTGCCTCTACCTCGCCGAGACCGCTCGCGAGGAAGGCGTCGACCCCAAGGAGTTCGGCTTCCGCACGCTCTTCTTCTCCGGCGAGCCCGGAGGCTCCATCCCCGCGACGCGACGCACGTTGGAGGAGGCCTACGGCAACCCCGTCATCGTCGACAGCGGCTCGACCGGCGAGATGTCGCCGTGGATGAGCAACGGCGGCTGCCGCCACGCCAGCGGCATGCACCTTTGGCAGGACATGGTCTTCACCCAGCTCATCGACCCCACGACGCTCGAAGTCGCCCCCTACGGCGGTGAGGGCGTGCCCGTCTACACGCACCTGGAGCGCACCTCCCAGCCGCTCATCCGCTTCTGGTCCGGCGACCTCGCCAGCTGGACGGACGCCCCCTGCCCCTGCGGACGCACCTACCCCACCATGCCCCGCGGCATCTACGGCCGCGTCGACGACATGGTTGTCGTGCGCGGTGAGAACGTCTACCCGAGCGCCGTCGAGAACGTCGTCCGCGCCATCCCCGGCCTCACCGGCGAATTCCGCATGGTCGTCTCCCGCGAGCGCACCATGGACGAGCTCACCGTCCTCGCCGAGTACACGCCCGAAGCCGCCGCCACCGAGTCCGGCATCGAAGCCGTCAAGCGCCAGCTCCAATCCGACCTCGGCGCCACCCTCGGCATCCGCTCCAACGTCGACCTCAAAGCCCCCGGCCAACTCGAGCGCACCCAGTTCAAAGCCCGCCGCGTCATCGACGAGCGCGACCTGCACGGAGCGTGAGGGAGGATGAGCAAGCGGAGGCGTCGTGCCACTACTTGACGAATTCATCTACGACGAGCAGATCGAGCCTGCCATCGTTCGTATCATCGATGGCGCCCGAAGGCGCTTGGTGCTTGTCTCACCCTTCAATGAGTATTCCACCCGGGTTCGCCAAGCCCTCAAACGTGCTGCAGCCAGACAAGGACTTTCCATAACAGTGGTGTGCAGGAAGGAGAAAGAGCAAGACGAACGTCCCCTGTGGGAGCAACTGGAGTCCGACTACCGGGCCGAAGTCTTCCTCGTTGAACGTCTCCACGCGAAGGTTTACTTCAACGAGTCCAGGGCAGTAGTCACTTCGATGAACCTCTACCAGAGCTCCGCCACGGAGAACAAGGAGATTGGCTTCAGAATCCGTGATGAGGCGACGCTTCGCCAGATCAACCGGTACGTGCGCATACGGCTGCTTGGCCAGAGCGAGCGGCTAGTTCCCCACTTAGGTCTGTGCATACGCTGTGGAAGGGTGAAGAACCGCTACGATATCGACAAACCACTGTGCCTCAAATGTTATGACGAGTGGGACGGTAGCCGTGACTACCCGGGCCTCTACTGCCACCGTTGCCATAAGCGAAGGAAGGGAATCTCTTTCGACAACCCAATCTGTAAGCCTTGTTGCGACGAAGTTACGAGTGCCCAGTAAGAGGTCCTTCTCATATTCATTCCCTTATCATCTCTGAATACATTTTGTCTTGAATCATCTTGAGGTCTTCCATCTTGTATTTGAAGAAATTGATGCGCCGTTCGTGACCGCTAGCATATAACTGTCCTATTTGGTAATATACTATCTGTGCGACAGTCTCTCCATCTGGGGTTCTAGCTGTGATCCATTGGGCGATGTCTCCGCTTATATTGGTGTCTAGCGCCTTCAACACCGAAAGGTGAAATTGCATGTCATCAATCGCTCTGTCAATCTCTTGATTCTGCCAAGATCCCGGTAGCGTAGAGTCCAGAGCGGCGACTTTGGCAAAAGACGCGATGAGTTTCTGTAGATGCTCAATCTCTGATTCATGCTTCAAGAATAGGATCCTGTTCTTTTCTCGAAACCTCTCTAGTTTCAGCATGTTACGCGCAACAAACGCTGCAGAGACTGTCGCTCCTGCTGCAATAACGGTCGCTCCCGCCGCTACAATCCCTGGTAGACTAGTCCAAACTTCCGTGATGTCCATTCGCTTCCTCACTCAAGAGTGTGATGAAGAACCGGCTGAAGGGCAGGTACACTCAACCCACTCAGCCCCGCCTCGTTCAACAGCGGAGCCATCTATGCCTTCACTCCTGCTTTACACTGTTGAGTATGTCCGCAATGGACTCATCTTTGGTGTAAAACTCATCTACAATGAGATTTACCAGCGTGAATAGAGGTGATAGGTCTTGCCTGTCCCAAACGATTTCATTGTCATGTGCAGCAGAGTTGCCCACTAATCGAACTGCACTCAATGCATCCCTTAGCCGTTTCCCTCCACGTTGGCTGCCGTATAGTTGTTCGATTCTGTTGTACAAAGTACCATCGTTATATCCTTGGAGCGAGAGCAATGCTTCCATGCAGAATCGAAGCAGCACCAGTGCGCCCCGCTTTGAGTTCACAGCCGTCTGGCGAGCGTCGTTATAGAACTCCTTAACATCCGGTGGCATGTCTTCGTTAGCCAGTGGGAGATTTGATTCCCTAGGCCAGAGCAACGTGCCATCAGGCTCGTGGAGAGATTGCCTATTGCATGCAAAGCAATGACCTAAGACTATTCTTGCGTCGTTCCGTAGGATATTATCCCAAATAGCGTCCCAAGTGGTAGCAGCCCATTCCACTCCTGTCGTTCGTTCCATACGCAAGATTACTCGCCATTCAACTTGTGCAAAATGATTGCAAATTGGACAAGTACGCAAGTCCGGCCATACGTAGACAGCACCTTGCTCGTTGGTATAGATGGCACCGCCACTACCATGCTGGGGATAGGTTGTGCTCACAGCAGTCACTCCTCTTCCAGTTCTGTCCAACCGCCATCCTAGAGTCGTAAAGGATAGCATGAGGCCGCAGCGGCCTTCCCGGTTGCGAAAGTGCATGAGTATGGTCACCCTGCGGTCGTCCCGGGTCGGTGTAGGGCGCATCCGAATCACCCCCAATCCTGACCTTCCCTCTTCGAGGGGGAGGGGTCGAATACCCCTCGTGACACCACTCCATTGCGCAACCGAAGCGCATCCGTCACACTGGCGTCACAGGCCCCAACCCCGACCCACAGGCCCTAGGGCGGGCGAGCCGCCCTGTTACACGGAAACAGCAAGCGCCACGTGAGAGCGCGTGCCTGCAAGATCCTGGACTGCCCGCCTCCACAATGAGTATCGTTGTGTTGTGCTACCGCATTGCCATCGCTTTGGGAGGTTTCGCATGATCAAGGACGAGCGGCAGTACCGCATCACAAAGACGCAGACGGACGGACTGTCCCGGACCCTCGAAAGCCTCAGCCAGAGCACTGGAGGAACCCATCCCCTCATCGCCAAGGCCCGGGAAGATGCGCTGAGGAGCCAGACCGAAGACCTGCAAGGCGAACTGCGCGACTACGAATCCCGCTAAGACCTCGCAACGGAATAACTGCGTAGTGTGACACCACCCCATTGCGCGGGTGAAGAGCATGTGCCCACACTGGTGTCCTAGGCCCCAAAACCCCGCGTGGTATGCTGAGGGCGTCAGGAGAGCAGCCGGATGACAACACGGGTCGAAGAACCTATCGGGCGCGATGCTCCGCTGGCGGAGCGGCGCGCGAAGCATCGCGCCCGTGCAGACGGCCTGCTGGAACACGCCGATGCGCTCTTGCGGAAGGACAGGCTGACCGCCGCTGACAGGTTGCAGGTGTCGGAGAAGATATGGGGCGCCGTGGTGCACACGCTGAAGGCGGTAGCGGCGGCGCAGGGATGGGTGTTCCGCAGGCCGCGCGCGGCCGACTCGATGAAGTCGTACCTGGGCCGCTTGTCGCGGGACGGCGACATCAACGTGCTGTTCAGGGCGGTCTCCGACTACCACACGAACTTCTACCAGGACCACGTGCCGGAGGACGACATGCGGCACGGCGTGGACACTGCCCGCGCGCTCAACGCCAAGCTCTGGGCAGCGGCGGAGTTGATCCCGCAGGGCGCATCGCCACCAACCTACGTGGGAACGCTGCAACAGTTGGAGCGGGACGCCCGCCGCCGGTCATCGCCGCGCTCACGCGGCTAGAACTTCACCTGCCCCCCATCCTGTCCATCGATGTGAAATATCCCCATGTGACACCACCCCCTTGCGCAACCGACGCGCCTCCGTCACACTGATGTCACAGACCCCATAACCCATAGGATCCCCGAAGGCGGACGAGCCGCCCGGCAAGCACAAGGCCGGGCGGCTTTTTCGTTAACCAGCATTTTCTGATCCCTTCCCCCTCGATGGGGGAAGGTCAGGATGGGGGTGAGAGAGGATGGCCATGTTCGAACGCTACAAGAAAGACCCCGTCGGCTTCGTCAAGGACATCCTCGGCGCAGCAGGCAGACCCTACGACAAACAGGAGGAGATCTTGAAAGCCCTCGCAAACAGCCCCGCGTTTCCGTCGCCGCGTGCAACTCTTCGGGCAAGGACTGGGCCGCCGCCCGCGCCATCGTCTGGTGGCTCCACACCCGCACGAACGCCAAGGTCGTTGTCACCGGCCCAACCCGCCGCCAGATCAGGGACATCCTCTGGCACGAGCTCCGCATCGCCGTCGCGGCCGCCGGCGACGCCCTCCCCGGCAAGATCACCAACGACAAGTACGTCATCGACGAGGACCGCTTCGCCATCGCCTTCTCCTCCAACTCCCACCACAACATCCAGGGCTTCCACTCCCCCAACCTCCTCGTCATCGTCACGGAGGCCCAGGGCGTCAAACAGGTCTACATGGAGGCCATCAAGCGCCTCAACCCCACGAAGGTCCTCCTCATCGGCAACCCCCTCGCCCACGAGGGCGAACTCTACGAGTCCCACCACGCCAAGTCCTCCCTCTACCACCAGATCACCATCTCCGCCTTCGACTCCCCCAACTTCCGCCGCAAGCGCTTCCGCATCCCCGGCCTCGTCACCCCTGCGGACATCGAACACCACCGCCGCGACTGGGGCGCAGACTCCCCGCTCTACGTCGCGTCCGTCCTCGGCCAGTTCCCCGACGCCCTCGAGGACTCCCTCACCACCCGCAACCACGTCGACCGCGCCATCGCCCGCCACGAGGAAACTTCCGTCGTTCCTGCGGAGGCAGGAACCTCGCAGCCTTTGGACGAGCGCGGCCGCCCGCTCCCCTACCGCATGGGCGTCGACGTAGCCCGCTTCGGCGGCAACGAGTCCGTCATCTGCATCCGCCGCGGCTACCGCGTCGAACACCTCATCCCCCTCAGGCGCGGCCTCGACAACATGCAGGTCGCCGACGAGGTGAAGGCGTGGACGGACGCCCTCGGCATCAACGCCGTCTTCGCGGACGGCACGGGCGTCGGCACTGGCGTTGTCGACCGGCTCGGCCAGCTCGGCGTCCCCGTCATCGGCGTCGACGTGGGCGGCAAGGCCCGCCGCCCCTCCCAGTTCGCCGACCTCCGCGCCGAGATCTTCTGGGAGGTCGCCCGCCTCCTCCGCGAGGACGCCGCATCCATCCCCAACGACTCCGTCCTCGTCGGCCAGCTCCTCGCCCTCCGCTACGACGTCTCCTCCACCGGGCGCATCCGCCTCGAGAGCAAGACCAAACTCCGCCACCGGGGCGTCGCCTCCCCAGACCGCGCCGACGCCCTCGCCCTAGCCTTCATGGAACCCCCATCCCTGGACATCTGGGTATGAATCCACCGTGCAGTATCCGGCTGATGCACGCTATCCTTGAGGAGCGCCCTTCCCCGTCGGGGTCGGCATCCCGTCATGGGAGTGCCTTCCCCCGTCATTCCCGCCCTCCCTTCGTCATTCCCGCGAAGGCGGGAACCAGGAAACCGTAGGGGCGGTTCGCGAACCGCCCTGCCCGGCGCGCAACATCACGCAACACGGAAGATGAGCATGACTGACGGCAGGATACTCTCGGGCATGCGCCCGTCCGGCAGGCTGCACCTCGGCAACTACTTCGGGGCGCTGCAGAACTGGGTGCGCCTCCAGAACGAGTACGAGTGCTTCTACATGGTGGCCGACGTCCACGCGCTCACCACGCTCTCCGGCGGCGACGAGGTGCGGTCCATCGGCGCGGACACCCAGGAGATGGTGCTCGACTGGCTCGCCGCCGGGCTCGACCCTGAGCGCTGCGTCATCTTCGTGCAGTCCCACGTCCCGGAGCATCTCGTACTGCACGGGCTGCTGAGCATGAGCACGCCGCTCGGCTGGCTGCTGCGCGTTCCCACATTCAAGGAGCGCCTCCGCCAGATGGGCGAGGACGAGGAGCACGTCCCGTACGGGCTCGTCGGCTACCCCGTGCTCCAGACCGCCGACATCATCATCTACAAGGCGGACAAGGTGCCGGTGGGCATCGACCAGGCGTCGCACATCGAGATCTCCCGCGAGATCGCCCGCCGCTTCAACCGCCTCTACGGCGAGACGTTCCCGGAGCCGCAGGCCCTGCTGACCGAGTCGCCCATGATCGTCGGCACCGACGGCCAGAACAAGATGAGCAAGAGCCTCGACAACCAGATCGAGCTCGCAGCCCCCGACGAAGAGACGACGAAGCGCACGATGGCGATGGTCACCGACCCCCAGCGCGCGCGCCGCTCCGACCCCGGCAGGCCGGAGGTCTGCAACGTCTTCGCCCTCCAGAAGATATTCAACCCGGACAAGACGGACGAGATACACCGCCTCTGCACGACTGCGGGAATCGGCTGCGTGGACGACAAGCGCGACCTCGCCGAGGGCATCAACCGCTACCTGCGCGAGTTCCGCGAGCGCCGCCGCGAGTTGTCGGAGTCGCCGGAGCGCGTGCAGGAGATACTGCACGAGGGCTCGAAGCGCGCGCAGGCCGTCGCGAACGCAACCGTGGAGGAAGTCTACGGCCGCATGGGGCTGCGCTAGGCATGGCGGAGCGCCCTCCACTGCCGCTCGCATCGGACGGAAGCGATGCGTTGCAGGTGGCGGTGCGGGTCGCGCAGGCGGCAGGCGCCGAGATCGAACGGCGCCTCCCCGACACGATAGGCTCCGGCGCGAAGGAACGCCTCGGCCTCACCACCAAGGGCGGCTGGAACGACCGCGTCACCGAGGTCGACAAGGCCGCCGAGGACGCCGCTCTCGCCGTGCTGACCGCCGCATTCCCCGCCCACGAGATAGTCGGCGAGGAGTCCGGCTCGCACGGCGGCGACTCCCCCTACCGCTGGTACGTCGACCCCATCGACGGCACCCGCAACTTCGCGAGCGGCCTCCCGCACATCTGCGTCAGCGTCGGCCTCTGGGGACACGGCGAGCCGCTCGTAGGCGTGCTGCTCGACCCCATCCGGCAGGAGACGTTCACCGCCGCAGCCGGGCGCGGGTCCGCGCTGAACGGCACGCCCGTGACGGTCTCTGACGAGAGCAGCATGGAGGAATCGCTGCTCGGCTTCGACATCGGCTACAAGGGGCCGGAGGGCAAGCTGCTGCTGGCGGCGGTCGCCGAGCTATGGCCGGGTTTCCAGTCCGTGCGCATGATGGGCTCCGCCGCGCTGGGCATCACCTACGCAGGCTGCGGCCGCCTGGAGCTGTACGCGCACCACTACGTCCAACCCTGGGACATCGCCGCCGCCATCGTCGTCGTGCGGGAGGCAGGCGGCATAGCCACCGAACTCAACGGCGGGCCGCTCACGCCGGAGAGCAGGAGCATCGCCGCAGGCGCGCCGCGCATCCACGAGCGGTTCCTCGCGGCGACATCCGGTTCATCTTGGCGCGCCAGCGCCTCGTAGGAATCGCGACATACCGTTGTCCGGCTTGTAGAATGCTCTTGCCATGCGCTCCCTCTATGCAGCACGACTGCAGCAAGTCAAGTTCTTCTTCTACAGTCTTCCTGCACCCTCCGCTATCCGCTCCACGGTGGAGCTACTGATCCGCACAACCAAGAACTTCATCCTGAACGAGGGCTCTCACATGGCTGCGGGAGTCGCCTACTACGCCATCTTCTCGCTCTTCCCACTGATGCTTGCGACGATCGCGATCACCGAGTACTTCATCCACTCGGCAGACCTCCAGTCAGACATCGTCCACTTCATCGACCGGCAGTTCCCCGGTCAGGACCACGACTTCGTAGAGGACCACCTCACAGACCTCCAGGCGGCAAGGAGCGCCCTGGGGGCCATCGCAATGGTCGGTCTCATATGGGCTGGGCGAGCCGTATTCGGCGCAGTGCGCCGCGTGGTCAACCGCGCCTGGAAGATAGCTGAGCCCCCGCACTTCCTCATAGACCAGATCGCGCAGATCGCGGCATCCATGGGCGCCGTGATGCTGTTCATCTCGGCGGCTGTCGCAGGCTCAGTCGGCAGGGCGATCGCGTCGGAAACCGATCTGCTTCCGGTGGCGATCCCGTGGGGGCTCTTATTCAACTTGCTGCCCTTCGTTGTGAGCGTCGGACTGTTCATACTCGTGTACCGGATGCTGCCGGACACGGACGTGCGCTGGCGGGACGCGATTGTACCGGGCGTCCTCGCCGCGATGGCACTGGAGCTCACGAAGGTGCTGTTCTCGTTCTATCTCTCGAACCTGTCCCGGCTGGACCTGGTCTACGGCAGCATCGCCACCGTCGTGGTCACGATGCTGTTCCTCTACGTCGTCTCGGTGATCCTGGTGTGGTGCGCGGAGTTCTCGAGCGAGATCAGGCGCACGGACGACGCCCAGATGCTCAACCTGCGCCGGGGCTTCCGCCCGGTGCCGGGTGGGCTGGTCTCAGTGGTGCACCGGCCGAGCAGGCGCCGCGCCGAGATAGAGGACGAGGGGCACATCTTCGCCTGACCGGTAAGCGCCCCTATGCGCTCTCGTCGAGCAGGTTGATGACGACCCCGCTGGGGAGTTTCGGGTGGAAGTACGTGCTCTTGCGCGGGAGCCTGATGCCCGCGCCCACCACAGCCCTGAACACGTCAGCCGGCAGGCCCTTCACGAAGAACGCCACCTGCCCATCGCCGCGCTCCACCATCGCCATCGCCTCCGCGCCGTCGTGGACGTACTCCACGTGGTCAGGGAACGCGTCTCCGAAGACGGGACGGAACAGCATCTCCTGGAGGACGAATGCCTCCACGGAGCGGACCTGCGTCTCCGGCGAGGCCTCGGGGTCCGGTTCGGGGATGATGTCGTTCGCGGGGGTGAGGAGCCGCGGGGGCTGGCCCTGCTGGACGACGCCCAGCACGGTCTGCCCCTGCCCCAACGTGGCAACGACAGAGTCCAGTGGGCCCGGCTCGCCGGAAGGGGTGCCGGACGGGCGTGAGACGAAGTAGAACGAGAGCAGTTCATGGAGCTTCGACATCTGCGCAGGCGATGCGCCGTGGACGACTCGGTAGTACGGCTGGATGAGGAGCCCGGGGTCGTCGAAGGCAACGAGGCCGGTGAGCACGAACTCTGCGCCGTCCTGCACCTCATCGCGGTAGACGAGCGCTGTCTCGTAGCGGTGGTGTCCGTCGGCGACGTACAGGTTCTCGTCGGCGAGCGTGCCGGAGACGGCGTCGACTGCGGACGGGTCCTGCAGCAGCCAGAGCGCGTACTGCTCTCCGCCTGCGGCGAACTCGGCTGCGGGAGGCGCGGCAGCCGCCTCGGCGAGCGTCCGGGCGATCGTGTCGGTCTCATCCCGGTAGAGCATGAGGATGGGGCTGAAGTTGGCGTGCGCCGCGCGCATGAGGGCGAGCCTGTCCTCCTTCGGGCCGACCGCGGTGTTCTCGTGCGGGAGGACGCCTGAGCCGAGCTCCTCCAGGCGCAGGGCGCCGAAGAGGCAATGCCGCTCACGCTCCGCGCTCCCGACGGAGAAGCGCTGACGCAGCAGGTAGTAGGCGGGGACGTCGTCGCGCGCGAGCATGCCGTCGCTGAGCATGGCGCCGAGCGCGGCGGCGGCGTTGTCGTAGCGATCGGGCGGCGGTGGGCCGTCCAGCTCCGCGAGTTCAAGCCGCACCATGTTGTGGGGGCTGCGGTCGAGCAGGTCGCGCTCAGCAGCAGGGGATATGACGTCGTAGGGCGGGCAGATGAGGTTGTCGAGCGAGCCTGCTGCCTCTGAGTAGCGGACGGCTCTGAACGGGCGGAAATCTACCAAGGCACTCTCCCTGTCTGAGGTAATCGGGCTCCTTAAAGTATAGCGGGCAGGGGGCTTCGACGACCGGCTAATGCTAGACGCCGCATAGCGTGGCTCAGCGTATGCGCCGCTCCTCTAGGAAGGAGCAGTAAACTACGGTACCCTGTTCCCACAGGAGACAGGTTGGACGGAGTCAGAGCGCCATGACTACCTATTATCTTCCCCCAGACGACGTGCTCATGGTCGAGTACAAGCAGTTCATCAAGGATGACCAGTACTTCAAGGCGCACTGGGAGGAACTCAAGGCGAAGCATCCCGACTGCTACGTCGCGGTATTCAAGGGGAAAGTCAGGGCCGCATCCCCTGACCGCGAAGTAGTCCTCGATGAACTCCTGCGCAAGGGAATCCCTTCTCATAACACGGCCATCCACTACGTCAGCGAGAAGCGCCGGAAGCTGGTCGTCTAGCCCCCATGACGTGGTACGGGCACTTCGATGGGAATAGACGGCCAGTCGTTAGAGCGTCGGTCAAGGTGTCCGACTTCATCGGGTGGGTGTATTTCCTGGTGGACACGGGGGCAGACACCAGCATGATGGGCTGGTCCGATATGGAATACCTCCGCATCGACCCGCAAGCACTGCCCGGGGTGATTGACGAGATGGACGGGGTCAGCGCCTCGATGGCGGTGAACACCGTCGAAGCCGACATCCGAATCCTGAATCCGATGTCAGGCCGCATCAAGGCGATTCAAGTGGGACTCGACCTCCCGTTAGGCCCCCAGCCAATGGCGCCGGATGGCAGGCTGCTGGAAGTCCCGTCCCTGCTGGGCCAGGATTTTCTCAGCCACTTCAGACTCACGCACGACCCCCGCAGTGGGTTGGTGATGTTGGAAGAGTGAGCCTCCTCTACGGACGACCGCCCGCTCCCTATAGGCCGCATCTGCCCAGGAAGTAGCCGCGAACCAGAATTTCTGTGAAGCCCGGGCGGAGGCTTGCCCGAAAGGGTACAATCGCGGTGGATGGAAATACTCCAAAGCCGGAGGCGCTTATGGCCACCCAGAAGGCAGACGTTTACTACGACTTTCGCTGACCGTTCGTTTTCAATGCAGCCGTGTGGCTGGATAAAGTGACACAGGCGATGGGCGGCGAGGCGCCGCTCGAGGTCACGTGGAAGCCTCTTTCGCTCGCGCAGATCAATCAGAAGTCGGGCGACCCGGACTACAGGGCCTGGAACGAACCGGACGAGAGCCTCGACCAGAGCCTCTGGGGACTGCGCGCCGGGCAGGCCGCGCGGCGCCAGGGCGAGGACGCGCTCAGGGCCTTCCTTCCCCTGCTGCTCAACGCGCGTCACCAGGACCGCGTGGAACTGAACGACATGGCCGTGCTCCAGCGGATCGCCGGTGAGGCCGGACTCGACGTAGACAAGTTCACCACCGACCTGAACGACCGCTCGACACTGGACGAGATCGCCGAGAGCCACAACCACGCCGTCGAGGAGTTGGGTGTCTTCGGGACGCCGACGTTCGTGTTCGAGGGCGGCGGGTCCGCGTTCCTGAAGCTGATCAGGCCGCAGGAGAACGAGCAAGCGCTCAGCGCGTTCAACTCGCTCCTTGGGCTGATGCGGGACGAGGTGTTCGTCGGCGAAGTGAAGCGCCCGCAGCCCCCGTGGCCCAAGGGTGTTTTTGACTAACCTGCCGAACGAGCACCCCCATCCTAACCTTCCCCCATCAAGGGGGAAGGGACCGAGCAGGGCGCCCGAACACCCAGGCGAGGTTCCTGCCTCCGCAGGAACGACGGGACCAGACCGGGCCGCGCTCGAGCGGACGCTTGGAGTTCGGTTCAACGAGCGCGGTCTGTTGCGTGAAGCGCTCGTTCACCGCTCGTACCTCAACGAGCAGGACAACCGGTCCTTGGCGAGCTACGACAGGCTGGAGTACCTCGGAGACGCGTTCCTCGGGTGGGTGGCCGCCGCCGAGCTGTACCGGCTCTACCCGCACTACGACGAGGGCGACCTGACCCGCGCCCGCGCGTCGCTCGTACGCGGCGAAACGCTGGCGGACGTCGCGCGCAGTTTGGGCCTCGGCGCGTACCTCCTGGTCGGCCAGGGTGAGGAAGCGAGCGGTGGACGCGACCGCGACCGCAACCTCGCCGGGGCGTTGGAGGCCGTCGTGGGCGCAGTGCTTTTGGACCAGGGGGAAGCGGCAGCGCGGTCGCTCGTGCTGAAATGGTTCGAGTCCCGTATCCAGTCGATGGGAGATACCGGAGCGAGACGGGACGCCAAGAGCGCGCTGCAGGAGTTCCTCCAGGGCCACGGGCTGCCCCTTCCGGTCTACGAAACGGTCTCCGACACGGGGGAGCCACACGACAAGACTTTCGTCGTGCGCGTGCTGGTAGACGACCGCATCATGGGAACGGGCGCGGGACGCAGGAGAGCCGATGCGGAACAGTCCGCGGCACGAGAGGCGCTGAACGCACTGCGAGTCAGCGCAGGAGAAAGCGTGTAGGGCGGTCGGTCAGTACCGGTAACAAGGGTCGGGATTTACCTCTCCGTGTCTTGTGAGTAGATTCCCGCCATTGATACCATGCAGCCTGCAAGATGGGAGGCTGCCGCAAAGCAACTACCCGGACAAAGGAACGATTCGTCCACGTGGTTTTCAACTTCCTCCGCCGTAAGGACAAGACGACACACGCCCTGGCCAAGACGAGGAAGGGTTGGGGAGGAGGGCTGGCCACGCTGTTCCAAGGCGCCACGCTCTCGGATGACCGCTTGTGGGAAGACCTCGAAGATGCGCTCATCTCAGCCGACGTGGGCGTCGACACCTCGCTGAGCGTCGTGAACACCGTTCGCCAGCGCGTCCGGGAAGAGGGCGTAGACGACGCTGGCGAAGTCATCGAACTGTTCAAGGAGGAGCTCGCGTTCCTCCTCGATACCGAGGACAAGAGCTTCTGGGACTGGTACGACCAGGAGAACCTCGCCGCCAAGCCGTTCGTACTCATGATCGTGGGAGTGAACGGCGCGGGGAAGACCACGAGCATCGCCAAGATGGCTGCCCACTACCAGCGCATGGGGAAGTCTGTGCTCATCGGAGCGGGTGACACGTTCCGGGCTGCGGCGATAGACCAGTTGAAGGTATGGGGAGACCGGCTCCAGGCGGACATCGTCGCGCACCAGCCGGGCTCCGACCCGGGCGCGGTGGCCTTCGACGCGTACGAGGCCGCGATGGCACGAGGGGCCGACGTCCTCCTGTTCGACACCGCGGGCAGACTGCACACGAAGGCGCCGCTCATGGATGAGCTGCGCAAGGTGCGCCGCGTGTTCGAGAGCCGCGCGCCCGGAGCACCGCAACAGACGCTGCTGGTGCTGGACGCTACGACGGGACACAACGGCGTGGAGCAGGCCCGCATCTTCCAGGAGGCCGTGGGTGTGGACGGCGTCTTCCTCGCCAAGCTGGACGGCACGGCCAAGGGCGGCGTGACGGTCGCCATCGCGCAGCAGCTGCGCCTGCCCGTGGTGTTCATCGGCACCGGCGAGGGCACGGAAGACCTGGCGCTGTTCGACACGGACGATTTCGTCGACGCGCTCTTCGGCGACGAACCCCAGGGTAACGACTGATGGGCATATTCGACGCAGCCCTGTGGTTCCTGACGCTGGAGGCGTTCTCCTTAGCCGCGTTCCCCATCGCCTTCCGGGCGTTCTCGCGCATGCCGGACCGTGGTTATGCCTTCTCCAAGCCGCTGGGGCTGCTGAGCGTCGGCTTCCTGGCGGGGCTCATCGGCATGACCCGCACCATCCCCGTCTCCAACCTGTCCGTGCTGGCTGCGTTGGCAATCGTCGTTGCGGTAGGGGTACTCGCGGTCCGCCGTTGGCGGCGTGAGATATGGGCGTTCCTGTGGAACAACCGGACCATCGTGCTCATAACCGAGGGGCTGTTCCTCCTCGTGTTTGCGAGCATGACGCTGTACCGGGCGATGGTCCCTGACATCGCCACCACCGAGCAGCCGATGGACCTGATGTTCCTGAGCTCCACGGTCGCCAGCTCCTACTACCCGCCCATCGACGCATGGTTCGCCGGAGAGCAGGTCTCCTACTACTACCTGGGCTACCTGCTCATCGGGTCCGTTGCGCTGCTGACGAACACGATAACGCCCATCGCCTACACGCTGGGCCTCGCCACCTACGCCGCCATCGCGGCGGTCGCGGCGTTCGGGCTGACGTACAACCTCGTGCGTATCTCCAGGGGGTCGCTCGTGGCGGGAGCGGCTGCCGGGGCCGCGTCCGTCTTCCTGCTGCTGATAGCGAGCAACGTGCTGGGCGTGCTCGAACTCGCATGGGCCTCCAATGCAGGAACCGCGTCCTTCTGGGCATGGATAACGCCCAACGCGGAGTGGTACCGGGACGCTCAGGCGTCGGCTTCGTGGCGCCCCGAAGAGTTCTGGTGGTGGTGGCGCGTGTCGCGCGCGGTGCCGAATGCGATAACGGAGTTCCCCGCGTTCAGCTTCCTGCTGGGAGACATGCACCCGCACGTCATGTCCATCGGGTTCGTTCTCCTTGTCATAGGCGTCGCCATCCAACTGTACCTCCGGCCGGGGATCATCCAACGCGACGTGCTCTGGCGGCACTTCCCGCTCATCCTGGTCGCCTCGGTGAGCGTCGGGGCGTTGGGAGCGATCAACCTCTGGGACCTGCCGCTGGGTCTGACGCTGGTTGGAGGCGCCGTGCTGCTGAACGCGGCGCGGAACGAACGGCGCATCCAGTTCGGGCGCTCGCTGGCATTCACCGACCGCTTCCTCATCATCGGCACCGCAGCGGGGCCACGTGCTGAAGAAGATGTGAATACCGCGTGGCTGTACGCGAAGCAGGACAACAAGTGGCGCCTCGTCCATGGGATCCAGGCGCGAGGACTGGGCATCGATTCGGACTTCGGGGCATCCGTGGCGGCCCACGAGGACCTGGTCGCGATCGGCGCTCCGAGGGCGAACCTGGGCGGGCTCGTCGAGCTCTACAGCTTCGTCGACGAGGGCTGGACACATGCCGCGACGCTCAGACCCGATGACGCAGAGGGTGTACTGGGGTTCGGTCAGTCCGTGGCGATCTACGGCGATACGATCGTGATCGCCTCACTGGAAGCCGTGTATGTGTATACCGGTGAAGATCGCGAGTGGACGCTTGCAGCAAGGCTCTACCCTTCCGCGGAGGACGGCCTGCCGACCCAAGTGGCGCTGGAAGGCGATCTGCTTGCCGTAGGTATCCTGAGCTTCGACGGCTGGTTGGTGGACGTTTACAAGAGAGAGAACGGCGAGTGGGCGCACTCGTCGGCGATCCACCCTTCATTCACCGACACGAACCGGTTCGGCAGAAGCATCTCCCTCGACGCCGGGCGTCTTGCGGTAGGCGGCGACGCGGTGGTCACGATCTTCACAGAGGCGCCGCGCGGCTGGGTGCCCCTGGCGACACTCGGGTGCCCCGTCCCGGCCGCAAAGGAATCATTCGGCACCGCAGTTGCACTACAGGACTATTACCTCGTCGTGGGGGCGCCAGGCAGCAGGGGCCCCGCGCCGAACGCAGGCTGCGCGTTCGTCTTCGAAGAGACGTCACGCGGCTGGCGCTTCCAGGCAGAGCTGACGGCAGAAGATACGAGCGTCAACACGGCGCTCGCGAGTGCGGTCGCGATAGGAGACGACACGATCGTGCTGGGCGCGCCGGGCGGAGGCCAGGGCGCCGTCTATTCCTTCCACCGGGTGCTCCAGTCATGGTCCATGGAGAAGAAGATAACGGGGCGGCGGCGTCTCATACGCGCCCTGCTTACAACGGGGCTGCTTGTAGCGGGTTCTCTGCTTGCAGCGTTCCCTTTCCTGTTCAACTTCGAGAGTTCGGCAAAGGGCATCAGCCCAGTGCAGGAAGTGATGACGCGGCCTGCGCATCTCGTGCTGGTATGGGGCGTCCTGGGCGTCCTGACCCTTCCCTTCTTCATCGTGGTGATGCGGCATGTCTTCCGGCACGGGAACTGGAGCCTGCTGCGCTTCAGCATCCCCATGCTCATAGCGTTCTCGCCGGTGCTGCTGTGGATGCAGCCGTTGTACGGCATCCCCATCATAGCCATCGCAGCGGTGCTCTTCGGGTTCCACCAGATGGGCGTCAAGCAGCCAGGCGCGGACGAGGCGCTCTTCGCCTTCAACCCACGGGTCACCCTTATCGCCGGCAGCATCGCGATAATCCTGGGCATCCTGTGGGACGGCATCGTGAACGGCGAGCGAGGCATCGATGGCGAACTGCTCGCCGTGGACAGGCTCATCCCGGTTATCCCGCTGTCCATCATCGTAGGTCTCTCCCTGTACGGCGCATGGGTGCTGGCGCACCGGGACAGCGAGACGATGCGCCATTCCGTGGACCGCGAGCGAGCAGCACAGTGGAACCCTGTGGTCCCCGGGCTCTTCCTGTTCGGCATCGCAGCCATGCTCGTCCTGGGCGCGGAGCTGTTCCACGTGGTGGACATCTTCGGGGGAGACCTCCGGCGGATGAACACCATCTTCAAGCTGTACTACCAGGCGTGGCTGATCCTTGCGGTGCTCGGCGGCTTCTCGATCTGGTACATAACGATACGGTGGGACATGAAACGGACCATGGGTCGCGTGGGCGGACTCGGGTGGCGGGTATTGCTGGTGTTGCTCTTCGTAGGGGTCTCCTACTATCCCGCCGCGGCAGTGGCGACGCGCATCACGGAGCAGGACAGGTTCACGCTGAACGGGACCGCGTACGTCGAGGTGTATTCGCCGTCCGATCACGCCACGATAGAGTGGGTGCGAGACAACACGCCGGGCGACGCGGTCGTGCTGGAAGGGTCGCTCGTGCCATGCCCGGAGAACCCGGACGGCTGCAACGACTGGAAGCCTGAGCTTACCCGCATAGCGTCCGCCACCGGACGGCCCACGATCCTCGGCTGGGAGTGGCACGAGCGCCAGTGGCGCAGCAACGAAAGCGCCGATTTCGAGCAGCGCCAGGAGGACGTTCGCATCATCTATGAGACGGAACAGGCAGACAGGGCCGCTCTGCTCCTCGAGAAGTACGGGGTAAACTACGTAGTAGTAGGACCCAGAGAACGCGCAATCTACGGTGAGTCGGGCATCCCGAAGTTCTCAACGCTGGGGTCCAGTGTGTTTGCTGACGGAGGCATCACCGTGTACCGAATCGACGCGGAGGGAGCGGCGTAAGTGCAAGCCGTGCAGGGCGCCCGGTCACGCACCGGGGCGGCCATCAGAAGAGCGCCGTCACAGGCCCGAGATCTCATCGCCAGTGTTCGCCCACCCCAGACCTGGGAAGGGTGGGCGATACTCGCACTGCTCGTCGTTGCGCTCGCAACCCGTCTCTGGGACCTGGGAGGGCGAGCCCTTCACTACGATGAGATCCTCCATGCCTGGTACTCGTGGCTCTACGCCGAGGGCGGAGGCTACGCCCACAACCCGCTGACGCACGGACCATTGCTGTACCACGTCGGCGCGGCCAGCTACAAAGTGTTCGGTTCGGGCGAGTTCGCGGCCCGGCTGGTGCCCGCGCTGTTCGGCGCTGTGCTGGTGGTGATGCCGTGGCTCTTCCGCAAGGAGCTGGGGCGCTATGGGGCGCTGGCGGCTTCTCTCTTCCTGCTGGCCTCCCCCACCGTCCTCTACTTCGCGCGTTTCATGCGCAACGACATCTACATGGCAGTCTGGGCGGTTGCGCTGCTCGCACTGGCGCTCCGCTACATGGAACGCCCGCGACTATGGATGCTCTTCGCATGGGCGCTCATCTGGGCGCTGACGTTCGCATCGAAGGAGAGCGCCTTCTTCCTCGTGGGTATGTTCGGGCTTCTCCTGCTTGCCCGCTCTGCGCCCGCGCTGGTGCAGTGGGTTCGGGGCCAGCGTTCCCTCTCCGAGACCGGGCCAGCAGCAGACCTGCTCATCGTGATGGCAACGCTGACGCTGCCGATGTGGGCCCCTATCGTGGGGCTGGTGCAGGACATGTTCGGCTTCGTGCTGGTGAACCCGGATGGGAACAACCCGCTGGTGCAGAGCGGGGAACTGTTCCGGGCGGACGAACCGACCGGGGCGCCGGTCGGTGGCGCGAAGTACATCGCCGGGTTCATCGTTCTGGCGCTGGCAGCCACCTCCGTCATAGTTGGTATGGCGTGGAACAGGCGGCGGTGGCCCCTGCTGTTCGGAGCGTTCGCGGCCGCCTGGCTGGTGCTGTTCACGAGCTTCTTCTCGAATTGGGAGGGGTTCTTCACCGGCATCTGGGGTTCGTTGGGTTACTGGATAGCCCAGCAGGGTGTCGAGCGGGCGAACCAGCCGTGGTACTACTACACGATCGGCCTCTCGGTGTACGAGTTCGCCATCGTCATCCCCACGCTCATCGGTAGCGTCTACGTGCTGGGGCGGCACCGGAACACGTTCGATCTGTCGATAGTGGGATGGGCGTGGCTCTCCTTCGCCGTTTACTCGTACGCAGGCGAGCGCATGCCCTGGCTGCTGACGGGGATCGCCGTTCCGTGCGCGTTCGTCGCGGGCCGGGTGGCGGGGATGCTGGCCGATCGCGCCGCGACATCCGGCCGTACCCGCTCCGTTATCGCCACCGCGTACGCGGGGAGCATCGCGCTGGGCGCGGTCGTGCCGTTCATCGCGATACGCATGGTGCTCGCCGATGAACCCATCCGGCTGGAAGGCCTGCTCACCGGGCTCGGGGGCATCATCGTTGCGGTCGCGCTCATCTCCGCATTCCGGCCCGGCACGCGGGCGGAAGCACCCTCTCCGATGATGTCCGCTCCCCCGGAGGCGCCAACCGCGCCGCTGTTCCCGTTGCAGGAGAGCCGAGCGGAGCGAAGGCGGGCAGCGCGGGGCGAGCGACGGCGCAGGCTGGGCGCAGCCGTGCTGGGTGCAGTGACTGCGATACCCCGTGCGATCGTGCGGTTCACAGGACGGGTTCTGCATGCGGTCACATCGCCGTTCGCTGGGATCTCGCCGCAGCTGGCGCTCCTGGTACTGGGCTTCCTGACCACAGCGTTGTTGATGACGGGGTTCATATCGGTCCGGGCAAGCTACTCCTACGAAGGCTTCGAGCGTCCGCGGGAACTGCTCGTCTACTCGCAGACCGGCCAGGAGACGCCGTACGCCGTCGAGTGCATCGAGCAGTTCGCGGCGAGCGCGGGGCTCGGACGAGGCGACCTGCGGATACTCGCCGACGAGCACGACAACTTCGCGTGGCAGTGGCGCTGGTACCTGCGCGACTATCCCTGGGTCACCTATCGGACGTTGAATACGGACCCGGTGACCGAGCCGCCTGAGGACCACCTGGTGATGATGAGCATCTGGTCCGAGGACGCCAACAAGGAGCACCTGGGGAACTACACGCGGCTGGGCGAGCTGCACACGCTCTGGTGGTACCCCAACTACGCTTACTCCGACCTCACTCCCGGCGACGTGCTCTCGGGAGTGGCCTCAAGCGAAGGCTGGCGGCTGGTCGTGGACTATCAGCTGCAACGCGAGGTGGGGTCCGAAATGCAGTACGCGCGGGGGGCCATCTACGTGCGGAACGACCTCATACAACACACCGAGGGGTGCGAGGCGTTCCTGAACGCCCAGAGCCGCGACGACATGGCGACAGGATGAGTCCTACTCCCGGCACAGACCGCACGCGCAAGCGGGCCATGTCGCGGAGGACACGGCTTCTGCTGGGCCTCGTCCCTACCCTGGTGTTCCTGGCCGTGCTCTTCTTCCTGTTCGTCCGCAGCGACTACCGGACGTGGGTGGACGCGCTGTCAAGCGCGAACTACGCGTGGCTCGCCCCGGCGCTCGTGGCCTATTTCGCCTCGTTCTACCTCCGGGCGCTACGATGGCGGTACCTGCTCAGCCCCTTCACGGACACCACAACCGCGCGGCTGTATCCGGTGGTCATCGTGGGGTACATGGCGAACAACTTGCTGCCGCTGCGTGCGGGGGAATTCGTTCGCAGTTACTACCTCTCGCGCCGTGAGCCGGTCAGTGGCGCAACGGCGCTGGCCACGATCATCGTCGAGCGCGTGTTCGACGGCCTGCTCATGCTGCTGCTCCTGTCCGCCGGAATCCTCTTCCTGCCTTTCTCCGGCCTGCCGGAGGGCGTGCGGGATGCTGTCGACATCCCGGTGTGGGCGGCAGCGGCGGTCATGGTCGTGCCGTTCGTCGGCGGGTTCGCGGTCATCGTCCTGGCGGCCCTGTATCCGCAGAAGTTCCTGGCCGCGAGCAACGGGCTCGCTCGGCGGCTGCCAGCGCCGGTGCGTTTCCGCGCACTCTTCAGCGCCTTCGCAAGACGCTTCCTCGATGGATTCGAGGGGCTGCACAGGCCCGGCCGTCTTGCCAGAGTGGCCGTGCTGACCGTGCCCGTGTGGGTTGCGGAGGGCGTTACGTACTACTCCATCGCGCTGGGGTTCGACCTCGATACGCATCTCGGCAGCCACTGGCTGCTCGTCGGCTCTATGCTGCTCATCATCTCCCTGGCGAACCTGGCCATATCGGTGCCCCTGTCGCAGGGAGGCGTTGGCCCATTCGAGATATTCGCGGCGCTGGCTCTCGTCGTGCTGGGAGTGGGGTCCGTTCACGCATCGGCGTACGCCATCGTGTTGCACGCGGCCCTGCTGCTGCCCGTCATCATCGTCGGGCTGCTCTACCTGGCGGTACGCAGCATCCCTCTCGGTGAACTGCTGCAGAGCCGCGCCGAATCGACCACCAAAGGAGCATCGTGAAAGCAGGCATCATCGGCGGCGGCGCAGCGGGGCTGGCGGCCGCATACGAACTCGGACTGCGAGGGCATCGCGTTGAGGTATTCGAAGGCGCTCCGTTCCTCGGCGGGCAGGCGTCCACGTTCCCCGTGAACGGCGTTCCGCTGGAGCGCGGCTACCACCACCTCTTCCGCAGCGATACCTCCATGATCGACCTCGTGGGCGAGTTGGGGCTGTCGCACCGGCTGAAGTGGATCGACTCCAACGTCGGCTACTACGCACAGGGGCGGCTCTGGAAGTTCACCTCCCCCTTCGACCTGCTGCGTTTCCGCCCGATGCCATTCGTTGACCGCATCCGCCTCGGCCTGGTGACGCTCGGCCTGCAGCGCCGCAAGGAGTGGGCGTCGCTCGAACAGACAACCGCGACAGAATGGATGCGCAAGAACGCGGGCCACCGGGTGTACGACGCAATCTTCGAGCCGATGCTGCGCGGCAAGTTCGGGCGCTACCACGACCAGATCACGATGGCGTGGCTCTGGAACAAGTTCGCGCTCCGCACGGCGTCTCGGGGCAAGGGGCTGACGGGCAAGTTCAAGGAACAGCTCGCCTACCCCACCGGCTCGTTCGGCGAGATATTCGACGTGCTCGGCGAGCGCGTGCGGGAGCAGGGCGGTGAGGTGCACATCTCGTCCGGCGTGCGTCGCGTCATCGTCGAGGACGGACGCGCACGAGGGCTGGAGGTGAGCGTCGACGGCGGCGAGCCGGAGCGGCGCGAGTACGACCAGGTGCTCTCCACGACGCCGTCCTACATCTTCCCACGGTTGGTGGACCTGCCCGAGGACTACCTCGGCAAACTGACGGACAAGGTCTACCTCGCTGCGGTGCTGGTCATCCTCGTGATGAACCGCTCGCTCAGTCCGCACTACTGGACGTACGTGGGCGACCGCACGCTGCCGTTCCTCGGCATCATCGAGCACACGAACTTCATCCCACCGGAGCACTACGGCGGCGCGCACATCGTCTACCTCACCAACTACCTGGAGCGCGAGGACCCTCTCTACAAGATGACGCCGGAGGAGTTGTACCGGGAGTATGTGCCGCACCTGCAGAAGATCAACCCTGCCTTCGACGAGTCGTGGGTGACCGAATACCACCACCACAAGGTGGACGCCGCGCAGCCCATCGTGACGCAGGGCTACACCGACCGCATCCCGGACCACCGCACGCCGATATCCGGCCTCTACCTCGCGAACACCACGCAGATCTATCCCGAGGACCGGGGCACGAACTACTCCGTGCGGATGGGTCGGCAGGTCGCCGCACTCATGGACGAGGACTCGCGGGGATAAGCGACGCAAAGATGGTATATTGCTCTCAGCTTGCCAAGGAGAGTGCGCAATGGCGCAGGCCTTGAAGACCACAACGCATCGTCCTGCCCCGCTGGAGATCAGGACGGAGGCCAGGCCGCTCCTGTCAGAGTTCCGCGAGGGCATCCTTCGCGCGCTTTACGACGCCGCCATGTCGGACGGCGGAGCAGACGTCATCGCTCAAGCGTACGTCTATGCTCACGAAACGCACGAGGAAGACTCCGCTTCGGTTGCGCTGGCCTGCTGGGTTGATGGCACGGAGAGCGACCAACAGAAGACGTGGGAACGCATGGTACGTCGCGAGGCAGCGATGTGGCAGTCGTGGTCGGCAGCGGAGCGCGAGGAAGCGTTCCGCATACGCTTCTCCACCCCACTCACCCCCGAACGGCTGGCGGCGATACCCCTGGACTCGCTCGTGTCTCGCTTGGTGAATGCGTCCACTTGACTTTCACGACCTGGCGCTCCGGCTGCCGGACAGCACACCGACAGAGGCCGCTCAACGGTCGGCGGTGAGCCGCCTATACTACGGCCTGCACCATGAGGCGTGCTGCCGCTACTTTCGAGAGAACCCCGGCGCTTCTCCGATCCAACGGAGCAGGCGGCACAGCGAACTCCCGTTGCGTTTCAGCAATTCCGGGGAGCCTGTGCAGAGAGACATTGCGTTCCTCCTGCGCCTTCTCGCAGACATGCGCGGCGAATGCGACTACAACCTCGCGGGGCCCCTCCTGCACAATGGCGCCTACAGCACGCCGGAAACCATGCTCCGCGAGGCTCTCATCGCGGCAACACGCCTCCTGTCCGCATTGAACTCCTACTCTCACGGTGAGTCGCCCGATGGTGCGGAGTGCGTTGCCGCCGGTACCCAGAGCAGCTGACGACCGCGCCCCGCTCAAACTCACGCCCTCTTACCCTCAGTCCTCCCCGCTCGGGGCAGGTTTCACCGGGGGCGTGGCGAAGTACATCGCTGCGGTCATCACCATGAAGATGACGGTGAAGACGAGGAACGGCACCGTGTAGGAGCCCGTCCAGTCGAACAGGAACCCCGTCAGGACCGGGCCGGTGGGGCTGGCGATGCGGAACGGCGCGCCGAAGCCCCGGATCGCTCCCAGGTGCTGACGCCCGAAGTAGTCCGCCCACAGCTGGTTCTCGATGATGTTGCCCGCGCCGATGGCGACTCCGAACAGCAAGGCGAACAGCACCGCGAGAGCGTAGTTGTCCGCCACCAGGAGCACCACCATCGAGAGCACCAATAGCCCGCTCATGATCATCGCCCCGATACGGATCTGCAGGTGCTCGAACACGAATCCCCAGGGCAGGCCCGTGAGGGCAGAGGTCATTGCGAAGATGGAGAGCGTGCTCACGGCGAGTCCCTGGGCCAGCCCCCGGTCCTCGAAGTTCACCACCATGTGCAGGTTGACGGAGCCGAGCGCGAACCGTTCCACGATGACGAAGAAGAGCAGCAGCCAGAACGCGCGCGTGCGCTTCGCCTCCGCGAGCGTGAAGGACACGTCCCGCACCTGACGCGAGAGCCGCCCGAGCGAGCCGCGCCCTCCTCCGCCGCTGTTCATCTCCGCCAGCTGCTCCGGCGTCATGTTCTCCAGCGTCATGCCCATGTCTTCGGGGCGGCGCCGCAGGTAGATGAACGCCGGCAGGATGATGAGGATGGCGGTAACGCCCGCGAGCGAGAGGAACGCGGCGCGCCAGCCGGCCACCGCCATGATGGCGAAGATCGCCATCGGCATGATGGACTGCCCCGCGCGTTGCCCCATGCCGCGGATCGCTATCGTCCGTCCACGCTTGCGGATGAACCAGTTGGAGAGCGCAACGCCGGTGCCGACCTGTATGCCTGCGAGTGCGGAGCCCCTGCCCGCGCCGAACGCCAGCCAGAAGTGCCAGGGCTCGTGCATCCAGGAGAGGCCGACCATCGCGAGCGCGATGATGATGCCCGCGGCGACCACCACCATCCGCGCGCCGTAGCGGTCCAGCAGCCGCCCCGTGAGGAACTGCATGACCGATCCTGTCGCGCTTCCCAGGGTGAACGCCAGCGAGATGGTGGTCCGGTTCCAGCCGAGCTCCTCCTCGATGGACGAGAAGAAGACGCCGAGTACCGGCCCGAACATCGGGGCCATGCCGAACGCAGCGACGGTGGACGCCCACACGATGGCCCACCCGTAGTAGACGCGTTTGAACGGCCAAAGACGGGGGATGCGAGGAGATGCTGCGGTGGGGGTGTCCATGACGGGATGCCCGCATCTTACCCCTGTGACACGGGGCGCGCTCACTCTCCACCCTCGTATACTTGACGCCACACCTCGGAGTACGAGACACAGATGGCCGACACCGCAACCACCGAGCGCGTGCAGGAACTGCGGGAGCAGTTGCACCGCCACAACTACCTCTACCACGTCCTCGACTCCCCGCTCATCACCGACGCCGAGTACGACGCGCTCTTCCGCGAACTGCAGACGATAGAGGAGGCGCACCCCGAACTCGCCGACGCCGGTTCGCCGACCCAACGCGTCGGCGCCGCACCCGCGCCCCAATTCGACGAGGTCACGCACCCCGTGCCGATGCTCAGCCTCGGCAACGCGTTCAACGAGGAGGAGCTCGCCGCGTGGCGCCGTCGCGCCGCCGGGATGCTGGAGCGCGAGGACTTCGCGGTCGTCTGCGAGCCGAAGATAGACGGACTTGCCATCGCCCTCACTTACGAGGCAGGACAACTGACGCGTGCCGCCACTCGCGGAGATGGCGTTCGCGGCGAGGACGTGACGCTCAACGTGCGCACCATCAAGTCGTTGCCGCTCGTGCTGCAGGGGGCCCACCCTCACCCTAACCCTCTCCCGTCCAGGGAGAGGGGATGGATGCTCCCGCCTCGCATGGAGGTGCGCGGCGAGGTCTACTTTCCGCGCGACGCCTTCCGCCGCATGAACGAGGAACGGGAGGATGCAGGCGAACCGCTGTTCGCGAACCCGCGCAATGCCGCCGCGGGCTCGTTGCGCCAGCTCGACCCGCGCATCACGGCGTCGCGCCAGCTCGCCATCTGGGTCTACCAACTGGGCTGGGCAGAGGACACGGAGACCCCGCCCACCCACTGGGAGACGATGCAGTGGCTCCGGGAACTCGGCTTCCGCATCAACCCGGAGATCGCGCGCTTCGAAACGCTGGAAGAGGTACAGGACTACTGCAACCGCTGGGAGCAGGAGCGCGGCGACAAGAACTACCAGACGGACGGCGTCGTCGTGAAGATCGACCGGCTGGACTACCAGCGGCACCTCGGGTTCGTCGGACGCGAGCCGCGCTGGGCCATCGCGTGGAAGTTCCCGGCGGAGCGTGCCGTCACGCGCCTGCTGAACATCGGCATCAATGTCGGGCGCACCGGCGCGCTGAACCCGTACGCCATCCTCGAACCCGTGCAGGTGAGCGGCGTCACCGTGCGGCAGGCGACGCTCCACAACGAGGACGACATCCGCCGCAAGGACATCCGCGTTGGCGACTACGTTGTCGTGGAGCGCGCGGGCGAAGTTATCCCGCAGGTCGTTGGCCCCGTCGAGGAGCGGCGCACCGGTGAGGAGGCCGAATTCGAGATGCCCACGCTCTGCCCGGCGTGCAACACAAACATCGTGCGGGACGAGGGCGCAGCGGCGCACCGATGCGTCAACACAGCCTGCCCCGCACAGCGATACGAGCGCACCAAGCACTTCGTGTCGCAGGCCGCGATGGACATCGATGGTCTCGGGGAGAAACTCGTGGCCCAACTGCTAGGCATCCACCTTGCCTGCGACCTTGAGACACGCCAAGTCTACCCGCACCTCACAGAGGAGTTAGCGGCTATCCGGGACCTGCCCGACCTGTATGACCTCTCGCAGGAGCAGTTGGCGGCGCTGGAGCGCATGGGCGAGACATCCGCAAAGAACCTGTACGAGGCCATCCAGGCGAGCAAGCAACGGCCGCTGCCGTCGGTCATTGCGGCCCTGGGCATCCTGCACGTCGGCGGCGAGACGGCGGAGCTGCTCGCGCGACGGTTCGGCAGCGTCGGGCGGCTCATGGACGCAACGCAGGAGGAACTCGAGGCCATCCCCGGCATCGGTCCTATCGTCGCGGCAGGCATCGCGTCGCACTTCGCGAACGAGGGCAACCGGAGCATCGTGACGCGGCTCCGCGACGCCGGCGTGGCGTTGGAAGCGCCGGAGGGTTGGGACGCTGGGCAGGCCGATGGGCCGATGCCGTTCGAGGGCATGCGGTTCGTCGTCACGGGGCGGCTGGAAGGCTTCACGCGGTCACAGGCAGAGGGGTTCATCAAGGAGCGCGGAGGACAGGTCAGCGGCAGCGTCAGCAAGAAGACGAACTACGTGGTCGTGGGCGAGGAGCCGGGCTCGAAGCGCGACGACGCGGAGCGGCTCGGCGTGGCGATCCTGTCCGAGGACGAGCTGACTGCGCTCGCGGAGGGGAATCTTGGGTAAGCGTTCCCTTCCCCACCACTTCACCCCCATCCTAACCTTCCCCCATCGAGGGGGAAGGGACCAGGCTCCCAGGGAGACACCGGATGCGTAGCGGGCTGCTGGGCCGGTTCATGCGGCGCGGGGCGGAACAGGAGCGCGAGCCGACGCTCGTCATCGTGGGGCTCGGCAACCCCGGCCCGAAGTACGCCGGAACGCGGCACAACGCGGGGTTCATGTGCGTGGACCGGCTCGCCGAGCGCGCGGGAATCTCGCTGAACGACAAGCGGAAGTCGGCGCTGCTCGGGGAGGGACGCATCGAGGGCAAGCGCGTCGTGCTGGTCAAGCCTCGCACGTTCATGAACATCTCCGGCGAAGCGGTGCGCTACGCGATGGACCGCTACCGCGTGCGGGCCGAGTCTGTGCTCATCGTCCTGGACGACCTCGACCTGCCGCTCGGGAGGATACGGATGCGCGCGAGCGGCGGCTCCGGGGGCCACAACGGCCTCAACTCCATCAACGCGGCGCTCGGCACGCAGGACTACGCGCGAGTGCGCATCGGCATCGGCAGGCCGGACAGGGAGACGATAGGTTACGTGCTCGGCGCGTTCACGCCGGACGAAGCGCCGGAGGCGGAATCGGCCATCGCGCGCGCCGCCGACGCCGCAGAGGCGTGGCTCACGCAAGGCGTCAACTACGCGATGGACAACTTCAACTGATCGTGCGCCTGCCCGTCCGCATCGCCGCTGCCACCGCCCTGCTCCTCGCCGCGTCTGCCTGCACGGACGCAACGCCGACGCCGACGCGCGTTCCGTGGGCTACCGCGACGCCCATCCCTCTTGCGAAAGCCACGCCAACTCCAACGCCCATCCCGGCATCCGCTCCGTTCGCCGAGGTCCCCAACGCTCCCGAACGCGACGACTTTGCGCTAGCGCAGCGGTTCTCCGACGTGACGGCGGCTCCCCTCCCGGTCGAGACGCTCTATGCGAACGAGGAGGTCGGCTTCACGCGACGGTTCATCGGCTTCAACCTCATCGCCAACACGACATTCGAGTTCGACGCCACGGTGAAGCTCGTGACCGCAAACGCCGTCTGGTACTTCCGCGCGGACGCCGAGGTGGACACCGACGCGCTGGCCGAGGCAGCGGATGAGTTCGAGCGACACATCCTGCCGGGCGTTCTCGACCTCGTCCTGCCGGGGCGGGCGTTGCCCGGCAGAATCGCCATCGTTCATGGCGCATTGCCCGGCGTGGGCGGTTACTTCAACGGCGGCGATGTGTTTCCGGCCGCCGTCCGGGCGCACAGCAACGAGCGCGTCAGCCTGTACATGAACGACGACCAGCCCCTCAACAGCGACTTCTACCTGTCCGTGCTTGCGCACGAACTGCAGCACCTCGTCCACTGGTTCGCCGACCCCACCGAGTCCGCATGGGTGCAGGAGGGCTTCTCGGAACTCGCGGCCCGGACGCTCGGGTACGACGCCATCCCCTTCCTCTTCTACCGCGGCAACCCGGAGGTCTCCATCCGCGACTGGCCCCCGCTCGACGAGGACCCGCTGCCCAACTACGCCGGCGCCGCGCTCTTCGCCACCTATCTGGCGGAGCGCCTGGGCCACGACGGCATTGCGGCCATCGCGGCGGAGCAGACGGACGGCGAGGAGAGCGTGCAGGCCGTACTGGATGCCACGTTCCCCGGAATGGACTTCGAGGCGCTCTTCGCCGACTGGCTCGCCGCGAATGCGTCCGGCGGCTCGAACCCTCCCTACGGCTACGCCAACGCGTCGCCCACCGTCCAGGCGACACGCACGCTCACGGGGCCGGGGCGCGTCGAGGGCGAGGTGACCCAGATGGGCGCGTGGCTGCTCGACATCGACGCCAACGTACCCCTCGACGTGACGTTCACAGGCGAGGGCGCGACGCCGCTCCTGCCCGTGGAGCCGTACAGCGGTGAGTCGTGCTGGTGGGGCAACGCAGGCGATGCCTTCCACTCCAGCCTCACCCGCGCGATAGACCTCTCCGGCGTCGACAACGCCGTGCTGTCGTTCCGGGCGTGGTGGGAGATCGAGCAGCACTGGGACCACGGCTACGTCTCGGTGTCGACCGACGGCGGGGAGTCGTGGAGCATCCTGGACGCGACGAGCACCACGACGCACGACCCCTTCCGCGTCGCGTTCGGGCCGTCCTACACCGGCACGTCGCGCAACTGGCGGCTCGAAAACGCCGACCTCACGCCGTTCGTTGGTCACGAGGCGCTGTTGCGCTTCGACTACCTCACCGACGATTCGACCCACGAGAGCGGCTGGTGCATCGACGACATCGCCATCGACGACATCGGCCTGTTCGACGACGCCGAGACGGACGGCGACTGGGAGGCTGAAGGCTTCGTGCGCATCGGACGTGCGGGCGTCGAGCAGCGGTTCGCGGTACGGCTCGTCGAGGGTCAGGGAGACGCGGCGAACGTCACGGCGCTGCCGGTCAGCAGCGACGGTACCGCGTCGTTCCGCGCCGACGGGCCTGCTACGATGGTTGTGACCGGGTTCGCGGACAAGACGTCCGAACCAGGGAGATTCGAGGTGCGCGCCGTGGAGTCCACGAACGGGAACAGCGGATGATCCCACGGACCACCTCCGGCCGGTGGCTCGTCGGCGCCATCGTCATCGGCACCCTGACCATCGTGTTCAGCCTCTTCATGGGCGTAGGGAATCGCGACCGCGGGCCCGACCTCCTCCCTGCGGGGTCGCCGGGGCGCGCCGTGCAGGACTACCTCCTCGTGGTGCAGGAGGACGGCATACGCGCAGCCAACGCGTTGCTGAGCGAGGAGACGCGCGAGCGCTGCGACTGGGACAACCTGTCCAGCGGGAGATTCTATGCTCCCCTGGGCTACTTCCCCTCGGACTCGTTCAGCATCCGGTTGCTACGTGAGGAAGAGGACGCCGACGTGGCCACCGTTACGGTGGAGGTCACGGAGGTAGACACGCCCGGAGACATCCCGTTCTTCGGCGGTTCAGTCTCCGAGTACGAGCAGACGTACGAGCTCACCCGCGAAGAGGGAGAATGGCGGCTACACTACCCAGGGTGGTGTCCGCCCAAGGGCACGCCTACCCCACCAGCCACGGTCTCGATAGCGGAGCCATAACGATCTTGTTCTTCGACTTCGATTTCCTCATCATCCCCATCGTTGCGCTGGCGCTCCTGGCCGGGGGAGCGGCCAGCATCATCGCGCTCGCGCTCCGGTCGCGGAGCGGCGGCGCCGACCCGGGCATCGGGACGACGCGCCGCATCTTCCTGTACGGACTCGCGTTCGCCGCGCTCATCACGGCGGCGAGCGGATGGTGGATTCACATTTGAAGTGCAACACGTGGTCTAGCAGGACCTCGGCTGGGGTGAGGTAGTCGAGGCACTTGCGCGGCGTATTGTTGTATGCCTGCATCAACGCCGTAAACTCCTCGTCCGACACTGCAGCCAGGTCCGTCTTCCGGGGCAACACCCAACGCATCCGTCCAATCGCATTCTCCACGCCTCCCTTCTGCCACGGCGAGTACGTGTCGCAGAAGAACGTCTCGATATCCCAGGCGTGAAGTTCATAGTGGTGAGCGAACTCCGTGCCGTTGTCAAAGGTGACCGTCTGGCGGAACTCCGGTGGTAGAGGGCCAAGGATGCCCGCCATGGCCGTGGCGATCGGTGCGGCGGCCTTCGAAGCCTGCCGCACTCCTATCAACACTCGTGAATGACGCTCGTGCAACGCCAACACCGTTTGCCCTGCGCGGCCGAACTGCATCACGTCCGCTTCCCAGTTCCCGAACGTCTGCCGGTCGGCAACAGAGGCGGGACGTTCTGCTATGGGGCGACGGTGAGCGATGAACGAGGCTGGGCTATGCCTGCGTCGTCTCCTCCCGCGCTTCCACCTCTTCTGTCGCAGATAGTGGCGCCATCCATAGTCCTTGTGCCGTGCGCTCTGGGCATAGATGAAGCGGTAGATGCTCTCGTGGGAGATGACGCTCTTGCCACGTTCTCTCCTCAGCCGTCCTGCCACCGCCTCCGGCGACCAGCCCAGCTTCAGCCGCTCCAACACATCGTTGCGCAACTCCTCATCCCGCTCCAGCCGAACTCCGGACCAACGACGCGCACGCGCCTGCTCCTGCGCATATACCGCCCGGTAGCCGGCTCGTGAACCGTTGCGCTTCAACTCCCGAGCAACTGTCGATGCCGGGCGATCCAGACCTGCTGCGATCTCCCTGATCGAGGCTCCCTTGGTATGTAGACGGGCAATCTCACATCGTTCCTCAATGCTGAGCTGGCTATAGCACTCTCCCATGGCAACACCTTAATCTGGTGTTGCACTTCGTTTGTGAACTTAGGGATTCGCCCTGCTGACGGGCGCCCTGCTCACTCAGATCTCCGGAGACGTAATCGCCGGTGATGGCGCGAGCGCCCTCGCGTTCGGCATCGCTGCCGGAGGCGTCGGGCTCGCGGTGTGGGCGCTGCTCTGGCGCGCGGCGCAACGTTCCGTGGAGCGCCACCCTGCGGAGGCCGGAGCGCTGGGCCGCAAGGTCTACGTCTACCTCGTGCTTGGGGCGGCAGCGATAACCGTCGCGTTCTCCCTCACGCTGTACATCGGAGACCTGATCGACGGCGTCGGCGCGGACCTCGGTGACCTCGCCGTTCCGCTCGTCTGGGCTGGCGTCTGGGCGTTCCACTGGCGCATAGAGGCTGCGGAGGGGCAGCGCTCGCAGGCGGCTGCCACGGCGCGGCGGATCTACATCTACACGCTGTCCGTCTACGGCCTCATCCTCCTGGCCGCCGGAGCCGCCATCCTCGGCGGAGCGCTGCTGAACGCCGGGTACCAGACCGCGTTCAACGGCGACAACAGCCCGGACGGCCTGCCCGAAGCCTGGAGTTTCCTCATCGTCGGCGCGGCACTGTGGGGCACGCACTGGCTCTGGTTCGCTCGCGGCGACGCCTCGGCCCTCCGCCAGGCAGTGCTCTACGTGCTGGGCGTCTTCGGCGGGACGGCGGCAGCCACGGGCGCGCTTTCCACACTCCTCGTCATCTTCATCCGATGGCCGTTGGACCCGGAACGGGAGAGGTCGGGCCTGGAACACTTCGACGCCGTGCCGGAGACGATAGTTGTGCTGCTGGTCACCGCCGCCGTGGCTGTGTACCACCAGCGTACCGCGCTCGCCGAGGCTGCGGCAGCGGCCGGACAAGGGGTCAGGGCCCAGCGGGCCTACCGCTACCTCTCCGCCGCCATCGGTCTCGGCACGCTCTGGGTCGGGCTCACGCTGCTCATCGCCGTCGCCGTGGGGCTCGCCGTGCCGAGCGCACAGGGCTCGTTCACCGGCGAACGCTGGTGGGGCACGCCGCTCTCCATCAGCATCACGCTTCTCATCGTCGGCGCCGGGCTCTGCGGCTGGCACTGGCCGCGACTGCAGAGCGCCGCACGCTCCGGCGCGGACGAGCGCACATCGCTCTCCCGGCGCGCCTACCTCTTCACCGTCTTCGGCGTCTCGGTGGGCGCGGGCCTCATCTCGCTCATCACCCTGCTCTACAACGTGCTGGAAGCGGCCCTCAACAACGAACTCTCCACCTCCGTGCTGGACGGCGGCAAGTGGGCGCTCGGCGTTGTCGTGACGGCGGCAGTGGTGAGCGTCTACCACTGGCTCGTCCTGCGCGAGGACGCAGCGGCAGCGCCGCCAGCGGAAGAGCAACCGTCGACGCCTGAGGCGCCTCCCAAGCGGGTGACAGCGCTCGTGAGCGCGGAGGGCGCAGCGCTCGTCGAGGCGCTCGAACGTGCGCTAGGCACGAGCATCGAACGCCGCATCCGGGCGGACGCCGCAGGCGCGCCGTCGCTCTCCGACGACGAAGCGTCGGCCATTGCAGAGCGCATCCGCAGCGCGCCCGGTGAGGAAGTCGTGCTTGTGGTCGACAACGACGGCGTCCGTATCGTCCCTCTGTGAGAGAACGCCACTCGTAGAGTGATACCCTTTCCGCATGGCCCTCGTACCCCTCGACGCCGCGCTCGCCCCGGATGACCTCGCCCTGCTGCGCCGCCTCGGCGATGCTGCCGCGGACGAGGGTGTCGAGTTGTGGCTGGTCGGCGGGCCGGTACGCGACGCCCTGCTGGGGCGTCCCGTGCTCGACCTCGATCTCACGTCGGAAGCGCCTGCCGCCGAACTGGGCCCACGACTCGCGGAGCGGCTCGGCGGGACGTGCGGCGCGCGGTCGCAGTTCGGCACGGTCAAGCTGCGGTTGGGCAGCAGGACGATGGACCTCGCCACCACCCGTGCCGAGGTCTACCCCTACCCTGCCTCGCTGCCAGTCATCGTGGCGAGTGCCGCTATCGCAGTCGACCTGGCACGGCGCGACTTCGGCATCAACGCGATGGCGGCGTCGCTGCACCCGAACCGCTTCGGCGATCTGCTGGACACGCAGGGCGGCGTGGCCGATCTCGACGCAGGCGTCGTACGCGTGCTGCATCGGGCCTCGTTCCGCGACGACCCCACCCGCATCTTCCGCGCGGCGCGGTACGTCTCGCGGCTGGGGTTCCGGCTCGATGCTGCAACGCGCAGGCAGTTGCGGAACAATCTCCGGCACGTCGACGCCCTCTCCGCCGCCCGGGTCCGCCGCGAGATCGAGCGCCTGCTGACGGAGCAGGACGCGGCTCGCGCCGTGCTCAGGGCACTCCGGCTCGGCGTGCTCCCCGCAGTCGAGGCAGGCCTCGCCTCTCCGGACCTCCGCGCCGCTTGTCGGCGCGCCGGCGCACGCGGCCTGCACGGGTTGGCGCTGCTCGGCGCACTGGCGTATCCCTTGCCCATCGAGCGCGCCGACGCCTTCCGCGAGCGCATCGGAGCGGGCAAACGGCAGGCGCAGGTCATGCGCGCCGTCGTGCGCCTGCGCGAGTCCGAACCCAGGCTGGCCTCCGTGACGCGTGTCAGCAGGACATCGGCCATCGTGGGCGCAGCGCCCCGCGAGGCGGTAGAGGCGGCGTCAGCCGCAGCGGCGAACGCAGCGGCACGCCGCAACCTCGCGCGCTACCTCGACGCGTCACGCCGCCGATCGCCGCTGGACGGCCACGACATGCTGGCGCTCGGTGTGCCGCCGGGGCCTGCCGTCGGCGCGATGCTGACCTCACTGCACAACGCCGTGCTGGACGGCGTCGTGCGCGGCCGTGCCCAGGCCGAGCGCTTCGTGCGGGAGCGGCTCGCTGCTCAGAAGTAGCCCGGCATGACGTCCATCGGCGAACTCAACGAACGGTCGCTGCACCGGGCACTGAAGAAGCGCTACGCCGTCCCCGGGAGCGACACCGAGCAGGTCATCGACGGCTTCGTGACCGACGTGGTCGCGGATGGCCGTATCGTCGAGATACAGACTGGCAGCTTCGGGCCGCTCAGGAACAAGCTGACGCGCCTGCTCGATGCGCATCCCATCACACTGGTGCATCCCATCGCCAGGGACCGGTACCTCGTCAGAGTGCCGGACGACCCTGCCCTGCCGCCGACACGGCGCAGGTCGCCGAAGCACGGCTCGGTGTTCGGCGTCTTCCCGGCGCTGGTCAGCATCCCGGCGCTGCTCGCACACGCCAACCTCACGTTGGAGGTTGTGATGACCGTCGAGGAGGAGGTGCGTGCCCCGAGCGAGCGCCGGGGACGATGGCGCCGTGACTTCACTCGCGTCGACCGTCGGCTCGTGGACGTCGTCGAGACGCACACCATCGCGTCGATGGCTGACCTCTTCGCCCTGGTCGACGCACGTCTCCCCGAGGCGTTCACGACGACCGACATCGCGGTGGCCATGCAATCAACGCGGAGCCTCGCTCAGCAGGCCGCCTACTGCTTCCGCGAGGGCGGCGTCATTGAGATCTGCGGCAAGGACGGCAACACGCTCGTGTACTGGCGCGTGGGATGAGGGTGTCCCCTACGCGTACTCGTCGTAGATGCTCTCGAACTTGCCGAGCTTGAACTTCGCCATGTTGCGGCAGACGGCGCGCACGCGCTCCTGCTCCTCGTCCGTGACCGCGAGCTGCGCTATCGCGTTCGCGGCGCGCTCGGTGTGCTCGATGTCCGCGCCCATATGAACGACGAAGAACTCCATCGCTTCCTCAGGTATGCCGTAGGAATGGAGGTGGTTGTAGAACTCGGTCGCATAGCGCTGCACCATCGTCTCGTTGGAGAGGGCGTTGGCGCGCATCTGCGCGGGGGTGGCGAGGTACATGTCGTGGAGGCAGGCGGCGGTGTGCGCGAGGCAGCCGTAGGCGGGCAGCGCGTTCTCGAACTCGTCGTCGCTGAGGCCGAGCGCGAACCCGAACTTCTTGCACATGTCCGGGTGGGTGATCTCCTCGTTCAGCCCGCCCGCGTAGACGCGGAAGAGGTCGTTGCGGGGCGCGGCCTGCACCGCGAGCAGCGCGAATCCCTTGAGGATGGCCATGTTGTGCCGGTAGTGCTGGATGGCGAACCCCTGCATGCGGCGCTTCGTGAGCGTGCCCGCGCGCAGGTCCGCGAAGTAGCGGCTTTCCAGCAGCCGCTCGACGCCGGGCTCGATGATGTCGTTGATCACCTCGTCGACGAATCTCTGCGCGGGAGCGTCGGTGCTCATGGCCTGCCTCCTGCCGGTGGGCGTTCGCCCGCATTGTGCTGGTGGCAGCGCGAGGGGTCAACACGCGCGCGCAGGCGACGCTCACTCCTTGCGCGGCGGGCGCACGCTCCCGTACCGTTCGGGAGATGACCGAGTCCACCTACCGCATGCGGCTGCTGAGCGTCCACCCGCTCGACGCGCCGGTCGTCGCGCTGGCCGCCAGCATGACCGCACCCGGAACTGAACGAGCGCACCCTGACGGGCGCGGGCGTCTCACCGCCGTCGGCGCCGTGAAGTGCCACGGCAGCCGCGAGCTCGACACCTTCCACGCCGCCGACGCCAGCGCGATGGTCGCGCTCGCCGACTTCGCCAGCGGCGCCCCCATCGTGGCGCACGGCCTGGCGGACGCCCTAGACGAAGACGCAGCGTCCGCGATGAGCGCAGGCGTCTGGGATGTGCGCGAATTCGCCGAGCTCCTCACGCCCGAGAGCGCCGACGACTCGCTCGTTCAGCTTGCGAGGCGCTTCGGCGTGGACACGCCCGACAGCGGACACGCAGAGCGGCCCGCAGTCACCGATGCCCGGCTCACCTACGCCGTCTACCTCGCACTCGTGGAGCGAGCGCAGGGCCTCGGGGCGGGACTGCTGCGACGCCTTGCCGACCTGCTGGCGCGAGCGCACAGCCCGCTCGCCGACCTCGTGTTTGCGCTCGCCGAGTCGCCCGCTGCCGGGGATGCCGGGCCCATCGGTGGCATCGACCCGCAGGAGATCGCGCGGAGGCTGGAGCGTCCGCGCAGCCTCGGCATGCCGAAGCCCACGAAACCGGTGACGCCTGACGAAGTGCGCCGACTGCTGTCGAACGACGGCCCGTTCGCGCAGCGCTTCCGCCGCTACGAGGCGCGGGGCGAGCAGGCCGAGATGGCGGAGGCCGTCGCGCGGGCGTTCGGCTCGTCTGACGCAGACGCCGAGCCGCACCACCTGCTCGTGGAGGGCGGCACCGGCATCGGCAAGTCCGTCGCCTACCTGCTGCCCGCCGTGCTGTTCGCGCTGCGCAACAATGTCCGCGTCGTAGTCTCCACGAACACCATCAACCTGCAGGAGCAGCTGGTCACGAAGGACATCCCGGACCTGCTGGACGTGCTGCGTGGCGTTCCAGGGCTGGACGTCTCCAATTTCCGGTACGCCCAGTTCAAGGGCAAGGCGAACTACCTTTGCCTGCGACGCTGGGAGGCGGCGGCGAACAGCGACATGACGTCGCCCGACGACGCCCGCACGTTGGCGAAGACGCTCGCGTGGCTCCGCGAGACGCGCACCGGCGACCGCTCGGAGCTGCGGCTGTCCGGCACGGAGCTCTTCTCGTGGGACCGCATGAGCGCCAGCGGGTTCGCGGTCTGCACCGGCGCGCGTGAGGGCGCCTGCTTCTACCGCCATGCCCGCGACGAGGCTGCGTCCGCGCACCTGCTCGTCGTCAACCACTCGCTGCTGCTCTCGAACCTCCAGGTCGGCGGCTCGCTGCTCCCCGACTACGACTACCTCATCGTCGACGAGGCGCACAACCTCGAGGCCGAGGCGACGCGCCAGTTCGGCTTCCGCGTCTCGCATTCGACCGTCGAGAACCTCGTTGAGCGGCTCGGCGACGTGCTCCACGGCTTCGGGACGGTCGTCCGGGCGAGTGCGCTGGAGGAGTCGCGCAAGGAGAGCGCCGAGCTCCGGCAGAACGAGGCGCAGATGCCGCTCTACAAGGTGCGCGACGAGTGGGCGCAGCTTACGGCGGGACTCGCGCAGTTCACGGCGGAGCAGCGCGGGTCCGACGAGGGCGAGATACGCATCACGCCCTCGGAGCGAGCACAGCCCGCGTGGTCGGCGCTCGACATCGCGTGGGACGGCTTCGAACGCAGCGCCGCCGAGGCCAGCGAACGCGCCGACGCCCTGCTGCGCGAGATGGAGAGCCTGCCGCCCGAGACCGCGCCCGTGCTGGAGCAGTTGAAGGGTGAACTCACCGAGTGGATGGTCGACCAGGCCGAGGCGCGGCAGAAGATACGCAGCTTCGTCTCCGAGCCGGACACCGACACCGTGTACTGGGTTGGGCGCGGCGACAACCTCTCGCTGAACGGCGCGCCGCTCGACGTCGCCCCGCGCCTGCACGAGGAGCTGTTCGCGCCGAAACCGACCGTCGTCCTCACGAGCGCGACGCTCACCGTCGCGGGCGGCTTCGCGCACGTCCGCACGCGGCTCGGGGTCGAGGATCCCGGCGAGGTCTGTCTCGGGTCGCCGTTCGACTACCGGAACGCCGCCCTGCTCTGCCTGCCGACGGACATGCCGGAGCCGAACGACCCGCGCTACACCAACGCCGTCGCGAGCGTGCTGGAGCGCCTCGCGAACGTCGCCGAGGGCCGCACGATGGCGCTGTTCACGTCCCACGCCGCCGTGCGTGCGACTGCATCGCGGCTCCGCCGGGTGCTCCCGAAGCGCGGCATCGGCGTGCTCGCGCAGGGGGTGGACGGCACGCCGCAGCAGTTGCTCGCGCGCTTCCGCGCCCAGCGCAGCGCCGTCCTGCTCGGCACCGCGTCGTTCTGGGAAGGCGTCGACGTCGGCAACGAGACGCTCAAGGTGCTGGTCGTGGCGCGGCTGCCGTTCAACGTGCCCACGGAGCCGATCTTCGCCGCGCGCTCCGGCCAGTACGAGCAGCCGTTCATGCAGTACGCGGTGCCGCAGGCCGTTCTCCGCTTCCGCCAGGGGTTCGGACGCCTCATCCGCAGCAAGGGCGACCGCGGGGTCGCCGTCGTGTTGGACAGCCGCATCACGTCCAAGGCGTACGGGCGCATGTTCCTCAACTCGATGCCGCCCGCCACCATCGTCAAGGGACGCTTCGACGAGCTCGCCCCCGCGGTGGGCCGCTGGCTGGCGCTGGAATCGTGACCGCGACCGCCACGATGCGCGTCGAGGAGCCGCTCGACCTCCAGAGCTCGCTCACGTCCGGCCAGTGCTTCCGATGGCGCGTCGACGCCGACGGACGCTGGACCGGCGTGCTGAGCGGCAGCATCGTCCGCCTCGAACGCACGCGCGGCGGCCTGCGCGTCGCGAGCGCCCCTGCTCCGCCGGACGAGACCGCGCACGCCCTGCGCGCCTACTTCCGCATCGGCGACGACCTCCCTGCCGTGCAGCAGCGCATCCAATGGGACGACAACGTGCGTGAGGGCATCGCCATGTACCCCGGCATGCGCATCCTCCGGCAGGAGCCGTGGGAGACGCTCGCCGCGTTCATCCTGTCGTCCACGTCCAACATGCCGCGCATCAGCCGCACCGTCGAGCTGCTCGCAACGACGTTCGGCGAGCGCCTGACGCTCGACGGCGCGGAGCGGCACGCGTTCCCGGACGCGGCCCAGGTCGCCGAGGCGGGCGAGGCGCGCCTGCGCGAGCTCGGCTGCGGCTTCCGCGCGCCGTACCTGGCGCAAGCCGCAGAGGCCGTCGCCGACGGTCGGCTGACGCTCGAGGCACTGCGCGAGGCATCCTACGCCGACGCTCTCGCCGCGCTCACGTCGCTGCACGGCGTCGGCGAGAAGATCGCCGACTGCGCGATGCTCTTCTCGTTGGAGAAGACGGAGGCGTTCCCAGCCGACCGCTGGGTGCTGAAGGTGCTGCGCGAGTGGTACGGTCTGCCCGCGAACGCCAAGTACTCCACGGCGCGCGAGTGGGCATGGCAACGCTTCGGCGCGGATGCCGGTTACGCCAACCAGTACCTCTTCTGGCGCATCCGCCAGTCCACCCGCCCCCTCCGCTCCATCGCATCGCTATGAGTCAAATTGACTCATGTCGCGTAGGCTTGGTAGGCTGAGTACATGACAAAGCGATTGCAGGTCCTCCTCGAAGAGGACGAATATCAAGATATCAAGGCCGCTGCGCGTGCGCAGCACATGACGGTAGCAGAATGGGTGCGCCAAACGCTGCGGAGAGCCAAGCGCAACCCCCCGAAGACCGTCGAAGAGAAGTTGCGCGCCATCAAAGAGGCGTCACGGCTCAACCACCCCACAGCCGACATCGACGTCATGCTCCGTGAGATCGAAGAGGGACGGAACGCTCGTGATCTTCGTTGACTCGAACGTCCCGATGTACCTCGTGGGCACGCCACACCCGAACAAAGAACGCACCATCCAACTGCTGGCGGAGTTGTCACAACAGGGAGAGCAGTTCATCACGGATGTGGAGGTCTATCAGGAAGTACTCCACAGGTACGCCTCCATCCGCCGTCTTAATGACGTTGACGAGGCGTTCCAGGCCCTGGACCGGCTGGTTGACGAAGTGCTGCCATTCGGGACCGACGAGATCAGGACAGCCAGGACGCTCGTGGGCGCGATCAGGGCCCTCTCGGCACGGGACGCCCTGCACATAGCAGTGATGCAAACTGCAGGCGTCGAACGCATCATGAGTTTCGACCGCGCCTTCGACGCCTGCCCCGGCATCGAGCGATTGGAGTGACGCCCATGACCACCCCTGACCTCACCGGACAGGTCGCCCTCGTCACCGGCGGCAGCCGCGGCATCGGACGACAGCTCGCGCTCGCGATGGCGCGCCACGGCGCGACCGTCGTCGTCACCGCGCGCAACCTAGACTCCTCCCCCGGTAGCGGAGGCACGCTGCGTGGGACCGCGGATGAGATCGTGGCCGCGGGCGGCACGGCGCACGCCATCCCCGCGACGATCACCGACTCCGCGGACGCGGCGCGCCTCGTCGACGAGACCGTCGAGCGCGCCGGACGGCTGGACATCCTCCTGAACAACGCCGGCGTCTACCCGGAGGCGCGCATCGCCGAGATGTCCGACGAGGACTGGCACGACAACATGGACGTGAACATGAACGCCGTGTTCTACGTGACGCGCGCGGCGTTGCCGGTCATAGCGCGGCAGGGAGGCGGACGCATCTACAACGTTTCGAGCGACCTCGCGATCCGCTTCGCGGTGGGGCGTGTCGCCTACTCGGCGGCGAAGGCCGCGCTCGACATCTTCTCGCAGGCGCTCGCCCCCGAAGTGCGCGACCAGAACATCGAGGTCGTCTCATGGACGCCCGGCCACGTCCTGACTGACATGAGCTGGCCCCGCGCGAAGGAGAGCGTCGAGACCGTCGAGCCGTCGTTCCTCTGGATGCTCGCCCAGCCCCCCATGGCCCTCACCGGCCTCATCCTCCGCAAGAACGACTTCGGCAAGACCTGGGGCGAGGGTGTGTGAGGCTGGGCAGGTACTAGGAGACCAGTCCTCAGGGGCGTAGTTTCCCCATTATCCATGAGCCAACTGCCATTACGATGGCTGCGCCAAGGACGATGCTGGTGAGAAAGAGCAGCGCTGGCATGAATGACCCGCCGGTGAGACTCGCCTCGTTTCCCCCTCCGGCCCGCCAGAGTGACTGCAAGAGCGGATTGACGGCCACAACTCCCAGCCACGTGCCCAATATTGCGACCCCTCCAAATATAACCACACCCATCGTCACTCCCCTTTCTCGCAGGACACATGCGTGCCCTTCTTTGTCGTCTCCTCCCGCAACTGCCCTATCGTCATGATGCGCGAGCCCTTGATGCTGTTGCCACGATGCGTCTCCGGGTTGGGGCTGTGCCTTCCATTGGCGCACGTTGCATACCCATCGCGCAATGCCCTCGTGTCATAGAAACCGACGATCTCTGCCACACCCCCCCACTTGTGACACGCGCCCATTGCGCCATCGATCCCGCGATTCCTACCATGTCCCACAGGCGCCTTGCCCGCTCCTCCAGCGGAGGAAGGGCCGGGGCGAAAATCGACGCAGGAGGTTCACTATGGCTCAACAGGGCTCAGAATTCGGGGGAAAGGAGCCCGAATGAGCCCCTGAAAGGCTCACCGGAGAAGCCGTTTCTAGGAGTAAAACACGGCAAATGAGCCGAAATGAGCCGGTTTTCCGCGAAAACGCTTCCACCCCCCTGCGGCGCCCCCTCAGCCGTCGGTCAGCCGGGGCCTGCGCGCCAGGAGGACGAGCGTCCCGCCGACCGCGCTCAGCACGGCGCTGAGCGTGAAGACGAGCAGGTAGCTGCCCGTAAGGTCGTGCGACCACGCTGCCGCCAGCGGGCCCATCGAGTTGCTGAACATATGCACCGGCGACACCATCCCGCGGATGCCGCCGATGGAGGCCCGCCCGAAGTAATCAGCCCAGATGATGTTCATCACCGTGAAGAGGATGCCCGTCGCCGTGCCGAACAGCAGCCCAAACGCATACGACAGCAGCGCGCTGTCCGTGAACAGGAACAGGACGATGCTCACCGCCATGAAGTAGTAGCTCACCGCCATCAGCCGTTGCACCGGCACCCGCTCGGCGGCCAGCCCCGCCACGATGGAGACCGGCATCGAGATCAGCGGCGAGAGTGACAGCGAGATGACCGCCGCCTCGCTGGAGACGCCAACGTCAGTGAGGTAGGAGTACCAGTGGAAGTGGATGCTCGTGGTCACGAAACTCTGGATGCTCACCGCGGCAGCGATGAGGTAGAACGCGGCCGAGCGCAGCGCCATCCGGCGGTCGAACGCGACCTCGACAGGCGCCGCACGCCTCCCCTGCCGGCCGGCGTCGCGGATGTCCACGCCGTCGGGCAGCAGCCCGTGGTCCTCGGGCTGCCGTCGCAGGAACAGCAGCGCGGGCAGCAGCGACGACGCCCAGACTGTGATGCCCATCGCCACCCAAGCCGTCCGCCATGAGCCGGAGACGAGGATGCGCTCCACCATGACGGGGAACGCGATCTGCCCGAAGCGCTGGCCGAGGTTCGAGAGCGCCCCCGCCCTGCCACGCATGACGATGAACCACTTGGGGATGACGACGCCGATGACCATGAAGAACGTGGATGCGATGACCGTCCGCCCGAGTATCTGGAGAGCGAAGTGGTGCCACAGCTCCTGCACCGCCCCCATCAGCACGAATGTCAGCCCCATGATGGCGATGGCCACGGTCATGATGATGCGCGAGCCGTACCGGTCCATCAGCGGCCCGACGATCAGCGAGGCAATCCCGCCCATGAAGGAGCCGATCGACATGGGAAGCGTGTAGAGCGCGCGGCTCCAGCCGAACTCCTCCGTCATCGGCCCCTGGAAGACGCCGAGCACCGGGTTCGTCTCGACGCCCCCCGCGAACGATATGACCGAGAGGACGATGACGATGGTCCACCCGTAGAACCACGGCTTGCGCCGTCGCGTCGGAGGCCGGTAGCCCTCAGTCTCTTGCATTGTTTTGGGAGCGTCCCAATGGGGAGTGCAGAGGGGCACCACCCCTTTGCCGGGGGCGCGGGGGTGTCCCCCGCAAGCGTTCGGGCGGGTGGGTGGGAAGAACGACGCTCGCCAAGGAGAACCGGTGGGGCGAGGACGCTCGGCAGAGGCTCATCAGGGCACGACGATGATGAACTTGCCGAAGTGCTCCGAGCGCTCCATCTCCTCGTGCGCGGTGGCGGTTCCCGACAGCGGAACACTGGCCTGGATGGCCGTGCCTATCTGCCCCTTGGCGGCAGCATCCACGATGCGCCGCAACTCGTCCGTCGAACCCATGAACGTGCCGAACAGCCGCAGCTCCTTGCTGAACAGCTGCCCCAGGTGTATCTGCGCCTGGTAGCCCGCCGTGACGCCGCAGATGCCGTACCTGCCGCCGCGCGCAAGCGACGCGTATGCGTCCTCGAAGAACGCAGCGCCCGTGCTGTCCACCACGAGGTCGACGCCGCGCCCGCCGGTCAGTTCCTTCGTCCGCTGGGCGAGGTCCTCCGTCTTGTAGTTGATGGCGTAGTCGGCGCCCAGTTCCTTGGACTTGCGTATCTTCTCGCCGGTGCTGGTGGCCGCGATGCAGGTCGCCCCAACGACGCCCTTGATGAGCTGGATGGCCGCGGTGCCGACGCCGCTCGACGAAGAGAGCACCAGCGCTGTCTCGTTCGCCTGCAGTCGGCCCTCGCGCACGACGATGCCCCACGTGGGCAGGTAGATGGTCGGCAGCGCTGCCGCTTCCTTGAAGGAGAGCGAGTCAGGTATCGGCACGACGTTATCGACGGGAACGGCAACGTACTCGGCGTTCGACCCCTGTCGGTTCGTGCCGATCATCGTGGGAGGGCTCGTGCCGCAGAGCGGGTTCACGACAACACGCTGCCCGACGTCGAGGCTGTCCACCCCTTCGCCCAACGCTGCGATCTCGCCGGCGCAGTCGCCGCCCAGGATGCGGGGCATGTTCTCCGGCGCAACCTTCGTGCCGCGCAGCCCGGCCCGGGTGTAGAGGTCCAGCCGGTTCAGCGCCGATGCGCGCACGCGGACGAGCACCTCGCCCGGCCCGGCCTCCGGGTCCGGCATGTCGCCGTACTGGATGACCGGTGGCCCTCCGTGGTTCCGTATGAATGCCGCTTTCACCGTTCGCTCTCCAGTCTCCGGTATTTCCTCTCCCTGCAGGGGGAGAGGGGTGCGCGTGCCCATGCACGCGTGGGTGAGGGTACTTTCGGGCGCTGGGTGCGGGGCCTGTCAGCGCCCTCGCTAGCTCAGGTGCCTCGCATAGAAGTCGTACACCTTGTCCCAGCCGTCCTTGGCCTGCTCCGGACGGTGCGACGTGCCGCTCCAGTTGAAGAACGCGTGCCCCGCGCCGTCGTAGCGGTGGAACTCGTACTCCTTCCCGTGCTTCTGCAGCTCCGCCTCGATGGCGTTCACCTGTTCGATGTCCGGATTGCCGTCGTCGTTCCCGAACAACCCCAGGACAGGACAGCCCATGTTGGGCGTCATGTCGATGACCGGGTCCGGCTGGTTCTCGTTGATGCGGTCGGGCGTCGGGATGACATTGCCCCCCCAGCAGTCCACCGCCGCGTCCAGCTCCAGGTTGCAGCCTGCCATGTAGGCGACCCGCCCGCCAGAGCAGAATCCGATGACGCCCACCTTGCCCGTCGCGTCGTCGCGAGCGCGGATGTAGTCGAGCGCGCCCTGCAGGTCGCCGAGGACGAACGCGTCGCGCTGTCCGCCGTCGTCGCGGATGCGGGCCGACATCTCGGCAGGCGTGCCGGGGCCCATTCGGTGGTGCAGGTTCGGGCAGACCGCCAGGTAGCCGTGGTGGGCGAACCGGCGCGTCACCTCGATGCACCACTCGTCCCATCCGGGCATGTGGTGCGCCACGAGCACCGTCGCGAACGGGCCGGGGCCTTCCGGCCTCGCCACGTAGGCGTCGATCTCGTCACCATTGTGTCCGGTGATCTGGATCGTCTCCGTCGTCATTCCGGGGTGCAGGACCGTTACTGCTGCCATGCTCTTCCCTCCTCTGCTTTGCTCGTGCGTATCCTACTGCAAGCAGGCCTACTCCACGTAGGCAACCGCCTCTATCTCGATTATGAACTCCGGCCTCGCCAGCCCGGAGATGATGAGGAGCGTACTCGTCGGCGGCTTCTCGGGACGGTACTGCGCACGCGCCGCGCGCACCTCCTCCACGTTCTCCTCGCCCACGACGTACACCGTGGTCTTGAGGATGTCCTCGAACTTCCCGCCGACCGACTCGACCGCGAGGCGCAGGTTCTTCATCACCTGCCCGACCTGCGCGGTGGGGTCTCCGATGCCGACCACGTCGCCGTTCTCGTCCGATGCGGTCTGCCCTGCGATAAAGACCCACGGGCCGACCTTCACGACGTGCGTGTAGCGTCCGCCGTTCGGGGACATGCCTTCCGGTTGCAGATGTTCCACTGTCGCCATTTGCTCCCCTCCTTACTCAGTTATTGCGTGGCCACACTCACTCCGGCAGCACGAAGGGATGGAGACGCACAGGCGTGGCCGGGCTTGCTAGATCCGGATGCCGAGCTCCCGCAGCGCAGCCTCTGCGCCGGACGAGAGCGCCAGCCCTTCCACGACGCCCCGCGCACAAGCATAGCTCAGCGCGCTCAGCAACTCGGCGGACGGCGCTTCTCCCTCCCCACGGTGCGCTACAGTCTCGGCAAGCGTCTCGTAGGAACGGTCCAGGCTCCAGTAGAACGAGAGCAGGCGCGCTGCCTCCCACTCGGAGCGCGGCGGTGGAACGTCGCTCAGATCGGTGAGGTCGTTCACGACCTTCGTGTAGCGCAGGATGCCGGTGCGCTCGTTCTCGGGCGAGCCGTAGAAGCGGCGGTAACGCAGCGCGTCGATGCGGCGGACGTAGTCCTCCTCGCCGTAGACGTTGCGCGGCAGCCACTCGGCCCGCAGGTCGAGCACCTCGTTCCCCGAGGCGTCGGTCACCGCCGCCGCAACCTCGGAGCCGATGTACGGATCGTACTCGTACTTCGCGGCGTTGCGCAGCACGGCCTCCTGCAGCGCCAGCGTCACCTCGCGCGGGATCTTCCGGTACAGCCGGCCTTCCGCCGCGTCGTTGGTGTCGGCGCCCAGACCGCCTGTATTGAAGGCGTAGAACTCCTGCCGAACGCCGTCCGCCTGCATCCGCCGGAGGATGTCGTACAGCAGGTTCGCGTTGTCGTCCTCCAGCCCGATGATGAACGGGTCCGAGAAGTATTCGACGTACGGCCTGCCGATGGCGCCCGCAGCCGCGCCCATCTGCACGGCCTCGCCGTACATGAGCACGCGGACGTACTGCTCCAGGCTCAGCTTGCGCAGCGGCGGAATGACGGTGTTCTCCCGCATGACGGCCTGCCAGACGATGCGGTGCATGTGCCCCATCGGAACGTGTGCCGCTTCCGTGAGCGCTCCGCCCGTCACGCGGCTGATGACCTCCGCAACGCCCTTGCGCTGCAGCAGCCTGCGCCGCGAGAGCACCATCCGCATGTTTCGCGTCGGGTTCTGCGAGAAGTCGGGCTCCCCAGTCGCGGGGTCCGCCACGACGTTCTCCAGCGTCTCCTGCGGGTTCGGCTCGCCCGGCGCGCCCCGCACGACGTCGTAGGTCACGGGGTCGTCCTCCCGCGTCAGGCCGGACGGCACGGCGTAGAAGTTGTTCTCGGTGCCGTCGATGCCGTAGGCGTACGAGACGCGCTGCCCATCCAGCTCCACCTCGACCGGTTCGGCGAGCGGCTGGAGCAGGATGATGTCGTCGTTCATCGGGTAGACCCCTTCCTCGGGGTCCGGTTGCAGCGAGAGGCGGGAGGCGAGTTCGCTGTTCGCCAGCTCGATCATGATGGTGAGCGTGCTCTTCCCGTGCAGCGACGGCCCGGTCGTCACGACTGCAGCGTTGTTCATGCTGCCGTCCAGCGCCCGGATGCGCGCGACGCTCAGCGCCGCCTGCAGCGCGAGCCCGCCGTTCATCTTCGTCTGGTGCATCGCGATGCTGAGCGGGCCCATCTTGTGCTCGCCCACGTAGTCGAAGCCGAGGTGCAGCGACAGCCCACGCGTCGGGGCCTTGAACACGAGCCGCGTCAGGCTCTGCGCCGCTATCTCCTCGCGCACGTCGGCAGGCAGGTCGAGTATCTCCAGCCACTCCGGTATCGAGAACTCCACGATGTCCGGCTCGCCCAAGCGCTCCCCTTCCGGCAGGTCGAATGTGAGCTGCCGCCACAGGTACGGCAGTTGCGGGTACCGCGCGCCAACGACCAGCTGCCGCGCATGGAACGAGCGCCCCGGCGCATCGCATACCCGGCGGTCGGACTGCACGACGGTTTCGCCCGCATCGAGCCACTCGCTGAGCTTCTCAGTGATGACCGGCAGGATGCGGCAGAAGAGCCGCTGGTCTTCGTGGCCGAACTCGAGCGAGTCGCGGTTCGGCGTGAAGCCGTCCATGAGGTATCGGGTGAGGTGCGGCTGGCGGGCAACGCCCCTCTGGCTGTAGAAGGCAAACCCGCCGGAGTTCAACTGGACCACTGCCTCCGGGCCTGCGCGTCCCGCAGCCCTGCCCTCCGCGTTCGCGGCAGAGGCCTCGTTCGCGATGCTCTGCCACTCATCGAGCGCTGCTTCGCGCTCCGCGTCCGGCAGTCGGCCAATCTCCCGCATGCGGGAGACGAGCCAGTCGTCGCTGGGGTTGAAGAGTTCGCTGCCCGAGGCATGTCCACGCTTGGCAAGGGCGATGAGTTCGTCGAGCGCGGTACTGAATTCGGGCAGCACCTGAGGTGCGGTCTGGTCTGTATTGCTCTGGGTCACGCTTCTCTCCGAAGGCGAGGCTTGCCTCGGTTGTCTGATGTGGTGCGCCCCATACCCTACTACGTTAAGCGTGCCGTTGTGTTGCAAATCACACCTGAGGCACCGCTTAATCGAGAGAAGCCCAGCAGTGCTGGGCTTCTCCGTAGGGGTACAGATGCAGTGGCGTTAGGCGGGCCCGGCCTGCGCCTTCTCCACAGCCTCCTCCATCCGCCGGTGGAGTTCGGCTGCCAACGGGATGGCGGGACCGTAGCGGTCGGACTCCCAGACCGCTCCGCCCTTGTGGTACTGGGCGCGCGTGTTCCGCGTCAGTTCGGGAACGTCCTTCGCCCAGTCAGGGTTGAGCCATGCGTCCGCAGGCCTGCCGCCTCCGTACAGGATGGGAATCTCCCCACCCTCGTTCGGAAGGGCGTCGATCTCTGCCTCGTCGCGGAAGACGTTCAACGGGTCGCCGCCGTCCTCGACGATACGTATCTGCTCATCGAGCTGGCGCCGGAGGAAGACGACGGGGATGTCCGTGCGCCCGAGGTTCTCCGCGCTGCGGTCGGTCAGCGGGCCCTGCGCCCACCAGCCGATGAAGTCCTGGTTGAGGATGCAGTCCAGGATCGGCTTGCCGTCCTCGTCGTAGATGGGCACCTCGTAGTAGGGCACCTTGTCCTGCTTGGGCGCTTCGACGCCTGGCGGTGCGGCGTAGGTGTTGTAGGAGATGTGGTAGGTGTGCTCGTCGTCGATCGGCACGCGGATCTGGAACTCGCTCCAAGGAGCGCCCGCGGCATTCTGCTCCGTGTAGAACGGGAAGATGACGGTGGAGTGGCGGGACTTCTTGTCCTCGGGCGCGCCGAGCTCCTTGGAGAAGATGACGCCCTTCTCCATGCCGTACTGCGTGGAGTGGACGTACAGGTCCTTGATGCCGACGCCCTGCTGCATGAACCCCTTGCTCATCTTCTCGAGGCGGTCATGGTCGCCCATCTTCTCGAGGATGTACTGGAACTGGAAGCCGTGGAGCCACACGCCGTGTGTGGGGTCGCCGGTGTTCTCCTGGCACTGGAGCCAGTTGGCGTTGAGGACAGCGATGCCCATCTGCCGGACGGAGTTGGGCCAGACGAACAGGTCCCACGGAGGGAGCAGCGGCGCGGGCTGCGGGCCCATGTAGGCGAAGAGCAGGCCGCCCATCTCCTTCACCGGGTAGCCGGGGAGCTTGAGCCGGTCCTTGAACATGTCACGGCGGGCCTCCAGCGGCGCGTCGACGCAAGCACCGCTCGCGTCGTACATCCAGCCGTGGTAGGGACAGCGGAGACCGTTCTCGTCCGGGATGCCCCAGCGAAGGTCAACGGCGCGGTGCATGCATCGCTGGCCGATGAGACCGATGTTGCCGGACTTGTCCCGGTAGCAGGTGAGGTCCTCGCCGAGCAGGCGGACGGCCTGCACGGGGTCTTCGTCGAGTTTCGCGCTGGGCAGGAACGGCACCCAGTACCGGCGCAACAACTCGCCTCCGGGCGTGCCGGGGCCAACACGAGCCAACCGATCGTTCTGTTCAGTCGTCAGCATGTTCCATCCTCCCTGGCAGGCTTTTCGGCGCAAGCATACCACCACGCGCACGCAAGCGCGCGCAAACCATGCAGCAAGAAACTGAACCTTACGAAACAAGGGGGTGCTTGGGAGGAAACTGGTCGGGGAGCCGGGATTTGAACCCGGGGCCTCTACGTCCCGAACGTAGCGCGCTACCGGACTGCGCTACTCCCCGACGTGGGAAGCGGCCTCACGAAGGCCGCTGCATCGATTCTAGCACAGCGGGGCTGCCGCGCTGCTCCTACGATACCCTCGCCAGACGCTCGCCCGCCTCACGCAGGTCCTTCTGCGACTCGACGGACTTCCAGTACGCACCGCTCTCGAATGCCGCCAATCGCCCCTCCGACGCCAGCGCTGGGAACGTCTCCGTCTCGTGATCGCCCACGTCCGGAAAGCGAGCGATGGCCTCACGAGTGAGGACGTAGACCCCTGCGTTGATCCAGTAAGGCAGCGGCGGCTTCTCCCTGAAACCGGTGACCAGTCCGCCATCCGTATCCACGATGCCGAACGGACTGATCATGGGAGTGAGCATGACGGTTGCGAGCGCTCCCGCCCGCTCGTGCGCCTCAACCAGGGGAACGAGCGGCTGTTCCGTGAGCACGTCGCCATTCGTGGCGATGACGGCGTTGTCGGCAAGCCCCGCCTCGCGGTAGGCGTTCTTGAAGGCGCCGCCGCGTCCGAGCGGCGACGCTTCCGCGATGCAGCGCACGTCCAGTCCGTCGATGCGCGGCGTCGCGAAGTGTTCCGCGATCACCTCGTACATATAGCCGGTGAGCAGGAACGCTCGCTCGACGCCGTTGGCCTGCAGCCAGGCGAGGTGGTGCTCCACGATGGGCCTGCCGTTCACCCCGACCATCGGCTTGGGCCTGTCCTGCGTCAGCGGCCAGAGCCGCTCGCCCTTGCCTCCGGCGAGCACCAGCGCGGTCGTGGGTTGAGCCGTCGTACTCACGCACGCAGTCTATCGGGCGGACGAGCGGCGGGTAAACGTGAGGAGGCCTACCTTGTCTCCCATCGCGGAGCACTCCTATACTGCCGACAGAACCTGTCGTGGCCGCCGCACCCGAACCCCTGCTGTCAGTCATCCTCCCGACGTACAACGAACGCGAGAACGTGTCCGTGCTGGTGCCGCGACTCCTCGACATCCTGCGCGACGTTCCCTGCGAAGTGATCGTGGTGGACGACGGCAGTCCGGACGGCACCGCCGGTATCGTGCGCGAGATGGCGGCTTCCGACGCGCGCGTGCGGCTCGTGGAGCGGTCCGGCAAGGCGGGACTCGCCAGCGCGGTGTTCGCCGGGGCGGCGGAGGCTCGCGGGCGGCTCGTCGCCGTCATGGACGCCGACCTCTCCCACGACCCCGATCTCCTGCCGGAGATGCTCGCCCGCGCCGAGGATGGCTGCGACGTGGTGATCGGTTCCCGCTACGTGCGCGGAGGGTCGTTCGCCAACCAACCTCTCGCCCGCCGGCTGATCAGCCGTGTGCTGAATACCGCCGTGCGCGTGATACTCATGCTGCCCCAGCACGACGTGCTGACGGGCTACGCGCTCTGCCGGCGCGAACTGCTCACGCAGATGCCCACGCGATACTCGTCCCGCGGGTTCAAGTGGCTGCTGGAGTTGCTCACGGTGTACGGAGGCCTGCATGTGAACGAGTCGCCAATCGTCTTCCAGAACCGGTATGCGGGCGCGTCCAAGGCGGACGCCCGGGAGGCGCTGGCGCTCGCAGTGCTCTGCCTGCGGCTTACCCCTCGCAGGTTGCGCCGGGCTCAGGCTACTTCCGCATCCGCGACCTGATACGGAACGTCGCGAGGAACGTGGCGGGGGCGTCACGCCACGCCTGCACTTTGGAGCCCTCCGCGATGTGCTGCCAACGCACCGGCACGTCCACGATGGAGCAACCCAAACGCTCCGCGTGACCGAGCAGGTCGAGGTCGAACGCCCATCCGTTCTCCCGGATGTGCGGGGCGATGGTGCGCCAAGCCTCGGCGCGCAACGCCTTGGCCCCGCACTGCGTGTCCGAATACGGCAGGCTGAGGAAGCGGCGTACCCAGAGGCGCGAGGCCTTGCTGACGAACCGGCGCGAACGGGACTTGCCCTCCTCCTCATCCTCACCGTGGAACCTGTCGCCGATGGCGATGTCGTACTCTTCGAGGGCCTCGACCAGCTTCGCAGCCTCGGGTGCTCGCACCATGTTGTCGGCGTCGACGAACAAGATGAGCGAGCCTTCCGCAAGCGCCAACCCTTCCCGGAGCGCCCCACCCTTCCCGAGTGGCGCGGCAAATTCGGCAAGACGCACCTCGGGTGCAGACGCCGCAACCTCCTCCACGACCCCTCGCGTGTTGTCGCGGCAGCCGTTCAGCACGACAACGATCTCGAAGTCCCCCTGGTCGAGGCCGCGGAAGTGCTCGACGTACTCCTCCAGCGTTGGACGAATGCGTTCCCGCTCGTTATAGGCAGGGATGACGATGGAGAGCAGGGCGGTCACGAGCGGTTCACTCCTTCGAGTTTGCCGTAGCTGTGGAGGATGCGCTTCACGCCCTGGTTGCCCGGGAACGCGACCGTCACCTCATAGTCGCCAGGGCGCGGGCTGCAGTCTACGACGATGCCGAGCCCGAAGACCGGGTGCGTTACCTTCTCACCCGTCTTGAACGGCGGCGCCTGCACCGGAGCGCTATCCGCCCCGACAACCGCGAACTCGCGCTGCGGTCTGTCCATCCCGCCATTCCCGTAGCGCTGCCCGCGCTCAGGAGCCTCGATGAGCTCGAACGGGATGTCCTTCAGGAAGCGCGACCGGCGCGACGAGCCGAATGAACCGAACATGCGCCGCCGCAGCGACCGGAAGAGGTAGAGCCGCTCACGAGCCCGCGTCATGCCCACGTACGCGATGCGCCGCTCTTCTTCCAACTGATCGGGGTCGTCGATGGAGCGCATGTGCGGCAGTACGCCGTCCTCCATGCCGGTGATGAACACGACAGGAAACTCGAGGCCCTTGATCTGATGAAGGGTGATGAGCGTGACGTACTGCTGCTCGTCCTCATCCAGCACGTCCTGGTCCGACACGAGAGCGATACGCTCGAGGAAGGCTGGCAGATTCTCTTCAGCGGGGGCATCCGCGAACTCTGCGCTCAGCCCGCGCAGTTCGCGCAGGTTCTCCAGTCGGTCCTCTGCGTCCGGGTCGTCGGACTCCAGGATGGCCCGGCGCAGGCCGGACTGCTCCAGCACCTCGTCGATGAGTTGCGGCAGCTCCATCTCCGGTTTGAGTTCACCCAACCCGTTCAGCAACGAGAGGAATCCACCGAGCTGGCGTTTCTGCCGCAGGTCGAAAGGCGAAGGACGCTCCGCGTCGTCCTGCAGCAGTTGGAGCGCAGTATAGGCGGGAACCTCCAGGGAGTTCGCCCACGCGAGCAGTTCGTCCACCGTGCGCTTGCCGATGCCCCGAGTCGGGACGTTGATGATGCGCGTGAGGCTCACTTCATCGAATGGGTCCTGCAGCAGCCGGAGGTAGCAGATGAGGTCCTTCACCTCGCGCCGCTGGTAGAAGCGCACGCCGCCAACGATCTTGTAGGGCATCCCGTAGCGCAGGCACGCCTCTTCCAGCGCACGGGACTGAGCGTTCACCCGGTACGTCACAACACAGTCGCGCAGCGTCACGCCCTCGTGCTCCATGAGGCGCTGTACCTCGCGGATCACCTCTTGGGCCTCTTCCTCTTCCGAGTAGGTGTCGGCGATGCGGATAGGAACGCCCTTCTCGTTCTCCGTGAACAGCTCCTGCTCGATGCGCTGGCTGTTCGCTCGAATGACGTGCCGTGCCGCATCCAGGATGGTGCTCGTAGAGCGGTAGTTCTGTGAGAGTGCAACGACCGTAGCGTCCGGGTAGTCCTTCTTGAACGAGAGGATGTTGCGGATGTCGGCGTTGCGCCACGAGTAGATGGACTGGTCGGGGTCGCCCACCACGGCGAGGTTGCGGTGCTTCCCCGCGAGCAGGCGCGCTATCTCGTACTGCGCGGTGTTCGTGTCCTGGAACTCGTCGACCATGAAGTGGATGAACCGCTCTTCCCACTTCCCTCGTACCTCCGGCGCACGGCGGAAGAGTTCGACCGTTTTGCCGAGCAGATCGTCGAAATCGACGGCGTGGCTGCGGAACAGAGACGCCTGATACGCCGTGAAGATGCGGTGGACAACCTCGTCGTAGTAGCCGTCGGCCTTCGCAGCGAGTGCGTCGGGGCCGAGGAGTTGGGACTTCGCCCTGCTGATCGCAGAGAGTAACGAGCGCGGAGGGAAGCGCTTGGGGTCTATGCCCGCCTGCTCCATGGACTGCTTGATCAGGGTCATCTGGTCTTCGTCGTCCATGATGACGTAGTCGGGAGGGATGCCGATGACTTCGCCGTCGCGGCGCAGGATCGAGGCGCAGAGCGCATGGAAGGTGCCGGCGGTGAGACGCTGCGCGTCGGCGCCCATCAGCGCGGCGAGCCTGTTCCGCATCTCCCGTGCGGCGCGGTTGGTGAAGGTCACCGCCGCGATGCGGCCCGGACCGATGCCGACGTGTTGGTTCAGGTAGGCGATGCGCTGCGTGATAACGCGCGTCTTGCCGGAGCCGGGCCCGGCCACGATGAGCAGAGGCCCTTCCACGCATTGAACGGCCTGTCGTTGAGGCGGGTTCAGTCCTTCCAGCAGTGCGTCGGCGCGAGCGGTCATCGACTACGAGACACCGTAGAGCGCGTTGGGATTGTCGCTCAGTATCTTGTCTACCGCTCGCGCGGAGACATCGGTACGCGACCGGAGCACTTCCACCATGTGCGTCTGCGCGGAAGGGTCGGTCTTCAGCCGATCGGTCGTACCCGGAGCATGGTGCCCGTAGTCGGTGCCGACGACGATGTGGTCCTCCCCAATCCTGTCCATCAGGTACGGCAGGTCCTCGCCGACCTCGTAGGAGACCCAGATGTTGTACTCGTCGAACAGCCGGGGACCGAAGAAATCGGGGTTCTGCTTCATCGTGCCGGTGAGTTGATAGAGGGTGAACGGTATCCACGACGCGCCGGTCTCTATGAAGCCGAAACGCAGCCCCTTGAACTGCTCCGGTATGCGGTTGTGCACGAGGTTGCGGAACGCAGAGAGCGGAGGGAGCCTGCCATGGGTGAATGTGTGGCTCCGTTCCGGGTCCACGAGATTGTTGAGGGCGGGCGCGCCCTGCCCCTGGTGCACGCAGATGGAGAGGTCCAGCGCCAGCGCTTCCTCGTACACGGGGAAGAAATAGGGGTCGTCCAGCATCCTGTCCTTCTCGATGCCGCGGAAGAAGACACCGCACGCGCCGTTCTCCTTGCCGAACTGTAGTTCACGTATCGTCGCGTCTATGTCCCGCAGCGGCGGAACGACGACCCACCGGACGCGGTCCTCGGACCTCGCCCACACATCCGCGAGATAGCGGTTATAAGCGCGGCAAAGGGCGACCTCGTAGGCGGGGTCTTCGGTCAGGAAGGTGAGAAAGAGCGTGGGGTAGACCACGTGCGCGTCGACGTTCGTGGCCTTCATGCCCTCGAACCGCATGGGAAGGTCGGTGAGTTCGCGAGCCGGAACGTCCGGGTGCTTCCGGATGCGGGTCTGGGCCGTGGGGGTAACGAGTGAACTCCCACCACGTCCGACGCCCTTCGGGACGATGCGCCCGTCTATCAGCCACATGTGGTCTCTGTCGCCGTACTGCGTGTCTTCCGGCACGCTTACGATGACCGGACGGCGCGCGTACCATTCCGGTTCGAGGTAGTCCCACATCTGCACCGGCTCGGCGATGTGGGTGTCGGCGTCGAGTACTCCTCCCATGGCGCTCCCTCCTTTCCGTTCGCGGCCTACTTCTCAACGGCGGCATTGTATGCCAGCAACGGCAGAGACGCGCCCCCCGCATGGCAGGCGATGTCGCCGGTGCGCCGTGTATCCGCCTCGCGCCATACTCCGCTTGACGCACCCCCGTCGCGTCCCTACGATAGGTTGACAGACGGACTGCGATGAACGAGGACACGGATATGACCACAACACAACAGCCCATGACTATCACCATCACCGAGAACGGCGCGAAACACGTCCATCAGTTCATGGCTGCCGAGGGCGTCGAGCGCGGCATCCTGCGCGTCGCGGTGAAGGGGGGCGGCTGTTCCGGCCTGACCTACGTGCTCGACCTCGCGGGCGAGGCTCAGGATGGCGACAAGGTCATCGAGCAGAACGGCATCACGCTCGCTGTGGACAAGAAGAGTTACGTCTTCCTCGCAGGAACGGAACTCGACTACTCCGGTGGCCTGAACGGCAAGGGGTTCGTCTTCAACAACCCGAACGCCAAGAAGGCGTGCGGGTGCGGCACCTCGTTCTCCGTCTAGCGTCCGCGCTCCCTACACGACCACCCACACCCTGCCCTGTTATGCTCATGCCATGAGCATTGACACTGCCTCTCTTGCCGCACTCACGGAACGCGCCGGATTCACCGACCGCAGCGATTGCGGTCGGCTCTGGATCACAGGCGCCGACGCGCTCGACCTTCTCAACCGCCTCACGACCAACCAACTCGAAACGCTGCCTGACGGCGAAGCGCGCTCGACCGTAGTGACGAACGGCGACGCCCGGGTGATCGACCACCTGCGACTCGCAGCGGTGGACGGCGGTATGTGGTGCCTCACCAGCCCCGGCAGAGCAGAGGACGTCGCCGACTGGATCGACCTCTACACCTTCGGCGAAGATGCAACGGTCGAGGATGAGAGCGGCAACATCGCGCAACTTACCGTCGTGGGACCGCTCGCCACCGATGCCCTCACCGGCGCTGGCTTCCCAGTGCCGCCGCTGGATGGCGTGCTCGCACATGACGGCGCAGTGATCGTCTCTTCGCCATTCGGCGCGCATCCCGCCTACGCCCTGCTGCTCCCGCTGGCCGAGGCAGAGCGCGCGAAGGATTCCCTGAGCGCCGCTGCGCAAGAGGTGGACGCGGAGACATTCGAGGCGTACCGCATCGCGCAGGGCGTGCCTGCGTACGGCACAGAGTTCGGGCCGTTCAACAACCCGCTGGAAGCCCGGCTGCTCGGCTCCATCAGCGACGACAAGGGCTGCTACACGGGGCAGGAGGTCATAGCCCGGCTCCAGACGTACCGCAAGGTGCAGCGGCTCCTGATGTCGTTCACGTCCGACGCTCCCGCCGTGCCAGGCGACGCTCTGCAGACGGAGGACGGCTCGCAGGCAGGCGTCGTCACGTCGGCATTCGACACCGGCGATGGCCGCGCGATTGGGCTGGCGCTCGTTGCGGCGAAGCACGCGGCTTCGTCTCTGCAAATCGCAGACGGCGTGGCCATTGCGCTGTCGGAGCCTGCCTACGCACTGGCGACGGAGCCGGTAGAGGCGTAAGAGGCAATCGGCGCAAGGCCGCCATGCGCTGCGTGTAGATTATTCACGTCGTGAATGAGATCTATTCGCCACATGAATGATCTTCATTCACGGGAGCGGCTGAACCAGGGCACGCCCATCCGGCCCAGTGTGTCGCCCTTCCCCAGTTGATAGCGAACGACCCCTGCGACGTGGACCAGCAGCAGGACGATGAACACTTTCGAGAGCACGTCGTGCGCCATGCGCGGTGGCACGTTTTCGATGTCGGCGGGGACGATGCTACCCGGAGCGAGCGACAGCCCGCTCAACGCCAGTGTCCCGATTCCACTCGCCAGCAGCGCAACGAGCAATGTGTAGAGCAGAACGTGCGTCCCTATGAACGCCCGCTCGTTCGCCGGAGACAGGCCGGGAGGTGGTGAAGGCCATCGGTGCAGGACGAGCGCCACAAGGCGAACTGCGGTTAGCGCAAGCGTCGCAAGACCGACGCCAACGTGGGTGTTATAGAGCGACTCCTGCGCTTCGCCCTCGCCGATGCGGGTCATCGCCAGCCCCATACCGAGCATGCCCAGTATCAGCAGCGCGCTCGCCCAATGCGTCACCTGCGAGATGCGGTTGTAGCCCGGGACGCTCTTGCTCATGCGGCTCTCCTACCCCAGGTAGAAGTACTTGAACGACTCCGCGTAGGGGATGCCCTTCTGCGAGCCACGGTCCTTGAGCCAGCCTGCGAGCCGCTCCCCGAACTCCTGCTCCTCCTTTGACGGCTCAGTTCCATTGGCAGGAGTGAACCGCATCTGGCTGGCATGCGCCTTCAGCGCGCGGATCTTTGTCTCAACGGTGTAAGTCACGTCGAAATACACGTCGGCGATATCGTCACGGGCCCCAAGGTAGACGTGCTCAACGATGTGCGCTTCGAGCCCCTCGTTGAGCGCGAGCTCCGGGAACATGTGCACGTCGCGCGCCGACGGGAACACCGCGTCGAGCGTTGCGTCGCCCGTGTTCCGGTGGTCCGGATGGTTGATGTAGTGCCCCGACCAGCGAACCATGGGATTCTGCGTGATCACCGCGCTTGGCTTGTGCTTGCGGATGAGCCGGACGATGTCCTTCCGCAGCTCCAGCGTGTTCTGCACCATGCCGTCCTCGTAGCGCAGGAACTCCACCTTCTTCACCCCGAGGATGCGGCACACCTCCCGCTGCTCCTCCTCGCGCAACGTCGCAAGCTCCGACGGCACGACGGTGGGATCGGACGTGCCCTTGTCGCCGGACGTGACGAGCGCGTAGACGACCTCTTTGCCCTCCGACGTCCAGCGAGCGACGCTCGCAGCGCACATGAATTCAGCGTCATCCGGGTGCGCGACGATAACGAGTATTGTCTGCCCCGGTCCTCCGTGGTCTTCCGGCCAATCTGTCATTACAGCCCTAAACCTCCGTCTATGCTGAGCACCTGGCCCGTGATGTAGGCAGCGTCCGCGCTCACCAGGAACGCGACGCAGCCCGCCACGTCTTCCGGGGTGCCGAACGCTCCGAGCGGTATGCGCTCGCGTATCTGCGCCTGCAGGTCCTCCGGAATCGAATCGACCATCTGCGTCGCGATGAACCCCGGCGCGAGGGCGTTCACCGTGATGCCGCGCGAGGCCACTTCCCGTGCGACCGTCCGCGTGAACCCGATGAGTCCCGCCTTCGCCGCGGTGTAGTTCGCCTGCCCCGGATTGCCCGTGATCGCCACGACCGACGACATGTTGACGATGCGTCCCGAGCGCTGGCGCAGCATGGGGCGGATAGCCGCTTTCGTGCACAGGAATGCACCTTTCAGGTTCGTATCGATCACCGCATCCCAGTCGTCCTCGGAGAGGCGCATGAGCAGGTTGTCGCGGGTGATGCCGGCGTTGTTCACCAGGATGTCCAGCCCGCCGAGCGCCTCCGCGGCAGCGTCGACCAGCGCCTCGGCCTGTGTCGCGTCCGCAACGTTCCCCTGCAGCGTCACCGCGCTACCGCCCGCCGCGGCGATCTCCGCCGCGACAGCCTCCGCCTCCTCCTGGCCGGAGTTGTAGTTCACTGCGACGCTTGCCCCTTCCGAGGCGAGCCGCATCGCGACGGCGCGACCGATTCCCCGGCTCGCGCCGGTGACCAGCGCACGCTGGCCGCTAAGCCTGCTCACTGCTGACCTCCGCGCGGACGAGCGCCTGCGCGAGGTCGTCACGCATCGTCTCTATCAGATTACGGTCGAGCGCAAAGCACGCCAGCCCAACGGAGCGCGCGATGCTCTGAGCGCTCGAACGCCCGTGCCCTGCGATGACAACCCCGTTCACGCCGAACAGCGGCCCGCCGCCGCCTTCCGCCGCCGACGCAAGACCTGCTATCGCCTGCACCGCAGGGCTGTCCGCCCCCAACCGCGAAGCGAGATAACGTCCCGCCGCTGCGGCGAGTCCCTCGGTGTACTTCAGCAGCACGTTCCCCACGAACCCGTCGCACACGAGCACGTCCGCCTTGTCCGCAAAGATCTCGTGTCCTTCGACGTTGCCCACGAAGTTCAGGCCGCTCGCCCGGAAGAGCGGGAACGCCTCCTGCACCTGCTTGTTCCCCTTCCCGTCCTCCGAACCGACGCTCAGCAGGCCCACGCGCGGCGACTCCTTGCCATGGTAGATGCGTTCGAACGACGCGCCGAGCGCGCCGAAGCTGAGCATCTGCGCAGGCTTGCAGTCCACGTTCGCACCGAGGTCGATGATCGTCGTCTCCGGCGCGAGTCCGATGAACGGCCCGCCGAGCGTCGGACGCTCCAGCCCCGGAAACATCCCCAACGCAAGGACAGCGGCGGCCATCGTCCCGCCCGTCGAGCCCATGCTGATGGCAGCGTGCGCCTGCCCCGCCTTCACCATTCCCACGGCCACGGCGATGGACGCCCGCGGGTTCCTCAGCAACGCGCGCGCCGGGGCCTCTTCCTCAGAGACGACGCCCTCCGACGGCACGACCTGCACCGCAAGGTTGCCCGCGTCATGCTTCGCGAGCTCCGCCGAGACAGCAGCCTCATCTCCCACGAGGGCCACGGCAGCGTCGTATTCGCGTGCCGCGATGACCGCGGCCTCCACCGGCACCGCGGGTGCGAGGTCGCCGCCCATCGCGTCCAATGCGATCGTGTACTTCGCCAAGTCTGTTCCTCCGCCGGTCAGGCGTTCAGTGCCACCGACGCATCGCCCGTAATCACGTTCTCGCCGTCCTGGTTCACAACCGTCACCTCGTAGGTGGCAGATGCATCGTCCGACGCTTTCAGCGTTCCGGTCGCTCGGACAGTGTCGTCCGGGAAGACCGGCGCGCGGAAGCGCGTCTTGAGCCTCCCGCCGCGCAGCCATGCCTCTCCGAACGAGTGTGTCATCAGCTCCGACACCAGCGCCAGCACGAGCATACCGTGCGCGATGGTCCTGCCATACGGCGTGCCGCGCGCAAACTCCTCGTCGAGGTGCAGCGGGTTATGGTCGCCGCTGGCGTCCGCGTACTGTACCAATTGCTCCTGCGTTATGTGTCGCTCCACCGGGAGCAGGGTCTCCGGCGCGCCGCTCATTCCGACTCCTCCGGGATCGCGAGGGCCGTCCTGCCCTCCACAGCTGCCTCGCCTCCCTGCTCGCCCCGCAGGTCAAGCGTCAGGAAGCGCGTGCCGCGCCGCACGCTGTTCGCCGCAACCGTCGCTGAGCAGCGCACCGTAGCCCCCGCCGCAACCGGACAAGAGAACGTCAGCTCCTGTCCTGTATGAACGGTTCCCGAGGGCAGGCTCACGGCATCCATCGCCTCCGCCATCACGAGCGCCGCCACCGCCATCGGCGGAAACAGCCCCTCTTCGGCGTAGAGCGTGTTGCCGTCGCCCACCGCGCGGATGTAGGCATCCGCCATCTCCCCGGTGACGACTATCTCGCGGTCGACCAGCGCATGGCCGGGTTCGAGTGTGTTGAGGTCCATCTCGTTCGTGCTTCCCAAGCCGCGCCAGGCGCGGCGGAGGAGATTATAGAACCTGCGCACCGCGCACGTTCCCGCGTTGACGGGCGACGCTCCGTCCCCTACCCTTGAGAGACGTGGCCCGCTAGCTCAATTTGGCAGAGCAGCTGACTCTTAATCAGCGGGTTGTGGGTTCAAGTCCCTCGCGGGTCACCAGTCCTCCGCCGCTGCACGCGGCGTTCCCCTACAGCTCATGCAGGAGGCGTAACGTGGCCACGGTAAACCTCGGATTCCTCAGTGCGAACTCGCGCGGTCACGGTACCCACTACGACGACTTCCTGCGCCTCGTGCCGGAAGAGGCCGACGTGCGGATCGTCCCGCTCGGGCTCTGGCAGAATTCGCTCTACGACCTCGAGGGCAAGACACGGGAGCACATCGAGCGCACGACCGCCCTCGTCGCTGAGCACGGGTGGGACGGCATCGCGCTCATGGGCGCGCCGATGCAGGTGCAGAACCCGGGCCACGTCGAGCAACTCCGTTCCTTGCTGAGCATCCCGGCCACGACGGCACTGGAGTCCGGCGCGGCAGCAGTCAAAGCGTTCGGCGCACAGCGCATCCTATTGCTCACTCCCTTCGACGATGGCCTGAATGCCATGCTCCGCGAGTTCCTGACCAGCCAGGGGCTAGGCGTTACCGTGCCCGAAACGAACCGCACCGACACCAGCCGCGAGGACGTCACCTCCACGGAGCGCAAGAGCGCGGACGAGGTCTACCGCCTCGCCGTCGACGCATTCGAGAGGACACCCGACGTGGACGCGATCTACTTCCAGGGCGCGCCGCTCAACCCGCTGCTTACGGTGGAACGGCTGGAGACCGACCTCGGCGTGCCGGTAGTCGCCAGCAACCCGGCGATGTTCTGGCACATCACGTCGCTGCTCGGCCAACGCCTGCCGTCGAGCGCCGATGGCTGCGGCAGGCTGCTGCGAGAGTGGCCGGCACGCGTTTGACGCTCCCTCTCCCACCCACACATCCCAGTTGTCGTTAACGTCCGGTCAACTCTTCGCTCGCATACGGACCGGCCCGGGCAGGCATACAATGAGGGTGAATGAGTAAGAGGAAGGATGAAGCTATTCTGCACGCACACTCCTACGGTAAGCAGTTCGAGATTGAGCAACTCCCCGACGGCTGTGAGCAGACCTCCATGGGCTGGCTGTTCGGCGCTACCAGACAGTGGCGCGGGCCGGACGGTCTGCACGTTCGGGAGTATGGAGGAAGACTCCTCGCGCACTATGACCGTGTCGACCCGCGCCGCAACCTCGTCGGCCACTGGATAGCCGACGCGCCGTTCGAGCTCGCGCTCGGGAGCAGCGGCGTGGTGGGGATGCTCGCCAGCGTTACCGTGAGCGCTGCCTCCACCCTCGCCTGGATCGTCGCTGCGCTGGTAACGACCGTCTCGGCCAGCATCTTCGCCCGCAAGCGCTTCTAGCCGCACCGCATCCCTAACGGCTATACCCTGAGTTGTCCGGTTCAACGTACGGAACGCTCCTGAGCAGCGCTTCCATCACGAAGGCGAAGTCGTTGAACGCCGCAAGGTGTCCCAGGTCGCCGGGCAGGCCGTCCACGAGGCCCTGCAATGTCCACAGGTCACGGCCGGAGTCGTAGGACTCACGGGCGTCGCCCATCGCGCTGTAGCGGTCTGCGGTCAGTGCGACTGCTGCGCCAAACCGCAGCAGGGGGTCAGCGAAGGCTGCCCTCACCTGTCCACCGCCTGCGAGATTGGTGCTCTGACTCCAACCGCGGCCGCTCTCCGGCTCCACCCAGCGCAGCTCCACCTGCCCCAGCGCACCATGACGCTGGAAGTCGTCGTGCAGCTCCAACTCGTAGAAGACGGTCGTGGCCGCGCCCGAGTAGATCTCGGCGAACTCCTTGCGGTCCTGCGTGAACGACTCGGCGGACGTCACGCGGTTCTCGTAGCCGACGATACGCCACGCCTTCACCGCGTCCGGGTCCCACGTCACCTGGGCACGCGTCTGATCGGCGACGGGCGATGCGAGCGCCAGCCAGTTGTCACGGCGGAACGTCGCGCGCGCCTGCTCCACGTCGAACAGGTAGCGGTACCAGCCGTTACCGTGCTGGGCGAGCTGCTCCAGCAGGTGGTCGTTGTAGTTCTCGATGCCGACGCCCACGGTGATGAGCCGCAAGGGGTTCGCCCCGTCCGGAGCCGACGTCGCGTCGAGGATGGCGAACGGGTCGGTGGCGTCGACGTTGGCCACGCCGTCGGACATCAGGATGACGTAGTTCAATGCCTCGGGACGCTCCCGGCGCATGTTGTCCGCGTATTGCACGCCGAGGTCCAGCCCTGCCTGCACGTTGGTGCTGCCGTACGGCGCGAGCCGGGCGATGGAATCGATGACCTCCCGGTCGTCCGGCGAGGCGTACTTGACCGTGAACTCGTGAATAACGTCGGTGGTGAAGTGCACCACCGATATGCGGTCGTCCGCGTCGAGACTGCGCCGGATCGCCTCAGCCGCCTCGCGTGCGATAGCCACCCGGTTCCCCTCGTTCATCGAACCGGAGGCGTCCAGCACCAGCGTCACATTGATTGGGCCGTCCTGCATGACCTCCGGTGCCTTGAATGCCACACGCGCCATGTACCTGCCGCTGTCCAGCGGGTGCGCAATGACGTCGGACGTGATGGCGAAGCGGTCGTCGGCAGTAGGCGCGGCGTATCCGTAGTCGAACGCGTTTATCCACTCCTCCGCACGAACCGACGCAGGATCCACCTGGTATCCCGCCCTCGCCCAATTCAACGCGAGTTGGAACGACGTGCGGTCGGTGTCCAGGCTGAACGTGGACACGTTGTCCTCCCGCGCGTCCGTGAAGGACTGCCGGTCGTAGTCCTGGAACGTCGTGGCGTCCGGCTGGCCGGTCGAACGCTGCTCCTGAAGCCCCGGGGCCGCCTCCAATACCGATTGCGGCGCAGGCGTCGGCGTGGGAGGTGGCGCCGGAGCGGCGGTAGGCGCTGAAGAACTCTCCATCATCGCTTCCGCGGTCGGCGTCGGCGCAGCGCGGTACTGATTGCCATCCACACCAGAAACGCCCGGTATACCCGGTACTCCCGGTACGCCATCCGATTCTTCAGGGCCCGCAGACTCCATCATCGCCGCTGGCCTCGGCGTCGGCGTCGCTGCGAGGGGTACAACCGTGGCCGTATCCGCAAGCCCGCCAGCCGCAGGCAACCCACCGCCTCCACTGGTGCCGACCGCGAACCACACCGACCCGCCCGCGACGGCAACGACCGCTACCGCCGCCGTCGCGGCCAGCGCGGGCGCAAAGCGGAAGCCGTCCACCGGCGTGCCGACGTCGCGGAGCACCGCCCAGAGCGGCTTGGGGTCCTGCTCGCCAAGGCGGCTTTCCAGTGCTCCCCAGAGGTCAGGTGAGGGAGGGACGTTGGCCGGGCCGGAGGCGAAATGCTCCTCCAGCAAACGTTCGATCTCCCTGTCGTTCATGTCGTTGTTCCTGTTCATCGCTGCTCACCTGCTACGCCCTGCTCATCGCTCAACCGTTGCCGCAATGCCTGGTGCGCTCGGTGCAGGCGCGACTTCACGGTGCCCTCGTTCAACCCCGCCGCCCGAGCTACTTCCTGCACCGACATCTCCGAGAAGTAGCGCAGCACCACCACCTGCCGGTGCTCCGGGCTCAGCCCCGCTATCGCCTGCTGCAGCGTCTCCCGTTCCAGCTGGGAATCGAGCGCGTCCGCGGGGTCTTCCGCATCGCCGGGCCAATCGCCGCCCTCGATGGGCGTCGTGACGACGTAGCGCCTGCGGCGCTGGTTCATCACCTCGTTCACCAGGATGCGCATGAGCCACGGCTTGAAGGGGCGTCCTCGTCTGAAGGTGCGTATACCCTTCCACGCGGAGAGGAACGCCTCCTGCGCCAGCTCCTCGGCGATGGCGCGGTTGCCGATCATGTTGTACGCCGTACCGAAGACGACGCCCTGATATCGCTCCACGAGGTAGCGGAATGCTTCGCGGTCGCCGCGTTGGCATCGCTGGACGGCATCGTTCTCAATCATGCCTGCTCCCCGGAGTGCGGCTCTTCGGATTCGTGGTGCGAGCGCGCTCTACCGGATACTACGCAGGCTCCGTACGAAACGTTCCCCGCCCCGGCGGCGCGCCTAGCAGCCGGTGACGTGGGGAGCGGCGAGCAGGAGCGAAGCAAGTGTCTTCGCATCGTTCAGTTCACCGGCGCGCGCCATGCGCACCGCCTCGGCGAACGGCACGCGCTCGAGCGTGATACGCTCGTCGTCGTCCGGCGCTAGGGGGTTGCTGAACAGGCCCGTCGCGAGGAACGAGTGCAGGCGCTCCGTCATGGAGCCCGGCGCGGCGAAGAAGTTGCCGAGCTCAATCAGCTCCGTGCCATCCAGCCCCGTCTCCTCGCGCAACTCGCGCCGCGCGGCGTCGAGCGGCGACGCATCGTCCTCCATGACGCCGGCGGGGAACTCCAACAGTTCGCGACCCACGGCCTTCCGGTACTGGCGCACCATCACGACGTTGCCGTCGTCCTCCAACGGAACGATGACGACGGAACTCGGATGCTGCACGATGTCGCGCAGCGTCTCCTTGCCGTCCTCCAGAGCGACGCGCTCCACGCGCAACGTGACGCGCCGTCCGACCAGTTCGCTCTCGATCGAGATGGTGCGCTCGGGCTCGCTAACCAAGGCGCGCCTCGTCAGCCGCCAGCCGCCGAGCGATGTGCACGGACTGCTCCGCGCCGCGCCGCAGCCGGTACACCAGCGTCTCATAGAAGTGGTCCGGCGAACCCCCGCGCAGGAACCGGGCGCGATAGGGACTGCGCGACACCGTCACGGTGTCACCCCTGCCCATCGGCACGTCGACGAACCCGTCCGCGGTCATGATAGCGTCGTGGTCGCTCTTGATGGTCAGTTCCACCGAACTGTCCTCGGGCACGACGACCGGCGCGTCGAGGTCGCCGTGGGTTGCTACGGGCACGATGACCATGTCGCCGGATGCCGGGTAGAGTATCGGGCCTCCCGCCGCGAGCGCGTACGCCGTGCTGCCCGTCGCCGTCGAGACGATGACCGCGTCGGCCTGGTACGTGGTGAGTTCGACGCCATTGACGGCGACGCCGATACGGGCGAGGTGAGCAATGCGCCCCCTGCCGACGACCACGTCGTTCAGGACGGCGGCAGTATCGCTGCTCTCCCCCGAGGCCCGCGTGACGGCCTGCACCATGCGGCGCTCGTCGATCCACGTAAACCCGCCCTCCAGGTACTGCGGCACGAGTTCCAGCGCATCGGCAGCCTCGATCTCGGTGAGGAATCCGAGGCGTCCGAGGTTCACGCCGAGGAGCGGAACGTCGGCCTCAGCAGCCATCCGCGCGGCGCGGAGCAGCGTGCCGTCGCCGCCGACGGTGATGAGTGCGGCAGGCGCGATCTCCGCGAGCACCGCTTCATTGGCAGAGGTCGACAGCAGCGGGTGATGCGTTCCAAGCGCATCTGCCAACTCCTCGGCGAGCGGCCGGGCGCGGTCGGAGACGGTGTTATAGAGGATCGCTGCCTGGGTCGGGTCTATCTGCACGTCTTACCTCGTGGGTCATTATACGGGCTGCACCCGGCGCGAGGGGCCGTACACATCCGCTCGTCGTACACATCCGCTCGCCGTACGCCGCTCATGGTGAGCCTGTCGAACCATCCTGCGCAGGCCCGTGCCTAAACGGGGGGCCAGGCATCCTCAGCCAGTTTGGTGTCGAGGAAGGCGACCCACAAGGGCTGGCGTCCGGGCCTGGGAGCGCACCGTGGACTCCACTCCGCTGAAGAGACGCCAGCATCGCCTGCCCCATCCCGTCCATCCCCGTGAGACTTGTGACACTTACACCTTTCCCGGTCGCGCCCCGGCTGCGTACGCTGATCGATAACGGCACATCGCTCCCGCCTGGCAACATCGGTGGGGCCTGTCCCGGCGCGGTGGTCCTCCTGCCGCGCGTGGTGCGCTTGTCGAAACCTCCGGGAAAGCAACGAAATGCAACACCTTTCAGAAAACGCCCCGCCGCCGCCACTCCTGGCGCACTCTCTTTCAGGAGTGAACGGGCTGTCGCATTCTGCTGCATTCCGTGCCAATTCGTGTTGCACTTCGTCCGCATCGGTGCGGCATAGCGTCCGCATCAGTGTTGCATAGCCTAGGCCGGCGTTGTCCCGCGTTGCGCCATACGGCCCGCGGGTTGTGTAGAATCAGCAGCGCACCCACAGCAGCCGCCCGCCCATCAGACCATGCCTTGGAAACCCTTGCACGCCCGGAGTGAAGAGATGCCCCTCTACGAAGAGTTGAAGATATTCAGCGGCAACTCCAACCTCGCTCTCGCCACCGAGATCTCCGACTACCTTGGGATGCCGCTCAGCGAGCTGGAGGTATTCAAGTTCAGCAACGACAACACCTTCGTGCGCATCAACGAGAACGTGCGCCAGCGCGACGTCTTCCTCGTGCAGTCGTTCTCCGTCCCCGTCAACGACCACGTGATGGAGATGCTCATCATGATCGACGCCGCCAAGCGGGCGTCGGCAGGGCGCATCACCGCAGTCATCCCGTACTACGGCTACGGACGCACGGACAAGAAGGACCAGCCCCGCGTGCCCATCACGGCACGGCTCATCGCCGACCTGCTGACGACCGCCGGAGCCGATCGTGTGCTCACGATGGACCTGCACGCCGGGCAGATACAGGGCTTCTTCAACATCCCCGTGGACGAGTTGACCGCGATGCCCATCATCGTCGACCAGTTCAACTCGATGGGGATCGAGGACCCGGTCGTCGTCGCCGTGGACATCGGCATATCCAAGCGGGCGCGCGACATGGCCGAGGAGCTGGGCGCGCCGCTCGCCATCATCGAGAAGCGCCGCACCGGGAACGACGACAGGAGCGAGTTGCTCAACATCATCGGCGAGGTGGAGGGCAAGACCGCCATCCTCATGGACGACGAGGTGGACACGGGGGGCACGATGGTGAACGCCGCCGTGGCGCTGGAGAACGCCGGAGTGAAGGCGGTCTACGCATCGTCCACGCACGCGGTGCTCTCGGGCGGCGCGCCCGGACGCCTCACCGGCAGTCCGATCCGGGAGTACGTCTGCACGAACACGATACCGATGCCCTCGGAGAAGATGAGTGACTGCATGAACATCGTCTCCGTCGCACCGTTGCTGGGCGAGGCGATCTACCGCATCCACACCGGTACGTCTGTCGGCGCCATGTTCCAGAAGCGGACCCATGCCTGACGACCGCGCATACGCGCGGTACGACCTGGGCGTCTGCGCCTTCGTCGAGCCGGAGTCGGTCGGCCAGCCGGGCCGCCGGTTCTTCCGCCTGCGCGCCTCCGGAGAGCACGGCTCCGCGCTCCTCTGGCTCGAGAAGGAGGAGCTGCACGAACTCGCCACCACCATCAAGCGACTCCTCCGCACCGCCGTCCGCATGACCGGCGAGCCCATCGCCGCCGCGAGCGCGGACACCCGCGCCGACCACGACCACAAGGTATTCGCCCTCTCGCTCGGCCACGACCGCTCGAGCGGACGGTACATGCTGCTGGCGCAGTGCTCCGACGAGGAGGACGACGCCATCGCCCTGTGGATCGAGCACGAAACGCTGGACTGGCTCGCCGACCGTGCCTTCGAAGTGTGCGACGCCGGACGCCCGCGCTGCGCCCTTTGCGGCGGGGCGGCCCCGGCTGACGAGACTCACGCCTGCCCGCGCGCCAACTGAGCCATGCCCCTCTACGCCGACTACCCTCACGCTGAGATAGCAGCGGGGCGGCACGACGTGCCGCCGTCGTCGCCCGACGCCGAGCGCTTCGTGTGCGAGGCGGAGATCGGCGACGGCTGGCTTCACCCCTACGCCTCCAACTACACGTTCGTCGTCCGCCTCTCGTCGGGTGAGCAGGAAGGCTACGGGGTCTACAAGCCGCAGGCGGGGGAGCGGCCCCTGTGGGACTTCCCCATCGGCACGTTGAGCCGCCGAGAGTGTGCAACGTACGAGTTCGCTAGAGCGCTCGGCTGGGGAACGATACCCCCAACTGTCCTGCGCCAGGGAGAAGCGGGCGAGGGCTCGCTCCAGCTCTTCGTGCCGCACGACCCCGACTCCAACTTCTTCACACTGCGCGACGAGCACGCGGAGGAGGCGTTCCGCCTCGCGGTCTTCGACGTGCTGGCGAACAACGCTGACCGCAAGGGCGGGCACTGCTTCATCGGGCCGGACGGGCGCCTGTGGGCCGTCGACAACGGGCTGACGTTCCACGAGGAGCGCAAGCTGCGTACGGTGATATGGGACTACTCCGGCGAGCCCATCCCCCCTGCCCTGCTCGCCGACATCGAACGCGTGGCTGACGACCTCGATTCAGAAGGCGCATGCGCTCAGACGCTGGCCGCCCTGCTGGACGGCGCAGAAATCCAGGTGCTGCGGGAGCGGATGTGGCGCCTGCTGGCGGAGCCTGTCTTGCCGTCGCCCCGCACCCGCCGCGATCTGCCGTGGCCGTGGTTGTAGGAAGCGCAGGCCATACCCGTAGGCCACGAGCAAGCCGCCTGGCCAAGTACAGCATCACAGTTCGTTGAGCCACCTGCCTTGGACATGCAGACGATATGGCAGTATTTGTAAGAGAGCGGGGCGTGACGCTTCAGCCAATCTCTTCCTTTGAAGCCAGTCGCCCTAGGGATAGGCGATAGTCTTCAGGGTTCTGCCCACAGCGTTCAATCAAAGTGTTCATTCGATTCAAGGCCCAACCTAACCTCTTCGTAAGACCAATCCACAAATCTGTCCCTTCAACACTTTCCACTTCCTTGTCCTTGAGGTCACTCTTGTCCCTACCGAAAGCACGCTTACCGTTCAGGAGGGTGGGCAGGGGCATTCTCTGAAGAGTCGAGGGGTCTTGCTTCCACAGATATTGCACGATGATGCGTTGCACGTCGTCTTCGTCGCGAACGTCGCGTGCACTTCCATCGGGCAGTTGTAGTGTCATCATGGCTGCGCCTGCCTCGGCGGTGCAGCTGGCGCAGCCTCAGGCACTGGGCCCTTGCCGAACATGCGGGCGGCACGCTGGCGAAGCTGGCGGATGGGGTACGTCTTCAGAGAGACGCCGGATGTGATGATCTCCACCGTCTCGCGCCTCCCCAACACCAGGGAGCCGCGCCAGCGGCGAAGCTCGCTCGGACGCGGAGTCGTGTCCGGCGAGGTGGCGAACGTCTCGAATGAGGCCCACTCCTTCGTGCGGGAGTTGCGGAGCATCGCTGTGCCTCCGGCCTCCTGCACCGCGAGGATGCCCGTCGCGAGGTCCCAGACCCACGGCCCGTTGAAGACGGTGTAGTCGAACACGCCGCGGGCGGTCATCGCCATCTCGTAGCCCGCGCTCCCGGTGTTGCGCAGGTCGCCGAGGCGGCGGCGCATGTGCTTGCGGGGCGTGAACATCCGGAGGAAGTAGCCTGGGACGGACGCCATCCGCCGCGGCGGGTCGGACGTCTCTATGGAGAGCGGCACGTCGTCCTGGAACGCGCCGCCCCCGCGCCGTGTGTGGATGACGCGACCGTCCGCGCTGCCGATGTGCGGGATGTAGATGGCGCCCGCCACGGGCGTGCCGCGCTCCAACGCACACACCATGCAGGCGAACATCGGCAGGCCGTGCAGGAAGTTCGTGGTGCCGTCCAGCGGATCGACCACCCAGGTGATCTCTTTCGGTTCGTCGTCCACCGATTCGGTCTCCTCGGTGACGATAGCGTGCTCGGGGAATCGCCGCGACAATTCAGCGCGGAGGTATTCGTCCGCAGCATGGTCGGCGTCGGTGACGGGGTTCCGGTTGTTCGCGGACTTGTAGTCGATGTTCAGGGGCTGGTCGAAGTAGCGGAGAAGGATGGCGCCCGCTCCCCGTACGAGGTCGCACGCCTGCTGTTCCATCTCGGTGAGTTGAGCGTCGTCGAGCATGCCGCCTGCGCGCGTCCGTGCATGTGAACGCGGATGAGATTGGCCCCCGGCGTTTACGCCGCCTGCGGGCGCGGCCATTCTACACGCGCCCTGCCTGCGCGGCGCGTTGATATACTCCGATGGCATGGCAGACCCCACTGGCAAGCGCGAACACAACGTCGTCATCATCCCCGGCGACGGCATCGGCCCTGAACTCACCAACGCGGCGCTCGCGGTGCTGGAGGCGGTGGAGGAGGCGTCGGGCGATTTCCACCTGAACCTCGACGTCCATCGCGGCGGCGCAGCGCTCTACCAGGAGACCGGCGCTAACCTCTCGGCGGAGTCGATAGCGGCCGTTCGGGCTGCGGACGCGACGATGAAGGGGCCCGTGGGGCTCCCGGAAGTGCGCTTCCCGGACGGCACTGAGGCCGGCGTGCTCGGCGGCGTGCTCCGCACAGGACTCGACGTGTACGCCAACGTGCGCCCCATCCGGCTGTTGCCGGGAGCGGAGGCGCCCATCAAGGCGGAGCCCGGCGAGGTGGACTACGTCATCGTGCGGGAGAACACGGAGGGCCTCTACCTCTCGCGCGGCAAGGGCGTCCAGACCAACGACGCCGCAGCCGACACGCTCCTGATCACGCGCAAGGGAACGGAGCGCGTCGTCAGGCGGGCGTTCGAGATTGCCCAGCAGCGGAACGGCGCGCCGTCGGACGGCGTGCGCCGCTTGACGTGCGTGGACAAGGCGAACGTGCTGCCCTCCATGGCGTTCTTCCGTCGTGTATTCGATGAGGTAGCCGAGGAGTTCCCTGACGTGCAGGGCGAGCACCTGTACGCCGACGCGGCAGCGCAGGCGCTGGTCGTGCGTCCGCAGCATTTCGACGTGCTGGTGATGGAGAACTTCCTCGGCGACATCCTGAGCGACCTCGGGGGCGGGACGGTGGGTGGCATCGGCCTCTGCCCGTCCGGCAACATCGGCGACGACCACGCCTACTTCGAGCCCATCCACGGCTCCGCGCCCGACATCGCGGGGCAGGACAAGGCGAACCCCGTCTCGCAGGTGCTCACGCTCGCGATGATGCTCGACTACCTGGGCGAGGGCGCAGCGGCAGAGCTGACCCGCCGGGCCGTGCAGGAGTCACTGCAGAGCGGCGCGCTCTCCATCGGCGAATACGGCCAGCCCGTCGGCGGCACACGAGCCGCGGGCGAAACGATAGCGGCGACCGCGCGGACGCTCGATGGCTGACGACACCTCCACCCAGCAGACGTACGCGTCTTCCGGCGTCGACACAGACGAAGCGGCGCGCGGTCTCTCCGGGCTGCTGCACTGGGTATCGCAAACGTCCGCGTTCGCCGAAGGCATCGGCCCATCGCCCGTTCCCGGCGGCTTCTTCGCTGCCGTCCTCCCGCTCAACGAGCGCCTCTCCCTTGCCATCTCGACGGACGGCGTCGGCTCCAAGAGCGTGCTCGCGCAGCTCACCGGCGACTTCGAATCGATCGGCTGGGACTGCGTCGCCGTCAACGTGAACGACATCATCTGTACGGGCGCGCAGCCCATCGCACTCGTGGACTACATCGCGCTCCAGCACCCGCACGCGGAGATGCTGGCCGCGCTCGGCAAGGGGATGCGCGACGCCGCGGAGCGAGGCCGAGTCGCTATCGTAGGAGGCGAACTCTCGCAGCACCCCGACACGCTCACCGGCCCGACCGAAGGCTACGCGTTCGACATCTCCGCCACGTGCGTCGGCGTGCTTGAGGACGGCGCGGCGCCGATCACCGGCGCGGCGATCCGCCCCGGCGACGCGGTCATCGGCATGGCGAGCAACGGCATCCACGCGAACGGCCTTACGCTGGCGCGCAGCCTCCTGCTGGGTGAGGACGCGCACGAAACGGTTGGCCTTGCGTTGCCGGATTGCGGGCGGACCGTCGGGGAGGAGTTGCTGCGCCGCACACACGTCTACGTGCCGGAGGTCACGGCCATGCTGAGCGCCGGTGTGAACGTAAGAGGACTCGCTCACATATCCGGCGACGGCTTGCTGAACCTGCTGCGCCTCGACGCTGACGTCGAATACCACCTCGATACCCTCCCCGCGCCGCAGCCCATCTTCGAGGTGATCCAGCGCGAGGGCAACGTGGCGCTCGACGAGATGTACCGCGTCTACAACATGGGCGTGGGCTTCTGCGCCGTAGTGCCGGCTGCGTCCGCCGATGAAGCACTCGCGGCCATCGCGAGCGTGGGAGGCGAGGCGTCGGTCATCGGGACGGTGCGTGAGGGCGCTCGGCGCGTCGTGCTGCCGGTGCAGGGGTTGGTGGGAGAGGGCAGCACGTTCACCCAGAGCTAGGGCTGCGCTGGTATCATGGGCGCATGCAATTGGTGCTCGGCTCTCCCCGCGGATTTTGTGCAGGCGTCGTACGCGCGATAGACATCGTTGAACTCGCGCTGGAACGGTTCGGCGCTCCCGTCTACGTCCGGCACGAGATCGTCCACAACAAGCACGTCGTGGACAGCCTCCGCAAGAAGGGCGCCGTCTTCATCGAGGAGACCGACGAGGCCCCGAACGGCTCGACCATCATTTTCAGCGCGCACGGCGTCGCCCCAGAGGTCTGGAAGGCGGCGGATGAGCGCGACCTGACCGTCATCGACGCCACCTGCCCGCTCGTCACCAAGGTGCACATGGAGTCGAAGAAGTACGCCCGCGAGGGCTATTCCGTCATCGTCGTGGGGCACGAAGGGCACCCGGAAGTCATCGGCACCCTCGGGCAGTCGCCCGGGGCATCCCAGCTCGTCGACAACGACGAAGACGCCCAGAGCACAACCGTCCCCGACCCAGACCGCGTTGTCGCACTCACGCAGACGACGTTGAGCGTGGACGACACCCGCGAAATCATCGGAACCCTGCGCGAGCGCTTCCCGAACATCGTCGCGCGGAACGACATCTGCTACGCGACGACGAACCGGCAGGATGCAGTGAAGGAACTGGCGCAGCAGGTGGACGTCGTCATCGTCGTCGGCGCGCAGAACAGCTCCAACTGCAACCGGCTCCGCGAGGTTGCCGAGCAGACGGGCGTGCCGTCCTACCTCGTGGACGACGCCTCGGCCATCGACCTCGCCTGGCTCGAGGGCATGGAACGCGTCGGCATCACGTCGGGCGCGTCCACGCCGGAATCGCTCGTCGAAGGCGTCATCGACTTCCTTCAACCCGACTCCGTCGAGACGGTCGAGGTGACGCAGGAGAACGTGGAGTTTGTCCTGCCGAGGCAGTTGCGTGGCGACGGCGCCGAGCAGCCGGAGCGCCGGACGCAGATCAGGGGCGGCTCGGCCTAGGCCGGTCCGTCCTGCCCTACCCCACCATCAGCGCGTCTGCGCCCCTGCGGTAGACCTGCAGCGACTGCGCCGCATTGCGGTTCACGAGTTCACGTCCGTACATCGGGTGCACCATGCTCCGCACCTCGTGCTCCAGCTCGTAGAGCGTTTCGCCCGTTTCGGGGTCGGTGATGTTCACGAAGCGGTACTGCGAGGCGTTGCTCTCCTCCGTGACGAGGTCCATCTCCTGCAGCGCCTTGTGGGGGCCGGAGAAGTCCGCGATGTAGACCGCAATGTGGTGGTTGTCGTAGGGCCGCGATTCGTCCGGGTCCTCCCGGAAGAGCATCGCCTGGTGCCTGCCCGCCTGCACCCGCGCTGTCGGAGAGCCCCGGCGCTCAACGAGGTCGGTAGTCGCGCCCATGACCTGCCCGTAGAACCGAGCGATGCCCGGCGCGGTGCCTGCCGGAACGTTGAAGATGAGGTACTCCAGACCGATGTTTGCGCCGCCCAGGCGCTCACCGTCCGCCGGGTGGCAGCGGAACCGGTTGCCCCACGGGCCGGTGACGTCGAGGTTGCGCCCTTCCCGCTCAACGGCGAACTGCGTCCCTTCGAACCGGGACGCCATCCTGTCGAGGCGCTCCTCCAAGTCGTCGACATCCGGCGTAACGAGGCCGATGCAGCCGCGGAGCACCTGCGCGGAGTCCCGCGTCGGGAGGTGGAACTGCTCTCTGCCGATGTTCACCCACATGTTCTCCAACCCGACAGTCATGTAGGGATCGCGGGTGTGACCCATGCCGACGATGTGGAACAGCGTCGACATCTGCTGGTCGGGCACGGTGAGGTTGATGTGATCGAGAGAGACGATGTTGCCTAAGTCCTGGTCGGTGCGGTCGTAGTCCGTCATCTAACGCCTCCTTGAGCGTCTGCCGAGCATCCGTTTCAACGGCGCGATTATAGGACGAACGGGGCGCAGTTGTGTTGACCGCCTCCGAAGCGTCCCGGATAATCGCTCACAGACGCCGCGCAAGCGCAGAGCGCAGGGCGGGCGGGTGGCAGGCGGATGTTCGGAAGCGTCGCAACCAGCACACACTCCATAGACCAGTACGCCCAGTTCGTTGGCGACGCCGCCATCGAATCACTCCGCGCGGCGGCCGCGCCTCTGCAGGGCGCGCGCGTGCTCTACCTCTCCTCTCCCGCAGCGAGCGGCGCCGTGCGCCGGCTGCTCCAGAGCTCCGTTCCGCTGCTGGCAGACCTCGGCCTGAACATCCATTGGCAGCAGGTGCGGATCGCTGCGGAGTACGTGGAGATGGACCGGGCGCTCCGCCGCGCGCTCTCCGGCTATCCCGGATGGCACGAGAACCGCGAGAGCGAATGGCGCGAGTTCAACCAGGGGAACGCCCAGGTGTTCGACGAAGAGTTCGACATCGTCGTCGTTCACCACTCCGCGTCGGTCGGGCTCCACGCGGCGCTCACGCATCTGCACGGACACCCTCCTCCCGGCGTTTGGTTGTGGCACTCCCATCGGGACTACCGGAACGCCACTCCGAACGCGTGGTCGCTCATCCGCCAGCACGCAGACGATTTCAAGGCGTCCGTCTACGACTACAAGCCGTTCATCCGCGACGACGCCCCAACGTCCCGCAACTTCGTGGTCACGCCGGGCGTCGACCCGCTCAGCCCCAGCGCGCGCCCCGTGTCCGACGAGGTGCGCGAGACGATCCTCGCGCAGCGCGGGCTGAACGTGAACCTCCCGGTGATCGGCCAGATCGTGCTGAGCATGCGCGACGACGACCCTGAGCGGGTACTGGACACCTTCGCTCTCGTCCGGCAGCACCGCCCGGACGTGCAACTCGTCATCACGAACCTCGTCTCCGACGAACCGGGGCTGGACCAGAAGCTGAACGTCCTGCGCGAGCGCGTGCAGCAGTTGGACGGCGTGCTGGTGCTCACGGAGATGGACCGGGTCGGCAACGTCGAGCTCTCCGCCCTGCGCGAAGAGGCGACCGTGCTGATCCACGAGGGCTACCCGCGCGGCATCTCCGTTGAACTACTGGAGGAGATGTGGCAGTCCCGCCCCATCGTCAGCGCCCGCAGCTCGGTCGCTGAGGCCCTGCTCATCGAAGGGCGAACGGCGCTGCTCGCCGACAGCACGGAGGAGCAGGCCGCCGCCATCGAGCGGTTGCTGAGAAGCCCCAGAACAGCGGCCCGCCTCGGCCAGGCCGCACACCGGCACGTTGCGCGTCGCCATCTCATCACGAACTACCTCACCAACTACCTCAAGGTCTTCCAGCAGATGCTGAAGCAACGGCAGCGAACTTCGAGGCGCTGAATGCCCACCCCCGTTCCTATCACCCCCAAAGCGCTCCACGAATATGAGTCGCACGTTGGCGAAGAACGCATAGCAGAGATCCGCGCTCTCGCCGCGCCCCTGAAGGACGCGCGAGTGCTCCACCTGAACGCGACCGCGTTCGGCGGAGGCGTCGCCGAGATACTCAACAGCTTCATCCCGCTCCTGCGCGACGTGGGCGTCGACGCGCACTGGCACGTCATGGAAGCCTCCGCGGAGTTCTTCAACGTCACCAAGAGCATGCACAACGCCATGCAGGGCATGTACATACCCTGGAACAAGGCGATGGCCGACCTCTGGAGGGAAACCAACGAGGCGAACGCTGACGCCATGGACGGGAAGTACGACTTCGTCTACATCCACGATCCCCAGCCCGCCGGCATCCTCGAGTACCTGCGCGAGCGCGACCCGGACATGCTCGGCGCGAAGTGGGTCTGGCGCTGCCACCTCGACACGACGGAAGCCCTTCCAGAGGTGTGGGGCTTCCTGCGCGGCTACATCTCCATCTACGACGCGCTCGTCTTCACCCTTGCCGAGTACGTGAAGGAGCCCATCACCGGCCCCAAGCTGGAGATCATCTGGCCCGCGATAGACCCCACGAGCACCAAGAACTCGGAGATCTCGCCCGTTGTCATCCGGGACATCCTCGCCCGCTACGAGATCGACCCGGACCGCCCCATCATCGCCCAGATATCCCGCTTCGACCCATGGAAGGACCCGCTCGGCGTACTGGACGTCTACAAGGCGCTCAAGGACGAGTACCCCGGCCTGCAACTGCTCATGGTCGCCGCGATGGCGAACGACGACCCAGAAGCGTGGTCGTTCTACGAACGCATCGTGCGGAAGGCCGGCGAGGACTACGACATCCACGTCCTGACAAACCTCAACGGCGTCGGCAACCTGGAGGTGAACGCCTTCCAGAGCGCCGCCGACGTCCTGCTGCAGAAGTCCATCCGGGAGGGGTTCGGGCTCGTCATCTCGGAGGCGCTCTGGAAATCGAAAGCCCTCGTCGGGAGCGAGGCCGGAGGCATCCCCCTCCAGCTGGACTACGGGCGCGCCGGTCCCGTCGCAGGCACGACGCAGGAGTTCGTCGACGCCATCCGCACGCTGCTGGAAGACGAGCGCACGCGCAAGGAGATGGGGAAGCGCGGCAAGGAGCACGTCCGCGAGCACTTCCTGACGACGCGCCTGCTCAAGGACCATCTCCGCTTGATGAACTCGCTCGCCGGGGTAACATTACCGGCGCTGTGAAGAGCGATGACCGATAGCAACGCAGTCCTCGGCATAGACGTCGGCGGCACGAAGATACTCGCCCTCGCCGCACGACCCGACGGCACGACGCTCGCGTCCGCCGTCGCGGAGACGCCATCGCGGGAGAAAGCGGAGCGCGTCATATCCGCGATGGCGGAGACTGCCCGCGCGGCCATGGCGCAGGCGGGGCTGGAGACAGACGACATCGGCTCCGCAGGCGTGGCCGCCGCCGGGGCGATCGACGCCCGCGCAGGCACCATCGTCCACTCGCCGCACCTCTCCACGATGTCGAATACCCCCGTGGTCGCGATGCTCAGCCAACTGCTCGGCATGCCTGTCGCCATCGGCAACGACGCGAACATCGCCGCGCTCGGGGAGCAGCGCTACGGCGCGGGCAAGGACGTGCAGGACCTCGTCTTCCTCACCATCAGCACCGGTATCGGGGCTGGCATCATCATCGACGGCAGGCTCTTCACCGGCGCCGCCGGATACGCGGGAGAGGTCGGGCACATGACCGTGGACGCCCACGGCCCCTACGGCGCGAGCACGACGCCCGGCGCGTGGGAGTCGCTCTGCTCCGGTACGGCGCTCGCGCGCATCGCGACGGAGCGCATCACCGCCGGCGAGCGCTCCTCCATGGCCACCGCGTTGCACGACACCAACCAGGAAGGGCTGACGGCCCGCGACATCTTCGCAGCCTGCCGCTCCGGCGACGCGCTCGCACTGGACATCATCGGAGATGCCATCGTCTACCTCGGCGCCGGCCTCACCAGCCTCGTGAACCTGCTCAACCCGGCGAAGATCATCATCGGCGGCGGCCTCTCCAACGAGTGGGACGCCTACATCGCTCCTGCCGTGGCCCTCATGCGCGAGCAGTCGTTCGCAGGCATCGGCAAGCTCACGCCCGTCGTCCCGCCCGCGCTCGGCGCGGAGGCCGGAGCGCTCGGCGCGGTCGCCCTCGCCAGCGACGCGCTCGCGTAACCAGCGCCCCCGCAGATCCCGTTTGGATAACCCAGCATCCCCTCTGCTATACTGCCATCCGGCCTGCGCCCGGCTGTGGCGCAGGCCGGTAGTGTGTTTTCGAGACGTTCCCCCGGAACGAGTAAAGGAGTATCGCGATGCCCGCTTATGGCATCGTCGGCGCCCAATGGGGCGACGAGGGCAAAGGAAAGGTCGTCGACTTCCTCGCTGAGGAGGCGGACGTCGTCGTCCGTTACTCCGGCGGCAGCAACGCCGGCCATACCGTCATCAACGAGAAGGGCGAGTTCGCCCTCCATCTCATTCCGTCCGGCATATTCCGCCCGCACGTGGACGCCGTTATCGGTCCCGGCGTTGTGCTCGACCCCGTCGTGCTGCTGGGCGAACTGGAGAGCCTGAACGAGCGGGGCGTGGACACCAGCCGACTCTTCATCAGTGACCACACCCACATCGTCATGCCCTACCACATCATGCTGGACCAGCTGGAGGAGAAGGCGCGCGGCAGCAACGCCATCGGCACCACGGGGCGCGGCATCGGCCCCGCCTACGTGGACAAGGTCGCGCGCACCGGCATCCGCCTCGGCGACCTGCTCGACGAAACGTACCTCGCGTCCCGCCTGGAAACGGTCGTCGCTCAGAAGAGCCGGCTCCTCACCAGGGTATTCGACACCGACCCCATCGACTTCGACGACCTGCTCGCCCAGGTGCGCTCCTGGGGCAACGCGCTACGACCGTACGTCGCATCGGTGGAGCAACGCATCCTGGACAGGCTCGCGCGCGGCGCACGTGTCGTGCTGGAAGGCGCGCAGGGCGCGATGCTCGACCTCGACCACGGCACGTACCCCTACGTCACGTCGTCGTCGGTCTCCATCGGCGGAGCGTGCACCGGCCTGGGCATCTCGCCGCGCGAGATCGTCGGCATCATCGGCGTGTTCAAGGCGTACTCCACCCGGGTCGGCGCAGGGCCACTGACCACCGAACTGGATGACGAGGTGGGGCAGGACATCCGCGAGCGCGCCTGGGAGTACGGCACGACGACCGGACGCCCACGACGTGTCGGCTGGTTCGACGGCCTCGCGGCGCGCTACTCCGCAACCATCAACGGCTTCACGTCCGCAGTGCTCACGCGGCTCGACGTGCTGGACGGCATCAACCCCGTGAAGATCTGCACCGCCTACGAGGCCGATGGCAAGCGCATCCACCGGTTCCCCAGCGAACCCGGTCTGCTGGAGCGCGCCACTCCGGTCTGGGAGGAGATGCCCGGCTGGAGCGCGCCGACCGCCGGGATCACGAACAAGTCCCAACTGCCGCCCGAGGCGGCGGCCTACGTCCGCCGCATAGAGGACGTGATAGGCTGCCCCATAGACCTGATATCCACCGGCCCGCGCCGCGACGAGAGCATCGTCGTGCGGCCCATCATCCTTCGGTAACCCAACGAGGAGAAGCGCGCATGAAGATCGGCTTTTTCAACGACTGGACGCTTGGCGTCGTGAAGAACGACACCCATATCGTGGACGTTTCGGAAGTGCTGGAGGGCGTGCACGCCCACGGCGCACAGGAGATGATCAATCTCGTCATCTCCCACTTCGAGCAGGTGCGCGACCCGTTCCAGAAGCTCTGCGACGTCTCGGAGGGCGTGCCCCTGAGCAGCGTCCGCATCCGCCCGCCGATCCCCCGGCCTGACCAGATCTTCTGCATGGCAGTGAACTACCTCGAGTTCGGCCAGCGGCCCATGCCGGAGATCGACTGCTTCCAGAAATCATCCGACTGCGTCATCGGCGACGGCGACACCGTCCACCTCAGCCCTGACTGCCACGCCACCATCTTCCACCACGAGGCCGAGTTGGCCGTCATCATGGGCGCGGAAGCGAAGAACGTCTCGCAGGAAGAGGCGATGGACAAGGTGTTCGGCTACACCGGCTTCATCGACGTCTCCGCCCGTGGCTTCGAGCCCGGCGGGCGCACCAGTTTCTTCCAGGTGAAGTCCTGGCCCACGTTCGGCCCCATGGGCCCGTTTATCGTTACGAAGGACGAGATTCCCGACCCGCACGACGTGAGCCTCCACATCGCGAACAACGGCGAGGACCGCCAGGCGTTCAACACGGACGACATGGCGCACAAGATCCCGGAGTGCATCGAGTTCATCTCCCGCATCGCACACCTGCGCGCCGGTGACGTCATTAGCACCGGCACGAACCACCAGGGCCTCGGTGCGTTGCAGGATGGCGACCGCCTCGACTTCACCATCGGCGGCATCGGCACCCTGCACGTCAACGTGGAAGACCCCGCGAAGCGCGAGTGGCGCCGCGGCGTTGACACGGAGATGGCGCAGCGCATGCGGGAGGCCGGCGGTTCGTCCATGGGGATGGGCCCGCGCTCCTGAATCCGCAGGACAGCGGAGGAGTCGTATGACCACGACGCCCCTCATACGCGTAGCGGTGCACGGCGCGGCGGGCCGCGTCGGACGCGAGGTGCTCCGCGCCGTCGCAGGAGCGCCGGACATGACGCTCACCGCGGCGATAGACCGCGTGCCGCCGACCGAACTCGCATCGCTGCCCGCCGATGTCCCCTACTACACCAGCGTCCAGGAGGCACTGACCGCGCATCCGTCGGACGCCGTCGTCGACTTCAGCCTCGCGCAGGCTACGCTGGAGATGCTCCCGCAAGCGCTGGCGTGCGGTGCGCGGCCCGTCATCGGCACGACCGGGTTCACGCCGGAGCAGGTGGAGCGCATCGGTGCGCTCTGCGATGAGCACAACCTCGGCGGATTCCTCGCCCCGAACTTCACGATAGGCGCAGTGCTGCTCACGAAACTCGCCGCCATCGCCGCCCCGTACTTCGAGTACGCGGACATCGTGGAGGAACACCACGAGATGAAGGTCGACGCGCCCTCCGGCACGGCGCTCGGCATCGCGAAGGCGGTCCACGAGGCGCACCCCGAGCGGTTCGCCCACAACGACCCGGAGCGCGAGCCGCTGTCCGGCACGCGCGGCGGCGACTACGAGGGCATCAGCATCCACGCCGCACGCATGCCCGGCCGCATGGCGCACCACCAGGTCACCTTCGGCGGCCCCGGCCAGACCCTCTCGCTCCGCCACGACACGACAGACCGCGAGTGCTACATGCCCGGCGTCCTCATGGCCGTCCGCAAGGTCGGCGGCCTGTCCGGCCTCACCGTTGGGCTGGACAAGCTCATGGGGTTATAGAGAGACTTCCTGATGATCAATGGTGGTGAACGCGACGATATTGCACTACGGATTTTCCGGTGGGAGGCAGTTCTGTTATCAACAGCTGTAGCGATGAACTGGTACACGTTCGGCCGTGAATCTATGCAGCAACCAGACACACTCGGCAATGGTGATTGGTCTGGGTCAGTTATTCTAGGGACACGCCCCACGCACTCCGTAGTCGTGTGAGAGAGCTGGCATATGTCGATCCGTTGGGATGAGTTTGAGCCTCGCCGGTACGAGGATATGGTTTCGGTTCTACTCAGCCGACTTCATCCAGATGCCCAGAGAATTGATGGCAGTGGCGGTGATGGCGGGCGGGATGTGCAAATTGTTAGCCACCAGGAGGACCAAATTGTCGACGCTTTTGAGCTAAAGTCCTTCACTGGCAGAATGACACCTGCCCGGCGTAAACAGGCAGCCCGGTCGCTGAGTCGGGCTGCGGCCCTTGGTCCGACGCAGTGGACACTCGTCGTGCCCATCGATCCCACTCCCAGCGAAGAGCGTTGGTTCCATCAATTGCGGCAGGCATACTCTTTTCCGATCAGGTGGTTCGGGAAGACATGGTTGGACGAGAAAGTCTCCGCTTTCCCAGACATCCGACGATACTTCATCGAGGGCGCAAGCGAGGAGGTGGTTCGCCTGCTTCGGGAACTGCAGAGTGAACACGCCATCGTCACTGATGTCTCTGATGCAGTAGTCCGGGTACGGAGACTACGGGAGCGTTTGAGTGAGATTGACCCTCATTACAGGTACGAACTATCCACAGGAGCAGGTGCAACGAATTACTGGCCGACAGATGTTGTTATGGCTGTCGGCTTTGCTGACGTTAGAGTTGACGTCTATCCAAAGTACGAAGGCGCTGTCAAAGATCGACCCATCACCATAAACGTCGCGGTAGTCGTTGGGCCAGAAAACGAGGTCGTCCAGAACGCACTAGACTACGGGCTAGATGTCAAGATACCGCCTCATTTGGTCGGGAGCATAATGGTTAATGCACCGTCCGGTCTCGGAGGAAACTTTTCCGGAGGGGAGATAAGTCTCTTTTCCACCAATGAGGGGCTACGCGAGACGATAACTGTCGCACTCGAAGTTATGGACGACGGCAAGCTTCTAGCCAGCTGCCCAGTCCACCTCAACAAACAGACTATGGGACTCAAAGGCTCAATCATTAGTGGAACCGACAGCAGTGGCTGGTTGAAGACCCGCATAACGATGAATTTCACAACCGGAGAGTTCACTATCACATTCCGGTTAGATCCCAAGCCGATTCTCCCGTCTTCTCTAGTGCCACTCTGCCGGTGGCTAGTCGCGATGCACTCACCTCATGATCTCGTGATTCGCTGGCCTGGGATTCCAGAGATGCGCAGTCCAATACCGGCACTCTCTCTGGTAGACGAGAGGTTCGGCCAAGTCGTTGGGGCGCTAGCCTACCTCCAAGACACCAGTGGCATTTATCGAGAAATGGGGCCCTCTTCATTTCTTGAAGGAGGAGAGGAGGTTGTCAGGGCTGCGAGTTTGCTAAAGGGAGAAATCATAGACCTCACATGGGAGTCAATCAGTGTGAGCCTTAGCGGATGGGGATCCGAGTTGGACGGACTGCTTAGGGGCATCCCGCAACAATTCGTCATGGAACAAGACTGCTGGCTCGAGCTTGAAGAAGTAACGATTCCAATAGGGCGAGTCCGAACTCATTTCCCGTCTGCCCGTCTCGCCGATCCCGAGGTCACCCAGCGAGATCTGTCGTTTGGATTGGTGCCTGAACTACGCCTAGTGCCGGGAGACGGCGATAAGGCCCAGAGCGTGCTAGTGCCTCAAACACGAATGTGAATCGCCAAGACGAATTCACCCTTTTCCAATCAGTGCTTGGTGTTGCTGCAATCTGGCATTAGGGGCGTGGTGAAATCAAGCACTCCTGCAATGGGTATCACGTGGGGGTCTGTCCAACCACGCGCCGAGGCTCCTCTGGTATCATCTAACGAGTAGCGCACGCGCCGCGCCGAATGGCAAGGCGAAGGAGATACCGCCGTGGCCCACCCGAGAGTAACCATCGTCGGCGCCACCGGCGCGGTCGGCAAGGTTGCCCTGGCCGTGCTGGAGGAGCGCGCTTTCCCCATGGAGAGGCTTCGCCTCACCGCGTCCCCACGCTCCATCGGCAAGAAGGTGCTCTTCATGGATGAGGAGCTTACGGTGGAGGAGACCACGCCAGAGGTCTTCGCCGAGTCCGACATCGCGTTCATCTCCGCCAACGACGACATCAGCCGTGACATGGCGCTCGCCGCGAAAGAGCGCGGCTGCGTCGTCATCGACGACAGCGGCGTCTGGCGCATGGACCCGGACGTGCCGCTCGTCGTGCCCGAGATCAACTCCGGCGACGTGGACGCCCACAGCGGCATCCTCGCCATCCCCAACTGCTCGACCACCCCGCTCGTCATGGTGCTGGACGCGCTCCGGCAGGCGAGCCCCATCCGGCGTGTCATCGCCGCCACCTACCAGTCCGTCACGGGCACCGGCTCGGCTGCCCTTGCCGAGTTGGAGCAGCAGTCCCGCGACTACTTCGCGGGCGCCGAGGCCACCACCGACCAGTACCCGCACCCCATCGCCTTCAACCTCCTCCCGCACGTCGGCTCCTTCCGCGACGGCGGCCACACGTCCGAAGAGATGAAGATGCTGAACGAGACGCGCAAGATCCTGCACGAGCCGGACCTGCCCGTCTCCGCGACCTGCGTCCGCGTGCCCGTGCGCGTGTGCCACAGCGAGGCGGTCAACATCGAGTTCGAGCGTCCCATCAGTGTGGGTGAAGCACGCGAACTGCTCGCGAGCTACCCCGGCATCGCCGTCGTCGACGACCCCACCACGAACGCCTACCCCATGCCGCTCGACGGCGAGGGCAAGGACGAGGTGTTCGTCGGACGCATCCGCGAGGACGTGGCGCTCCCGAACGGGCTCGCGCTCTGGCTCGTCTCCGACAACCTCCGCAAGGGCGCAGCGACCAACGCAGTGCAGATCGCGGAAGAAGTCGTGGCGCGCGGCCTCTGGCGCAACGGCGCTGCCCGCTCCAAGGCGGGAGCCACCGCCTGAGCCGAAGGGTGCCTGATCCCTTCCCCCTTGATGGGGGAAGGTTAGGATGGGGGTGAGCCTCACTCCCCCAGCAACATCCGCTCGTCCCCGACGCGCCGCGTGACCTTCTCATCGTCCAGATGCTCCAGCAGCGCGAGCGTGTACTTGCGCGACGTCCCCAGCAGGTCGCGCACCTCTGCGACCGTCACCTTGCCCTGCGCACGCAGCAGCGACGTCACCTCGCCCGCCAGGCGCTCGTAGGTCGCAGCGTCGAACACCACGCCCTGCGCCGCGCGCACGACTCGCCCCTGCTCCGCTAGCAGCGCCAGCAACTCCGGCGCGACCGTCGGCGCTTCCTGTGGGAACGGGTCGCGTTCCAGCGCAGCGGCGTAGGCGTCCATCGCCGACCGTTGCTGCGCTGTCACCTCGACGCTGTGCTCCGGCAGCCGCAACACGCCACCCGATGCGCCAACGATGCCGTCCGCCACCAGCCGGTCGAGCGCAGGCTGCGCCGAGTTCCCGCGCAGGCCGAGCCTGCTGCGCAGTTCCTCGCGCGTCATCCCCTCGCGCAGCGGAAACTCCCTATGGAACGCCCCGAGGGTTGTCCGGGTGCTACCGCACAACCGCCCCCACCCTGCCGCCGTGTACAGTTGCGTTCCAGCCGTCACTCCCTCCGCGCCGAGCGCCACTGCCGAGCCTTCGGCAACCGCCTCCTGCGCGAGCGCAAGGGCCTCAGCCTCCGAAACGTTGGCGCGGCGCGCCAGCGCTCCCACGCTCGCGGGCTCCTGGTCCTCGAGCGCCGACACCAACTGCGCTGTCGGACTCCCCTCGGCGAGACGCCCCAGCCGCTCGAACAACGGCGCGCGGCGGCGGCGATGGCGCTTCACGTCCACGTCCACCACCGTCCCTCCACCGAGCGTTGCGTCCGCCGACCGCAATACGAAATGGTCGCCGCGCACCACGGCGATCGGCTCCTCGAGCCACACCTGCGCCCACGCTTCGCCGCCCGGCGCGAGTTCGTCGTCCTCCAGCAGCCGCACCTTGGCAGGGGCCTCCGCGGCGAACGCATGGAACGTCGCGGGGAAGTTGTGGCGGATGCCGTGCGGGGCGTCGCTCAGCAGGTGGAGGCGCACGTCGACCGCGCGTGTTGCCCGCAGCCAGCCCGGTCGCGTCAGCACGCCGCCCCGGTCTATCTCCTGCGCGCTCACGCCGCTCAGGTTCACCGCGACGCGGTTGCCGGGTGAGGCTGCGTCGATCTTCTGCCGGTGCGACTGCAGCCCGCGGATACGCCCCTGCACGCCGCCCGGCACGATCTCCACCGGCTGTCCCGCCTCGAGCGTGCCGTCGATGAGCGTGCCCGTCACCACGGTGCCGAACCCCGCGACCGCGAACGAGCGGTCGACCGGCAGCCGCGGACGCCCCACGTCTCGGCGTTGCTGTGTCTCGTCCAACGCAGTGTCGATGGCGGCAGCGAGTTCCTGCACGCCCTCCCCGGTCGTTGCGGAGACCGCGTGCACCGGCGAGTCTGCGAGAGTCGTCGTGCCCAGCAGCTCTTCGACCTCCAACTGCACGAGCGCCAGGATGTCGGCGTCGGCGAGGTCGGATTTCGTGATGACTGCCAGCCCGCGGCGAACGCCGAGCAGGTCGAGGATCGCCAGGTGCTCGCGCGTCTGCGGCATTACCGACTCGTCCGCCGCGACGATGAGCAGCGCGAGGTCTATGCCCCCCACGCCCGCGAGCATGTTCTTGATGAAGCGCTCGTGGCCCGGCACATCCACGATGCTCACCTCGCGACCGCTGGGCAGCGTTACCCACGCGAAGCCGAGGTCTATCGTCATGCCGCGCCGCTTCTCCTCGGCGAGGCGGTCCGGGTCTATGCCCGTGAGCGCCTGCACGAGCGTGGACTTGCCGTGGTCCACGTGGCCTGCCGTGCCGATGACGTACATGCCGCGAGCATAGCAGGCGTAAGCCGCCCCGCGTGGCTACTCCTGCCTGCTATCATGCCTGAGCCTCCCCTCAGGCCACCGGTTCCCGAAGACGTATACATGACAAGCGACGCATCAGCACTCCCCGGCCACCGGTCGTTCCGCGCGTCCGGCCCCACGTATATCGCCACCATCGCCGTCGGCCACGGCCTCAAGCACTGGTACATCGCCGCCTTCGCCGTCTTCCTCCCGCTCATCGTCGAGGAGTACGAACTCACGGCCACCGGCGTCACCGCCATCGCCATCATCAAGCAGTTCGGCGGCGGCTTCCCCAACTTCTTCGTCGGCTACGTGTCGGACCGCCTCAGCGGATACTGGCACCTGATACTCCCCTTCTCGTTCCTCTTCGCCGCGCTATTCATGATGCTCTCAGGGCTGGTGCCCTGGGTCTGGCCGGTCGTCGCCCTGGCGTCCCTCGGCGGACTCGCCGCCTCGTTCTGGCATCCGCCCGCCATCTCCATGCTCAGCACGCGATTCCCCGACCGCAAAGGGATGGCGATCGCCTACCACGGCTCGGGCTCCGGCGCAGGCGAGGCGCTCGGCCCGCTCGCGGTCGGTTTCATCCTCGCCTTCTGGCTCGCCGACGATTGGCGGCTCTACACCCTCCTCAGCTTCGCCCCGGCCGTCGTCATCTCGATCGGCATGTACTGGCTCCTCTCCGGGGCCCCGAGGAGGCAGCCGGACACGCACGCCCAGCTCCCCCGGTTGTCCGACCCCATACGCCTGCTCAGGTACCCGGTCTACGTCAGCCTCGCCTACGCCAACTTCACCCGTTCCTTCTCCCACTTCGGACTCGTCAGCTTCATGCCGGTCTACCTCGCCCTGGATGACGGCCTGAATATGGACAGCTTCGGCGTCGGATTCCACGTCGGACTGCTCACACTCCTCGGCGTCGTCTTCGGGCCGCTCTTCGGCTACTTCTCCGACCGCATCGGCAGGCGGATCCCCATCGTCACCGCCATGTTCGTCATCGGCGCGGGCATGCTGATCATCGCCGCCATCGGCGAGAACACCATCGCGATAGACTTCACTCTGCCGCTCACGTCCATCGCCATCCAGACCGAGATACTCGTCATCACCCTCGCCCTCGCCTTCATCGGACTCTTCCTCTGGTCGAGCCAGGACGTCGTCAACGCAACCGCCATGGACGCCTCGCCGCCCGGCCTGCAGGGCTCTACGGTCGGCATCATGTTCCTCAGCAGCCTCAGCGGCGCGACGGTCGGCGCTATCGTGATGGGAGTCGTGGTCGGCCTGACGGGAACGTACGAGAGCATCTTCTGGCTCGGAGGAGCGGTCGCCGCCCCCGGCGCGCTCGTCTTCCTCTTCGCACCCCTCCGCCGACGCACCGCCTGATCCTCTGCGCGCCTCCTACACACCTTGCCCACGCGTGGTACGCTGCGCGCGCACCACACGACACGGAGGCATTGCCATGACGTCTGACAAGGCGCGCACAGAACGCATCCAGCGGGTCTACGACTCCAGGGACTACGACGAACTGACCACCGAGTACGACGGCTGGGCCACCGACTACGACGCCGACCTCGAATCGCTCGGCTTCATCGGCCCGCGCACGGCAGCAGAAACGCTCGCGAAGTACATCAGCGACCCCGAGTCCAAGCTGCTCGACGCCGGCGCAGGCACCGGCATGGTCGGCCAGGAGCTCGCGCGGCTCGGCTTCAAGCGCATCACCGCCCTCGACCTCTCCCCCGGCATGTTGATGACCGCCAACGAGAAGTTCGTCTACGAGGAACTCGTCGTTGGCGAACTCGGCAAACCCCTCTCCTTCGAGAGCGACGCTTTCGACTCCACGACCTGCGTCGGCACGTTCACCTTCGGCCACGCTCCGGCGGAGTCGCTCGACGAGCTCGTCCGCGTCACCAAGCCGGGCGGGTACATCGTCTTCAGCATCCGCACGGACTACTACACGGACGGTGGCTTCGACGTGAAACAGAACGCGCTTGCAGAGGCAGGCAAGTGGGAGGTCGTCGAACAGACGGACCCATTCCAGCCCATGCCCAACGGCGAACCTGACATCTGGTACTACGTCTGGGCCTACCGCGTCCTCTAGCCGCCTCCCCTTTGATGGAGGGGTCCTCTAACCCCTCCCCCTCAACCACGCCATACGAGGGCATCGCCATGACCAGCCAAAAGGCACGCTTCGAACGCTTCCAACGGGTCTACGGCTCCAGGGACAACGACGAGCTGACGACCACATACGACGACTGGGCCACCGAATATGACGCAGATCTCGAGTCGTTCGGCTTCATCGGGCCCCGCACCGCCGTCGATACCCTTGCGAAGTACGTCTCCAACCCTGAGGCAAAGCTGCTCGACGCGGGCGCCGGCACCGGCATGGTCGGCCAGGAGCTCGCGCGGGTCGGCTTCAAACGCATCACCGCGCTCGACCTCTCAGCCGGCATGCTGATGGTCGCCAACGAGAAGCTCGTCTACGAGGAACTGGTCGTTGGGGAACTCGGCAAGCCGCTCTCCTTCGAGAGCGACACCTTCGACTCCACGACATGCGTCGGCACGTTCACCATCGGGCACGCCCCGCCGGAGTCGCTTGACGAACTCGTCCGCGTCACCAAACCCGGCGGCTACGTCGTCTTCACCATCCGACCCGACCACTACACGGAGGCCGGCTTCGACGTGAAGCAGAACGCGCTGGAAGAGGCGGGCAAGTGGGAACTCGCGGAGCGCAGCGAACCCTTCCTGCCCCTGCCCAACGGCGAACCCGACATCTGGTACAACGTCTGGGCCTACCGCGTCCTCTGACCCGCTCCCCTGCTAGAATCTCTCCGTGGGCCCCATCGCGATCATAGACTACGGCGCGGGCAACCTCCGGAGCGTCCAGAAGGCATTCGAGCGCCTTGGATACCCCGCGCACTTCGTGTCGTCCCCCGGCGAACTCGACTCGGCGGCCGCCGTCGTCTTCCCCGGACAGGGCGCGTCGCCGCAGGCCGTCGCCGCCCTCAACGCCCACGGCATGGCCGACCCCATCCGCCGATGGATCGCCGACGGCAAGCCGTTCTTCGGCGTCTGCCTCGGACTGCAACTCCTCCTCGACCACTCCGAAGAGGGCGACACTCCCGGCCTCGGCGTCGTGCCGGGGTACGTCAGGCGCTTCAGCCCAGGGTTGAAGGTGCCGCACATGGGCTGGAACTCCGTCGACCTCAAGCAACCGCACCCACTCTTCGACGGCGTACCGGAGGAGAGCTACTTCTACTTCGTCCACTCCTACTACGCCGCGCCGGACGACCCCTCCTGGACCGCAGGCGAAACGCACTACGGTGTCGGGTTCGCCAGTTTCGTCGCCAGGGACAACGTCGTCGCCACCCAGTTCCACCCGGAGAAGAGCGGCGCGCCCGGCCTCATGCTCTACGACAACTTCGTCAAACACCTGGTGCGAGGGCGGGGATAGGCAGGAGCGCGATGAACGAATCAGAGTATCCCGGCACCTTCGAAAGCCGGATGGAGGAGATGGAGAGGCAGGCGCTCGGGCACCGCGTGCATGAATGGATCGAAGAGTCCCATGCAAACTACCGCGAACTTGCCCAGGCGTATATGCACGGCATCGTGGACGCCCTGAATCAGGCAGCCGCGATTACCGAGTGGTACAACGACCGCGACCCCATAGACATCGCGGCGGCCCTCCGCGCCGTTGCGGGGCGGAAAGAGGACGGCCTGCCGGAGATGTTCCGGCAGCTCCGCTTCGGCGATGAGCGCCTCTACTCGCGGGACGTCATGTACCGGGTGGTCCCCGGCTTTACGCCGCAGAAGCTTGCGGCGATGACGCGCCGTCGCGCCATCGCACCGGACTTCGAACTGCCTGAGGACCCGCGTAGCGTGGGCTATCGCTGGCAGACCGTGCAAGCCGCCTTCGATCTCGATGAGGAATGGCGTCCTCGCTTCGACGAAGCGGCGGACGCCCTCGCGAAGGAGGACGACAACCTGGCCTCATTCCGGCAAACGGACCTTGACGACCACGTGCGCCAGAAGCGCTTGTCTACGCTTGACCTCGTCCGTCGTGCCATGCAGGAGCGAGCCTGACGCCATGGAGATCATCCCCGCCATAGACCTGCGCGGCGGAGCCGTTGTGCGGCTGCTGCAGGGCAACTATGACCGCCAGACCACCTTCGGCGACGACCCCGTCGGCGTGGCCCAGGGCTTCGAGGCCGATGGCGCGCCCCGCATCCACGTCGTGGACCTGGACGGTGCGAGAGAGGGACGGCGCACGCAGGCCGCCGAGGTGCGCGCCGTCGCCGCCGCGGTCGGCATCCCCATCGAACTCGGAGGCGGCCTTCGCTCGGCGGACGTCATCGCCGAGGTGATAGCCGACGGCGTCGACCGCGTCGTCCTGGGCACCGCTGCCGTCGAGGAGCCCGACCTCATCGAGCGAGCGCTCGCTGCCCACGGAGCGGAGCGCGTCGTCGTCGGCATCGACGCCCGCGAGGGCATCGTCTCAGTCGCGGGATGGACGGAGAGTGGCGCCATCCCCGCGGTCGACCTGCTGAACCGGATGGCCGACATGGGCGTGCGCCGCTTCATCTACACCGACATAACCCGCGACGGCACGCTCACCTCGCCGAACTTCGCCGCGGTCAGCGACATGGTGGAGCGCGCCGACGCCGCGGGTGGAGCGCGCATCATCGCCTCCGGCGGCATCGCTGAGATTGACCACCTCCGCACCCTCGCCAACCTCGGCGCGGAAGGCGCCATCATCGGCGCCGCCATCTACCTCGGCACGCTCGACCTCGCGGCAGCCGTCGCCGAGCTGGGCTAGACGGCGCCCTGCGGGGTATTGACCTCGTCGAACAGCGTCGTCACTTCCTTCGGGGGTGCCGGTGTGAGCAGCGCGCCTCCGATGCCGGCAAGCGTCGCCATAACGAATCCCGGCGTCGCCGGTTCAACGTCCCACATCCCCCAGGGCCCCCCGGAAGCGTAGCCCCATATCGCCGCAGCGGCCGTGCCTACGACCATGGAAGCAAGCGCCCCGGCGAGATTGAATCGCCGCCAGTACAGGGCCAGCAACGTAACCGGCCCGAAGGCCGCTCCCATCCCTCCCCACGCGAAACTCACCAGGGTGAACACGGATTCGGGCCTGAAGATCGAAAGCGCTGCGGCGATCCCGCCGATCCCCAGGAGCATCAACCGTCCCATCCAGACCTGCGCGCCCTCCCCACTGACCCTCAACCTGCGCAGCAGCGGAGCGTCGTCCTTCGCGATGGCCGATCCCAACAGCAACTGGGAGTCTGCCGTGCTCATGATGGCCGCCACAACTCCCGTGAGCAGCACCCCGGCAACTATCGGGTGGAAGAACACCTCAGCAACGACGATGTAGAGGCGCTCCGGGTCCGCCACGGCGTCCAGCATCCCCACTTCCAACAGGGCCGGGTATGCCAGCAAACCCAGTAACAGTCCGAAAGCGAAGATCAGTGTGGTCCACAACGTGGAGATGTCCCGGCTCGAAGGGATGTTCGACTCTTTGTCTATCGCCATGAAGCGTTGCAGGATCCTCTGCGACCCGAATGTGCCCATTCCCCAGCCCGCCGCAGTCAGGAGAAAGACCATGCCCACGGAGCCGCCATCGACGTCTGTCAGGGGATTCCAGAAGCCGGGGACCGACTCTCCGATCCCCTGGAACGGGGCGTCGACGATCACCAGCAGCGTGGCAGGGATGATGGCGAATCCGGCGAGCATGATCAGGGCCTGGAACACGTCCGTGCGCGAAACGGCAAGGAAGCCCCCTATGAACGTGTACGAGACGACTGCCAGCAGCGTGACCAACACACCGGCTGTCTCTCCCAGCCCGAACGCCGTCTCCAGCAGCTTGGCGCCCGCGATCAGCCCTGAACTCACGTAGAAGATGATGAAGAAGAGCGTGATGAGGACAGCCAGCGTACGGAGCACGCCCGTGTTGTCTGCGAACCTCTTCTCCAGGAAGTCCGGCAGCGTCAGTGAATCCCCGACGGCCATCGTATAGCGGCGAAGTCGTTTCGCCATGACTGCCCACGCCAACCAGAGCGTGACGATGATCGCCAGGACCGACCACACCTCCACCATTCCGTTCGTGAAGGCCAGCGCCGGAAACACCAGCATCGTCCATCCGCTCGTGGCTGAAGAACCCGAACTCAGCGCTGACGTGAGACTGCCGACCTGCCGGCCGCCCAGCACGTAGTCCGACATGGTGCGCATCTGGCGCGCTCGTACCAGGGCTATCCCGACCAGCACCGCGAAATAGCAGAAGAGGACAGCCAACACCCAGTAACCGAACATACTTCCATGATAAACCTGTCCGGCGCCCTCGCCAGAATGAGGGAGAGGACCGGCGTGAGGGTACTCCGGGCCGGGGAGGAGTGCCGCCGTCGTTCCTGCGAAGGCAGGAACCTCGCACCCTTAGCGGCAGGGAGGACGGGGTTGTCACGTTGAGCGGAGCCAGGCGGAGTCCGCACTTCAGCGGGCAACATCCTCTCTGGGAGCGCTCACTCAACATCTGACATCCGCCCCTTACCCAATCGCCCCCGCCTCCGCTACGCTGGATGCATGATCGGCGCTCCGGCAATACCCATAGATTCTGTCTATAGCTCAGTGCTCACCCATAGACAGGATCTATGGGAACGCAAGGCAACTTGTAGAACGATGAGATTGTTGTTGCCTGCTTCGCAGGAAGCAGTCTACGGCCATGAAAATGCCTTCCAGCAAGGGAACAAGAATCTCAAACAGCGGGTGCCGCTCACTCGTAGAATCCCGAACAAGGATCTCAAGAGCGAGGGCCGATGAGATTCTTGTTTCGCCCCACCCGCGGCTCGGCACAACCCCTGCCGCGTCGTGATAATCTAGCCGTATCCACACTCATACTGCGGAGGATGATTGCACATGGCGGCACCCTTGGTTGATTCCACACCAGCATTCGTCGAGGAGGCGTACCGGAAGATGGAGCAGCGGCTCCAGACCGTCCGCGACCGCCTCGGACGACCGCTCACCTATGGAGAGAAGGCCCTGCTCGGACACCTCGACGACCCCGGCGACGCCGACCTCCTCCCCGGCGAGAGTTACCTGAACCTCCGCCCCGACCGCGTCGGCCTCCAGGACGTAACCGGCCAGATGGCCATCCTCCAGTTCATGCAGGCGGGCAAGCCCACCACCGCCGTCCCCACCACCGTCCACTGCGACCACCTCATCACGGCGTTCGAGGGCGCGCTCGCCGACACCAACCTCGCCAAGAGTGAGAGCCGCGAGGTCTACGACTTCCTCCGCTCCTCCGCCTCCAAGTACGGCCTCGGCTTCTGGGGCCCCGGCTCCGGCATCATCCACCAGGTCATCCTGGAGAACTACGCGTTCCCCGGCCTCATGATTATCGGCACCGACTCCCACACGCCCAACGCGGGCGGACTCGGAACGTTCGCCTCCGGCGTAGGCGGCGCTGACGCCGTGGACGTGATGGCCGGCTTCCCGTGGGAGGTGCTCTACCCGCGCCTCATCGGCGTCAAGCTCACCGGCTCGATGAGCGGCTGGACGGCCCCCAAGGACGTCATACTCAAGCTCGCAGGCATCCTCACCGTCTCCGGCGGCACCAATGCCGTCGTCGAATACTTCGGCCCCGGCGTCAACTCCATCAGCGCCACCGGCAAGGCCACCATCTGCAACATGGGAGCCGAGCTCGGCGCGACCACCTCCATCTTCCCCTACGACGGCCACGCCGCCGCCTACCTCCGCGCGACCGGCCGCCCCGAACTCGCCGAACTCGCGGAGAAGTACGCCCACCTCCTCACCGCCGACACTGAGGTCGAGTCGGATCCCGACAAGTACTTCGACCGCGTCATCGAGATAGACCTCGACACGCTGGAGCCGCACGTCGTCGGGCCGCACACGCCTGACCTCGCGCGCCCCATCTCCGAACTCGCCGACGCCGTTATCAAGGAGAACTACCCGGACAGGCTCTCCGCCACCCTCATCGGCTCCTGCACCAACTCCTCGTACGAGGACGTGTCCCGCGCCGCCAACGTCGCCCGGCAGGCCGCCGAGCACGGCGTCGGGGCAGCGGTCGACTTCCTCGTCACCCCCGGCTCCGAAGCCGTCAACGCCACCATCAAGCGCGACGGGCAGATGGACGCGCTCGAATCCGTCGGCGCGAGCGTCATGGCCAACGCCTGCGGCCCCTGCATCGGCCAATGGAAGCGGCCCACCATCAACCCCGGAGACGCGAACTCCATCGTCACGTCGTTCAACCGCAACTTCCCCGCCCGCAACGACGCCAACCCTTCCACGATGAACTTCATCGCGAGCCCGGAGATCGTCACCGCGTTCGCCCTGGCCGGACGCCTCTCCTTCAACCCCATGACCGACACCCTCACCGGCGCCGACGGCCAGCCCTTCAAGCTCGACCCGCCCGGCGAGGCGCCCGAAGTGCCGGAGGATGGCTTCGCCGGACGCGGATTCGGCTACGAGCCTCCCGCGGATGACGGCAGCGGCATCGTCGTGAGCGTCGACCCCACCTCGACGCGCCTCCAGGTCCTCTCGCCCTTCCCCCGCTGGGACGGCAGCGACTTCGAGCGCGTGCAGGTGCTCGTGAAGGCCAAGGGCAAGTGCACGACCGACCACATCTCGCCCGCCGGACCGTGGCTGCGCTTCCGCGGCCACCTGGAGCGGCTGAGCGACAACGCCTTCCTCGGCGCGGTCAACGCCTTCACCGACGAGCGCGGCGAGGGGCTGAATCAGATCACCGGCGAGCGCGCCCCCTTCCCGCAGGTCGCCCGCTACTACAAGGAGCACGGCCTCGGCTGGGTCGCCGTCGGCGACTTCAACTACGGCGAGGGCAGCTCCCGCGAGCACGCCGCCATGTCGCCGCGCCTGCTCGGCGCCAAGGCTGTCATCGTGCGCAGCTTCGCCCGCATCCACGAGACGAACCTCAAGAAGCAGGGCATCCTCCCCCTCACCTTCAGCGACCCGGACGACTACGACAAGATCTTCGAGGCCGACACCATCAGCATCACCGGCCTGGACGAGATCGCACCCGGCAAGCCCGTCCGCGCCATCATCCACCACTTCGAGGGCGGCGACGAAGAGGTCGAACTCACCCACACCATGAGCAGCGAACAGCTCGATTGGTTCCGCGCCGGCGCTGCCCTCAACATCCTCGGCAAGTGAAATGCAGGAAGCGCCGAGGGTCCTAAGGAAGGCCATTGTCAGGGCCTGGAGGGTCGCTAGGGTTGTCGTCCGAGTTGTAACCCTCTGGGTGCTGGACGTTAGTCTCAGCGTCATACTTTGGCTTGGGGCTCGTACCAGGCGAGTGCAGCCTACGAGGCGCAGCAGCTTAACTAGTAGGCCAGACATAAGGACAGATCTCCTGCGTCGACAAAAGGGCAAGTGCGCCTACTGCTCGGACGTAATCTCAGACATCAAAGGCAACTATGAAGTTGACCACAAGACGCCTCTTGCGAGGCAAGGCGAAGATCGACCGGAAAATCTACAGGCCTTGTGCAGGCGCTGCAATAAGCGGAAGGGGGCACGAACGCATCAAGAGTTCTTGCACTACCTTAAGCACCACAATGATAGAGAAACATTCGAGCGGTTCAAGCGTGCTCCCAAATATTTGACTCCACGAGAGTTGCTTTACCGTGCTCAACTCCCTTTGGTCGTTGCCCTTTCAGTTACGGGGCTCATAGTTGGAAATGAAACCATTGAGAGACCGTTTCTCGGAGCAGGTGCATTTTGTGTTCTGACGATTACGTGGATGATAGGACTGTGGAAACGAGGGACAAGAACTGGCGCGTTGGACGATTGAGCACGCGCTAACTGACTACCGCTTCAGGAGAGCACGCCATCATCGACCCTAACCTGCGTTTCGGCATCGCCATACCCCAACGGTTCCCCGGCGAGATCGACGTCAGCGTGCTGCCGTCCTTCTTCGCGGCTGTAGAGGAGCTGGGCTACCACAGCTGCTGGGTCGTCGAGCAGGCCATCAACGCCCACAACGACCTCGCCCCTATCCCCCTGCTCTCCTACGCCGCCGCCCTCACCGATAAGGCGCTCCTCGGTAGCTCCGTCCTCATCAGCGTCCTGCGCAACCCCATCAACCTCGCCAAGAGCCTCGCGACCCTCGATCGCCTATCCAATGGACGGCTCATCGCCGGGGTCGGCATGGGCAACGCCACCGGCGCGCCCTTCTCCGAGGCGTTCGGCGCGCCCGCGACGGGCAAAGCGTCCCGCTTCGAGGAGGGGCTGGTTCTGATGCAGCGTCTCTGGACCGGCGAGCGCGTCACCTTCGAAGGCCGCTTCTGGCAGCTGAACGACTCCTTCATCAGCCCCACCCCCACCCAGCCGTCCATCCCGCTCTGGTTCGGCGGCCACGCCCCTGCCGCCCTCGACCGCGCCGCCCGCCTCGGCGACGGCTGGATGGGCGCAGGCGCCACATCCACGGCCCGCTTCCGCGACGAACAGGAGGCGATGCGCGCCCACCTCGACGCCCACGGACGCGACCCCGCCACCTTCACGACGTCGAAGCGCGTCTTCATCGGCGTAGAGGACGACCCCGAAACCGCCCTCCGGCGGATGCAGCCCTGGTTCACCATGCACTCCGGCAGCGGCCAGCGTGCCGAGCGCGTCGGCGTCTACGGCACGCCCGAGCAATGCGCCGAGGGCCTCACGGAGATCGCCGAAACCGGCCTCGGCCTCATCGCCCTCAACCCCCTCTACGACCACGAGCGTCAGGCCCGCCGCCTCGCAAATGAAGTCCTGCCCCTCATGGGCCTCAGCCTCTAGTTGAAAGTGGCAGCGTCGGCCTGGTCCCCTCTCCCTCGAGGGGAGAGGGTTAGGATGAGGGTGAACCGGCGGGGCGGTATGGGGGGTGTCATGTTGAGCGCAGCCGAAGGCGGAGTCGAAACACCTCTCGGGAGACGTAGTCCTTCCGTTCCGCGTCCCGCCCAACTTGTGCAGCTCGTCCCGCAGCGCGGCCTTATCCCTTCCCCCTTGATGGGGGAAGGTTAGGAAGGGGGTGATCCGGCTCCCCTTCCCTACCGCGACCCGCCCAGCTTGTGCAGCTCGTCCGGCAGCGTCGGCAACTGTACCGCGATGACGGCCGGTGAGCCGTTCCGCACCTCGGCCAGCCCGCGCTTGAGCGCAGGCCCGACCTCCGCTGGGTCCGTCACCGACTCGCCGTAGCCGTTCGCAACCTCGGCCAGCTTCGCGAAGTCCGGCGGCGGGTCGAACAGCCCGCCCTCGTAGCCCGCCGACGCCGCATAGCCACCGGGGTACGCGCCGTCGAGGCCCGCCGTGCCCGTGCTGTAAGACCTATTGACGAACACCACGGTCAGGAACGGCGTCTTGTAGTGCCCGGACGACCAGAGCGCCGCGAGCGGGCTGCCGAACATGAAGTAGCCGTCGCCGGTCACGAGCACCACGTCCCGGTCGGGCGCGGCGGTCTTCGCCCCGAACGCCGCGCCGGTGCCCCAGCCGCCCGCGCTGCCGCCGCTCTTGAAGTAGGAGCCCGGCAGGTGACGCCCGTGGTACGGACGGAAGGCAGCGGTAGAACTGAGCGTGTCGTCCAGCACGATGGCCTGCTCCTCGAGCATCTGCCCTATCTGGTAGCCGACCCAGCGCGGGCTGATGGGGTCGCGCGTCGCCACCCGCATCGCGGCGTCCTCGTCCTGCTTCCGAATCTCCTGCTTGCGCTGCGCCAACCGCTCACGCCGCTCCTCGATCCGGCTCATGTCCGACGTCGTCAGCATGCCAGCAGCCTGCTCGTAGACGGCCTCCGCGAACGGTCCCGCCAGCACGGGCAGCCACACGTCCGCGTGGAACTCCATCGTCTTGTAGCGCGACTGCACCGGGTCCGGGTCCACCCACACGATCTTCGTGCCCGGACGCGGGGCGTTCGCCGGCATGTACGGCACCGGCGTCTCGATGACGACCACCACGTCCGCGTTGGCAGCGGACGGCCCCGTACCGGAGAGCGGGTGCGTCGTCGGGAAGTTCATCGTCATCGTACGGTCGGAGTCCATCATCGGAAGCGCGAGCAGTTCCGCCAGCCGTACGAGCGGCGCGACCGACCCGCTGTTGCGCCCTGACTGCCCGAGGATGACGACCGGGTTCTGCGCCTTGACCAGCCACTCAGCAACGCGCTTCGCATCCGATGGGTCGGGCCAGACGGGACGCGCGACGCCCAGCTCGTCGCGGGTCGGGAAGCGCGTTTTGCCAGGCAACGGCAACATCGCCGCCTCTTGCGGCACGGTCATGTAGACCGGTCCGCGCGGCTCGCTCATCGCCACCTGCAGCAGACGGCTGACGATGAGGCCGGGGTTGTCCGTGTGGTCGAGCCGGTGGTCGATCTTCGTGTACTGCCGGACGATCTCGCCCTGGTCGCGCGGCTCCTGCACCCACTGCACGCTGTTCGAGCGTGCGCCGCGCATAGAGCCGGGATAGGCGCGCGGCCCCGCTCCCGCCGTGATGAGAACGGGATAGCTGCCCCGCCACGCGGTATGCAGCCCGGCGCCGTAGTTGAACGTCCCTACGTCGACGTGCGCGGCGGTCGCCGCCGGCTGCTCGCGCACCATCGCGCTGCCAAGCGCCGCGTTCAGCGCCGACCCTTCGTGCGTCACGGTGAGGAGCTTTGGCGCGGGCCAGCCCTTCACGGCGGCGCGTGCAACGGCCTCCTGGTAGAACCCGATCTCGGAGCCGGAGACAAAGAAGAAGTGCTCCACCCCGCCGAGCTTCATCGCGGTCGTGATGGCGTCCGCCCACTCGTCGGCGTCGTGCTCGCTCCAGCTGGGGTCTGCTGCGATGGTGCGGTCTTCTACCATGTGAGGCCTCCTCGGGCGCGGGGCGCGGGATCGCTGCCGACCGCAACGATACGGCGCGAGCGGGCGTGTGGCAACGCGCGGTGGTAGAGTGCGCGGGATGGCGACCGAGCGACAAGGGGAGGAGTCGAGCGCCGGGGACATCCCGCTGGGACGGTGGGGTGCGCTCGCTATCCGCGACTTCCAATTGTTCTGGGCTCAGGGGCTGTTGCAGGGGCTCGCGCGGAACATGCGCGAACTCCTCCTCGGCTTCCTGGTCTTCGACCTTACCGGTTCCAAGTTGGACCTCGGGATCACCGGGCTGTTCATGACGATGCCGGTGATCGTGCTCGGCCTCCTGGGCGGGGCGCTCGCGGATGCGGTGGACCGGAAGCGGCTGATCATCTACACGCAGGCCGCGAACTTCTTGGGGTTGGCCCTGCTGCCCGTGCTCATATTCTCGGGTGCCGTGCAGGTGTGGCACCTGTGGCTCCTCGCGAGTTTCTGGTCCGGCATGAGCATCCTGGGACGCCCGGCAGAGCGGGCGTTCCTGCCTCGCCTGGTGCCGAGGAGCCACGTCATGAACGGCATCACCTGGTTCGGCGCGCTGAGCCAGGGCACGTTGTTCGGCGGGCCGCTCGTTGGTGGAGTGCTCATCGCGATAGTGGGCGTGGGCTGGGCGTTCGCGGTCAACGCGGCATTCCTGCTGCTGGCGGTCATCGCGACCATGGCGATCCGCACGTCCGGGGAGCAGTTGGGAGAGGCCCGCCGGGTGTCATTCGCGGCGATTTGGGAAGGCGCGCGCTACCTGAGAACCAAGGAGGTGCTCTGGGGGGCGTACCTGATGGACTTCGGCGTGATGTCGTTCGGGTTCTTCCGCATCATCATGCCTGCCCTGGCTGAAGAGGTGTACGAGGTGGGCGCGGTTGGTCTGGGGATGCTCGTTGCAGCGCCCGCTGCAGGCTCCTTCCTCGGCACCGCAATCCTCCTCCGCATGGGCGACCCACCCCGCAAGGGCATCATGATCGTCCTCGCCAACGTGGGCTACTCGATCGGACTCGCTGCGCTGGGACTGGCCGCGCTGGCGTTGTCGTCCTGGTTCTACCTCGCGCTCGCTGTACTGGCTTTCCTCGGCCTGATGGACGTCGTCAGCTTCACCGCAAGGCAGGCGCTCATCCAGCTCGTGGCGCCCGACTACTACCGTGGCCGCGTCGGCAGCTTCTCCTCGATCCTCGCCGGGTTGGGGAACGGCACGGGCTCGACGGTCATAGGCGGGATGTCGACGCTCGCAGGGGTACCCGGAGCGTTCGTCATCAACGGGTGCATCTGCCTCGGCATCACCGTGGCGTCAGGACTGACGTGGCGGGGCATCTGGCGCCACGATCAGCGCACCGAAACCCCCGCCGACTGACCCGGCGCCCGACCCTACGCCGACGCCTTGCCCTGCGCGGCGACCGCCGCCATCGCCTGCTCGACCGCGGCCTGATCGCCGAGGTAGCGGCTGCCAAGCGGCGTGAGGTCGTCCGCGAGGTCGTAGACGAGCGGAACGCCGGTGGGGATGTTGAGGTCGATGATGTCGGCGTCCGAGATGTTGTCGAGGTGCTTCACGAGCGCGCGGAGGCTGTTGCCGTGGGCGACGATGAGAACGCTCTTGCCCGCGCGGATGTCCGGGGCGATGGTGCTCTCCCAGTACGGCACGAAGCGCGCGACCGTCTCCTTGAGCGCTTCGGTGAGCGGCATCTCGCCCGCCGGGATGGAGCCATAGCGGCGATCGCGACCGGGGTGGCGCTCGTCGTCCGGCGTGAGCGCGGGCGGCGGAACGTCGTAGCTCCTGCGCCAGAGGAGCACCTGCTCCTCGCCATGCTCGGCGGCGGTCTCGGCCTTGTTCAGCCCTTGCAGCGCGCCGTAGTGGCGCTCGTTCAGCCGCCAGTCGCGGATGACGGGGAGCCACATGAGATCCATCTCGTCGAGGACGATCCACAGGGTGCGGATGGCGCGCTTGAGAACGGACGTGTACGCGATGTCGAAGGTGAAGCCCTCTTCCAGCAGCAGTTGGCCGGAGCGGGCAGCCTCCTCGCGTCCGGTATCGGTGAGATCGACGTCGGTCCATCCTGAGAAGCGGTTGGAGAGGTTCCAGTCGCTCTCGCCGTGTCGCAGAAGCACTACCTGAGGCATCGTTCATCCTCCGCGTGGTGTGTCAGGTGCATTGTGCCACAACCAGGCGCGGCAGTTGTTGTCATGTTGAGCAAAGCCGGAGGCGGAGCCGAAACATCTCTCGGGATGGCCTCCTCCCCACCGGCAGCCGTGGCGTAATTTCGCGTAGCATCGAGTTGCACACCGCCGGAGGGCCGAACGATGCCGCCGAGCAAGATAACCCGACTGGACCCGGTAGAGGTCATGTTCCTGCGCGAGTACCAGAAGCCCAGCCCGCATGCCTTCACGGAGTTGGAAGCCGTGGTGAACCCGAAGGGGCGGCGCTTCTATGGGGTCTTCGACCAGGATGCGGGAAGATACCGGGCGTGCGTCCGGCGCCTCGCGGAGGATGACCCCGCCGGCCTGGGCCTCACCGCTGGCACCATCGACGGCGGCCTGTACGCATACGAACGGCTGCGCGGCGACCACGAAGCCCTGATCGCCCGTATCGCTCCCGCTTTCGAGGCGCTGGGCGAACGGCACAGCGTCGATCCCGCAAGGCCATCCATCGAGTTCTACCGCCGGTCCGACGAATTCGTGCTGTACCTCCCCGTCACTGGATAGCAGGCCGATGAAGAGCCTTGCGCGATGACCGATCCTGTACGCAGCCGGGGCGATACGTGGCACGCCGAAGCTAGACGCAGCACCCGTTCGCGTTCCAGGCTCAGGTGGCTCGCGCTTGCCGGAATCGTGGGCGTCCTCCTGGCGACTTGGGGTCTGTGGGTCTCCGGCGTCATCTTCACCGGCCCCGTTCCCCTACCGGTGACGCAGACCAACGCTCCGGTGGACGCCGACGATTGGGCCATGGTCGGCCGCGACGCCGCGCATACGGCAGCGGTCCCGCTCCACAGCGGTTTCCAGGGTGAGGAACTCTGGAGGCTCGAAACGCAGCACCTCCTGCCTACCGCGCCTGCCGTCTCCGACGGGCAGGTCTTCCTCGGCACAGGGGACAGCCGGATCGTTGCGATGGACAGCACCTCCGGCGACGTCCTTTGGGAACGCCAACTCGCCACCGTCGCGGTCGCCACTCCCGTCGTAACGCCGGATGCCGTCTACGTAACGGTGCGCGACGGGCTGCTGCTCGCGATGGACCGGCACGATGGCACGGAACTATGGAGGTTTCAGGCTGACAGCGCATCGTTCGCGTCACCCGCCGTCTACAAAGGCGTTGTCTACGCAGGGTCATGGAACGGCACGCTCTACGCGATCGACGCACAGGATGGAGAGGGGCTCTGGACGTTCCAGGCAGACGGGAGCATCGTCGCTCCTCCGGCGTTCCAGGGAGACCTGATGGCGCTGGCTGCCGATGACGGCCTGGTCTACGTGATAGACCTCACCACCGGCAGGAAGCGCCTCATATTCGATACCGTCAATGCGCTCACACAGAGTCCCCTGTTCACCGGCGACCACATCCTCATCGGCACCGGCCGGGGAAGACTGGCGGCGGTTGACTGGACAAAACTGGAGTATCCATTCGAGCGCGCACTGCGTTCATGGCGGCAGCAGTTCTTCATCTGGGGGCTGCAGGCGCAACCGCCACTCCCCAAGGGGCTGGCATGGGGCGCTGTCCTTTCCCGCGACAGCGCTCTGAGCGGCCCGGCGGTCCTCGACGGAGTCGCCTACGCTGCCAGCAGGGACGGGAAGCTCCACGCGGTATCGCTCGCGGACGGCAGCACGCTCTGGGAGTACGACACCGGAGCGCTGGTCCACTCTGCTCCTGCGGTTGCAGGCCGCGTCGTTTACATCGGCAATGACGCCGGGGAGCTCCATGTCGTCGATCGGGTCACCGGCTCGCCGGTTCAGTTCATCGAGACGAGCGTGGCAATCACCGGGCAGATCGTCGTAACCGATCAAGGCCTCTATGTGACATCCGAGGCAGCCGGCACGCTCATCGCCCTGCGCTAGCCGGACGCGCTACGCCGTCTTCTCAACCCGCTCGCCGTCGGAGAACCGCAGGGCATGTGTCCGCTCGCCGGTCAGCATCTCGGTGTGCACCGACTTCGATACCGGCGCGAGTTGCGCGACCATGCTCCAATTCTCACCGCCGTCGCCCGTCCACCAGACCTCGCCGTCGGTCATGCCTGCGAACAACTGGACGCTCTCGCCCGCCTCCTCGAGGCACATCGCCTCGACGTTGCCGTGCAGGCGATCAGGCAGCCCGCCCGTGAGCACGCTCCAGGAGCGTCCGCCGTCGGTGCTCCTCGCGATGCGGCCGCCAGCGAACCCTTCGGCAGCGCCATCCCGCACCCATGAACGCGGCCCCGTCTGCGAAGCGGACACATACATCGTGTCCGGGTTGCTCGGCAGGTGCACGAGCTGATCGGGGTATCCGCCGATATCGTTCTCCTTCCCGAACAGCTCCTGCCACGACCTGCCGCCGTCCTCGCTCTGCAGCAACCCGGCGCCGCCGGTGGTCCACAGGACAGAGGGGTTGCGATGGTCGATGACGGTGCGATGCACGTCGGGGTTCGGCGCCTCGAGGTCCGCCCACGTCTCGCCGCCGTCGGTGCTCTCCAGCAACCCGCCAACCTCGATGCTGACGTACATGTGGGCAGAATCATGCGGGTGGAAGTTGATGTGCTTCAGGTGTGCCTCGAACGGGTCGGCAGCGAACCGCCACCGGGGCACCGACGCGACGGACCGGACCTCCGGCAACTCGGTCCACGTCATGCCCATGTCATCGCTGTAGTAGAGGTGTGCAGGCTCGGTTCCGGCGAACAGCCGCTTCCCTCCGTCTCTTTCGACCGCCGCAAGGCTGAACAGGCTTCGAACGTCGATGCCCGCGTCGCGAGCCTCCCACGTCTCCCCGCCATCCCGGCTGGCGTACACGCCGTCCCACCACGCTCCGGCGAAGACCGCGCCGTCCACGAACAGCAGCGCGTGGATATGCTTCCCCGCCAACGAGTGGCTGACCACCGGCCAGCGTTCGCCGTCGCGGCGCAGCTTGACCACGCCATCCGTAGTCCCCACCAACGCCTCATCGCTTGGAAGGTCCGATGAGTAGATGGTTGTGCCGCCGTGCGAAAGTCCGATCATGATGCCCTCCCTCCTTGTTGCCATGCGCAGGATACATCGAGTCTCGCCACGCGCATTGCTCCAACCGTGGCCAGCGATGAGAACTCCCGTCGGACGCACCCGCACTCCGTGACACCTGCTCCTTCCGCAGTCGTGCCTCCCCGCTTACGCTGGTTGCGTGGCCATTTCCCATGCACAACCCCCTGGACCACGTCTATGGCTGGACCCTGAGCCATAGACGTGGTCTAGGGGTCGGCGTTACACACACGCCCTGGGTGCGCATCTTGACAGGAAGAACGCGGGAAGCAGGCCACGGCCTGCTCGATATAGATGTTCTAGATGACGAATCGGCCTGTGTTCACTCGTAAGGTTGTCACCAAGAACGGCAGGAAGAACGCAGCCACGGCGCGGTCCGGGATACGACGGCTGCGAGGTTCCTGCGGAGGCAGGAACAACGGAGCTGTGTCATCCGCATCAGCCCTGCTTTGACGCGGTTGTGTGGGGGTGCTATACCGCGTCCGTACGCGCGAGGAGGTAACGCCATGGCAAACCGGTTGCAGGTCGTTGACGGAGACGGACACCTGGTGACGGACATCGCGGCGGTCGCCAGTCGCATGCCGCAGGAATTCCTGAATCGCGCCGGAGGGAGCAGCCTCGGCAACATCTTCCCGCCCATCGACCACCTCCACGCCGCTCAGCCGGTGGCGACGCCTCCGGGGTCGTTCCCCAAGATCGGCGTCGAAGAGTGGCTCATGTTCATGGACGAGGTCGGCATCGACTGCGCAGCGCTCTTCCCCACCGGTGGGCTGTCCTACGGGCGCATCGTCAACAGGGACTGGGCCATCGCCGTGTGCCGGGCATACAACGACTGGCTCTACGAGACGTACGTGAAGAGCAGCCCCCGGTTCGTGGGGCTCGCCCTCATCCCGATGCAGGAGCCAGAGGAGGCAGCGATCGAGCTGCGCCGCTCCGTGGAGGAGCTGGGCATGGCGGGAGCGATGCTCCCCACCCGCGGGCTCCCGAACCACCTCGGCGCCAAGGAGTACTGGCCCGTCTACGAGGAAGCCGACCGGCTCGGCTGCTGCCTCGCCGTCCACGGCGGCTCGCACAGCGGCATGGGCTTCGACCACCTCAACGTCTACGCGCCCGTCCACGCGATGGGGCACCCGGTGGGGCTGATGGCCGCCTTCGCAGGCGTCGTCTTCAACGGCATTCTGGACCGCTACCCCAACGCGCGCTGGGGCTTCCTGGAGGGCGGCGTCGCCTGGTTCATGCTCTGCATGGAGCGGTTCGACCGCTCCTACGAGACCCACATCGACCTCGACCCGCGCGGAGAGTTGCTGCAGTTGCGCGACGGCGAGCGCGTGAGCGACTACATCCTGCGCCACATCCACGACGGACGGCTGTTCGTGGGGTGCGAGGGCACCGAGCCGCTCATCTCCGAGGCGCTGCGCCTGACCAGCGGCAAGTGTTTCGTGTTCTCGTCCGACTTCCCGCACGAGGTCAACGCGGAGATCTGCAAGCACGAGCTCAGCGAGATATACGAGAACACGAAGATCACCGGCGAGGAGCGGACGGGCGTGCTGTCGGAGAACGCACGCGCGCTCTACGGGCGTCCCGTCGCCGCAGGCCTGCAAGCCCACTAACCCCTCGCGTCTGCCGACACAGCAACGGAGCGTCCCGAAGGAGGCGACCCATGACAGTGATGGTTACAGGAGGATGCGGCCTCGGCGGGTCGTTCGCCGTCCGCTACGCGCTCGACCAGGGCGAGGACGTGGTCGCGTTCGACATCGCGATCAAGACCGAGCTCCTCGACGACGTGAAGGACCGGGTGCGGTTCGTGAAGGGCGACATCTCCAACGCATCCGAGGGTCTTCGGCGCGGTGGCGGACAACGGCGTTCGCCGCATCCTGCACACGGCCAGCTTCCTGACCGGCCCGGCGTACGACCGCCCGCTGGCGGCAGCGCAGACGATGGTCATCGGCACGCTCAACGTGCTGGAGGCGGCGCGGGCGCTCAAGGTGGAACGCGTCGTGCACGTGAGCACCGGCAAGACCGTCCCGACCGCTCGCCAGTTCGCCGAGGCGGCGGGCTCCGGCAACGTGAAACTCATGCCGGACCCGTACACGAGCCACAAGGTCGCCACGGAGCTGCTCTGCAACGACTACCGGGGCTTGTACGACATGGACATCGTCGTCATCTACCCGGGCCAGCTGTTCGGGCCGGGGTACGACTTCGCGGGAGGCTTCGGCCGCGCGCTCAAGCCCATCGTCGAGAAGTCGCTGCGCGGCGAGCCGGTGGTGCTCGACGGGTGGGATGCGGCTGCGGTGTCGACGCCACGCGAGCTCAACCCCACGCCGCCCATCCGCACCGTGCCGGTGATGTACGCCTCCGACGCAGGGCGCGGCGAGATGATGGCGACCCTCGCGGACAACCTGCCCGCGAACATCTACCGGCTCCAGTCGAAAGAGGAGCTGACGATGTACGAGATCACGCAGGTCATCATGCGGCTCATACCCGGCTCATCGATCGAGGCTCCTGAGCCGGAGGTACGAGGCGGGCCTGTCGACCCCGACTCGCCCGCCAACCGGGACTTCGGTTTCGCCCCCGAATACGACATGGAGGCAGGACTTCGCGAGTACATCGATTTCCTGCAGAACGGGAAGTACCGCCGGCTCCTGAACGCCTAGCCTTGCCGAGTGGGGAACAGTGGCGTTTGGGGAGTAGTATTGAGGCTGTTCGGCAGAGGAGTTCGCGAAGAGGAGGCAGTCAATGGCAACGCAGGTGATGACCAAACGGATCGACGCCGACACGCATTTCAGCCTGACCATCGACCACAGAGAGCTGCGGGACATGATTCCGCGCTCCGGCAGCGCTCTCCTCGAGGAGATGATGTATCGCGATGCGCTCCAGGTCGTCGACCTGGACGTGGTCAAGGCCGCGATCGCAGGTGTCGAACCGTCGCTGGACGGCCATGTCGGCGACCCGACGTGGGACGCCGAGGCTCGGTTGTCCGAGATGGACCGGCTGGGCTTCGACATGCAGGTGCTCAACACCCAGCGGGCCATGCCCAACCTGCTCATGCCACCCGACAGCCCGCTGTGGCTCCGCGCTGCGCTCGCGAGGCTCTACAACAACGCTGCCGCTGAGCTGCAGAACCGCTATCCGGACCGCTTCATCTGCCAGATCACGGTGCCGTGGGACGACATCGACGAGTCGGTCCGGGAGCTCGAACGCGCCGCGGCGATGGGGCTCCGCGCAGTGACCATCTGCGGAAGCTACCTTGAAGGGAACCTGGATGCCTACGAGCTCTACCCGTTCTGGGAGGCGGTGAGCGAACTCGACCTCGCGTGCATGGTCCACAACTTCACCCAAGGACATCGCGGGAACTTCTACGACCATCGCACCTCGTACCCGATGGTCGGCACGGAACGCTACCACCGGATGCACATCGGCACGTACGTCGGGTTCGGTCTCGACTACACCATCGCGTGCGCGGCGCTGACGCTCGGCGGCGTGCTGGACCAGTTCCCGAAGCTGCGCTTCCTCTTCTTCGAGGCCGGAGCCTCGTGGATGGCCTACGCGATGCACGGGACGGACAGGTCGTTCTACATCGAGCGCGCCTGCGCGCGAACGAACACTCGCCCGAGCGAACTCATCAAGCAGCACTGCCTGACCGCAATCGAAAGCATCGAACCACTGGAGCAATTGGTGGAAGCCTACGGCGCCAACAACTTCGTCATCGGCACGGACTTCCCCCACCCCGAGTTCCAGCGCCTCCCGAACTCGACCACCGACATCAGCGGGAGCGCCATCTCCAGCGAGGACAAGGACAAGATCCTCGGCGGCAACATGGCGCGCGCCCTGAGGCTCTAGCAACGTCCTGGCAGCGTGCCTTGACCCCGGTCGTTGACATCGACTCCGACGCCCTGTGGAGCGCGATCGAGGCCGCAGGCCCCAGGCCGTGGGCGCACAAGGGTTCAGAGTCAGCCGACTCGGACGAAACCCTGCGCGTGGAGCACGCCCGCAGGCGCACATTCATCGCCTGGTACGCGTACGCCGTTCCGACACGCGAGGCCGTCCGCGCCACAGCAGACTTCATCGAGGGGCGCTCGGTGCTCGAGGTCTGCGCGGGGCTGGGCCTGTGGGCGAGGCTGCTCCGTGACGAGGGCGTAAGCGTGCTCGCGACCGACGCCAACGAGGCGCAAGGCCCGCCATACGTCAGCGTGGAACAGCAGGACGCGCTGGCCGCTATCGCCGCGAACGACACGTGCGACGCATTGCTCCTCTGCTGGCCTCCTGATGGGCAGCCGCTGGCGGCCGAGGCGCTGCGGAGGTTCTCCGGAGCGCGGTTCGTCTCCATCGGAGACAGCCGGTTCACCGGAGACGCCGCCTTCCACGAGATGCTCAGCCGCGACTGGACCCTGGAACGACTGCTGCCGCTGCCATCCTGGCCGGGCCTCGAAGACTGCGTCCGCCTCTATACGCGGCAGCCATCTGCGTGACCGTGGCGGGGAGCGCAGGAACGGTTACCGCACCTGCTCTGCCAGAGCCGCGATGCGTTCTTCGAGCGGCGTGTTGAAGAGGCGCATGCCTTCTTCGCGGTCGACGAACGCCACCTGCCCCGGAACGGGGATGATCTGTTCCGATTCCGAGCCGCGCACGATGCCGACCGGGTCGATACCGTCCTGCACGCGTGCTATCTGCTCGTCCCAGAGCTTGTGCATGAGGAGCACACCACGGTCGGAGCTGCCGAAAGTCATCTTCTCGAAGTCGGGCAAGCCGCCGCGCTCTTCCCTGCCCTGCGTGCTCATGATCGCTTCGTCTTCCCAGATAGGCCCCTGCCGCAACGGGTGGCCCGTGTTCCACCAGTAGCCAACGTCCTCGAACCAGCCCTCATAGAAGGGGCCTCCGGCATCGGCGGGAGTGTCGGCATGGAGCCTGCGGAGAGCGGCATCCGATATCTGTCCGTCCGGGCCGAACGGTTCGAAACTCACGCCGAACCACCGCGTCGTGTGGTCGTCCATCGGCACCGCCCAGTTGATGGTGTTGGTCCGGGCGCGCTGGCAGGGGAAGACTGCGTGCGTCTCGTGATACTCGTAGACGCCCGGGTTCCTCGTGTTCTGGAGCGTCACGTAGCAGGCGCCCCAGGGAGTGGTCTCGAACCGGATGGGAGTGGCAGAGTCGCCGTTATGGCCGTGATGGAGAGCGTGCACCGGCTCGCCGCCCTTGAACCATCCGTGGGCGACCTCCCGGTGCCAGACGTCCAGCACGTTGTCCAGCGTCTGCAGCAGCGCGTTCGACTTCTGGATGCGGTTGCCCTTTCCCGCCACGCGCAGTCCGTCCTGCCGAACCAGCGCCGGATACCGGGGGAACGGAGGCTGCAGTTCGGGCGGGCCCATGTAGGCAAAGATCAGCCCTCCCACCTCGACGCACGGGTACGACGGATGCTTGACGGAGTCTCGGAAGCGCCGCCCCGGAGGCTCGCAGGGCATATCCAGACAGTTGCCGTCTCGGTCATACAGCCACCCGTGGTAGAGGCACCGCAATCCCTCGTCCTCCACGCGACCGTAGACGAGCGACGTCCCGCGGTGGGAGCAGTGCTCCTCCAACAGTCCCGGCTTGCCCGTGGCGTCCCGGAAGAGTACGAGGTTCTCGCCCAGCACCTTGACTCGCACGGGGTTCTTCGCGCTGGGGCGTACCGCCCCCCGGCCACCGTCGAGGTTCGCCGACGTCTCCACCGGCAGCCAGTACCTCCGGAACACCTCGCCCGAAGGCGTGCCCGGCCCGAGCTTGAAGATCTCGTCCATCTCCCTGTTGTTCAAAGGCACCGAGAACCTCCTGACCAGCCTACCCATTCGCTAGATCGGAACGACCCTCAAGTCAGCGTCGTACTCAGGATGCACTGGCACCTGGTGGCTGAGCTCGACGACCTTGCCCGTCTGAGAGGACTCGACCATCGCGAATATCGCCTCTGCCGTCGCCATACCCCAGCGGCCCGAGTGGTAGACGGGCTTGCCGTGGACGACCGCGTCGTAGAGCTCGTGCACCTCGCCCCGGCTGTGGATGTTCGACTCCCCCGTGACCTCGCGCACGCCGTTGTCATCGTAGACGAGGACGCCCTGCGAGCCGATGCGCAGGTCACCGTGGTCGCAGGTCACGAAGATCGTGCCCGGGTCGCCGGTGTCGTTGAGCCCTGAACGGTCACCCGGTTCGCGAGCGACCTGTCGTCCGAAGTTGCCACGGCCGCCATCGGAGCGGAGTGCATCAGCAAACTGCTGAGCCTCGATCTTCCCGCCGATGCGCAGGTCCTGCTTGTCCGCTTCCTCATTGCGTGTTCCGCTCTGCATCTCCTTGCGGATGCGAACGAGGTTCTCGATAGAACCGCGTCCCGAGGCAGGCCCGTTTATCTCGCTCATCGTGAAGTAGCCGTAGCCGTTGTGCGTCGCCGTCGCGACTGCTCCATCCTCGAACTCGAAGTGGGCGGTGTAGTAGCCGGGCATGGGGCGCTCCGGCATCCACTGGCCCACCTTGCCCCAGACCCGCTTGACCATGCCACCGCCCAGCAGGCGGATGGTGTCTATCTGGTGCGGGCCCTGGCGGTAGGGCACGCCGCCGCCCTGGCTGAAGTCCAACTCATCCGGAGTCCGTGGACGCAGCATCCAGTCCGTGTACGCGAGGAGATGGATAGCCCGCACCGCGCCGATCTCCCCGGAGTCGATGATCTTCCGCATCGTGCGGTAGGGCAGGCCGAAGCTGGCTGTGTGAGCACACACCAGGTGCACACCGGCCTTGTCGCACTCCTCGACCATCTGCTCTGTCTCTTTGAGGGAGATGGCCATGGGCTTCTCGACCATGACGTGCTTGCCGTTGCGCGCCGCCGTGATGGTGTGCTCGGCGTGGAAGCGGTTCGGTGAGGCGATGTAAACGGCGTCCACGTCGGGGTCCTTGCAGATGTCCTCCGCGCTCTCGTACACCTTGACGTCGGGGAACCGCTCCTTGAAGCGTTCCCGGGTGACAGGGACAACGTCGCACCCGGCTGCCAGATTCACGATGTCCGGCTGCTGCACGACCGACCGAAGGATCTCGAGTCCTCCGACGCCGATGCCGATGACACCGATGTTGATGCGCTTTGTAGTGCTGGCGGTCTCCTCTGCTGTCGTAACCATGGCGCCGACCTCCCCTTTATCGTGCTTCCTCACGTGAGCCGGATTGTGCGCTATTTGCGCTCAACCGTCGAGTGCGCATGTCAGGACGCTTGCCTTGCGCAGGAAATCGAAACTCGGTACGCCGGTCAAGCAGGGGCGACGAAGCGGGAGAACGCCTCGTTCCCGAGGAGGCGTCCGCCTTCGGTGAGGCGGAGTGCGCCATCGGCCCATTCCAACAGACCGAAGTCGATGCACTCCAGAGTGGGGCCAGGGAACGCGTCTGCGATGCCCTCACCGAAACGCTCGCGGAACCCGACATCGGCAACGCCGTCGTTCAGGCGCAGGCCCATCATCATCGTTTCCGCCATCGCATCGAGGCGGTTCACGGGTTCGCAATAGCCGGTGGCTGCTGCAGCAGCGATGCCGGCAGCGTCGAGCGGGTTGTCGGCCTCCCAGACGGAGATGCGCTCTATGTAGGCGCGGGGTGGGTTGACGTTGGCGAAGCGCACACCGAACGCATCGAGCTTACCCATGCCATAGAGGTAGCTGTGCGCGCCCGGGCCAACGCCCAGGTACGGCAGGCTGCGCCAGTAGGCGAGGTTGTGCGTGCTCTCTCTGCCCTGCTTCGCCCAGTTGGAGATCTCGTACTGCTGCATCCCAGCTTCCGCGAGCATCGTCTGCGCGAGGAGGTACATCTCCGCCGCGAGATCAGGGTCGGGTTCCGACGTCCTTCCGAGGCGCACGTCCGCTTCAAGCGGTGTGCCCGGTTCCAGTGTGAGAGCGTAGGCGGAGAGGTGGTCCGTGCCCAGTTGGATCGCCCGTTCGACGGAGCGCTCCCATGTGGCGACGGGCTGCTCGGGCAGGCCGAACATGAGGTCGATACTCACGTTATCGAAGCCCGCCCTTCGAGTGTCTCGCACCGCCTGCACGGCTCGTGCGGCGTCGTGGCGGCGTCCGAGCATCGCGAGTTCCGCATCGTCGAAAGACTGTACACCGATGGATATGCGGTTGAACCCGGCGTTGCGCATCGCGGCGAGGCGTTCGGGGGAGCAGTCGCCGGGGTTCGCCTCCAGCGTCGACTCGGCCTCGGGCGGCAGGTCGAACGCTGCGCGTATCGCGTCCATCAGACGTTGGAGGTCAGCGGTTGGGATGTACGACGGCGTGCCGCCACCGAAGAAGACGCTTGCAAGAGCGGGCCTGCCGAGCCACGCGCCCCACTGCTCAACCTCTCGCGTGAGCGCGGCGACGTAGGAGGGCATGAGCGGCTCGATGCCCGCGTAGGTGTTGAAGTCGCAGTACGGGCACTTGGACTCGCAGAAGGGGATGTGGACGTAGAGCGCGAGCCCGCGACCGAAGGACGGTTGCATGGTGTGCGCTGCGTCCGCCTCGTTCACTACCCTGCCTCTCGCTAGACGTTGAACAGGAAGTTGACGACGTCGCCGTCGCGCATCACGTAGGTCTTGCCCTCGGTGCGGAGGAGCGCCTGCTTGCGCGCCTCGGCGATGCTGCGCGTGCGAGCGAGATCCTCGTAGGCGACGACTTCAGCACGGATAAAGCCGCGCTGGATGTCCGAGTGTATCTTGCCCGCTGCCTCCACTGCGCTCATGCCTTTCGTGATCGTCCAGGCACGAGTCTCATCCTCACCGGTCGTCAGGAATGAGATAAGTCCAAGTAGAGCGTAGGAGAGGTTGATCATGCGGTCGAGGCCCGGTTCTCCCGCGCCGAGAGACTCTCGGAACTCTGCCTCGTCTTCCGGCTCCATCTGCGCGAGGTCTGTCTCCAGTTTGCCGCAGAGCGCCGCAGCTCCTACGCCGGGTCGCGCGAGACGTTCCCGCATCTCCGCCTCCATAGCGTCGGTCCCTTCTATCGCGTCCTCGCCGATGTTGAAGACGACGATGAGCGGCTTTGCAGTGAGCAGCTGGAAATTCTCGAGGAACGGTTTCGCCTCGGCTGGCAAATCCTGTTCCCGGACGGGAATCTCGTCCTCCAATCCGGTGCGGATGAGGCCAAGGATGTGCTGCTCGCGCGCGAGCAGGTCACGCTCCGCCTGCCGTGCCGACCGCAGCTGTGATGCGATACGTTCCTGCCGCCTTTCGAGGATGGCCAGATCCGAGAAGGTGAGTTCCAGTTGCATCGTGGCCGTGTCGCGGTAGGGGTCGACTGTCTCCTGCACGTGCAGCACGGACGGATCGTCGAAGGCACGCGCCACGAGCAGCAGAGCGTCGCAGCGCTGGAGGAGATTGAGGTACTCGCCGCCGATGCCCTTCGTCTTGCCGAAGCCCTCGGGCGCAGCGGGGATGTCGATGTACTCGACCTCTGCGTGGACGATGCGCTTCGGCTTGGAGATCTCAGCCAGCACGTCGAGGCGTGGGTCGGGCACCTTGGCGACGCCGATGTTGGGCTGCGACGAGCCGCTGCGGAACGACGCAGTCTCGGCGTGGCCTCGCGTTACGGCGTTGAAGATGGTGGTCTTGCCGGAAAGCGGCAGACCGAATATGCCGATAGCCAAGGAGCAGACCTCGCCAGGAAAGATAGCGCCCCGCGCCAGCGGGGCCGCACTCGATTCTATCCCACCCTACTCGCCGAGCGCCTGTGCAGCGAGGACGACGACGGCGAACGTGACCAGGACAGCGACAATCGCGATGCCCATCGGCGGACGTCCGAGGAATGCCAGCGCTTCGTCAGGCCCGCGTTCACGGGCGTAGGCGCTGACTCGCAAGAGCCGCGCCCAGCCTGTCGCAGGAGCGACGGCGAGCGCGCTGGCGCGCCGGGCAAGCGCTCCAATGAAGCGTTCGAAGAAGGTGAACACCGCTTCCAGTGGGGTCTGGACGAGGACACGCACGAGCGGCCCCGCCTTCCGGTAGATCCAGTCGGTGTCGATGGTAATCGTGGCCTCGCCCCCGAGTTTGCGCCGCAGCAACCAGAAGCCGACCGCCGTGAAGCCGAGCATCTGGAGCGTCCGCACCACGTGGTCGCTGTAGTACGGCTCGTAGGTGTTCGCGAAGGGCAGCTGGTCGTACAAAGCGGTGGGATACACGCCGATGCCGATGCACAATGCTGCGGCCAGCACCATCGCCACGATCATCCCGCGCGGCACCGGGCCGACGTGGATGTCGTCCCGCCTCGGCCCGAACCAGGTGAAGTACGGGAGCTTGAGGCCGGTGTGCAGGAATGTTCCTACGGACGCCAAATAGAGGAGGGCAACCGCCCAGTAGATGTGTTCCTTCTCCGCGGCGTAGATGACCAACGATTTGGACACGAAGCCACTGAACAGCGGGAACGCTGAGATGGCAAATGCGCCGACCATGTAGAGCACGACGACCAGCCGCATGCGGTCGGATATGCCGCCAAGGGCAGTGAGTGTGCGGCGGCCCGTCGCGTAGACCGCGGCGCCCGCGCCCATGAACAGCAGTCCCTTGTAGATGACGTGAGCGAACGCGTGTGACACCGCTCCGTTGATGGCGATCTCGCTGCCGATGCCCACGGCAGCCACCATGTACCCCACCTGGCTGATGATGTGGTACGCGAGCAGGCGGCGGATGTCGTTCTCCAGCACGGCAAAGACGACTCCGTAGAGAGCCATGACCACGCCGAGGAAGATGAGGATCTCCCAGCCAGGGAAGCCGCGCGCGAGGACGTAGACCGCCGTCTTCGTCGTGAACGCGCTCAGGAACACGCTGCCGGTGACCCCGGCCTCTGGGTAGGCATCGGTGAGCCATGCGTGCAGCGGGACGATCGCGGCGTTGATAGCGAAGCCACCCAGGACGAGCCAACCGGCGACCGTGCCTTCGAAGAGCGAGAAATCGAGCGAACCGCCGGTGCCAAGGTGCCAGAGGATGCCCGCCAGCAGCGTGCTGCCGCCGACCATATGCACGAACAGATAGCGCGTGCCCGCCCTGCGCGAGCCGGGGTAGCCTCCTGCCCAGATCAGATAGGCGGACGTGAGCGCCATCAGCTCCCAGAAAAGCACCAGCGTCAGCAGGTCCCCGGCGAAGACGACTCCTATGGAGGTACCGGCATAGCCGAGGGCAGCCGCCTGCTGGTAGCGGTCGTTGAGGTGCCAGGCGTAGATGCCACCCAGCGCCGCAGCGATCGCGAATACGTACCCGAACACGAGGCTCAAGGCGTCCGCACGCAGCGGCTGTAGTTCCACAGAGAGCCAGGTCATCGTCACCGAATCGCCTGCGTCGAGGCCCCAGATGAGGTGGGCGAGGACGAGCAGCGGCGCGCCGACCGCAATGGCCTTGCGGACTATGCTCACAGGGATCAGCGCGACGAGGACCGCCGCGACGACCATGATGACGACGGGAGGGAAGCTAGCCATCGCGGGGCTCCTCAGGCTCAGCTTCCACGTGCTCACCGGTGTATGGGTCGTCGTGCTTCATCAGGAACGTGTGGCCCACCCACTTCGAGATGACGACGATGCCGATGCAGCCGACGAGGCCAAAGCCTGCCCAGAACAGCAGTACGTCGCTGCCTGCAAAGAGGAATTCACGATGGTCAACGAGGAACACTTCGAGCACAGCCGCAAGCACGACGCCTACGACAACCGCGATCACGATGGGGCGATCGATGATCATGGCGTCCCTCCGGCGAGCGCAACGGACTGCGGGAAGGCGGCATCAGCAACGGTCGACGCGAGTTCGAAGAAACCGAGCGGCAGGTCCGGCGCGATGCCCCACACCAGGGCGAGGATCGCCGTTACCGCGATTGGAGCCACCATGCGCACGTCGGCCTCGCCGTACCTCGTGTGGTCAGGCGAGGAGCGGAGGAACGCACGGATAACGATGGGGAAGAGATAGCCCGCCGCGAGCAGTCCGCTGACGAGGTAGACGATAAGGAACACCTGTTGCCCGACCTCCACAGCGCCCCAACCGAGGTACAGCTTGCTCGTGAAGAGGATGAACGGCGGAATGCCGACCATGCTGAGCGAGGCGAGGGCGAAGGAGCCCATCGTGATGGGCATCTGCCGTCCGATGCCGTCCAGATCGCTCACGTTCTCCTTGTGCGTCCGCACGTGGATGGCGCCAGCAACGAAGAAGAGGGTGATCTTGGTGACGCCGTGTCCCACGATGTGGAGCAGCGCGCCGGTGAGCGCGAGCGGACCGATAAGCGCCACGCCCAGCACTATGTAGGAGAGGTGGCTGATGGTGGAGTAGGCCAGCCGGCGCTTGAGGTTGTCGTGGCGCAACGCGAGTATGGAGGCGATGAGCAGCGTCCCGGCAGACATGACGGCGAGCACCAGCCACGCGCCCATGTCGTCCAGCAGCGCAGCGCCGAATACGAACACCCCTACCCGCACCATGCCGAATACGCCCGCCTTAACGACGGCAACAGCATGCAGCAGCGCTGAAACCGGCGTCGGCGCTACCATCGCGCTCGGGAGCCAGCTGTGCAGCGGCATCACTCCGGCCTTCACGCCCACGCCTCCGGCGAGCAGCACGAACAGACCCCACTGCGTCGCACTGTCCAGTCCTGCGCCATCGAGGAATCCGCCCGCCTGGAACGTGGCGTCGACGCCCAGCACGTGCAACCAGGCCGTCGCACCGATGAGCATCAGGCCGCCGGAGAGGGTGTACGCCAGGTACTTGCGCCCCGCGACCAGCGCCGTCTCGGTCTCGCGGTGCGTCACCAGCGGGTACGTGAAGAGCGAGAGCAGCTCGTAGAAGAGGACAAACGTAAGCAGGTTCTCCGCGAGCGCCACTCCTGCCACCGTCGCGATGCTGAGCGCGAACGCGGTAAAGAACCGAGTCTGCTTCTGCTCATGCTCCCCACGCATGTACCCAACGGCGTAAACGCCCGCGAGCACCCACAAAACGGACACGAGCAGGCCGAAGATCATGCCCGCGGGGTCGGCGCGCAGCGCGATGTCGATGCCGGGAGAGAGTTCCAGGAGCACCGTGCGGTGGATGCGCCCGTCCAGGGTGTCGGTGAGCATGACCACGGTGATGGCCACCATCGCAATGCCCGCGAGCGTCGCCCATGCGTCGCGCAGATTCGGCCAGCGTCCCGTCGTGAGCGACGCGAGCATGGCAGCGCCCACCGGAACGAGGACGGCGGCGAGCGGCAGGGCGGATGCGGTGGTCTCGCTCACGATACCTCCACCCCCGGCAGCAGGACGTGCTCCATGATGACGACGTTGAACACGCCTAGTATGACGGTCGCAGCGGCTAGCAGGACGAGCGGGACCCAGATATCCCACGGTGCCTCGCGCGCTCGCTCCACCACGGGACGTATCGCCTCTTGTTCAGCCGGCTGAGGAGCGCTGTCCACAGGCGAGTCGTGCTCGTCGTCGTGGTGCGCGGACGGCTCCGGTTTCGCAGGTCGCAGGTAGACCTGCTCCAGCACCTTGAAGAGGTAGACGGCAGTGAGCAGGCTACTGAGCAGCACGACCACCACGACGACCCATTGGCCCTGATCGACGCCCGCCTGCACCATGTACCACTTGCTGAAGAAGCCCGCCGTGGGGGGGATGCCGACCATCGCTACCGAGCCGACGGCGAATGCGCCCATCGTCAGCGGCATGCGGGGCCCCAGTCCCGCGAGGTTGTGCGTGCGCTGCAGCCCGACACGGAAACGCACGGAGGCTGTAGCCAGGAAGAGCGTCGCCTTCATGGCGGCGTGGTTAACGACATGCAGCAGCGCGGCAGCCAGCGCCAGCGGCGTGCCCAATCCGATACCGACAGCGATGAAGGCCAACTGGCTGATGCTGCTGTACGCCAACATCCGCCGGATGTCTGTCTGCCCCGCCGCCGCGACGGAACCGAACACGATGCCGACGAGGCCGAGTATGAGCAGTGCGTCGGCAACGGGAACAGCGCCCGAGAGGTAACCAGGCGGGAACACGCTCAGGAACATGCGGAGCATCGCGTAGGCAGCGACCTTGGTCATCACCGGCGCGATGAGCGAGTTCACAGAGGAGGGCGCATGCTCGTAGGCGTCCGGAAGCCAGAGGTGCATCGGGACCAGCGCCATCTTGAGGCCGAGGCCAGTGAAGATGAACACCGCGCCCACCTGCACCGCCCTTGTGCTCTCCGCCTCTACCAGCAACTGGCGCGCCTCGATCATATTCAGCGTGCCGGTCGCGAAGTAGATGAAGCCGACACCCAGCAGATAGAACGCGCCGCCGATGGAGCCGATGATGAGGTAGCGGAAACCTGCGAGCATCGCCCTGCGGCCGCCGATGAAGACGAGCGCGTAGGCGGCGAGCGACGCTATCTCCAGGAAGACGAAGAGGTTGAACAGGTCGCCCGTAATGACGATGCCGGTCAGGCCCGCCAGGAGCAGCAGCACGAGGCCATAGAAAACGCCCGGACGGTCGCCCGCTTCGCGCTCAGCCCAACGCCGCGTCGAGACCAACACGAGCAGCGAGACGCTGGTGACGACGAGGCTAACGACCGCCGCTACCTCGTCTATGACCCACTCGATTCCGACGGGCGGTTCCCATCCACCGAGGTAGTACCGGAACGTCCCGTCACGCAGAACCCGTTCCAGCGAGAGCGCCGACGCAACGGCAGCGACAGCAACCGTCGCCACCGAAATGACGAACGCGCTCTGCCGCCACTTCCGTCCCAGGATGGGGACGATGACCGAGAACAGCAGGGGCGCTCCGACGATGAATGCGGGGAGTTGTTGCTCCACGGCTACTTCCTCATCTCGTCCAGCATGTCGCGTTCGTCGAGCGTCCCGAACTCGCGATAGATGGAGACGAGGAAGCTGAGCGCGACACCTGTGATCGCCACCCCGACAACGATGGCAGTGAGCATGAGCACGTGCGGCAGCGGATTCACGAAGTCGTCAGGGTTCGCATGTTCCCCGCCGTGCACGCTGTAAAGGATGGGAAGGGTCGCCCCTTCCAGCAACGAACCGCTGATGAAGAAGAGGATGATGGCCGACTGGAAGATGCTCAGGCCGATGACCTGCTTGACGAGGCTGCGCTTCGCGATCATGCCGTACAGGCCAACGACGAGGAGCGCCGCGGTCGCCCAGTACGGGAAGCGTGCTGCTATCTCGTCGATCATTGGCGCGAACTGCCCGCGATGAGGTCGTAGATGAGCACCAGCACAGCCGCCACACCGAAGAAGACACCGAATTCGATGATGAAGATGCCCATCGAGCGGGCTGTGCGCTGCTCGCCGGCGAACTGGTTGTACCAGTCAACCGGGATCGGGGCGTAGTCCAGGAAATTTGCACCGAGGATGAGCGGCAGGATACCCCCGAACATGTAGATGCCGAGGCCGATGCACGCCAACCAGATCAGAAGCCCTTGCGGTATGCGCAGCGCTCCCTGACGGTTACCCAGCGCCAGGCGCACCAGCAGCAGCGCGGCGGCGACGATCGCCCCGGCCTGGAAGCCGCCTCCGGGGCTGAGCTCGCCGTGCAACAGCACATAGGCCCCGAACACGATTATGAGCGGGACCATGAAGACCCGAGCGATGAAGTGCAGGATCATGCTGTCGTATCGGTCATTCATCTCCGGCCTCTCCCTCCGACTCTCGGCGGCTGCGCTGCAGCACGAGCACGACGGCCAGCCCGGCAGTGAAGATGACGAATGTCTCTCCAAGCGTGTCGTAGCTCCGGAAGTCGGCCAGGATGGCGGAGACGATGTTCGGAATGACGATCTCCGACTCCGTCATCGTGGTCAACTCAGGGGAAAGATGTCGGTTCGCGGGCGCGTTGGGGTCCGCGCGGTCCGGCAGATCAGCCGACGCCCAGATAAGCAGGGCAACCAGCCCTGCGAGGAATGTCAGGGTAAGCAGCTTCAATCCGGGGTCCTTCTGTCTACGATGCTGATGGCTCCCACCAGCAACACGCCGGTGACGCCTGCGCCAAGCGCAGCCTCAGTGAGCGCAACGTCTACCGCGCCCATCAGCGCGAGCAGTACCGCGGCCAGGAAGCTGTAAACAGACAGCGTCGCTACCGCCGCTATCATGTCCCGGACCGAGAGGGCAATCAGCGCCGCTACCACGAGCAGGCCGAACAACGACAGCTCAAGCCACCAGATCATCCGCCGTCTCCTCTCCGCCAGGGCATCTCTCCAGTCCGCAGCGCGGCTCGCGTAAGGATGTGCGCGCCCACCGGATTAGCGATCGCAACGAACACGATGATGAGCCCAAGTTTCAGGCTCACGAACGTGGCGCCCTCGTGCAGAATGAGGCCTAGGAGCAACAGGGCGATGCCGAGCGTCTCCGACTTCGAAACGGCATGCACCCGGGAGAAGAAGTCCGGCAGGCGTACCAGCCCCAGGGCGGTGATGACCATGAATGCGAGCCCGAGACCTATGAACACGTCGCCCGCGATGCTCATCCGTCTTCCTCCTCCTCCATGCCTCGCATCAGCGACCACAACTGGTGCTGGCGCGTTTCGAGGTACTTGCCCACGGCAACCGTCCCTATGAAATTCAGCAGGGCGTAGCTCAGCGCAAGGTCGACGAACGCGTCCGGCCGCTCGAACACGAAGCCGATCAGCACAAGCAGGACCACGGCATTCGTGCCGATGGCGCTGGCGGCTAACAGGCGGTCGAACGATGTTCGGCCCACCAGGAGCCGGTAGAACAGTCCTGCGTTAACGGCAATCGCAATGGTCAGCACCGCTATGTGAGGCAGAGTCATGGCAACACCTGCTCGACAGTCACCACGTCCGTCAGCTGCACGCGGTCGGGCGCAGATTCGCCGAATATCCCTGCCACCTTGCGCTGGATACTTCCCTCTTCCATACCCTGCCTGCTCTTGGCGGAGAGGCAGTGCACCATGAACCTCCCATCCGATACGTCCGCCGTCACCGTCCCCGGTGTGAGCGTGATGGACTGGGCAAGCAGGACCTGGGCAGATTCGGAATGCAGTGACGTTTCGAACTCCACGAGGTTCGGTTCCACCGGCAGCCGGGGGTGCAGAACGAGGTAGGCCACGTGAAGGTTGGAGACGGCTATCTCCCAGAGGAGCCAGGGCATGTAGAGGAGGGAGCGAATGAATCCCCGGACAAACCACATGAACGTGTATGGAACGTGCCTGAAGCGTAACTCCTGGTCACCTGCGAACAGCCAGTGCGTGAGCGCCGTTCCAAGCACAGCGATAACAGCACCCATCAGGAGGAATTCGACCTCAGTATGACCGGAGAGCGCGAACCAGACTGCGAACAAACCCAGCGTCTGGACTGTCCATCTGAGCGTCTGCCGTGTCTTGGAGGGCCGGACATCCACCGGACGGGGTTCGTTGCTCATTCCACCAAAGTCCGCACTACGCTCATGTTCGTTCGCCTGACGCAGGGTAGCAGGCTACGAACGGCGTATTGGGGCTGTCAAGAAGACAGGTAGGCTGAATCACCTCCGCGGATGGAGGTTCCCATGCACTCCATACAGCCAAACCTCTCGTACACGACCGAACGATGAAGGACACCCCGTTCACGCCGAACCTATAATCAATGGCGGAGGACGATGCTTTGGCGCTCACGTTCGAGATCGGCGACGAGTCCCGCCCGAAGGGACATGCGTTGCTCTACTTCGGCAACCCGCAAGCAGGGTTGCTGGCGACGTACGTCGTTCTCCTGCCGGTAAAGATGGACATGAGCAAGTACCTCCCGCCGATGCTTGCGGCTCAATTGGGAGGACTCGCGAGCGAGATGATCGGCGACGGGGGCGGCAGCTTCGCTGCGCCTCCTATCCCTGAAGAGGTGGAGGCCATCGAGCCGCTGCGCCACCTGGCGGAGTTGCGAGGCGACGATTTCATCTGGGGAGGCGACATGGTGCTGGGTGACCTGCAGGCGGCGATGCGGCAGGCCACGGAGGCAGTACACGAGTACGAGACGCTCTACCAGCGTTATCTCGACGCCAATCCCCAACCCACGCCATCTGCCCCGGAACGCTCGCTACCCAGCGACACGGGAGACCCGAGCGGCAGCGTGCAGCAGGTTATCTACGGACTCATGAGCGACCGCGACCGCCTCGCGGAGCTGTCGAAGCTGGTCGGAACGATGCGATTCGCACTCGAGTCGCAGGACGACGGGCTAGTCGAGGAGACCAACGTCTCCCTGCAGGCGTTGGGTCAGGCTCTGCCCGAGCGTTTCTGGGCTGAGCGAGTTCGCCGGGCGGCCCGGGATTCCTCTAACGCGGGAGCACGGCTCGCACAGTTGTACGTGGAGCGCTGCTACAAATTGCTGGAGGAGGACTTCGCCACGGTGCAGGCGCTGGAGGAACAGATAGCCGCCCTCGCGGACGAGGCTCCGCCCCAAGGAGACCTTCGAAGCTAACCCTGCGTTGCTAGGTCACTCCGCGTAGGTCATCGACGCCCAGGTCGACCCGGTCTTGACGTCTATCTGCACCGGTACGCTCATCTCCAGCGCGTTCGGCATCACATCCTGCAACATCGCGACGAGCTCCTGCTCCTCTTCGACGGGCAACTCGAACAACAGCTCGTCGTGCACCTGCAGCAGCATCCTGCTGCGGAAGCCGTCCTCTTCCAGGCGGCGCTGGATGGTAATCATCGCCTCGTTGATGACGTCTGCGGAGGTCCCCTGCACCGGCATGTTGAGCGCGATGCGTTCGCCTGCCTGGCGCACCGGGTAGTGCGGCGAGCGCAACTCGGGGATGTAGCGTCGGCGTCCCAGGAGCGTCTCCGCGTAGCCGTCCGCCTTCGCACGCTCGACCGTGTCGTCGAGGAACGATCTGACCGTGGGGTACGTGCCGAAGTAAGACTCGATGAAGGCGGCGCCCTCCTCGCGGGTGAGCTCAGTCTGCTGCGAGATGCCGAAGGCGCTGAGCCCGTACGCAACGCCGAAGTTCATCACCTTGGCAAGCCGTCGCATGTCCCGGTTCACCTCACCGAGCGGCACACCGTAGATGAGCGAGGCAGTGGAAGAATGGATGTCCTCTCCTCGCTCGAACGCGGCCATGAGCGCCGGGTCCTGTGAGAGGTGCGCAAGCACGCGCAGATCTATCTGCGAGTAGTCGGCGCTGAGCAGCATCCACTCAGGGCGTTGCTCAGCGATGAACGCCTCCCGGACACGCAGGCCGAGCGGCGTGCGGATGGGGATGTTCTGCAGGTTGGGGTCAGTGCTGGCAAGTCTGCCTGTGGCAGAGCCTGCCTGGTTATAGGTGGTATGGATACGCCGCGTGCGCGGGTTAACCTGCTGCGGGAGCGTGTCCACGTAGGTGGACTTGAGTTTCGTCAACTCCCGGTAACGCAGGACGTGATCTATGACGGGGTGGTGGTCGCGCAGGTTCTCAAGGATGGAAGCGTCAGTTGAGTAGCCCGTCTGCGTCCGGCGGCCCGATGGTAGTTTGAGTTCCTTGAATAGCAGGTCCCCGAGTTGGGATGGCGAGTTGATGTTGAACTCGTGCCCCACGGCTTCGTAGGCTTCGCGCTCTTCTATCTCAATCTCGCCTGCGATCTCCTCGTTCAGTTCGGCGAGCACGCTCTCGTCTATGGCGATGCCATGCGTCTGCATGCGCGCTAGTACGGGTATGAGTGGCATCGCATGCTTGTCGTGATAGGTAGTGAGGCCGTCGCGCTCCATGTCCTCGGTGAGCGCGCGCTGCAGTTGCAACGTCACCGCGGCAGCGGTCCCTGCGTATCCCGCAGCGTCCACCACCGGTACGGCATCGAACGTGATCTGCTTGCGCCCCGTGCCGGTGAGGTCGGTCAGCGCCTGCAGCTCGACGTTGAGCCGATTGAACGCCAGTGGCTTCAGCGACAATGCCTTCTCGCCAGTGAGGTGCGCCGCGAGCATCGTGTCGAACGCGACACTCACGGCAGTCGGCGACAGCCCGTAGTTGGAAAACAGCGTGAGCGTGAAGTTCAGGTTGTGGCCGGACACAGGCTTGCTTGTGAGGACCGGCAGAAGTGAGGCCAGCGCCTCTTCCGAGGAGAGCTGCGTCCCTTCCGCATGCCCCACAGGCACATAGAAGCCCTCGCTCTCGTCAACGGCGAACGCCAGCCCAACGAGTTCGGACTCCATCGCCCTCGGAACGGCGGCGTGTGCCTCCACGACGAGCGTGTCCGCACCGCGTAATCGTTCTACGAGCGCATCGAGTGCGGCAGGCGTATCGACGATGGTCACACGCACGTCCGCCTCGAACATCGATTGCGGTGCGACCGCAGCGTTGCTTGCTGCGGGCTGCTGCTCGCCGGGGGGCGACGGGATACGCGCCACGAGGCTGCTGAACTCCAAGTCGCGGAATACGTCCAACACCTCATCGCGGGAGAAGCCGCCGAACGCGGAGGCTCCGAAATCGAACCCTGTAGGCGCCGCAGTCTCGATGGTCACGAGTTGCTTGCTCTTGAGCAATTGCTCCGCATGCTCCCGCACGAGGCCCTGGATGCGAGGCGGGGTCACTTCGTCCACGCGGTCGAGGAGCGACTCAGCGCTGCCGAACTCGTTGATGAGTTTCACCGCCGTCTTCTGGCCGATGCCGGGAACGCCGGGGATATTGTCGGACGTGTCGCCGGTCAGCGCCTTCACGTCGCGCTGCTGGACGGGTTCGAGTCCGCCGTAGCGCTCACGCACGGCATCCTCGTCGTAGATGCGCGTATCGCCGTAGCCAGTGGTGAGCAGAACGCGGACGTGCGGTGAGACAAGTTGCAGCGTGTCCGTGTCACCCGTAGCGATGAGAGTGTCAACGCCGTGTTCCGTGCTCCACGCCGCGATGGTGCCGAGCACATCGTCGGCCTCGTAGCCGGGCGATTCGAGGACGGGGACGCGAAAGGCGTTCATCACCTGTTTCACGCGCTCGACGTTCTGCGTAAGTTCGGGTGGGATGGGAGGACGGGTCGCCTTGTAGTCCGCGTACATCTCATCGCGGAAAGTGCGCTCCGGCGTATCGAAAGCTATGGCGATGTGCGTGGGTCTGTGATCGGCCAGTGTCTTGAAGAAGGTGGTGGTGAAGGAGTAGACGCCCCGCACGTCCTCGCCGGTCGCGCGGATGGTGAGCGGCTGCGCCTGCCGAAGGGCGAACCATGCGCGGAAGACCATGGCATGACCGTCCATGAGGAGCAGCAGAGGCTTTTCCCCTTGCGCAGGGGATGCGGCTTCCGGCGCGGGTTCGCCGAACAGGGAGGGGGTGCCTGCCGGAGGAGACCTGCGGGCCATGGTCATGCGCCTCGCAGTGGTTTGAAGAAGCTGTGCAGGAAGTTGCGCTGATGAGCCCAGCGATGCGCGCGCCGCACTGCCTCGTCGGAGAGTATGCCGGTGGTCGTGGTGACCTTTATCGCCTTGTAGCCCTTCGCAGGCAGCAGAGGGGCGTCGTCCGATACTGTAACGGAGTAGCCCTGCTCGCGAAGCCAGTCGCGCAACGCCTCGTAACCCTTCGCCTTGCGATTGGGGGTTACGTAGACGTAGAAGTCCTTGGAGCCCGCGACTTCATGGAAGTGCTCGTCGGCGATCTCAGTGCCCTTGCCGGAGCCTTCCCGCAGCTTCGCGCGGTTCATGCCCTGCCTGTAGACCATGCGCCGATTCTAGCAGGGTGCACGGTGCAACACCGCTACGGATGGCATAGCCGCGGCAGGTGTCCGTCACTCCCTGGCCCGTTCACACAGCGAGCCGAGCTCCAACGATTGACAGCACCCCTATTAGACAGGTAGCGTTACGCAGGCTGTGAATAATTGCACAGTCCATGAGTCGTCATTCGCATGGCGGGACGGCAAACGCAGGGAGGTTCTCGCATGGTGAAGATGAGCAGAAAGATTGCAGCGGTCGGGGCGCTCAGCCTCGTGCTCGCCCTGATCCTCGCCGCCTGCGGCGGTGAAGACCCGACGGCCACCCCGCGCCCGGCTGCGACGCCGACGCCAACGGCGGCGATGATGGCGGACGAGCCAACGCCGACGCCCGAGGCGATGATGGAAGACGAGACGACACCGACTCCGGACGCCAGCGGCGACACCGGCCCCGCCCCAACCCCCACGCCGGTCCCGCGCCCCACCCCTACCCCGTTGCCGGTTGAGCCGGGATTCGACGCTGAGGCGTACTTCTCCGGCAAGACCATCAGCATGATGGTCGGCTTCAACCCTGGTGGCGGAACCGACGCCCAGGCGCGGTTCATGTCCCGCGCATGGTCGGAGTTCATCCCGGGCAACCCGCGCATCGTCGTCAGAAACCTCACGCCGAACGTCGTGCAGCGGAACTTCGTCTGGAACGCCAAGCCGGACGGCCTGACGATCTCCGTCGAGGCAACGGCAGGCATCTTCGACCAGATCACGCCGCAGGCCCAGTACGACATGCGCGAGGTCTCCATGGTCGGCGTTACCTCCGGTAAGGACCAGTTCTGGATGATCCGCGGCAACCTCCCCTACGACTGTATCGACTCCGCCTTCGACGCCACCGGCCCAGTGCTGACCATCGGCACAGCGGCTCCGACCCCTGCGGACCTCGGTTCCACCGTGTCCATTCCATGGCTGGCGAACCACTTCAACATACCGCTGGAGATTCGGAACGTGGCTGCCGCCGGTTCTGCTGAGCAGTACATCATGCTGGAGCGCGGCGACGTGAACAGCTGGACATCCTCCACTGTGTGGAACCAGTTGCCCATCACGCGGCCCGGCTGGATCAGGGACGAGTTCCTCCGCCCGTTCGTGGACCTCTCGTTCCCCGGTTACGAGTTGGGGTCAAACGCAGAGGGTCCGTACGACTGCCCGAAGGCTGAGAGCTTCTTCACTTCAGATGAGATGCTCCAGGAGTGGATCGCCATCACCGGTCCGCGCACATACGCCTCGAAGAACATCATCGGCCCGCCAGGCATCCCCGCCGGTCCGCTGCAGGCGCTGCGCGACGCGCTCACCACAGCGATGAACGATGCGGTGTTTGCCGAGAGCATGACGAAGTTCACGGGCATCCCGAACAACTTCACGCCCGGGGATGTCGCCCAACAGGAGTTGTACGACACAACCCAGCAATTCCTGGACAACCTGGACATCATCGGAGCGGCCCAGGAAACGGCGTTCGAGAAGTACGTCAGGTAGAGCGTAAACCGAGTCGCACCTGACAGAGAGCCACCCCGCTGCGTGCGGGGTGGCTCTCTCGTAATTCCCCTTTGACAAGGCACCATGAGACAGGTAGCGTTACGCACTGCCTGCGAGCGTGCGTTCCCCAGGCTTTGTTTGCGTCACCACGTATGCAGAATGACAGGGGAGGTTTCGGATGCTGAAGATGCTCAGGAAGATCGGAACAATCGGCACTCTCGCCCTCGCTCTCTCCACGCTGCTCGTTGCTTGTGGCGGCGAAGACCCGACGCCAACCCCACGTCCGGCTGCAACGCCTACGCCTACTGCGGCGATGACGGAAGCGGAGCCGACGCCGACGGCGATGATGGAAGAAGAAGCCGCGCCAACGCCAACGCCCGATAGCAGTGGGTCCACCGGCCCAGCTCCAACTCCGACGCCGGTACCGCGCCCCACGGCAACTCCGTTGCCCGTGGACCCCGGCTTTGACGCTGAGGCGTACTTCAGTGGCAAGACCATCAGCATGATGGTCGGCTTCAACCCCGGCGGCGGAACCGATGCTCAGGCGCGCTATATGTCTCGCGCGTGGCCGCAGTTCATCCCCGGCAGCCCCCGCATCGTCGTGAGGAACCTGACGCCGGTCGTGGTGGAGCGCAACTTCGTCTGGAACTCCAAGCCCGACGGCCTGACCCTCGGGCTCGAAGCGACAGCAGGCATCTTTGACCAGTTCACTCCGACGGCACAGTTCGACATGCGCGAGGCAACGATGATCGGCGTCACCTCCGGCAAAGAAGGGCTGTGGGTTATCCGCGGCACACTGCCGTACGACTGCATCGACTCCGCCATCGACTCAACCGACCCGGTCCTCACGGTTGGCACCAGTGCGCCCACGCCTGCAGACCTCGCTTCGTACGTCGCCGTTGGATGGCTGGCGGACAGGCTGAACGTGCCGCTGGAGATTCGGAACGTATCCGCTGCGGGTTCCGCCGAGCAGTACGTGATGATTGAGCGGGGTGACGTGAACTCCTGGGTGTCCGGCACGATCTGGGACCAGTACCCACGGACACGTCCCGGCTGGACGGGAAGCGGCTTCATCCGCCCGTTCGCGGACCTGTCATTCCCCGGCTTCGACCTCGGCCACAATGGCGAGGCCGACTTCCACTGCCCGAACGTCGCTGATGAGTACTTCGAAGGTGACGACCTTGACCTGTGGGTTGCTATGCGCGGACCGCAGGTCTACGCCTCCAAGAACATCATCGGCCCGGCCGGTATCCCCAACGAGGTCACTGCGGTGCTTCGCACGGCGCTCGCGGACGCCATGGCGGACGAGGAGTTCGCCAGCACGATGCAGTCGTTCACTGGCATCAAGAACGCGTTCACGCACGGTGACGTCGCCCAGCAGGAATTGGCCGATACCGTCAACTCGTTCGTCGACAACCAGGCCAGGATCAACGAAGTAACGCAGGTCGTGTTCGACAAGTACGTGCGCTAGGTCGACCGCACCGAAAACTTGAAGAGAGGCCTGCCGGGTAACGGCAGGCCTCTCTTGTTCCCTTCCAGCCGCAACGAATGTCGCCGTTTGACAATACTCCCACCTGACCGATAGGGTTTTACATCGGCCTGCGGGATATCCCGGAGGCTCATTACATGTAGTCGTTCGCAGACGATATGGAGGTTTCGGATGGTGAAGATGTCTCAAAAGATCGGAGTCATCGGGGCTCTCGGCCTGATGCTCTCCTTTGTGCTCGCTGCCTGTGGCGGCGAAGAGCCGACGGCAACCCCACGTCCGGCTGCGACACCCACCCCCACAGCGATGATGGAAGCGGAACCCACTCCAACGGCGATGATGGAGGAAGAGGCAACGCCGACTCCCCTGCCTGAGGGCGTTACCGCGGTTCCCGCAACCCCCACCGCGACCGCGCGCCCCACGGCAACGCCGTTGCCGGTCGACCCCGGCTTCGACGCCGAGGCGTACTTCTCTGGCAAGACCATCAGCATGATGGTCGGCTTCAACCCCGGCGGCGGCACCGACGCACAGGCGCGGTTCATGTCCCGCGCGTGGCCGAAGTTCATCCCCGGCGAGCCGCGCATCGTCGTCAGAAACCTGACGCCGGTAGTGGTCGAGCGCAATTTCGTCTGGAACGCGAAACCGGACGGTCTGACGCTCGCCATCGAGGCAACGCCAGGCGTTGCGGACACGTTCACACCACAGGCGCAGTTCGACGTCCGTGAGTCAACCATGATTGGCGTTACCTCCGGCGGTGAAGGAGCTTGGGTCATCCGGGGCACGTTGCCTTACGACTGCATGGACACTGCCTTTGACTCGCCTGGGCCTGCACTGACCGTTGGAATCAGTGCTCCCACGCCTGCCGACCTCAGTTCGAACGTCTCCATCGGCTGGCTCGCCCTCAAGTACAACATTCCATTGGAGATCCGGAACGTCTCTGCTGCGGGCTCTGCCGAGCAGTACGTCATGATCGAGCGCGGTGACGTGAACTCCTGGGTCACCGGTACGATCTGGGACCAGTACCCCATCACGCGTCCAGGATGGACCAGAGACGGTTTCCTCCGCCCGTTCGCAGACCTGTCGGTTCCAGGCTTTGACCTGGGGCACAACGGCGAGGCTGACTTCCACTGCCCGAACGTTGCCGACACGTACCTTGAAGGCGAAGACCTGGAACTGTGGCTCGCGATGCGGCCCCGGTCTGTCATTGCCAAGAACATCATCGGCCCGCCGGGAATGGGTCCCGAGGTAACGCAGACTCTGCGCGACGCACTCGCGGCGGCGATGGCGGACGAGGAGTTCGCGGCCTCCATGCAGGGCTTCACCGGCATTCAGAACCTGTTCACTGACGGGGCAACCGCCCAGCAGATCGTCATCGACATGGTGAACGGTTTCGAGGCCAACCGCGGCACGATCGACGACCTCCTCGAGGAAGTACACGAGAAGTTCGTCCGATAGGATGATCACGAGGGCGGCCTGATGGTTGTCAGGCCGCCCTTCCTGTGCATAGAATCCGCCCGCCCCATTAGAGCCGGATACGGCCTTCAAGGGGCGGGCGTTTGCGTTCCAGGAGCGCAGGCGGTACATAGCGCTACGGCGCGCAGGGAGGCGACCCTTGGGCGAACTGTACGGCGAACTCGGGCAAGCGCTGGGTTACCTGGCCGACCCACTCTACTGGATCGCGGTGGTAGTGGCGGTGTTCGTCGCTGGACTCACCGGCATGGTGCCGGGCGCGTCCGGCGTCATCATCATGGCGCTGTCCATCCCATTCATCGTCGAATTCTTCAGGGGCGACCAGGCGGCGATCGGTCTCGTCATGCTCGCTTCCATGACCGGCGTGAACAACACGCTGGACTCCATCCCGGCCGTCCTCTTCGGCCAGCCTTCCGCCGCCACCCAGGTGACGTTCCTCGAAGGCCATCAGTTGGCCCGCCAGGGCCGCGCAGCCCATACGCTCGGCGCGGTCTATGCAGTCTCAGCTATGGGCGGCCTCGTCGGCGCCATCGTGCTGGCGATCCTGATACCGGTGGTGAAGCCGGTCATCCTGCTGTTCGGCTTCCCCGAGATTGCGGCGGTGGCGTTCTTCGGCATTGCAATGGTCTCCGCGCTGAGCGCGGGAGCCATGGTGAAGGGGCTCGCCGCAGGTGCGCTCGGAATAATGTTCGGCACGGTGGGCATCAACGCCATCACCGGCGACGTACGGTTCGTGTTCGACCAGCCCAACCTCTGGGAAGGGCTGCCCATCATCGTGGTAACGCTGGGCTTCTTCGCGCTACCGGAGATGATCGACCTCGCCATCGCCCGTCGGCCCGTGGCGCCGCCTGGCTCTATCGTGAACACCCGTGAGGTATGGCGCGGAGCAAAGCACGGCTTCACACGCGTGCCGATGGTGGTTCGCCAGTCCGTGTTCGGGGTCGTGCTCGGCGCCATTCCAGGCGTCGGCGCCGCGGTCATCGACTGGCTGTCCTACGCCTTCGGCATCTTCTGGACCAAGGACAAGAGCCAATTCGGCAAGGGTTCGCTGGACGGCGTGCTCTTCGCCGAATCAGCACAGAACTCGAAGGAGGCGGGACAAGCGCTCCCGACGCTTGCGCTGGGCGTTCCCGGCGGCCTCGCCTGGGCGTTGGTACTGGTCGCGATGATCGCCCTGGACTTCACGCCCGGCCCACGACTCCTCGGCGATCAGGCAGACGTAACTATCCTATTCGTCATAACGCTCGCCATCGGCAACTTCATCGTCACGATGATCGGCATCGTTGCCACGGGTCAGCTGGCGAAACTCACCCGTATCCCCTACCCCCTCATCGGCGGCGTGTTCATCCCAATCTCTATCCTCGCCGCAGTCATCAACTGGACGACCTGGCTTGCTCTGCCGGTGATGGCAGTCTTCATGGGCATCGGCATCATGATGAAGCTGTTCCAGTGGCCAAGGCCGCCGCTCCTGCTCGGCATCATTCTCGGTCCCATCATCGAGGAGAACTTCCTCTCCGCTATGAACGTGGTGGACCGGGTCTCGATCGGCGGTTACGAGAGCGAGGTGCTTGGCGTGCTGCTGCGGCCGCTCACCATCGCGCTCATCCTGATTGCGCTTGCCACCGCCTACTTCTTCTCCCGTGCCTCGGGGAGCCAGACGCTTTCCTCCGCGGCGGCACAGCCCCCTGCAGGTGGATCGGGCACCGGTGAGGAGCGCCCCGGGTTCTTGAGGCGACTGGTCGAGATCCGGAATGTCCCCATCTTCCTGCTCATCGGAGGGAGCATAGCGTTCTACTGGGGCAGCCTCGGCTTCGAGGCTGCCGAGTCGTGGTTCCTCACGCGGCTCATGGTCGGCCTTATCATCGTGTTGGCACTGATCCAGTTGATGTTCCACCTCCGGGAGCGCGGCCACCGGCACACGGAGATTATGGACCTCGGCATGCACAGCCTTGTTCTGCCGGGCGCCAAGCAGGCAGCATTCCTTATCGCTGGCGGGTTCATCATGTTTGCGTTGTTGACCGGCACCATCGGCCTGCGGTGGAGCGTGATGGCCCTGGCCGGTTATCTGCCGTTCACCCTGCTCGGGCGCGCGAGCTTCCCGCTGCCCCAGGCGGTTGGCGCCGGCGTAATCGTGGGCGCGCTTTCGGCGATCGGCGCAGCGCTCATTGGTACTGCGGACACCGGTCAGATCATCGCCACCGGCGTTGTTGTGGCGCTTACCGTGGCATACGTCCTCTCGATCGGCGCGCAGGGTGTCGGCGGCATGCCCGCTATCCCGGGTGTCATGGGCGTCGTCGCGCTGATGTTCTCACTTGTTGTCACCATCCTCTTTACAGCCGGATGGCCAGACAATCCGCTGGGCTGGGCGATCAGGCTTCTGCCAGGCATCTCTCCGATGCTTCTCCTCTTCGCACGCCCTGTCCGGGAATTCCAGCCTCCTACGGCCCTTGAATGGCTGTTCTCTTGGCGCATCCTCGCAGCCGTCATCACGATGTGCTTCGTCTTCCTGTTCGAGTTCGTGATGGCAGACAACGTCCTGTTCGTCATCTGGCCGCAGCCGGCTCTCCTCGAGTGGATCGGACGGGAGATCTTCGGCAGCGGAATGTAAGCAGCGGAATGTAATCGGCAACCGGCGGGTGTTCCCCGCCGGTTGCCACGCCTGCCCCGCTCTGCTACCTTGCTCTCGTGGCTCGACGACGCGGTTCCCCCGCATACTCCAGACGTTCCTCCGGCAGGCCCAGAACGGGCGGAAGGCAGCGGGGGCAGCAGTCCCCGAAGTTCCGGGCGGCCTTCTGCGCCACCTGCCTCGTCGACCAGTTCTACCCGGAGGTTGGCGTCGCTGCCGTCAAAGTGCTGCGCCGCCTCGGTGTAGACGTCTCATTCCCCGAAGACCAGACCTGCTGCGGACAGATCGCCTTCAACGGCGGCTTCCGCTCCCATGCCGCCGACATCGCCAAGCACTTCCTGGACGTGTTCGAGAACGAGGAGCAGGTCGTAGTCCCATCCGGTTCGTGCGCCAGCATGATCAAGGTCTACTATCGTGAGCTGTTCGAAGACGACCCCGAGACGCTGGAGCGCGCTCAGGCCGTCAGCGAGAAGACGCGCGAGCTCTCGGATTACATCGTCAACGTCGTCGGAACGTCGGATGTGGGAGCAGCCTCAGAGGGGCTGGTCACGTATCACGACGCCTGCCATCTGCTGCGGGAGCTGCGCATCAAGGAGGCGCCACGCGACCTCATAGGCAGCGTTCGCGGCGTCGAACTGCAGGAGATGGAGGACTCGGACGCATGCTGCGGTTTCGGAGGCCTATTCTCGGTGAAGTTCCCCGAGATTTCGACCGCCATCCTGGACGAGAAGCTGAAGACCATCGCCGAGTCCGGTGCCGGCGCCGTGGTTGCCAACGACTGCGGTTGCCTGATGCACATCCGTGGAGCGATGGAGCGGCGCGGCATGAACGTGCGCGCCATGCACTTGGCCGAACTGCTGGCCGGGGACGGAACTGATGGCTGAGGTCAAGAGCGCCGAGTTCAAGAAGGCGTCCGGCAAGGCGCTGCGCGACGAGAAGCTTCAGCACTCGCTCGAGCACGTCATGGAGCATTTCGTTGGCGCGCGCGCCAACGTCATCGAGAACGACTTCGGCGACGAGCCCTGGGAGGCGATGCGCACTCGCGCCGCCGCCATCAAACAGTCAACTCTGGAGCACCTCGACTACTACCTGGACATGGTCGATAAGAGCGTCCGCCGGAATGGAGGCCACGTCTACTTCGCGGACGATGCCGCACAGGCGAATGCCATCGTGCTCGACATCGCGAAGCGCAACGGCGTGAAGACCGTCATCAAGAGCAAGTCCATGGTCTCCGAGGAGATGGGCATCAACCATGTCCTCGAACGCGAGGGCATCGAGCCGGTTGAGACCGACCTCGGCGAGTACATCATCCAGCTGGCGGGCGAGACGCCCTTCCACATCATCGCTCCGGCGATGCACAAGACGCGCGGGGAAGTCTCCACTCTGTTCCAGGAGTGGCTGAAGACCGCTCCGACGCAGGACATCAAGCGCCTCTGCGTGTATGCGCGTGACGCACTTCGCGAGAAGTTCGCCATAGCGGACATGGGCATCAGCGGCGCGAACTTCGTCGTGGCCGAGACCGGCACGGTCTGCCTCGTGACGAACGAGGGGAACGGCCGCATGACCACGTCCGCGCCACGCGTCCACGTCGTCCTCGCAGGCATGGAGAAGATCGTCCCTGCCATCGAGGACCTGGCGCTCTTCCTGCGTCTGCTACCGCGCTCCGCCACCGGCCAGCGCATCACGAGCTACAACACGTTCGTCGGCGGCCCACGCGCACCGAGCGACGAGGACGGGCCCGAGGAGTTCCACCTCATCCTCGTGGACAACGGGCGGCTCAACCTGCTGCGCGACGAGGTTCTTCGGGAGGCGTTGCGCTGCATCCGCTGCGGCGCGTGCCTGAACCACTGCCCGGTCTACCGCAAGGTAGGCGGGCACGCCTACGGCTGGGTCTACTCGGGCCCCATCGGCGCCATCGTGACGCCACCCATGACCAACATGAAGGTCGCGCGCGACCTGCCCTACGCCTCAACGCTCTGCGGCACGTGCAAGGACGTCTGCCCCGTCAAGATAGACATCCCCCGCCTGCTCCTGCACCTGCGCCATAAAGTGGCGGAAGGCGTCATCGGCGAGCGCAGCACAACCTGGATGGAGCGGCTGTTCGTGGGCCAGTGGCATGGCGCGATGCGGAGCCGCAAAGCACTGGAGGGTAAGGCGAACCTCGGGAAGTTACTCACGCGTCCGTTCACACGCGGGGGCAAGGTCCGCAAATTGCCGTTCGCTCCAATGGTCAGTGGCTGGACGGCAAGCCGTGACTTCCCCGCTCCCGCACCCAAATCGTTCGCCCGGCTGTGGCGAGAGGAACTCGCACACGACAACGGGACGGAGCAGAGGTAGGCCGTGTCCCCGACACCGGAAGAACACCCAAACAAGGCCGCTTTCCTGCTGCGCGTCCGCTCGGCGCTGGGGCGGACCGAACCCATCGTCCACATGCCTGACCACCCATCGCTCAAATCGAACGCAATGCGCCAGCAGGAAAAGGTGCGTACCGTCGTTGCAAGAAATGAGGCGCGCAGGAGTTCTACGCTGGACCGCCTCGCCCGGACCGCCGCTGCGGCCTCGTGGAACGTCCGCAGGGCGGGTGACACAGAGGAAGCCGCGAGCATCATCGCCGAGATTGCCCAGCAGTCAGGCGTGAAGAGTCTCGTCCGCTCTGCCGAGGATGTGTTCAAGCGGGTAAACGTAGACACCGCCCTCCGCTCCGTCGGAGTCTCCCCCGCGATCCTCGCATCCGGCAGATCGCGGAGCCGGGGCGCGTTGCGCGATATGGCGTTCCGTGCCGACATGGGCGTAACTGGCGTCTCCTACGCCATCGCCGAGACAGCCAGCTGTGCCGTGACGCCACGGCGAGGTGTGGCGCGCCTCGCCTCGCTCGCACCGCCGCGACTCGTCCTCCTCATCGAGCCGGATCAGGTGCTCGAAACGCTGGACGACTTCTTCGCCATCACACGGCTCAACCGCATGCAGGCGCGCGGGCGGACTACCAACTACTTCAACTTCATCTCCGGGCCGTCCCGCACGGCTGACATCGAGCAGACGCTCACCATCGGCGTGCACGGCCCTGGTGAGGTGCACATGGTCATCCTGGGCTGACCGGGACTGACGCAGGAGGCGGCATATGCGCCTGGAAGGCAAGGTCATCATCGTTACGGGCGCCGCGCGCCACCTCGGGCAGGCGTATGCCGTTCGGCTGGCAAGGGAAGGCGCGAAGCTGACCGTCGCAGACGTGCTCGACTGCTCGGAGACGGCGCGCCTCTGCGAAGCCGAGGGCGCCGAAGTGCTCCCGCTCAACGTGGACGTCTCGAGCGAGGAAGAGACGATGGCCTTGGCGCGCCAGACCGTAGAGCGTTTCGGACGCATCGACGGCCTGCTCAACAACGCCGGCCTCATGCGGAACATCACCGGTCCCTCACTGATGGACGTCGATCCGGACTGGTGGGACAAGGTCTTCTCGGTGAACGCACGTGGGACGTTCCTCTGCGTGCGCGCCGTGTTCCCGTACATGCGCGACCAGGGCGGCGGGAAGATCGTCAACGTCGGCTCCACCACTATGCTCCGCACGTCCAACAACGTGCGCGACAGCAACCCGCATTACGTCGCATCCAAGGGCGCAGTGATGGCGTTCACCCGCGCCATCTGCCGCGAACTCGGCGAGCACAACATCAACGTCAACACGCTCGCCCCCGGCGGCACTGACCAGGACCCCTCGCTCTCCGGAGACGAGGCCACAGAGGAAGCGTCGCGGGCCTTCGGCCGCCGCGGCGTACCGAACGACCTCGCGGGCACTGTCGCATTCCTCTTCTCGGACGACGCGGACTTCATTACCGGGCAGCTCATCGCTGTCAACGGCGGCAAGGAAGTATCGTAGAGCCCCCGCAGCCTACTGCTAGAGGCGGCTCCATGAACAACCGCTGGTCCAGCGTCGCCCTTCTGCTGTTCCTCAGCGCTGTCCTTTTGCTCTCAGCATGCAACGGGGATGGCAATGAGGAGACCGAGGACGAACCAACCCCAACGCCCGTCGCCTCACCCACTTGGACACCCGCGCCCACATGGACAGCGGCTCCTACCTGGACACCGGAACCGATATGGACGCCCACGCCCACGCCTACACCTACTCCTACTCCCACACCGACGCCCACTCCAACGCCTACACCGTCCCCTACACCTACCCCCACACCGACGCCCACTCCAACGCCTACCGCTACCCCTACTCCAACTGCCACTCCGACGCCCACGCCATCGCCAACGCCCACTCCAACACCAACGCCACCATTCTTCAGGGGCAAGACGATAACGCTGATGGTGGGGCATAGCGCCGGAGGTAGCGTCGACGCGCAGGCTCGCTACATGTCGCGCGCACTGCCAGAATTCATCCCCGGCAACCCCACCATCAGAGTCGTGAACCTGACGCCCAACATCGTGGAGCGCAACTTTGTGTGGAACGCCGACCCTGACGGCCTGACACTCGCGCTGGAGAGGACGCCCGGTGTGCTCGAACAGTTCACGACGCAGGCGCAGTTCGACATGCGCGAGGTGACGATGCTCGGCGTCACTTCCGGCAGGGAAGAGGCGTGGTTCATCCGCGGCACGCTGTCCTACGACTGCATCGCGGACGCCTTCGGCGCAGGCTTCCCTGGCCTGACCATCGCAGTGGATGCGCGAACACATGCCGACCTCGGCTCGAACGTTGCCGTGGGGTGGCTCGCCGATGAGTTGAACATACCGCTGAGGATGAAGAGACTCCGCCTAGCAGCAGCAACGTCCGAGCAGTACCGGATGCTCGAGCGGGGTACGGTGAACTCCTGGGTCTCGAGGTCGGTCTGGAATCAGTTACCGATAACCCGGCCCGGCTGGGTCAGCAGCGGCTTCGTGCGCCCATTCGCCGACCTCTCCGCTCCGGGGGTCGACATCGGAAACAACGGCGAGGGCGATTTCGACTGCCCGAACGTCCACGACACCTACCTGAACAACCCCGACGACCAGGCCCTGTGGCTTGCGATGCGGCCGGACCTTGCCATGTCACACAACATCATTGGCCCACCCGGGATGCCCGCAGGAGTAACGCTGGCGCTGCGCAACGCTCTTGCGTCGGCGATGGCGGATACAAGGTTCGCCTCCAACATGGAGGACTTCACAGGCATCCGGAACAGATTCGTAGACGGAGCTACAGCTCAGCAAGACCTGATCGATACCGTAGACGCCTACATCAAGAACAAGGGCCGGCTCGATCTGATCGCGCGAGACGTGTTCCAGAAGTACGTGCGGTAGATCCTCAGCCCTGTCCGAAGTGCGGCATGACGTGTTCCGCGAAGAGTGAGAGCTGCTCCTTGAACTGCTCAGCGGGCATACCCTCCGGCCAGCGGAACATCACCTGGTCCAGACCGGGGAACTCGGCCTCGTAGGCCTTCAGTTCGCGGATAACCAGCTCCGGTGGACCGCAGAGCCACGCGCGCTGCCTGATGCCTTCCTCTATCGTCGGCACCCTTGCGGGCGCGCCGGGCGTGCCCCACGGACGGCCGTCCTCGTCCACGTAACGCACGAACCCGAACGGCGCGAACCACTTGTACGCCTCGTCGTGGTAGGGGCGCACATTCTCCATCGCCTCCTCCGGCGTCGGCGCGATGGACATCGCGACACCTAGGCAGAGGTCCTCACCGAGCTCCAGGTTCCGGCCCGCCTTCGCAGCCTCGTCCTGGTACGTGTGGAATATCTGCCGCGCAAGCCGGTCGCCGTTCTGCGTGATCATCCCCTTGATGCCATTCTGTGCCATGTAGGGGATGGACCTGCCGCTGGCTATCGCCTGCCATATCTCCACCGGCTGGTGGATCGGGCGAGGAACCAGCGTCACCTCGGTCGGTTCGTAACCGCGGAACTTCGTTGGTGCGGGGATGGTGTAATGCTTGCCGTGGTGGCTGAAGGAGTCCTGGTGGAACGCCTTCATCATGATTTCCATCTGTTCCTCGAACAGCTCACGGTTGGCGTCCTGATCGAGCAGGGGTGCGCCCATCGTCTCGACCTCCCGCGTCTGGTAGCCGCGTCCCACGCCGAAGATCACGCGCCCGTCGGTCATGATGTCGGCCATCGCATAGTCCTCGGCAAGGCGGATCGGGTGCCAGACGGGGCTGACGTTGAACGCGCAGCCGAGCTTGAGGCGCTCTGTGCGCGCAGCCAGGTATGTCCCCCACAGGATGAGGTTCGGGACGACCTCGTATCCCTCGCGCTGGAAGTGGTGCTCCGCGCCCCAGAGCGTGTCGAACCCGAGCTTGTCCATGTGCTGCGCCACGTCCAGTGACATCTTGTACGCCTTGACGATCTGCTCGTTGGAGAGATGCCGTTCATCCGGTGGCGTGCCGCCAAGCCCAACGTTGTCCAGTTCCGTGAAGCCGACGTAGAGGACGGAGAACTTCGTAATCATCAGCACCTACCTCGTGCGGGATAGCGCGGAGGATAGCAGAGAGGTGCGCAGGATTCCGGGCTACAGACGCACTTCGCGCAGGGGTACGCGCTGCCGCTCACGCTCAATAACGCTGATGGTCTCCTGTGCGGCGGTCTCCAGACCGCCGGTCTCGTTGACGACCACGGCATCGAACCACGAGGCGTCGCGCATCTCCTGGCGGGACATCTCCACGCGCAGGGCCGTCTCCTCCGGGGATTCCGTATCGCGGCTGCGCAGGCGGCGCTCGAGCTCCTCCAGCGACGGCGGCGCGACGAAGATGAGCAACGCGTCAGGTGCGATCGCGCGGATCGAGGCGGCGCCCTGCACGTCCGTCCGCACGATGGCGTCGCGCCCTTCGGCAAGCGCCTCGCGCACCGGCGCCTTCGGGACGCCGTAGAGGTTGCCGTACACCTCCGCGTGCTCCAGCAGTTCGCCGCGCGCCAGCAGTTCGAGGAACTCCTCGCGGGAGAGGAAGAGGTGGTGAACGCCATGCTCCTCACCAGGACGCATCGCACGCGTCGTCGCGGTGATGGCCCAGAACACGTCCGGGCGCTGTTCCCGAACGAGGGCGAGCATCGCATCCTTGCCGACGCCGGACGGACCGGAGACGACGACGAGGAGCGGATGCGGCTCGGCGGTGCTCACCGTGGACGGCGCCTCACGGCTACGCGCCCTCCCCCAGCGATTCGAGGTCGTCCCAGAACGTGGGATAGGAGACGGACGCTGTCTGCGCCGCGCTTATCGTCGTTTCGCCGGAAGCGACCACCCCTGCTACTCCCATCGTCATCGCGATGCGATGGTCGGCGTACGTCCGGTGTGTCGCGCCGTGCAGGGCGCGCCCGCCAGTGATGCGCAAGCCGTCGTCCAACTCCTCAACCTGCGCGCCGGACCGGGACAGTTCGACGCGGGAGGCCATGAGCCTGTCGCTCTCCTTGATGCGCAGTTCGGAAGCGTCGCGGATGACGGTCGTGCCCTCTGCGAAGCAGGCGGCGAGCGCGAGCACAGGCACTTCGTCGACGAGGCGCGGGATGAGGTCGCCCCCAATCTCGGTGGCGCGCAAACTGCTCGACCGCGCCACGAGATCGGCGACAGGTTCCCCTCCCTCTGTGCGCTCGTTCTCGACGCTCACGTCCGCGCCCATCATCGCCAGCGCGTCGAGGATCCCGGTGCGCGTGGGATTCACGCCCACGTTGCGCACGCGCACCTCTGCATCAGGGTGGCAGACGCCCGCGACGAGCCAGTACGCCGCCGAACTGATGTCTGCGGGAACGGTCACGTCCATGGCGTTGAGCCGCCCGGGGCGAACGCTCACGGTCAGCCCGTCCTCGACGACCTCGACTCCCATGGAGCGAAACATCAGCTCCGTGTGGTCACGGGAGACGGCGGGTTGCTCCAGCGTGGTCTCGCCCTCAGCGAACAGCCCGGCGAGGAGCAGTGCGCTCTTCACCTGCGCCGATGCGACGGGCATTCGGTACTCGATGCCGTGCAGGCTGCCGCCGCGGAACGTCAGCGGCGCGAGTCTACCTCCCTCCCGTCCGTCCACCTCGGCACCCATCAGTCGGAGCGGGTCCACGATGCGCGCCATCGGGCGGGAACGTATGGAGCGGTCGCCCGTCATCACGGACATGAACGGCTGGCCCGCGAGCACACCCGCCATCAGGCGCGTCGTCGTGCCGCTGTTGCCCGTGTTGAGGATGTCCGACGGCTCAGCGAGGATTCCGCCGCGCACCGTGAACGCTCCGTCGTCGTGGCGTTCGATCTGCGTGCCGAGGCCGCGCAGCACGCGGAGCGTGGAGGCGAGGTCGGCGCCGGTGCCATAGTTCTCGACGCGCGCTTCTCCGTCGGCGATAGCGTTGAAGATGGCCGCGCGATGGGAGATCGACTTGTCGCCCGGCGGGGTCACATCGCCGCGCAGGCGTCTGGGCCGCCGCACTGTCATCTGCATGGGGACTCGCTCCTGCGCCGGAAGGTGCGGCTATTCTAGCAGCGCCAGCGATAAGGGTGACGGGAGCGCTACTCGATGGAGTCCGGCAACGTGAACGTGCCGGTGCTGTCGGTCTCGATGGGGAGCACGCTGACGACTGCCGCGCGGTCTATCGGGCCGTAGACGTGGGGGAACGTCTCGCCAACGGCCATCTCTTCCCGTACCTCAGACGTGAGCCGCGCAGGGTCTATCACCAGCAGCACGAGCGCCCGATGGCCTGCGAAATGCCTGCCGAGCACGCCCCGTAACTGTTCGGGGCGGCAGTTGTGGATGAACCCCTCTGAGGCAAGCGACTCCGCCTCGTAGAGTGGCGTGTCAGCGCCGTGCCGCCACGCCTCCGGCGTCGTCACGTGCAGGATATGGTGTTGCGCTATCATCTCCTGCAGTCTCCGTTCCGAGGTTCCGTCATGGCGCTTACCACACCGAACGACCGCACGCTGCTCAACGTCATCTCTGCGTATGAGCGTGAACTCATGGGCCCGAAACTTACCACGAATGAACTCAATCGCATCGCCGAGACCATGAAGCGGATGATGATGGACGAGATCCAGTCAGCCAAGTCCGCGCACTGATCCCCGCTCTCGCCTACCTTCCGTTGCCCCGGCTGCGCCGTACGCCTATCCTGTCGCGGCTCCGGAATGCCGGGGCGAACCCCAGGAGGTGTCTCTGTGCAGAATTATCTTGTGCTGTATCACGCTTCGGCAGCAACCATGCAGGCGATGATGGACTCCAAGCCGGAGGATATGCAGGCCATCATGGAGTCATGGAAGGCGTGGGCCCAGCGGTGCGGAGACGGTCTGGTCGAAATGTCCCCGCTGAGCCCGGGCCAGCGCATGACCGCGTCAGGAAGTTCCGCGAGTGACATGGGCATCGTGACGTATTCGGTGCTCCAGGCGGAGGACATGGACGCCGCGCAGGCGCTGCTCGCGGACCATCCGCACCTCGGTTTAGTGGGTTGCGGGATAGAGGTCTACGAGACGATGTCGCTGCCATGGCAGTAGCGCGGCCCTTCAGGCGCCCCTGAGGGCGTCTGCAACCGCGTAGACGGGGCGGAAGACGTAGCCCAGAGGGTTGATGTCCGTCACGAACGTCAGCGCGATGAGGCCCACGAGCACGATCGGGCCGAAGCGCTGTAGCTGCACGACGGCGGGCCACCAGCTCCGCGGCGCGATCCCCTGGATGATGCCGCCTCCGTCCAGCGGAGGGAGCGGCAGCAGGTTGAACACGGCGAGCAGCAGGTTCAGCGCGACGCCGTACCAGGCGATGAGGCTCGCCCACGCCATCGGCGACAACGACTGCAGCTCATCCCGCGAGATGCTGCCGTCGAGTACGCCCACGCGGAAGAGGAGCGCGAACGCGACGGCGAGCGCGACGTTCGCCATCGGTCCGGCGGCGGAGACCATCGCCATGCCTGTCCTGCCGGTGCGCAGCCGGGACGGATTCACCGGCACCGGCTTGCCCCAGCCGAAACCCACGATGAGCAGCATGAAGGTTCCCGCCGGGTCGAGGTGCCGCTTCGGGTTGAGCGTCACCCGGCCCAGCCGGGCCGCGGTGTCGTCGCCGAGGCGCAAGGCGGTGAGCGCGTGCGACGCCTCGTGGAAGGTGATGGCGATGAGCAGCGAGGCCGCTATGGCGACGAACCACACGAGCGCTCGGAACGGATCGTCGAAGAGGCCGTTGATTCCCGCCAGCAGCATCGCGCGCCTCGCCCTACCCCGCCGATCCAGACGTCACTAAGAACATTGTACGGGTGAGTGAGGTCACTAAGCCGGGACTAGTCGTCGTCCCAGTCGTCATCGTCGTCGGGGGGAGGTTGGGGCGCGGAACGGGCGGCGCCGAACGACGGTTGGGGCACGGTTGCGCCGGAGCGCTCGCCATCGCGTTGGCGGGGCGACTTGCGCGGCAATTCGCGCAGCATCGCGAGCGTCTCACTGAAGGCGTCGGCGGTCTGTCCTGCCGCGTCCACGACGAGGGCGGATGCCCCGGCATCGCGCAGCTGCTCGGCGTCGGCCTTCGCGGGCAGAGCGCTCAGATGCACGAGGAGGCGCTTCGACGTCGCACCGCGCACGCGGGCCAGCCGCATGAGCTGGGCAACGGTGAGCGGCGTGTCCAGCGAGACGAGGAAGGCGTCCACAGGCAGCTGGTCAACCGTGCGAAGCAGGCTGTCCGGCAGCTCCGGTTGCACCTCCATGACGAGCGTGCGGCCCTCGCCGGTGAGCGCCCCTGCGGGCGTCGCGTCGGACGAGAACACCTGGAAGTCGGCGCCTCCGGCCTCCTCGGCCTGCCCTTCGTCCGTCCATACGCCGAAGAGCGTCTCGCCCAGCGCCTTGACGGAACCGTTCAGCGCGGCCTTCTTCGCGCTCCCCGCACCGGCGATCAGCGCGCCGTCGATCTCCGACGCGGTCACAACTCCGGCCTGTGCGGCGTCGCCCGCGGCGATTGCTCCAAGCAACAGCAGCGGCGCGATGGACTCGCGCTTCGCGGCGCCGCCGAAACCCAGCGGCTGGCCTGCGCCCTTCTCGGCGCGTTCGAGTTTGTCAGTGAGTTTGCCCATGGAATTCCCTCGTCCCTGCCTCCTCCCCGGAAGCGTGATTCTACCAGCGACCCCCTGCCTGTGCTACCCTCGTTCCATGGTCAGCAGCCCGCCATCCCGCACTCCCTCCATGCCGCTGGTGAAGCGACTCGTTGCCGGAGGGGCGGGGTCGCGCCGCCGCGCGGCTGAGTTGATCTTCTCCGGCGTGGTCTCCGTGAACGGCCAGCCCGCGACCAACCTGAACCACCCCGTCAGCACGAACGACGCCGTCTCCGTGAACGGAAAGCCGCTCGCGCAGGCGGAGAAGCGCACGGTCTACCTCCTGCTCAACAAGCCCCGAGGCTACCTCTGCGCCGTGAGCGACTCGCGCGGACGCCCGACCGTGCTCGACCTCGTGCCGAGTGCGCTGCGCGTCGCCGGGCTCGTGCCGGTTGGACGGCTCGACGCCGACAGCACCGGTTTGCTGCTGCTGTCGAACGACGGCGCGTTCGTGGAGCGGGTTACGCATCCGCGCTACGGCGTCGTGAAGGAGTACGACGTCCTGCTGGACCGGGCGCTCGCTCCACGCGACCAGGCCAGGCTGCTGAGCGGCGTCGAGATCGAAGGCGGCCTCGCTCGGGCGCTGTCGGTCTCGCCGTTCGGGGCCCCTCAGGGCGAGAGGCCTCATAGTAAGCGGCCCGACAGGCGGCCTGCTTCGCGCCGTGCGCCATCGCGCCAATCCCCTCCCGCTTCGGTAGGAAGCATCCAGGCGGCGCTCCGGCCTCCTCCGTTCGCCGCAAGCGTCGAGCCGCGTTACAGCCTCGAGCTGGCGGAGGGGAAGAAGCGCGAGGTGCGGCTGATGATGCGGGCGGTCGGGCGTCGCGTGCTGCGGCTGACCCGTGTGCGCGTCGGCGGGCTGCGGCTCGGCAGGCTGGCGTCCGGCACTGTTCGTGAACTCTCTGCGCAGGAAGCGCGAAAGGCGTCGCATGGCTGACTCTGGCAGGCTCGTCTGGATCGACATGGAGATGACCGGGCTGGACCCGGACCGGCACGTTACGCTGGAGATAGCGACGCTCATCACCGACGCGGACCTGGAGGTGGTGGCGGAAGGGCCGGTCATCGCCGTCGCCCGCAGCGACGACGAGATGGCGCGCATCGACGACTGGAGCCTGCGCACGCACACGGAGTCGGGCCTGCTGGCGCGGGTGCAGGAGTCGACGATCGGCATCGAGGAGGCTGAGCGTCTCACGCTGGACTTCGTGCGGGAGTGGGTGAAGGAGAAGAAGGCGCCGCTCTGCGGGAACTCCGTACACCAGGACAGGCTCTTCCTGCGCGCGGAGATGCGGACGCTGGAGGCGTACCTGAACTACCGCATCGTGGACGTGAGCACCATCAAGGAGCTCGTGAAGCGCTGGTACCCGGACCTCCCGCCCCACCGCAAGCGCCGCGCGCATCTCGCGCTCGACGACATCCGCGAGAGCATCGAGGAGCTGCGCTACTACCGCGAGCACATCTTCGTGGAGTAGGCCGCGACCAAGAGTGCCAATCCAGCCGAATTCTGGCACTCTTGGTCCGCATCTCACGAGTGAACCGCCGACCCCGTTTGGCACTCTTGGCACTCTTGGTTCGGGGTGTTTACAAGGCCACGGCCTGCTTCCTGTGACCAAGGACGCAAGGGCGCCATGTACTGTTGTTATCTCAGCGGCCATGGGATGCTGCATCCTGTTGCAGAGTGTTGCGCTGGGGCAACGACCAGTGCCATTCACCTGCACCGTTGGAGCCGCCGGGTTTGCTGACGCGGCTGGACGCGACGTTACAGATGGCACGGGCGCGGAAGAGGGTGCGCCGGGATATGCCCAGCATTGCGGCTTCTCGCTCGATGGCAGCGGCGGGGCGGGGGCCGCCGGCGAGGGCGCGGGTGAGGAAGGCCTTGGCGGCGCGGGTCCTCGCTCCGTGGTCACGGTTGGGGTCGGTGAGGGCTTTCAGGTGGGCGGGGAGGATGGGTTTGCGCCAGGTAACGGTGCAATCGCCCGCGGGGTTGCCGTGGTTTCCCGCTTTCGCGGGAATGACGGAGGAGGCGGGAATGACGGAGGCATCGGGAATGGCGGTGGATGGGGGCGTGGCGGGGGACAGGCTGCGAGGTTCCTGCCTTCGCAGGAACGACGGGTGCTGCGAGGAAGGGAGGATGTATGGGATGGCGGGGGCGTCGTCGCTCATGGCGGGGCGGAGGGGGACGAGGAGGCGGCGCTCGCCGGGGCCGACGAGGGCGGTGGTGAAGACGACGGAGGCTTGCGCGAGACGATTCTGCATGGCGGTGACGGCGCGGGGGTAGTTGGGCGCGGGGTTGTGGGTGAGAGCGATCACGGCCGCGCCGGTGCGGGCGGCGAGGGCTTTGAGCATGCCGAGGACAGTGGTCAGGCGGGCGCGGTGCATGGATGCGAGATCCTCGACCTGGTCTACGATGAGGAGCGCGGCCTTGCCATCAGCGATGTAGTTGGCGAGCCGCCCAATGACCTTGTCCAGGGGCGGCCAGGGAGCGGTGAGCTTCGAGCCGGAGTCCGGGGGCGGCCAGAACGGGTCCCGCACAGGCGCGGGTGAGCCGACGGGCTTCCTGCGACGTGGAGCGCGTATCTCATTGCCGTCGTTGTCGAACACGCATTCTTCGTCGTCATCGTCATCGTTCCAGTCGTCATCTATGTCCGGGAAGGTGATGCCCCCATCGTCGGCCGGGGGGTCGTTGGGGTAGTAGTCGACGGGGTGCGTGGGGGAGAGGAGGTCGGCGAGGTAGACGCGGTTCAGGTCGGCGCCGAAGAGGCGGAGGATGGGGAGGACGTCGGACTTCGGGTTGCCGTCGAGGAGGGCGAGGACGACGGGGGCGGCGGGGAATGGAGCGTCCGGTTGGTCGGGGGCGGGCGCGCCGCGCGAGACGCGGGCTGCGATGTCGAGGGCGATGGAGGTCTTGCCGGAGGAGGGGTATCCGGCGATGAGGGTGAGTTTGCCGAGGGGGATGCGATTGGGCCAGAGCCAGTCGGGGGATTGCTGGACGAAGAACCTGAAGGGTTGGAGGCCGGCCCCCTGCGCACCGTGGGGGGTGTAGAACTCCGTTGCGGGCGAGAGGCCGCGCTTCGCGAGGGCGTCGTAGATCTTGTGCGGGGGGCAGGAGGGGCAATGGAACGCGAGGCATTCACGGCGTTCATCCCAGAAGACGGTGAGCGTGGGGGCCTCGGCGTGGCTGTGGGAAGGACAGTGGAGCGTGGAGCCGGTTGCGCATTCGCATCCGGGGACGCCGCAGCGGAGGGCGCGGTCGAGGCGATCGAGGTAGGTGACGTCCTGCGGCGTGAGGGTGTAGTTCGCGAGCTGGGTAGTCATGGGGACATGGTAGGGAGGGGCGTGGCGTGTGCGCTACGGGGGCGTGTCAGAGATTCGACGGGGGTGGGGAGGATGGGGTGGGATTGAGGGGCCTTACGACACCGGTTCCTGGCTCCGTGCGCACCGCGCCTGCTACCATGGTTCCCCTGCGCTGCCGCATCAATTCGTGATTGGGAAGGAAAACCATGACGAGCAACGAACTGACTGAAGGGGAGATAAATCCGAATAGGCATTACATGGCATTACTTGGTGGAGACGACAACAAGATACGAATCAAATTCGCTTGTGGTTCGGGAGAGGATGCTGTTGTCTCTCAAGTCTCAGGAGGACTAATTAGGGAATTGGAGGAAGACGTAATAAATCTTGGCGGAGGTGGCCCTCTGTTCATAGACTGCTCTAAGCATGGCCAATACCTTGCCTTTTGGCAACTCTTACAGAAAGGGCGTATGAATGCAACTGGAGGGTATCCAATTTCGATGCCACTCTTGCTGATTCCACTGAAGGATGTTGAGCATGTTATTTCAATGGGCATCCGGTGACCGCATATGTTGGCATTTGGGGCATGTCGTTCTCGAGGGCGTCGGCTGGGCTGGACTTGAAGGCTCCTGGGGATACTCCTCCCACTGATGATGCACAAGCACACGGCGTGCCACATCCGTGACACCAGCCTCTGACGCCGTGTCTCGTGCGCCTGCTACCATGACCAGCGTGCCTTACCCTACACCCAGGACTGCGGGGTTCCTGCCTCCGCAGGAACGAGGGGGCAAGTAACAGGAGACGCATGGCGGACTGGAAGAACAAGCTGTACTTCGGCGACAACCTGGGCATCCTACGCGAGCAGGTGGCGGACGAGAGCGTTGACCCTATCTACCTCGATCCGCCGTTCAACTCCAACGCGACGTACAACGTGCTGTTCAGGGATGCGAGCGGCGAGGGTTCGCGGGTGCGCCGACGTTTCGGCGGGCGGCGCGTCATCGGCGGTCGGAGGGGCGGTCGCAGCGGATGTTGTAGGGGGTGAGCGTGGGGGCAGGTTCGCCCACGAGCGAATGGCGGTGCCTCGGCTTCAGTGACGAATCCAAATCAATGTCGTGGGACCTCTATAGGACGCAGGGAGACAAGAATGATTGAAGACGATTACAACGCAACGGTGAGATTCCGGCCAGAAGTCCGGCGCCTGTTGGAGATGGCGGGGTTCGCCCGCCATGAAGCAGAAATTCAACGCATTGCTGCACAACTCCTTGCCGCACAGTCAGTAGAAGAGCGACACCTGGCCTATCTTGACCTAGTGGCAATCGACGAGTCTGTACCGGGGCTTGGATTGCACAATATCGACGAGCAGATTCTGGTCAAGCGTGAAATCAGCGTGGCATATCGGTCGATATTTAGGGGAATTCAATATGTTGAAATGCATCTGAGTAGCCTTCCACTCGGTTGGCTTGCCCGTTCTATCGTACAGGAATCGTGCTACCATGTGGAAAGCAGCCTGAAGCACAGGTTTGATGTAAATGCTCCCCTGTCAGTTGGTATGATACTCCGCCGTGTGGGGCCAACGAGGCTCGAAAGCGAATTAGCGGATATGCTATGGCTGTTGAATAAGTCGGTTTACAACGAAGCCAAGCATACGGTCGAGCACCTTGATTGGGACAGCCATCTCTTTTCGGTAGCAGATGCTATTGCCGTCTACTTCGTGTGCCGCGTAATCGGCGCTAGGCTCCTAAGAGACACGGACATCAGAACAAACTCCGGACAACCAGTGTTCTGATGTGGAGAATCAGGCAATCCCCCGGGAGATGTCTCGGCTTCGCTTGGCATGACAGACCTCCCAACCTCCCACTCCCCACAGTGTGCGCTGCCTGCGCACGTGTGGCCTGACGGGCCACCTGGGATTCCCGCCTGTGCGGGAATGACGGGGGCAAGGGCACCCACAAGGGATGCCCCTACAACGAACACCCCACGCCCCTACACCGGACACCCCCATCCTAGCCTTCCCCCTTCGAGGGGGAAGGGATAGTGCGCGTCAGCCCTGTACGCGCTTCGTCAGGTTGCGCCCGAACTCCTGCATGATGCCGTCCGTCTTGCGCTTGATGATGCCCTGGCCGAACTCGCCGAGCTTGCCCATGATGTTGGCGTCAGAGCGCACGACGAGGTTGCTGCCGCCGTCGCCCGCGTCTTCGACCGCCATGTCGATCTTCACCCGGACGTTGCCGGGCACCTTGCGGTCCGCGCCTTCGCCGGTCATCGAGACGCGCATCGCGGAGTCGTCCCTCGAGTCCACCCACAGCTTGCCGACCAGCCCGAGCGCGACGGGGCCGACGCGGACCTTCACCGTGCCGGTGTACGTTCCGTCCGCCTCCGCCACGTCCGCTGCGCCGGGGATGCACATGCCGACGGCGGGGATGTCCGTCACGAACGCCCAGAGTTCGTCCGGTGACGTGTTGACCTTGTACGTGTAGTTGAACTCCATGCAACGCCTTTCAGGAAGAGAGTCGCCCCGCACGTGTCCGCCCGTGGCGGGGGCGGGGGTTCTCATGATAGCGCATGGCGTGCAGTGTGCTCCCGCAGCACTTCACCCGCCGCGGACCGTCACTCCAGCGGCGGCTGGAATACAGGAGCGGGGCGCACGGGTACACGGACGTTCTCCGAGAGATGCTTCGGCTCCGCTCAGCATGACAAACCACCCACACGCCTTGCTCCCGGCCCGCCCCATGTGCCCGTGGTAGGCTGGCCTCCCATGCGTGCTCGCAGGCTCTCGATCAGGCTGCTCCATCTCGCTGTTCTGCCGCTCCTCGTCATCAGCGCGCTGGGGGCGGTTGCGCCGTCTCCGAACGCCGCGCTTCCCACGCTGGAGTTGGAGCGCGTCTTCCCTGCCCTGACGTTCGAACGGCCGGTGCTGCTCACGCATGCGGGCGACGGCTCCGGGCGCGTGTACGTCGTGGAGCAACATGGCGTCATCCACCGGATAGACCCGGCGACGCCGGAGCGGACCGACGTGTTCCTCGACATCAGCGCGCGGGTGAGCCGTCGGGGCAACGAGGAGGGGCTGCTGGGGCTGGCGTTCGACCCAGCGTTCGCAGAGAGCGGACGCTTCTACGTCTATTACAGCGCCGCGTCACCGAGGCGTTCGGTGCTGTCGCGGTTCGAGACCGGCGCCGATGGGCTGGGCAACGAGGCTTCGGAGTCCGTGTTGCTCGAAGTGCCGCAGCCGTTCTCCAACCACAACGGCGGCATGATCGAGTTCGGGCCGGACGGCATGCTCTACGTCGCGCTGGGCGACGGCGGCTCGGCAGGCGACCCGCAGCGGCACGGGCAGGACCTCGGGACGCTGCTCGGAACCATCCTCCGCATCGACGTAACGGCGGAAGGAGGCGCTCCGTACGCCATACCCGCCGACAACCCGTTCGTGGGGCAGAGCGGAGTTCGCGGTGAGATATGGGCGTATGGGCTTCGGAACGCGTGGCGGTTCTCGTTCGACCGAGAGACCGGCGACCTGTGGACGGGCGACGTCGGGCAGAACGCGCTGGAGGAGGTGGACATCGTCCGGCGGGGCGGCAACTACGGCTGGAACGTGATGGAGGGCTCGCGCTGCTTCCGGTCGACGTCGTGCAACGCGGGCGACTTCGAACCGCCGGTTGCCGAGTATGGGCGGGAGATGGGCTGCTCCATCACCGGCGGGTACGTCTATCGAGGAGAGCGCCTGCCCGACCTGCGGGGCGTGTACCTCTACGCAGACTTCTGCTCCGGGCGCATCTGGGGGCTGCGGTACGACGGGGAGCGCGTCACGGAGCAGGCGCAACTGGCCCGCGCCGAGTTCCAGATACCGTCGTTCGGGGAGGACGAGGCGGGGGAGGTCTACGTGCTGGGGTTCGACGGCGGCATCTACGCGTTCGCCGGGCCGCCTGGTCAGGCGACGCAGCCATCGCCGACGCATACGCCGGCCAGTGAGGAGGAGGCGTCGCCCCTCGCGCCAACGGCTGCATCAACGGCTGTTCCAGTCGCTTCTGGCGCAGCCGTCCCCACTCCCCTACCCACGCCAACGAGCGAGGCCGCTGCTAGTCCGACACCGACGCCGCAGCCCGCTGGCGGAACGCACATGCCGTCGATGGCCTCGGACGGAGCGGCGTGGACTGTCGTAGTAGCGATTGTCGTCGTGGCCGCGCTCGCGGGCGGGGTCATCTACGCTGGGCGGCGGTACCGGAGGCGGAGGCGTCGCTAGCTTGCCGCGCCCCGCTTGAACATCTCCACGACCTCGTCCGCCGTGCGGACGCGGGTGAAGATGGGGAAGATGCGCTCCATGAACATCTGGAGGTTGTCGTCCGGGCCGGAGCAGGCGTCGCTGACGACGACGATGTTGAAGTCAAGGTCGCGCGCGGAGTAGGCCGTGCTCGCGACGCCGATGTGGATCGCGCCGCCGAAGAGGACGATGGTGTCGATGCCCCGCGTGCGCAGGCTCAACTGCAGGTGGGTCTGATGGAAGGAGCTCCACCGGTGCTTGGCGATCAGGTAGTCGTCCGGCGTCGGGGTCAGTTCGTCGATGACCTCGGACGTCCAGCTGCCGTGGTGCACGTTGCGGAACGCCGCGGTGAAGCCCTGCTCCGGGTCCGGCCAGGGTTCCAGCGCGTAGTTGGTGTCGGAGTAGATGAGCGCCGAGTCCATGCCATCCGCGCGGTGGTCCGCCTTCGGGTAGAACGACGGCACGCCGAGCGCCGACGCCACCTCCCGGACCTTCACGCAGTTGGCCACGATGGGCTCCATCCTGCGCTGGTTCTCCTCGCTGGAGCCCCGGAAATAGACGTTGAGCATGTCGAAGAGCTGGAATGTCCTGTCCGACCCGTAGTCCTTGTCGTAGACCGTCGCCACTCCCCCTCCGACCTTGAACATGAGCTGGAGAACGCCGCCGCTCTTCAGGAGTCTGGCGAACTCCGGCAACGTCACTCCAAACGCGATGTCCGGGTCGATGTGCTGGATGACGGCGTTGCACAGGATGAAGTCGAACGACGCATCCGGATGGCCGAGCGGCTCGCGAAGGTCGGCGACCTCCACCCTGCCGGCGATCTCCGGGTGCAGCCTGCGTGCTTCCGCGATGTTCTCTTCGATGGCGTCGACGCCGTGGATGTCGTACCCCTTCTGCCAGTAGAAGAAGGCATCGCGGGCGCCCGCGCCACAGCCTGCGTCCAGCCCTCGGGACCCGGCGGGGACGAGCTCCTGCAGGCGGTCGATCAGGTCGGTGTCGCTCGTGAGTCCCGGATGGGAGACGTTGGTGTAGACGGACTGGATGAAGTTGTGGCTCACCTCAGCGTAACGCTGTGCGTGACGCGCGTAGAAGGAGGCGGAATAGTCAGCATTCGCAGTCATCGTTGAGCACCACCTGATGAACCGTAGACGACAGGTTACCCCATCTCTTCCGCGGATACGGTAGGCTGCGCCGACAGCAGGGAGGGCGCGAGCCCTCGCGCAAGCATCGGAGGGAGGCTGCCATGAGAACGACCACACGCCTGCGAGAGCTGCTCGCGTCGCCGGGCATCGTCCCTGCGCCAGGCGCATACGACTGCCTCAGCGCAGCCGTCATCGAGCGCGCCGGGTTCCCGGTCGTCTACATGACCGGCGCGGGCACGTCCATATCTCGGACCGGCTACCCCGACATCGGCCTCACGACGATGAGCGAGATGGTCGCGAACGCGGCAGCCATCGCCCGAACGGTGAGCGTGCCCGTCATCGCTGACGCGGACACCGGTTACGGCGACGTGCTGCAGGTGCAACGCACGGTGCGCGAGTACGAGCGGGCAGGCGTCGCGGGCATCCACATCGAGGACCAGGAGTCGCCCAAGCGCTGCGGGCACCTGGACGACAAGCGCGTCGTGCCGCAGGAGGAGATGGTGCGCAAGCTCCATGCGGCGCTCGACGCCCGCGAGGATGACGACTTCACAATCATCGCGCGCTGCGACGCGCTCGCCGTCACCGGCTGGGACGACGCGCTGCGACGCTGCGAGGCGTACGTCGAGGCGGGCGCGGACGTGCTCTTCCTCGAGGCCATACAGACGCGGGAGCAGGCGCTGGACGTGACCGGCAGGTTCGACGTGCCGGTGCTCTACAACTTCGTCGAGACGGGGAAGTCTCCCCTGCTGTCTGTCGCTGAGTTGGAGGCGCTGGGGTTCAAGCTCGTGATATTCCCCATCAGCGCGATGCTCGCTGCGCTGAAGACGATGGCCGATCTCATGCGTGAGCTGCGCGACACCGGCACGACGGCGCACCTCGTCGCCGACCGAATGGTCAGCATCCAGGAGTGCTTCGACACGGTAGGGCTCACCGACATGCTGGCGCTGGACGCTGAGTACGCCGGGTGAGCGTCGGGTGAACCGGGTCGGCCAAGGCGTGCGGGGTCACGTCGGAGTCAGACGCTCGCCCTTGGGTTCCGGAATGGGGTCGCCGAACTCACGCGCGGTTTCCAGCCACAGGTCCATAGCCTGGTTGATCTGCTCCAAGGCCGCTTCCTGCGTGCCGCCGTGAGCCATGCATCCGGGGAGTTCCGGCGCTTCTGCTACAAAGACGCCGTCTTCTTTGCTCCAGTAGATGACGACCTCGTACTTGTGCATGTCAGCCCTCCCCTTCGAGGAGTCCATCATCTTCCAAGGCTGCGGTGTATACCGCTATCGCCTCCTTGATATTGGCGATAGCCGCTTCTTTGGTCTCGCCCTGGCTGATACAGCCCGGCAGGCTGGGGCATTCAACAACCCAGTATCCGTCCTCACCCGTATGGAGAACCACTTGCCTCATCGCTTCACCCTTGCGTGCGCTTGCGTAACCTCTCCAGCGAATAGCGCCCCGCATCTCCTGCCGCATCCGCATACTCCGCCATTCGTGGTGAGCCGGGCAGAACGCTACCCTCGCTGCCTGATGTCTCGCCGCTGGAATAGCACGAATGACAGGCCGATGAGGATCGCGGTCAGTGCGAGCAGGACGACGGCATTCCCCCAGTCCATCCCGGTGTTGAGCGGGTCGCTGCCCAGGTAGTAGTGGAACGGCGACAGCCATTCCAGGGCCGATATGGCACCCGTGATGTTTGCCAACGAGGTCAGCAGGTGGAAGGCGAGCGCGGCCCCTGCCGCGCCGAAGACCGCGGCTCCCGTGCGCCCCGTACCCGCGCTGAGCGCCAGCGCGAGGGCGCCGAACACCAAGCCCACCAGCACCTGGAGCGCGGATGTCGCGGCTATGTTGCCTATGGACATCCCGAGGCCGCCGAGCACCGATCCGAGGGCCACTCCAGCAAACGTTGCAAGCCCGACGGCGATGCCGAACAGCACCATCGTGACGGTCTTCTCCAACACGATCCTGGAGCGGCTTATGGGGTTAGCGAGCAGCAGCCCCATCGTCCGGCGCGATTCCTCACCGGCGAGAGATCCGGCGCCCATGACGGCGGTCACGAGGATGACCGACAGGGGAGCCATCAAGCCGAACGTTTCCAGCGTGTACCAACCCTCCGGCGTGCCCAGGTCTCCACCTCCGAAGAGCGCGATCAGCTCCTCGGGGAAGTTGTCGAACGCAGCCAGTGTCTCCTCCGGCAACGACGCATACATCGGGCCCAGCATGACGCCCATGACCAGGAACATCGCGCCCGACGTGACGAGGAGCAGGGTCTGGTAGTCCGAGATGGTCTTGATCCATATGGACGAGACTCTGGCCGAACCGGCGAGGCGTCCAATCATCCTGTTGAGGTGCGGGTTGCCCCGGACTCTGTCCAGCAGTGACGTGCCGACGGACTGGCTTCTCAGGTCACGGCGGTTGAACCCGACCACAGCCACAATCAGCAGGGCTACCGATGCGATAAGGAGCACCGCCAGGTGTCCCCAAGCGATGCCGTTGTAGACCGGCTCGCTGCCGTCGAAGTAGTACCAGGGGAACGCTTTGCGCAGCCCCTCCAGCCCCTGCACAAGAGGCAGGAGTCCAACCGCAAAGAAGGACAGGACGAGGATGCCCGACGTCGCGCCCGTCGCCGTGTCCCGATTGCCGGTCGCAGCGCCGATGGTTAGGGCAAGCATCCCGTAGAAGACGGCATTGACGTACAGGTGGAGCGCCAGGGCTTCCACGTTCAAGCCGCCGATCTCAACGCTCAGCAAGGCGGCCATCGGGTGGACCGTGACCCAGATGGCGGCGACGGCGAGGGCCGTGAGCAGGACGAGGGCCAGGGTCTTCGACAGCAGAACGTGCGTGCGGCTCCTGGGGTTCGCGAGCAGAACGTTCATCGTACCGTTCCGCTCTTCGCCTGCGATCGCCGCGCTGCCCATGACGAGCGCCATCACGGCCACGACCACAGCGCCGAACGAACCGAAGATATAGCCGATCGCAAGCCCCCCTACGTCAACGCCCTCCCCGATGCCGAGCAACGAGCGGAACGCCTCGGGCAGCTCGTCGTAAATGGAAAGGTCGATGTCCCTGTAGACCGCCATCCCGAACAACAGCAGCAGCGTGAGGCTGGCCGCCGAGATCGCCCACCCGAGCCAGCGTTCCCGCGCCACCTTGAGCGATATGCTGGACAGCGCCATCACTGGGCCTCCCCATCGTCGGTGTGGTAGTACGTGAGGAATATCTCCTCGAGGTCAGTCTCACTCGTCCTGATGTCCTCCACGGCGTACCGGTCGGTCGCGGCCTTGAGGAGCTCGCCCATGTCGCCGTCGAAGGACATCTCGACATGGGCGCCGCTCGCGGCAACGTTCCGCACACCGGCCACGCCCTCGAAGACCGAGGCGTCAGCCTTCGAATCGAGCACAAACTCCACCCGGCGCATCGCCTTCGACCGCAGTTCCGCAACCGACTCCACGGTGATGAGATAGCCGTCCCGGATGATCCCGACACGGTCTGCGACACGCTGGACCTCTGAGAGCGTGTGGCTGGACAGGAAGACGGTGCACCCCTGTGCAGTCACCTCGCGCACCATGTTCTGAAACTCCCGTTGCACCAGCGGATCGAGTCCGGATGTCGGCTCGTCCATGATCAGCAGGTCCGGCCGGTTCATGAAGGCCTGGATGATCCCTACCTTCTGACGGTTGCCCGTCGACAGGTCCCCGACCTTCCGGGAAAGGTCGGAGGCCAATCGTTCGGCAAGTTCGTCGACGTAGGGCCAGTCGACGCCGCCACGCATGTTCGCGAAGTACATCAGGGTGTCCCGGCCTGTCAGGTTCGGGTACAGCGCGAGGTCTCCCGGGATGTAACCGATGTGCCGTCGGATCTCCACGGCATCCCGGTGCGTGTCCAGGCCGAGGATGGTTGCCGTCCCGGCAGTAGGCCTGATCTCATCCAGCAACGTCCTTATCGTCGTGGTCTTTCCCGCGCCGTTCGGCCCGAGGAATCCGAAGACCTCGCCCTCTCTGACGTCCAGGCCCACATCCTCCATACCACGGTTCTTGCCGTAGTATTTCGTCAGTCCACTCGTGTGGATTGCTGCTCTTGTCGCACCTTCGGCCGTCGTTGCCATGCGGTTGCCTCCTACAGGTCACGGGTCATGTCCACCCGATGCAACGTGTTCTCCTCAGTGATCGGCTCCGCGGGTTGCAGCGGCGCCACCGTTAGCTGCGATGCGTTCGACTCCCCGGTTCAGTATCTCCAGCGCCTGAGCGACCACTTCGAGCTCATCATTCGGCAGTACCGCCGTGAGCTTCTCAACGGCTGATTGTTCGCTGCGAGTCACTCCCTCAACAGCGCTTCGTCCTTTATCGGTCAGACAGGCCAGGGCGACTCGTCTGTCATTGGGATAGGGGACCCGCTCCACCAGGCCCTTCCTGACCAGGCGCTCCACCATGCTCGAGGCGTTGGCACGGGCCATCCCCTGTGCCTGCGCAATATCCGTGATCCTCGCTGGGCTGGAAGCGAGCATATACAGGACCCTGATCTGTGGCAGGGTCAGGTCAGTCTCCATCGCGAAGTCCCTGGGACCCGTCTGACCCGAGGCAGCGAGTGACTCCACAAATCCGGCGATCCTGGCAACCAGCTCCTCCCTTGCCGCCATGAACTTCCTCTCCCTGCTGAATGTATCGCTACGGATACTATTATGTTCATGATACTTATCATTGTCAAGATGATAAGTATCGTAGACATATCTATCTTCCAGGACCTTGCACATGCCTACGTCAGAGAGCGTGCGCATGAGACAGCGGCTACCGGGCAACCAGGAAGCAAGGCCGGCACAAACCGGCGCGCCCGCCGAACCACGAGCGACTATACTGCGCCTGATCCCAGTGTGACGCACAGGAGGCTGGCCCGCATGGCGCCCTACACACGCATCTCCGGAGACTCTCATCTCGAAGTAGCGAACGAGCGGTGGACCCACCGCGTCGACCCCGACTTCCGCGACCGGGCACCCAGGACCGTGAAACTCGAAACCGGCGCGGATGCAACCCAGTTGGAGGACCTGCCGGTCGCCCAGAACCCCATGGACCTGTACGGCGGCAAGGGGCGCGACATCTGGTACCCCGGTGGGCAGACGTACGAGTCCACTCCCGGCACCGGCCCGCCGCAGCAGCGCGTGCAGGAGCAGCAGAAGGACGGTCTGGACGCGGAGATACTCTACCCCGCCGTCGTTTGTGGCCCGCGTCTCTGGATGCAGGTGAAGGACGACGCCCTCCACCGGGCGCTCTTCCGAGGCTGGAACACCTGGCTCGGCGAGGAGTACTGCTCCGAGGCGCCGGAGAGGCTGCTCGGCATCGGCGCGATCCCCGCCACGGGCATCGACGACGCCGTCGCGGAGCTGGAGCACTGCAAGTCGCTCGGTCTGACCGGCGTGCAGCTGATGACGTTCCCCAACGGCGGCGGCAAGCCCCTGCCGGAGGACGACCGCTTCTGGGCCACGTCGATCGACCTGCAGATGCCGGTGTCCATCCACGTCGAACTCGACCGGAGTGGCAAGCGCGGCGGCAAGATGCTCGACTACCCCGCCGAAGACGACCGCGTGACCACGGAGCTCGCGTTCCAGGTGCAGCGGTTCGCCACGCGGGGCGGCGGCACGAACGCGGTGCAACTGCTCCTCTCCGGCCTGTTCGACCGCTTCCCGGACCTGCGCGTCTGCCTCGCCGAGACCTCCATCGGCTGGGTGCCGTTCTTCCTGGAGATCGCGGACGTGCGCTACAACCGCCACATCCACTGGGCGCAGACGTTGCACGGCTTCACCCCCCTCAGGGCGATGCCCAGCGAACTGATCAACGAGTACTTCTACTGGGGTTTCCAGCAGGACCGCTCCGGCGTCGACCTGCGCCACCACATGAACGTCGACCGCCTCATCTGGGCCGCGGACTTCCCGCACCAGGAGTCGGACTGGCCGAACTCGGACATGGTGATGGAGCACAACTTCACGGGTGTTCCGGAAGACGAGGTCTACAAGATGATCGTCCAGAACGCCGTTGACTTCTTCCACCTGCCGGAGCGGAACTGAGGCCCGCTTCCACTGCGCTGGCGCCTCACCGGCAGGCCACGCAGCCAGGGGCGTTAGTGGCAACCACACCCTGAGCACGGAGGTTCCCCATGAGCGAAGCGGACGAACTGCAGAGCGACCTCGTAACGGCGTCGACCATCATCGAGTGGGAGTTCGGCGACATCATCGGGCACGTCGGGGTGCGGCTGCCGAACGACGAGGGCATCGCGGTCAAGATGCTCCGCGCGCCGCAACTCCCCGGAGCCGATAACTGGATGATGCAATTCGATCTGGACGGCAACAAGCTCTCCGGCGACGGAACCGTGCCGGGCGAGGCTGCCATCTACACGCGCATCTTTCGCGCCAAGCCTGAGGTCAACGCCATCGTCCACGCGCACGCCAACATGTGCATCGTGCTCGGGCTGGCGGGCGTGCCTATCAACGGCGTCCATCTCGCCTCCGCGAAGTTCGGCGAAGGCCTGCCCGTGTACCCCGTGCCCACCTACGTCTCCGACGATGCGGACGGCGACGCCATAGCACGAACGCTCGGCGACGCGCCCGGCCTGACCATCAACGGCCACGGCATCGTGACGGTCGGCAAGAGCATCGACGAGGCGTGTTTCACAGCAGTGCACATGGAGCGCACAGCCAAGATCATCCAGGCCGCGCGGATGCTGGGGTTCGACCACGTCGACGGCGCGTTCCAGGAGGAGATGGCCGGCAACGCCCGCAAGATGAGCGAGCGCCAGGCCTCCATCAACCGCCCCAAGGTCGACCACTCCGACGACTGGCGTTACTACACGAGGAAACTCGCCCGCGGCGAACCGTGGAACCGTGGCTGGACCTAGCCTGATCGCCCCGCGGCCGCGCAGGCGCAGGAACCCTCTCTGGCCGTTCGACGCCTACTACGGCTGGGCCATCGCGTGGACGGCGCTCATCGTCTCTTTCGCGTCGTCCGTCTTCTACGGGCCGGTGCTGAGCGTCTGGTACGAGCCGATACTCGAGGAGACGGGCTGGAGCGCGACAGATATCGCGGCGTCGTTCACCATCGGCAGCTTCTCCGGCTCCATCCTTACCGCCGTCATCGGCAAGGTGATGGACCGCTACGGCACGCGCACCATCATGGCGCTCTCCGGCATGGTGCTCGCGGGGTGCATGGTAGGGCTGGCGTTCATGCAGGCCCCGTGGCAGATGTGGCTCTTCTTCGGCACCGGGCGCGCGTTCGCCATCGCGGGCGTGCAGATCGGCACGACGGTCGCCATCGCCAACTGGTTCATCCGCAAGCGCGGGACGGCGACGTCCTTCGCGGGATTCGGCCTACGCGCGGGGCAGGCGCTCGTGCCGCTCGCGGCGGCGGTGATCATCGTGCTGCTCAGCTGGCGCTGGGCCTTCGGCCTGCTCGCTATCTCCGCGATCCTGCTCGTCACCGCGCCCGCGCTCGTCTATCTCCGGCGCAGACCCGAGGACTACGGCCTGCTGCCCGACGGCGAGCCGCCCCCCGAGCCAACGAGCAGCAGCGAGGGCGAGGCGCGCGAGACGGAGGCGCAGTGGACGACGTCCCAGGCGCGGAAGACAGCCGCCTTCTGGCTCATCCTGCTCACCACCTCCATCATGTTCTTCGCCCAGACCGCGACGAACCTCCACGCAGCGCCGCACTTCCAGACGCGCGGCGTCTCCTTCGAGAATTCGGTTGTCATCGTGTTCATATTCGCGGCCATCTCGGCCGTGATGACCGTTCCCTGGGGCTGGGTGATGGACCGCCTCCATGTGCGGTATGTCATCGCGATCGTTTCGCTGCTCTACTTCGCGTCCATGCTCGTCATCATCAGCGCGCACACGTTCGCAGGCGCCATCCTCTTCGGCGTCGTCTTCGGGGTCGCGCAGGGCGGCTGGACCGTGAGCCAGCGCATCATCGTGCCGAACTACTTCGGACGCCGCTCCGTCGGAGGCATACGCGGTCAGATGGGGCTGATGACGGCGTTCATCAACCCCGTGGGGCCGCTCGCCGCCGCCTGGATACGCGACCAGACCGGCAGCTACGAGCAGGCGTTCACCATCTTCTCGTTCATGTTCCTCGCCGCAATCGTGATGATGCTCATCGCCAGTCCGCCCGTCCTGCGCGCCGCGCCTGCCCGGCGCACGATACGCACGGCACTCGTGCTGTGGGCGGTGCTCGTCGCGCTCTATCTCATCATCCAGCGCCAGTTCAACCAGCGCTCCGAGGAGTGAGCCCCCACGCCCCGTGATGCTAGAATGTCCTCTGCGCCCTCTCGTATGAGGGCCGTTCCTCCGAGGGCCACCGTAGCTCAGTGGCAGAGCAGCTGTTTCGTAAACAGCAGGTCAACGGTTCGAATCCGTTCGGTGGCTCCAGCGCCCCTCCCAGACTGGCGTCCCTCCAGCCGTTCCGGCATGATTGTCCCGTGATCGAGTTGAACGTCATTCTGATTGCCCTACTCGTAGGTACACTTCTCGCCGCAGTGATCTTTGTGGCATACGTGAGGCACGGGCACATCACGCAACGGACCAAGCAGACCGGCCCCGAGTACGTCTGGCTTGCGTTCGCCGAACGATACGCATCTCCTCTCAGCCTTCCATTCCTTGGCGCGGAGACCATCGAGGCAACGGAAGATACCTACAGGGGCGCCTACCTCCTGCTGCTGGCGGGGCTCCGCATGGAGCTGATGATGGCCGAATTCTTCATCGAGAGCGGCGCGCTGCTCTCATTCGCGCGACCCCGCGTCGTGGGAAGAGTCACCTACAACTCCGAGGCGTTCAAGCCACACCTGAGAGAGATCAGGTCGTTGGAAGACTTTGGGCGTTACGCGCCGTACCGGGGTGACTCATTGTGGATGATGAAACTGTCCGTTCATCCCGAGGACGTGGACAGGGCTGTCGACTCGCTGGGACAGGCCGGGATCGCTGTGGAGACTGCGTCAGGGCCACAGCCCTGGTGGCACTGGCAGGATGTCCAGGTGTACTAGGCAGAGCGGTACCCCCGCGTCCGCATCAAGCCCATGAATCCGCCCACCCTCCCGTAACGTATCATCCGGTACATGGACGATAACCCCAGCCCCGCCCCCGTACGCGGAGCGCTCCTTGCGGGAGCGCTCTCCGCAATCGTGGCCGCGCTCGTCTCGCTGCCGCTGCACTCGCCGCACGACGCCCTCCTGAACTCGGCGAGCGTCACTTGGGGCGTGCTGCTGCTCGCGCTGGTGAGCGGCCTCGCCTGGCGGAGGCTGAGCCACGAGCCGAACGCCGTGCGCCGCTTCGCCGTACTCATGGCCGTCGGCTTCTTCATCTGGGTGGGTGTGGCGTTCGCCGTCGGGACGATGCTGACGCGCATGGTCTCGTTCAGCGTGCCGCTCGCCGCGATAGCGTTCGGCGGCATCGCCGTGCTGACGCCCCTCCTCGCACGAGTGCCGCTCGCTTCGCGATGGCCGGTAGTTGTCGTGGCGCTCGTCGTCGCGGCTGCCGTGGGCATCGGTTTCGCCGGCCAGGGCGACCAGGAGAGCGGTCGGCTGGAGCTGCCGCCCCGCGCCAGTTACGACACATATAGAATCGACGCATAGCACTTCAGGAGTTACCGATGCCCGCTTTCGCCTCTCGATACTCGAAACTCGTCCTGCCGCTGGCGCTCGCCGCCCTGCTCGCCCTCCCCGCCTGCGGCGCCGACCCCACGCCTACCCCCGTCCCTACCCCGACGGCGAACGTCGCTGCGGTCATCCCCACACCGGCCCCCACGCCGGACGCCCCTGCGTCGACCGACGCCACGACAGCCCCGGAGCCGACCACCGCTCCCGCCGCCCCGTCGCCCGAGGCCGACACGACGGCCCCCGCCGCCGACACTCCAACCCCTGTCCCCGCTGAGGACCCGGCGCCCGCCGAGCGCTCAACCGGAGACGTGGACGGCATCGTATTCGTCGTGTCGGATGGCTCCGAGGCGACCTTCTCCGTGGGCGAAGTGCTGGCGAACGTCTCGATCCCCAACTACGAAGCAGTGATGCGCACCACTCGCCTCAGCGGCGAAGTGCGGCTCGACGGCAGCGCATCGGTCGTCACCGTGAACCTCCACAGCATGGAGAGCGACGAACCGTTCCGCGACCGCTACGTCGAGAGCCGCATGTTCCCGGGCCAGCCGACGGCGAGCGTCACCTTCGGCGACCTGACCCCCCTGCCTGGCGGTTTCACGAACGGCGACGAGGTAACGACCGAGGTCATCGGCACGCTCAACATCAACGACATGGACGTGCCGCTCACATTCGCCATCACCGCCCGCGACGACGGCAACGAGGTCTTCGTGCTCGGGAGCTCGATGTTCACGTGGGACCAGATCGGCGAGCCCGTGCCGACTGCCCGCAGCGTCGTGAGCGTCGAGGACGAGGTCCGCGTCGAGGTGCTGCTGGCGCTCACGCCGCAATAGGGCTGATCGTCCCCCTCCGCCTTGCGCCGATGGGTGCGGTAGCGCATCATTGCGCCCGCGCGCTACGCAAGCGATAGGAGGGGAGTCATGACCGCACCCAAGGTCGTCGTCTTTGCGCCCGGTGATGAGCGAAGCTACCAGCGGTTCGAGGAGGCCGGATGCGACGTCACGCTCGGCAAGGCGTCGTGGGCCGACCCCACCGGCAACACCACGGATGAGATCGCCGCGATGGCCGTCGACGCCGACGCCCTCGTCGGCACGTCCATCAAGGGCGGACGCATAGACCGCGGCGTGATGCTCGCCTCCGAGCAGCTCCGCATCGTCGCCAAGTACACCGTCGGCGTCGACGAGATCGACACCGACGTCGCCACCGAGCTCGGCATCATCGTCACCCACGCGCCGACCGAGGCGAACTGGGGCGGTGTGGTCGAGACCACGATGCAGCAGTTGCTCACGCTGCTCAAGAAGTCCCGCCAGCGCGACGCCGCGCTCAAGCAGGGCACGGCCTGGCGGACACCGGCGCTCACCGCGACCCACCTCGGACGGCGCGAGGACGGCTACGCCGGCCTCACCGTTGGCATCGTGGGCCTGGGGCGCATCGGCGGACGGCTCGCCCAGATGCTCGCGCCCTGGCGCGTGCGCATGATCGCCTACGACCCCTACCAGCCCATCGACCGCTTCATCCATGCGAACGTCGAGCGCGTCGACCTCGACACCCTCCTGCAGGAGTCCGACGTCGTGACGCTTCACGTCATCCTCACGGCGGAAACGCACCACATGATCGGCGAGCGCGAACTCGGCATGATGAAGCCGACCGCCATCCTCCTCAACACTTCGCGCGGCCCCGTGATCGACGAGAAGGCGCTGGTCGCCGCGCTCCAGAACGAGACCATCGCAGGCGCGGGACTCGACGTGTTCGAGGTCGAGCCGCTCCCCATGGACAGCCCACTGCGGCAGATGGACGAGCGCGTGCTGCTCTCGCCGCACGTCGCGGCGCACAACCACGGCGCGGGCATCGGCCCCGGCATCGAGTGGGGGACGGAAGACGTGCTGCGCGCCCTGCGCGGCCAGCTACCGGAGCACGTCTTCAACAAGGAAGTCATCCCCCGCTGGCTCGAGCGCTTCGAAGGCCGCGCCGTCATCTAGCATTTCCGCAACCCCGGGAGGGAAGCCCATGACCACCAACGGGCGCATCAGCAAGGCCGAGTGGGGCTCTGACGTCATCGTCGAGACGCTGCGCGGCCTCGGCATCGAGTACGTCGCGATGAACCCCGGCGCGAGCTTCCGGGGCGTGCACGACTCGCTCGTCAACTACCTCGGCAACGAGCGCCCCGAACTCATCCTCTGCCCGCACGAAGAGATCGCCGTCGCCGTCGCGCACGGCTACGGCAAGGCCGCGGGCAAGCCGATGGCCGCCTACGTCCACAACGTCGTCGGCCTGCTCCACGCGACGATGGCCATCTTCAACGCGTCGGCGAACCGCTCCGCCGTCCTGGTGCTCGGCGGCACCGGCCCCATGGCCGCCGACGAGCGCCGCCCGTGGATCGAGTGGATACACACCGCCAACGTCCAGGGCAACGCCGTCCGCGACTACGTGAAGTGGGACGACCAGCCCGCCAGCGTTGGCGCGTCGGTCGAGTCGCTCATCCGCGCCTACCACATCGCCACCAGCCAGCCGGAGGGCCCGGTCTACGTCAACTTCGACGTCACGACGCAGGAGGAGCAACTCACCGAGCCGTTCGAGATGCCGGACTTCGACTCCTTCCCAGCGCCGACGCGCTTCCAGGCCGACCCGGACGCGCTCGAGCAGGCCGCGAGCCTGCTCGTCGACGCGCAGCGCCCGGTCGTTCTCGCGGACTTCCTCGGTCGCTCGGAGGAGGCGGCCAACGGCCTCGTGCGGCTGGCGGAACTGCTCTCGCTGCCCGTCGTCTCCGGCGGCGACCTCTACAACTTCCCGTCGCGCCATCCGCTGAACGTCACGACTGCCAAGCGGCAACTGCTGCAGGAGGCCGACGTCGTGCTCGCGCTCGACGTGTACGACCTCCAGCAATCGCTCACCGGGCAGGACTACCGCGCCCGCCAGCTGCAGCACCTCCTTCCGCCGGGCGCGAAGCTCATCGACGTGTCCCTCCGACAGCTCGCCATCCGCAGCTGGACGGCGGACTACGGCGGGCTCTACCCCACGTCGCTCTCCGTGCAGGCCGACACCGCGCTCGCCATCCCCGCACTCGCCGACCTCGTCGAGCGCCGGCTGAACGACGGCCCCGACCGCTCGAGCGAACTGCGCGAGCGCCACGGGCGCGTCGCCGCGATGCACGACGGAGCGCAGAAGCAGGCGGCGGACGTCGTCGCCAACCGCTCCGGCGAGTCGCCCATCGCCCTGCCCTACCTCGCGTCGGAGATGTGGGAGGTCGTCAAGGACACGGACTGGGTGCTCGGCAACGGCAACCTGCGCGGCTGGACAGAGCGGCTGTGGGACTACAACGCCCCGCACCAGGTCATCGAGTCGCGCGGCGGCGGCGGGCTCGGCATGGGCTTCGGGCACGCCCTCGGCGTCGCGCTCGCGAACCGCGACAAGGGGCGGCTCACCATCAACATCCAGTCGGACGGCGACTTCCTCTTCACGCCCGCCGCCGTCTGGACGGCGGTGCACCACCGCATCCCCATGCTCGTCGTCATGTACAACAACCGCACCTACGGCAACGACCTCGGCCACCAGGGCCTCATGGCTGAAGTGCGCGGCAGGCCCATCGAGCGAAGGACCATCGGCATCGACATCGACGACCCCTACGTGGACTTCGCCGGCATGGCGCGCTCGTTCGGCGCGTGGGCCGAGGGCCCCGTCGACAACCCCGCCGACCTGCGCGGCGCCCTCGAACGCGCCAAGCGCGAGGTCGTGGAGAACGGCCGCCTCGCCCTCGTGGACGTCGTCACCGAGGTCGGCGAGCGGTAGGAACGTGTAGGGGCATCCCTTGTGGGTGCCCAACGCAAGAGGAGCACCCCATGACAGACCTGAAATACATGCGGTTCGGCGAGCAGGCCCCCATCTCTCGGGGGAACGGCGCGATGACCTACCCGCTCGTCGGCGGCGCGGACGGCACGGACGCCTTCACCGCGGGCATCAGCCACTTCCCGCCCGGGCTGAACGTGCCCATGCACTCGCACAACGTCGAGGAGATGGTCACGGTGCTGGAAGGCTCAGGCGAATGCGAGATAGACGGCGTCGTCAGGCCCGTCGGCCTCTTCGACACCACGTTCATCCCCGGCGGCGTCACCCACTGCTTCCGCAACACCGGCGACGTGCCGATGAAGATCATGTGGGTCTACGCGTCGACGAGCGTCACCCGCACCTTCGCCGAGACCGGACAGACTGTAGAGCACCTCTCCGGCGAGGACCTCATCGGACGCTAGCGCTCCTACACCCCGATCCCGTCGAGCACCTTCTGCGCGATGCCCGGGGCAACCCACGAGTGCCACTCGTCCGAGTTGCGCAGCCACACGAACGCGGCCTCGCGGTACTCGCTCTCCTGCAACACGAAGAAGCGGAACCGCCCCTTGTACTCGAGCAGCTCGTTCAGTTCCTGTCTGTCCAGCGTCCACTCCTTGAAGAACTCGACCACGTCCGGCGAGAACTCTTCCAGGTCCTTCCGGACCGCGATCAGCGACGACGAGTCCGGGTACGCGCATGCCTGCGTGATCTGCGACGCCGCGACGGTCGACGTCAGCCGCTCCCAGCAGCCCTCGCCGAACGAAGGCTCTCTCAGTTCCTCGAAGCCACCGAACTCCTCGAGGGCCGTGGCCAGCGCCGACGGCCACCAGTAGTAGAACAGGATGTTTTCCTGGTTCTCGAACGCCGAGATGATCATGTTGTACAGCGCCTCGGGTGTGCGGGGGTCCACCAGCTCGACGTGCTCGTCCAGGCCGTACCCGTGTACCTGCTTCTCGTTGATGCGCGCGCACTCCCACTCCGTGACGCACGTGATGAGCCGGGCCTTGCCGCCGTCAGGTCCGGCAAAGAGCTGCTTGTGCTGCGATTCCTGCAGGCCCTGCACCCTGAAGAGGGCAGGGTTCGCGTTCGCGGTGTACCGCGGGATGAGGAATGCGCTCTGGGATACGACGCCCGCGAAACTGTCGCCGAGGGTCAGGATGGTGTCTACATCGAAGACGTCATCCCACGCAGACTGGAAGGCCGGGAGCCGTACCTCCATGTGGATGTTGGTCAGGCCGTTGCCCAGGTTCTGTATCGCCTGCGTCTCGGTGCCGGCAACGGTGAGCGTACGGTACTGGTAGCCGTACTCCAGGATCGTCCGTGCGATCGCGATCTGAAGCGACGCAGTCTCGGTGCCCGGGTCTGAGAAGGTGAGGAGCTGCGCCCCTGCCACGGGGGTCGGCGTCGGCGGGAAGAGCGTCTGCCCGCTGCCCGAGTCCGACCACTCACCGGGCCCGCCCTGGTTCACCGCCCGCACCTGCACGTCGTACGTCGTGCCGGACTTCAGGAGATCGATCTCTGCCTGCGTCGCCGTCACGATGGTGTTCGTCACCTCCATCCACTCGCCGTCGAGGATGCGCGCGCGGTAGCGGTAGTCGTAATCGCTGACCGGCTGCGGGCCGGACGGCGCGCTCCACGTCACGAGGGCCTTGTCCGTGCCGTCCTGCTGGACGGTGGGCGCTGCCGGAGCGACGGGTGTGGGGAAGGGCGTCGCGGTGGGGGTAGGCGTTACCGTGGGCGTCGCCGTTCCGGTGGCCGTGGGCGTCGGAGTGAACGTCGGAGTATGTGTAGGCGTTGGCGTCGGTGTGAGAGTGGGCGTCGGCGTGAGCGTGGGTGTCGGCGTCAGGGTGGGTGTAGGCGTCAACGTGGGCGTCGGCGTTACCGTGGGCGTCGGCGTGGGGGTTGGCGTGAACGTAGGTGTCGGTCTCGAAACGAAGACCGGAACCGGCGTCGGATCCGAGCACGCAGCGACGGTCATGAGAACGAGCGCCAGCAGGGGGATGGCGCCGAGGAAGGAACGGTACATTCGACACTCTACCTTAGTGGATGGGGCTGACCTTAAGTATACCGGAGGCAGTCTCCGTACCCCTGCGGCAATCCGCCGCGTAAGGCGGCAACCCAATCAAGGTAGTTCAAGGGCTAAACATAGATTACCAGCACCCCAGACACTACGAGAACCAGCCCTACAACCAGCACAATCCCCACGATGCCCAAGGTCACAGCAACCGCGATTCCAATTTTACGCCTCAAGGCAATCTCTCCTCTTGCGACTCGAGGCCCTTTGCCTGACCCCGGTCGCAGCCCGAATAGGGAGGCCTCACAATCCTACTGTTCTGCGCTTGTCCCGTCTCCCTGCGTTGGGCTGTCGTCCTCACACGCCGCTGCCGCCTCGAGGATAGCCTCGTCGAGGTCTTCTCGAGTATCCGTTGTCGAAAGAGGAGGGCTCCCCTCTTCTCCGCCAAGTCGCTCCATCATGCAGGGAATGAGAGATAGTCCAGCCTCCTCTCCAACCGCGATGAGCAGGTCGGGGCTGCAGAGCTGTAAGCGCACTGCTGCGACCAGGCGAGCGCCAGGTTCCTCTGGCGGCTTCCCGACCCCCAGCCACCAGGGATGCTCCATCCCGACCGCACTGACGCAGCTGCGTACCTCTGCGCTCAACCCTGCTGCAGCGGTGAACGTCGCGAGCTTGATGCCGGCGACGCTCTCCGGCGCAAGGCACTCCGTTAGGAGACTCTCGGATATGGCCGGAAATCCGGTCACCGTCACCCAGGCATCGCCCTGAATGGCGCTGAACGCGTCCACACCGACCATCTCGCGCAGGCACGAGGACTCGTCCTCTGCTAACGCGGCCACGATGTCACCAACGGTAGTGTTGTCATCTATGTCGAGAGCGGCAAGGGATACCGGCTCTTGCGTCGGTGTGGGCGTGAGTGTCGGAGTCACGGTGGGCGCGGGCGCTGTTGTTGGCGTTGGAGTAGGCGTGGGCGCGGGTTCAGGAGTTGGAGTGGGAGTCGGCCTCGCTTCTGACGCAGGCACAGGCACAACCGTAGGTTCGGAGCAGGCTCCGAGAAGAAGGACGGCCGCTTGGAGGACGATAGCGCAGAGGATTAGGCGGGGCAAACAACGCTCCTCAGTGGGAGGGTGATGGTAGCATGCTCGGGCACTCCTTGCTGACACCTGCCCCTTCCGCTCACGCCCCCGCTTCCCCTACCCTGTTCCTGCGCACAGGCTTTCTTGGGGAGAGCCCCCCGGGTTACGAGTGGCGTGTTACAGAATGTTGCAGGATGTTCCACCTGTAATGGCGAAGGCCCCGTCATTCACTCGTGAAATCCACGGTGTCACGAGTGCGCGGGTTGCAACATCCGGGCACATCCGCCCTCGGGAACAGAACAGAGCGCTGCGTCGAACGGTACGCAGGAGCAACATCACGAAGACTGGTAGAATCGTCTCTCGATGGCGCTTTCCAAAGAAGACAACGAACTCCTGACACGCGTGGGGCCGGAAACCCCGATGGGCGAACTCTTCCGTCGCTTCTGGACGCCCGTCCTCCTCGCGAATGAACTGCCGGAGCCGGACTCGCCGCCCATACGGGTCAAGCTCTTCGGCGAGTTCTTCGCCGCGTTCCGCGACACCCAGGGCAGGCTCGGCCTGCTGGACGCCCGCTGCCCGCATCGCGGCGCCGACCTCTCGTTCGGCCTCGTAGAGGAAGGCGGCATCCGCTGCGGCCGCTGCTACTGGAAGTTCGACGTCGATGGCAACATCCTCGACATGCCCCTCGAGCCGGCGGACAGCCCGCTCTGGACGGAGGTGAAAGCGCCCTCGTTCCGCATCGTCGAGTTCGGCGGGCTCCTCTGGGGTTACGTCGGTCCGCAGGACGACGTACCCGACCTGCCGGAGTTCGAGTGGACGCGCGTCGAGTCAGAGCAGCGCTACCTCTCGCGCTTCCTCGTCGAGTGCAACTACATGCAGGCGATGGAGGGCGGACTGGACGCCGCCCGTGTCGCCGCGCTCAAGAAGGCAGGAGCGCTCGGCCCGGACGACCCGATGGGCGAGGATGCAGCGCACACGGTGCAGGCGCGCGAGACGGAGTACGGGCTGCTCGTCGGCACGGCCGTAGAGCCGGAATCGCAACAGGCCGATATGTCCGTCACCCAATGGCTCATGCCGTTCTACACGACGCTGGCCTCCGGCAAGCGCGACATCTTCGAGGGCACGGCCTGGGCCCCGATAGACGACGAGAGCACGATGGCGTTCGCCGTCACCTACAGCCCCCGCAAGCCGCTCAGCAAGCGCCTGCTCACGGAGATACGCCAGGGCAAGCGCATCCACCCGAAGCTCCAGGAAGGAGCATACCGGCGCGAACGTAACCGCGAGAACGCCTATGTGCCGGAGGGGAAGGAACGCCCCACCGACTTCGCGTCGCGGTTCGAGACCTCGTTCGAGATGGCGCTCGCCTGCCAGGAGAGCATGGGCACGATCGTCGACCGCTCGCAGGAGATGCTCGGCCCCAACGACGGCGCTGTCGAGAACGCGCGCCGCATCCTCATGCAGGCCGCCGTCGACCTGATGGAAGGCACCATCCCCGTCATCGTCCACAAGGGCGAGGCCTACCGCGTCCGCGCCTACGCCGCGCAGATCGCCGAGCCCGACGCCTTCGACGAGGACGAGCAGATCCTCCGAGGCATCGCCCCCGAAGTCTGATCCCGTGGCCGGCTACTCAGGCACCCCGCTGCCGCGCAAGCTCGGCATCACGCCCGGCGCAACGCTCGCCATCGAGAACGCCCCGCCCGGGTTCGACGCCACGCTCGGCGAGCTGCCGGACGGCGTCCGCCAGGCCGACGAGGGAGAGACCGGCGTCGATGTCCTCGTCGCCTTCCACCTAAGCCGCGAGGCGCTGGAATCGTCATTCCCCACCCAGGCGTGCCGAATCGTCCCCAACGGCGGCTACTGGATCGCGTGGCCCAAGCGCTCCTCAGGCGTGCCCACCGACATCACCGAGGATGTGCTGCGCGAGGTGCTCCTCCCCACGGGCCTCGTCGACAACAAGGTCTGCGCCATAGACGACACCTGGTCAGGCCTGCGCTTCGTCGTCCGCAAGGAACACCGCGCCGCCTGGCGGTCCTGAGCACCTCCCGTGAGGGGAGACGTCGCCGCTTCGCTGAGCGAAGCGGCGGGTGAGGGTGAACCAGCGGAGCGGGAGTGCAGAGGGGCGCGCCCCTCTGCCGGGGGCGTGGGGGTGTCCCCCACAACACACCGGGCGGGTGGGTGGGAAGGACTACCCTCGCCACGCAAGCCAGACCCCGCGAAAGCGGGGTGGAGTGCCCTACCCCGCGATGGGATACAGCTTCCGAACGTTCGTGTTCACCAGCTTGTGGATGGTCTCCACCGGCAGGTGGCCGAGGTTCTCCGCGAGCACCCGCCGCGAGTTGGGCCACGGCGAGTTGGGGTGCGGGTAGTCCGTGGACCACATGCAGTTGTCCTGCCCCCACCAGGAGAGCAGCTGCCCGCCCACGTAGTCGTTGAAGAACGTGGCGTAGCAGTTGCGGTAGAAGTACTCGCTCGGCAGCATCGTCATCGGCATGGGCCGCGAGTCCTTGAACCGCTTGTAGTAGTAGTCCCACTGCTGCAGCACGAACGGTATCCACCCGATCTCGCTCTCCACCACCACTACCTTCAGCTTGGGGAAGCGCTCGAACACGCCGGTGAAGATGAGGTCGAACAGCGAGTTCGTCACGCTCTGCAGCTTGAGGTTCACGGAGCCACGGTGGGCGAGCAGGTGGTTGCCCTTCCTATCTCCGAAGTTGGTGTGCGCGCTGTAGTCGAAGCCCGTGAGGATGTGCAGGTGCACCGGAACGTTCAACTCCTCCATCGCGGCCCAGAGCTTGTCGTAATGGTCGCCCGTGAACTGCAGGTCCGGGTGCGGCACCTGCCAGACCAGCGCGCCGTACAGCCCGCCCTCGTGCGTCCGGTACAACTCGGCGACCGCCTTGTCGATGTCGTAGGTCGCGATGCACGGGATGCCGACGAGCCGCTTGGGTGCGATGGAGCAGTACTCCATCAGCCAGTCGTTGTAGATGTTGAAGCACGCCTCCTGTGCCTCCGGGCTCTCGAGGCTGAACAGCCGCAGCCCGAGCGTCGGGTAGAGCACTTCGGCGGAGACGCCGTCCGTCTCCATCTCGGTGATGCGCTCCGTCGGGTTGTAGCCGCCGGGGCGCTGGTCGTCCATCTCGGTGCCCGTCTTGGGGCGCGGAGGGAATTCGGGAACGTCGCCCTTCAGGTTGTCGGGCAACTTGCTGTGCCAGAAGTCCGGCTCCTCCATTACGTGGGAATCGGCAGAGATCAGCACTTCACCGGAGAGGTCGAGCACACCCGCCGGAGCATCCTGTGTCGTCGTCATCACGCACCTCCTCCAACTGTTTGGACGATGGCGCGAGAGTACGCCCGACGGGGCCGTGCGTCAACGCTCAGCGGGCCGTCCAAGACTCTTCCCATCATTCCCGCGCCCTCACCGTCATTCCCGCGCAGGCGGGAATCTCGTCCCCCGGTGGTGGACGGCCTCAGCGCGCCGTCCACGCGAGGTCGATGTTGTACGTCGCGCCGGTGAGCGCGCTGCCTGCGTCGGACGCGAGGAAGAGCGCGAGTCCCGCCACCTCCTGGGGCTCGATGAGACGCTTGACCACCGCCTGCGCAAGCACGACCTGCTCGAGGACGTCGTCGACGCTGACGCCTGCCATCCGCGCGAGATCGGGCAACTGGTTCTCGACCAGCGGCGTACGCACGAACGATGGGCAGATGGCGTTCGCCGTGACGCCGAACGCTCCGGCCTCCACAGCCGTGGCCTTGGTCAGCCCCACGATGCCGTGCTTCGCCGCGATGTAGGCGGACTTGTTCGGGCTCGCGATGAGGCCGTGCACGGACGACATATTGATGATGCGCCCCCACCCCCGCTCCTTCATGGTGGGCAGCAGGTGCTTCGTCAGCTGGAACGGGGCGGTGAGCATGATCTGCAGCATCCGCGACCACTCCTCCTCCGGGAACTCCTCGATGGGCGCGACGTGCTGAACGCCTGCGTTATTCACGAGGATGTCCGCACCGCCGTGCTCGTTCAGCACCTGCTCGGCGAGGCTTCGCGCCTGCTCCGGGTCCGAGAGATCGGCTTGCACAAACGAACCACCGATGGCTTCCGCGACCTTGCTGCCGGTCTCCGTAATGTTGTTAACGATGACGTGCGCGCCCTCCTCCGCAAAGCGCTCGGCGATCGCCTTCCCGATGCCGCTCGCCCCGCCGGTCACGAGCGCAGTCTTGCCTGCAAGAGTTGTCATGTCAGCGAAAAGGATACCAGCAACCTACGGCTCGGCGCTGTCGGCGCCTCCCTTCCTTTGGATGCGCTGCAGTATCTCGGCTAATTCAGTGCTGTCATCTCTGCCCACTTGTGTATGTCCGCCTATGAAATATCTGGGAGCCACCAATGTGAGGACAGCACTTTGTTCACTCGGGTCCAGACGTTCAATAAAGGCTCTCAGCATCACAAGTTCGTTTCTCAGCCTCGTCCCCTCGGCTTCTCTGTGGCGATGGTAGGCTGCCTTTCTAAAGACAAGAGTGGCCGCTGCTGTCAATCCACCTAGCAGTGGTGATTGTTGTAGGAATCTGCCAACTCCTTCACCAAAAGTAGCAGGCAGTTCAATCCATCCCAACAAAGGAGCAGAGAATATGGCTCCTGATGTAGCGACAAGGATGGCTACAAGGGCATAGCCCGCAACCGTCCAGCGCTTTTCTTGTTCTCCGTGTATGCGACTCTCTTCTTCGTATTGCCTCCCTAGGGAATATCCTGCAATAGCATTGACCATGCTGGCAGCGAGTTCAGCACGCTCAGCTATCTCAGCCTGCTTCTCATCGAACGCAGTGATCCGTTCTGTGAGGAAGGTCTCCGTCTCATCGCGGAGAGCATTCAGCCGCTCCGACACCTGATTGGCTGTACTCTGGAATTCCTCCCCCCTGAGTTTCAGCGTTTGCCTCAGGTGCGTTAGCGTAGGAGCAAGACGTTTGGCAATAGGGGTCGCGGGAGGAATCTCTTGAATGTACCCAAGCAACTGATCTACATCACCTCTCGCAGCGTTACACAGAGGATGATCTCTGTTCTCTGAATAATTGTGCAGGTAGTTGTATATCTGTTTGAGAACACCATGCATGTTGTTCAGAGTTTGCTCTCCAATTAATTTCGTACTCGATTCAAGTCGAGACTGCGTCTCTTCCAATACGAGTCTTATCCGTTCTAGACAGTCGAGGTTCTCTTGGGAAGTCTCTTCGGCAGGAGATTTCTCTATCGACTGGACGAGTGACAGGCTCTGCACCAAGACTTGAAAGGCTCCATGCTCAAACACTCGCTGTTCGAATTCACTCTGTGGCATCCTCAAACCTCATGAATGCGTAATCAACCGTTGGCACTTGCCCTGCGCTTCGCGCGCCGGACGCGCACGCCCACCGGCAGCGCCACTCCACCGAGCACCGCGCCGAGCGCGCCGAACGGGCCCGCCAGCAGCCACCACTCGCCGTTCGCGGGAACGTCCCGCAGCGGCATCGCCGCGAAGGTGTACAGCGGCGCGATGACGACGATGACGCCGAGAGCCGCACCCGTGAGCTTGGCCGTGGCGTTCACGCCGATCCTGCGGCCAACCACCATGCCCGAAGCCCACGGGAAGAACATCGTCCCGCACATCCAGAGCAGCGCCGCCCAGTCGCCCAACCAGTCGCGCAGCGCGCCCAGCGAAACGAGCGTCGCTGCTCCGAGCACCACGATCGCGAGCGACCGCACGGCGAGCGTCGTTGTTCCCATGGTTGGCCAGCCTCCGCGCGCATGGTACCATCCAACTTCCGTGGGAGGCCCATCGCGCCTCGGCCCGCTGACCGGCGTACCGCCGTCGCGGGTGCGATTACTCATTTCCGATTCCGGGGAGCGATGGCAACGCAGACGGTCAGCAATTCCACCCAGACGGTTATCGACAGAGCGCTTGCAGGCGAGAACCTGACAGCGGATGACGGCTGCCACCTGATGACGTCCCGCGACCCCGCAGACCTCACCTCCCTCATGGCCGCGGCCTGCGAGTTGAACGACCGCGCCCGCCCCCACCGGCGCGTCACCTACTCCCGCAAAGTCTTCCTGCCGCTCACGAACCTCTGCCGCGACCGCTGCGGCTACTGCACGTTCGTGAAGGGCCCGCGCCAACGCGGAGCGCACACGATGACGCCGGACGAGGTACTGGCCGTCGCCCGACGGGGCGCGGAGCTCGGCTGCAAGGAAGCCCTGCTCAGCCTCGGCGACCACCCGGAGGAGCGCCACCCCGAGATGCTCGAAACGTTGCGCGACCTCGGCTTCGATTCGACGCCCGAGTACACCGCCGCGATGAGCAGGCTCGTGCTGGAGGAGACCGGCCTGCTGCCCCACACCAACTGCGGCACGCTGGACCGCGATGAGATGGCGGCGATAGCCCCCTGGAACGCGAGCATGGGCATCATGCTGGAGAGCGCCAGCCTCCGCCTGCACGAACCCGGTGGCCCGCACCACGGCACGGTGACGAAGCGTCCGGAGCAGCGAATCGCCACGCTGGAAACGGCGGCTGACCTCGGCGTGGCGATGACGACAGGCATCCTCATCGGCATCGGCGAGACGCCCGAGGAGCGCGTCGACGCCTTGCTCGCGATACGCGACGTGCAGGATCGTTGCGGTAACGTCCAGGAGGTCATCGTCCAGAATTTCCGTGCCAAGACCGCCACCCGGATGCGGAACGCGCCCGAGCCGTCGGCGCTGGACATGCTGCGCACGCTGGCCATCGCCCGCCTGCTGCTCGGGCCGGAGATGAACATCCAGGCCCCGCCCAACCTGCAGGCGGACGGCTACGAAACGTACCTGCTCTGCGGCATCAACGACTGGGGAGGCGTCTCCCCGCTGACGAAGGACTTCATCAACCCGGAGGCGGCATGGCCCGACACCGACCGCCTGCGCGACCTGACGCGAGAGGCGGGCTACGAGTTACGGGAGCGCACCGCGCTCTACCCCTCGTACATCCTCTCCGGCGAGTGGGCGCCCTCGTCGCAGCTCGCTTCCCGCCTCGCGGAGTTGACAGACGATGACGGCTATGTGAAACCGGAACTGGAGCGCTGGAGTTGCCAACAGTGAGCACATCGAACGAACAGACAACGCAAGGCTGGCGCGGACTGGAATCGCTGTTGAGCGGCGTTCCGGCGGACATTGCCAACATCCTGGCCAAGCCGCTCGAATGCCGCGAGGTAACGACCGAGGAGGGCACGCGCCTCTTCGAGGCCGACGGCCCGGCGCTCCTCGCGCTGATGGCAACGGCGGACGAACTGCGGCGGCAGGTCAACGGCGACCGCGTCACGTACGTCGTCAACCGCAACATCAACTTCACCAACGTCTGCATCAAGCGGTGCGGCTTCTGCGCGTTCAGCCGCGACTTCCGCCAGGAGGAGGGCTACTTCCTCCCGCTGAACGAGATTATCCGCCGCGCCCGGGAGGCGTCGGACCTCGGTGCGACGGAGGTCTGCATCCAGGCCGGACTGCCACCGAAGATGGAAGGCTCGCTCTACATCGACCTGACCCGCGAGCTGAAGGCGGAGCTCCCGCACCTCCACATCCACGGCTTCTCGCCGGAGGAGGTGCTCTACGGCGCGGTCCGCTCCCGCGGCAGCATCGAGGATTACCTTCGCGGCCTCCGTGACGCGGGCGTCGGCTCGCTCCCCGGTACCTCGGCGGAGATCCTCGACCAGCCAGTGCGCGACAAGATCGCGCCCGGCCGCATCAACGTCGAGCAGTGGACGGAGGTCATCACCACTGCGCACCGGCTCGGCATCCCCACGACGTCCACCATCATGTTCGGCCACATCGAAACGAACGCGCATCGCGCCGCCCACCTCGCCTACCTGCGCGACATCCAGAAAGCGACGGGCGGCTTCACCGAATTCGTCCCCCTGAGCTTCGTCCACGAGGAAGCGCCTATGTTCGTGCGCCAACTCTCAGACGAGATGCGCCCCGGCGCGACCGGCGCGGAGGTCGTGCGGATGCACGCCATCGCCCGCATCATGCTCCACGGCTGGATCGACAACATCCAGTGCTCGTGGGTGAAGGAAGGGCCGAAGCTCGCGCAGCTGCTGCTGACGGCGGGCTGCAACGACGTGGGCGGCACGCTCATCAACGAGAGCATCTCCACCGCCGCGGGCGCGTCCTTCGGCCAACTCGTCCCGCCCTCCGAACTGCGGCGCTGGATACGCGACGCAGGCCGGCTGCCCGTCGAGCGCACGACGCTCTACGAGACGCACCGCGTCCACGAGGTCGAGCCCGAAGAGCCGGAGCCGCTGGACGTCGCAGCCGCCCACCCGGAGCGGTTCGGCTCCTACCGAGAGCTCATCAAACTCGAAGCCTTCCGCTACGAGGGGCAGCGCGCGCCGGAACTGGAAGGCCCCACGCTGCCGGAAGCGCTGGCCGCCGCGCAGGGATAGCGCCGTGCCCCGAGTGCTCGCCATCTCCGGCGGCGTGGGCGGCGCGAAACTCGCCCTCGGCCTGTCGCGCCTGCTCAAACCCGGCGAACTGACCATCGCCGTCAACACCGGCGACGACGAGACCTTCCACGGTCTGCACGTCTCACCGGACGTCGACACCGTCGTCTACGCGCTCGCCGGACTCACGAACCCCGACACCGGCTGGGGCGTCGCCAGCGACTCGTTCCGCACGCTGGACACGCTCGGCAGACTCGGCGGCGAGACGTGGTTCAGGCTCGGCGACCTCGACCTCGCGATGCATCTACGGCGCACGGAACTGCTCGCTGCCGGCCGGACCCTGACCGAGACAACCCGCGCGATATGCGACGCGCTCGGGGTACGTCACCCCGTCGTGCCGATGTCCGACGCCCCAGTCCGGACGATCGCGCTCACGGAGCACGGTGAGATGGCCTTCCAGGAGTACTTCGTGCGCCATGCCTGCGAGCCGCTCATCACCGGAGTCCGGTTCGATAGCGCGGACGACGCGCCGCCCTCCCCTGCCCTGAATGAGGCGCTGGCGAACGCCGATGCCATCGTCTTCTGCCCCTCCAACCCGCTCGTGAGCATCGAGCCCGTGCTCGCCGTGCAGGGCGTGCGCGACGCTATCGAACGGTTCGCCGGGCCGCGCATCGCCGTCAGCCCCATCGTCGGCGGACGAGCGCTGAAGGGCCCCGCCGCCAAGATGATGGCGGAACTCGGCGAAGAGGTCAGCAACGTAGGTATCGGGCGCCGCTACACCGGGCTCGTGGACACTCTCATCATCGACGAAGGCGATGCCGCCGAGGCTCCAGCGGTCAAGATGCTCGGCATCGCGGCCCACGTCGCCCCCACCATCATGACGACGGAAGACGACAAGACCGCGCTCGCACGCGACGTGCTGGCCGTCGTGGAGCGCGCCACGCAGCAACGGAGCGCACCGTGACCGCCGCGCTGCCCCATCCCCTTCGGACCATCGTGCCGATGAAGCCGCTGGCTGAGGCGAAAACGCGCCTCTGGGACGACCTCCCGCCGCTTGAGCGGCAGGCCGTCGTGCTGCTGATGCTGGAGCGCGTCGTCGCTGCTTCGGTGGGCGCCACGATTCGTGGAGCATGCCTCGTCGCGGGCGGTGACGAAGTCGTGCGCGAAGTCGCTGAAGCCTCCGGAGCGCGCTGGGCGCTCGACGACACTAACGGCCTGAATGCGGCGCTCTGGGCCGCCATGCAAACTGCGCATGCCGACGGAGCTGAGGCCACCCTCTTCCTGCCCGGCGACCTGCCGCTCATCACCGGCGACGACGTGCGCGCCCTCATCACCGAGAGCGACGGCTACGCCGCAACGGTCTGCGTCCGCGCGTCGAGCGACGGCGGTACCAACGCGCTGCTGCAACCTGCGGCCTCAGCGTTCAAACCGCTGCTCGGAGAGCGCAGCTTCGAGAAGCACTGCGAGGCCGCAGCAGCAGTGGGCGCGGCGCTGGTCACCCCTGACCTGCCGCGCATCGCGTTCGACCTCGACAACCGCCAAGACTATGCGTGGGCGAAGGAGAACGTCGCCTGGTTCGCGCAGAGCGTCTACGATTGGGAGACTTGGCTGCGTGGCGCGCGAACAGCCCCGCTGCCCGGCGCCACCCACTGAACAGGAGAGATAGATGGCGAAACCGAAGATAGGTCTGCTGCTTGGAACGAGAGGCATGGTGATGCGAGCGCAGCGCGAGGGCACGCCGTACTCCGCGGACGGCATGCTCGCCCTCGCGGAGCGTGCCGAGGCCGCAGGGCTCGACTCGGTCTGGGTCGGCGACAGCCTCGTCTCCAAGCCCCGGCTCGAGCCCGTGAACGCGATGACGGCCATCGCCGCACGCACGTCGCGCGTCCGCATCGGCACCGCAGTGCTGCTCCCCGCTATCCGTCCTCCCGTGCCCCTGGCACACAGCATCGCCACGGCGGACATCGTCTCCGGCGGGCGCATCGTCATCGGCGCAGGCATCGGCGGCGCGTTCAACGACGACCAGCGGCAGGACTGGATAGCCGCCGGCGTGACGCCGGAGTCGCGAGCGGGACGCTTCTCCGAGACCGTCCGGCTGATGAAGCGGCTCTGGACGGAGGACAACATCGACTTCGCCGGGTCGCACTTCACGTTCGACAACCTGACGCTCGACCCCAAGCCCGTGCAGCCCGGCGGCGTCCCGATGCTGTTGGCGACCCACTACCGCACCGGCTCCGAGGCGCAGGTGCGGCGCGCCGCCCGCCACGGCGACGGCATCATCGGCATCACCGACTCGCCGGAGCAGTACGCCGAAACCGTCCAGAAGGTGGACGCGGTCCGCGCAGAGGAAGGACGCGCGGAGGCGCCATTCCAGCGCGTCTACTACCTCACGGTCAACCTCGGCGAGGACAAGGAAGCGTCGGAGGCCGAAGCCTACGACTTCCTCATCAACTACTACAAGGTTGCCCACTGGGGCAGTGCGTGGGGGCCGTGGGGAACGCCCGGCGAGGTCGCCGCGCGCATCCAGGAGTTCGGCGACGCGGGCGCGGACACCATCATCGTGCGCTTCGCGTCGTGGGATCAGCCCGGCCAGTGGGAGCGATTCGAGCAGGACGTCTGGCCTGCGTTCGCGTAGTATCCGGCGTCAGGGAGGAGAGAACGATGGCCTGGAACGAACTGACTCCGATGGAAAGCTACGTGATCGAGAAGAAGGGGACCGAGTACCCCTTCTCCGGCGAGTACGACGACTTCTACGAATCTGGCATGTACGTCTGCCGGCGCTGCGACGCCGAGCTCTACCGCTCCGTCGACAAGTTCGACGCACGATGCGGCTGGCCGGCATTCGACAAGGAGGTCGAGGGTGCGGTGAACCGTCTGCCGGACCCGGACGGCTTCCGCACTGAGATCGAGTGCGCGTCCTGCGGAGGACACCTCGGCCACGTCTTCATGGGCGAGGGCTTCACGCCAACCAACGCGCGCCACTGCGTGAACTCGCTCTCGATGCGGTTCGTACCAGCGGCTCAGGAGGGATAGAAGACCTTATGAAGATCGACGTTCACTCGCATACCTACTTCCAGGATTTCGCCGATTACCTGGCGACGCGCAACGAGTTTCCCAATGTCGTCATCAGGGACGGCCAGGTCATCACCTCGTGCTCTCCGGCGTACAGCATCGTCTCCCCGCCCGGACACCGCGACATCGAGGCCAAGCTCACGGCGATGGACGCCATGGGCGTGGACTTCTCAGTGCTCACCCACGGCATCCCCGGCCCTGAACTCCTCGGCGGCGCCGAGGCCGACGATTGGGCCATCCGCATCAACGACTTCCTCGCCAGCGTTGTCGAGCAGTACCCGGGCAAGTTCGTAGCGATGGGCAGCCTGGGGTTCGGCGACCCGGACCGGACCATCGCGGAGGCCGAGCGCTGCGTGAACGACCTCGGCTTCAAGGGCTTCCAGCTCTTCTCGAACACATACGCAAAGCCGCTCGACACTCCGGAGTTCATGCCCGTTTACAGCCGCATCGCCGCCCTCGGCGTTCCGCTGAACCTGCACCCCACCTCTCCCCTGAACACCGCCACGATCGACGGTACGCTCATGCCCGGCATGGGTTTCATCTACGACACCTCCCTGGCCACCGTGCGCCTCATCCAGTCCGGCATCTTCGACGATGAGCCCGGCTTCGAGCTCATCGTGCCGCACATCGGCGGCGTGCTGCCCTACCTGGGCGGACGCATCCGCGCGAACGTCAACGGCAACCTGAAGCCGGTGAGCGACTACTTCGCGCGCATCTACGTCGACACCGTCGCCCACAACGACGACGCCCTTGCGTACTGCTACCGCGTCCTCGGCGCAGACCGGTTGCTCCTCGGCACCGACCACCCGTTCGGCGACGGCCACCACATCGGTATGGTCGACCGCCTCGACTGCACCGACGACGAACGAGAGGCGATCTACCACGGCAATTCCGAACGCCTCCTGCGCCTGTAAGACCCCGACGCGCCCCTGCATCGCGGCGCGTAATGGAGAAGAACGAATGACGACCACCCAGAAGAACACGCCGATGAGCGGGGGCAGCACGCCCAGCAACGCCGTCTACGGCTCCGACTACATGGTCGAGGTGCTGCGCGCACTCGGCGTGAAGTACATCGCCCTCAACCCCGGCGCGAGCTACCGCGGGCTGCACGACTCCATCGTCAACTTCGGCTCCGGCGGCCCGGAGATGGTCCTCTGCACCCACGAGGAGATCGCCGTCGCTGTGGCCAACGGCTACTTCCGCGTCACCGGCGAGCCCATCGCCACCGGCCTGCACAACGTGGTCGGTCTGCAGCACGCCTCCATGGCCATCTTCAACGCGTGGTGCGACCGCTCCGCCATCATCAACCTCGGCGGCGGCGGACCACAGGACGCGAACCAGCGACGCTCCACCGACTGGGTGCACACCGCCCTCGTGCAGGGCAACGCCGTCCGCGACTACGTGAAGTTCGACGACCAGCCAGCAAGCATCGAGGCGATGCCCGAGTCGCTGCTGCGCGCCATGCGCACCGCCATGACCGACCCGAAAGGGCCGGTGTACATCTGCCTCGACAGCAGCATCCAGGAACAGCGCATGGATGAGGCCCTGCCCGTTCCGGACGTATCGCTCTTCCGCCCCCCTGCCCCACCCGCGCCTAACCCCGACGCGCTGGCGAAGGCGGTGGACGTGCTCGCCGGAGCGTCGTGGCCGGTGATGGTCGTCGGCGAGGTGGGGCGCAACCCGTCGGCGCTGCCCGCGGTGGTCGAGCTGGCGGACACGCTGGCTTGCGCCGTCGTCGACGCTGAGGGACGCTTCGGCTTCCCGAACACGCACCCGCTCGACCTCACCGGCGTCCGCGAGCGGGCGCTGGCCGACGCCGACGTCGTGCTCGCGCTGGACGTGCCGAGCCTTGGCGTGCCGCTGGGGCCGTCGGTGCGCGAGCGTGGCGCGCTGCAACTCGCCGTGCCGCAGGGGACGCGGCTCATCCATGTCACGCTGCTTGACCAGGAGCGCCAGAACTGGGTGACGGACAACCAGTGGCTGCTGCCGGTGGAGGTGCCCATCGCGGCCGACACCGCGCAGGCGGTCCCGCTGCTGACGGCCGGGCTGCGGGAGCGGCTTGCGGGCAACGCGGCGGTGGAGGAGCGCCGGGCGCAGGTGACTGCGATGCACGAGGAAGCGCGCGCGGCGGGGGCAAAGTGGGTGAGCGACAACTGGGACGCCGCCCCCATATCGGCGGCGCGGCTCTACGGCGAGATCGCGGAGCGGGTGAAGGGCGTCGAGTGGGCGATGGTCAGCTCGCACGGACGGCGCGTGCGCGACGCGCTCGAGATCACGGACCACGCCCACGAGCTGGGAGGCGGACGCGGCGCCGGGGTCGGCTATGGCCTGCCGTCGTCGGTTGGGGCGGCGCTGGCGTACAAGGACACGGGGCGGCTCTGCATCAGCGTGGTCGGCGACGGCGATTTCCTGATGACGTCCAACGCGCTCTGGACGGCCGCGCACTGCGGCATCCCCATGCTCGTGGTCGTGTTCAACAACCGCTCGTACTACAACGACGAGGAGCACCAGGAGCGGATAGCCCGCTGGCGCGACCGGCCCGTTGAGAACAAGGGCATCGGTATCCAAATCACCGACCCGGCGCCGGACTTCGCGACGCTGGCGCGGGCGTTCGACATCGCCGGGTTTGGGCCGGTGTCGGACCCGGATGCGCTCGGCGCGGTGCTGGACGAGGCGATAGCCGTCGTGCGCTCCGGCAAGCCCGCGGTCGTCGACGTGCTGATGCAGCCTCGCTAGTCCCTTCCCCCACGATGGGGGAAGGCCAGGATGGGGGTGACCCCGCTAGGCGGGGCGGACCCAGATGCGGGCGGCGACGTCCATGCCGAGGGAGACTTGCTGGCCGTCGCGGCTGACGTCTACGACGCCACGGTAGTCCGCGACCTCCACGATGACGATGCGCCTGCCGGGGAGCACGTCGCTCTTGACGAGGTAGGAGAGCAGCGGGTAGTCCTCGTCCGGGATGCGGGTCACGACGTAGGTGGGGCCCTTCTTCGCCTGGCTCAGGCGGAATGTGCCGGGGTCGGACGTGCGGAGCGCGGTGTCGTCCGCCTTGTAGATGGGGCGTCCGTAGGGGCAGGTCTCCGGGTGGCCGAGCCGCTCCTCGATGCGCTCGATCAGGAGGGGCGAGATGCCGTGCTCCAGGCTGTGCGCCTCGGCCTCGGCGAGCTCCAGCGGCACGCCGAGCACGTCGACGAGCAGCCGCTCGGCGAGGCGGTGGCGGCGCACGACCTCGCGGGCCCGGGCGAACCCTGCGGCCGTGAGGTCTATCCGCTTCTCCTTGTTCACCTGGAGCAGCCCCTCCTTCGCCATGCGCTGCACCATGCCGGAGACGGAGGCGAGCGTCGTGCCAACCTCCTCGCCCTCCGGGATGCGGCGCAGGTAGGAGGCGAGTTCGCTCATGTGCGGCTTCAGGCCGTCCTCCTGGAGGATGGCGAGCGAGAGCAGGTAGTTCTCCGCCGTGTGGGAGATGCGTTGGGAGCCGGCCGCGCGGGTTCGTGTCCGTGTCGTCATGCGGGTATTATCTCACAACGCCATTCGCCCCTATCGACAAGAGGAGAAGAGACGCACATGCCCATACTCAACGGCCCGTCCCGCCAACCGTACGCAGGGGGCGCGCCGGACTCGCTCGGGATACTGCTGCACGGCCTCGGGGCCGACGGCAACGACCTCATCGGGCTGACGATGGCGTTCGGGCCGCGCTTCCCGCACATGGTTTTCCACTCGCCGGACGCGCCGAACCCGTACGTCGAGGCCGGCTTCGGCCGGCGCTGGTTCCCGCTCGATCCGCCCGACGCGCGCTCGGAGGGGCTGCGGGAGGCGGGGCGCATCGTCGAGGCGTATGTCGGCGAACTGCTGGACGAGTACGGGCTGACGCCCGACCGGTGCGTGCTCATCGGCTTTTCGCAGGGATGCATGACCTCGCTGTACACCGCGCCGAGGATGGAGCGGCCCATCGCGGGCGTCGTCGGGCTCAGCGGGGCGCTGCTCTTTCCGGAGTGGCTGGAGGACGAGGTCCGGCAGAAGCCGCCCATCGTCCTCGTGCACGGCGAGCAGGACCCGGTGCTGCCGCCCGAGTCGACGGCGAAGGCGGGGCAGACGCTCGCCGACCTCGGCTTTCCGGTGGAGGCGTACCTGCTGCCGGGCCTCGGCCACAGCATCGACCCGCGCGGGCTGGAGATAGCGGAAGGCTTCATGAAGCGCGTCCTGGGTGAGACGGACGGGGCGGCGTAGCGGGGCGCAGGGCGGTTCGCGGGGGGCAGGGCGGTTCCGAGAACCGCCCCTACAGCGATCATCCACACGCACACCAGGTCACCCTACCCTTGCGAACTCGCGGAGGTCCGGCGAGACGGTGAGTTGGGCGCCGGTGACGGCCTGGACGTCTTCCGGGGTGTAGCCGGGGGCGATCTCGGTGAGCAGGAAGCCTTGCTCCGTGACCTCGAAGAGGCCGAGGTTGGTGGCGACGAGCTTGACGACGCCGACCGCGGTGGCGGGCAGCGCGCAGCGCTCGACGAGGCGGGGCTTGCCGTCGCGCGTGGTGTGCTCGAGCGCGAGGAAGACGTTCTTCGCGCCGACGGCGAGGTCCATCGCGCCGCCGATACCGCCGCCCTTCGCGCCCGCGACCTTCCAGTTGGCGAAGTCGCCGTTCGCGGCGACCTCGTACGCCCCGAGGACGGTGACGTCCACGTAGCCGGCGCGGATCAGGGCGAACGAGTCCGCGTGGTCGAGGATGGCCATGCCGGCCATCTCCACGACGTACTGCCCGCCCGCGTTCACGAGGTTCGGGTCCTCCTCGCCGCGCTCGGCGAGCGGGCCGTAGTTGACGAGGCCGTTCTCCGACTGGAAGACGACGTGCCGGTCCGGGTGCACGAAGTTGGAGCAGAGCGTCGGGATGCCGATGCCGAGGTTGACCACCCAGCCGTCGTGGAACTCCATCGCGAGGCGGTTGGCCATGGTCTGCCGGTCGAGGGGCTGCTTCTCCGTCGTCATCGCTGGGGCGGATCCTCCTGGATGCCGTCCGGCGGGACGGCGACGATGCGGTCCACGAACAGGCCCGGCGTGTGGACGTGGTCCGGGTCGATGCTCCCCTCCTCGACGACGGGCTCGTCGACCTCGACGATGGTCGTCCTGGCGGCGCGGGCCATGACGGGACCGAAGTTGCGCTGCGTGCGGTGGTACTGGAGGTTGCCGATGCGGTCGGCGCGGCGGGCGCGGACGAATGCGTAGTCGGCGGGCAGCGCGGTCTCCAGCACGTACTCCCTGCCATTGAAGACGCGCGTCTCCTTGCCGTCCGCGATCTCGGTGCCGACGCCGGTGGGCGTATAGAAGGCGGCGATGCCGGCCCCGGCGGCGCGGATGCGCTCCGCGAGCGTGCCCTGCGGCATCAGCTCCGCCTCGATCTTCCCCGCCTCGTAGAGGTCGGTGAACGGCGACGGCACGGACGGGTGCGGCGAGGCGGTGAAGGCGGCGTGGATCTTCGCGACGCGGCCATCCTTCACGAGCACGCCGCAGTCGATGCGGTCGTCCTGCCAGCGTCCGGGGGTGTTGGAGATGAGCGTGAGCCCCTTTGCGCCCTGCCGGTAGAGTGCGGCGATGAGGTTGCGGGCGGTGCCGGGCCCGGCGAAGCCGGCGAGCATGATGGACGCGCCGTCCGGGATATCGGCGACGGCCGCGTCGAAGTCGGGGTAGACCTTGTCGCGCATGGGGGCAACGTTAGCGCGAAAGCGCGCGGTGCGCCACACCCTGGGCGCAGGGGCACCCACACCGGGCAGGGGGTGAGGGGGGCACGCATGGGCGGACGCAGGGGGGCCGGGCGGTTCGCGAACCGCCCCTACATCGGGCAGGGGGCGGGGGGCGGATGCAAGGGCACCCACACCGAGCAGGGGGTGAGGGGTGCGGGCAAGGGCGGACGTAGGGGCACCCACACGAGGCAGGGGGTGGCGGGTGCACGCAAGGGCGGACGCAAGGGCACCCACAAGGGATGCCCCTACACCAGGCCGCCGGGGTACCCTCACCCTAACCCTCTCCCCTTGTAGGGAGAGGGGATTAAGGGTGCCAAGGGGCGTTGCAGTTGGCACTCTTAATGCTTGCTCCAGGAGTGAAGTGGAGTGGCAATCTGGCACTCTTGGCACTCTTAATCGGGGGTGTTTACAAGGCCACGGCCTGCTTCCCGTCATTAAGGACGCAAGAGTGCCAATGTTTTCAAGAGTTCGAGCGTTCATCGGGTGTTGCATCCTGCTGCAAAGTGTTGCGCTGGGGCAGCGACCATTGCCATGCGCCAGAGCCTGGGCCTCTTGAATCACCGATGCGGGTGGACCTGACGTCGCAGAGGGCGCGGGCGCGGAAGAGGGTGCGGCGGGATATGCCCTGCATGGCGGCCTCGCGCTCGATGGCGGCGGCAGGTTTGGGGCCGTCGGCGAGGGCGCGGGTGATGAATGCCTGAGCGGCGCGGGTCCTTGCGCCGTAATCACGGGTGGGGTCGGCGAGGGCCTTGATGTGGGCGGGGAAGACGGCTCCGGTCCTGCAATCGACACAGCATCCTCAATCGGGATGGCCAGCGTCAGTTTGACTCTGTTGTCCCTGTCGATGGTCGCCCCATCTAGGAGAAGCTGCAGCACCTCTCTTCGTCCCTCGTCCGAGAGGCCGTCCAGCCTGTCGCCAGCCCGGCGCGCCCACTCCACGATGTGCTCGCCCAGCATCCGTTTCTCCCCCTGCGCCGACTCACTGGCGCGATAGTCGTCCAACGTCTTCCGCAGAGTCTCAAGCCGCTCGGTGATGAACCTGCGCTGATGGTCCAACTGCTTCTCCGTGATCTTGCCCGACACGTAGAGCCTGATGGCCCGGTCCTCCTCCATCTGAACCCTTTGCAGTTCGCGCTCCGCCCTGGCTATCTCCTCGGCGAATCCGCCACCTTCCGCCTGGGTGGCCAAGACCTCGATACCGGCGACGATGAGGCCCGGATTCTCCAGCACCTTCTTGACCTCGCCCCAGACCCGCTCTTCCAACCTTTCCGCCCTGATATAGGGGTGCTCCCGGCACCTGACGCCCTCGGTCAACATGCCGTAGCAGTTGTAGTAGCGGTGGAGAGTATCGACCTCGTACCCGTAGGCCTTGCCGTCGCGCTTGACGGTCTGGCGTCTTGCCGCCCGGCAGCCCATGAGGTGCCCGCACTCGGCGCACCTGACCAGATGCTGCAGGAGATAGAAGACCTTGGTGTTGCGGCTCGAACGGGTCAGCCGTTGCTTCTTTGCTTCCTGCGCCAGCTCCCAGGTCTCCTCGTCCACCAGCGGCGGGAAGGGCACACCTATCCACTCGTCCTCCGGCCGGTCGTACCGCCTCATTCCGGCCTCGGTGGCGAGGTGGCGGAACTTGCCGAACCACCAGGTGCCCCTGTAGGCATCAAGGGTCAGGATCCGGGTGATCGTGCGGTGGTGCCACCGCACGGCGGCCCTGGGCGTGGGGACGCCTTCGGCGGTCAGCTTCTTAGCGATGGCGGGAGACCCCATTCCCTCGCGGACGTAGAGGTGGAAGACGCGGCGGACTATCTCGGCCTCGGCCTCCACGACCTGCGGCCTGCGGTCCTCCCCGATGCGGTAGCCGTAGGGGATGTTGCTGACCGGGATGCGGCCCTGCTTGGCCGAGCCGCGCTTGCCCATGGATGCCCGCTCCCGGAAGTTGTCCAGCTCGATCTTGCCGATGGCCGCCATCAGGCCGAAGGTCTTCATGTCGATGGTGTCCATGACGGCTTCGATCTCAATCTGGTACGCCTCGACGACCTCCATGAGGGCGGCTGCAGGGTACATGCCACGGCTGAGCCGGTCCGACTTCCAGCAGACGATGGTGTCGAACCGTCCCGCTCTGGCATCGGCCAGCATTCTCTGGAATTCCGGGCGGCTCTTCGTCCATCCCCGGCCCACCTCCTGGTAGCGTGCGGCGATGGTCAGCCCCCTGCGCTGGCAGTGGGCCTCCATGTCGGCGATCTGCTCGGAGATGGAGGTCTTGTCCTCGGTGTCCTGTCCCTGGCTGGAGACGCGGGCGTAGATGGCAGCCCTCTGCCCGCCGGCTTGCTGCTTGCTCGTGCTGCTCGCCATGGTTCCCTCCTCTGACATCCTCTGAAATCGAAAAGACCCGCCTCCTGTCGGAGCGGGTCTGCGAGTAGTAGCATCTATTCGCATCACCTGTACCGCAGGTGGCGCCGCGGCCCGGGATGTTTGCGCATCGCCGGGCCAACCATCTATACGCCATTCTATCCCGTCGGACAGGAGGCGCAAGCGCGTCTTGGCACAACTCCTTCGCCCGCCTCGTCCAGTCAGCCATCAAGCGTATGGTTGCTCGATGCCATCGTCCGGTGACGGGTCCGCCCCGGTCTGGGGCAGGTCGTCCTCGGCCAGCTTGAGCAGGATGGTGAAGAGGCGGCGCAGCCGCTCCTCGGCGTCGGGCGCGGGTTTGACATCGATCCCGACGATGCTTATCTCGGGGGCATCTGCGGCGTGCCTTCGCCTTCTGTTCTTTCCGTTCGTATCTTTCATATCGCGTAGTTGCAGCAGTGTGTCTACAGGGTCGTGGGCCTCTCGCTACGGGTCGGGGGATGTGCCGCCGGCGCGGACGGGAGGGGCGAGCGCCGTGCGGCTTCATGCTGTTTCAGGCCCCGCCATGCCGCCGTTGCGCCTGTCCGGGCGGGGCCTCGCCGCTAGATCTCGCCCGTCAGGATGTCCAGTCCTCCGGGCACCCAGCGTGCGAACCGGTAGAGGGAGTCCATGGCTCCTCCGCTCGGCACGACGCCGTTGCGCCACCGGAGCATCTGCTTGTAGTCGACGCCGATGGCCCGGGCCATGCCGCTCCAGGTGAGGCCGCTGGCCTCCTTGAGGCGTACCAATCGCTCGATGAAGTCCTCCGGCATCAACCGGCCGGACGACAGGCTCCACTCGAATTCGGCGAACCGTCCGATGTTCTCGTGGAATTGGGACAAGCAGTCAGTCTTGGGCATCTCCATCCTCCAATCTGAAGAGTTCGTTGAAGTCATCCACGCCGAGGGCTTCTTGCATCCGGCGGCGGATGCGACCGGAGGGGGCTCGCCCCGCGTTGACCAGCAAAGAGAGGTATCCGGGGCTGATCCCGGCCTCGCCGGCGAGCCAGCTCTGGGAGCGGTTCAGCAACTCGAGTCGCCTCCAGAGGGCCGCCGCGTCGAGCCGGACGCCGATCCGTCCTCCACGCCTCCGGGGTCCCTTCGCCTTGTCATTTTTCTGTGAACGCATGGCTTTCGTTCTCCTTCATCCAGTGGTTGACGGGCGCGGCCTGTGGCCCGCGCTCCCGTTCATTCCTCGTGATCATTGGGGCGGCATGGCCTGGGGCGACTCCCAGCCGGCGGGGGAGCGCCAGGCGCGTCCCAGCGGCCCCAGGGCGGCGATGGCCTCCCTGTGGGACACCCACAGGGGAATGGTTGCCTGCTCGGCCCGCATCTCCTCCCGCGCCACGCGCAGGAAGTGGGTATGGGCGGTCTCGTCGTCGAAGACGATGAGGACGGCGGGGCTTGCGCCGTGGTCGTCGATCGGCCGGTGCGATGAGTAGTAGCGCAGATAGGGGGCGAGGCGGTCCGACATGGTCGAGGGCCGCACGGCGCGGCGCTCCCACTCCAGGAAGAAGGGCCAGAGCGTGTCGCCGTTGCGCAGGATGCCGAAGGCATCGGGGTTGACGGCGCGCATCCCGCCGTCATGTCGGAAGTGCCGGGACGCCCTTCTGGGCGGGTCGAGCTGGACGACCTCCCACTCCAGCAGGAGGGCCTGCGCGGTCATGGCGGCGAGGAAGCCGTGGACGGCCTCGGTGTGCTCGATGTTCCTGAGCAGCTGGCGGCTCCTCCCGCCGGTGACGTTGCGCCATCCGAGGGGGGCATCCGCGTCTTTAGGGGCGATGCTCCACCGCCTCCTTGCCACGGCTACCGACGTGCGGTCCCTGCGGGCCAGGAGAGCCAACCCCCGGTCGGTGAGGGCCAGTCGCCCTCCCGCTTCGCGAGGCCGGGCCACGAGGCCGAATCCTTCGAGAGGGATGACGACCTTGGAGGCCCTCTGGGGCGAAACACCGAGCAGTCCGGCCAGGTCGCCCAGGGCTATCCAAGGCCAGTCGGAGATGAGGTCGAGGGCGCGCTTCTCGGCGGGCTTGAGCAGGACGAGCAGCATCTGGTCGGAGACGTCCGCCGCTCCGCTGAAGTCCAGGTCGGCGGGGACCGAGACGCGCTGCGGCTGGTCCTCCACGGGCAGCTCGCCACCGGGTACGGTACGGTCGAGGGCATGGCGCAGATCGATGGCGGCGGGAACCCCGGCCGGGCTCCATATCCGGTCGTCCGCCCCGGCCAGCACCCCCTCGCGCTCGAGGGCGAGCAGGGCCGGAACCTCGGTGGCCGAGAGGAGTCTGCGGGTATGCCTGAGCCGCACGTCGTCGGCCATGAGGACCAGGACCAGGCCGGGCATCGGCCCCCCGCGCAACCGCCAGAGCCGCTTGGCGAAGCCCGAGCGGTCGGCGGTCGGTCCCTGCCGGACGACGCCGACGGTCCTTCCGCCGGGAAGGGTCATTGCGGCGTCCAGCGGCGAGGCCCGGTACCAGCGGAACCGGATGGGGAATGCAGCATCCGAGACGGCGGAGGCGACGCCGTAGATGGAGGCCAGGGCATCGAGGCGCTCCATCAGGCTGCGCCGCCACTGCGCCGAGAGGGGACGGTGGCCCAGCAGGGACTCAAGGGGCCGATCCTCTTCGTCTGCGACCTGTCTCAGCCCCGCGGCGGTGAGGTGGAACCTCCGCGACGGGGAGAGCGGGTCGGCGGCGTGGAGCACGGAGGCGCAGAGCCCGCTGGATTCAAGCCTCCGTACCGCCTCGTGGACCGCGCCCTTCGACCAGCCGATGATCACGACCATCTCCCGCCGGTCGAGGAAGGGCATCGCGGCAAGGGCACGGAGCAGGCTGGCCTCACATCCCTCGGCTCTCATTCCCTCGCCTCCTCTTCTGCATCCCATTCCTCCTCCTGCCTGGTGTTCTCGATGCCTTCGACGCCCCTGCGGAACTCCTCCACCTTCCTGTCGCCTTCTGCCTCGCCGTAGGCGACCTCCTGCGCGGAGATGGTGTAGGCGGCAGCCGCATCGCGGATGCGGGCGGCGACGGCCGGGTCTCCCTCCTCAGGCTTGCGCACCTCCATCGAGAAGACGGGCATGCGCTCCGTTCCCACGGTGGCGCGGACGTAGCAGTGGTGGACCGGCAGCGAGACGATGTCCTCCTCGGACACGCGGTCTCTGCCGAGCTCCCACACCAGCGTTCTGGCGTCGGCTCCGGCCGCCTGGAATACGGCGAGACAGCCCACGTTGGCGAGGATGGTCTCCCGCATGGTGCGAGAGAGGTCGTCCAGCTTGGCGAGGCTCTGGGTGGCGAGGACGAAGGACGCGCCGAACTTGCCCAGCTCGCTCAGCATCGACTCGTAGTCCACGCCGGGCATCGACTGCATCTCGTCCACCACCACCAGCGCGCCCCGACGCTCCCTGGGCGCCATGCTCCCCTGCTCCCGGATCACCGCGTCCACGAGATTGAGCAGGGACGCTCCCACGAGCGCGGCCACGTCCCTGCCCACCGTCCCCTGTGACGTGGAGACCAGGAGGATGCCGCCGTCGTGGATGGTGCGGCGCAGATCGATGGTGGAGCGGCGCTGGCCGAGGATGGCCCTTGCCCGCTTGGAGGAGGCGTAGTAGGAGAGCCGGGTCTGCACCGGGGCGAGGGCCTCGGCGCGGTACTGGCGGTGCCACGAGGAGAAGTCCCTGGCCCACCACTCCAGCAGGTAGGGGTCGGAGACCCGTTTCAGCACATTCTTGCGGAAGGGCTCGTCCGACAGCAGCTTCAGGCCGTCGAGGATGGTGTACTGGGTCTCCGCCTCCACCTGCTCGTTCGCCTCGTGAAGGCTCTTGACGATGAACTCCAATATGGACTGCATGCGAGGCCCCCACTGCTCCCAGAGTCCCCGGGCGACGCGCACCACGGAGTCGGCGGTGCGATCGCGGTCGGCGAAGACGCGGGTGTCCAGCAGGTTGATGCCGGGGGAGCGGGAGGCGTCCGACAGGTCGATGAGCCGCACCCGGTCGACGAGGGACTCGGGCACGTGTTCGAGGATGCCGGCCACGAGGTCGGTGTGGGGGTCTATGACGACGATGGCATCAGGATCCCTGCCCGCGGCCTTCTCTGCGAGCTTGTGGACGACCAGGTGGTGCATGAGAGTGGACTTGCCCATGCGGGTGCGGGCGACATATAGATGGTGCCGTCTGAGCAGGTCGTCGGGGAAGCGGATCTCCCGCTTCGCCCCCGCCGTGGCCTCGCCCACCGGCGCTCCGCCCCCGATCCCCTTGGCCGATGGGCTGAGCGTCCGTGCGCCGGAGCGTTCCACCAGAGGTGTCTCATCGCCGGCGCCCGGCGGGTGCCAGAGGCAGGCGGCCTCTCGGGTTCCCAGGACGCTGCGCCTGCCGAAGAAGCCCGGCGCGGCCGGGACGAGAGAGACGGCGGGTGCAGCGGGCATGAACCTGCCCACCCTGAAGCTGGCCCCGGCGGGATTGTCGTAGTGGCGATAGGCGGCGGCCACCGGCTTCAGGATCTCATCCGCGCGCTCCTGCTCCGTGTCCGCGGGCAGGACGGCCGTCACCTGGATCTCGGCATCGAAGGCGATGCGGGATATCTTCTCGCGTATCAGCATCGGATCGTAGACGGGCGGGCGCTTGAAAAATCGCGCCTTCACCCATCCGGCTGCGATGAGCCCGGCCGTGACTGCGAGTCCCAGCAGGACGGCCTTCCAGGTCTCGTCCGCCTGGATCCACTGATACGCCTTGAGGGCGATGAATGCGCCGATGCCGAGGACGGCCATGCCGAGACCGCCCGCTGCCTGCGGCGTCCCTGCCTGAGGAGGTTGTGCCGTGCCGGGTGCAGGGCGCTCGTGGACGAGCCGCTGGTGGTGCTCCGCCCATCCCGGACCGAGAGAGCGCAGAAGCAGTCTGGCGACGATGCGCTCTCCGTCGCGCAGGCCGGCGAGCGCGCCGATCAGAGCGATGAGGGGGTCGGAACCGGGCTCGGTCAGATCGGCATCACGGAAGGTGCGCAACGGGACGTATTCGGGGCCGCCGGCGCGCAGGGTCATCGTCCACGCCTGCTCGCCCTCTTCGAGGCGCAGCGGGTCGTGCTCCGGCGCGACCTCGTGGATGCGCGCCTGCGGATAGTGGGCCGAGAGCTGGCTCCGGACCACCTGGCCGTCCTGGCAGCGGGCCATGAGGGTGACGCCGTCCGCGTCGGCCGCGAGCTCGAGAGAGAACGGCTCAGGCACGGCGATGGAGGCGAGGAGATTCTCCACGCCCAGCAGCGTCCGCTCTCCGGTACGCGGCGGGGTCACCGCCAGCAGCACCGGCGGCTTCTCCGTGCGGTCCTCGGTCCTGTCGTTGTTCTTGATGAAGTTCAGTCTCATGCGGTTCCCTCCTTTCGATGCGCTTCATGCACGTCGTTGTCAGTGGGCGCGCGTCCTAGTGCCTGCCGGGCCGCCACTCGATGACATCGGCCTCCTCGGGTGTGGCCTCGATACGGACGGGGAATCTTCCTCCGCGCGCGAGGAGCAAGCCGTCGCCTCTCGGGCACGAGAGCAGCCACCGCTGCAGTTCGGCCGGGAGGTCGAAGGCGTCGCCGACGGTGCTGATGGCGGCGGCATCCTGCTGCAGGAGCAGCTTGAATGCGGCGTTCTGCAGGAGCGCCCTGCCGGAGTGGCCGGTGATGGCGCGGGAGGTGTCCTCGGAGAGGAGGTCCTGCACGTCCTGGGTGATGAACTGCAGCCCCAAGCGGTGCTTCCGCGCCCGCTTCGCCATCGACACCATGAAAGCCGCGCCTTCGGGGTGCTGCATGATCGACCACACCTCGTCGACCACGAGCAGGCGGGGCTTGGGGTTCTGGGCCGCCGCGGCCCAGACGGTCTCGGTGCAGACCATGGCGGCTGCGGGGCGCAGCTCGGGTTCGAGGAGGCGGAGATCGAAGACGGTGACGAGCGCCTCGTTGGACAGCAGATCGTCGCCCTCGTCGGACAGCAGATGGCGGAGGCTCCCGGTGGCGAAGGGCCGCAGCAGCTTGGCAAGGACTTCGTCCTCACCGTTCTGCAGGTAGGCGTAGAAGTCTTTGAAGCCGGTGCGCTCCCGGGGCTCGGAGTAGTAGCCCGCGAGCGCGTGGTCGAGGGCGGCGCGGCGCTCGGCGCTCAGCCGCTCGCCGACCATCACCTCGATGAGTCTGCGCAGGCTGCCGATGCGGAGCAGAAGCTCCTCGGCATCGCCCTGATTGATGACGAAGGGATTCATGCCCTGTCCGGGGACACCGGGGGAGAGGACGCGGCCTCCCGCAGCGCGGGCCATGTCCGCGTACTCGCCCTCGGGATCGATGACATAGGCGGTGACGCCCCGCGTGATGCCCCGCAGCACGCCGAGCTTGGTCGAGAACGATTTCCCCGAGCCTGAGCGCGCCAGCACTGCGGTGTTGGCATTCAGGTGAGTACCGTCCCACGGGTCGTAGACGATGGGGGAGCAGGCCCGCAGATCGATGCCGTAGAGAGTGCCGCTGCGGGTGTCGAGATCGGGGGGAGAGAAGGGAAAGAGGCGCGCGATCGACGAGGTGTCGAGACTGCGCCACTCTGCGACCGCGTTCAATGCGATCGGCAGCGTGGAGAGCATCCCCACGCGCTGGCGGAAGGGAAGCGTATCGAGCTTCCCCAGCGTGGCGGCGAAGTGCGCCCTCGCCCGCTGGGTCATCTCCTTGAGCGCATCGTGGTCCTTCGCATGGAGCGTGATGGAGAGGGAGGAGTGGAAGAGCCGCTCGCGGCCGCGCTGTATCTCGTCGCGGAGGCGGGTGATGTCCTCCAGTGCGATCTCGGCCTCGGGCGACATGGTGCGCCCCTTGCGGAGGGAGAGGGATTGGGCGGACTCGAATCGCACCTTCTGCCACTCCAGCGTTCGCGCGGCCTGCTCGGCGGGTATGGGGCCAAGGTGGATGGCGAGGTCCATGGGGGCGCCCGCGGCCATGAGCCCCTGCAGGAAGCCGGGAGCAAGGGCGCGCGGCCAGCGCCCCAGGTGGAGCGAGCGCGTGAGGTGATCCCCCACGCGGATCTCACGCCGGTTGACCGTCACTTCCACCTGCTCGTCCTCATCGCGGTCGGCGGGCGAGCCGCCGAGGGCCGATGCGAGCAGAAGCAGGCGCAGAGCGCGACCCGTGAGTGGATGGGCAGCGAGGCCCGCCTTGCCGAGCAGGACGCGCAGATCGCCCGCGCGGTCGAACGGGCAGACCGCGTAGAAGCGGCGGTCGAGGATGCCATCGCGGTGTTCCAGGCTGCTGAGCAGGCCGCGGAGCGACTCCGACGCCGCCTGCGTCTGCGGCGGCAGATCGCCGGTTTCTGCCTCCTGCAGGCGCTCCCGCATGCGGCTGAGATCGGGCGGATGCTGGCGGATGAGGAGCTGGAGCGGAAAGTCGAGAGCATTCAAGGCGCCCGCGAATGCTCCGAGTTTCGGCTCGTCGGGTTCGAGGCCCATGACCTCGAAGATGCCAAGTTTGAGTCTGTCGATGCGGACGGGGCCGTCGTCCTCGAGGTGGGAGAGCATGAAGCAGAGCGGCAACGGCAGCGGCGGCTTCACAACGGGCTCCCTTGGCGGGGAGTCCCCGCCGGGCGTTCTGCGCAGAGCGCGCTGGGCCACGGTCTTCATTCGTCGAGCCAGCTGCCGCAGGGTGCTGTTCCCCCTCCGGAGGATGGAGGCGGTGGCGGTCCGCATCCTGCGCGGCGCCATGCTCTCGATCCGCTCGATGAGGCTCGGCAGAATGCCGCTCCCCCTCCAGGGGATGGAGACGATGCCCTTGCGCAGGGCACTGCGCGCCATGCTCTGGATCCGTTCGATGAGGTTTCGCAAGGTTGTGCTCCTTTCGGTGAGCGTGGTTATGGGATGGGGACGATGCCGCTGCGCAGGGCCAGAGCGATGCCCTTGGCCGAGAGGACGATGACCAGACCGAGGAGAGCGCCGGCCACCGCGTTGCGCGCGCGGCCCGTGCTGCGCGACTCGCTCCCCTCGGCCATGAGGACGAAGCCCGCCCAGACGACCGCGAAGACGGCGAGACCGGCTGCCGCATAGGCCATCGCGGTCAGCACGCCATCGAAGGCCGCGAGCATCGCCTCCTCCTCGTGGGCAGCGGCGGCGGAGACCGCCGCCGCTGCGGAAACCAGCAGAACTGCCGCGATGCGCCTCACCACGGCCACTCCCAACCGAGGAATCCGAAGAGCCAGTCCGCCTCGGCCTCGGTGAGCTGCGTCTGGACGGGAGAAGGCGTCGGTGTCGGCTGCGGGGGCGGCGTGAATGGCGCATAGGGGGCATCCGATCCGATGGTCAGCGCCATCTGCACGGTCTCCTCTCTGCTGCCGTAGGCGCTCCCGCGGGGGTCCACCGTGCCCAGGATGAACTCCGGATGCTTGATCAGGACCTGGGGCACGACCGTGATGAACTCGCCAGGGATGCTGAGCCGGGCGGATATGTCGTGGGAGGATGTGGTGCCGTCCTTGTTCCGGACGGTGACCGTGTCTCGGACGACATTGCTCGTGCCGGGGCGCCAAACCTCCACCGGCACCAGGCGGGTCTCCTCTCGCTCCGGTATGAGAGTGAGGGTCACCAGCGGCGGAGCGTTGGCCCGCAGGATCGCTTCGAAGGCGGCCTCGATGGTCAGCTCGTGCAGACGCTGGCCGGGCGGAACGGACAGTTGGAAGGCCGCGCTGCCGGGCGGGTCGAGATTCACCGTGGTGGCCGCATCGCCTGAGGAGACCGTGACGGAGCCGTGGACATCCGTCACGCTGGTCTTCATGACCAGGGGCCCCGCGATGTGCGCCTCCCCTTGGACCAGGGTGAGGTCGATGGGGTGTTCGATCCTCTCGATGCACTCCCCGGCCTCCAGCTGCCCGGTGAGGGAGCCCGGACTCCACCGGACCTGCGTGACGCGGGCATCGCAGAGCTCTCCTTCCGCGACCGGCAGGGGATGCGGCAGCTGATCGCCCTCGACGCTGAGCCCGCCGGCCAGGCCGGACGCATCCACCCAGGCGAAGGTGAATGACGGGGCGTCACCGGAGAGCGGCAGCGTGTAGAAGACGCTCCGTCCCGCGCGGACGCTGGCCGCTCCCCAGAAGTCCAGCTCCCGACCCGCCGGCCCGCCGAATGCCTGCACGGTGAGGTCGATGTCGGTGGCGGCCCGGAGAGTGACCGTCGCCCTGTCCTCGAAGACCGCGAGACTCTCGATGTAGAGCCGCCGTCCGGGGACGGGTTCCGGTGGATCGAAATCGATCTCGTTCCGCCAGCGCTCCGGACTGTCCTGGGGATACGGGGTGCCCGGCCCCGGTGTGGGCTCCGGCGTGGGCGTGCCGGAGGCGGCAACTGCGGTCAGGACGAACAGCGCAAGGGCGGCGAGCAGGGCCATGCGCCGCATCGCGGCATGACCGCCATCGCCCTTGCCCCGCTCCCGGGGTCTGCGCAGCCAGCGCAGCGGCCTGCGGCCATTCTGCCGCTCACGCCCCCTGCGCCGCTTGCTCCCTCTGCGCAGCCTGCGGAGGCGGTGCCGCGCCTTCTCCGTCATCTGCTGAACCAGACCGGGACTGTCGTGCAAGGGAGCGGGCGGCTCGCTCCGCACCAGCTCTGCCGGGAGGCCGGCATAACACCGGCCCCCCAGGCGGTATTGGAGCAGATCGGCGGCCACCAGGGGCAGCCGCCGCCCGCCGACCCTCCCCACGATGGCGGCGAGACCCGCCAGCGCGAAGAGGACGGCGAGGGCGATGCGCACCTCGGACGACGGGATGGGGGCATAGCGATAGATGCCATAGGCGAGCGCCCCCACCGCCGTGACTGCCACGATCTGCGGAAAGGTGAACCAGAGCAGGACCTTGTCCTCGGCCTGCACGTGGGTCGGTACTTCGTGTGCTTGCATGATGACTCTCCTCTCTCCGGGGGATCAGGGTGTGGGTGTCGGGGTCGCAGGGTCGGGAACATTGGGAGTGACCGCGGGATTGACGACCGCATTCATGACGAGGTCGACGACGCCGTAGGCCACCATGGCGAGCACGATGCCCGCGATGGCGGTCATCATGGCGCTCTTGCCCCGTTCCATCTGGTGCGGCGCGCCGCTGGCGGTCAGGTAGAGGTAGGCGCCGTAGACGAAGAAGCCCACGCCCACAGCCCCCACCAGTCCCAGCAGGATGCCCACCAGATTCGAGATGGTCTGCGTCAGTTGTTCCATTTCCGTTGCTCTCCTGTCTGCCGGGCATTCGCCGCCCGGTCTCGTTGGTTCATGGGTGTTCTCACCGGCCTGTCGTTCGCATCACTGGCACATGGCTCTCTCTCCTCCTAGTGAGTGGTGGGTTGGCGCGGACCGCGTCCGCGCCGGGTGTCCGTTGTTACTCGCTGCTGCTCCGCGGTGTTGCCGCTCCGCCCGCTCCCGGCGGTGTCGCCGTATCGGCTGCGGAGCGCGCGGTCCCCATGCCCCCGGCGGATGCTGCCGATGCAGCACCCGCGCTCCCGGCGGCGGAGGCTCCTGCCGCGGAGCCGCCCGACATCGCGCCGGCTGCCGCGCTGCCGATGCCGCCCGCAGCACCCGCCACACTGCCTGCCACTGCCGCTCCGGCGGCCATGCCGCCCGGTCCTCCCATCGCGCCTATCGACCGCGCGGCGCGCATCGCCGTGCCGGGCAGCGACATGCCGAAATAGAGCGTGTGGAGCCACGCATCGAATGTGCCCGCATTGCCGAGCAGAGAGGGCACGCGCGTGGCGAGATAGATGAATGCAGCCGAGAGGATGAGCTTCCAGATGAGGTCCTGGGCGGGCTCGAACGTCCCGATGGCCGCGAATTCGTTCAGCATCGTGAATCCCATCGACAGCGCGATGAGCTGGATCGCCTGCTGAAAGACCGCCGTCATGAACAGCCGCAGCCAGTGCCGCCCCCATCCCGCGGTGTGCGGCAGTATCCAGAGCCCCAGTGCGATGGGCGCGAGCGCCAGCAGCAGGTCGATCAACGCGATGCGCAGCAGCATCTGCACGAGCACATAGAGGACGAAGAAGCCATAGACCAGGTAGAGGATGGCGATGAGGATGGCCACTCCCGCGCTCCCGGTCTGGACCGCCGTGAGCAGCGTGTCGACCGATGCCCGGAGCAGGTCTCCCGCCGTGAAGCCGAGCGAGGCGGCCACAAAGCCAGAGACCGCATCGGCCGTGTCGATGACGAGGGCGCACCACCAGAGCGACGAGGCTGCCGCGACAAGCCCCAGCACGAGCCGGGGAACCAGCTCTCGCCAGCCCGCCTGCGGCCTGCCGAGGTGCTCCGAGACGATGAGGCTGAGGCCGATCCAGCCGATGATGACGACGAGAGCGCCCGAGGTGACGGCCCAGACCGTCGCCCATGCCCGCAGGACGATGGGGTGCGCGTGGGTGAGCGCGGCGGGAGTGCCGGTGAGAACGTCTTCCATGGGAGGCTATCCCCCACCGCAGGCATCAGTGCCCGATATCCGTTCCACGATGCCGCAGAGCGCGCCGTGGATGCCCTCTACGATCCACCGGGCGAATGCGCGAGCCAGCCGGTTCGGATCGAGGGCGGCGAGCACGCGGTCCCACAGGCTCGTGGGCTGATAGATGGGGATCACGGCATTAAATGTGTGGTGGTCACCGCCATGCACGGCGACGATCACGAGCAGGAAGGCCTCGTCCGCTGAGAGGTCCGGCTGCTGGGGCACGACGGGGTAGTGCCACGAGTATTCCCAGCCGTCAGTGACGTCCTTCCCCGAGGAGTGGACGCGGAACATGGAGGTGATCCAGTCGCCGGTCTCCGGATGACGGATGCCGTAGTGGATGGCGGAGACCTGCCGGTCGAAGACGGGGCGGGCGATGAAGCGTCCGTCCTTCTTGCGCTCGACGAAGTCCCTGTCGTGGTTGAGGAGAGTGAGGTCGCCGCTCTGGGCGAGGGCCGCATTGCTCGCGGTTGCGGCTGCAAGCGCCGCCAACAGCAGCGCGAACGCCAGGGGGATCAGATGCCTAACGGACCGGAGTTTCGCTCTCTGCTCCAACTCGTCCACCTCTCCGCGTGGTCTGCCGCGGTTCATCGGGCCGCAGCGGTCGCGAAAGAGTGTGGGCGGACGAGATACCGGTGAAAACCGCCTGCGAGATATACCCCGCGAGGGTCAGCCTGCAGGGCAGACCCGGCGAGGTATACCTTGCGAGGTATATCTCCCAAGCGCCTTTCGGAACGCCCTCCTTCTGTGATGTATTGGGGGTGTACAGGAGATCGAGCTCTGTAACGGATCGGGTGAAGTCGTGATTTCACTCGTGGTACAGCGGTAAAGCGCCCCCCTACAGGACGTGAACAGTGAACACTTCGTTGAAACAGCGGAGTCCGGTCTGAATCCACAGAACGCGAATCGATGTGGGGGGGCGTGCACAGCGCAAGAGCGGCGGGTGCGGTGGAAAACAGGGCGGAAATGGCGATCGACGTTGGGGTGCATGACGCGGGGACGGCAACGGAGGGCAGGGCCAACACCGGGTCAGGGCCGGAGGAGAATCCAGGAGGAGGAGGGCGAATCCCATGAAGACGACCGAACATGGCATCGAGGAGAGCAGGGATGTGGAAAACGTCTACCACCTGCGGCTCATGGCGCTGTTGCAAGAGCTCGTGCGAGAGAAGGGTTACAAGGGCGCGGCGCGCGTGCTGGAGATCGACCCGCAGACCGTGACCGAGAGCGCGAAGACCGGGCAGCTGTCACGCCGGGTGCGCCACTCCCTGGAGCGGGCACTGCAGGAGGGCATCGGATCGGCGGCGGAGCGTCAGCGGGAACGCAACGAGGCGCTAGAGGCGCGGGTCGATGGATTGGAACAGGGCCATGAAGCACTGGAGAAGGGACAGGATGAGCTGGGCAAGGAGCTGCGGCGACGGCTGGCTGCCATCGAGGGCCAGGTTGCGGCACCGCAGAGGGACGACTCCCGGGGGACTGGGGCCGGTCCTCAGCCGGAGGGTTTCGGTATGTCGGAGAGTAGTGCGTCGAGCCAAGTCAGGAAGCCCACACCGCAGTCGAGGATGCGAAGGGAGTACCCCGACCTCGTGACCCGCAAGGCTGCCGATGACGACGAGGAGGTGTTCGGGGACGCCTGGCCGCTGATCGTCGAGTGGCGGACGCTGAAGAATACGCACCCCAACGAGGGCAAGGGACTCGCATGGCTGGCGGAGAAGGAGCGACTCCTGGTGGTGGAGCTGGCGCTGCTCGATACCCACGGCATGACGCTGCCCCCGGAGAAGCGGCCGCTGCGCGGCTTCGACCGCGGCGGGCAGACCACCTGGCGCAGGAAGGCGCTCTTCAACACGCGGAGGGAACGGGCACAGCAGGAGCGGCTGCGATGGCTGCGGCGCGTGCTTACGCTGGGAATCTGGTGGAAATGATCAGCGTGGAATGCCCGGGGCTCTTGCGCGAAACATGTGAACTGTTGTTGAACTGGATGTGAACCAGATCGAACGATCTGGGCGGCAACGGCCCGAAGTCCTTCCATCTGGGTCTTGGGTGTGCTGATAATGGCTGTGTTGTCTGGCTTTCTCCAAGGTTTCCCGCCATAGAAGCCTGGGTGCGTGATCCCTGTTGCACGGGTCCGACCTGAGTGTCGCCCAAGAGGGAATGCTGCCGCCGCGGGGTTCGACGTTGGTCCTCCGCAGGCAGCGCGGGCCGGAACGACGGAGTTGACGCTTCGCCCTCGGTCCGGTCCGGCGGTTGCAGTTGACGCTGGTCCTGTCACCAGCCGGAAGCTCGTCTGGCGGTTGGGTTTGATCGCTCCTTCAGCCGCTGGGCACCCGTCTGGCGAGTTGGCGTTGATCGCTCCTTCCGCCGGACTCCTGGGACTGAGCGCGCCTTGCGCTTGGTCTCTCCATAGCACGGCCGGAGTGCATCGAACGCTCTGACCACGCCTCGCGCCTGCGGCACAACCCGCACCGCTGGGGTCACACGCACGAGCCGGTCTGCGGCGCTGTCAACGCCCAGGCTTGGCCTCGTCATGTCCGCGCGGAGCAGGTTCCTCACCGAGGGGTTCCGCTGTTCCATGCGTCTCCCGCCATGGCCGCTCCGCGTTCCAACCGCGCGCGAGCCGGCGCTCGAACCCCAACGCGCCGTCTCCCGGTCCAGGCATCCACCGGGGGCGGAGTCTGCCCGTTTGCCAGCCGTTTACCGAACACGTCCGCCGCCCTCGGATGCCGGGCGCTGGACAAGACAACGAGGGGGTGCGCATGCACGTCGCAGGACTGATTCGGACGGTAGTTGGACTGGTCGACCGGCGAAGGAGAACGGAGTTCGGGGTGCGCTACACGCCCGAGTGCGCGTACTGCGGGATCCCGGACGACTCTGCGACGCGGTATCCGGGCGGGGTCTCGGTCTGCCGCGACTGCAATGGGAGCGAGAACGAGGACGGCTACTAGGGCCGCAACGAACATCGGCGAAGAGAAGGGGCTGTGGGTTGTCCCACAGCCCCTTCTCGCGCTTAACGCCAAGGAGGTGCGCATGAACGTCTGGACTCTGATCAGAGTGGCCGTGGGTTTCGTGAGCAGGCGCAGGAGGCCGTTCGCGCTGGCGGCGGTGCTCCTGCTGCTGGTGGGGCCTCTGCCCTTGACCGGCAGCCTGGAGCTCTTCGCCCTGAATGCAGTTGGCTTCGCCTGGGTGGGGCTGCTGGTCCTGCGGCTCGTGGGACTCGGCAACAGGAACAAGACGACAACGAAAAGGAGGACTCGATGACGACGGGAACGGTGAGACTCAACGACCGGATGGTGACGGAGCGACCCGAGCGGAGGCTGGAGGAGCTGGCAAGCCGGGTGATCGACGCGCTGCTCACCAGCATCGGCGGGAAGCGCGAGCAGAGCGTGGCACAGGCCGTGCACGAAGCGCGGCGTCAGCGGCAGGCGGGAGATCTCGACGGGGCGCTGGCAAGCCTCGCAAACGCCGACACTGCAAGCGCGCCGGCGAACGAAACGCGGTGGGCGTACCGCGAGTGGGTGAGCCTCGCGAAGCGGCGGTTCCCGGACCGGAGCGCCCTCGTGTACAGCGCGGGCACGGGACGGGCCGCGGTGCTCGCACCCACGGATCAGGACGGGATGCTCGAAGTGCTGGCAGTGCTCGGCATGCGCTGGCAGCCGGGGCGGACCGTCTCGCGGCGGAGCCTGCGTGGGCTGCGCCCGCTGGCGGGAGGGGCGTCATGACGACGGTCGACCTGCCGGAACTGAAGCGCCGCAACCCGTTGGGCGACGTCGTGGAGGCGTCCGGCGTGCAACTGCGCGGACGGGGGAGGGTGCGCCAGGGAGTGTGCCCGTTCCACGAGGAGGTCGAAGGGAGCTTCACCGTGTATGCCGACTCGGAGCGGTGGTTCTGCTTTGGATGCGGCGAGGGCGGAGACGTGCTAGATTTCGTGCGTCGCGTCGAGAGCCTGGACCTCCCTGAGGCGATTCGGCGTCTGAACGGCGGCGTTGGGGCGGCCCCCACCGCCGCCGTTCTTCGTCCGAGGGCGGCGTCCCCGCCCCGGCGCACCGTTTCTCCACCGCCCGATCCCGCCCTGCTGACTGCAGCCGCCCGGTTCTACGCCGGCCGGCTGCGGCGCAGCCTCGTAGCGCAGTCGTACCTGCGCTCGCGGGGCATCCGCCCGGAAGCGGCAGCCCGCCTCGGCCTCGGCTACGCGCCGGGCGGCGGGCTGCGCGCCCACCTCGCTGCTGCCGGGTTCACCCCGCAGCGCCTGAAGACTTCGGGGCTGTTCACCGAGCACGGGGAGCGGTTCGCTGGGATGGTGGTCGTCCCCGATCTGATTGCCGGCGGGCGTGTCCGGTGGCTCGCCGGACGTGCCGTGGAGCCGGAGCGTTCGCCCCGGTTCCAGACGCTGCCCGGTCCCAAGCCCTTGCTCGGGACCGGGCAGCTTGGCGCCGCACCGCCGTGGGCGGTGCTCGCCGAGGGACTGTTCGACTGGCTGGCGCTCGCCCAGTGGGGCGTGCCCGCTTGCGCCGCGCTCGGCACGCAGGGCGCCGAGCGCATCGCGGCAACCCTGTCGGGTTGCTCCCGCATCTTCCTCGCGTTCGATGCGGACGCGGCGGGTCAGGCGGCCTCCGAGCGATTCAAGGAACTGCTCGGGCACAGGGCCGCCGTCGTCAACCTCCCGCGCGAGGCCGCCGACGTGGCAGACCTTGCAACCTGCCCCCGCGGCTACGCAACGTTCCGGCACCTGCTCGTGCAGGCCGCGCGCACCGCCGCGTTGCCGATTCCCGCAACCCCACCACGAAGGAGGCCGCATGCCCGACAACCGCCGGGCCGTCCCCGCCCACGGGTCCTCCCACCGGGAGCCCGCGCCCCATCGCACGGAACACATCACATCATCGAAGGAGTTGGCAATGACACAGAACGGAACGGTACACGACGGATCGAACAACGGCGTCCACGCGGATGCCATCCCGGACAGCCCCCACGACCTGCTGTGGGACACCCTCCCACCCAAGGTCGTGTTTGAATTGGAGAAGCCCCTCGACCCGGGACTGGTCTCCTACCGCAAGGGGCGGAAGGGGCAGACGTACGCCTACATCGAGGGGCGCACCGCCATCGAGCAAGCGAACCGCATCTTCGGCCGCGGCGGCTGGGGCTACGAGGTCGTCGGCGAGGTCTCGCAGTGGGCGACCGAGCGCGTGGACTCCGAGACCGGGCAGGTGCATCGCTCCTGCTCGTACGCCGCGGCGGTGCGGGTCACCGTTCCCGGCGCGCCGCCGCGCACGGACGTGGGCTTCCACACCGTTGCCGACGACAACGCCGAGGGGCATGAGACGGCATACAAGGGCGCCGTCACTGACGGGCTGAAGCGGGCGCTGCGCGGCTTCGGCGATCAGTTCGGCAACGCTCTGCACGGCGACGGCGTGGCGGAGGCGCTCGCGCCGCCGCTGCGCAGGACACTGCTGGATCTCGGTGTCGCCCAGGGGTTCGACGAGGCGCAGATGCGCGCCGCCGTGCGGGCCAAGACGGGCAAGGACCTCGATTTCCTGCCCGTCTCGGAGCTCACGAGGCTCGTCGAGGGCGCGGCGCGGAAGGTCCAGCAGGCGCAACGGGCGCAGGCCGTGACCCAGCCTGACGAGGTTTCTCCCGTGGGTGAGACCCAGCCTGGCGAGGTCCCGCCTGCGGGTGAGACCGACCTGCCGATGGCCGCCTGAACGGCGGTCTGCAACCGGACAAAAAGCGGGGCCGCTTCCGAAGAGGCAGCCCCGCTGCTTGTCGGTTCCGAAGAAAGGAGAGAGCCGATGACCGCAACAGCCCCGATGCTCATGGACCGGGTGGAAGAGGGTCTCGCCGACCTCTGGTTCTTCATGGAGGCGGCCGGCGAGCCGGAACTCCAGGAGGAGATCGAGGAGGTCGCACGCCTCTTCCCCGCGCCGGAGGAGAGTCCCGCCGGACGCCACGCCGTCGAGCGGGCGCATGGCCTCTTCCGGCGGCTGCACGCCGACTGCCCGCACTGCGGGTGCGCGGCCTGACGGAGCACGAGCTCCGCATGACTCCGCCGCTCCCGCCGGGAGCGCGCACGGGACCGGCTCCCCAATGGGAGATGTGGCCCCGCGACTCACCACACCGGGCGCGGCAGGGCCGCGTCACGTCATCAGTGCAAGGAGGCACATCATGGCAAGGACCATCAACAGGGTAGAACTGCTCGGACGCGTCGGCACGGAACCGGAGATGCGCTACGCCCCCAGCGGCACCGCAGTCACCACGTTCCGCATGGCGACGGACCGCCGCCGCCAGAGCGGCGAGACGGAGACCGACTGGCACAACGTCGTCTGCTTCGCGAAGCAGGCCGAGGCGGTCGACACGTATGTCAACAAGGGCGACCGCATCTACGTGAGCGGCTCGCTGGCGCAGAACAGCTACGAGACCGAGGACGGCCAGCGGCGCCACCGCACCGAGGTGCACGCCTCGGAGGTCGTCTTCCTCGACTCGCGCAACGGGGAGCGGACGGCGGACGAGAACGGCCACGCCGGCTCCGAGTCCGTCGAGTCCGCACCCGTCACCGTCGGTGCCGACCCCTTCTAGCCCTTCACGGCACACACCGACGTCCGCATGCGCGGGCGCATAACGGGGCCGCTCCCATTCCGGGGCGGCCCCGTTCCCTTTCTTCCACCCATCCTCACTCGAAGGAGTCCCCATGACCACCGCCAAACCGATGCTCATCCCGCCCGGAGAGGCGCTGCTGGACGCCCTGCGCTCCAACATGCTCCTCCTCGGCGAACTCGCCGTCCGCTACGGCGTCGCGACAAAGTCCGAACGGCCCGCGTCTCCGCCCGTCCTCTCCACCTCCGACGACGTCCCGAGACTGCTGGGACGGGAGATGGCCGCGCTCGCACAGGAGCAGCTGAGGGTGCTCCTGCTCGACGCCAAGAACCGGCTCGTCGGCCAGCGCGTCATCTACCAGGGCAATATCAGCCAGGTGATGGTGCGGATCGCAGAGGTGCTGCGCCCCGCCGTCGCCGAGGCCGTTCCCCACCTCATCATGGTCCACAACCACCCGTCCGGCGATCCTGAACCCAGCGCGGCGGACGTCGCCCTGACCAGGGAGGTCTACCGGGGTGCGCGACTGCTCGATCTCGACCTCCTCGACCACATCGTCATCGGCGTAGAGGGGTTCGTCAGCTTCAAGGACAGGGGCATCATCCCCTGCGAGCTCTGACCCACCCCGGACACGAATATCCCCACCTGAAAGGACATCCACCATGCAGAACACACACCCAGCCGCGTCCGGCGCCATCTCGGAACCGGAGCTGTACACCGTCACCGCTGGGGGCTTCTCCGCGACCGCCGACGCCTTCGCCAGGGACCCGGAGAGCCACGGCCTCTGGTTCCTCTCCATGGTCGGCGCCCAGACATCGCTGAAGGCGATCTGGGCCTCCATGCTGAAGCAGCCGCCCGACCCCGCGCACATCATCAGGGGCGCGGACGGGATGGCGCTCAGCGGGGGATACCAGAGGTGCGTCATCCCCCAGCAGACCATCGGCACCTGGACGACCAAGATAGCCAGGCTGCCCGCGAGCGGCGGCTGGCACGCGCTCGTCTACACGAAGATGGCCGAGTTCGCCTCTGGACACGACTCCTTCCTCCTATTGGCCCACGAGGGAGACGACGTGCCCGCCCTCCATCACCGCTTCCTCGACCGGCGCAGCTCGCTGCCGCTGCACCACACCTGGGCCGATTGGCTCTGGCGGCGGGGGCTGGCGAGCGGGGAGATTGCCCCGCTGCAGTCTGCGGGCATCACTGCCCACGTCTGCAGGCCCGATGCCGAATCGCTGCGGGAGGACCTCTCCCGCGCTGTGGCCGAGGGCGTCCTCGTCCTGCCGGAGGAGGACTCTCCCAACAAGGACATCGCAGACGCACGCACCCACAACTACGCACTAGGAGCAGCAGCATGAGACTTGCAGGACAGGCGAAGGGCGGGTTCTACCCGACGCCGCCCAGCGTCATCGACCTGATCGCCGGACTGATCTACGCCCCCGTCTCCTACGGCCCCAGGCGGGGACGGGAGACGCTGCGCATCCTCGACCCCTGCTGCGGCGCGGGCGAGGCCGCCGCACAACTGGCGGAGCGCATCGTCCAGCCCGACACCATGCCCATCGAGGCATACGGGGTGGAACTCCATCGAGACCGCGCCGCCGAGGCCGGGGAGCGCCTGCACCGGGCGCTCGCCTCCGACCTATTCCAGACCTCCATCGCCAACCGCGCGTTCGGCCTGCTCTATCTCAATCCCCCCTATGATTGGGATTCCGGAGGAGGCAAGCGGGTGGAGCACGCCTTCCTGATGCACGCCACCCGCTACCTCGCCGACAACGGCGTGCTCGTCTTCGTCGTGCCACGCCAGCGGCTCGAGGTCTCGGCGAAGTATCTCTCCTCCCACTACCAGCGGCTCCGGTGCTGGGCGTTTCCCAGCCCCGAGCGGGAGGCGTTCGACCAGGTGGTGCTGATCGGGCACCGCAGGATGGAGCCGCACACCGACGTGCACGCGGAGATGCGGGTGCGGGAGTGGGCGGCCGGAGCGCTGGATGAACTGCTGGCCTCTCCCTACAGGGAGTTCAGCATCCCGCCGTTGCCCGCGGGCGACGTGCTCTTTTCGACCCGCACCGTCGACCCCATCGCGGCTGCGGCGGAAGCGCGGCGCTCCGGTCTCTGGGCCAGCGCCGAGATCAACGACTCCCTCTGGCCGAGAGGGGACACGAGGACCCGCCCGTTGATGCCGCTTCGCCGTGGGCACATGGCGATGCTGGTGGCCGCGGGCTTCCTCGACAACCTCTGCCTGGAGGCCGATGGACGGCGCATCCTCGTCAAGGGCCGCACGACCAAGGAGATGGTGCTGGTCGAGGAGACGCCGGAGACCGAGACCTGGCGGGAGCGGCTGCGCACGACCGTGGTCGCGCTCGGGCTCGACGACGGCGGGATCACCGACATCGCCGCATAGCCGGGTCCCCCACCGGAAACGCATCACGGGGCCTGTCCTCCCCACCGGAGGCAGGCCCCGCCTGCTGTCCACGACCCACATCACTCCGATACAGGAGAGGAACCATGAAAGCCAACCCCACACTCACGCTCTTCCCCCTGGCCTGCGCCCGGTGCGAGGAACCGATCCTCCCCGGCCAGCCGTACGCGCAGACCAGCTCTGTCGATGTCGTTGACGGGCGGATCGCCGCCTCGCCGGTGCGCTCGTACCACACGGAGAGCGGCTGCTACCGGGCCGCGAAGCTGGAGGCCAGGGCAGCCGAATCCGCCCGGACTTTCCATCCACAGGGGGCAGGGACCGACGGCTCTCTGTCCCTCATGGAAGCGCTCCCCGCAGCGGCGTAGCGAATCACCAGACGGAGCCCTCCACGGAGGGATCTAAACACTACCAAGGAGGAGACCGATGGTACTGAAGAGCATCACCTGTCCCGCCTGCGGCGGGAGGGAATTCACGCTGGAGGAGGTCGTCGAGGACGACGAGTTGGCCGGCGTCGACCTGCGCTGCGCGCGGGGCTGCGGCTTCTACACCTACGAGGCGGGCGACCGCAGCGCATGGAACGGCATCGGCGGCCAGGTGGCGGCAGTGCAGCCGTTGGCCTGTAGGGACGGCCATGCCCACCAAGTCGCGGGCGTGGAGGTCCGCCACTGCATCAGGTGCGGCGAGCCGAAGGAAGAGAGGAGCGCATCGTGACCAGGAGACTCAAGGAATATCCCGCGACCGCGGAATGCCCGCAGTGCGGGCACGAGGTCGAGGCGACCCTGTACGTCCGGCGCGACGGCACCGGCACGTACATCTACGGGCGGCACTGCCCGGAATGCGACGAGGCCGTGGCCATGGACATGAGCTTCAACCAGCCGGACGAGGAGCGATGGAAGGCGCTGCGCGCCTGGCTCATCGGCGAGCGCATCAGCTTGGAGAGTCAGATGAAGCGGATGCCGCCGGACCCCACGAAGCTCGCTCGCCTGCGCGGCAACCTGCAGGAGGTCGTCATGACCCTGCAGCGGATGGAGGACCTGGAGGAGGCCTAGCCAACGCCAGCCTGAGGACTCTCGCACCGACGACCCCGGATGCACCACCAAGGAGGACGGACCCATGACCTTCGAACCCGAAGAGAGCATTGACGCAGACCTCGTCTGCCTAGTCTGCGAACACCGGCAGCCAACGACCGCCCATGTGAACGAGTACGGCACGATCGCCGTCGGCTCGGGACTCTGCCCGGACTGCGACGACACGGAACCGATGGTCGTCCAGATACGCCGGACACCGGAGATGCCCGCAGAGAGCTACATCGAGACGCTCATCAAGGAGGCAAGGGAGGCGCTCGCCAAGCCGGCGACGCTGACCCCAGCCCAATCACGAGCGCGGACCCGGCGGCTGGACCGGTACATCCACCGCCTCTACCACGCCCGCAACCTCGTCAGCGAGGCAAGGAACGTCCTCGAGGGCGCCCGCCGGGAGGTCGGCGCTTAGCAGCCGGACGTCGGCAGGCTCGAAGCCTCCCTCCGCACGAGGAGCGCCACGGGGCCGAATCTCCCACATGGGCGGTGGCCCCGTCCTCAGTCCCCGCGTCCCACGACACCTCTCATACAGGAAAGGAGCACGACCCCATGAACCTCGGGACCTTCATCGACACGTTCAAGGACTCCATCGCCCAGCGGGTGGTGGAGTCGTACCCGCCCCTCTACCGGCCGTCCGATCAGGCCGTCCAACTCCCACGCCTCCTGCGCAACCCGCTCGGCGCGCAGGCCGACGCCATACGCGGCGCGGCGCTCTCGCTGCAGGCCCACCAGGGCACCACCGTCGTCGGCGAAATGGGCACCGGCAAGACGTTCATCGCAACGAGCGCCGCCCACGCGGCGGGCTTCAGGAGAGTATTGGTCCTCTGCCCGCCGCACCTCGTGCGCAAGTGGAAGCGCGAGGTGGAGGAGACGATTCTCGGCGCGAAGGCCGCCATCGTCAGATCTATCACCGACCTCGAACGCCTCCGCCTCTTCTCGGGCTCGGCCCCGCTCTTCGCGGTCATGTCTCGCGAGCGCGCCAAGCTCTCGTACCGCTGGCAGCCCGCCATCAATGAGCGGTGGGCCGTGTCCAACGGCAGGCTAATCCGGGACGAGGAGACGGGCGACCCCATCCGAGTCCCCTGCTGTCCAGTCTGCGGCGAGCAGGTCGTGGACAGGGAGGGCGTGCCGCTCTCACGGGAGGACCTCTCCCGGAAGCGGCGCTACTGCGACGACTGCAGGTCCCCGCTCTGGCAAGCGGACAACAGCGGACCCCGCCGTTACCCGTTGGCCGATTACGTGAAGCACCGGATGAGGGGCTTCTTCGACCTCTTCGTCGGCGACGAGGTGCACGAGTTCAAGGCCCGCGGTTCGGCGCAGGGCATCGCCGCGGGCGTGCTCGCGGAGTCGTGCGGCCGGTCGCTCACGCTCTCCGGCACGCTGATGGGCGGGTATGCCAGCACCCTCTTCCACCTCCTCTACCGGTTCTCCCCGGAGATCCGCACCGAGTTCAAGCACAACGAGGAGGGGCGCTGGATCAGCCGCTACGGCTTCACCGAGGAGACGGTCTACAAGGATGGCGACGATCCCTCGGTCGAGGACGGGCGTAACAGCCGCAGACGCCGCTACCGCAGGGTGGTGCGCGAGCGTCCCGGCCTCGCTCCCTCGGCGCTCTTCCACCTGATCGGGAACTCCATCTTCCTTCGGCTCTCGGACGTGGCGTCCGGGCTGCCCCCCTACGAGGAGCGGGTGCTGCTCTCGGGGATGGACTCGGAGCCGGATCACACGGGGCTCTCCCAGCGCTCGGCCTACGACACGGTCTACGGGGCGCTGAAGAAGGCCCTCGGCGAGGCGCTGGCGACCGGCTCGAAGCGGCTGCTCGGCACTTACCTGCAGACGCTGCTCGCCTACCCTGACGGCTGCACGCGGGGCGAGACCGTTTTCGACCCCCAGACGGGCATGCCCATCGTGGGGGTGGCCCCGCTCTCCGGGGAGCGGACCTACCCCAAGGAGAAGGCGCTCGTCGACCTCGTTGCGGCGGAGCGCCTGGAGGGTCGCCGGGTGCTCGTGTACGCGACGCACACCGGCACGCGGGACATCACCGAGCGGATGGAGAACACCCTGACACGGCACGGGTTCAGGGTGGCGGTGATGAAGGCCGACGCGGTCGCGCCCGACCGGCGCGAGGCGTGGGTCGCAGAGCAGGTGGAGAAGGGACTCGACGTGCTGATCTGCCATCCCAGGCTGGTGCAGACGGGACTCGACCTGATCGACTTCCCGACCATCTGCTGGTACGAGACGGACTACAGCGTCTACACGATGCGGCAGGCGTCCCGCCGCTCGTGGCGCATCGGCCAGACGCGGCCGGTGCGGGTGGTCTTCATGGCCTACAGGAACAGCCTGCAGGCCGATGCCCTGAAGCTGGTGGCGAAGAAGCTGCAGAGCTCGCTGGCGGTGGAGGGCGAGTTGCCGGAGGACGGCCTGGCTGCCTACGGCGACGACGGCGATGACCTCATGCTCGCGTTGGCCCGCAAGATCGTGAACGGCGACGAGGATGAGGCCGAGACGGTGGAGTCGGTATTCGCCCAGGCCAGGGACGCCGAGGCCACCGCCGAGGAGTATCTCGTGGACGACGGCTGGAAGGCCGTTGAGATCGAGCCGGAGCCGGTCGAGGTCGAAGTGAACGGCCACGACGACCCCATCGGCATCGTGCCGACGGTGGACTTGGTCATGGCCAACGGCTGCGACGAGGCCGGAGAGCAGCAGCAGTCGCTGTTCTCCTGGACGGAGTTCCTCGCGGGAGAGCAGGGCGTCAGGCGCAGCCGGAAGCCCAGGCCCGCTTCCACGTCCCTCTTCGAGTGGGCGCTCAGCATGGAACAGGAGAGAGAGGCAGAGCCGGTCGGCGCGGGACGCCGGGCCGCATAGGTACGGGAGGGCCGCCGCCGTTCGCGGTGGTCTCCCCGCACGTGGCAACGCCAGCGAGATAGCAACCACCAGAAGGAGATGAACCATGGCAAGAGTATTCGTATACGACGACCGCGAGTTCCCCGACCCGGACCCCGAGATGAGCGTCGAGCAGGTCAAGTCCACGCTTGCCGACTTCTACGGGGAAATCGCCAACGCCTCGGTGAAGGAGGCCAAGCGGGGCGAGGACACGATCTACGAGTTCCAGCGGCGGGTGGGCACCAAGGGCGCCTTCACCGTCGCCCGGAGCTAGGGAGGCACCCGATGGACAACCGGACACTTGCCGGTCTGCTGGCGGCGACGCCGCCGGCAGGCCTCAGCATCCTCGAGCTCACGGCGGAGCTCACACGACCCGACGGCTCTTTCGACCTGGACGCCGCAGCCGCCCGCCAGTCGGAGGTTGAGTTGGCCTGCGCCCAGGCGCGGGACTACGCGTCGGCCACGGGCCGCCTGGCGGCGGCGCTGCGATGGAAGCTGCGGCCCCGCCGAGGCTGAGCGGGCTGGCGAAACTGCTCCTGCGGCGTCCGCCGTCGCTGCGGGAGCTGGTGACGCTGGTCGGCTATGCAGAGGACTACGCCTGGTTCGCGGGGCTGGTGCGCCGCCTCTTCTCCGAGGAGGGCGAGGAGGTGCTTGCGGCCCCCGACGTACGCACGAGGGTGGAGCGCTTCGGCCGGCTCTTCCAGGAGCGGCACTTCCCCCTCTACGCCCCATTCTTCGACTACTTCCTCGACGACGGGGACGAGCCCCCGTGGACATGGCTCCGTCGGGGCATTCCCTTCGAACTCTTCGGCTTCGGCTACGACGACCTGCACGAGATGTGGGACCGCTACCGGGACGGGCTCTCGGCCATGGTGCTCCTGGTCAGGCCTCGCGATTCCTACTACGAGGATCCCGACGGGCTCCGGGTGGCCTGGCTGGAATCGGCGGCCGCCCGCATCCCGCAAGAGACCCTGCTCAGGCTCCCCCAGGGCGGCATACCGCTGGACGCTCTCACCGGGGCACTGGGGGGGACGCCCTTCGAGGGGGCTGCCCAGGCCGCCAGCTGGGTCTGGGGCGAGACCGGCAACTTCTTCCTCGACGCCAGCTACGAAGACGGCGAGTACGACGGGTTCGCCGATCCGTGGGACGACGACCTGATCGCGCAGGGCACTGAGGAGTGGCGGCAGGCCACCGCCGTCATGGACTCGGTGAGCCGGCTGGCCGACTGGCTGGAGCAAGACCTTCCGGGCCGCTTCGCCGTGATGCTGGACTTCGTCCTGGGGCGGCTCGCAGACCGAGAACAGGAGGACAATGACCATGAACGATGACGTCGATATCAGCGGGTGGTCCCTGCCGGGCGCGGCGGAAGCGCCGAGGGACGACCTCAGGGTGCAGGTGGAGGTCTACGACGAGACCATCCTCCTGCGGGGATTCGAGAACGATGCCGCCTGGGTCAGGACGGTCTCGGCGGACGGGATCGCCGGCGTGCTCACGCAGCACCTGGGGTTCTCCTCGGGGCTGCTCCCCGCGGACGCCCTCTGGTGGAGCCAGGGCGAGACCGGGCAGGTGGTGGGCCTCTGGCGTCCGCCGCAGGTCTGGTCTGTGGCCCTGCAACGGGAGGCGTTCAAGCCTCCCGCCCGGCTCCGGCTTCCCATGCCGGGGCTGCTCTTCGTCTGCTCGCCGGGCCGCGCGCCCTGGGTCCACGCCGCAACGAGCCGGCCGACGCACCCCGAGCAGCAGCTCTTCCGGGCCCCGGCCTTCAACGTCTTCCACGACGGGCGGGTCTGCCCCGGAAGCCACCGGTTCCCGGAGGAAGTGGGACTGATACCCGAATCGTTCTTCCAGTCCTTCTTCTCGCTCACCGGCGACTCGGGGAACCGCTCGCAGAAGCACCCCGACGACCTGCAATCACTATGGGAGGAGCTCGATGGAAAGGACGAATACCCGGTGGAGGACCTGGTTCCCCAGTATACGGTTGCCCACGTCATGGCGTTCTCCGAAGGGAGACGGGGCTACCGCCTCTAGCGCCACAGCGGGGCCGGTTGGCTACCTGGTCAACCACCCCGGCGGGCTCGCCGGGGCCCACGGCATCGGCTACGACTACGTGCTGGGGGCAGGGGGCGTCTACGTCCAGTCCCGGAGCGCCCACCTGACGGCGCGCGTGCTCATCGCCCCATGCGCGGTGCGCGGGCTCGCTCCCGTCGCCGCGAAGGTGCACCTCACCCACGGCCCCATCCCCGCGGCCCTCTTCGCGGTGGGGCTGCGCTGGTTCCAAGATGCCCCTGGCACGGAGCGGTTCTTCGCCGTGCGCTGGGACGGGCGCCGCTACCGGCTGGTGGTCCCGCCGCAGGCCGGCACGGGAACGAGGCTCGCCTACCTGCCCCCGGCGGGGGTGGTCTCCGAGTTCCACTCCCACGGAAATCTGCCCGCCTTCTTCTCGACCACCGACGACCGGGACGAGCAGGGCTTCCGCATCTACGGCGTCGCCGGACGCCTTGATGCCCCCCGGCCCGAGCTACGTCTCCGGGTCGGCGTCTACGGCCACTTCGCCCCGGTGGACTGGCCGCAGGTCTTCGACGGCCCGGAGCCGGTGCCGACGCTGGACATCAATCCAATGACAAGGAGGTAAGAATGCCCTACCACCTCGACAACGCATTCCTGCTTGACGACCCCTGGATCACCGTGGTCGGCTGCGGCGGGACCGGCGGCTTCGTCGCCGAGGGTCTCTGCCGCCTCTTCCAGGGGCGGGAGGCCACCATCGTCCTGGTCGACCACGACCGGGTGGAACCCCACAACCTGCTCCGCCAGAATTTTTATACAGAGGACGTGGGGCGCTTCAAGAGCCAGGCGCTCGCCGACCGGCTGGCGAGGGCCTACCGGCGTCCGGTCGGCTACTCGGTCTACCCCTTCCGGCAGGACGACTCCGGCCCCTACGGCCCCCGCTACCCCGGCCTTCCCGCCTACGGGAGCTGCCTGCTGATCGGCTGCGCCGACAACGCGGCAGCACGCAGGGCGATGGCGGAGTGTCTGCCGGGCGACCCGCGCCGGTGGCTCATCGACGCGGGCAACGACACGAACTGGGGACAGGTGCTGGTCGGCAATGTCGCAGGCGAGGTCGACTGGGACGAACGCGCCTTCGACGGCGGGACCTGTCGCCTGCTGCCCGCTCCCACGCTGCAGCGCCCTGACCTGCTCACGGCGGTCTCGACCACGCCCCCGGACGTGGACTGCGCGGCTGCCCTCGACCTCATCGACCAGGACCCCACCATCAACCAGATGATGGCGTCCCTGGTGCTACAGGTGGTCCGCCGCATGGTGGCGGGCGCCTGCCCCTTCATGGGCCTCTACCTGGACATGGAGCTGGGAACAGTCACCCCCACGTATGCCACGCCGGAGGCGGTGGAGCGGGTGATCGGCTCCGACTCCGACCTGGGGATGGCCGCCTAGGTAGCAACACTCAACGAACGCATCCGAGAAGGAAGAAGGAGAGAGAACCATGTCTGACCGAGAAGCAACCACAACGATCTGGCAGGACAACCACAACAGGTACCGCAGGCACAAGCTCATGACGAAGGAGCTCGCCGACACGATCCCGCCCCTGTACGCCAATGACGGCGCGGACGACCCAGACGCCGTCATCGCCAGGGTGAAGCTGTTCAGCCCCTACATCGGCTGGCGCTGGTACATCACCGAGTGGGAGGCCGAGACCGGAACGTGCTTCGGCCTCGTCGAGGGGTTCGAGACGGAACTCGGCTACTTCGACCTCACCGAGCTGGCGGAGGCGACTGTGTTCGGCAACGTTCCCGCCGTGGAGCGCGACCTATACTGGGAGCCGATGACCCTCGGCGAGATCAGAAGACGGTCGAGACTCGCGGCATAGGCAGTCGGAGAAACATCAAACGAGAGGAGCAACCATGCCTGACGAAACCGGAACGGAAACAAGCCGCTCGGATGCCCCGAGCGCCGACGACAACACCTTCGACGATGCAGCGGATGGCACAGCTGACGCGGTTGTCGAGGAGCGGACCTCCACAGAGGAGACCGGACAGGACGGGCAGGATCCCGAAGGTGTCGCGGAGGCCGCGGGGCCGCACGCCGGGAGAGGGACCGAGGTGCCGGAGGAACTGAAGGTGGTCGTCTCCATCAAGGAAGGCAGGGCCACCATCGGAGTGCAGCAGTCCTCGTCCGACCCGCACATCGAGTCCTTCGACGACCACGACCTCCCGGGGCTCACGCAGGAGGTCTCGGCTGTCGTTGAGAGAGCCAGGGCCCGGTGGGAGGAGTCTCCGAAGCATCCCATCTACGAACGGCCCGCTCCCCCGGCGGGACGGCGGGATCGGCGCCGGCAGGGGGCAGCGCAGCAGGCGGCCGTCGGGGCGGAGACTGGGCAGGCGCAGCAGCAGACGCTGAGGCTCTTCTAGGGTCGCACGACAGCGCATTCCACGTCAGGGGGAGGGCACCGTGATCCGGTGTCCTCCCCCGGTGCGACCATGTATGTGGCCTCTTTGCAATTCGGAAGGTTCACGAAAAGAGTTCGACCCAGGCCGCTTCGGGTTGTGCGAAACCCTTAGTTGGATGAGCCAGTGGCTCGGAATCTTCCCCCTACTGGAACATATGACATAGGGCAGCGACCCCCTGCACCCGTAGGACCAGCCTAGCATGCCTCAACTCGAACAGAGGCATGCTACCTCCGTCTTATCAGCCCTTATGCTCCCCTGCCTGTTACCCTGCTGAGAACGGGTACCCCATGACCCTAACGCGGACGCTGTAGGCCGGAGCATCTCCCTGCTGCGCAGCGTATCGCACTACACGAATCTGCCATAGGTCGAGGTAGAGCGAAGCGCCGGGAACGTCAGTGTCCGACGGGGTGGACTGCAACGCATCCGCTACCCCGCCCAGGGCCTTCATCATTGGGGATTCGGGAGCGGGCTGCGTAACCGTCAATGCAAGGGAAATCCACCCCTCTTCGTACGGGTCCCACTCCGGCTGTGTGGCCAACGCCTGTGCTGCGGCCTCGCGCAGCCGAACGGCCTGAGGATACTGGGGATGGTGCGGGTTGTAGAATGGCAGGCTGGTGTCTCTGAGCGGTGGCTGTCCTTCCACGGTCAGCAGAATCTCCCGCGTCATCGCAACTTCCTTCCTACTTCCGGTTGCGCTTGAGTATGCAGACTCCTGCCGCCATCAACCCGATGCCAACGAAGGCCAGTATCGTTGAGAGCAGGAACAGCAAGTCCACGACGTTCAAACCCACCTACCGCCCCGCCCTGATACGCCCCAGTTCATCGAGTATCCGTTCGTTGAGCAGACGAATCGCCTCCAACTCCGCCAGTATCGCCTTCATGGCCTGCAGTTCCGCGAGGATGGCCTGCATTTCGGCGTCCTTGTCCATCATGCCTCCGATCAGAGCGGTGGCAGTGGGGTGGCCCATAGGGGGTTAGAACCTTTATGGCCGCCGTTGTCCCCCCGGCATTGCGCAGCCCCACTGCCGGGCGCAACAGGTTAGTCCATATCAGCCCGAACCATCGAGGTCAACCTATGGGCCCGCCGGTAGTGGCTCAGTTTCAAACTGAGCCACTACCGGCCCGCGCATGGGACGTGTTGCGTGTGGTAGCATCACGCTCCGTGCAGACCATGAAGATAGTCGGCTTGGCATTTGCGGCGACCATCGCCGTCGTCATCGCGGTGGTGATAGCGAATGCCCTCCTCTCGGTGCTGCTGACACTGGCGGCAGTTGTGGCCATTATTGGGTTCGTGGTCTGGTGCGTCCTCTACGGTAGACCGCGGGCGACAAAACGGTAACTGGCCGGAAGATGGCTATCTTCTCGTTGGCGCTGACCTGCGGGGCGCTCGCTGCGTTCTGGCTGGCAGCACTCGATGGAGCGAGCATGTCGGCGCAAGGCTGGCTCCTACTGCTAGCCGGTCTCCCTCGGGGCATGACCGTGGGGTTCGCCGTCAAGGCTGTCAGCGATGAGGTACGGATGACGCGTTCCCGATACGAGGAGCGGCTTAGGCTGGAACAGGCACACCGCTGAACAGACGAAGGTAATGGCGCGACCGCCACGATGGTGGGGATGAGGATGAAGAGGATGAGTAACCCAAGAGTGCTGCACGGTGCGACTGTGAGTTCCCGCCAGGTTCCGGGCGGGCCAGCCTGCGTGGAGAGCGCGGTCCGCCCAGGCGGCGCCGGATCCGCACTTGACGGGAGGCCCGCGTTGACGAGAGCGGGGCTGGAGTGGAGTGTGGCGAAATGGGAAGGGCAATGCGCCGATGGCGGGTGTCGCGCGGTTCGCCGGAATCGAGTCGGGGTTGACGCGGTGAGGGCCTCGGGCGGAACCGACGTCGTGCCGCACACCGTGAACAGTCGGCCAGCAGCAGTAGAGAAAGACAAGAGAACCACCGCGCCTACGTCGTATTGGCTCACGGCCGAAGTGCCGTTAGGGGAGCGCATGATGTGTCACTCTATGCAGGGCCCTAGGTTTCGGGGTCGTGTTCAGTAGAGCCGTCGGCGGTTGGCCTCATCCTCCTCGGCGTCGATCTGCACAGCGTCCGCTCCCGATATCTGGTCGGCCAGCACCTGCCCGTAGGTGGGGTACGACGAGCGGTCGATCCGGGCATCGGGCTCCCAGAGGCGGCTGCGGATAAACGCCCGGCCACAGTGCAGGAAGGCCTCTTCCACCGTCACCCTGAGGCCGGAAACCGGAGCCCGGCGACCGATAGCCAACGGTGCCAGAAGACCCGGGGCGGTGACGATCCCCCCTCTGCCCTTCACCCGCAGCGTTTCATTCATTCCTGGGACCAAGAACAGAAGGCCCACGCCGGGATTCTCCACGATGTTCTGCAACGAGTCCACCTGGTTGTTCCCGGGACGGTCGGGCAGTAGCAGGGTCTTTTCGTCCAACACCTGCACGAACCCGGGCGGGTCACCCCGGGGCGAGGCGTCGGGCTGGCCCTGGGCGTTGCTGGTGCTCAGAACACAGAGCGGCGACAGCGCTATGAAGTTTCGGCAGTGAACGTCCAAACGGTCCAGCACCTTCTGCCCCGCCCGGGGCGCAGGCGGGTGATACACCTCCCTCAACTCCTCGTGGTTTGCAATGGTCATGACTCACCACGCTCCTTCACTACCAAGCCTCTTCGACCCGGCGAAACATTCCGCTTCTTCCTGCCTGCCAAACGCCGTGTCTCCCTCGGTTCAGCATGCGACGGAGGATACGACTGATGGATGTTCTGAGCAACCCGCCCGTCGACGTTGAGTCAGGAATCAGCGGCTGGATGACTCACCTTCTGAGGCAGTGGCAGTTGGCAAAGTCCCTGAGTGTTTCGCATCCGGGCGGGATCAGGTGGCACCGTGGCCTCCCGTCTTTCTTGGGTGGGGTACGTTACTCGAGCGAACCTTGTCAATGACGGTTTATATAATACCCTCCATATGGTGCGGTTCCGGGAGAACGCGAGGAGCCGCGCTACTCCTGGGATGACGCCCTGTCGGCACAGATCGACCGGCAGGGCGTCTTGCTACAACGACAGGAGTGCTGGGCAGACTTCGCTCCGGTCTGTGCTCATAGCAGTTCCATCCTCGTTTGTTTCGCTTCTCAGCCAAGAAAGAGGTGAAGTCCCCAAGCGTGCACCTCCTGCGTTTTCAGTTCACCTCAAGATGGCCGCCATGGTTGACGGCACGAAGGATAATCGTCATGACCAGTACCGAGGGTCGGACATGGCACGGCGGATGCTGTGGCCGGAGTAGACCTTCAGCCCAATACCGTACAGCAGGTCTGGCAGCGGCATCCGAGGCCGTCCTATGATCTGTTGGTTTCCAAGGACCCCGGTTCGGCCTGCCTGTTGTTCAGTTTGCGTCAAGCGTTGAACCACAGAGCAGGAACCGCAGCGACGACCATCACATCGCTCCCGCCGTCGTACGCATGCGCAAGCAGTCGTTCGCGGGCATCGGGAACCTGACGCCGTCGTTCCCCCTGCCTTGGGTCCGGAGGCTGGAGCACTCGGCGCGGTGGCACTCGCTTACGATACCTTCCGTGAGCGTTAAGCCAGTGGACGGCCCAGGGGTGCCGACTCCTTGGTCCAAGACCCTGCACATCAAGAGATGTTGCGGTACGACTCCCGCCCCTCCAGCTCCCGGTCGATGTTGCCGAAGTAGGTCTGGGGAATCGGTCACGCTGGCGGCTGTGCTCCAACGGACGCCCCGAGGCGGTATCGCCTCCGATGCTCCTCGTCGGTCATGTTCCCCTTGCGTCGGCTACACGCCGGACAGAGCAACTGCAGGTTCTCACGCTCGTCGCCGCCTCCGCGCGAAACTGGCACCTTGTGGTCTACCTCGAACCCATCCGGGGGCAGTCCACAGCCGCAGTACATGCAACTACCCTCCTGCTCGTGGTAAATCACGTCGCGCTCATCTCCCGATGGAATCATGCAAACTCCCTCTGTTCTCTCCGTGAACACCTACGGAGTCTACGGGAACGGCCCGTCGGTGTTCTACTCCCCTAACAAGCGCTCAATGCACTGGGATTTCGGCGATGTTGAAGACGGTCGCGTCACTCCATCTGCTCAAACGTCGATGCGTTTTCGCCGACCCACCTGCGAATCAGAGCGTTCAGCAGGCCGGATGAGCACTTGACTCCGTTACGCCTTGCCCGACAGCCCCGTGAGAAGCGTCCTCCGGTCGATCTCTCCGAGCAGGCTCCCGTGCTCGCCGACCACCGCGATGGGGTATTCGGTCTCGGCTGCCATCGGAACGACCTCCTCGATGAACGCATCCGGCTCCGTGGTGACTGCGGGGACGAGGTGGGCCTCTTCCAGGGACTCCTTCCGCTGGAGGAGCAGGCCACGCGCCTCTTCCGCCGTCAGCATCCCCTTGAGGGTGAAGTCGCGTGCGATGAGGAACACCGCGTCGAGGCCGTGCTGGTTCATCGCGTACAGCGCGGCGCGGGGGCCCTGCCGTTCGTACATGACCACGCCGGGCTCCTGCATGATGGCCTTGGCCTGGATGACCTTCGCCCGCGATACGTCCCGTACGAAGTCGGTGACGTAGGCGTCGGTGGGCAGCGTGACGACCTCCTCGGGCGAACCCATCTGGATGATCTCGCCGTCCCGCATGATCGCGATGCGGTCGCCCATCTTGAGGGCCTCGTTCAGGTCGTGCGTGATGAACACGATGGTCTTCTGCAGCTCCGTCTGGAGGGTGAGGAGCTCGTCCTGCATCTCCCGCCGTATGAGCGGGTCGAGGCCGCTGAAGGGCTCGTCCATGAGCAGCACGGTGGGGTTGGTCGCCAGCGCCCTGGCGAGGCCGACGCGCTGCTGCATCCCGCCGCTCATCTGATTGGGGTGGTTGTGTTCCCAGCCCTCCAACCCCACAACCTTGATGGCCTCGAGCGCGGCCTCGTACCTCTGTTCCCTGTCCATGCCTCGCACTTCCAGCCCGTACACCACGTTGTCGATGACGTTGCGATGCGGGAGGAGGCCGTAGTGCTGGAAGACCATGGCGGTCTTGCTGCGGCGGAACTCCACCAACTGATTGGCGGAGTAGCCCTGGATGTCCTCGCCGTCGAAACAGACCTGCCCCGCAGTGGGCTCAGTGAGCCTGAGGAGGCAGCGCACCAGGGTGGACTTGCCGCTGCCCGACAGGCCCATGACCACGAAGACCTCTCCCGTGTCAACGGTGAACGAAACGTCACGGAGTCCGACGACGACGCCCAGCGCCCGCCGTATCTCCTCGCGGGACATGGACTCGCACTCCGGCTGCAGGGCGGCCTCCGGGCTTTCGCCGAACACCTTCCAGAGGTTACTGACCTCTATCCGAGACTTGCTCTCGCTCATAGTACGTACGGCTCCCAGCGAGTTCCCCAAGCGGCAGGATAATGACTCATCGCGCTGAGTACAATGCTGTTTCGACCAGCAACATAACCTGTCATCGGCAAGTACACGGGTATATGTCCCCATTGGTGGCGGGAGCGGTACGCGCCTTTGGCGCAAACGGGGCCGGGGAAGGCACAGAACACGTGCCGCAGTCCGCGCAGCCATGAGGCCGGGTGCAACCAGGACCTCGTTCCGCATGAACGTCAGGCCACCGATGTTTCAATCCTCACCCGACCATGAGGCCGGGTGCAACGTGGACGTGACGGAGCGCAGCCGTAGCAGGCCGCGCGTTTCAATCCTCACCCGACCATGAGGCCGGGTGCAACGACACCCGTCTGCACCATCGTCGCCAATGCCCATGTTTCAATCCTCACCCGACCATGAGGCCGGGTGCAACACCAGCTCGTAAGCGTGGTGCTCTTCTGTGACACAAGGTTCCAATCCTCACCCGACCATGAGGCCGGGTGCAACCCAAGGTGTTGGACCAACAAACCCGCCCCACTGGGTTTCAATCCTCACCCGACCATGAGGCCGGGTGCAACGTATCCGGACGGGAGGTCATGCCTCGCCGCATGCGTTTCAATCCTCACCCGACCATGAGGCCGGGTGCAACGCTATCGACCTGATCATCGTGGCCGCCCTGAGGTGGACCCCAAAAACGAGACAGGGGGCTAAGTTGGAGTTCTGCTTCTAGGATTAGTCCGATAGGGAAAGGAGCAGAGCATGGGACAACAGAGGAGAAGGCACACGGCGGCATTCAAGGCGAAGGTGGCGTTGGAGGCAGTGAGGGGAGAGCAGACAATCAGCCAACTGGCGGGCCGTTTCGAGGTTCACCCGAACCAGATACACGCGTGGAAGGAGGCCCTTGTGGAGCACGCCGGGGCGATCTTCGCCACAGAGGAGAGCAGGAAGAGGAGCCAGACGGCTGAGGTGCAGGTGGCGCAGCTCTACGAGCAGATCGGTCGTCTGAAGGTAGAGCGGGATTTCTTGGCGAACGGGTTCGGTCGCTGAGCGTTGAGCGTCGTCGTGGACTGGTGGAGCGTGAGCATGGGTCGCTCTCGGTGGTGCGGCAATGCGCACTGGTGGGCGTCAGCCGCTCCGGCCTCTACCGTCGGCGCACCGAGGTCAGCGAGGAGGACGAGGAGCTGATGGGACGGATGGACCGCCAGTATCTGATGACGCCGTACTACGGTTCGCGGCGGATGACGGTGTGGCTCCGGTCGCTGGGCAAGCGGGTGAACCGCAAGCGGGTGCGGCGGCTGATGCGCGCCATGGGCCTGCAGGCCGTCTACCGGCGCCCCAACACCAGCCGTCCGGCGAAGGGGCACAAGGTCTATCCGTATCTGCTGGGCGGTGTGACGGCAAGCGGTCCGGACCACGTCTGGTCGACGGACATCACCTACATCCCGATGGCCCGCGGGCACCTCTACCTGGTGGCGATCATCGACTGGTACAGCCGGTACGTGCTCTCGTGGCGGCTGTCCAACACGATGGACGTGGAGTTCTGCATGGAGGCAATGCGGGATGCACTCCGCATCGGCACGCCCCGGGTCTTCAACACCGACCAGGGGTCGCAGTTCACGAGCAGGGCGTTCACCGGGCTGCTTGAGGCCAACGGGATCGCGGTGAGCATGGACGGGAAAGGACGATGCGTGGACAACGTGCTCATCGAACGGCTGTGGCGCACGGTCAAGTACGAGGAGGTGTACCTCAGGGCATACGAGAGCGGCAGTCAGGCTCGGGCTGGGCTGGGCGCCTACTTCGACTTCTACAACACCAGTCGGCCGCACCAGGCGCTGGGGTATCGGACCCCGGCCGAGGTGTATGCCAACCGGGGCGAAGAGCCAGCACGTCCAGAGGTAACGACAGCCGCGGCAGGCAGGTTGACAGCAGCGGGACTCCAACTTAACTTGGTGCCTGACCTGTCCTAATCGTGGGGTCCACCCCACTACGATTCCCGGTCGGATGCTCTGCAGGAGCTCAACGACTGACACCCTAAGGGAGTTACGTCAGTCGAAGAAGGGAGGCGAATGGCAGTTACGAAGCGCATGGGTATGCAGCGGCTGCTGTATCTCACACTCCTCACGATTATCGGGTTGACGTCGGTAGCCTGTGGAGACCGGGACAGTTCAGACACGCTCGTCATCGGCCCGGATGAACCCGTACGCATCCGCACGCTGCTGTCGCACGGCGAGGCATGGTCGTCCGGCGACGCAGCCCGTATCGGGGTCGAGATGGCCATTCACGATTTCCACCGTGTGCATGGGCACGAGATCAAACTCGGTCCACCTTTGGACAGCATGTGCTCGCCGGAGGGAGGGCGCACGGGGGCTGAGCAGATCGTTGCCGAGGAGCGCGTCATCGGTGTCGTGGGCACGTCGTGCTCGGCGGCCGCGGTCGCGGCATCCCCGGTGATCAGCGCGGCGAACCTCGTGATGATATCGCCGTCGAACACGTCTCCCGTGCTCACCTCGGACCTCCAGGGGAATGCGGGCTCCGACCATCATCCCGGCTACTTCCGCATCGCCCACAACGACCTCCACCAGGGGCAGGCGGTAGCAGGCTTCGCCTACGACGAACTGGGGCTGCGCCGCATGGCGACGATGCATGACGGAGACCCATACACCACCGCTCTGGCGGGTGCATTTGCAGACGCGTTCACTAAGCGCGGCGCCGAGGTCCCGGTGGTTGAACCAATCGAGAAGGAACAGACCGAAATGACGGAGGTGCTGGCACGGTTCGCCGAAGCCGGACTGGACGGCATCTTCTTCCCTCTGTTTGAACGGGAAGCCGCTCACTTCATCCGGCAGCTGCGCGGATATGACGGACTGCAGGGAGTGGCGCTCATCTCCGGGGACGGAGCATTCGGCCCTGATTTCCTCGCGCTACCCCAGGCGGAGGGGGTCTACTTCGCGGGGCCGGAATCGCACGTCGGCACCCACCTCAACGGGGCAACCGGCAGGACCGCGGCAGACGTGCTCGCCGAGTTCGAGTCCAACTACGGTGAGTTGGCGCACGCAACGCCGTACTGGGCGCACGCCTATGATGCCACAACCCTCCTGCTCGCAGCCATTCAGAGGGTCGCCGTCCGCGACGACGGTAATGCCTTGACCCGCTTCCTCGGCATCGACGAGCACGGCACGCTGCGCATCAGTCGCAGCGGACTCCGCCACGCCGTGCGGACTGTATCGTCGGACTTCACCGGGCTGACCGGGGTGCTCTCCTGCGATAGGTTCGGAGACTGCGCCCAGGGTGTGCAGGTCATCTACCACCACACAGACGCGAGCGTGACCGATCCCGGAGCACTGCCGACTGTCCACAGGTTCACGCCGTGAGGACGTTCTTCGTGCTCACGCCCGAACAGAGCGTACTCCTCGGCTAGGCGGTCGCAACCTGCGGGATCGAAGCCGAGTTCACCTTCCCCCCTGGACTTCATCGATGGCCGCCCTCCGTGGACCGGAACGCCCGATCGACGCCGGTCGGCTGAGTTGCTCCTCGGTGGGGCCGGACCGCACTCGCATACGCCAGCCTCCAGGGGCGCGTCCACATACTTGCGAACCCGTCTCTCGAGACAGTCCCGTTCACGATGCTATGTGCCGCTGGCTGCTCCCTCTCTGCCAGCGCCGGATAACCTCCGCTATGTCCACCCTGGACACTTCCTTGTAAGCCATCGCCGCTCCTCGCAATGAAGTGCGGCCATGCTCTCCGATTCGGTGCCAGGGTGGCCTAAAGACCTTGGCGATCCTCTGTTGACACGCCTGCGGCCTCCAAGAGCACCGCCAGCTCTCCGCGTCCATGTCTTCGCTTCGTCCTTCATGTAGCCCTGCTGCCGGTTGAACTGCAGCCCGATGAGCGTGTAGCTGTCGCGCTTCTCCTTGTTGCAGGGCGGGCAGAGCAGCGTGAGGTCCTCGTAAGCGTCCGTGCCGCCCTGGGAGCGCGGGGCGATATGGTCGACTTTGTGTTGCTGTTCTACGATTCTGTCACCGGCTAACTGTTCAGCGAATATGTCATCCCATGAGGGATGTAACGTTGAACCAGAAGGAACAGGCAAGGATCCAGGTGCTCAACAGTGTCTTGGAATATCAGCTTCCGATTGCCGAGGCTGCCGAAGTCATTGGAGTCAGCCAGCGTCATACCAAGCGTCTCCTAGCCGCTTACCGCAAGGACGGCGCAGCCGCTCTGGCCCATGGGAACAGAGGCCGTAGACCCCACAACGCTGTCCCCGAGGCTGCCGAGGCTGCCGTGGTGAAGCTGGCCAGCAACCACTATGCCGGCGCCAACCATAGTCACCTCACCGAACTGCTTCGGGAACGCGAGGGCATTGACCTGAGCCGTCCCACAGTGCGCCACATATTGGTCAAGGCCGGATTGGGCAGTCCTCGCAGCCGCCGCTCCCCACAGCACCGCTTCCGGCGAAGGCGTATGCCCCAGGAAGGCATGCTGGTGCAGATCGATGGCAGCCAACACCCGTGGCTGGAGGAGCGGGGACCGAAGCTGGTGCTGCTCCTCGCCGTGGACGACGCCACCGGCACCGTGGCCCAGGCGGTATTTCCGCACCAGCGAGGACACCCGTGGCTACCTCGTGCTCCTTGAGGGATTGGTCCGGCAGTGGGGGATCCCCCTGGCCCTCTACAGCGACCGCCATGCGGCCTTCAAATACAACGCCCGTCGGGTGCCGGTGCCTGTCGAGACCACCCAGTTCGCCCGGGTGATACGGGAGTTGGGCATAAACCAGATATTCGCCCTCTCTCCCCAGGCCAAGGGAAGAGTGGAACGCATGATGGAGACCTTCCAAGACAGGCTGGTAACGGAGCTGCGCTTGGCCTGCGCGCCAGCACCATTGGCGAGGCCGACGAGGCCCTCCAAGAGTTCTTACCTCGGTTCAACGCCCAGTTCGCCGTCGCGGCGGAGCACTCCGACTCAGCCTACCGTCCGGTGCCCGATGAGCTGTCCTTGACCGAGACGATCTGCCTCAACGAGACCCGCAAGGTGGGCCGGGACAACACGGTGAAGTACCACTGGCGGGTCCTGCAGCTGCTGCCCGGGACAGATCGGCCCAGCTATGCCGGTCTCCAGGTGAACGTCCTGGAACGGACCGATGGGGAGATGCTGATGAGATACCACGGGGAGGTTGTTGATTTTCAGGAGGCCCCGCAGCCATCGTCGGCGCTGTGGGGAGCAACGGGGAACAGCTTCTCCGGTCCAGAACTGCAGAGGGTCGCGAACGGCGTGGTCAACAGCCACCTCAACGAGGCCCAGAGGAATCTCCTGGTTGCCCTGGAAGCAGCCGATGAAGAAGGGGCCGAGGTCGAGGGCGTAGACGCCAAAGACAGGGGCGGCAAGGGCAACCCGCTCCGGCACTCGCTGCACCGGACGCCCACGCCTGCCCAGCAGGCTCGCTGGGAGGCGGTACAGCAGGCCAAGAGGCAGGGGCTATCTCTTCGATCCATCGCCCGGAAGCTGGGAATGTCCCGGGTGGCCGCAAGGAAGTACGCCTTAGCAGAGAGTCCGCCCACCAAGAAACTCAGCGCCAAGGAGAGAGCCAAAGCGGAGTCCCTCGCCGAATCGCTGTTGGCCGCCGACTAACCTGGGGGGTGACATTTTCGCTTTTCAGTTAAGGGGACTAAATCGCTGGACAACAACAGAACAGATTCCTCCGTTTAATGGCCTAATGTTCTTGGCGTTCGTCCAAGAACCACGCACAGCCCCCCGGCACGGTTCAATCCCACCACAGTCCGAGGGTGAGCGCGCGCCGCATCCACCGCCTTCGCTCCAGCTTGGCCCGCTCCCTCCGCCTGTTGAAGAGCGCCTTCCTGCGCCACCTGGTCAGCCCGTCGCGGTCGAAGCCGCACAGTGGCCGCTTCTCCGGCGGCAGCATCATCCCGTGCCCTTCGAGGAGCACCGGTTCCACCTCCAGCAGCCGCTCCTCCTCCGCCAGCCACGCGAGGCCCTTGCCCCTGTGAGGGTGTACGTTCTTCAGCTCCCGCCACTCGACGACCAGCGGCCAAGCGTCCCCGAACACCTCCTCGTCGTCATCGGCAGGCTCGAGGGTCACGAGGTCGGGATACTCGCACCGCACCGACGGCCTCCACCCCGATTCCGGTAGAGGGGGAACGCTCGGGCAGGTGTTGGACCCCGTCTGAGGGCTTGGTGGACCCTGCAGAGCCTGATGGATCGCAGAATTGCGATCGTTAGGCGTGAACTTTGCCCCAAGCTGAACTCCTCATTTGAGGATCGACCGAATCCAGCATATAGAACAGGCATGCGGCAGCGCATAGGGCCCAAGAGTTGAGCAGTAGGACTACACGTCGCACTTTCCGCGGAGAAAATCTACCCGCGAATCCACCACAACTCCTATCCCTCATTGTGGAACACCATTACCCACGAACCGGGTCTCGTGAGGGTCATGTCCATGGGCTGTAGGTGCTCGTAGCCCGTCAACCTGCTGTCTTCAGCCCCTGCTCCGGCGCAGAGCGACGGCGGTGACAACCGTCGAGGTGATGAGGCTGAGCAATCCTCCGATGAGGATGTCCACGGGCACCAAAACGGCAGGCCAGGTGGAAAACGTGACGAAGATCGGCGCGATGTAGGTGGCGTAAGCCGCACAGCCCAGGGCGAAGCTGTTCCGCATGGCTGTGCCGAGTCTGTTCTCCCTAATCGCCGGCTGAATCGCCAAGTAGTAGTTGGCAAAAGCGATCAGCAAGAAGAACGCAAGCAGGGCCAGTAGTTCGACCCCGCCCCATGTATCCATCTGCTTCCCGTAGGCGTCCAGGAGCGCGTCGTTGCCGCTGGCCTCGTAGAGGCTCTCGTACATGCCCCGTGCGATGGGCGAAATGTTCCACACGATGTCTACGATTGCATAGACCAAGAATGCCGCTATGAACCTGGGATAGTGCATGCGCACACCTCGCGTGGCAGTCAAGCCAAATGACCCGCCGAGCTTACATGAGACTATCTCTGCGCAACAAGCGTGAGGGGTAGCAGATGCGCTGCAGTCCACTCTGCTGGACGCTGACGTTCCCGGTGCTTCGCTCTCCCGCGACCTACGGCAGAATCGGGTGCTGCGGTACGCCGCGCAGCGCCATTACAGCCGGGGGAAGCCTGAGGATAATCTCCCGCCGTTCCCGTTCACCCTGTTCGTTGTGGACGAGGAGGACGACGAGGAAGACCTACCTGCGGGCATCGGTGGTCATGAGGTCAATTACAATCCTGGTGCTCGTCTCGTGCCGGACTGTGCTGAAGTGATCGAGGATATTCAGGTGCCCAGGCCATAGAAGAACTTCTTCAGCGCGGCTGGAACATCGGCCAAGCCGTCCTTATCGCCGTCCATCCCAGCCCGGATTAAGAGGTAGAGTTCGCCGCGTCCGAGTGAGGAGGTCCACCCCGGAACACCGCTATGATGCCAGGCGGGGTTACCCTTGCCAAAGACGGCGTCCCGTGCTCAGGGAGAGCACGACATAGAGCGCATCCATGGCGGGAAAGTAGACGAGATGAGAGGTGACGGCCTCTCCGGTTTCGCTCTCTGGATTGAGCGTCCAGAACCAACCCCAGAAGAAGAGCATGGTTAGGACGATCGAGCCGTAAGAGGCGAATCGCGCACCCAGATAGCTAGCTGTCGCCGCCTCGCCGGTAGGGGAATCGTTCAGCCGCCGGATATTCACGGCCAGCACCACTACCACTCCCGCCGCCATGAACCAGTTCAAGACGCGCCATGCCGGGTATTCGGGCGAACCGTCATGGAAAACCGGAGTCAGCATCAAGGCGAACGCCACCGCGATGGCCACCGCTATCAGGTACAAAGTCAAGGCCCGCTTTGCCATTTCCATCAGCAATTCTCCTGCCTACGGGAAGGCCATCGGGCACTCCCCGTCGTTCTGGCCTCCGAGCGAGAGCACAGGCGACACTTTCGTCGTCGCTGGTCCCTTCAGGATGTAGGGGTTACCCCCCCCAGCACCGTCTATCCTGTCAATTCAGCCGCCTGTCTGACAATGCGGTTGGTTTACTCATTTGCACGGCCCTCTGCCTCAACGCAGGGGCGAGACAAGGAAGAATCCTGAACTTACAGCCGACAGGGATGCTACCATCGAGAGCACCGCGTTAGGCAGATGACACCGTGGAGTGGCGCCAGTCGGCGCGGGCGCAGTGGGCAGCAGTTGTCGACGCAGAGTTGGTGGAGCTTCCAGTCCTAGAGAGACAGTTGTCGACTGAGTGACGGAAATTCAGGCACCGGTACATGGATGATTGCCTCGCAGGGCGGTGTTGCAAGTGGTTATCCTGATGCGAACGATGAGTGCGAAGCGATCCAATGTGAACCCGCGCATCCTCGCGAGGCTCGCCGTGCGCGCCCCCCTCCAAGTGCGATGTCTGGCCCCTCCGCATCCCCACGGTCAACGCGGGCGTGTGCGATGCGCGAGCCTCCTGCCAGACCGAGTGACCAGGAGAGGCTGACGCTTGGTCCATGTGCGCGGGCTTTTTCGTTGCCCGACCTCACCCCGCACCCGCCCCGTTAATCGCGTTCGCCCGGTGCACGCGCTGCGTTCCCCCCGAAGCGCCGGTGTCGGGGAAATTGGTCGCCGCGCTCTGCGTGTCCTCCACGTACACCAGCAGCGTGTCCTACGCCCCCTTGGGCCTCCGTCGAAGAATCTCTCCGATAGCCGGTGCCGTGTCCTCGTCCGGGGCCTCCCAGGTCAGGGGCGCCTAGCCGCCATGGCGCCCCGGGGCCGTCGGGTGGGTCGGGCGTCGGGCTGACGGCGGGTCGGCTATCGCTGCGCTCGCCCGATCCCTCCCGCAGAGATTGGAACAGGGTATTGCACTCTCAGCTATGATTCCTCTCGTCCCCACGGCGTGGCCTTGCCATAGTCGTCATCGCCCCAGCAGGCCACGGAGCCGTCGGTCATCACCCCGCAGGTGTGGCGAACCCCGGCGCTGACCGAGGCGAACTGCCCCTCCGGCGGCGTGGCCTCGCCATTGCTCAACAGGGTCCCACGTCTTCTCGCTCGGCTACCGGGTCACCTTCCTTACCTCCCGGTCCTAATTGCACCATAGCCACCACGCGCCGGAAGCGCCTCCAAGGCGATATGCCGTCCGTCCCCGGCTGAGCACTGGCGGGATCAGCAGTAGGGCAGGCCGCCAAGCTGAGAGATGCCCAACTGGCCTTCCAGGCTGCTTGGCACGCATCCGCTCAACTCGTTGAAGACGAGTTCCAGCCGTCCCAGGTTGGCGAGGTTGCCCAGCTCCGGCGGCAGCTCCCCGCTCAACTCGTTGTGGCTGACATCCAGGTATGCCAGGTTGGCGAGGCCGCCCAGCCACGACGGCAACTCCCCGCTCAACTCGTTCGCGTAGAGATCCAGGTATGTCAGGTTGGCGAGGTTGCCCAGCTCCGGCGGTATCTCCCCGCTCAACTCGTTCAAGTTGAGATTCAGGTAAGTCAGGTTGGCGAGGTTGCCCAGCTCCGGCGGGATCTCCCCGCTCAAGTCGTTGTGGTTGAGGTCCAGCACTCTCAGGTTGGTGAGGTTGCCCAGCCACGGCGGGATCTCCCCACTCAAGATGGCTTCGCTGAGGTCCAGTACTTCCAAGTTGGCGAGGTTGCCCAGCCACGGCGGTATCTCCCCGCGCAAGTTGGTGTTGTGGAGGTCCAGCACTCTCAGGTTGGCGAGGTTGCCCAGCTCCGGCGGTAGCTCGCGCGAGGAGTTCCTGCGGAGGTTCAGCACTTCCAGGTTGGCGAGGTTGCCCAGCTCCGGCGGTATCTCCACACTGTTGAAGACGAGTTCCAGCGATGTCAGGTTGGCGAGGTTGCCGATCTCCGGCGGCAACCCTCCGCGCAAGTGGTTCTCGTACAAGCTCAAGGCTACGACGCGGCCGTTGGCGTCCACGGAAACGCCGTACCACTCGCCGATGGGATCCCAGCTCAGCCAGTTGTCACTCCTCTGCCATCCGGGGCCTCCCGTTGCTTCGTAGATGGCGGTCAGCGCCTCGGTGTCGCCAGGGTGGTCTTCGACAGCGCATACCGGTATCTCGCCGCCCCTGTCTCTCAGAAGATCGGATATGCATCCGCTAAACTGGTTCCCTTCGAGGCCCACAGACCGGAGAGTGGTGAGCGCGAGGTTTTCCACCTCCGGCGGTATCTCCCCGCTCAACTCGTTGTAGTCGAGAGCCAGCCATTCCAGGTTGGCGAGGTTGCCCAGTTCCGGCGGTATCTCTCCGCTCAACTGGTTCCCCCAGAGCTCCAGCCATTCCAGGTTGGCGAGGTCGCCCAGTTCCGGCGGTATCTCCCCGCTCAACTCGTTGCTGCTGAGGTACAGGTTTGTCAGGTTGGCGAGGCTGCCCAGCTCCGAAGGCAGCTCCCCGCTCAACTCGTTGGCGCTGAGGTTCAGCGATTGCAGGCTGCCAAGGTCGCCCAACTCCGGCGGTATCTCTCCGCTCAACCCGTTGTGGTTGAGCCACAGCACTTCCAGGTTGGCGAGGTTGCCCAGTTCCGGCGGTATCTCCCCGCTCAACCCGTTGATGGAGAGGTTCAGCTCTGTCAGGTTGGCGAGATTGCACAGCTCCGGCGGCATCTCCCCGCTCAACTCGTTCTCGTCGAGCCTCAGCCATTTCAGGTTGACGAGGTTGCCCAGTTCGGGCGGTATCTCCCCGCTCAACTGGTTCTCGCCGAGCGACAGCTCTGTCAGGTTGGCGAGGTTGCCCAGCTCCGACGGTATCTCCCCGCTCAACTCGTTGTTGCGGAGGTACAGCCCCGTGACTCGCCCATTGCCGTCGGTGGCGACGCTCGACCATTCGCTCAGGGGCGCGTCGCTCAGCCAGTTGTCATTGTTTCGCCAGTTCGGGCCGTCCGTTGCGTTGTAGAGGGCAGCCAGCGCCTCCCGGTCCGTTTCCGCCGAGGTCGGCCCACTGGAAAGTGGAGGGCATTCCGCAGCCGTCGGCTCATCGGTGGTCTCCGGCTCGGCGGTGGACCGGCTGCCGATGCCGAGGATTCCTTCGCGCGTGGGTTCCGGTTCCTCGGCCTCCTGCGTGGGTTCCCGCTCAACCGCACGTTCGAAGAGCGAGCCGGGAGTCCCCTCGCCTCCGGGGCCGCCCCCGCCGCTACAGGCCGCAAGTGCCATCGTGAGGAACAGCGCAAGGACGACGCTCAACAGGGTCCCGTATCTTCTCGCTCGGCTACTGGTCATCTTCTCTCTCCATTCATGTCGTTCATGTCCGGCGCAGGCGTCCTCCCTGGCTGGCCGTCGGCAGGAACGCCGCATCCTGAAGAACCTGCCGCGTCTCCGCTGGTCTTGCATCCTCTCCGTCGGCGTCCGGCGAATCACCGCCGCCGCAGGCCATGAGGACTGCCGTAAGCGTCAGGGCAAGGCAATGCCCAGCAAGCCGTCTCGCCGATCCCACACATTCGTCATCCTAGTGACCTCCTATCGCTGCTGAGCGCAGACCTCTACGGGCAATAGCCGTCCGTGATACTCGGCAGGCGAACGTATAAGCCGTCGCGGTCCAAACTGGCTGGAGCGCATCCGCTCAACTGGTTGCCCCCGAGGTGCAGCTCTTCCAAGTTGGCGAGGCTGCCCAACTCCGGCGGTATCTCCCCGCTCAACTGGTTGTCCCCGAGGTGCAGGTCTTCCAAGTTGGCGAGGTTGCCCAACTCCGGCGGTATCTCCCCGCTCAACTGGTTGCCCCCGAGGTGCAGGTATATCAGGTTGGCGAGGTTGCCCAGCTCCGGCGGCAGCCCTCCGCTCAAGTAGTTGTCGTTGAGGTCCAGCCATTCCAAGTTGGCGAGGTTGCCCAACTCCGGCGGTATCTCCCCGCTCAACTGGTTGCCCCCGAGGTGCAGGTATGTCAGGTTGGCGAGGCTGCCCAGCTCCGGCGGTATCTCTCCGCTCAACTCGTTGTCGCGGAGGCCCAGCACTTGCAGGTTAGCGAGGTTGCCCAGCTCCGGCGGTATCCTCCCGCTCAACTCGTTCGAGGAGAGGGACAACACTCTCAGGCGTTCGAGGTTGCCCAACTCCGGCGGTATCTCCCCCTTCAACCTCTCGCCTTCCAGCTTCAAGACTACGACGCGGCCAGTGGCGTCCACGGAAACGCCTTTCCACTCGCTGATGGGCTCCCCGCTCAGCCAGTTGTCATTCCTCTCCCAGTTCGGGCCGTCCGTTGCGTTGTAGAGGGCGATCAGCGCGCCGGTGTCGCCAGGGTGGTCTTCGGGAGCGCATACCGGTATATCGGCGTAGCCGCTCAGGAGGTCGGATATGCATCCGCTCAACTGGTTCCCGTTGACTTCCAGCAATGTAACGTTGGAGTCATCCAGCTCCGGCGGTATCTCCCCGCTCAACTCGTTGTCGCGGAGGCCCAGCGTTTCCAGGTTGGCGAGGCTGCCCAGCTCCGGCGGTATCTCCCCGGTCAACTCGTTGCCCCCGAGGGACAGTACTTCCAGGTTGGCGAGGTTGCCCAGTTCGGGCGGTATCTCCCCGCTCAACTGGTTGCCCCCGAGCCACAGCTCTTCCAGGTTGGCGAGGTTGCCCAACTCCGGCGGTATCTCCCCGCTCAACTCGTTGTGGTTGACATCCAGGTATGCCAGGTTGGCGAGGCCGCCCAGCCACGACGGCAACTCCCCGCTCAACTCGTTCGCGTAGAGATTCAGGTATGTCAGGTTGGCGAGGTTGCCCAACTCCGGCGGTATCTCCCCGCTCAACTCGTTGTGGCTGACATCCAGGTATGCCAGGTTGGCGAGGCCGCCCAGCTCCGGCGGTATCTCCCCGCTCAACTGGTTGCTCCCGAGCCACAGCTCTTCCAGGTTGGCGAGGCTGCCCAGCTCCGGCGGTATCTCCCCGCACAACTCGTTGAAGCGGAGGACCAACTCTTCCAGGTTGGCGAGGTTGCCCAGCTCCGGCGGTATCTCCCCGCTCAACTGGTTGTAGCTGAGGTCCAGCTCTGTCAGGTTGGCGAGGTTGCCCAGCTCCGGCGGTATCCCCCCGCTCATACCGTTCTCTTCGAGGGAGAGCGCTGTAACGCGTCCGTCGTCGTTGGTGGTGACGCCGTACCATTCGCCAAGGGGCGCGTCGCTCAGCCAGTTTTCATTGTCGTTCCAGCTCGGGCCGCCCGTTGCGTTGTAGAGGGCAATCAGCGCCTGCCGACCCGTTTCCGCCGAGGTCGGCCCACTGGCAAGGGGAGGGCATTCCGCAGCCGTCGGCTCATCGGTGGCCTCCGGCTCGGCGGTGGACCGGCTGCCGATGCCGAGGATTCCTTCGCGCGTGGGTTCCGGTTCCCCGGCCTCCTGCGTGGGTTCCGACTCAGCCGCACGTTCGAAGAGCGAGCCGGGAGTCCCCTCGCCTCCGGGGCCGCCCCCGCCGCTACAGGCCGCGAGGGCCATCGTGAGGAACAGCGCGAGGACGACGCTCAACAGGGTCCCGTATCTTCTCGCTCGTCTACTGGTCATCTTCCTTACCTCCCGGTCCTAATTGCACCAAAGCCACCACGCGCCGGAAGCGCCTCCAAGGCGATATGCCGTCCATCCCCGGCTGAGCACTGGCGGGATCAGCAGTAGGGCAGGTTGCCAAGCAGAGAGATGCCCAACCGGCCTTCCAGGCTGCTTGGCACGCATCCGCTCAACTGGTTACCGACGAGGTTCAGCCGTCCCAGGTTGGCGAGGTTGCCCAGCTCCGGCGGCAGCTCCCCGCTCAAGTCGTTATCCTTGAGGTTCAGCCATTCCAGGTTGGCGAGGTTGCCCAGCTCCGGCGGCAGCTCCCCGCTCAACTGGTTCTTGTCACTCCACTCCGAGTCATGGCCGAGGTTCAGCACTGTCAGGTTGGCGAGGTTGCCCAGCTCCGGCGGTATCTCCCCGCTCAACAGGTTGTTGCCGAGGTGCAGCACTCTCAGGTTGGCGAGGTTGCCCAACTCCGGCGGGATCTCCCCGGTCAAGTCGTTCTGGTAGAGGTTCAGCACTCTCAGGTTGGCGAGGTTGCCCAGCTCCGGCGGTATCTCCCCGCTCCAGACGGCGGAGCTGAGTTCCAGTACTTCCAGGTTGGCGAGGTTGCCCAGCCACGGCGGTATCTCTCCGCGAGGGAATAAGGCTCCGTCGAGGTACAGCTGTCTCAGGTTGGCGAGGTTGCCCAGCTCCGGCGGCAGCCCTTCGCTCCAGTAGTTGTCGGTGAGGTCCAGTACTTCCAGGTTGGCGAGGTTGCCCAGCTCCGGCGGTATCTCCACACTGTTGTTGGGGATCCTCAGCACTCTCAGGTTGGCGAGGTTGCCAATCTCCGGTGGCAACTCTCCGCGCAAGGAGCCGAGGGACAAGGCTACGACGCGGCCGTTGGCGTCCACGGAAACGCCATGCCACTCGCCGATGGGATCCCAGCTCAGCCAGTTGTCACTCCTCTGCCATCCGGGGCCTCCCGTTGCCTCGTAGAGGGCGATCAGCGCCTCGGTGTCGCCGGGGTGTTCTTCGACAGTGCATACCGGTATCTCGCCGTCGTAGCCGCCCCTGTCTCTCAGAAGATCGGATATGCATCCGCTAAACTGGTTCCCTTCGAGGCCCACAGACCAGAGAGTGGTGAGCGCGAGGTTTTCCAACTCCGGCGGTATCTCCCCGCTCAACTCGTTGTAGTCGAGCTCCAGCCATTCCAGGTTGGCGAGGCTGCCCAGTTCCGGCGGTATCTCCCCGCTCAGGTTGTTAATGCGGAGGTTCAGCACTCTCAGGTTGGCGAGGTTGCCCAGCTCCGGCGGTATCTCCCCGCTCAACTCGTTGCCGGTGAGGTCCAGCGATTCCAGGTTGGCGAGGCTGCCCAGCTCCGAAGGCAGCTCCCCGCTCAACTCGTTGGCGCTGAGGTTCAGCGATTGCAGGCTGCCAAGGTCGCCCAGCTCCGGCGGTATCTCCCCGCTCAAATCGTTGTAGTAGAGGTCCAGCGATTCCAGGTTGGCGAGGTTGCACAACTCCGGCGGGATCTCCCCGCTCAACTTGATCTCTTCGAGGCGCAGCACTTTCAGGTTGGCGAGGCTGCCCAGCTCCGACGGTATCTCCCCGCTCAAATCGTTCTCTTTGAGGAGCAGCCATTCCAGGTTGGCGAGGCTGCCCACCTCCGGCGGTATCTCCCCGCTCAAACCGTTCTCTTCGAGGCGCAGCACTGTAACGCGTCCGTCGTCGTCGGTGGCGACGCCATGCCACTCGCCCAGAGGAGTGTCGCTCAGCCAGTTGTCATTGTTTCGCCAGTTCGGGCCGTCCGTTGCGTTGTAGAAGGCAGCCAGCGCCTCCCGGTCCGTTTCCGCCGAGGTCGGTCCACTGGCAAGTGGACGGCATTCCGCAGCCGTCGGCTCATCGGTGGTCTCCGGCTCGGCGGTGGACTGGCTGCCGATGCCGAGGATTCCTTCGCGCGTGGGTTCCGGTTCCCCGGCCTCCTGCGTGGGTTCCGACTCAACCGCACGTCCGAGGAGCGAGCCGGGAGTCCCCTCGCCTCCGGGGTCGCCCCCGCCGCTACAGGCCGCGAGAGCCATCGCAAGCAACAGCGCAAGGACGACGCTCAACAGGGTCCCGTATCTTCCCGCTCGTCTGCTGGTCATCTTCTCTCTCCATTCATGTCTATGTGTCACAGCCGGCAGAATCGAGGATGCTCTTGGTCTCCTGCGATAAACCTTCGCGTGCTGCATCCACCCTTTGCATGACGCCGGCTCCCAATTGGGCAAGCAGAGCACCGGGGTCAACCTCGCCGTCACGCGGCATGTCCTTCGCAAATGCCAGGTATATCCTCCCCACGTCAATCGTTACGTTGTGGTATTCCCTGAGTTCACCAGGGGGGGTGATGCCCTCAAGGGTTTCGAGAAGCTCTTCAAGGCCGCTGACCTGATCTCCCCAAGTCCTTGTGCTTTGCGCAGTTTCAGCACACACCAGTCGGGCATATCCTTCAACCGTCCGGGGCGCCGTCGCGTCCCGCGAAACGCCGGCATCCGGCGAATCACCGCCGCCGCAGGCCATGAGGATTGCTGGCAACGCCAGGGCAAGGACAATGCCCAGTAAGAAAAGCCGTCCCGCCGGTCCTCTACTCGTCTTCATCGTGACCTCCCATCGCCGCTGAGCGCAGACCTCTACGGGCAGAAGCCGTCCACGGTATCCGGCAGCCAAAGCTGTAAGCCGCCGCGGTACAAACTGGCTGGAGCGCATCCGCTCAACTCGTTCTCCCTGAGGTCCAGCACTGGCAGGTTGGCGAGGTTGCCCAGCTCCGGCGGTATCTCTCCGGCCAACTCGTTCTCCCTGAGTTCCAGCACTTCCAGGTTGGCGAGGTTGCCCAGCTCCGGCGGTATCTCCCCGCTCAACTGGTTCTCTTGGAGCCACAGCACTTCCAGGTTGGCGAGGTCGCCCAGCTCCGGCGGTATCTCCCCGCTCAACTGGGTCCCTCGGATCTCCAGCCGTACCAGGTTGGCGAGGCTGCCCAGCTCCGGCGGGATCTCTCCGCTCAACTCGCTCCCCCTGAGGGTCAGCACTTCCAGGTTGGCGAGGTTGCCCAGTTCCGGCGGTATCTCTCCGCTCCCGGAGATGCTCAGCACTTCCAGGTTGGCGAGGTTGCCCAGTTCCGGCGGTATCTCTCCGCTCCCGGAGATGCTCAGCACTTCCAGGTTGGCGAGGTTGCCCAGCTCCGGCGGTATCTCTCCGCTCCCAGAGATGCGCAGTTGTTTCAGGTTGGCGAGGTTGCCCAGCTCCGGCGGCCGCTCCCCACTCAATCGGTTGTTACCGAGGTTCAGCACCCGCAGGTTGGCGAGGTTGCCCAGCTCCGGGGGCAGCTCCCCGCTCAACCCGTTCTCTCTCAAGGTCAAGATTACGACGCGGCCGTTGGCGTCCACGGAAACGCCTTCCCACTCGCCGATGGGCTCCCCGCTCAGCCAGTTGTCATTCCTCTCCCAGTTCGGGCCGTCCGTTGCGTTGTAGAGGGCGATCAGCGCGCCGGTGTCGCCAGGGTGGTCTTCGACAGTGCATATCTCGCCGGAGGAGCCGCCCTTGTCTCTCAGGAAATCAGATGTGCATCCGCCGAACTCGTTGCCTACGAGGTTCAGCGATGTCAGGTTGACGAGGTTGCCCAGCTCCGGCGGTATCTCCCCGCTCAACTCGTTGTAGCTGAGGGACAGCGATGTCAGGTTGGCGAGGTTGCCCAGCTCCGGCGGTATCTCCCCGCGCAACCGGTTCCTGCGGAGGTTCAGCACCCGCAGGTTGGCGAGGCTGCCCAGTTCCGGCGGTATCTCCCCGCTCAACTGGTTAGAAGCGTTAGTCTGGCCCCCATATGGGCCCTGGTTCCCCGCGAGGTTCAGCGATGTCAGGTTGGCGAGGTTGCCCAGCTCCGGCGGTATCTCCCCGCGCAACCGGTTCCCCGCGAGGTTCAGCGATGTCAGGTTGGCGAGGTTGCCCAGCTCCGAAGGCAGCTCCCCGCTCAACTCGTTGGCGCTGAGGTTCAGCGATTGCAGGCTGCCAAGGTCGCCCATCTCCGAAGGTATCTCTCCGGTCAACTCGTTCGAGCGGAGGTCCAGCGATTCCAGGTTGGCGAGGTTGCCCAACTCCGGCGGTATCTCCCCGGTCAACTGGTTGATGGAGAGGTTCAGCGATTGCAGGCTGGCGAGGCTGCCCATCTCCGGCGGCAGCTCCCCGCTCAACTGGTTAGAAGCGTTAGTCTGGCCCCCATATGAGTCCCAGTTCCCCGCGAGGTTCAGCGATGTCAGGTTGGCGAGGTTGCCCAGCTCCGGCGGTATCTCCCCGCGCAACCGGTTTCGGTAGAGGTTCAGCACTTGCAGGTTGGCGAGGTTGCCCAACTCCGGCGGCAGCTCTCCGCTCAACCGGTTGTCGTAGAGGTTCAGCACTTGCAGGTTGGCGAGGTTGCACAGCTCCGGCGGTATCCCCTCGTTCAACTCGTTGTCATTGAGGTGCAGCACTTCCAGGTTTGCGAGGTTGCCCAGCTCCGGCGGCAGCTCCCCGCCCAACCCGTTATCGTTGAGGCGCAGCGCTGTAACGCGTCCGTCGTCGTCGGTGGTGACGCCATGCCACTCGCCGATGGGCGTCCTTCTCCGCCAATTGTCATTCCTGGCCCAGTCCGGACCTCCCGTTGCGTTGTAGAGGGCAGCCAGCGCCTCCCGGTCTGTTTCCGCCGAGGTCGGCCCACTGGCAAGGGGAGGGCATTCCGTAGCCGCCGGCTCATCGGTGGTCTCCGGCTCGGCGGTGGACCGGCTGCCGATGCCGAGGATTCCTTCGCGCGTGGGTTCGGCGTCCCCGGCCTCCTGCGTCGCTTCCCGCTCAACCGCCCGTCCGAGGAGCGAGCCGGGAGTCCCTCCGGGGCCGCCCTCGCCGCTACAGGCCGCGAGGGCCATCATGAGGAACAGCGCAAGGACGGCGCTCAACAGGGTTCCGCATCTTCCCGCTCGGCTACTGGTCATCTTCTCTCTCCGTTCATGTCGTTCATGTCCGGCGCAGGCGCCCCCCTGGCTGGCCGGCCGGCAGGAACGCCGCATCCTGGAGAACCTGCCGCGAGCGCAGACCTCTACGGGCAGGAGCCGTCTACGGCACGTATGTCCACCTTGCCTTCCAGGCTGCTTGGCACGCATCCGCTCAACTGGTTTTCTCTGAGGTACAGCGTTGACAGGTTGGCGAGGTTGCCCAGCTCCGGCGGTATCTCCCCGCTCAACTCGTTCCTGTGGAGGAGCAGCACTGCCAGGTTGGCGAGGTTGCCCAGCTCCGGCGGTATCTCCCCGCTCAACTGGTTGTCTTCGAGGTCCAGACGTTCCAGGTTGGCGAGGCTGCCCAACTCCGGCGGTATCTCCCCGCTCAACTCGTTGTTGTCGAGGTTCAGACTTTCCAGATTGGCGAGGTTGCCCAGCTCCGGCGGTATCTCCCCGCTCAACTGGTTACTTGTGAGGGTCAGACTTTCCAGATTGGCGAGGTTGCCCAGCTCCGGCGGTATCTCCCCGGTCAACTCGTTGCCCCCGAGGGACAGTACTTCCAGGTTGGCGAGGTTGCCCAGTTCGGGCGGTATCTCCCCGCTCAACTGGTTGCCCCCGAGCCACAGCTCTTCCAGGTTGGCGAGGTTGCCCAGCTCCGGCGGTATCTCCCCGATAGACCAGTTTTCATAGTTGTCGTCTTCGTACGACTCGCTTAACCCGTTTTCCCCGAGCTCCAGCCGCGTAACGCGTCCTCCGTCTTCCCCTGTGATGTAACTGAACGTTTCGACGCCGTACCATTCGTCCAGGGGCGCGTCGCTCAGCCAGTTTTCATTGTTGGTCCAGCCCGGACCGTTCGTTGCGTTGTAGAGGGCAACCAGCGCCTCCCTGTCCGTTGCCGCCGAGGTCAGCCCCAAGGTCAGCGAGGGGCGTCCGGTAGCCGTCGGTTGCGGCTCAGCCGCACGTTCGAGGAGCGAGCCGGGAGTCTCCTCGCCTCCGGGGTCGCCCTCGCCGCTACAGGCCGCGAGGGCCATCGTGAGGAACAGCGCGAGGACGACGCTCAACAGGGTCCCGTATCTTCTCCCTCGGCTACCGATCATCTTCCTTACCTCCCGGTCTCAATTGCACCAAAGCCGCCACACGCCGGAAGCGCCTCCAAGGCGGTATGCCGTCCGTCCACGGCTGAACACTGGTGGCATCAGCAGAAGGGCAGGTCGCCAAGGTCAAGGCTGTCGTAGGTAAACTGGCCTTGCAGTCTTGGCACGCATCCGCTCAACTCGTTGTAGCTGAGGGCCAGCCCTCTCAGGCTGGCGAGGCTGCCCACTTCCGGCGGTATCTCACCGCTCAACTGGTTCCTTGTGAGGATCAGCCATTCCAGGTTGGCGAGGTTGCCCAGTTCCGGTGGTATCTCCCCGCTCAACTGGTTGTTGTAGAGGTTCAGCTCCCGCAGGTTGGCGAGGTTGCCCAGTTCCGGCGGTATCTCCCCGCTCAGGTTGTTAATGCGGAGGTTCAGCACTCTCAGGTTGGCGAGGTTGCCCAGCTCCGGCGGTATCTCCCCGCTCAACTCGTTCCTTTCGAGGTCCAGCCCCCGCAGGTTGGCGAGGTTGCCCAGTTCCGATGGTATCTCCCCGCTCAAATCGTAGTTTCTCCCTTCGAGCCTCAGCCATTTCAGGTTGGCGAGGCTGCCCAGTTCCGGCGGTATCTCCCCGCTCAAGGTGCCGAGGGACAAGGCTACGACCCGGCCATTGGCGTCCACGGAAACGCCTTCCCACTCGCCGATGGGTTTCTGGCTCAGCCATCCATGGTGGAACCGGTTCGAAGCGTCCAAGTCGGACCAGTTCGGACCGTCCGCTGCGTTGTAGAGGGCGATCAGCACCTCGGTGTCGGCGGGATGGCCTTCGACAGTGCATACCGGTGCCTCGTCGTAGTTGATGCTGTAGCGGGAGAGCCTGTCGCGCAGGAGGTCGGATATGCATCCGCTCAGAAGATGGCTCTCGCCAAGTTCCAACTCTTCCAGGTTGGCGAGGTTGTCCAGTTCCGGCGGTATCTCCCCGCTCAACTCGGTGTACCTGAGATCCAGCTCCCGCAGCTTGGCGAGGTTTCCCAGCTCCGGCGGTATCTCCCCGGTCAAATCGTTGTTGCGGAGGTCCAGCACTTCCAGGTTGGCGAGGTTTCCCAGCTCCGGCGGTATCTCCCCGCTCAAATCGTTCGAGGCGAGGTCCAACCCTGTAACTCGCCCATAACCGGTGGTGACGTTCTCCCATTCGCCCAGGGGCGCGTCGCTCAGCCAGTTTTCATTGTCGTCCCAGTTCGGACCGTCCGTTGCGTTGTAGAGGGTAATCAGCGCCTCTCGGTCCGTTGCCGCCGAGGTCGGCCCAAAGGTCAGCAGGGGGCGTCTGGTAGCCGTCGGTCCCGGCTCATCGGCCTCCTCCGGCTCGGCGGTGGACTGGCTGTCGATGCCGAGGATTCCTTCGCGCGTGGGTTCGGGGTCCCCGGCCTCCGGGGTCGGTTGCGGCTCATCGGTGGCCTCCGGCTCGGCGGTGGACTGGCTGCCGATGCCGAAGATTCCTTCGCGCGTGGGTTCGGGGTCCCCGGCCTCCTGGGTCGGTTGCGGCTCATCGGTGGCCTCCGGCTCGGCGGTGGACTGGCTGCCGATGCCGAGAATTCCTTCGCGCGTGGGTTCGGAGTCCCCGGCCTCCTGCGTGGGTTCCGACTCAGCCGCACGTTCGAGGAGCGAGCCGGGAGTCCCCTCGCCTCCGGGGTCGCCCTCGCCGCTACAGGCCGCAAGCGCCATCGTGAGCAACAGCGCGAGGACGACGCTCAACAGGGTCCCGTATCTTCCCGCTCGGCTACCGGTCATCTTCTCTCCAGTCATGTCGTTTGAAGTCCGGCGCCAAGCGTCTTCCCTGGCTGGCTGGCCAGCCAGGAACGCCGCATCGTGGAGAACGCGCCCGCGTCTCCGCGGTCTTGCATCTACCCTCTGGCCCGGTTGAAGGCGGGGATGAGCTGCAACACGACGAGCACCAGGAAGCACCCTCCCGCCACGAACCAGCCTATGTCGGGGATCGCGATTATGCTGACGTTGGCGCCTTGGGCGGCTTCGCTGAACTCGGCGAAGATGTAGCCGTACGAGAGCAGCATCACCGCCATCCCCGCAATGCCGGCGATTACGACCGCCCACCGGGGCAGGATCACCGAGGCCGCGCTCACAGCCGCCACGACCGCCAGGACGATGAAGAGCATTCCTGGAACGCCGTCACCCAATTCTCTATCAAACTCCTCGGACATCTCCTGGAAGGTGAAACTCATTGCTTCTGGCTCAGACCATCCGTCGTCCACCACCAGGCCGACGTAGGGCATGGTGAAGATGCTGAGCAGGATGAACGCGCCCAGAACTACACCCCCGATGCCGCCGACGCTCACCCGCAGCATTCTCTGCAGCGGGCCAAGACTCTGCACTGCGGAGCCTTGCCCCGCTGCGCCCGTTTGGGCCGTCTCGCCGGACCCGTCGCCGCCAGCCCCGGACCCGGCTCCCGCCGCGCCCCGTTTCTCCAGCAGCGTCTTCACGTAGGCCACGGTGTGCGGCGGCATGGTCAGCACGGAGCCGTGGCGGATCTGCGACGCCCCTATCGCCCCGAAGGCCAGCAGCGCCAGCCAGAAGGACACGGAGCTGAAGTAGAAGACGAGGATGAGCAGGCCGAGGACGGCTATCGCTATCCGCACCTCCACCTGGACGGCCGGGGGCACAAAGAAGGTCCCCACCGCCGCCAATCCGAGCATCCCCAGGAGCACCGGGTAGATCAGGGAGAAGCCGCTGGTCGCAAAGCCGAAGGCGGACAGCAGGATGACGGCTCCCAGGGCGGGAACGATGTACTCTTCCTTGATTCTCATATCTTCCTCCTAGCCCGCTTCCTCATGGCGCCTCCCTCTATGGGAAGCGTTCGGAGGAGCAGTTGGGCGCAAGGCGCTCTAGAGACAGGGCGTGCGGATAGGCCGCCTGGTGATCGGCGGAGAGGGAGGGTCTGAGGTGGGAGTGGGGCTGGAGAAGGGGGAAAGGGAGTAGGGACGCCCTGCGTGATGCGGGCTTCCTAGAGGTATTAGAACATATGTACGGGGGGGGGGGGGGGTAACGTGTGTTCGCATACCGTGCGGCCGTCGAGTGCCGACGGGGCGAGGGTCGGCGGAGCGGCGGGACGAGGTCCCGCTCAGGGCCAAGCGGCCCATCGCGACGCTGCCATTCGGGCATCCCCTCTGAACGGTTACCATGCGCTCATCGCTTTCGTCACGGCGTTCGTCCCAGCACTCAATATATCAGCACAAAAGCAAGCTCTCTCATGCCACCGCTACTATACACCGACTATGGCGCGGCGCAAGCATGTGGGCGCGTTCACGGCGGTTTACCGGGCTTCGGTGGCCGGGGCCGAAAGGCGAGGATGGCAGGACGCGAAGAAGAGGCGGATGAGGAAGATCGGGTTCAGCTACTCCCCGGCTTGTATGACGACTCTGCCGCCGTCCTCTACTTCCATGTACAGACTATGGCTGTCGAGCAAGGCCATGCCCGCCAGGGGTGTGCTTCCTACTGCATCGACCTCGATGTGTCGCGTCCCACTGTCCCAAAGCGCGGTGACGTGGTGTACGCGAAGGCTCACTTCCGTATCGTCAGCCAACGTAGCCTTGCTGCTGAACACATAGGGCAACTCTAACTCCGCGACCAACGCAGGCGGCAGAGTCAAAGCACCGCTGTAGCCGGTGTCTATCACTGCGTTCACTTCCCGCGTCTGTCCCTCCGGGCCACGGAGCGACAGGGCACGATGGCCTCGCGATTTGCACTCACGAGGCCCTCTATCGTCCAGTCCTCCGCAGGGAACTGCCCCCGAATGTGCGCGACGTCGGATACCCCACCCTCGTTACCCAAATATCAAGGGCGGGACGGCGTTCTCGCAAGGCGTCGGCTGCGGCAAGGGCGGTGTTGGCGATGGCGTAGTCCCCGCTGTCCACGTCTATAGCCACGACCTCCCCGTGGTGGTCGGCCTCGACCCGCCGCCGGATGTCTCGCTCGTAGATCTCGTCGCCTAGGCGGGCGGTCTCTTCTATCGGGAGAGTTGGCGCGATCAGTCTGGGTGCGGGGATGTCTGCGTCTCTCATTCGTCCCCCCTCACGGCGTGCTCCTACACCCCCATCTTACCATTTTGTGAGACATAGGAAATGCCGTACATGGGTGCGGACTCCCTGAACCTCAAGGGAGTCATCCGAGAAGAGTCTTGGCCGTCACACTGGGAATCGCAATTCCTCGGGGTATCGACAGGCTGCCCAGCCACATCTCGAAGACGGTGGCATCTACCGTTCGCGATGGTGGGCTGCTGCGCAAGTTGGACCGGCAGACGGTAGTGGCTCAGAGCCACGAGTCAGCGTCGCCAGTGGCGGCGGAGTGGTCCGTCTCTCCAGCTAAACGCGAATGACCGCGCAGAGCTCGCCAGAATGCCCATCCTGCCCAGAGGATGCCCACCGCGCCAACAACCACCTTCACCCAGCCGAAGAACGCACAGATGTCGTTGACCGCCGAGAACGGATCGCCCTGGTAGCTATTGCGCTCAAACAGAATCAGGTACACGCCGATCCAGATGAGCGGGACCGCACAGAAGCACACGAGAATGCTGATTGTTGCTTGCTTAGCAACTGAGCTCATCTGCTTCTCTCCGCCGTCTGATGTTACCCGCAACGAACACGACCACTAGCACCGCCGCCATCACCCAGAGCCAGATTAGAAATCCGAACAGCACCACCAGCGTGACCACGGTGGCCGCGTACACCAGCCTGCGTCCATTGCCCCTTATGGGCAGCTGAGTCACGATGGCACTTGCACTGATGGCAGCCATAACGATGGTCGTAGCCTTGTGAACCAGGTACGCCGCATCATTGACCGACCCTCCCCATGCGGCCACCGCGAAGACGATGAGATTCGCTGCCACATATGACAGGCCCAGCGCAATGGCCGTCCAACAGGTGTCTGAGCAGCCTTCCCTAAGAAGCCGCATTCAGCGTGTACTCTCGTACGTCATCTTCCATGCCCGAATGAGCAGGGCGATTGAGGAGGCCACGAACCACAGGGGTAGGATTACCGAACCGTAGATGGCCATGACTGGCCAACCCGCCGCGAGCACCAGCACCAGACGACCGACTGCTGCAAGCCTGGAACGCTTGACGAGGGCGAGGACGCCCAAGAGCAGAATGGCTGAGGTTGCGCCCGCAAGGATGAGAGCTGGCCATCCAATCACAAAGATGAGCCCGTAGGATACGAGCGTGACAAAGGCCGCGATCGCCAGGTCGATGCCTGCGGCCAACTGCCCTACCCATTTCGGCAGGCGCGCCCAGCGACCTTCCGAGCGCAGTGCGAGCGACACCGCCCTCGGAAGGTCTGTTTGCCCGTCGCCTAGCTGAGAGGGCCCCATTTCCGTTCGCACCTGAAGTAGTTGATGCGAGGGCGGTCGTCGATGAAGCCGCCTGCAGTACCGCACGTGGACCGGAAGCGACTGGAACCGCGGGTGTAGCCCTTGATCTCAGACTTAGACCACGTGCGCTGGTTGCGATCGAGGAAGGTTCCGGGCGGGTCCCACTTGAACGCGCCTCGCGCCTTCTTCCAGACCGATCGCGTGCTGTTGAGCGATTCCCCCGCACTACTGCAGGAGGTCACTCGCCAGAAGTTGGTGGGGCTGCCCCAAGCGGAGCAGTCATGCCAGGCGTTGTGCGCTGCTGCCAGTGGCCCGCTCTCGCGCATGCTGGGTGCCCACACCTGAATGTTCGTGCGGGTGCGGTTCAGGGCCTCGACGTAGGCAAACCCACGCGTGGTGGCCGACGTCTGCAGGTAGAACCTGTAGTACGCGCTGCCCTGTTGACCAAAGACGGGTGGTTCGGAATCGTCCGATTCCTCGGCCTCTTTGGGAACCGCCTTGCCGCGCTTGATCTTGGTCACTCGCAGCGTGCAGTCCTCTCCCTTCAACCGAGCCTCGAACAACTTCACATTGCCGGTCAGCTCTACTTTGAACTTAGGTAGTTTCCCACACTGGGGCGGACCGTCCTCCGATGCTTGACCGTCACCTTCAGGCGGGACGGTGGCGATGATGTCGCCTTCTTTGACGGTCTTGGTTTCTCCGTCCACTGTTACTGTCACGTCTCCCGATGCAGCCGATGCGGTCAGGCTGGCCAGTATCACCAGCATGGTCGCTGCTGCCAAACTCACAAACACTCTCTTAGTCAAGGATACCTCCGGGGTATGGTGCGAGTGCCACGCTATCGCTCGGTTTGCGGCACAGCGGGGACACTACCGCCTAGCGGAGGGAGTTGCAAACGCCACGGAGGAAGTTCGGCGGGGTCAACGCGAGCGCGGCCAGAAGCGTTTGCGCAAGCGCGTCTCCGCGGTCAGCACCGGGACACAGCTGCCACTACCCGGATTTCAAACTGAGCCACTACCCGGCAGACCAAGGTGGATTCGACTTCTTGCGCGAAGGAGTACAGGTGCTCGCCCAAGCCGTCATGGAGGCCGAGGTCGAAGGCATGACCGGCCGGACTCGGCGAACGCATGCCGGAGCGGCTCACGTATCGCAACGGCTACCGGCCGCAGGTGTGGGATACGCGGGTGGGAACCTTGGAGCTTGCGATCCCCGGTTGCGTCAGGGCAGCTACTTCCCCTGCTGCTCGAACCGCGCCGACGTAGTGAGCGCGCGCTGCTCTCGGTCGTTCCAGCAGGCGTATGTCGAAGGCGTCTCCACCCGGCGCGTGGAAGACCTCATCCAGACACTCGGATGCTATGGCATCTCCAAGAGCCAGGTTTCGCGTATCTGTGCCGAGCTGGACACCGCAGTTGACGCCTTTCTCCAAGCGGAACCTGCACGCCATCGAGGACGCGGGCGGCACCCCCTACATCCCGTTCAAGAAGGATGCGGTCGCTGTGCGGAAAAACGGCAGTGCCGACCCGCTGTGGACGAAGATGTACCACCTGTTCACCATGCAGGAGGCGGAGTTCAACCGGCACTACCACAAGCGGTCGAACGTCGAGACCGTCTTCCACATGCTGAAGGCCAAGTTCGGCGAGCGGGTGCGAGCCAAGACGCCGGTGGCACAGGTCAACGAGGTGCTGATGAAGGCTCTGTGCCACAACCTCTCGGTGCTGGTGCACGCCATGTACGCGCTGGACGTGGTCCCGGCGTTCGACCCACAGGACGGCCATCTGCTCCGGCCAGCGGCATAGGCGGCTCGACAGCGGTGGTATGATGGGTGATGCAAGTGTGGTTCGATGGGTGAAGGACACCATTAGGATGAATGATGGAGGATGAATGATGGCGGGTGACCAGCCGACTCAGATGAACCGCCAGCAGATGCGCCAAGTGCTGAATTGCCTTGGCTTCTGGGCACACAAGCACAGAACCGGATGGACGATACGCAATGGGCCGAGCAGGAACACACCGCCGTTCCCTGGCCTGCATCTGAACGAGTACCACCGCCGTGCATACGTCACACAGAAGCCTATCTATGGGAGCATCCAGTGGCCGCATGGGAAACCGCCCGACCCTGACCTGTGGGTCGAACTCGACCCCATCGCGGTAGGCTCTTTGCAGCGTCGTGGCGGGCGTTGCAACTACACCCCCAAGGATGGACGGGAGTGCGAAGCCGTATGGGAGTTCCTCAGTGGCGGGCGTCCATTGCGAGCACCGGCTGGATGAGCGTTTCTCCGAGGGACTAACCCAGGTCGTGCGCGTCTGGGACGCGGCCGACCGATTGCGTGAAGAGGCCTTCAGGGCCGAGCGAGAAGCAGCTGAAGCATCCCGTGCGGTGCAACTGGCCGAGGCGCTGATCAGGCTCGAAGAAGGACAACGAGCGCAGGAGCGATAGCAGGCCTTGCCCGTGGGATACCGACGTTATCAATCGCCGCAGGTATCGTACGCGAGGGCTACCGCGCCGAGTGCTCCGGCCTTCGGACCCAAGGCAGGCGGAATGACGGGCGTCAGCTTCCCGATGCCAGCGAACGACTGCTCACGCATGTGGACGACGGCCGGTGCGATATAGGCGTCCCATTCGTTGGTGAGTCCACCGCCGATGATGATCTTCTCCGGGTTGAGCAGGTTCACGATGCTCGTGAGCCCTGCACCGAGGTGGACGATGGCGTCGGCGATGATCGACTGTGCGAGCGCATCGCCGGAGCGGTGGGCGGCGAACACGTCGCGGGCCGTCAGCCGCTCCCGGTTGGCGTCGCGCAGGACATCGCTCAAGGAGGAGCACTCTCCAGCGTTGATCCGCTCCGTGGCGATGCGCGTTAGCGCCGTGCCTGAGCAGAGCGATTCCAACGCACCGGGCATCGTGCTCAGGCCGAGCGGGCCGTGGGCGTCGACGGTCATGTGGCCGACCTCCCCGGCGAAGCCTGCAGAGCCGGTGAAGGGTTCGCTGCCGATGATGATGCCAGCCCCGATGCCGGTGCTGACGGCGAGGAATACAAGGTCATCCACGCCCTTGCCCACACCGTAGCGGTGCTCCCCGAGCGCGGCGAGGTTCGCATCGTTGCCGACGGCGACCGGCATGCCGAGTTGCTGACCGAGCATGGAGGCGAGCGGCGTGTTGGACATCGTTGGGAGTTGCGGCGCGTGGACGAGCGTTCCCGTGCGTGTGTCTATAGCGCCAGCCGATGCCACCCCGACGGCAGCGATGTCATTCGTGCCCAGTCCCGCTTGATGCATGGCCGCACGAGCGGTCTCGGCGATGACGGTGACCATGCGCTCAGCGCTCCCGCGCGACGGCGTCTCCGAAACAGCCGTTGCGAGCGTCGTCCCGTCCGGTCGGGCGGCGAGCGCGAGTATCTTCGTGCCGCCCAGATCTATGCCAACGAACGCATCGTCGGCGCTCATCTCCCATTCCCGACCAAACAACTGCGGACGCGCGCTACAGGGCGGTAGGTTCCGCCGCTGCAGCCTTGCGCGGCCTGCCGCGCCGACGGCCCTCCTGCGCCCAGAAGTAGACCGCGTTCCCGGAGCGCCGGACCTCCACGCTTCTGCCCAGCACCTCCGCCGCCGCACTCAACCTGCGCCGGACCGCCTGGGTCGTCTCTCCCTCCCCGGCGGTCAGCACTCCTGCTTCCCCGGCACCGACCCGCTCGATGTAGCCGATGTATTCCCCCAGCAGTTCCGCGCGCTTAGCGTTCGCGATGCTCGAGCGCGCCTCGCTGGCCATGACGATGCTGAACGTGGGCATTCCCCGTCACCTCCCGATGGTCAGGGAGACTCTATCAGCAAAGGTCTATCCCCGCGCGCTGGAAGCAGTGCCTGCCGCAGAGCATGGCCATCGATTCAGGACCTGTAGCGAAGCGGCGTATGGCGATGGCGAAGGAATAGGAGCTGTGAGGGGTCGCTAGCGGCGAAACCATTGGCCCCATGCGCAAAAAAGGGGCAGGATTATCCTCTTGAAACTCCGCCGTACAGACGCCGCGCTTGGTATATAATCCTTCCCATAAAGGGGAATGAGGACAACATTGTTTACAAGGCTCTTTTGCTTGGCGGTCATTATTGCGCTGTTCGCGCTTGCAGCTTGTTCGAACGAGGACTCAACAGCGGCTCCAACTAACACGGCGACGCCAACGCAGGCACCTACGGCCCTGAGCACGCCAACTGACGCCGGTTCGGGAAGGGTTCCATTCTGGCAGTTTGACCGTTCCTCTACGGGCGGGGATCTGGTTGCCTTGCTGACGGCTGAGGAGGCATCCTGCCTGGAGGACAGGCTTGGAGCGAGCTTTCAGGAACTGTTGAGGTCGCCTCTCGCAGGAGAAGCGGGAGAGCTGTTGGCGGGCGATGAGAACACGCCCTCTCCTGGCGCCGATTGTCTCACGGAAGAGCATGCGGCGGCGGTGGGATCTCGATGCTGTCGATTCGCGCCGGAGGCTTCAGCGCGGCGACGCAAGCCTGCATAACCGAACTGCTGAGGGAAGAGCCGGCCATCGTAGAGGCGCTTGGCCGGCCGGGGGATGCCGAAGGCGGTCCCGCGACGCTTCGGCTCATCGCGTGCCTGACGCCGGAGGAGGCTGCGTCCCTAACCCCTCCGGGCGATGGCCCTGCCTTAAATCCGACCGATCTCGCGTGCCTGATAAAGGAGCTTGAGGGAACATCCTCGGGCGAACGCATCATTGCCGTCCTCTCGGGCGCCGACGCCTCCGGAGCAGGTCTTTCGATGGAGGAAAGCGCGATGCTTGGTCAGGCAGTGAAAGCCTGCGGCATCGAAACCGATTTCGGCTTCCCTGAATCTGAAGGTACTGAGAGCGAAGGGTTACCCCCGGAAGATCTGAGACCTGTGGATGTGGGCAATCCCCGGGCGTTCCTGTCTGGCCTATCGGACGGGGAACAGTCCTGCCTCAGCGGAAAGGACATCGGCCCCGAGGAACTGTTGCAGATGACAGGACGTGCTCCCCGCAGCTCACCGGAGACCACCGCCGCCATCATCAACTGCCTCCAAGACGAAACGGTCTTGCGACTGTTCCTGACCACGCTCGTCGGACAGGTTGAACCCCTCAGCCAGGATACTTCAGGATGCATACGGGAGGGATTCATTCCGCTGGACCTACGCGGGCTGTTGGCGCCAGCCGTCGCCGGGAATACTCCCGCCAATTCTCTGGCCTTGGGCATGGCCGCGCTCAACGTTACCGTGGTTTGCATGAACGATGACGAATGGGAGACCTATGCCCCAAGGCTCGGGATGCAGCCCGAGGACAGGGAGAGGGCAGCCTGCCTGTTCGAGGAGATGGGCGGACCGGCGCAACTGGTGGAAGCCATGCAGGCAGCCAGCCTGGGCAAAACTTCGGAGGAGTTCATTAGGGCCAGCGAAATCTGCGGGCTAGAGTCCTTTCCTCCTCCAAGCGCCAAGCTCACCCCCACGCCAACGCCGACCAGCGACCCCGTGCCCGCCAACTCGATGCAACCGCATGTTTTCTTGAGGGTCGTGCTGGTTACGGAGGACTGGGCGCCCTTCCACACCCTGACAGGCTGGGCGGAAGCGGCTCCTCAGAAGGAGAGCGCAACGCTCCGGTACTACGAAGCGGCGATATGGGAGGAGACGGACTCCGTTCACCTCTACGCATTCCCCAATGACTACGACCCGCTCTATGGCATCTTTGGCGACTTCGCCGAAGACGACATGATTGCCTACCGGGAGCAGTATGCCCTGAGCGTCCACACGGGGATGCCGGAGGAGTCGTCAGATGAACGCAGCGACTTCCTGCGGAGCGCGTTCGCGGACTTCACTCAAGTGCTGGTGGAACGCCATCCTGAGGCGGAGCATCACTTCATGTTCAGTGGGCATGGCGGCCCCGGCGGGGACCTCTTCGCAAAGCAGTTGACGAACCACGACGCAGACGCCTTTCTCGCGTCGTGGACGCAGCTACTGGGCAGGCCCCTGGGAGTCATCGATATGGGCGGGCCGTGTAACAAGGGAGGCTACGAAGACTTGGCCAACTTCTGCAAGCACGCGCACTACTACGTGGCGTCCGACCTGCCCAACGGCGGGTATTCGACGGACGACTGGACGGAGGAGAAACACTGGGAGACCAGCGAGGAGAAGCAGTACCACCGCATCCTTGAGTCATACGATACCTTGGAAGAGGCGCTCATCGAGCGCATCAACCTTCGCAGAAAAGATTACGAGTATTCAAGGAGCAACCTGACGCAAAAGAGGTGGCCGCAGGCGAACTATGTGTACTCATGCGTCGCCTTCAGCGACTTCAGCGCGGCGTTTGAGGCGTTCCTCGACGAAACGCCCATTCCGTCCCCGTTGTATGACTTGTACGAAATGATGCTGGCGTATTCGGCGCCTCCGAGCCTGTTGGAGAAGTTTCAGCATGTCATCGTGCACGCCGCAGACAACCGGGACTTCTTCGAGTGGAGCTTTGCTGCCAACGGCATGATCACACCTCTTGAGCGCATCTATAGCCGGCGGACATCAAGCGAGTCCCTCCTAAGGAAAGATGTTGAGTGAACTACAGTGGCAACGGCAGGCGCTGTTCAATGCGCGCCGGGAGCGGAGGAGGGTGCTGCGCCGCGTGCTCACCTTGGGCCTGTGGTAGGAATAGGTGCTGTGGCCTTGGTCAATCCCTGGCCATCTCAGTAAGCATTTCCTTCGCTGGGGACGGAAAACCCTTGTCCGGCAGCATCGAGCTGGGGCAGACTGAGTCTGTTGTTCGGCTTGCCAGCGTTCGCACCAGAGAATGCTGGAGGGATACCGTACCATCCCTGCCCTTGGCCTGAGGGATCGAGCACCGCTCTCCCGAAGGTCTCAACGAGGAACGGAGAACCGCAATCGGCGGCGGGAAGCATCGGCAGGGTCTGAGTGAACTCCCCTGTGTGGAGGTGCTTCGAGAGCCGGAACACTGGGACGGGCACTCCGACAAAGCCTTGCCTGTCAACTGAGACCACCGGAGCGCGACCGAAGCTCCGGCTGTGCCTCGCGCGCGGCGCAGTTCGCTGCCGACGCCGGGGCTTCTTCCCGCATGTCGGTCTGGCGCCGCAGGCTAATCGTGACGTTGGCGGGGAGACTGGCTTCCCCACCATGAGGCTCCGGTAGCCCGCAAGCGCTCTGGCACTTGCTCTCCCTCCCCCGGTGTGGTGATGAGATGCCGTTCATGGCTGCTGAACAGGCACCCCATCACCAACGGCAAGGATAACTGCCACGGCCCCTCTGCGTCTGTCGCGGTGCGGGCGGAGACATGCTAGGCTGTGCAGTGCGCTGGAAGCCTGGACCTCCCTTGGGTGATTCGGCGCTCCCTGACGACGGCGCTGGTGCGGCATTGCCAGCGCCGTCGCCGCATGTCCAAGAGCAGGCGTGGGCTTCTCACATGCGCCACGCCTCGCCTTACCTCACCAACTCCACACTGAACCATTCGCCGTTCCCCACCGAAGGGTTCCGGTTGGTTCCGCATGTCTCCCGCCACGGGCCGCTCCGCGTTCCAACCGCGCGCAGGCCGGGCACTCATCCCCACAACGTTCGCCTCCGCCTCGGCATCCACACCGGGGGCGACTTCTGTCCGTTCGCCAACCAGCCATCGAGCACACCCGACGCCACGGATGCCAGCGTGGGGCAGAAGAGCAAGGTGCAGATGCACTGATCGGACCCACTGGGCTGCCGGAACGCATACGACCCACGAGGACTCCATGACGATGCAGCGGGCTTCGCGTCCTGGCAGTCCGGAGAGGTGTAGTCATGCCGCATACCTCATCCAGAGCACCCGCCAGCTCCCAGCTGGCATTCCGCGACGTCCACAGGCGCCCGCATGGGCACCGTGTCATGGCAGGCGCCGCCGAGCGGCTCGCATCCGCCGTCCGCGCGAGCATCATCCGCCCTCAGCGCGGTCCTCGGGGTTGCGCCCGACGACCTCTTCTTCGCCAGCGCGTACCGCGAGGGAGGTGCGGCATGACCACACCTCCGGTTACCTACTTCAAGACGACGGGGGATAGCTCATTCATCCAGCGCACGCCCAGGCTTGCGCAGTTGCCCTGGCGCAGACGGGACAGCGAGCGCATCAACCGGATGGACGACAGCGAGCTGTTCGAGCGTATCGCGGCCGCCATGCGGCGCAGCGGAGGTGAGGCATGACCTCGCCGAAAGTGCGGGACGAACTTCAGCACATCTCCACGCCCCTGGTCGTCCAGGTGGCGTGGTCGACCCAGCGGCGGCGCTGGGCCTGGTTCGAGTACCTCGACGAGATCGAGGACCTGGTCGAGCAGCCACTCTACGGCACGGTGGAGACACGGGACCCCGCAGTACGAGCCGCAGTTCCGACTGCTCCCACGGCTTCCGGCCCGGACGGGACTGTCACACCGCTCTCAGCAACGTGATGGAAACCCGGACCGGCCCCCGCTGGTTCATCGAAGGAGACATCAAGGGGTGCTTTGACAACATCGACCACGACGTCCTGTTGTCGGTACTCGGCGAGAAACTCCACGATGGCCGCTTCTCCGCCTGCTCAAGTACCTACTGAAGGCAGGCTACCTTGAGGAATGGCGTTATGGCCGCACCCTGAGCGGTACCCCGCAAAGTGACGTGGTCAGCCCTATCCTCGCCAACGTCTACCTAGACCGGTTGGACCAATTCATCGAGAAATCAGTCATTCCAGCCTACACCCAAGGCACAGAACGCAGAGAGAACCGTGCGTATACAAGGTTGAACGGTCTGCCTTGCCGATGTCCAGGAACTCGCGAATCCTGCTGTGAGGCGGGTCGGTTGAGATCGACAGATTCATCCGACACCCCTAGCGAGCCTTCCTTGTATTTTGCCATGTGCGCAAAGCCCTAGCGGTTCATAGGGTTGTCTCTTCCGGCACAGAGATTGACTCCGGCGGTTGTGTCGAAAATCAGGATCTATGAACCAGGTTAATCACGGTCTTTGACCCACCCTGGGGCGGCTTGTCTGGGGCTTGTATCAGGTTGGGGAATCTGGGTCAATCACCTCCTTGGTTGCGAGAGAAGGCGCGGTGGGGAGAGAGCCTCTCGCGGTAGCTCTGGCCTTCGATGATGATCTGGTAGCTGGCGTTGGCGAGGCGGTCGAGGGCGCTGTTGCCGAGGATGGGGTCGTCGAAGAGGCTGAGCCACTCGTCGACGGCGCGGTTGGAGGTGATGACGAAGCTGGAAGCGCGGTGCTTGTTGAGGATGAGGTCGTAGAGGTCGGAGGACTGCTGGGGAGTGAGTCGGTGGAGGCCGAGGTCGTCGAGGATGAGCAGGTCGGGAGAGAGGAAAGAGCGGAGCGTGCGCTCCAGCGAGTTATCGACCCTGGCCTGGGCCATGGCTTTGCAGAAATCATCGGCGCGGATGAAGCGGACGGTGTGTCCGGAGCGGACGGCGGTATAGCCGAGCGCCTGTGCGAGGAAGCTCTTGCCGACGCCGGCGGGGCCGACGAGGAGGACGTGCTCGCGCTTGGCGAGGAACTCCATGGAGAAGACGGCATCGAGCATGCGTTTGTCGACGGTGACGGATGCGGTCCAGTCGAAGTCCTCGAGCCTGCAGGTCTCCTCGAAGCCTGCGTTGTGGAGGCGGGTCTCGATGCGCCGGTGCTCGCGGCGGCTGATCTCGTCGGCGAGGATGATCTCGAGGAACGACGCGTAGTCGAGCTGCTCCCTGCGAGCGAGGGCGATGCGTTCGGGCAATGTGGCGGCCATGGGCCCCAGTTGGAGCCGCTTGAGCGAAGGTGTGAGCTCGGTGATACCGGTCATGTCTGATCTCCTTGTGCTGATGGGTTGGTGAGGCCGTTGATGTGGGCGAAGACGGCGCCCGGCCTGGCGAAGCGGCCCGGTGGCAGCGGGCCGGGATGGGGAGTGGGGTCTTCCGCCTCCAGCGCCTGGACGAGGATGCGCTCGACGCGGCGCACGTCGATGAGGTCGACGTCGAGGGCCTTGCGGCAGGCGTCGTCGAGGCGCTGGGACGTGTAGCGCTGGCCGAGGCGGATGAGCTTGAAGCCTTGGCGCATCTTCGCCCACGGCCAGGGGCCGTCGAAGAGACGCTCGGCGAAGACGGCCACTGCGGGACCGTGCTCTGCTGCGCTGCGCTTGATGCCATCGGGCGCCCGCAGCGTGTAGGGGGTCAGCTCAGCGGGGTAATCGGCGGGGTCGGTGGCACGGCCGCCGCGAGGCTGCCGTGGATGGACTTTGACCAGCCTGCCCCGGTGATAGATCCGCACCAGCTTGCTGTCCTGGCCGACCTCCACCTGCTGACCCGGCGGGCAGAGGGATGACGGCACCGAATAGAGGGCATACTGGCAGGCCACGTGATGATCGAGGTGCACCTTGGCGGTGCGCCAGTTGGTGACCTCGTAGGGCGCGCCGTCCCACGAGAGCAAGGCATCGCGCTCCTCCGCTTCGAAGACCGCCAGCGGCAGTCGACGGGTGGTGCCGTGCACCCGCTGCCCGGCGACCTCCCTGCACCAGCGCATCGCCGCCTCGCGCATGGGGGTTATGTGCGTGAACGCTTCGCCCTTGAAGAAGCGCTCACGCACATACGGAACGGCGCGCTCCACCTTGGGCTTGTCCTTCGGGTGACGAACGCGGGCCGGATCGGCGATGAACCCACGGTGCTGCGCATACTCCAGGAAGCCGCGGGTGAACCGGGGATGCAGCGCGTCGGGACCCGCCACCGCGGCAGGGCAGTTGTCGATGACCAGGTAGCGGGGAACACCGCCGAAGAACGCCCACGACGCCTCCAGTCCTGCGATCACGTCCTCCAGCTTCTGGGTGTAGGTCGGCCAGACGAAGCAGTGCCGCGAATGGCACAGCACCACCACCAGGGCCCAGACCGCGCGGCGGCGACCGCTCTGCTCGTCCATGATGAAGCCCAGACGCCCGAAGTCCACCTCCGCCACCTCCCCCGGTGCGCTCGGCTCCATCCGAACCGTCCGCGGGGCGCGCTGCCGCCAGCCACGGCGAACCAGGTAGCGCAGCAGGGACGCATACGACACCCGGACTCCACGCGCCCCCAGCAGCTCCTGGATGCGCGTCAACTGCAGACGCTCTCCCTTCAACCACCCGTATATCTGGTCCGCCCACGGGTCCAGCAACTCCTGAGTCGGCGCCGCTGGATGACGCGGGCCCGGCTGGCTGATCGCCGCCAGTCGGCTCAGCTGCTCCTCCATCGGGCCAGGGCCGTCACGCGAGAGCCCCTCCTCTCGCGATGCCTCCACATACTTGCGAACCGTGGCACGCGACAATCCCGTGCCTGACGCTATCTGCCGCAGGCCTTCTCCTGCCTGCCAGCGGCGTATCACTTCTCCTATGTCCACTCTGGTCACCTCCCGGTATGCCATCGCCGCTCCTCGTTACGAAGTGCGGCCCATGGTCACCTGTTCGGCTCCCAGGGTGGGTCAAAGACCCTGATTAACCTGGTTCATAGTTCCTGATTATCTGGTACATAGTTCTTGATTATTGACAGCGGTTGGAACTGTCAGTGATGTGGGATAATGTTGTATGGCGTACTCTGACAGACTGCACGATAGGGCAATTCGCTGAAGGACGGCGATGATTACGAGAGTGAGAGCAAAGTTCGCGGAGGGTGTGCTCAAGCCACTCGATCACCTTGACTTGGAAGAGGGCTGTGAGGTGCTCGTATCTATTGAAGGTGACGGCGTTCAGGCTGCCGCGACGGACGATTCCAGCGACAAACATACCCGCGTTGGAGATCTCCAGCTATCAGAAGGGCCGACTGGTACGCCTTCCTCGGGCTATCGACTGAAGAATCAGCGAGAAGCTGCACGGCGGCTGATAGCCATGGGCGGAAGTGCTCCCGGCATTGCTGATATCCCGAGGCGGAAGAGCAATCGTCCTACAGGACCCGGACCCGCCGAAGGCGAGGATGGACGGTGATTCTGGCCGATACCTCGGTATGGGTTGACCACATGCGTCGACGGGAGCCCGAGCTGGTCAGGCAACTGCAGGCGGGGAATGTTGTGATGCATCCGATGGTGTTGGGCGAGTTGGCCTGTGGCAACATCGGTAACCGAAGTGAGCATCTCCGCGACTGGGGGTTGCTTCCGCGCTTGGAAGAAGCAGCGCATGAGGAAGTGCTATCACTGATCGAGTCGCGGCAGTTCATGGGCAGAGGAATGGGATTCGTGGACGTGCATCTCCTCTGTGCCGCTCTTGGTCACGGCGTGCAACTCTGGACAAGAGACGTCCGACTCAGAACGGCGAGCGTTGAATGCGGTGTGGCGTTCACGGAGTCGGCCTGAGTGGGGCAGTGCGGAACGCCGCTCCGGCAATCAGTTCAGAGGTGGGAGACATCAGCGCCGAGTACGCGGGTGCTCCACAATCCGTCGATGTCCAATCCTGTGTACAGACAGGCTCGTAGAACAATCTCAGCAGCCACTCTCGCATCCTCCAAGGCATCATGGTGTCGGAAGGTGATTCCGAGGTTACTTGCCACGATTGCCAGGCTCGCCCTCCGGCGCTGGTAGCGCTCCGGCCAGGCGCGCCGTGCAATCAGGGCGCTGTCAAGCCAGGTTGCGCGAATGGGCGCCAGTCCATACCTGCGCATCGCGCCGTTGAGCGCGGCCTGGTCGAACATCGTATGACTGACGAGCACTGTCTCCTCTAGCCAATCACGCAACTTGGCGGCGACTTGCGGAAGAGTCTTGCTATCTTGGATTTTCGCTTCGTCAATCCCGTGGAGTCGGACGTTGGCAGAATTGAAGCGTTGCTCGGGATTGACCAGAACCGACAGCTGCTCCTTGACTTCGCCGTCGCGGATACGAACAATGCCTATCTGGCAGATACTGGAGGGGTCCGCATTGGCTGTTTCGACGTCGATGGCGTTGAACGTCAGATTGTCCATGGCTCAAGACTCCCTTCGCATCAGCAGGCAGCGCTACGGTCAGCAGTTGCCGAGCCGGGTGACCATACATAGCTTGAGAGAGGATAGAGGATGACGACCAGCACGGACGAGCCCGCCTACACACGGCGATTCTGGGCAAAGTCGGACCGTCAAGACCACGGGCGCATCCACCTGCTTGAGCACCACATGGCTGATGTGGGCGCGTGCTTCGAGGCACTGCTGGCCCAGCCAACCATCCGGCAACGGCTGGCCCGCTCGGGCAGATTGGACACCCTCGGAGACGCGATCGAAGCGCGGCTTGCCCTCTTCGCCGCTCTGCACGACGTCGGCAAGGTCAACGTGGGCTTCCAGACGCAGATATGGCGGGACGCTGATTGGCCCGCCGGCCAGCGGAGACCAGGCCGGGCTGGCCACACGTTGGACCTAACGCCTGTGCTTATGGACGAGGACCGTGAGACTGCCGGCTGGTTCTTCAAAGCCTTGGACTGGTGGCAAGACGCCGCTGAGTCTTGGGACGACCGCGGCGGGGAGTCCTTCTGCGGTCTGTTCATCGCCGCCTTGTCCCACCACGGGCTGCCTGTGCAACTGGAGGGAAGGCGGTCCCGCAACCCGGCAATCTGGCGCGCGTACGGCGGCCTGCATCCTGCCGAAGGCGTCAGACATATCGGTGAGCTGGCCCGCCTGTGGTTTCCAGCGGCATGGGAACCCACCGCTCCGCCCCTCCCCTCCGCGCCTACCTTCCAGCACATGTTTCTGGGACTGTGCATTCTGGCTGACTGGATTGGCTCCAACGAGACGTGGTTTCCCTTCTGCGACGAGCCCCGTGACGATTACATGGCCGAGGCGCGGAAGAAGGCCCAAGGCGCCGTGAAGGCCATGGGCCTAGACCTGCACGAGCAGCGGAGTCAGTTCCCCGGAACTCCCGGTTTCGACGGATTGTTCCCACGAATCGGCCACTCATCCAACGCCATCCAGCAAGCTGTTGCCCAAAGCACTCCGCTGGACAAGCAGCTGGTCATAATCGAGTCGGAGACCGGCTCCGGTAAGACCGAAGCAGCGCTGTGGCGCTTCGCTCGCATGCACGAGGCGGGGCTGGTGGACGGCCTCTACTTCGCACTGCCCACTCGCGCTGCCGCTGTTCAGATACACGAGCGCGTCAAGCGGTTCACCGCCAACCTATTCCCGGAGCGGCTCCGTCCGCCGGTTGTACTGGCCGTCCCCGGCTACGAACCGGACGCAGACGCTGAGGGCGTGAAACTGCCGGACTACAAGGTCTGGTGGGACAGCCACTATGACAACGAGCGCCCCTGGGCCTCCGAGAATCCCAAGCGTTACTTGGCGGCGCAGGTCGCAGTAGGGACAGTAGACCAAGCGATGTTGGGGGCGTTAAAGGTCAAGCACGCTCACATGAGGGCTGCGTGCCTAGCCCGCAACCTGTTAGTCGTGGACGAAGTCCATGCTTCGGACACCTACATGCGCCGCATCCTCAATGCCCTGCTGGACGCCCATCTCGGAGCAGGAGGTTACGCGATACTGATGTCGGCCACCTTGGGATCGGCAGCACGGCAGGAGTGGTTGTCTGTCGGGCGTATGGGCGTCAGCGGCGTAATGCCGCTGGACGAGGCCATCGGTTCGCCCTATCCCGCCGTCAGCGTCATGTCTCCAAGCGGTGAAAGCATCGCCAATGTCGGGTGGAACAATCAGGAGAAGACCGTCCACGTATCCGCTGAGCCGCTGATGCGCGACTTCGGCGCGGTGGCGGAGCAGGCCCTGCGGGCCGCCCAAGGCGGCGCAAAGGTCTTAGTCGTACGCAACACTGTCCGCTATGCCATCGACACACAGCAGGCGATGGAGCGAGCAGCGGGTGACCACGGTGCTGGCCTGCTGTTCGCATGCAACGGTGTGCCTACGTTGCACCACGGCCGGTTCGCCACGGGCGACCGCCGATTGCTCGACCGGGCTGTGGAAGAGCGGCTGGGCAAGCACCGCGCCTCGGGGGGCGTGGTCGTGGTCGGCACACAGACGCTGGAGCAGTCGCTGGACATCGACGCCGACCTGCTAATCACCGACCTCTGCCCGATTGACGTGCTGCTGCAGCGCATCGGCCGTCTACATCGTCACCAGCGTGGCGATCGGCCAGCTGGCTACAGAATGCCTAGCTGCATCGTGTGCACACCAGACGAAGGTGACCTCACGCCGTTGCTCCAACGAGGCCCTAGTCGAAATGGGCTGGGCCCATACGGCTACGTGTACGAGGATCTGCGGGTGCTGGAAGCCACGCGGCGCCTGCTCAGCGAGCGTCCCCAGTGGCGTATCCCGCAAATGAACCGCGAGCTGGTGGAGCGAGCCACCCACCCCGAGGCGCTGGAAGCAATCGTTGGTGAGATGGGGAATGACTGGCTCGTCCACGCCAACAGCATCACGGGAGGAGAGATAGCGGAAGGGCTGACCGCTCGGAACGCCATCGTCCAGCGCAGCAAGTCATTCTTCACCGACAACCACGACGTGCTGTTCGGCGTCGCGGAGGAGCGCATCCGCACCCGGCTGGGGGACGACAACATCGACATCGGGTTCCACCCGTTTCAGGCCAGCCCCTTCGGCAGAGCGGAGGGCATCGAGAAGATTGCGGTCTCGATACGTTGGCTGCCGAAAGAGCCTCTGCCGGAAAGTGTGCAGCCGGCGCCCGTAGACGGTGGCTTCACCTTCGCCGTAGGTGACCGGTCGTTCCGCTACGACCGGCTGGGGCTGCGGCCGGCGTGACCAACCGCCTCACCCTTGCCGGTCACTGTCCCCGCGTGTGCGGGGGAACTCACTTACGACCGAAGATCATCGTGGCGTAGTGCGGTCTATCCCCATAGTTCGGAGGAATTGACATCGGGATTATCAATGTTCCAGAATCATTAAGCTACAATGATACCCAACAAGCGTGACTAGGAGAGTGTAGGAGTATGACGCACCCCACGGCAAGCTCACTTGAAATCGTAGTCCCACGTGTTGCCGCTGTCCAAGCGTTGCTGCTTGGGCCCGCCTGCCTTGTACTGGAAACCCCATCCGTGGTAGTTCGGCTGCGAACAGGAGGCATCTCGGTTAGTGACAGCAGGGCATTGCCAGAATCGCCGCATGACGAGTAGCGTCGATAGAGTCGGCTATCGCCTCAGCGGGAGCACATCTATGCACAACCTGCTAACCGAATCCCTGATTCGCTTCGACTCATCCGGTGGCGGCCGCATCGCGGCGTCCCTGCCGGAGGTCTACGCGGTGCTGATGGAGGACGCGGTGGAATCCTTCCCTGCTCTGCGCCCTCATCAGCGTCACGCCTGGCACGCCTTTCTCGTGCAGCTCGGCGCCACGGCTATGCATCGCGCCGGCCTCACCGACCCGCCCGGCGACGCAGGCGAATGGCGGCGCATCATCCGCGGCCTGACGTCCGACTACACGGACGATGAGCCATGGCAGCTGGTGGTGGAGGACATCACCAAGCCCGCCTTCATGCAGCCGCCCACCCGCTCCAAGGACAGGGAACAGGACTACAAGAGCACGGTTGCGGCTCCTGACGAGCTGGACATGCTTGTCACCTCCAAGAACCACGACCTGAAATCGGCGGTCGCGGCGCGGGCGAACGTCGACGACTGGATTTTCGCGCTCATCACTCTCCAGACGATGGAGGGGTTCTCCGGGGCAGGGAACTACGGCATCTCGCGGATGAACAGGGGGTTGGGCAGCCGCCCCGCCTTCTCCCTCGCGCCTTCCACCGGAGGCCCCGGTGCCTACGCCTGCCGCGACATCATCGCGCTGTTGGAGTACCTCCCGACGCTTCTCTCCAAGTACCCAATGACGGACGGAGGCGAGGCCTTGCTGTGGGCTGTGCCGTGGGATGGGACACCGGCGGAGGCGTTGCTGCTGAATCAGCTCAGTCCTTTCTACATCGAGGTCTGTCGGCGCATCCGACTGCGCTCCAGAGCGGGCGGCCCACTGAACGGAGTCCGCACGAGTTCAAAGGCAGCTCGCATAGAGGGCAAGGAGCTCAAGGGCAGGACAGGCGACCCCTGGACCCCGGCGGATACGAGCAGAGAGGGTCTGCCGCTTACTCTGGCCAGCGGAGGGTTCACGTATAAGCGAGTTAAGGAGTACCTGCTCGACTGGGAGCGCCCACCCCTACTCTGGCCGACCCAGTCCGAGCAGGACTCATCCGCCCTTATGCGTTTGGTGGCTCGCGGGATGGTGCGCGGCCGAGGAAAAACCGAGGGCTACCATGAGCGGAGCATCGCTGTGCGACATCCCTTCAAGATGGCCATGCTTGGCTCCGGCGCGACCCAGGATTGGGGAAAGATCGCAGAGATGCGCATCGTAGAGGTCGGCACGGTCCAGCGCATTCTCAGCCACGCTATACAGGTATTCGTAGCTCAGGGTGACAGCGATAAGGTCAACCCTGAAGGTCGCAAGTTGGCCCGACTCTGGCTAGATCGGCTGGACGGTCTCGTGGACGCCCGCTTCTTCGATGACCTACAGGACGAGTTCGAGGCCCCCGAGGACGAGCGTGAAGGCGTCCACAACCGATGGCTGATGAACGTGGTCAGCCACGCCCGCGGCCTGCTCCACGACGCCGCGGACTCGCTGCCCTGTCCGACCATTCGCCGCTACAAGGCCGAAGTGAAAGCCGAAGGACTGTTCGAAGGAAGGCTGCGCGGCAACAGCGGGTTGCCGTTCTTGTTCGACCAGCAAGCGAAGGAGGTGGAGGCATGACCACTAGGAACAATATTGCGGAGCATGACCCTCCGACAGAGCAAGGCGAGGCCCGCTCGTGGGATGCCATCGCAGTCAGCTTCGCCGGACAGATAGCCCAACTCGCTCAACACCACAGGGGCGATCTAGCCGAGCTGCGGCGGATGGACCCCGACACGCCCGATCCAGCAGTCTTCTGGCGTTTGCTGGCGAAGGAGGACCTCCTAGTTCACGCCCCCGCTGTGGAACGAAAGTGGGGGCTCATTCTCCACGGTATCGCGCTCATGACGCCGACCAATGCCGGGGACGGCGACGCCCGCACTGCCCACAACGGCCATATGCCTGTAGGAAGAGCTCTCTTCTTGGGCGGCGAGGCCTGGCGCGACTCTGGTTTCTACAGCGAAACGCGGCTCAACCGGCTGCTGACGGCGCGGGAGGAGATGCTACGGACTCTTCTTGCCCGGATGTTTCGGATGTTGGCGGGTGCCGGTGTGTCCTTCAACTGGCGCGAGATGGCGCGATTCATCTTCAACGACAGCCACGACGAAGCGGCGTCGGAGGAGGCGCGCCGTCGAATCGCCCGCGACTACTACCAGGCGGAGCGGCGCAACGCCTCGGCCTCCGTCGACCAAGGCAGCTAATCGAAGAAGGGAGACTGACAATGACGACCCCAAGGTTCCTACAGATTCACACCCTGCACTCCTACCCGGCGGCGCTGCTGAACCGCGACGACAGCGGGCTGGCCAAGCGCATGCCTTTCGGTGGCACGATGCGCACCCGTATATCGTCCCAGTGCCTCAAGCGTCACTGGCGCGTCGCCAAGGACGAGTTCGCTATCCACGGCATCCCCGGCGCCGAACGGGCGGTGCGCTCGCGGAACGTTGTCGAGCGCATGGTCATGGCGCCGCTCAGAGAAGAGAGCGGCATCAGCGACGACGTTCTCGACGCAGTGGAGGCTGCTTTCAATGTGGGTGTGTACGGAAGCAGCGGAACGTCGGAATCGGGCCGCCAGCCCCTGCTGCTGGGTCTGCCCGAAGTAGAGCACCTGCGGGAAAGAGCAGCCGCCATCTGCGCGGAGCACTCCGGCGACGCCGGCGCGGCCAAGAAAGATGCGGAGGAGCTGTTCAGCCAGCGCAGGGGCGAAGGCAATAACTTCCGGGCCCTCCTCGATGGCGCGCGCTTGCCCGCGGGCCTCGAAGGCGCGCTCTTCGGCCGCATGGTCACCTCCGACCCCGGCGCCAACATCGACGCCGCCGTCCATGTCGCCCACGCCTTCACCGTACACCGGGAGGAGAGCGAGAGCGACTACTTCTCCGTCGTGGACGACCTCCAAAGCGACGACGAAGACGCGGGAGCCGCACACATCGGCGACATGGAATTGACCGCCGGGCTGTTCTATGGCTATGTGGTCGTGGATGTGCCGGGGCTGGTCTCCAATCTGGAGGGCTGTGTGGCCTCGGAATGGGAAGCTGCCGACCGCACCCTCGCCGCCAAGGTGGTTGAGCACCTCACTCACCTCATCGCCACCGTATCACCCGGTGCCAAACTCGGCTCGACCGCGCCCTACACCTGCGCCGACCTTATGCTTATCGAAGCCGGGAGCCGCCAGCCGCGCAGCCTCGCCAACGCGTTCCGCGTGCCTGCCAAGGCGCAGGTTGAGGATGCTGCCAAACAGCTGTCCAACTGCCTGGCGAAATTGGATGCTGCCTACGGGGCGCGGGAATCCCGTCGGGTGATGACAGTTGAGGACTGCGAAATCCCCGGCTCGGAGCGCTTGCCCATGGACGGCCTCGCGGTATGGGTCGCTGAGGCCGTCCGCAGCGGAACGGCGAGGTAGGTCATGCGACACCTGATTCTGAGCTTGGAATCGCCCTTGATGGCGTTCGGTGGTGAGACGATTGACAACTACGGCATCATCCGGTGGTTCCCTGCGGCCTCGATGCTGACGGGCCTGCTGGCCAACGCTATGGGCTGGCGGCGCGTGGAGCAGGAGCGGCATCAGCGGCTGCAGGACAGACTGGTCTTCGCCGCCCGCATTGATCGTGAGCCCTATGGCGGACTGCGCATCACTGACTTTCAGACCGCGCTGCTGGGAGCAAAGGACCGGGGCTGGACGACACGAGGGCAACCCGAAGGCCGCGATGGCGGCCCCCGTACGTACGATGCGCCGCATCTGCGTTACCGGGATTACTTCGCCGATATGCACGTAACTGTCGCGTTGCGGCTGGAGCTTGACGCCGAGGAGCCGACGCTAGACCGCTTGGCGGAGGCGCTGCAGGAACCGGCGCGTCCCCTGTTCATCGGGCGGAAGCCGTGCATGCCGTCGCTCTCGTTGTTCAGGGGAGTTGCAGAGGGTGATACTGCCTTGGGGGCACTGGTGGCGTGTCCCTTGGACGGAAGCGGCGTTCCGGCCACCGTAAGGACCCTCTGGCCCGATGGTGAGGGAGTGGCGGGGATCGAGGCCAATCGACGTTACATGCTCACCGACCAACGCAACTGGGTTTCTGGCCTGCACGGCGGCGGACTAGCGGTCTGCGAGGGCGCTGTGGACAGGGATGAGTTTCCCTCTCCCGAGGGAACGCCCTCATCTGAAAGAGAGGAACAGAGATGACTAAGGCCAGCAGCGCCTCGGAGGAAACGGGTGCTCTGCAGATGATCCGCGCGGACGTCAATGTGCACGAGTTCCAACGCTGGATGGGTGCGAAGCGCCTTCAGGACCCGGACCACGCGATGCACTGCCTGCTGAAGGAGTGTTTCGGACAACTGGCTCCCAAACCCTTCCGCCTGATAGTCCCGCGGGGCAACTCCTCAGGCGTCGTCTACGGCTATGCTCGGGCCTGCGCCGAGGAGCTGCGCGAAACCGCTTCCGTCTGCGCTGATCCTTTGCAGTGCCGTGTGATCCCGGCAGACAGATTGGACAGCAAGCTGATGCCCATGGAGTGGCAGGCCGGTAGACTCCTGGGGTTTGAGACGCGTATCCGCCCCATCGTGCGACTGTCTCGGAACAACCCCAGCAAGCCGACCCGGGAGTGCGACGCTTTCCAGGCGGAAGCCGAGCAGCACCTGAAGGGTGGTATGGAGCGCAGCCGCGAAGAGGTCTATCGAGATTGGCTATCCAGCCAGCTCGACCGTATCGGCGGAGCAAGCCTGGACGTGAAGCGGACCAAGCTGGTGTCGTTCCAGCGCACGCGCGCCGTCCGCAAACTGCACGGCCACTACAGCGAGGGCCCGGACGCCGTCATGCGGGGGAATCTCACGATAACCGACCCCGCCGCTTTCTCTGCTCTATTAGCCAGGGGTGTCGGACGGCACCGCGCCTACGGCTATGGAATGCTCCTCCTTCGCCCCGCCGGCGCCTAAGTGCCGTTGCCTCAACGCACCTTAACAACTACACCGCAAGGATTCCCCGCATGGACGGGGATACAAGAAAGGATTGAAGGAGGCCTTATGCTGAGAGGCCGTTTGGGACTGGAGACCGCCAGGATTCCCCACGCCGACCGACACGGGTTGCTCTGGCTTTCCCGGGGCGCGCTGACTGTTCGCCACGGCACGCTGCGTTTCGAACGCGAAGCCGGACCTGATTCCGGAAGCCCGCTGGGCGCCGGTGAGTACGGGATCCCTTTTCAATCCCTGTCGATGATTCTGCTCGGACCGGGTTCGACGGTGAGTCACGATGCCCTGCGATTGATGGCGCGCCACGGCACTGCGCTTGTCGCTGTCGGCGAGGACGGCGTCAGGTGTTATACCGCTCCTCCACTGATGCCTGACTCCTCCGACATAGCCCGGCGGCAGATGCGAGCCTGGGGAGATTCTCAGGGCAGCCGTATTGCCATCGCCCGCAAGATGTACGCCATCCGACTGGGCGAGGTGTTGCCCCATCAAAGCCTCGATGCCCTCCGCGGCATCGAGGGCGCACGCATGAAGCGCACCTACCAGACGCTCGCCCAACGATATGGCGTCACTTGGAGGGGTCGCCGTTATGACCGCACTACTCCACTTGCGGCCGACGTTCCAAATCAGGCCATCAACCACGCTTCCGTTGCGGTAACCTCGGCCGCTGTGATTGCCGTTACTGCCGTCGGTGCAATCCCCCAGCTGGGCTTCATCCACGAACACAGCGGCGAGGCTTTCGCCTTGGATATCGCCGACCTGTTCCGCGACACAATCCTGCTTCCCGCCGCGCTCAAATCGGCCAAAGCCGTAATCGATAACCCTGCGTTGGACATCGAGAGGCTCACCAGAAGGACCACGGGAGAGTTGCTCAGGACCGAGCAGGTTATTCCGAAGATGATCGATCACATCAAAGCGCTCTTCGAAGAGGTGGTCATTCCACCAGAAGAAACCTCCCCACCCTCGGAGGCATGGGATGCGGAACCAGGAGTTGCGTGATGACAGTAGTCGTTACAGTCAACGTAGAGGGACGCTACCGTGGCTTCCTCGCGTCGGCGATGTTGGAGATTGCGCCAGGGGTCTACACCTCCCCACAGATGACAAGCGGCATCCGGGAACGCGTATGGGACGTGCTAGCGCGTTGGTATGACGAATTCAGAGAAGGAGCCATCGTAATGACTTGGCAGGATCCGGCAGCGACAGCCCAACAGCAGATACGGACCCTCGGAGGCGCGCCCAAGGAAATCGTAGATGCAGACGGAGTGTACTTGGTTAAGTACCGTTGACTCTGTCGATGCGAGAGTGGCAGGTTCAGTGCTGCCAACTGCCGCAGATATAGATTTCTTCTATATTTCGTCCGCTGAGCCATAGACTCCGCAAGGGGTTCCCCCGTACACGCGGGGATAGACCCCGATGGCAGACAGGCGAGATCGCATTCAGCAGGGTTCCCCCGTACACGCGGGGATAGACCGGAGACAGACATGACAGCCGACACGAGCAAAGAGGTTCCCCCGTACACGCGGGGATAGACCGAAGGCCGCCGGAACAACGACCGGCGAGTGGACGGTTCCCCCGTACACGCGGGGATAGACCCGAAGGACCACGCTGACGATCCGACCAAGCCGGGGTTCCCCCGTACACGCGGGGATAGACCCAAGGCGCACCGGAGCGTGTGAAACCACAGGAGGGTTCCCCCGTACACGCGGGGATAGACCGTACGAGAAGAGCTTGACGGCTGTGCAGCTGAAGGTTCCCCCGTACACGCGGGGATAGACCCCCCAGGAATACAGTCAGAGCCAGGACACCGAGGGTTCCCCCGTACACGCGGGGATAGACCCACCGCGCCAAGCGCGATCGGAGCGCTCACCGCGGTTCCCCCGTACACGCGGGGATAGACCTACAGCGAGCTGGGACTGACACTGGTCGGAGACGGTTCCCCCGTACACGCGGGGATAGACCCATTCCGCCTATGTCGCTGAGGGAGCGGCCCTCGGTTCCCCCGTACACGCGGGGATAGACCCTGCGACGAGGTCGCTACGGTGCTCCTTGAGAAGGTTCCCCCGTACACGCGGGGATAGACCGAAGGAGTTCATGCCGGACGTTCATCGGCCTCGGGTTCCCCCGTACACGCGGGGATAGACCTGTTCCAGCAGGTGGTTCCGTGTCAATGGTTCCGGTTCCCCCGTACACGCGGGGATAGACCCAGGCCAGGTCCGGCGCTCCCGTGCGCAAAGCGGGTTCCCCCGTACACGCGGGGATAGACCGCGGGCTCCTGGACGACGCGCTTTGCGCACGGGGGTTCCCCCGTACACGCGGGGATAGACCCGCATTGTTAGACGACAACTGCCCTAGCAGAACGGTTCCCCCGTACACGCGGGGATAGACCGGTCATATGCGATGGGGGAAGAGGGAGAGGCTAGGTTCCCCCGTACACGCGGGGATAGACCGGTTGGACGATGGCTGATCCGGTGGTTGATGCGGGTTCCCCCGTACACGCGGGGATAGACCCGGCTACCAAGCCCGTTTTGAATGACAGTTCACGGTTCCCCCGTACACGCGGGGATAGACCGGAGTCAGCGTCCCACCACGGATGAGCGGCTCAGGTTCCCCCGTACACGCGGGGATAGACCGCACGAGAGACAGCGAGCCTACGGTCGCATGTAGGTTCCCCCGTACACGCGGGGATAGACCCGTAACATACGCGCAGATCATGGCAGAGAGCACGGTTCCCCCGTACACGCGGGGATAGACCCTAGTCTGGACTCATGCCGGCATCGACGGCACTGGTTCCCCCGTACACGCGGGGATAGACCTACCACATCGAGACCGACAGTTATCAGATGATTGGTTCCCCCGTACACGCGGGGATAGACCGGCCTACTGGCGGATGGCTCGCCAGATGATGCAGGTTCCCCCGTACACGCGGGGATAGACCGGAATCATGCCCCCCTCTCTTTCCTCGTTTATAGGTTCCCCCGTACACGCGGGGATAGACCCTACATCGAAGCCGACAGTTGGAAGGCCTCGGAGGTTCCCCCGTACACGCGGGGATAGACCCCTCTGCCCTCGATGCTGTCGTGCGCCCTGCTGGGTTCCCCCGTACACGCGGGGATAGACCTCAGGCAGTCTCATCCGGCCAAACTGTTGTTGCGGTTCCCCCGTACACGCGGGGATAGACCGATGGTCTTCGCAGAACCGTCATCGGAGACTGTGGTTCCCCCGTACACGCGGGGATAGACCCGACGAGGACAACTTCGACGAGGACGACGACGCGGTTCCCCCGTACACGCGGGGATAGACCCGTGGACAGCCCGCCCGAGAGCTTCTCCATCGTGGTTCCCCCGTACACGCGGGGATAGACCCGGCCACGCTCTGCGGCCAGTACGCGTTCGTCGGGTTCCCCCGTACACGCGGGGATAGACCCCAGCGTGTTCGGGCGCTGTCGTAGACGACCTCGGTTCCCCCGTACACGCGGGGATAGACCCTCGACCTCTATCTCCAAGACCTCGCTCTTCTCGGTTCCCCCGTACACGCGGGGATAGACCCCTCCCGCCCGACCTGCAGGCGGCGGAGAAGGTGGTTCCCCCGTACACGCGGGGATAGACCGGTGATAAGGGCATCGGCCCGGCGCACGTCCTCGGTTCCCCCGTACACGCGGGGATAGACCGTAGCGTTCAGCAGCGGAGCAAAACTAGCCCTCGGTTCCCCCGTACACGCGGGGATAGACCGGTCGCTAGGGGATTTACCCCTTCGCTCCCCACGGTTCCCCCGTACACGCGGGGATAGACCGTAGTCGCCTGTCCATGCGAGAGCACTCCATAGGGTTCCCCCGTACACGCGGGGATAGACCGGTACAGAGTCGGGGTTTGTGTAAGCCGAATGGGGTTCCCCCGTACACGCGGGGATAGACCGGTCCTGACTCGCAGGACAGGGCGGCTCCTGTGGGTTCCCCCGTACACGCGGGGATAGACCGGGGGGAGGGGTTGACAGAGGGCCGTAGCCGTCGGTTCCCCCGTACACGCGGGGATAGACCCCGCATGCGCGACGCGACGACTGAGCTGCGCGGGGTTCCCCCGTACACGCGGGGATAGACCGCGGAGGTACGATGGTCGAGCAGCAGCCCCTAGGGTTCCCCCGTACACGCGGGGATAGACCGTAGATTGACTTGGCCACGCGGAGTGCCATGGTGGTTCCCCCGTACACGCGGGGATAGACCGGTGTCCTCCGACCCTCCTTCCCATTCCCATTCGGTTCCCCCGTACACGCGGGGATAGACCCTGTCTTGCGGTTATAGTCCGCCTGCAGCCACAGGTTCCCCCGTACACGCGGGGATAGACCCTATCATCGGTGGAACCTGAGCCAGTAGGGGCTGGTTCCCCCGTACACGCGGGGATAGACCTTACTGGAAGCAGGTGCCGCCGCTCACAGAACCGGTTCCCCCGTACACGCGGGGATAGACCGTGCCAGCAGTGCGCGGACGGCCAGAAGGCGTAGGTTCCCCCGTACACGCGGGGATAGACCTGAGCGCGCTTACCACGGCCTATCCGTACCCGTGGTTCCCCCGTACACGCGGGGATAGACCGTAGCGGGAGGTATCCCGTGCCCACAGGGTATTGGTTCCCCCGTACACGCGGGGATAGACCCCTCGAGGACAGGACGTGGCAGAAGGACTACACGGTTCCCCCGTACACGCGGGGATAGACCGGGAACAGGCACCACATACACGATACCAGCAGCGGTTCCCCCGTACACGCGGGGATAGACCGATCCGCCAGCTCGCCGCGGAGGGGAAGCGGTAGGTTCCCCCGTACACGCGGGGATAGACCCGTGGGATCGGCGCCTGCACTTGCGATCTACGGGGTTCCCCCGTACACGCGGGGATAGACCGGCAGTAGCCGAGACACCCAAGGTGGACACAGCGGTTCCCCCGTACACGCGGGGATAGACCGAACAACACAAGGCTCAACATCCTCATTCAGAAGGTTCCCCCGTACACGCGGGGATAGACCGGCGGCACCGGTCACGTGCGGCCTGCTGGGCCTGGTTCCCCCGTACACGCGGGGATAGACCCTCTCCCGCATAGACCTCCGCACACGCGTAGTAGGTTCCCCCGTACACGCGGGGATAGACCGGAAGGCGGAACGGTCACCGGATTCAAACCGGCGGTTCCCCCGTACACGCGGGGATAGACCGATCAGCGCGTCGGAGGGGGCAAAACCCCAGCCGGTTCCCCCGTACACGCGGGGATAGACCGGAAACGGCCTGTCAGGCCGCGGCCGCTCCACAGGTTCCCCCGTACACGCGGGGATAGACCCAGCTCCGCAGGAAACCGCTTTAGCGGGCTAATGGTTCCCCCGTACACGCGGGGATAGACCCATCACTGCCAATATCAAACGGCTGCCAGAACGGGTTCCCCCGTACACGCGGGGATAGACCGGAAACGGCCTGTCAGGCCGCGGCCGCTCCACAGGTTCCCCCGTACACGCGGGGATAGACCCAGCTCCGCAGGAAACCGCTTTAGCGGGCTAATGGTTCCCCCGTACACGCGGGGATAGACCGCCCTTGTACGGCGTCCTGGCGTCCGCGCGAGTGGTTCCCCCGTACACGCGGGGATAGACCCCACCCTGAGCCGGTGATCGGCCCGGCAGCGATGGTTCCCCCGTACACGCGGGGATAGACCGGAAGCGGAGGCGGATTCCTCCGCACGGAGTGCGGTTCCCCCGTACACGCGGGGATAGACCGGGGCTAAAGCCGGGCCGTGCCGTGGGTAAGCAGGTTCCCCCGTACACACGGGGATAGACCCGCCGACCGGCTCGTACGGGGGGAGCTGCTCAAGGTTCCCCCGTACACGCGGGGATAGACCCGTGACGACAGGTGTCGCGGCGGCGGTCACGACGGTTCCCCCGTACACGCGGGGATAGACCCCGCCAAACCGCCCGTTCGCATTTGACATATATGGTTCCCCCGTACACGCGGGGATAGACCCGACCTTGGCGGAAGACTGTGGGCTGGAGAGGAGGTTCCCCCGTACACGCGGGGATAGACCCGCCCCTACCGGGTTCAGCGCGGGCACGACGACGGTTCCCCCGTACACGCGGGGATAGACCGGACTCGATGACGAAGAAGACGGACCCTGCGCTGGTTCCCCCGTACACGCGGGGATAGACCTCGCTGGTCGTGCGCATCAGGTTGGTCGCGCCGGGTTCCCCCGTACACGCGGGGATAGACCGGTGATGGGGCTGGCGTTCTGGCCGGTGTTGCGGGTTCCCCCGTACACGCGGGGATAGACCCGAGACCGCGCGAAGCCGGAACACCGGATCCTGGGTTCCCCCGTACACGCGGGGATAGACCGGGCCTAGGGCTCACAACAAAGGAGCCAGCGCAGGTTCCCCCGTACACGCGGGGATAGACCCTGGGATGCGCATTGGTCTGAGACTTAACACATGGTTCCCCCGTACACGCGGGGATAGACCCCGTGCTCTCCTTCGAGAGTATCAATGGGATTGGGTTCCCCCGTACACGCGGGGATAGACCTGTTGTACGTACCGTCGATACCGGCATTGCTCCGGTTCCCCCGTACACGCGGGGATAGACCGTGGACGAGTGGATTGACTGGCTGGTTACCTCCGGTTCCCCCGTACACGCGGGGATAGACCCACCTAGGAGGTACGAGATGCACTGCACGTACGGGTTCCCCCGTACACGCGGGGATAGACCCGTCCCGTCGAAGATGCCCTTGTACTCTGTCTGGGTTCCCCCGTACACGCGGGGATAGACCGCATGCGGACCTGACCTCGAGGACGGAGTCCGGGGTTCCCCCGTACACGCGGGGATAGACCGGATCCTGAGGTCTCGTTCGGCGGCGCGGATGGGGTTCCCCCGTACACGCGGGGATAGACCGGCCACCGGCACCTCCTCTCAGGATGACATGCAGGTTCCCCCGTACACGCGGGGATAGACCCAGCCTCATGGTTCGCCTGCCTCCACAGTTTGGGGTTCCCCCGTACACGCGGGGATAGACCGTGGCCTGCGCAGTAGTGCCACTGCGTTTTGTCGGTTCCCCCGTACACGCGGGGATAGACCCTACATCGAGGCCGACTCCTGGAAGGTGTCGCCGGTTCCCCCGTACACGCGGGGATAGACCGCCTCGGCATTGCTGCCGCCCAGGGCCAGAAAAGGTTCCCCCGTACACGCGGGGATAGACCCTGTCTCCGCTTACGCGCGAGTACGCGCGCGAGGGTTCCCCCGTACACGCGGGGATAGACCGACCGCATCGTTATCGCGCAAGGCCTTCACATGGGTGTCAATCGCCAAGGTCATTAGGCCAGTCGTCGCCACAGTCATTAGGCCACCCTGAGCACGGCTGACTAGGACTTGTATCAGGTCGCGGTTGGCGGGTCAAACACCCCCTTCGGCGCCGAGATGGCACGGTGCGGCGAGAGCCGTTCGCGGTAGCTCTGGCCTTCGATGACGATCTGGTAGCTGGCGTTGGCGAGGCGGTCGAGGGCGCTGTTGCCGAGGATGGGGTCCTCGAAGAGGCTGAGCCATTCCTCGACGGCGCGGTTGGAGGTGATGATGAAGCTGGAGACGCGGTGTCTGCTGATGATCAACTGGTAGAGGTCGGCGGACTGCTGCGCGGTGAGGCGGTGGAGCCCGAGGTCGTCGAGGATGAGCAGGTCGGGGGAGAGGAAGGAGCGGAATGCCCGGTCGAGGGAGTTGTCGACCCTTGCCTGGGTCATGGTGCGGAAGAAGTCGTCGGCGTGGATGAAGCGCACGGTGTAGCCGGAGCGGATGGCGGCATAGCCGAGGGCCTGTGCGAGGAAGCTCTTGCCGACGCCAGCAGGGCCGAGCAGCAGGACGTGCTCGTGCTTGATGAGGAACTCCAGGGAGAACACGGCGTCCAGCAGACGGCGGTCCAGAGTGACGGACGCTGTCCAGTCGAAGTCTTCGAGCCTGCAGGTCTCCTCGAAGCCGGCGCTGCGGAGCCGGAGGTCGATGCGCCGGTGCTCGCGGCGGTTGACCTCGTCAGCGAGGATGATCTCGAGGAACGATGCGTAGTCGAGCTGCTCCCTGCGGGCGAGGGCGATGCGTTCAGGCAGGGTGTCCAGCATCGCGCTGAGCTTGAGCCGCTTGAGCAGCGGAGAGAGTTCGGCATTGCGGGTCATGATTGACCTCCCGTTGTTGAGTGATTGCTGAAGGCGAAGACGCTGCCGGGGCGGGTGAAGCGCCCCGGAGGCAACGGCTGTGGGTGCTCCTGCACCTCGGCCTGCTCCAGGGCCTCCACCAGGATGCGCTCGACGCGGCGCACGTCGATGAGGTCGACGGCCAGGGCCTTGCGGCAGGCGTCGTCGAGGCGCTGGGACGTGTAGCGCTGGCCGAGGCGCAGCAGCTTGTGGCCCTGGCGTATCTTCGCCCACGGCCATGGGCCGTCGAAGAGACGCTCGGCGAGTTCAGCCACTGCGGAACCGTGCTCGGCCGCGCCGCGTTTGATCCAGTCCGGAGCTCGGAGCGTGTAGGGAGTCAGTTCGGCGGGATAGTCGGCGTGGTCGGTGGCACGACCACCGCGGGGCTGCCGCGGATGGACCTTGATCAGCCTGCCCCGGTGATAGATACGCACCAGCTTGGCGCCCAGCCCTATCTCCACCTGCTGGCCCGGGGGGCAGAGGGTCGTCGGCACCGAATAGAGGGCATACTGGCAGGACACGTGGTGGTCGGGATGCACCTTGGCTGTGCGCCAATCGGTAATCTCGTAGGGCACACCGTCCCACGCGAGCAGGGCATCGCGCTCCTCCGCCTTGAAGACCGCCAGCGGCTGCCGTCGGGTGGTGCCGTGCACCCGATGTCCGGCGACGTCACGACACCAGCGCGCAGCCTCATCCCGCACGTGGGTCAGGTCCCTGAAACTGCCGCCCTTGAAGAACCGCTCCCGCACGTATTGGACCCCGCGTTCCACTCGGGGCTTGTCCTTGGGGTGGCGCACTCGCGCCGGGTCGCAGATGAAACCCCGGTGCTGGGCATACTCCAGGAATCCGCGCGTCAGCCGGGGATTGAGCGCGTCGGCACCCGCCACCGCGGCAGGAAAGTTGTCGATGACCAGGTAGCGGGGAACGCCGTCGAAGAAGGCCCACGCCGCTTCCAGCCCCGCGATCACGTCCTCCAGCTTCTGACCGTAGGTCGGCCAGACGAAGCTGTGCCGAGAGTGGGACAGCACCACGATCAGCGCCCACACCGTCCGGTTGCGGCCGGTCTCCGGATCGGGCAGCCGTCCCAACCGTCCGAAGTCCAGTTCTGCCACTTCTCCCGGCGCGGTGGACTCCATGCGAACGGTCGCCCGACTGCGTCGCTGCCAGTTGCGCCGTTGGATGAAGCGCCTCAGCGTCGTGTAGGAGACTCGGCAGCCCCGTTCCTCCAGCAACTCGAGGATACGCGTCAGCTGAAGACGGTCCACCGTGAGCCACTGGTATATCTGCTCAGCCCAGGGAACCAGTTGGCCGTCGACCGGTCGCGGCGAACTCCGAGGGCCGGAACGCCCCATCGCCGCCAGACGGCTGAGCTGCTCCTCCGTGGGGGCTGGACCGCTCTCGCATACGCCAGCCTCCAGGGCCGCGTCCACATACTTGCGAACCGTCTCTCGCGACAGCCCGGTCCCCGACGCTATGTGCCGCTGGCTGTTCCCCCTCTGCCACCGCCGGATAACTTCCTCTATGTCCACTCTGGACACCTCCCTGTAAGCCATCACCGCTCCTCGCTATGAAGTGCGGCTATGCTCTCGGATTCGGTGCCCAGGGGTGGCCTAAAGACCTTGGCGAACTGGCCTAAAGACCTTGGCGATTCCTCCGTTTACTGGCCTAATGTTCGTGGCGTTTGACAACATGGGTTCCCCCGTACACGCGGGGATAGACCCGACATCAGCGAGGCCAACAAGCGCCGCATCGAGGTTCCCCCGTACACGCGGGGATAGACCCGGCATCCTCGACATCCGCCCCGAGCAGGTCGCGGTTCCCCCGTACACGCGGGGATAGACCCTCCTAGTAGGTCGGGGTGAGGAAGAACGTGACGGTTCCCCCGTACACGCGGGGATAGACCCTTCTTCGCCCAGGCGATGGCTGCTCATTCAGGAGAGGTTCCCCCGTACACGCGGGGATAGACCGATCCGGACGGGGCTGACGAGCTGCGAGGCGCTGGTTCCCCCGTACACGCGGGGATAGACCCCGGACACGGAGACCGAGACCGAGACCGAGACAGGTTCCCCCGTACACGCGGGGATAGACCCGGCAACGCTCGTGCGCTCTGGTCCTCGCTCCAGGTTCCCCCGTACACGCGGGGATAGACCCGTCCAGGCGTACATCGCGATCCCCGAGCGCTCGGTTCCCCCGTGCACGCGGGGATAGACCGCTCATACTGACTTGGGTGAACATCGCGGGCTACTTGACTGCCGTATCCGGCGACAACGAAATCACCCGCGGGTACGCAAGCGCCGATGGCTTCCACAGGAACTTCTACGAGGATGAATACAAGATAGATCTGATTGAGGAAGGTGTCCGACACGCAAGGGACACCATCGACCGCCTCCGCAAGGCCGACGCGCAGATTGACGAGGGCAGATTGCCGTCCTATGGCGCGACCAGTCCGGCGGACTACTACGAGCGGATTGAGCACGAAAGCAGCAACGCGACCCTCCGCACACTCCGAGAACAGGGGCTAGACAACCGTGAGTCGGGGGCCGCCTCCCGCGTCATCAGAGCAGCAGAGGTTTCAAAGGTCGACGGGCTCTCATTCAAGATTGGAGCGGACCAGCGCCGGGCGACACTCGGGGGTGACGGGAGGCCCAAGGTGGGCCGGCGCGCTCCCAAGCCTCAGCGTCTCACCATGGATCTGCTGACAGCGGAGGTGCAGCAGCCTGGCCAGAATAACCGTAGCAAGCCCTACTGGCCGCGCTGATGGCCGCCAGCGAACAACAGCCCGGCCACATGGAGCACCCTGCGAACGCGGAGGCGATCCGCCAGTTCTACGTCACGATGGACGACGAGACGTTGCATGCGCACTTGATCGCGGCTGGCATCGAGCACATGAACCGCAGAGGTTCAGCTGACGGCATCGGCGGCATCGAGTACGGGATGCGCGCCGTCCGCCAGCTCATGGGGATGATGCGCCGGCAGGGCACCGGCTAAGGTGCGCTCTAAGTGAGAGCCGCCTCAGCCTATCCCTTCAGGCGTGCACTGCGACCACACTGCGGGAAATTCAACTTGGCCCCTAGGTGTTACCAGGATGTTGTACAGGTGTTCAACCGCCGCATCATAGCCCACTGCTTCTTCCAAGCAGAGTTGCCAAGAGGGCTGAACCTTGATGGGTTCGGTGAGTCCTTGCCCCTCACGGAAACGCCGATACTCTGCATCTGACGAATGAAGAGCCCAGCACGAGAGTCCTCTGGCGCTTGCCCGTAGGGACACATAGGGGTCATTCAGCGTTGCCGGGTCTGTAGTAGTGTTCCTTCCCAGACCGCACGCCGTGAGAACGGGAGGGGGTACCCCCAACAGGCTATCCCCATCATCTGGGAAGCATTGCAATGCACTCTCGGAGTAGACGGAGAAATCCCCATCGATGATGAAGAGCGATGTTGCTAAGACTCCTTCTACGAAGCGCATCTCTTCCTCGATGCAGAGCTGCCAAGAAGGTAGCAGCATCACTGGACTACCCAATGTCTGGCTCGCTTCTGCATACTGTTCATCGGATGCGTGCAAGGCCCAACAGGAGAGTTCTTGTGCGTACCACACTCTCCGCCACGAGGCCGGGGCGCCACTCCCTTCAGCCTGTGACCTTGCCACCTGCATGTTTTGCTTGGCTTGCTCCTCGGGCGATAGTCTTTCCCAACGCTCAGCTTCCCTATCTTTACGGCAGTTGTAGACAGATTGGGGAATAAGGTCTGCAACGGAAGGAGGGTAGACCTCATATACAGAGATGGTCGGAGTCGGTGTGGGCGCAGGTGTAGGTGTCGGCGAAGCGCACCCCGCGAGCACGAGCATGAGCAGACTCGAAAGCATGAGTAGGGGATTATATACCTGTGTACCACGCACTCCTAAACAGCCATGTGCTATCATCACGCTTGGACGGACGGTATAGCTCACGCGAGCGCCCCGCGCTTAAGCTGGGAGGGCTGGTTCGAATCCAGCGACCGTCCGCCCTTCATCGCTCTTCTCCGGTTGAGCCACTACCCCGCTTCCGCCCGGTCTCCTGTTCATACCGCCATTCCTTCTTCGGCTTGGCGCGCAGCACCACTTCCGCGATGCGCTCTGGCGGCGCGTCTATCCGCTCCGGCATGGGGTATTCAACAGGACGCCCTTTCTGCTTCTTCATGGCATGTACCCCTCATCGTCCCAGTAGTCGTCTTCATGGCAGATGCAAGGGCACGGCCACCGCACAGGCTTACCAAGCCTCCCGGGATGGTAGCATGCAATGAGTAAATGACACTAGACCTTCCTCTGAGCGATATCGAGCACATGGCAGTCGGTAAGGCGGCCCGCCGGGCGCAATGGAAGGAGTTTACATTCGTGGCTACACCTAGGGATGTTCTGAACAAGTCCCAGTGGTTGTTGAGGGGATCGTATCATTGAGGGAACAACCAGCGGGGGTAAAGACGTGCCAGACCAGCCGACGTTCGCCGACTTGGATTACGCGTACAAGAAGCGCAAGACGCGGCGAGAGGCGTTCTTGGAGCGGATGGACGGGCTGATCCCGTGGGGGCAGCTCGAGGAACGGATACGCCCCTATCACCCCACGGCAGGGCGTGGGGGACGTCCGGATCCGCTCTCAACGATGCTGCGCGTCCACTGCGTGCAGTTGTTCTACAACCTCTCCGACCCGGGCATGGAGGACCTGCTTTATTGGCTGGCAACTCGCCCCAATCCCGCACACATGGGACATAGCTCTACCTTCCCGCCGAGCCGTTCCGCAGTGCATAGAGCACCTGTGCATGCTGGAGGGTGGTCGTAGAACCAATTGGAGCGTCCTACCACTCTTTCTCCCCCAACGACACCCGCGACCCCGTGCGTGCCGACTCCACCATCGCGAGCGTGACCTCGACCACGCGCAGGCCGTCGAGGCCGGTGGCGAGCGGCTCGCCGTTGCCCTCGACCGCGGCGTCGAACGCCTGCACCTGCTTCGTGTAGAGCGAGAAGGGATGCTCAGGGTACGTTTCGTCCTCGGTTATGCCGTCGGTGCGGACCGCGAACGCGCCGGCCTGGTTCATGTCGATGCTGGCAGTCCACAGGCTCGCCATAGGTCACGGAGATATCAGCGGAGAAGATGCCGGAACCGTGTTCGCTGAGGCCGTGGGCGGCATACACCGCTCCAAGCCGATAGGACTTCTCCGACGTTGAGCTGAACGGCTGCGCGTGGTCGGTTAAGACGGTTCAGGTAACCCGCCCTTTCGAGGCTTCCCGCGTGCGTCTGATATCAGGGCGTTGCTCGCCTGATTACTCCTTCGGCATATCAGACCCGCGCCGCAACATCGAACACACAGGGAGAGCGGTACTCGCCATCTGGAACAAGCGCGTCAACGAGGGCATGGACGAACACGCAGACCTCCGCATCGTCGTGCTCGTGCGGAACATGAGAAGCCGGGAGTTCGTGCTGTTCGAGGAACCGGCCACTCGGTTCGTGCCGGACAACTACGGCTGGGAGTTCAACAAAGGCGGCAACCTGGAAGGCTTCGACAAGGGAACCGGTGAGCACTGCTTCACGTGGCAGCCGCACGGCGGGCAGTTCACCAACCTACGGGCCGTTCCCGCATCGGCTAGGCGGTTCAGCATCGGGCCGCGTGTGTCGCTCGTTGAGGTGCACCAGATACTCGCCTACGTCGGCTTTCGTGACGACTGGGTTGAGATTCACGGCTAGTCAAGTATATAGTTCCCCCCGCAAATATGTCGGAGCGTGTGTTGTGCAAGGGCAAATGATCAAGTTTCGCATAGTCATTCCGATGTTAGTTCTGGCGGTTGTCTGGTCTCTCGCCATTGGGAACGCGACGCCGGCGGAGGCCCAAAGTCCCCCAAACGACCCCATCAGCGTACCGATAGTACTTGAGACCAATGCCGGTGAGGTGAGCGTCACCTGGCAATCCGTTGACGGAGCGAATTTCTACCGCATCGGCTGGCTTTCCGTGGAAGACTACTCGGCGGCCCTCGCGGAGGGAACCGATTGGTTGGAAGCGTTCAACTCTGTGAGTATGGCGAATGATGGCGAGGCGTCCCACACCATCACGCGATTGACGGAGGGGGCTGCATACTGGTTCATTGTGGGCAGCAGCGCCGAACGATACGGCAATCCGGCCTGGTCGCCGTGGTCCGACCCGGTGACTCTGAGCGGCGGCCCAACGGCCTGCGCAGGGGACCGCGCTGCGCTGACAGCGTTGTACAACGCCACAGACGGCCCAAATTGGAGGAATGAACCCAACTGGCTCGACGAAACCGTTCCCCTGGACGAATGGTTTGGTGTTTCCACCGACAACCACGGCTGCGTGCTTTCTCTTTATCTGCCCAGCAACGACCTCTCCGGCGAGATACCTGCTGAAGTGGCGGATATGCCCAGATTGCGCTTGATGCACCTGTCAAGCAACGAATTGACCGGGGAAATACCTCCGGAGTTGGCCGGGTTAGGGGACCTGCGCACCCTGAATCTGTGGAACAACGAGTTGACTGGTGAGATTCCACCGGAGTTGGGCGGTATGACCAACTTGATCCGTCTGGACCTAGGCCGCAACGAACTGACCGGTGAGATACCCACCGAGTTGACCCAGCTGACGAACCTGCGCGTGCTGTCCTTCAACAACAACATGCTGAGCGGTGAGATGCCTCCGGAGCTGGGTGCGATGACCGGTTTGACCAGCCTTGGGTTGTGGGAAAACGAGCTGACCGGCGAAATTCCGCCCGAGTTGGGCAATCTGGTCAACCTAAGGTACCTGGACCTCGACAACAATCTGCTGACTGGGACGATACCGCCCGAGATAGGCAATCTGACCAGTCTGAAATCCCTGTGGCTTCCGGATAATGAGTTCACCGGCGCAATCCCGCCTGAACTGAACAACCTGTCCAATCTCACATTGCTGTCTTTGAGCGGCAACCAGCTGACGGGCAATATACCCTCGGCGTATGGCAATTTCGCCAATCTGGAATACCTGTACCTCCAGGACAACGCGCTGGATGGGTCGATCCCATCCGAGCTAAGCGCCGTCACCGGTTTGAAGCGTCTTTATCTTCACGGCAACCGATTGACCGGTGAAATTCCAGAGGAACTGGGCGATCTCGCCGAGTTGGAAGTGCTGTACCTGCACAGAAACGAACTGACCGGGACCATACCAGTCGAACTGGGCAACCTCGCCAGCCTGGAAACCATGATCCTAGATGAAAACGATCTCAGCGGGGGGATCCCCACGCAATTTGGCAATCTGGCTGAGTTGAAGTACTTGAGCGTTAACCGGAACCGGTTGAGCGGGGCAATTCCGTCCGAACTCGGCAATCTGGCCAAGTTAGAGCAACTCCGTCTCGACAACAACCAGTTCGGCAGGATGATACCCGCCGAGTTGGGAAACCTGTCCGAGTTGGGGCAATTGCACCTGGACGGCAACCAGTTGACCGGCTCGATACCGCGTGAATTACTCAACCTGGACAAACTGGTATTGCTGTACCTGAGCGAGAACCCTTTGACCGGCTGTATACCGATCGGATTTGGGGACATAGCGGATCATGATCTGGACGAGCTGGGGTTGGAAGCTTGCACGCCCAGCGCCGGAGGCTGAAGGCGGTGCTCGCAGACCTTGCGACGCTGGACTCACTCTACCCCGTACGAAGTGGTTCATGAACATGGACGGCGAGAAGAAGCCGGAGTCGGCTGCGCCCAACAAAGGCGGACAGCCTCCGAAGATAATCCTGGGCATCAACGCGACCTTCGAGGAGGTCATCCATGCACTCGTGAAGCCCGTCAAGGTTGTCAGAGGGAAGTGATGGAGTTGCGTCTACCACGATGACGACTACTGGGACGACGAGCCGTACATGCCCTAGCAGGAGCGTCTAGGATTGTATATACTTCCCATCAAATAGAGGTGCTTGTTATCTATGAGGGCTTGACTGCCCATCGGTGGAGAGCGATGCGCTCGTACCCTTCGCGCAGTTGGGACCGGGGTAGAAACACGTGAAACGGAGGGACAGTGGCAGGGCCTGCTATCCGGCTGGAGGAATCAACGGCTCCTGCCAGAGCGCACGACCTCGACATCTACGCCGATTACGTGCGCCTCGGCTCCATCCGGCCAGTCGCCGACAGAGGATTCGTTGGCTGGAGGTGGCACTTCGGGGCGGCGCTCGCCGACCCCGCTCTCGAACTCGGCAGGGTCAGGGAACGCGAGGACGGCCACAGCCGCAACCAGTGGGAGGCGGCGCTGACTGCGTGGGCCGCCTTCCTGACCGAAGCAGAATGGAATGAAACGCTGACGGTCGTCTACACCGAAGAGATTGCCAATACCCTGCACATCCACGCACTCTACCTGCGCCGGGTTCTCGCCAGGGCGCAGAATATGAAACCGCGGACAGCCGAGGCGGCCAAAGCACTGGCCGTGCTGGAACGGCATCGCCACGAACTGGAAGACGTGGTGACCAGTATCGGCGTCCCACTGCCGGGAGAAGAGTGGCACCCGATGCCGAGCAGATAGTTCTCCAAGACATCGCACGCACGATGTACAAAGATTAGCCACTTACCGTATGGGCTTGCTCACCGCGGTGTTCGCGTTGACGGCACGGGCAACGCCATTTCACGCGGTACCACCACCACGGATAGGGGCAGGGTGTGCAGGAGCACGCTCCAACCACCCGCTAGGGTGCCAATCGAATGGCACCTACGACGTGAACTCTGTAGGGGTTCCCACTGTAGGCCGATACCGATTTGCCTGACGGCGCGGGAGACCTCCCCGCCACTGCGCAGATGCTCAGGGGATGACTTCGGGCTGCACCGGCCTACAAGCGGGGGTTATCGTGCGGGATACTCCGCAGCGAAGCGTCGCTAGGGCCAAACTGAATAGAGGACAATGCATTGAGGGGCGCGGATTTCCGCGCCCCTCAATGCTGTATAGACCGGAGACATGGTTTACGGGTGTTCAGAGACATACTTTACACATCCGGGCACCTTGTGACCTCCGGTTCAGGGCCACGCAGGTCCCCGTCGGCGATGGGGTGTGTCATGAACCAGACGCTTTGTGGGCGCGACCTGATGACGCTCCGCACTCCCGTTCGCTTCCGTTCCTCGTGGGACTGCGGGGCATCACTCGCACACTGCGCCATCGCCGTTGGCTCCGTTCGCCAGGGACGGAACCGGCTTGCCGTCCCTGAGGGTGCGCCAGTCGGCGTGCAGTTGGACGGGATGCTCTCCGGTACTCCCCCTGGTACCGCATCGCTGGAGGTCGTAACCGCCCCCACTCCCTGGCGAGATTGCGATACAGGTTTCGATCACGGCACATTCGCACCTGAGCCGGACACCCATGGCGAGGTGCTCGATCCGCTTCCAACCGACACTCCTATCGGGGTGACTCTGGAGTCTTCCGCGAGTCAACATAGATGCACATCCATAGCTCTCCGATGCGGATCATTCCGCCCGGCACCTTGAGGAAATCGATGAGACGTACCCCCCCCCCCCCCCCCCCGTCGTCGGAACACCCCTCTTGCCCGCACTCGCGGTGCTTGTATCTGTGGCCTTTGGCTTGTGGCTGCTTCCCGTCGGGTTTCTCCATGCCCAGACGCCCGAGATCATCGAGTACGCGGAGCACACGCCGGTAGCCAGTCCGGTGGCGACGTTCACGGCGACGGACGACGAGGACGACAAGGCGGGGAAAGCGCTTACCTGGTCGGTTGAGGGCACCGACGCTGGGTATTTCGACATCTCTCAGAGAGGAGTCCTCACCTTCAAGGAGTCTCCCGACTATGAGAATGCGAAGGGCAGAGGCTCTGGCGAGTCTGCGAATACGTACACCGTAGACGTGGTGGCTACCGACAGTGCTAGTGGTAAGGGTACCCATTCCGTCGTCGTGAAGGTCACGAACGAGGACGAGCCCGGGACGTTGACGCTGTCGAATCGCCAGCCGGTGGTGGGGGTGGCGCTCACGGCGACGCTCACCGATGTTGACGGTGGGGTTTCAAATGAGCAATGGCAGTGGGCACGGAGCTCCAATCGGGGAGGCCCCTTCGTGACCATAGAGGCGACCGAAACCAACGGTGCCGGGACGGTTGCGTATGTTCCCGATTCGACGGACACGGGGCGCTACCTGCGCGTGACAGTGACCTATACCGACGCCGAGGGCCCGGGAAAGCAGGAGTCCGTGGTCTCGGACAGAAGCGTGCTGGCACGCCGGGCCGCGAATGCGGCTCCTGTGATCATAGATAGTGATGGAAGTCCAATCACGGCTACCTCGATCGATAGGGATGTTGCGGAGAATTCGCCTGCGGGCACACCGGTGGGTGACTCCATCGGCGTCAGCAACCCCGAACGTGACGTGCTGACCTATACGCTGAGCGGCGATGACGCCGGGAAGTTCACCATCGACTCAAGTGGTCAGATCCGGGTAGGTCCCGGCACGGAGCTGGACACCGAGGGAACAGCTACCTTCAGCGTCACCGTTACGGTCTCGGATGGCAACCTGGCCGGTTTGGCAAACTTGGCGACCTACTCAGACTCCGTTGGTGTGGCTATCGGAGTGACGGACGTTCCGGAGCCGCCCGAGTTGAGCGGGAAGACATCCGTTTCACACCCGGAGAACACCTCGATAGAGACTCCCGTGGCCGCGTACAAAGTGACCGATGATGAAGACGATTTTGCCGAAACAGCTGTTGGAGTGACGTTGTCGGGTGCAGACGCGAGTGCCTTCACGTTGACCGACAGCAGCTCAGCTGGTGGAACAGCCGATGACGGCACGTGGGAGCTAGCCTTCAAGTCGATGCCTGATTTCGAGTCTCCGGTGGATGCGGGCAGGAACAACACGTACAACGTGACGGTGAGGGCGACTGACAGTGCTGGACGCACCGACGTTCTGAACATAGCGGTGGTGGTGACGAACGTGGACGAGGAGGGGACGGTGAGCCTGTCGACGCTGGCGCCGAAGGTAGGGGTTGAGCTGACGGCCACGCTCACGGGCGACCTGGATGGGAGGCCATCCCGTGTCACCTGGAAGTGGGAGAGGGCTGACAGCGGTGCGTTTGGCGATAGCGACAGCGTCACAGTCATCAGCGGGGCGACGTCGGCTTCCTACACTCCGGTTCACGCGGATGCGGGAAAGTACCTTCGGGCGACGGCGCTGTACGCGGACCCCCAGGGGCCGGGCAAGAGTGCGGGTGTGGTTTCGGCGGGCGCTGTGGCGGCGTCGAACAAGCCGCCGTGGTTCGACGACCCTAGCACTGGTGATAAGGACGAGAGCATCAAGGAGATAGCTCAGGAGGAAGGCGAGTTCCAGGCGGAAACCGATCTGGGAGATTCGGTCAGCGCCACCGATCCTGAGAATGCGCAACTGACGTACGAGTTGAGCGGTGATGCGGCCCTGTTCATTATCGACCGTTCGACGGGTCAGATAAAGGTGAGGGCGGGGACGACGCTGGACTACGAGACGAAGAGCAGCTACGTGGTGCGGGTGAAGGCGACGGACCCTGATGGAGCGAGCGCGACTGCCACGGTGACCATCAACATCACCGATGTCCCCGAACCCCCAGTGATTTCCGGGACTGGTTCCTTTAGCTTCTTGGAGCACACGCCGATAAACCGTCCGGTGGCGACGTTCAGGGCGACGGACGATGAGGACGACAAGGCAAGGAAGGCACTGACTTGGTCGGTTGAGGGCACCGACGCTGGGTATTTCGTCATATCCCAGAGAGGAGTTCTCACCTTCAAGGAGTCCCCCGATTATGAGAATGCAAAGGGCGAAGGCTCTGACGAGTCTGCGAATACGTACGACGTAGACGTGGTGGCCACCGACAGTGCTAGTGGTGAGGGTACCCATTCCGTCGTCGTGAAGGTGACCAACGATGACGAGCCCGGGACGTTGACGCTGTCGAATCGCCAGCCGGTGGTGGGGGTTGGGCTCACGGCGACGCTCATCGACGTTGACGGTAGGATTTCAAATCAGCAGTGGAAGTGGGCGTGGGGCACCAGCCGTGCCGGTCGCTTCACAGACATGGATTCAACCGATCTCCCCACCTACGCCCCCGTTGAGGTTGATGGACGGCGCTACCTGCGTGTGACGGTGACCTACACCGACGGTCAGGGATCCGGGAAGACGAAGTCGGCGGTTTCGGAGCGGCCGGTGCGGGCAGCCAAGGATTCGGATACCACCCCCGTATTTGTAGATGACAGAGGGACCGAGATCACTGATGGCTCAATCACTCGGGAAGTGCGAGAGAACTCGCGCGCGGGCACGCTAGTGGGTGGGCGCGTCAGGGCCAGGGACCCTGAGGGAGACGTGCTGACCTTCGCGCTGGACGGCGATGACGCCGGGAAGTTCACCATCGACTCGAACGGTCAGATCAAGGTGGGTCCCGGCACGGAGTTGGACGCCGAGGAAGACTCCCTCGATGTCACGGTCACGGTCACGGACGGGGTTAAGAATACTACTTCCATCAATGTGACCATCACGGTGACGGACGTTCCGGAGTCGCCCGAGTTGAGCGGGAAGACATCCGTTTCACACCCGGAGAACACCTCGATAGAGACTCCCGTGGCCGCGTACAAAGTGACCGATGATGAAGACGATTTTGCCGAAACAGCTGTTGGAGTGACGTTGTCGGGTGCAGACGCGAGTGCCTTCACGTTGACCGACAGCAGCTCAGCTGGTGGAACAGCCGATGACGGCACGTGGGAGCTAGCCTTCAAGTCGATGCCTGATTTCGAGTCTCCGGTGGATGCGGGCAGGAACAACACGTACAACGTGACGGTGAGGGCGACTGACAGTGCTGGACGCACCGACGTTCTGAACATAGCGGTGGTGGTGACGAACGTGGACGAGGAGGGGACGGTGAGCCTGTCGACGCTGGCGCCGAAGGTAGGGGTTGAGCTGACGGCCACGCTCACGGGCGACCTGGATGGGAGGCCATCCCGTGTCACCTGGAAGTGGGAGAGGGCTGACAGCGGTGCGTTTGGCGATAGCGACAGCGTCACAGTCATCAGCGGGGCGACGTCGGCTTCCTACACTCCGGTTCACGCGGATGCGGGAAAGTACCTTCGGGCGACGGCGCTGTACGCGGACCCCCAGGGGCCGGGCAAGAGTGCGGGTGTGGTTTCGGCGGGCGCTGTGGCGGCGTCGAACAAGCCGCCGTGGTTCGACGACCCTAGCACTGGTGATAAGGACGAGAGCATCAAGGAGATAGCTCAGGAGGAAGGCGAGTTCCAGGCGGAAACCGATCTGGGAGATTCGGTCAGCGCCACCGATCCTGAGAATGCGCAACTGACGTACGAGTTGAGCGGTGATGCGGCCCTGTTCGATATCGACCGTTCGACGGGTCAGATAAAGGTGAGGGCGGGCACAACGCTGGACTACGAGACGAAGAGCAGCTACGTGGTGCGTGTGAAGGCGACGGACCCTGACGGAGCGAGTGCGACTGCCACGGTGACCATCAACATCACCGATGTCCCCGAACCCCCAGTCATTAGACGAGGAGGCTTGGCCGTGGTGGGGCCGGGCAGCCTGCGGTACGCCGAGAACGGATCGGGTCCGGTCGCAACCTACAGGCCTGCGGGGCCGAAGGCGGCCACGGCGCGATGGGGTTCGCTATCAGGTGCTGACGCGGGGAAGTTCAGTATCTCCACGGGAGGAGTACTCACATTCAAGGCGCCTCCCGACTACGAGGCCCAGGGAAGTGCCGATGGAGACAACGTCTACCATGTCGTGGTGACGGCGAATGACGGAGAGAACGACCCAGCCGTGCGCCATGTGACCGTCACCGTCACCGATGTTGACGAAACGTCCACCGGAGACCCCCTGCTGGATAGGTGGGACGCCAATCGGAATGGCAAGATCGACAGGTCTGAGGTCACCCGCGCCATCAATGCGTACTTCGATGGAGGGCTGCAAGCGGGCGATAGGGCGGTGGTGATACAGCTCATGGAGCGCTACTTCCAGGACGCGCAGAGCTAATCGATGGGGGGGGGGGGAACCCGCGCGATGACAAAGGCGATGGAGACAAGGGCATTGTTCAGAAGGATACTCGCGTTCGCGGCAGTAGCAGCATGCGTGGCTGCCGTGGGGATGCTGAGCCTCAGTGCGTTGTCAGTACAAGCGCAGCAAACCCCAAGCGCCACGAGGCAGATCTCGCCTGCAACGGTAGCACCTGGAGGCACACTGACGGTTACCATCACTGCTTCGGGTTTTACCTTCGCACAGCTGATAGAGACGCTGCCCCCTGGATTCGAGTACGTGTCGAGTTCCTCGGAGGAGGTGCTGCGGGGCGAGGACAAGCTCACATTCGTATTGCTGAGCGGAGACCCCCCGATCAGATACACGCTCAAGGCTCCGGCTCCTCAACTGGCGACGGTGTACACGTTTGTCGGAGAACTGAAGACTGCTGCCGGGAACAATGTTCCGGTTCATGGTGATCTAAGTGTGACCGTTCGCGCTACTCCTGCGCCGACCGCGGAGCCCACGGCAGAACCGACCGCGGAGCCCACGGCAGAACCGACCGCGGAGCCCACGGCAGAACCAACAGCGGAGCCCACGGCAGAACCAACAGCGGAGCCCACGGCGGAACCGACTGCAGAGCCCACGGCGGAACCGACCGCAGAGCCCACGGCGGAGCCGACAGCAGAGCCCACGGCGGAGCCAACAGCACGACCCACTCCGGAGCCCACCGCAGAGCCCACGGCGGAGCCAACAGCACAACCCACTCCGGAGCCCACCGCAGAGCCCACGGCAGAGCCAACAGCACAACCCACTCCGGAGCCCACCGCAGAGCCCACGGCAGAACCAACGCCTACGCCGATCCCCATCGTCCCGCCGGTCGTTCTAGAAGAGGGAGGTACCCCTGGCTGGGTAAGCATCCTGGTCGTTCTCGGCCTGATAGGCGCAGTGGTGGCTGGGGGCTTCGCCATCGGGATGCGACAACGGAGCGGGCGACCGCTCTTCGGGCACCGTAGGGGGGAAGGGACCGGGAGCTAGCTGTAGTTCCTATGGACATTGCTTACGGCTGGAAGGCGAGAGTGGCTCCTATGAATCCCCGGGGGACCTTGTTGCTCGCGCTGGCGGCAGTTGCAGTGCTCATGCCCTTCTCCTTGCTCTCACCACGGATCGCCGCCGCCCATTCGGTTGCCGCCTCACCAGAACTGCCGGTGGTTACCGTTGAGGCCGGTGACGACACCTGTGGCGACAAGGGCGCCCATTTCACCCTTCACCTGGACGCCGATACCGGAACCGATGGCCGCCAAGCCCTTGACCGTAGTCTCCAGGTTCGGTTCTTGGTTGGCACCAATCGAAGGTCGATTGGCGAGCGTCAGCCTACCGAACCGGACAACGGATACGTCAGGGTCGGTGCGTGGGGAGACGACGAGATCCGCAATCATGTTGGCCGCACCGAGTTCGCCGCTGGCCAGACTTCAAAGCGCATCTCGATCAATACCCAGGATCCAGTGCCAACTGCCACTGATGAGGAGTTAGGCATCAATGGACAGGATGGCGATGTGCAGGTGAATTTGAATGGCTTTGACAGCCCGCCTACCGGACATAGGGTTGGCAAACCGGGGGTTGCCAGTGTCGATGTGCACCACTCCGACGGTCGCACTTGCCCCACCCCTCGAACCACTGGTGCGGGGGTGACGATTGTGGAATCAGATGGTTCCACGTCGGTTGCGGAGGACGGGGGGGCGGACAGCTACACGGTGGTGCTGGACACGCAGCCGACGAACCCCGTGACCATCGCCGTCACGTCGGAGACGCCAGGGTCCGCCACGGTGAACAAGAGCGGCGGCACCGCAGGGGAGAGCCAGACGCTGACCTTCACGACCAGCGACTGGAACCAGAGGCAGACAGTGACGGTGACCGGGGTCAACGACGCCATCGACAACCCCACCAGCCGCACCTCGACGATCACCCACACAGCGACATCGACGGACACCACCTACAAGGGCATCACCATCGCATCGGTGACGGCTACCGTGATCGACGACGATGGTGCGGGAGTGACGATCGTGGAATCAGACGGTTCCACGTCGGTTGCGGAGGACGGAGGGACGGACAGCTACACGGTGGTGCTGGACACGCAGCCGACGCACTCCGTAGACATCACCGTCACATCGGGCACGCCAGGGTCCGCCACGGTGAACAAGAGCGGAGGCGTTGCAGGGGCGAGCCAGACCCTGACGTTCACGACCGCCAACTGGAACCAGCCTCAGACGGTGACGGTGACCGGGGTCAACGATGACGTCGACAACCCCACCAGCCGCACCTCGACGATCACCCACACAGCGACATCGACGGACACCACCTACAAGGGCATCACCATCGCATCGGTGACGGCTACCGTGATCGACGACGATGGTGCGGGGGTGACGATCGTGGAATCAGACGGTTCCACGTCGGTTTCGGAGGACGGAGGGACGGACAGCTACACGGTGGTGCTGGACACGCAGCCGACGCACTCCGTAGACATCACCGTCACATCGGGCACGCCAGGTGCCGCCACGGTGAACAAGAGCGGAGGCGTTGCAGGGGCGAGCCAGACCCTGACGTTCACGACCAGCGACTGGAACCAGCCTCAGACGGTGACGGTGGCCGGGGTCAACGATGACGTCGACAACCCCACCAGCCGCACCTCGACCATCACCCACACAGCGACATCGACGGACGCCACCTACAAGGGCATCACCATCGTGTCGGTGACGGCTACGGTGATCGACGACGATGGTGCGGGGGTGACGATCGTGGAATCAGACGGTTCCACGTCGGTTTCGGAGGACGGAGGGACGGACAGCTACACGGTGGTGCTGGACACGCAGCCGACGAACCCCGTGACCATCACCGTCACTTCGGGCACGCCAGGTGCCGCCACGGTGAACAAGAGCGGAGGCGTTGCAGGGGCGAGCCAGACCCTGACGTTCACGACCAGCGACTGGAACCAGCCTCAGACGGTGACGGTGGCCGGGGTCAACGATGACGTCGACAACCCCACCAGCCGCACCTCGACCATCACCCACGCAGCGACATCGACGGACGCCGAGTACAACGAGATCAATATCGTGTCGGTGACGGCTACCGCCACTGATGACGATGCGCCCGCGGTCGCATTCGGTGCGTCGGCGTACACGGCAGGCGAGGCATCGGGGAGCCGCAACGTCAACGTGGCGGTGAACGTCTCACCTGCGCCGGCCTCGGACATCGCTGTGGCGTACGCGGTGCAGGGCTCGGCGACCCCGGGCGACGACTACACTGCCCTCTCGGGCAGTTTGACAGTACCCGCTGGCGCGACTTCGGCGAGTATCGCCGTGGCGGTGGTCGACGACAACATCGACGACGATAACGAGACGATCATCCTCACCCTCACCAACGCCTCCGCCTACAATCTCGGCACAACGACATCCACCACGGTGACGATCACCGACGATGACCTCAGAGCGTTGGGATTGCAGCAGCAGAGTCCGATCCACAAACCCGTCGTCACCGTAAGCGCGTCACGATCTTCCGTCATCGAGGGTTCTCCTGCCTTGTTCACGATCAAGGCGAACCCCGCACCGGCCGGCCCGCTGCCGGTCATGCTGACGATTGCGCAGACGGGGAACGTCGTGGACCCGAACGATTTGGGAACGAAGACGGTCATCATTCGTACCCTGGCAGGGACCTACACCCTGGTGGTGGAGACGGTTGGCGACAGCGTCGACGAATCGCATGGGTTAGTGCGCGTCCAGGTCGCCGTGGCAGATGGCTATGACATCGGGAGGCAATCGGCAGCATCCGTCATAGTCGAAGACGACGAGGACCCCCGCGTCGTCATCAGCCGGTCCAGCATGGGTCTCACGGAGGGGAGCACCGGGACATACACGGTGCGGTTGAACACCGATCCCGGCGGGACGGTAACGGTTCGGCCCGCCTCCGAAGACGCGGGTGCGGTACGGGTCTCCCTCGCGTCGCTCACCTTCAACAGCGCAAACTGGCGGACGCCGAAGACCGTCACGGTTAGGGCGATGAGCGACAGCGATGCACGGCATGAACGGACCACCCTCACTCACCGGGTGAGCGGCTACGGCAGCGTTTCCTCGGGCCCATCGATCATCGTGCGCGTGAGCGACGACGACGTGGCGACTCCAACACCCACGCCTGTAACCTCCGCCGCACTCGCGCTGGCCAGAACACCGACTCCTACCCCATTCCCGACACCAATGCCAACCCATCCCCTGACAGCGATTCCAACCCAAGCTCCAACGCCGACGGCGCTCCCCTTACTGGCTGTCGATCCCACGTCAACGCCCACGCCTACTCCAACGCCAACCGCAATTCCTCTGCCGGCCCCAGATTCGGTTCAGCAGAACACGGTCGAGCCTTCGGCCACTCCTACACCTACCCCCACGGCGATTCCGGCGCCTGTGCCAGTCATCACGATACCCGGTGGTGATAACAGCCTAGGGGGGGTGCTGCTGGTGGGTGGACTGCTCATCGGCACGGGTGCGCTCGGCTATCTGGGTTCCTGCCGCTATCGGCGGCTGGAGCGGAAGCCGTCAGCGGCAGACCTGAAGTACGCCGCAGTCTCGCTAGGCGCACGCCTCCATGGAACGTGTATTCATCTGAGGAGAATGGGCAAGGGAGCGGTTTTCACCCTTCGAAGTCTGCCAGGCCGGTTAATGGTGGCTGGACTGATGACAGCGGCAGATATCAGCAACTCCATCGAGAGTCTCCGCAGCAATCCTGGAGGTGACCGGCGTTCCGCGCAATCACGGCGCAGTGCGTCCTCGGAAGCTGCTACACCTAGCACCCGATGCGAGAGACTCTTCCTTCTGCTGCGAAACAAGTTGTTCTGGGGAGAGAGACAGGCCCGGTAGAGAGTGCTGGGGTGTCGGTACTCGTCAATCAGAGTGAGGCGGGTCCACGCGGCCTCCAGCCCTGCGATCACATCCTCCAGCTTCTGGCCGTAGATCGGCCAGCCGCCGCACCGCTTGCGGTTCACCCGCTTGCCCAGCGACCGGAGCCACACTGTCATCCGCCGCGAACCGTAGTACGGCGTCTTCAGATACTGGCGGTCCATCAGTCCCATCAATTCCTCACTCCCTCTGCACTCGATGCCGCCGCCAACGAGGCGAGGCAGTGAACGGGCGCGAGTCCATCTTGGGATGCGAGTCCTATGGGGCGTCCTACCGCAGCAGGAAGTGATGTTCCTGGGTCCTACGCTCCCTTTGGTCAACTAGAAGTCGACGTGACTCCTGAGTTGAACAGGTGGTCAAACTGCGCCGGGTTCCCAGAGGCGTCAGACAGGGCCACTACGAAATCCGCCTCCGCGCCATCCAGAAAGTCAACGAACCACGGCGCAGCTACGAGTTCATCGAATCGTTCGGACGTGCGGCTGCCTGTCGCCAAGAGGGACAGAGCAGACAGCAAAGCCTCCCCCTGTCAATCGCCAAGGTCATTAGGCCAGTCGTCGCCACAGTCATTAGGCCACCCTGAGCACGGCTGACTAGGACTTGTATCAGGTCGCGGTTGGCGGGTCAAACACCCCCTTCGGCGCCGAGATGGCACGGTGCGGCGAGAGCCGTTCGCGGTAGCTCTGGCCTTCGATGACGATCTGGTAGCTGGCGTTGGCGAGGCGGTCGAGGGCGCTGTTGCCGAGGATGGGGTCCTCGAAGAGGCTGAGCCATTCCTCGACGGCGCGGTTGGAGGTGATGATGAAGCTGGAGACGCGGTGTCTGCTGATGATCAACTGGTAGAGGTCGGCGGACTGCTGCGCGGTGAGGCGGTGGAGCCCGAGGTCGTCGAGGATGAGCAGGTCGGGGGAGAGGAAGGAGCGGAATGCCCGGTCGAGGGAGTTGTCGACCCTTGCCTGGGTCATGGTGCGGAAGAAGTCGTCGGCGTGGATGAAGCGCACGGTGTAGCCGGAGCGGATGGCGGCATAGCCGAGGGCCTGTGCGAGGAAGCTCTTGCCGACGCCAGCAGGGCCGAGCAGCAGGACGTGCTCGTGCTTGATGAGGAACTCCAGGGAGAACACGGCGTCCAGCAGACGGCGGTCCAGAGTGACGGACGCTGTCCAGTCGAAGTCTTCGAGCCTGCAGGTCTCCTCGAAGCCGGCGCTGCGGAGCCGGAGGTCGATGCGCCGGTGCTCGCGGCGGTTGACCTCGTCAGCGAGGATGATCTCGAGGAACGATGCGTAGTCGAGCTGCTCCCTGCGGGCGAGGGCGATGCGTTCAGGCAGGGTGTCCAGCATCGCGCTGAGCTTGAGCCGCTTGAGCAGCGGAGAGAGTTCGGCATTGCGGGTCATGATTGACCTCCCGTTGTTGAGTGATTGCTGAAGGCGAAGACGCTGCCGGGGCGGGTGAAGCGCCCCGGAGGCAACGGCTGTGGGTGCTCCTGCACCTCGGCCTGCTCCAGGGCCTCCACCAGGATGCGCTCGACGCGGCGCACGTCGATGAGGTCGACGGCCAGGGCCTTGCGGCAGGCGTCGTCGAGGCGCTGGGACGTGTAGCGCTGGCCGAGGCGCAGCAGCTTGTGGCCCTGGCGTATCTTCGCCCACGGCCATGGGCCGTCGAAGAGACGCTCGGCGAGTTCAGCCACTGCGGAACCGTGCTCGGCCGCGCCGCGTTTGATCCAGTCCGGAGCTCGGAGCGTGTAGGGAGTCAGTTCGGCGGGATAGTCGGCGTGGTCGGTGGCACGACCACCGCGGGGCTGCCGCGGATGGACCTTGATCAGCCTGCCCCGGTGATAGATACGCACCAGCTTGGCGCCCAGCCCTATCTCCACCTGCTGGCCCGGGGGGCAGAGGGTCGTCGGCACCGAATAGAGGGCATACTGGCAGGACACGTGGTGGTCGGGATGCACCTTGGCTGTGCGCCAATCGGTAATCTCGTAGGGCACACCGTCCCACGCGAGCAGGGCATCGCGCTCCTCCGCCTTGAAGACCGCCAGCGGCTGCCGTCGGGTGGTGCCGTGCACCCGATGTCCGGCGACGTCACGACACCAGCGCGCAGCCTCATCCCGCACGTGGGTCAGGTCCCTGAAACTGCCGCCCTTGAAGAACCGCTCCCGCACGTATTGGACCCCGCGTTCCACTCGGGGCTTGTCCTTGGGGTGGCGCACTCGCGCCGGGTCGCAGATGAAACCCCGGTGCTGGGCATACTCCAGGAATCCGCGCGTCAGCCGGGGATTGAGCGCGTCGGCACCCGCCACCGCGGCAGGAAAGTTGTCGATGACCAGGTAGCGGGGAACGCCGTCGAAGAAGGCCCACGCCGCTTCCAGCCCCGCGATCACGTCCTCCAGCTTCTGACCGTAGGTCGGCCAGACGAAGCTGTGCCGAGAGTGGGACAGCACCACGATCAGCGCCCACACCGTCCGGTTGCGGCCGGTCTCCGGATCGGGCAGCCGTCCCAACCGTCCGAAGTCCAGTTCTGCCACTTCTCCCGGCGCGGTGGACTCCATGCGAACGGTCGCCCGACTGCGTCGCTGCCAGTTGCGCCGTTGGATGAAGCGCCTCAGCGTCGTGTAGGAGACTCGGCAGCCCCGTTCCTCCAGCAACTCGAGGATACGCGTCAGCTGAAGACGGTCCACCGTGAGCCACTGGTATATCTGCTCAGCCCAGGGAACCAGTTGGCCGTCGACCGGTCGCGGCGAACTCCGAGGGCCGGAACGCCCCATCGCCGCCAGACGGCTGAGCTGCTCCTCCGTGGGGGCTGGACCGCTCTCGCATACGCCAGCCTCCAGGGCCGCGTCCACATACTTGCGAACCGTCTCTCGCGACAGCCCGGTCCCCGACGCTATGTGCCGCTGGCTGTTCCCCCTCTGCCACCGCCGGATAACTTCCTCTATGTCCACTCTGGACACCTCCCTGTAAGCCATCACCGCTCCTCGCTATGAAGTGCGGCTATGCTCTCGGATTCGGTGCCCAGGGGTGGCCTAAAGACCTTGGCGATTCCTCCGTTTACTGGCCTAATGTTCGTGGCGTTTGACACGAGTTGCGATTCCTCACCGAAGAGCAGAATCCCGGTAGGAAGACATCGGATAAGCATGTCTCCTGGGCTGACGTGGTGGTCATATGGGCTTCGACACCGATACCCCACAAGATGACCCAAGCGATCCGCGGACCGCACGTAATCACCTGCGGGCAGCGTGGGATAGGGGCACTAGCAAGAGAAGTCACGCGCTATCTCAGTGGTTGAGGTCACTGACCTCTTCCTACTGGCGAACGGCAGGGTTGTAGCGGGGGTGCACTACGCTAGGGACACCACCCACTTGAAAGTTCGTAGTACAGTACCGCTTGGCCCACCTAAGGGGGCTTGAACCCCTAGGCCTATGCCAGACCTGTTCTTGGTCGGCTAACGATGGGATGTCTGTAGTTCCCGCACCATGTTGATACTCATTCTGCCCCGGCTGCTTCCAAATCGACTGCCCACGAGAACCGCACCTCTTTCTGTCGATTGGAAGACAGAGAACACGGGTTTGCGCCAGGCGACGGTGAAATCGTCCGCAGGCGGGAGGGCGAAGGGGATGGCGGGAGCGTCGTCGCTCATGGGGGGACGGAGGGGGACGAGGAAGCGCCGCTCGCCGGGTCCGACGACGGCGGTGGTGAAGACGACGGAGGCCTGGGCGAGGCGGCGCTGCATTGCGGTGACGGCGCGGCGGTAGTCGGGCGCAGGGTTGAGGGTGAGGGCTATGACGGCTGCACCGGAGCGGGCGGCGAGCGCCTTGAGCATGCCGAGGACCGTTGCCACCTGGGCGCGGTGCATGGCGGCGAGGTCTTCCACCTGATCGACGACAACAAGGGCGGCGCTGCCCATGGTAATCATGTTGGCGAGGCGCGCCATGGTGTGGTTGAGCCCGGGCCACGGGGCGCCGAGCCTGAGCGTGGGGAAGGGGGTTGGAATCGTTGTGCGGGGCGGCGCGGTGAGCTCAGCGATGTTGGGTGGCCTGCGGAAGCTTGTTGAGCCAGACGTAGAACTGGCGGTCCTTCTCCTGCTTCCGTGCCGCCTCGACGTCTTGTTCAGTCGGGGGGTCGTCCGGGTAGTAGTCGGCGGGGTGGGTCTGGGAGAGGAGGTCGGCGAAGTAGACGCGGTCCAGATTCGCTCCGAAGGCGCGGAGGATGGGGAGGACGCTGGCCTTGGGGTTGCCGTTGAAGGTGGCCAGCAGAACGGGAGCGTTGGGGAAGGCGGCACCGTGCTGGTCAGGCGCGGGCGCTCCACGGGAGACGCGGGCGGCGATGTCGAGGGCGATGGAGGTCTTGCCAGATGAGGGGTAGCCGGCGATGAGGGTGAGCTGGCCCAAGGGTATGCGGTTGGGCCAGAGCCAGTCCGGCGGTTGGGGGATGAAGAGGGAGAAGGGGTCCAGCCCGGCTTCCTGGGCGCCAGCGGAGGTGAACAACTCCGATTCGGGGGCCAGGCCCCGCTTTGCAAGGGCTTCGAAGATCTTGTTGAGGGGGCAGCGCGTGCAGTGGAAGGAGTAGCCGTAGCCCCGTGTGAAGCCGACGGTGAGGGTCGCTATCTCAGGGTTGGGATGCGCCGGGCAGTGGAACTTGTTGCCGGAGGCGCACGAGCAGCCGGGGACGCCGCAGCGGAGCGCCGTGGAGAGGCGATCGACGTACGCCCTTTCCTCGGGCCGGAGGGTGTCTACGTCTATGCGGTTGTCAGGTGCGGAGGCGGGATGGGTAGTCATGGGGACATGGTAGGGAGGGGTGTGGCGGGCGCGCTACGGGCGCGTGTCACAATCCGGATAATGAGCATAGATGGGGAGGATGGGCAGGAGCGGGGGAAGCCTCTCTCCCACTCCTACGGCTCCATATGGTATGGTCAGGTTAAGTGCTTCGCCACGAATACTGGCGAACGTTGTGGGAGTCTGCCACGGATGGTTCTGGCCTTGGACAGCACTACGCAAGCCCTAGACGACTTTCGGGGGCGTTATACCCCTCGCCACCCGGATACCACCTTTAGGGACCGACCAGCACAGGAGATGGTTTTGCTCACGGAGCAGGAGGGACTTCGACTCCTTCAGCCTGCCCCCGCAACCGATGTGTGCTTCGGGCCTCCGCCGCATTCGTTGGAAGAACGCGGTAACCACACATATCTCTGGGTAATCGATGAGAGAGGCATTCCTTATATAATCGACAGGCCAATATCTGCAGCTGGGGTTGCAGTGCCTAAACACACGAATCTAACTGGAGGAGGAAGGGCGTATCTGGGAGGTGAGATGTGGTTCGAATCAGCAGATTCCATGTATATTTCCGGAGCATCAGGCCGTTACCCACCAGCGAGTAGTCACCAACTTGAAGAAGCAAGCCAAGTATTTGAGTCCTTCGATTTTGCAGTAACCTCATTAGGTTGGAATAGGGTCACTGGGCGCGCCAAGCGCATCTTGGAGGCCACATGACGAGAGAATTGACCTTCATCTTCGGCCCGGGTCCGGAAGAGGTTTCTCCTCAAGAGGCAGCGAGAACGTCACTGAGACGCTTCGTTCGCAGTGAAGGCGAGCTGGGCGTGTATGAAGCCTCCAACAACCCCACTGGGCACGTACTTACGGCATGGGAAGCATATACTGCTTACGGTATTGAGATCTTGGAAGAGGCCGTTGAATATGGTTCTGCAATCTTAAGACAGACTAGGGACTCCACTAGCAAAGCGCTTAAGGACCGTAGAATAGCTCTCGGCCTGTCTTACTCATCAGTTGGGCAGGCAGCAGATCTAGAGGCAGCAGAGATTGAAATTGCAGAATCGTCATCAGCGAAGATGTCTATAGCCGATCTCGAACGCTTGGCCTTCTTGCTGGGCTTGGATGAGCGGCTGCTGGCATTTGACAAGGAGGCGGGAGGAGATTCCAGTTTGGCGTACCGGCTGCGAACTCTCCAAACTGAAGAAATCGACCCCGTTACTAAGTTGTCCGCTCGAACGGCGATTCGGTTTGCAGAGGCCGCATCAATCATCCGAGTACAACTTAGGATGCAAAAGTGGCTTGGCCTTCCAATGGAGAGCCACAAGGTTCAACCTGATTCCAACTACGGCTCAAGTTGGAGCCCAGCTTGGAAGGTGGGGTATGGCCTTGCAGAACGTGCCAGACAGGCCTTGAACCTTGATTACACACCAATCAACTCAATGCGTGAATTAGTTGAGAATCGATTAGGGATACCGGTCATTCAGGCAATACTGCCAGAGCGAATCGCAGGTGCAACTATCACGACGACAGACGAAGATGGTGTAGAAGCACGTGGCGTTATCCTGAATATGATTGGTCATAACGAAAACGTCTGGATACGTCGAGCAACGCTAGCCCATGAATTGGGCCACTTGCTCTATGACCCGCGTGGGAATCTGGAAAACGTAAGGGTTGACTCATATTGGGATAACCAAAGAGATGCTGAGACGGATGCATTAGATCCAGTGGAGCAGAGGGCCAACGCATTCGCTATCGCGTTTCTTGCTCCTAATGATGCAATCCGTACACTTGTGCCAGCTCCAGTATCAGAACAGTCGGTGTCTGATGTAATGCACCTGTTTGGTATCAGCCTGACCGCAGCGCGATACCACATTGCTAACGTGCATTATCGCAATTATGATGTACCATCTCCCGTGGGCGATGCTTCCCCTTCTGATGAGCAGAAGGCCGCGGAAAATTTTGCGGTAGACTTCTTTCCCCTGCAGAGCACTCCGGATCAACGCAGAGGCAGATTTGCAGGGTTGGTTGCAGCATGCTGCGAGCAGGGATTCATATCTGAGGACACTGCGTCCCTCTATTTGCAGTGTACTGTCGAAGACCTGAGAAGAAACTTGGGCACCCTACGAGAGCTCTTCGATATACACACTTAAGTCCATCAGAAGGCCGATTTTACTCCGCTATAGCACGAGAATTCCAGGAGTGTACGCTGGGCTGATGTGCTCTCGCGCACTTCTGATTTCTCGCCCATCGTGGGAATCACAATTGATTCGACAGGCTCACGATGAGCGGGCACTCGAGAGGATGTTGCGCGCTAAAGCGCAGACTGCGACCCCGGCTTCACTCAACATGACAAGCGCTCCCCCACGCCTCCAGCCCGGTCCCTTCCCTCTTGATGGGGGAAGGTTAGGATGCGGGTGAGCGCATACAATGCACCGGCTACGTGGGAGGTGCTGAACGTGGGCAAGCTGGATGGGCAGACGGTGATCGTGACGGGGGCGAGCCGGGGCATCGGGGCGGAGATCGCGCGGGTGCTGGCGGCGGAGGGCGGGCGCGTGGTGTGCGCGGCGCGCACGCTGCACGAGGGCGACCATCCGCTGGAAGGCTCGCTGGAGCACACGGTCGCGGGCATCCGCGACGCGGGGCACGAGGCGTCGGCGGTCGCGGTCAACATCTCGGAGGCGGAGGAGTGCGAGCGTCTCGTGCAGGAGGCGCGGTCGCTCTACGGGCCGGTCGACGTGCTGGTGAACAACGCGGCGCTCTCCTACTTCCTGCCGGTGACGGACTACGCGGTGAACCGGTGGATGCGCTCGTGGGCGGTGAACGTCCACGCGCCGTTCATCCTGAGCCAACTGGCGTTGCAGGACATGGTCCCGCGCCGGAGCGGGCGCATCGTCAACATCTCGTCGGTCGCGGCGATCGGGCCGGGGCATGGGCCGTACGATGGGGAGGGCGCGGAGGAGTTCCGGCTGAAGGGCGGCACGGGGTACGGCGCGCAGAAGGCGGCGTTGGAGCGCTTCTCGCAGGGGCTGGCGTCGGAGGTGTACGCGGACGGCGTCGGCGTCGCGGCGGTCGCGCCGTCGCTCATCGTGCCGACGCCGGGCACGGTGTTCCACCACCTCGTGACCGGCTACGACGACCCGCGCGGCGAGCACCCGAACGTCCTCGCGCAGGCCGTGTTGCTGCTGTCGACGGAGGCGCTCGACGCGGTGAGCGGCCGGGTCTGCTACAGCCAGCAGTTGCTGCGGGAATTCGGATGGATCGAGGGCGGCAGCGGCCCCGGCATCGACGTCGACTGGCCGGTGAGCGGGTTCACGCTGCGGTAGGGGGTGTTGTCATTCCGAGCGCCGCGCCCATTGTCATTCCGAGCGGAGCGTTCCTTGTCATTCCGAGCGGAGTGCAGCGGAGCCGAGGAATCTCTCGGGAGGGGTCTCGTTGTAAGCGAACGTTCCCCGAGAGATGTTTCGACTCCGCCTTCGGCTACGCTCAACATGACAATGCCCCCGTCATTTCCGCGAAGGCGGGAATCCAGACTGATGTAGGGGCATCCCTTGTGGGTGCCCTGCCCGGCCGACAGGGACACGGGCGCCCACCAGGGACGCCCCTACACCAAACAGGGCTGCGGGCTTGCGCGCTAAAGCGCGGGCCTTCGCAGGAACGACGGAAGGTTAGAGGAGGACAAGCGATGACAACCCGGTTCCGTGCAGACCACGTTGGGAGTTTCCTGCGGCCGCCGGAGGTGAAGGAGGCGCGGGAGGCGTTCGAGGACGGGCGCATCTCCGAGGAGGCGCTGCGGGAGGTGGAGAACGAGCACATCCTGCGCGTGATCGACCTCCAACGGCAGGCCGGCATCGGCGTCTATACAGACGGCGAGCTGCGGCGCAGTGGCTGGGCGGGCGACTTCGGCGAGGCGGTCGAGGGGTTCATCCTCGGCGAGCCGCCCGTCCGCATGCCGTTCCAGGGCGGCAAGGGCGACTGGGAGGGGCCGGGCATCACGCCGGAGAACCCGATGGGCATGCCGGGCACGGCGGGCGGGCGCATCATCGGCGAGCGTCTGCGGCAGGTGCGGCGTCTCACGGGTCACGAGTCGGCGTTCATCCGGGAGCACGCGCCGGGGCCGTACAAGGTGACGATGCCCGCGGCCAGCTACGTCGTCGCTCGCGGCTACAAGCCCGGCGTCACGGACACGGTGTACGAGTCGCGCGCCGCCGTGCTCGCCGACGCCGCGTCCATCATCCGAGACGAGGTCGTGGCGCTCGTCGGCGAAGGCTGCCCGTACGTGCAGCTGGACAATCCGCACTACCCGGACTACATCCCGGAGGAGCGCCGCGCGCAGTGGGCCTCGCAGGGCGTCGACCAGGACCAGGCGCTCCAGGACGACATCGACGCCGACAACGCGTGCCTGCGCGGCTTCGACCGCAGCGCCACCATCCTGGCGATGCACCTCTGCCGGGGCAACGGGGCCTACGGCGCATGGCACACGTCCGGCGGCTACGACCGCATCGCGGAGCAGCTCTTCAGCCAGCTGGAGGTCGACTCCTTCCTGCTGGAGTACGACAGCGAGCGGGCCGGAACGTTCGCGCCGCTGCGCTTCATGCCGAAGGGCAAGACGGTCGTGCTGGGCCTCGTGACGACGAAGGCGGGCGAGCTCGAATCGCAGGACACGCTGCTGCGCCGTATCGACGAGGCGTCGCAATTCGTGGACGGCGACGACCTCGCGCTCAGCCCGCAGTGCGGCTTCTCGTCGACGCTGCAGGGCAACCCCATCACCTGGGACGACCAGCTGCGCAAGCTCGAACTCGTGGTGGACACGGCGCGCCGGGCGTGGGGGACGTAGGGGGAATGGGGATTATTGTCATTCCGAGCGGAGTGCAACGGAGCCGAGGAATCTCTCGGGAGACGCCCCGTTGTGCGCGAACGCTCCCCGAGAGATGTTTCGACTCCGCCTCCGGCTCCGCTCAACATGACAAGGCCAACGGGACAGGCAACGTAACAGCGGAGGAATGACCGATGACGATGTGGGGAGCAGGATTCTATGGAGACCCGTGCCGGGAGTGCGGGTACTCGTGGTCGATATCGCCGGAGGAAGGGACGGCGCTGATCCTCGACGCGCCGCGCCGGTACGCGGAGCTGCTCGACGGCGCGGACGGCAACGTGCGGCACCCCGGCCTGACGTGGTCGGTCACGGCGTACGTCGAGCACGTCTCCGACAACCTTCGGAACTGGGCCGAGCGCATCGTGAGCGCGGTCGCGGCGGGGCAGACGGCGCTGCGCCCAACGGACCAGGATGTCGTCGCGGCGGCTCGGGGCTACGAGAGCATCCCGCTGGCGACTGCGCTCTGGTCGATGGGGCATTCGGCCGACATCTGGGCGGACGCGATGGCGGCGTCAGCGGGGCAGGACATCGTCTTCGCCCACCCGACGCGCGGGCAGCAGTCGCTGGCCGAGCTCGTGCTGACTGTCGCGCACGACACGGCGCATCACGAGTGGGACATCCGGCGGTCGTTGGGGACGTAGGGGCGGCCCTGTCATGCTGAGCGGACCGTCAGTCCCCCTGCGTGCGCTGCCCGCGCACCCTGGATTCCCGCCGGTGCGGGAATGACGGGGTTTTTCGCGCACCCGGATCGGCTACTTCGGGGGGAGGCTGAGGGCGTAGGCGGCGCCGGTGGCGACCCAGTCTTCGAGCGTCGCGTCGTCGTCAGTGCCGTCGGGGCCGACGACGATCCAGCCGCGCATGGGCCTGCCGGTGAAGTCCATCTCGCGGACGTGGGGTTTCGTGAGCGCGGCCTCGTACTCGTCCTTCGGGACGCGGACCATCAGGTCGCTCCCCAGGACGCCGCAGGCCATGTTGCCCTGCAGCATGACGGCGACGCCGCCGAACATCTTCTTCTCCACGAGCGACGGCTCCGCGCCGAGGATGTCGAGCACGCGCTCGGTCAGTCGTTCGTCGTAGGGCACCAGCCGCCTCCTTACTCCTGCCGCGCTCTGTCCTGCTCGATGAGGACGCGCCGCAACAGTTTACCGGAGGCGTTCTTGGGAATGGCGTCGATGAATTCGACCTCGCGCAGCTGCTTGAACGTCGCGACGCGCTCCGCAACGAACGCCATGAGTTCATCGGCAGAAGGCGCGTGGTCCGCTTTGCAGACCACGTACGCCTTCGGCACCTCGCCTGCTTCGTCGTCGGGCATCGGGATGACGGCGGCGTCGGCGACGCCGGGGTGTTCGAGCAGCAGGCCCTCCAACTCGGCGGGCGCGACCTGGAAGCCCTTGTACTTGATGAGCTCCTTTTTGCGGTCGACGATGCTCACGTAGCCGTCCTCGTCCATGCTGGCGATGTCGCCGGTGTGGAACCAGCCGTCCGGCGTGATGGCCTCCGCAGTCGCCTCCGGCTGGCGGTAGTAGCCCTTCATCACCTGCGGGCCGCGTACCAGCAGCTCGCCGAGTTCACCAGGCGGGAGATCGCAATCGCCGGACTCGAGGTCGACGATGCGCTCCTCGGTGTCCGGCAGCGCGGGGCCTATCGTGCCGGGCCTGCCGCGCTCGTCGGTGAAGTCGGTGTTGGTCATGGGGGATGTCTCGGTGAGGCCGTAGCCCTGGATGACGGCGCAGCCGAGCCGCTCCGCGAGGCGGGTCTGCAACTCGCCGGAGAGCGGGGCCGCTCCGGTGAGCAGGAATCGCAACGATGAGACGTCGTACTCGTCGAGCAGCGGCGTCAGCGTGAGGCCGAGGCAGACGGGCGGCACGGTGTAGAGCACCGTCATGCGGTGCTCCGCGATGAGCGCCAGCATCTCGCGCATGTCGAAGCGCCCCATCATCACCTGCGTCGCTCCGGCGGCGATGGCGCTCAACTGGAGCACGGTCATGCCGTAGATGTGGAAGAGCGGCAGGTGCACGAGCATCACGTCGCCGCGCCGGACGACGCCGTCCTCGCCGGGGCGTCCGAGGTTCTGCCGGACGTTGGTATGGAGGTTGGAGTGCGTGAGCATGACGCCCTTCTGCAGGCCGGTGGTGCCGGAGGAGAAGGGCAGCGCGGCGATGTCCTCGTAGGGGTCGAGCGCGGGCTCGGGCGGCGGGCCGCTCTGCGCCTCGATGAGCGACCAGAACGAGGGCGCCGTATCGGCGTCTTCCGTGATGAGGACGCGTCCTATGGCCTCCTCCGAGCCGGACAGCGCGAGGTCGGCGGCGTCCGCCAGCGTGTGATGGACGATGAGCGCCTGTGCGCCGGAGGCCTCCAGCTGGTACGCGATCTCGCGTTCTCGGTATCCGGAGTTGATGGTGGTGACGGTGGCGCCAGCCTTGAGTATGCCGAAGAAGGCAATCTCGAACTCGGCGCAGTTGGGCGAGAGGATGCCCACGATGTCACCCTTGCCGAGGCCCATCGCGGCGAGGGCGGACGCGAACCTGCCGGAGTGCGCGTCCAGCTCCGCGAAGGTGAACCGGCGGTCGCCGTCGATGATGGCGGTCTCGTCGGGCCATCGCTCGGCGGCCTGCTGCAGCAGTCGCTGGACGGGCTCCGGGTTGTATGGGGCGAGTGATGAGCGGCTCATGGGCTTCGGCTGACCTGTGCGTCCGTGATTCGGCGTGAAACTATCCGACGCGCCGGTAGCAGTCAACGCGGCGGCAGTATGCGCGGACTCCTATAATGCGCTTGTCTGTCGATGACACGTCCGAGTGATGACACGTCCGAGTGAGAGGAAGTGATGGCATCCGAGGGGAAGGTCGACTCCAGCAGACTCCCCAGCGAGTCCGTGGGCGGAGAGCCCATCGCGGTGGTAGGGATGGCGTGCCGGTTCCCCAGCGCCACGGGGCTTCCGGCGTTCTGGCGTCAGTTGGAGGCCGGTGAGAGCGCGGTCATCGAGGGCGTTCCAGGTTCCGGCGTCGGGCGCGTGGGCTACCTCTTCCCGGACGCAGCGGTACAAGCCGAGGCGTGCCGTTTCGGGGCGTACATCGACGAGATCGACCAGTTCGACGCGGGGTTCTTCCGCATCTCCCCGGTGGAGGCGCAACTGCTGGACCCGCAGCAGCGGCTGATGCTGGAGACGAGCTGGCGAGCGCTCGAAGACGCGGGGATCGACCCGGACACGCTGAAGGGCAGCCGCACCGGGGTCTACGCGGGCATCAGCAACAACGAGTACCGGGGGCTGATCCTTGGCGTCAGCGACACCGCCGACCCCGCCACGAGCCTCTACACGGTCACCGGCACGTCGTTCAACACGGCCATCGGGCGCGTGGCGTTCGCACTGGGGCTGCAAGGGCCGGCGATAGCGGTGGACACGGCGTGCTCGTCGTCGCTCGTGGCGGTGCACCAGGCAATCGTCGGTTTGCAGCGCGGCGAGGCCGACCTTGCGCTCGCGGGAGGCGTGCACGCGATCCTGTCGGGGCGGTTGCTCGAGCTGCGAGCGAACGCCGGGATGCTGGCGCCTGACGGCCAATGTAAGACGTTCGACGCCGCAGCGAACGGGTACGTGCGGGGCGAGGGCTGCGGCCTCCTCGTGCTGAAGCGGCTGAGCGAGGCGGAGGCGGACGGCGACCGGATCTGGGGCGTGATACGCGGCTCGGCGCTGAACCAGGACGGGGCGAGCCAGGGGCTGACGGTGCCGAGCGAGAGCGCCCAGGAGCAGGTGATCGAGGCGGCGTTGCTCCGGGCAGGGCTGGAGCCGTGGGAAGTGGACTACGTGGAGGCGCACGGGACGGGGACGCCGGTGGGCGACCCGATCGAGATGCAGGCCACGGGAACGGTGTACAGCAGGGGCCGCGAGGCAGACCGTCCGCTCCTCGTCGGGTCGGTGAAGACGAACATCGGCCACCTGGAGTCCGCGGCGGGCGCCGCCAGCCTCATCAAGGTGATGCTGGCGATGAAGCACCGGGTCATCCCGAAGCACCTGAACTTCCGCAACCCGAACCCGGAGATCGACTGGGAGCGGATGACGGTGCGGGTGGCGTCGGAGACGATGGAGTGGCCGGTCGTTCCCAACCGTCCACCCCGAGCAGGAGTGAGTGGATTCGGATGGTCGGGCACGAACGCGCACGTCATCGTGGAGGGGTACGGGGAGCCTATAGCCGCTGACGCGGGGAACGGTCTGCCGGCGGGGCCTTCGGTGGCTATCGCGGTTGCGCAGGCGGAGGCTGGACACCCCCATCCTAGCCTTCCCCCATCGAGGGGGAAGGGACCGGAAGTCTCGACAGCGGAGGAATGGGAGTTGGCGGCGCGGGGGACGCGACTGCTGCCGCTGTCGGGGAAGTCGAGGCAGGCGCTCAGGGAGCAGGCGGAACGGTATATCGCGTGGCTCGACGAGCATCCCGAGCAGTTCCCACACGACGGCGCGGCCAGCGGCGAAGCGCTGTCAGACATGGCGTGGACAGCGAGCGTCGGGCGGAGTCACTTCCCGCACCGCTCGGGCGTTGTCTTTCGCAATGCGGCGTCGCTGCGCGAGCGGCTGCGGGAGGTCGTGGAGGGGGACGACACGCCCGACGGGCCAGAGCCGAAGCCTGCGTCCAAGGTGGCGTTCGTCTACACCGGCCAGGGCAGCCAGTGGGTGGGGATGGGAGAGGCGCTGTACGAGAGTGAGCCGGTGTTCCGCGCGGTGCTCGACCGGTGCGAGCGATGGGTGCAGGAGCACCGGGGAGCGTCGCTGCTGGACGTGCTGTTCGGACGGCCCGGCGCGACGGGCAGCCTCGACGACCCGATGTGGACGCAGCCCGCGACCTACGCGCTCCAGTGCGGGCTGACTGCGCTCTGGTCGAGCCTGGGCGTGCATCCGGACGTCGTGATGGGCCATAGCCTCGGTGAGATTGCGGCTTCGCAGACTGCAGGCGTGTTCAGCCTCGAGGACGGGCTACGGTTCGCGGCGACGCGCGGCGAGCTGATGGCGTCGCTGCCGGTGTCGGGCGCGATGGCGGCGGTGTTCGCGCCTGAGGCCCACGTGGGGGCTGCTCTAGAGGAGTGGAACGCTGCGACAGAGGGGCTGGGGTTGAGCGTCGCGGCAGACAACGGAGCGCACCAGGTGGTGAGCGGCGAGGCGGGGGAGGTAGAGCAGATCGTGCAGCGGTTCGAGGCAGAGGGGCTTCGCGTGAACCGGCTGCGGAGCAGCCCCGGCTACCACAGCGTGCTCGTGGAACCGGCGCTGGACGATCTGGCTGCTGTGGTTGGCGACCTTGCGGTCGCGCCGCCGTCCATCCCACTGGTGAGCAACGTGACTGGCCGGTTGATCGCGCAGGGCGGCGTGCAGGACCCGGCGTACTGGCGGCGGCACGCGCGGCAGCCGGTGGCGTTCCGGGGGTGCGTCGAGACGCTGGCCGAGATGGGCGTCGACGCAGTCGTGGAACTGGGGCCGCACACGGTGCTGGGGCCGATGGCGAGCCTCGCGTGGCCGGAGACGAGCGCCGCCCCGGCGGTGCTATCGAGCCTGCACCGACCGCCGCGGGACCCGGCAGAGCCCATCGTGGACTCGACGGGTGGGTTCATCGAAGGAGTCGCCGCGGCGTACGAGGCGGACATCCCGTTCTCGTTCGCAGGGCTGTTCGCCGGGGAATCGCGGCGGCGGGTCGCGCTGCCGGGGTATCCATTCCAGCGGCAGTCGTACTGGGTCGACGAGGTGCGGCGGCGGCGCGCGGCCGCGGGGCATCCGTTGCTGGGGACCCGGCACGAGTCACCTCGCGGCGAGACGTCGTTCGAGTCGGAGCTATTCCCGGCGGACCCGGTCTGGCTAAACGATCACCGGGTGTTCGGGCGGGTAATCGCACCGGGCGCGCTGTACGGGGCGATGGCGGCGTCGGCGCTGGCGAACGCACAAGGGTCGGTGGCAGTGGAGGAGATGCAATTGCTCACCCCGCTGGTCCTGCCCGAACAGGACGGAGAGCAGGGTTCAAGGCAGGCGGGGCGGAGCGTGCAGATGGTGCTGGACGCTCCGGAAGGGACGTCGCCCCGGGGGTTCGAGATATTCAGCCGTGGCGATGGGGAAGAAGCGTGGACGCTGCACGCTCAGGGACGAGTGTCGTCGGCTGCGGAACGGCAGGCACGCGAGCGGATCGACGTCGACCAACTCAAGGCCGGTCTGTCCGCAGTGGAACTGCCGGCGTTTTACCGGGCGCGCGCCGAAACGAACATCAACCTCGGTCCGTCGTTCCGAACGCTCCAGGGGCTCTGGCGCGGAGAGGGCAAGGCGATCGGCGAGATAGTGCTGCCCGAAGCGGTGGACGGCGCAGGGCTGCCCGTGCACCCGGTGCTGCTGGACGGCTGCTTCCAGGTGATGGCGGCGGCGCGCAACCGGGAGGGGAGCGAAGACGGAGCGACCTACCTGCCCTTCGGATGGGAGCGGCTCTGGCTGGCGGAGCGATTGCCGGAACGGGTGGTCTGTCACGCCCGCATGCGGGAGAGCGTCCGCGAAGCGGGTAGCGATGGTGAAGCCGCCGAGCCGAGGGAGGTATTCGCTGGCGACCTGCGGTTCTACTCCGTGGACGGGGTCGAACTCGGCGGACTGAGCGGGTACACGGTGAAGCGGGCGACGCGAGCAGCCGTGCTGTCGGGGACCGAGGGAGTGAACGACCTTCTCTACGAGGTCATCTGGCGCGACAAGCCGCTTCCGCAAGGGATGCCATCCGCCGACTTCCTTCCGAGGCCGTCTGCCATCGCGGCGGGTTCCAATCCATTCTCAGGGTATCTGGTCGCGGAGGGTGTCGGAGCCGACGAACGAACAGCGCTGCTGACGGACCTCGAGCGGCTGTCGTGGCGGTACGCGCTCGCGGCGCTCGAACAGTTGGGCTGGAAGCGGCAGGCCGGAGAAGCGGTTGAGCCCGAACCCCTGCGGGAGCGGTTCGGGGTTTCGGCAGAGCACACACGACTGTTCCGTCGGCTGTTCGAACTGCAGGCGAGGGCCGGCGTCGTGGAGGCAGCAGGCGATGGCTTCGTCGTGCTGGCCGGGGGCGACGACCCACTCCCGGAAGCGGTGCCGAGCGATCCTGAGGCGTTCGCGGACGGGATGGCGTCGCGCTACGCGCATGGTTCGGTTGAAGTGGGACTGTTCCGGCGGTCCGCCGCAGCACTGGCGGAGGTGCTCGTCGGGAAGGCGGACCCGCTGACGCTGCTATTCAGCAGCGGGGAGCCGACCGCAGCCGACCTGTACATGCGGGCGCCGGTGGCGCGAGCGGCGAACCGGATGCTGGGCGACGCCGTCGCTGCGCTGCTGGAAGCGTTCCCGGATGGGCGTCGGTTGCGCGTGTTGGAGGTCGGCGCGGGCACGGGTTCGGCGACGGAACTGGTGTTGCCGGAGCTTCCAGCAGGCCGGTTCGACTACGTCTACACGGACATATCGGCGGGCTTCTTCGCGGAGGCGGAGGGACGCTTCGGCGGGAGTGAAGCGTCGATCGAATACCGGGTGCTGGACGTCGAGAAGGACCCGGTGGCGCAGGGGTTCGACTCGCACGGGTACGACCTCGTCATCGCATCGAACGTGTTGCACGCGACACGCTACCTGGAGGAGACGCTCGCACACTGCCGTGACCTCCTCGCGCCGTCGGGGCAGTTGCTGGCGCTCGAGAACCTCCGCGGCCAAGGGTGGCTCGACCTCACATTCGGGCAGCTGGACGGCTGGTGGCGGTTCGCCGACTCCTACCGTCCGCATCATGCGCTGGCGAGCCCCGCGGTGTGGCGGCAGGCGCTCGGCGACGCGGGGTTCGTGGAGGCGGAGGTGCTGGGGGTGGAGGCGTCCGCATCGGCGGAGCCGGACAGGGGCGTCATCATGGCGCAGGGGCCGTCGGAAGTCATGGAACCGGCAGGCGTCTGGGTGCTCGCGGGCGACAAGGGCGGCGTGGGGGAGCAACTCGCGACGGAATTAGCGGGGCGCAACCAGACCGTGGTGCTGGCGGGCGCGGGGGTGGAAGGGGAGGACCGCGAGTCGTGGCGTTCGTTGCTGGAAGGGCTGCCTGTGGACCTGCCATTGAACGGCGTCGTCCATCTCATGGCGTTGGACGGGCATGGCCCGGATGCCACCACCGATGAGTTCGCACAAGATGTAAGACATGCGGCGGCGAGCGCGCTTGCGCTCGTGCAGGGCATGACCGACGCCGACGTGACTCCCGTCAAGGGATTGTGGTTGGTCACGCGCGGCGGACAGGTGCTGGAGAAGGAGCACGGCGGAGAGATCGCCGGCGCGACGCTGTGGGGGTTCGGGAAGGTGGTGGCGCGGGAGGCGGCGCACCTGCAACCGAGGATGATCGACCTCGATCCGGGAGCGCCAGCGTCGATGTCGGATCTCGTCAACGAACTGCTGTACCCGGACTCGGAGACGCATATCGCCCATCGCCGGGGGTACCGTCAGGTAGCAAGACTGGTTCGGGCCGGAAGCGCAACCGAGCGGTTGGCGCTGTCAGAAGACTCGGCCTGGCTGCTGGAGCCGGACGCAGGCGGTGCGCTCGAAGGGCTGCAGATAGGCCCCTTCCCTGCCCGTCCGCTGGAGCCGCGAGACGTCCGGATCGCGGTCGAGGCTGCGGGGCTCAACTTCTGGGACCTGTTCCGCGCGCTCGGCCTCATCGACGAAGGGTTGCTGGGCGGCGAGTTCTGTGGGCGGGTGCTCGGAGTGGGTAGCGATGTGACCAGCGTCTCGGTGGGAGAGCGGGTTGTTGGGCTGGCGTTCGGGACGTTCGGGTCCGAGGCCATCACGCGGGAGGAGATGGTTGCGCCTGCGCCGCCAGGGTTCCCGGTAGCGGACCTCGCCACGATCCCGACGGCGTTCGTGTCGGCGGCGCTCTCGTTCGACCTTTCGGGGCTGAACCCCGGCGACCGGGTGCTCATCCATTCCGGCGCGGGAGGCGTGGGGCTGGCCGCCATACAACTGGCGCAGGCGGCGGGGGCCGAGGTGTTCGCGACCGCGAGCGCGCCGAAGCAGGCGTATCTCCGCGAGTTGGGCGTACAGCACGTATTCGACAGCCGCTCGACGAAGTTCGGGCAGGAGATACTCGACGCTACGGGCGGCGAGGGCGTTCACGTCGTGGTGAACAGCCTGACGGGAGAGGGCTTCATCGATGCGAGCTTGTCGTGTCTCGCGCAGGGCGGGCGGTTCATCGAACTGGCCCGGTTGGACATCCTGTCCGAGGAGGAGATGGCGGCGGTACGGCCTGACGTCTCCTACTCGATCCTGATGCTGGACGTGCTGAAGGAGCATGACCCTGCGACGCCCGGGAACGCCCTGAGGCGCGTCATGCGGCAGCTGGCAGCGGGCGAGGTGACGCCGCTCGTCCATACCCGGTGGTCGATGACCGAAACCGGGCCTGCGATGAAGTTCATGCGGGCGGCACGGCACATCGGAAAGATCGTCCTGGCGAACTCGCCCGTCGAGAGCGGGAGGCTGCGTGAGGACAGGACGTACCTCGTGACCGGCGGACTCGGTGGCATCGGGTGTGCGCTGGCGGAGTGGCTGGCAGAGCGGGGCGCAGGCGCTATCGTGCTGAATGGGCGTCGTCCTCCAGACCCCGAGGTGGCCGAGGCCATCGATGCCTTGCGCGAGCGCGGTGTGACCGTGCAGGTGGAGACCGCGGACGTGACGGACGCGGCGGCGGTCGACGGGATGCTGGAGCGCATCGATGCGACGCTGCCGCCGCTGGCGGGCGTCATCCACAGCGTGGGTGTGCTGTCGGACGCGGCGCTGACGAACCAGAGCTGGGAGCGATTCGAGGACGTGCTTTGGCCAAAGGTGCTGGGGGCCTGGCACTTGCACCGCGCGACCATCGGACGCGACCTCGACATGTTCGTTCTGTTCTCGAGCGTGGCGGGGGTGCTGGGCAACCCGGGGCAGGCGAACCACGCCGCGGCCAACGCATTCCTCGACCAGCTCGCCGGTCACCGGCGGGCGCTGGGGCTTCCCGGCCAGACCATCGCGTGGGGCGCGTGGTCGGGGCTGGGCGAGGCGGAGGAACAGCGAGAGCGCATCGCGAGGCAGTTGGAGGCAGCGGGAACGGGCTGGATCACGCCGGAGCAGGGGCTCAAGGCGTTCGACGAGGTGCTGCGGCAGGACATGACCACCGGGATGGTGGCGTCGGTGGACTGGCAGGTCTTTTCGGAGGGGCACGAGCAACGTCCGCCATTGTTGAAGGAGCTGCTGGCCACGACCGAGGACAGCGCCGCCGAGGCGGCTACGTCGCCGGGCGACATGCTGTCCGGCCTCTTGGACGCGTCGCTGGCGGAGCGTGAGCAGATGCTGGCATCGTTCCTGCAGCGGGAACTGCAGGCGGTGATGCGTCTGCCGACTCCTCCGGCCGCATCGGTGGAGTTCTCCGAGCTGGGGATGGACTCGCTGATGGCGGTGGAGTTACGCAACCGTGTGAACCGCGCATTCGCCGGAGAGTACGTGGCGCCGAACACTGTGGTGTTCGATTACCCGAGCGTCACGGCGCTCGCGCGTCACCTGGCCGGAGAGCTCGGTGAGCCTGCCGAAGCGGCGCTCCCGGAGCGGCGCGCGCCGGAAGTGCAAGTGCGGTCCGTCGTGGGAGACGGCATCGCCATCGTTGGGATGGCGTGCCGGTTCCCCGGCGCGGAGGACCTCTCGGCTTTCTGGCGCCAATTGGAAGCAGGCGAGAGCGCAATAGCAGACGGGCGCGAGGGGTCCGGCGACTGGAATGGCGCCGTAGGAGACCCTGCGGTGACAGACGCTTCCTACGTGCGGGGAGGGTTCGTCAAGGACATCGATCTGTTCGACTCCCGGTTCTTCCGTATCGCCCCGATCGAGGCCCGGATGATGGACCCGCAGCAGCGGATGATGCTGGAGACGAGCTGGCAGGCGCTGGAGGATGCGGGCATAGACCCTGACCGGTTGCGGGGCAGCCGCACGGGGGTCTACGCGGGCGTCGGGGGCAGCGAATACCGGGACCTCATCCAGACCAGCGGCAGGTTCAACAGCTACCTCGGCACCACAGGGAGCGTGACCGTTGGCCGCGTTGCGTTCGCGCTGGGCCTGGAGGGGCCCGCGATGCCGATGGACATGGCGTGCGCGTCGTCGCTGGCCGCCGTGCACCAGGCGGTTGCCGGCCTGCAGCGGGGCGAGGTGGACCTCGCGCTTGCGGGCGGCGTGAACGCTGTGCTGTCCGCGTCGGTCACGAGGTTCATGGCGGACCTCGGCATGTTGTCGGCCAACGGCGAGTGCAGGACGTTCGACGCAGCCGCGGATGGTTACGTGCGGGGCGAGGGCTGCGGTATCGTGGTGCTGAAGCGCCTTAGCGACGCGGAGGCAGACGGCGACCGGATATGGGGCGTCATCCGCGGCTCCGCGGTGAACCAGAACGGCGCGAGCATGGGGCTGACCGTCCCCAAGGGGCCGGCGCAGGAACGCGTTATCGAGGAAGCACTCGCACGGGCGGGCGTCGAACCCTCGGAAGTGGACTACCTGGAAGCGCACGGGGTCGGGTCGAACCTGGGCGACCCCGTCGAGGTGCGCGCGGCGGCGGCGGTGTACGGCAGGGGGCGCGAAGCAGACCGCCCGCTCCTCGTGGGGTCCGTGAAGACGAACATCGGCCACCTGGAGTCCGCAGCGGGCATCGCCGCCTTCATCAAGGCTGTGCTCGCGATGGAGCACGGCGTAATCCCGAAGCACCTGCACCTCGACAACCCGAACCCCAACCTGGATTGGGAGCAACTCCCCGTACAGGTGACCACGGCCATGACCGACTGGCCGCCCGTCTCCGGCCGTCCGCCACGAGCAGGTGTGAGCGCGTTCGGACTCTCGGGCACCAACTCGCACGTCATAGTCGAGGGCTACGGAGAGCCGGACGCTGGCGGTGGGAACGGCTGGCCTGCGGGGCCTGCGGTACCGATCGCCGTTCCTGCGCCGGAGTCCGCAATCGATGGAACGCTCACGGTGCGAGGAACCCGGTTGCTGCCCCTCTCAGGGAAGACGGACCGCGCCCTGCGAGAGCTTGCCGGGCGCTATCTGTCGTGGCTGGACGAACATCCTGAGCTGTTCCCGCCCGGGTGTACCGGGAGCGATGAAGCGCTGTCTGACTTGACCTGGACGGCGAGCGTTGGACGCAGCCACTTCCCGTACCGCGCGGGCGTGGTGTTCCGGGATGTGGCATCGCTGCGCGCCCGGCTGCGGGCCGTGAGCGAAGAGGACGAGATGCCTGACGGGCAGGAGCCGCGAGTCGCGTCGAGGGTCGCTTTCGTCTACAACGGCGAAATTGGCCAGTGGGCAGAGGTGGGACAGGCGCTATACGAGAGCGAACCGGTGTTCCGTGCGGTGCTGGACCGGTGCGATGCAGCGCTACGTGAGGTGCGCGGCGCTTCGCTGCTGGACGTGATGTTCGGTCGGTCTGGCGCTGCGGGTGGCCTCGACGATCCGGCATGGACGCAGCCTGCGATCTACGCCTTGGAATGCGCGCTGACGGCCCTCTGGTCAAGCGTGGGTGTGCGTCCGGACGTGGTTGTGGGCCACGACCGAGGCGAGACAGCAGCGTCGCAGGCGGCAGGCGTATTCAGCCTCGAGGATGGCCTGCGATTTGCAGCAACGCGCGGCGAGTTGATGGCATCAGGTGCGGAGACCAGCCTCGGAGCGGCCCTCGACGGAGTGGTTGTTGCTTCGCCGTCCATACCTCTGGTTCGTAGCCTCACGGAAGAGCCTGGGATCGACTTCTCGGTCGAGTTGAACCCGAACGGCGGGTTCCTGGACGCGGTAGCCGAGGCATACGAGGCCGGCCTCCCGCTCTCGTTCCCGGGGCTGTTCGCTGGGGAGTCCAGGCGGCGTGTCTCACTACCGGGGTATCCGTTCCAGCGCAGACGTCACTGGGTCTAGGGCGCCACACGAACGTTTAGCTCTGAAGTCAGATAGCCCTGACCTCATCCAGGAATGCAAGCATCGTTTCAACGCATTCGCGAGGCTCTTCCAGTTGCAGGAAATGTGTCGTATCCGGCAAAAAGTCGTAGCCGACGCTTTCGATGTCGCTGAGATCAAGAGTAGGGAGATAAGAGTATGGAAGGGTAGGATCGGCTCCGATGACCTTCACGGGGCAAAGGAAGGAATCGAAGTCGACTCCCATGGCGTAGACGCCGGCATACTCGATCATCCGGGCTTCGTATTCACGAGGGCATCGCAGCTGATAACCATCCCCGTCGTCGCTCCTGCGCAGTGTCGTCCGAGCAACCAAGTCGTGGACTCCCGGAACGACCTTTCTGTACAGGGGCGCCAGAGGAAGAACCTCCATGAGCTGCTCCAGCGAATGGAATCGCTCAGTACGGTGGCGGGCTATGTATGCGGTGCGGATCGCCACGGCATCGAATTCTTCGTAGCTTCGACCAGGCTTGCATAGAGGCGGGTCGAACAGGACAAGCGCCGAGTAGTCCTTTCCCCTGGCCTGGGACAGGAGCGATACCAGCGCTGAAACGGAGTGGAAGACCCCAATCGTGGGTTTGGCTCCGAAGTGCAGGTTGACGGCTTCGAGGATGCGGTCATGGTCGGCGACGTGAGTTGGGATGTGGTGCTTCTCGATCGGGCTGAGGCGATTCCAGCCGTGGTTACGCAAGTCATACACGATGACGTCGAAGTCGTTGGTGAGGAGAGACCAGAACGGATAGTAGAGGTCGATGGCGAGACCGTTGCCGTGACTCAGGAGAAGCCGGGGTCCATCCGGATTGCCGTGACGCCGCAGCGTAATGACCGTGTCGGCATCCACTCGCACGTCGAGTGTGGAGAGAGGTTCTGGCACCTGCCAGACCGCTTCCGCAGGTGGCATCAACGTGCAAGGCCTGTAAGGGGATGGGCGTTCAGATCGGATCCGGCCAGGGAGGTGGCTGGGCTTAGTTCGTGGGCGATGGCCGCAACGAAGTCCTTGTTCTCGAAACCATGCACAAACCAGCGGTCCGACGGCGCCTGGGGAAACGTGAAGATAGCGGAGTTGGCGCCACGGCGCATCGCCGGCGGGACTTCGAATGAGGATGCGTCCAGGGACAGACCCGTTCCCAGGGCTTTGACGAGGGCTTCCTTGACCGTCCAGAGCTTGAAGAAAGCACGATGTCTGTCACTGCCTGTGGTTGAAGCGAGATCCGCTTGCTCAGCAGGCGTGAATACGGCATCGATGAGAATGTCCACATTGCGGTGGGGAGTGCACTCCTCCACGTCGACGCCCAACCGACCCTCAGGGGCAAGCGCAACGAGTCCGTGTTCCCCGCTGTGGCTGACGTTGAAGCTGATGCAAGCGGGAAGCCCCTGCACGATGGCGAATGGCTTCTCGTGCTCTGAGGCCCCGAAAGCAAGTTGCTCGTTGCAGCAGCCGAGGTCGTGACTCAGCAGCGCACGGAGAGCAGCGCGGCAGAGTGTGAAACGGCGTCGCGGCCCAGGGTTGGTGAATCTGGAGGCACGCGCCCGCTCTTGCTCATCCAGCCAGGAGAACGCTTCGGCTTCTCTGGCTGGATGAGGGCTCAGATCGACATGCGAGACGACAGCGCTTCCGACCTGTCCGATAGAACTCCACCAGTGTCCGGTGACGGAAGAGGTCGCCATTGCACGTCTGTCTAAACCGGACTAGGCGGATTTGCTGTCGAGGAAGGCAACAACCTTCGGGAGGTCCGTCAGGGCAGCGCAGTCGTCAGGAGTGAAGGTGACGTTGAAGTCCTGGGCTATCAGCTTCGCCAGTGCAACGATGTCTGTGGAAGACACTCCGGCGTCCACCAGGCTGAGGTTCAAGTCCTCCGGGACGTCCAAGGCCTTGCCATCCACTTCGATGTTCTCACTGACCAGCTGCCTGATCCGTTCCGCGCTTGAGGCCATCAGGGTAACTCCTTTCGGGGGTCCGCATGGGTGCGGGAGGCGTTGGCACGAGGATAGCGACACACTCCCGACGGGGTCAAGTTCGAGTGCCGAAACTCCGGCCTCGTGACGCCGTCAGGCGAGGACTACCGCGGGGCTAAGAGTAGCCAGGTTTTGAGCCTCCAGGACACCGTGTGACATCTGCCCTTTTCGCGGTTGGGCATGCAATTCCTAACCTCTTCCGCACACCCGTGGCAGTCAACACGGGCACCAGGAGAGGTGACAGGAATGCTGACCAAAGTGAATACGTGTGCGCTTACCGGACACGACGGGCAGATCATCGAGGTGGAAGTAGTGCATCGTGTCCTCCTTACGGTCTGCACGGGCCAGCCCCGGCCGTTCGCGGTTGCTCTGGTCAACGTTCCAAGGCCCACTTCGACGCCTGCCTGGTTCGCTGAGGGCATGCCGGTTGAGGGAGATCAGGAACCGTATGTCCCATCGCGAAGGGGCACAGGCGTCAGGCCGTGCAAGCGTGTCGCTAGTCCTCCTTAGCCAAGGCATCTACCAGGCCGTTCTGCACGGCCCAGAGCACCAACTGCTGCATCGACCCGATCCCGAGTTTGTGCTGGATGCCGTAGACGGCATTGCGAACGGTCACCGGCTGGACACCCCTCGCCTCCGCTATCCGGGCGTAGGACATGCCGGTCGCGAAGGAGGTGAGTATCTCGCGCTCCCTTGGGGTGAGCCCGTCGATGTCCCTCGCCCTCGCACTGTAGCGTCTCCTTATGAACACTTTCCGTACAACCTCAGCCGGCAGGCGGAGTTCCCCCATGATTACGTCCCGCACGGCTGCGAGCAGTCGTTCCCGGCCCACTTCTTTCGGTACGTACCCCGACGCGCCTGCAGCCACGGCTTCCACCACAGCGTCCTCGTCCGGCGAGGCCGTCAGCATGACCACGAGGGTCTCAGGGGCGGATTCCATGATCTCCCTGCAGGCCTCAACCCCATCCTTCTCCGGCATCATCACATCCATCATGATCAGGTCCGGCGACACGTCGGCGGCCATCCTGACCGCCTCGACGCCATCCACGGCCTGTCCCACCACCTCGTACTCGCCGGTCTGCTCCAGGAGCTGACTGAGGCCAAACCTCACGACCTCATGGTCGTCGACGATCATCACCCTCGTGCGCTTGCCTGGTGCCATAGCAGTCTCCCTTCAGCCGATATCCAACGGCATAACGCAGGTTACGGTCGCCCCGCCCATGGCCCCTCTCTCCTCCACGACGAGACGCCCGCCCAGGCGCTCGGCGTCCCTGCTCATGTTCGTGAAACCATGGCCGCGTTCCGCGTAGTCATGGGGGAGCCCGGCGCCGTCGTCCGACACTGACAGCCGGAGGCTCCCCTCACCGAAGTTCAGCTCGACGGACACCCTGCTGGCCTCTGCATGGCGATAGGCGTTGGTGAGCGCGTTGTGCGCTATCGAGAACAGGAGGCCCCTGGTCTCTATCGAGAGCGGCGGCTCGACCCCCGTCTGGACGAGTTCTGCAGGCACGGAGGTGATGTTGGTGAAGCTGCTCGCGTGGGATCTGAGCGCCCGGTTCAACTCCCTGCCCTCGTAGATGCCACCCATGTTGATGGGATGCCTCAACTCCCATATGGCAGAGCGGGAGAACCGGGACATCTCATCGAGCATGGCGGTCAGCTCCGGGTTCGCGTTTCCGGCGAGCGACCTGGCCGTGTCGATACCCAACCCGATCATGTATGCGGACTGGGCTGCAGTGTCGTGGATGGTCTGCGACAGCTCGATGCGCTCACGTTCGAGCGCGCGCTCGCGCTCCACCGCCTGGCCGAACCTCATCCGCTCGAACCTGGAGGCCGCGTTGACCACTCCGACGACCGCGTACATCATCGCTACCCTGGCCAGCAGCGCTTTCTCGTCCCGTGCCTCGTAGTCCAGGCCATCCCCCACGGTCAGGCTTATCGTGACATAGACGAGGGACACCGCCGTCACCCAGGCGAGATTGAGCCTGAGCGAGGTGAACACCACCGCGAACCCGGCCAGGGCCGGGTAGTAGAACAGGTGCATGAAATAGTGACTGAAACCGGCGCCCAGAGTGATGGCGATGGAGAGGGCCACGGCATCCATCACATAGAGGGCCAGGAGCGAGGTCCCGGTTATGCTCCCCTTCGTGCGGATGCGGTAGTGGAGGTACCCGTTGTATCCGGCCAACAGCAGCGGGAACAGGAGGTAAACGGCGACCCTGAGCATCCCGTAGTACGGGCGATAGACGACCTCGAAGAGAACCAGGGCGAGTATCACCCAGTGCCCCCAGACGGTGAGGGTCCCAACGTATCGCAGCCCGACAGCGTCGATCTGGTTGAGCGTCCAATCGCTCAGCCCGAGAAGCCTGGCGATCTTCGCGGCAGGCCGGAGACTCTGGTCGTACTGGGGCGCGTGAGACATCTCTTTTCCCGGCGGTCGTTGGTTCTGAGGGGCGCCCCAGGTCATGCAGGGAGTCTCAAGGCGTCCCCCCCCCCCCGCCAATCTAGTCAGCCTGGCCTATGCCCGCAAGAAGCAGATGCCCCTGACGACGTAGCAATAGTACCTATGGCGCATCGTTACATCGCACGCCCGCGCTGAAGGACGCGCCTGTAAGGGCGCCTGTTCCGGGTATGGCCTGAGGCTGGTGCCAGGGATGTGAGGCGCATCTGGTACCAGCGAATGTGACGTCTTCGAGTGGTCTCATGGGAGCAGATGCCCGTTCCAAGGCAGGCGCTCCCGCTGTGGGTGTGGATATTACCCTTCGTTGTGCTCGCACTGATCGGTGGCAGCATCGCGTACGCGCGCAGTCGGTCCTAGGTACAGATTCCCAACTAACCGGACGCGTGGGCTAGCCGTGCTGCCGCGAGGGCCTCGTACGACAATGCGACATCTGCCCCTTTCGCGGTTGGGCATGCAGTTCCTAACCTCTTCCGACACACCCGTGGCAGTCAACACGGGCACCAGAAGAGGTGACAGGAATGCTGACCAAAGTGAACACGTGCGCACTGACCGGACTCGACGGGCAGATTATCGAGGTGGAGGTGGATGTCGCGCCCGGCCTGCCACACTTCGTCGTGGTGGGGTTGCCTGACGCGGCGGTGCAGGAGTCTCGTGAACGGGTGCGCTCGGCGATACGCAACTCGGGGTTCGAGTTCCCGATGCGGCGCATCACGGTGAGCCTCGCCCCCGCTGACATCCGCAAGGAAGGCCCGTCCTACGATCTGCCCATCGCAGTCGGCATCCTCGCCAGTAGCGGGCAGATCGACATCATGCTCGGCGAGACAGTGCTCATCGGCGAGCTGTCGCTGGAGGGCAACCTTCGGCACACCGACGGCATCCTCCCAATGGTGGGTGTCGCGCGAGACCGGGGGATGCGGACCGCGGTCGTGCCGCAGGCGAATGCCGACGAGGCCGCACTGGTTGAGGGAGTGGACGTGCTCGGCGCGCGCACGCTTCGCGAACTGGTGGAGCACATCAGGGGCGATGCGCCCATCCTCACGCACACGCCCACCGTGGAACTTTCACGCATCGCACCTGAGGACTACGCCATCGACATGGCCGACATCAGGGGGCAGGACCAGGCGAAGCGCGCGATCGAGATAGCTGCTGCGGGCGGGCACAATCTGCTGATGACCGGCCCACCCGGCAGTGGGAAGACGCTCCTCGCCCGTGCGATGGCCTCCATCCTGCCGCCGCTCACCCCAACCGAGGCGCTCGAGACGACGAAGGTCTACAGCATCGCCGGGATGCTGCGCGACGACACCCCACTAGTCTCGACGCGTCCCTTTCGCTCACCGCACCACACCATCTCACACGCAGGGCTCGTCGGCGGCGGAAGGATCCCCAAGCCGGGAGAGGTGTCGCTCAGCCACCGGGGCGTGCTCTTCCTCGACGAACTACCCGAGTTCGGGCACAGCGTCCTGGAAGTGCTGCGACAGCCGATAGAGGACAAGGTCGTCACGATAAGCCGGGCGAACGGCACCGTCACCTACCCGGCAAGCTTCATGCTGGTCGGCGCCATGAACCCGTGCTTCTGCGGCAACTACGGCGACCCGAGAAAGGCATGCACCTGCTCGTCGCAACTCCTCAGCCGCTACCAGAAGCGCATATCCGGCCCGTTGCTGGACAGGATGGACATCTTCATCGATGTACCGAGAGTGGAGTACGAGAAGCTCACGGGCGACGTGACAGGCGAGCCCTCAGCGCGCATAAGGGAACGCGTCTGCCACGCGCGGCAGGTGCAGCAGGCGCGGTTCCGCGAGTCGTGCGGACAGTGCAACGCGGACATGGGACCGTCGGACGTGTGGAAGTTCTGCCGTATGGACGACGAGGCCGAAGGGCTGGCGCGAGCCGTGATGGAGCGCATGCACTTCTCCGCACGGGCGTTCCATCGCACGCTCAAACTCGCGCGCACCATCGCGGACCTAAGCGGCGAGGACATCATCGGCATGCCGCACCTCGCGGAAGCGGTGCAGTACCGACAGCGTGGGGCCGAGTAGGAACGTACGTCAGACGTGGTGCGAGGCTAAACTGTGAGGCAGTCCGCCTTAGGGCCGCCAGGAGGAAGCGTGAGGATAGCCGTCTGCGTAAAGTGGGTGCCCGCCATATCCCGTATCCGCCTCGACCCGGAGACGAAGCGACTCGTCCGGGAGGGCGTGCCGAGCGAACTGAACGCCTACGACGTGCTCGCGGTCAATCGTGCGGTCGAGTTGAAGCAAGCCCTTGGCGGCAGCGTCGCGGTCTACACGATGGGGCCACCGGAAGCGCGACGGGGTCTCGTGCGCTGCCTGGCGATGGGAGCGGACGAGGCATTCCATCTGAACGACATCGCATTCGCGGGGGCGGACACGCTCGCCACTTCCCGCGCACTTGCGCTCGCACTCTCCCGCGAGGGGTACGATCTGGTCCTGTTCGGCAACAACAGCGTTGACGCGGAGACCGGACAGGTCGGGCCGGAGGTCGCGGAGATGCTGGGCGTCCCTCAGATTACGGCGGTCAGCAGGCTGGATGTCACGGAGAACGGCGCAGTGCGAGCAGAGCGCGCGCTGGAAAACGGCACGGAGGTTCTGGAGGGCACGCTGCCGTTGCTGGTGTCGGTCGTGGAGGGTATCGCGCATGATGCACAAGCCCCGCGCGATGCGGTACGCGCCGCTGAGGAGCGCGAGATAACCGAACTGACCGCTGCTATGCTCGCCGACGACGTTTCGCAGTTCGGAGCATCAGGCTCACCGACATGGGTGGCGGAGGTGCGGCAGATCGAGCCGTCGCGAGAGGGCAGGCTCATCAACGAAGGCAGCGCGGCGGAGATGGCGCGAGAGGCTGTCGCGGCACTCGTTGACCGAGGTGCACTCGACGCAGACGCCGATACAACAGACACTTCGGACACGGCAGCCGACGCTCCCCGCGCCGCTGGCGGACCGGAACTGTGGGTGGTCGCTGAGGCGGACGAGAGCGGACTGCGGTCCGTCACGCTCGAAATGCTCGCTGCGGCGCAGCCTGTTGCGGACGTGCTGCGCGGCAGGGTCGCAGCGTTCGTCATCGGGGGAGGGGATGCAGCAGATTACGCGAGCGCGCTGGGAGAGGCAGGAGCGGATGCGGTCATGATCGCTTCCGATAGCGGGCTATCGGCATACTCGACCGCTGCATACACAGCGGTGCTGGCGGAGGCCATCGCTGAGCGGCAGCCGTTCGCCGTGCTGCTGCCTTCGACTCCGAACGGGCGCGACCTCGCAGCACGGGCATCTGCACGGCTGAACCTCGGCCTGACCGGCGACTGCATCGGGCTGGACGTAGACGAATCCGGGCTCGCGCAGCTCAAGCCGGCGTTCGGCGGCAACATCGTTGCGCCCATCTACTCGCGTACGCTTCCGAACATGGCGACGGTGCGCCCGGGTGTGTTCAGTGCACTGCGTCCCAATCCGGCCAGGAGCATTCCGGTGGAGACCCTAAAGTCAGCAGCTATGCCGAGTGACAGCCTGACGCGGGTGGAGTTCCACGCCGCGCCGGACGACGATGCGGCCACACTGGACAAAGCGCGTGCGGTCGTGTGCATCGGCATGGGCATCGGTGGCCCGGAACACATCCACGAGCTGGAGGACCTGCGGGCGCTGCTCAGTGCGGACCTCATCTGCACGCGGGACGTTGTGGAGGCTGGGTGGATGCCACGGCAGCGGCAGGTCGGGTTGACCGGTCGCTCCATCGCTCCACGCTTGTACGTGGGTATCGGAGTTCGGGGTGACTTCAACCACGCGGTGGGGATACAGCGCGCGGGCACGGTGCTTGCCGTCAACAACGACCGCCGCGCCGCGTTCTTCCGGGGCCAGTCGGACATAGGCGTGATAGCAGACTGGCAGGAGTTCGTGCCCGCGCTTGTTGAGGAGCTGCGCCGCCATCGCAACGGCGGGTGATGAAGAGGCGCACGCTCGCATCCGCCTTCCTCGCCGCGGTGGTGCTGGGCCTCATCGTGGCGTTGGATGCGGCACTGGACGAACCGCAGGCAGAGCGACTCCCCATCGTGCCGTCCGAGGAGTCACCTCTCGCCTCTGCCGAACTTCTGCGCGAGTTCGCCGGGTTCGCATATGCGGACCTCTCCGAGGAGGACTGGGAAGGACTCGCGCTCTCGTTGCTTCCGGGTAGTGAGGCAACGTGCGGCATCGAGTCGCTCGCCGTTAACGCAGCTGCAGCGCAGCGCGACGCGGCGGAGACGATAGAGGCTGCCATTGCTCGTGACGACCCAGCGCGCGCTCAGTTCGTCCGTCTACCCGCCGTCGAATGGCGCATCGCTGGCATGGACGTGGAGGGTGGGCAGGCCACAGTCCAGCGCCGCGCGCGAGCACTAGGACGGGACGCAGTTCCAACACTTGTGCGCGAGGACCTCTGGCGGGTCGCGAATGGCGCGTGGTGGCTGGAGCCGGAAAGCGTCGCGCCCGATTGCAGCGAGCAGATTCGAGAAGAAGAGGATGCTCTCCCCGAGTACGCTGCCGAAGAAGGAGGCTCCTTCGAACGTCCACTCGCGATTAGGAGGCCAGTTAGTGCAGTCTCGCCAGAAGGGCGCGCACTCAGCGTAACGCTCACGAAAGCGGAGCGCGGTGTGAGCCCCGCGCCCCCACAGGACGGCTACGAGCACGCTTACGTAGAGGTACGCGTGGAGTCAGCCGACGGTGAGCAACTCGGCCTGCCGCCCGGGTTCCACTCCGCATCGTTCGACGGCTGGTACCTCCATGGGTCGGGTCCAGTGAGCGCTGACATCTGCCCCGGCACAGAGCACACCGGCGTAACGTGCCATCTGATAACCGGCCACTTCCTCGTTGCAACGGACGATCCTTCGCCCCGGTTCGCCTGGACGGTTACCCGACCTGGCGAGCGCATCGAAGCTCTGGCATGGTGGCGGCTGCCCACGGCAGAGCGTGGCGGTGAACCGCTCGTGCGCGACCTCAAGCCTGAGGAGGCGGCACGCGCCTTGGGCGAGGCATCAATCTCACCGGACGTATGGCGCACCGATTTCTCTCGCGTGACGGCGGACCTGAGTGATTCGGTTGTGGTTGCGAACGGGCGCGGAGGAGTCCCCGTTGTCACCGAACCTCGCTACGAGGCGACAGAGCAAGCTGACTCGTGGATCAGTAACAACGAGCCGGTGCTGGCAGCGTTCGCTGGGGGCGAGGCACGGGTTTATCCGTTGCGGCTATTGCTCTGGCACGAGGCAGTGAACGACTGGCTGGGTGGTTCGCCGCTGCTGGTCACGTACTGCCCGCGCTGCAACAGCGCAGCAGTCTTCGAGCGCAACGCCGGGACGCTCACGCTGGAGTTCGGAGCGGCCAGTGTGCTGCGCTCCGAGAACCGCGTGCTCTTCGATCAGACTACCGAGTCATGGTGGCAGCAGGCGACCGGGGAAGCCATCGCAGGGGAGCTCGCAGGCTTCCGGTTGCAGCCAGCCAAGAGTGCCCTCATCTCGTGGAAGGACTTCAAGGACGCCTACCCGGACGGGACCGTCCTTTCCCGATCGTCGGGCTTCGACCTCGATTATGACTTCAACCCCTACTTCAACGTCGATTTCAGTCAGCCCTCCTCGTCAGCCGAGGTTGACCCGCGTCTGCCATCCCGGGCACGAGTGCTCGGACTGCTGAACGACAGCTATGCGCTAGCGGTTCCATTCTCGGAACTCTTCTTCTCCGGAGCGGTCAACACAACGGTGGGTGGTATTCCGGTTGCCGCGTTCTGGCAGCGGGGCACCTCGTCACCGCTCAGCAGCGCCGACATCGCTCAGGGGCGGGACGTGGGCGCCGCGGTTGCATTCGACGCCAAGCTCGACAATCGAACGCTCACATTCCAGACAGAGCGCGGCGCATTCGTTGACGAGCAGAGCGGCTCAACGTGGAGCATCACTGGGGAGGCGTTGAGCGGGCCGCTCGCAGGCCGCCGTTTGAACGTCTTCCCGCACGTCAACAGCTTCTGGTCGTGCTGGTCGGCATTCCGACCGGAGGCGGCGCTATACGGGCCTAGCTGACGCTCCAGCCTGCGTCCACCAGCAGGTGGTGGCCGTTGACCGCACCTGCTTCCCGGCTGGCGAGGAAGACAACCGCTCCTGCAATTTCCTCCGGCTGGAGGCGCCTGCCGATGGGCGAGTGGCGCAAGAAGTCAGTGTCGCTGCGGGCGGAGTCGGGGTTGCGCGTCATGGGCGTATCGGTGGGGCCAGGACCCACTGCGTTGACGGTGATGCCCTGCATGGCCCACTCCGTAGCAAGCGATTTGGTCAGCGCCACAACGCCTCCCTTCGCCGAGACGTAGACGGCGCGGTTCGGGCCAGAAGTGACGACCAGTTGTGACGCGACGTTGACGATCCGCCCGTAGCCCGCGTTCAGCATGTGGCGCGCCGCGGCCTGCGCCGAGAAGAAGACACCCTTGAGGTTCACCCCATGTACCGCGTCCCAGTGCTCCTCCGATACCTCCAGGGCGCTCATGCGGGAACTGACGCCCGAGTTGTTCACGAGGATGTGCAGCCCGCCCAGGTCAGCAGCTATGGCATCGAAGACCGGCGCGATGTTGGAGGTAGCGGTTACGTCGAGGTCGTAGGCGCGCGCCTTCCCACCCGAAGCCTCGATGTCACGCACAAACGCGTCCACGTCAGCACGCTTTGTGGGAAGGTTGGTCACGGCTACGGTGGCGCCTGCCTGGGCGAGCGCAGTGCTGACGGCTCCGCCGATACCCTGGCTGCCGCCGGTGACGACGGCGACCATGCCATCCAGTCTGAAAGGCCCATCTGTCATGTGGGGATTATAGGCGCTGGGCAGGCCCAGTCCTACAGGTAGGTGAACCCGGCCGGAAGCGAGGCGTGACCGCCAGCGTAGTCGCTCTCCTTGGGAATCGGGTTTCGGAGTTCGTCGCGGGTCAGGTAGTTGTAGGAGATAACGCCGATGGTGGTCGCGGCCACGATGGCGGCCAAGACTCCGAGAAGGATAAGCGAGAGATAGACGAGGCGAGCGTTGCGAGGCGCGGCGCTTGCTACGGACATGAGTGGTTGGGCCTCCGGCGGAGCATCGGTATCGAATCGAACCGTCCCAGTAACGCTACTATAGGCGGCGGCACGCCGCAAGGAGTTGTGGACCGCTCGGCACCGCGGGTTCCGTAGAAGGGCGCATCGTTACCATCTGCACGCGGCGTGACCAGCAAGTTATCGTTTACAGGAGCAGACTCTTATCCGGGTGAGACGTGCCTCTCGATCCACTGACAACAGACCTCCATCTGCAACGATTGATCGCCGGCAGCATTCTGGTCGGTTCTTTGATCGTGGCGTTCATCTTCTACCTGGTGACGCGATTCATCACCCGCAAGTACCTGACCAGCGGGAGCGGCCGCACCTACCGCCTGGCGCATTCCATCATGCGCGCCACTGCCAGACCAGGAGCCCTCTTCCTGCTGATCCTTGGCACCATGATTGCGCTGCTCGTCTGGCCGGATGCGGAGCCCTGGCGCGACCAGATCACTAACGTCGGCGGAGCCGCGCTCGTGCTCGTCGGCGCGTTCGGCGTGTCCAACGTCTTCCTGGCCGTTGCAAACTGGTACAGCCTGACTGTAGCGATATCCACCAAGACCGACCTGGACGACCGGATACTCCCGGTAGCCAAGCGCGTTATCCCGATTTCCGTCTACGCCATCGGCGGGCTCATCGTTCTAGACATGCTAGGCGTCAGCATCAGCCCGCTGCTCGGCGGTCTCGGCATCACCGGCCTGGCCGTAGCGCTGGGGTTACAGCCAACGCTTAGTAACTTCTTCGCGGGAACGAACATCCTCTCTGAGGGGATGTTCTCGGACGGGGACTACATCGAGATACAGGGTGGCCCCGCGGGTTATGTGGAGGCGGTCGGGATGCGGAGCACGAAGATACGCACCTGGCTGAACAACTTCGTAGTGATTCCCAATTCCGTGCTCGCCAGTTCAATCATGGTGAACTACAGCCGGCCCGACCCACGGATGAACGTCCTCGTTTCGTGCGGCGTGAGCTACGACAGCGACCTGCCCCGCGTGAATGAGGTTGCGCTGGAGGTGGCGCACGAGACTATCGCAGCGAACCCAGAAGCTGAGAAGGAAGACCCGTGGTTCGGGTTCGAGCGGTTCGGGGACTCCAACATAGATTTCTGGGTATTCCTGCAGGCGCAAGACCGGATCGGGTCGTTCATCGTGACGAACGATCTGATCAAGCGGCTGCACGCGCGCTTCCAGCAGGAAGGGATAGAGATCAACTACCCGGTGCGAAAGGTAGTGTTCGACTCCCCTGCCCCACCTGTTGCACCTCCGGCGCGGGCGGGCTCGTGAGTAATCTGCCGGACCTGCTCGCGCATCGCGACGAGGTGATAACGCTCTTGGCGCACCGCCCCACCTGCATCTTCACCGATATAGACGGCACGCTTTCCCCCATCGTTTCCGATCCAAGCTCCGCGACAGTGCCCCTCTCCACACGCGCTGCACTACAGGCACTTGCGGAACGCATCGCTGTGGTCGCACTCACCGGACGAAGCGTCGCACACGCACGGAGGATGGTGGGGCTCGACACGCTGGTCTACTCCGGCAACCACGGGGCCGAATGGTGGGAGAACGGAGTTGCCAGCGTTGAGCCCACAGCAAAGCCGTACCTCGACCGGATACGGAAGGTCGCGGCGGCCGTGGAACGAGGCATCACCACGCCCGGTACCCTCCTGGAGGACAAGGGGGTGAGCCTCTCCGTGCACTATCGGAATACAGTGGAGCCCGAAGTCGCCCGGTCGGCCATCCTTGGCCTCCTCGACACGCACGCCAAAGGGATGAGCATCCGCGAAGGGAAGATGGTAGTGGAGGTGCGCCCGCCGGTTGCGCTTTCCAAGGGAGAGGCGGTGCGCTCGTTCACGCGGCGCAAGGGGCTGGCATCGACGCTCGTGCTCGGGGACGACTGGACAGACGCGGAAGCGTTCGCGGTCGTCCGGGAGATGCGCGAAGCAGGAGCGGTCCACGGGCTGTGTGCAGCAGTGACAACAGCAGACGCACCGGCGGAACTGCTGGCTCTAGCGGACCATGCGCTGGCAGATACGAGGGCCGTAGGACAGTTCCTTTCCTGGCTGGCAGCACAGTTGTGGCGAGCGCCGAATAGTGATAGGTAAGATGGCATCAGCGAAAGCTATGAAATACCTCCCTCTCCTACTCATCCTCGCCACCCTAGCCGCGTGCTCGGGAGGCGACGAACCTGATGCCGACGCCACTGCAGCCGCTGCCGTTTCTGCATCTGAGGCAACTGCAGAAGCGAGGCAGGAGCGCGTAGAAATAGCGGCCACACTAACCGCGGCTGCCCCTACCCCGCGTCCCTCACCCACTCCCACGGGAACACCTACTCCGAAGCCACCTCCCACGGCCACGGCGACCGCCACAGCAACCCCGACGCCAACCCCAACGGCCACACCGACTCCTATCCCCTTGCGGGTGGGCCCTTTCCCAACTCCTACGCCTGCCCCACCGCGCCTTGTCTTCGCTGACCCATCGAGGCCGCACACAGTCAGGTTGGCAGAACTCCTCAACGAGAGGAACCGGTTGCAGTTCGAGATGCCAGACTTCAATGCCCAGCCATCGTCCGAAGAAGTGAACGTCTGGAGCAGGGCTCTCCGCGATTGGCTGGAGGCGCAGGAAGGCTACTGCGGCATCGTAAGTAACTTTGAACTTGAGCGGACGAACTGCAACCAGATGGCGGTGGACGCACTGGAGATGCAGCGCGCACTGCAGGGTTGGCAACGCCGCTAGCAGGCGTGCGCAACCGAGGACCGCGCAAGCTCGCTACAGGCTGAGCACGCTCGGCGCGAAGAGGTCCTCGACCTTCGGTTTCTCCTCGATGAGATGCTGCTCGTGGAGAAAGTCAATCACGGTTTCAAGCATGGGCCGGTTGGCCTCCACTCCGTAGACGAAGGGGTCGCCGTCCAGCATCCTGCGGGTCTGAGCCATGTACTCCCGGCCGAACACCATGAAGGAAGGGATGCGTTCGTTGAGGGTCTGCTCAGAGTGCCGCTTGGCCCGCACGAAGGCGTCGTACAGATTGAACGCAGCCCACGGATACTTGTCGTAGGTCGATCTCCTGATGGTGTACATCTGCGTTGCCGGGATGAAGCCATACTTTGCGTAGAACCGCGATCCTTCCTCGATGAGGCTGGGGAAGAGGGGCTTGACCTTGCTCCAGTCGCCGCTCCCTCGTATCCGGGAGGAGCGGTCTATCACGTTGCCCTGAGTGCCGGCGCCAGCCCCCAGGCCGGAGACAGCGTCGATCTGGTTGCTGAGGATCATCGAGGCGAGACTCTCCGTCTCCGGAATGCGCTCGAACGATATGCCCTCCGGTGGCTCGAAGCCGGTCACACCGCCGTGGCTGAACCCCTCGCTCCGCTCCATGAACCAGTGGATGTCGTATGGCGAGACGTCGAAGTCGTGTTCGAGCACGCCGCGCAGCCAGATAGATGCAGTCATCTGGTACTCGGGGACTCCCACGCGCTTGCCCTTCAGGTCGGCAGGGACACTTATGCCGGAGTCCGCGTGGTGGCGGAGCTCAGCGTGCATGAAACGGCGCGACGCAAATACCGGCAACGCCACGGCGTCATACGCCTTGCTCTTGGCGATGATGTACGACGCCACAGACAGGGAGGAGACATCGAACTCGTTGAAGGTGAACTGACGCCAGTAGCCGGTTGAACCGTCGGCGCGTGTGGCCGCGAGCTCTATCCCTTCCGGCTTGACCTCGCCTTCGAACAGCGGATTGACGATGTCGGCGGGGCTCCCTATCAGGCTCATCTGGACGTCCGGCATGGAAGCACCTCCTGTCTGTGCTAGTGAGCGAGGTCCGGTGGCACTGGAACCTGGTGCTCGAGCAGTACCTCGCGTCGCTCTCGGGCTGACTGCATCAGACCTAGTTGAACCTCCAACGTGGCCATACCCCATCGTCCGTCGTGGAATATGGGCTTGCCGAGCACGATGCCGTTGTAGGCCTCCTCGATCGTCGGGTCGCCGCCGCCCTCGTTCACCTCGATAGCCTCCTCTCGGAGGCCGTCGTCGTTGTAGACGTAGATGCCGTTGGGCGACTGGCGCAGCAGGCCGCGCTCGCAGGTGACGAGGAGCAGGCCGAGGTCGCTCTGAAAGCGCTGCCGCGGAGGGCCCGAGGGGGCTCCCCCACCCTCCAACGCGTTGCGTTGCCCCTGCATGCTGGCTATCCGCATCGCATCCTTGGCCTGAGCCTGGTCCCACGTGCCGGTGTTGATGCCATTCCTGACGCGGGCGCGTTCTCCCGCCTGCGCGCCCGCGTCCATCTCCCACGGCAGCAGTTCAGACGCCATGAAGTAGCCGTAGGCGTTGTAAACGATGGTGGCGGGTGTGCCATCCTCGAACTCCAGGTAGGCCGAGTAGTACCCCGGGGCCCCGGAACGCCCCTCCATCCAGATACCCGTTGTGCCCCGCACGCTTCGGATGAGTCCGCCGCCGAGGAACCGGAGCGAGTCGATCTGATGCGGGGCCTGGCGGAAGGCGACACCACCGCCGCGTTCGACATCGACCTCCTCCGGCATGCGGGGGCGGAGCATCCAGTCCGTGAACGACATGACGTTCATCGCCCTGATCGCGCCGACCTCGCCGGAGCGGACGATGCGCCACATCGTCTGGACGGGCGGGTCGAACGCACGGGTGTGGCCGGAGAGTAGTTTGACGCCGTGCTTCTCAGCCGTTTCGACCATCAGGGAGGCCTCATCCAGCGACAGGGCCATCGGCTTTTCGAGGACGATGTGCTTTCCGTGCTCGGCAGCCATCACCGTGTGGGGGCAGTGGAAGTGGTTCGGGGTCGCAATCCAGACCACGTCGACATCAGGGTCCTGGCAAATCCCCTCGACGCTGTCGTATGTCTTTCCGCCGAAGTCGCGTTGGAAGGCTTCGAGGGCCTGCGGGCGCAGGTCGGCTGCGGCCACGACCTCGACGTTGGGTTCGTCACGCATCATGTTAAGCACGCCGCCGCCCGCGTTGCCGACGCCGATGATGCCGAACCGCAGGACGGGGTTCCCATTCGAGGAAGAGTTGGACGTGGTCACGATGGCGCCTCCGTTGGTGGGTCGCGCCGCGCCGCAGCGGATACCCGTGGTCAGACAAGGCACAGGTTAGGCCGCTGCTCGCTCGCTCACAAGCCTACCTCTACCCAACCGGCGCGGGGGTTCAGTTGTTGAGGGCGTCGAGGTCGAGGAGTTGGCGGCGGAGCCAGTCGGTGATGTCCTCGCGCTCGATGCAATCCCGCATCAGGTCAGCCCTTCGCTTGCGTTCCTCAGGCGGCATCGAGAGCGCCTCGTCGAGCGCGCGCGCCGCGCCTTCAATGTCGGCAGGAGCGACGGGGAGCGCGCCCACACGGAGCTGTTCGTAGGCTCCGGCAGACTCTGAGAGGATGAGGACGCCGTCCCTGCGGTTGACGATAGGGCCCTCCTTGGCAACGAGGTTCATGCCGTCGATGACGGCATTGACGAGCAGCACGTCATAGAGGCGCATCCCGGCCATGGCCTGGGTGTAGTTGTTCTCGTAGAAGACCTCGATGGGCGTCCAGTCTTCCGTGCCGAACCGTTCGTTGATACGCCTGATGGCTGTGTCCACTTCCTCCACGTAGCGCTGGTACTGACGGATGTGCGTTCGGGAAGGGACGAGGAACGCGAGGAAGCGCACGTTGCCGCGCAGGTCGGGTCGCCTGTCCAGCAGCGTCTCGTAGGCCGCGAAGCCTCTTACGATGTTCTTGCTGGGCTCGGCGCGGTCCACCCGGACGATGGTCTGCTTGCCGAGGAGTGGCGTGAGCCGCTCTTCGTACTCGTCGGCACGCGAGGAGTTTGCGATGTCGCGCACCTCGTCCACGTCTATCGAGATGGGGTAACAGCGAACGAGGGTGGTGCGTCCCTTGTAGTAGACGCGGGATTCGTTACGGTCAACGACAGCTCCGTCCAGGAAGGCGTCGCAACTGCCGAGGAAGGAGCGCACGTCCCGGGGAGCCTGGAAGCCGACGATGTCGGCCTGGCAGAGACTGTCGCAGATGGCGGTGCGAATCATGGCCGGGAGGAGTTCCCAGTAACTCGCGGTGGGCCACGGGATGTGGACGAACTCGTGGATGCGGGCGTGCGGCAATTGCTCCCGCACCATGCCGGGGACGAGGTAGAGCTGGTAGTCGTGCACCATCACCAACGGACGGGCGTCGGTCTGAGCCGCCTCGTCCACGACGGCGTCGGCGAACTCGCGGTTGACGTGGACGTAGCCGTTCTCCCAGGCGTCGTATACGGCGGCGTCCACGCGGGGCGTGTACGGAGAGCTCCACATGTAGTGCTGGATGAACCAGAGGAGGGGGTTGCAGATGATGTTGTAGTGCTTGTGGTAGGCGCGGCGGGGAGTGTTGATGAACCTGACGGAGACGCGCTGGCCGGGCAACGGCGACGGGACCGCCCTGCCCTCGTTCGCCCGCGCGGAGCGGCGGTCGCCCTCGCTCATGGCGGAAGCGATCCAGGTGAAGTCGACGTGGTTGGTAAGCCCGCTGAGCGCGGTCACGACGCCGCCACTGCCGCGTCGCGCCTGCAATTCACCGCCGGAGGCGACGTGGTACTCCATGGGGCCACGATTGGAGACGAGGATTAGGCGTTGGTCCCGGAGCAGATCGTCTGCAAGGTCCTTCAGGGAGTCGTGGGCGTTCGTGGGAGTCTGCATAGTGGCCTCTCCTCCTTGCTCCACACGCACCCGAAATCCCCGCCCGTTACGCTCCGGAGGAAGGGCCGCGAAACACGCTTCGTCGGCACGCTAACATACGGTTGGAGGAGGGTCAAACGAACGGAGGGCCTATCGGTGTCTCAGTTTTCCTCCCGGTGGAGTCTCAATCTACCCCTGTCCAACACGCCCTGTGCCGGCTGCGAGGCTCCCGCCTCCGGCGCGCCAATCCGCAGGAACGACTGGGGAGAGACAGAACGACTCGGCTGGGCGTGCGAGTGATGCTTGACTCGCCTGCGCACGTATACGATAATCAGCTATTGGACGGGCCTGCGGGCCGTCTTTTTTGGTTGAGGCGGATGCCGTCCTGGCCCGAGTGGCGCAACGGCAGCGCAGCCGATTTGTAATCGGCAGGTTGTGGGTTCGACTCCCTCCTCGGGCTCCAAGTCTCACAGGGGAGAGAGCCTTCCGCAGGGAGAGAGCCCGCCGTAGCAGGGGGGCCAGGAGTGTTAGGATACGTTCACCGGACGGGCGCAAGCCTCCGTGGAGGGATGGGAGAGCGGCTAAATCCATCAGACTGTAAATCTGACGCCCTCAGGGCTACGCAGGTTCGAATCCTGCTCCCTCCACCACGCCGCGCCACAGCAACAAAGTACGACACGCCCACATAGCTCAGGCGGTAGAGCACGTTCTTGGTAAGAACGAGGTCATCGGTTCAAGTCCGATTGTGGGCTCCAGGCAACCACAAGGGCCGGGAACACTCCGACAGGACTCCAGGCCGATGACAGCGAACGCGAAAGAAAACAGAAACAGGACAACAGCAGGAGGCAGAGGGTTAGATGGCAAAGCAGAAGTTCGAGCGCACCAAGCCCCACGTTAACGTAGGCACGATCGGGCACGTTGACCACGGCAAGACCACGCTAACAGCGGCGATCACCAAGGTCCTCGCGCTGGGCGGCGGCAGCCAGTTCCGCGCTTTCGATTCAATCGATAGCGCTCCGGAAGAGAAGGCTCGCGGCGTCACCATCAACATCGCCCACGTCGAATACGAGTCGCCGAACCGGCACTACGCACACGTCGACTGCCCCGGCCACGCCGACTACATCAAGAACATGATCACCGGCGCGGCGCAGATGGACGGCGCAGTGCTCGTCGTCTCGGCGCCGGACGGCCCGATGCCCCAGACGCGGGAGCACATCCTGCTCGCGCGCCAGGTGGAGGTCCCCCGCATCGTCGTCGCCCTCAACAAGGTCGACATGATGGACGACGAGGAGTTGCTGGAGCTCGTGGAACTGGAAGTTCGCGAGTTGCTGAGCAAGTACAACTTCCCCGGTGACGACACCCCCATCGTGCGGCTGAGCGCGCTACAGGCGCTCGAATCCAGCAGCACGGACCCGGATGCCCCCGAGTACGCCAGCATCCGAGAACTGGTGAAGCAGCTGGACGAGTACATCCCCGTCCCCGATCGCCCGCGCGACGGCACCTTCCTGATGCCCGTGGAGGACGTGTTCTCCATCAAGGGCCGCGGCACCGTGGTCACGGGCCGTGTGGAGCGCGGCGTCGTCCACCCGGGCGATGAGGTGGAGATCGTCGGCATCAAGGAGACACACAAGACCACGGTCACGGGTGTTGAGATGTTCCACAAGCTGCTGGACGAAGCAGAGCCCGGCGACGCAGTCGGCACACTGCTCCGCGGTGTGGAACGCGCCGAGATCGAGCGGGGGCAAGTGCTAGCGAAGCCCGGCTCCATCAAGCCGGTCAAGGAAGCGGAAGCCGAGGTGTACGTGCTGGCGAAGGACGAGGGCGGCAGGCACACGCCGTTCTTCAGCGGTTACAAGCCGCAGTTCTACATCCGCACGAGCGACGTCACCGGCGAGATTGGTCTGCCCGATGGGGTGGAGATGGTGATGCCGGGAGACAACACCCAGATGCACATCAAGCTCATCAACCCGATGGCGATGGAACCGGGACTGCGGTTCGCCATCCGCGAGGGCGGCAGGACCGTCGGCGCAGGCGTCATCACGAGCGTCACTTAAGGAGCCGGCTGTGGCTAAGAAGCGAGGAGACGTCCGACAACTGATCAACCTCGCGTGCACCGAGTGCCGCGAGCGGACGTACCACACTCAGAAGAACCGGCGGAACGATCCGAACCGGATGGAAATGAACAAGTTCTGCCCGCGCTGCAGGACACATCGCCTCCACCGCGAGGTACGGTAGCGTGGCACAGGCTCGAGGCCGGAACCCGCTCCGCTCGATGATGGACGAGGGCCAGGTCCGCCGCAGAGGCAGGCTGGCGTTCATCGGCGAGGTCTACAGCGAGCTGACGAAGGTAACGTGGCCTTCGCGAGAGGACGCTGCACGCCTGACAGTGCTGGTGCTGGGCGTGTCCGCCGTCGTGGGGGTGTTCCTGGCTCTGTGGGACCTCGGCTTCAGCGAGTTGGTAGAACGGGTGTTCCTGTAGGCACGGCGCATCCCCGCACCGTTCAGTTGACTAAGAAAGACAGAGGCTCATGACGCAACAATCCGTCATACCGGAGATCGAGTCTCACTGGTATATCGTGCACACGTACTCCGGTCAGGAGGACCGTGTGAAGCGGAACCTCGAACTGAGGATTGAGTCCATGGACGTCAAGGACAAGATCTTCAGGGTCGTGGTCCCGACCGAAGAAGAGATCGAGATGAAGGAGGGGAAGCGCAAGTCAGTACAGCGCAAGATATTCCCTGGCTACATCCTGATCCTGATGCGGATGGACGACGAGAGCTGGTACGTGGTGCGGAACACTCCGGGCGTCACCGGTTTCGTCTCGTCCGAGGACGAACGCGAACGCCGTCCGAAGCCGGTCCCTCTGGAGGACCGGGAGGTGGAGCACATCCTGAACCGGATGGAAGAGCCCACGCCGCGCATCAAGGTGGGGCTCGCCCCCGGGCAGATGGTCCGCATCACGAGCGGACCGTTCGCCGAGTTCATGGGCTCCGTGGACACCGTGGACGAGGACAAAGGCAAGGTACGCGTGCTCGTGTCGTTCTTCGGACGCGAGACGCCCGTGGAACTGGATTTCCTGCAGGTAGAGAGGGCTTAAGTGGCGAAGCGAGTTCGGGCGGTTCTGAAGCTACAACTCCCAGCCGGGAGCGCGACACCCGCGCCTCCGGTGGGGCCGGCGCTGGGTCAGCACGGCATAAACATCATGGGGTTCGTGAAAGAGTACAACGCTCGCACGGCGAACCAGGCAGGGACCATCATCCCCGCCGAGATAACGGTGTTCGAGGACGCCTCGTTCACCTTCGTCACCAAGACGCCTCCCGCGTCGGAACTCATCCGCAAGTCCATGGGTGTGGACAAAGGCTCCAGCAACCCGCGTCACGAACGCGCCGGCTCGCTGTCCCGCTCAGCCATCCGGGAGATAGCGGAGACGAAGCAGAAGGACCTGAACGCGGCCGATCTGGACGCCGCCATGAAGATCATCGAGGGTACGGCTCGCAGCATGGGCGTTGCGGTAGAGGGAGAGTAGGCATGGTGAAGCACGGCAAGCGCTACCGCGCCGCGGCAGAGACGGTAGACCGGCAGCAGCGGTACGAACCCGCAGCGGCGATCGGCCTGCTGCGACAGACCGCTACGACCAAGTTCGACGAGACGGTGGAACTGCACCTGCGCACGAACGCCGACCCGCGCCACGCCGACCAGCAGCTGCGCGGCGTCGCCTCGCTCCCCCACGGTTTGGGAAAGCCCGTGCGCGTGGCGGTGTTCGTCGCCGGCGAGCGGGCACTCGCGGCCCAGGAAGCCGGAGCGGAGGTCGTCGGGGCCGACGACCTCATCGAGCGCATCGAGGGCGGATTCCTGGACTTCGACGTTGCCATCGCCACGCCGGACATGATGGGCAAGATCGGGCGCCTGGGCAGGCTGCTGGGCCGCCGAGGCCTCATGCCGAACCCGCGCACGAACACCGTCGTCCAGCCGCAGGACATCCCGGACGCCGTCCGGGAGGCAAAGAAGGGACGAGTCGAGCTGCGGATGGACCGCACCGCCATCATCCACTCGCCGGTGGGCAAGACGAGTTTCCCTGACGAGCAGCTGCTCGAGAACGTGGCCTCCATCATGGACACGGTGAACCGGCTCCGCCCGGCAGCCGTGAAGGGCCAGTTCATCAAGACAGCGCACCTCACGACCACGATGGGCCCCAGCGTCCCCTTGGACGTGGGCTCGACGGCGGCGATGAGAGTCGAGTAGACTGAGTACGACAAGCGAATAGCCAACGCCGAAGACCGTGGGTCCCCGCATCGCGGGGTTAAGCCGGAAGGGCCCACCGAGGCGCGCCTAACAGCCTCCCATCCAACATGAGGAGCCCAGGGCCCGCGTCTTCGGAAGCGGGTCTTTTCTTATGGAGAGGTGAAACAGTGCCGACGGAAGCGAAACGGGAAGCAGTGACAGACCTGGCGGAGCGCGTGAGCAAAGCCGCTATCGTCATCGCCACGGACTTCTCCGGGCTCAAGGTCAACCAGATGACCGAACTGCGGCATCGCCTGCGCGAGCAGGGTGTCGAGTACAGGGTCGTCAAGAACCGCATCGCGTCCATCGCGGCCGCCGAGTCGGGGGTCGAGGCGTTCCGGGACATCCTGGAAGGCGCGACCGGCGTGGTGCTGGGCTACGAGGACCCGGTAGCAGCGGCGAAGGCCGTGAACGACTTCGTGCGACAGACTCGCGCGGAGTTGAAGGTACGCAAGGGTGTGATGGACGGAGCGCTGATCAGCGAGGCGCAGGTCGTCGCGCTGGCCGCGCTGCCAGGCAGGGACGAACTCATTGCCAGACTGCTGGGGCAAATGAACGCCCCCATCAGCGGCCTGGTGAACGTGCTGAGCGGCCCGACACGGGCGCTCGCCATCGTGCTGCAGCGCCGTGCGGAGCAGTTGGGCGCTGCCTGATAAAGAAAGCAAGAACGTAAACCGGAAAAGAGGAGGACGTACAAGTGGCAACCAAGGAAGAACTCATCGAGTCGATCAAGACCCTCTCCGTGCTGGAGCTCTCAGAGCTGGTGAAGGCACTGGAAGAGGAGTTCGGCGTGAGCGCAGCCGCGCCGGTGGCAGTCGCCGCCGCCCCTACCGCGGGCGGAGACGCTGCAGAAGCAGCGGAGGAACAGTTTGAGTTCACCGTGACGCTGACGGACATCGGCGCGAACAAGATCAACGTCATCAAGACCGTGCGCGAGCTGACGAACCTCGGCCTGCGCGAGGCGAAGGAGATGGTGGAGAGCGCCCCCGTCGCCGTGCGGGAGAGCGTCAGCAAGGAAGAGGCCGAGGACACGAAGAAGAAGCTGGAGGAGACTGGCGCGACCGTAACCGTCGCGTAGTTCCTGCAACCCATAGTGGAACCAAGGGGCGGTCTTGCAGAAGGCCGCCCTTTCCGCATCCGGGAGAGGGAGGGTGTCATGTCGTCGTTGGGACAGGTGATCAAGGACGCGCTGAACAGGAACGAGGAATATATGCTGGCCGCGGTTGACGGCCTCTCCGCCGAGGAGTTACATCAGCGCCCGGCGCCGGAGTCCAACCCCATCGGCTGGTTGATGTGGCATCTTTCGCGGGTGCAGGACTTCGCGGTGTCCAGCATGAGCGCGCAGGAGACGGTGTGGGTGCGCGACGGCTGGTACGAGCGCTTCAACATGGCGCCGGACCCGGCCTACCGCGGCAACGGCGACACCAACGAGCAGGTGGACGCGTTCGCTTCGCCTCCGGCAGAGACGCTGCTCGACTACTACAGGGCAGTGCGCGCCAACACGGACGCCTTCCTCGACTCGCTAAACGAGGCCGACCTCGAGCGCATGGTGCCGCCCGTGCGGGGAACGGAGCTCGTGCCGCTGCGCGAGCGGCTGCCGGGCATCATCGTGGAGTCCATCCATCACGGCGGCCAGGTCTGCTACGCGCGAGGCGCGTTGCAGGGTCGGGGCTGGCTGAACCGGTAGCGCACACTCCAAGGACTTGCGTAACCCTGCCGCACGCCCCTCGCCCCACCAAGCCATCCCCATCCTAACCTTCCCCCATCAAGGGGGAAGGGACCCTCGGCCCTACCCGCCCCACGACTCGTGGTGCGTTACCTCGGACACAGGCCTACGTCCTGCGCCACCGAACCGTTCGCTATCCGCCGGGTAGCCCATCGCAATCATGCAGGAGGTGGCGTAGTCGTCCGGTATGCCGAGCAGCGCCTTCACCTCCCCTTCCCTCCTCATGTGGAACGTCGTGATGACCGTGCCGATGCCCAGGGCAGTGGCGGCGAGCATGAGGTTCTGCGCCGCCGGGTAGATGGATGAGCCGGTCTGGAAGGACGGCGCTCGGCCTCCTCCCGCTGAGATGCAGGGGAAGATGAGCACGGGCGTCTCAGCCATGTGCTCCGCGAGGTACTCGGCTGAACGGTAGACGGCGTTGCGCGGTCGGCTGGGGTCGGACGCATACATCCCCACCCATCCCTCGTGGTACCACTCCGCTATGCGTTTTTTCTTCGCAGGGTCAGTTACGACGACGAACGCCCAGGGCTGCCGATTGCCGCCTGACGGAGCGTGCGTCGCCGCCTCGATGATGCGTTCGATGACCTCCCTCGGAACGGAGTCCGGTTTGAATCGGCGGATGGCCCGTTGGGCGTAGAGCGTCTCGAACAGTTCCGGTTCCGGCATCCAATCCTCCTTGCCACGATGGAGGTTCGAGTCTACTACGGGCCCACCTTCGTCTGGCTCACCAGCGCTCGGTGCCGGGTTCTCCCTTGAACGGCCCCACGATATTGGACGTTACCCAGCCACCGTAGTAGCCACCCGGTTGCGGAGTAACGCGCTCGTCGCCGACGTAGCAGGCATCCGCTCGCCCCGCGTGGAAAGCGAACCATCCGGCGATGGCCTCGTAGCCCTCGAACGGCGACGAGTAGCACCACGCTGCTGCCTGGGCTTCGCGTCCGCGCACGCTGAGCGTCCAGTAGGACGCCTCCCCTTTCCATTCGCAGAGCGTCGTGTGGCTCATGGGGAGGAGGAAGACTTGCTTCACGTCTTCCGGCGGGAAGTAGTAGACAGGTGCGCCAGCCGTCTCGCAGACGCGCATCCCATGCGCGGTTTCCGCGACGGTCACGCCCGCGAATTCGACGCGCAGCAGCGCGCCTGCCTGCTCCAAACGAGGCGGGCGTGGGTAGTCCCACACCGACTCCTGGCCGGGGCCGGGCGTTTCAACGTTCACCGGGCGCTCGCGCGGAAATGCTCGCCAGTAGGCTACCTGCTCTTCTGTTGTCCGGTCCGCCATCGTGTGACACCAGCCTGTAGCGCGTTCGCGGTTATCTTTCGGATGATATCTGCGATGAGCGACCCCGAAGCAACGACGAACGTCGAACGGATACTGCACGAGCCGCGATACCGCCCGGTGCTGATACGGGACATGCCCGGCGAACAGCGCCCCCGGGAGCGCCTGCGCGACGCAGGGCCTGACGCGCTGAGCGACGCAGAACTGCTCGCGATCCTCCTCCGCACGGGTACGAAATCGGAGAGCGTCGTAGCGCTTGCGAACCGGCTGCTGGCCGAGGCGGGTGGCCTCGAACCCCTCGCGCGGGTGTCGCACGGCGAGTTGTGCGCGTTCCACGGCTTCGGAGAGGCGAAGGCCGCACATCTGCTGGCCGCGTTGGAGCTGGGAAGGCGCATCGCCACGCTGAGCGACGACGACGGTCCGCCCGTGCTCCAGACATCGGTGGACGTAGCGCGGATGATGAAGCCGATCATGGAGTTCCTCCCGCAGGAACAGTTGCGCGTGCTGTCGCTCAACTCGCGGAACCAGCTATTGGCCTCCTCCACGGTGTTCATGGGGACAGTGAACAGCGTGAGCGTCCGCCCGGTCGAAGTGTTCCGGCAAGCTGTGCAGGTGAACGCCCCAAGCGTGGTGATGGTGCATAACCATCCGTCCGGAGACCCCGATCCGAGCGCAGCGGACGTGGCGCTGACGAAGGAGATAGCCGCCGTCGGCAAGACGCTGGACATCAAGCTGGCGGACCACGTCGTTGTGGCACGGGACGGCTACGTAAGCATGCGCGACAGAGAGATCCTCAAGTAGCGCAGCGCACCGAAGGCGGCCATCCTCACGAGAAGAACCCGGCAGCGTTTGGCGTATCCTTGAGTACAATTCCGATCAGCCGATGACGGCGCGCCCTAAGGAGAGACACGGATGGCAGAAGTTTCCCGACACGAGCCCGGCATGTTCAACTGGGTGGACCTGATGACCACCGACGTTGAGAGCGCGAGGGCGTTCTACACCCAACTGCTCGGGTGCGAGACCGTCGACAACCCGGTGAGCGACGACCTCGTCTACACCCTCTTCAGCCGGAACGGAAAGAACATCGCCGGGATGTCGCCGATGATGCCGGATCTGTTGGAGCAGGGCGTGCCTCCCCACTGGAATTCCTACGTTGCGGTTGTGAACGTGGAGGAGGCGGCAGCGAAGGCGGCCAGCCTTGGCGGGACGGTGATCCTGCCGCCGATGGACGTGATGGAGTTCGGGCGGATGACCAGCATCATCGACCCGACCGGCGCCGTCCTGAACCTGTGGGAGGCGAAGGCGCACATAGGCGCGGACCTCATCGGCGAGCCGGGCGCGTTCTGCTGGGCCGAGCTGTACACCCACGACACAGACGCAGCGAGCAGATTCTACGCGGGCCTATTCGGGTGGGCAGTTGAGCAGGTGCCAGGCGCGGGCGGCATGCCGTACAACCTGTTCACGAGCGGGGGTGCACCCGCTGCGGGGATGCTCGCCATCCAGCCGATCTGGGGCGAGGTACCGCCGAACTGGACGGCCTACTTCGCGGTGGACAACCTGGACGCGGCGCTGGAGAAGGCGCAAGCGATGGGCGGCAGCATGCAGGTGCAGCCGATGTCCATACCGGGGATAGGACGAATCAGCCTCATCACCGACCCCCAGCACGTCTACGTGATGCTCATGGAATTGGAGGCGACAGCCTGACCCGTGCCCAGGGCCGGAGCAGGCGGGCGCGGCTCCCAGCCCGCCCCGAAGGTGAGGTAAGCGTAGCGCGATGGAACTGAGTACCGAGCTCTTCGACGATATCGTCGTCATCCTCATTGCGGCGGGGGCCGGCGGGCTCGGCGCGCGCCTGCTGCGCCTGCCTCCCCTCATCGGCTACCTCGTGGCAGGCGCGGTAGTGGGGCCACACGCGCTGGGCATGGTGACACAGCTGGAGGACGTCCAAACGCTGGCCGAATTCGGCGTCATCCTCCTGCTCTTTGCCGTGGGCGTGGAGATATCGCTGTCGGACCTGCGCCGACTCGGCTGGCGCGTACTGGTCGCCAGCGTGGGCCAGATCACGCTGACGATAGCCGTGGGCTACGGCATCGGCACGGCGCTCGGTTGGGACGCAGGCGCGTCGCTCACCGCGGGCCTGGCACTCTCACTCAGCAGCACGATGGTTGCGCTCAAGACGCTGAACGATCGTGGCGAACTGGGTTCGCTGCATGGACGCCTCGCAGCGGGGATGCTGCTAGTACAGGATCTTGCGTTCGTGCCGATGATGGCTGTGATCGCGGCTCTGGGAGGAGAAGGCGAATCGCTCGCCACGGAGTTGGCTATCAGCGCCGCGAAGGCAGCGGCCATCCTCGCGGGAGTGTGGTTCGTGGGTTCGCTCGGCCTCCCGTGGCTGCTCAAGCGCGTGGCGCTGATAGGAGCGCGGGAGTCATTCGTCGTGACAGTGATGGCTGCGGCGCTCGGCGCGGCGGCGCTCACGTCCTGGGCCGGACTTTCCGCGCCGCTGGGGGCGTTCGTCGCGGGGTTGGTGCTGAGCGAATCGGACTGGGCAGGACGCCGCGCCCTGGCGGAGGTGATACCCGTCCGTGACGTCTTCGCGGCGTTGTTCTTCGTGTCTCTGGGCATGCTTACCGATCTCAACTTCCTTGCTTCGCACGTCGGCGAGGTGGCGCTCTTCATCGGGGCGTCGATCGTGGTCAAGCTCTTCCTCATCTACACGCTTTCCCGGGCGTTGGGCTACCTGCCGGACACCGCAGCCCGTACCGGGTTCCAGATGATCCAGATAGGGGAGTTCAGCTTCATCGTTGCGGGCACTGCGGTTGCACTGGGAGTCGCGGGAGAGGAGCTGCTGCCGCTCATCATCACGGCGGCAGTGGTCACGATGGGGATAACGCCGGGATTCGTGGCAGTGGCGTCGAAGGTGCTGACATCCCTCCGGACGCGCTCCACCTTCTTTGAGCGGCACCTTGCGGGCGCGACTGGTGCGGAGTCGGCGTTGGAGCGCGGAGCCGCACTGCAGGGGCACGTGGTCATCGCGGGTTACGGGCGCGTGGGGTCGTTCATCGTGCAGGAGGTCAGCCGCCTCGGGCTGCCCTACATCGCGATCGAGTCCGACCCGGCGATCATCTCGCGCGAGATCGCGGATAACAACTCGTCGCTCATCTACGGCGACGCAACGAATGACGGTGTGCTGACCGCGGCGGGCGTACAACACGCGCGGCTGTTCGTCGCGGCGCTCCCGGAGCACGTGTCGGCACTCGTTACCGTGCAGCACGTGCGGCGGCTCAACCCGGAGATACGCATCGTGAGCCGCGCCGGACGGCAGGAGGAGGTGCGTGCGCTGGAAGGCATCGGCGCCGACGCAGTCGTCTGGCCGGAACTGGAAGCGGCGCTGGAGATGATGCGGGTCTCCCTGCTGGACGTGGGCGTCGCGAAGCCAGTGGTCGAAGAACTCGTCGAAGAAGCCCGCGCCGAGATGGGCGAGTGGGCTGACGATGATCCCCTCGCCGACGAGCCCTACGGTTCGTCCGTGTAGCCCTCCATCTGGGAGGTAGCGCCGCGCTTGGCCAGTTCCTCTTCGAAGTGTGACCGTATGGCCGGGTCCTCTTCCTTGAACTGTACCTGCGGCCCGCCGGTGTTCTTGTAGCGGGCGCCTACGTACCCCGCGTATCGGGGATTGCCGTAGCGGAGCACGAGGTAGCGGATGGGTTCCGCGCTGCAGTTGAAGTGCTGGTGGTAGCCGGTGCCGGGCGACATGAGCGTGCCACCCCTGTAGTCCAACTGCTCCCATTCGGTGCCGGGCGACGGGTAGACGCCCTCTGGCCACTGCAGGTCATAGCCCTCCCCGCTCAGGAAGAGGTACGCCACGTCCGAGACGAGTCCTGCCTTCTTGCGGTTCGCCTCACCGGTGTGCGCCTTCTTGTAGGTGCCCGCCGGGAACTCGGATAGGTGGCAGATGAAGTGGCCGTTGGCCATGTTGATCATCATGTTCTCGCCCGGGCCCCGGGCGGTCCACCTGTCCAGCACGACGTTGTGCACGTTCGGAATGAAGTTCGTCTCCATGAACCGGTCCTCGATCTTGGACGACTTCCCGCTGAAGTACAGCTCGTCGGTGGGGTCGAACCGGTCGGGGAACGTCATGGGGCAGTCGAAGATGAACTCCGGGCTGCCGTAGAGGTTGAAGGCGGTCGGGGCGTTGGTCGCGCCGTACAGCCGCACCGTCTCCTCGCCGCTGGCGTTGTACAGCTCGTGCCATGCATTGAGCGGAATGGAGAAGACGCTCCCCTCCTGCCATTCGAACGTGTGCTTCGGCTGGCCCTCGTACCAGACGGCGGTCGCGCCGCGTCCCTTGAGCACGAAGAAGATCTCCTCGTACATGTGGCGCTCGACGTTGAAGGTGCCCCCCGGTGGTATCTCGCAGACGAAGCGAATCGTTCCCTGGTTGTTGATGAGCGCACCATCGAGCGGGTCGGCGGTGAGGTCGAGCAGCGCGGCTTTCGTGCCGGTGCGCTCCCACGGTTCGACATCGATGGTGTGGATGTCATCGACGAGCTGCTGCGTGTGCACATGCAGTCCTTCGTCGGTCACCCATTTCTCGTAGGGGGTCAGTTTCCAAGGCTCGTAGCGATCGGTGATAGAGACCATGCCGCGCCTCCTCTGTTGTCTCCTCGGCTGGCCGGAGTATACGCCCACGCACGCTGCTTCGCGCGGTGCGAATCGGAAGGTGCTACGCTATCGCCACCAGACGCGACTACGACGGATCCGAGGCAGAGTACGGGCAAAGGAGGCTGACATGGTGCAGGAAGCTCAGCAGTTGAAGATCAAGACGACGGGCATCGACCACGTCGTGCTCTGGGTGAACGACCTCCCCCGCGCCAAGCGCTTCTATACGGAAGTGCTGGGCATGACCGTGGGGCACGAGAGGGACTGGCAGTGCTTCCTCAAGTGCGGCGAGCACGACCAGGTGGCCCTGTTCGATGCGGGGCGCGTCGGTGGCTCGGTCAACGGGCGCGAGCTGAACCACATGGCGCTGCGCATGGAGCCCGCGAGCTACGAGGAGACGAAAGCGAGGCTCGAGGCGGAAGGCGTCGAGGTGCGGGGCCGCGCCGGCGACCCGACGTGCATCTACTTCGACGACCCGGATGGGCACGGGCTCCAGCTGCTCTACAAGGGGCACGACGACTGATGGCGGACACCAAAGACGCCGCGCGGTCGGCGATAGACGCTGCGCGCGACGACCTGACAGCGCTAAGTAGGCGCATCCACGCGAACCCTGAACTCGGGTACGAGGAGGAGCGAGCATCTGGCTGGCTCGAGGAAACGCTGGACGCCGCCGGGTTCGCGGTCGACCCCGGGATATGTGGCCTGCCGACAGCGTTCCGCGCCACGAAGGGCTCCGGTCCTCTGCACATCGTCGTCTGCGCGGAATACGACGCCCTGCCCGGCATCGGCCATGCCTGCGGACACAACGTCATCGCCGCGAGCGCCGCAGGCGCGGGCATCGGCGCTGGCGCGGTGGCTGACGACGCGGGTTTGACCGTGACGGTGATGGGCACGCCCGCCGAGGAGGTGCTGCGCTCCGGCGGGAAGATACGCTTGCTGGAAGGCGGTGCCTTCGAGGGCGCTCACGCCGCAATGATGACGCATCCCGCTCCGTGGGACGTGGCCGTCTGGCCCATCGTCGCGGCGTCGTTCTTCGAGGTGCACTACGAGGGGAAGGCGGCGCACGCGTCCGGTTTCCCTGAACTGGGCATCAACGCTGCCGACGCACTGACCATCGCGCAGACGGCGATCGGCCTGCTGAGGCAGCACATCCGCTCGACGGACCGGGTGCACGGCATCGTCACGCACGGCGGCGACGCGTTCAACATCATCCCTGCGCATGCCTCGGCAGACTACGCGGTGCGCGCCATCACGCTGGACGACCTCACAGAGGTCTACGAGAAGGTAATGCGCTGCTTCGAAGCGGGCGCGCTGGCCACAGGCGCGCGGCTCAGCATCATCGGCGGCGATAGGCCGTTCTCGCACCTCGAGCACGACCTGGAGATGGCGGCGGCATACCAGCGGAACGCGGAGCGCCTGGGGCGGCGGTTCCCGGCGCCCGGAGATTCAAGCCCCGCAACGCCAGTCTCGACCGACATGGGCAACGTCTCGCTCGCCCTGCCCTCCATCCATCCGGCGATAGGGATCGAGTCGCTGCCCGCGGTGAACCACCAGCCGGAGTTCGCGGCGGCCTGCGCCACACCCGCCGCGGACCAGGCGCTGTACGACGGCGCAGTCGCGATGGCGTGGACGATGCTGGACATGGCCGAGACGCCGTCGCTGCGGGAGCGTCTGCTGGCGAAGTAGCTAGTTCGTAGGGAGCTATGCTTAACGAGAGAGCGGGAGCCGATGGCTCCCGCTCTCCTGTACTTGCTTACAGGCCTGGGTCTAGAAGGCAAGCACGACTATCAGGACCAGCACGACCGTGATGATGATACCAGCGGTCACTGTGCCCTTGACGGTGTCGAGTGGGTTCTTCATGGCAAGGCTTCCTTTCTCGTCCGTGACTCTAGTTCCAGAGGATGGGCAGGTTCACCGCAGCCACCATGAAGAAGAGCATCGGGATGGAGAGCATGGTGTTCGTGCGGGAAGCCAGCAGCGCCGTGCGCGCCCACTTCGGCTGCTCGGCAGGAGCAGCTGTCCCGTTCTCGAGCGTGTCCTTCACTGCGGCGATGATCTTCTGCTGGTTCGGCCAGATGATCATCCAGACGTTGTAGGCCATGACTATGCCCAGGACGCCACCGATGATGATTGACTTGCCGCGAGCCGTGTCCAACAGGTAGGAGCCACCGGCGTTGAGGCCACCCACGCCCGCTTCCGCGCTGATGATGAAGAGGAGGCCGAAGAGCAATGTCGCGAGCGAGGCCCAGCGGAAGACGTTTAGAGAGAACGGCAGGATGGTCGTCTGGTAATGCGGCCTGGCCGACGCGTCCATGCGTGGGAGGGCAATCACCTGCACGAAGTTGTAGAAGTACAGAATGCCTATCCAGAGTATGCCGCTGAAGATATGCCCGTAACGCACGAGGTCTAGGTAAATCTGTTCTGCGTCTGACATCGGTTGCTCCTTTCCCGGCGGTTTGTCCGGCGAGATTACTCCACGACGGTAATCTTGCCAACCATCCCGGAACCTTCGTGTCCGGCCACCGTGCACACGAGCCTGTACGTTCCAGCCTCGTTGAACGTGAAAGTCTCGACCTGAGGCTCTTCGTTCTTCGGCACGACCCAGTTGATCCCGAGATCCTTGACCGTAAAGGTATGCGGTTCGTCCTCGGATATCAAGCGAAATTCCACCGTTTCGCCAGCCTTGAATTCGAAGGACTTCGGTTCATAGACGTAGTTCCGCATATCGACGTCCAACATGCCGTCCACCGGCAAGGCCGGTGTCGGGGTCGGGCCGGAGGGGCATCCCGTGAGGACGCCCAGTGCGAGAACAGCAATCGCGAGGTAGAGGGCTAAGGTGGAACGCATCTTCACAGTGACCCCATCGCCTCCTGCGCCTGCTCTGCGGCGAAAGCTATGTCTTCAGTTGTGTGCGCCAGGGACACGAACGCCGCCTCGAACTGCGACGGCGCGACGTAGACCCCGCGCTCCAGCAGGCCGTGGAAGAACGCAGCGTACCGGCCCGTATTCGAGGACGCGGCTTCATCCCAGGTCGTCACCGACGACTCAGCGAAGAACGCCGTCAGGGCAGAGCCGACCCGGTTCACGGTGACCGCGACGCCCGTAGCGTCTCCGGCAGCGCGCAATCCGGCCTCGGCCTCTGCTCCGAACGATTCCAGCGCCTCGTAGACCCCTGGCTTGGCCAGCTCCTGCAGGCAGGCGATGCCTGCAGCCGTGGCGAGCGGATTGCCGGAGAGCGTCCCTGCCTGGTACGCGGGGCCGAGCGGCGCGGCCATCTGCATAACATCGGCGCGTCCGCCATAGGCGCCCACGGGCAGTCCGCCGCCGATGATCTTGCCAAGGCACGTGAGGTCCGGCCTGATGCGGTAGCGCTCCTGCGCTCCGCCGTATGCAACCCGGAAGCCGGTGATGACCTCGTCGAAGATGAGCAGCGCGCCGTTGTCGTCGCACAGCCTGCGCAGACCGACCAGAAAATCGTCAGCAGGAGCAACGACACCCATATTGCCCGCGACCGGTTCGACGATGACCGCCGCGACCTGGTTGACGTTCGCATCGAACACCGCCCCGACCGAGGCGAGGTCGTTGTACTCGGCGACGAGCGTCTCGGCAGCGTACCCAGGTGGTACGCCCGCGCTCGTGGGGACGCCGTAGGTCGCGGCGCCGGAGCCCGCCTTCACGAGCAGGCCGTCCGCATGGCCGTGGTAGTTCCCGTTGAACTTGAGCAGTTTGCTGCGGCCCGTGTAGGCGCGGGCGATGCGGATGGCGCTCATCGCGGCCTCGGTGCCGGAGTTCACGAGGCGGAGCATCTCGATCGACGGCATAGCCCGCGTGATGAGCTCGGCGAGCTCGAGTTCGCGCTCTGTCGGCGCGCCAAAGCTGGTGCCGTCTGCAGCAGCGCGTTGCACCGCCTCGACCACAGCCGGATGCGCGTGGCCCAGCACGAGCGGGCCCCAAGAGCCGACGAAGTCGAGGTATTCGTTGCCGTCCGCGTCGCGGACGCGCGCGCCGCTGCCGCTGGCGATGAACGGAGGCGTGCCGCCGACCGCTCCGAACGAGCGAACGGGGCTGTTGACACCGCCGGGGATGAGCCTGCGAGCGCGGGCGAACAGTCGTTCCGAGTTATCGAGCCGCATCGTGCTGAGGGTGACAGTCTAGCACGGCCTACAGCATCGCTATCCTGACTCGCAGGGCGAGCGGGTCGCTCAAGGTCGAGCGGTATTCGGAGTAGTTGGCGATCAGTGCCCAACGCTCTCGGTACACGGAGAGCCGGTCGCTCAGCGGTTCATCCGCTGGCGCGTCGAGCTCGAGCACCCATTCAGGTTCGCCGGGAGCGCCGGTTGCGAAGCGCTCGAACACAGCGGAGGGCAACAGCCAGGCTTCCGGGCCCTCGGCGACACACATGATGAAGAGGTGCGGACGTGGACGGAAGCGGCGCATGAGGAAGGACCGGCTCTCTTCCGCTGACACCGGCTCCTTGATGATGACTTCCACGTACTGCCCATCGCCAGTCCTGACGGCGAGGTCGACGTCCGCGGAGCCGCCGACGGGTTCAAAGACCGCAGCATGCCGCTCTATGAGGTTGTCGACAACGTGCTGTCTGGCGCTGGCCTCGGTCATGGTCAGGCGTTGCCCTGCAGGAGCCTGGCGGCGTCCTTCGCGAAGTAGGTGATGACGATGTCGGCCCCGGCGCGCTTGATGCTCGTGAGCGTCTCCATCATCGCCGCCTGTTCGTCCAGCCAGCCGTTGGCTGCCGCGGCCTTGAGCATCGCGTACTCGCCGGAGACGTTGTAGGCCGCGATGGGGAGGTCGAACGCTTCCCGCGCCCGAGCGATCACGTCCAGGTACGCGAGCGCAGGCTTGACCATGAGGATGTCCGCCCCTTCGGCTGCATCCTGCCGCAGCTCGCGCATCGCTTCCCGCGAGTTCGCGCCGTCCATCTGGTACGCCTTCCGGTCGCCGGACTGCGGAGTGGACTCGGCCGCCACGCGGAACGGTCCGTAGAAGGCGGACGCCATCTTGGATGCGTAGGCCATCACCGGCACATCCGTGTGTCCCGCGGCATCGAGCGCGGCGCGGATCGCGCCCACCTGCCCGTCCATCATCGCGGACGGAGCAACGACGTCCGCCCCGGCGTCGGCCTGCGAGACCGCCGTGCGGGCGAGCAGTTCGAGCGTCGCGTCGTTGTCGACGGTGCCGTCGTCGAGGAGCACACCACAGTGACCGTGGTCCGTGTACTCGCAGAGGCATACGTCCGTGATGACGACCATGCCGGGCATTGCCTGCTTCAAGGCAGCCGTCGCTTCCTGGATGATGCCATCCGGGTCGTAAGCGCCTGTTCCGAGTCCATCCTTGTCCGGCGGCAGGCCGAACAGGAGCACCGCACGGATGCCAAGCTGCTCCGCTTCCGCTGCTTCCCGGATGAGGTTGTCTATCGACACTTGCGCCTGCCCCGGCATGGGGTCGATGGGCACCCGGACGTCGCGGCCATGCGTCACGAAGACGGGGTAGACGAAGTCGGCGGGACGCAGCGATGTCTCATGCACCATTTCCCGGAGGGCCGCTGTGCGGCGCAGCCTGCGCGGACGAACGGTGGGAAACGTCGCGCTACCTGCAGTGGCTGACCGTGAGGTCAGAAGTTCACTCATCGCCCAGAACCTCCAGCACGGCGTTCGCTACGCCGGGCACGGTATGCTCCGCAGCTTCCCTATCCACCCGCACGCCGAGCTCGGACGCGGTCTTGCTGGTGACGGGCCCGATGGAGACCACCTTGCACCCGTTGATGAGCTCCGCACTGCCCAGCATGTTCACGAGGTTCCGCACTGTGGAGGAGCTCGTGAACGTAACCGCGTCTATCGTACCAGAGGCGAGCGTCGCTCTGGCTGCTGCCGCCGCGTCCTCGGGCACCACGGTGTGGTAGGCGGTTACATCCGTCACGTCCGCGCCCATCTCCCGCAGGCCATCGGGAAGCGTCTGCGGTGCGATGTCCGCCCGCGGCAACAGGATGCGCTTCCCCCGAATGTCCAACGAAGCAAACGAGTTGGCGACGGAACGCGTCGTGTACGCCGAAGGCATGAGGTCTGCGGTGATGCCGTGGCCCGAGAGCGCCGCCGCCGTAGCCGGCCCGATTGCCGCCACCTTCGTCCGCGAGAGCACCCTTGCATCCTTTCCCGCTGCCTCCAAGCGGCCGAACACGGCGTCCACGCCGTTCGTGCTCGTCAGGATGACCCAGTCGAAGCCGGTGAGGTCTGCCAGTGCGGCGTCCAGCGCAGACGTATCTGAGAGCGGTCTCACCGCTATCGTGGGCAGTTCCACGGCCTCGGCGCCGTGCGCGGTGAGCAGCGCGCTGAGCGTGCCAGCCTGCGTTCGCGAGCGGGTGACGAGCACGCGCTTGCCAAAGAGCGGGGTGCGGTCGAACCAACGGAGCGCGGGGCGCAGGGCGGCGGTCTCGCCGATGACGGTGACAACCGGGGACATGATCCCGGCCTCGTTCCCCTTCTCCACGATGTCCGCGAGCGTGCCGCTCACCGTGCGCTGGTTCGGGAGCGTACCCCACTGGGTCACTGTGGCGGGCGTGTCCGCGGAGCGTCCTTCCGCAAGCAGCGTCTGAACGATGGCGGGGAGACTCTGCCAGCCCATCAGCACCACGAGCGTGCCGCCCACCCGCGCGAGCGCCTTCCAGTCCACCTGAGGGTCCGGCTTGGCGGGGTCCTCGGAGCCCGTCACAACCGTGAACGCCGCCGCGATGTCCCGGTGCGTAACCGGCACACCGGCATAAGCAGGCACGGCGATCGCGGACGTGACGCCAGGGACGACCTCGAACCGCACTCCCGCCTCGGCAAGGGCCATCGCCTCCTCACCGCCACGCCCGAATACGAACGGGTCGCCGCCCTTCAGGCGGACCACAGTCTTCCCTGCGGACGCGGCCACGACGAGCCGCTCATTGATGAACGTCTGGAACTCGCTGGGCGTATCCGGTTCCTTCCCCACGTAGACGAGTTCGGCATCTGCCGCAAGCGCGAGCACTGCGGGCGAGACGAGCCGGTCGTACACCACGACATCAGCCTTCCGCAGGAGCTCCGCGCCTCTGGCCGTGATGAGGCCGGGGTCTCCGGGGCCAGCCCCCACAAGGTAGACCGCGCCGCTCGTCGTCACTGGCCTGCCTCCTTGAGCAACGCAGAGGCCCCCTGTTCCAGGAATGCCTGGTATGCGGCTCTACCCAACAGGTCTGGCTCGGACGCACTCCCCGTCACCTCAACCCGGTAGCTCGTGGAGCCGTCCGGCGGGGTGACCGTCGCGAACAGTCGCATCTGGTCGCCATGCACCTCGGCGAATGCCCCCAACGGCAGGCGACAGCCGCTGCCCGCAGCGCGCAGCAGGGCGCGTTCCGCCTCGACCGCCGCCTCTGTCGGCTCGTGCACCAACTGACGCAGGAGCGCCAGCAGTTCGCGGTCGTCCGAGCGCGCTTCAGCGGCGAGCGCGGCCTGTCCGGGGGCGGGAGTGCAGACATGGGGTGAGAGGCGTTCCGCTATGCGCTCCGTCAAACCCAGACGCTCCACCCCTGCTGCCGCGACGACAACGCCGTCGTAGTCCGGCCCCTCCGACTTCCGGATGCGCGTCTCCACGTTCCCGCGGATGGCCAGCAGCGAGATGTCCTTGCGTCCGTGAGCGATCTGAGCGGCGCGGCGGGGGCTGCTCGTGCCGATGCGCGCTCCCTCCGGCAGGTCGAGCAGGCCAACGTTCCAACGGTCTATCAGCACGTCACGCGGGTCTTCCCGTTCCAACACAGGCACCGCAGTCAGTCCGTCCGGTTGGTTAGTGGGGAGATCCTTCAGGCTGTGTACTGCGAGGTCTATCCGTTCCTCGAGCAACGCTCGCTCGATGGCGGACGTGAACACCCCGAGCCCCAGCGTCTCGATGGCAGCCTCCGGCTGTTCATCCCCTGTCGACGCGATGGTCTCGATGCGGATGTCCCAGTCAGGAGCAACAACTGCGAGCGCGCCGGCGACCGCGTGCGTCTGGGCGAGCGCCAGGTTGCTCCCGCGTGTCCCGATGGTGAGCGTGCGCGGCATGGCCCGGCGCGCTACTCGTCCAGCCCGAAGAGCTGCCGAGCGGACTGTGTCACGGACTCGTCGTTGCGCTCGCGCAGGTGTGCCGTGGGCTGGTGCAGGAGTTTCTTCACCAACGCCTTCGTCATCTGCTCGATGCGGCGGGCGTCGTCCTCCGACAGTCCCTCCATGCGCTCCACAGTCCGAGCGACCTCGGCTGCGCGCATCTCTTCGGCGTCGTGGCGAATCGCCGCGATGGTCGGGGTAACGCCGCGCGCCTTCCACCACTGTCGGAACTTCGCCGTCTCCTCTGTGACGATGGCCTCCACCTGACGGGCCTCGGACTCGCGCTGCTGCCGATTGGCCTCCGCCAGCGATTCCACGTCGTCCAGCGTATAGACGTGAACGCCCGGAACCGCCGCGGCCACGGGATCGACGTCACGAGGAACAGCCATGTCCATGATCGCCAGCGGGGTCCCGTTCCGCCTGGCTGCCGCCTCCTCGATGAGCGATGCAGACAGGATGAAGTCCGGCGCGGCAGTGGCGGTCACGGCCAGGTCGGCCTGCGCGAGCAACGACGCGAGGTTGTCGAGCGGCGCCACTTCCGCATCCAGCTCCAGCGCGAGTTCGGCAGCGTTGGCGGGTGTCCGGTTGGCGATGACGATGCTTGCCGCACCGGCGTCCCGCAGCGCGAGACCGGCGAGACGGGAGGCTTCTCCCACGCCGATGATGAGGACACGCTTGCCCTCCGCCGTTCCGATGGCCCGCCGCGCCAGCGCGATGCACGCACGGCTCAGCGAAAGCGCGTTGCGGCCGATGGCCGTCTCTGTCCGTGCCCGCTTGCCAGTGCGGAGCGCGCTGTGGAACAGGTGCGCCATCACTCCGCCGGACGCGCCCTGCTGCCTCGCTGCGCTGAACGCGCTCCGGACCTGCCCGAGCACCTCCGACTCGCCAAGGATCTGCGAGTCCAGTCCCGACGCGACGCGGAAGAGGTGCGCCACGGCCTCGCTCTGGTCCAGGGTGTACAGATGCTTGCGGACCGCCTCCACGTCGACTTCGAACTGCTCTTCGATGAACCCTTCGATGGCGCGCTCTCCGTGCTCGAGGGACTGCGCGATCGTGTATATCTCCGTCCGGTTGCACGTACCCACGATGACGCCGTGACCGGCGTGGCGCTGCAGCGTTCCGAGCGCCTCCGGCAGTGTCTCGCTCGTGATGCTCAACCGCTCCCGCATCTCCAGCGGAGCGGTGTGATGGCTCAGGCCGGTCATGACGACGCGCATCCTACGACTCCGCGCCCGCGAGCAGCGCGGCACGCAGCCGCTGCCGGGCCTCGCTGCCCTTGCCCGCCCGAACGAGGTCCAGTAACTCCTCGTCCATCGCCTCCTGCCACGCCTCCGGCGACGCATTCCTGTCCTGCGCCTTCAGTTCCGCGCGGACGTCCGCAAGCGCGTCTGCCGCATCCGCCCACTCGATGCACCGGCAGAACGCGTCGTGCTCATAGTGCGCGGGGTTCTGGTCGCCGCCCACCAGCTCTCGCAGTTTCCGTGCGAGCGCCGGGCTCGCTCCACCCGTAGAGATTGCTATCGTGACCGGACCGCGCTGGACAATGGATGGCGCGATGAACCCGCACAACTCGGTGACGTCCACCACGTTGAGCAACGTCTTCTCGCGCTCAGCTTCCGCGTGGATGGAACGGTGCAGATCGGTGTCGTCGGTGGCCGCGATCGCCAGCCACGCTCCGGCAAGGTCGCCCGGAGCATATGCCCGGCGGATCCAGCGGACGCTGCCCTCTGACGCCAGCCTCTCCAGTTCAGGAGTAGCATCTGGGCTTACGAGCGTGACGTCCGCGCCGGAGGCGACGAGTTGCGCGGCCTTGCGCTCGGCCACTTCACCGCCGCCGATAACGACTGTGCGCCGCCCCGTGATGTTCAGATAAGCAGGGTAGTACTGCGTCAATGCGGGCCCCTACAGCATTCTCAGTGTACTAGCGTACAGCACCAGCCTCGCCTTGCGTACTGCTTCAGGCGGGTGCATCGGGCCACGCATCCCCTCTGCCGATTTGACGCACCCGCCCCCTTCCTCTATATCATGCGGTGCTTACGAGGCGGCAGCACAGGAGGAGACGGTGGTAGTTACCGGACGCACCTTGGACATCGCCGGGGCACGGGAGGTCGCCGGGAGGCTGCTCGACAACCTTGGCAAGGTCATCCTCGGCAAAGGAGACGAAGAGCAACTGGCCGTGATGGCGCTGATGTGCCGCGGCCACCTCCTCATCGAAGACGTGCCGGGCGTTGGCAAGACGATGCTCGCGCGAAGCATCGCGAGGTCCATCGGCGGAAGCTTCCGGCGCATCCAGTTCACGCCCGACCTGCTCCCCGCCGACATCACGGGCGTATCCGTCTTCAACCAGAAGAACGGCGAGTTCGAATACCGGCAGGGCCCCATCGTTGCGCAGGTTGTCCTCGCGGACGAGATCAACCGCGCGTCTCCCAAGACCCAGGCGGCGCTGCTCGAGGCGATGGAGGAGCGCCAGGTTACCGTGGACGGCGTGGCGCACCCCATGCCGGATCCCTTCATCGTCATGGCGACGCAGAACCCCATCGAGTACGAGGGTACGTTCCCGCTGCCCGAGACCGAGCTGGACAGATTCCTTGTGCGCCTGCACCTCGGCTACCCGGACAAGGAGGACGAGATCCGGGTGCTGGAAGCGCAGCAGTACGTTCACCCGGTCGAGGAGTTGGAGCCGGTCGTCGATGAGCACGACCTCATCGCCCTTCAGAATGCGGTTCGCGGCATCCACGTCTCAGATGACGTGAAGGAGTACATCGTTTCGATAGCAGGCGCGACGCGGGATCACAGCAGCCTCTATCTCGGTGCGTCGCCGAGGGGATCGCTGGCGCTCTTCCGGCTCGCCCAGGCCAAGGCGCTGCTCGAAGAGCGAGACTACGCGTTGCCGGACGACGTGAAGGCGCTGGCGTATCCGGCGCTCGGGCACCGCGTCATCCTCAGCTCGGCGGCGCGTATCCAGGGCACCACTTCCGCAGACGCGATAGCGGATGTGCTGGAGCAGACGCCGGTAGCGGGGGCGCTCCCCGGCGCTTGATGCGCTGGGAGCAGCGTCCAACAGCGGGGATGCCGCAGTGAAAACGCGAATCCTGTGGGCAGGCGTAGGAGCGCTACTGCTGATCCTTGCGTTCTCTACCGGTGGAGCGCTTTACTACCGCCTATTCCTTGGCCTGCTCGTCGTTCCGGCTCTCGGTTTCCTCTCCAGCGTGCTTTCTGCGCGCCGCATAGAAGGCGGTGTGCAACGGCTCAGCGCCTACCTCCAAGTGGGCGACACCCTGGAAGAGCGCATCGTGCTGCGAAATACCCACTGGTGGCCGAAGCTGCTGCTGGAAGTGCAACACGACACGCAGCCCTTCGGACGCGCCGGGCGCATCGCGACGCTCTGGCCGTACGGTTCGACTGTCTGGACGTCGACCAGCCACTGTGAGCGCCGGGGCATCTACCGGTTCGGGGAGCTGGAGATAACCAGCCGCGACCCGTTCGGTCTCTTCAACAGGAGCATGCGCCTGGGACGCCCCCAGACCGCCCTCATCTATCCGGCCACCGTGGACCTCTCGGATTTCTTCGTCCTCTCAGGCAGAGGTTGGACGGAAGGCATCATCCATGGGCGGACCTTCACTCCCAGCCCCATCGCCTCCACCGTGCGCGAGTACACCTCGCGCGACGCCGTGAGCAGGGTGCACTGGCCTGCCACCGCGCATACCGGCAGGCTGATGGTCAAGGAGTTCGACCGCGAACCGTCCGGGCCGGCCGACGCCATATGGGTCGTGCTCGACCTCGACGAACGCGTGCAGAAGGGAGAGGGCTCCGAAAGCACCGTTGAGTATGGCGTGACGACCGCCGCATCGGTGGCGAAGCGCTTCCTGGACTCGGGACGAAGCGTCGGCGCGGTACTCTCCGGCAAGGAGCAACTCATCATCCCTGCCGCTCCGGGCATCGCGCAGATGGGACGTATCTTCCAGGCGCTTGCGCTGATCGAGCCCGGCAACGCAGGAGGTGTGAGGGAGGTGTCGGAGGCGGTCCGGAACGAACTGAGCAAGGGCGCGAGCATCGTGCTCATCACTGCCGCGCATCCGACCTCCGCCTCTTCGGCCGTTGAGATGCTGCGCGCCACCGGCGCGGCTGTCGTTCCTGTGCTCCTGGACGCTCTCAGCTTCGAGGCAGGAGGCGGCACGTCCATGGCGCGAGGCACCGGGTTCGATGCCTACGTCATCCGCAGGGGAGATGAGATAGGCAACCGGCTGGACTACCACTCCGCCCCGCCGGGACTTGCGGTACCGGCCCGGGAACTGCAGGGCGTGCAGTCATGACCACGCTCGTTGCCCGCGCCCGTGCTGTAGACGTCCTCTCCCTGTGGGAACGGTTCATCGGGGGTATGGGGCTTACGCTGACGCTGGTGGGACTCGTGCTGTTCTCCGTCGTCCTGCCCCTGCAGGAGGGCAACTGGGTACCGGGGATGCCCGCGCCGCTCCTCATCGGCGTGCTGGGAGGCGCAGCAGGTTGGGCGATGCACCAGCGGGGCTGGAGAGCCCGCCGCGCGATCGTCACTTCTATCGCCGCAGGTCTGATGCTGGCGGCGTATGCGGGCACGACCGCGGCTGAGGGGTTCGCGATCACGGCCCGTGCCGTCAACGCGATCGAGGACATCACGCAGTGGTTAGCGGCCATCTCGACGGAGGAGACGCAGGCCGGGACGATCGAGTTCGCCATGTTCCTCTCGTTCGCCGTCTGGCTGTTGAGCGTCTCCAGCGTCTGGCTGGCGCTCCGCAACGCGCATGGGTGGTCGACCGTGCTGCTCGGTGGGGTGGTGCTCGCCTTCGCCCTCTCCAACCTGCCGGGAAGCCTGGGCTGGCGACTCGGCATCTTCATGGCGACGGGCGTCATGCTCCTCATCCATCTCAGCACGGTACGGCGGATAGAGGGATGGCGCGGACGCGGCGCTGTGTTCGACGCCCGAACGGTGCTCACGCAGTCCGGCATCGTGCTCGCCATCGGGATGCTGGTGACAGCAGCCATCGCAGCGCTGCCCACGCCAAGCGTCGCCCCGCTGGGTGTGGTCTCGCGAGCAGTGGACGATACGGCGAACGAGATAGGCGCGCACTTCAGCAGGCTGTTCAGCGCGCTGCCGTCCCGCCGGGACTACAAGACGATCACGTTCGAGGAAGATACCCAGTTCCAGGGGAACCCGGAACTCACGGACGAACTGCTCTTCTTGGTGAGCGGCCCCAGGGCCTACTGGCGAGCGCGCTCCTACGGGGTCTACACCGGCAGCGGATGGGAGACGGCCGAGGAGTCCGAGTTTGTCCCGTTCGAGGACGTCGCTCCTACGGACGAACGCCGCATGGCGCCCCGGACCAACGCGTTCCGCATCGCGGCCGCAACCGACACGCTCTTCTCCGGTGGGCTGCCCGTCGATTTCGACGAACCCGCCGAGGCTTTGACGGCCCCCACGTCCGGCCCGGGCGCGGTGCAGGTGCGCTTCTCCAAGGGCCGGGAGTACTTCCCGACGCGCGTCAACATGAGCTACATCAGCACGGGGCTCGAATCGATCGCCACCCCGTTCGAGTTGCGCCGGGCGAGCGAGGAATACCCGGAATGGGCGGAGGCATTCCTCCAACTGCCGGACACGCTCCCTGACCGCGTGCGCGTGCTTGCCGAGACCCTCGCCACCAATGAGGAGAACGCGTTCGACAAGGCGGTTGCCATCCGCAACTACCTCCGCCGCGTGCCGTACAACCTGGACATCCCCGCTCCGCCCGATGACGCGGACGGCGTGGACCACTTCCTCTTCGAGCTGGGGCAGGGCTACTGCGACTACTACGCCTCGGCGGCGGTGGTCCTGATGCGCGCTATCGGGATACCTGCCCGGTACGTCCTGGGTTACGCTCCCGGACGCCTCAATCCCACGCTCGGCGTGTACGAGGTGCTGGAGCTCAACTACCACGCCTGGGCGGAGGCGTATTTCCCGGAATTCGGCTGGGTCAGCTTCGAGCCGACGCCTCCCAACGCCATCGAGTTCGGCGGGCTGGACATCGGCGAGTCTCCGCTGCTGACCGAGGACATCGACATCGGTGAGCTGGGCGAGCTGCTGGAGGACGAGGAAGAGGACACGTTCGACGTCGACTTCACGCCGCGCAGGGAGATGCCCGCGTGGCTCGTTGCGCTGCTCGCGCTCGCGGGCGCGGTGGCGGTCGCTACGCCCGTGCTGCTGTGGCGGGAGTGGTGGTGGAAGCTGGGGGCGCTTCCGCGCTCCGAGGAGCTGTTCGCGAAGATGTGCCGCCTCGGCGCGGCGCTCGGCTTGCGGAAGCGGCCCGACCAGACGCCCATGGAGTACGCGGCGATGCTGTCAGGGGCGCTACCCGAGCAGAGCAGGCAGATACGGCGCATCACGCGCGCCTTCATCCTGCACCGCTACGCCCAGGGACGGGTGCCGCTCAGCGACCTGCGGGACGCGGAGTGGTCATGGGGCAACCTCCGCTGGGCCATGATCAGGCGCCTCTTCCGCGTGCGGCCTGCGTGAGGAAGGGGCAGCCGTGAAGGCTGCCCCTGGTCTCCTCGTACTGTCCCCTCCGGCGGCCTAGGTCTTTGCCGTCTCTCCGACGTACCAGGACTCCACGGCGTAGCGGATGTCATCCTCGGCGCCGCTGATGCCGGCCTCGAGCGGGATGAACTTGATCCGCGGCACCTTATCCCGGCCGAGCGCCATGTGCTCCGTCGGCACGTTGATGGTCTCCGCTGCTTCCTTGGTCCGGAAGGTGTTCATCGGCTCTCCGCCGTCGGCGACGATCTGCATCTGCTCGGTCAGCAGCCTGCGGTAGAGGATGATGCCCACGTCGGACTTGCCGAGCCGCTCCAGGTAACGCTTGGCGACGGGCCCCTGCGTCTCCCAGGCCATCTTGTCCTGGTCGACCGTGAAGGTGGTGTCGTAGCGGCCTGAGGCGTCGCGGTGCGGCACGTACTTGTAGGGGATGCGCTCCTGCTTCGGCACCGGCTGCCCCGGTGCGACCCGCCACGAGTAGTAGATGAAGTGCAGCGTGTGCGTGTCGTCGATCGGCACGCGGTACTGGAGCGTCTTGGACTGGAAGCCGCCGACGTAGAGGATCTGCGGGAAGAGGATGGGGTGGCCAACCTTCCAGTCGTCGCTCTCCTTGGTGTAGCCCTCCAGCACGCGGCGCTTGATGATGCCGTGGTCGAACACGTCGAACCCGATCTCCTGGTGCGGGATGCGCGGCGGCATCGTGGCCATGAGGTCGGGGGAGATGGCCTGCTGGTAGTTCGTGTAGAAGCGGTGCAGCCACTCCACGTGCACCGGGTCCAGCGAGTTCTCCATGCACTGGAGCCAGTTGCAGTCCAGCGTCGTGATGCCCACGTCGTGCACGGCGTCGTCCCACTGGAACGGGTCCCAGACCGGGAGGAAGGGCGCAGGCTGCGGCCCCATGTAGGCGAAGATGAGCCCGCCCATCTCCTGCACCGGGTAACCGGCGACCTTCACCTTCTCCTTGAAGCGGCCGTCCGGGTGGACGGTCTCCTCGAAGGGCTGCTCGATGCACTGGCCGGTCTCGTCCATCATCCAGCCGTGGTACATGCAGCGCAGGCCGTGCTCCTCCGGTATGCCGTAGGAGAGGTCGACGCGGCGATGCGGGCAGAAGCGTTCGATGAGGCCGAGCGTGCCCGACTTGTCCTTGTACAGGACGAGGTCCTCGCCGAGGATGCGCACCGCCTTGGTGGGGCGGTCGTCCAGTTCCCCCGTGGCGGCGACGGGGTGCCAGTAGCGGCGCATCAGCTCGCCCATGGGCGTCCCTGCGCCGACCTGCGTGAGGCGTTCGTTCTCCTGCTGGTTCAGCATGACGCGTCCTCCTCTTCCAACGTCTATTCCGGGTGCGATCGGCGGGATTGTAGCACCTGGGTGTCCGGTGCGACCAAGAGTGCCAGATTCGGCTGCCTTTGGCACTCTTGGTCGGTCATCTACGAGTAAACGGACCTAGCCGTTTGGCACTCTTGGCACCCTTGGTTGGGGTGTTTACAAGGCCGTGGCCTGCTTCCCGCGACCAAGAGTGCAAGGATGCCAATAACAGCGAACTTCGGGGGCGCGAGCGGTGTGCATTCCGTTGCATATCGTTGCATCGCGTCGCTGCCGGGTGCCGCTTCGTGGTCATGAAACCATGGTAGGGAGGCAGGCGGCATCCGCACAATGGGGCGGTGTCGCAGTGGGGGCGGCGGCGGAGTTGAGGCGGCTGCCTTACGCCCAGCTGCCCAGCAACTTCAGCCGGATCAGTCGCAGGCCATTTTCGGTGAACTAGGTCCTACCTCAACGAGAGGCGAACGCCATTCTTGAGCCGATGGCTTGTCGTTACCCGGCCCTTGGGGGAAAGAAAGTACACGAACGGTTTGGGCTGGCGATCAATCTCTTCCAGCCATTTCCACTTGTTGAGTAGGAGGCGCAGCACATCGGCAAGGCGTTCTTCTCCGTTCGTAAGGAAAACGATGCCGAGGTTGTTTTCCTCAATCGCGTCCTTCTCTCCTTGCACCAGGAGCATACGCTTGTTGTTCGAGAATACGAGGTACCCTGCAGCGGCGGCATCGGGCAGCCAGTCGATATCTGAGCGACTACGCCAGCCCACGTCATACATCGAATGGGCAGGATAGCCGACAAGGGCAAGGGCCTTGGGGACACTCGTCCCGATATCCTCGTCACAGAGTAGTTTCACGCTGCAACAAGGTCTCCATATCGCAGCACATCTTCAATCGTTTGATTGTCCAATCTGAGGTCGTCGGCTATGAACTCAATCGACATGCCTGTCTTGAAGCGTTTGCGAATGGTCTCGACGGTGACGCGGCGTTCGACGATGGTAGGCATCCCAGCGGCGAACCGAGGGTCAATGACAATGGGGTAGCCCCTGCCCAACGGGAACCAACGGGAAGCAAGTCCTGCCTCGAAATCCAGGGAACTCAGCGTCTCAATGACCAGGCCAGGCAGCGTCCACTGCTCCGAAGGATGCTCCAGTGCAAGCAGGCTTCCTCCTCCGGGGCTCTCTTTCTCGAACTCCGCCAGTACATGCCCCCCTAAGGCTGCCAGACGAGCGAACGCAAACGGGTGATCCGTTCCCATACGTTGTGCGGCGAAATCGTGGGCTCGACGAATCCGTTCCAATCGGACGTTCTTCTGCCTAAAGTGCTTGGCCACAGCAATCTCTACGAGGGTCAGGAAAGAGACCAACTGCCCTGCGCCATCGCCCTTCAGGACAGGCGGCCTGTCCCCGTCAGCATCCAACCATCGTTTCACGGTGACCGGATGGACGTTCGTCAGGTGTGCTGCCTCCGCGAGGCTATAGATTGGCGCTCGGCGCCAAGTGTCGTGGATGCCGGCGTCGGAGATTACGCCCTCCCTCTATTGCCGTACATCAACGTACTGCAATCAACTGATAGAGCGATTATCTCCAAGGAACTGGGGACGGGCAACCGGCCCCCGTCTCCATTCTTCGACCGTAGAGCACTGTCAACCGAAGCCATCGCAGTGGACTAGCGTGGGAGATTGGGTTGGCCGACGCTGAGCGCCGCCGCACGACAGGCACGGGGCCTACGCGTCCTCCACGGCGATGCGGAGGCGCTTGTTGATGCGGCCCTTGCTCTCGTGGCCTACGACGCGGATGCGGCCCACCTCCGAGGTGTCGGCGACGTGGGTGCCTCCGTCGGCCTGCACGTCGAGGCCGTCGATGTCGACGACGCGCACCTCGGCGATGCCCTCGGGCAGCAGGTTGATCTTCGTGCGGATGAGGTCCGGGTGCGCGAGCGCTTCCTCACGGGGCAGGAATCTCACGCTGATCTCCCGGGCGAGGGCGATCTCCGCGTTCGCCAGCTCCTCGACGCGCTCCGCGAAGTCGGCGCTCATGCTCTCCAGCTCGAAGTCCATGCGAGCGGCGAGCGGCGTCATGTTGCCGCCGGTGACGTGCGCGCCGAAGTCGCGCCAGATGACGCCGCACAGGATGTGCAGCGCCGTGTGCGTCCGCATCAACTGGTGCCGGTGTTCCCAGTTCAGGGTGGCCATCACCGCCTCGCCGACGGCGGGGGCGGAGCCGTCCAACTCGTGCCAGACGTCGCCGTCGCGACGGCGCACGCCGACGATCCGCCGCTCGATGCCGCTCTCGCACGCGATCGTTCCCATGTCGCACGGCTGACCGCCGCCTCCGGGGAAGAATGCCGTCCTGTCGAAAGCCACAGCGTTGTCGCCCGACGCCGTGACCTGGGCGTTGAACCTGCGCACGTAAGCGTCGTGATGGAAGATCTCCTCAGTCATCGGCTCACCCCTCCGCCTTCGCCATCAGGCGTACTACCTGTTCGACGTTCTGCGCCGAGTCCAGCGCCCACACCGCGCCGAGCAGCTCCTCCACCTGGCTCGAGGGGAGCGCCTCGCCCGCGAGGGAGCGGTACTTCGCCTCCAGCGTCGAGTCGGTCATCGGGTTCTCCGGCGACCCGGTGGCGTGTTCAACGTAGATGGAGTGCACCGCTCCGCTGGTGAGCGTGATGGAGAGGCGCACCTCGTCCTCACGCATCGCCTCGTCCACGACCGCGCTCACCCTGGAGCGCACCGCGCTGATGACCGGGTCGGCGACGCGGGCGTCGGAGAACTGTGCGTCGTGCCCTGCCCCATCCACCAGCGCCGCGGCGGCGCAGTGCTGGAACGAGAACTTGCCTTCCAGGCCGCGCTTCGGCTCCGCGCGGTTCATCAGCTCCAGCACCAGCGGGTTGACCTGCGCGTCGATGGAGGCGACGTCCTCCGGCGCGATGCCGTGCTCGTTGCGGAGCGCTATCACGGCGTCCTGTATCGGGTGGGAGACGACCCCGTTCGCGTAGGGCTTCAGGCCGTTGTTCCCCAACTCCCAGCGCGAGCCGAGGTCCGCGAGGAGCGCATCCTCGCTATGCCCGTTCGGCGACAGCACCTGCCAGAAGCCGCGTCGGCCGCCGAGGATGTCGTCGGCGCCGGTGAAGCCCTGCGCGGCGAGGCGCGCGGCCTGCACGCCGTTGCTCGCCGCCTTCGCGGGGTGCATCGCCTTCGCGTGGCTCCCGAACACCTCGCGAACACCGGCCGCGAACGTCCCAGCGATGCCTATCGCCATGTTCATCTCGTCGGCGTCGAGTCCCAGCAGCCTGCCCGCACCTGCCGCAGCGCCGAACACGCCCGCGGTGCCGGTGATGTGCCAGCCCATGTCGTAGTGCCACGGGTGCACCGACATCGCTACCCGGCACGCTACCTCAGCGCCCAGCACGAATGCCGCGAGCGTCTCCTTGCCGGACGACCCGCGCTCCTCGGCAACCGCAAGCACGGCAGGCCATACCGGCGCCGTCGGGTGCAGCACCGTCGGGAAGTGGGTGTCGTCGTAGTCCTGCAAGTGTGCGAGGAAGCCGTTGACCATCGCGGCGTTGAACGCGCTGGTCCGCAGCGTTGAGCCGACGACCGACGCCTTCGGCGCGGCGCCCTCGTCACGCGTCCAGTCGATCAGCGCGTGGTTGCCGGAGTCGGCGGCCGCCGAGAGCGAGACCCCGAGGATGTTGACGAGCGTGCGCTTCGCCTCGTGGAGCATCGACGGGGGGAGGTCCTCCGTGTTCGCGTTCGCGACGTAAGCGGCCAGGGATTGCGTGGCAGACATCAGTGTTGAGCCTCCGTGGAAGAGTACGGAGGAGAGTATAGCGGGTGCGGCGATGGTGGCTGTTGTGGGTGGCTGCTGGTAGTGTCTCAGCGGTCACACCGAGAAGGAGCCTCGCCTTTGAGTACCGCCCTCACGAAATACGGCTGGCCGGTGCTGCTGCTGATGGGGGTTCCGTCTGTCCAGGGGATAGCAGCCTCCACCGTGCAGATCTACTCGGACCTGCAAGGCCTGGACTGGGGCTTCCACACGTTGGATGCGGGCTCCAGCTTCCTTGCCCTGGCAATCCTCGCGTTGTCGTACCTTCGTGTACGCCGCATGGACAGGCCGTTCCTGGTCATGGTGTGGGGCTATGCGCTGGCGGTCAGTTGTATCAGCGCCCCTGTCTCGCTGGTGGCAGCGGTCCTGGTCGATGGCTACTCATTCAGCGTTTGGACGACGCCCTTCTACGCTGCATCGCTTACGGCTCTGCTGGGCTTCGTGGTTATCGGTGTGTTCGCCCGCCAGGCGTCCCGGATCAGCCTTCCTCATGCGTTCTTTCTGTATCTGGTGCTGGCGCCCTTCGACTTCGACATTCCATGGATAGAGCCCAGCTCCTTCTACCTGCGCCAATTGGAGTGGTTCCTCTGGGTATGCGTGGATATCTTCCTGGTCTGGCTGCTGGGCAACTTCGACACACTGTCAGGCCGTTTCCGCCGCCGAGCGGTGACAGGGCTGACAGCACTGTATGCGGTGAACATACTTCTGCTGTTCCTGCTCGGCGGCCCACTTGTGGCTCTGGTGCCGATCCTCTGGATCCAGCTGTCGCTGCTCTTCCTCCTGCTCTATGCGGTGGTGCTGCAAGGGTTCCCGCTGGTTCTCATCTACCTGGTGCGCGTCCGCAAGGCAGGCAGCGCCACAAGCACAGACACAGTCTGACGACAGGGCCAGCCTCGTGAACATTCCTCTGGCTGTTGCCCAGGCCGCCCACGCCGTAGTGGCCTCCTCCCGTCATGCGGGGGGAGGGGCTATAGACGTGCGCACGCTCCCCCACCGGTTGAACGGTGGGGGAGGCGCGCGTCTTCCGGAGGAGGAATCGAAGCGCTTAGCGGGAGAGGGAGACCGCAGGCAGCAGCGCGCGCTGGCCCGCGTGGATCTCGTTCAGCATGTTGGAGACGTGCTCTTCCAGCGTGTGCAGGCAGTCGCGGCTGTAGTCGTCCGCGCCGTCGCGGCGCCGCTGGGCCTCCTGCTCCGCGAGGCTGATGATCCTGTCCGCCTTGCTGTTGGCGTCCTGGACGATCTCATCGGAGCGCTCCCTTGCCGCCTTCACCAGCTCCGTCTCGTCCACGAGCAGGCGGGCGTCGCCCTCGGCGGTGGAGCGGATGCGGCGAGCGTCGATCATCGTCTGGTTGACGATCTGCTCGCGCCGCTCGATCAACTCCTGCGCCTCGTTGATGCTGCGGGGCACCGCGACTCGGAGCTGGTCTATCAGCACGAGCATGTGCTCCGTGTCCACCATGGACATGCTCGTCATAGGCATCTTCTTTGCCTGAGCCGCCATGCTCTCCAACCGGTCAACCAGGTCCAGTAGTTCCATGATTCCCTCCTTTGGTCCTCAGATGCTGTTTATCTCTGTTGTCCGAAGCGCTCCGCGAGCGCCGCGATCACGTTGTCGGGTGCAAGTCCTCGTATGTCGCCGCCGAGCATGGCCACCTCCTTGAGCAGCGATGCCCGCACGAACTGGTAGCGTCCGTCCGTCATCAGGCAGACCACGTCCACGTTGGGCGCGAGCTTCCGGTTCATCAGCGCCATCTCGAACTCCGACTCGAAGTCCGCGTGCATCCTGATGCCCCGGACGATGGCTGTTGCGTTCTGGGCCTGCGCGTAGTCAACGACCAGGCCGCTGAAGCTCCGCACCTCCACGTTCGACAGCCCGCCGGCGGCTTCCCGTATCAGCCCCACCCGCTCTTCCGTGGAGAACGTCGTCTGCCTCTGCGGCGCCTCGAACACGGCCATGATGACCTTCTCGAAGAGATAGGAGGCGCGCTGGAGGATGTCCAGGTGCCCCGCGGTGACCGGGTCGAAGCGGCCGGGGTAGATCGCCGTCGTCATGCCGCAGCCTCCGCGAGGCTGTAGAACGCCAGCGATACGTCGCCGTAGCGGCGGTCGTCCCACTTCGCGAGCGGGCCGCAGCGGTCGTCTGCAGCGGTGCGGGTGGCGTGGCCGCAGACCAGGATGCCTTCGTCCCGCAGCAGACCGGCCTCGCCGATGCGTCTAATGAGCGCATTGGGGAACGGCTGCGTGTACGGCGGGTCCATCAGCAGGAAGTCGCAGCGACCCACGCGGTCGAGGGCGTCCTCGGCACGCGCCGCGTGAACGTCCGCCCTGTCCGCGAACCCTGCTGTCTGCAGGTTGGCCTTGATCACTGCTATCTGCCTCCGGTCTGCCTCGACGAACCCGGAATGGGCCGCTCCCCGGCTGAGAGCCTCTATGCCCAGGGAGCCTGTTCCCGCGAAGAGGTCTGCGACGTAGGAGTCCTCGATGCCGTACCGAGCGAGGATGTTGAACAACGCGCTCCGCACTCTGTCGGTCGTGGGTCTCACGCCGGGCGCCCTGGGCGAACTCAGCGGTACGCCTCTTGCCATTCCGCCCGTTATCCGCAGCGCCGCTCCCCTGTCCGGCAGGTCGTCCTGCCGTCCTGAACTTTGCACAAAGTCTAGACTTGGTTTGAATCTCTGTTCAATGAAACTAGCTCGCTGGTTAGCAGGGGATTCCCGGTAGTGCTTCCGTGCGCTGACGTTTACTTACCTACGGGCTACCGGATAGAATAGGCACCGCCGGGCGCCCTGCAGCAGAGACTCATGGGACGCCCGGCGTTTCCCTATTCTCCTGATGAGGTGGCTCGATGGCCTTGGAAGGCACATACCTGACGACCGCAGGGCTGCACGAGCTCGAAGAAGAGCTCGACCAGCTCCGCAGCGTGCGGCGCCAGGAAGTCGCCGAGCGCATCCAGGACTCGAAGGAAGTCGGGGAACTGGAGAACGCCGAGTACGAGGAAGCGAAGAACGAGCAGGCGTTCGTGGAAGGCCGCATCCAGGAGCTGGAGATGATGATCACGAACGCGGTCATCATCCCCGACCACTCCAAGGCCGGAGCCAAGTCCGACGTCGCCGAACTCGGCTCCATCGTCGCCGTACAGATGGGGAAGGTGAAGAAAGCCAACACCTACACCATCGTCGGCAGCACGGAAGCCTCCCCCACGGACGGGCGCATCTCCAACGAGTCCCCCCTCGGGAAGGCGCTCCTCGGCAGGAAGGCCGGGCAGAAGGTGGAGTTCAAGACCCCTTCCGGCTCTCAGACCATCACCATCGTCTCCGTTCAGTAGAACGGAACCTCTCAACCGGAGACGCTGATGCCCCAACGCGGAGACGAGTTGCTCGCCAGCCGCCGCGCCAAGCTGGAGCGGCTGCGCCAACGCGGCATAGACCCCTACCCCGCCCGCTTCCACCGGACGCATACGACGGCTGAGGCAGGGCAGGCGTTCACCGACGCGGAAGCCGCAGGCGCCGACGGCCCCGCCGCCACGATCGCCGGACGTATCGTGCGCCTGCGCCGCATGGGCAAGGCGTCGTTCGCGGACATCGAGGACTCGGAAGGACGTCTGCAGCTGTTCATCCGCAGCGACGCGCTCGGCGACGACTACGCGCTGCTGGAGGACCTCGACCTCGGCGACTTCGCGGGCGCGTCGGGCACGCTGGTCCGCACGAAGATGGGCGAGATATCGCTCGCCGTGGAGAGCCTCACGCTGCTGGCGAAGGCGCTCCGCCCGCCGCCGGAGAAGTTCCACGGCCTGCGCGACGTCGAGCAGCGCTACCGCCAGCGCTACCTGGACCTCATCTCCAACCGCGAGGTGCACGAGACGATGCGCGCCCGGAGCCGCATCATCTCCGCCATCCGCGCCTTCTTCGACGCTCGGGGCTTCCTGGAGGTCGACACGCCGGTGCTCGTGCCCATCCCCGCCGGAGCGATGGCGCAGCCGTTCGTCACGCGCCACCATGCGCTCGACCGCGAGATATACCTCCGCATCGCGACGGAGCTCTACCTGAAGCGCCTCATCGTCGGGGGCATGGACAAGGTCTACGAGATAGGCCGCGTCTTCCGCAACGAGGGCATCGACGCATCGCACAACCCGGAGTTCACCTCGCTCGAATCGTACGAGGCGTACGCCGACTACAACGACGTGATGCGGCTCGTGGAGACGCTCGTGCCGCAGGTCGCCCTGGAGGCCACGGGCGGGACGAACGTTGAGTACGGCGGCGAGGTCATCCGTCTCACGGGGCCGTGGCCGCGCATCTCCCTCCACGACGCCATCGAGCAGTACGCGGGCATCAACCTGGACGACCACCCGGACGCCGCGTCGCTCGCCGACCGGATGCGCGCCATCGGCGTCGCCGCCACCTACGCGGAGAGCCGCGGGAGGCTCATCGACAAGCTCGTCGGCACGTTCGTCGAGCCGAAGCTCGTGCAGCCGTCGTTCCTGGTCGACTACCCCGTCGAGATGTCGCCGCTCGCGAAGGCGAGCCCGGACAACCCGAGCTACACGGAACGCTTCGAGGCGTTCGCCGCGGGCATGGAGATCGCCAACTCGTTCACCGAACTGAATGACCCGGACGTGCAGCGCGAGCGCCTCGCCGAGCAGGAGGAGCTGCGGAAGCAGTACCAGGGCGAGGACCTCGACCGCATGGACGAAGACTTCCTCATCTCGCTGGAGCACGGCATGCCGCCCACCGGCGGGCTCGGCATCGGCATCGACCGGCTCGTCATGCTGCTCACCGGCCAGACGACCATACGGGACGTGATGCTCTTCCCGCAGGTGCGCCACGTAGGAGAGGCGGATGCTTAGCACGAACCTGCTGCGCCGCAGTCCGCAGACCATCGCGCGCTCGCTGGAGCGGCGGGGCGAGGACTCCGGCGTCGTGGCCGAACTGGCCCGGACGGACGAGCAGTGGCGGCAGGCGCTGAGCGAACTCGAAGAGCTGCGCGCCAAGCGGAACGAGGCGAGCCGCGCCATCGGCGACCTGATGAAGAGCGGCGCGCGCGAGGAAGCCGACGCCCGCAAGGACGAGGTCCGCGTCCTCGGCGAGCGGCTCAAGACGCTGGAGGACGAGTCACGCACGCTCGAGACCTCCTTCCGCGACACGATGCTCACGATCCCCAACATCGTCTCGGACGCCGTGCCGGACGGCGAGGACGAGACCGGCAACGTGGTCGTCCGCGAGGAGGGCGAGAAGCGCTCCTACGATTTCGAACTCAAGCCGCACTGGGAGCTGTCCGAGTCGCTTGGCATCACCGACTTCGAGCGCGGCGCGAAGCTCTCCGGGCGGATGTTCTACGCGCTCGGCGAGGCGGGCGCGCGGTTGCAGCGCGCCGTCGTGCAGTGGATGCTCGATCTGCACCGCGAGCGCCACGGCTACGCCGAGCGCGGCGTGCCGTTCCTGGTCTTGGGGCAGACGTTGGTCAACAGCAGCAACCTCCCCAAGTTCGCCGACGCCCTCTACCACGACGCGGAGGAGGATCTCTGGCTCATCCCCACGGCGGAGGTGCCGCTGACCAGCCTGCACGCCGACGAGATACTGCCGCCGGGCGCGCTGCCCATCAAGTACATGGCGCACACGCCCTGTTTCCGGCGCGAGCGCGCAGCGGCGGGGTCGCAGGTGCGCGGCCTCAAGCGTCTCCACCAGTTCGAGAAGGTCGAGATGTACCAGTTCGTCGAGCCGGAGCAGTCGCCCGCCGCGCTGGACGAACTCGTGGAGCACGCGTCCGACATCGTGCGCGGGCTCGGCCTGCCGTTCCGCATCCTGCAGTTGTGCAGCGGCGACATCGGCTTCGCGTCGACGCTGAGCTACGACGTGGAGATATGGACGCCCGCCAGCGAGGAGTGGCTGGAGGTCAGCTCCTGCTCCAACTGCACCGACTTCCAGGCGCGGCGCGCCAACATCCGCTACCGGAAGGAGCACGGCGCGCGCCCGGACCTCGTGCACACGCTCAACGGCTCCGGCCTCGCGCTGCCGCGCGTGCTCATCGCCCTGCTCGAGACGTACCAGCAGCCGGACGGCTCCGTCCGCCTGCCGGACGTGCTCGTGCCCTACATGGGCGGCCAGCAGACGCTGGACCCGCTCTAGTCCCGGGCGATTGCCGCCCCGCAACCGCTCAGATAGCATCGTCCTGAGGAGGACTCCTTGTACGAACGCACTGTCCTGCCGAACGGCCTCCGCGTGCTCTCCAGCACCATGCCCCACGTCCGCTCCGTCTCCACCGGCATCTTCGTCGGCGCGGGGTCCCGTTATGAGGACGACGACATCGCCGGGGCGTCGCACTTCCTGGAGCACATGCTCTTCAAGGGCACGGCCAAGCGCCCCGAGCCGCAGATGATCTCCCAGGCCATCGAGTCCGTCGGCGGCATCCTCAACGCCAGCACCGACCGCGAGGCGACGCTCTACTACACGAAGGTCGCCCGCGACCACTTCGACATCGCGCTCGACGTGCTCACCGACATGTACAACTCCCCGCTGTTCGTGCCCGACGAGGTCGAGCGCGAGCGCGGCGTCATCCTCGAAGAGCTGGCGATGACCTACGACCACCCGGATTCCCTCGCCGACCTGCTCATCGACAAGGCGCTCTGGCCCGACCAGCCGATGGGACGCGACGTGGGTGGCACCCGCGAGTCCGTCGGCGGCATCACGAAGGAGCAGCTCGCCGCCTACCACGCGCGGCAGTACGTCCCCTCGAACACCGTCGTCGCCGTGGCGGGGAACGTCGAGCACGACGAGGTCGTCGAGCGCGTCGGCGCGCTGCTCGGGTACGAGCGGGCAAGCGACACGCTCACGATGAACCCGGTGCGACCGGACGAGGACAGCCAGGGCGTGCGCGTCGAGGTCGCCTACCGCAAGACGGACCAGGCGCACATCTGCCTCGCCGTCGACGGCCCCGCCGCGAACGCCGACGACCGGTACCCCGTGGACATGATGAACACCGTCCTCGGCGAAGGGATGAGCAGCCGGCTGTTCGTCGAGCTGCGGGAGCGGCAGGGCCTCGCCTACGACGTGCACAGCAGCGCGATGCACTACCACGACTGCGGCGCGCTCCTCGTGAGCTGCGGCGTCGACACCTCGAACGCCGACAAGGCGGTGCAGGCCATCCTCCGCGAGCAATACGGGATGCAGGAGGGCGTCGCAGAGGAGGAGCTTTCGCGAGCCGCGGAGTACGCGGTGGGACGGCTCGGCCTGCGGCTGGAAGACACGCGCGCGGTCATGGGGTGGATGGGCGGCCAGGAGCTGCTCCGGAACGAGGTGCGGACGCCCGAGCAGGTGGTCGCCGGCATCCGCGGCATCACCACGGAGCAGGTAACGGAGGCCGCGCGCCGGTACTTCGGCCCCGGCGCGTACCGGCTCTCCGTCGTGGGTCCGTACCGCTCCCAGGCGCGATTCGAGAAGCTGCTGGCGGCGTAGGGGGCGGCAGGGCGGTTCTCGAACCGCCCCTACGACGGACAGGGCTCCGTCGCTCTCCCTTGTCATGTTGAGCGGAGCCGAAACATCTCTCACTGAACGTCCCGCTGGGTGAGGCGTTCCCCCGAGAGATTCCTCGGCTCCGCTGCACTTCCCTCGGAATGACACACCTCCCACCCCACCCCGGTTCACCCCCATCCCAGCCTTCCCCCATGAGGGGGAAGGGGTCACACGAAGCGCAGCCCGATCTCCACGAAAAGCCAGATCATCGAGGTGATGCCAGCGCTGCCGCTGATGATCATGAGGTCGCGGCGGTGGAGGCGCCAGCCTTCGTAGTCGGCGGCGCCTTGCGGGGGTGCGTCGAGCAGGAATCGCTCGATGCCGCGCAGGCGGGCGTCGATGGCGTCCAGCTTGGCGGACCAGACGCGCTCGGTAAGCTCGTGCTCGCGAGTGTGGGCGTCGCCCTCGGCTTCCAGGGATGCCAGTCGCTCTCTCTGCGTCAGTACGGTCGTCATGCAACACCTCCCAGGCGGTAGGGCTCCAGCAGCAAGCGGACGTCCGTATCGAGGTCCGCGTCGACATAGAACGGTTCGAAGGCAGGCGCGCGTGTCCACAACCGCGCCGCGTTGATGAGCGCCGCCCGCTCCACCGGCGCGGGCCATCGCACGATGTAGACCGCGTCGTTGAGCGCGTGCTGCTGCGCGTACGTGCCGTTCAGCCCCCGCGTCACCGTGAGCCGGTTGGAGGAAACAGTGCGCACGAGCATCCGCTCCGAGCCTGCGGCTATCGTCTGGCCCACCGCGAAGTCGGCCCCGTTGGTCACGTCCAGCAGCGTCGCGGTCTCACTCAGGCTGCTCCGCAGCCGCGAGCGCGAGTGCTCCAGCCGTTCGCTGAACCCCCACCTGCCGCGCACCTCGTAGCGCGCGGGGCCGCGGTCGAACCGCTGTCGCGGACCGTTGCCCCGCACCCGGAGCGCGTTGTGCGGCCTGCCCCAGTGCTCGTCCGGCGAGGCGTTCAGCGGCAGCAGTTGGTACTCGGACGACCGCCACGACGTGCGGTAGTAGCCGCTCTCGTCGTCGTCCGAGCGCACGGACGAGACGGCGATGACGTCCGGCAGTGGGAGCACGGCGTCGCCGGTGCCGTCGAAGTAGCGCGTCTCGGAGAGCGCGTAGAAGTGCCGGTTGCAGTAGCGGTCGGCCGCCTCCGACACCGCCAGCAGCAGGTTGAGCAGCGCAACGTCCGCGCCGCTGCCGCCCGCCGGGTTGTCCAGCAGCGACGTGTCCTTCAATTTGGTCAGGTCTCCATATAGCGAGCGGTATGCTTCCGTGCCCATGATCAGCGCTCCTCCGTGTACTCAACGATGAACTTGTGCGACGTGGTCGGCCGCGTTATCCACCGGAAGCTCAGCGGCTCGTTCCTCGCGCCCGCCGGGCCTGCGCCCCGTCCCCACGTGCGGGTCGAGCCCGAACCATGGTCCGGCACGCGGATGTAGTCGATCGCCTTCCGCGCGCTCGACGCGATGGTCGTGCCCGTGCCGAAGTAGACCTCGCAGAAGTGGAGGTTGTCGGACGTCGGCTGGTGGATGGTGATGTTGATGAGGCGCAGCCGCTTGCCCGTGCCGGGGCTCAGCAGGGTGACGCGGCTCGTCGAGCGCGCCGAATCGCTGAAGAACATCGTTTGCGTGTCGGACAGGTCCACCAGGTAGCCGGGCGTATACCGCCGCAGCCCGTCCTGCCGCGCCGCCCGCGGCCGCACCGAGGGCGCGTAGTCGCTTCTCCGCCGTTGCTCGTCTGCCATCGCTCCTCCTCCTTCACGCGCCGGAAACACAGAAAGCCCCCGGCCTCGTCTGATGACCGGGGGCTCGTCCCCTCGCGCAGTGAGCGTGGGGTTCATCCCCACTCGATAGGTTGTGCAACCAGCCTACACCCGCCCTGCCCGACCTCGTAAGGGGCGGATGTCACAAGCATCCAATCCGGCATTCACATGGGTAGACAGGGGCGGATGTCACATGTGCGGGTGTGCTATATTCCCCACACGCACCGGGCAATTGTACCTGCGCAATTGTACCTGCGGGATATGGAGCATTCTTGGGCTTCCATGGGGCTGGCGATCGGATAGTGAGGGTCAGTCTGCTCAGCGTGATGGCCGCTGCACTGCTGCTGGCATGCAACGGCGAGCCGCAGACCGCACCCCCAACCCGTCTCCCCACCGCGACCCCAACGAACACTCCGTTCGCCACCCCGATGCCCACGGCGATACCCGCCACCCAGCCGTCGCCCGAGGCGAGCACGCCCACGCCCCAGCCAACCCACACCCCGACGCACACTCCCATCCCGACGCATACTCTCACCCCAACGCCGACCAGCACCCCCACTCCGACAGTCGACATCGAATTGGACCCCAACGCAGAGGTGGGGGGTTACTGGTCTGACGGCAGCGCCAACGTCGAGCTCTCTGCAACGGTGCACAACCAGAGTGGCCCGCCGGTGGACACGCCCCTCCGGATAGCCGTCACCTGCGTGCAACAGGGTGCTGCGGTGCAGGGCTGCGGCGAGGCGCTCGAGATATCGCTTCCCGATGGGTACGGACCCGCGAGCGAGACATTCACGGTTCGGGTCCCCGCGGGCGAAACCTCGGTCACACTGGGGTACAGCAGCGGCCAGTCAGCGACCGTGGTGGTCGATGTCCCCGGGCGCATCGCCGGTGTCGACCGCAGCGTCTGGGAGTGCTTCAGCGACGCGTCGAATGTCGGCACGGTCAGGCAGGAGGGAGAAGGCACGGGCTGCGGAGCTTGGGCAGAGCAGACCATTCTCAAGTGGGACCAGGATTCGCCGGTCCGCATCTCGGCCGACGGGCCGGACAGTTTCGTCGCCGAGTTCAAGGACGTCATCGGTGAACTGGCTCCCGTATTCGGCCTCCGGTTCGAGTGGGTGAACGCAGGAGCCGGCGCTGACATCGCCGCGTACGTGGGTCTGACCATCCCTGAGGCGGAGTCTCAGGGAGTTTTCTGCCGCAACCTCGAAGTCCTCGGTTGCGCGAATACGACCAGCGAGTCAGGAGAGATAGACTCGAGCGAGGTTCTGGTATTCAACCGCTGGCCTCAAAGAGGCGTCGAACTTCACGAATTCGACGAGTGGTACCGAACGACCTTCAGGGCAGCGATGATCCATGAAGCAGTGCACGCCTTCACCCGGATGGGACACCGGACAGAGTTGCTCAGCGTCATGAACGAAGCGATCCACCAGCGGGCGGAACTGAGCCCCATGGACGAGGCACTGCTGCGATTGCACGGGCACGAACTCGTCGAGCCCGGTATGGCCTGGCCCGACATCGAGCGTCTCATCGTATTCGACGAGGAGCTCCTCGACCCGCAGCAGCGCGACCCCCGTCTGGCAGCTTGGGCGCTCGTATCCGATGCTTACGCAGGGCTCAGGGACGCGACGTCCGCAAGCTTCAGGGTCCGGTCGTCTATGCCGGACTGCTCCCAGGAGTTCGGCTGGGCAGACTACGCCGTGGGGAACCTGACAGCCGCACACCCATACTTCGGTTGGGTGCGCGTCGACGACGGCACAGGGACGGTCTACGCGCTGCAACCCGGTGATGCGGCGCCCGAGTACTGGCATGAATCCCATTCCGGCTGGTCCAGGGCGAACACGGGCCAACTCGCTTCCGGGATACCCGGCTGGCGAGGAGACCTGTCCGACCCTCATCACCTCCTAGAGAGCATCCTCTACTACGCAGACTGGTCAGAGGCAGACATCTCAACAGACGCAGACGGCCGAGCACGGCTCCGGTTCACGCTGGACATGACCGACACGGTCAACCACGCCTTCGCTCGAAGTGTGGATATCGTCCTGCTCATCGATAAGGGAACCGGCGCACTGTCCGGATACACGTCGAACTGGGAGGTGCCGGGCGTAGCCTGCGAGACCTATCAGGTTGAAGCCGTTGAGGGCAGGTACGGCATCGACTTCACATTCCCTAGCGGGGTGGAGCGAAACTCGGACCTCATCCAGGAGTGCGACGTCCCGTCCCTCGGCCGCCTCAGCGGCTACGCGCAACGCTCCGGGGAATGGCTCAGGGAATGCGGGCTCGATCCGGAAGCTGAAGGGTACGCGCGTTCCTTCCGGTTCTCACTGGACGGGTGGTCCTTCGTACGATTCGAGTTGGCTTCCTATGACGATGTAGCCCTCAGGTTGCTCAGGGACGATGGCTCTGGGAGTACCGTGGTTGAGATGGATGGCGCCGGGTATCTCGAGGGTGGGTACGGTATCCCGGATGAAGCAGACAGGCTGCGCTGGGGTCACGTTGCCCTCCCGCAAGGGTCATACGTTGTCAAGGCCCAGACGAGAGATCGGGTGTCGCCAGGAGATTTCACGCTGACCGTCACGGCACAGCGAACGCCGCCCCCGCCCTACCGGTTCAAGTCCATCTCGGTCGCAGGGAACCGCACGTGCGGTCTGCTCACGGACGGGACTCCGCTATGCTGGGGAAGGAGAAACGTCGAAGGAGCAGGCTCAGAGTCGCCTGATGGCAGGTTCAGCGCAATCAGCGCCAGCGTCCAGCTTGTATGCGCACTAAGGGAGGATGGCACGCCCGTTTGCTGGGACTTCGCCGACGAGGGCGAACACACCTGCGAACAAGTGGACTCCGTTGCCATCAGCTGTATACCAGTCGAGCAGGAGCCAGTCGAAAGCCTGCCTCCCGACAGAAACCTCGGTACGTTCGCCACCCGGGCGGTGGAGGCGTTGCCGGGATACTGGGACAGCACGCCGCCAGCCGGTGAGAAGCTTACCTCGATTAGCACCGGATGGGTGCATACCTGCGGACTGCGGCAGGACGGCACGGCTGTCTGCTGGGGGAGCAACCAGCATGGGAAGTCGTCGCCCCCGCCGGGTGAACGGTTCAGGGCCATCAGCAGTGGCACCGGCCACACGTGCGCCCTGCGCCTGAATGGCACGCCGGTGTGCTGGGGAGACGATGCCTATGGACGGGCTTCGCCGCCGGAGGGCGAACGTTTCGTCTCCATCAGCGCCGGTCAAGACCACTCCTGCGGGATGCGGGAAGACGGCACGGTCGTCTGCTGGGGAACAGGGGGATTCCGGGTGTGTGAGACTCTCCCGAGTGGCTCCCAGCACTGTACGACGGTCTGGACCTTCGAGCCTCTGCCCCTGTCGCCGCCTGAGAATCAGAAGTTTGCCGCTCTCAGCCCCGGGGACCCGGTCTGCGCGCTGCGTTCGGACGGATCAGCCTTCTGCTGGGCTGACGGCCTCCATGGCCTGGAACCGCCACCTAACCAGAGACTGGCATCGATCTCCTCCTCATCTATGCATGCCTGCGCCCTTCGTCCGGATGGCACAGCCACCTGCTGGGGAGCTGACCGGTTCGGCCAGTCATCTCCGCCCTCGGGCATCCGCCACACTGGACAGGAGGCGCGGGTTCCGACCAGGCTTGTCTCGATCAGCAGCGGCGCCCACCACACGTGCGCGCTGGATGCGGGCGGCAAGGCCACGTGCTGGGGTCCGCCCTGGTGGTCCGGACGGTTTACCGACCGGTTCACGTCCATCTCCAGCGGCTCACGGCACTCCTGCGGCCTCCGCGGGGACGGCAGCGTCGTGTGCAGCGGCTCCAACGACGAGGGACAGACCTCGCCTCCCGACGGTGAACGCTTCACCGCGCTTACGAGCGGATTTGCCTACACGTGCGGCCTGCGTCCAGACGGCACAGTGGCATGTTGGGGTGGCAGCCGGACGGGATCTCCGTCGCCGCCGGAGGATGAACGGTTCGCATCGATCAGCGCTCGGGGCGCGCACGTCTGTGGCCGGCGTGCAGACGGCTCCGTGAGTTGCTGGGGAGATAACCAGTCCGGGCAGGCATCGCCACCTCAGGGTCAGAAGTTCCTGTCTGTCGTGAGCGGAGCCTGGCACACCTGCGGCATCCAGACGGACGGCGTTACGGTGTGCTGGGGCTCGGACGACGAAGAGCAGGCATCCCCTCCACCAGGTGAGAGGTTCAAGTCCCTCAGCGCTGGGGTCTCCCATACGTGCGCCATACGCCGGGACGGCGCCGCGGTGTGCTGGGGAGCTGACTGGTTCGGGCGGGCATCGCCTCCCGAGAACGAGACGTTCATCGCGATCAGTTGCGGCGACGAGCACACGTGCGGTATCAGACCTGACGGGACAGCCCTCTGTTGGGGCTCCGACGGACTCCGGCAATCGTCGCCCCGTGGTTAGCGCGTCGGCCTGCCTCACACCCCGAAGCATGACCGAACCTCGTTTTCAGCACCTTGCCAGGCGCGTTTCGGGAGAGTTCCGGCACGAACTCGGCGTGCTCCGGACGTTTGAAGAGCGAGGGCGTGGCAGGCGTCGAGCAGCGACTCCTCCGCTGAGCACAGCCTCCCCTACCCCCCAAACCTACTGCGCAGCTCATTCTTGAGCACCTTCCCCATCGCATTACGCGGCAACTCCGGCACGAACGCCACCTGCTCCGGGCGCTTGAAGCGCGCGAGGGTGTGGCAGGCGTCGAGCAGCGACTCCTCCGACGGTGCGCCGCCGGGCGTCGCGACGACGACGGCCATGACGCGCTCGCCCCAGGTCTCGTCCGGCACGCCGATGACGGCGCACTCCTCGACGCCAGGGCAGGCGTGCAGCAGTTGCTCCACCTCCTCCGGCGCGACCATCTCGCCGCCGCGCTTGATGAAGTCCTTGGCGCGCCCGGTCAGGTAGATGTAGCCGTCCTCGTCCATGTAGCCGAGGTCGCCGGTGAAGAGCCAGCCGCCGTGCACGGTCTGCGCCGTCGCCTCCGGCTGCCCCCAGTAGCCGCGCATCAGCCGCGGGCCGCGAGCCGCGATCTCGCCCTGCTCGCCAGCCGACAGCTCGTGGCCGTCCTCGTCGACGATGCGCACCTCGACGTCCGGCAGCGGCCTGCCGATGCTCCGCAGGTGGCGTCGCCGCTTCTCGACGACGTCCGGCGGCCCGTCGAGGACGTGGTCCTCCGGCGGCACCATCGCGATGGTCGAGCCGGTCTCGGTCTGGCCGAACGCGTTGATGAACTGCACGCCCGGCATCGCCGCCACCGCGCGCTCGATGACGGGCGGCGGCATCGACGCTCCGCCGTAGGTCAGCACGCGCAGGCTGGAGAGGTCGTGGGCCGCGAACTCCCGGTGGTCGAGCAGTTGCTTGAGCATCGTGGGGACGATGAGCGCGCGCTCGATGCGGTGCTCCTGGACGAGCGCCAACCACTCACGCGGCTCGAACTGGCGCTGCAGGACGACGGTGCGCCCGCCGAACGTCCCCGCAAGCGCGGCCTGCAGCCCCGCGATGTGGTAGAGCGGCAGCGTCAGTAGCGTCCGCTCCTCCACGTCCGGGTCCGGCGGCTCCATGTTCGCGAGCATGAACGACGTGAAGCTGTCGTGGGAGAGCATCACCGCCTTCGGCTGGCCGGTCGTGCCCGCCGTGTAGAGCAACACCGCGGTCTCGTCGGGCGATCCCTCCGGGAAGAGCATCTCGTCCTCGTCGCCTTCCGACAGCAGCGCCTCGTACGAGCGCCAGCCGTCCAGTGGCGTGGCGCTGTCGACGGCGAGGACGCTCGCGGACGCGGCGTCGCTGCCCAGCCCCGCGATGAGCATCGCGTACCGCTCGCCCGCAACGATGGCCTTCGGCGAGGCGTGTCGCAGCGGGTAGCCGACCTCCTCGCCGTGGCCCCGGAAGTTCAGCGGCACATAGACGGCGTCGAGCCGCGCGGCGGCGAAGTACGCCTCGAAGTGGACGGGCGTGTTCACGTCCATGACGGCGACGCGGTCGCCCGCTCCGACGCCGTTCGCGGCGAGCGCGTTGGCGAGCCGGTTGGCGCGGTCGGCAAGTCCGGCGTAGGTGAGCGTGACGCCGTCGTGGACGAGCGCGGCGCGCTCCGGCACGATGGCGGCGGCGATGGTCAGGATGTCGTGGGTGTGCAGGGTGGTTCTCCGGCGGGCGGCATGCGCCCGTCAGGTTAGCGTAGCCGAGCAGCGAGCCGCCGTTCAAGCCGCAGGCCGTCGGCGAGCGTCATGTCGGCGCCCTCGTTGACCGCGCGCTTCGCCAGCGCAAGCGCCTCGGCTGGCGCGGTCGTGACATCGCGCAGGCGGGCCTCGGCCACGACGTGGAGTTGCTCGCGCGGCACGAGCCAGTCGACGAACCCGGCGCGCACCGCCTCGCCCGACGACATCCGCCTGCCGGTGAGCGCCATCTCCATCGCGCGCGGGAGCCCAACGATGCGCGGCAGCGATTGCGTGCCGCCTGCGGCGGGGATGAGGCCGAGCGACGCCTCCGGAAGCGCGAACGTCGCATCTTGCGATGCGATGCGGAGGTCGCACAGCGCGGCGATCTCCAGGCCGGAGCCGAAGCAGTAGCCGTGTACGGCGGCCATCGTCGGCTTCGGCAGCTCCCCCAGCACGCTCCACAGGTCGCGCGCCCACCGCACGTAGCGGGCGATGGCCTGCGACGGCGCGGAGCCGAACTCGGTGAGGTCCGCGCCCGCGCAGAAGCCGCGTTCGCCGTCGCCCGCGATGAGCAGGCCACGCACCTCGGTGTCGTCGCGGGCCGCGCTCAGCGCCTCGGAGAGTTCGTCGCGCATCCGCACGTTGAAGGCGTTGATCGCCTCGGGACGGCATAGCGTCACGACCGCAACGCCGTCGCGCTTCTCGTAGCGCAGCGTGGTGAAGCCGCTCATCGCCCCTCGAATCGGGCCTTGCGCTTCTCCGCGAAGGAGCGCAGCCCTTCGGCGCGGTCGGCGGTCGAGTGCAGCAGGATGCTCAGGTCGGCCTCCAGCCGCATCCCCTCGCGAAGCGGGAGGTCGGGCGATGCGGCGATGGCCTCCTTCACGTACTGCGCCGCGATGGGCCCCGCATCCGCGATGGACGCAGCCAGCGCCTCGGCGTCCTCCAGGTCGCCCACGTCGTGCACGAGCCCGACACGCAGCGCGTCGTCAGCGTCCAGCGTTTCCCCCGCAAGCAGCAGCCGCAGCGCCTGTCCCCGCCCCACCGCTCGCGTGAGCCGCTGCGTCCCGCCGTGCGACGGCATACGTCCCTCGCGCGCGTGTCCCATGCGGAACGTCGCCGACTCCCCCGCGATGCGTATGTCAGCCGCCAGCGCGAGTTCGAGCGCCTCCTCGTGGCAGTCGCCGTCCACCCACGCCACGACGGGAATGCGCAGGGCCGCCAGGGCGGCGACGGGGTCGTCGCCCACCCCGTCGCGCACGCTCACGCCGACGGTGCTCCAGTCACCGGACAGCAGCAGCACGCGCGCATCGGCGTCCGCATCCAGTTCCAGGAGCGCGTCGGTCAGCGCGGCGGCGTCCGCGCCGAGCGTGAGCCGTGCGATGCGGTTGGGGTTGTCGGTGGTCATGTTGCGGCTCGACGGGCTACGGCAGGCGAGGCTGCACGGTCGCGGCAACCTCCGCGCCGGAGGTCTCTTCTGCGGTGCGCAATTCGAACGTCTGCTGCAGGTTCATCCAGAACTGGGGCGTGGTGCCGAAGTAGCGGGAGAGGCGCAGGGCGGTGTCCGCCGTCACGCCTCGCTGGCCCTTCAGGATCGCCGTTATCCGGTTGGGGGGCACAGCCAATGCCTTGGCCAGTGAATGAGGGGACATCTCAAGTTCGTCCAGTTCGTCGCGCAGAATCTCACCCGGGTGCACCGGGCGCATGCCGTTCGCACGCATCTCGGCCTTCTTCCCTTCTATGCGCTCCCGTTGCTCCGGGGTGAAGTGTGCCGTCAGCTCAGCGAAGGGGTGATGTCCGCTCATGAATCCATCCAACTCGTCCGTGATTTCGACGGTCCAGCCCACTACTCCAAGTATATGCCCCGAAGGAACGCCATACATGGGACCCCCCGCCTCCCCACCCCTCGCCACGCAACCCTTGACAGCCCCCGTCGACTACCCGTACGATTCCGGGCGGATTAGCAGTCATGCTATTCGACTGCTAACAGACTATTAAGGCGAGTGCTAGCAGATGCACCTGCCGGATGCGAAAAGGAGGTAGCCGTGGCAAGAAGTCTGCAGCCCTTGGGCGACCGCATCGTCGTGAAGGCGGTGGAGCAGGAGACCCAGACCAAGAGTGGTATCTACATCCCGGACAGCGCGAAGGAGCGGCCCCAGGAGGGCAGTGTCATCGCGGTTGGCCCCGGCCGGGTAACCGACGACGGCAACCGTCTCGAGATGTCCGTCGCAGTGGGTGACACCGTCATCTACTCCAAGTACGCCGGCACCGAGTTCGAGGACGACGGCGAAGAGTACCTGATCATGAAGGAGACGGACATCCTGGCCAAGGTCGGCTAGGCCCGTGCAGCACGCGCCCGCGGGCGCGCATCACAGAAAGAGGAGTCAATCAAATGGCGAAACAGATCCTTTTCAGCGACGAGGCGCGAAAGTCGCTCAAGGTCGGCATGGACACCCTGGCCAACACGGTCAAGGTCACCCTCGGCCCCCGCGGCCGCAACGTCATCCTCGACAAGAAGTTCGGCCCCCCGAACGTCTGCTCCGACGGCGTCACCATCGCCAAGGAGATCGAGCTCGCGGACCACTACGAGAACATGGGTGCGCAGCTCCTGAAGGAAGCCGCCACCAAGACCAACGATGTCGCCGGTGACGGCACCACCACTGCCACCGTCCTCGCGCAGGCCATGATCGGCGAGGGCTTCCGCAACATCGCCGCCGGCGCAGACCCCATGGCCATCAAGCGCGGCATCGAGGCCGCCGTGGTCGCCGTTCGCGGCAGCATCTCCAAGCAGGCCAAGGAAGTCAGCGGCAAGGAGCAGATAGCCCAGGTCGCATCCCTCTCCGCCCACGACAACGAGATGGGCAACCTCATCGCAGAGGTCATGGAGAAGGTCGGCAAGGACGGCGTCATCACGGTCGAGGAAGGCAAGAGCCTCGGCTACGAGACCGAGTACGTCGAGGGCATGCAGATCGACCGCGGCTACATCTCCCCCTACTTCCTCACCGACTCCCAGCGCATGGAAGCCGCCGTCGACGACCCCTGCATCCTCATCACCGACAAGAAGATCTCCGCGGTGAGCGACGTGCTCCCCGCCCTCGAGAAGATCCTCCAGACCACGAAGAACCTCGTCCTCATCGCTGAGGACGTCGAAGGCGAGGCCCTCGCCACCCTCGTGGTCAACAAGCTCCGCGGCACGCTCAACTGCCTCTCCATCAAGGCGCCCGGCTTCGGCGACCGCCGCAAGGAGATGCTCCAGGACATCGCCATCCTCACCGGCGGCACCGTCCTGAGCGAAGAGGTCGGCCGCAAGCTCGACTCCGCAACCATCGAGGACTGCGGGCGCGCCCGCAGGGTCGTCGCCACCAAGGACGAGACCACCTTCGTCGAGGGGCACGGCACCGAGCAGGCCATCCAGGACCGCATCTCCCAGATCAAGGCCCGCGTCGAGGAGACGACCAGCGACTTCGACCGCGAGAAGCTCCAGGAGCGGCTCGCCAAGCTCTCTGGCGGCGTCGCCATCATCAAGGTCGGCGCGGCCACCGAGGTCGAGCTGAAGGAGAAGAAGGCGCGCGTCGAGGACGCCCTCTCCGCCACCCGTGCGGCGGTTGAGGAAGGCATCGTCCCCGGCGGCGGAACCGTCCTGGTCCGCGCCTCCGAGGCCATCGCCGAGCTCGATCTCGACGGCGACGAACTCACCGGCGCAAACATCGTCCGCCGTGCGCTCGAGGAGCCCATCCGCACCATCGCATCCAACTCCGGCCACTCCGGCGACGTCATCATCGCCGAGGCCAAGGTCTCCCAGGACGACTGGGGCTTCGACGCCGACGCCGGCGTCTGGGGCCCGATGATCGAGCGCGGCATCGTCGACCCGGCCAAGGTCACGCGCGCAGCGGTCGAGAACTCGTCCAGCGTCGCGGCCATGGTGCTCACCACCGAGTCCGTGGTCACCGACATCCCCGAGCCGGCCGCGGCTGCCGCCGGCATGCCGCACGGCGACCACATGGACTTCTAGTCCAAACGTCCCACGGCTCACATGAAGAAGCCCCTGCGCTCGCAGGGGCTTCTTCTCATTAACGACGAGACAGTTCTGCTCACACCCGCAATCTCCGCAACCCGGCAGTTACGGTCGCCAGGCCGCTGGCGAGGGCGTCCTGGTACTCCACGACCTCGTTATGCGTGAGCGTCCGCCCCCCGCCGTGCTCACCGTCGAACGTGATCCCTCCTCCGAAAGGGAAATAGTCAGCCCACCTGCGCATGACGGCGTTCAGCCGCTCGTTGCCGTAGTCGGGGTATGCGGCGCCGAATGAGAAGTCCCGGAGCCCTGCCCAGTAGACCCTGCCCGGCTCCGGAAAGAGCCACGCAACTGCTACCGGTTGGCCCCATATCTCCTTCGGCACGTCTACCCGTATCGAAAGTCCCTCGCCAAACCAAACAACCTTCGCGCCACTCTCGCGAGGAACATCGAGAATGTGCTTCGCGGCCCCGCGTACGGCTCCCCTGGGAAGCAGGCTGAAGAACTCATCCTCGACTTCGAATGGCCGTTCATCCACCGGTTCCAGCCTGTCTCCCGTCATCACAAAGCCCTCCTCAGCTCACTCCCGCAGACTCCGCAACTCAGCGATCACGCTCGCTAGGCCGCTCGCAAGATTGTCTTGGTGCTGCACGACTTGATCATGAGTGAGCGTTCGCCCTCCGCCATTCTCGCCGTCGAACGTGACTCCCTCTCCGAAAGAGAGAGAGTCAGCCCACGTGCTCATAATGTCGTTCAGCCGTTCGTTTTGATAGTCGGGGTAGGCAGCGCCGAATGAGAAGTCCCGGAGCCCTGCCCAGTAGACTCTGCCCGGCTCAGGGAAGAACCATGCAACTGTTACCTGTCGCTTCCATATCTCTTTCGGCACGTCTACCCGTATCGACAGTCCCTGGTCCCCTCGAACAATCTTCGCTCCACCCTCGCGAGCAAGATCGAGAAGGCGCTTCGTGGCCGCGCGTACGGGTTCGCTGGGAAGCCGACTATAGAATTCATCTTCCGTTACCCTTGTCCGCGTTCGTGAAGGAAGGTTCTTGCCCGGTGGAGCAGCAGTATCTCCAATGACTCGGGATACCAACGTCTCGGTCTGATTGTTCCCCTTGAACTGCTTGATCTCAACGGCCAGCACCTCGATATCGCGCATCTGCGCGTTCAGGAACTCCACTATTCGAACGAGTTCAGGAGGTATCGCGTCGGCGACGAATACAAGACGCATACGCCTGGCGGCAAGGTTGGTGGCAACCCTTCTCCAGAATTCGTCGGCGGTCGAATCCTCCTCTCGCAAGAACTCTTGCAGTACGGCATCGGCCGGTTCGCCGGAGCCTCCTTGCTCACGCTCGAAGGCATCCCTAATCTCATCCTCTGTCCAGAACTGTGAGCCGTTCGCGGCGTAGTCCAGCATCTGCCCGACTACCTCTCGCCGGATCTGTGTGTTACTGCCTCGCTTGACTTCGACGAGCGTGGGTACGGCGTCCTGATCAACGAAGAGGTGGTCTAACGACCAGCGGCCTGCTCCATCAGGCGCGTCTGCTACTCCCTTTTCGCGCGTAACGAGGAGCCATCTCCGAACGTTGCCGAGTAAACGCGGGTGCTTCGCGAGAAGCTCCTGCAGATCATCTTCGAGTTCGAAGGGCTGTTCATCCACAGGTTCCAGCGTGTCTCCCGTCATCACAAAGACCTGTTCAGCCATAGGACCGCACCTCCATCGGGCTGCAGACTATACCAACACCCGGCCCATACCCATCCTCCCTCCCCTCGCCCATCCCTCTCCTCCCGCTCCTTCTCCCTGCCGCTCATGGTGAGCCTGTCGAACCACGCCACAGGGAGTACACTCCCCCCAACCTCGCCCCCGGAGCAACGGCCCCCTTGCGAACGACCGCCCTCCTCGCCCTGACGCTCCTCACGCTCGCCGCCTGCGCAGACGCGACCCCAACCCCCACGCCCGCTCCCACGCCCGCTGCCTCACCTACATGGACGCCCGCCCCGACATGGACCGCAGCGCCCACCTGGACCCCTGAGCCAACGTGGACCCCAACCCCTACGCCGGTTCCCACCTTCACGCCGACGCCAACCGCAACCCCTGCCGCGACAGCAACGCCAACCCCAACGCCTTCACCGACTCCCCACCCAACGCCTGTCCCGGACCGGGCAATAGCGCGACTCTCCGGCTGGAACTGGAAGGTCGATGTTTCGGGAGAAGGTCCAACCCCAAGGTACAAGGAGAACAAGGTTGTCTGGACAGGTGCCGTCATCAGTGAACGAGGTGAGATAATCACGACGTCACTTTCGCTTGGAGACTCCCCCGTCGTAGACATCCACTTGGATGACGGCACTCAGGGCGAAGCGTGCGTAACTGGCAGGGATGACGACATCGGGCTCGCGCTGCTCATGCCCCTTGTTGAACCATCGCGCACCTACCACTTCCTCCACCTCTCCAGCGAAGAACCATCGGTTGGCCAACAACTGCAGCTGTTCCAGCACGCTGCTTCTGCACGCGAGTTGGAACAGGGGAGCGTGTCCGTGGTCGAGCGCATCTCAGTGGCGACCGGCTACGATTATGTGCGCTTGGATGCAACCGAAACTGCTGCGTCTGAAGGGGCTGTCCTCATAAACGGCCGCGGTGAGCTGCAGGGCATGCTCATGCCTCCACCGAGGCTGCAGCGGAACGAGATAGGGAACCCGGGCGAGGCTTTCGCCATTGAAGCCTCAGCGGTGGCACGCGTGGCGCTACCGCTCTTGCGAACCGGCCACACGAATACGCAGAACGGCTACCCTGGGTGGTCTTCCGTCGCCATGCCCGCAAGTGGTCAAGATCCGAACCTAACGCACGCGAAGCCACCGCTCCTTCAGAGCAGGGCCGAGTTGATGAGAGTTCCGCTCCAGCCGACTCAGCCACAGCGGCGTCCACCATCCTATACATGGCCCCTGATCGTGGGCCATGCCACCCTGGAGGGAAGGGACGCTCCGGTCGGTTCGGTCCTGCACGCCAGGCTTAGCAAGGAAGATCAACCCGACTACTGGGTATTCGCCGAACTCACCGAGGTTGGGTTTTTCACCCTGTATGTGAGCGTCCCAAACCCCAACTACTCTGAGGCAACGATCGAATTCTGGATGGATTGCAGGCGATCTGCCACAACCACCGTCCTCGACTTCTCCCCAGCCGGTAGGAGAAATCTCAACCTCGCCTTCTAGCGCCCCGCCCCTCCCCTTGCCGCTCATGGTGAGCCTGTCGAACCACGCCACAGGGAGTACACTCCCCCCCACTCTCGCCCCCGGAGCAACGCCCCCTTGCGAACCACCGCCCTCCTCGCCCTCACGCTCCTCGCGCTCGCCGCCTGCACAGACGCGACCCCAACCCCTGCGCCCGCTCCCACGCCCACCTCGACGCCTACCGCAACCCCGGCTCCCACGTCTACCCCTACGCCTACTCCCACTCCAACCCTCATTCCGACTCATATGCCAACGCCAACGGCGACGCCCACTGCAGTGCCTTCCCCAACGCCCACATCTCCGCCAACCGTCACACCCACTCCGGCCCCGCCATATCTCGACGCCTGGCTGGGGCTGTCCGGCAGCGCACGCCTGGACGCCGACGCTCCTCAGGCATCGGCTCTGATCACATCCCTGCCATGGATCGCAGACGGCATCAGCCGGTCCGAGCGCGACGCGGCACAGGCGCTCGTGAACCTCGGCCTCGTCCGGACGTCGACCCTCCACATCTTCATGGCCAAGCCCTGGATCTTCGATGGACTGGACGAGGAGGAACTCGCCGTCGTGCGGAGCTTGGAGTCCATCGCACGGCGCCATGAGACCGCAGCCCTGAGCATCGTTACCAAACCCTTCCTGCGGAGTGTGGAGGAGGTCGACGTCTTCCTCCTCGACGAGTTCAAAGGGGAATGGGGAAACTACATTCCCCCGGTTGCGAGCGACCTCGCTGATGCGATCAACGTGCTGGCAGACGAGTCATGGGTGGTCGACGGGATCGACGAGCATGAGCGCACCATCCTCGAGAGGCTGAAGGGACCACAGGGCGGGTTCACACACGTCTACTGGCGCGAAGACTTCGCCTCCCTGATCAGCGCCCTGGCAGATAAGCAATGGATGCAGGACGGCCTCGACGAGCATGAGTGGGCCTTGCTGGAAGTGTTCACTGTCGAAAACTGGCCAGCCTCCATCGCCTACATCGATTCGCTGGTAGACGAGCCGTGGGTCCAGGACGGGCTCGACGAGGGCGAACGCATCCTGCTGCAACTCAAGTCGAACTGGCTGTCGACCGAGCACGTGCCCGCATTCGTGCGCCTTGTCGGCGCGCTGGCCGGCGAAATGTGGATGCAGGACGGCCTCGACGAGAACGAACGCCACCTGCTGGAAAGGGTCTTTCCCCAGAGGGTTGCACTCAGCGAGGGAAGCGAAGTCCGTGTAGCGCAACTGGTCAATGGGCTAGCGGCGGAAGCTTGGGTGCAGGATGGTCTCAGTACGTCGGAGAGGCGCGTCTTGGCCACCCAGCCATGGGACGACCTCTCGTACTGGGAAGCGGACATCGCCGGGCGCTTGCGCACCATCAACGCACTATCGAGCGAACCGTGGCTGCAGGACGGGTTGAGCGAAACGGAGTGGATCTTCACTTCACTCATCACTCAGAACACGGGCAGCGCGGCGGCAGACCAACTCATACAAGCCGTGCGTACTCTGGATGCGCCATGGATTGCGGACGGGATCGACGAGAACGAACGGCTGCTCCTCAGCAAAGCGAGTTCTGCAAGCGATATCGACGCTGTCCTCCGGGCGATAGCGGACCGGTCGTTCCGTGTCGTCGTGGAAGAGCGAATCATCAGTCTGCCGCTGTCGGGTAAGGTGCCGCTGGTCATTATCCGCCCGGGGCCAGGCGCGGCTCGCAGCATGGACGGCCTCGAGTTCGCCGTGCGCGAGGTGGAGGAGCTATTGGGATTGCCGTTGCCCGTTCCCGTCGTTCGGCTGTTGCTCAGCCCGTTCGGCGGCGGGGCAGCGAATGCTGGGCACTACATCATCGTTCCCGCCGGCACCGATGGAACGGACTGGCTCGACGGCGCAATCATCCACGAGGTAGGCCACTACTACCGCCAGGAAGGCCAGGGCTGGGTGACGGAGGGAACGGCGAGCATCATCGAGGACATCGTGTCCGAGCCAAGGGACGGGCAGACCGTGGATGCGCACAACTACCCCTGCGGGCATGCCGCGAGCATCGCTGAACTGGAGCGCGACCCCCTCTACGGCTGCAACTACACGCTGGGCAAACGCATCTTCGTCGACATGTACCGCACGCTGGGGCCTGAACTGTTCCGTCAGGGGTTCGCAAGGCTCCACTCCGAGACATTCGATATAGGAGGCTTCCGCGCGGCATTCGTGAGCGCAGCCCCCAATCGGGCCGACGAGATCGATGCGGTGGTGGACCGCTGGTACAACGGCCCGAAGCCGCGCGGCGTCCCATTGCCGGATACCGGGCCGGTCAACCCCACGCTGGAAGGCCTCCGTGGCCACGTCGCCGGGGCAGACATCGTCTCGCGCGACGGCACGCCGATAGGCACTGTCGACGAGGAGAGCGCAGCCCAGGGCGTCTGGCTCAAGTTGAACTTCTCATTCCAGCATGTCGGCGCTCCACGCGAAGTTACGATAAAGGTAGTGGGTCACTTCGAGGACGGCTTTACGTTCTTTCATGTCGTTCGCAACTTCATTATTCCACCAGACCGCACCGGATTTACGGAGTGGCAGTGGCTCGACATTCCACTCGCCCGTCCTGACCTCGTCCCCGGCCAATACCGGGTGGACGTCTACCACGAGGGCAACAAGGTGGCGGAGGCCGCCTTCAAGATTGACCTCGGCTAGGACTGAGTCCTCCCCCACCCCAAAGTCCGTTATCCCGTACATATGAAGGATTCACTACTGAAACGCGCTCTCCTCGCCGTAGCGCCTTACCCATCCTCCCTCCCCTTGCCGCTCATGGTGAGCCTGTCGAACCACGCCACAGGGAGTACACTCCCCCCACTCTCGCCCCCGGAGCAACGCCCCCTTGCGAACCACCGCCCTCCTCGCTCTCACGCTCCTCACGCTCGCCGCCTGCGCAGACGCGACGCCAACCCCTGCGCCCGTTCCGACGCCCGCCGCCTCACCTACCTGGACGCCCGCCCCTACATGGACCGCAGCGCCCACCTGGACCCCTGAGCCGACATGGACCCCTACCCCTACGCCGGTTCCCTCCCCCACTCCTACAGCAACGCCTACTGCAACAGCGACACCTACTCCCTCCCCCACGCCCACGGCTACGCCTACTCCGGCGCCCACAGATCGGCCAGAAAGAGCCCTCGTCCGGCTGTCCAGTGCCGACAATAGTGGAACAGGGGCAATCATCAGTCCAGGTGGCGAGATACTCATCGATTCATCTACCCTCATTCGCTTCACTTGGAATGGTGTAGGTGCTTACGTTGTGGACTTTGAAATGTGGGGAGGCACACAGGGTCAGGCGTGCGTTGTCGGTAGAGACGACGACATCGGGCTTGCCCTGCTGAAGCCGCTCATCGAACTCCCGCACACTCCTGACTACCTCGCCCTCTCACGCGAAGCCGCGTCATCCGGCGATCAACTTCAACTGTTCCAACACTCCCGGTATGGCCAGGCGATGCATACAGGGAACGTCCGCGTGAACGGACTGAGAACCTTCGACAACAGGTATGACTATTTTCGGATAGAGGGCCACAGCTCCGAAGACGATGCCGTGCTCATCAACGAGCGCGGGGAACTGCAGGGCATGCGTATGTCATACAGATGGCAGCAGCTGCACGACGCAGGCGAACGAGAGGAGGCATATGTCATCGATTCTCCACGAGTAACAACCACTGCCCTGCCTCTCCTGCGGTCCGGGCATATGCACATTGAGCCGTGGTGGCTGGGAAGCACACTTGACTCTCCATGGAGTACACCCATCCCCCCCACCCTCTTCCATGGGGAGCTGACGGTGGACGGCGCACCTGCACCAATGGACTCCACCATCTACGCCAGGATAATCAAGGAAGGACTGCCGGATTATTGGACGTCTAATTGGACGATGGAGGTCGGCTACTACATCCTCGGCGTCTACACTCCCTCCAGTAGCTACGATGGTGCAACCATTGAGTTCTGGATGGACTGCCGCCGGGCCACCGCAACCGCTGTGTTTGATTATCATTCAGGCACGTACGTCTGGCTCAACCTCGCCTTCTAGCGCCCCACTCCCTCTCCTTTCCGCTCATGGTGAGCCTGTCAAACCACGCCACGGGGAGTACACTCCCCCCACTCTCGCCCCCGGAGCAACGCTCCCTTGCGAACGACCGCCCTCCTCGCCCTCACGCTCCTCGCGCTCGCCGCCTGCACAGACGCGACGCCAACCCCTGCGCCCGCTCCGACGCCCACCTCGACGCCTACCGCAACCCCAACTCCCACGCCAACCCCTACGCCAACTCCAACGCTTGCGCCCACCGCAACGCCTACGCCAACAGCGACACCCACACGCACTCCCACCCCAACCCCAACACTCACCCCGACGCCCACACCCACGATAACGCCAGCGTGTCCTCCTACAGACACTCTCGCCTCAACGCACCAGGGCGCGACTGTCTCCGGCCTCGCATCAGCACCTGCCCACACACAGACTTACGTCCCGGCAGCTGCCTTTACTGACACCATCATCTATAGGGCCCCGGAATCGGTTGTACGCCTCTGCTCCGAGCTGGGCCACAAGATCTGGACGGGCGTCACGATCACCGAGGCAGGGGAGATACTCACCACATCTCATACACTTGGTTCACGGTTGCTGGGAAACGCTCATATCGTAGACATCACACTGTCGAACGGCACACGAGGCCAGGCGTGCGCGACCGGAAGAGACGACGACATCGGGCTCGCCCTGCTCAAGCCCCTCCTGGAACAACGCTCCTATTACTTCGTCGAGCTCTCCGAGACTGCTCCCACAGTGGGGGACCAATCGGCGCTCTTGCAGCACAGCCAATTCAGCGATGCACTGGACCAGCGAATCACACGTTTAAACGAATACCGATCCGGTGCTGGTGGATACGGCTACGTACGGATACAAGCAGTCGATTCCACATCTGACGGAGCAGTGCTGACGAACGCTCTCGGCCAGATACAAGGCATACGCATGCCTGCCCTTTGGCTGCTACAGAATGAGATTGGCAACCCTGGCGAAGTGTGGGCCATCGACGCCCCAGACGTGGCTAGCACCGCCTTACCTATCCTGCGCTCCGGGCGCATGCACTTTGAGTATCGGCTGCCGGGCGTCCTCTCCAGCGGATGGCCTCCTCCCCATATCCTCCGTGTCGAGATTACAGTGGACGGCGCCCCTGCTCCTGTCGGTTCGATCGTCCACGCAAGGGTGATCGAGGAAGGACTGCCGGACAACTGGACCTCGGATGCAATCTACGAGCCCGGCCTCCTCTTTATGAGCGTGAAACCTCCTTCGGACTCCTCCGCAGGAGCAACCGTTGAGTTCTGGATGGACTGTCGGCGTTCTCCCACGACGGTTACGCTTGAGGCACCCCCTCCGAGCAACGTCATCGACCTCAACCTCGCCTTCTAGCGCCCCGCTCCCTCCCCCTGCCGCTCATGGTGAGCCTGTCGAACCACGCCACAGGGAGTACACTCCCCCCACTCTCGCCCCCGGAGCAACACCCCGTTGCGAACCACCGCCCTCCTCGCCCTCACGCTCCTCACGCTCGCCGCCTGCACAGACGCGACGCCAACCCCTGCGCCCGCTCCCATCCCCACCTCGACGCCTACCCCTACGCCGACTCCTACTCCAACCCCTACGCCGACACCTACCCCTACTCCCACTCCGACGCCCGCGCCCACTGCAACGCCTACTCCGACTGCAACGCCCAGCCCCACTCCTACGGCGACGCCGACTCCCTCACCAACCCCCACCCCCACTCCTTCTCCGGAGGAGGCAGTCGTGCGGCTCTCCAACCTCGGTAAACAGGACTTCTGGGCAGGCGTTGTTATCAGCGAACGCGGAGAGATCCTGACCACGTCGGAGGGACTCTGGAATGCCCCCGTGCTAGATGTGCAATTGCCGGACGGCACGCAGGGTCAGGCATGTCTCATCGGCGGAGACGACCGGATTGGACTTGCCCTGCTCGAGCCGGCAATCGAAGCGCCGTTCAACCACGGCTATCTCTCATCCTCCAGCGACCGTGTGGCCATCGGTGACGATCTGTCACTGTTCCAATACTCCCAATTCACAGGTCGGCTGGATGAGCGGACTGTGCAAGTGCACGATTACACGCCTGCCAACGGTGGTCACGGGTACATGCGCGTTGACGTAGCCGAGGGCACTGCAGGGGAAGGTGCGGTGCTCATGAACGAGCACGATGAACTGCAAGGCATACGCATGCCTACTCTATGGCTGCTACGGCACCAGTTCGGCAACCCCGGCGAGTCCTGGGCCATCGACACCACAGACGTGGCTAACACCGCCCTGCCGCTCCTGCGCTCCGGGCGCATGCACATCGAGCCGCCGTGGTCGGGCGGCATAGATTGGTCTCCGTCGTACGTCCCCATCATCCTCATTGGCGAGATTACAGTGGACGGCGCGCCTGCTCCCGTCGGTTCGATCGTCCACGCAAGGGTGATCGAGGAAGGACTGCCGGACTACTGGACCTCGGATGCAATCTACGAGCCCGGCGTCCTCATTACGGACGTAAGACCTCCTTCGAACTCCTCCGTCGGAGCAACCGTGGAGTTTTGGATGGACTGTCGGCGTTCTCCCACGACGGTTACGCTTGAGGGACCCCTTCCGAACATCGTCAGGGACCTCGACATTGCCTTCTAACCCCCCACCCCCATCCTGCCCACCCCGCCCACCCATGTGAGTCCTCCCCCCACCCCCAAATCCGTTATCCTGTACATATGAAGGATTCCCTACCGAAACGCACCCTCCTCGCGACCGCCGCGATGGCCGCGCTGCTGGCGCTCGCCGCATGCAGCGGCGGCGGCGAACCCGCCGCGACCGATGCGTCCGGCTCCGTCGCGCTGGAGGTGCCGGACATCGAGATCAGCGCCTACCAGGGACAGGACGTCCTCGGGGGCGAGACCACGACGCTCTCGGCGGTCGTCGGCCAGGGCAAGCCCGTCGTGCTGAACTTCTGGGCCGCGCTCTGCCCGCCCTGCCGCGCCGAGCTGCCCGAGTTCCAGCACGTCTACGACCAACGCAGCGACGAGGTCACGATCCTCGGCATCGACATCGGCCCGCAGCAGTTCCTCGGCACGAATGAGGAGGGCCAGGCGCTCCTCAACGAAATCGGCGTCACCTTCCCCGCAGGAACCACCGACGACGATGCCGTCGTGCGCGGCTTCGAGATCCTTGGCATGCCCACCACGTTCTTCATCGCCGCGGACGGCAGCGTCATGCGGAAGTGGAGCGGCGTCCTCACTGAGGAGAAGCTGAACGAACTCATAGGCGAACTCGTGGGCGAAGGACCCGTCGCGGGACTGCCATCGCTGGAGGCGAGCGCCTCAGACCTGCCCGACGACGACTTCATCTGACCCTTCGAGGAGGCGGCCGGGGCGCCGCTCCAGGAGACGTAGCCATGAGCGACATGCCAGCCGCCGACGGCGACGGCCACGTTCTGGAGAACGCAAAGCGGATCGCCGAACTCCTCGATGAGCCCTACCGGAGTCACCGCGTCAACAGCAACGCCTCCCCGGACGTCATGCCCATCGAGACGCTCACCCCGCTGGACGGCATGCCGCGCAGCCTCGGCGCAACCCGCGTCGGAGGACGCGCCTACTCCGCCGACGACTGGCTCGCTGCGCTGGACCGCGGCCCGCTGGAGTGGTCGGCGGTCTACCCCACGCTCGGCCTCTACGCAGGCTTCGTGAAGGACCCCGCCTACCAGGTCTCCCTCTGCCGCGCCTACAACGACTGGCTCGCCGAGACGTTCTACCCGCACGCCAACGGACGCATCCTCGGCGTCGCGCTGCTCCCGACCCACGATCCCGCTGCCGCCGCTGCAGAGCTGCGCCGCGCAGCCGGGCTCGGCCACGCCGGCGTCATGTTCCCGGCCGACGGCACGCACCTCCTCGGCAACGCCCGCTACAACGTCGTCTACGAGGCCGCGCGGGAGGAGGGCCTCCCCGTCGCCGTGCACGCCTCCGGCTCGCCGTTCGCACCCGGCGCGGAGATATTCCCCACCTTCATCCAGGCGCACTCAGTCGCCCATCCGTACGGCATCATCCGGCACTTCACGAGCATGATGTTCGAGGGCGTCTTCGAGCGCTTCCCGGAGGTCAACTTCGGCTTCCTCGAAGCGGGCGCGACGTGGCTCCCCTGGTGGCTCGACCGCATGGACGAGGAGTACGAGTCCCGCGGCGAAGCGGAGGCCCCGCTCCTCACCCGCCCGCCCAGCACGTTCGTCCACAAGGGCGGCAACGTCTTCGTCGGCTGCGAGCCGAACGAGCGCATGCTCGGCCAGGTCCTCGACCTCGTCGGCGACGACGTCGTGATGTACGCCTCGGACTACCCCCACTGGGACTCCGACTACCCCGGCTCACTCCAGTACATGCGCACCCGAGAGGACCTCACCGACGCCCAACGCCGCGGCGTCCTCTACGAAGCCGCCAACCGCTTCTACCACCGCTCCTGACTCCCCACTCCGTCGCTCCTGCACTTCCGTCGTTCCTGCGAAGGCAGGAACCTCGCCCCCTGTCCGGTGTAGGGGCGTCCCTCGTGGGCGCCCTTCGGGCGACCGGGCGACGCGGAGCGGAGCCATTGTCATTTCGAGCGTAGCCGAGAAATCTCTCGGGAGACGCCCCACCACCCACCGACGTCCCTCCCGCCCCCCCTCCGTCATTCCCGCACCGGCGGGAATCCAGGGTGCGCGGGCAGCGCACGCGGTGGGGGGATGGGATGGGGGCTCCTCTCGCATTCCTCCCCCTACACAGCAGGACATGGCCTCCCGTCGTTCCCGCGAAGCCAGGAACCCCGCCCCCCCTGTCCGGTGTAGGGGCGTCCTTCAAGGGCGCCCTTCGGGTGAACCGGCGACGCGGAGCGGAGCCTGTCATGTTGAGCGGAGTGCAGCGGAGTCGAAACATCTCTCGGGGAGCCCCCCAACTGCAACTACACCCCAAACCGCTCCAACGCCCACCGCGCCTTCTCCCGCGGCACCCCACACCGCGACGCCAGCCGCGCCTCCCCCACACCCGTCATCGCCTGCTCTGACAGCAGCAGCCCCGCGGCGAACTCCTCCGCCTGCCGCTCTGCCTTGACCTTGTTCACCCACTGCCACGACGCCAGGTAGAAGCTCGTGCCCGTGTGCAGCGCGTGGTGCCCGATGGCGTGCGCCGTCAGCCACCGCTGCCAGCTCTCCGGCAACGATTCCTCGATCCCTATCGCTCCCTCGAAGATCACCTCGCGCAGACGGCCACGGAACCGCCAAGGCACGACCTCGAGTCCGAGGCTCTGCAGCACCGGGTCCAGGTCGCCGCCGGGTTGGATGGCGTGGCGCTCCGCAAAATCGCGCCCCAGCCGGAATGCGCGCATGACGACTCCTCTCGCGCGGGGGATACGCCCATTCTCGCAACCCGCCCCGCCACCCCGCGAGGGGCGCGTGTCAGCACTTCCCTGTCGTCTGGCCCCCTCTCCCTACAAGGGAGACCTTGCGTAGCTCCTCCAAGCGTTCACCTAACCCGATATCGGCGTTGCCAGCGGTGTTGAACGGGCTCGGGGCGCTGCGGGGCGTGCGGAGAGGCAGTTCGTGCTTAGCGATATGCTGGCCGAGGTGAGAGGAATCGTTCTCGCCATCTTGCGCTGCGTTGTGCGTCACGTGATTCGTAGGCTTCCACAGCCGACGCAGGTGTCATATCAAATTCGCTTTCATTGTTTTCCCCAAGCGCGGTAAGGCGCATTGTGTACCAAGCAGTGACCCCTCCACGGGGAGGTGCATCAAAAACTGGAAATGCAGGGTCGCTGCCATTGTCGTCCAACCAGGCATTTGCGAGTGATGGGTTGAGCACCATTGCGCGGGCGAGGCTCACTGCATCTACACAACCCCTCTCGACGGCATCCCGAGCTTGATCCCGAGTCTCAAAGCCTCCTGTTGCCACAATGGGAACAGAGGTCACCTCTTCTGCGCGCTTTGCAAAAACAATGAAGTATGGCCCGGATGATGACCTACTGTCGGAGCTCGATGCAGCACCCGGGAAATACGTTCCTCCGCTGACATCAATAAGGTCGACAGATGTTTGGTCGAGCATTCGAACCACCTTCAAAGCATCGTCTTCCGTAAGCCCGCCCACCAGCTTGTCTGTCGAGTTGATCTTGATGCCGATGGGGAACGACGCACCAACCGCCTCTCTGACCTCGTCTATCACATCGCGAATGATGCGGAACCGCCGTTCGATGGAACCGCCATAGGCGTCCACCCTTTGATTGAACAGCGGTGACAGAAACTGGCTGAACAGGAACCCGTGGCCCGCGTGGATTTGGACGCCACCAAAACCTGTATCCTGGGCAAGTTTCGCGGCCCTCGCGTAAGCGCCGGGTAATTCATGTATGTCATCAAGGGACATTCCTTCGCACTGGAGACCTTCGAGGTCCAGCGCAGACGGCCCCTTGGGCTGACTGATCGGCACATGCGAGAGCGCGCCCGCATGTCCGAGCTGTGGCCAGATATGCGCGCCGTTTGATGACCCGCGTTTTGCCAGGGCCTGCAAGGCTTGCATGTCGGCATCAGGCACCAGAGCAAGGTTCCCGGGCTTTTCAGGATAGCGCGGATCCACCTGAACCTCACCGATCAGCAATAGCGCCGCTCCACCTTCAGCCCACCGTTCGTAGAGCCTCACTTGCGCTGTGGTGGGGTTTCCTTCACCGTCCCCCAGGGAGTCGGACATCGCCGATTTGATCAGTCTGTTCTTTAGACTCACGCCACACGGCAACTCAAGGGGACGCCCCAGAAAACCTTGGGGGACTGAGGTTTGCTGAGGCATCTCTTGTCTCCATGGTGAAGGTCTCAACAAGGGGAGAGGGCTAGGCCTGCCCCGCACTCGATGCGGGGGTCAGGGTACTCGGAGGAGGAGGGAGGCGTCCCGATGTAGGGGCATCCCTTGTGGGTGCCCTTCGGTCTTACGGGTGTGCCCTTCGGCAGCCCCTACGACAGCGGACGAGGCTTGCGCTTGCTCCGCACGTAGCGCGCGAAGTCCCGCACCTGGTCCCACTCGTCAGCGTCGAGGTCGCCCACCTCGTAGAGCCGCGCAAGGTCGGACTCCTTGATGGGCGTCTCGTACTCTTCCTCGTTGAGGTGTCCGGCGAGCACGAGCAGGCGCCCCAGCGGCACGCCCATCGCCTCCGCAACCTTCCGCAGCGTCGAGGGCATCGGGATCGTCCCGTGGTTGAAGAGCACGCTCAGCGACGCGTGCGGCACCCCCGCGCGGCGCGCGAGCGCCAACTGCGAGACCTCACGCTCCGTGAGCCAGCGTCTGATGTATGCGGCGAGCGTGTCGCCCGGCTGCTGCTGCGTCATGGTCACATTGTACACGCTCAACAGGTAAGGATGAACCCCCTGTTTTTGGCCCCATGACGCACTGCGGCAGGGCATGAGCGAATCTTGTGACACCGCCCTGTTGTGCTGCCGACGCTCACGCCGTCATCATGTCATGCAACAGACATCGCTCTGACGTTCTAGCGTTGAAAAGAGGAGGTGAGCGACCGATGACTGAGCCGATCGTCCACAGGCAGGTGCGCTGTCCGCGTTGCGCCGCGCGCGGGATGCGGGAGTTGACCCTTCTCCCGGAGGAGGGGCATCCGATTCTCATGTGCCCGTTCTGCAGGCACACCTGGTGCGAACACGGGCGCATCCGCCAGCCCAACCCCGCGCCGCGGCAGTCAACGAGCGCACGGCCTGCACCCTTCCCGGGACGGGGACAGGGGGCCGTCTGATGAAGCGAACACTATCGGAACTCGGTACCGTCTTCGCCGCGCTGGGCGTGCTGCCCCTCGGCCCGCTGCTCGCGTCGAGTTACGCCGGTCTCGCATGGGAAGCCCTCGCCCTCGCCGCAGCCTGGGCGCTCAGCTGGTACGTCTGGCTAGCCTCCCGTCTCCGCCGGGAATGATGCAACCATGGCCACAGACCTCGTCGTTCCTGCGAAGGCAAGAACCCCGCCCCCCATGGGTGGGGAGAGGGTGAGGGTCCCCTGGTGGTGGGGGGGAGTTGTCATGTTGAGCGGAGCCGAAGGCGAAGTCGAAACATCTCTCAGGAAGCGTCCCATGAAGAAGCCGCCGTATGACACGACCAACCCCACTAGTGCCCCTGGCACCATTTGGCCCCATCCCACCCTCAAACCGCCCCCAAACCACCCCCCATTCCGCCCCGGCACGGCCCCACCGGAGAGCAGGCCCTCCGAGTAAATGGGGCCACATGGTGCCAGACAGAGCCACTTTCCCCGAATGCACAGCAGTGCAGAGCGAACGCGCCACACTCACCTTGACCCGCGAACAGGGCGCTGCTAGCCTTGCAAGGAAGTAGTCCGCCAAAGGAGCGACAACATGACGAACACCATTCCCAACACCGGCGCAGGCACGGAGACCGGCGAGCCCGCCATCATCGTGACCGACCTCGCGGCGGAGAAGCTGGCCGAGGTGCTAGCCGAAGAGGGGCAGCCCGACGGCATGCTCCGCGTCATCGTCGTTCCCAACGGGCACGGCGCGCAGTACATGCTCTCGCTCGAAGACACCCTCGCCGAGGACGACCTCGTCCTCTACGAGTCCGGCATCCGCGTCATCGCGGACGAGGACAGCGCCCCGCTGCTGCAGGGCGCGTCCATCGACTACTCGGAAGGGCTGATGCGCAGCGGCTTCGTCATCGAGAACCCCAACATCGCCACCGCTGGCGGATGCGGATGTGGGTCCGGCGGCGGCGGGTGCGGGTGCGGCTCCGGCGGCTGCGGTTGCGGCTCCGGCCAATAGTCCGCCCCCCGACACAGGCATGAACAAAGCGCCCCGCTCACACCGGGGCGCTTTCTTTTCCCTCTTCCCTTTTTCTCCTACGGATCAGCCCGGTCCAACGACCACACGCGGAAGTCCTCGTAGTGCGTCTGCTGCCCCGGCAGCCTGCCGCCGTCGAAGAAGCCTGAACCGATGCCGACGCTGCCCTGCGCAGCGCCTTCGCGCACGTCCAGGTCCCGCACCAGCTCACCGTTCACGTAGAGCAGCCCAGCCTCGCCGATCACGACGAGCATCAGCGTGTTCTGAGCGTCCTCCCTCGTGTCCAGGTTGAGCACCCTGCCCGACCTGTTGGGCATGGGCCGGATTCCGCCCGTCCGGACGAAGTGGCTCCACTCCCGGTTGCTGCTGACGTAAACGCTGTGGTAGATGTCCGGCCCTGACCCGCGGAACGTGAATCCGTAGTCCCACCACCCCGCGTTGCCGGAGTTCGGATTGGTGAACGTCGCCGTCGCGATGAAGTCACTCGGGCTGCCCGCAGCGAGCGACCGCTCGATGAACCCGTCCTCCGTATGGTCGAGCACACCTGACCTGTTGGCAATCGACATAGGTTCGTGCACCGTGAACTCGCGGAAGCGCGTCGACCGTCCCATCTGCTCGTTCCCGTTGTGATAGCCCGTGATGACGGAGACATTGCCCTCGGCCGTGCCGCCGCTCAGGTCCAGCGTCGCTATCGGTCTGCCGTTGAGGAAGAGCCACCCCTGGTCACCCAGGGCAACGACCCGCAGGTCGTTCACCCCCTCCGAACCCAGCCACAACCCGGACGCCCGGCCACTATCCACGAGCCGGGCCTCGTCGGCGCCGTCCCGCAGGTAGTGGAACCACATCCCGCTGATGTTCTCGACGATGACGGCGTGGAAGTTGTTCTGCCCCGCGTCCCTGAACAGGAAGCCATAGTCCCACCCGCTGATGACAGCGGGATAGGGGTTGTGGAACTCCGCCGCGGCAACGAAGTCGCCCCGCAGGAGCCCCGCGCCATGCTCTTCGATGAACTCATCCTCGTCATGCTGCAGGTAGCCCTCGACCGGCCCGAACGGCCCGGGCGTGTCGGTCACCGTATCCCGTCCCGAGCCGGGGCCGTCCACCCGCGCGCCTGCCTGCAACGTCGGCAGAACCGCGAGCACCGTCTCCGAGCCCACCGCGAACCCGATCCCCTCCCCGGTCACGGCGCCGGGTCCCGGGACAACGAACGACGTGAGCCCCACGACCTCGCCGTCAGCCGTGAACAGCGCGCCGCCGCTGTAGCCAACGCTGAGCGGCACGTCTGTCTCCACCTCCCACCGGTCCTGCTCCGCATCGAAACTCACGCTCGAGACAACGCCCTGCACGATCTCCGCCGAAACGCTGTCCGACGTGTAGCCGAGCGCGAAGACGTCCGTCCCCTGCGCCGGGCGGCTCTCGACCAACTCCGCCGCCTGGAACGACTCCGAACAGCAGACGCTCAGGAGAGCGAGGTCCCTCGTCCCATCCAGCCCCAGCAGGGAAGCGTCGTACGTACTGCCGTCCTCGGCGACCACCTGGATGATGTTGAGGTCGTCCTCGATGACGTGGTAGTTGGTCATCACGAAGGCCTTGTCGGCGTCCACCTCCAGGATGACACCCGACCCCGAGGTGCCGCTTGTGTTCACCTTCACGACACTCGGCCCGACCTGCGCGGCAAGCGCATCGACGTCGATCGGCTCCGGCGTCGGCGTGGCCGTGTTCTCAGGACCGGGGCTGGCCGTCGGCTCGGGGGTCGGCGTCGCGGTGGCCGTGGCAGTGGGAGTCGGCGTCGGCGTGGGCGTCGCAGTGGCCGTTGCCGTGGGTGTCGGCGTGGGCGTTGCCGTGGGAGTCGGCGTCGGCGTGGGCACCGGAGCGGGGGTCGGCGTCGGCGACGCCTGCGTCGGGGTCGGCGTGGGTGTCGCTCCCGGAAGTTCGCCCCCGAACCCCAGGAAGAAGAGGGCGGCTGCCCCACCCGCGGCTGCGGCGAGCACGAGCCCGACGATCAGCAACACCAGCGCGACGGTGCAACAGCGCCTGCGCCCGTGACGGCGTTTGCCTCCGCCTCCGCTGCCGCCGTCGCTCCCACCGTCGTCGTCCCCACCGCCCTCACCTGCACCGTCGCCCGGACTGCTCGCCGGAGGCGGCGGTGAGAACACCCGCAGGCGGGCCTCCTCGTACTGCCTCGCGCGCTCGATCTCCATGCGCCGCCGTTCGTTGAGCCGCCGCTCCTCCTCGCGGCGGCGCGCGTTGCCCTCTTCGGTCTCGCGGCGCTGCTCGGAGCGCCGCCGGTACTCGGCAAGCAGCTCCTCCTCCTCGCGGCTGCGCTCCTGGTTGAGCTTCTCCTCGCCCAGGAAACCGGCGCCCTCGCAGAGCGGACAGCGCTCCCATGGGGCCTCGGCCTCCTCGGGCGCCACCTGTCCATGCCCGCTGCAGACCGTGCAGATGCCCCCATCCACGAACCACACCTCGTGGTCCCAGCGGCGCCGTTGCACGAGATGCGTTCCGCACAGGGGGCTCATCCCCCGGATGGCGAACCCTGCCGCGAACTGCGTACAGCCCGGCTCGACGCAGTGCGCCCGGTCCGCATTGTGCTCGTGTGCCGGCCAATAAGCGGCTGGAAGGTCCCGTCCGCACTGGGAACAGGTGATCTGGCGGTCCCCGCTGGATGTCATGCTCCCTCGCTCAATGCCTCCGCGCCAAAGGAGTGCCTATCGCAGGACGCAGCATTTAACGCTAACACGCCCCCCACGCCCTACTGACCGAGGTTCGCCTACACGCTTTGCCGTACGTCTACCGAGCAGGGTTGGTTACGGAGCGTTTGGCACAACTAGTCCAGCGACCAGACCTCGAACTCGTCATATCCGGTGCTGTAGCCCGGCCGCTCATTCCCTTCGTAGAAGCCGGTGGCCACCGCGATGTCGCCGGCCACCATGCTGCCGCTGAGGTCGAGTTCCGCCACTTGAACGCCATTGACGTACAGCACGCCCGCACCGCCCACCGCCAGCAGGAACAGCGTGTTCTGTCCATCCGCGCCGGTGTCCAGTGCCGTCCAGCCCGTTGTTTCGTGCGCACGGTTCTTGCTGCCTTCACTGAGGAAATGCTCCCAGTTGTTGCTGCTGTGGACCAGGACTGCGTGGTACTGATCGAACCCCGTATGGCGGAATCCGAAGCCATAGTCCCAGTCCCCCGCGTTGGCGGAGTACGGATTGGTGAACGTTGCGTAAGCGATGAAGTCACGCGTGTTCGTGCGCAGTTCCTCCCACTTGATCAGACTGTCGTCCTCGTGTTCTAACTGGCCGGAGCGCTCGCCGAGGAACCGGGGCTCTCTCACCGTGAAGCCTGTGAAGCGCGTCGAGCGCCCGTTGATCTCGCTGCCATCGTAGTAGCCGGTTACCGCGGCCACGTCGCCCTCCGTTGCGCCGCCGCTCAAGTCGAGTTCCGCCACCAGTTGATCATTGAGGAAGAACCACCCGAAGTCTCCTGCTGCGACAACGCGCAACTCATTGGAGTCGTTCGCACCTGTTCGAAGACCGGATACCCTGCCGCTGTCCTGGGCGCCCCCTTCAACCGCTCCTTCGCGCAGGTAGTGGAACCACCAACCATCGCTGGTTACGACGACACCATGGAACCTGTTGTCTTCTTCCGCACGGAAGAGGAACCCGTAGTCCCACTCACCCACAGAGTTTGCATAAGGATTCTCAAAGGTCGCCTGCGCGCTGAAATCGTGCAGGTACACGCCCGCGTGATGCTCTTCGATATACCCGTCTGTATCGTGCTGTAGCGAACCGTCCTCCGGCCCGAAACCACCCGATGACCCGGGCCGGGGGGTGGGAGTCCCCCTTGGGCTGGGGGTTGCAGTCGCTATGGATGAGCCCCGTCCCGCCTTCAGCGCAGGCAATGCGCCGCGTACTGTCTCGGACGCCACCGCGAACCCGAACCCCTCGACCGTTACCCCGCTTCCCGACTCTCTGACGACGTACGTGTTGATACCCACGACCTCGCCATTCAGCGTGAAGAGCGGCCCGCCGCTGTTCCCCGGGTTCAACGGCGCGTCCGTCTGCACGACCCAGCCGTTCCTCGAGGCATCGAACATTACGCCCGATACGATGCCCCGGGTCATCAGCGCTATCTCACTGCCGAGGGGATAGCCCATGACGACGACGTCCGAGCCCTGGCGGGCGCGGCTGGGACTGAGAGCCACGGCCTCGAACGCCTGCGTGCAACAGACGGACAGCACGGCCAGGTCCTGCGTGCTGTCCGAGCCCAGGAGCATCGCATCGTACATCGTCCCGTCGCTCCCCTGTATACGGACGTCGCCGGGGTCGTCTTCGATGACGTGGCGATTGGTCACCACGATGGCGCGCCCGGACTGGTCCACTTCCACGATGACGCCTGAGCCGGTGCTGCCACGGGTACGGACCTTCACCACGCTTGGGCGCACGCGGTCCGCGAGCGAAGCCAGGTCTGGCGTCGCAGTCGGACGCGGCGTAGGCGTCGCCGTTGGTGTTGGACTGGCAGTCGCTGTGGGGGTAGGCGTGGCCGTAGGGCTTGGAGTGGGAGTTGCGGTCGGATCAGGAGTTGCGGTCGGGGTGGGAGTAGGGGTGAACGTGGCCGTCGGTGTCGGCGTTGACGTTGGGACAGGCGACGGCGTTGGGCTGGGAGTTGCCGTCGCCTCGGGCACGGGAGTCGACGTGGGCGTGGGAGTTGGCTCCGGGGACTCGCCGACCGAACTGAAGAAGTAGCCCCCTACAGCCCCCGCAAGAGCGGCTACGACCAGCAGGCCTGCGGCGAGCAGAAGCAGCGCAGCTACCCAGCAGCGCCGGCGCGAATGGCGTCCGCCGCCTGCCAAATCGCTCGATGTCATGCTCTCCGCTCAGTTCCTCCACGCCGAAGGCGTGGCCTGCCGCAAGACCCCGGTAGTTAAGGCTATCACGCGCCATACCGCTTCTGGCCGATGTTGGGCTGCACGCTTTGCCGTAGGTCTACCGCGCGGGCTGGATGAACGCTCTTCCGTTCCTCGCCCTATTCCCAGCGGGACTGGCCGTAGGTATTCGGAGGCTCTACGCCGTGGAAGATCGAGTACTGCGAAACCGGCACATCTTCACCACCGATCTCACCCCACAGCAGGATCGTGTAGACGCCCGGGCTGGCACCTTGCGCCAGTCCCGCACACATTGGGACGTAGCACTGCCTTTCCTCCGAGCCGTTTCGCCAGGACGTCTTACCACTTCCCCCTACCCCAACGACACCCGAGACCCCGTACGCGCCGACTCCACCATCGCGAGCGTGATCTCGACCACGCGCAGGCCGTCGAGGCCGGTGGCGAGCGGGTCGCCGTTGCCCTCGACCGCGGCATCGAACGCCTGCACCTGCTTCGCGTAGAGCGAGAAGGGGTGCTCCGGGTACATCTCATCCTCGGTCAGGGCGTCGGTGCGGACCGCGAATGCGCCGGCCTGGTTCATGTCGATGCTCGCGTTGAGGCCCGCGCGTCCGAGCGTGCCGTAGACGTTGACGTCGTTGCGCTCGTAGTCAGGGGTGCGGCGTCCGGTGAGCAGTGTCGCGATAACTCCGCTCTTGAAGCGCAGCGATAGCGTCACCAGCTCCTCGAGCGGCTTCTCCGGCGTGGCGTCGCTCACGGCGGAGACCTCCGCCACGTCGTCGTTGAGGACGTAGCGGAGCAGGTCGGCGCAGTGCACGCCGGTCGCCATGAACGCTCCCGCGCCGATGAGCGACGGATCGTCCCACCACGCCTGCAGGCCCTCACGCGGCGGCGGCGCCTCCTGGCCCCGGACGCCCCGGCACCAGTCCGCGTGCGCGAACGACACCCTGCCGAGCGCACCGTCGGCCACGAGCGTCCGCAGTCGCTGGTGTCCCTCGTGCGCTCGCAGGTGGAAGCCGACGCCGAGCCGCACACCCGCCGCGTCGCACGCATCGATCATCCGCTGCGCGTCGTCCACGGAGAGCGCCATCGGCTTCTCGACCAGCACGTGCTTGCCCGCCTCGGCTGCGCGGACGGTCTGCTCGGCGTGCAGCGCGTTCGGCGACGCGATGTAGACCACGTCCACGGCGGGGTCGCGCAGCAGCGCATCGACGTCGTCGTAGGCGCTGGCGGAGCCGTGCTTCTGCGCGAACGCCTCCGCGCGTCCCATGTCCCGGCTCATCACGGCGGCGAGCGATGCGCTCTCCGCTGCAGTGATGGCGGGCGCCATCTTCGTGTCTGGATGCCTGCCCGTGCTGACGATGCCCCATCCGATGGTCATGCGCTATCCCTCCTCCGAGTGCGTGGGAGGCAAGGATAGCAGGGGCGGCGATTGAGCTAGACGGCTCTGCGCAACTTGCGGACGAGCGTCGCGTGGACGGCCTGCAGGTCGGAACCGAGCCGTTCCTTGTCCGCATCGAGGGTGAAATAGAGTTCCGCGATTGCCGCTTGCAGGTCGGCGAGCGCTTCAGGAAGCGTGTCGCCGTAGCCGAACTCGTTGATCTCCGGGGCTTCCAGGACGAACTGCCCTGCCTCAGTCATGCGCTTGACTGCGATAGGCTCAACGACGGACAGCCGGTCATCTTCCAGCCGGTCGAGCGCGAACTCGGCTGGCATCGCCGATGTAGCGGTCTGTTTGCCAATCTGCGTCAACGCGCTTCCTCCCACCCGGCTGCGGCGCCTCGGTCAGTACACACGCTACATCCGTAGCGCAGCCGTGGCAATGCGCTCGTGTCGCAGCCTACCCCTCGATGTAGCGGTAGGCCGCGAGCGCTGCCGCGACGCCGTCGCCGACGGCGTTGGCGAGCTGGCGGTCCGAGAACTGGCGCACGTCGCCGGCGGCGAACACGCCCGGGACGTTCGTCTCCATCTGGAGGTTGGTCAGCACGTGGCCTGCGGCGTCGAGGTCCAACACGCCCTGCATGAACTCGTTCACGGGGTGGAAGCCGATGAAGATGAACACGCCCTGCGTGTCGTGCTCCATGACCTCGCCGGTCTTGAGGTTCCGCAGCACGGTGCTGTGCACGTCGCCGTTGCCCCGGATCTCGTCGACGACCGTGTCCCAGACGAAGTCCATCTTCGGGTTGTCGAACGCACGCTGCTGCAGGATCTTGCTTGCGCGGAGCGCGTCGCGACGGTGCACCACCGTCACCTTGTTCGTCATGCGCGTCAGGTACAGCCCTTCGTCGAGCGCCGCGTCGCCGCCGCCCACGACGGTCACATCCATGCCCTTGAAGAAGTTGCCGTCGCATGTCGCGCAGTAGGAGACGCCCTTGCCCCAGTATTCCACCTCGCCCGGCACGCCGAGCTGGTTGTGCTCGCCGCCCGTCGCGACGATGACCGCCCTGCCCGTGTACTCGCCGTCCTCGCAGACGACGCGCTTCACATCGCCCGCCACGTCGAGGCTGACGACGGTGTCGTACTCGAACTCGACGCCGAAGCGTCCGGCCTGCTTCTCGTAGAGCATCGCGAGCTCCGGGCCGTCGATCGGCTCCGGGAAGCCGGGGTAGTTCTCGATCTCGCCCGTGAGCAGGATCTGACCGCCCACCGCCTTCTTCTCGATGATGAGCGTCTTGAGCATCGCGCGCACCGAGTAGATGGACGCGGCGAGGCCGGCTGCGCCTCCGCCGATGATGATGACGTCGTATTGCGGTTCGTCGGACATGATGTGCGTTCCTCCCTTCTTCCCTTCCCGGGTCCTACACGCGGTAGCGGAACCGCCCCTCCAGCTGGTCGCGGTTCAGGCGGCGGTTCAGGTGCAGGCCCTCGAGCACGAACTCGGCCGCCGACGCCGCCTCCGGGCCGCTGTTGCCCGCGCCGAGCTTGCTCAGCGCGCCCGCGAACCCCTCCAACTGCCCCATCTCCTCGAGATAGACGCTCGACGGCAGGTCGACGCCCGTGTCGAACGTCTGCCCGGCCTCGAACGCCACCACGAGCTCGTCGAGTTCGTGCGGCTCGAAGTGACGGTCGAACACGTTGAGGAGCGCGCGCTTGATGAGCTCGTCGACGATCTTCGCCTCGCGGCCCTCCTCCATCGTCTCCAGTTCCACCTTGCCGAGCGTCGACGCGATGATGAACGCGAAGTCGGTGATGCGCGGGACCGCCTGCCCCTCGCCCTGCGAGATCGCCCGCCGCAGCGCGTTCGCCGCGACCGTCTCGTAGTTGGCGATGGAGACGCGGACGCTCACGCCGGAGCGCTGGTTGATCTCCGGGTGCCGCCGCGCCAGCCCCGTGAACTCCGCGATGAGCTCCTTGATGTACTCCGGCACGACGATGGGCTCTGCTGCGCCCGGGAACTCGTTCCGCTCCACGTCCATGATGGAGATCTCCTGCGCGATCTCCCGAGGGTAGTGCGTGCGTATCTGCGCGCCGTAGCGGTCCTTCAGCGGCGTGATGATGCGGCCCCGGTTCGTGTAGTCCTCCGGGTTCGCGCTCGCGACCACGAGCACGTCCAGCGACAGCCGCACGAGGTAGCCCTTGATCTGAACGTCGCGCTCCTCCATGAGGTTGAACAGCCCCACCTGGATGCGCTCCGCGAGGTCCGGCAGCTCGTTGATGCAGAAGATGCCCCGGTTCGTGCGCGGGATGAGCCCGTAGTGGATGGCGAGCTCGTCCGAGAGGTAGCGCCCCTCCGCGATGCGGATCGGGTCGACGTCGCCCACGAGGTCCGCGATCGAGATGTCGGGCGTCGCCAGCTTCTCGCCGTAGCGGCGGTCGCGCCCGACCCACTCGATGGGCGTGTCGTCGCCCTCCTCCTCGATGAGCTCGATGGCATAGCGCGAGATCGGCGCGAGCGGGTCGTCGTTCACCTCGCTGCCCTTCACGATGGGGATCTCCTCGTCGAGCAGGTCCACCATGGCGCGGATCATGCGTGACTTCGCCTGCCCGCGCTCGCCGAGCAGGATGATGTCCTGTCCCGCGAGGATGGCGTTCTCCACCTGCGGGATGACCGTGTCCTCATAGCCCACGATGCCCGGGAAGACCGGCTCGCCGCTCCGCAGACGGCTCATGAGGTTGCGGCGCAACTCGTCGCGGACGGACGTGACCTCGTACCCGCTCTCGCGCAGCGCGCCGAGCGTCGCCGGTCGTCCGTTGTCAGATGCCTTCGAGGCTTTCCTGGCCGTGGGCTTCTTTCGCGTGGTAGCCATGGGCGCTCCTGCTGAGGATTGCGCCGGAACCGGCGCCTCTCTTCATTCTACACAAGCCGCACGCGGCGGCGGGGGCGGACTCTCCCTCAATAACTCCTGCTTCCGTTAGACTGGGTCACCCAGAGAACCGGACCACCGAAAGGGCATGGCAGCCATTTGATTGCGGACCACCTGAACGGCATAGAGAAGTTCGAGGCCGACCTCTGGAAAGTCGCGGACAACCTGCGGGCCAACTCGAACCTTGCGTCGAACGAATACTTCATGCCCATCCTGGGCCTGATCTTCCTGCGGCATGCGACGAACCGCTACTACGAGGCGCTAGCGGCCATCGAAGAAGACAAAGCCGCCGGAAAGATGCCGGAACGCCCACTGATCGAGTCCGATTTCACCCAGCGCCGTGCCCTCATGCTGCCCAGGGCGGCGCGCTACGACGTGCTGCTGCAGATGCCGAAACGCGGCGACCTCGGCATATCCGTGACCACCGCCATGGAAGCCGTGGAAAACCATTTCCCTCCACTCGCGGGACAGCTGCCGAAGGACTACCAGCGCTTCGAGGACGACGTCCTGGAACGGATGATGCGAACGTTCGATTCCGAGGCGCTCCGCACGGCCTCGGGCGACGTGTTCGGCCGCATCTATGAATACTTCCTCGCCGAGTTCTCCAAGCAGGGCGCGCACGACAACGGCGAGTTCTTCACTCCGCCGTCGCTCGTCCAGACCATCGTCAACGTGATCGAGCCGGACCACGGCATCGTTTTCGATCCCGCCTGCGGCACAGGGGGGATGTTCGTGCAGTCGGGTCACTTCATCGAGAACAAGGGCGAGGACACTCTGAAGCGGGTCACGTTCTACGGTCACGAGAAGAACGAGACCACCGCGAGGATCGCCCAGGTCAACCTGGCCGTCCACGGGCTGGAAGGAAGGCTGCAGGCCGGGAACGAGGCCATCACGTACTACAACGACCCACACGAACTGGCCGGGAAATGCGACTTCGTGATGGCCAATCCACCCTTCAACGTGGACGAGGTCGACGCAGAGAAGGTCAAGAGCGACAAGCGCCTCCCGTTCGGCCTTCCCGGTGTCAACAAAGCCAAGAAGGTCTCCAACGCCAACTACCTGTGGCTCCAGTACTTCTACGGCTACTTGAACGAGAACGGACGCGCAGGCGTCGTCATGTCCTCGCAGGCCTCCAGCGCAGGGCGGGATGAGGGTAAGGTGCGGCAGAAGATGGTCGAGAGCGGTGCCGTAGAAGTGATGATCGACATCCGCGGCAACTTCTTCTACACGCGAACGGTTCCCTGCCAACTCTGGTTCTTCGACCGCGCGAAGGAGCGTGACGAGGCACGGCGGGACCACGTCCTGATGCTCGATGCGCGCAGCATCCATCGCAAGGTCACGCGCGCCATCTTCGACTTCAGCCCCGAGCAGAAGAAGAACATCGCTGCCATCGTCTGGCTCTACCGGGGCCAGCCGGAGCGGTTCCTGGGCCTGGTCGAGGAATACCTTGCGCAGGCCGTCGTCGAAGGGCAGGCGACAGCAGGACCGCTCTCGGCATTCGAGCAGGCGCTTGGCAACCTGGTCGAACTGACCGAACCCTTCGCCACCGAGGCACGGGAGCCCGATCCGCTCGCGGAGACGTGGGCGGAACTCGCCTCCACGGAGGATGCGGTGGCGGACGGCATCGAGGCATTCGCTGCCGAGGCCACAGCGCAGGCCGCCAACTGGGAGCGGAGCGGGAACGGCGCTACACGGGACAATGCCGCGCTGCACACGGTGCGCAAGGGGTTGCACGATATGGCGGAACGCTGCCGTGACCTGACCAGGCAGATCGACCTGGCAGCCAGGTTGGGAAGCAAGGTGGTGGATATCGCGGTGAGAGAACTCGACGCGCGGGAATCGGACTACTGGGCCAACGCGGACGTCAACAGGGCACGCAGGGCGCTTGAAGATGCGCGCTCCGAAACCGTCGAAGCGCTGCGCCGGGCACGCTACTTCGTGCTCCAGGCCGACTGGCTGCAGGAGCGCTTTCCCGACGCCGAGCTGCGCGATGTCGAAGGCCTGGTGAAGATGGTGGGCCGGGCCGAGGTCGAGGCGAACGACTGGAGCCTGACGCCGGGCCGCTACGTCGGCGTCACGCCTGAGGAGGAGGACGAGGAATTCGATTTCGAGGAGACGATGCGGTCGATCCACATCGACCTAGACGGGTTGAACGATGATGCAGCAGAACTGGCTGTGAAGATAGCTCGAAACTTCAGGGAGTTGGGTATCTGAACGCGAGGATGGCTGAAATTGGTGAGTTTGTTGAAGTCGTCAGTGGGCCTGCCTTCAAGAGCTCACGGTTTACCGACGATCCATCGGACGTGCCGCTAATCAAGGGCGAGAATATAGCCCAAGGCCATATTGCATGGGAAAAATCAAGATACTGGCCAGTCACGGAGGCAGAAGAGTACGAACGATTCCGCCTAGCCGCAGGTGATATTGTCCTTGCAATGGATCGTCCGTGGGTTACGGCGGGCCTGAAATGGGCGCGCCTGAGGCCGCATGATCCACCAAGCCTCCTCGTTCAGCGAGTCGCGCGTCTACGCGCGAAGCCCGGCCTGCGACAAGATTTCTTGACCCATGTAATCGGTTCAAGTGCGTTTTCGGAATATGTGCGGCACATCATGGGTGGCACAAACGTACCGCACATCAGTGGATCTCAAATCAAGGCATTCAGATTCCGGTTGTTGGAGGAGACAGAGCAGGCGGCGATTGAATCTACGCTTTCCGCCTACGACGACTTGATCGAGAACAACCGGCGGCGGATCGCGTTGCTGGAGCAGGCCGCGCGGCTGTTCTTCCGTGAGTGGTTCGTTCACTTCCGCTTTCCCGGGCACGAACACATCAAGATGATCGACGGGTTGCCTGAAGGATGGTTAAGAAGAACCGTATATGAGGTCGCACACGTAATGAGTGGTGGTACACCGAAGACTTCTATACCCAGTTATTGGGATGGCGGCATCCCGTTTTACACACCGAGAGACTCAACTGATTACGTATATGCATACGAAACAGAACGGACTTTGACCGAAGAGGGATTGCAGAGCTGCAATAGCACACTTTATCCGAAAAACACTATCTTCATTGGTGCGCGAGGCTCCGTCGGTAAGATTAATCTTGCGCAAACGGCGATGGCTATGAACCAAACTTGTTATGCATTGCTCGCCAAGAATGAGAGTAGGCAAACGTTCCTATATTTCGCACTTGCCGAAAGAGTAACTGAACTGAAGGCACATGCGGTTGGCTCAGTCTTCGATGCTATCATAGTAGACACGTTCAAGCGATTACCGTTTATCGAGCCGCCGAATTCTCTGACAACAGAGTTCACCAGTCTTGCGACTCCTCTGGTCAATCAGATCGACAATCTTGCCACTCAGAACCGCGCGCTCGCCCAAGCCCGCGACCTTCTCCTGCCACGCCTGATGAGCGGGGAGATTGCTGTATGATAAAGTCCCCGGCGTTGTGAAGAAAGGGCCGATGCGATGGCGGTGACGCCCATCAACAGCGAGGACCGGCTGGTCCAACAGACCTTCGCCCGATACCTGGAACAGGAGTTGGGCTGGGAATGCGTCTACGCCTGGAACCGGGAGACGTTCGGGCCGGACGGCACCTTGGGCCGTGCTGACGCGAAGGAAGCGGTGCTGACGCGCGACCTGCGGGCGGCGCTGGAACGGCTCAATCCAGACCTGCCGGACTCCGCCATAAGTGACGTGCTGCGAGACCTGACCGTCTACGACGTTAGCCGCTCGATAGTGCAGCATAACCGCGACTTCTACGGATCGGTCCGGGACGGTGTTCACGTCGAGTACCAGGATTCCCAGGGCCACTGGAGGTCCGCTCGCGCCCGGGTGATCGACTTCGACAATGGGCCGGGTTCCAACCGGTTCCTCGCCGTGCGCGAGTTGAAGCTCACCGGTAAGCGCACGCCGAACTACAACCGCCGCGCCGATTTGGTCTGCTTCGTCAACGGCCTTCCGCTGGTCTTCATCGAGCTGAAGGCGGTCTACAGGAACATCCGGGAGGGATTCGACAAGAATCTCTCCGACTACATGGACGAGAGCGTCATCGCTCATGCCTTCCATCACAACGCCTTCCTCATCGTCTCGAACGGCGACCACGCCCGCTACGGCTCGATCACCAGCCAATGGGAGCACTTCGCCGAATGGAAACGGCTCGACGAGGCGGACGCAGGAAGTCTCGACGCCATGGTGCTGCTGAACGGCATGCTGGCGCATGACCGGCTCCTCGACATCGTTGAGAACTTCATCCTGTTCGACGACAGCAAGCCGGGCGCCACTCGCAAGGTGATTGCCCGCAACCATCAGGTCCTGGGCGTGAACCGGGCCGTAGCGTCGGTGGAGCGGCAGGAAGAACTGAAGATGGAGTATCCGCCGGAGCAGCGTTTCAAGAGGCGTGTCGTTCAACTTCCGCTGGCATCCAGAATGCCAACACAGCATGCGTTAGCGCCGGGTCGAGACGAACCCGCGTCGCCCTTCATCCCCGAAGGCCCGGTCGACATCGTGGAGCGGGCGCATCCCGATCTCGGCCGGCTAGGCGTGTTCTGGCACACGCAGGGCAGCGGCAAGTCCTATTCCATGGAGTTCTTTGCCGAGAAGGTCCGGCGGAAGGTGGAAGGCAACTTCACCTTCTTGCTGATGACCGACCGGGCCGACCTCGACACCCAGATCTACGGGACCTTCGTCGGCAGCGGCATCACCGACGGCCAGACGCCGCGAGCCGCGTCCGGCGACGACCTGGAGCAACGGCTGAAGCAGAACCCCCGCTACCTGTTCAGCCTCATCCACAAGTTCAACAAGGATGTCGATCCGAACCAGCCCTATACGGAGCGCGACGACATCATCGTGGTCTCGGACGAGGCGCACCGCACCCAGGCAGGACGGCTGGCACGCAACATGCGCCTCGCGCTGCCGAACGCGTCTTTCATCGGCTTCACCGGCACGCCACTCTTCCAGTCCGACGAACTCACGAGGCGCATCTTTGGCGACTACGTCTCGCGCTACGACTTCAAACGCTCCGAGGAGGACGGCAGCACCGTCAAGCTGGTGTACGAGAACCGCGGCGAGAAGCTCGGTGTAGCGCGGACAGACCTCAACGACCGCATCGCCGAGAAGATTGAGGGGGCCGAGCTGGACCCCGACCAGGAGGCGATGCTCGAAAAGCTGTTGGGCCAGGACTACGAGATCATCACTGCGGACGAACGGCTGGAGAGGCTGGCGGTGGACTTCGTCGAGCACTGCGCGGTCCGCTGGCAGTCCGGCAAGTCGATGCTGGTATGCATCGACAAGATCACCTGCGCCCGGATGCTGCAGATGATCGTTCCCAGGTGGAAGGCGAAAGCCGCCGAGGTCCATCGCGCAGCCGAAGCGAAGCAGGCGGAGGCGGAGGGGGCGGCTGACCAAACCGTCCGCGAGGCGCTAGCAGAGCGGGCAAGCGAACTGGCAGCGCAAGCGGTGTGGCTGGACCAAACCATCGTCGAGATCATCATCAGCGAGGCTCAGAACGAGGTCGCCGACTTCAAGAAATGGGGCTTCGATATCGTCCCGCACCGCGACCGGATAAAGCGAGGGTTCGAGGCGGCGGATGGCCAGCAGGTGCATGTCGAGACCGCGTTCAAGGACCCGGACCATCCCTTCCGTGTCGCCATCGTCTGCGCCATGTGGATGACCGGCTTCGATGTGGAATGCCTGTCGACCCTCTATATCGACAAGCCCATGAAGGCGCACACCCTCATGCAGGCAATCGCTCGCGCCAACCGGGTCTACCCAGGTAAGGACTTCGGCCTGATCGTCGACTACAACGGCATGCTGAAGAGCCTGAGGGAGGCGCTGGCCCAATATGCCCTCGGCGATGGCGCTCCCAGCGGCGAAGAGATCATCACGCCGATAGAGGAGCGGGTCCAAGCGCTGATTGAGGCCATAGAGGCAACGGAGGCGCACCTTCGCAGCCTTGGCTTCGACCCTACAGTATTAATGGCTTCGACAGGATTCGAACGCATCAAGGCTTTGAAGGACGCGGTCGAGGCCGTCTACACGAGCGACGAAACCAAGCGCCGGTTCGAGGTGTTGGCTCGGCAGGTATTCACCCGCTTCAGGGCATTGCTGGTGGAGCCGTCGGCGTACGCATACGCAGAGCGGCATGACAACATCGAGGCGATCTACAAGAAACTTACCGAGCGGCGCGACACCGCGGACGTCACTGAGCTCCTGAAGGCATTGCACCGTATCGTCAACGAAGCGGTCCGCACCTGGTCGCCGGGAGATGACTAGGCCGAAGGACTGACTCTCGACATCAGCCAGATCGATATGGAGAAGCTGCGGGAGGAATTCGCAAAGAAGGTCCAGCACAAGGCGACGGCGATTCAGGACATCCGCGAGATCGTGGAACAGAAACTGGCCGAGATGCTCGCTCGCAATCCGTTGCGTATGGACTACCAGCAGAGGTACGAGGAGATCGTGGCCGGTTACAATCACGAGAAAGACCGCGTCACCGTCGAGGAGACGTTCCGGCAGCTGACCGAGTTGATATCCGAACTCGATGCCGAACAGCAGCGCGCGGTCGAAGAGGGCCTCAGCGAAGACGAGCTCGCCCTGTTCGACCTGATGAAGAATGCCGACCTCGGAAAAGCGGAACGCGAGAAGGTCAAGCAGTCAAGCCGGGAACTGCTGGCGGCGATCAAGTCTCAACTCGCCGAGATAGACCGCTTCTGGGAAAAGGAACAGACCAAGGCTGAAGTGAGGGTCTTCATCCTCAATCAGGTCTTCGCGAATCTGCCGACTCCTCCCTTCTCTGAAGAGGAGAAGCAGGCGGTTGCCAACGAGGTCTATGACCACATCTGGCAGCAGGCCGTCAGCGGCGAGTTTGCAAGGGCAGCGTAGTCCCCCCACCCCCATGTGACACCAGCCCCTTTCGCCCCCGCCCCACGTCCGCGTACGCTGGTCGATGACAGCGGGCCTGCCTTGGCACAGGGGCGGCTGTAGGAGTGAAATGGCCAGTTTTGGCGCATTTTGGCTCACTTTTTGCGGCAGGGCCTGCGCGGGCCACGCCTGCGCGACGAGTCCACAGAGGAGGTGCGAGGAGGACAACGGCGGCCACGGGCCGCCTGCATAAACGCTACGCAGGCCGGATGCCACCCCTAACTGACGATGCGGCGCTTGCGGTTGTTCAGGTAGTCGACCAGCACGTACTGCCCCAGCTTGCCGGGTGAGGTGTAGAGCGCGCGCCCGTTGTTGATGCGCGTGACCCGGTCGATGAAGTCCAGCAGGTAGTAGCTCGTCTCCAGCATGAACGTGTTGATGGTGATGCCCTCGGCGGTGCACCGGCGCACCTCGCGCAGCGTCTCGTGGATGGTGCGGTACGTCGGCGGGTAGTTGAAGTAGGAGCGCGTCCCCTCCAGGTGCGCCGTGGGCTCGCCATCCGTGATCATGAGGATCTGCCGGGAGCAGTTCTTGTACGGGGCGAGCAGCTTCCGCGACATGGCGAAGGCGTGCTGCATATTCGTGCCGGAGACCCACATGTTCCACGTCAGCGTCGGCAGGTCGTCGGTCTTGATGGGCACGGCGTAGTCGGAGAAGCCCACCATCCAGAAGCGGTCGCGAGGGAACTTCCCGCGGATGAGCGCCTCCAGCGCGAGCGCGACACGCTTGGCCGCGCCCCACGAGCCGAACATGCCCATCGACTTGCTCTGGTCGATGAGCAGCACCGTGGCGGCCTGCACCATGTGCTCGGTGCGCTTCACCTCGAAGTCCTGGATGCCGACCTTCACCGGCGTGCCGACTCCCTGCCGCTCGATGGCGTTCATGACGGTGCGGTGCAGGTGTATCTCGAACGGGTCGCCGAACTCGTACGGCTTCGTCTCGTCCGTGTGCTCGCCGCCCGTGCCTCGCACCGCCAGCTCGTGGTCGCCGGCGCGGCCCTTGCGGAGCTCACCGAAGAGGTCGCGCAGCACCTTCTGGCCTATCTTCCGCACGGCCGCGGGCGTCAGCTCCAGGCGGTCGCCGTCGCGCCGCAGGTAGCCCGCCTCCTCCAGCCGCTTCGCTATCTCGGCGAGCCGGTCGAGGTCCTGCCGCGCCTCCTCCCCGAGCAGCGCTTCGAGCATCTCGGCGTCGAGCTCGTCGAGGTCGCCCCGGCGCATCGCCTGCCTGATCTGCGCCTCGAGGTCGTCCATCGACTGCAGCTCGCCCATGACGTTCATCGCCTCTTCGAGCGTCATGCTCTCCTCGCCCTGGAATAGGCGCTGCTCGGCGAACTCGTTGAACGGGAGCATCTGGCCGAGGTTCGCCGCAAGCTCGGCCAACTCGTCGGCGGTCTCCGGGTCCATGGCGGCGTTCATCGCCTCGAACAGCTCGCGCCGCTGCTCGGGCGACATGCTGTCGAGGAGCGACTGCATCTGCCCCATCTGGCGGGCGAGCATCTCCATGAGCTCGTCGAAGCTGCGCGGCGGGTCGTCGCCAAACATGGCGCCCCACTTGTCCATGAACCCCTCGAAGTCCGGCTCCAACCCGTCGAGCTTGTCCCGGATCATCTGGTTGAGGTCGCGCAGCATCTCGCGCATCAGCGCCATCTGCTCCGGGTCCATGTTCTCTATCTGCTCCCGCATCTCCGAGGCGACGGAGCCGAGCATCTCCTTGCGCAGCTCGTCCATCAGCTCCTGGAACTTCCGCTGCGCCTCCGGGTCGATGAAGTCGAACTCCTGCAGTTCGCGCAGCGCGCCGGCCGTGCTCTCGGGAAGCTGGTCGAGCCGCTCGCGGTTGCGGTCGGCCCGCTGCCTGAAGAGGTCGCGCAGCTTCGAAGCCTGCTCCGCCTCCTCCCCGCTCATGCCGGCGAGGTTGTCCTCGATCTCGCTGAGCCGTCGCTCCATACCGGAGCGCTCCGTCTGCAGCACGTCGTCGAGCCGCTCCTTGAGGTCGCGCATCACGGAGTCGGGGTCGTACCGGTCGAGCGTCTGCCCGCGGCGCGAGCGCAGGCGTTCGAGGAGGTCGTTGAGTCCGGGAAGGCGGGTGTCGTCGCCATCGGCGCCTCGACGTATCAGGTCGCGGAGCGCCCGGCGGATATCGCCGTGGTCGATGACGTCCTCTGCCAGCGCATCGAGGAGCGCATCGGCGTCGGCTTCGAACGGCTCCTGCGAACCGTCCCATTGCGAGTACCGGTAGAGCCTTGCCACCGCGGGATTGTATACCCCCGGTACAGCCTTCACCCCGCCGCGCTTCAGCGCGCCCTCTCACACCTCGCGGAAGAGGGGAGGAACCCTACCCGCCGCCGGGCGGGAACGGGTCGTTCTCGCTCGCCCGCGCCTGCGACTCCGCGATGGAGATGCCCCTGCTCGTCTTGCCGTCCCACAGACTCTTGACGTACGTGAGCACCGCGACGATGTCGTCGTGGCTGAACCGCTCCCCGAAGCCCGGCATCGCGCTCTTGAAGCTGCCGAAGCGCGGGTCCTCGAACTCCGCCCCGCCATTCCCGACGATGCGGTACAGCAGACCGTCGCCATGGTGCCACGTGTGCCCATCGCCGTTCAGCGGCGGCGGAGGCAGCGTCCCGTCGTCCTTCGTCACGTGCCAGTTCGCCGCGCCCTCGCCCCCCACCCCATGACAGGTAGCGCAGTTCGCCGCAAACAGCTCCTCCCCCCTCGCCACAACTGCAGGGTCGTAGGGGGACGAGGTGCAGGCGGTCAGCAGGGCTAGGGTGAGCGGCAACAGGACGAGCGAAAGAGCGCGGGCGCGAACCCGCGTGTCAATCAGGCGTAGGGAACGGATGCTAAGCAACGACTTGCTCCTCCCACTCCACTGTAGCACGGCCCTCCGCTTCGACTCGTGGAGGCTCCTCTAACCAAGGAGGGGGCGCCGCGCTAGAAGGCGAGGCTCAGTTCTACGGCTCTGGCCGAGGGCAACTCATAAGCAGCGGTCGTGGCGGAGCGTTTGCAGTCCGCCCAGAACTCCACGGTCCCTTCGTAGTAGTCAATCGAACCGGATGAGACAGGAAACACATACTCCCCGCTTATCCCTATCGAAGTTGACTGCCACACGTCCGGTTGCCCTTCCTTGCTCAACCTCGCATGCAGCAGCGTGTCGACAGGCACCGGAGCGCCATCGATAGTGACCTCTCCATTGAAGACGGTGGGGAACCGGGGAGGAGCGTCCCCCAAGTCACGGTCACGATCCAGTACGGGTTGAACATGCATACGGCCGGAGCGCAGGGCAGGTAGTGCGAAGTCTGCAACGTCCGGAGCGTCGATGGCGATGACCTCACCCGGGTTGGCTGCGCTGTTCAACAGCGACCAGAGGATCGGCATACGCATACCCTGCATCCTGCCGCCCTCGTTCAACAGAACCGCCCCGCCAGCGGTGGTTCTGTCACTTGCGTCTATGCGCAGATAGCGGAGGCCAATAGGGGCAGGCTTGTGCTCTACAACCCTCGTCGTCTGCCGGTCCAAGAACGGGCTGGGAGAAGAATATTCGAGCAGTTCCAACTGCTGTCCTACGAACGAAGGATCGCCAGAGAGCGCCAGGTAGTCGTAGCCTCCCGCCGGTTCGATAAGCGGCCTGAGCAGCGCCAGTCCCATCTCGTCGTCCCTGCCAGTGACGCACGCTTGGGCTTGGGTGCCATCCCAGAAGCGGATATCCACTACAGGGGCATCTCCAAGCCATTCAGACGTGGTGAGTATCTCTCCGTTCTCGCTGATGACGACACCCGTCCACACTGTCTCGGGGCGCCGGGAGAGTCTCACGATTGCCCTCTCAGGACCGACCGGAGTGGGCGTAAGCGTTGGTGTAGGGGTGAGCGTCGGCGTTGGTGTGGCGGTGGGCTCTGGCGTAGGGGTTGGCGACGGCGTGGGGGTCGGTGTAAGCGTGGGCGTGGGCGTGGGCGTCGGTGTTGCGGTAGGCTCCGACGGGGGAGCAGGGGTGGGTGTTGCCTGTGCGCAGGCAGCGAAAGCGAGTAGCGAAAGAAGGAGGAGGGCGGTTGCCTGCAAGGGATTGCCCCCCAGCTGGGAATGGCGGCAGTGTAACACGCGAGGCTGGCTGAGAATGGCTGCTACACTCGCCCCATGACGCTCCGCATCCTCACGACACTCTCCCTGCTCACACTGACGGCAGCCCTCTCCGCAGGACTGCTGCATGCACAGGGCCTGGCGGAGAGCGAGCAGGCCCCGTATCGCATCGACCTCTTCCCCGGTTGGAACCTCATCTCGTTCCCCGGTGACCCGGTGGATGCGACCCTGGAAAGCGTGATTGGAGATGCCGAGGTAGACATGATTCTGGGCTACCAGGATGGCGAGTGGCTCGCCGCCGTACGAAAGACCGACGGCGGGTGGCGCACAACCAGCGGATTCACGACGCTGTCGGGGGGCTGGGGCTATTGGCTGCATGCGCCGACCGCTGATGCTCTCGAAGTGACGCTTGCGCAGTCTGACGTTTCGCCCTTCCTCAAGATGACCGCGGGCTGGAATCTGATAGGAGTCTGGGACACAGAGCAGCGTCTCCCTAGTACGGAGATCGCAGCAGACGGCTACTTCGCCCAGATAGATTGGCGAGTTGCCTATTCGTTCAACACCGACGCCAACCGATGGGCGAAACAACTGCCCCGGCTCGACGGAACCGTGGAGACAGGCGCAGGCTACTGGGTGTGGGCCACCACACCTGACCCTTGCCCTGTCTTGACGACACTGATTCGTCGGGGGGGCGGAACGGCTGTTGAAGCCGGCGCAGGCTATCGGGCGCAGGCCTTGGGTGGCCTTGCACTCTCGTGCCCCTGAGGGCTGATGGGAGACCCGGCTGGACAGGCAACTCCACTACACCTTCGAAACCATGTACTCCTGGCCGCCCTCCTCGATGGCGATGGCTCTCAGGAGCACGATGGCACATCGTCCCCACTGCTACACTCGCCCCATGACGCGCCCCATCCTCACGACGCTCACTCTTCTCGCGCTGACGGCAGCCCTCTCCGCGGGATTGCTCCACGCGCAAGACTCTGAGGATAGCGAACCGCCTCCCTACCGGGTGTTTCTTCTCCCCGGGTGGAACATCGTCTCCCTTCCGTACCACCCGTCGAACGCCGATCTAGAGAGCATATTCGGGCCTGACTCGGAGGCGAATATCGTTCTCACGTACAAAGCGGGAGACTGGTTTACGGCAGCACGCAACCCCGAGGGCGAGTGGGTAGGTCCGATGTCCAAGATACCCGTGGGCCGACTGTTCCTGGCCCACACGCCAACTGCTGAAGCTATCGAAGTCGAGCTCCGGGTAACCTGGACAGACTTCGTCTCTTCTGTACTTGCCGGCGGCCGCCCAAGCATCCTTGAAGATTGGGACTCGGGTCAGGAGCCACCTTCTGGGAGGCTCGAGGCAGACAGTGCCTTCTCCAACTACTGCAGGCCGCCATTCAGCGTTGCCTATGGATTCAACGCAGCGACCAACCAGTGGGAGTTGATCCGGTCAGGTGTGGGCGCGACTGTTGAGGTCGACGCTGGCTATTGGGTATGGTTTGGGCGCTCTGGGGCCTCGTGCCCATGACACGCCCCCTCCTCACTACGCTCGCACTCCTCGCGCTGACCGCTGCCCTCTCCGCAGGGCTGCTCCACGCGCAGGGGTCGGCGGAGACCGAGCGCCCTCCCTACCGCATCGACCTCCTCCCTGGGTGGAACCTCATCTCATTCCCCGGGGACCCCGTGGACACGGCGCTGGAGAGTGTGATGGGCCCTGACTTGCAGGCGGACATCATCCTGACATACCTGTCTGACGCGTGGTTGACTGCCCTGCGTGATACAGAGGGCAGAGTGAGTGGCACGCTCACGACGATTCTGGGGGGCTGGGGCTATTGGGTGCATACGCCCGTCGCAGAGACCATCGAAGTTACGCTTGCGCCGTCCGATGTTCAGCCCGTCCAGAGGACGATCTATGGTTGGAATCTGATGGGAGTCTGGGACACTGAGCAGCGTCTCCCCGGGACGGAGGTTGCAGCGGACGATTACTTCTCCCAGATACCATGGCGAGTTGCTTATTCGTTCAACACCGACGCCAACCGATGGGCGAAACATCTGCCCCTATCCGAAGGAACCGTGGAGATAGGCGCAGGCTACTGGGTATGGGCCACCACGCATGTCTATTGCCCTCCAGTTTCGACAACGCAGATCCGTCGGGGGGCCGGAACGGCTGTTGAAACCGGCGCGGGCTATCGAGTACAGACCTCGGGTGGCCTTGCGTGGTTGTGCCCCTGATGGGCCCCCGTGGGGCACTTGGCTGATCAAGTACTCCCCGTACACCTTCGAAACCATGTACTCCTGCCCGCCCTCCTCAATGGCGACCGCCTTCGGGAGCACGATGGTCAAGTGAGTGTGCTGCTACACTCCGACCATGACCCGCCGCATCCTCACGACGCTCGCACTCCTCGCGCTGACCGCCGCCCTCTCCGCAGGGCTGCTCCACGCGCAGGGGTCGGCGGAGACCGAGCGCTCTCCGTACCGCATCGACCTGTACCCGGGATGGAATCTCATCTCATTCCCCGGGGACCCCGTGGAGGCGGCCTTGGAGAGTGTGATTGGAGACGCCCAGGTAGACGTGATTCTGGTCTACCAGAATGGCGAGTGGCTCGCCGCCGGACGACAGACCGACGGTGGGTGGGGCACAACCAGCGGATTCACAACGCTATCGGGGGGCCTGGGTTATTGGGTGCACACGCCCACCGCCGGGGCTATCGAAGTGGTGCTTTCGCCGGCTACGCCAAGACCATCACCGGGTGGATGTGGCTGGCAGTTGGTGGGAGTATGGGACGAAGAGCAGCAACCTGCGGGCACGAAGGTCGACGCAGATGATTACTTCGGCGGGGTCGGTTGGCGTATAGCCTACGGGTTCCTCAGTGAAGCCAACCTATGGACAAAGCTGGTGACCGGCATCGATGGAACAGTGGAACTAGGGCGCGGTTACTGGGTGTGGATACCATTGAGCCACGCTCACACACCCCATAGCGTCCATTACTTCTGCCACCTGGGATAGGCTGGCGGTCCACATCTCAAGGAACTGACCCCCTACACCTTCGAAACCATGTACTCCTGGCCGCCCTCCTCGATGGCGACCGCCTTCGGGAGCACGATGTCCAGCGAGCGGACGCGGAACGCTCCGCCGTTGCGGGCCTCCGGCGGCTCCTGGCCCTCCATGAGCTGCCGCACGGAGCGCATCAGCCGGCGCCGCATCTGGATGATGGCGGCGTCGCTGCTCACGAGGTGCTCGCGCGTGCGGTCGGACACCGGCCCGCCGTGCTGCACCTCCGTCACCGCGAAGTCCTGCGCCGGTATCGACTTGATGCCCGTGAACGAGTAGTGCCGCTGCGTCGCGCGGTCTAGCAGGTAGTCGTTGTACTTGTTCTCCTTCGTGCGGAAGGTGCCGGGGATCATCTCCGGGAAGAGGACTCCCTTGTCGCGGTAGATGGAGAGCTCTTCCGGCGTCAGCGGACGCTCGGCGTGCCACCGCACGCGGAAGGCGACGGCGTGCTCGTCGTCCACCGGCACCTTCACCTGGCAGAGGACGGGGTCGCCGGGGCGGGCGGCGATCATGGTGTAGAAGGGGAGCATCCATTGGTTGACGCGCCAGTAGTAGTTCTCGCCCGCGTCGCGCCGCGCCGTCAGCATCACGCCGTACTCGGTGTCGGTCACTGTCCACACGGGCGCCTTATCGGCGGCGGTCAGGTCCTCGATGCCGTTCGCGCGCCCGTCTATCACCGTGCCGCTCTTCACGTAGCTGTGCAGGAAGCCGAGGTGGCTGGAGTCTATGTCCGCCTCCATCGACTGCAGGTAGTTGCAGTCCAGGAACATCTTGGAGATGTAGCGCTGGTCGTTCGGGACGCGCGTCCACTCCATCTCAGGGAAGTCCGGCACGCCGTTCTCGCGCGGGCCGAGGTACGCCCAGATGACGCCGCCGCGCTCGACCGCCGGGTACGCGCGGGCGCGTATCTTCTCTTTGAACGTCGCTCCTTCCGGAGCGTTCGGCATGTCGACGCACGTTCCTTCGACGTCGTACTTCCAGCCGTGGTAGACGCAGCGCAGTCCCTCCTCCTCGTTGCGCCCGTAGAAGAGGTCCGCCCCGCGGTGCGCGCACCACGGCTCCAGCACGCCGATGCGGTTCCTGCTGTCCTTGAATGCGACGAGGTCCTCGCCCAGTATCCGCACGCGGACAGGGTCGCAGTCGGGGGCGGGCAGCTCCTCGGCGAGCAGGATGGGCGTCCAGAGGCGTCGCGCGAGTTCGCCCATCGGCGTGCCCCGCCCCACCTTCGTGATGAGTTCGTTCTCTTCTGCAGTGAGCATCGCTGCCCTCCCGGCGCTCTCGTGTGACGCTGGCCGCATTCTACCGCGAGGCGCAAGCCCGGCGTAGGGCGTGATACGCTCACGCCAACCCCCAACGACAAGGAGGCGCGCCATGGGAGAACTGGACCTGATGCGCGTGGACCACATCGGCAGTTTCCGCAGGCCGCAGCCGCTGCTCGACATGCGCGCACGCTTCGAGGACGGCGACGCCACACCCGAAGAGCTGGCGGCGCTGGAGGACGAGCTGATACGAGAGGTCATCGCGGAACAGGAGCGCATCGGCTTCCCCATCGTGACCGACGGCGAGTTCAGGCGCAGCAACTTCCAGGACAGCTTCGGCGCCTCCGTCTCCGGCTACGACACGCCGGAGAGCCGCGAGGAGTTCAGGCGCTGGCAGCAGGGCAACCGCTCCGACCAGCAGCAACGAGTCGAGTCCGGCCCGCAGGTCGCTGGGCCGCCTGTCTCGACGCGCGGTCCGGCGATAGAGCGGCTCACGCTCTCACGGAACCTCCCGCTGGAGGAGTACCTGTTCGCCGCGAGCGCCGCGCACGCCTCCGCCAAGGTAACGCTCATCGGCCCCGACCGCGTCGCGCAGCGCTTCGACTGGCAGGCGTCGTTGGACGTCTACGCAGACCTGGACGACTTCAGGAAACACGTCGCCGAGATACAGCACGAGATGGTTCGCCAGCTCGTTGAGGCGGGCTGCTCCTACGTCCACATCGACGCGCCCGGCTACACGGCCTACGTCGACGAACCGTCGCTCGCAACCATGCGCTCGCGCGGCGAGGACCCGGCGGAAAATTTGACGCTCTCCATCGCCGCCGACAACCGCGTCATCGAGGGCGTCGAGGCCACGTGCGGCATCCACCTCTGTCGCGGCAACTCACGAGCCATCGACCCCGCCACCGGCAGGATGCTGCCGCAGTGGCACCGCGAAGGCCACTACGACTCCATCGCGGAGCAGCTCTTCACCCAGCTCAATCACAAGCGGCTGATGCTGGAGTACGACAGCGAGCGCGCCGGCAGCTTCGAGCCGCTGCGCTTCGTGCCGAAGGACAAGATCGTCGTGCTCGGCCTCGTCACCACGAAGAGCACCGACGTCGAGACGATGGACGACCTGAAGCGCCGCATCGACGAGGCGGCACGCTACATCGACGGCGACCAACTCGCGCTCAGCCCGCAGTGCGGCTTCGCGAGCGGCGGAGGCGGCGAGACGGTGCCCGAGGACGTGCAGTGGCGCAAGCTGGACGTGATCCTGGAGACCGCGTCCCGCGTCTGGGGCTAGGCCCCGAACACCTCGGCCTCCTCCTGGTGCGGAGCGTCCATCGCCTCCTCGCGGTAGAGGTTCAGCGCCTGCAGGACGGGGCTGTCGTTGTAGGAGAAGAGGACGGCCTCCTCTTCCGCCGTGTGCTCGTGGAAGTACCACGACGGCACGACGAACGTGTCCTTCGGTCCCCAGTCGAACCGCGTCCCCGCGATGATGCTGCTCCCGCTGCCCTGGATGACGTGGTAGATCGTCCCTCCCACGTGCCTGTGCGCTTGCGTGCGCTGACCAGCGCGCAACAGCGTAGCGAAGCACGCGATGGTCGGCATCGCAGGCCCGCCGTTCAGCGGGTTCGTGTACTCGACCGTCACGCCGTCGTACGGGCTGCCGTCCGTATCCTCGGCCAGCGCCTTCAGCGCCGCGTACGTGCGCTCGAACTTGTAATTAAGGATGGGGGAGTTCGGCGAGTCCTGTTGCTCCCACGTCGGCTTGAGGCTCCCTGAGCCGTACAGACGGAGCGAAAGGTCGTCCGGCTTCGTCAGCGGATGAGTGCTGTCCGGGTATTGCTCGTAGAAGTTGGCGTCGAGCGACTGCACGAACGGCACGTCCAGGCCGTCCAGCCACACCATCGGCGCGTCGCCCTCGTTGCCGTGGTCGTGCCACGTCCAGCTCGGCGTCGTCACGAAGTCGCCGGGGTCCATGTAGCTCTTCTCGCCGTTGACGGCCGTGTACGCCCCCTGCCCTTCGATGACGAGCCGCAGCGCCGACGGCGAGTGCCGGTGCGACGGCGCGATCTCGCCCGGCTTGATGATCTGCAGGTTCGCGAACAGCGACGAAGTGGCCGAGTGCTTCTCGATGCCCGGGTTGCTGAACACGAAGACGCGCCGCTCCGCGAGCTCCATCGGCACGAGGTCGGCTGCGCGGTACAGCAGGTCGCGGTAGTCCAGATAGCGCCAGAGGAAGGGCTGCACGGTCGGCCTGCCGCGCTGGGCGTTCACCTCCCACAACGGCATCGCGTTGCGGCTGCGGACCTCCTCCAGCAGCAGGTCCATCTCTTCGATACGGCTCTCGCTTGCGCTGTTCGTCATGGCACACCTCCGGCAGTGGCCGCAACGGTACGACGCCCGAGGGACGGGGTCAAACAGCCGACAGCCCCTCCGGCGTGTCGCCGCGCGACAGCAGATAGACGTTGATCGCCAGCGCGCACGCCACCGTGATCAGCGCGACGCCCGCCATCATCACGAACACCCATTGGACCCCCGGCCCGTCCGCCAGCAACCCGCCGCCAACGCCCGCCAGCGCCCCGATGCCGAAGCCGGTGAGCGAGGTGAGCGCGTACGCACGTCCCTGCAGCCGCTCCGCCGCGTAATCCGAGATCATCGCGACCGCCGTCGGCTGCGCCAGGAAGTTGAAGAACACGAACGCCGACGATGCGATGAGCAGCACCCAGCCGCCCCAGAACGCCATAACGATCAGCGGGGGGATGGTCAGCGCCGCAGCGGGAACGAGCAACCGCTCCCGCCGGAAGCGCTCGCCTATCTCCCCGCCCGCGTACTGCCCCGCGACGCCGAACAGCAACGCGATGGTGGCCGCCGCCCCGCCGATCACTACCGGCTTGAACCCGAAGACGTCGAACCCGAGGTTCTCGCCCAGGTGCAGCGGCAGGAAGAGCGTGAGGCCCCGGAAGATGAACCCGAAGCACGCGTTGATGACGAACATCAGCGCGAGCGGCACCAGCAGGCTCTGCGCGCGCAGGCGCGGACGAGGACGATCGCTGCCGCTCTCTCCCGCGCCGTCCGGCGCCGACCGGAACGCCGCGATCGAGACAGCGAGCGACAGCACTGCAAAGACGAGGAACGCGCCGCGCCAGTTCCACGCGCCCGCGATGGCCGCCGCGGCCGCTGGCGCGAGCGCCGTCCCCAGGTTGCCGCCCGCCCCATGGATGCCCAGCGCCCGTGCACGGCTCCGCACCCCACGGGTGATGAGCGACAGCCCCGCCGGGTGGTACAACCCGCCGAGTATCCCCATGAGCACGAGCGCGGCGCCGAGCACCCACACGTTGGAGGCCACAGCCGCCAGCAGTGCCGCTACGCCTGCTCCGCCCATCGAGAGCGCCACCGTGCGCTGCGAGCCGAAGCGGTCGGCCATCGCTCCCGCCGGGAGCGCCGCGAACGCATAAGCCAGCGAAGAAGCCGCGCCCAGCACGCCAAGCGCGGCAACCGTGACCCCGAATTCCACCGCGACGACGATGAGCACCGCGCCGTAGACCAGCTCGACGGCATGGTTGAGCCCGTGCGCGACGCCGGTCGACGCGACGATGCGGCGCTCCTCCGGCGTCATGCGGCCTGCGGTGTCGGTAGCGGTGGCCATCGCGCCCAGTATGCCATGAGCCGTCCGCCCCGTGCTGAACAGACCTTCCCGGTGCGAACGAGCGAAGTACCCATGCGTTGACTTGCCTTGCATCGAGTGTTAGCGTGCGCGCCGCTTATACGCTGCCGATAACACGGCATTTTCCGCGAGTCTTTGCGGAAAACGAAGTGGGAGGGAAACCATGCGCAAACTGCATTGGGGAAGCAAACGACTCTGGCCGGTTCTGGCCGCTCTGGGGCTGATGGCTGGGCTCGCGGCGTGTGGGAGCGAAGATCCCACGGCGACGCCCGTGCCTCCCACGCCGACACCGACGGCTACGCCTGTGCCGGCGCCCGGTACAACGGCTGTGCCGGCGCCTGACCCTACGGCCACGCCAACCCCGGACGCGTCGTTCGAGGCGCAATGGGATCAGCTTGTCGCCGACGCTCAGGACGAGGGAGAGCTCGTGATCAGCCTGGGCGGGACCGACTCCCGGCACATCCGGGACACGCTGGCCCAGTTCTCGAAGAAGTTCGACATCCGGGTCGTCGCCAGCACGGGCAGCGGGAACGCGAACACCACGCGCATCCTGGCCGAGCGCTCCCGCGGTCGCTACACCGTCGACTACAGCGTCGCGGGCACCTCGTCGACGCAGCGGCTGATCGATGGTGAGGCCCTGGTTCCCGTCGAGCCGCTCATCATCGACCCCACGATCCTGAACCGCACCCCGGAGACGTGGCACCTCTCGCCGAAGGTCTGGTGGTCCGACGTTTCCGCCACGTACTCGATGTCCGACCAGCTCTCCATCCAGAACTTCGAGGATGTCTGGTACAACACTGACCGGCTGAGCCCGGAGGAAGCGGCAGAGATCACGTCGTGGTGGGACCTGGCCGACCCGAAGTGGGCTGGCGAGATCGCCATGACGGGATTTGCGACGCAGGGCACCGGCGCCACCGCGCGAGTGCGCCTGCACCGCGGCGTGGGACAGGAGTTCTTTGAGGCCGTCACGAGGAACGCCGCCGAGGGTAACCACGTTCTGGACTTCTCGAACGCCGACGGCTGCGCAGACCTGGTCGCTCGCGGCGTGGTCTCCATCGCAGTGAGCTGTGACGTAGCGGTGCGTCCGTTGGCTGCGGCCGGGCTGCCGCTCGCCTCCATCACGGACAACATCATCATGGAGGAGGGCCTGTCGGCAGAGGTCGGCGGCACCGGCACGGTGCTCGCCAACGCGCCTCACCCGCGGGCTGCCCAGCTCTTCCTGAACTGGTGGTACAGCCAGGAAGGCATGGAGACGGACATCAACTTCACGCGCAACCTCTCGCCCTCGCCGAAACTGCGTTCGGACGTTTCGCAAGGCAAGGTCGAGGACCTGCTGTGGAATCGCGTGGGGCAACTGCAGAGCCTGCTGGACGATGACAAGGTGTTCATCGTCGACCAGGGCGTCCCTGAGTACGACGATGACCGGACGGCGACGCTCAACTACCTGCGGGTGCTCTACGACGAGCTCGGCATCATCTACACACCGTAGAGGACGACGATGCGTTGCGGCGGGCGGGGAGAGCTGCTCCCCGGCCGTCGTGACGCGGCTACGCTCAAAGCAGCGGCGGGCGCGAGGCGAGGAACACCGGTTACCGGGAATCAGAAGAAGTGATGACATCGCTTACGACGAATAGACCCAGATCTACCCTCAGAAGTCTGTTCAGGGCAGAGATGGGCACGTTCCTCATGGCGCTGGTCATCCTCTCCCTCAGCGTCTACCTGATCCTGCCGATGATGATCCTCTTCTGGTTCAGCTTCGACATCTCCAAGGACGTGTTCGTCCCGCCTCGCGAATTCGGCTTCAGCAACTGGACGAGCGCCTTCGCTGACCCGCGAGTACCGCAAGCGCTGTTCAACTCCTTCCTCGTCTGGTTCCTCGTGATGATCATCGCGTTCCCCATCTCCGTGGCGATCTCGATGATCCTTGCGCGGACCAAGATTCCCTTCTCCCAGGGGCTGGAGTTCTTCTTCTGGATCGCCTACATGTTCCCCGCCCTTGCAAGCACCCTGGGCTGGATGATGATGCTCGCGCCCACCAGCGGCTTCGTGAATGTGGCGCTGGCCAGCCTCCCGTTCATAGACGAGGGGCCCTTCAACATCTTCAGCCTGGAGGGCATCATCTTCGCGAGGATCATGGCGGACGGCATCGCCTACAAGGTGATCCTGTTCACGCCGGCATTCCGCAACATGGACCAGGCGTTGGAGGAGGCCGGACGCGTCTCAGGCGCATCCAAGCTCGGCACCATCTTGAAGGTGACGCTGCCGGTGATGGCCTCACCGCTCATCCTCGTGTTCTCCCTGCACCTCATCCGCGTTTTCCAGGGGTTCGAGACGGAGTGGCTGCTTGGGGCGCGATGGGGGTTCTACGTCTATTCCACCCTCATCTACCTGCAGGCGCAGAGTTTCGATTACAGCCAGGCCGTCGTCACCGCGAGCCTTACGTTGCTGGTTATCGGCCTCATCTTCCCGTTACAGCGCTGGGTAACCCGCCGCCGCCACTACACCACCATAACCGGCAAGTTCCACCCGGGCCTCATCGAACTGGGCGGATTGAGATGGGTCTTCTTCGCAGCGATCCTCGGACTGCTCCTGCTGCTGACGGCGCTGCCCATCCTGGTGCTGATCATCGGCAGCTTCATGAGCCACGTGGGCTACTTCAACGCGATACCCACCTGGACGTTAGACCACTGGCACAGGGTATTCTCCGATGAACTCTTCTTCACCGGGCTGCGGACCACCATCACGCTTGCCATCGTGGCCGGCATCGGGAGCCCGCTGCTCTTCTCGATCGTCGCCTACCTCATCGTGCGCAGTAAGTGGCGATTGAGAACGTCGCTGGACTCCATCATCTGGGTCTCGGCGGCCTTCCCCGGAATACTGTCCTCGCTGGGCCTGTTGATGCTCTTCTTGAGCGTGCCCGGCCTGACGTGGCTGTACGGCTCCATATGGGCGTTGGTCCTGGTAGTGATCATCTCGGGCAACACCACAGGTACGAATATATTCAAGGGCGTGCTGGTGCAACTGGGGGCCGACCTCGAAGAGGCTGGCCGCGTTTCGGGCGCCGGATGGTGGCGCACCTACTTCCGGATCGTAATACCGGTGCTCATGCCAACCATGGTGTTGATCGGGATGCTGAACTTCATCTCGGCTGCGAACACGACTTCCAACATCATCCTGCTCGCCTCCCGGGATACGGTCACCCTGTCGCTCCTTGCGCTGGAGTGGGGCTCCGCCGACCTCGGCCAGGTAGAGGCGGCAGGCATCGTGACGCTGGTGATTATGACGATGACGATTGGCGTGGCGCTGGTGATGAGGGCGTTCGCGACGCGTGTCGGGCTTCGCCAGGACATGCGCGCACGCGACGTCCAGGGCGCGCCCGTAGCGGCGCCGGGGCGGGCACAATGAATGGACAGCTATGGACGGACGGTTGGACCGGTGGGCGCACGATGCGCTTCAACGGTGCGCTGCGCCGTTCCCCAGTAACGCATGGAAACCAGGAGGTGCTCTGATGAGCAAGGTATTGACTATCACGTGGCTGCGTTCAAGGAGACTGCTGGTGAGCGCTGTTGCGCTGCTGGGGCTTGTCGCATTGGTACTGGCGCTGCAGCCTGTGTTCACGGCGAGCGGATCGCCCGACGCAGCGTCGAGGGCCCAGATGATGGAGGAAGGATCGAAGGCCAGCGTTGTCTTCCAGGTCCACCCCACCTTCATCAAGTATCCCGAGAACCGCATTCGCGATCACGGAGTCTGGTTCGTCGGCGCAGGACTCGCGCCCGAACAGGAAGTCGAGATCCGCATGGTCTGGGGCGCCGAAGGTCTTCACAACGACATCACCTCCGTCCTGGACGTAGGCTATGACGAAGACCTCGGCGGCCTCTTCGCCAACGTGCACGGCGCATTCGCCGTGGCGTTCGAGCGCGGGTTCCGGGGCACCGGCTCCGACTTCGTCTTCTACGGCGAGTGGGAAGCCGTCTCATTCCGGCTCCTCGACGCCGTCACTGGAGACATCCTTGCGGTCGCTCCCGCGGTCCTCTGTGGTCCTGCACTGGAGGAGCCGTGGTGCAACGTCTCGTCTGAACTCGTTCCTATCGAGTAAGGCAGTGAGATACGTCCCGCCGCGGGTTGGCGCTCGCTGACCCGCGGCATGGCGTGCGCGAAGGAGGGTTGTCATGGCAACGGCGCCTGCTGAGAGAAAATCCACCAACAGCTGGTGGCAGTCTCCCTATGACCGCTGGCTGGTCGCGCAGGACGTGCCGGTCTTCACCGGCTACTACGTCGAGGACCTGCGCACCATCGAACTCGGCTGGTGGGAACTGCGCGGATGTCCCGGCGCCGTGCTCAACCTCGTCGGCCACCAGGGCGTCACCGAGGCGCACATCCTCCAGGTCCCGCCCGGCGAGACGATCCCTCCCTTCCGCATGGCCACCGAGGAGATCATCTACGTGGTCGAGGGACAGGGCATCGCCACCGTCTGGGCGGAGGGCCACCCGCAGATCAACTTCGAGTGGCAAAAGCACAGCCTCTTCCGCATCCCCTCCAACTACTACTACCAGCTGAGCAACGCGCGGGGCGACCAGCCCGCGCTCACGCTCCACGTCAGCTACCTGCCGCTAGCCATGGGCATCCAGCCGCGCGAGGAGTTCTTCTTCAACAACTCGTTCGTCGACCCGACCGAGCTGTATGGCAGCGAAGGCAACCCGTTCTCCTCCGAGGCGTACGCCGTGCGAGAGACGGTGGACCGCGGCGGCGAGAAGCACGAGACCCACCAGTGGCACGCCAACTTCTTCCCTGACCTCAACGTCTGGGACAAGCTCACCGCGTACGGGAGCAAGAACCGACGCGCCTTCGGCGCCGGCATCACCTTCCCCAACTCCGCCATCCGCACCGGCATGATGGTGCTGCCGCCCCAGCGTTACCGCGCCGCGCACCGCCACGGCCCCGGCGTCACCATCGTCGGCGTCGCGCCCGGCGACGGCTTCGCCGTCATGTACCCGGAGGGCGGCGAGAAGATCATCTGCCCGTGGACGGAGGCGAGTGTCTTCGTTCCGCCGAACAACTGGTTCCACCAGCACCTCAACCCCGGCGGCACCCAGAACCGCCAACTACGCGTCTTCCCGCCCAAGGCCCTCATGGGCTACGACGGCGGCCTGAACAAGGAAGTCCCCTTCCACGAGGAAGACCCCTGGGTGCGCGAGCAGTTCGAGTCCGCCCTCGCCGAGCAGGGCCTCCCCTCGCTCATGCCGCCCCAGATATACGAAGACCCGGACTACGTCTGGGACGACCCCGAGATGCGGGACAAGGACTAACGCCCCTACCCAGCCGCCGCCCCTAACTCCTCCCCCGACACCGGCACGCCGTCGCGGTAGAGCACGCTGTTGCCCACCACCGACGGCACCCGCTGGCCCGGCGTGAGCACGCCAACGAGGTTCAGCGGGTCCGACCCCGACACGCGCACGACCTCGCCCGACGGCGCGCGGCGATGCACCGCTCGCAGCGCGTCGACCGCCTCCGGTAGCGCGAACTGCTCTCCCACCAGCCCGGCGACGAACCGCCCGCCGCGCACTTCACCCCGGGCCTCAGCACGACGGTACGTCCGCACGAGCGCGCCCCACGGAGGGGCCATCGGCTCGCGCGCCAGCAACTCGCGCAGCATCACGCCATAGCGGCGCAGCAGTTGCGCCGCCCGCGCCTCGACCACGTCCTCTTCCGGTTCCGACGCAGGCGACTGCAACAGCGACCACCGACTCCCCGCGCGCCCCAACGCCGCCTGCGCACGAACCCGTGACGAACTCGACCAGCGCGACCGTCGCTGCACGCGTTTCGTCACGCCGGACACGAGCCCGCGCAGCGCGCCGAAACCGTCCGCCGTCACCCGTCCAGCCGCCACCAGCAGCCACAGCGCCTCCTCCACCTCCGACGGCAACTGGCGCGTCCCGCGCACGATGTCCGGCATGAACGATGCGCCGCTCGACTCCAGGTACGCCAGCACATCCGCCGACGCGCCGGTAAACGTGGTGTCCGGATCCGGCGGGTCGAGCAGCGACGGCACGTCTTCGCGCACCGCAAGCGTTACCGGCCCGTTCCGCGACAGCGCAGCCGACGGCGGAGGCCCGGTACGCCGCGCGAACCGTCCCCATGCCAGCTCACCGCCAAGCGTCAGGGCGTCGAGTGTCGAGGCATGGAAATCGGCCAGTCGGTTCATCAGCAGCCCGCTCTCCCATGCCGCCGCTGCAGCCTCGAACCCCTGCAACTGCTCGACGACCTCTATCAGCCCCGCGTCGCCAGCGAGGCGAGTCCCCGGCGTGGCGTGCTGCCACTCGAGCAGGAAGCGGATGTAGCTCGCGACCGGCACAGGCTCGATCTCCCGCCGCAGCCGCCCGATGGTGCTCCGATGGATGCGCGCCAGTATCCGGCGGTCGCAGAACTCCTCATCCTGCGTACCCGGACGGAACCGCCCGCGCAGCAGCACCCCCTCCGACTCCAGCCGGATGGCTGCCTGCGACACCGCGCTCTCGCTCAGCGCCAGCCGGTGCGCCAGCCCGCCTACCGTGAACGGCCCCGACGACTCCGCGCGCCCGCGCACGACCTCAGCCATCGCCTCGACATCTCCGTCCTCGTACGCCGCGCGCACAACATCGGTGCGTTCCGTCGCGTGCCACAGCGAGCGCCTTTCCACTTCAAGCGTCCGCACGCGTCCCGCCTCGGCCAGCGACGCATACCACCCGCGCCACGCCTCCGCGGCGTCCGGGTGCTCCGCAACGTCGTCTTCCGTCAGCACCACGAGCGACAGCAGTGCGTCGTGCAGCTCGTCCCCGTCGCGTATCGCGGGCCAGGCGTACGCCTCCTCCTCCGCGATGGCGTCGGGGCTCAGCGCTCCGAGGTCCCGCGAGTCCTCGGGCAGCGCGCGGCGGAGCGTCACGGCTCGAGCGCGGCGCTCCTCCAACGGAGCGTCGTCCAGGAACGCGTACGGCATCGCGTTCAGCAGCTGGTGCGAGAACGCCGACGGCTGGAGCGTGTCCTTGCCGAACACCTCGATCTCGCCGCACTCGATGGCCTCCAGCACGCCGAGCATCCCCTCCGTGTCGAGCGCCTCCGTGAGACAGTCTCGCAGCGTCTCGAACACCAGCGGATGGTCTGGCGGCTCGACCCTGCCGCCTACCGGCAGGTTGTCCTGGCACGCCGCCGCCGCGGGGAACACCGCCGCGAGCAGGTCGTCGGAGCGCATCCGCTGGATGGGCGTCGGCACTCGCTTGCCCGCCACCTGCCGCACGAGCGCCAGCGACCGCGACGCCGTCCACCGCCAGCGCAGCGGGAAGATGGGCGACTGCAGCACCGCCTGCGTCAGCACGTCCTCTGCCGTCGCCGGCTTCAGGTAGCTGAACACCTCCTCGACCGGGAACGAGTGCTGCGGCCCGAGCGATATGTTGATGCCCTCGTCCGTCGCCGCCGCCTGCAATTCGAAGTTGAACCCGGCGCAGAACCGCTTGCGCAGCGCCAGCCCCCACGCCCGGTTGATGCGACTCCCCAACGGCGAGTGCACCACGAGTTGCATCCCGCCCGCCTCGTCGAAGAAGCGCTCCGCCACGATCTTCTCCGCCGTCGGCACGATGCCAAGCACGCGCTTCCCTTCCTCCACGTACGCCACCACCTGCTCCGCCACGTCGCCCGACGCCCCGCTCTCCATCACGAGCGCAATCGCCGTATCACGCGCGTGCAAACGCTCGTCGACGTCGCGCCGCAGCGCCGACACCTCGTGCGAGAGTTCGACCGTGCGGCCGGGCGCCTCACCCAGCCAGAACGGGATCGTCGGCGGCTGACCCTGCGCCTCCTCCACCCGCACCGTCCCCTGCTCGATGCGGCGTATCTTCCACGGCGTGTTGCCCAGCAGGAAGATGTCGCCCGCCATGCTCTCAATGGCGAAGTCCTCGTTGACCGTCCCGACCATCGTGCCTTCCGGCTCCGCGATGACGCGGTAGTCCGCGGTGTCCGGTATCGCGCCGCCGTTGGTCACCGCCGTGATGCGTGCGCCCCGCCGCGCCTTCACTTTCCGGTTCACGCTGTCGCGGTGCAGGTATGCCGTCGTGCGCCCCCATCGCCCTGCGACACCCTCCGAGAGCATCCGCACCACCTCGTCGAAATGCTCGCGCGAGAGTTCCCGATACGGGTACGCCTGCGTCAGCAGCGCGTAGAGCGCATCCTCGTCCCACTCCTCCATCACGCACGACGCCACCACCTGCTGCGCGAGCACGTCCAGCGGCCACGGCGGGATGTGTAGCGCGTCCAGCGCGCCGTCCTTGATGCACCGCAACAGCGCTACCGTCTCCACGAGTTCGTCGCGCGTCAGCGGGAAGAAGCGTCCCTTCGGCATCCCGCCGAGGAAGTGCCCGGACCGCCCGACGCGCTGCAGCGCGACGCCGATGTTGCGCGGCGACCCGATCTGGCAGACGAGGTCGATGTCGCCGATGTCTATCCCAAGCTCCAGCGACGCGCTCGCCACGCACACCCGCACGCGCCCTTCCTTCAGCCGCTGCTCCGTGTCGTACCGTGTCTCCCGCGACAGGCTCCCGTGGTGCGCCGCCACGTTCTCATCGCCGAGCCGGTCCGACAGCAGGTGCGCGACCCGCTCCACGAGACGGCGCGTGTTCACGAACACGAGCGTCGTCCGATGTTGCTCCGCCAGCTCCACCACCTGGTCGAGCGTCTGCGCCCACTGCTCGTGCGTCGCGATGGGCCCCAGCTCGAAGTTGCGCGGCAGCTCGATGGCGACGTCCATCGCCCGCCGGTGCCCCGTGTCCACGATGGAACAATCAACTGCCGTCCCTGCTGCTTCTGCCGTTCCTGAATTCTTCTCCGTCGTTCCTGCGGAGGCAGGAACCTCGCGGCCACGATGGGATGGGGTGTGGCTTGTCATGTTGAGCGCAGCCGAAACATCGCTCGGGGAGAGCGTCCGGGAGTACGGGGCGTTGCCTGAGGGATCCCTCGACTCCGCTCGGAATGACGAAGAAGCGCCCCCCTGTCCTCCCGTCAGCAGACGCGCCATCTCCTCGATGGGCTTCTGTGTTGCCGACAGCCCGATGCGCGTGACCGGCCCCTCCGCCAGATGGCACAAACGCTCCACCGACAGCGCGAGGTGCGACCCCCGCTTGCTCGGCGCGACCGCGTGCAGCTCGTCGAGGATCAGCGTGCGTGTCGTCCTGAGCGCATGCCGTCCCCGCTCCGACGTCAGCAGGATGTACAACGACTCCGGGGTCGTGATGAACACATGCGGCGGCCTGCGCGCGTGGAGCGTCCGCTCCTTCTGCGGCGTGTCGCCCGTCCGCACCGCGACCCGTATCTCCGGCAGCGGCTGCCCCATCTCCTCGGCCAGCGCCCGTATCTCCTCCAGCGGCGCGAGCAGGTTCCGCTGGATGTCGTTCGCCAGCGCCTTCAGCGGCGACACGTACACCACCTGCGTCGCATCAACCAGCCCCCCTGCCTGACCCCCTCTCCCTACAAGGGGAGAGGGCGAGGGTGAGGGTACTCCGGGCGGGGCGAGGGGCGGTGCCTCCCCCAGCGCCTGCTTCACCAGCATGTCGAGGCTCGTCAGGAACGCCGCGAGCGTCTTGCCGGACCCCGTCGGCGCGGCGATGAGCGTATGCCGCCCGGACGCTATCGCAGGCCAGCCGAGCGCCTGCGCGTCCGTCGGCGCGCCGAACCGCCGCTCGAACCACGTCCGCACAATGGGATGGAACGACTCGAGACTCATGCCCCGCATGCTACCAGCCCCACCACCCCCGTCTACGGGCAGATGTCACACTCACTTGGCATAGTATGCTCAAGCAGGCTGGACTCAAGGAGTAACCATGCGCTACATGGTGGTCATCGAGAAGAGCCCCAGGAACTATGGAGCATTCTCGCCGGACGTGACCGGCGGCGGCGGCATCGGCAAGACACTCGATGAGGTGACCCAGTCTGTCCGCGAAGGCATCGGGTACGCCCTCGAAGACCTCGTTGAGCGCTGCGAACCACTCCCGAAGCCAACCTCGTCGGCCATAGACGTGAAGGGCTACGCCGTCCCCATCACGAAGACCCCCAATGGCTACCGCGCCGAGCCTCCCGACCTGCCGTTCATCGTCGCTGCGGCGGACACGCGCAAGCGGGTCGAATCCCTCATCCGAGAGACCATCGAGAACTACCTCGCCTGGCACTGCAAGCGCCCTCCCGAACCCACCGCGCAGATCGTCTACGTCGACGTTGAGGCGCCGCAGCCCGTCTCAGCCTGACCGCGCTCTCCTGATACGACCCCCGCTCTGCTAGCATCGTCCCGTGACGCCTCCCAACGTAACCCTCACCCCCGTCGACGGTCTGCCGGAGGTCGCCGAAGGCGACGACCTCGGACGCCTCATCGCCGACGCGTGCAGCGCACAGCAGACGCCGCTCGCCGGCGGCGACGTCGTCGTCGTGACGCAGAAGATCGTCTCGAAGGCGGAGGGACGCGTCGCCGACCTGCGCGGCGTCGAGCCGTCGGCGCAGGCGCGCGACTTCGCGCTGACGTGGGAGAAGGACGCCCGCGCCGTCGAGGTCGTCCTGCGCGAGGCCGTCCGCATCGTCCGCATGGAGGGCGGCGTGCTCATCACGGAGACGCGCCACGGCTTCGTCTGCGCCAACTCCGGCGTCGACGCCTCCAACGTCGGCAGGGGCGGCGACTACGTGGTGCTGCTGCCCGTCGACCCCGACGCCTCGGCCCGCCGCATCCGCGATACGCTCCGCGACGCCACCGGCGCGGACCTCGCCGTCATCGTCTCCGACACCTTCGGCCGCCCCTGGCGCGAGGGCGCGCTCAACGTAGCCATCGGCTGCGCCGGCATCGAACCCCTGCTCGACTACCGCGGCGACGTCGACAGCGACGGGCGCGAACTGCGCTCGACCGTCATCGCGGTCGCCGACGAGCTCGCCGCGGCGTCGGAGCTCGTCATGCACAAGCTCCACCGCGTGCCCGTAGCCATCGTGCGCGGCTACCCGTACGAGAAAGGCGACTCCGGCATACGCCCCGTCATCCGCGAACGCGGCAAGGACCTCTTTCGCTAGTGAAGAGCGACACCAAGGCGTTGACTGGGGAACTAACGATTGCTTAGCCTTCCAGACATCAATCGAGGAGATAGAGAATGGACCCACAGATGAGGTACTACGATTTCCCTAGGCACGTGAACTACCCTTGCCAATCCCGGCGTCCCGTCGTACCTCCCGGATACAGAATCGTATGCATGACCTTCGGCTCCAAGGAGGTTGTGCTGGAAGCGCCTTACACTACGGTTGACGAACAGAAGGGAACGTGTGAAATCAAAGTATGGGGGGAGTCTCCTCGTGGATTCTTGGTTGAGTTTCCCGGAGAACTCAATGGCGACTTCATTCACAACGAGTTCGTGCCTACTTCTTCTCTAGAACATCTCTTGAGCGACTAAGCGTGCTTCTAACCAGACCTGCCATAGAAGCAGAGATTACAGAAGGGCGGCTCGTGGTAGAGCCGGCACTTAGTGAAGAACAGATAGGCGCCTCATCGATAGACCTTCGCTTGGGCAACACATTTGTTACGTTTGACGCTCAGGTGGCCCGCCAACAGCAAACTACTGGAGTACCTACGACATTTGATGCCGTCGGCTACAATTTCGATAACCTCGTTGCCGACTACGGCAAGATCGAACACATTGCCGATGGTGCTTCCTTGGTTCTCTACCCTTGGGCGCTCACTTTGGGATGGACGAGAGAACACATCCAATTGCCTTCCACCCTCGCAGCACGGGTGGAAGGGAGAAGCAAAGCAGCCAGAGTGGGCCTCATGGTGCATTTGACTGCCCCGTCGGTTCACGCGGGTTGGGCCGGCAACCTGCAATTGGAGTTCATAAACATCGGCCCCGCGCCGCTAGTACTCCGGCCGGGGGTGGCCATCTGCCAGTTGATACTCGAACAGGTTGCCGGAGCAGCCACGTACGAGGGTCAGTTCCAAGAACAGAAGCCCCCGCAATAGTCCGCGAGTCGGGGTATCATATCCCCATGACGATTGACGACCGCCTCCACATAGGCGATTTCTCCTTCTCCTCCCGCCTCCTTGCAGGCACCGGACGCCACCGGAGCAACGACGAACTCGTCGCCTCCATCGACGCATCCGGCGCGGAGATCGTCACCGTCGCCATCCGCAGGCTCAACCTCGACAACCCCGCCGAGCCGACCATCCTCGACGTGCTCGACCCTGACCGCTACACCGTCCTCCCCAACACCGCAGGCTGCAAGACCGTGGAGGAGGCGCTCATGATCGCGCGCCTCGCCCGCTCCCTCGGGCTCCCGAACTGGGTGAAGCTGGAAGTCATCCCGGACGCGAAGTACCTCCTGCCCGACCCCATCGGCACGCTGGAGGCCGCCAGGGCGCTCATCGCCGACGGCTTCACCGTGCTCCCCTACATCCACGCAGACCCGGTGCTCGCGAAATGGTTGGAGGAGGCAGGCTGCGCGACCGTCATGCCGCTCGGGTCCGCCATCGGCTCCGGCCAGGGCATCCACACCGCCGAGGAGATCACCATCATCATCGAGCAGGCGAACATCCCTGTCGTCGTCGACGCCGGGCTCGCCGTTCCCTCCCACGCGTCGCAGGCGATGGAGATGGGAGCGGACGCCGTGCTCGTGAATACCGCCATCGCCCGGGCGCAGGACCCCGCGCTCATGGGCGAGGCGTTCAAGCTCGGCGTCGAGGCCGGACGCAAGGCCTACCTCGCCGGGCGCATCGAAGCCCAGCGCTACGCCCAGGCCAGCAGCCCGCTGGAAGGCGTCATCCGATCCACCACCTAGAGAAGGACACCCTTTGAACAACGCCTCCCCCTCCAGTCTCCCCCGTCCCATCGTCGCACTCGTTACGGACAGGAATCTCGCAGGAGGACCGGACGCGCTCATCGATGCCGTCGCGCAGGCCGTCGATAGCGGCGTGAACCTCGTGCAGATGCGCGAGAAGGACCTGCCGGACGCCCTCCAGCTCGAGCTCGCGCAACGTCTCCGCGAGGTCACGAAAGGCAAGGCCCTGCTCTTCATCAACGACAGCGTCAGCATCGCCGAGGCCTCCGGCGCGGACGGCGTGCAGCTCACCGAGAACTCCCGCAGCATCGCGTCCGCCCATGCGCGCATGGCCCGCCCGCTCCTCATCGGACGCTCCGTGCACGGCGTCGACGCCGCACGCGAAGCGGCAGCGCAGGGCGCCGACCTCCTCGTCGTCGGCACGGTCTACGACTCCCCGACCCACCCCGGCCAGCCCCCTGCGGGCGTCGGCCTCGTCGGATGGTGCGCACAGCCCGGCGTCCCCGTCATCGGCATCGGCGGCATCACCGCCAACAACGCTCCCGCCGTCATGCAGGCAGGCGCCTCCGGCGTCGCAGTTATCAGCTCCATCCTCGCCGCCACGAACCCCGCCACCGCCGCATCCCAACTCGCCACCGCCGTCAGCAACACTGTCCCCTCTGTTTGATTCCTTCCCCCTTGATGGGGGAAGGCTAGGATGGGGGTGAATGGGGCGGGGCTTTAGGCTGCGCGGCAGGTTCCGTAAGGGTTCTAGGTTCCGTCATTCCCGCGAAGGCGGGAATCCAGGTGCCGAAGGCACGCGGCGTAGGTCCGCCGCTCTGGCTGCAGTGAGCACCGCCACACCCCCCACCGCGCGCCATAGCGCAACATCCTCCCACGCGTTACGCTAATAGGCGAAGGCCACCCGCACATGATCACGCTCACCATCAACGGCGCGACCCACGAACTCGACGCGCCCATCACCATCGCCCAGTACCTCGACACGCTCGGGCTCGCTGGACGCTACGTCGCGGTCGCCCGCAACGGCGACGTCCTCGAGCGCGAGACCTTCCCCACCGTCACCCTGGAGCACGGCGACCGCGTCGAGATCGTCCGCCCCGTCGGCGGCGGCTGACCCGCAGCCCCTTCCCCTCTCCCAATCCTGACCATCCTGTCCATCGATGTGAGTTGCCGCCCCTCACCCCAGGGTCAGCACCGTCACGCCGCCCACGATCATCACCACCGCCGTCGTCTTCAACCCCAGCGTCTCCCGGTCGAGCGGTTCGTTCAGCACGTTCCAGAAGCGCGTGCTCAGCGCTATGCCGAGCATGAGCGTGAACAACGGACGTGACGCCGACAGAACGCTCACGGACGACACCTGCCCAAGGTCCAGCGCGATGATGAACGCCAGCGCCGCCAGTGGCGCAAGCAGCCCTTCCGCAAGCACCAGCATCGAGAACGTGTAGAGGTTCCGCGACGCGGTAGCGAACTGGCGCACCGTCCTGGGCCGTGCCGCCAGCACGAAGATGGCCACGCTCATCGTCCCGGAGCGTATCGCCTGGATCGCCCACACGTTCATCTCCCGCGTCGCCTGCTCGCTCACGACGAACGCCATCCCCAGCGAGAAGCTCCCGCCCAGCAGCAGGAAGAACGCCCGCCCGCGCGCGATGCGGAACAGCCCCTGCTCCGGCCTCGCGGATACCAGCACCGCTCCGAAGATCACCACCAGCACCGCTCCCCACTGCAGGAGCGTCAACACGTCGCCAAGGAAGAGCACGGCCACGATCGCCGCGAACACCGGCGCCATCTGCTGCACCGGCACCGCACGGGACATCTCCTCCAGCCGCAGAGCGTGGAAGAAGAGCGCGAGGCCCAGGCCCCACAGCACGCCGCTCGCCATCGCCCATGGGACCCCCGCGCCGCCGTCGAACCCCACCAGTGGGATCACGAACGCGAAGTAGATGAGGGAGATGCTCGCCTGCATCACCCCGAAACCAACGTTGAAAGCGCCCGCGCTGGGATAGAGGTTGGTGGTCAGCCGCTTGTCCAGCACCGTCACGACCGCAAAGAGGATGGTGCTGATGAGCGCCGCCGTAACCCAGGTCATGAACTACGACTCATACTGCTCCGCCTCTGCAAGATCGGCTGCGGCGCGCTCCGTGTCGCCAGGCTCGTTGCGTTCCTCGAACGCAGCCGCGCGGCCACGGTAGGCAGCCGCGTTCTCGAAATCGATCGCCAGCGCGCGCGTCAGGTCCGCGATGGCCTCGTCCGCGTCGCCCTCGCGACCCCGGTCGAGGTACGACAGCCCCCGGTTGATGTACGCCTCCGCCGACGTGGGACGTATCGCCAGTGTCTGCGTGAACAGCCATATCGCTTCGTCGTAGTCGAACAGCTCCCCGCCCCGGTACGCGCGCCCCATCAGGAAGCGCAGGTTCGCCAGCGCCTCCGGGTCGGACGGCGGGCTCGTCGACGCCTGGATCAGCACCGTCTTCGCCAGGTCGAACTCCTGCTGCTCCAGGTACAGCTGCCCGAGCGTGATTAGCGCGACGTGCCGCACCTCCGCCGTAAGCCCTGCGTTGATGGTGACCGGCAGCCCCACCGGCGACGACGCGATGTCCACGACCTCGCCCGCCCGAGGCTTCGCTTCGCTCTGCGGTACCGTGAACCGCGCGATGACCCGCCCGCTGTCGTACTCGCCCCAGATCACGAGCCTGGCGCCTGAGCGTTCGCCCGCCTCTTCCGCCTGTTCCTCATCCTCTATCTCCTTCGGCCACTCAACCGTCCGGGCGCCGGTCAGCCCCGCCTCCCGTATCTCCGTATCGACGGCCTCCTGGAGACGCCCCGCGATGTTGAACCCCTGCTGCCCCGACGTGTAGTTGACGAACGGCGCGAGCACGATCATCGACTCCCCCGCCGCGGCCTCTGGGTAAACGGTCGTGTCCCGCAGCACCAACCCCGCAACGAGCCCCCCTGCCACTACAACGACCAGCGCAGCAACGACCACTGCCAGCCCAGTCCTCCGGCGGCGCGGACGGACCGGCACCAGGATGCCGGTCACGGCTTCCGGCAGCGCCTCACTGTCCCTCAGCGCCAGCGACGACTCCGCAGCCTCGGGCGCCGACTCCGGCGCGAACCCTCCCGCGACCAGCAGCAGGTCGCGTTCCTCGTCCGTGAGCCGCAGGATCTCCGCGACCCGCAGCACGTCCTCGCGATAGCGGGGGCGCTCGGTGACGCCCTCCTTCCATCGAACCAGGGTCAACCGGCTCACCGGTATGCGGCGCGCCAGTTCAGCGTCGCCGATGCCGGTCCTGGAGGTGAATTCGGTCAATAATTCAGCGAATGTCTGCATCTGATACAACTTTGATACACGGTTATGGCCGAGTGTGCCATCTCTGTCGTTGGGAGTGTACATGACCCAGCGCGATGCTGACCGCGCCGGGGACGGCGGAAGCCCGCCGCAAACAACCACCCCGGATACGATCAGCAAGGAGGACCCCGATGACAGCCACCATCCGATACATCACACTCGCTATCGCACTGACCGTTCTGGCCGCAACACTCGCCGCGTGCGGGGCTGATGAGCCCACGCCAACCCCATACGACCGCTACGCGCCCACGCCCACCCCACGCGTCATCATCCAGGACCCTGTCGCCCCCACACCGACCCCGGCCGCGATGATGGAATCAGGCGGCGCCGGAGGATCCTCGAACCCCAACGCCGCGCCCTACGACCTCACCTTCTTCGAGCACTCCGGCGTCAACCCCTTCATCGACACCGAGGACGACCGCCTCTCGACGTTCGCCATCGACGTCGACACCGCCTCCTACACCGTGGCGCGCCGCTTCGTGCGCGACGGCAACCTGCCCGACCCCGCATCCGTCCGCGTCGAGGAGTTCGTCAACTTCTTCGACCACGACTACGCCCCGCCCACGCGCGACCCGTTCGCCATCCACGTGGAAGGCTCGCCCTCCCCGTTCGGCGGCGAGAACCACTGGCTCATGCGCGTCGGCCTGCAGGCACGCGAGGTCGGTGAGTGGCAGCGCAAGGACGCCACGCTCATCTTCGCCATCGACGTCTCCGGCTCCATGGGCCGCGAAGACCGCCTCGGCCTCGTGAAGCGCTCGCTCGCGCTCCTCGTCGACGAGCTCGGCCCGCGCGACGCGGTCGGCATCGTCGTCTACGGCAGCAGGGGCCGCGTCGTCCTGCGGCCGACCGACGGCGGCGAACGCGGCGCCATCATGGACGCCATCAACTCCCTCAACGCCGGCGGCTCCACCTACGCCGAGGAGGGCCTGCGGCTCGCCTACGAGATGGCCGCCAACGAGGTGCGCTCCGGACGCATCACCCGCGTCCTGCTCCTCTCCGACGGCGTCGGCAACGTCGGGCGCACCAGCGCCGACGCGATACTCGAGCAGATACGCTCCGACGTCGACCGCGGCGTGACCCTCACCACCGTCGGCTTCGGCATGGGCAACTACAACGACGTGCTCATGGAGCAGCTCGTTAACGACGGCGACGGCGCCTACCACTACGTCGACTCCCTCACCCAGGCCCGCCGCGTCTTCGTCGAAAACCTCACCAGCACGATTCAGACCGTCGCCAAGGACGCCAAGGTGCAGGTGGAGTTCAACCCTGCCGTCGTCAGGAGCTACCGCCTCCTCGGCTACGAGAACAGGGCCGTCGCAGACGAAGACTTCCGCAACGACACCGTCGACGCCGGTGAGATCGGCGCGAACCACAGCGTCACCGCCCTCTACGAACTCAAGTTCCACGACGGCGCGGCAGGCGACATCGGCACGGTCTCCCTCCGCTACGAGGACCCGGACACCCGCGGCATCACGGAGATCAGGCGCAGCCTGCAGGTGCAGGAGCTCGCCCCCTGGTTCGAGAGCGCCTCGCCCACCTTCCAGCTCGCAGCGGTCGTGGCCGAATACGCCGAGGTCCTCCGCAACAGCTACTGGGCGCAGGACGGCGACCTCCAGCGCACCGCCCAGGAAGCCGCCCGCGTCCAGCGCCTCCTCCCCTACGACCCGGACGTCGCCGAGTTCGCAGACCTCGTCGCCCGCGCCGCCCGCATCGAACTGAGCAGGTAGGCGCACCGGACAAGCCTGCGCAGCAGGCACAGTCCTCACGGCTGGGCGCCCCGCATGGGGCGCCCAGCTCCATTACTCCCGCCCCTTCCTCATTCCCGCCCCTCCGTCGTTCCCGCCCTTCCCGTCATTCCCACCCCCTTCGTCATTCCCGTGAAAACGGGAATCCAGCGTGCGCGGCCAGCGCACACGGGGCGGGGCGAGGCGGCGGGGTGCAGTTGCCGCCAGAGGCGTTACGCGAAGGCAGAACCACGCCCCTTTCAGCACACCGCAGCCCTGTCTGATGTAGGGGCGTCCCTTGTGGGCGCCCTTCCCCTCATTCTCACCCCTTCCTCATTCCCGCCCCTTCCCGTCATTCCCGTGAAAACGGGAAGGTGGATTCACATTTGAAGTGCAACACGTGGTCTAGCAGGACCTCGGCTGGGGTGAGGTAGTCGAGGCACTTGCGCGGCGTATTGTTGTATGCCTGCATCAACGCCGTAAACTCCTCGTCCGACACTGCAGCCAGGTCCGTCTTCCGGGGCAACACCCAACGCATCCGTCCAATCGCATTCTCCACGCCTCCCTTCTGCCACGGCGAGTACGTGTCGCAGAAGAACGTCTCGATATCCCAGGCGTGAAGTTCATAGTGGTGAGCGAACTCCGTGCCGTTGTCAAAGGTGACCGTCTGGCGGAACTCCGGTGGTAGAGGGCCAAGGATGCCCGCCATGGCCGTGGCGATCGGTGCGGCGGCCTTCGAAGCCTGCCGCACTCCTATCAACACTCGTGAATGACGCTCGTGCAACGCCAACACCGTTTGCCCTGCGCGGCCGAACTGCATCACGTCCGCTTCCCAGTTCCCGAACGTCTGCCGGTCGGCAACAGAGGCGGGACGTTCTGCTATGGGGCGACGGTGAGCGATGAACGAGGCTGGGCTATGCCTGCGTCGTCTCCTCCCGCGCTTCCACCTCTTCTGTCGCAGATAGTGGCGCCATCCATAGTCCTTGTGCCGTGCGCTCTGGGCATAGATGAAGCGGTAGATGCTCTCGTGGGAGATGACGCTCTTGCCACGTTCTCTCCTCAGCCGTCCTGCCACCGCCTCCGGCGACCAGCCCAGCTTCAGCCGCTCCAACACATCGTTGCGCAACTCCTCATCCCGCTCCAGCCGAACTCCGGACCAACGACGCGCACGCGCCTGCTCCTGCGCATATACCGCCCGGTAGCCGGCTCGTGAACCGTTGCGCTTCAACTCCCGAGCAACTGTCGATGCCGGGCGATCCAGACCTGCTGCGATCTCCCTGATCGAGGCTCCCTTGGTATGTAGACGGGCAATCTCACATCGTTCCTCAATGCTGAGCTGGCTATAGCACTCTCCCATGGCAACACCTTAATCTGGTGTTGCACTTCGTTTGTGAACTTAGGGAATCCAGCGTGCGCGGCCAGCGCACACGGGGCGGGGCGAGGCGGCGGGGTGCGGTCGCCGCCAGAGGCGTTACGCGAAAGCGGGAATCCAAGCCCGCGGCCGCACACCCGGCGAGGAGTTGATGGGTGTGTCATTCCGAGCGAAGCCCCCTCTCCGCTCATGGTGAGCCTGTCGAACCACCCCCTCTCGTGCATCCTCCCCATCCCCATGAGATACTCCGCAAACCTCACCCCCACAGGAGACCCCCCATGCGACAGCGTCCATTCGGCAAACTCGGCACGGCGAGCGCGCTCACCCTCGGTGGAGGCGGCATCGCCGGCATATGGGGCGAGACCAACCGCGAGGAGTGCGTCGCCACCGTCCGCGAGGCCGTCGACTCCGGCATCGACCTGCTGGACCTCGCGCCTTCCTACGGCAACGGCGAGGCCGAAGAGGTCATCGGCGAGGCGTTCGGCGGCGCGCTGCCCGAGGGCGTCCGCATCACCACCAAGTGCCGCGTCGGCGACACCCCGCCCGGCGAGGTCTACGACCACCTCTCGACCAGCCTCAACGGCAGCCTCGAACGCATGCGGCTCGACCACGTCGACATCATGTTCGTCCACAACGCCGTCACCCTCGACAACGAGGGCCACGAGCGCCTGACCCCCGCATCCGTCGTCGCCGAAGCCGTCGCGCCCGCGTTCGAGCGCCTCATCGCCGAGGGCCGCATCCGCCACTGGGGACTCACCGGCATCGGCGAACCCGACGCCCTCATCGAGCTGCTCAACAACGGCCCGCGCCCGGACTACATCCAGTGCATCGCCAACCTGCTCGACTCCCCCGGCGGCCTGCTGCGCGGCGGCATCGCCGCCCGCCCGCGCGACATCATCGCCGCCGCCAACGCCAACGGCACAGCCGTCATGGGCATCCGCGCCGTCCAGGCCGGAGCCCTCACCGACGCCATCGACCGCCCCCTCCCCGACGGCCACTCCGAGCTCGCCGACTACGACCGCGCCGCCCCCTTCCGCGCCATCGCCGCCGAGACCGGTCGCTCCGCCGCCTGGCTCGCCCACTGCTACGCCCTCTCGATGGACGGCATCGGCACCGTCGTCCTCGGCGTCAAGAACCGCAACGAACTCCGCGAATGCCTGGACGCCGAGTCCGCCGCCCCCCTCGCCCCCACCCTCATCGCCCGCATCGACACCGCCGTAGGCCGCACGGCTTGATCCCCTCTCCCTCGAGGGGAGAGGGTTAGGGTGAGGGTGAACCGGCGGGGAGTGGCCGAATCCTCGTCATTCCCGCACAGGCGGGAATCCAAGGTGCGCGGGCAGCGCACGCGGTGGTGTGGTGTGGTGGGAGGTGTCGCTCCGCCCAAGCCAAGGATTCTCTCTCCCCCGCTCATGGTGAGCCTGTCGAACCACCCTGCCCAATGAGGTCGAAACGGTGTGGCCTATCTGGTCCCTTCCCCCTCAATGGGGGAAGGTTAGGATGGGGGTGATCCGGCGGAGCCTCGTACCGAAGCCCCGGCATCGTCGCTCCCCAGCCGCCCCGTCAGAACGATCCACGCGCACAACGCTCCCAGCGGTACCCATCCGAGGATGCCCACGTAGCTCACGAAGAGCCAGTTCTGCCCGCCCATGAACAGCAACAGCGTGAAGCCCCCGCCGATGCTGTTCGTGGCTGCGTGCGCCAGGCTGGCCGACCAGACGCTTCCCGTCCTTGCCCGCAGCCACCCGAAGATGATGGACAGCATGACCGCGCTGACGGTGAAGACGAGCATCCCGATTACGGGCTGGTCGGGGAAGTTGTAACCCCGCAGGTTGATGGGGAGATGCCAGAGCGCCCAGATGCAGCCGGTCGCAACGGCGGCCAGCAGTGGCCGGTGAGCCAGGAGCCGGACCTGCAGATACCCGCGCCAGCCGAACTCCTCGCCCCACAGGAGAGGCGTAGCGAACAGCGCGGTGATGGAAAGCTGGACAACGAGTATGGCGATGATGCCGGAGGGAAGAGAGGGCAGCGCGGTCCCCTCTGGGGCGAGTTCCGTCAACGCGCGCTCCAACGTGAAGTCCGGATCGCTGACATCCAGGGCCACCGCGAGGAGCACGATCACCGGCACAACGAAGAGCGGCAGGAGCCAACCGGCGGCGTAGTAGCGCCATCGGCGTCTGTTCAATCGCAGTCCTGCGTCCGCGAACCCCTCCCGCGTGACCCACTTCCTGACCACGACCGCCGCAACGGCCGGTGAGACGGCTCCGGGGAGGATGGCAAGCTGGAACAGCGGGTTATCGGCTGACAGGCCTGCCCGTATGACGGCTTCCCAGATGACCCACGCCATCCCGAAGGAGACCGCGATGTACGCGATGATGCCTTTCTTATCAGTGTCCAAGCCGGTCTCTCTGACGAGCCCCCTCAATGCCCCCGCACGAACCCCAACACCAGCCGGTTCCACGTCTCCGGCTCCTCCCAGTACGCCGAGTGTCCCGCGGCCGGCATGAGCGCGAACTCGCAGTCCGGGATGCGGTCGGCCATCGCCTGCATCCGGGGCGGCGCTGCATAGAGGTCCGCGCCGCCCGCGAGCATCAGCGTGGGCGTTCGGATCGTCTCCAGCAATGCGAGCGTGAATTCGTTGCGCACCTGCTCCCGCCGTGTTGCCTCCTGCTGGCTGGCCCGCTCGATCTCGAGCCACCGGTCGACGCCATCTGGATTCGCCACCCGGTACGTCGGTCCTATCTCCCGGAACCACACCGGCAGCGATGAGAATTCCGGTATCCGTCCGTACCTGCTCCCGATCGCCGCGAACTCCGCGTCCCGCTGGATCGGGCCTCCGCTGCACGCCACCACCAGGCTCGCGAGCCGCTCCGGGTGCGACACCGCATAGTCCATCGCGACGTACCCGCCCCCGCCGGTGCCCACGAGGTGGAAGCGCGCGAGGCCCAGGTGCTCCACCAGCGCGTGCAGGTCATCACTCGCATAGGTCGTCTGCTTCGCGACAGAGAAGTCCCGCGACCGCCCCCAACCCCTGCGGTCGTACCTGACGCACCGGTACCCGGCGTCGGCGAATGCGGGGACCTGGTACTCCCACGCCTCGGTGTTCCCCGTGAACGCATGGAGGAATACAACCGGCACGCCATCGCCGCCCCCGTCTTCGTACCAGAGGCTCGCATCCGGAAGGTCCAGGTAGGCCATGAGCCAAGCGTACCACCCGCATCGGCGCGGTGTGCCCCGCTCGGGCGACGCCCGGTGTAGGGGCATCCCTTGTGGGTGCCCTTTCGGTGGCTGCCCGGTGTAGGGGCATCCCCTTGTGGGTGCCCTTCGGTGGCCGCCCATGCCCTCCGTCGTTGCCCGCGCTTTGGTGGGGAGCATCTTCTCAGGGAGATTCGGATGTAGGGGCGGTTCGCGAACCGCCCAGTCCCCAGGTGCGCCCTTCGTCGCTACCCCGCTCATGGTGAGCCTGTCGAACCACCCCGCCAGTCCGCACGCGGCCCGTATCCTGGATGGCTGCCCGGTGTAGGAGCATCCCCTTGTGGGTGCCCTTTCGGTGGGTGCCCGTGCCCTCCGTCGTTTCCCGCAAATTGGTGGCGAGCATCCCCTCAGGGAGATTCGGATGTAGGGGCGGTTCGCGAACCGCCCTGTCCCCGGTTGCGCCCCTCGTCGCCACCCCGCTCATGTCGCCACCCCGCTCATGGTGGGCCTGTCGAACCACCCCGCCACTCCGCACGCGGCCCGCATTCTGGATGGCTGCCCTCTGTGACACGCGCCCCTTTCGCGGTCGACGCAGAGACGCGTACGCTGGTCGGTGACGATACCCCGGCGCGGAGGCCGGATCGCAGGAGTGGAATGTCTCAGAATGTCCCACAATGTCCCACGTAGAGGCATGGGACTGCATGAGAACAGAATGAGACCGCCAGAGAACGGAGAGCCAACGTGACCGATAACCTGCCAACCCTCAACATCAACCGCGACCGCATCGACGCCGACCTCAAGCGCATCGCGGAGTTCACCGACCCCGACCTGCCCTACACGCGCCGGGCCTTCTCGCCGTACTACGAAGCCGCGCGCGTCTGGCTCGCCGAACGCTTCCGCGACGCCGGACTCGACACCCGCGTCGACGCCGCAGGCAACCTCATCGGACGCCTCGGCGACGGCAGCGGCCCCATCCTCATGCTCGGCTCCCACACCGACACCGTCGAGTCCGGCGGACGCTTCGACGGCATCATCGGCGTGCTCGGTGCGCTGGAGGTCGTCCGCTGCCTGCGCGAATCCGGGGTCACGCTCTCACGTCCGCTGGAGCTCGTCGACTTCCTCTGCGAGGAACCGTCCGTCGTCAACCTCAGCCCGCTCGGCAGCCGCGTCATGGCCGGCGACGTGACCGCCGACATGGTCGCGCTCGCCACGACGCCCGACGGCGGCACGCTCCCGGACGCCATCGTACGGCTCGGCGGCGACCCCTCTCGGCTCGACGAAGCGCGCCGGAAGCCCGGCGACATCTTCGGCTACCTGGAGATGCACATCGAGCAGGGCCCCGTGCTGGAACGCGCGGGCATGGAGGTCGGCGTCGTCACCATCATCGCTGCCCCGTGCCGTGCCGTCGTCTCGCTCACTGGCGTCGCAGACCACGCGGGCGCAACCGCCATGCCGGACCGCCGCGACGCCCTAGCCGGCGCAGCCGAACTCACGCTCGCCGTGGAGCGCACCGTCAGCACCCCGGACATCGTGCAGGAGAGCGTCGGCACCGTCGGCTTCCTGCGCGTCAGCCCCAACATGGTCAACGTCATACCGGGCCGCGTCGACCTCACCGTCGAGGTGCGCAGCACCCAGACCGAGGCGCTCCTCTGGGCGCGCGAGGAGATCGAGCGCTCGCTGCGCGAGATTGCGGACCGGCGCGGGCTCGGCGCAACGCTGGAATGGCAGCACTTGGAGGAACCCGTAACCATACCCCTTGGGATGCAGGACATCGTGGCGGAATCCGCCGAAAGCCTCCGGCTGCGGACGCTCCGCCTGCCGAGCCGGGCGTCGCACGACGCTGCGCGACTCGCCCCCGTCGCTCCTGTGGGGATGGTGTTCATCCCCTGCCTGGACGGGCGCAGTCACTGCCCGGAGGAATGGGCCGAGCTGGACGATATCGTTACCGGCGCGCAGGTGCTCGCAGGAGCGCTGCTCAGGCTCGATGCCCAGTCCTAACACTCCGTTAATCTGCGCTGCACAGATTCGTAACACAAATGCTTGATTCCGCCACACCGGTGTCGTATACTGTCACCGTCGGCTGAATCGTGGCGCCACCAGAGGACTGCCGGAAACTGAGATAAGCGCACGCACGAAAGGGTAAAGGTAGGAGAGATGTTTCGACTGATTACAGGACTATACCGCGCGATGGAACAGGGAGCTGTCTTGGCGCTCATCGCAGAACGCCATGCCACCAACCCTGTCACGATGGCCGACGCGATCCGCGCACTGTACTCCCCGCGAGAGCTGGTCGCGGAGCCGGTAACGCTCACCCCCGCCGTCGAGGCCGAGGAGCTGGTGGCCGCGTAGGCCCCACGCCCCACGGGGTGATGTTCAGATAAGAAGGAGGGCGAGATGATTCTACTCAGGGCATGTGCCAACTGCGGCGGCGACGTTCAGTGCCGCAAGGATTTCGATGGCATCGAGTGCCGCTGCCTCCAGTGCAGCCGCCCGCTCGACCTGAAGACTGCCGCCGCCCTCATCATGGAGCAGCGCAAGACCGCTACCGCTGCCTAACCCGGCACGCACATACCGGAAACCAGGAGAGCCGGGGCGACGCCCCGGCTCTCTTGCTATTTGTCATGCAGAGCGGAGCGCAGCGGAGCCGAAGCATCTCTCGGGGTGTTGAGGCTCCGCTCATGGTGGGCTTGTCGAACCACCCGTCTCCCCGCGCCTAACCCCGTCGTTCCTGCGCAGGCAGGAACCTCGCAGCCCTCGCGTAGGGCCGTGGTCCCCTCTCCCTCGAGGGGAGAGGGCTAGGGTGAGGGTGAACCGGCGGGGCTAGGGGCGCGGCATCCCCCACACACGCAAGAACCCCACAGCCTCAGCCTGAGCCCTCTGTCCCGTCCCTCCGCGCGTAACCCCCCACCACTCCCCCTACCCCCGTCGTTCCTGCGCAGGCAGGAACCTCGCAGCCCCGCACGGGGCATCCAACCCCACCACTCCCTTGCAGACTCACCCCCCAGTCAGACGGCGTTGGTGGAGGGGCCGCGGCTATCCGGTTGAACCACCCCTTCTCGGCCCTGAACCGGAAATAGTCACGGTCCCCCCAGGTACTGCGTACTGCCTCGGATGGGCTCACCCAACGTAACCTCGGTGGCAGACGTGGGGCCCTCGCCGTATTCGTCGTCGATCGGGGTGACCCTGAGGGTATAGGAACCCGTCTGGTTCCCCGACGCCGCGATGGCAACGTAGTATCCCCCTGTTGCCGGAGCTTCCCAAGCGTACGCCAACTCATTGTGCCCGTACGGAGACCACTCAATCTCATCCCCGTCAGGGCCATACAGACGTATCTCATAGTTGTAGCTGTCCAGAGTTCCGAGGACGACGTCCATCCGATAGATGCGGCCCTTCTCGGCCCTGAACTGGAAATAGTCTTGGTCGCCCGCGTATTCCAAGCTGGCATCGACCGACTCTCCTACTTCCAAGGATGCAGCCGACCTCACTCCATTCCCGTGTTCATCCTCGGGCGGACGACTCATCGGAGCGACCGTCAGCGTGTATTCCCCCTCCCACGAGTTGCACCCAGGATGTGTACCACCGTTTGAAACCTCAACATAGTGGTCCCCCGAATTCGTCGCCTCCCATATGATTAATCCCTTATTGCCTGAAAAGGACTTGAACGCAAGAATCTCATCGTCGGAATCGTTCAGCCGCATTATCCAGCAGCCCCGATTGCTGGTGGCAACCTCCACCCGGTATAGCTGACCCACATCTGCACTGAACGAGAAATAATCGAAGTCGTGACGGTAGCCTATGCTTCCACTGAGAGTCTCTCCCAGGTTTGCCTTGGTTGCGAACGGGATGTCATCGCCGTGGTCCTCCGGGAACGGGGCGAGAGTGAGTGTGTAAGTTCCTCCGCCGTCCCCGCCTTCCACCGTGACGTAGTAGTCCTTCGCATACCCCGGCCACACAAATCGAACTTCACCGGTATCTGGGTGACCTCGGCCCTCCATCACCCTGCTCATATCGGAGGTACGGAGAATTACCATCGGAGTGGTCAGCGTTCCTGGCACAACGGACAAGTCGTAGACACGGTTTCCCTCCCTACTGATGCGAAAGTAGTCCTTGTCGTCCCCGTCGCTCAGGTTGCCTTCGACAGTCTCGCTCATCGATAGGGCAACGGCCGATTCCGGCATGGTGGCGGCCGATGGCGTGCTGGTCGGCTGAACCATCGGCCGCGGGGTATCGTCGCTGTCGTTGCTACAAGCCATGGCGGCGACCAGCAACACGAGCACACTCAAAGCCAGCATGACCACTAGCACGAACTTCACTTCTGGTCTCCTCGCTACGTCTCGTAGGCCCGGTGTCTTACCCACCTACTGTAGATACGCTGTGCGGCACCAAATCGTTCCCGGACGGAGTTCAACCGTGTCGATCGTGTCGTTGCACAGCGTCTTTGTCAGGGTAGACGGTCTAGGGAAGAGTGCCAGCCTGGCGGACTGGCGGCCAGCCCAGGTCGTCGTCTGGCAGGGCGGCTAGTGGGCTGGGTCGGCGCTCATGTACAGCAGAACCGGAGACAGGCCTCCCGAAGGTGGCACCCGCACCACCAACGAATGACCGTGTGGGCGGGCGAAGTGTAACGCAGCGAACCAAAGACCAATCCTACGGAGTTCGAATCTCCTCGAGCGGGCCGGGAGGACTGTACTACGAGTCTTCCAGTTGGATGTCCGAATATAGGAACCCATCCACTCTCACGGCCAGCTACGTCACTGTGATCTCTACGCTCACGCTCGCCGTGTTCCCGTTTCCATCGTCGGCCTCGACCGTCAGCGTGTGCACCGGCATCGCCGTCCGGTCCAGCGTCCTTGCAACCGTGATCGCGCCCGTGCTCCCGTCGACCGCGAACGTCCCGTCGGCGTTCCCCCCCGCTATCGAGTAACTCAGCGTGTCCCAGTTCGGGTCCGTCGCCGACACCGTGACAACGAAGCCGCCCATCGGAGCGTTCTCAGGCACCGTCGCCGCATACGACTCCTCGTCGAACGAAGGCACCGTGCACACGGCGGTCTCTGCCACCAGTACCGCGGACGGCTCGCCCCACGCGGCCGCATACACCGTCCCGCTCCCATACGCACTCACGCGGAACTGGTACGCGGTGCCGCACTCCAGATCGTCCACCGTGTGCAACGCTGTCGTGAGCGCCTCCGTATCCACAGTCCACCCACTTGCCCAGCGGAGAAAGTACTCCACCCTGTATTTGCTCGCATTCGACTCCGTATCCCAGCTCAGCGGGATGCTCGTCTGCGTCGCCGTCCCCTCGGAGAGGTTCCCGGGCGCCAGAGGCGCACAGTACAGGAGGTTCAGCGAGCTAAGATCGTTCGTCGCGACACTCTCCAGCGCCACCGGGATGCAGCCCGTCAGGCTGTTGCCTGACAGGCGCAGCTCCTCGAGGTTGTACAACCAGCCCAGCTCTGCAGGGATGCTCCCCGTCAAAGAATTCGAGCTAAGGTCGAGGTGCGTCACTTCGAACAGCGTGCCCAACTCCGCGGGGATCGTCCCGTTCAGGCTCTTGCTCGGCAGCACCACCCGCGTCACACGGCTCGGCGTCCCGCTCGTCGTCACCCCATCCCACGAACCGATCGCCACATCCTTGGCCCAGTTCAGCGCCCCCGCCCCACGAAACTCGTCCTTCGCATCCAGTAGCGCCGAACAATCGTGCACCAGGCCCCGGTTCGTCCCGGGGTTCGTCACCGCACTCCCAGTCGCACACTCCGGCACCGGCGGAGGTTGCGCAGGCGTAAACGTCGATGACGACCCGTCGTCAGGCGTGATGTCCTCGTATGCCCCGATGTCCCGGTAATACTGGTTCAGGCCGCTAATGTTGGCTATTCGCTCACCAGCAAACGCGTCCGCCGCAGCCGCCGTCGTAATCCGGCTCCTCAGGTTCGCCAGCGTTTGCGCGTGCTCAGGATCGCCCTCAGAGGTCCCGTATCGCACAGCATTGACGGTTCCGTCATCACTCATCTGCATGTCCCATTGCCCCACGACTTTCCATGCCTCAGTGGAGATGCTCCAGTGTTGTGCGGCAACGGGTGCGAGGAAAACGACGGCCTCGCGACCTTCGACGATGGTACTGCCAGTGGTCGTTGCATATTGGACGAGGCCAGCAAGCCACACGTCATATTGATTCCGTGTTATTTTCGTAGTTTCAGAGTCGTCCAGCAGGGAATCCAATTGGCTGTACACAGCGTAGGAGTCAGCCCCACTAACGCGATGGTAGGCAACTGTTACGACACCTGGGCCAGTACCGAGCACATACTCCGTAACCCTGTAGTCAGCATAGCAACTCACGTAAAGAGTAGAGTCGGTGCTCAGTCCCCCGCGAACCATGGCCAGGTTACTGGCAACCCTGGAAGGAGGGGCGTAGTCATACTGGGTGAAGAAGCGAATGAGCTCGTCCACGGAAGGCAGCGGCTCATCGTCTTCAAGGTTCATCCAGAAACGAATCTCATCCTCTCTGTAGGCATTCGTTCGTGCGAACCCATGGGACTCGCAACGGAAAGTGCCAGCTTGTGCCACACCACGAAGCACGATGTGAACGGGTGACGCTGGCCGCAAACCGGTCGCGCCATTCTCCAGCATTTCCTCTACACTGCTAGTCTCGGGAGGGGTATAGCCGGAGGCAGCAGGAACTCCGAATGATGGTGCGAGAGCACCCTGATCAACGCTGCGGGGCTCGCAGGAAACGTCTTCGTTTGTGCACGGAGGGATGTCCTCCAGCACACCCGCACTCGGGTTTGGGGATGGCGTAGGCGTAAGTGTCGCGCGTGTCCCAGGCGTAACCGCAGGGGTGGCTGTAGGCGTAACAGTATGCGTCGGAGGTTCGGTCGGCGGCACAATAGGAGTATCGACTGCCATATTGCACGCCACGGTGGCGGCCAATGCGAGCCCTGCGGCGCAGAGTGCACGATTCATCGCAAATAGCAAACGCATCACCGTACTCCTTCGTATAGCGCCTGCAGCGCCTTACCGCGCGACCTGCGCGTCACGTTGATTCCCGGAGGCTGGCTTGGCTTTGCTGCTAGCCTGCTCAGGACGAAGAGGGAGCCCGAGGCCCGAAGCGCACCCTCACTCCCCCGCCACCTCCAACAACCGCCGCAGGTCGTGCTTCGCCTCCAGTATGTCGCCCCACAGATCGCCTACGTCCGCCAGCCGCTGATGCACCGTGTCGATGTTGAAGTCGCTCGGGTACACGTCGGGCAACTCGTCCCACCGAAGCGGCACCGACACCGGCGCGCCCGCCAGCGGCCGCAGCGAATAGATCGACGCCATGTTCTTCCCCATCACGTTCATGTTGTGGTCCAGGAATATCTTCCCTGCCCGCTTGCTCACGCTCCACTCCATCGTCAGGTCGCGTGGCCGCTGCCGCAGCAGGAACCGCCCGATGAGCTCGCACGCCTTCCGCGTCACCGCGTAGTCGTACTCCCGCAGGATGGGCACGTAGATGTGCAGCCCCGTCTTCCCCGACGTCTTCAGGAACGACGACAGCGATAGCTGGTCGAGGAGGTCCTTCAGCGACAGCGCAACCTCCGCCCCCTTCGCGAACGCCCGCCGGTTCAGCTCCGGTTCATCCCCCGCCTTCTCGTCGCCGGAGTAGATGTAAGGATCGAGGTCGAACACGATGAAGTCCGGGTAGTTCAGCACGCTCTGCCGCAGCTCATCCTTCGAGCCGGTGAAACTCTCCCGCAGGTGCACCGCGTCCGGCTCGATGTCCGTGCGCGACAACCAGGCGTGCAGTTCGAGGTCGGCGAGCTGCGCCAGCCAGACGAGCGTCGCCAGGTTGTTCACGACGAGGTAGTCGACATCGCCTTCCGCCGCGGACGAGAACAGCCGCACCGTCTCCGCGAACGGCGGCAGGTCGTGCTCCCACCGCTTCTGGTAGAAGCTCCCGCCGTCGATCCCGTTCGGATACCGCGTCATCGTCAGCGGCCTGTCCCGCAGGTGCGGCAGCAGATACGGGGCAACCTGCGCGTAGTACCGCAGCATGTCGCCCTTCGTCACCGCAGCCCGGCTCTCAGTCTCCGGCCAGAACACCTTGTCCATGTTCGTGACCGCGATCTTCTGCCCCCCTATCTCCACGTGACCGTTCTTGCGGATACGCCCTAGCTGCTCGGCCACGTCCTGCGACTCTGATCGCCCATCCGACACAGGCGCTGCCTCCTCCACAACCGACGCCACCGGCTCAGGCGTCTCCCGCACGACAGCCCGCGGCTGCACGTCGTCCCGCAGCCCGAGAAACACCGGCGCGCGCAGCACGCCGTCCCCCGTCCACTGCGAGAACTTCACCTGCGCCACCCGCTCCGGCCGCACCCACGTCACCTGCAGCGACTCGAGGTCGGCGGGCACGTCCGGGAAAGGACATGCGTCCGTCCTCAGCGGCTCCAGCGCCGCGAGCGTGCTCCGGAGCGACTGCTGCGTGAAGCCGCTCCCGGCCCGCCCTGCGTACGTGAGCGTCCCGCCGTCGTAGTAGCCCAGCGCCACCGCGCCGAACGTCTCTGCGCGCTCGCCTTCGCCCTGCGTATACCCCGCGATGACGAACTCCTGCGACAGCGCCTGCTTGATCTTCAGCCAGTCCCGCGAGCGCTCCCCCGCGTTGTACCGCGAGTCCCTGCGCTTCGCGACGATGCCCTCCAGCCCGAGTTGCTCCGCCACGCGGAAGAACGCATCGCCCTCCCCCTCCACGTACTCCATCGAGCGGATGCGCTCGCTCGGCGGTACCGCCAGCCGCAGCGCGTGCTTCCGCTGGTGGAGCGGCGCCTGCCGCAAGTCGCGCCCGTCCAGGTAGAGGATGTCGAACGGGTAGTACTCGATGGTGGCCGCCTTGACGGAGGCGTTCTCGGCGCCGGGTACCTTGTACATGCCCGCGTTGTTCTGCAGCAGCACGAAGTCCGGCAGGCCGTCCTCTCCCAGCGCGACGATCTCCCCGTCGAGGATCATCTCGCGATGCGGCAACACGGACAGATCGTCGGCGATGCCCCGGAAGTTCTTCGTCATATCCTTGTCGTTGCGGCTGAGCAACCGCACGTTGCCGTCCTGCAGGAACGCGAGCGCGCGGAAGCCGTCCAGCTTCGGCTCGAACAGCCAGCCGGGCGATGAGAAGGAGCCGTCCACCGCGTGAGCCAGCATCGGCTTGAGCGTCCGCGGCATGCGCGCGGGCTTGCCGAACGAGACCACGCCTGCGGCAAGCGCCGGGTCCGGCAGCCTGCCCGACTTCAGTTGCTCCAGCGTCAGCCCGCACACGACCGACCTCCCGTCGTCCAGGATGTCGTGCTCCTTGTCGGTGTGAGCGTCCTTGTGCTTGATGAGCAGCCATTCGTTCGGGCCGCGCGTCGTCCGCACGAGCGTCCACGAGCCTTGCATCTTGTGCCCCCGCAGCGTGAACGACAGCTTGCCCGCATCGAGACCCGCGAGCATCCGGCGCTCCGCCTCGTCGCGGTCGTGCCAGCTTAGCCCGCCCTCGTCCGGAGAGTAGGTACCCATGTCCCAGACGATGACCTGCCCCGCCCCGTAGTTCCCGTCGCCTATCACGCCCTCGAACGACGCGTAGTCCAGCGGGTGGTCCTCGACGAGCACGGCGAGGCGCTTCTCGCTGTTGTCCGTCGACGGCCCCTTCGGCACCGCCCACGACTTCAGCGCCCCGCCGAACTCCAGCCGGAAGTCGTAGTGCAGGCGCGACGCCGCGTGCTTCTGCACAACGAACGTCAGCGCGCCCGGCCGCCGCTCCAACGCATGCGGCGCAGGCTCGTTCGTCCCGCTGAAGTCGCGCTTCTCTTCGTATCGTTCCAGCGTCATTAGTGCATCTGGAGTCTTTCTAGTACTCCGCTATCGCGTCCGGCTCCACACCAAGCCGGTTGGCCAGCGTCAACAGTGTATGCCGGTGCGGCTTGCGCACCTCGCCGCGTTCGATGCGCGCGACCTCTTTCGCGCTGAGAGGCGGAAAGTCGCCGCGGCGCAGCCCGCGCTGCAAGCGAAGGCGGCGAAGCGAAGCGCCGAAAGAGTCGTCCTGCTGCAAGAGGCGCATCTTCTCTTCCCTGCGGAAGATGGGGTCGAAGTCGTACAGGATGGCATCTGTCGCAGCTTCGTAGTTGCCCATGCGCAGTGTCTGGCCGAAGTCCGTAACCTGGAACCTCGCCCAATCCGGCGGCCCCGCCACCGGCCGCGATTCGAACCACGCGAACGGCACAAGGAGGCTCGTGAAATCGCCACGGTAGAGGACCAGTGCCTGGTCGTCCGGATCAACAGTCCCACCGATGAACAGGTCGCGCCTTTTGGGGGAGTCCACCACCTCCAGCAGGTCGTTCAGCTCGAGTAGTTCAGCTCCCGCTATGACGCTCTTGAATAAGTGATGCAGGAGCGGAAGCCGGTGCGGCGCAACCGGCTCCAGTGCCACTAGGTGGGGAGACGCGCTCTTCGCCGTTGCTGGGGCCGGAAGTGTGGCCGTGGGTTCGGCAAGCATCCAGCTCCGCTCGGATCTGTCCGCCTCCGCAACCGCCGCCGGAGATTCGCCCGGCATCCGGATCCATCGGGAGTCGGGAAAGCCGTACGGCTTTGCCGAGATTGGGCCCAGTATGAACAGCCGATCAGTCATCACCATGCTCTCCGTCAACAGGGTTCTCCGGGTACATTTTGTCCCACTGGCTGCAGAGGCCCGCGTAGTTGTCCATGATGGTCTCCACCACGTCCTCGGGCACTTCCCTTGGATCAGGAGACGCGTCCATGAACGAGCGCGTCCGCAGGTCCCACCGCCACGATTCCATCCTCTTCAGTACGGTCGCGTGCGGCGGTTCCAGCCTCTCTTTGTCGCGTATCTTCACTTTCCAACCTTGTGCCCGCACCCGGGACGGCAGCGGGAGTTCGTACGGCATGATTATATATGTCCCCTTTTCACAATTTCAATACATGGGACAGGTCTGCTTGCTTTGGGGGCAGGCACACGCAGGAGTCGCAGGCTATCCGCTCTTCAGTCCCTCCACCAGCGCATGGCCGGACGCGTGCCGCTTGCGCCGAGTGCGTCTTCTCCCTAAAGTATGCATGCCCGCTATGGCTTGTGAGGTAACGTCTCGATGAGTGGTCGCACGCTCTTCAACACAGCCGCAATCTGGCTGACCCTGGTTATCGCTCCCTACATCCTCGGAGTCGCGTTGCTCGGAAAGGAACTCGACCGGAGCTACGTCGTCGCGTTCATGATCTGGTTCATCATCGCCGCGACGCTCTCCGCGGCTGCATACGTCATGCACGTCCGGGAGTCGCAGCAACAGCAATAGCACATACTCGTCCCGCAGGGAGGCTGACATGCTCACCCAGGAGATGAACGACCGCGTCACCCGCGTAGGGCCGGGTACGCCCATGGGCGAACTCATGCGCCGCTACTGGCACCCCATAGCCGGAAGCGTGCAACTCGACGCCGACAACCCCACGAAGGAGATACGCCTTCTGGGTGAGGACCTCGTTCTCTACCGCGACGCCAGCGGCACCGTCGGCCTCATCGAGCCCTCCTGCGCCCACCGCAAGGCCAACCTCTCCTACGGCATCCCGGAGGAGAGCGGCATCCGCTGCGCCTACCACGGCTGGATCTTCAACGAGAACGGCCAGTGCGTCGACCAGCCTTCCGAGCCCGAGGGCTCGAAATTCAAGGACAAAGTGCGCATCAAGGCCTACCCCGTGCAGGAGTATGCCGGCGTGGTCTGGGCGTACATGGGCCCTGCCCCCGCTCCGCTCCTCCCCCACTGGGACGTGCTCGAGTGGGAAGGCCACAAGGAGTGGCAGGTGCACGACCTGCCCTGCAACTGGCTCCAGTGCCAGGAGAACTCGCTGGACCCGCTCCACTTCCAGTGGCTCCACCGCTACTTCGGCGGCTGGATGATGAACCGCGGCAAGCCCCCCGAAGAGCGCGACGCCTGGAACGCCATCACCGGCGCAAAGGGCCGCGAGCACAAGAAGATCGGCTTCGACGTCACGGACTACGGCGTCATCAAGCGCCGCCTCGTCGGCGACGAGACCGAAGAGAGCGAGTTCTGGCGCATCGGCCACCCCGTCCTCTTCCCCAACATCCTCCGCGTCGCCCACGGCATGCAGTTCCGCACGCCCGCCGACGACACCCACACGCTGCACATCTCCATGACGTTCCGCCCGCTCAGGGACGACGAGGAACCCCAGGCCGAGGTCCCGTTCACCGAGATGCCGGTCTTCGATGAGAACGGGAAGATCCGCTACGACTACGTCCTCGCGCAGGACCAGCTCGCGTGGATCATCCAGGGCCCCATCTCCGACCGCACGACGGAGCGCCTCGGCGTCACCGACGTCGGCGTCATCATGTACCGGCGGCTGCTGGACGAACAGGCCCGCGTCGTGGAAGAGGGCGGCGAGCCCATGAACATCCACCGCGACGAGGCGGAGAACGAGATCATCATCCTCCCCTGCGAGTACTTCCAGTACCCCGGCTACGAGGGCACCGGCGGGCCGTTCAGGGACGTCCGCCCCGCTCCCGCCGAGGTCGAAGCCGTCCTCTCCGGCGAGGGCGCCGCGCTCAGCGAGTGGGAGGGCGTGCGCACCCTCTCCGGCGAAGAGCGCTACGCCTTCAGGTAGACCGCCGGGTGACCCTCGACGCACCGCAGGCCCGCGAGCGCCCCTACGTCTGGGTGACGTGGCTGCCGCGCCTGCTCTCCGGCAACAACCGCTGCGAGTGGGCGTCGTGGTTCAAGGCGCAGTACGAGGGCTCCAGCTGGCAGCGCGCCCCCTCCACGTTCGACCACACCCGCTGGGCGCTCGACCACACCGCCCTCCTCCGAACGGAGGAGAAGCGGCTGGAGGCTGACGGCGCGACCGTCAAGACGGAGCGCCAGAACCAGTTCCGCCTCAGGGGCTGGTACGCCACCCTCTCCGGCATGCCGGACCTCGTATCGCTCCAGGACGGCGAGGTCGTCATCCACGACGTGAAGTCCGGCGAGCCGCACGCGTACCACGCCATCCAGGTGATGCTCTACATGTGGGCGTTCCCGCTCGCGCGCCGAGAGTACGCGGGTATGCCGGTTGCAGGCCGCGTCGTCTACGACGACCACGCAATCGACGTCCCCGCCTCCGCCATAGACACGACCTTCATCGACCGCGTCGCCAACCTCATCAAGCGTCTCGCCGACACCGAACAGCCCCCACCGACGACCCCCAGCGCGTCCGAGTGCGCCTTCTGCGACATCACCGCCGCCAACTGCCCCGACCGCATCGAGGAAGCCGCAGAGGAAGGCGAGACAGACCTGTTCTAGGAACGGCTAGGCGCCGATTAGCACCACGCCTTCCTCGCGAGCGAGCTTCTGACCGAACGTGTACAGCGGCATTGCGCCAACCCGCTCAGCTGCCGCAAGGATCATCAGGTCCGCGAAGTCCGCGCTTCCTTGCCCGTATGCGAAGGCTGCGTTGACCACGTCAGTCCTGTTCTCCGTGATGAGATTGTCCATCAGCGTCAATCGCAACAGGGAGTCCCTGACCTCGGTCCTCGCGAAGCCGTACACCCGCTCCAGTACCCCGGCTGTCTCCATGGCAACCTCGCGGCAGACGAATCCGGGTTCCTCCGGGGTGAGGCCTTCCAACAACTCATCTGCAACCGAAACCTGTTCGGGGTTGTCACGCACCAAGTAGCGAATGAGGACGTTGGTGTCTACGGCAATCATCCGTGGAGCGCCTTCGCAGGCGTACTCGCAGACACATCCTTGATGTGCTCCACGTACTCTTCACCAAGCGCGCTCGCTACCGCACCTTCGATGATGCCGCGCTCCATGTCTTCCAGCGTCTTGGGAGGACCGTCATACTTGAGGACGCCTTTCAGGCTTTCGATGGGCTGCACCTTCCCGAACCACACCCCGTTCTTCAAGACGGCATAGCGAAGCTTGTCCCCCGGCTGCAATCCAAGCGCGTCGCGCACCTTCTTCGGCAGTGTCGTCTGTCCTTTGGAGGTAATAACTGATTCCGCAAGGCCTTCCATTGCATTCTCCCGAAACGCATTACTTTAGGCTATTGTGCCTTACAAGTAAGCGAATGGCAAGGCATGAGTGCCTTGAGGCATGCGCTGCCGTGCGAGTCGTGCCCTACGCCATCCGGAAGAAGCGCGCCATGTTGTCGCCCAGGATGTCGCGCTTCGCCTCGTCGCTGAGGCCCTCCATCGTCTCGATCCCTGCCGCCGTGTTCGGGAACGTGGAAGGCGGGTGCGGGTAGTCGCTGCCGATGATGAAGTTCTTGCTGCCGATGGTGTGCACCGCGCCCACGATCGCCTGCTCGTCCGGCTCGACCGCCACGACGCAGCTCCGCGCGATGAGTTCGCTCGGCGGCTCCTCGCAGCGGGCGCACTGCGGCTCGATCTGGTAGACGCGGTCCAGCGTGTACATGATCCACGGCAGCCAGGAGCCGCCCGCCTCGAAGAACGCCATGCGCAGGTTCGGGAACTCCTTGAGCACCCCACCGAGCGTGAGGCTCGCCATCGACACCATGTACTCGAACGCGAATCCCAGGTAGTTGCTGATGTGCAGCCGCCGCAGCCGCTCCCACCCCAGCGTGTAGTTCGTCGGGATGTGGTCGTTCACCTGGCACTGGAACGGGTTGCCGTGCACGTAGAGCGGAACGTCCAGCTCGGAGACCGCCTCCCAGAACGGGTAGAGTTCTACGCTGTCCCAGTTCTTCCCGCGCCAGTTGCTGTTGATGGTCAGCGCCTGCAGCCCCAGCTCCTTGACCGCTCGCCGGGCCTCTACGACGCACGCCTCCACCGTCTCCGTCCCGAACGGCACGACTCCCGTGCCGATCAGTTGGTCCGGGTATTGCTGCTGCGCGTCCGCGGTCGCGTTGTTGTACCCCATGCAGAGCGCCAGCCGCAGCCCGGCGTCCCACTCGCGCTCGTTAGGAGAGCCGAACGGGTTGCCGTAGATCCCGTCCGGGATGAGCACCTGCATCTCGAATCCGGTCTCCGGCAGCAGCTTCACCCGCTGGTCCGCCACGCCGTGGCCGATTGGCCCGCGCTGCTGGCCCGTCGTCGCCGCCGTGGGGTTGATGGCGCCCGTGCGCTGCCCCGCCGACGACGCCCGGAATCCCCCGCGCCTCGCCTCGCGATCGGAGAAGAACAACGCATCGCGCAACAGCATGTCCAGCGCCTGCTCGGAGACGCCGATCGTCTCGCTCACACCGGTGAAGTCCGGCGGCGGGAAGAAGTGGCTGTCGCCGTCTATCCTGCGCGCTGCACTGGGCGCCTTCGTCTGCTGGGGTGCTGTGTCGACCATCGCTGCTCCTCCGCCTGCCGGTGTACGCGCCCTATCTTACTCCTCGCCACCAGGTCTGTTGCGAGGGCAGCACAGGGAGGGAACTGGCCTCTGTGTTGTAGGATTTACGCACGGAGTGGGAGGCGCAGTTATGACGCTGCAGATGGACGCGATACCCGTCCCGATGGCGATGGACGCTTCTGGCAGCATTCGCATCGGCGGTACGCGCGTCACGCTCGACGATCTCATGGCGCATTTCGATGCGGGCGAGAGCCCCGAGGCTATCGTGCAACAACTCGATGCGCTCAACCTCGCGGATGTCTACCTCGTGCGTGGGTATTGCCTGCTTCACCAGGATGAAGTCCGGGGGTATCTGAAGGCACGCTCTGAGCAAGCGAAGCACACTAGGACCATGATTGAAGCCGAGACGGACTCCGCCGGCTTCGTCCGGGACATCCTCTCTCGGCAGGTGAAGACAGCCTGACTCGCTGCGAAGGCGCTTCGCTGAGTCCAGCGATTTCAGGTGAGTTGACTAGCGTCTACGCGGTAGCGAGGTGCGACACCCTCAACGATCGTCGTTCACCCTCCAGATCTCTCGCTCGCTCGTCGACCCGAACGCTGCGCGCTCAAGTGCCGACAGTCCAACCCCCGGCGGATCGACTGGCGGCGTTAGGGGCTGTTGGGCAATCGCTGTATCGAGCGCGAGGTTTACATCCTGCATGGCCGGCCCCAACTGCTCCATACAGGCAGGGCATCTGTAGACTACGTTGAAGCTGTCCACTCCTACCGGTTCGATTTCGGGCTGCTCCTTGTTTGCTTCGTAGGGTAACGAATCCTTGTTCGGGCACTCGGGCAGATGCACGGCTAGTCGCGTGCCCACATCAACCTCTCCTGGTCCAGAGGAAGTCCCAATGAATCGAAAGCCTGGCTCGGCTCGGCTGTCGTCGGGCCCATGTTGCTCGTAGAAGATGCTCATGTTCATTACTTCGCCTTGTTCTAGTAGACCCTGAGCCCATTCCTGTCTATACACACGCCTTGTGGGTGAGTGCACGCGGAATCTGCGTTCTTGGCGTTTGCGTTTGGATTTGCTCATCGTTCCTCGTGTTCTACATGTGGGCCATCAGGCATCTTGGGCTGTATTCAGCATCCGTGCAGGGTGCGCTGGGACGCTCAACTCTTACGCAGAAGCAGCGCGCCTACTCCCGCACGAGCGCGTACAGGAACAGGTCTATCGTCTTGCCGTCCTTCGTTACGGCCTTCCGCAACCGCCCCTCCAGCGAGAACCCGGCCTTCTCGAGCACGCGGGCCGAGGCAGGGTTCCACTCCTTGACCAGCGCGTAGACCCGGACGAGGTCGAACCGCTCGAACGCGTATTCCGTCATCGCCCGGAGCGCATGCGTGGCGATGCCCTGCCCCCAGAATGGCTCCCCCAGCCAGTATCCCACCTCGGCGGACCTCCGGAATCCGTCGCTCTGCAGGCTCAGTCCTATCCCTCCGATAGCCTCGTCGGCATTCGCGATGGCGAGGTCCATCGGCGGGTCGCGGTCCTGCTGCAACTGCACCCACGACGCGGCATCCTCCGCCGTGTAGGGATGCGGGAAGATGTCCGTGAGGTTAATCCAGACGTTGCGGTTGTTGGCGTACTTCACCAGCGCGGGCTCATCCCCCTCCCGCCACGGACGCAGCACCCAACTGCCTGCCGGGATCTCCATCGGTACGCTCAGAACCCCGCCGCCATCACCTCGACCACGCGGTCGTACAGCGCGTCGGGGTCGTGGCCCGCGGCCTGCAGGTGACGGCGCGTCATCCGGTTCACGAACGAGAACGCCGCCTGCATCACCAGCATCCCCTTGCCGTTCAGCGTCTTGCGCCCCGACAGCCGGGCCTGCCGCAGCAGCACCGTCTCGTCCGGCGAGTACACCGCGTCCACGAACGCCGTCTCCGGTTTGCACATGGCTATTGCCGCAGCAGACCGTGCATTGTTCTCCGCTATCGCCTCCTGCGAACGCTTGAACCACTCCCGCCAGAACGACGCTCCACCGTCATCCTCAGGAACGACCGTGGGCGCTGCGGGCGCAAGCGATGAGAACGCTTCGAGCGACGTCGCCTCGCCGTTCTCCAGCCGCCGCACGCCGGACTGCCCCACCGTCGAGGCGTTGACGATGACGTCCATACTCCAGACCGAGTCCAGGGCGAACCCCTGGCTGGTGGCGGTTACCTTCGCACCGGTGGCCGCCGCGGCCTGCTGCGCAAGCTCCTCGGCGCGCTCCAGCGAGCGGTTCGTGAGCAGAACTGACCCATCCCCCACCGCCTTCGCCAGCGCGAACGCCGACGCGCGACCCGCGCCGCCCGCGCCCAGCAGCAGCACGCGCTTGCCCGTGAGCGTCGGCAGGAACGGCGCGGACTGCCCCGGCAGCGTCCGCAGCATGCTCGCGATGAGCCCGTCGGCATCCGTGTTGAAGCCGACGAGCCTGCCGTCCTCCGTCTGCATGAACGTGTTGACCGCACCGATCTCCCGCGCGATGGGGTCTATCTCGTCCAGCAGCGGCATGATGGCCAGCTTGTGCGGCACCGTCACGTTGGACCCCATGAACCCCGGGTATGCCCGCGCCGCCTCCACGAACCCCGCCAGGTTCTCCGGACGCACGTCGAACGGCATGTGCACCGCATCGAGCCCTATCTCCCCGAACGCCGCGTTCCACATCGCCGGGCTCCGCGAGTACTTCGACGGCGACTCCCCCATCGACCCGGACAGCAACGCCCGCTCCGCCACCTCCGCGGGCAGTGGGTTATCGAGATAGCGTTGCAGGTCGTCGAGCGTGCTCATGCGTCGAGTCTACCAAAGGGGATATGCCGAGACGGGGACGCCTCACTCCGCCAGCGCTTCCTCCTCCCCCTCCTCACTCCCATACATCCCCTGCAGCAGGTCCAGAAACGCCGTCACCAACGGACCGTAGGACGACGCCTTCCGCACCATCGCCGCCGTCGGCAGGGTGATGCGGTGACCCTCCTCCAGCTGCACGTGCGCCAGCGTTCCCAGCCGGAACTCACGCTCCACCGACTTGTACGGCAGGAAGCTGACGCCCAGCCCGCGCTCAATCATCCGCTTCGTCGACTCGATGCTGTCCAGGTCCATCGCGATGTTCGGCACGATGCCCGCCTCCCGGCACACCCGGTCCATCAGCACGAAGTACGTGCTCTCCTTGTCGTAGATGATGAGCGGCTCCGACCCCACTTCGTAGATGCTCGCGTGGCCGTCCCCGGCGAACCGGTGCTCCGGGTGCGTCACCAGCACGATCTCCTCGTCATACAGGTGCGTCGTGACCACCTCCGGATGGTTCAGCGCGCGCGACACCCCCACCTGGATCTGCTCCGACAGCACCCACTCCAGCACTTCCGACGAGCGCCCCGTCTTGATGGCGACGTCCACGGCGGGGTAGCGCTCGTGGAACGCCTCGAGTATCCCCGGCAGCACCGCCGACGATATCCCGCGCGCCGCGCCGATGTGCAGCCGTCCCGTCGCCGCCGTCCGGCTCGACAAGACCGTCTCCTTCCCGCGCTCCAGCGTATCGAGCGCCCGCTGCGCGTACGGCAGGAACGTCCGTCCCGCATCGGTCAGGCGCACGCCCCTGCCCACGCGGTCGAACAACGGCTCGCCGAGGTCGTTCTCCAGCAGGAGGATGCGCGTGCTGAGCGTCGGCTGCGTGACCCCCAACTCGGACGCCGCGCGGCTGAACGAGTGCACCTGCACCGTCGTCAGGAACGCTTGCAGTTGGCCTATCTCCATGACCTTCCCCCGTGCGCCGCTCGTGTGCGCAGGGCGACAGGATAGCAACGCGGGCTGCTCCCTGCGCACTCGCCGCGTATGATGGCGCGGCACATCAGCAGGGAAGGTGAACCGATGCCGGAACTCACGAAGATAGGCCTCATCACGTTCGGCGAGAGCGCGGCGATCGCACTCGCGAGAGCGGGCGGGCTCTTCGAAGCGCAGGGACTCGAGGTCGAGGTGACGCGCACGCCAAGCTCGACCGAACAGATGCGCGGCCTCATCCAGGACCGCTGGCAGATCGCGTCCACCGCGTTCGACAACGTGCTCGCGTGGTCGGAGCGCGAAGGGCCGGAGGTCGTCGCCGTCGCCAGGGCGAGCGCGGGCGTGAACCTGCCCGTCTACGTGCGGCCCGAGATTCAGACGTGGGACGACCTGCGCGGGAAGGCCCTCGCGGTCGACGCCGTCGACACCGCCTACGGCCTCGTCCTCCGCCGCATGCTGCAGGAGCACGGGCTGGAGCTGGACCGCGACTACACGTTCGTCCCCGCCGGCGCGACCGGCTTCCGGCTGGAGTCGATGGAGAAGGGCGAGACGTTCGCCGGCGTCCTCAACCCGCCGTGGAACGCCCGCGCCGAGGAGGCCGGGATGCGTCTCTTCGCCCGCCACTCGGACGTCGTCCCCGGCTACCCCGGCGGCGTCTTCGCCGTCAGCCGGCCGTGGGGCGAGGCGAACCGCGGCATCGTCGTCGGCTTCCTCCGCGCCCTGCTCGACGCCGCCCGCTGGGCCGCCGACCCATCGCGGCGGGACGCGGCCGCTGCGCTCATCGCCAGCGCATCGGACATCACCGAGGAGCGCGCCGCGCGCACCCTCAACGACGTCCCCGACCTCCGCCCCGAACCCGAAACTTTCGCCATCCCCCTCGAGATCCGCCTCCGCTTCAACCTCACCCCACCCCACGGCCCCAACATCGCCGCCTACCTCGACCACTCCTACCTGGAGGAGGCGCAAGCGTAGCGGCCTCTCCGGTGTAGGGGCATCCCTTGTGGGTGCCCTTCGGGGAGGGCTCGCTTGGCGATGCGCTGGCCATCCGCGAACGCCTGGGTACCCACTAGGGGCACCCCTACACCAGGCACGCCATTCCGTGTCCATGTCCGATGTAGGGGCATCCCCTTGTGGGTGCCCTTCGGGAAAGGCTTGCTTGGCGATGCGCTGGCCACCCGCGAACGCCTGGGTACCCACTAGGGGCACCCCTACACCTGACCCCATCACCACACCCCAAACCGGTTCCGCTCCGCTCCGCCGTCGTCCTCCGGCTCGACGCTCTCCGAGAACGGCGGAGGCCGGTCGTAGCCGAACGCCTCGATGGTCGCCCTCGGCGGCGGGTCGTCGTTGAGGAACGGCTCGGCGCCGGTCCAGATGCCGAACGACGGTGGGACGAGGAATGCGAGCGCCAGCGCGTCCGCCTTGTCCGGCGACGGCATGCCGCGCTTGCGCATCTCGCGCTTGCCCTCCAGCCGCACCTGGCCGGAGCTCGAGATGTCGTAGCGTAGCCCGAGCAGCTGACCCGCCAGCTCCTCGTCGCGCGGGATCGCGATCGCCTTGAGGTCGAACAGCCGGCGCAGCTCCCAGAAGATCTCCGAGCGCCGGTTGTGGAAGCGCGTGGGACGCTGCGCCGAGCCGCCGAAATGCACCCCGTAGACCGGCGCGCCAAGCTCCCGCAGCCGGTCGACAACGCCCCCTCCGACGCCACCCTCGTCCACGAACACCGCCTCCGCGTTCCACTCCCGCACCGCACGCTGCACCTCGAACACCAACCGCATCGTGTCCATACGCTCGTACGACCACGCCGCCAGCACCCGCTCCCCCTGCCGCACGCACAGCGCCGACTTGTCGAACCCGAACCGCGCCACGTCGACGCCGATGTACACGGGTTCGTTGGGGTCCACGTAGACCCCCGTCGTTCCTGCGGAGGCAGGAACCTCGCCCTCCTGTCCGGTGTAGGGGCGTCCCTCGTGGGCGCCCTGTTCCCCGCACAGCGCCTCCCCACGGTCCATCGCCGACTCCACCGCATCCCGACCGAGCAGCGAGTCATCCAGCCTGTCCGGGAACTCCGCGAGCACCGACGCCGCGTACAGCGGGTGGTCCTCGCCCCAGTCCATGGCGTACTCCTCCACGTCCTCCGGCGTGATCATCCCCCGCCTCCCGCCGTCCTCGCCCGTGAAGTTCGGCGTATCGAACGCGGAGATCGCGATGCGATGGTACAGCCGGCGCTTCGCGTGGTGCGACGCGTAGAACTCGCCGTCGCGCGACAGCGCGTTCCCCACGAGCAGCAGCCGGTTCGGCTGCAACCGCTTGATGGCGTCCATCTGCGCCTGCGGCACCGCGTGCGCCTCCGTCACGACCACCAACAACTCCCCCGAGTGGAAGCCCTGGATGTTGAGCGAGTTGTTGGTCGAGAACCCCAGCGCGAACCGCTGCTCGTCGATGCGGTACGCGGACTTGAACATCCGCCCGCTGAGGCGCTCCCTCGCCCCCGCGTACGCCTCGCGCATCTCCTGCCACACGACCTCGTCCACCTGCCGCTGCGTCGGCCCGAGCGTGAGCGCCTTGCTCTCCGGGCGCGTCTCCAGCCACCAGAGCATGGCCCGGCCCGCCGCCCAGTCCTTGCCGGAGCCATTCGCCCCTACGACGCTGACCCGCCGGTGATGCACCAGCGCATCCAGCATCTCCGCCTGCTTCGAATACGGCGCTCCCGCATCGCCGAGCACGTCCGTCACGAACCCAACGGGATCGTTCGCATACCGCGTGAGGTCTTCTGCCACGAGGTCCACCTCTCTCACCCGGATAAGGGCGGTTCCCGAACCGCCCCTACGCCCGGTTAACACAGAAAGCCCCCTCGCTCTTCGCTGAGGGGGCAGCGTTCTTCCTGCGGCTCGTCCGCCAGGGTCTATGTGCGCGTTATCGGTTGCGCCCTACCATCGTGCGGCAGGGGTGGTGTGCGGCGCAAGGGGCTGGTGTCACAAGGGCATCAACATCGATGGACAGGATGAGCAGGATGGGGGATCAGGTGCTCCACGGGAGTGCCCTGATGTGTTCCTCCAGCCAAGGTTCCAATGCTGCGAACCTGAACGAGTTGGTCTCAAACAGGTGCATGAAGAAGTCGTAGGCCTCATCGTTCTCGCATTCGATGAAGTGGCCGTTCATGCGCAGGAACGAGTCCGTGACGAAGAAGGCGACGCGCTTGTTGCCGTCCACGAAGGCATGGTTGTTGGCAAGGCTCTCCATCAGCGCTGCAGCCTCGTGGGTAAGGCTTTCGTAGTAGCCCATCTGCGGGCGTGCCAGAGCAGACTCAAGAGCGCCCTGGTCGCGGATACCCGGAGCGCCGCCAAACTCGTCGATCAATGAGGCATGCAACAGAAGGACTTCCGCCAGAGAAGGGAAGTCATGCGTCATCTGGCGAGTAACTCGCCTAGCCGGTGGTTCTTCTCCACGCTGGCCCGGAAGTGCGCCATGACAGAGGGCCGGGGCTTCTGCTCCAGATGCGCCGCGATGTAGTCGCGCATGGCATCTTCGAGCACGGCGTTGAAGCGGCGCCCGTCGCTTCTCGCAAGTTCGCGCAGCGCAACCAGTAGTTCGGGGTCTGCCTGGCTGGAGAACTTCTTGCGTTGGATGGTCATATGGCCCTCTCTTACCTGCAATCGTAGCGGGGGCTTACTCGGTGAGGCAATATCCTCACGCTCCCCCTACGTCGCCCTACCATCGTGCGCCAGGGGCAGACGTTCGCGCAAGGGAAGGGTGTCCGCGTACGTTCGGAGCTGACGGCCAGGCGCGGTCCCCACCAACGCTGCCGCAGCACAGCGTCCCTCCACAACTCAACATTCGCCGATACCAGCAACCGAATCCAGCACCATCGTCAGGCGCGGCGTGGTATTCCTGGAGTGCAGGATGTGACCCCCACAACACCGCCTCGCAACCTGGGGCACGTCAGGAGACCAGATGCTGGGAAGAATGCTGGGCGCCGCCCGCCTGAACGCTGATACCTTCGAGGATGTGGAGCATGACCGGGGCGCCACCCTGCAGGCGCTGGCGGTGGTGATTATCGTGGCCATCGCCACCGGCATAGGCGGACTGTTGGGAAGCGAGAACGACTTACTCCAGGGGTTGGGTTTCGGCGTGGTCCGCGGCGTGCTGCTTTGGGCAGTGTGGGCGTTGGGGATCTGGCTAATCGGAAGCACCATCCTGAGAACTCCGGAAACCAACGCGGACTGGGGGCAACTGGCCCGGGGCACCGGGTTCGCCCAGACCCCGGGGATCCTAAGCGTCTTGGTCTTCCTGCCCGCAGGCGGCCTTATCACCTTGGCCGTATTCTTCTGGCAGTGGGCGGCCATGGTGGTCGCCACGCGGCAGAGCCTGGACTACACCTCCACCTTGAGAGCCTTCTTCGCGGTTCTCATCGCCGCCATTCCCGTAGCCATCGTCTACGGGCTGGTTACTGGGCTCTTGGGTATCGGGCCTACCGTGACACCCGAAGGCGGCTAGGTGTAGTTCCCAAGGAAGGTTGTTGACAGGCGTGAGGCGGGTATCCTCCCCGTCATTCCCGCCCTTCCCCGTCATTCCCGTGAAAACGGGAAGGTGGATTCACATTTGAAGTGCAACACGTGGTCTAGCAGGACCTCGGCTGGGGTGAGGTAGTCGAGGCACTTGCGCGGCGTATTGTTGTATGCCTGCATCAACGCCGTAAACTCCTCGTCCGACACTGCAGCCAGGTCCGTCTTCCGGGGCAACACCCAACGCATCCGTCCAATCGCATTCTCCACGCCTCCCTTCTGCCACGGCGAGTACGTGTCGCAGAAGAACGTCTCGATATCCCAGGCGTGAAGTTCATAGTGGTGAGCGAACTCCGTGCCGTTGTCAAAGGTGACCGTCTGGCGGAACTCCGGTGGTAGAGGGCCAAGGATGCCCGCCATGGCCGTGGCGATCGGTGCGGCGGCCTTCGAAGCCTGCCGCACTCCTATCAACACTCGTGAATGACGCTCGTGCAACGCCAACACCGTTTGCCCTGCGCGGCCGAACTGCATCACGTCCGCTTCCCAGTTCCCGAACGTCTGCCGGTCGGCAACAGAGGCGGGACGTTCTGCTATGGGGCGACGGTGAGCGATGAACGAGGCTGGGCTATGCCTGCGTCGTCTCCTCCCGCGCTTCCACCTCTTCTGTCGCAGATAGTGGCGCCATCCATAGTCCTTGTGCCGTGCGCTCTGGGCATAGATGAAGCGGTAGATGCTCTCGTGGGAGATGACGCTCTTGCCACGTTCTCTCCTCAGCCGTCCTGCCACCGCCTCCGGCGACCAGCCCAGCTTCAGCCGCTCCAACACATCGTTGCGCAACTCCTCATCCCGCTCCAGCCGAACTCCGGACCAACGACGCGCACGCGCCTGCTCCTGCGCATATACCGCCCGGTAGCCGGCTCGTGAACCGTTGCGCTTCAACTCCCGAGCAACTGTCGATGCCGGGCGATCCAGACCTGCTGCGATCTCCCTGATCGAGGCTCCCTTGGTATGTAGACGGGCAATCTCACATCGTTCCTCAATGCTGAGCTGGCTATAGCACTCTCCCATGGCAACACCTTAATCTGGTGTTGCACTTCGTTTGTGAACTTAGGGAATCCAGTCGTGCCCGCCAGGGCACACAGCGGCTCTCTGCGAGCCACTCGCGAGGCTCCACCATCAACTACACTCTGCTGCCATACATGCGATAACGGGGGACGAGAAGGAGGCCATGAGAGGGATACAATGAATAGGCACGCCTGACGCGATTCCCGGAGGTCCGAACGGATGGCTGACGTACTGCTGAACCTTGGTATTGCTGCTGTCTTCACGGTCATCGGTTTCGCCGTCGCCCAGGCGTGGGAGTCGTACAGGGACCGGCAGGCGCGCAAGCGGCGCGAGCGGCTGGTAGAATTCTCCCGTCAAGAGCTTGCGGAACTGCACGAGACCCGGATGGCCTCGGCCATCGAACGGGCCCGCTCCGCCCTCGAAGGAGACGACGCCCGCACCGGGATGGACAGGCTCGCCGCTGACATCTCCCGTAAGCGTGTCCGCGAGGTGCTCGCCGGCATACCGGATGAATGGCGCGAGTTCGTGATCGAGGTGCTCTACCGGCTAGACCACATCCACGACAACGTCGCCGGGGAGAAGGCTGCGAGGCGCGAGGAGTTTCTCAGGAAGGTGCAGCAGATCGAGACCATTGAGATGCTCCGTGAGGTTGAGGGGGACAGGTAGCTCCGGAACCCGCGCACCCACGAGGGACGCCCCTGCATCAGGTGACGTGTGCCGACCCTACTCCCCCACAATCTCGATGCGGTCGCCGTAGCGGCGGAAGTCAGCAGCGTTGAACGTCAGCAGCCGACGCTCACCGTGTGTCAGCATCGTCGCAACGATGTTGGCATCGTGGATCTGCCGCCCTCCCACCGGAACCGCCCTGCACAATTCAATCAACGACGCTGTCACTACCGGCCCATCTTCGAGTACCTGAAACCCGGTCATTAGCCGCTCTACGTCCGCGACCGCTTCTTCACGACTGATGGCGATGGACCAGGCCTGCGGACGTGTAACCACGGCTAGGTACTCGCGCAGCACCTGCCGGCTGATTCGCAGCGGCTCGCCGCTCTGCAGGGCCAGTTCCAACTGTTCTCTCGCTGCATCGTGGTGCGGGTCTTCGGGTGTACGTGAGTACACGAAGACGTTGGTGTCTATGAACATCTGGGACTAGACCCTGTCCTCGTACATATCCTCGCGCCTGAGACTCAAGCCTTCCGCCAATCGTGCCGTGGGGTGAGCCGGCCACAACTCATCGAGGCTGAGATTGCGAACAACCTCTGGGTGTTGCCTTCTCAACACCAGCGTCTCGGCGTCCATGTCGACGTGAGCCGTCTCCCAGCCCGCGAGGATCCACGCGAGCGACTGGCTATGCCCGTTGCCGTTGCTCTGGTTGCCCCACCAGGGCCTGTGCATGCGCGCTGAAACAGGCAGCTGGAAACCCAGAATTGCCTCAATCTCGTTGAAGGACGTGCTCCATTCTTGGATGCGAAGTCTGGAGAGGTGCGCGTACAGATTCCGGTATTTCCCTCGCGCAGCCATCTCCCTGTACCTCTGTTCGCGGGCTATGGTCATCCTGAACCTCCTCCTGAACACTCACCGGCAGTTCGATTATCACAAAGTGTAAGTTAGTTAGTAAGCCTGGCGCAAGTAGGAGGGGTCACCACTGTGACACCAGCCCGTTGCGCGGCAACGCCCCGCCTCCCTACCCTGTCTCCGACGGCCCGCCGCCCCTGCCAACCACCGCCGGAGCGCAACGCCGAACAACCAGGAGGCATGTTCCACAATGTTGCAGAATGTGACAGCCAGAAATAACGACTCCCTCTCCCCGCGCCAGCTCGTAGCCCTGCCCTACGTCGCATCAGAACCGACGGTTTCAGAGGGCGCACGCGCCGCCGGCATCGCCCGCATGACCCTCACGCGATGGCTGCGCGACCCCACTTTCCGGGAGGAATTGGAGCGGATCAGGCGTAACATTTCGGAACTCGCCTATAGCAATCTGGAAGGTCTCACGCTCAAAAGCGTCATCCGCCTGCAACAATTGCTGGACGACCCGGACCCCAACGTCAGGCACCGCGCCATCAAGACCGCCCTCTCCCTGTCACTCACCTTCCGCGACCAGAAGGAGGTCCAGCGCCGGATCGACCTGCTCGAGAGGGCCCAAACCCTCATGCGCCAACAACGCGGGTGAGGGCGAACTGACTGGGATTGTCATGTTGAGCGCAGCCGAAGGCGGAGTCGAAACATCTCTCGGGCCGTTTGGGCGAATGCAGGAACCACGCTCCCCAGCCCGGTGTACGAGCATCCCTCGTGGGTGCCCAGTCCCCGGCTCGCCCTCTGTCCGGTGTAGAGGCATCCCTTGTGGCTGCCCTGCCCCCGGCTCGCCCCCCCTGTCCGGTGTAGGGGCATCCCTTGTGGGTGCCCTGTCCCCGGCTCGCCCCCTGCCCGGTGTAGGGGCATCCCTCGTGGGTGCCCTGTCCCCGCCGATCCCTGTGCCATTCTCCCGTTGACCCGCCCCAACCGCCACACCTACACTGAACCTGCTCTTGGAGGGTGAATATGGCCCGTGCGATATGGAAAGGCGCGATAAGTTTCGGGATGGTCGCCATCCCCATGAAGCTCTATATCGCCACCGAGAGCAAGGACATCGGCTTCGTCCAGCTCCACGACTCCTGCCACACGCGCCTCAAGCAGAAGCGCTGGTGCCCCTACCACGAGGAAGAGGTTGAGTACAGCGAGATCGTGCGCGGCTTCGAGTTCGCCCGTGACGAGTACCTCGTGATGGAGGCGGAGGACTTCGACAACCTCCCGCTCAAGTCCACGCACACCATCGACATCGTCCGGTTCGTGGACATCGCCACCATCGACCCCGTCCACTACGAGAAGAGCTACTACATCGAGCCGGAGAGCGTCGGCGCGAAGCCGTTCGCCCTCCTGCGGAAGGCGCTGGAGGCGACGGACCGCGTCGCCATCGCAAAGGTCGCCCTACGGCAGAAAGAGCACCTCTGCCTCATCCGCCCGTACGTCGACGGCCTCATCATGGAGACGATGTACTACCCGGACGAGATACGCGGCACCGCCGAGCTCGACCTGCCGGGCGACGTCGAACTGAGCGAGGCCGAGATGCAGATGGCGGTGATGCTCATCGACCAGCTCACCGGCGAGTTCCAACCGGCCGAGTACCAGGACGAGTACCGCGGCGCGCTCCAGCAGGTCATCGAGGCCAAGCTCGGCTCCGGCGCGCCCATCTCCGCCGCCCCCGAGGCCCCGCAGGGCAAGGTGCGCGACCTCATGGAAGCCCTGCGCGCGTCCATCGAAGCAGCCCGCGCCCCCGATGCAGAGGCCGAAGCCGGGGAACCCGTCGCCGCCGCTCGCAAGGCGAGGAAGGCGTCCTGACGCCCATGACGACGACCCCGCAGACCGGCTCCGAACGCGCTGCCCTCGCTCTCGGTCTGGTCGAGCCCATGATCCCCACGCCCTCCCCCGAACCGTCCGACGCGCCCGACCGTCTCTACGAGATCAAGTGGGAGGGCATCCGCGCCGTCTCCGTCGTCAACGGCGATGAGGTGCAGATGCACACGCGCGGCGGGACCGACATCACCGCCGCGTTCCCGGAGGTCGCCGACGCCCTGCGGAGTGCCGTCGGAGGCGCGAGCGCCGTGCTCGATGGCGAACTCGTCGCGCTGAGCGAGGAGGGCATCCCGGAACGCTACGCCGTCGTCGAGCGCTGGCTCGCCGGTGCCAGCGCATCGCGCCGCACGCCAGTCAACTACGAGGTGTTCGACATCCTCCACCTGGACGGCGAGGCGCTCCTGAACCGCCCGCTCTACGAGCGCAAGGCCCGCCTCCACGACGCCCTGCACCCCAACGCCACCGTCCACGTCTGCCACTTCGAGGAGGGCGAGGGCGTGGCGATGTACGCCGCCGCTCAGCAGCTCGGTCTCCACGGCATCGTCGCCAAGGACAAGCACAGCCTCTACGAGCCCGGCAAGCGCTCGCGCCACTGGCTCTCCACCAAGCACGCCCGCACGATGAACCTCGTTGTCGGCGGCTACACCTTCGGCGGCAGCAAGGAGCCGTTCGACTCCCTCCTGCTCGGGGTCTTCGAGGACGGCCTGCTCCGCTTCACCGGTGCAGCCGGCGCGGGCACGGCCCGAGGCGACCACCGCCTCCTCCACCGCATGCTCTCCCAACTGCACACCGCCCAGTGCCCCTTCGCCCGCGAACCCGGCGTCAGCCTCTTCTCCCACTGGTGCGAACCAACCCTCGCAGTAGAGGTCGAGTTTGGCGAACGCTCCCCCGACGGCACCCTCCGCTTCCTCGTCTTCAACTCCCTCCGCCCCGACATCAACCCCCACGACTGCGACGTGCTGTCACTCGCGTCCTAGCGCCGGTGCCTGGACCCCTTCCCCCCTGGGCTGCGCTGTCTGGTCCCTTCCCCCGGTTGGGCTGCCTAATCCCTTCCGGCTGTATGGTCCCTTCCCCCTCGATGGGGGAAGGTTAGGATGGGGGTGAAGCGCAACCTGAAGCACCCACTCCCCTCACAACCCCCCGAGCCACCCCACCAGCACCCCCGCCGCCTCCGCCCACACGTCCTCCCGCGAGCGCCCGCTCGACTTGAGCACCGCGAACCCATGGTCCGCGCCGTCGAGCAGGTGCACCCGAGCCTCCGACACGAGCGCCGCTGCGGCGGCCAACTCGTCCGGCGTGGCGAACGTATCCCGCGTGCCGGAGCAGAAGAGCGCCGGACACGCGATGCCCGGCAGGTGCGCCGTCCGCAACTGCTCCGGCCTACCCGGCGGGTGCAGCGGATACGCGAACAGCGCGAGCCCATCCACCCCCACTCCCTCCGACGCCAGCACCGAGGCGATGCGTCCGCCCAGCGACCGGCCGCCTATCGCGATGCGGGTCCCATCCAAGCGCGACGACTCCAGCACGGCGCGCCACGTCGCCAGCAGCGTCTTGGGATTGTCCGGCTTCCGGCTCCCCGCCTCCTGGTACGGGAACTGGAAGCGCACGAGCGATATGCCCGCCTCCGGCAGCCGCTCCGCGAGCCGCTGCCCGAACGGGTCGCGCAGGTTCGAGCCCGCCCCTGGGGCGTAGACGAACGTCCACCCCGCGCCGTCGACGGCGTTCCGCAGAACGCTCACCCCACCGGCGTGGTCCAGCGTCTCACCCACCGGGCTCCCCTGCATTGCCGCCCTGCCGTCCGCCTCCCAGGCCCCCGCCCAGTCCACGCCCGGCGCCGCCAGCGCCCACGGTCACGCTTGCCGCCGACAGGCTGCCGTCCGCCTCGCGCTGCACGAACGCGGTGACGGTCACGCCCGCCGTCAACTCGCCAGCCGCTTCAGCGGCCGTCGTAGTGATGCGCACCGGAATGTCGTCCGCCACGGCGAACTCCGCCGCGCTGTCCGCCCCCTGCAACGTCAGCACGCCGTCCGCATGCGACGTGATCGTTCCCGTAACGACCGCCGCGAGGCCACCGAAGCCGCGACCACTGCCAGCGCCCTGTCCCGCAGGGCCGACGATGATCGCAGCAGCCACGAGGCCGCCCGAGCCGTCCGGACGCGCGACCACCGACACCTCCGCTCCGTCCACCAGGTAGTTCGCCGCGTCGACCGCCGCCTTCGTCGCATTGACCGGCGCATCGTCCGGCACGGCGATGGCTGCCTCGCCGTCCGGCGTCTCCAACCGGAGCGTTCCGCCCTCGAACGACACCACCGTGCCCGACAGCGGCTCGGCGTTCCGCGCCCCCGCGTCCTGCGTCCCCGCGCCTGTTCCTGCATCGGCTGCCGCGCCGCCGGGCGCCAGGCCGAACGCCTCCGGCGGTATCTGGCCGGAATCGATAGCCATCTGTATCTGGGCGCGCACCATGGCGGCGGCTTCGGGGTCGTTCTCCAGTTGCCGCCGTGCCTCCTCCGGCATCGTCGCCATCACGTCGTCCACCGAGATCTGCCCGCCGGTCTGGCGGGCGCGACCCGTACCCGCGCCTGCACCTGCGCCCGCGCCGTCCTCTGCACCCGCATCGGCGCCGCCTGCGCCCGGCGCGACGAGGTCAGCGGTCTCGGGCGGCTGCTCCTCTTCCTCCGCCGGAACGAGTTGCGCGGCGCCGTAGCCTGCGCCTCCTCCGACGACGGCGAACAGCAGCAGCAGCAGGATGAACCCCTTCGCACCCATCAGCGTGAACCTCCGTTATTCATGCCGCAACGCCTCTATGGGATGCAGCTGCGCGGCCCGCGCCGCAGGGTAGATGCCGAAGAACAGCCCGATCGCCGCGGACACCACGAGCGCGAGAACCGCGATGTCACCGCTGAACACCGTCGTCAGCACCGAACCCGCAAGCGTGAAGCCGTCCAGCAGGCGGGAGGTCACGACGCCCGCGCCGACGCCCAGCAGCCCGCCGCCGATGCTCAGCAGCACCGCTTCCGTCACGAACTGCGCGAGGATGTCGCGACGCTTCGCCCCCAACGCCTTGCGGATGCCTATCTCCCGCGTCCGCTCCGTCACGGACACCAGCATGATGTTCATGATGCCGATGCCCCCGACGACGAGCGAGACGCCCGCAACCGCGCCCAGGAACAGGGTCAGTGTTCCCGTCGCCTCGCTCAGCGTGTCGATCACCGACTGCTGCGTGTCGACCCGGAAGTCGTCCGCGTCCGTGATCTCGTGCCGCAGGCGCAGCACCGTCGCCGCCTCCTGCTGCGCCTCGTCTATGCGTTCGGCGTCTGCCTTGACGTTGATCAGGTCTACCGTGATTGCGCCTTCCGCGGTGCGCTGTCCGCTCAGCCGGAAGAACGCCGTCGTCAGCGGAACAAGCACCCGGCTGTCCTCGTTCCCGAACGCGGTCCCGCCCTTGCTCTCCAGCACGCCGATGACCGTGAAGGGGATGCCCGAGACGGCGATGTCCACGCCCACCGGGCCGCGCTCGCCGAACAGGTCTTCCGCGGTCTGCGAGCCGAGCACCGCCACGTTCTTCCGGTTCGTCACGTGCGCCGCGGATATGAACTCGCCCGACGCGATCTCGAAGTTCCGCACGTCAGCGAACTCTGGCGTGACGCCCGCAACCTGCGAGAACGTCTCCGTTGTGCGGTACGTTACCGACCCGCCCGTGGACACCTCCGGCGCGACGCTCACGATGGACGGCGCGAATACGGGGTCCACCAGCGCCAGCGCGTCGTCCAGCGTCAACTCGCCGTCCAGCGGACGCACGTAGAGCAGGTTGGAGCCGAGCGACTCGATGCGGCTCGTTATCTCCTCCTGCGCTCCGCGTCCGATGGACATGAGCGCGATGACCGCCGCCACGCCGATGATGATGCCGAGCAGCGTCAGCCCCGTCCGCAGCCGGTTGCCGCCGATGGACGACAACGCCGTCCCGATGAGCGCGAAGGGCGTCATGCCGGCACGCTCTCCGCAGGCCGCGCCTGCAGCGGCTCGGCAACCGGCTCGTCGCCCACGATAAGTCCGTCGCGCAGCGAGATGATGCGCCCTGTGTGCCGCGCCACGTCGGCCTCGTGCGTCACGAGCGCGACCGTCAGCCCCTCGTCGCGGTTCAGCCCCTGCAGGATGGCCATGATCTCGGCGCTGGAGCGGGTGTCGAGCGCGCCCGTCGGTTCGTCGGCGAGCATGATCGCCGGGCCCTTCACGAGCGCACGCGCTATCGCGACCCGTTGCTGCTCGCCGCCGGAGAGTTCCAGTGGGCGGTGCTTGTAACGATGCCCCAGCCCCACCGACTCCAGCGCCTGTAACGAACGGGCGCGGGCATTCCGGCGGTCGCCGTACTGCAGGGCAAGCTCCACGTTGGCCAATGCGGAGAGCCGGGGCAGCAGGTTGTACGTCTGGAACACGAACCCGATCTTCTGGTTGCGCGCCGCCGCCAGCCGGGCGTCGCCCCAGCGGCTCACCTCTTCGCCCTCCAACAGGTAACTGCCGGAAGTCGGCGCATCGAGGCAGCCGATGATGTTCATCAGCGTCGACTTGCCGGAGCCGGACGGCCCCATGATGGAGACCATCTCCCCCTGTTCGATGCTCAGGCTGACGCCGTTCAACACCGGAACGTCGAGCGCGCCCAGGCGGTACGTCTTGCGCAGGTCGGCCACTGCTATGACGGTGGGCATGGCTAACCGCCTCCGCCTCCACCACCACCGCCGCCACCGCCACCGCCGCGGATGCGTCCCGGTCCGCCGAATACGGCCCCGAACCCGCCGCCGCCCTGCGCCGCCGACGCAGGCTCCGGCATGACCACCTGCTCGCCCTCCGACAGCCCATCGATCACCACGACCCAGAAGTCGTCGCTCGGCCCAAGCGTCACGCTGCGCTCCTCGACGACGCCGTCAACCGACACGCGCACCATCGGCGAGATGATGCTGCCACTCACCGCCGACGTTGGTATCAGCAGTTCACCGGCGTGCTGCGCCAGCACGATCTCCGAGACCGCGCTCAGCCCGTCGCGCAGCGTCAGCCCCGCCGGAACGTTCAGCCGTACCGTGACCGGGAAGGTAACCACGCCCGTCTGCCCGGTCGATGCTGCGCCGATCTCGACGATCTCGCCGGTCAGCGTCTGGCCCTCCAGCGCGCTCAGGGTCACCGCCACGGGCATCCCCACCGACACCGCCAGCACGTCAATCTCGTCCACCGAGCCGTCGACCTCCACCACGGACGGGTCCAGGATGGTGATGGACGGCGCCTGTTGAGCGCCCTGTTCGCCCAGGCGGTCGCCCGCCTCCATCGAGACGTCCTCCACGATGCCGGACACCGGCGCGAGCAGCACCACGTTCTGTACGGCGTCCTGCGCCGACGCGAGCGCGTGCTCCGCCACCGTGATCTCCGACTGCAGCAACTCCACGTCCAGCGATTCCGTCTCGACGGTCAGGTCCGCTGCGGTGTCCTCGTCGGCGACCAGCGCGTTCTCCGCCTTCTCCACCGCTTCCTCAGCCGACAGCACATCCCGCGCCGTCTTCGCCTGAGTGTTCTCCAGCGCCGCTTGCGCGTCGTCCACCAGGGCACGCTTGTCATCCACCACGGCGCGGGCGTCTTCCAGCACAGTCCACGCCTCCTCCATCTCGTACTCCGCGCATCGTCCTTCGTACGGCGGGCCGTCCGGACACGTCCCCGCCAGCCTGCCGACGTAGAGCGTCTTCCACGAGAAGACGACCAGCTCGTCCTCCAGCGTCGCGGGATCGTCGTCGGGCGGGTCCATCCAAGATATCTCGTGGTTCAGCACCTGGCGGTCGTCGAACAGCACGTCCAGGTCCAACTGCCACGCGCTGAGCACCGCGGCAGGGTCCTGCTGCGTGTTCACGCTCGACGCCGGCACGCCCAGCCACTGCACGAACGTGTCCGCATACTCCTCCGCGTGCTCGTCCACTACGTCGAGCGCGTCCTGGACAGCGTCCATCGCGTCCTGTATCGCGTCGCGAGCGTCGGCCTCATCCCGTGCCGTGTTCTTCTTCGTGAGTTCGAGGTCGGCCTGCGCGTTCTCCAGCGCCTTGCGGCTGAGCGCTATCGCGTCGCTCGCCGCCGCGATCTCGGTTGCGTCCGGCAGGCCGAGCGCGTCGGCGAGCGCCTCCTGGGCGTCGCGCAGGTCCACCTCCGCCTTCGCGATGTCGCGCTCCAGCGACGCCATCGTCGCCGCGTCCAGCCGCGCAAGCACGTCCTCCTCCCGCACGACGCTCCCTACGCTCACGAGCACCTCACCCACATCGCCCGCAACCGAGAACGAGGCCTCCTCGCGCATCGGGAACACGACCGTTCCACTCGTGGCGATGGCGTCGGTCAGCGTCCCTCTCTGCACGGGCACGAGTTGCTCGCCCTCGGCGAGCCCCCCGGCGGGGGTCGTCGAACGCTCAGGCGCGTAGTAGAACGCGGCCAACCCTGCCCCGGCGAGAACGGCAAGCAGTACCGGGATCTGCCAGACATAGAACGGCCCCGCCTTCGCGGACAAGAAACGCATGCGATGCTCCTGGACCAGCGCAGAGGATGATACCCGTCTCGAACCGAGGGCGAGCGGCGCGGCGAAGCCCCACCCAAGCTCAGTTACGACCACCGCGCCGGATCGGATTCATCCGGTCACGGAATAGGCGTTACGACGGGTGGGCCTAGTACTCCGCGTCCGGCAGCAGGTGCGGCGTCCCCTCGTCCGGCGTGACCGCGCCTGCATTCAGCACGCACGCCAGCATCGAGTAGTAGCCCGCCGTCGCCGTCAGGTCCGTGACCGTCCGCGTCCCGAACCGCTCCTGCGCCTGCGCGAAAACGTCGTCCGGCACGCGTCCCTTCTCCAGGAGCGAACTCACGTACCGGAACACCAGCGCCTCGTCGCCGGAGAGCCCGTCGGGCGCGGTGCGGTCGCGCACTGCCGCGATGGTCTCGGCGCTCAGCCCCTCGCCCTCGCCTATCGGCTGGTGAGCGGTCCACTCGAACTGGCAGTTCCACTCCCGCGCGACGGTCAGGATGGCCAACTCGCGCAGGCCGCCGGGAAGCGTGTTCTCGAAGCGGACGTACGTCCCCACGTGCGCGATGCGCTGCGCGAGGTCTGGGCTGTTCAGCAGCACCGTGAACGGCCCGACCACGTGCCCGCGGCTTCCCGCTATGTAGTCGTAGTGCTGCTGGTCCTCGGGGGACACCTGTTCGCGGGTGGTGACCCGTGGAAATCGCGCCATGGGGTGCTCCTTTGTCTCATGAGCCTCGGGGTTGCCGGAGACGAGCCGCCTAGAGGTAGCCCAGCTCCATCGCCCGCTCCTCGTCCAACAGGGCTTCGGACACCTGCCTGCCGGAGCGTTCGTCGTGGAAGGGCTGCCGGTAGAGCACGCCCTCGTCGCAAAGGTCGCCGATGGCGTCGCGCTTCTCCTTCGCCGTTCCGGGGATGGCCTGCCGGGGGTCCTGGCACCAGGAATCGATGATGCGCAGGCTCCAGTAGTGCAGCGGCGCGGGCCCGCGTTGCACCATCGCCACGATGGCCGCCTTCAGCGTGTCGGGGTCAACGCTCTCCACTTCCGGCGTCTCGTAGTAGTCCGTCTCATTGCCCGCCGCCGAGACCAGGTCGTTGCTGACGCTCTCCGGCACGCTGCAGATGATGACGCGCTGGCCGAAGCGGTTCTTCACCTGCGTCACCAGCCGCATGTAGTCCGCGTCGCCGGACACCATCAGGAAGACCTTCTCCTTCCCGCCGGTGTCCGCGTCGAACGCTTCCACCATCATGTCGAGCGACAGGGCCATGTCCGCGGCGTTCTTCACGCGCTCTATCTGCTGCCCGCCCTTCGTCACGAGCGACCGCTTCACCGGGATGTTGATCGCCTCGATGCCGCACATGGACAGCTGCCGCGTGATCTCGGACGGGTGCTCGCTGAAATCGGCGTAGGCCCGCATCATCGTGGGCCGTCCATACTTCTGCGCCTTGTCCACTATCTGCCGAAAGTCCGGCTCCATACCGTAGTGGTTCAAGAGACCGTAGCGCAGATTCTCCAGATCGATGAATACAGCTACTTCCCCAACCATAGATTCAACTCCTTTCGTCCAGATGTCTCAACTGGAAATACCAACGTGCTCACAAACCGGCGCGCATTGTACGCCACTCTCACAAACTGTCCAGTCATGCGTCCGACAAGCCATCGAACGCTCCGCTTCTGTCGTGTGCTATCGTGAAACCGCACACGAGCAACCGGGAGAGCATACATGAGGACCTGCCGCAACACCTTCCTTCTACTCACTGCCGTTCTGTTGGCGGCCTTCACCATCGCCTGCGGAGAGGACCCGACCCCCACACCCACCCCGGCTCCGACGGCCACGCCGACGCCGGCGACCGTCACCATCGAAGTCATCTCCGCCTTCCCCGCGAGCCTCGATACGGCCGACACGCTGGCAACGTTCGGACGCATCGTGTCCGACTTCACCGCAGGCGCGGTCGAGATCGTCTCGATGGGCGGGCCGGAGGTCGTCCACCCCTTCGAACAGTTCCTCCCCGTACGGGAAGGCGTATTCGACGCAGGCTTCAGCGTCGGCGCATATCACACCGACATAACCCTCCTCGGTCTCGCCGACCTCCTCGCCGCGAACTACAAGGACGAGGGCGACAGCTTCGCCGCCAGGGAGCAGTGCGGCCTGACCCAGGCGCTCGCCGAGGTCTACCGCCCGCTCGGCGTCGAGTACCTCGGCACCATGACCGGCGGCTACGGAGCCCGGCTGCTGACGACCGACCGTCACGATTCGACGGACCTCTCCGGCGTGACGCTCCGCGCGGTTGACGTCTACAAGCCGCACCTGGTGACGCACGGTGCAACGACGGTCAACATGCCGTTCGAGGAGGTCTACGTCGCCCTGCAGAACGGCGTGTTGGACGGCGTCCTCTGGGGCGCGCCGGGCGCGGTCACCGGCGGCTGGCACGAGATCATCCGCTACCAGTACCCGGACTCCTTCGTCGGCGGAGGAGGCCCGTCCGTCTACTTCAACGCGGACACGTGGGCGGCGCTGAGGCCGGGCGAGCAGCAGGCCATCCGCGAAGCGGTCGCGGCCACCTCGGCCTACTACGAAGAGGCGAACCGCGAACTGGAACGGGCGGAACGCGAGGCGCTGCTCGCTGCCGGCGTGGAAGAGGTCGAGTGGAGCGCGGAAGACGCCGCCCGCTGGCAGACGGTCTTCGCGGAGAGCGCTCTCACCTTCTTCGTCCTGCCCGACGCCACGCATGGCCCTGGCATCGCGGACGCGGTCCGGTGCGTCAACACCGAGGTCGGACGCTAGGCACAGCGCGGCGTCCAGGAGCGCCAACCGCCCACCTGCCCTGCCTCGCGCTATAATGCGCCCGCCGCGCCGGACAGGCGCGGCCGCGCGCGTGAGCGCAGGAGCAACCCATGCCAGAGATGACCGGCGGACAAGCCCTCATACGCTCCATGCACCGCGAAGGCGCGGAGGTCATCTTCGGCCTCCCCGGCGTCCAGATGTACCACGCGCTCGACCCCATCCTCGACGAGCCGGGCATGCGGTTCATATCCGTCCGGCACGAGCAGGCAACCGCCTACATGGCCGACGGCTTCACCCGCGCGGGCGGCGGCACCGGCACGGCGATGGTCGTTCCCGGCCCCGGCCTCCTCAACGCCTCCGCCGCCATCGGCTCCGCGTACGCGGCGTCCTCGCCCATCCTCGTCGTCTCCGGGCAGGTGCAGAAGGACCTCATCGGCAAGGACGTGGGGATACTCCACGAGGTTAACGACCAGATGGACGCGATACGCCCCGTGACCAAGGCTGCCTACCGCGTCCTCGACGCCGTCGACGTGCCCGGCGCCGTCCACGAGGCGTTCCGCCAGCTCCGCACCGGACGCCCGCGTCCCGTCGAGATCGAGATACCGCCGGAGACGCTCTCGGAGGTCGCTGACATCGACCTGCTCGAGCCCGGCAACTACCGCCGCGACGCCGCGTCCGACGCCGACGTCGAGCGCGCTGCACGCGCGCTGGCGGAAGCGAAGAACCCCATCATCTGGGCCGGCGGCGGCGTCATCTCCTCCGGCGCGTCCGAGGCGCTGCTGCGCGTCGCCGAGCACCTGCAGGCCCCGGTTATGACGACGCACGAGGGCAAGGGAGCGATCCCGGACTCCCACTACCTCAGCATGGGCACGCTGAAGTCCCGCGCCGACGACTTCCGCAACCACCTCCAGCACCACGACGTCTTCCTCGCGGTCGGCACCCGCTTCGCCACCGCCATGCTCACCCACGACGCGCAGATCGTGCAGATCGACGTGGACGCGGACGAAATCGGGCGCAACTACCCCGACAACACGCTCGGCGTGCTCGGCGACGCAAAGGGCACGCTGGAGAAGCTGGCCGACGCCCTTGCCGACGCCGTGCCCCCCGCCGAGAGCAAGCGCGAGCTGCTCGGCAAGCTGCGTACGGCACGCTTCGCCTCCCTGCGCTTCGAGCCGCTCGACTCCTACATGAACGCCGTTCGCGCCGCGACCCCGCCGGACGGCATCTTCGTCGCGGGCATGACCCAGCTCGGCTACTACAGCAGGCTCTTCTACCCCGTCGAGCAGCCCGGCACCTACCTCAACTCCTCCTACTTCGGCAACCTCGGCTTCGCCTGGCCGACCGCGCTCGGCGCGAAGGCGGCCCAGCCGGAGCGGGCGGTCGTCTGCGTCTCGGGCGACGGCGGCTTCCTCTTCAACTCGCAGGAGCTCGCGACCGCGGTCCAGTACGGCATCAACGCCATATGCGTCGTCTTCAACGACAACGCCTTCGGCAACGTCATGCGCGACCAGGAGGTCCGCTTCGACGGCCGTCTCGTCGGCTCGCAGCTCCACAACCCGGACTTCGTGAAGCTCGCCGAGGCGTATGGCGCGCGCGGACTCCGTGTCGAGACGCCCGCCGCCCTCGAGCAGGCGCTCCGCAGTTCCATCGCCTCCGACGACGCCCCAACCCTCATCGAGGTGCCATTCGGCCCCGTCCCCTCGCCGCTGTAACCCATGCCGACCACCCAGATCACCATCGACCTCCCCCAAGTCAGCGTAGCCGCCCTTCGCGCCGGAGACGGCCCGCGCCTGCTCTTCATCCACGACGAGCTCTCGTCCGCGTGGACGCCGTTCCTCGACCGCCTCGCCGAACGCTTCGAGGTCACCGCGCCGGAGCTGCCCGGCTTCGGCTGCAGCGAACGCCCCGAGTGGGCCGACACGCTCGACGACCTCGCGTTCGTAGTCGCCGACCTCGCCGACGCGCTCGCTCCCACTGCCATCGTTGGCGCGAGCCTCGGCGGATGGCTCGCGATCGAGGCCGCGGTACGCGGCGCGCCTGCATCCGCGCTCGTGGCCATCGGCGCGCCTGGCATCGACATCCCCGGCGACCCGCCATTCGACTACTTCGTGCTGCGGCAGGACGAGCGCCCCACCGTCTTCTTCGACAACCCGGAGTGCGCGCCCGAGGTGGACGAAGACACCACGATCCGCAACGAGAGCATGACGGCCCGTCTCGTCTGGCAGCCGCGCTACGTCAACCCTGCGCTCGCCGGGCGCCTCCACCGCCTGCGCCCACCGACGCTCGTCGTCTGGGGCGCGCACGACCACTTCCTCTCGCGCGCCCACGGCGAGGCGCTCGCGAACGGCGCGCCGGACGGTCGGCTCGCGGTCGTCGACGACGCCGGCCACTTCCCCGCGCGGGAGCAGCCCGACGCAACCGCCGCCCTCATCGCCGGGTTCGTGGGAGTGTAAGCCCCATGCAATTCGTCTACTTCCACCTCATGCCCTGGCCGCACCTCGACGAGTCGTTCGAGAGCGAGCGTTCCGCGTGGGTCACCTACTCCAACGCCCACTTCGACCCCGAGCGAGGCGCCGAGGTCTACGAGCAGTACCTCTCGCAGCTCGTCTACGCCGAGGAGTTGGGCTTCGACGCCATCGCCGTCAACGAGCACCACCAGACCGCCTACGGCCTCATGCCGTCGCCGGACGTCATCGCCTCCTACCTCGTCGCCCGCACGGACCGCGCGAAGATCGCCATCCTCGGCAACGCGACGCCGCTGCGCGACCACCCGCTGCGAGTCGCGGAAGAGGTCGCGATGATGGACGTCATCAGCGGCGGCAGGATGATCTGCGGCTTCGTGCGCGGCATCGGGCCGGAGTACCACAACTTCACGATGAACCCGGCCACGAGCCTCGAGCGCTTCCGCGAGGCGCACGACCTCATCGTCGAGTCGTGGACGCGCCCCGGCCCGTTCCGGTGGGAGGGGAAGCACTACCGCTTCGAGTACGTGAACCCGTGGCCGCGACCGCTCCAGCAGCCGCACCCGCCCATCTGGATACCGTCGCAGGGCAGCGGCGAGACCATCGGCTGGGCGGCGGAGCGCGGCTACACCTTCATCGTCACGTTCACGCCGTTCCGCAACGTCGCGCGCTTCATGGGCCAGTACCGGGACGCCGCCCGCGAGAACGGCTACGAGGCGTCGCCGGAGCAGATGGGCTGGGCGCTGCCGGTCTACGTCGGCTCAACCGACGAGTCCGCCATCGACGAGGCAAGGCCCCACGCCGAGTACCTCTTCAACCAGCTCGTGCGCCGTCCACTCCCCGTCTTCTTCCCGCCCGGCTACCTATCCGACGACTCCGCGAAAAACGTTCTCCGCGCGTTCTCAGCCATCGGCACGCAACGCACCACCATCGAGCAGTTGGACGGCAACTCGCAAATCATCATCGGCTCCGCCGAAACCGTCACGCGCCGCCTGCGCGAGTGCATCGACGAGTCCGGCATCGGCACGCTCGTCCTCCTGCCGCAGTTCGGCTCGATGCCGCACGAGCAGGCCGTCGGCAACATGGAGCGCCTCGCCGAGCACGTCATGCCCGCCCTCCGCGACCACGTCAGCGCCGTCTACCGGTAGTCCCCTCTCCCTCGAGGGGAGAGGGTTAGGGTGAGGGTGAACTAGGGGATGGGGGCGTGGGTGATTGGTCCCTTCCCCCTCGATGGGGGAAGGTTAGGATGGGGGTGAACGCCCCTCAGCCCTCCGCGCTCCGGACCCGCCTGCGACGCCCATTCAGCAGCGTTCCCACGGGCGTGTACCGCACGCCCCACTCGTAGATGACCAGCAGTACGCCCGACGTCACCGCAATCAGCAGCACCAGCTTGACCACCGACGGCAGCGCCCACTCGAAGGACAAGCTCTGCAGCGCGATGATCAGCGGCAGGTGCATCAGGTAGAGCCAGTACGAGGCGTCCGACAGGTACCGAACGCGCGCGTTCCCCGCTCCCAGCGCTGCGCGGAAGAGCCCCATCAGCCCCAGCGTCATCATCCACGCGTACGCCGCCTGGAGGAACAGGGAGCCCCAGCGCGCTCCTCCCTGCGCCGTGCCGCCCTCCTCCGGGAACGTCAGGACGAGGCCCGCCAGCAACACGACCAGCGCGAGCGGCAGCGTCGCCTGCCACCCTCGCCCGATGCGCGCTCCTCCCTCGTTGCGGCCGAAGTAGACCGCGCCGAACCCGAAGAAGATGGCGTAGTACGCCAGTACGTGCGGCGCGGGGAGGACCCCCGTGAACGTATCCGCCCCGAACTCGGGGAAGTGGCCTTCGACGCCCATGAAGTACTGCGCCCCCATCGTCACCGGCACGGCCCACAGGTAGAGCGCCGGCGTCACCACCAGCCGGTCGGGCAGCCAGGTCAGCCGCAGGCCCAGCCGTGCCGCAACCCACACGACAAGGGTGAATGCCACCACCAGCCAAACGAGATACCAGAGGAACCAGAGGTGGCTGAAGACGTCGTAGGTGAACAGCCCACCCCAGTCATACGCATAAAGCGCGTCCCAGTACCACGAAATGAGCAGCCCCTTCTCCTCGTGCAGGCTCGCGTCCGGGTCGCCGCGGTACGGCGCCACGCCGCCTGCCGCGTCCGTCCGCCCGTCCGTTGGTTCGGTTTCCTCATCCGTCCCCGCCGCCACTGCGCCCTCTACCGTCTTCGGCCGCTCCATCGCTTCGGTCAGGAGTTCCCCGACCTCCGCGCGCCCCGCGTCCAGCGCCGCCTGGTCGTACGTCAACCCGAGCAGGCCCACGTAGTACGCCGTCGTCGCAGGGTCCGCGCGGCTGCTGTGGATGGGCAGTGCGCCGTTCGGATGTCTGGCGTGGGGGTCCGCGCCGCGCTCCAGCATCAGCCGCACGACCTCCGCCCTGCCCATGAACGCTGCCGAGTGCAATGCCGTGCTCCCGTCGCCGTTGAGCGTGTTCACCCCCGCGCCGTTGTCGAGCAACCATTCCGCCGCGTCCACGTGCCCGTGCAACGCCGTCCAGCCCAGCGGCGTCGTGCCCAGGGCCGGGTCGGGAACGTCCACCGGCGCCCCCTCCGCCGCGTGGCGCTCCAGCGCGGCGACGTCGCCCCGCGACGCAGCCTTCCATACGTCGTCCTCGGGCACGGCCTCCATCTCGACGACGGCGCCGCCATCGTCGTCAGTGGACACGCTCTCCGCGTAGCCCCATGCTGTCCACGACAGCGGGATCACCACGATCATCGCGATCACCAGCGGCAACAGGACCCGCCGCGCCCGGTGGGTCACCAGCGCCTGCAGCCCGCGCTGCCGCCAGAGCATCGCGGTGAAGAAGCCGCTCATCAGGAAGAAGACCGGCATCCGGAACCCGTGGATAGCCGTCACCAGGATGGCGTACGGCGTCCCGTCGCCCTCGACCGACGCATCGCTGACCACCCACGCGCCGGGGATGAACGCCAGCGCCGCATGCAACACGATGCCCAGCAGCATCGCAAACGCTCGCAGCGCGTCCAGGTCATGCCGCCGCTCGATGCTTGCCTGTTGAGCGTTTGTCATGCCGCCTCCTCGGCTGCGCATTCTACTCAATCAGGGCTTCTCTCTGAGCCGGGGCTGCCGTGTGACACGCGCCCTCTTACCTTGTCATGCTGAGCGGAGTCGAAGCATCTCTCAGGAGCGTTCGTGCACAGCCCCGCGCCTCCCTGAAGAGACCTTCCGGTTTCGCTGTACCCCCGTTCGAAAGGCAATCAATCCGCTCTGGTGACCAGGCCACCCGCTCATGGTGAGCCTGTCGAACCACCACCCCTGTGCTAAACTCGCCGCCACTCCCACGACCGGAGACGCCGCCCCTTGCGAACGCTCGCGTTCCTCGCCCTGCCGCTCCTTGCGCTCGCGCTCGCCGCGTGCAGCTCCGCCCCGCCGACGGTTGGCGTCGTGGACACCGGCGCCCGCCCCACGCCAACGCCGGTCCCCACCGCCACGCCCATCCCGACGGCAACGGCGACACCAAGGGCAACCGCCATTCCCACTGCAACACCCACCCCGACGCCAACTCCTACCGCAACCCCGACTCCCTCACCTACGCCTACCCCAACACCGACCCCCGCGCCGTTCCCGTGGACCGCATTCTCACCGGGCTCATGGCGCGTCGGTGAGCAGATCGTCCCCGGTGTGTACGAGGCAACGGACATATCGGGAACGTGCGAGTGGGCGCGGCTCAGCAGGCTCGACGCAGACGGCGCGGACGTGCTGTTCGAGGACACGACGACCGCCCCCGCGACCGTCGCCATCCTGCCGACCGACGCAGGCTTCCGTGCGTCCGCGGGCTGCGGTTGGTGGTCGCTGAAGCCCCCGCCGACGCCGACACCCACGCATACACCCACGCCCACGGCGACGCCGTACCCGACACCTCCGGCAGACTTCCGAGCATCGGAGCAGTACACGACGCTGAGCAGTGGCCATGATCACACATGTGCATTGAGCCCCGATGGCCTTGCCGTCTGCTGGGGCGAAGACCGGGAAGGGCAATCATCGCCGCCAGAAGGCGAACAGTTTGTATCCATAAGCAGTGGGTGGAGCCATACATGTGGCTTACGCTCCGACGGCAGCCCCGTCTGCTGGGGAAGTGACTATCAAGGAGCGTCGGTATCGCCTGAGGGCCAGCAGTTCGTATCAATTAGCAGCGGAGGGGGATATACCTGCGCATTACGCTCTGACGGCAGCCCCATCTGTTGGGGGAGTGAGAATTTCGGTCGAACATCCCCGCCGGAGGGCGGACGGTTCTCATTCGTCAGCAGCGGGAGCTACCATGCATGTGCACTACGCCCGGATGGCAGTGCCACCTGCTGGGGACATAATGACGATGGCCAAGCGTCGCCACCTGAGGGTGAGCGATTCGTGTCACTCAGCAGCGGGCACAAACACACTTGCGGGCGGCGTCCCGATGGCAGCGTCGTGTGCTGGGGACGTAACACGGATAGGTGGTCTCTGTCAGGCGGAGAGCGGTTCGCGTCCATAGGCAGTGGTTACAACCACGTGTGTGCGCCACGCCTGGACGGCAGCACTGCCTGTTGGGGTAATGACGGGACTGGACAGGCGTCCCCACCCGACGGAGAACGGTTCGTGGTAGTCAGCGGTGGCTACGACCACACATGTGCGCTCCGGTTTGATGGTAGCGCTGTCTGCTGGGGCTCCAACGGGGATGGGCGATCGACCCCACCGGAGGGCGAGCGCTTCGCCGTCGGGCGGGTCGAGGTTGGGGGTTGACGGGGTGGGGAGGGGTGCCGCTTGTGTGCAGCGGAGGGGTGAACGATTCGGCGTTGGGCGAATCGAGGCCGGGGGTTGACGGGGTGGGGAAAGTGGGTGGGGTGCAATAGGAGAATGAGACGGCTGACCTACAGGAGAGAGCCATGACAGCGGATGACAGCGCAAACAACAAGATACAGCTAGCCATGATTGAGTTTTGGAATACCATGGAGACCTTGCAAGAGAAGATTCATCTAATCAATTCTGTGATAGAAGAGAGGATGTCCACTAGGGTTGCTGTAGAGAACCACTGTGCTCTGACTGGTCGTGAACCAACCGAACAGTTACAACATGTAATGCAGGAGACGATGTTCGCTCTCCCCGAGCATTGGACGCAGGCTAGTGCCGCTATGCAATCGTTGAGGGAAAAGTGGAATCTTATGGTGTTTACTGGTCAAGACTCTCTTTGAACAGAATCCCATAGAGTACATATATGCACGAGACACAACAGGAGTCAACATGAGTTCCTTAACGATACCAGAAAGCGCTAGCGACAGTGAAGTTGTCTACATCGGCTCAACACCTAAGTTGAATCTGTACCAAAGACTAGGCGACCGGATAGGTGATCGCTGCCTGAAATCCAATACGCCTACTAGTCACAATAACTGTCAACTCTCTCCGGCGGAAGAAGCGGCACTCACGGCCGGATACCAGATACAGGTATCTTGGGCAGTAACCAGTGATAATCTTACTGCTCAATATCACGAGACTGCGCTCATCAAATCATACAAGGAACAGCACGAGAGGCTTCCTTCTTTCTACGATACAGCTAAAGGTTGGGTGGCTGGTAACTCTCAGCAACCCCGGACTGAAGGGCCTGTGGGTCTCTTGGAATGGTCGGACTGGAAGCCTCTGGCCGACCCTCCCAAGGAGGCTATCCCAACCAATCCAGGGGTTTATCGGATTCGTGCTACGCATCCCGTAAATCCCTCACCTCAGACTCTTCGCTCCTTCACTAGACTCTTTAGGCACCGCGGGTCTAGCTAGGCGAATCGCGTTAGAGGTCACCCACCCTTTCCCCCATCGCCCCCTGGCCGCGTACGCTGGCCGATGGTGGCGTGGCGCCGTCGGTGGGTGTCGGCGTTCGCTGATAAGACGAGGCAGGGGTTAGCAGAGGCGAGGATGGGGCCGCGTTTACGCCATCTGGTTCACCGGAGCCGGGCAACGAACCTCGTCCCCGAACGAGGGAACCCCCCGCCCGCCTGAGCGCATCGAGTAGTCCACTTAGTGTCCTGGGTTCACGCAGGTTGGCCGCAGCCTGCCGTTCAAGTTCGGCAATTGGAACGGCACCAGTGGACCTCAGCGAGTGCGTCTGGGCGTAGCGGTCTGTTCGTACATCCCGCTCTCGCTGGCAATCTCGACCATTCGATCCAAAGACTCACGCCGCTGTGAAGACCGCCGTTGTCGATAGGCAAGCACGGAGGCGAGCCGCACTCGACGGTGCCGGCCAGGCTGCTCAAACGCAATCTCGCCGGACTCCAGGAGCTTCACAAGCGTTGGTCGACTGATCCCGAGCAGGTCAGCCGCTTCCTGCGTCGTAAGGCGCTGGTGCACTGGAGCAATGGTGACAGCCTGCCCTTTCGACATCGCCTCAACCACATCCCGCAACACAGCGAAGACCGCAGGAGGCAGTACCAGATGCTCGCCATTGGGTCCGGCCAGGGATGTCGTCGGTTCAGCTCCAACTCGGCTGAGCAACTTGACGAGTTCATCGAGTGATCCCTCAGGCGGCAGAACAGTGTGTTCACGCATCAGTGTGGTCATCGTGGTGCTCCTACTGAGAGCGAGGATACCTACTCAGAGGTAAGCATAGTCTCAATTCGTAAAAATCGCAACCCTGAACACCCTTCTGGAGCTTACATCTACAGGTGACAAAAGTTGTGGTCAGGCCGGGCCTCCATGTTTCGGGAGACCCGCCTGGCCACGGGCTAGCGACTCAACGCAACCCCCATTGTAGCGTCTGCCCCTTCGCCTACCCACCCCTAGTGACACCCGCCCCTTCCGCAGCCGCCCCGCGACCACGTACGCTGGTCCGTGGAGGCATGGCGCCGTCCGTGCCCGCTCGGTACCGAGCGGGTCCGTAGGAGTGAAATGGCCAGAAATGGCTCAAAATGTCTCACTTTAAGGCGATAGCGCTGCGGGGTTCACGCCTGCGCGATGCATACGGAGGAGTGGTATGGGGTGGACAACGCTGGCCACGACCGGCCCCGAGAGGATGTCGCGCGCTGAAGCGCGGGCTACGCTCGGCATGACGGGACAGGGCTGCGAGGTCCCTGCCTCCGCAGGAACGACGGGCTATCCGCTCGTGGTGGGCCTGTCTCGGTGCACTCATGGTGAGCCTGTCTCAGTCCGCTCATGGTGAACCTGTCTCAGTCCGCCCATGGTGAGCTTGTCGAACCACCCCTTGCCACTCCAACCGCCCCTCCATACACTTGCCCCGACCTGTAACCCTCAAGAACTCCCGCACCAGAGAGGCGCGAAATGACGATGCAACGCCACGAGACCATCACCAAACCCTCCACCTCACGCGACAACCCCAACCTCGCCGACTACGCCGCCACGCGGGCCTCGTTCGACTGGGCCAGCGTCGAGGAGGAGATCGACTTCCTCCCCGGTGGCGGACTCAACCTCGCCTACGAGGCGATCGACCGTCACGTCGTCCACGGCAACGCCGACAAGCCCGCCATGATCTGGGAGGGCAAGAACGGCGAGAAGGAGACCTACACCTACGACGACATGCGCCGCGAGACCAACAGGTTCGCCAACGTCCTCGGCTCGCTCGGCGTTGAGAAGGGCACGCGCGTCTTCACCTTCATGGAGCGCATACCGGAGATCTACTTCACCGTCTTCGGGACGCTCAAGGCGGGCTGCGTCATCGGCCCGCTCTTCTCCGCCTTCGGCCCCGACCCCGTGCGCGACCGCATGGAGGACAGCGGCGCGAAGGTGCTCGTCACCCAGCCGGAACTTCGGAAGAAGATCACGGAGATACTGCCCCAGCTCCCTGACCTGGAGCACATCATCGTCGTCAACAAGAACGGACGCTCCACCGAACCACTCGCCGGGGGCGACCTCGACTACTACGCCCTGATGAACGAGGCCTCGGACGATTTCGGCCCCATCGCGACGACGCGCGACGACTACTCCATCATGCACTACACGTCCGGCACCACCGGCAAGCCGAAGGGCGCCGTCCACCGACACAACGCCGTCATTCAGCACTACCTCACTGGCAAGTGGTGCCTGGACCTCCACCCGGACGACATCTACTGGTGCACCGCCGACCCCGGCTGGGTCACCGGCACGTCTTACGGCATGTCAGCCCCGTGGACGAACGGCGTCACCCAGGTCATCTACGAGGGCGGCTTCAGCGCCCGCAAGTGGTACCAGATCCTGGAGGACTACAAGGTCACCGTCTGGTACACCGCCCCCACCGCCATCCGCATGCTGATGAAGTCCGGCGTGGAGCTCCCGCAAACGTTCGACCTCTCCAGCCTGCGCTTCGGCGCGTCCGTTGGCGAGCCGCTCAACCCGGAGGCCGTCGAGTGGGGCGTCGAGGCCATCGGCATGCCGTTCCACGACAACTGGTGGCAGACCGAGACCGGCGGCATCATGATCGCCAACTACGCCTGCATGGACATCCGCCCTGGCTCCATGGGCAGGCCGCTCCCCGGCATCCAGCCCGGCATCATCGACGCGGAGGGCAACGAGAAGCCGGACGGGCAGGAGGGCAACCTCGCCGTCCGCACGCCCTGGCCCTCCATGTTCCAGACCTACTGGCAACAGGAGGAACGCTACGACTCCCGCTTCGTCAACGGCTGGTACATCACCGGCGACGAGGCCGTCCGCGACTCCGACGGCTACTACTGGTTCATCGGACGCTCCGACGACGTCATCAACACCGCCGGACACCTCGTTGGCCCGTTCGAGGTCGAGTCCGCCCTCATCGAGCACCCCGCCGTCGCCGAGGCCGGCGTCATCGGCAAGCCGGACCCCATCGCGATGGAGGTCGTGAAGGCGTTCGTCTCCCTCAAGGACGGCTTCGAGCCGAGCGACGAGTTGCGCCGCGAGCTGATGGGCTTCGCGCGCCAGAAGCTCGCCGCCGCCGTCGCCCCGCGCGAGATCGAGATCATCCCCGGCCTGCCCAAGACCCGCAGCGGCAAGATCATGCGCCGCCTCCTCAAGGCCCGCGAACTCGGGCTCGACGAAGGCGACACTTCGACGCTGGAAGAGGACTAGGGGGCCTATCCCCTCTCCCTACAAGGGGAGAGGGTTAGGGTGAGGGTACTCCTGGGCGGGGTGTGGAGGGGTCCGCCGCCCTCAGAGGGCCTCCGAGTCCGGTTCGCTCGTCCGGGCGTCCTTGGACGATGCCAGCCGCCACCCCAACAGGACCATGTAGACGAGCCCGGCCACGGACATCGCCGCGAACACGGGAGCGAATGCCAGTTCCAGCCTGTCCGAATGCCACGCGGTGACAAACACCACCAGCGAAGCCACGGCCAGCACAGCAACGATGCCATTCAACACGGGAGGCAGACGCAACGGCTCAGGCCGGAAGGCGAGACCCAGCGCCAGCACAGCTACTCCCGCGAGGCCGGCCACGTTGGAGGTGAACAGCAACCCCCACACCACCCGCTGCAACCCCACCGCCGACTGAAGCCACTCCTCCGACTCCACCCCGCTGCTCTCCAGCGCCGCCACTCCATTGCCGGTGATCATGTAATCGAAGCCCCGCATCACCATCTGCAGCGTCAATGCCAGGGCCATCGCCAGGAGGCCGAGCCGCGGCACGGGGGCCGCGTACCGCCAGAGGGTCACGATGCCGTGGAGCATGAGCAGCGAGCCGAAGATGATGACGATGGGCACGGTGTAGGACAACGCCTCGTTGCGCGCCATCGCCAGCGTGAGATCGCTGAGGCTCGTGGAGGGCACCGTGTCCACAGCGCCGCGGCCCGGCGAGAGCGCAGCGCCCACTGCCACCGCCGCGGTGCCGAGCAGCAGGGACCAGCCGCCCAGCTGCTTCTCTGTCCAACGCATGACGTGTCCCACGCCGGCTACCCTATCCGAACCCCGGCGCTACCGACAACGCGCGACGTCCTCCTCTGTCCTCTCCCTTTCGCCGGGACCCCGGCGAGGACTACCTCAGTCAGCAACCCGGTTGTCCGGGATTGCCGCAGCACTCCGGCCCCCCTCTCAACTTCCGCCGGTAGTTGGAGGCTGCGACGAGGAACCTCCTGTGCCATGGCAGTTCGCTCTCCCGGAAGTTGGCCAGGGTCATAGCCCAGGCTTCGGGCGAGAAGGCGTCTCTCCACCCCCGCCGCCGATGGTAGTCGTGCTCGCCGTTATGGTCGTGGTGGTGGTCGCCGCTCATCGCGGGACTCCTGACTGGGCTAGACCGCCCTTTACTCCCGCGTGCCGTTATCCAGCAGGCCGCTGCGCACCGCCCAGACCACCATCTCCTGCTTCGTCTTGGTCCCCAGCTTGTTCTGGATCCCATAGATGGCGTTGCGTATGGTGAGTGGGCGGCTGCCCCGGACTTCGCCAATCTCGGCGTAAGACAGCCCCCTCGCAAAGAGCGTGAGTATCTCCCGCTCCCGGGCAGTCAGCTTCTCGAGGTCCGGTGGATCTGCCCGCCGGGCAGTGGCGCGGATACCGGTGAACACCCGCCGTATCACGTCGCCGGGTATGCGGTACTCGCCTCCTGCAACGTCACGCACCGCACTGAGGAACTCGTCTCTCCCTGAGTGCTTCTGAAGGAATCCCGCAGCTCCGGCCGCGACCGACTCGATGACCGCGTCCTCTTCGGTCGCGACCGTCAGGATGAGCACGTGCGTGTTGGGCAGCAGGTCCGTGATCTCCCGGCACGCGTCGATGCCGTTCTTCACGGGCATCAGGACGTCCATGATGACCACGTCAGGCTTGACGTCCTGGGCCACTTTGACCGCAGCCGCGCCGTCTTCGGCCTGGCCGACCACCTCGAAATCGCCGGCGTTCTCCAGCACCTGCCGAAGACCGTCCCGCATGATTCCGTGATCATCCACAATCATGACCCTGACCGGTGTCGACGGCTGATTCACTCTTACCCCTTTCACCAGTGAACGATGCCACTATACACATGTACAGACCACGTCCATCAAGGTTCGACGGTACCCTTCGGCGCAGATACTTATGTCCTGATAGCAGGTGTCTCGTGCTGCTTCACAGGTGCGGTTGCCGTTGATTCCCGGGTGCTTTGTGTAGAATCACTCCCATGACTGACGCGCCGAATCCGCTCAATCTCCTCCTGTTCATGGACACCGAGAATGCCCCCATCGCCGAACTCGAGGCTGTTGCCCCGGGACGGCTGAACGTAACCGCCGTGCCCGCGCAGGCGTTCGTGGACGACGCGGGCATGCTCCCCTCGACCACTGGCCTCTGGAAGCCAAAACCCTGGAGCACGGACCTCACACCTGAGCAGCGGGAGCAGATACTTCGAGACACCCACGTCCTCGTGCTTACGCTGCCCTACCCGAAGCGCCTGGCTGCTCGAATGCCCAACCTGCTCTGGGCCCAGTACCTCTGGGCCGGCATCTCCGACCTCCAGCGCTCCGACCTGTGGGGCGGGCACGTCCGGCTTACCTCCTCGCGCGGCTACGTCGATACCACGCCCATCGCCGAGATGGTCATCGCGGCAGCGCTCTACTTCGCCAAGACGCTTCGTGCCGCCGTGACGCAGGCCTTCGAGGGTGAGATGGACGCCTCTGGGTACGACCTCCGCCTGCTCGCGGGCAGGACGATGGGCGTTGTCGGTCTCGGCGGCATCGGCCTGGAGGTCGCACGGCTCGCGAACGCAATGGGCATGCGCGTCGTCGCCTCCCGCCTCTCCATCACGGAACGACAACCCGGCGAGAACGGCGTCGAGACCCTGTACCCAGCGGCAGGCCTCCATGAGATGCTCGCCGAGTGCGACTACGTCACGCTCACGACCGCGCTCACGGACGAGACACGCGACCTGATCGACGACGACGCCATCGCCGCAATGAAGGACGGCGCCGTCCTCCTGAACGTCGGGCGCGGCGAGCTCATCGACGAACGTGCGTTGAAGGACGGCCTGCGCTCCGGCAAGGTCGGCGGCGCATACCTCGACGTCTACACCGACGAATGGTTCCGCCCGCCAGACCCCGAGCTGCTTGCGCACCCCCGCGTCCTCATGACGCCGCACAACTCCGGCCACGTGGACGTGGCGTCCTCGTTCGCCATGGACGTGCTCAAGCAGAACATCGCCAGCTTCCTCGCCGGCGAACCCCTCATCAACGAGGTCGACTGGCAACGCGGCTACTGACCTACCGCACGCCGTACTCCCCATTCGGCACGCTATACTCAGCACTCCAAGCAGATGCCAAGGAGGGACCCCGTGCGCGTACCAGTGAAGGACGGTGAGGTTGAAGTCATCGAGCGAGGCAGCGGCGACCTGGTCGTCTGCGTCTCCTCGCTGGGGCGAGGCATCGAAGACTTTGATGCCCTCGGAGAGTACCTCGACGCTGCAGGGTACCGGGTTGCCGGGGTGAACCATCGCGGCGTGGGCGACAGCTCTCCTGCCGTCGACGGGCTGACCCTCCGCAACTTCGCGGACGACGTGGCGCGGGCCATCGAGCACATCGGCGGCGCGCCTGCCCACCTCATCGGCCACGCCTACGGCAACCGCATCGTGCGGTGCCTCGCCTCCGACCACCCCGAACTCACCCGCAGCGTGACGCTCATCGCCCCCGGCGGCCAGTCGCCGCCCGCGCCCGATATCCCTCCCACCCTCATGCGCATCTTCGAACTCGACCGCCCCGCCGAGGACCGCCTCGCCGACGTGCAGCGGGTGTTCTTCGCACCCGGCCATGATGCCTCGATCTGGCTCGACGGCTGGTCCCCGGCGACGAGGAAGATGCAGTGGGACGCGCGCGACTCCATACCCTACGCGGAGTGGGGGTACGCCGGGGCCGCGCCCGTGCTCGCCATCCAGGGCCTCGATGACCCGATGGCCACTCCGGAGAACGGCTACGTCCTGCGTGACCAGCTGGGCGCCGACCGGGTCCACGTCGTCGACCTCCCTGACGCCAGCCACGCGCTGCTCCCCGAACAGCCGGAGGCCATCACGCGCGAAGTGCTCGCCTTCCTCAGCCAGCACTAGCCTCATGCAACTCACGCTCAGCGTCACCGATCAGTCGCCGATGCGCCGCGGCGAGTCGCCCCCGAGCGCGCTGCGCGATACGGTGCAGCTCGCACAGGCCGCCGAGCGCCTCGGCTACGCCCGCTACTGGGTCGCCGAGCACCACAACACCGGCTCCTACGCCGGCACCAGCCCGGAGATCGTCGTCGGGCAGCTCCTCGCGAACACCTCCAGCATCCGGGTTGGCAGCGGCGGCGTCATGCTCTCGCACTACTCGGCGCTCAAGGTCGCCGAGCAGTTCTCCGTACTGGACTCGTTCTACCCCGGACGCGTCGACCTCGGCGTCGGGCGGGCGCCGGGCAGCGACCACACCACGATGTTCGCGCTGGCCTACCCGAAGCGCCCCGCAGACATCGAGACGTTCCCGCAGCAGGTGGTCGACCTCATCGGCTACCTGCACAACGGACTGCAGCCTGACCACCCGTTCGCGGCGGTGAAGGCGCGGCCCGGCCCGCCGCCCGAGTCTGCGCCGGAGGTCTGGCTGCTCGGCTCCAGCGACTACTCCGCCAACCTCGCGGCCTACATCGGCCTGCCGTTCGCCTTCGCCGACTTCTTCGGCCACACGGGCAAGCACGGGCCTGCCGTCGCCGAGATCTACCGGCGCAACTTCCGCCCCTCACCGCTCTGCCCGGAGCCGCGCGTCAACGTCACCGCGCAGGTCGTCTGCGCCCCGACCGAGGAGGAGGCCCGATTCCTCGCGTCGAGCCGCAACCTCAACCGCGCGCGGCGCGCCATCCAGGCGCAGGGCGGCGAGCAGATGCAAGGCCTCGCCCCGCCGGAGGAGGCGTCGCAGGTCGACCTCAGCCCCGCGGCGACGGACTACGTCGCACAGTTCACCGAGGGCTACATCGACGGCGACCCCGCGCAGGTGAAGGAAGCCCTGCTCGCGATGGCCGAGCGCTACGAGACGACCGACGTCGGCGTCGTCACCATCACCTACCGCCTCGAAGACCGCATCCGCTCCTACGAACTCGTCTCCCGCGAGTTCGGCCTGCAGGGCGGGTAGCGCACGCCGCGCCGCGCTGTCGTACCATCCCCCTCGACACCAACCACCGCATCGACGGCAGGAGACGAGGCTATGGGCAGACGGCAGACCATCCACATCCCCGGCGTGCAGCACAACGCCCCCATCCCCTACGGCGCGCGCGTGGGCAACGTCATCTACAGCTCGGCGATACAGGGCATCAACGCCGACACCGGCGAGCTCCCGGAGGACGTCTACGAGCAGGCGCGCCAGTGCTTCCGCAACATGCACACCTTCCTCGAGATCGCGGGGGCGACGCCCGACGACATCGTCCGGCTCACCTGCTTCCTCGCCGACCTCGGCGACCGGCAGGCGCTCAACGAGCCCTGGCTCGCGCTCTTCCCGGACGAGAACGACCGCCCCTCGCGCCACACGTCGAAGTACGAGCCGCCCCCAGGCGGGATGAAGATCCAGATAGAGGTCGTCGCCGTCGTCGAGTGACGCACTCCCTGCCCTGTCATACTGCGAAGGCGGGGAATCCATCGGGGGGACGGCATGCAAGGTCTCTGGAACAGGCAGCGCGAGAGGAGGAACAGGCCATGGTGATGCAGGGCACGGACATGAAGATCGCGGAGACGCCCGACGATCTGAACGAGTTCCAGATGTACGACGCCTACGCGGACTGGCTGGCCCGCGAGGGAGTGAAGGTCATCACCGAGTTCGCATTCGAGGACCTCGGCGATCTCGAGCTTGGCCCGTGGGAGCGCAAGGGCGGCAGCGGCGCCGTCGTCAACATCCCCAACGACCACCTCACGAACGACTCCCACCTCGTCGAGATCCGCCCCGGCGGGAAGTCTGAGCCCGAGCACCACATGTACGAGGAGTTCGTCTACGTCATCTCCGGCAGGGGCGCGACGACCATCTGGTTCGACGAGACCAACAAGCAGACGTTCGAGTGGAAGGCGGGCAGCCTGTTCGCGCTGCCGCTCAACGCGTGGCACCAGCACTTCAACGGCAGAGGCGACGAGCCCGCGCGCTACCTCGGCGTCACCACCGCCCCACCGATGATGCGGCTCTACAACGACCTCGACTTCATCTTCGACACGCCGCACGCCTTCACCGGACGCTTCGACGCGCAGTCGGGCTACTTCAGCGGCGAGGGCAAGCTCTTCCAGAGCCGCGTCTGGGAGTCCAACTTCATCCCCAACGCGCCGGACATGGCGCTCTACGGCTGGAAGCAGCGCGGCGCGGGCGGCATCAACGTCATGCTGGAGATGGCGAAGAACAACAGCCGCGCCCACATCTCCGAGTTTCCCGTCGGCACGTACAAGAAGGCGCACCGGCACGGGCCCGGCGCGCATCTGCTCATCCTCAGCGGCGAGGGCTTCTCCATGCTCTGGCAGGAGGGCACCGAGTACCGCAAGGCACCGTGGAAGGTCGGCGGCATGGTCATTGTCCCCGGCGACGACATGTTCCACCAGCACTTCAACACCGGCGCGACGCGGGCCCGCTACCTCGCCATCTACAACGGCACGATGGGCCTGCACAAGCCGCGCGCCAACCGTGGATGGCTCGCCGACAAGAGCGTGAAGCAGGGCGGATGGCAGATCGAGTACGAGGATGAGGACCGGAAGATCCACGAGATCTTCGAGGCCGACCTCGCGAAGGCCGGCGCGACCTGCCGCATGAAGGCCTTCATCCCCTACTGCACCGGCGAGGTCGGCCCTACCAGCGAGCGCGAGACCTAGTAGATGTCCAGGGTGAAGCGCGGGCTCGGCACGCCGCTGGTCTTGTAGTCCAGCACGGCATTCGCGAGCGAGTCCGCGACCACCTCCTCGACCACGAGCACCGTCGCGCCCTCGTGCGCGTAGGCGATGTCAGCGGCGCCGCGCTGATCGATCACGATGCCCCAGTCGCCTTGGCCCGTCCACACCGGCGGGACCGCGAGGCGCAGCAGCCTGCCCGGCTCCAGCGCCCGCGCGTCCGTCACCTTCTTCAACTCGGCGCACGCCGTTTCCGTCACCGTCAGCATCCCTCGTCTAACTCCCTGCACCTGACTTACGCTGCCCGCATACGCCTGCACCACACCGGTAGATTCCCGCTTTCGCGGGAATGACGGTAGAGATGCGGGAATGACGGGACTCTACTTCAGGACCACCAACTGGCCGTCCTGCAGGTCGAGCAGGTGACCCGAGAGCTCCATCGACGCCTCGGCGCAGAGCAGGAAGCGCTCTCCTGCGTAGTCCGGCCCTGGCATCCGGTTGCGCGCCTCTTCCGGCGCGTCTTCCGTCGCGATGGCCGCGCCCGGCGAGATGATGACGACGCTGATATTGGAGTCGCGCACCTCTTCGGCGTGGAACTTCGTGAACGTGATGAGCGAGTCCTTCGCCGTCGCGTAGGCGAGCGCGCCGGGCGGGTTGAGTCCGCCGCCGCCGTGCAGGTTCACGATGTTCCCGCCGCCGCCCGCCTCCATGTACGGCACTGCGTGCTTGGAGGCGAGGAACGAGCCGAGCAACGCCACGCCCATCACCGTGTCCCAGAACCACGTCTTCTCCATGTCCTGGATCTTCGGCCAGCGCGGCTTGTCGTTCCAGTTGAAGTGCGGCACGATCGCGGCGTCGTTGATGAGGATGTCGATGCCGCCGAAGCGCTCGTTGACCTGCGCCATGAGCGACCGCACCGTGTCCTCGTTCGTAACGTCGGTGGGGACGGCCATCGCCTCCGCGCCGAGCTCGCCCAGCTCGCCGAGCGTCTGCTGCAGGCGGGTCTCGTCGACGTCGGCTATCGCCACCTTCGCGCCCTCTTTCGCGAACCCGTGGGCGATGTAGCGTCCTATCCCCTTCGCGGAACCCGTGATGACCACGGACTTGTCCTTCAGCATCGTGCGCCTCCCTCTCTCCCTTACAGTCTGCTCCGCAACCTATGGGATACGGCGCGGAGGGTCAAGATGGCGTTCCCCACGCCGAGCCGTTCATGGTGAGCCTGTCGAACCACGCCCCTTCCGTCATCCCCGTGAAGCGGGAATGGTGGATTCACATTTGAAGTGCAACACGTGGTCTAGCAGGACCTCGGCTGGGGTGAGGTAGTCGAGGCACTTGCGCGGCGTATTGTTGTATGCCTGCATCAACGCCGTAAACTCCTCGTCCGACACTGCAGCCAGGTCCGTCTTCCGGGGCAACACCCAACGCATCCGTCCAATCGCATTCTCCACGCCTCCCTTCTGCCACGGCGAGTACGTGTCGCAGAAGAACGTCTCGATATCCCAGGCGTGAAGTTCATAGTGGTGAGCGAACTCCGTGCCGTTGTCAAAGGTGACCGTCTGGCGGAACTCCGGTGGTAGAGGGCCAAGGATGCCCGCCATGGCCGTGGCGATCGGTGCGGCGGCCTTCGAAGCCTGCCGCACTCCTATCAACACTCGTGAATGACGCTCGTGCAACGCCAACACCGTTTGCCCTGCGCGGCCGAACTGCATCACGTCCGCTTCCCAGTTCCCGAACGTCTGCCGGTCGGCAACAGAGGCGGGACGTTCTGCTATGGGGCGACGGTGAGCGATGAACGAGGCTGGGCTATGCCTGCGTCGTCTCCTCCCGCGCTTCCACCTCTTCTGTCGCAGATAGTGGCGCCATCCATAGTCCTTGTGCCGTGCGCTCTGGGCATAGATGAAGCGGTAGATGCTCTCGTGGGAGATGACGCTCTTGCCACGTTCTCTCCTCAGCCGTCCTGCCACCGCCTCCGGCGACCAGCCCAGCTTCAGCCGCTCCAACACATCGTTGCGCAACTCCTCATCCCGCTCCAGCCGAACTCCGGACCAACGACGCGCACGCGCCTGCTCCTGCGCATATACCGCCCGGTAGCCGGCTCGTGAACCGTTGCGCTTCAACTCCCGAGCAACTGTCGATGCCGGGCGATCCAGACCTGCTGCGATCTCCCTGATCGAGGCTCCCTTGGTATGTAGACGGGCAATCTCACATCGTTCCTCAATGCTGAGCTGGCTATAGCACTCTCCCATGGCAACACCTTAATCTGGTGTTGCACTTCGTTTGTGAACTTAGGAATCCAGTCCTCCGCGCCGGCGCATGCGAACATTTTTCGGTTTACTCGTAACGAGGGGCTCATTAAGGCTCATTTACCTCTGGGCGACGACCCAAAATGAGCCCCCGCAAGGGGTTCAAAGGGGCTCATTTGCCCTAATTAGTGAGCCTTTTGAGCCCTTTTGAGCCCCTCAGCCCTTCTCCATTCATCCGTGCGGGCCGTGCCATACGTTCGTTCACGAAGACAGCGTACGTGAGGACGGGGCATCGGCGGAATGGGCGGGTGTCACACGGGGTAAGCCGGTTGCCGAATTTCGTCGTTGGGCCACTCGCTAGAAGGCCGGGACCAGTGCTTACAAGCGCCGGTTGGAGACGACAGGCTCCGAGGCTAGTAGGTCACGGAGCTTGGCCAAGTCAGGCAGCCCAAGGATTTGCGAGAGTCCATCATCTAGGGCGCGACGGGCGGAGCAATGGGCCATTCCCGACAACCGTTCGAACTCTGATTCCGCCATTTCATCGAATAGGTGGGACAGTCCTTGAACCTGCGAGGCGGAGAGTTGGCGAACGTCAAGGACGGGCAGTTCTTCCAAGTCCGCTTTCTTCATGGCAGTCCAGCCGCCCCTTGTACTCGTTCGCTGAGCAAGCATGGTCAACAGGCCAAGGCTGGAATTCAGCCACACGACCAGCGCCTTCTCGTAAAGAACATCTTCAACTCGGGTGGGCCACCACACATTGGACAGCACTCTTTCCTCTGACCACATGGCCACAACCCTGGCGGTTTCGAGCCACAGACGCTCGGCAATGAGTAGGCGTCCAGCTTTCGGCCACAGCTGAGCAGTCGGTTTGAGACGGCGACCCTTTCGTGGTGCAGTGAGTGGGGCCAGGTAACAATCGGGGTCGGCGACCAGGCACTTCCGCTGATCAGTATCGTGATTCTCCACCATTGGGTAGGCGGTAATCGAATCGGTGCGCTCAAAGCCATCCCACATATCACGCCTGTCGGGGCCGGTTTGGCCGAGTGCATCCAAGCGACAAAGTTGAATGGTGCCTGAGGACTCACCGCCGGGAATCCATACGTCACCATCCTCCAACAATCGAAGCGCGCTGCGTATCAAATCGGCGCGGGCGAACTGCATCGCAGCCCACTTCCGGCCATGGAATCTTGATTCAGGGAAAGAGACAGTCTCGCCGACATGCACGCCATCAACTTCCAAGAGCGCAGTACCACCCTCTTCCAGTCTCGCGGGAGTCGTCTGTGCAATGACTTGGGCGGTCCGATGCGCATCCAGGACGCCGTCTGGATTCCGCCAGAGATTGATGAAGGTGGTACGTCGTTCCTCGCGCGGTTCGTCGTCGGTACGGCGCGTAGCAATGACTAGTGCTTCGGAGAGGTCCGTGCTGTCCGAGAAGTTCCAGCGCTGAGGGTCGTGAGACGTGATGACGGTGTCCAGGGTGAAGTCGCGCTCAATGAGGGCGCGGGTTTGAGCCCAAGATGGACCAGTACAGACGGTGATGGGCAGGACAAGCGCCATCCGTCCCTCGCCAGGCCGCAGCTTGGGTGAGGCCGCTGCCACGAACGCACCGCCGAGCCCTGCCGTAGCGGAAGCTTGCCGTGCGTACCCTGCCATTGGCTTTAGGCGTCGAGAGAGCTCCTTTTGGAGTTTCGTCCGCTCTGCGGGAGGAAGGCTGCCGAAGAGCAGGTTGCCCCCCACGGAGCGTGTGAACGGCGGATTCATAATTACGAGGTCTAGATCCGGCAGTTTGGCCGTTATCCCTTCCCGTGCGCCTTGAGACCCGCCGCCCGACACTCTCTCAGCGTCCATGGCGGTTATCCCCATGTCCTCGGCGGAAAGCGCGAATTGGACTGCGGCTTCGTCCGCACCGAGGAAGTCCAGCGAGCCCAGGGAGATACTCGGCCCTTCAGTGCCTAGAGGCATTACATAGAGATTCATGCGGTCGAACTGGATGTCCGGATTGAGCATGGCCAGACTTGTAGCGGCGAAATGCACGGCTGAGAGCTGCACGTCATAACCATGCAGGGCCTTCTCGACCATCGCTTTGTGTAGTTGGGGCGCGTTCTGCCCGCCTGCGCTGGTATGGAGACGCTCCGCTTCGGTGGCCACGGCCATGAGCAGGGTTCCCGTGCCGCAAGCCAAGTCGGCTACGTTGATGGACGCGGGGAACTCGTAATCGCGCCAGTCTACGTCGGCAGGCCAACCGTTGAAGACCAGCCGGGCCAGCAGAGTGGCTGCCGGAACGGAGGTGTAGTAGGCGCCCGTGAATTTGGCGTCGGTCAGGAGCGTGTGGAAGAGTCGCCCGGATAGGTCATGCCCTTCCAGATTACGTGTGTCATTCACTGCCCGGACCAGGGGATCAATGACAGGTGTCTGGGTCTCATCTGGCCCTTCGCCAAGCACGTTGAGGATATCAGCCGCCAGCTCAAAGACTGGCACGTAGTCGATGTTGTCGCAGATGGAGCGCCAAGCATCGTGTAGGCCTGCAATACCCCTGGCCAGAGCTTCCGTTACGGTTGGCACGCCCTCGTTGGCGGCGGCGAGGCGGTCCTGGAAGGCAAGGGCGTTGAAGAGCACGAGGCATCCAATCTGCAGGGCGGCGGCACGGTCCTTCTCCTTGTCAGTCTTGGCGATGATTTCGGCGATGCGGTGAGATATTCGGGCGTGGCCAGTGAGTCGTTTCGTTGACTGCTCCAGCGCATACTTGACCGTGACGGCCGCTGCGGACACACGGTCTACACCCTCTAGCTCCAGCGGGAGGATGCGCAGGTGGTCGGCCAGTTCGGCCACGGAGCCAGTTCGAAAGCGCGACTCGTTCGTCGCAGTGCCGCGAGAGCCATGGACCCACCATTTCAAATCAGAAGCGGCTTCGAGCGTGGCACGGGTGTCCTCCGCATACCGGAGTCTGTCGGGATAGAGGATGCCAATCGTTCCAAGAGCGCCGGAGAAGCCTTCCAAGCGCCCTTGGAGTTGGTCTTCTAGCGGGCCTTCCGAGCCCTCCCATTTGCACTCCAGAATGATGAGGTCGTCGCTTGTGAGTTCCACGCGGACGTCAGGTACGCCTTGTTTACTGCGTCGCTCAGCCTTGGCCTGCATGCCACGATTGCTGAGTAGTTGAGCGAGGTGGACATTCACGACCTCCTCGCGGATGGTTTCAGCGCTTCTCTGCCGGTTCGGTCTACGAGTTGCCATGCTCTCCATACTCTAACATTGCATCAAGCATCACCCTCCCCCCACTGTGACACCCGCCCCTTACGCCGTCGCCCCTGCCCGCCCTACCATGGTTCCGGCGATGGACCTCCCGTCGCCTCGGGAGTGCGGTGTCCCACAATGTCCCGGAATGTCCCACTCCGCTCAGTGAGGGGCGGCGCTGCCGGAGGTGGCATGTTGCAGAATGTTGCACATTGGTACAGGAGTCTTCGTGGGCGCGCTCCTGTCATGCCCGCGCACACGAGTGAACCGGGATGAACATATCGGAACATCCGCGCTCATTCGCGAGCAGGCAGTGCTCATCACGACTCGTTCGCTGCACATTCCGCACGCATCCTGTCCATCCTTGCTGATCACCAGCCCGCAAGTTGACACGCCACACGGCCCGTCATAGTGTCGCAGGAGCGAATCCTGAGAAGAGAGGTGCTGCGATGAGCAACCCCACGTGGAGCGCTCCCGTCATCGATTGCGACGGCCACCTCGTCGAGTCCATCCCGGAGATGGCCGAGTACCTGGACCCCATCGCCCGCAAGATGGCCACCAACCCCGGGCGCAACCGCTCCGGCGTCTTCCCCGGGCTGGACGGCATCCACTACCCCCGCGAGGCCGAGATCCCGGATGAGCAGAAGGCGAAGGCCCGCCCCTACGTCACGGCCAGCGACTACCGCAAAGGCTCAGGCGAGGACATCGTCGCCTTCCAGGAGAAGGCCGGGTTGGAGGCATCCGTCCTCTTCGCGTCGGAGGCGCTCTCCGTCAGCTTCGTGCAACAGACGGACTACGCGGTGCGCGTCTGCCGCGGCTACAACGACTACGTGGCCGACCGCTATCGCGGCGTCAGCGACACGCTCTACCCGCTGGGCATCATCCCCATGCAGAACGCCAACGAGGCCGTGCTGGAACTGCGCCGCGCAGTGCTGGACCTCGGCCTGCGGGGCGTCATGCTGCCCTCGCTCGGCTACCCACTGCACTTCGGACACGACTACTACTGGCCGGTGTACGAGGAGGCTTGCAGCCTCGGCGCGGTCATGGGCATCCACGGCGGTTCCAGCATCGGCTTCGGCATAGACACCTTCACCAGCCCCTGGGCCGCGCGCAGCGTCCGCCACCCCGTGCCTCTGCTCCTCGCGATGACCTCGTTCGTCGGTCACGGCGTACTCGACCGCTACCCGGACTTCAAGATCGGCTTCTTCGAAGGCGGGGCGGCATGGCCCGCCCTCCTGCTCGACCGCATGGAGCGCGACGACGAGGTCTACACCACCGGCACAGGAACGACGCGGCACCTGCGCTCCTACTTCGAGAGCGGCAACGTGCTCATCGGCTGTGAGGGCAACGAGGACATCCTCACCTACCTCACCGACAAGGTCGGCATCGAAGCGTTCGCGTGGGCGTCGGACTACCCGCACGAGGTGGACGTCGTCGCCGCGAACAACATGATCCAGGAAACGTTCGACAGGACAGACATGAGCGCCGAGCACAAGGCCGCCGTCATGGGCGGCAACGCCAGGCGCTTCTTCGGACTCTGATCCGCCACACTTCTCTGATCCGCCACACCTAAGGAGGGCGCACATGCTGGAAGGAAAGGTTGCAGTCGTATCGGGCGCTGGCCCGAACATCGGACGCGAGATAGCGGCGACGCTTGCCCAGAACGGCGCGAGCGTTGTCTGCCTCGACCTGCGGAAGGAGGCGGCTGAGGCCACCGCCCGGGAGGTCGTCGACCGCGGCTACGAGGCCATCGCCGTCGACGGCGACATCACGAAGCCGGAGGACATGGAGAACCTCGTTTCGCAGGCGCTCGCTGCCTACGGCCACATCGACATCCTCGTGAACAACGCGGCCATCACCAGCAGCCCCGGCCTGCTCGACGAGGACCTCGGCACGTTCCGCAAGATCGTGGACGTCATCCTCGCGGGGACGTTCAACTGCACACAGCACGTCGCGAAGCAGATGGTGGCGCAGGGCACGGGCGGCGCGATCGTCAACGTCGCCTCCACGTCCGGCCACCGCGGCAAGAGCGGCGCGATCGCGTACCAGTCGGCCAAGGCGGGCATCCTCAACTTCACCCGCGCCTGCGCGATGGAGCTCGCCCCGCACAACATCCGCGTCAACTCGCTCACGCCGACGCAGACCGGCATGCCGGTGGGCGGCAAGCCCGCGCGCCCCGACGACGAGGTGCCGGCGAGCGTGCCGCGCGGACGCTGGGGCAGGCCTCGCGACCAGGCGCAGGCCGTCCTCTTCCTCGTCTCCGACAACGCGGACTTCATCACCGGCGCAGACCTGCCCGTCGACGGCGGCAACCTCGCCATGCGGCAGTCCGGCTGAGGCACGTCTGACCCCTTCCCCCTCAATGGGGGAAGGTTGGGATGGGGGTGAGTCGGCAGGGCGACGCCCGTCGTTCCTGCGAAGGCAGGAACCTCGCCCCCTATGTACGGGCGTCCTTCGTGGACGCCCAGCGAAGGAGAACAGCATGACGACGCATCAGCACGAACACCGAGGCCACGGCGAGCAAGAGGGACTCCGGTGGGGCCACTCCTGGAAGGAGGAGGACCGCGTCGCCGACTACGTCGAGCGGATGGACGAGCAGCAGGACGAGCGACAGCCCGTCTTCGACATGATGACCCGCCTCGTGCAGGCCGACGCTGACGCACCGGTCCGCATCCTCGACATCGGCACCGGCTACGGTCCCGTCGCGACGGCGTGCCTCGACGCCTTCCCGAACGCTACCGCGGTCGGTCTCGACATCTCGGAGGCGATGATGGAGGCGGGCAAGCCGCGCATGGCCCGGTTCGGTGAGCGCTTCGCCTACATGTTCGGCGACTTCGCGGACGGCGTGCTGCCGCCGGAGGTGGTCGAGGCCGGGCCGTACGACGTCGTCGTCTCGGCGCGCGCCATCCACCACCTCCCCGCCGAACTGATGGCGAGCCTCTACGCCAGCGTCCACAACTCGCTCAACCCGGGCGGCGTATTCTTCAACCTCGACACCGCGTCGCCGGAGACGGACTTCCTCCGCAACGCGATGCGGGGCGCACGACGGCGCCATGAGAACCGCGCGCCCCGCGAGGAGCGCCGCACGCCGGAGCAGATGGCCCACGACGCGATGCACCATCACCGGGACGCCACGCTCTCCCGTCACCTTGAGTGGCTGCGCGACGCAGGTTTCACGCACGTGGAGTGCTTCTGGAAGAATCTCTCGCTCGCCCTGGTGGGCGGCTACAAGGCGTAAGACGATGACTGAAACGGCACAGATCCGGACGATGGCGCAACTGGAAGCGGGGCTCGACGAGGTCCACCGCTCGCCGAAGGACGAGGGCACGCTGCAACTCATCGTGCGGCGTCCGGAGAGATTGGAACGCGAGTTGGTCGACGAGGGCGCGCTCGACGTGGTCGAGGGCCTCGTGGGTGACAACTGGCTGACCCGCGGGAGCACCGTCACGCCCGATGGATTGGCTAACCCGGAGATGCAAGTGACACTCATGAATTCCCGCGTCGCCGACCTCGTGGCGGGCGGCAGGGAGCGCTGGCACATCGCGGGCGACCAGCTGTACGTCGACATGGACCTCAGCAGGACGAACCTCCCGCCGGGCACGCGGCTCGCTATCGGGACTGCCGTGCTGGAGGTATCGGCCGCGCCCCACACGGGTTGCGCCAAGTTCAGCGAGCGGTTCGGCAAGGACGCGCTGCGGCTCGTCAGCACTGCGGTGGGCCAGGAGTTGTGCCTGCGCGGCATCAACACAAAGGTCGTGCAGTCCGGCGACGTGCGCGTGGGAGACTCAGTGCGCAAGCTCGGGACGGCGTAGAGCGCGCATGACCACGAACGGAGAGCGGGACGTCGTCATCATCGGCGGGGGTATCGCCGGCATCGGCACGGCGTACTACCTCGCGGCGATGGGCATCCGCAGCACGGTCATCGAGCGCGACGGCATCGCGAGCCACGCCTCCGGGTTCGCCTACGGCGGACTCTCCGGCGGCGTCACGAACGGCCCGCACGCCAACACCCCGCTCATCGAATACAGCATGAGCCTCTACTCCCCGCTCGCCGAGGCGCTCACCGCCGAGACGAACGTCGACATCCAGTACCAGCCTCGCCCGCTGCTGCGGCTCGCCCTCAACGACGACGAGGCCGCCGCGCTCACGCGGTATCTCGACTGGCAGCAGGCGCTGCCGGGCTACACGGTGCGCTGGCTCACGCCGGACGAGGCCCGGGCCCTCGAGCCGCGCATCTCGCCGGAGACCGTCGGCGCGCTCCACGTCGAGGGGTCGTCGGACATCGAGCCGTACCGGCTGACGCTCGCGCTGGGGCAGGCCGCCGAGCAACGCGGCGTAACGCTCCGCAGCGGCGAGGTCACCGCCGTCCATAGTGATGGCGGGCGCGTCGAGGGCGTCAGCATCGCGACCGGCGCAGGGAACGCGGAGCGCATCGACTGCGACACGGTCGTCGTTGCGATGGGGCCGTGGACCGCGCAGGCGTCGGAGTGGTTCGGCGTACCCCTGCCCGTCCATCCGCTCAAGGGGCAGATCATCCGCCTGCAGGCGCCCGGCGCGCCGTACGCGCTGAGCATCGGTCACCTGGGTAACTACGCCATGACCAAGCCATCCGACGGCCTCGTCTGGTGCGGCACGACGGAGGAGCACGCCGACTTCGACGAGTCCCGCACGACCGAGGCGCGCGACGCCATCATCGAGTCGACGCTGCGGATGCTGCCATCGCTGGAGGACGCCGAACTCGTGCTGCAGACGGCCTGCCTGCGTCCGGTGACGCCGGACGGCGTGGTCACGCTCGGCGCGGTTCCCGGCACGGACGGCGCGTACATCGTCACCGGCGGCGGGCGGCAGGGCATCATGATGGGGCCGGGCATGGGCAAGGCGATGGCGGACCTCATCGCCGGAGGCTCGGCTGCGATAGACCTCGCGCCCCACGCGCCCGACCGCTTCTCCGCATGAGCACCCAGCCCCAGGCGCAGGGGCAGCTGGACCAGCGCACAGAGTCCCGTGCCGTCCTGCTGGTCTACAGCGCCGCCTTCTCCTACCAGATCACGCTCGGTCTCATCCAGGTGCTCGTGCCGCTCTATGCGCTGCACCTCGGCTACGACCTCACGACACTCGGCATCATCGTGGCGTCGCAGGCCGTGTTCGGCCTGATGCTGCGGCTGTTCGCGGGCGCGATAGCCGACCAGTTCGGCGAGCGCTGGGTGCTCTGGGCCAGTTTCGTGACGATGGTTTCCGGCATGGTGTTCTTCATCGCCTCCGGTTACTTCTGGATGCTCATCCTCGGGCAGTCGTTCGTCGGCTACTCACGGGCCACGTACTGGACGGCGACGCAGTCGTACGCGAGCCGCATCAATCCGGAGCGCTCCGGCGAGATCTACGGGCGCGTCAACGGCTTCGGCAACGCTGGTGGGTTCATCGGCGCGTTCCTGAGCGGCGTGCTGGTGACGGCGCTGGGCTACGGCGCCGCGTTCGGCATCACCGGGGCGATAGCGCTCGCCGGATTCCTGGGCAGCCTCGCGCTGCCGCCGCTCCTGACGCGCTCCACGCGGCGCGGCTTCCGCGCTCCGCTCGGGCAACTGCGGCGCATCGCGCAGCACCGCGGCATGGGCCTCGCAGGCTTCGCTGCATTCGCTGCCTCCACGTCCATCATCATGTCCAGCGTCCTCTTCATCCCGTACCTCCGCGAACTCGGATACAGCGAGGCCGTCAACGGCGGGATGCAGGCCATCAGCGTCGGCGGCAGCGTCGCTGTCGGTATGGTGTTCGGCCATCTCCTCGGACGGCTGGGGCGGCGCTGGACGTACACGAGCGCACTGGTCATGGTCGGCCTCGTGATGATCGGCATGTCCGCGGGCGCGGGGATATACGCAACGCTCGTGCCGCTCATGCTGCTCTACGGGCTCTTCCGGTCCATGCTTGGCATCCTGTATCCCATCGCAGCGTCCGACCACAGCGCGCCGGACCAGCGTGGCATGGCAATGGCCTACGTCGGGCTCTACTGGGGCACGGCGCAGGTCATCATACCGATAGGGTTCGGCGCGCTGGCGGGGGCGTTCGGGCTCGAAGCGGGCTTCTGGGTAGCTGGAACATTGTTCGTCGCCGCGGGCATACTCTTCCCCATGCTCTACCGCCGGTTCGTTCCCGGCGCGGAGCGGACCTTCGGCGAGCGCGCTTGACGCGACCCTCGCACTGTTACAGCATTGCCTCAGTCCCGCCGTTGGCGCCCGGAGGGAGAATACCGCGATGAGCGGCTACGACTACGACATGGTGGTCATCGGGTCTGGCCCGGCTGGCCACAGGGCAGCACTCCAGGCCGCGAAGATCGGGAAACGGGTGGCTGTCGTCGAACGGCTGCCGCATATCGGCGGCCTCAACGTCACGACCGGCACCGCGAGCAAAGCGTTGCGCGAGGCCGCGCTGCACCTGAGCGGCTTCCGGGAGCGCACCCTCTACGGCGAGTCCTACACCGTCAAGCAGAACATCACGATGAGCGACCTGATGGTGAGCACGAACCACGTGATGCACCAGCAGGCGGAGGTGCTCCGCAGCCAGCTCGCCCGGAACCGGGCGGACATGCTCCACGCGGAGGCGTCGTTCATCGACCGTCACACCATCAACCTCACTTCACCGGACGACCTCGCGGACAACACCATCACCACGGACAAGGTGATGATCGCCGTCGGGTCGCACTCTACCCAACCCTCGATGATCCACACGGACGGCAGGCTCATCTTCCTCAGCGACGACGTCATGGGCCTGCCGGACCTGCCGCGCACGCTGACCGTCGTGGGCGGCGGCGCGATCGGGCTGGAGTACGCCAGCACGTTCGCGGCGCTTGGCGTGCGGGTAACGCTCGTGGACAGGAGCCCGCGGCTGCTGCCGTTCGCGGACGACGAGATCGTGGACGCGCTCATCTACCATCTGCGGGAGAACGGGGTGACGTTCCGCCTGAACGAGGACGTCTTCGACATCGAGTACCTCCCCGGCAAACGCGGCAACCACGTGCGCGTGCTGCTGAAGAGCGGCAAGCAGATCATGGGCGATGCGGTGATGTACTGCGTCGGGCGCACCGGCTCGACGGAAGGGTTGAACCTGGACGCAGCGGGTCTGGAGACAGATGAGCGAGGGCGCATCAGCGTCGACGAGAACTACCAGACGAGCGTGGAGGGCATCTACGCGGCGGGAGGCGTCATCGGCTTCCCCGACCTCGTCTCGACTTCGCAGATGCAGGGGCGCCTGGCCGCGTGTCATGCGTTCGACGTTCCCACCAACAGCGTCCCCGGCCTCTTCCCCTACGCGGTCAAGACGACCCCGGAGATCGCGATGGTCGGCAAGACGGAGTCCCAGTTGACGGACGAGGGGATCCCCTACGAGGTGGGCAAGGCCCACTACCGGGAGATCGCAAAGAGCGTCATCGAGGGCGACGAGTCCGGCGTCCTGAAGCTGCTGTTCCACATCGAAACGCACAAGCTCCTCGGCGTCCACATCGCCGGAGAAGGCGCCGCGGAGCTGATCCAGATAGGGCAGGCGGTCATCGCCCACGGCGGGCGGTTCGACTACTTCGTGGAGGCCGTCACCAGCTTCCCGACGCTCGCGGAAGCCTACGTGTCGGCTGCCCTGGACGGGCTCAACCGCATCGAAGAGTAGCGCTCAGCCCAACGCCGCGACGACCTCCTCGGTCGATACCACCTGCGCGAACGTGCCCATGTTCAGCAGCGACGCCTCGTGGTTCTCGATGCGCCCGTCGCAGCCATCGCCGACGACGATGCTGTCGAAGTCCCGCTCGCGGGCGTCCCGCACGGTGCTCTCCACACCCGCATGCGTGGCGATGCCCGCAACGATGAGGGTCGAGACGCCCAGGCGCCGCAGCCATTTCTCCAGCGCCGTGCCATTGAACGCACTCATCCCCCCGCCCTTGCGTATGAGGAACTCGCCGGGCAGCGGCGCAAGCTCGTCGATGATCTCCGCGCCCCACGTGCCGTCGCGCAGGGAGCCCAGCGAACGGGCGCGTCCGTGCCGCGCGGCGTCGAGGTAGTCCTCGCGCAGGAAGTGTCCGGTGAAGAAGACCGGCAGGCCGGCAGCGCGTGTCGCCGTCAGCAGTCGGACGTGGTTCTCGATGAGTTGCGGCGCACGCGGATTGCGCCCCGCCTCGGGTGTCCGGCCTCCCTCCTTCAGGTAGTCGTTCTGCATGTCGTGGCAGACGTACGCGAGCGTCTCCCGTGCCGGCATTTCGAGCATGGCCCAGCCTCCTCTGTCGCTGTTGTGCGCATTGTAGGCCGCGACGCCTGCGAACAGCATCGCTCGCCTTTGACACCCGATGCGCGCGGTGCTAGCGTCCCATCTGTCGAAGTATGCATATCCGCTCCAGAGCGGATGCCGGAAACGGGAACGGCAAGGAGGGCAGCCATGCCGGTAATCGACTCTGACGCGCATGTCGTTGAAACAGAGCACACCTGGGACTACATGGACCCCGGCGATGAGAAGTACCGGCCGCAGGTCGTGGACGATGGCAGCGGCGGGAAGTTCTGGAAGATCGACGGCGAGATACGAGGGCGCGCGCGAGGCCCCGTCGCCGCGTTCGGACTCTCCGACAAGGTCAAGCGCAACATGGTGACGGACGACTCCAAGCGGTACATGGAGGACATCCCCGGACGCGTCGCCCACATGGACGAATTGGGCATAGACGTGCAGGTGCTCTACCCCACCATGTACATCGGGCGCATGTGCGAGAACCCGGACACGGAGGTCGCGCTGGCCAAGAGCTACAACCGCTGGCTCGCCGACATCTGGGAGCAGAGCAAAGGACGCCTGCGCTGGACGTCCATCCTTCCCCTCGCCACGATGGACGAGGCGCTGGATCAGTTGCGCTGGTCGGCCGAGCACGGCGCCTGCGGCGTGACGATGCGCACCATCGAGGACGAGCGGCTGCTGATAGACGAGTACTTCTACCCGCTCTACGAAGAAGCCGCGCGGCTGAACCAGCCCATCGCCATCCACATCGGCAACTCCAACGCCTACATCCGCAACCTCATGGCGAAGGACGGCATCGGCGGCACGTTCGGCGGCCTCCGCCTCATGTCCGTCGCCAGCTTCCACCAGCTCATCACCACCGCCACGCCCAAGAAGTTCCCGGACCTGCGCTGGGGCTTCATCGAAGCGAGCAGCCAGTGGCTCCCCTACGCCATCCACGACCTGCGCCGCAGGCTGGAGACGCGGGGCCGCGAACTGGAGGAGGACGTGCTCGGCGCGTACAACATCTGGGTCACCGCCCAGACGGACGACAACCTGCCGGACGTGCTGAAGTACGTGAGCCACCGCCACATCCTGATCGGCACCGACTACGGTCACCAGGACCAGTCGAGCGAGATCGAGGCGATGCGCATCATCAAGGAGGACGGCGGACTCGCGCCGGGTGTCGTCGACGACATCATGGGCCAGAACGCCCTGGACTTCTACGGCATCACCGTCGATTCCCCGGTGCTTGCGAGCGCCTGATAGAGAGAACCAAGACAGCAGCCTGAGGAGGAAGCGCCAATGTTGACCGCTGAGCAGAACGACCGCTTGACACGGGTTGGGCCCGGCACGCCCATGGGCGAGTTGATGCGCCGCTACTGGCACCCCATCGCCGCCGTCGCCATGATGAACGACCGCTCCACGAAGCCCATCCGCCTGCTTGGCGAGGACCTCATCCTCTACAAGAGCAAGCAGGGAGTCTTCGGCCTCGTGGACAACTACTGCCCCCACCGCCGCATGGGCATGGTCTACGGCATCCCGACCGACGAGGGCATCCGCTGCCCCTACCACGGCTGGATGTTCGACGAGACCGGGCGCTGCCTGGAGCAACCCTACGAAGAGACCGAGGCTCCGGACAACCGCTTCAAGGACAAGGTGCGCATCAAGGCGTTTCCGCTGCAGGTCAAGGCTGGCCTGATCTTCGCCTACCTCGGCCCGGACCCCGTGCCGCTCCTCCCGAATTGGGACGTGTTCGCACTCGACAACGTCGTGCGGGACATCGGCTATACGGAGCTGCCGAGCAACTGGCTGCAGTGCCAGGAGAACTCGCTCGACCCCGTGCACTCCGAGTGGCTGCACGGCGAGTGGGCGAACTACGTCCTGGAGATGCGCGGCGAGGGCGACAAGGTGCGCAAGCGCTACGAGAACGAACGCATCGGCTTCGACAAGTTCAAGTACGGCATCTACAAGCGCAGGCTCGTCAAGGGCGGCAGCTACGATGACGGCGAGTGGGCGCAGGGCCACCCCATCGTCTTCCCCTACTTCCTGCGCCAGGGCGGCAGCGGTACTGCCATCGACACGTGGGACGGCAGGCGCGGCGGCGGCATGGGCGTCGGCGTCGGCCCGTCGTTCCAGATCCGCGTCCCGCTGGACGACACGCACACCGGCCACTGGTGGGTGATGTGCCACCCGAAGTTGTCGCCGGACGACCCCGAACAGCGCGACGAGGACGTGCCTCTCTTCTTCCCGCCCCTCATCCAACTGGCTGAGGACGGCCGGGTCCGCTTCGAGATACTCGACTCCAACTCGGCGCAGGACGTCGCCGCGTGGATCACGCAGGGTTCGATAGCCGACCGCACCAAGGAATCGCTCGGACGCTCGGACAAGGGCATCATCATGTTCCGGCGCATGCTGGAGGAGAACGTCCGCATCGTCGAGGACGGCGGCGACCCCATCAACACGTTCCGCGACCCGGCGACCAACGTCTACCTGGGCATGGACACGGAGCACAAATCCCGCCGGAACGAGCAGTACCAGGAGCGCGGCGAAGGAGACAAGGGCATCAGGCGCCAGGGTATGGCGAGCAAGTACAGCCCCATCCTGAACCAGCGCGGCGTCGAGGGCGGCGCTGACTCCATCGAGCGCCGTAAGCAGGTGGGCCAGACCGTCTAGGGAAACTCGGGAGGACAACGTCATGCTGACGAAAGAAGACAACGAGAAACTCACTCGAGTCGGCCCCGGCACGCCCGCGGGCGAACTGCTGCGACGCTACTGGCACCCCATCGCAATCGCGTCAGAGATAACGGAGGAGCGCCCGACGATGGCCGTCCGCAGGCTGGGCGAGGACCTCGTCATCTTCCGCGACAAGTCCGGGCGCTGGGGACTGCTCGCCGACCACTGCGCGCACCGCAGCGCGTCGCTCGTCTACGGGCGCGTCGAGGAGCGCGGCATCGCTTGCGCCTACCACGGCTGGCTCTACGACACCGAGGGCAACATCCTGGAAACCCCGCCTGAGAAGAACGAGGCGATCATGCGCTCCGTGAAGCAGCCCGCCTACGACTGCCAGGTCTACCTCGGCGTCGTCTGGGCGTACATGGGGCCGAAGCCCGCGCCCGTCTTCACCCCGTTCGACACGCTCGTGCGGGAGGACGGACGCCGCAAGATAAACCTCCACCCCGTGCTGGACTGCAACTGGTTCCAGGCCATGGAGAACTCCATGGACCCGGCGCACCTGCAGATACTCCACCAGGAGTACTACGCACGCGGCCAGCGCGAGCCCGTCAACACCACGCGCGGTTTCACCGACGACGTGGACTCGTTCGAGTTCTACCAGACCGGTTACGGCCTGATGAAGAAGCGCACCTACACCAACGGCGTCGTGGACGAGCACCCCGTCCTCTTCCCCTCCATCCTCCGGCAGGGGCCCAGCACGCAGTTCCGCACGCCGATAGACGATGAGCACACCTGGCACGTCCACATCAACTTCTGGCTCACCGATGACGGCCAGCCCGACGACACGACGTGGGACCCGCCCGTCGAGTACATCGAGCCCTACAAGGAACCCGCGGACAAGAGCCACCCGCACGCGTGGTACGACCGCCGCTCCGTGCTCTCGCAGGACCACATGGCCTGGGAGACGCAGGGCCCCGTCACCGACCGCTCCGCCGAGCACCTCTCCTACTCGGACCGTGGCGTTGTCCTGCTGCGCCGCACGATGTTCGAGCAGATGGAGCGCGTCGCACGAGGCGAGGACCCGCTGGGCGTCATCCGCGACCCGGACCACCCCATCGTCGACACCAACATCGACGAGGACGTCTGGCAGAAGCAGCCCACGCACCGCTGGGGGGCCGTCCGGGCGTAGCCGGCAGTAGCCGAACCCAGGAGGAGGCCGGCATGCTCACAGCCGAAACCAACGAGCGGCTGGCTCGGGTTGGCCCGGGGACTCCCGGCGGCGAGTTGCTGCGCCGCTACTGGTTGCCGCTCAGACCCTACGCCCAGCTCCTGTCCGAACCGGTCATGAAGGTGCGCCTGCTCGGCGAAGACCTCGTCCTCTTCCGCACGCTGAACGGGGACATTGGACTCATCGGGGACAGGTGCGCTCATCGCTCGATGGGCATGGAGTGGGGCATCCCGGATGAAGACGGATTGCGCTGCTCGTACCACGGGTGGCTCTACGGCACCGACGGGCGATGCCTCGATACCCCGCTGGAGGCGCACGACAGCGCCTTCACGGGCCGCATCAAGCTCAAGGGCTACCCGGTCAGGGAGATGGGCGGGCTCATCTGGGCCTACCTCGGGCCGGAACCGGCGCCGCTGCTCCCGCCGTGGCCCGTCTTCGTATGGCCCAACGCCATCCGCCAGATCGCCTGCACCCTCCTGCCCTGCAACTGGCTCCAGAGCTGGGAGAACACCGGAGACCCCGCTCACAACCCGTGGCTTCACGGCGAGCTCTTCAAGTACGCGTTGGAGAAGGACGGATTGGTGGAAGACCGGGTCACGGACGAAGGAACGCACAGGGCCTTCACCTCGATCCGTTCCGGCATCGGCATCGAGGGCCTCTACGCCCGGCCCACGCCCTTCGGCATGGAGAAGGGCATCAGCTACTCAACGGCACTCGGCGCCGAATTCGACGGCGAGGCCGGACACTCGACCGTCATCTTCCCCGTCATGACCGGCGGCGAGATCGGCAACACCATGTACAACAGGACGCAGGTGCGCGTCCCCATCGACGACACCAGCACCTACTACATCCACTACGAGATTGCCGCCGCACCGAAGGGCGTCGACACGCCCCGGCAGGACGTCGTCCCCTTCTACGAAGTCCCTCTCTGGGACCGGCAGGGGAAGGCCATCCTCGACCACACGTTTACCCAGGACATGATCGCGTGGTGGTCGCAGGGCGCCATAACGGACCGCACCGCCGAGAACCTCGGCCGCACCGACATCCCCATCGTCTTCCTCCGGCGTCAGCTGGAGGAGAACATGCGCATCGTGGAGGACGGCGGCGACCCCCTCAACGTCTTCCGCGACCCGGACCACATGGAGGAGATCGTCTCGCAGGTCCGCTACCGGGACGAAGAGGAGGCCGTCCGGCGCATCGGCAGCAGGATCGGCGGCTACCGCGAGCAGTACCATCGCGGCTACTGGCGCGACGACGTTGGCCGCTACGCTCCCGCCAACGAGCTCGTGCAGGAGTTGCACCGGCGGGTCGAAGAGGCCTACGGCGCGGTGCGCTGAAGAGTCGTCTCCTCCAGGAGGGACTGGAACATGACGAAGGGGCCCCGGCCGGTCATCGCCTACGCGTGTCCTCGCTGTGGGGATGCGGCCGTCACCCAGCACGAAACGGAGCCCCGGCAGCTCCTGGACTGGGAGAACACGCTCTGGGTCGAGTTGGTGTTCGAGTGCGCCGATTGCGAGTGGTCTCAGGTGGTGGCCAGGTATCCCGCCGACGTTAGACCCACCGCATCACGGTAGCCAGGCGGACCTGAAGCACTTGAGTGGGATCGGCTCCCCTTACCGCCAGTCAGCGTATAGCGGGTCCTCGTCTACGAAGGCGCGGACGATGCCGTCGTAGACCAGCCAGAAGGTGTCGAGAGTCGCGTTCAGCGACTCGCGCACGGACTGCTGCTCGAGGTCGCTCACGGCGTACTTTTCAATGACGTACGGCCCCACCTTCATGTGCTCTTCGTCGACCGACATGTGCAGCGTCCAGTACAGGATGTCGTCGCTGTCACGCTCGAAGCCGTAGTGGTTGACGAGGCCATTGACGACGCGGTTCATCCGTCCGCTCGCGGTGCCCTCCAGCGCGAGTCCCTGCGATGCGTACAGCTCCAGCCACGAGCGCTGGCCGATGAGCAGCTCACGCCAGTTCAGCAGGCCGCGCGTCTCGGGCAGCGGCTGGGTCGCGTTGAGCTCGTCGCGGGGGATGCCGGCGGCCTCGGCAAACTGGATGTACAACTCCTTGTGGCCGGCGGTGCCGGTCTCGCCGCCCTCCGCCTCCTCCGAGAGGTTCTCGAACCACATGCGCTCGAGTTCCGTGTCCTGCGGGGAGCGCGCGAACATCGCCGCGATGGGTTTCGGGAAGGGCTTGGGGAAGAGCAGGTAGAACTGCTTGATGAAGCCGTTGAGCTGGGGGCGGGTGAGCTGCCCTTCTTCGATCATCTCGAACAGCGGGTGCTTGCGGCTGTGCTTCAGCTCCTGCAACTGCTGCATCTCGGCGAGAAACTCCCTGGTAGCGAGCGCCATCGGTTGGGCCTCCGTACGGTCAAGAGTGCGACGGCAAGTATACGCGCGCGCCGCCGTCTCCTGTACCATTGCGCCCTATGATCGAGTTCGGCGTGTCGCTCCCCACAATCGGCATGGACGATCCCTCAGCCGTGCGGCTCGTCGCGGAGCAGGCGGAGGCGTCCGGGCTCGACTCGGTCTGGGCCGCCGACCACATCGTGCTGCCGACCAGCCACACCTCCACGTACCCCTACAGCGCCGACGGCGAATTCCTTATCGCGCCCGGCCTGCCGTTCCTCGACCAGTTCACGACGCTCGCATGGGTGGCGGGGTTCACGTCGCGGGTGAAGCTCGGTACGGCGGTCACGCTGCTGCCGCTGCGCCACCCGCTCGCTGCCGCGAAGACGACCGCTACGCTGGACGTACTCTCCGGAGGGCGCAGCATCCTCGGCGTCGCGGCGGGCTGGCTGCGCGAGGAGTTCGAGGCGCTCGGGCTGGACTTCGACCAGCGCGGCGCGGCGCTCGACGAGAGCCTGCAACTGGTGCGCGCGGCGTGGACGGAGCAGGAGGTGCGATTCGAGGGACGCTTCTTCAACGTGCAGGGCGTCGAGTCGTACCCGCACCCTGCGCAGTCGCCGCATCCGCCCATATGGGTGGGCGGTCACACGAAGCCGGTGATGCGCCGCGCTGCCCGCTACGGCGACGCCTGGTTCCCGCCGCTGTTCGCCACGACGCCACGGGCGCTCACGGAGGCGCATCGCGCCATGAACGAGGAGGCAGCCGCCCACGGACGCGGCGACAGCGCGGTCTCGCTCTCGCTCCGCGTGCTCGTGGACCTGCGGGACGAACCTGACATAGCGGGCGCGGAGAAGCGCGGGGCGCTCACGGGCGAGCCGCAGCTGATCACGGCGACGCTCGCGGAGTACGCGGAGGCGGGCGTGAGCCATTTCGTATTCCTGCCGCAGGCGCGGAGCCTCGCCGACGTGCAACGGACGATCGACCTGCTCAGCACGAAGGTCGTGCCGGAGTTGCGATCATGACGCTGGGCGACTACCGCACCGGCGCCATCGAGGTTGCTCCCGGCGCGTACGCCTTCATCCAGGCGGGAGGCGCGACAGACGCGGGGTTCCTCGTGGAGGAGGAAGGCGTCGTCATTATCGACACGCTCATGACCCCCGCGCTCGCGGAGCGGCTGCTGGCCGAGGCGCGCCGCGTGACGGACAAGCCGGTGCGGTACGTCGTGAACACGCACTGGCACGGCGACCACCTCTTCGGCAACGCGCTCATGCCGGAAGCGCCCATCGTGGCGCACGACACCTGCCGCGAGGACCTCGCCACCGAGTGGGACACGCACCGCGAGTTCCTGCGCGACCTCTACCCCGCGATCTACGAGGAGTGGCGTGACCTGCCGCAGACGCCGCCCAACCTGACGTTCAGCGACACGCTGACCATTCACCTTGGCGAGCGGCCCGTCGAGCTGCGCTTCTTCGGCAAGGCCCACACGCGCGGTGACATCGCAGTCTACCTGCCGATGGAGGGGGTGCTGTTCGCGGGCGACCTCTCATTCCATCAGTACATCCCGAACGCGCGGGACGGCTTTCCGCTCGCGTGGGCGGACACCGCCGAGCGCGCATCGCAGGTGGAGTGCGACGTCGTGGTGCCCGGGCACGGGCCGCTGGGAACTCGCGCCGACATGGACGAGATGCGCGAGTGCCTGCTGCGCATCACGCAGCAGGGTGAGCGTAGCTTCACGGAGGGACGCTCGGAGGAGGAGGCGGTGGCGTCGCTGGACCTCGGCCCGTTCTCGGGGTGGGGACGGCAGGAGGACCGCCTCCCGCCGCTCATGTCACGCCTCTATCGCGAGTTGCGCGGCGAGTTCGACGAGTAGGCCTCCGAGCGGGCCGGCTCACTCGGCGAGGAGCGCGGTCGTCTCTTCGTAGAGGACGGCGATATCGCGCTCGACGATCTCCCAAACCTGGGCGTTCTCCAGCCTGTCGTACTCATGATGAGGTTGCGGAACCGGATGATCTCCTGGAAGCCGGTGATGCGTTCCAGGGTTGCACGGTCCTGCCTGCCCAAGCGGGTAGCCGCCTCGCCGATGATCTCGAACTCCCGCTCAACACCCCTGCGCAGCAGCAGGTCGTCCAGGTAGTCGTCGAGGGTCTTTCCCTCCGTGAACCGGAGGATGTGACCGGTGGCCTCGTTGATGTCGTAGAGCAGTTTCTTGGTGCGTAGTTCCACGGGGGAGCACTCCGGAGCGGGATGGGGGGCAGCGAGCGGCGGGCGTTCCGGCGCGGTCGGAGACTCGTAGAGGGGCGTCTTCGGTCCGGTATCGACGGCCTGCCGGAAGTACGGATTGTTTATGGCCTGCTCTTCGACGAGATCGACGTCCATGCCGAACAGGTCCTGGAGTGCGGCAGCGAGGCGGAAGTAGGGAGCGGGGCGGCTGCCCTTCGGACGCGGCTCGAAGCTCACGAGGAAATCGAGGTCGCTCTCGCCGGGGCGGAACGTCCCCGATGCGGCCGATCCGAACAACTCCAGCCGTGCGACCTCGTGCTCCCGGCAGAGCCTTTCGATCTCGACGATGCGTTCTTCCACCAGCGGCGTCATCGCAGACTTACTCCTCGCCGCCATGATACCAGCGAGGCGTCAACATCCTCCGCAGCGGAGAGCCTGGCCGCGTTCGGCCCCTAGTCCCACCTCGTGTTCGGCTTTGGCTCCATTTCGCCGTCTACGTAGATGTCGGCTTTGCCTTGCGGGAAGCAGACGTAGCCTTCTATCTTCGCCGACTCTGCGGTTGGGTCGCGGTACATCCAGGCGATGTCCTCGAATGTTTCGCCGGCCACTTCGGCGTGGAAGTAGCTCGCGAGGCCCTTGTAGGTGGAGCCGAGCATGCGCTCGCTCGGGCGTAGGAGGTCCTTGCGGACGTCCTTGCCGGGGATGTAGTAGCGGTGCGGCAGGCCGGTCTCCAGCAGCATCACCGGCTGGTCCGTCTCCGCAACGGTTACGCCGTTCAGCTCGACGCGGACGTGGCGGGAGCTCCGGAGGCAGTCCACGCGGGTGTACGGGTCCTTCGGGCCGATGAAGACCTCTTCCTCCTCCTCGAACCAGCCGTCCATCCTGTTCCAGTAGAACGCCACGTAACCCCTGGCGTCCACGCAGCCTTCCAGCGGCTCCTGGTATGCCCAGACGACGTTCTCTTCCTCACGCCCGCCGACCTTGACGCTCCAGTACTGAGCGTCTCCCTTGATCGGTCAGAAGGTGCTCTTATCGGTCTCCTCCAGCAGGTCCATCCGCACGTCGGCCATTGGGAAGTAGTAGATGGGCTGGTGCCGCGTCTCATACATGATGACCGCGCTCTTGCTGTCGGCAATGGTCTCTCCGCCGAAGGTGACGCGGATGCGCTTGGGCGTTGGCTCGAGGAAGGAGACGTGCTCCCCGATGCCCTGTGCGTTGATCTCGTACGCTCTGAATACCTGCGTCATGCTGCCCTCCTTTCGCTGCTCACGCCCCTAGTTCCAGAGCGTGATGCCCATCAGCACGTTGCCGTGGTGCACGTCCTCGATAGCCTCGTTGATCTGCTCGAACCCGTAGCGTTTCGTGATGAAGGAGCCGATCTCGATGCGGCCCTGCGCGACGAGGTCGAGCACTTCCGTCACGTCGCTCGTCCGGCGCATCGCCACGCCCGTCACCTTGATCTCCTTGAACGGGAAGCGCGAGTCGTTGATGGTGATGGGGCCAGGCGGCATCGCGCCGACGATGGTGGCCGTACCCGTGGGGCGTGTCGCCCGCACGATCTGGTCGGCGGTCACCGGGTTGCCGATGGCCTCGAACGTCTTGCGCGCGCCGCCCTTCGTGATCTCCTTCGTCGCCTCGACCGGGTCGTCGGAGGTCGCGTTGACGATGTGGCTCGCGCCGTAGGAGAGCGCCGCCTCCAGCTTGCTGCCGACCACGTCGACCGCGACGATGGGGTACGCGCCGAAGAGGCGCAGCATCTGGATGATGTTCAGCCCTACGCCGCCGCAGCCGATGACCATCGCGGACTCGCCGGGGGCGAGGTGCGCGCCGTTCTTCACCGCGTTGTAGGCAGTTGTGACCCGGCAGCCGACGATGCACGACTCCTCGAGTCCCACGCCGTCCGGCAGGTGGAAGACCATGTACGCGGGCACCGACAGCAGTTGCGTGAAGCCGCCGACGTTCCAGCGCGTCACGGTCTCGCCGCCCGCCCTGCGGTACGGTGAGCCGAGCGGCATCTGCTGGCAGAGGTTCGACAGGCCCGTCATGCAGTACTCGCAGCGGCCGCAGCAGAAGCGCATGCCGACGGTGACGTTGTCGCCGTCCTTGAAGTGCTCGCGCTGGTTCTTGCCTGCGCCCACGACGATGCCGGAGACCTCGTGTCCCAGCACCGCGGGCAGCGACGTGGGTATCGAGCCGTCCTGCACCTTCAGGTCGGTGTGGCAGACGCCGCACGCCGCCACCTCGAGCAGCACGTCGTCGTCGTCAACGTAGGGCGTCTCGAAGTCCTCGATAACGAGGTCCTGGTCTGCGCCCTGCAATACCGCTGCCTTCATACGCTCCCTCCCCACTGAGGATGGCCGGATTCTAGCGCACGCCGCACGATGCCGCATGGCGTGGTGCGCCCCGGCAGGTGTTCAGAGTTGATGAGGCGAGCGCCCTGCACGAACGCTCCCCGCTCCCTTCCCCGCCCCTCGTGCGCTGCCCGCGCACTCTGGATTCCCGCCTGTGCGGGAAAGACGGGGCTTGCCAAGCACCAGGCCACGCGTGGCCATCTCTGTCGTGTGTCGCCCACGCCTGCGTGATCGCCGTGCAGGCGTGGGTGGCCCAGTCCGATCCGTTCAAAGTGCGCCAAAGTGAGACATTTTGAGCCATTTCACTCCTGAGACACCGTCCGAGCGCAGGGAGCGTCGACCTCACGCGCTGCGCCGTCACCGACCAGCGTACGCGGCCATAGGGCGACCGCGTAAGGGGCGCGTGCCACGGGGGTGGGGGAGAAGCGCGGGCTACGCGCTCCGGGGCGCGACCGGCAACTCGCGTACCGCTGCACCTGCGGACTGCTCGGCGGTGGCGAGGTCGAACTGCGCCTGGAGGTTCATCCAGAACTGCGGGTCGATCCCGAACCAGTGGCCGAGGCGGAGGGCGGTGTCGCCCGTTATCGAGCGCTTGCCGGCGATGATCTGGCTGATGCGGTTGGGCGGCACGTCGATCGAGCGCGCAAGCGCTGTCGGGGTGACGCTCAACTCGTCGAGCTCGTCCTTGAGGACTTCGCCTGGGTGGACAGCGCGCTTGAACATGCCGTCGCCTCCTCGCCTAGTGGTAGTCGACGATCTCAACTTCGGTCGGGCCAGGTTGGCCGCCGGGCCAACCGAAGCAGATGCGCCATTGCCGGTTGATGCGGATCGAATACTCTCCATCCCTGTCGCCCTTGAGCGCTTCCAAGCGGTTGCTGGGCAGCCCGCGCAGGGTGTCCAGGGATGGGGCTGCGTTCAGGATCGAGAGCCGCTTGGCTGCCTGTTGCTCGAACCCCTGGAATGCTGCTACGAATCCTCCCTCGGCAAACTGTTCGGTCCGCTTGTCTCCGTACCCAAGAATCATCCAGTGACGCACCGTATTGTATGACGATGTACGTCCATCGTACAACCAGCCGCCGGTAGCGGCAAGGCCGTTCGTGACGCCGCCGACCAGCGTACGGGGCCATGGGGCGACCGCGAAAGGGGCGCGTGTCACGGGGGAGTTGGGGGCAAGCCGTCGGCCAACAGTTGGTGGGGCAGGAAACAGTACAATGGCCGCGAAACTCTCCCGAACGGACCGGGCGTTGACGCCGACAGGAGAAATCATGCCACGCATCGAGATGATCACCGACAAGGCCCAGATCCCCGAGGACCGGCACGCTGAGTTCGACGCGATCGTCGAAACGCTTCACGGGGTGCGCGGGCCCTTCGCCGTCCTCATGCACAGCCCAGGCCTCGCCCAGAAAGTCATGGCAGCGGGCGCACAGGTCAGGCTGGGCTCGACCCTCAGCCCGGTCGAGCGGGAACTGGCCATCATCGCTGTCGCCAGGGAGAAGGACGCGACCTACGAGTGGGCCGCGCACGTGAGGGCCGGACGCGCCGCCGACATGCGGGAAGAGGCCATCGAAGCCGTCAGGCACAGGCAGGACACCAGTGGCCTCGAAGAGGACGAGCGCGACATCATCGAGTTCGTACGGCAACTCCTGCAGAACAACAAGGTCGAGCAAGACCTCTTCGAGGCGCTGGAGGGCCGCAAGGGCGTCCGATGGCTCGTCGAGCTCGCAGCCACTGTCGGCCAGTACCAATACATCTCGGCGATCAACACCGCGTTCGGCGTCGTTGCGGCCCCGGACGCCGACCAGCTCCCCGTCTGAGAAACCAGACCCACGCCAACGCGCCCCGACAGTTCACCCTCACCCCCACATCGAGTGCGGGGCAGGCTCTAACCCTTCTCCCCTCAGGGAGAGGGGATTCAACCACACGATGGCGCGCGGCAGCCCGAGGTGGCACACTTAACGGGCAGCGTCCCCGCCCGTCTGGCGGGGCGCTCTGACTACTGACAGGAGAACCCCATGTCCGTCCCCCTCGAATCGAAAGTGTTCCCCATCACCACCGCCATCAACGACGACGGCCACCTTGAGATCGGTGGTTGCGACGTCACGTCACTCGCCCGCGAGTTCGGCACGCCCCTCTACGTGTTCGACGAGGCGACGCTGCGCGGGCAGGCGACGGGCTTCCTGGACGCGTTCCGCTCCCGCTACGCCAACAGCCGCGTCGTCTACGCCTGCAAGGCGTTCATCAATGTGCCACTCGCGCGCTATCTTGCGGGGCTCGGCCTCGGGTTCGACGTGGTGTCGGGCGGCGAGGTTGCCGTGCTCCGCGCTGCGGGCGTCGACCTCGCCACCGTTGATTTCCATGGGAACAACAAGACGCCGGAGGAGATCGCGCAGGGCGTCGCCTGGGGCGTCGGGAACTTCGTCATCGACAGCTTCCACGAGTTGCGCCTGCTGGACGAAGCGGCAGGGGCAGCCGGACGCAAGCAGCCCGTGCTTATCCGGGTCTCGCCGTCCATCGACCCGCACACCCACCGCCTCACGACCACGGGTGTGCTGGACAGCAAGTTCGGCTTCCCCATCGAGACCGGCGACGCCGAGGAGGCGGTCCGGCAGGTGATGGCCGCGCCGAACCTGGACATGCAGGGCATCCACTTTCACCTCGGTTCGCCCATCTTCGAGCTGGAGCCGTACACGGAGGCGATCGAGCGCGTGCTGCGGTTCGCGGCCCGCATGGGCGAGTATGGCCTGGAGATGCGGCGCTTCAGCCCCGGCGGCGGCTTCGCCATCGCCTACACCGAGGACGACGAGCCACCCCCTATCGACGACTACGCCGAAGCGATCGTCGGCGCACTCAAGGCGGGCTGCGCGGCCAACGGCCTCGCCGAGCCCGAACTGACCGTGGAACCCGGACGCTCGCTCTCCGGCCCTGCCGGGGTCGCCATCTACACCGTCGGCGCCATCAAGGAGGTGCCGGGCGTCCGCACCTACGTCTCCGTGGACGGCGGCATGGGCGACAACATCCGCCCGGCGCTCTACGGCTCGCGCTACATCGCCACCGTCGCCAACCGCGCCAACGACGCGGCAACGGAGACGGTCACCATCGCCGGGAAGTACTGCGAGTCCGGCGACGTGCTCGTCCATGACGCGTCACTCGCACCGGTGCACGCGAACGACATCCTCGCCATCCCCGCGTCCGGCGCGTACGCCCCGTCCATGGCCAGCGTCTACAACATGAACGGCCGCCCGGCCATCGTGATGGCGTCGGAGGGCGCGGCGACGCTCATGCGCCGCCGCGAGTCGTACGAGGACCTCATCGCGCAGGACGTCGTCTGACCCATGCTCCGCCTGCACGGCCAGCAACTTCCCGTCCAGACCCTGGAGCGCTCGCTGTCGGAGGGGCGCATCCACCACGCCTACCTGTTCGCCGGTCCAGCGCACCTGGGGAAGGCGACCCTCGCCGTCCAGTTCGCGCAGGCCCTCAACTGCGACGCGGACGCGCCTCCGTGCGGCGTCTGTTCGAGCTGCACACGCATCGCAGACGGGAACCATGCGGACGTGCGTTTCATCGACCTCGGCGAGAACGCGGCGTCCATCGGCATCGACGCGGTGCGCGACATCATCAACTCCGCCCACCTACGCCCCTACGAAGGGCGCACCCGCGTCTTCATCATCACCGAAGCCGACTCCCTCACCCGCGACGCCGCCAACGCCCTGCTCAAGATACTGGAGGAGCCACCCGACGACGTGGTGCTGATCCTCGTCGGCACCAGCGCGGACAACCAACTGCCGACCGTCCGCTCACGCTGCCAGACCCTCTACTTCCGTCCACTGCCAGTGGATGGAGTGGCGCGCGTCCTCCAGGACGAGCACGGTGTGAGCGCGGAGCAGGCGCAGGTGCTTGCCCGGCTCTCGCGGGGCTGCATCGGCTGGGCCATCGCCGCGACGGGAGACGACACGCTCTACGCGTCGGTGCATCAGCGGATGGAGCAGATCGTGGACGCGATCGACGGCGGGCTGGAGGAGCGGTTCACCTACGCGGGCGAACTCGCGCGGCGCATCGACCGCGACCGCGGCGCAGGCAGGGACGAGCTCTTCCTCTGGCTGCGGTGGCTGCGCGACATCATGCTCATCCAGCAGGGCCACGGCGGGAGCATCACCAACCTGTCCTGGCGGGAGGTGCTGGAGCGGCACGCGGCCGCCCTTCAACCTGCCGATGTCGTCCGGTGGGCGCAGAACGTGACCCGCACGATCGAGGCGCTGGAGCGCAACGCGAACGTCCGGCTCGCTCTGGACGTCTTCATGCTGGAGGCGCCGGTACTGACGGCGCGGGTGTGACCAGACTCAGCGCGCAGCATCCCTCTCAGGGGACGTTGGCATACGGCGGCGCGCCGCCCGAGAGATTCCTCGACTCCGCTCGGAATGACAAGGGGGATGCGCTCGGAATGGCAGGGCCGGTGACGCGGGGGCTACGCCTCCGCGAGCACAAACCCGTTCTCCACGCGGTGGCGCGGCTGCGCCATCCATGGGAGGTACATACTCCACTCGTCGGGCAGACTGCGGTGCATCAGGTGGTAGTACGGGTTCGCCCTGGGCGGCATCGGCTCGCGCAGCAGGCGCATGTTCGCCTGCGCAGGGGTGCGTCCGGCCTTGCGGTGGTTGCACGGGACACAGGCCGCCACGACGTTGTCCCAGGTGTGCGGGCCATTCAGCACGCGGGGCACGACGTGGTCCAGCGTCAACTCCCGGGTCTGCCTGCCGCAGTACTGGCACGAGAACTGGTCCCGCCAGAAGACCTCGCGGCGGGAGAGGCGGCGCGTGAAGAGCGGCCGCTTCACCATGTACAGCAGACGGATGACGGAGGGGATGGGGAAGTTCTGCGACACGGAGTGATACTCGCCGCTTCCCAGCTCGAGGGGCTGAGCCTTCTGCCCCAGCACGAGGAGCAGCGCCCGCCTCACGCCGCAGACGTTCAACGGCTCGTAGTTCTGGTTCAGGATGAGAACAGCCTCGCTCAGAGCGTCTCCCCCCACGAGCCGCCCATACGCCAGGCGGCTCGTACACGTGAATCATAAGAGCGTGATGGAGCGGCGGCAACCTCTGTGCGTTAATCGTCCACGGGAACTATGCGCTGCCCGCGCCGCCGAAGAGGGAACTCTTCACATCGAACTCCGACGGCATGAGCCCGCGCAGGAACGACGTCGCGTCCAGCAGCGTGTCTGCCAGGAGCGACTCCTCGACGACCTGCTGCACCTCGTCCACCGGGATGGAGTTCACCGCCAGGGCAACGGCAGATCCGGCAAGCAGACCGACGGCCAGCCCCAGCGCCATCCCCGCGCCCCGGTCAACCCACCCCAACATCAGGATGCTCAGCGCCATCTTGATCGCGCGTCCCAGCATCCACCCGCCTATCGATGCGGCGCCGACAATGAGGATGAATATGACGAACCGCCGCACGCCGTCGCTGTCGACGAGCGGGATGGCCCAATCGAGTGTGTCATAGAGCCTGCTGGCGGCAAAGACGCCCACGAGGAATCCCAGGAAGGTGAACAGCCACTTGACGAGCCCGTTCACCCAGCCGAGGAAACCTCCGCCTACCACCAGCACGAGGATGAGCAGATCTATCGGGTTCATGTACCCGGCCCCTGTACGAGAAGCGCCCCGAGCGGGGCGCATGGACTGGATGTCAACTATGCACCCGCCGCACAGCGCCTTCAACGACGTAGCGCTGCGCGCTTTCGGGGAACCCGCTCGATGCGATGAATCCGCACGGAGACCCGGCGCGTAGTGTCCTGTAGCGCACTTACGGAACGAGAGAACCCATCGCAATCGAGGAGGCAGCATCAATGCGCAGAAAGTGGCTGATCATCCCGGCCCTCGCGGCCCTGCTCCTGACCGGAGCCATCGCAGGAACGGCGTTCGCTCAGGGCGACTCGGACGACGACTCTTCTTCGGTGTCGCGCTTCGTGGAGATACTCGCGGGTAAGCTCGGCATCGACGAGGACGAGGTCCAGACAGCGGTAGAGGAAACGAAGGAAGAGCTGCAGGCCGAGCGGAAGGCCGCCTGGGAACAGAAGCTGCGTGACAAGCTGGCGGAGATGGTTGAGGACGACAGCATCACGCAGGAGCAGGCAGACGAATACCTGGACTGGTACCTGGACCCTCCGGAGTTGGCATCAGGCAAATTCGGCAGGAAGTTCGCCTCCGGATCGGGTCACCATCGTGGACAGCGTGGCGGTTTCTGGAAGATGAGGGGCGATTCCGATTCCTCATAGCGCAGAGTCTGAATCCTCCCTCTACTCTGCCGACTAACCGGAAACAGCCAGCTACGCAGAAAGGGGCGCACCATGCGCCCCTTCTCTGTGCTTGTCACGCCCTCGACGCCGTGAACTCAGACCGCGTAGATGGGGTTGTCCCTCGTGATGATGCGCGTTTCGGTGGCGACCGCCTCCCGGACGTACTTCGGCAGGCCGAACATCCCCTGGTGGGCGGCGCCGTCGTAGAAGCGCAGCGGGGTTGCGATGCGATCGGTCACGCGGGCGTCAATCTCCATGCTACTCATCGCGCCGACGTTCGGGGCGTCCGCGCCGCCGCAGGCGATGAAGCCCCACGTCATCCCGAAGCTGGGGATGTGCGCGTGGTAGCCGGAGGTGTGATCGAACACCCGCCCCATCGTTTGAGCGATGGCGGTGAAGACCTCGCGTACGTTCGTGGGGCCCGTGGGGCCGGACTGCGCGACCATCAGGCCGCCGGGCGCGAGCCGAGCCCGCACGAGTTCGTAGAACTCCACGGTGAAGAGCAGGTAGGCGGGCCCGCCCTCCAGCGGGTCCGGCACGTCGATGACGATGATGTCGAACGGCGTTTCCCGCTGCTCCAGGTACGCCAGCGCGTCTTCGTGCAGCAGGGTTACGCGCGGGTCGTCGAATGCGCCGCGATGGTGCTCGGGGAGGTGCTCCTTGCAGAGGTCGACCACGGCCTTGTCGAGATCGACCATGACGACCTCCTCGACCGAGTCGTGCCGCAGCACCTCCCGGATGGTCGCGCCCTCGCCACCGCCGGCGACCATGACGCGCCGGGGGTTCGCGTGCGCAAGCATCACGGGCTGGACGAGCGCCTCGTGGTACACCCACTCGTCGGATTCGGAGGACTGCGTCTTGCCGTCCAGCACCAGCATCCTGCCGAAGGAGCCGGTCTCGAGCACCTGCACGTGCTGGTAGGGGGTGTCGCCTTCGTAGATGACCTGCTGGACGCTGGATGCCTGCACGAGGTCAGGCGTCAGGTATTCCATGTACCAGAGGGTCCGGGGAGAGAGCCCGTTCATGTCAGGCGGGAGTGGCGACGGAGAGGATATCGACGCCACGGTCGATCTCCGTTATCTCCGCGTCGCTCGATTCAAGGCCGGCGATGATGAGTTTGGCCGCTTCCGTGGGATCGAAGTTCTCGCCGCACGTGAAGATGTCTACCGCGGCGTAGGAGAACTCAGGCCAGGTATGGATGCAAAGGTGGGATTCTGCGATGGCGACGACGCCGGTAACGCCCTGGGGACTGAACTGATGGAATATCTTGCCTATAACGGTCGCGCCGGTTTCTTCAGCGGCGCGGAGCATCATGCCCTCCAGCAAGGGAAGGTCATCGAGTGATGCGGGATTACAGGAGCGGAGCTCCAGCAGGACGTGGCGACCAAGCGCTTCCAATCAAGCAGCCCCCCTTTCCGGAAAGTACCGCTTATGGAGTTCCCACGGAACAAGCGGACACAATAGCGCATGCTAGCACCCTGCTCACCTGCGGCGCAAGCGACAGGAGGCGGGCCCCACTCTTGCGCCTTGCTGGCTTGACGCTTGCCCGGCAGCATCCATAGCATGAGGACATGGAAGATTACCTCCGGCAGTATGGGTTCGTCCTGATGCTCTCGGCCGTTGCGGTCGTCATTCCTGCCAGCGTGCTGGTGCTCTCCCAGATAAGCACCCGGATCAGGGCCCGGCCGTTCCGTCCCAACCCCATCAAGTACACGCCGTACGAGTGCGGCATGGAGCCAGAGCGCGGGCGTTGGGAGCGCTTCAACGTGCGCTACTACCGGTTCGCGCTCCTCTTCCTCCTGTTCGACGTCGAGGTCGTCTTCCTCTTCCCGTGGGCGTCCCAGGCAGGCGTCATGGGCTGGTCCGCATTCGGAGCCATCCTGTTCTTCACCGCCGTGATGGTCGCGGGCTGGGCCTATGAATGGAAGCGCGGGGGCATGGAGTGGGACGAATCGCTCCCGGCCGCATCGGCTCCTGAGGCGGTTACCGAGTCCGCCGAACCGGTCGCGGCGTAGTCGCCCGCCCAACGGGCGTCAGACCGCAGCCTCCGCCTCCTCCAGCAACCGGGCCTGCTCGTCCTGCAGCAACGCATCCACCACAGCGTCTATCTGCCCGGCCATGATCTCCTGCAGGCCGTGCATCGACATGCCGATGCGGTGGTCCGTGAGACGGTCCTGAGGGAAGTTGTAGGTGCGTATCTTCTCCGAACGATCGCCGGCGCCCACCTGCGAGCGCCGCGCCGCCGACGTCGCCGCCTGCTGCTCGCGAAACTGCTGCTCGTAGAGGCGCGAGCGGAGCACGGCCATCGCCTTCGTCTTGTTGCGCAGCTGGGAGCGCTCGTCCTGCGAGACGACCATGATGCCCGTGGGGTTGTGCACGACGCGCACGGCTGTAGCGACCTTGTTGACGTTCTGCCCGCCGGGGCCGCCGGAGTGGAAGATGTCGACCCGCAGGTCCTCAGGCTTGATATCCACGTCCACCTCGTCCACCTCGGGCAACACGGCGACCGTGGCGGTCGAGGTGTGGATGCGTCCCTGCGCCTCGGTCACAGGCACCCGCTGTACACGATGCACACCGCTCTCGTGCTTCAGGAGGCGGTAGGCGTCCGCACCCTCGATCTCGCAGACCACCTCTTTCAGCCCGCCCTGCTCCGTCTCGCTCGTGTTGACGATGTCCACGCGGAGGCCATGCCGTTGGGCGTACCGTTGGTACATGCGGAAGAGGTCGCCTGCAAAGAGAGCCGCCTCGTCTCCGCCGGTTCCGCCGCGGATCTCCATGATGACGTTCTTGCTGTCGTTCGGGTCCTTGGGCAGCAGGGCCTCACGCAACTCCTGATTCAGCTTCTCTACCTCGGAATCGAGGCTCTCAGCTTCCTCCACAGCCAGCGCCGCGACCTCCGGGTCAGCGTCGGAAGCGAGTTCCTTCGCTTCAGCCAGTTCAGTCTGGGCGGTCTGGAGTCGCTCCCACGCGTTCACGACCGGAGTCAGGGCCGCACGCTCCCTGCCCAGCCTCGTGAGCTGAGCCGGGTCGGAAACGACCTCAGGCGAAGCAAGGAGCGTGTCTATCTCCTCACGGCGCTGCAGCAGGTTGTCGAGCCGTTCGAACATGGCTGGGTACTCTCAGGATGGAACCCCGGGAGGTCCGGGAACGTAGTAGTCAGCATAGCATAGCGTCCGGGCATGACCGGCACTGCCGATGGCACACCGTATCAAACAGGCAACCCTAACTTGTTGGAGACAGTCCCCCGGCATCATAGAATCGCTCCACTGTCCCCGCAGTGGGAGACATAACTTGCTACCCCGAATGAGGCTTATGCGGATATCTCCGGCTGCCCCCATGCTTGCCATCCTCGCCGTCGCACTTCCGATGACGATGAGCGTCGCCTGCTTCTTTGAGGACCCTCAGCCGGTGGTCGTTCCCGTTGTCGCGACGCCGACCCCGCTGCCGACCGCTACGCCTATGCCCACGCCCACGCCCACGGCTACGCCTACGGCAACCCCGACGCCCACGGCCACGCCTACTCCAGCGGCAACCCATACCCCGACGCCAACACCTACGGCAACCCACACACCCACACCCACCGCAACGCCAACCCCCACGGCTACGCCATCGCCCCAAGAGGTCGTAGACTTCTCGACCAAGGCCATGGTCAGGCTGACGGCGAACGAGATCGTGTGGACAGGCGCTGTCATCAACGACAGCGGCGAGATACTCACTACGTCAGCCGCGCTGGGAAGTGCGCCGGTCGCCGATTTCGTTCTGAGTAACGGTAACCAGGGGCAAGCATGGGTAACCGGCAGGGACGACGACTTGGGGCTTGCCTTGCTCACCCCCGTCAACCCGACGCCGCCATACGATACTATCTCGCTCTCGGCCAACCCTCCCACCATCGGGACCAACTCGGGCTGCTCCAGCATTCGAGCTTCTCCCCGGCGTTGGACCAGCGCATCACCCGTGTGAACGGATACAACTCCTCCCCCATCGGGTACAGCTACATCAAGATTCAGGCCACCGATTCCACGGCAGACGGAGCGATGCTGATCAACTCGCTTGGGAGGATCCAGGGCATCCGCATGCCCACCCTCTGGCTGCTGCAGCAACAGGTATGCGCCCCGGGCGAGGTCTGCGCCGTTGACGCCGCGCAGGTCGGGACAGCCGCCATCCCCGCCCTGCGGACCGGACGCATCGTCATAAGAGACATCACAACCACTACGGAGGGACCCGGCAACAGTCCACCGGCTCTCCCCATCATCTTCTATGGTCACGTCACCAATGACGGTGCGGATGTACCAGAGAATACACAGATCTACGCCCGGCTGAAGAAACCCGGTCAACCCGACTACTGGGAGTCAGCGCCAACGGAGGGTCTCGGCCTCTTCAGCATCCCAGTATCCGCTCCAGACAACCAATACGCCGGAGCTGTCATAGAGTTCTGGTTGAACGGCAAGCTTGCCGGAGAAACGGGAGCCTACGACCGGCCCCAAGGGTCTGTGGTAAACCTGAACCTGGCGTTCTAACCGATGCCCGCTTTAGGGGGACGAGCATTCCCGCCGTCCCCACGATAACGGAACCGAGCCTCCGAGCGGAAAGACCGGGCGACCCCGATAAACCATGCGGAAATCTCTACGCATCCCAACCCTGATCATCCTCGCGGCGTTCTTTGCGCTGGCGCTCGTGATAGCGTACGACGCTGCTCGCGACGAGGAGGCTGAGCCAACGCCCACGCCTACGCCAACCCAGGCTCCGCCCACAGCCACGCCTACGCCAACCCCGATGCCCACGGCGACGCCTACGCCAACGGCAACCCACACGCCGACACCAACGCCAACCCACACCCCGACGCCAACGCCCACGGCGACGGCAACACCAACGCCAGAACCAACGGCAACGCCGACGCCGGAACCCACCGCAACGCCCATCCCGATGCTCTCGCCGGAGGAAGCGGCGGCCCAGGCCGCAGGCGCGATCGTGAAGCTCACGCTTGGCGAGACCATATGGACCGGCACGCTCATCAGCGAGAGCGGCGAGATACTGACTGCGTCCCGCCCGCTGGGGAACGCTCCGCAGGTGATGTTCACACTGGCCGACGGCACGGAAGGACTCGCGTGGGTCACGGGGCGGAACGACGAACAGGGACTCGCGCTGCTCACGCCGCTCGGCGAGCCTCGCTCCTACGACTTCCTGCCGCTCTCCTCCAAGATCCCCACCATCGGGGAGCGGATGGCGCTGGTCCAGTACGACCCGTTCAACGGCGCGCTGGACCCGCGTCCGGTGAATGCGAGGGGCTACACCACGACCTTCTTCGGGTACGGCTACATCCACCTGCACATCGGCGAGAGTTCCGCGTTCGACGGCGGGGCGCTGGTCAACGACGAGGCGAAACTGCAGGGCATCCGCATGCCTGCGTCGTGGCTGAACGAGAAGGACATCGGCGAGCCGAGAGAGGTCTACGCTGCGTCCGCTGCCGACATCGGGGGCGTCCTCATCCCGCAGCTGCGCAGCGGTTACACGCAGATCAGCCCGCCCGTGCTGGACACTTCCGGCCCGACCGGCGCGCCGCCGCATATCCCGATCCTGTACTACGGCAGCATCACGGCGGATGGGCAGCCGGTGCCCGTCGGCGCCCGGTTGTACGCCAAGGTAGTCAAGGAAGGGCGGGACACCCTCTGGTTCACCAGGGAGGTTACGCTCGCGGGTGAGTTCGACTTCCCGATCTCGCTGAATGTCTCCACGTACCTCGGGGCGACCATCGAGTTCTGGATGGCCACGGAGCAGTCGCTGACCAGCACCGAGGTCACCCGGAGCGACTCAAACGTGCACTCGCTGAACCTGACGTTCTAGCCGACGCTCAGCCCCCCGACGCTACATCTGCGGCTTGCGCCACTGGCACTTCACGCTGCTCGCTCGTTGCCATGTCGCGGTACGTCACGGTGCCGTTCTCGAGTTCCGCATCGCCCAGTATGAAGACGCCGCGCGCGGCGAGCGCCGATGCGTACCGCAGCTGCGCCTTGAGGCTGCGCGGGGGCGCGACGACAACCGCGGCGCCCGAGGTGGCGCGGAGCGTCGCGGCGAGGCGGACCGCCTCGGCCTTGGCGGGCTCCCCACGGTAGGCCATAACGAGCGGCGCGGAGGCGGTATCAGGCGGCTCGGTCCCCTGCTCCCTCAGATTCATGATGAGGCGCTCGATGCCCGCCGCGAAGCCGATGCCGGGCGTAGGACGACCTCCGAGCTGCTCGATGAGGCCGTCGTAGCGGCCTCCGGCGCAGACGGCGCTCTGCGCGCCCTCCCGCGACGGGTGCACCTCGAAGACGGTGCGCGTGTAGTAGTCGAGCCCGCGCACGAGCGTGTGGTCGAGCCGGTACGGGATGCCGAGCGCGTCCAGGTAGCCGAGCAGCTCCTGCCAGTGGTCGCGCGCCTCGTCGCCTAGGTAGTCGACGCTGTGCGGGGCTGATGCCATGAACGACTCGCCCGCGAGCTCCTTGGAGTCGAGCAACCGCAGAGGGTTGGTGTCGAGGCGGCGGCGGTCGTCCTTGCCCAGGTGGGCGGCGTGCGGAGTGAAGTGCTCGCGGAGCGCCTCGACGTAGCGCGGCCTGTCGGCGGCGTCGCCGATGTTGTTGAGCACGAGCGTCATGCCGCCGAGACCGAGCCACTCCATGCTTCCCATCGCGAGTTGCAGCACCTCGAGGTCGACCGTCGCGTCCGAGTCGCCGATGGCCTCGATGCCGAACTGGTGGAACTGGCGGAAGCGTCCGGCCTGCGGACGGTCGTAGCGGAACATGGGGCAGAGGTAGTAGAGGCGCACCGGCAGCGGCTGGTTGTGCAGCCCGTGCTCCAGGTATGAGCGGCAGACGGCGGCTGTCCCTTCCGGGCGGAGCGTGATCTCCTGCCCGCCCCGGTCCTCGAAGCTGTACATCTCCTTCTGGACGATGTCCGTCTCCTCGCCGACGGTGCGGGCGAAGAGCGCCGTATCCTCGAAGATGGGCGTGTCGATGCGGGCGTAGCCGAACGCCCGGGCGGCCTCGGCGACCGTGCCGTACACGAACGACCAGTACCGCTGCTGCTCCGGCAGGATGTCGGCGGTTCCTCTGGGGGCCTGGTGCATCGGACCTCTCGTTGGGACGGGGTGCGGTTCATTATAGGCGTTGGCCGACGCTCGCCCCCAGCCCTCATGGGACGGGTACACGGACGATGGCAGTGGACGGGGCGTAGGGGCGGTTCGCGAACCGCCCCTACAGGCTCGAGATTCCTGCCTGCGCAGGAACGACGGACTACCCGCCCCCGCTCCCCGTTCTGGTATCCAGCCTCAGCTGGAATGACGTGCCTTCGTACTACGTCTCACTTAACGAACTCAGCACGTATAATGCGGGCGTGCATAGCCTGGTCGAAAAGGTACGCGGATATATGCCCGGCGACCGCGCCGGGATGATTGAGCGGGCGCTCGATTTCGCCACTGCCGCGCACGAAGGCCAGAAGCGGCGCTCCGGCGAGGACTACATCGAGCACCCCATCTCCGTCGCCGAGTACCTCGCCGACCTCAACCTGGACGCTCCCACCATCGCCGCGGCGCTCCTCCACGACGTCATCGAGGACTGCGACGTCTGCCTGGACGACCTCCGCAAGGAGTTCGGCGAGGACGTGGCGAAACTGGCCGACGGCGTCACCAAGCTCACGCGGATGGACACCATCACCGGCGACGCTCAGCCGCTCGTCGCCAAGACCGACAGCGAGGCGGAGAGCCTGCGCAAGATGCTCGTCGCGATGGCGAACGACATCCGCGTCGTGCTCATCAAGCTGGCGGACCGGATGCACAACATGCGCACGCTGGGTGCGCTCTCTCCGGAGCGGCGCGTGGCTATCGCGCAGGAGACGCTGGACATCTACGCGCCGCTCGCCCACCGGCTCGGCATGGGCGAGGTGAAGTGGCAGCTGGAAGACCTCGCATTCCGCTACATCCAGCCGAACCAGTACCGGACCATCTCGCAACTCCTCTCGACCAAGCGCACGGAGCGCGAGTCCTACATCAAGCAGGTGACCGACCTGCTGCGGGAGGAACTCGCCAGCGCCGGCTTCGACGCCGAGGTGACGGGACGCCCCAAGCACATCTACAGCATCTACCGGAAGGGGCAGTCGTACGCCGCTCAGGGCAAGCAGATGAGCGAGATCTACGACCTCTTCGCGGTGCGCGTCCTCGTGCCGACGGTGCAGGACTGCTACGGCGTGCTCGGCCTCGTGCACTCGCTCTGGCGGCCCGTCCCCGGCCAGTTCGACGACTACATCGCCAACCCCAAAGAGAACATGTACCAGTCGCTGCACACGACGGTGCGCTCTATCGACGGGCTGCCGGTAGAGGTGCAGGTGCGCACGTACGAGATGCACCGCATCTCCGAGTACGGCGTCGCGTCGCACTGGAGCTACAAGGAGGGGGGCTCGCGGAACAGCCAGTTCGAGGAACGCATGACGTGGCTGCGCCAGTTGCTGGAGTGGCAGCGCGACGTGAGCGCGACGGACGAGTTCCTGGAGAACGTCACGACCGACGCGTTCCGGGACCAGGTGTTCGTCTACACGCCGAAGAACGAGATACGCGAACTGCCCGCGGGCGCGACGCCCATCGACTTCGCCTACCGCATCCACACGCAGATCGGCCACAAGTGCATCGGCGCGAAGGTGAACGGGCGGCTCGTCGCGCTCAACACGCCGCTGAAGAACGGCGACACGGTCGAGGTACTGACCAGCAAGGTGGCGCGCGGGCCGAGCCTGGACTGGCTGAACACGCACCTGGACTACGTGAAGACGGCGAACGCGCGGCAGGCGATACGCTCGTGGTTCCGGCACCAGGAGCGCGGGACGAACATCGAGCGCGGGCACGCCATCCTGAAGAAGGAGTTGAAGCGCCTCTCCGCCCTCGTGGACGAAGCCGAGGTAGCCCGGTGGTTCCAGTACGAGGCCCTGGACGACCTGTACGCGGCCATCGGCTCCGGTCTCGTCACGATAGCGCAGATCGCAGGACGGCTCTCCGCGGCGCAGCAGGCGGCGGAGCGCGACCTGCCGAAGGCCGCGCCGGAGACGCCCGACGCGCCCGTCCTCGGCAGCGTGAGCGTCCTCGGCGTCGGCGACCTCCTCACCCGCATGGGCGAGTGCTGCAACCCGCTGCCGGGCGACGAGATCGAGGGCTTCATCACCCGCACCCGGGGCGTCACCGTCCACAAGGTGAACTGCCCGAACGTCCGCACCGTGACGGAGACGGACCGCATCGTGCCGGTGACCTGGGGACAGAGCCGCAACGTCTTCCCCGCCCGCATCGTCGTCGAGTGCTTCGACCGCGTGGGGCTGCTGCACGACATCACGGGCGCGACGTCCGCCGAGCACGTGAACATCGCCGGTTCCACGACGGAGCCGACGGAGGGCGGCATGGTCGTCATCCACCTGAACACGCAGGTGACGAGCATCGAGCAGCTCTCGCGGCTGTTCACGCGGATCGAGGGCGTGCGCGGCGTGCGCAGTGTCAGCCGTACAGCGCACAAGCCGCCCAAGGCGGAGGGCACACAGCGCAACGGCGCCGCAGCGCGCAATGGCTCTGCGAGCCGGAACGGCAAGACCCCGGCGCGCCGGGGCGGGCGGTCTTCGCGCAACTAGCGGCCTCGACCTCCCGAATCTCACATCGATGGACAGGATGCACGTGGATCCACGCCCGACTCAGGAGACTTCGCCTGTGATACGCCCGTTGAATTTGCCGTTGTCCCAGCCGAACTGGAAGAGCCCCATCTCGATATCCCTAAGGTACCAACGGCCTTCACCTCGGGGCGCGGGTATGTTCAGTTTCAATTCGTCCGCGACGTGCTCACAGAACGCAATGAACTGCTCATAGCTCCTGACCTTCTTGCCGCTGATTGTGAACTCCCTCAAGCAATGTTGGGCGATGTTGTCCCAGATGGGTGCGTTCCCAGGAGAGCGCATCGCCAGTACCTTGCTTCCGAACGGATAGTTGACACCCTTAAGGGACCTAAACCGCTCCATCGCCTGCACTGGCTCCCCCGCTTCCAGAGCAGCAAAGGCATCCCTCGTCCGAGTCCTGATTTCATCAGTGGTGTTGTTCTTCATGATCCTGGCGAACAACATAGCCCCGTAACCGCCTCCCCACCGATAGACAACTTCAATGTCATCCTCTGGGTTGATTAGGTCATCTTTTCCCTTTAGATTCTCGATAAGGTTCTCGACCCTACGGTGATTCCGTTCACAGAATGGCTCACGTAGGTACGGGTTGCTCCAATCCCTCTGGACGAAGGCTTCAACCTTGAACACGCATGAGTTGTTTTCAAGGTATTTCTCGCGCCACCCAGGAATTTGAAGGATGAAATCTTCGATGCGTGTTCTGTTGAGGTTCTCTATCATGCCGCCTCCTCTCATATCTTGGTTTTGGAGTACCGTCTCGCGTGGAGCACGCGATGGACATCGTTGGTCAATCCTACCGTCGTCGGGCTGGAGAGGGAGTGTCGAAGCAACCCTCAATGAACCCAGGGATGCCGCGCTGTGTGTCCCTACACCACGGCGCTCCCATTTACTCCACCAACTTCTTCGCCTCGGTCAAGGCCGCGATGACCTGGTCTAGCTCACCTACGCGGATCACCACTCCGTTCCTGCTTGGCATGTGGCTCTCTCCTGATGGAGAGAGCCACCACTCGCGAATGTGCACGCCGCGTACGTAGTCGCTCCCTCGATTCCGGTGGCTCACCCTAAGTTCGAGGTTGGAAACAGGCCCCTTCCGGGGGATGTGCAGGAGGATCGTCTCACGTAGTTCCATGTGTGCTCCTTGGAGTATTGGTCTGGTCTGTAGTCTTGCCATTCAACCGATTCGCCAACTCTTGAGTTGCCCTCTGCGGTCAGCCCTTGCTCGCTTTTCTTCCTTTGTGCCTAGTTCTTGTTGGTGGGCGTTCTGGCCAGGTAGTGGGAGTTGCGTCACGACATCAAACCTTCCACAAGAATTGCACCAGTCCGAATACAAACGCGATGACGACCGGGCCTCCCAGCAAGAACGCCAACGCCCAGAAACAGCAGTACAGCGCCTTCATCATCCTCTTCCAGTCATCCTTGTCCATGGACACACTTCCTATGTCAACGCGCATAGGTTTGGGTACGCACTCCCTCGTCGAGTACTTCTTCCATGCCTGCACTACCCTGTGTTCAGACTACCTCTATCGCGCTGCTCCCGTTCCAGCCGCTGCCTTCTGGCCTCGTGGAGCCAGTTGTGGTTCTCGTCTCCCGTCAGGTCGATCACGGGCGGCTCCTTCCGCAGCGGGCCATCTACCGCTCCACACAGGTCGCAGTAGTAGTCAGTGGGCAACGACCCGTTGTCCGCTGACGCTCGGCGGGCACGCCGCGCTTCCAGGCTGTCGCAGCGCGGGCAAGGAACTGACTTGCCCCAAGGGGCCCGCGTGGATGCCAGCAGGTTCTTCGCCTCGGTTAAGGCGGCGATGATCGCATCCAGTTCGCTCGGATGAATCACCATCCCCCTTTCCGTCGGGACGGAGTTCTCCTCCAACGGGGGCAGCCACCATTCGCCTATGTGCAGCCCCCGGAAGACATGACGCCCACGAGCACGATGGGTCACCCTGAGTTCGACATCGGAGAAGAGTCCCTTCCGGGGGATGCGTGCAATGATGGTCTCTCGTTGTGGCATGTGTGTCCTCCTTCAAGTAAACAGGGCAAAAAGAACACGACATTATATCAGAATTTAGGGTCGATTTGTCAAGCCCCCTTACCCAGCAGGCCGAGTTCGCGCAGGAGTAGGCTGCGACCGCCGGAGGCAAACGGCAGACCGCCCGTCGCCGCCGCGACACGCGCCCCTTACGCAGCCGCCGCGCGATTGCGTACGCTGGTTGCATGACCGTCGTGCGAACAGCACCCATAGACAGCGTCTATAGCTCGACGCTGAGCCATAGATATGGTCTATGGGTCCAGCCGCAAACTTCTGGATTCATTGAGCACCTTGTTAAATTCTCGCGGGAAGCAGGCCGTGGCCTTGCGCAGAGCAACGCAAGGTGCTCAAGGTGCTCAGATGGAGCTCCAGGTTTACTCGTAGCGCCGGTAGCAAGATGCTCAGACTCGGGAGCCGGTGGGCTGCGAGATTCCCGCCTTCGCGGGAATGACGGGCGGAGCGAAGTTTCCCTACTGGCGCTGCGCGGAGTCCGGCGCGTACCCGCTGAGGCGGTCCTCCAGGCGGCGGAGCGTCTCCTGCGTCGAGCGGAGCTCGCGGAGCAACTCTTCCTGGGAGGGCGGGGTCTCCAGCGCGTTCAGCTGTTCGACCTTCGCCTTGTCGAGGTTGTTGATGACGACCGCGATGAAGAGGTTCGCGACGACGAACGTGCCGCCGACCACGAAGCTGAGGAAGTAGAGCCACGCGAGCCCGTGGTGCTCCATCGCCGCGTACATGATGTCCGTCCAGTCCTCCAGCGTGATGATGCGGAAGAGCGAGAGCAGCGATATGCCGAGGGTGCGCCAGTGAGTGGGGTCGGCCTCGTGGAAGAGGTGGTAGCCAACGATGGCGTAGATGTACACGACGATGCTCATGAGCATCATGATGTTGGCGACGCTGGGGATGGAGCGCACGAGCGCCCCGACGATAAGCCGCAGCTCCTTGATGGCGGAGATGAGGCGCAGCACGCGCAGCAGCCGTCCGAGCCGGGCGACCATCGCGAACGAGCCGGTGGCGGGCACGAGCGCGAAGACGATGATGGCGAAGTCGAAGACGTTCCAGCCGTCGCGGAAGTAGCGCTGGGAGGTCGGGGCGAGCGCCAGCATCTTGAGCGCGGCCTCCACGATGAACACGCCGAGGATGACCCGGTTGCCCATCGCGATGGCGTCGCCGTAGCGGTCGACGATGGCGGGCGAGGTGGCAAGTCCAAGCAGCGCGCCGCTCAGGAGGATGAGCGCAATGATGGCGTATTCGAATATCCGCGCGCCAACGATGCGCCGAGCGATGTGGGCTGTGCGGTCCATCGGGTGTCGTCCTCCGTCGGGGGGATGCGTGGGCGGGGAAATGATAGCAGCGGGCTGCTACCGTACAGGGCACCCACAAGGGATGCCCCTACACCAGGCCGGGAGAACGGCTCGCTGTTAACGCCGCAAACAGTGACACGGGGCGGTCGTTGGCGCGGACACCCGTTGCTATAATCGCCGCGCACGGAGGAGAGAGTCGATGAGTTCACCGGACCGCATGGAGATGCTCGCAAGGGCCATCCAGAACATCATGGCTGCCATGGACGAGATGGACCGTCAGCGGCAGGCCAACGACGCGCGCATGCAGCAGCAACAGGAGTGGGTGCGACAGCACGAAGAGCAGGTGGAGGAGTGGGAACGTCAGATCGAGCAGGCGCGGCAGGCACACGAAGGATGGTTACGGGGGCACAACCAGTGGCTGCGGTCGCACAACCAGCGGATCGCGGAACTCCAGCGGCAGAGTGAACGGCACGGGGAGCGGGTCAGGGACATCCTCGGCGTAGTCGCCGAGATACAGGCTGACGTCGCGCGGCTGGACGCGGCGTCGTGAAGTTCGGACTCTCACTCTCCGGCCTCCTCCAGCACTCCGGCGACGGCGACATGGTGCAGCGGTTCGCGGACGTGCTGCACCTCGTGCGCGTCGGGCGCGAACTGGGCTTCGACTACATCTACGCAGGCCAGCACTACCTCTCGCACCCGTTCCAGATGATGCAGCCGCTCATCGCGCTCGCGCGCATCAGCGCCGAGACCGGGGACATGGACATGCTCTCGACCGTCCTCATCCCGCTGCAGAACCCGGTGCAGATGGCGGAGGACGTCGCCACGCTGGACGTGCTCACGAACGGGCGCGTCATCATCAACGCCGCGCTCGGCTACCGCGACGAGGAGTACGAGGCGTTCGGCGTCACGCACGAGGACCGCATCGCGCGGATGTTCGAGAACCTGCGCCTCGCGCGCCAGCTCTGGGCAGGCGGCGAGGTGACGTTCGAGGGCCGCTTCACGAAGGTCACCGGCGTACACCTCGGCATACGCCCCATCCAGCAGCCGCACCCGCGCATCTGGATCGCGGCGAATGGCGACGGCATGGTGCGCCGCATCGCGCGCACCGGCGAGACGTGGTACCTGAACCCGCACGCGCCGTTCGACACGCTCGCGCGGCAGGTGGAGCTGTACAAGACGGTTCGCGCCGAGCACGGCCATCCGCCCCTCGACACGCTGCCGATGTCGCGCGAGACGTTCGTGGCCCCCACGCGGGAGGAGGCCATCGCCACCGCTCGCCCGTTCCTCGAGGGGAAGTACAAGGCCTACGCCGCGTGGGGCCAGGACAAGGCGCTCCCCGGCGATGAAGACTTCACCCAGCCGTTCGAGGAGCTTGCCGCGGGACGCTTCATCGTCGGCAGCCCGGACGACGTCACCGCCGACCTGCAGGCGTTCGCCGACATCGGCGTCACGCACGCATCGCTTCGCTTTGGGTGGCCGGGCACGCCTCGTGAGGTCGTCGAGGGCGCGATACGCCTCGCGGCAGCCGAGGTGTTGCCCGCAATTCGGTAGGCGTGGAACTCGCCGAACAAGACCGCAGGGAACTCGAACTGCTCGAAGAGGGCCTCTGGCGCGCCGAAACGCGGTTCGACCGGGAGTGGATGGAGCGCATCCTCGCGCCGGGCTTCTTCGAGTTCGGCAGGTCAGGCCGCACCTACAGCCGCGAGGACACCCTCGGGATGGCCGCGCGGCCCATCGATGCCAAGTTGCCGCTCGCAGACTTCGACACTCGCCTGCTAGGCCCCGACATCGCCCATGTGACCTACATCAGCATCGAGACATACGCAGGGGACGAGCAGGTCGCGAACCGGAGTTCCCTCTGGGCACGGATCGGGGATGGCTGGCAACTGCTGTTCCACCAGGCGACGGCCGTGCAGGCGTAACGCCCTACCCTCCCCGCGCTGCGGTAGCGAGCGGCACCCGAACCTGCGTCCGCTCATGGTGAGCCTGTCGAACCACGCCCTACCCTGCCCGCGCGTCCAGCTCCTTCACGAGCGTCCTGGGCGCGATTGCGCGGTAGCTCTCCTCTACGCACTCCAGCAGCAGATCGAGCGGGGGCGCGCCGGCGTCGTCCTCGGCGAACGTCATCTCCACCCCGCCGCTCCTGCCGAGGCCGTAGCCCGCCGGACGCACGAACGGCATCGAGAGGAGTGCGCCTGCGGAGTCGGGCAGCTTCACGCCCATGCCGAACCCGGTCCCCGGCACGCCAAGGAACGCAAAGACCTTCTTCCCCACCTTCATGGCGCTCTCGCCCCACGGGTGGTCTTCCCACGCTCCGGGCAGCCCCAGCGCGTACTCGCGCACCGCGTCCTTCAGCGAGCCTTCCATGTTCCGCGCCCTCCATGCCGTCGCGCGGCAGGCAGCATAGCACCTCTACTCGGCGCCTCCGCGTTATCCTATGCAGACCACCCGCGAGGAGTTCCGCATGACGCTCGTCTACGATGGCCCGCATCTCGTGTTCAAGGTCGCCGGCATGGGGCCGTACGACAACAACGGCTACGTCATCGCCGACCCGGCCACGAAGGAGGCGTACCTCGTCGACGCTCCCGCCGAAATCGAGCGTCTGCTGAGCGAGGCGGAGGGCTTCCAGGTGAAGGGCGTCATCGTCACGCACACGCACCCTGACCACGTCGCGGGCTACGCCGACCTCAAGCGGCTGACCGACCTGCCGGTCTCGGTGCACGAGAGCGACGCCCGCAGGCTGCCCGGCGAGCCGGACGCGCTGCTCGCCCACAACGAGGAGCTCAGCATCGGGGCGTCGCGCATCCGCATCCTGCACACGCCCGGCCACACGCCCGGCGCACTCTGCCTCTTCACCGACGGCACGCTCGTCTCCGGCGACACGCTCTTCCCCGGCGGGCCGGGCCGCACGAACACGCCCGACGACCTGCGGCAGGTCGTGGCGAGCATCGAGGAGCGGCTGCTTACGCTGCCGGACGGCTCGCTCGTGCTCCCCGGCCACGGCGCTGACACAACCGTCGCGGCGTCGAAGGCGGAGTTCGCCGTCTTCAAGAGCAAGCCGCAGCTTGCCGACCTGTACGGTCACGTCTCGTGGACGGCGTAAGTCACTCCGCTCTCAGGGCGCGTCCGGTATCCTGTTAGGACTATGCTCACCAAGCGCATCATCCCGTGCCTGGACGTCACCGGCGGGCGCGTCGTCAAGGGCACGTCGTTCGTCAGCCTGCGCGACGCAGGGGACCCGGTCGAGCTCGCCGCCTTCTACGACCGCGAGGGCGCGGACGAACTCGTCTTCCTCGACATCACCGCCAGCTCGGACGGGCGCGACACGATCATCGAGGTGGTGGAGCACGTATCGGAGCAGGTGTTCATCCCGCTGACGGTAGGCGGCGGCGTGCGCACCGTCGAGGACGTGCGGAAGCTGCTCAACGCAGGCGCAGACAAGGTATCGATGAACACGGCCGCGGTGCTGAACCCGGACGCGTTCGCGGCGGCGGCGGCGGCGTTCGGCAACCAGTGCCTCGTCATCGCCATCGACGCGCGGCGCATCGCGCCGGACAGTCCGCAGGCGGACCCGTCGCTGCTGGCGGACGGCCACCCCGGCAAGGGGGCGCTCGCCGTCGGTCCGGAGTCGCAATGGGAGGTCTACATCCACGGCGGCCGCACGCCGACGGGCATCGACGCGGTGCGGTGGGCGGAGTACACGGCGGAGCTCGGCGCGGGCGAAGTGCTGCTCACGAGCATGGACGCCGACGGCCACAAGGACGGCTACGACCTCGAGCTTACCCGCGCGGTGGCGGACGCCGTGCCCGTCCCTGTCATCGCGAGCGGCGGCGCCGGGTGCATCGAGCACCTCGCGCAGGCAGTGACGGACGGTCACGCCGACGCTGCCCTGGCAGCCTCCATCTTCCACTACGGCCAGCACTCCATCGCGGAGGTCAAGCGCTCGCTGGCGGCGCAGGGCATCCCGGCGCGCGAGGTCCACTGAACGATGGCAGACCTCCGCAACATCGAAGTCATCGCCTTCGACATGTTCAGCACGCTCGTGAAGAACGACACCGCGGAATGGCAGATGGCGCACAAGGCCATCGTGGACGGGCAACGCCTGCCCGTGGACGCGCTCGAATTCTGGAAGGAGTGGGCCATCCACGAGGTGCAGTTCCGCAAGACGCGCACGAACATGGCCGACCCGGAGGCGAGCCCGCCGTTCAAGACGTACTGGGAGGCGTGGCGCGACGCCTTCATCGAAACGTTCGAGGTGATGGGACTGACCGGCGACGCGGAGCAGGCGGCTTCCGACAGCGTGACGGCGCTGTCCTCCAAGAACGCCTTCCCCGAGACGAACGACGCGCTCGACGCGCTGAGGAGGATGCGAACGCTCGCGGTGCTCTCCAACGCGGACGACCGCTTCCTGCGCGGCACGATCGCGCACAACGGCTGGGACTGCTTCGCTCACGTCATGTCGTCGGAGGACGCGCGCGCCTACAAGCCGGACCCGCGCATCTTTGCGCGCTTCGTGAACGAGATGGGCGTCGCGCCGGAGGCCGTGCTCTACGTCGGCGACGCCCCCTACGACGACGCGCACGGCGCGAAGCTCGCAGGCATGCAGACCGTGCTCATCCAGCGCACGCTGGACACACCGGGACGCACGCCGCCGCCGGAGAACGGCGCGCTGCTGCCGCCTGACCACATCGTGAGCGATCTGTCCGAGATCCCGGCGCTGTTCGACTGACGCGCCGCGAACGCGGGAGGAACCCGATGACGACCGCAGAGAACGCACGGATACAGCTGGACGCCCAAGGGCTCGTGACGGCCATCTGCCAGGACGAGGCCACCGGCGAGGTGTTGATGGTCGCGCACATGAACCCGGACGCGGTCGCGCGCACGCTGGAGTCGGGCGAGATGCACTTCTACAGCCGCTCGCGCCAGGCGCCCTGGCACAAGGGCGAAACGTCCGGCGCGTTCCTGCACGTCTCATCGGCGCAGGCGGACTGCGACGGCGACGTGCTCCTGTTCAAAGTGCGCGCGGACGGCCCGGCGTGCCACACGGGCGAACGCTCGTGCTTCTTCACGGCGCTGCCGGAGCAGCCGGAGTACGAGTGGAGTGACGCGGGCCCCGGGGTGCTCTCGGAGGTCTTCCAGGTCGTGCGGCAGCGGCAGCAGGAGCGGCCGGAGGGCAGCTACACGACGTCGCTGTTCGAGAGCGGCACGTCGCGGATCGCGCAGAAGGTCGGTGAGGAGGGCGTGGAGGTCGCGCTCTCCGCGGCCACGCAGGACACCGGGAGCCTCCCGGGCGAGGTCGCCGACCTCTTCTACCACACGCTCGTGCTGCTCGCGGACGCGGGGCTCTCGCCCGACGACGTCTGGGCGGAGCTGCGCAAGCGCCGCGGCTAGGGGTGGCGCACAGTAACGCCGGTTACTGTTCCAGCATCTACAGTAACTCTTTTGCTGATTTCTTTAAATTATCGGCCAAAGACTAACGCGCGTTAACTCTACGGCAGGGGATTGTAACTCTCAGACGGATTTCTTTAAACTATCCACCAAACACTAACTGGAGTTACCCGTGCCTTCCCCCAACATGCTCGCTCTCCGGGGCAGCCCCGCCGGACAGCTGGAGCCTATCGGCAGCGGCCCCCACCCGGACGAACTGGCGTTCGTTCCGGCGCCTCTGCCCAGGGCGCTGCCGCTCTCCGCCGAACTCGTCTATTCGCTGGACGAGGCGAACCGCGCGGTGGGAACGCTGGTAGGAGTAGCCGAAACGCTCCCCAACCCTCAACTGCTCATCGGGCCGCTCATGCGCAGAGAGGCCGTCCTCTCCTCTCGTATCGAAGGAACGGTCTCCTCGCTTTCCGATCTCTTTCAGTACGAAGCGGACAGGAAGGAGCAGGGCGACGTCGTCGAGGTCCACAACTACCTGGAGGCACTGGAGGAGAGCTTCCGGTTGATGCGGGAGCGCAACCTCCCCATCTCCATGCGGTTGATGGACGCCGCGCACGCGGTGCTGATGCGGCACGAGGTGCGTGGCCACGACCTGCGCCCGGGCGCGTTCAGAGAAGGGCAAGTCCTGATCGGCAGCAGCAACAACATCCTGCAAGCCAGGTTCGTGCCGCCTCCCGCCCACCTGCTGCGTGACCTCATCTACGACGTAGAGGCCTTCGCCAACGACGGCAGCCTCCTCATACCTCCCCTGGTCATGTGCGGCATGCTGCACTACCAGTTCGAGACGATCCATCCGTATATGGACGGCAATGGGCGTATCGGGCGGCTGCTCATCATCCTCTTCCTGTACGCTCGCGGCGTCCTCCCCGCCCCGCTGCTGCACCTCAGCGCGTACTTCGAGCAGAACAGACAGCGCTACTACGACGGGCTCTACAACATGAGCGCGACCGGGGACTGGGAGGAGTGGCTGCTCTACTTTCTGGAAGGCGTGCGGGTACAGGCCCGCGACACGCTGGAGCGCGGACGCCGCATACGCGAGCTGCGCGACCGGTACGTGAGCCTCCTCCAGGAGCGGGGCGCGCCCGCCAACGACTTCAGGATGCTAGACGATCTCTTCCGCCAGCCGGTCACCACCTACCCGCGCACGTCGGCGGTGCTGGGCATAACGAATCCCGGCGCAAGGAACGTGGTGGAGCGGCTGACGAGGGCGGGGATCCTCTGGGAGATGCCGTCCGGACGACGCAGGCTGTTCGTCGCGCAGGAACTGATGGACATCCTCCAGTCGGACATACTCCTCTCCTGAAGCCTCCTGAGTGGCGCGCCGCCAACCCTCCGGGTACACTCCCCGCACCCCGGTATGGAGGAGGACGCATGGCGCTGAATGCGACCGCTGACCGGCCCTATGGCTGGCGCGCACGGTGCGGGTTCATTACACCGTCGCCCGCGCACGAGAACAACTCGTATGAGTTCTACCTCATCGCGCCGGAGGGCGTGACCATCGTTATGACCTCGCTGGGGGTGGTGCTCTCGGAGGGGGAGCGGTCGTATGCGGCGGGCATCGAGCGTTTGCCGGCGGCGACCGAGGAGATCATGACGCGGCGGCCGCAGTCCATCATGCAGGCGGGAGTGCCAATCATCTCCGGGCGCGGCTGGAAGTTCGAGGACGAGATCCTGCGGCGCATCGGGAGCGTGACGGACACGCCTGCGGCGACGGACCTCGGCTCGTGCATCAAGGCGATGAACGGGCTGGGCATGGGCCGGGTGGCGATGCTGACGCCGTTCGACGACAAGACGCATGCGCAGCTGGCGGACTACGTCTCGAACGCCGACATCGAGGTCGCGAACGCGGGGTCGGTGGTGGGCGAGGTGGCGGGCGGCGAGCTGCGAGCGTACGAGGTATCGACGATGGACCTCGGAATCGTGCGGCGGATGGCGGCGGACCTGTTCCGGGCGACGCCGAACGCCGACGGGGTGTGGATAACGGGGGCGCTGATGCCGAGCGTGGCGGTCGTCGAGACGCTGGAGCAGGAGCTGGGCGTGCCGGTCGTGAGCAGCATGCAGGCGATGGCGTGGCAGTCGCTGCGCCTCGCCGGGGTGGACGACAAGATACCCGGCTTCGGCCGGTTGCTGCGGGAGTTGTAACCATGTTCGAGACGAAGAGCATCGGCCTCGAGGAGGCCCTGAAGGCGAAGGAGGCGATTTTCGCCGAGTTCGCGGACGGCACGGACAATCCCGGCGCGCTGTGCATCACGGACGCCCACGGCGCGGAGGTGCTGTGCGCCCGGGTGGACGGCGCTCCGGCGCGGATGCTGGGGCGCGCGCGGGCGAAGGCGTACACGGCCGCCCGGATCGGGATGAACACGGTCGACTTCCGCGACAACGTCGTGAAGGCGAACGCGCGGACGCTGAACGATTGGGGCGACCCGAAGCTGACGACGCTGCAGGGCGGGCTCGCCATCGTCTCCGGCGGGCAGGTCGTGGGGGGGATAGCGATGAGCGGGAATTCGACGATACGGGACGAGGCGCTGGCGCGCATCGGGCTCGAAGCGATGGGGGTGGAGTGATGCCGGCGTATCTCATGGCAGACGTGAAGGTGCAGGACCAGGAGTCGTACCAGGCGTACGGGGCGCAGGTGCCCGGGACGCTGGAGCCGTACGGGGGGAAGTTCCTCGTGCGCGGCGGCGCGGCGGAGACGATCGAGGGCGAGTACCAGCCGAGCCGCCTGGTGGTCATCGAGTTCCCTGACATGGAGACGCTGAAGGCCTGGTACAACTCCGACGCGTACCAGGGCATCGTGGGCGTCCGCTGGGAGGCCGCGACGGCGTCCGTGATCTGCGTCGAGGGGGTGTAGGCATGCCGGCACGAGAGACCATCAGCCTTGCAGACGCCGAGTGCGCGATAGCTGCCGCGATGGACGCGGCGCGGCCCAACGAGCGCCCGTTCGCCCTGGCGGTCGTGGACGAGAGCGGCGCGCTCGTGTACTCCGTCCGCAAGGACGGCGCGTCGGCGACCGACGTGCGGAACGCGGAGCGGAAGGCGTACACGGCCGCGTTCATCGGGCGCGACACGCTCATCTACCGGCAGCAGATATCGCACGACGGCCGCACCGTTGCCGACTGGTCGAACGACGGCGTGACGACGCTGCACGGCGGGCTGACGCTGCACCGGGCGAGCGAAGTCATCGGCGGCATCGGCGTGTGCGGCACCGGCGACGAGGACCGCGACGAGCGGCTCGCGCTCGCGGGCGCGGAGGCGATGGTCAAGGCCGCGGGCGACGCCCGGCTGGCGAACGCCGCGATCCGTCCGAAGTTCCGCGACGCGCCCGGCCCCGCGCTGAGCGACAAGGGCGCGCCGGGGAAGCCGAACAAGCGCTCGACGACGCGGCTGCCCGGCCTCAACGCGCCGGACGCGGTCGCGCCGGACCTCGTGCAGGTCGGCGGACTGTTCTTCACCTCGGGCATACACGGCATCGACCTCGAGACCGGCGTGATGCCGGACGATCCCGCGGAGCAGTTCCTGAACGCGTGGCACAACCTGCGCACGCTCGTCGAGGCTGCGGGGCTCTCGACCGACAACATCGGCATCGTCACGAACTTCATCGACAGCCAGGACTTCCGGCCGCACATCAACACGGGCTGGCTGGAGCTGTTCCCGGACCCGGACAACCGGCCCGCGCGCAAGACGACGTCCTACCCGCTGCCGCCCGGCGAGGGCGTCGAGCTGCATGCGATAGGCGTCGCCGGACAGAAGCGGCAGCGCATCGAGGTGCCGGGGCTGACGCACCGCGACCCGCTCCCGAACGGCGTGCGGATGGGCGACTACGTCTTCTCGTCCGTCATCGTGCCGTGGGACCTGTCGACATCCCTGCCGGTCACCGGCGAGGACGCGCAGACCGACCAGTGCTTCGACAACATGCGGGTGTTCATGGAGCACGCGGGCGGGACGGTGGACGACGTGGTGCTGCAGTGGGTGTACCTGAACGACTTCGCCTACCAGCCGTACATGGTGGACGTGTACCTGGAGGCGTGGCCCATCGGCCAGTACCAGGCGGCGCGCAAGACGTACCGCTACCCGATGGGCGGGCAGATCCAGATACAGGTGATCGGCAGGCTCGGCGGCGAGCGGACGAACCACGAGATAGAGGGGCACGGGCACCACGACCCCATCCCGATGGGCGCGCGCATCGGCGACCTCTTCTGCTCGGGCGGCGTCTCCGGCGTCGATACGGCGGGGCCGGACAAGCTGGAGCCGGTGAAGGGCATCGAGGGGCAGGCGCACCACGGCATCCGCAACATCCAGTCGCTCGTGGAGTCGGGCGGCGGCACGATGGACAACGTGGGCCTCATCACGCTGCTCATCCAGGACTACGACGACCTGCCCGCCATCGACGCGGCATGGACGGCGATGTTCCCGGACCCGGACGACCGCCCGGCGCGGCAGGTGATGAAGATGGGCGTGCAGCGCGGCAACCGCGTGCAGCACCACATGATGGCGGTGCTGTAGCCCGCAGCGCTCTGCGCGTCCGTTCTTCATGCCGTTCTTGATGTGCGCGTTACGAGTGCACATGGGGGTAACCTGAGGTTTTCTCATCTATATCGACAAGGCCACGGCCTGCTTCCGGGGGTAAGGCAGCAAGGCGCGCGCCGAAAGTGTGTGTGAAGACCTCGTGCTCCGCAACCAAGGCGTCGATATAGGCGTCAACCTCACGAGTGCACATGGGGGTATCCTGACGTTTTGTCATCTATATCGACAAGGCCACGGCCTGCTTCCGGGGGTAAGGCGGCAAGGCGTCACCGCAGTTGTGTGTGAGGTTGCCGAGCCGTAGACCACATCTATGGCTGGGCCCCGAGTTATAAGCGCTGTCAATGGGTGCTGCGCGGTCGACAGTCATCCAACCAGCGTACGGGGTGAAGGGGCGGCGGGGTAAGGGGCGGGTGTCAGTGGTTTGGGGGGGGGGCCAGATTACGCTCAGTGATAGCTAGCCGAACTGCCGCCCAGAGGAACAGGTGACGCAAGGGATTCGTAGCGTCATTGGTACTTGATGACATCGGGGGTGTCCACCGATGGATCACCTAGGCTTAAGGGAGAATAGTTGTCCCCTCATCTGCCATAGCTTCTCGTACACCTTGTAGGAAACTTCTACAGGCTTCTGGTGCGCCACTTGTCTGTTGGGTGGGGTGATGGTTACGTTGAATGTTTGTGGCCCATCCAAGGGCGAGTCGATAGCGATGGTTTGCTCTTCACCTGGCCGGAGTGTCACTCGTCTTTGCTCGTTCCTGCGTTCGTTGCCATCGTCGAATGCAACGCTCACTAGGAACTCACCTGCGAGAGAGTCGAGATTCCTGAGTCCGTACTGCACTTGGGTGACCGTCACCCGTGGTGGCCAACCCCATTGCCACTTCTGCTGCGTTCCTTGGCGAACGAAGGTTTCCTGATACTCCAAGGGCACCTTGGTGTGGTAGGTCTGCATGACCGTCTCAGTCCCAATCTCCACATTTAGGACGACAAGGAACATCACCATGGCAATAGGGGCGAGGAGTATTGATGCTGGATTAACACTGATGCTGTTCATAACACTAACCTTTCCGTTAGGCTGATGGCTCTCGCGTCTAACGTTCTGCCGTCATTGAGGAGGCTTGAAGGCTCAGTTTGCATTCGTCGTCCCTGGGTTGAACGGAACAGCGTCAACAGCTTCTACCGCTTGCCGCAGCTCCAACGCGCGTAGGTTCCCGTCTACCACCTCGTATCGATGCCCGCCCAGTCCCATCCTCACCAATTCGGCAACAGCCACCGTCGCTGTGACCGCTCCGACAAATGACGCCCCTACCGTGCGGCCAGCCAAGGTTGTAATTCCACACTCGTCGAGCCCGCGTTGAGCTAGCGCGCGATACGCCGGATTCTCTGCCACAGCATTCCCGTCGAAAGCATGTAACTGAGCTCCCCAGCGGTGCCTTGCAGGGCGGCTCGCCGGGAAGGTATGCACTTGGAATGCGAGGTATTCCTGCGAACCAGCACCTAGTCCCGCCTCAACTACGCGGTCAAAACCAACATCTTCGAGGTCAGCCCTAGCGACAGCATTGTCAACGCCACACAAGGCAACTCGTGGTTCGTCTCCTGCGATCCTAAAGTCCCCCGCGAAATGTCGTTCCACTATCGAGGTACGGAATCCGCGCGATTCACACCAAAGGGCCATCGCCCTTGTTTTCTTTAAGCCAAGCTCTGCACGGCTCGTGAGCAGCGACGTACTATCGTTCGCCTCGACAAGCGAATCAAAATCCTGCAGCACGAGCGTGACCTCTGCCGGAGAGCTGTATGGGAGGAGGCCCAGTGTCCAAAGGAATGCCTGGCCAAGGTGACCTAGCCCAATGAGCCATGCCCTCGCTGGCAATTTCTGCAATGTCGGCCCTCGGTCATTGGCATCGAGCCAACTGACTTCCTTCTGTGGCTGCCACAGTGACAGGCCGATGTCTCGTCGTCCTGCCATGGCGTTATCGCCGCGCACGAATTGGAATGCCTCGGAGACCCCCAGTGCTCCAGCAAGCACACCTGCCGGGACACACTCTTGCTGCTCGGGGAGAACAGTACCGTGACCGATTGGTACTACCCCTCCACACCAGCCATCGAACGTGGCATGAACTTCAAACTCCGAGTTGATCGTGGGTAGGGACCCACGCCCTATGACAATTCGTGGAACGCTGGGAGCGCAATCACTCACGACTCCTCTCAGACCCACAACAGCCTCTCCCAGCGTGCGGTAGCGGCCCCAGGGCACGAGCAGAGGAGCATCAAGTGCTCCTTGGACATACACTCCGCCCAGAAAGCTCCGACGGGCTGTGTTTACAGCCGTCAGAATGGCTGCCTGCAGTGTCGGAGAGTGGGCGGCACTACTTCCCACCAAGATGCCGAGGCGATACCTGTCAAAGATACCCTGTGCCTCTTCCAAGCTCGCTGCCTCTCCGGTGTCGAGGGCGAGTTTTATATGTCTGTGAAGCTGGTCCGGTTCGACGATTGAGGCCATGGTCATGCCCATATCCCTGTGTAGAAGAAGCGCCCCGAGCCTACCCCGCTGTGGTTGCGCCACTTGTGGCTACCGAGGTATTCGTAGACGCCTATGTCCCGCATCGTGAAGTCGGTACCAAAATTCGGAACAATCAGTGCCACATGGCCAGTTTGCGCTATCATCGGATTGTCTCTGTCAGATGGGCTCTGGCATCCTCTGCCCGAGCCACCATGCGTGTGGAGATCCGCAAGGACGCTCATCCCCATCCGTCGGCAAAGCTCCCATAGCGGCGGAAATGCTGATCCGTCAAACACAACGATGCCGGAGTCCAGGCAGGACGGGTCGAAGTCGTCATAGTATGCGAATTGCACGACGCGGCCACGTAGGCCATTCCTGTGACCCAGCAGAAACGCACCACTCTCGTGTCGCCCTCCTCCCCGACGGGCGACCTCAGCGACGCCCTCACCCCAGATTCTCTGGGGACAACTCAGCCGGTGCTTAGGCGCCGCGAGGGCCCGAATAGTCGCTAGAAGTGAGAAGGTCATGGACGATCCTCAGGTATTGTGTGATGTCACCCACAGGTGACCAAATCATCGAGGGGTGTTGGGTCCGCCAGGGATCGTGGCCCTCGATCGCAAGCCGATCACAAGGCAGGTAGAGAGCCTTGCTATTCCATTCCGGATTGAAGGCCAGGGACACCCGCTTCTCCCCAGTTGGCCAGCGGTCCCACGGTAAGGGAGCACCCGCATCTGCATCCCACGGTTGAGCCGTCGGCGGTGACTGAGGGTAATCTGTGCAATCGAATCGAAGTGCGTACTCAGTGGGCCCCCCAACTCTCTCGGCTGCTTCCACGGCAATGAGGGCGTGAGGCCATGCAATTGAGATTAGACGCCACCGTCCGCGGTCTAGCCCACTTTGGAATGGGCCAGCTTCAAGATGGGCGCGCAACACCTTCTCATCGACTCCCATGGCACCTGTGGACAAGCCCTAACCCTCCACTCGCTGCTTAGCGAACAGGTCGAAGCAGAGCGTCCCCGCAGAGAACTTCACTAGAGTGCCGATATGAATGTCCTCGTCAGGCCGGTCCGTAGAGTTGCATACTTGCAGCACGTGCTCGGAGGCATCAACAGCCGATAGGTCATACCCGTCCTTGCCGACCGCCCACGCCTTCACGTAGTCGACCGTCGCGGACGGTGGAAAGAACCCCTTCCTATCATCCCCATTGAAGTTGACCACGACTTCCACTGACTGGCAGCTGTGGATGTGTACGCGGCTACGCGGCCCCAGGCCAACCTCACCCAACTTGGCATCCAAGTCCAAGGGAACCTCAGTGTTCTCAACGAGGACGAACACCTCCGACCCCTCAGGGGTACTCAATCCATGCTCTCGCGCCACTTTGATGATGTCCCTGACAGTGTCTTGGGAATCCATCTTCACCAGGATGATCTTGGATATCCCTTCGCCTTGAATGAAGATCTCTATGGGAGCCATTGCATCTGCCGCCATCGTTCTTCCTCCATGCCGACTAGGGCACTTGAATCGGCCACGACCTTAGCCATTGGCCCGTTGACTTCGTCGAGACCCGTGGCTATTGTATCGCTCGCAAGAAGCCGTTAGGCTCATCTTACGACATGGGTGATGCGGTGTCAAGAAGCATTATTACTGGTGAAACGCGAGGTGAGCCATGGTAAAGGTCACTCTCCAGAACCTCGGATCAATCGTCCGTGAGAAGAGGGGCGCTCGAGGTCTCCGGGAGGTGTCAGCCGAAGTAGGTACCAGTGCGCCTACACTCTCCAGAATCGAGTCTGGCAAGATGCCCGACCTTCAAACATTCGGAAAGCTGTGCCGGTGGCTCGGAGCTGACCCGGCAACCCTATTGGGAATCTCTCATGGGCTGACGGAGTCCACCGAGACAAGCATTGCTGCGGCTCATCTGAAGGCAAAGAAGGAGATAGAGCCCGCGACAGCGAGGGCCTTGGCCCACGCCATCATCCGGGCCCAGCAGCTTCTTGCGGACCAGCCAGAGAGAGAGGACGAGGGTGGAGCGCGGCTTTAAGACCCGCTGCGAGGAGATGAGTCGCTCTCTTCGAGCGGAGATCGGCCTCAACGCGACAGATCCGCTGAGTCCGGATCGACTTGCCTCCTACTTAGGTGTCGCTGTCTGGTCAGTCGGGGATCTTGGCCTTGAACAGCAACACTTAGGCCAACTTCTCTTCGAGGACCCGGATGCCTGGTCGGCGATTACTGTTTCCGCATCCGGACGTGAAGCAATCGTAGTCAACCCCATCCACCGCGGGGGCCGCTACTCCAGCGATGTCATGCACGAGTTGGCGCATCTACTGCTCGGCCATCACCCCAGCACAGTGTTCTTCGCTGCGGATGGTGACATGGCGCTCCGCGGATACGACATCTCAGCTGAGGAGGAGGCAAACTGGCTGGCCGCAGCATTGTTGCTTCCCAGGGAAGCACTGGTATGGGCACGGAAACAACGATCCTCCAGCCAAGAGACTTGTGAACGCTACAGCGTCAGCAATCAGATGTTGACTTTTCGCACGCGTGTAACTGGAGTTGACCGTCAATTCCAGGGGAAGAAGACTCGGACCTCCCAAGGGCGATAGAGCGGAACAGCTACATTGCCCCCTTGGACAGACCTGACCGATGGCTTCTTGTACGAAGAGAACGTCCCCACGGATGCCTAGCCTTTCAGCCCCATAGCACCGCTGCCGGGGCTGCGAGATTCCTGCCTCCGCAGGAACGACGGGTAGACCTCGTACAATAGAAGTGTGGGCAGCACCGTGCCCCGAGAGTGGCGAGGGGCGGTGGGGGCTGCGCGGGGTGGGTGCCGTATGGGGGCTGCTGGAACGATCCTGGTCACCGGAGCTACGGGGTACATCGGCGGGAGGCTTGTGCCCCGGCTGCTGGAGGAGGGGCGCAGCGTGCGCGTCCTCGTCCGGGACCGGGAGCGCGTGCGGTCGCGTCCGTGGGCCGGGCGGGTCGAGGTGGCGGTCGGGGACGTGCTCGACCGCGGGTCGCTGTCCGAGGCGCTGACGGGCGTCGACGCGGCGTACTACCTCGTGCACAGCATGTGCAGCGGCTCCGCCGCCGGGTTCCACGAGCTGGACGTCCAGGCTGCCCGCACGTTCGGGCAGGCCGCCGCAGAGGCGGGCGCCGGGCACGTCATCTATCTCGGTGGGCTGGGGTCGGGGGCGAACCTCTCGCCGCACCTGCGCTCGCGGCAGGAGTGCGGTCGTGCGCTGCGCGCGGGCGGGGTCGCGGTCACGGAGTTCCGCGCCGCGGTGGTCGTCGGGGCGGGCAGCATCTCGTTCGAGATGGTCCGCTACCTCGTGGAGCGTCTGCCGGTCATGGTCTGCCCTCGATGGCTGTACTCGCGCGTGCAGCCGATAGCGGTCGACGATCTGCTCGACTACCTCGTTGCGGCGCTCGACACGCCGTCGTGCCGGGGTCGCATCGTCGAGGTGGGCGGGAAGGACGTGACGACGTACGAGGGGCTGATGCTCGGCTACGCGCGGGCGCGGGGGCTGCACCGGCTGATGCTCGCCGTCCCGGTGCTGACGCCTCGGTTGTCGTCGTACTGGGTGCACTGGTTCACGCCGATCCCCACCGCCATCACGCGGGCGCTCGTGGAGGGGCTTCGCAACGATGTCGTGGTGACGGACGACCTGGCGCGGTCGTTGTTTCCGCACATCGAGCCTCGCGACTATGCGTCGGCGCTCGGGGGTGTGTTGGGGGAGGTGGGGTAAGCGATACGCCCATCCTGGCGTTCGCTCGTCGAAGGGGGAGGGACCGGGTGTTGCGACGTGGAAGGTAATCCTCGTTGGTACGCAGGGCGCCCACGAGGGACGCCCCTACACCAGGCGGGGCGCGCCGTGACACGCGGCCCTTTCGCGGTCGCGGCAGGGGCGCGTACGCTGGTTGGTGGCGAGGCGCCGCCATCGCGGACGGCGTCGGGGGGCTGGCCCGGCCCTGGGGGCAGGTCCGTAGGAGTGGCGTGGCCAGTTTTGGCTCATTTTGGCGCACTTTTTCGCAACCCGGGCGTGCGGTCCACGCCTGCGGGGCGCGTCGACAGAGGAGGTGCGGGGAGGACAACGGTGGCCGCGGGGCCGTTCGCATGGTTCGACAGGCTCACCATGAGCGGCTCTGGATGGCGGGGTCACGCCCATCCTGGCATTCCTCCGTCGAGGGGGAAGGGACCGGGCATTGCAACATGGAGGGTAGTCCTCGTTGATACGCAGGGCGCCCACGAGGGACCCCCCTACACCGGGCACCACGCCCCGCCCCTTCTGGATTCCCGCCTGCGCGGGAATGACGGGGCCTTCACCCCCATCCTGGCCTTCCCCCATCGAGGGGGAAGGGATCTGGTGAGGTTGGCCGGGGGCGGGTGCGACCGTTACACTTGTGTCCCATGTTCGACACTGTGCTCATCGCCAATCGCGGCGAGATCGCCTGCCGCGTCATACGTACGTGCCAGCGCCTCGGCATCGAGGCCGTCGCGGTGTATTCGTCGGCGGACGCGAAGGCGAAGCACGTGCAGATGGCGGACCGCGCCGTCCACATCGGCGGGGCGCCGGCGTCGGAGTCGTACCTGAACGGCGAGTCGATCATCAAGGCCGCGAAGAAGGTGAAGGCGCAGGCCATCCATCCCGGCTACGGCTTCCTCTCCGAGAACCCGTCGTTCGTCGAGGCGGTCGAGAAGGAAGGGCTAACGTTCATCGGGCCGTCGTCGAGGGTCATCGCGCAGATGGGCGACAAGATCATGGCGCGCCGGCTCGCTCGCGAGGCAGGGGTGCCCATCAGCCCCGGCGCGGAGGGGGAGATCGACGACTCGCAGGCGGTGGCCATCGCTCGCGGCATCGGCTTCCCGCTGATGATCAAGGCGGCGGACGGCGGCGGCGGCATGGGCATCCGCGTCGTGAACGACATCGAAGAGGTGCCGGAGGCGGTGGCCCGCGCGCGGTCGCAGGCGCTGAACGCGTTCGGCAGCAGCCGCGTCTACATGGAGCGCCGCATCCTGAACGCGTCGCACGTCGAGGTGCAGGTCATCGCGGACCACTTCGGCAAGGCGCTGCACCTGTTCGAGCGCGACTGCTCGGTGCAGCGCCGCAACCAGAAGGTTGTCGAGGAGACGCCGTGCCCCAAGCTCACGCCGGAGGTGCGGAGCGCGCTGCTCGAGTCCGCGGTCCGGCTCGTGAAGAGCATCGGCTACACGAACGCGGGCACCATCGAGTACCTGTACGACGCCAGGGAGGAGCGCTTCTACTTCCTGGAGATGAACACGCGGCTGCAGGTGGAGCATCCCGTCACGGAGATGGTCACGGGGCTGGACCTCGTCGAGCTGCAGCTGCGGGTCGCGGCGGGCGAGCGTCTGCCGCTGTCGCAGAGCGACATCCACCAGCGCGGGGCGGCGATCGAGGCGCGCATCTACCCGGAGGACCCGGTGATGCTGCTGCCGACCGCGGGCACGGTCTCGGCGCTCGTCGAGCCGGAGGGGCCGCACGTGCGCGTCGACAGCGCGCTGTACGAGGGCTACGAGGTGTCGCCGCACTACGAGTCGATGATGGCGAAGCTCATCGTCCACGGCGAGACGCGGGAGGAGGCGATCGCCCACATGCTGGCGGCGCTCGACCAGTACGTCGTCGAGGGGCCGGTCGTCAACATCCCGCTCGTGCAGCGCGTGCTGGCGCACAAGGACTTCAGGAACGCCGCGTTCGACAACGCATTCCTCGAGCGGATGCTGAACGAGCCGGCACGCGACAGCGCGATCGCCGCCGCGATAGCCGTCGTCATGGCGCTGGAAGAGGAGCCCCCGCGAGAGATACAGTTCAGCAGGTGGCGGATGCACGGCCGACGAATGGCCATGGTGAACCGCCTCAGTAACGGAGCGTTGTAGTGAAACGGATGCGCGTGCGAGTCAACGACGATTGGTACGACGTCGAGGTCGGCGACCTCTACCAGAGCCCGGTGGAGGTCGTCGTGGACGGCGAGACGTACCTGGTGGAAGTCGGCAACCCGGGAGACGCCGGCGTTCCGGTGCGGCGGTCGGCGCCCCGCAAGGCGGAGCTTCCCGGTCTGCGCGGCATCACGCAGGGCGACGAGCACGTCATCCGCTGTCCGCTGCCCGGCAAGATCGTCTCCGTCACCGCCACGAAGGGCCAGGAGCTGGAGGCGGGCGACGAGATCTGCCTGCTCGAGTCCATGAAGATGGAGCAGAGCGTGCGCATGGCGCGCAGCGGCGTGGTGAAGGGCATCAAGATCAAGAAGGACCAGGCCGTCGAGGCCGGTCAGCCGTTGCTGGAGATCCAGTAGGCGATGTTCAACCGGGCCCCCACGACCCTGAACGAGTACTACGTCTGCGCTCTCAGCGAGGTGCAGGAGAAGGGCGTGCTCAACATCGAGATCGAGCACCCCAAGTACCGAGGGTGGGAGATAGCCGTCTTCTGGGATGGCGAGAAACTCGGCACGCTGGAGAACTTCTGCCCGCACCAGGGCGCGATGCTCTCCTGGGGCACCATCGAGCCGGGGCAGGTCATCTGTCCGCTGCACTCCGCCATCTTCGATTTCGTCACCGGCGAGTGCCTCGACCGCTACACGTACGACGCCGTGGCCTTCGAGACGTTCGTGCGCGGAGACGAGGTCTGGGCGCGCCTGCCGGGCCGCCCGATGCCTCGGGGCGGCTAGGCTGCGAGGTTCGCCTGAGGGCTAAACCGCTTAACGAATGAAGGCCACGGCGTACTACCGAAACATCGTCGAGAAGAGAAGGCCGTACCTCCGCGATGAGTACTGTGAGCGTGTGATGCAGAGCCCGCAGCAAACGCGGCCGGACCCTCGCCCCGGCCGCACACGCGTATGGGGTTACGTAGAGGAACTGCAGCACTACCTGAGGGTCGTAGTTGAGGACGACGGCGAGACGGTGCACAATGCATTCATCGACGGGGAGGCAGAGCGATGGTTGACACGGTAGTGCGAAAGCCGGAAACCGTCTACGACAAGGAATCGGACATCCTGCGGATGCAATTCGAGGAGAAGCCGAGTGTCCGGTCGGTAGAAGTCGCTGAAGGCGTCGTCCTTGACTACGATGAAGCGGGCCATGTCGTGGCGATAGAAGTCGACGGCGCGAGCGTGCTCTTGCGCGAGTTCGCCAGCAAGGCCGGGGCTGCGTTGTCGCGCGCTGCACGCTGAGGAGCAGGGCTGCCGGGTTCTGCCTGCGCAGGAACGACTGGGAAGGCGCGTGGTTCGACAGGCTCACCATGAGCGGGGTGACCTCACCATGACCGGGATGGCCTCCCTACGAACTCATCTATGCCGCCATGTCAGTCCCGCAGAGTGATACCATCTAGTCCCGTGGCGCAGGGCGCTGCGAGACATCCCCGACGCAAGGTCCCATGGCCCTCGAAAGCATCGTCGTTCGCGGCGCTCGCGAGCACAACCTCAAGAACATAGACGTCACCATCCCGCGCGACCGGCTCGTGGTCATCACCGGGCCGTCCGGCTCCGGCAAGTCCACGCTTGCCTTCGACACCATCTATGCCGAGGGCCAGCGGCGCTACGTCGAGTCGCTCTCCGCGTACGCGCGGCAGTTCCTCGGACGCATGGACAAGCCGGACGTCGAGTACATCGAGGGGCTGTCGCCCGCCATCTCCATCGACCAGAAGGGCGTGTCCAACAACCCGCGCTCGACGGTCGGCACCGTCACCGAGGTGTACGACTACCTCCGCCTGCTCTTCGCCCGCGTCGGACGCCCGCACTGCTACCGGTGCGGCAGGCCCGTGCAGCACCAGACGGCGCAGCAAGTGACGGAGGCTGTGCTCTCCCGTCACGGCGCGCGGCTCATGCTCCTTGCGCCCCGCGTCGTCCACAAGAAGGGTGAGCACAAGGACGTGCTGGACGAGGCGCGCTCCGCCGGTTTCGTCCGCGTCCGAGTCAACGGCGAGGTGCGCAGCCTCGACGAGACAATCGAGCTGAACAAGCAGCGGTGGCACACCATCGAGATCGTCGTCGACCGGCTCGTCCTCGACGGCGAGACCGAGCGCAGCCGCGTCCTCGACTCCGTCGAGACGTCGCTCCGCTACGGCGACGGGCGGATGCTCGCGATCGACGTCGACTCCGGCGAGGAGCAGGTGTTCTCCGAGCAGTTCGCCTGCCCGTACTGCGGCATCAGCTTCGGGGAGATCGAGCCGCGCACGTTCTCGTTCAACAGCCCGCACGGCGCGTGCTCGACGTGCAGCGGGCTCGGCATGAAGCTCGTGGTCGACCCCGAGCTCATCGTGCCCGACGTCTCCCGCAGCCTGGACGACGGCGCGATCAGCCCGTGGTCTCGCGCGGGCTCCAGCACCGCGTGGTACTTCAGCATCCTGCGCGGCGTCGCGGAGGCGGAGGGCGTCAGCATGGACACGCCCTGGCGCAGACTGCCGGAGCGCGCGCAGAAGATCGTCCTCTACGGCTACCCGGATCGGCGCAGGGTGAAGGTGCGGCACCGCACCCACCACGGGCGTGTGTTCGAGTGGGAGTCACGTTACGAGGGCATCATCCCCAACCTGGAGCGGCGCTACCGCGACACGCAGTCCGACTACATGCGCAACGAGATCGAGCGGTACATGACCGCCCTGCCGTGCGAGGCGTGCGGGGGCGAACGGCTGCGCCCGGAGACACTCGCGGTGACCATCGCGAACCGCTCCATCATGCAGGTCACGGCGCTCTCCGTCGCCCAGGCGAGCGAGTGGGCGCTGTCCTTGCAGGGGCTCGGGCCGGAAGTGCCCGTCGAGCCGCGCTGGCCGGAGCACGCCGACGCGCCGGTGTTCAACGAGCGCGAGCTGACCATCGGCAACCAGATACTCAAGGAGATCGGCTCGCGCCTCTCCTTCCTGCTGAACGTGGGGCTCGAGTACCTGTCGCTCTCACGCGCGGCGGGCACGCTCAGCGGCGGCGAGGGCCAGCGCATACGCCTCGCCACACAGATCGGCTCCGGCCTCATGGGCGTCCTCTACGTCTGCGACGAGCCGTCCGTCGGCCTGCACCCCATCGACAACGCGCGCCTCATCGAGACGCTCAAGGGACTGCGCGACCTCGGCAACACCGTCCTCATCGTCGAGCACGACGAGGCGATGATGCGCTCCGCCGACCACCTCGTGGACCTCGGCCCCGGGGCGGGCGAGCACGGGGGCTGGGTCGTCGCGGAGGGCACCATCGACGACGTCGAGGAGAGCGAGGCGTCGCTCACCGGCGCGTACCTCTCCGGCAGGCGCGAGATCTCGATGCCGCTCGCGAGGCGCAAGGGGAACGGCAAGCGGTTGCGCGTGAAGAACGCGCGGGAGAACAACCTGCGCGGCCTCGACGTGGACTTCCCGCTCGGCAAGCTCATCTGCGTCACCGGCGTCTCCGGCTCCGGCAAGTCCACGCTGGTCTACGAGGTGCTCTACAAGTGGCTGGCGCAGCGGCTCTACCGCGCCAAGGACCGCCCCGGCGCGAGCGACGGCGTCGACGGCCTGGACAACGTCGACAAGGTAGTCAACATCGACCAGTCGCCCATCGGCAGGACGCCGCGCAGCAACCCGGCCACATACACCGGCGCGTTCACCCCCATCCGCGAGCTGTTCGCCGCCCTGCCGGAGTCGAAGGCGCGCGGCTACATGCCTGGACGCTTCTCCTTCAACGTGAAGGGCGGGCGCTGCGAGGCGTGCTCAGGCGATGGCTACGTGCAGATACAGATGCAGTTCCTGCCGGACGTGACCGTGCCGTGCGAGATCTGCAACGGCAGGCGCTACAACGAGGACGCGCTGGAGATAGGGTTCCGGGGCAAGAGCATCGCCGACGTGCTGGAGATGACCGTCACCGAGGCGCACGAACTGTTCACCAACATCCCGCGCATCAGGTCGAAGCTCGAAACGCTGGAGGCGGTCGGGCTCGGCTACATCCGGCTCGGCCAGCCCGCGACGACCATCAGCGGCGGCGAGGCGCAGCGCGTGAAGCTCGCCACCGAGCTCTCCAAGCGCGCGACCGGCAAGACGCTCTACATCCTGGACGAGCCCACGACCGGGCTGTCGTTCGAGGACGCCTCCCACCTGCTGCGCGTGCTGCACCGGCTGGTGGACGGCGGCAACACGGTGCTGCTCATAGAGCACCACCTGGACCTCATCAAGAACGCGGACTGGATCATCGACATGGGCCCCGGCCCCGGCATCCACGGCGGCGACGTCGTCATCGAGGGGACGCCGGAGCGCGTCGCCGCGCACCCGGACTCCCGCACCGCCACCTTCCTCCGCGACGCCCTCGCCAAACACGGCATCACGCCAGAGGAGTCGGCACCCGCGCCGAAGCCGCGCAAGCGGGCTAAGGTGGGGGTGTAGGGGGATTACTCCCAACTCTCGTCCCGCCAGCGGACGGGGGTCTTTTCCCTGAATCGCGCCCCGTACAAGGCGGGTGCCAGCAGGTCGAACTGTTCCTGAGTCAGTTCGTCGTCAACGTAGTCTTCCATCCGCTCGTACGGGTCGACGAGCGTCAACTGGATGTAGACCGGCTCCGGCTTGTCCTCTAGGACGACCTTCGCCATAAAGCCATGCTCGCCGGTATTGCCAAGCCATTCCTGAACGACGTCAACGCTGGCAACGCCGTCCAGGCTCTCCCAGTTGGCAACAGCCTCTTGCACAAGTTGGTATCCGTCACGCGCCATACACGGATCGTTGATCGGGGCGGTGGGGAGTGTCAAGGATTGGTCAGGCTATGACCCTGTAGCTTCCTCGCCTGTCGACGAACAGGAGCACTCCGCCCCTGGCTAGCACCTGTATCTGCTGGCGAATCTTCGCCTGCACATTCCGGTTGTCCGTGTGTCGCGAGGCGAGTTCGGCCTCGAACCGCCGATAGAAGTCCCCTAGGGTGAACTCCTCGGCCTCCGTCTCTTGCTGCAGCACACGGACGCACGACAGCACGTCGGCAGCCCAGCCTCCCTTTTCGCCCGCAAGGAACTGGTAGCGTTGCCAGTCGTCACGGGCCTGGACAGGACTGCGGGGCACGCCGGCTTCAACGACCTGCACTCGCCCTTCTTCCGGTAGTTGTCCCAACAGGATGTTCGAGCCCACCCAGCCAGCCCGCTTCGCGTGGGGCGGCAACGGAGGTCTCCGTTCAACAACGGCGGGGCTCAGGAAGTGGCCAGGAACCACGAAGAGGTCGGTCACAGCAGCAGCGTCCATCGAATACTGGAGAAACGCATAGTGCGGCGCTCGACCTGCGGCGATGGCCCGCATTTTGGTGTAGTACTCAGAATTGCTGACCCTTCGCCCGAACGGTTTGTTTTGGCCCTTGAGTTGATACAGAGACCCACAGTTCGAGCACGAGTAATCCCAAACAGCGGTATTGGCCTTAGCCTCATCGAGACGGTCGGAAGCGCACGCAAGGCAGTAGAGGTTTCGAGTCGCCCAATCTTCCGTCAAGCGCCGAGCGATTTGACTCGGACTCTTGTACCCCTCGGCTACGGCTAGATTCAAGCGTAAGTCCATGGGGCGCGGATTATAGACACCCCCACGTGCCCCCGATAGCCTCAATCCATGCGCGCGCTCAGGGTTGGACTCGCACGGCGGATGGTGGGGAGGGTCATCCCCGCGGTGTTCCGTCGCGCGAACGCCGTCATCGCGTGGGTGGCGCGCTCGCCGCTGCACCCGCTGCTGCTCGGGACGGTCCTCGTCGTGCGCTGCGAGGGGCGGCGCACCGGCAGGACGTACCTCGTGCCGGTGACGTGCCGGCCGTCCGGCGGCGAGGCGCTCCACGCGCTGACGAGCGCTCGCGGTAGCTGGTGGCGCAACGTCGAGAGCGGCGCTCCGGCGACGGTCTACTACCGGGGCAGGGAGCGCGAGGCGCGCATCGACGTCGTGCGGGGCGTCGACGCCCCGTCGGAGGTCGAGCGTGCGCTGGCGTCGCGGGGCGTGGTCGCGCGGACGCTCGTCGCGCTGCCGGCGTCGGAGTCGGTGCTGCTTCGCGTGTGGCTATCGTAGGGATGTGACACCGTAGGGATGTGACACGCGCTACTTGGAGGGTATCGGCGGGGGCGCTAGACTGGCAGTGGCGGCTATGCCGTCGGAGAGACAAGTGATGAGCAAGGACATCAAGTTCCCTCAGGAGTACGAGGATGCGATCGCGTCGCTCGACTGGGAGCAGATGCGCGTCGACCTCGAACAGTTCGGGCGGGACAGCCGCTATCTGGCGTCCATCGTTCCGGACTTGCGCGAACAGCACCCGGACTGTTGGGTCGCGGTGTATCACGAGCAGATAGTTGGCTTCGACCCCGACCTCAAGGAACTGCTGGCGCGGTTGAGTGCCCAGGGGCTCAAACAAAACCTTGCCATCAGGTATGTCTCAAGAGAACCTGTGCTGTTGATCGTGTAGCGTGGCGATAGAGGGATACTTCGATTCAAGCGGCGAACCCGCACCATACGTCGGGGGCAGCGTCTATCTTCCACGGCTCGGTGACGGAAACAGAGTGGGATTCCTCCTCGACACGGGAGCGGACGCTACCACCCTGCATCCCGTCGATGCGCACAAGCTGGGCATCGATGGCAGCGCCCTTGGTCCGGCATCATTCCAGACGAGTGGGGTCGGGGGCCAGGCACGATACACGCCGGAGTACGCCATCGTCTCCTTCTACGATAAAGACGCAGAGGACTGGCGCAGCTTCCGCATACAGGTCTACATCGCTTCCCCTGAGAACCAGCACTCAGCCGGAAGTCTCCCGTCGCTGCTTGGGCGCGACATCCTCAATCGCTGCCGTTGCACGCTCGATGCCGCCGAGAACCATGTCGTTCTCGAACCTCGGCGCACTTAAGCTCCGAGGGGATCTGACACGCGCCACTTACGCGGTCGCCCCTGCAGGCGGTACGCTGGTTGATGCAAGGGGCGTCCTTCATGGGGCTCCCTCGCCGTAGGAGCGGCGTGTTACAGAATGTTGCAGATTGTTCCACCTGCGGCAGGAACATCAGCGCGTTTCACTCGTAGCACCGTACTTCCATAGGAGTACGAGCGGTGTCACAAACCGCCACGCCCATGCACAATCGCATATGAGCAAGGGCTTAGCTCCGGCTTGAGGTGTAACAGACCATCACGCCCGCCTTGCCTGTTCACTTCAGAACGCGGCGGGTGTGCGCTTACGCGCATGCCTGGACTCCCGCCTTCGCGGGAGTGCAGGAGAAGGCGGGAATCGACGGGCGAAAGCGGGAAGGCGGGGCCTAGCGGCTCGGGGGCGGGGACGAGAACGCGACGCCACCCGCGAGCGAGCCGCCGTCCACCAGCAGGTCCGCCGCCGCGATGAAGTCAGCCTCGTCCGATGCGAGGAAGACGACCGCCTTTGCGATGTCCGGCGGCATGCCCTGCCGTCCCACGAGGTTCGACACGCCGCGGCCCTCCGACGGCAGCTCTTCCTGGCCAACGGGCGAGCCGATGCGGTTGGGGGTCAGGGAGTTCACCCGGACGCCGAACTGCGCGAACTGGATGGCGAGCGAGCGGGTGAGGTTCAGCACGCCGCCCTTCGCCGCCGAGTACGCCGTCGCGTCAGCGCGGCCCCGGTGGCCGGACGTGGAGGCGATGTTGATGATCTTGCCGCCGCGCCCCTGGTCGCGCATCTGCCGTCCCGCGTACTTGCACGTCAGGAACACGCTCTTGAGTGTCACGTCGATGATGCGGTCCCACTCGTCCTCGGGCAGGTCGAGCGCGGGGGTGTGGTCGGTGATGGCCGCGTTGTTCACGAGGATGTCGACGCCACCGAAGGCCTCGACGGTCGCACTCACCATGTGCTGCACGTCCTCGCTCGACGATACGTCGGCCTGGACCGCGATGGCGCAGCCGGGATTGTCGGCGTTGATGGCGTCGGCGACGGCCTGCGCCGCCTCCAGCCGCACGTCGACGAGCGCAACCTTCGCGCCCTCCCCGACGAAGTGGTGGCCCACCGACTCGCCGATGTTCCGTCCTGCGCCCGTAACGATTGCTACCTGGTTCTCCAGTCTCATGCGTTTGCTCCTGTTGGGGTTAGCCCGCCTGCTCCGCCGCCGCGACAGCCACGCCGACCGGCACGACCCGGGAGGCCGATACCTTGAACGATAGCGCAATCGCATCGCCCTCGCTCACCGATTCGCCCGGGTGGACGTCCGCCTTCACCAGCGCTCCGCCCACTTCCACCTGGCAGTCGAGCGTGTTGCCGAGATACACGACGCTCTGCACCTTGCCGGAGAGCACGTTGACGTCGTCACCGGCGGGTGGGGCGCCCGCGTGCAGCATCACGTTCTCCGGCCGCACGGCCACGGCAACCCGCGTCCCCTTGCTTACCGCCTCCGCAGTCGTGCAGCGCAGCACGCCGTGCTCCGTCTCCACGCCGGTCACGCCGCCTGTCCCCACGGTATCCGTGGCAGTGCCCTCGAAGAAGTTGGCCGAGCCGATGAACTCCGCCGCGAACCGGTTGCGTGGAGCCTCGTAGATCTCGCGGGGCGGGCCGTACTGCACGAGGTGTCCGCTGTCCATCACGGCCACCTGGTCGGAGAGCGTCAGCGCCTCCAGCTGGTCGTGCGTCACGAACAGTGTCGTGATGCCGAGCGTGGAGGTGAGCTGCTTCAGCTCCATGCGCATCTCCTCGCGCAGCTTGGCATCCAGGTTGCTGAGGGGTTCGTCGAGCAGGAGCGCCTTCGGTTCGTTCACGAGCGCCCTCGCCAGCGCGAGCCGCTGCTGCTGGCCGCCGCTCAACTGCGGCGCGGGGCGTTTCTCCAGGCCGTCCAGGTGGACGAGCGCCAGCGAGCGCATCACGCGGTCCCGCGTCTCCGTGTTCGAGAACTTCTGCGGCCCCTGTTTCAGTGGGAAGGCCACGTTGTCGAACACGTTCATGTGCGGCCATATCGCGTACGACTGAAAGACCATGCCCATCGGCCGCTTGTGCGGCGGCGTCCACATGCCACGGCTCGACGACACGAGCACCGCGTCCTCCAGCGTGATGTCGCCGTCGTCCGGGCGCTCGAGCCCCGCGATGCAGCGGAGCGTCGTGGACTTGCCGCAGCCGGACGGGCCGAGCAGCGTGAAGAACGCGCCCGCCTCGACGTCAAACGAGACGTCGACGACCGCGTGCACCTCGCCCTGGTCTGTCTCGAACTGCTTGTACAGGTGGCTCACCTGAAGCGCTACGGTCACGTTCGACCTCCCCTTAATGTTGCCTGCTCAGGCGCTGACCCACGATCCGCGTGAGCACGACGAGGATGATGATGAGCAGCACGAGCACCACGCCCGCCGCTGCCGCGAGGCTGAGCCGTCCGCCGAAGAACTGCTGCCAGACGTAGGCCGAGATGATGCGGTTGGAGCTGGACTGCAGCAGCAGGGCGACGGTCAACTCGCGTCCGCTGTGGATGGCGACCCACAGCCAGCCCGCGACCAGCGACGGCATGAGCAGCGGCAGGATGATGCGCCGGAACGTGCTGAACCAAGCCGCCCCGCTCATCGCGCCGGCCTCTTCGAGCTCGCGGTGTATCTGGAACATCGCCCCGTTCGTCGTCCGTGTGCCGTAGGCGATGAACAGCGAGACGTGCGCGATGACGATGAGCCATATCGTGCCGTAGGTCGGGGTGAGGATGAACAGCCCGATGATGAGCCACGCAAGCCCCATGACGATGCCCGGCACGGTGTGTGGCATGAAGGCCAGCATGTCCAGTATCGACTTGCCGCGAGCCTTGCTCCGAACCACGAACCACGAGACGACCGCCGAGAGCAGCATCGTCAGCGCGGGCACTACGAGGATGAGCAGCAGCGAGTTCCGCAGCCCCTGCATGAACTCGTGCCTGCCGGGTCCGGTGAGGATGAAGCGGTATGCGTCCAGGCTCACGAACTCCAGCGCCTTCGGGAGCGGCGCCTGGTAGAACGGGATGAGGCTCGCCCAGAAGAGGATGAACATCGGCAGACCAAACGTGAGGATGAAGAACAGGATGATGAGGCCTGCGCTGATGTAGCGGCCTGTCGGACCCAGTTCGATGCGCCGCGGACGGTAGCCCTTCCCTGTCACTGTGGCGAAACGCTGCTGTATCCGCGTCACGCGGTGGTAGATGATGATGCCGACCACGCCGAGGATGCCCGCGATAGTCGCAAGGCTCGTGGCGAAACCGTAGTCGGGCGGGACCTGGCTCGTCGCCAGGTAGATCCGCGTGGCGAGCACGTGGATGTCCGCAGGCATCCCCATCACGCCGGGAATCTCGAACACGCCGACCGTCGACGTCGCGATGTAGACGACCACGCCCAGGATGCCGGGCGTCATGATAGGCAGCGTGACGTGGCGCGCCGTCTTGAACGTGCCCACCTGCGACATGGATGACGCTTCTTCCAGTGAGGGGTCCATGCTGCGGAAGAGCCCGATGACCATGAGGAAGATGGTGGCCGCGAGCCGCAGCCCCTCCACGAAGATCATCGCCCACATCGTGTTCGGGTTGAACGGCCCTTTGTCCCAGTCCAGCAACGCCGTGAACGGCAGGTTCACGAGGCCGGTCCGGGGGTTCAGCACGAGCACCCACGCGATGGCGAACATGGCCGCTGGCATCGCGCTGTTGATGACGATGGAAACAAAGCCGAAGTTGCGCAACGGTGTGTTCGTGCGCTCGATGAGCCATGCGAAACCGACGCCGATGATGAGGCCGACTATGATCGAGCCGACCGAGAACCAGAACGTATTGATGAGCAGTTCGTACGTGAGCGGATTGAGGAACGTGTCTACGTAGTTGTCTATGGTGAACGTGCCGCCGCGCTCACCGGGCCCCGCCGTGCGGAAGCTGAACCACAGCACAAGCACCAGAGGCACGACGACGAGGAATGCCAGCAGCGCTCCCAGAGAGCCGATGACGATCAGCACCTGCGGATCCGTCCGCAGGCCCCGGCGCAGGGTGCGCCCCACTGTTGTCTGCTGCCCGATCATGACGCGCCGCTCACTCCTGAGGCAGAACTGTGCTGCCCCTCAGGCCACAAGGCGCCGGGACGATGCTGTCATCATCCCGGCGCCCTCACTGCATGAGACTTCGAGCCCTATCCGGTCGGGATGCCGATGGCCTCGAGGTACTTGTCCGTCAGTCTGCCGAAGTGGTCGTTCAGCTCGGTCCCCGGCGGAACGATCTTCGAGCCCTTGGACTTGACCAGGTTGGCGTACGGCGTGTCCTCGACAAGAGCCAGGTCGGACGTCGGGCGAACCTTCGTCCAGAGGGCACGACCTTCGGGGCCCATCAGGAATGCGGCGAACAGCTTGGCTGCATTCGGGTTGGGCGAGTTCTTCGGCACGAAGTGGTGCACGGGCTCCACCGAGATGGTCTCGACCGGAACGATGTCCAGCGGCGCTCCGTCCTCGCGCAGGTTCTCGAAGGAACTGAGGTTGATCTCCAGCGCACAGGAGACCTCGCCGGACGCCACGAGGTCGCCGACGACGCCATTGCCGCGCTGTGCCTTGAGGTCGTTCGCCTTCACGGCAGACAGGTACTCCGCAACCCGGTCCTCCTCCCAGAGGCCGGGGCGCGAGTCCCCGTACTCAGGCAGGTTCGTCAGGTAGATGAAGCCCTTCAGCCGGTTCTCGACAACGATCTCGCCCTCGAGGCTCGGGTCGAGCAGGTCCTCGTAGGACTGCGGGAACTCGCTCGCTGAGAGCCTGTCGGTGTTGCAGATGGGCGCGTGCGGCACACCCACCTTCAGCCAGATGCGGTTGTCCGAGTAGACGAGGTTCGGGTCGACACCGAGTTCCTCGACGATGTCCGTCAGGTCTTCGGCGAGGTCCTCCTCGATCACGCGGTTGTCGCGCCCGGGGTCGGTAACGTCAACCGAGATCTTGCCCGCCTGCGCCTCCAGGAAGAGACGCTCTCGCAGCTCGGCGCTGTTCGCGGTGATGAGGCTCACCTTGACGCCGGGGTAATTCGCCTCGAAGGCGCCGATAATGGCGGTGGTGCGCTCTTCCGTGTCGGTCGTCGCCCAGACGATCTCGCCTTCCTGCTGCGCCCCAGCGTACAACTGATCCAGCAGGCCGGGGACCGGCGTAGGGGTCGCCTGGGGCGCCGGCGTAGGCGTCGGAGTCGCCGTGGGGTCACTACCGCAGGCAGCAAGCGACGCCACGGCCATCAGAGCCGCGAGCGCTACCAGCGCAGCACGCGCACCGGTGTAGACAGCTTTCCCTCTCATGTCATCCTCCCTGTGACGAATGAGGGATATCCCACCTGTGCTGCGTCGGTTTGTGCGGGGTCCGCATACGGGGCAGGCAGGCTGGGCATAACCCACGCTGGAAACTAACACTGCGTATGCAGAGCGTCAACGCGCAGGCAGCACGAGGGTCAGAAGGGGGAGTTCGGAGCGCCGGTACGGTTCAGACGCGCGAGAGGGAGGGATCCATGCGCGGGAGGAGGTCGGTGCGCCAATCGTCGGCTGCGGCAAGGACGCTCTCGGCGGCGCGCAGCTCGTAGTAATTGGGCGAAACGCCCGGCGGGTCGCCGCCGTCCTGTACGGTCCGCACCGCCTCTTCGAGCAACTTCCTCGCGGTGATGATCGCCTTGTCCGCAGGGCCCAGGTGCTCGCGGGAGCGGTCCACGATGGGGCCCATCATCTCCTGCACCGCGCGGTCCTGGGTGTTGATACCAACGATGCCAGTGAACGTCTCCGTCTTCTGCGCAGCACGATCGATCAACCAGCTGTTGGAGCGATTGCGGATGGCGCGGAACCCGTTCTCCGCGTCCACGTCCACACCGAAGATGTTGCCCGTTTCCTCGGGCCCGGCCTCGCCCTTGTCCAGCGGCGTAGCCTCGTTGTAGTACCAGTTCCACACGAGGCAGTGGTAGTCGTCTATAGGCACCCAGTGGTGGCCGTGGGTCTGGTTCTGCACTCCTCTGCCCGCCGGGCGCAGCTGCGTCCACGGCATCACGAAGTGGTAGCCCCGCACGTACTGCTGGTCCGTGCCAAGCTGGCGGACGCCGAAGTAGCGGTAGCCGTAGTCGGTAACGTCCACTTCCAGCGACGGCGCCGCGCCCTGTACGAATGCATCGTTCATCGGGATACCGGGCTGCGAGGGATTCGCGCGCAGCGCCCGGTGCATGATGGGCGCGTGGGAGGTGTCTATCCCGCCCTCGAGCGCCTGCAGCCAGTTGCACTCCTCCACAACCTTCGTCACCACGCGATGCTCCGCGGGCACGCTCGTCCACGCGAAGTTGGGGGGCGGGGGCTGCTTCTCCTTCGGCCCCATGTACACCCACAACACGCCTCCCACCTCGGAGACGGGGTACGAGACCGTCTTGACCTTGGACGCGAACTGCTTCGGCTCGTTCATCTGGTCGACGCACTGGCCCGTCACGTCGAACTTCCAGCCGTGGTAGACGCAGCGCAGGCCGTTCTCTTCGTTCCGGCCGAGCCAGAGCGACGTGAGCCGGTGCGGGCAGTACTCGTCGAGCACGCCCACGCGTCCGCTCGTGTCGCGGAATGCCACCAGGTCTTCGCCGAGAAGCCGCAGTCGCACGGGCGTGCAGTCCGGCTCCGGCAGCTCCCAGTCGAGCAGCGCCGGCAACCAGTAGCGGCGGAGCGTTTCACCCATCGGCGTACCGGCGCCAACCCGGGTGAGTAGTTCATTCTGCTGAGCAGTGAGCATCGCCTGATGCGCCTCCAAACGCGCGGACTATCCGCAAGATACTCCCAGCCCCACGGACGGGCAAGCCTCCACGATGCCACCGTGAGAGCGACAACCGCTCTCACGGTGGATGCGGTAGGATGAACCGGTACACTCCTACCATCCTCCCCAACAGCCTCTGAGCAGCCTCGCTTGAACACCACCTGTCCGCAATGCGGCACCGCGAACGCCGTGCACCACCGCTTCTGCTTCTACTGCGGCTACGCGCTCATGCCCGCCGGTGTTCCTTCCACCTCAACTCCGTCACGTTCAACCCGATGGCAAGCGCCTGCGGAAGCCGCCGTCGAGGGCATCGGCGTTGCGTGGGGAATAACACGGGGGCTGAGTCAGCTAGCGTTCGGAGCCTTAGCTCCCCTGGCGCGTGCGTTCGCCGCTCTCCCGGTGTTCGCCAGGCAGCCCGCAAACGCAGATAGCCGGATACGGCTGTGGGAGATCGCAGTCATCGCAGCGCTGACCTTCGTTGCAGCGGTCATCCGTACCCAGAACCTCGAGACGGTGCCGCCCGGCGTCGCGAACGACGAAGCGGAACTGGCGCTCGAGGCGCTGCGCATCTCTCGGGGCGAGGTATGGCCCGGGGCCTGGACCGGCGTCACGCTGGGCACACCCGCAGGGCTCGTCCACCTGCAGGCGCTGCTCCTGCTCTTCCAGGACGCGAGCATCGCCACGGCCCGATGGAGCGCCGTACTCCCTGGTGTCGCGCTCATACCCGTGGCCTATCTCCTGATGCGCCAGCTCTTCTCGGCCAGGACGGCCATCCTCACTGCGGCGTTCCTCACCTTCCACATCTGGGTCCTCGTGTTCAGCCGCATCGCATTCCCAACCATGCCCGCCGTCTTCTGCTTCGCGGCAAGTATGTGGCTGTTCATCGCAGGCGTTCGGTCGAACCGTTGGTGGGCCGCCGGACTCGGAGGCGTCCTGTTCGGACTCGGTTGGTACACCTACAAGTCGTTCCCCGTGTACGCCCTCGCAGTATGGGGAGTGCTCCTTCTCTTCCTGCTACTGCGCCCGGAAACGCGACGCAAGGAGGTCTACTGGTTCCTCGGCGCTTCCGTTGCGGTCAGCGCGCACATGATCTTCTTCTACCTCACATCGGACGTCATCGAGGCGTCGCTACGCCTGTACGACAGGACGCCGCTCTCGCCCCTGCCCCTCATGAGCCGGGCGTGGGAGGTCATCACGTACGTCCACACGCCGATGCCGCGCGAGGGTAACGTCGGGACCGGAGGGATACCGCTGTTGCACTTCAGCACGGAGGTATTCTTCTGGATAGGGCTGGCAACGCTCCTCCTGTCCATCAGAAGGCGCTCCAGCCAACTGTTGCTCGCGGGATGGCTCATCTCGCTCGTGCCCGCCATCCTGACGCCGGACGCGGAGAGCCGACGCTACCTGCTCGGCATCGTCTTCGTCCTCGCAATCGCGGCCGTTGGGCTGGACGCCATCGTCTCGCTCGTGCACAACCGCTGGAACCGGTTTGCAGGCGCGCTCCTCATCCCTATCCTCGCGGGGTGGTTCGGAAACACGGTAGCCGCTGTCGTGCTGGCCGCATTCGTGCTGCTCTTCGCCGGACAGCAGGCCCGCGACTACGACAACTGGCTCATCGAATCGGAGTGGGCGCTGGCCCGCAAGGAGGTCGAGGCGGTGCGGTTCGCACAGTCGCTGGGCACCGGGTACGAGGTACGCCTTTACAACGACCGCCTGCCCGAGGCGAATGCCGTCGTGCAATGGTTCCTCCACGATACGGAGACCGCCAACGGTAGTCCGATCTTCGGGGGGAGCGGCGAGATAGACGCGGAGACGGTGAGCGGGCCGACGGTCTGGCTGTTGGCCGAGAACTACCTGACCCTCGTCCCGCAGTTAGAGACGGCCTTCCCGGAGGGGAGCCTTTCGTTCGAGAACAACGAGCAGGGAGAGTTACTGTACGCGGCGTACGTGCTGGATACCTCGTAAGAGTACGAGCGATCAGCTGACTGACTCTGTCCCCATTCTGGTATGGCGCTATCTCCCACAGGTAAGAGTATTGAACCGCCAGCAATCAGTTGGCAGATTTCGCTGCTTGCGCGGTTTCATCGTTTCCGGTAATACAGAGCGAGGCTTCCCATGGACCTTTCCTTCTCTGACATCACCCGCGAAGCATGGCTCCTCTTCGGCGCCATTCAGTTCGCCGCAGTGGTTGTGTTTCTGACCGTCCGGCCCATCAGCAGATGGGCAACGCGGGAGCTGAAGGGTTATAGCGCCACTTCGTGGACGGTCCCACCTCTCTGGGTGGGGATCGGGAACGGCATCGTCGAAAGACTGCTGATAGCAGGGGTCGTCTTCCTCTCACCGGAAGACGCCGTACTTGTCGGCATCGCCTGGCTGACGCTGAAGACGGCGCTCTCACTGCGCGGATTCTGGGGTGAGGACACCGCACGCCGGGTGAACGGCATCATCTTCCTCTGGACATCGGTCGCCTCCATGCTCGTAGGAGTTGCTTCTGGCTTTCTCCTGCGAGCCCAGGCGGCTTGAGCGTGCGGCCCATGCGTCAAAGACGCATCCGCTCCGCCTACGCAACCCGCGACCTGACGCAGGGCGGCGTACGGCGCAACCTCTGGTTCATCGCATGGCCGCAGATGGTCGCCGGCGTCTTCAATGCGTCCGACCAGCTGGCCGACATCTTCTGGGCCGCGAAGGTTGCCGGGTTCAACGCTATTGGCGGGATCGGCGTCGCGCAGGCGTACGGCCACCTCATCATGATGGCTCGGATGGGTCTGGACGTAGGGATGCAGGCCGTCATCGCCCGGGCGGTCGGCGCGCGGCGGATCGACCTCGCGAACCACGCCATGATGCAGGCGTTCACGCTCACGTTCCTTCTCTCGCTCGTGCTGACCATCTTCGGGGTCCTGCTCGCCCCGCTCCTGCTCCGCATCGTGGGCGTGAGCGAGACGGTCGCAGACATAGCGGTCTTCTACCTGCAGTTCCAATTCGTCTCGTCGGGGATCCAGAGCTTCCGGCAGACGACGGGCGCTGCACTCCAGGCGTCCGGCGACACGTTCACGCACATGAAGTCCACGATAGCGTCGCGGGTGCTGCACCTCATCATCAGCCCCTTCCTCATCTTCGGTTGGTTCAGCGCGCCGGAGATGGGCATCGCCGGAGCGGCGGCAGCGAATGCCGCGGCACAGGTCGTGGGCGTTGTGTGGAACCTGTACGCGCTCAGCTCGGGCTCCTCACGGCTCAAGCTCTCGCTGCTCGACTACCGCGTGGACCTGCCGCTGATGTGGCGCATCATCAAGATCGGCGCTCCCGCCACTGCGACCCAGATGGAGCGCGGCCTCTCCGAGATGGTGCTCATCAGGCTCGTCTCTCCCTTCGGGGACCTGCCGCTGGCGGCGTATTCGCTGACCCGCAGGCTGGAGCGGATGACGAACATCGGCAGCCAGGGGATGGGGCGGGCATCCGGCATCCTGGTTGCGCAGAACCTCGGCGCGGAGCAGCCGGCCCGCGCGCGGAGCACCGTCAAGTGGGCAGTGGGCTATGTGATGGTCATAAGGGGCGCTGCGGGCCTCCTGCTCATCGTCTTTCCGGAGTTCTTCGTCAGCCTGTTCAGCAGTGACCCGGAGTTCGTCGATACCGCCGTAGTCTGGCTGCGCATACAGGCCGTGGCGGGCACCCTGCTCGGCGGCGGGCAGGTGTTCCAACAATCGTTCAACGTGGCGGGCGACACCCTGGCGCCCATGCTCGTGACGTTCATGAGCATGTGGGTCATGGAGATCCCGATAGCGTTCGCGCTATCGAGGTGGACGTCTGCCGAAGCGCTGGGCATCGCCATCGCGATCGCCATCGCGATGCTCATCCGCTTCGCGCTCTACGGCGGCTACTACTTCACAGGCAGGTGGCTGCGCATCGGCATTCTTCCGCCGCCCTCCCCTGCCGAAGAGCCTGCGCGTTCGCCCTGACGCGTTAGCGGTTCAGCTCTATCGGCTGCGAGCATTCACCAGTCGCTTCGTCTATGTGCTCCAGCCGCTGACCGCGGCCCTTCATCAGCACGAGTTCCACAGCGCCTTCCGCTTCCGCAGCCTGCCGGTGCACGTTGAACGGCCCGTCGTACAGGTAGCCGAACTCTCCCGGAAGGATGTGGTGGTCCTGCACCAACTCCAGCGTCGCGAGCGGGCGCGAGCCGTCGTCGACGCGGCGCCATGACGTGTAGCGCTCGCTGCCCTCCAGCAGGCCGATCACGACCCAGCCCTCGTGGCTGTGGATGGCGGTCGGTGTGTTCGGCGGGTACTGCGCGAGCAGCAGGCGGAACAGGCCGTCCGGGTCGTCGTACAGTTTCTGTCCCGGCAGGCCGGAACTGATGGTGGCAGGCTCGCCGATGCTCCAGAAGTAGTCGCGGCTGTTCTCCCCACCGAAGCGTTGCAGCATATGGCCTAATTGGAGGATCGACTCCATGCCGGCTTCATTGGCGTCGAGCGACCGCCTGACATCATGGCCGAACTCTTCAACGGTGTAGCGGCTGACTATGCTCACGAAGGCCTCCTCGTGCAGGTGGAGTCATGTCGAATAGACAATGAACGGAAGAATCCTACTACTATCGTCCTACGGAGACGTGGGAGCCTCACTGATCATGAGACGATGTATCGGATGGCTTGCGTTTGTAGTCACTGGTTGTTGCATGCACTATAATCCGTCATTGCGACGGCAAAATCCGCCGCTTGGCTCCTGGCACTGGAACGAAAAGAACCTTGGGAGGGTCATCTGATGAAAGTGCGAATGCTACTGGTCATATCGGTTCTTGCCGTCGCCTTGACCGCGATGGTCGCCTGTGGCGACGACGGGGAATCGGAAAGGGTTACGGAACTCGAATCTGAAGTGGCTTCGCTTCAGTCCGAGATCTCCACGCTAGAGGGGCGACAGGCGGCGGAAGACACGCTGAGTGTCGTGCTCGAACGTGGCAACCTCGTCTGTGGCGTCAAGGCGGACACCCCCGGCTTCGGCGTCTTCAACGCAGATGGCACTGTGGACGGGAACGATGCGGACTACTGCCGCGCCGTCGCTGCCGCGGTCTTCGGCGACAGCAGCAAGGTTGAATTCAAGGAGGCCACCTCGGCCAACCGGTTCGAGCTCCTTGCCGCCAGGGAGATCGACGTGCTCATCCGCACCACCACCTGGACGGCGAGCAGGGACGCGGACCTGAATGTCGCCTTCGCCCCCACCACGTTCTACGACGGCGCGGGCATCATGGTGAAGGCCGACGCCGACCTTTCGAGCGTGGACCAGCTTGGCGGCGCGACCGTCTGCATCCTGGACGGCACCAGCACCCAGGGCGCGGTCTCCGACTACTTCACCGAACAGGGTCTGCGCTACGAAGAGTTGACCTTCCAGCAGAACCCAGAACTGCGCGCCGCATTCATCAGCGGCCAGTGCGATGCCTGGTCTTCCGACAAGTCCCAGCTGGGCGGCCACCAGTTCACGCTCCAGACCGACGACGGCATCTCGGCTGTGGTGCTTCCCGAGACGCTCTCCAAGGAGCCGCTCGGCCCGAGCATCCGCGACTACGACTCTGAGTGGGAAGACCTCGTGCGCTGGATCGTCAACGGCATGATCATCGCTGAGGAGCAGGGCGTCACCTCCGGCAACGTCAGCCAGATGGCTGCCAACCCACCGAACAACACCGTCGCCCGCCTGCTCGGCGTTGGCTTCGACGGCGGCGCTCCGAGCAACCTCGGTATCGGCCACGGCAAGATCGAGGGCACGTTCATGCAGGACGTCATCGCCCAGGTCGGCAACTACGGCGAGGCATACGACGCCACGCTTGAAAGGGTCGGACTCACACGTGCGGGCTCCCCGAACGCCTCCTACCTGGACGGCGGTCTCCTCTACGCCCCGCCGATGCGCTAACCCCAACGCGCATAGACAAAACGAGCGGGCAGGAATTGACGATTCCTGCCCGCTCTTGTCAAATAGCGCCGGTCACTGCGCCCGCAAGCGCGAGACCGGCTGGTTAAGACGATGCAAGAACGCCTACCCGAAACCCGGCGCAGCAGCAGGCTCCCTGCCGTGCTCTCCAGGCCTTTGGCCGTCATCGCCGCCCTCGGCGCGGGCATCTGGTACCGGAACAGGTACCGCCACCTGGTGATCAACGTGGCGGTAGGCGGCTTCGGTGCAGCATTCGTCCTCTACATCGCCAGTTCCGTCTACGCCGCCAACTTCTTCGACTTCGATTTCCTCCTCGAACCCTACGGCAGCCCGGACCGGAGCTCCATCCTGCCCGGCCTGAACGTGGAAGCAGGAGACCCCCGCTGGCAAGCCATCCTCAAGGGCGCCGGGAACACGATCTCGGTCGTCGTCTTCGCCATCGCGGTCTCCACGTTCCTCGGCCTCGTCATCGGTGTAGCGCGCCTCACCCCGAACCCGCTCCTCAGCCGCGTTGCCAAGCTCTATGTCGAGCTCTTCCGAAACCTCCCGCTCCTGCTCATCATGTTCTTCTTCGCGTTCGCCATGTTCAGAGAGTTGCCCCTGATCCAGGATCGCGCAGGATGGAGCGGCGTGCTCTTCATCAGCAACCGCGGAGTGGCCGTGCCTTGGGTCGAAGCGGGCAATGGCCTATGGCCGTTCTGGTTGATAGCACTCGCCGCAGGCATAGCAGCAGCGGCAGTCATCCGGGGCCGGCGGATGAAGCTGGAGAACGACACCGGGCAGAGCACGCACCCGAATACCTGGGCAACCGCAGCCTTCGGAGGCGTGGCAATCGTCAGCTACCTCGCGCTGCTGCTGCCTGTCCGTGTAACGCTCCCGGAGATTGTGCAGGCCGCGTCAGGTTTCTATTCCTATGAGGGCGGCAACGTGCTCAAGCTGGGCTACGTCAGCGCGCTGATCGCGCTCTCGCTCTACTTCAGCGCCTTCATCGCGGAGATCGTCCGGGGTTCTATACAGGCCATATCTCGCGGACAGAGCGAAGCGGCGGCGGCGCTCGGCCTTTCCGCGTACCAGCAGCTCACCCTGATCATCCTGCCACAGGCGCTGCGCATCATGATCCCCGCTCTGAACAACGAGTACCAGAACGCGAACAAGGACTCGACACTGGCCCACGCCATCGCCTACGGAGAGATAGTTCTCATTTCCAACCGCATCGTGAATAACGAGGGCAGCCTGCTCCAGACCTACTTCTTCATCTTCGTCGTGTTCGTGCTGACCAACCTGGTCATCTCGTTCATCATGAACACCATCAACCGGAACGTGCAGGTCAAATGAGCGCCGTCACCGCATCCCAGCCGCGGGTAGCGCAGCGCATCGAATGGGCGAGGGCGAACCTCTTCAATTCGAGGCTCAACTCGCTCATCAGCGTCGTCACGATTGCCATCGGACTCCTCCTCGCCTTCCTGATCACGAAGTTCATCCTGTTCGATGCGAATTGGGCACTGGTCTCCCTCAACCGTAGGCTGTTCTTCGTCAGCGGCTATCCGGGCGAGGAGCTCTACCGGATATGGATAGCCGTCTTCGCTGCCGCCATACTGGCCTCGGTCTCCTACGGTATCTGGGTTGGCAGGTTGCGGCCCTACCTCATCACCGTCGGCGTCATCGCCGTCGTTGTGCTCACGTTAGGCCTGGGGACAAACCTCTACATAGAGGAGACCCCGTTCACCCAGGAGATAACGTCCGGCGGCCAGACCTCCACCATCAGTGGCATAGACCGCGAGTTGGTGTGGGAGCAGGGCTGGGCGCCTCGCTGGCTGTACGCCTTCTCCCTGGGGCTCGCGCTGCCGTTTGGAGGCTCCTGGCTCATCATGGCCGCGCTCCTGGTGACGCTGGTCCTGGGAGCGCTGCTCGGCAAGCACGTCCTGAGCCGGTGGAGAGGCAGCCCCGTGCTGCTGCAGTCCATCGGCGCCGGGTGGGTGCTGCTCGTACCCGCTGCAGTGCTGCTGCAACTCGGGGTCTCCATCAACAGCTGGGGAAGTGCGTTCCTGGACATCCTCATCTTCGCAGTGGGGGGCTTCTTCTCGTTCTTCATCGGCCTGGTGCTCGCACTGGGACGTATCTCTCCCTACCGGGCCATACGCTACGTGTCGGTTGGATACATTGAAATCGTCCGCGCCGCACCGCTCCTGGTCTGGCTCCTGTTCGCGACCTTCCTCAAGGACGAGCTGGGGCCACTGGGCGAAGCGTTCAGCAGCATCTCCCTGGTCTTCCGCGTGATGATCGTGTTCGCCTTCTTCGGCGGGGCCTACATCGCGGAGGTCATCCGGGGAGGCTTGCAGTCCATACCCCGTGGACAGTACGAGGCGTCGAATGCGCTCGCCCTGAATTCACTGCAGAAGTACGTATTCATCATCCTGCCGCAGGCGATCAAGGCCGTCATCCCCGCGATAATCGGCCGCTTCATCGCTCTATGGAAGGACACTGCCCTCCTCGCGGCGATATCCCTGATCAACACCCTCGAGCAAGCCAAGAAGATCCTCGCCGGCCAGACGGACATCGCAGACGGCGCGTTCTTCGAGATCTACATCGTGGTCGGCCTCATCTACTGGAGCGTTTCCTACATGCTGTCTCTTCTCGGTGGGGCCGCAGAGAAGAGGCTGAGCGCAGGCGAGAGGCGGTAAATGGATAAGCAAGACGCTGCCGAGATAGTGCAGATCGAGAAAGTGGTCAAGCGGTTTGGCGACTTCACTGCCCTCAAGAGTGTGGACCTGACCGTGCGTGAGGGAGAAGTTGTCGTCATCATCGGGCCGTCCGGCTCCGGAAAGTCCACCCTGCTGCGGACCATAAACCAGCTGGAGAAGCACGATCAGGGACGGATCGTCGTCGACGGCATCGAACTGACTGACGACGCGCGAAGCCTGCAGCGGATACGCGCCGAGATCGGCATGGTCTTCCAGCAGTTCAACCTGTTCCCGCACCTCACCGTCATGCGGAACATCACCATCGGCCCGCAGAAGGTTCGGCACTTGCCGAGGCAGGAGGCGGAAGAGCTCGCCCTGCAACTGCTCACGCGGGTGGACATCCCCGAACAGGCCGACAAGTACCCCGGCCAGCTCTCCGGCGGGCAGCAGCAACGTGTCGCCATCGCTCGTGCACTGGCCATGAACCCCCGACTGATGATGTTCGACGAACCGACCTCCGCGCTTGATCCGGAGATGATTAACGAGGTGCTGAAGGCCATGATGGAACTCGCGGCCGACGGCATGACCATGATTTGCGTCACGCACGAGATGGCCTTCGCGCGAAACGTGGCCGACCGCGTCATCTTCATGGATGAGGGCGAGATCGTAGAGATGAGTACCCCGGGGGAGTTCTTTACCAACCCCAAGGAAGAGCGTGCCAAGGCCTTCCTCGACCAGATCCTCTGACGCTCACCCCAACGCCCGGCGCATGACGTGCCGCCGCTTCCCCGCGCGCGCCACTTCCGAGAACCCGTGCGCCTCGAAGACCGGAATGAACCCGCAGAAGCGGTAGCTCGGGCCGTCGGGCGGGACGGGGTACGCCTCGATAACCGACGCCCCATGCTCCCGAGCGTGCCGCGACGCCTCCTCGATGAGGCGCTCCATCAGCCCGCGATGCCTGAATGCGTTTCGCACGTAGAAGCACGTGAGCGACCAGACGGTGCTCTCATTCTCTCCCGGCTCCTCCACGCCCCCGAGGCCAACGAACGTCTCGCGAGGCGCCACCGAGCACCACGCGGCAGGTTCGCCGTCCACGTATGCCAGCAGGCCCACGCGGCCTCCGCCCCCGATCCTCTGCCGCATCGCTTCCTTCATGTGGGCGCGGTCATGCGGCATCCTGCCGTCGGCGTCCCTGCGCCACATCCGGCACCAGCACCAGCGAGGCCCGCCGCGCGACTCGAACAGCTGCTCGAAATCAGGCCAGTGCGCGGCGTCCACCTCGCGCACTTCCACTGCGTTCGGACTGCTGGTTGGGGGAGTCACCGTCATAAGATGGGGGATATACTCCTCTCTCACGGAGGACGCAAATGCTGAACGGACAGAGAGTCTTTGACGCAGACACGCACATCCACCCCTCGGTGGAGGCGCTTGAGCCCTATTTCGACAGCGAGTTCAGGGAGCGCATTCCTGAACTCGAGCAGTACAAGATCGGCGCTCGCTCCGACCAGACGACCACGCCCCGCGAGGACCCGTCGCGCCACCACTACGCAGTGAGCCTCAGCCCCTACAGGAGGCACCTGGGCGACGCCGAGCCGCGCGAGGTCCCGAAGGATGCCCACTCGCGCCTGCACTTCGGCGAGTACACCGGCGAGAAACTCCCCGGCGTCGGCGTCATCGACGACTCGTTCGAGCAGCGCGTCGCCGACATGGACGAGGAGGGCACTGACGTGCACATGATGGTGCCGGACGTCGCCATCGGCGTATCGCTGCTCGGCGACCCTGCGCTGGAGATGGGGCTGATCCGCGCCTACCACCGCCTCGTGAGCGATCTCGCCGCAGCACATCCGGGCCGGTTCAAGGCGCTCCTCGCCGTCTCCGGCACGGACGTAGAGGGCTCCGTCGCGGAGGTCGACCGCTGGGGGAAGGAGCGGTGGGCTGCCGGCGTTCTGCCGTTCGCGGGCGTTGGCGAGCCGATGGACCACCCGCGGATGGAGCCGATCTGGGCCTCCGTCGCCAACCGAGGACTCGGCGCGGTGCACCACAGCATGACGTGGGCGCCCCCCTACTTCCCCGGCTACAAGGACATGGACAACAACCGCTTCCTCGCTCGCCTCTGCTCCCACCCATGGGGCGCGATGAAGACGATGGCCTCGTTCATCGGCGCAGGCATCATGGACCGCTACCCCATCAACTTCGGGGTGCTGGAATCAGGCGTCGGCTGGCTGCCGTTCTGGGTGCGGCGCATGGACGTGAACGCCGCCTACGTGGGGTTCACAGCCGACCTGCAGCACAAGATGAGCCAGTACGTCGCGAACGGGCGCTTCTTCGCGAGCATCGAGATGACGGAAGAGGAGGACATGGTCCGCATGGTCATGGACTTCCTCGGCGAAGACATCCTGATGTACGCGTCGGACTACCCGCATGCGGAGTGCCAGTTCCCCAACTCACCCTCCATCGTGCAGGCCTGGCCGAGCATCGGTCAGGACACCATGCGGAAGTTCATGTGGGACAACGCCGTCCGCTTCTTCGGTGAGCCCTAGTCGATGCCGTAGAGCGCGGCGGGGTTGGCGGTGAGCACCTTCTCCGCGAGGCTCGCAGGGATCTCCTCCCGCTCGCCCTTCTCCCGCAGGATGCTCAGCGCGTTGATCTCCGCTGACTGGTCGGCGTGGCCGTAGTCCGTCCCGATGACGAGGTTGTCGCTCCCCGTCCGTGACGCGATGTAGTTGAGGTCCTCGTGTGTCTGGCAGGCGACGTAGAACCGGCACTCGCGCAGCAGGTCTTCCTGCAGGTCAACGTCCACCAGCCATGCCATGCGCTCCTTCCGCGCCGCCAGCTCCGCGAGGGCGAACGGCACCCAGGACGACATCGCCTCCACGAACCCGACACGCAGCCGCGGGAACTTCTCCGGGACGCGCTCCAGCACGAGCGAGACGAACGCATCTATCGGCGGCAGGCGATGCTGCCAGATGGGGTTCGTCATCCCCTCCGTCACCTCGCCCGCGCCGATGTGGATGCACATCGCCATGTCCAACTCTTCCGCCTGCCGGTAGAGCGGGTAGAAGTAGGGATCGCCCGCCGAGCGCTGTCCCGCCTCGACGCCGCGCTTGATCGCTCCCGCCGCGCCGTTCTCCTTCGCCCACGCCATCTCTTCGACCGCGGCGTCGATGCTCAGCACGGGCATCGACGCGACCCACCGGAGGCGTCCGTCCGACTCCGCACAGCGGCTGGCTATCCAGCGGTTGTAGGAGCGGCAGAGCGCCAACTCCACCTCCGGCTTCTCGCTCACGGCGCTCAGCATCGTCGTGGGGTAGAGCACCTGCACGTCGACGCCGAGCTCGTCCATATGGCGCAGGCGCGCGGGAACGTCTTTCAGTTCGCGGGTGGCCTCGGTCGTACCGGTACGCACATCGTCGCGCATCCGGCGCAGGCGCATGCGGCCGTCGATGTTCCAGTAGCGGAGGAAGTTCTTCGCTATGCCGGCCGTTGCCGCATCCTCGACGGCGACCGCGGTGATGGGGCGCAGCTTGGCATGCTCCGGCTCGAGGAAGTCCCAGGTAGCGTCGGTTTCGTCGATGTGCGCGTCCGCGTCAATGACCTTCATCGTGTTGCACCTCCCCTGCCCTGCGGACGATACCACGCCGCGCGCTCATAGTGAGCCTGTCGAGCCACAGCGGGTGGAGGCCGCCGCGCTGCGCCGAAGAGGCTTCGGAAGGAATTGCTGCTCATTTCTGCTCACCGGCCTCGATTCACCTCTGAATCCGGCCTTCCGCGCGAGCAGCCCAACTGTCCATTACTGCTCATTCGCTGCTCTTTCCTAGTCAATTCCTGCCCATTCCTGCTCATTTCTGCTCACCGCCTCTTAGCACGGTCGCGCACTGAATGCCCGGTTCGACGGTCATGCAACCAGCGTACGCGGTAAGAGGCCGACCGCGAAAGGGGCGGGTGTCAGTGGCTGGGGGGCTACGTGACGTGCTCTATGGAATAGTCCATGCCAAGGGAGGGGCGCCGAGGCGCCATTCAGGAACTGTCGCGCAGCAGTCCGAGGACGTACTCGGCGGTGACCGGCAACTGGAGCACCGGCTTCCCTATCGCATCGCTCACGGCGTTGGCGACCGCAGCCGCCGTCGGCACGTTCGCCGATTCCGCGATCGCCCCGCTGTTGAAGGGACCAGGCCCATCGTCGCGACCGACCAGCACCGTTTCGAGTTTGGGGACGTCCATGATGGTGGGTATCTTGTAGTCGGCAAGGTTCAGGGCAACCGGCTTGCCCCCGTCCAAGGCGAACTCCTCCATCATGGCCATGCCGAAGCCCTGGACGGCCCCGCCTGCGATCTGGCCCTGGTGGCCCGCCGGATTGATGATTGTGCCGACGTCATGCGAGGTGACGACGCGGAGCACCTTCACCTGTCCGGTCTCGGGGTCGACCTCCACCTCCGCCGCCTGGGCGGTGAATTCGGTCGTTGCGGGGTCGGGAATGAAGGGGGTCTTGCGGTAGACCTCGATGGTGACGTCGCCGCCTTCCGCCGCCACGAGCGCTGCGGCGGCCTCGTCGAAGGGGGCGTCGCTGGCGGTCTCCTTGAGGCGCGCCATCAGCGTCTCGGCCGCCTGTGCCACCGCCACACCCACGGCAAAGGTCGTGCGGCTTCCTCCGACACCCATATCGAAGGGGAGTTGGTCAGTCGGCACCAACCGCACGGCAAGGCGGTCGGAATCGACGCCGAGGTGCTCCGCGGCGATCTGCTGCATCACCGTGGGACCGCCCTGTCCGGGGTCGGGGATGGGCAGGATCAGGCTCAGCGAACGGTCCGCGTGCAGGACCAGCTTGCAGCTGGAGTCCCCGCCGATCGGGCCGCGCTCGTACATGGCAAGGCCACGCCCCACGAGCGGCGGTTTCGGCTCGTTCCAGCCGACCGCGCCCAGCGCAGCCTGCAGCGTCTCGACCGCCTTGATGTTGACCCATTGTTCGCCGTTCGGCGCGGTGTCTCCGGGCTGCACGAGGTTCTTCAGGCGCAGTTCAGCCGCGTCCATCCCGAGTTCGGCGGCCACGATATTCAGTTGTGATTCCACCGCAAAGGTGACCTGGGGGCCGCCGGGTGAGCGCATGTGGCCGGAGGGGATGACGTTCGTGTACGCCACGTAGCTCTTCACGTCGAATGCCGGTACGCTGTAGCAGCTTGCGGTCTGCTCCATGGCATGGAGGTTGACGTTCGGGACTGCCTTGAATGCGCCGTACGCGCCGCTGTCGAAACAGGCGCTGACCTCCAGTGCAGTCAGCATACCGTCGTTGGTGACGCCGGTCCGCACGGTGATTGCGCTCGGGTGCCTCGTGTTCGCGGCGAGGAGTTCCTCGTCGTAGCCCATGACAATCTTGACCGGCCTTGCGGCGACCTGCGAGAGCAAGTAGGCAACCGGCGTGTCCATGGGCGAGCCCTTGCCGCCGAAGTCGCCGCCCACTGCCATCGGGTAGATCCGGATCGACGCCGGTTCCACGCCCAGTGACATGGCAAGCTGGCCCCTGAGCGCATACGGACTCTTGTTCGAGGCCCACACCTCGGCGGTGCCATCTCCCAGTACGGAGACCACGCAGGCGTGCGTCTCCATGTAGACGTGGTGCTGCTTCTGCGTGCGGAACGTGTTCTCCGAGATATGGTCAGCCGCCGCGAAGCCTGCCGCGAGGTCGCCGCGCGACCAGCGGTCGAAGGAGCAGAGGTTGGGCAGATCGGGGCGCTCGGGGTGGACGAACGCGCCGGTATAGACCGTCGGGTCGTCGTGAACGATGGGCGCGCCGGGAGTGAGCGCCTCCCCCATGTCGAAGACAGGGTCCAACTCCTCGTATTCGACCTCGATGAGGTCGAGCGCCTCCTTCGCCGCGGCGGCCGTCTCAGCAGCCACGGCGGCGACGCGTTCGCCGATGAACCGCACCTTCTCGTAGGCCAGGACGGGGAGGTCCTTCATCGCCCGGCCTATCAGACGGGGGTAGTCGGCCCCTGTGATGACGGCGTGGACGCCGGAGACCTCTCTCGCTCGGGAAGCGTCGACGCGAACGATCCGCGCATGGGGATAAGGACTGCGGAGTATCTTGCCCCAGAGCAGTCCCTCCATCTCCATATCGGCTGAGTACTGCTGTCTGCCCGTTACCTTGTCCGGCCCCTCGACACGCCTCGTCGGGGTTCCAACAACCCGATTCGTCATCCTGTCTCCTCCCTGAACGTCGTCCGCCTACAGGCCGTAGAACGTCCTGGGGTTATCCTCCAGCATCTTCACGGCGGCCTCATTGCTGATCTTGCCAGAGTCCGCCCAATACCGGACCTCGTTCAGCGCACTGACGTTTGCGGATATGTCCGAGTGGCAGTAGTCCGTGCCGATCATGAGGTTGTCCTCGGTGCCGAGCGTGAGCAGGTACTCGACGTCGTCCACCGGGTCGATGGAGACGAACAGGCGGTTCTCCCGGAACAGGTTCTGCGGCATCTGCAGTTTGACGTCCCGTTCATGGAGGGTGTCCGAACGTTCATTCATGGCTATCTGTGACAGGACGTACGGGATCCACGATGCTCCAGCCTCGATGAACCCGAACCGGAGGTTGGGGAACTTCGCGGGCAGTTTCGACCGCACGACCGAAAGGAAGGCAGACATGATGGGGAAGCCCCGGTCCCCGTCGCTGCCTGGATGGCCGGTGTGTATGCAGAGCGGCATGTCCAGGTCGTTCGCTGCCTCGTACACCGGGAAGAAGTGCGGGTCGCCCACCGGTTTCAGGAGGTCCAGCCCCCGCTTGAAGATGCCGCAAGCGCCGTTCTCTTTCGCCCAGCGCAACTCCTTGATGGATGCGTCGGTGTCGAGCCACGGCAGCACTGCCGCCCAGCGCAAGCGCCCGCCGGTCTGGTCGCATCTCTCTGCCACCCAGCGGTTGTAGGAGTGGGCAAGCGCCGCCTCCGGCTCCGGGTTGAGCGAGATGTAGCGGATGAAGAAGGTGGGGAAGAGCACCTGAACGTCCACGCCCATCCGGTCCATGTCCTCCAGCCGGCCCTCGAGGTCTTCGAGCTCCCGCCGGGGTCGCGCCGGGTGATGTTCATCGTCCCGGACCGCCCTTACCTGCAAGCGGCCCTCCACCAGCCAGAACCGGCTCCGGTGAGGGTCGAGGTTCGCGTGCTCGATCGCATCCTCGGGCGGTGTCATCGTCGTGGGGGTATACCTGGCAAGAGCGCCTTCCAGTGCCTGCCAGGTGGATTCGGTCTCGTCTACATGCGTATCGGCGTCGATAACCGGCATCGTCCAGCCTCCTGTCCCGCAGCGTGGCCCCATCATACTCCGCCCGAGGCGGGCTGCACGATGGGAACCCTTGAGATAGGTAAATCGTAACGCTTCCACGTTACCGCGCAGATTATCGTATCGGTAACTTGACACTCCTGCTGAAGGCTCCGATACTCCGCGAACATCGCAACGGAATCGTACATCACCCTGTCTGTTAGGAGTTCCAGAGAGAGGAGACCCTGAAATGAGTGATTGCCTGGCTGCGGTAGTGACGGACGTTCTCGCCCCTGTCGAACTGCGGCGCGTTCCCCTCCCCGACCTGAGCGATGGCGACATCCTCGCGCGTGTCGACGCAGCGACACTCTGCGGCACCGACGTCCACTACTGGCAGGGCGACCTCATTCCCGCCGAGAGCCGGCCATACGTGCCCGGACACGAGACAGCGGCCATCGTCGAGGAAGTACGCGGCAACCGCCTGGACGTGCTGGGGCAGCCGGTGGTCAAGGGCGACCGCATCATCGCCAGCTACACGCACTGCGGTCACTGCTATTTCTGCACCGTGGCCGGGCAGACCAATCTCTGCGTGAACAGCTACGCCTTCGGGCGCCAGCGGGCGGACGTGTTCCCCTATCTCCAGGGCGGCTGCGCGGAGTACCACTACTACCCACCGACGAGCGACGTCGTGAAGGTGCCCGAGGAAGTCTCCTCGCCGCTCGCCGCATCCGCCGCCTGTGCGTTGAGGACCGTGGTGCACGGCTTCGAGCGGCTCGGCGCGATAGAGCCCCACGAGACCGTCGTGGTGCAGGGATGCGGGCCGCTGGGGCTGTACGCCTCAGCGCTGGCGCGCGACCGCGGCGCCGCGAAGGTCATCGTCATCGGCGCGCCCGCAGAACGGCTCGCCGTCGCGAAGGACTGGGGCGCGGACGAGATCCTGAACATCGACGAGGTCACCAATGCGGCTGACCGCATCTCGTGGGTCCGCGAGCAGACGCGCGGGATAGGGCCCGACATCGTGGTGCAGTGCGCATCGTCCGCGGCGAACCCCGAAGGCCTGACGATGGTGCGCCGTGGCGGGCGGTTCGTCGCGATCGGCGTCGAGGGCAAGGACATAACGCTGCCCGGCGGCCTTATCACGGTGAAGTCGCTACAGGTGAATGGGGTGATTGGCGGGGTTGGACGGCACTTCTACAAGGCGCTCCAGTTCCTGGCAACGCGCCAGGACCGCTTCCCGTTCGAGCGCCTCATCAGCGGCACCTACACATTGGACACCGTCACCGACGCGCTGCAAGCGATGTCGGAGTTCCGAGAGGTCAAACCGGTCGTGCTCCCCCGCACGGCGTAAGCAGGACGGCTCCACAAGCATTCAGAACGAGGAGTTGAGGGAATGGCGGACAACGAGTACCTGATCATCGACGGCGACGGACACATACAGGAACACGACGACGAGATACGGGAGTACCTCGACGAGCCCGTCAGGAGCGGCATCAAGGACGGGCCCAATTTCCCGTTCTTCCCCACGCTCGACGGCTATCAGCGGGACGTCTTCCGCGCGGCTGCGGGCTTGCACCCCGGCTACGTCGGCGCCGAAGAGTGGCTCAGCTTCATGGACGAGACCGGCATCGAGTCCACCGTCCTCTATCCGACAGCCGGCCTATCGGTGGGCATGATCCAAGACGCCGATTGGGCCGTGCTGCTCTGCCGCGCCTACAACAACTGGTTCCACGACCGCTACTCCCGCAGGAGCCCCCGGTTCAAAGGGGTAGCGCTCCTGCCCCTGCAGGACGTGGACGAGTCCGTCAAGGAGCTGCGGCGTTCAGTCACCGAACTCGGCATGGTCAGCGCGATGCTCCCGGCCAACAGCGCCGACATGGGCGTGCGCAGGCCTCTGGGCGACACGTCATTCTGGCCGATATACGCGGAAGCCGAACGCCTGAACATCCCGCTGGCGGTCCACGGAGCGCCGTCCATCGGACTCGGCACCAACTTCCTCGCTCGCACCGAGGCTGTCCTGCTTGAGCACCCCCTCGCCCAGATGATCCAGGCGAGCAGCATGATGATGTCAGGCCTGTTCGACGAGTACCCCAAGCTCCGCGTCGCCTACCTGGAAGCCGACACCGGCTGGGTGCCGTACCTCATCGACCGGTTCACCGGACGGACGCGCGAAGGCGTCACCGACCCGGTCGACCTGTTCACGAGCGGGCGCATCTTCCTGAGCTGCCAGAGCGGCGAGCAGAGCCTTCGCTACGCCATCGACCGCCTCGGAGACCAGGTCGTGCTCTACGCCAGCGACTACTGGCACGAGCACCCGGCCGAGATCGTCGAGGACATCGAGATCCTCCGGAACAGGGGCGACCTCTCCGACGACGAGAAGCGCAACATCTTCCGGAACAACACCATCCGCTTCTACGAACTCGAAGAGGCGGTCGCCTAACCGGGAGCCATTCGGCGGCCCCGACAGATAAAACGGAGGTAACCATGTTACGAAGATTGCAGTTCCTGCTCGGGTCCGTACTGTTCGTTGCGCTGCTCGCTGCATGCGGCAGCGACCCCACGCCCACGCCGCTGCCGGCCCAGCCGACCCCGACGCCGGAGCCGGAAGTTCTCGAGCTGCAGATGATCAGCGCCTGGGCCGAGGGTATCTCCCTGGAGGAGTTTGGCGACCGCAATGTCATCAATGCCGTCGAGCAGGCCACCGGCGGGCGCGTACGCATCGTCCGGGCAGGAGGCCCTGAGTCCGTCCCGACGTTCCAGCAACTCGTGCCCACGAGGGACGGCCTGTTCGAGGTGAACTCGACGACGTGCGCCTACCACCCGGACTTCACCTCGCTCGCCTGCGGGTGGAACGCCGTCAAGGGCTCGCTGGACAGCAAGGTAGCCTGCGGCATGTGGGACCTGCTCGACGAGTTCTACACGAACGAGGTAGGCGTGAAGTACCTGGGCGGAGTCAGCCCGCGGGTCGGCAGCAGGACCTACCTGACCAAGCCGATCGACCCGGCAACGGGGCTGCTCGACGGCATCAAACTCCGCGCCGCCGGCCCGACCGCGACTGCGTTCGTCGAGACGCTCGGCGGCACCGCCGTCGCCATGCCGATCGGCGAGCTCTACGAAGCGCTTGACCGCGGCCTCGTCGAAGGTGGCACCATCGGCGGCGGCGCACAACTCGCGGTGCAGTTCGGCTGGCACGAGCACTTCAAGTACGTGGTGGAGCAGTCCGTCGGTGCAGGCCAGCTGGCCTGGGTGATGAACCTGGACGCGTGGAACAGCCTTCCCCCCGACCTCCAGCAAGGCGTGATCGACGGCATGACACTCGCCAACCACTGGGCCGCCGAAGAGTTCTTCCGGCTCGACCAGGAAGCGCTGGGGGTCATGGCCGACTCCGGCGTGGAGATCATCACGCTGACCCCTGAGGCCGCCGCGTACGTGGACAGCGTCAACCTGGAGTCGCAGTTCGCTTTCCTCGAGGCTAACGAGCCTGCGTCCTACGTCCAGCGGATGCGAGACGCGACTGCCTGCGTCCAGAACGCGACAGGATAGTCGGACGAAAAGCGAGGCGGGCATGAGCATCCGGCGGTTCGGCTGAGGCCGGACCGCCGGATGCCCGCCCGCGAATTGACGGCGGCGCTGCCGCCGTCCCCGTAAGGAGACGCACCTCTTGAAGCGACCGCTGCACATGCTGGGCAGGGCGTTCGACATCGTGGTCGACGTAGGGGCGTTCGCCGCCACCTGGCTGATAGCGGTCATGGCGCTGACGATCGGCCTTGAGGTGCTCATGCGTCGGGTGTTCAACAACTCGCTGCCCTGGGTGATCCAGATCAACGAGTATGCCGTCATGGCGATCCCGTTCCTCGCCGGCGCATGGCTGCTCAAGCGCGACGGGCACACCCGCCTGACACTGGTCATGGAGCGGGTGAGCCCACGAACGGCAAACCTCATGAAGGTGGGCACGTCCATCCTCGCGGCCGCTATCTGCGCCGTGCTGGTTTGGAAGACGGGCAGCCGCGTCTGGGAGGGCTTCGACGCAGGGACGATCATCCGGGGCGACGCGTTCAGCATCCGGCAGGTCTGGATCTGGTGGGTGCTGCCGTTCGGATTCGCAACGCTCTGCATCCAGTTCCTGCGCGATGCATACGCCTCGTATCGCGATCGGGACCGTGTAGAGGGTGAGGCGTTCACCCCATCGGAGCTCGCCGAGATATGACCTCTCCCATCCGAACGACGTCCGCACGAGACTGCAGCCCACGTAAGGCGGAAGGCTGAGCAATGGAGTGGTGGGTAGTCCTTATCATCGGCTTCACGCTGCTGGTCCTGCTGCTCATGTCCGGCATACCGGTCGCGTTTGCGTTCGCCGGGCTGAACATCGTCGGCCTGATCTGGGTGACGGGCGGCACGCAGGGCCTGCTGCTCCTCACGGGCAGCATCGTGGACTCCGTCGCCAACTTCCGGTTCATCGCGGCGCCCATGTTCTTCCTCATGGGGGCCGTGCTCTACCGCTCCGGCGCGTTCGGGCTGATCATCGACGCCGTCGACAAGTGGATCGGCAAGGTCAGAGCGCGCCTTCTCTACGTGACGATGGGCTCCGGTACGATCCTCGCCACGCTGAGCGGAGCGGGCATCGCGGACACAGCGCTGCTTGGCTCGACGCTCTACCCGGAGATGGAGAAGCGGGGTTATTCGCCCCGTCTAGCCTTGGGGACGATATTCAACTCCGGCCTGCTCGCCGCCATCATCCCGCCAAGCGGTCTCGCGGTGCTCACGGCAACGCTGGCACAGATACCCGTGGGCAAGCTGCTCGTGGCGGGGTTCTTCCCTGGCCTGATGATGGCCACCACGTACGTCATCTTCGTGTTCATCCGCGTGCGTCTGAACCCGAGCCTCGCGCCCATCTACGACGCTCCCCCCGCACCCCTGAAGATCAAACTCTATGCGACGGCCAAACTCGCTCCGTTCTCCATCGTCTTCTTCATGGTCATGGGATTCATCCTCCTGGGCATCACGACGCCGAGCGAGGCTGCCGCCACCGGGGCCATAGGAGCGGTGGTCGTGGCGCTCATCTACCGGCGCCTGTCGATGCATGTGCTCAGCGACGCGCTCCGCGACGCGATGCGCATAGCCGGGATGATCCTCATGATCATCAGCGGGTCCATCGCCCTGAGCCAGACACTGGCGCTGAGCGGGGCCACGCAGGGCTTCCTGAACGTGCTGGTGGACCTGGACCTGTCGCCGACGCTGCTGCTGCTCGCCATGCTGGGCGCGCTGATCCTCTTGGGCCTCTTCCTCGACCAGATATCGATGATGATGGTCGCGATTCCCATCTTCTCGCCGATCATCGGCCCGTTGGGGTTCGACCCCATCTGGTTCTGGATGCTGTTCCTGGTGGCGATATCCATCGGGGCGGAGACGCCGCCCTTCGGCCTCGTGCTGTTCGCGCTGAAGGGCGTCATCCCGACCGCCAGCATCACCGAGATCTACAAGGCCGCGATACCGTTCGTCGTCCTCGACCTCATATCGCTGGGCATCCTCGTCGCCTTCCCCCAGATCGTTCTCTTCCTGCCGAATCTGGCTCTGGGGACCTGACGGGGCTCGGCGTAAGAGTGTGATGGAACGTGAAGGGGCGCCCGGTGGGCGCCCCTCATAGGTTCTTGGCTGAGAAGCCCGGCTAGTTCTGGAGCCCGTACAACTCCCTGGGGTTGTCCCAGAGGATGCGTTCACGGCTCTCGGCGGGCATGCGCTCGTCGTTCTCGAACGTCTTGAGCGCGTAGATCTCGGTTGCGGAGTCGGCGTGGCCGTAGTCGGTGCCGATGACGAGCCGGTTGCCGCCCACGTAGTTGTGGATCTGCTCCAGGTCGTCGTTCAGCTGCACCGTCACCCAGATGTTGTTCTCGGTGAGCGGGTCGCTGCTCAGGCCGTCTCCGCGCCGTTCCATCCGGCGGGCGAGGTCGTTCAGCAGGTAGGGGATCCAGTCGGCGCTGAACTCGATGATGCCCCATTTCGTGTTGGGGAACCGCTCCGGCAGGCCGGACATCAGCAGCGTGTGGAAGGCGGAGAGGCCGCTGAACTTGTTGCGCTCGAACTGCGTCTCCCGGCTGCCGAAGATTGCGTCCAACTCGAAACTCCCGGTGCCGGAGTGCGGGCAGATGGGCATGTCCAGCTCCGCTGCCCACTCGTAGACCGGGTAGAAGTACGGGTCGTTGATGAGACGGTTGCCGACCTCGATGCCGCGCAGGTTGATGGCGACCGCGCCGTTGTCCTTCGCGAACCGCAACTGGCGCTCCGCCTCCTCCAGGTCCAGCACGGGCATCGCCGCCGCCCACTTGAAACGCCCCTTGCCCTCCGCGTAGATGTCGGCCATCCACCGGTTGTAGCTCCGGCAGAGGGCAACCTCTTCTGCGGGATTGGTGGTGATGGGTCCCGTCCACATGGAGGGGTAGAGCACCTGCAGGTCGGTGCCGAGCTCGTCCATGTGGGCGATACGCGCCTGCACATCCAGCATGAACTTGGAGTCGGTCGGCAGCACGACGTTGCCGACGAAGAGGCCGAACTCGCCGCGCGGGCCGCCGCCCGGCCACGCCGTCCTGATGGCGCGCCCGCCGACGATCCAGTACTTCATCACCTCGCCGTTCTCGAGCGTCTGGTAGGCCGTGCCAGGCCTGAAGTGGCGCTCCGACGGGTCCATGTAGTCCCACGTCTGGTCTATCTCTATGACGTGCGCGTCTGCGTCTATGATGCCCATCGTCTGCCTCCTCAGGATCAGACCGGCAACACCGGCTCCGTGGTCTCCGGCAAAGCTACCTCAAATGCATTCAGGAAGCACGCATTGGTGACGTACTGCCCCGCCAGCGCGATGAGGTCTATCGTCTGCCGGGTCCCGAACTGCGCGATGGCCGCATCATACGCCCCCTGCGATACCTGGTGACCGCTCAGCATCTCCGTCACGAACGTCACGACGGCCGACTCGTCGTCCGCCATCGCAGGCAGCGGTGAACGGTCGCGCATCGCGTCCACAAGTTCCGCGCTCACACCGGCCTTTCGGGCCATGGGGGCGTGCGCGTTCCACACGTAGGGACAGTCCATCTGCCGCGCCGTCGCGAGGATGGCAAGCTCCTGTACGTGCTGGGGGAGCGTCAGCTCCCAGCGCACGTAGTTGCTCAGCGGACGCCGCCGCAGGGCCATCTCCGGACTCAGGGCAGCGACGGCGCCGGGCCCCAGGGGCACGGTCCCGCCGCTGTCGGCGATGAGCGCATCGAAAGCGCCGCGCAATTCCTCCGTCACCGCGTCCCGTGTTACCTCCGGCAGACGTGTCATCACGCGCCTCCTTCCTTGCGCTCGGCCTCATGCAGGGCCTCATGTGCCCGCAGCGTGGCCGGGCGAACGTCGCGTCCGCGCTCGGTGCTCAGGCTGATCGAGTTCAGCCACTTCACGTTCGCGCACGTGTCTATCTCCGCGGTGCCGCACGCGGCGGGGTTCGGTATGAGGAAGCGCACCGGGCCGCCCTTCTCATGCGGCAGCGGCTCGCCATCCAGCGCGTACAGTAACAGCGCCTGGTCGGCGACAGCCGCCAACGGGATGCTCGCCGCGAACCCGCCTTCCGCCTCCAGCGTGAGGAACTCTGCGCCCGGCTGCGCCGACGCCGCTTCCAGCACCGACGCGATGCGCACCGCCGACCCCTCGCGTCCCGGCGAAAGCGTCGACACGTCGTCCACCTGTCCGGGCAGCGCCGCGAGGTCCGCGTGGCCCAACTCCAACGGATGCCCCACCAGTCCTGAAACGCTTACCGTCATCGCCATGCCCTCCTTCCTGCTAGTCCTCGAACCACTCGGGCGGTACCCGCACCGCGACCATCTCACCCGTCGCCGTCTCGACGCCGCCTGAGGTGAGCGAGCAGCTCACCAGCGCCTTGCGCCTCACCAACTCCGTCACCCGCGCCCGCATCGTCAACGGCTGGTCTATCGGCGTCGGCTTCCGGTAGGTCACGTGCAGCGACGCCGTCGCGTACCAGATGACGGGCCCCGAGCCGACCTCGCGCTCCTCGAGTTTGTACGCCTCCGCGATGGCCGTCCAGATGCTGTGGCAGTCGATGACGCTGCCAATCATGCCGCCGTAGAGGATGTGCCTCGGCCCCGCCGCGAACTCGGGACGAGGCATCCACGTGCACACCGTCTCATCGCCGTCCCAGTAGCTGGGCAGCTTCAGGCCGTCCTTCGCGTCCGGCCCACACCCCCAGCAGTGGTTGCCGGCCAGCAGATCTTGAAACGCAACGTCGCTCACGAAATGATGCTCCTACGCCATCGAGGTCAAGGGTAGTCTAGCGGCAAGCCCAGCCGCCGGGCGAGCAGGACGCGAACAAGGTGGCCAAACCCCTGTGGATTCTGGCCACCTTGTTACCTGCCTTACGAGTAAATCGAGTGCTCCATCTGGCCACCTTGGCCACCTTGTGCTGCTGTGCGCAAGGCCACGGCCTGCTTCCCGTGAAAAATGAACAAGGTGGCCAACGAATTCACAAGTTTGCGCCGGAGTCATAGGTCCTGTTGATGGCTGAGGCCGCCAGCCATAGATGCGGTCTATACCTGTGGCAGGGAGCCTAGTCATGCAGCCAGCGTAGCGGACGCGAGGGCGACCGCGTAAGTGGCGGATGGCACAACGCAGGGCAGCCCCGGACTCCACGCGACGCCGCGCGGGAACTCCAGCCGGGTACGCTAGAATGACGCCACGACATGGAACTGGAACCGGGGATACACCAACTCACCTTCGGACGGGAGCCGTTGCCGGGGTTCCCGCCGCCCAACGCCTACCTCGTATTCGGCTCGGACACCGCCGTCCTCATCGACACCGGCTGGGAGAACGAGGACGACCACCACGCGCGCGCCTCCTACATCCGTGAGGTCAACGCGCCGCCTGTTTCCGAGATCATCATCACGCACCGCCACCCGGACCACGGAGGCGGCGCGCTGCACATGCACCGCGAGACCGGCGCGCCGCTCGCGTGCCACCCCAACGACCGCGAGGCCATCGAGAACGACCGCCTCCACGGCGAGTTGCACGTCGCCGACGACCTGCAGCACGGCGACCGCCGCGAACTCGGCGGCCTCTCGCTCGAAGCCGTCTGGGCGCCCGGCCACACCTCGGGCTCGCTCGCCCTTTTCGCACCGGAGCGCAAGGCGCTCTTCACCAGCGACACCGTCCTCGCCGTCTCCACAACCAGCATCGGCCCGCACGACGGCAACCTCGCCGACTACATGCGGACGCTGGAGATGCTGAAGGACGTGGACGCCCGCATCATGTACACCGGCCACGGCGGCCCGGTGAAGCGGCCGAAGGCACGGCTCAACGCCCTCATCAAGCACCGGCACGAGCGCGAGCAGGCCATCCTGAACGCGCTGCGCGACGGCCCGCTCTCGCCCGCCGAACTCCGCGTGCGCATCTACACCCGCCTCCCGAAGTCGCGCGAGCGCCTCGCGGAGCGGCAGCTCCTGACCACGCTCACCAAACTCGCAGAGGAGCAGGCGGTCGTTTCCGAAGAGAACGACCGCTACGCCCTGCGGTAGCGGAGAACGGACGGAGCGCATGCGTATCCTCGGCGTCGACCCCGGCACCCAGACAATGGGCTACAGCATCCTCGATCTCGACGATGGCAGCGAGACGCCACGCTGCCTCGCGTGGGGGACGTTCGACGGCGGACGCTCGAAAGAGATCGCGGAGCGGCTCCACCTGTTGCACGGCGAACTGCAGGCGCTCGCGGAGCGCTGGACGCCGGACCAGCTCGCGATAGAGGAGCCGTTCGTTGCGCCGGCGCGCGGCGCGAAGTCCGCCATCGCCGTGGGGCAGGCGCAGGCCGTCGCGCTGCTCGTCGCGGCGCAGGCAGGCATTCCCATCCACCGGTACTCCCCCGCAACGGTGAAGAGCGCCGTGGCCAACTACGGGGCGGGCGACAAGGCGCAGGTGCAGCGCTCCGTCCGCATCCTCCTCGGACTCGGCAACGAGCCGATGGCGGAGGACGCCTCGGACGCCATCGCCATCGCACTCTGCCATGTACAGGCGCTCCGCACCGCCGCGCGGCTGAGTGCACGATGAGCATCATCGCGGGCGTCGAGGGCACGATCGAGGCGAAGTACGCCGACTCCGTCGTCGTGCGCGTCGGCGGCGGCATCCTGCTGCGCGTCTTCGTCCCTGCGCACGACCTCGGCGGACTGCCCGGCGCGGACAGCCCCGTGCGGCTGCACACCCACCTCATCGTCCGGGAGGACGACCTGCAGCTGTACGGCTTCGCCACCGAGCACGGACGACGGCTGTTCGAGATGCTCATCGGCGTGAGCCAGGTCGGCCCGAAGGCCGCGCTCGCCGTCCTAAGCGTGCTCTCACCGGAAGACCTCGCCACGGCGATCGTCGCGGGCGACGCGACCGCCATCAGCCGCGCGCCGGGCGTCGGCAAGCGCACCGCCGAGCGCATCATCCTCGACCTCAAGGGCAAGCTGGAGGAGGAGATCGGCGCGCCGCTCGTGACCGGCGCAGGCGTCGCCACGACCGCGGGTGGCACAGGCGATCCCGCCCTGCAGTGGCTCATGGCGCTCGGCTACTCCGCGCTCGAAGCGCGTCAGGCGCTCGCCACCGAGGACGGCACAGCCGACGCCCCCACCGACGAGCGCGTCAGGCGCGCGCTCCAGCGCATGGGCGGCGGCTAACCGGCGGAGCCATCCCCAGCGTCACCAGCCCCTTGCCTACTGCGCCCCGCACAGCCAATGATGCTTGCGGGCGACATCTCATGGTGCATAAGGTAAGAGACGCGATCCGTATGGTGGAGCGGGATGGCTGGTTCCTGGTGCGTACGCGCGGGAGCCACCGGCAGTTCCATCACCCCACGAAACCCGGAACGGTTACCATACCGGGGCGCCTGGGCGAAGACGTGCGACAATGGCTCTGGGACGGTATCAGGAAGCAAGCGGGACTGAAGTAGAGGCGGCAGGCATGCGGTACTTGGTCGTCATCAGCAGAACTCCCAACAACTACTGCGCGGGAGCGCCGGACGTTCCCGGCTGCATCTCCACCGGCAGCACGCCGGAAGAGATGAAGGTGAACATCCGCGAAGCACTCGAATTCCACTTCGAGGGAATGTCGGAACACGGGGAGACGCTGCCCGAGCCAACCGCGCGCGCAATCGTGGTAGAGGGCTATAACGCTGTCGTCTACCGCGAGGACGGAGCGTGGAAGGCATTTGCGGAGGAACTCTGGCCCATCGTCGCTGCCGCCGACACGCCGGAGCGGGCGGAAGCGCTCTTCCGCGAGACGCTTCCCGCCTATCTCGGCTCTCTCCGCGCTTCCGGCACGCCTGTGCCCCCTCCTGCGGCGGAGGTCTTTTTCGTCGACGTCAACCTCCCCGTGCCTGCCTGAGGCCCCATGCCATTCGACTTCCCCTACGACGACTGGGCCGACATCTACGATGCGGTGCACGCCGACCTCACGCACGACATCGACTTCTATGTCGAGCTGGCGCGCGAGTCGGGTGGCCCCGTCCTGGAACTCGGCTGCGGCACGGGACGCATCAGCCTCCCCATCGCGCGGGCAGGCGTTCCCATGACGGGCATCGACATCTCGCCGCGCATGATCGAAGTCGCGCAGGCCAAGGCCTCGAAGCGAGGACTCTCCGAGCGGTGCGTCTTCCAGTCCGGCGACATGGCAACGGTCCAGCTCGCAGAGCGCTTCCCGCTCGTCATCATGCCGTTCCGCTCTTTCCACAGCATGCTCACAACCGAGGAGCAGCGGCAGGCGCTCGCCCGCGTGCGGGAGCGGCTCGCGCCCGGCGGCGTCTTCGCGATGGACACGTTCAACCCGGACGTGAACGCACTCGTGGGCGATAACGCTTCGCTCGCCTACCACCTGAAGGACGTCGAGCGCGAGGGAGGCGGGACCATCGTCGTCTGGGGGCAGAACGGCTGGGACCCCGTCACCCAGGTGAACGACACCCGCCTCATCATCGAGGAGGTCAGCGACGAGGGAGTCGTCGAGCGCCGCCTCCTACGCGATTTCGAGCAGCGCTACACCTTCCGGTACGAGATGGAGCACCTGCTGGAGCTGTGCGGCTTCGACATCGAATCTGTCTACGGCGACTTCGACGGCGGCCCCGTCACCGAGGACAGTGAAGACCTCGTCTGGGTGGCGAGGGCCACGTAAAGGGGCACGCCATGGCCGACTACTTCGACTGCATCACGGACAAGCAGGCCGACCTCATCCGGCAGGCGTCGGTCTTCTTCGTCGCCACCGCCGACCCCGGCCTCGCGCCGGGGATGCACGTCGGCGCGGTGAACGTCTCGCCGAAGGGCGGTGTGCCGCTCCACGTGCTGGACGAACGCCGCGTGGCGTATCTCGATTACACCGGCAGCGGCAACGAGACGGCGCGCCACTCGATGGCGGGCGGACCCATCACCGTCATGGTCTGCTCGTTCGATAGCGAGGACGCGGCCGTCGTGCGCCTGTACGGCCACGCCACGGTGACGCCTGTCGCCGAGTCCCCGCTCGCCGAGCAACTGCTCGCCGCGCCCGCGGAGGAGATCGCACTGCCGCAGCGGCAGGCCATCGTGGTCGACGTCGAGAGCACTGCCACGAGCTGCGGCTACGGCGTGCCGGTGATGACGTTCGACGCGCAGCGCACCGTGCGGGAACGCGGTCGCCGCTACAAGGTGCCCCGCAAGGCGTAGCGCACTTTACACCTGCCCCTCGTTAGGCTAGGTTCACGCCGTATCGGACGGCGCTGACGCGTCGTGGAGTGGGGACTTACTTGACGGCTCTCCTCGAAGTGAACGGGCTGCGCACGCACTTCTTCACGTCTGCCGGCGTGGTGAAGGCTGTGGACGGGATCACCTTCGACCTCATGGAAGGCGAATCGCTCGCCATCGTCGGCGAGAGCGGCTGCGGCAAGAGCATCACCGCGCTCTCCATCATGAGGCTCATCCCCAGCCCGCCCGGACGCATCCTGGGCGGGTCGATACGCTTCATGGGCGAAGACCTCCTCGCGCAGGACGACAAGGCCATGCGCGACATCCGGGGCAACCGCATCGGCATGGTGTTCCAGGAGCCAATGACCTCCCTGAACCCCGTGCTCACGATAGGCCGGCAGCTCACCGAGGCCGTGCAGCGGCACCTCGGCTACGACAACGAGGCAGCCCACGCCCGTGCGTCGGAGCTGCTGGAGCTCGTCGGCATACCGGACGCCGCGAACCGCCTCCGCGCCTACCCGCATGAGTTCTCCGGCGGCATGCGCCAGCGCGTCATGATCGCCATGGCGCTCTCCTGCAGCCCGAAGCTGCTCATTGCCGACGAGCCCACGACCGCGCTGGACGTCACGATCCAGGCCCAGATCCTCGAGCTCATCCAGCAGGTGCAGCGGGAGCTGGGCATCGCGGTCATAATCATCACGCACAACCTCGGCGTCGTCGCGCGCTACGTCGACCGCATCAACGTCATGTACGCGGGCCGCATCGTGGAGCGCGGCACGCTTCACCAGGTGTTCGACGAGCCGCAGCACCCCTACACGAAAGGGCTGCTGGCGTCCGTGCCCCGGCTCGACAAACCGAAGGGCGAGCGCCTCATCCCCATCGAGGGGATGCCGCCGGACCTGAGCAACCTCCCCGCAGGCTGCGCGTTCCGCGAGCGCTGCGCGTATGCCATCGCACGCTGCGAAGAGGACGTGCCGGAGGTGCGCCACGTCAGGAGCGCGGCTGCCGAGCACCACGTCGCCTGCTGGGCCGTCGAAACCGGGAGCGCCGCATGACCACGTCATCCGCGGATTCCCCTCTCGTCGAAGTGAGCCGGGTGAAGAAGTACTTCCCGGTCACCTCCGGCATCGTATTCAAGAAGCGCGTCGGCGAGGTCAAGGCCGTGGACGACGTCTCGCTCACGATACGACGCGGCGAGACGCTCGGCCTCGTGGGCGAGAGCGGCAGCGGCAAGAGCACGCTGGGACGCTGCATCCTGCAGCTGCACCAGCAGACCGAGGGCGAGGTGAAGTTCGACGGCATCGAGATGAGCACGCTGAGCGGCAGGGAACTGCGCACCATGCGTCGGCGCATCAACGCCATCTTCCAGGACCCGTACTCGTCGCTCAGCCCGCGCATGACCGCGGCGGGCATCATCGGGGAGCCGGTGAGCGTCCATGGGCTCGTGCAGGGCAAGGCGGAGATGCGGGAGCGCATCCAGCACCTGCTGGATGTCGTCGGGCTCAACCCCTACATGGCCGACCGCTTCCCGCACGAGTTCTCCGGCGGCCAGCGCCAGCGCATCGGCATCGCACGGGCCATCGCGGCGGAGCCGGAGTTCATCGTCGCCGACGAGCCCGTCTCCGCGCTCGACGTCTCGATACAGGCGCAGATCATCAACCTCCTCCAGGAGTTGCAGGAGCAGTTCGGGCTCACGTACCTCCTCATCGCGCACGACCTCTCCGTCGTGCGGCACATCTCGGACCGCGTCGCGGTCATGTACCTGGGCAAGTTGATGGAGCTCGCGCCCTGCGACGATCTCTACGAGGACCCGCAGCACCCCTACACCAAAGCGCTGCTCTCCGCCGTGCCGGTGCCCGACCCTACGGTGGAAGAGGCCCGCGAGCGCATCGTGCTGCAGGGCGACATCCCCAGCCCGCAGAACCCACCGCAGGGATGCGTCTTCCACACGCGCTGCCCCATGGCCATTGACGACTGCCGCGCCGTCGTCCCGCCGCTCAAGGAGACGAGCCGCGGCCACTGGACGGCCTGCATCCGCGTCGGCCCCGGCGCTGTCTAGATCAGCCGCCGACCTCGATCCCGTAGAGCTTCGAGACATTGTCCCGCAACAGCCCGGCGCGAACGTCCGCAGGCAGGCTGCCCATGTCGCGCGCGACGATCTGCCGCGAGTCCGGCCACGTCGAGTTGCCGTGCGGGTAGTCGCTGGACCACATGCAGTTGCCGGCGCCCCACCAGGAGAGGAGCCTGCCGCCGACCGCGTCGTTGAAGAAGGTGGCGTACACCTGCCGGTTGAAGTACTCGCTGGGGAGCATCGTGAGGTCGAGTGCCACCCTGTTCGTGCCGTGGCGCTGGAAGTAGTAGTCCCACTGCTCAAGCACGAACGGCAGCCAGCCGATCTCGTTCTCGACGAGCACCAGCTTGAGCCGCGGGAAGCGCTCCAGCACTCCGGAGAAGATGAAGTCGTAAAGGGCGTCCATCGCGTAGACGAGCTTCATGTTGACGCTCGTCCGCTCCTGTTCGATGCCCCGCTCTCCCTGGCCGAACGACTGCCGCAGGTTGTAGCCATGACCGCTGAGGATGTGCAGCGACACCGGCATGTCGAGCTCCTCGGCGCGCGCCCACAGGGGGTCGTAGTGGCGCGACGTGAAGGGCAGCGCGGGGTCGGGCACCTGCCACACCACCACTCCGGACATCCCCGCCTTGCGGCTGCGCTCCATCTCCTCGACGGCAGCCTCGATGCGGTACGTCGAGAGCAGCGCGAGGCCGATGAGCCTGTCCGGGGCCGCCGAGCAGTAGTCCGCGAGCCAGTCGTTGTAGACCCTGGCGCACGCCTCCTCCAGGTCACGGTCGCCGAGGACGAGCGTCTTGAGGCCGTGGGTCGGATACAGCACCTCGGCGCTGACGCCGTCGCGGGCCATCTCGTTGACCCGTTCCCACTTGTCCATCCCACCTGGGGCGTCGTTCCTCCGAGCGCCGCCGAGGTCGGGAACACGTTCACGGAGCGCTGCGGGAAGGTTCTCCTTCCACAGGCCCGCCGGCTCGATCACGTGCGAGTCCGACGAGATGAGCACCTCATCGACCTCGGCGCCGACCTCAGGAGCGTAGGTCCGTTCGAGGATCCCCATGGCAAGCCTCCTCCTCCATCAAGGGCGGGCCTTTCCGGTTCATCGCTGGCGCGAGTGTACCCCAGCAGGCGCAGCGCGCACCGCGTCAGGGGGTGGTGACGCAGATAGGTGTCCGTCGTCTTTCCCGCAGGGGTCGCGCCTACCTCTTGCCCGAAAGCCCCGTGAGGAGCGTTCCCCGGTCGATCTCCCCGAGCAGGCTCCCGTGCTCGCCGACCACCGCGATGGGGTATTCGGTCTCGGCTGCCATCGGAACGACCTCCTCGATGAATGCATCCGGGTCCGTGGTGACTGCTGGGACGAGGTGGGCCTCTTCCAGGGACTCCTTACGCTGGAGGAGCAGGCCCCTCGCTTCCTCCGCCGTCAGCATCCCCTTGAGGGTGAAATCGCGCGCGATGAGGAACACCGCGTCGAGGCTGTGCTGGTTCATCGCGTACAGCGCGGCGCGGGGTCCCTGCCGTTCGTACATGACCACGCCGGGCTCCTGCATGATGGCCTTGGCCTGGATGACCTTCGCCCGCGATACGTCCCGCACAAAATCGGTGACGTAGGCGTCGGTCGGAAGCGTAACGACCTCCTCGGGCGAGCCCATCTGGATGATCTCGCCATCCCGCATGATCGCGATGCGGTCGCCCATCTTGAGGGCCTCGTTCAGGTCGTGGGTGATGAACACGATGGTCTTCTGGAGTTCCGTCTGCAGGGTTAGGAGTTCGTCCTGCATCTCCCTCCGTATGAGCGGGTCGAGCCCGCTGAAGGGCTCGTCCATGAGCAGCACGGTGGGATTGGTCGCAAGCGCCCTGGCGAGGCCGACGCGCTGCTGCATCCCGCCGCTCATCTGATTGGGGTGGTTGTGTTCCCAGCCCTCCAGCCCCACAACCTTGATGGCCTCGAGAGCGGCCTCGTACCTCTGTTCCCTGTCCATGCCCCGCACTTCCAGCCCGTACACCACGTTGTCGATGACGTTGCGATGCGGGAGGAGGCCGTAGTGCTGGAAGACCATCGCGGTCTTGCTGCGCCGGAACTCCACCAACTGATTGGCGGAGTAGCCCTGGATGTCCTCGCCGTCGAAACAGACCTGCCCCGCAGTGGGCTCAGTGAGCCTGAGGAGGCAGCGCACCAGGGTGGACTTGCCACTGCCGGACAGGCCCATGACCACGAAGACTTCTCCCGTGTCCACAGTGAACGAAACGTCACGGAGTCCGACGACGACGCCCAGCGCCCGCCGTATCTCCTCGCGGGACATGGACTCGCACTCCGGCTGCAGGGCAGCCTCCGGGTTTTCGCCGAACACCTTCCAGAGGTTACTGACCTCTATCCGACCACTGCCCTGCTCCATGTGCGGATGGCTCCCATCGAATGGACCAATCCAACCCGATACTTACAGGATAGTAACGTTTAACGCCAATCGCAATGGAATTTTACTCCGGAATACGGCCTGCATCCGGCATGTATGCCGAAATCAGCAACGCAACGCGGCCACAGGCAGGGCGTGGGCGGTCGGCAGCTGCAGGCTGAGGGCGTGGCAGGGGTGATGAGTGCCTCTGCGACATCCGCCCCTTACGCGGTCCACCCGCTTCCCGTTACGCTGGTTGCATGACTCTGCCCACAGCCCGCCACCAGCCCGATGCAACACGATGCAACAGAATGAACACCGATGAGCGCACCCAAACTTTGAATTTCGAGTGGAATCTTGAAACCTTGAACGCGGGAAGCAGGCCACGGCCTTGGAAACACCCCGGTTCAAGGAGTTCAAGATCCTCATTTCGGGCATGCGATTCACTCGTAAAAGGGCGTTCAAGATTTCAAAAAGAGGGCAGGTTTGGAATCTTGAACGGCGCTCAGGGCGCGGTTGTCATTCCGAGCGAAGCCGAGGAATCTCTCGGGAGGCGTCCCACTGCGAGCAAGCGCTCCCCGAGAGATGTTTCGACTCCGCCTCTGGCTCCGCTCAACATGACATCCGCCCCACGCCTCACCCGTATCGGTTAAACTGATACTCCACAGCCCCCGTTCTCGGAGCGATACATGACCACCCGCCAGCGCATGGCCCCCCTCCGCTACGACCCTGCGGAGATCGACCGCAAGTGGCAACAGCGGTGGGCCGACGACAACCTCTACCAGGTGAACGACGACGACCCCCGGCCCCGGTGGTACGCCCTCACCATGTACCCCTACCCCTCCGGCGACCTCCACATCGGCCACTGGTATGCCATGGCCCCGTCCGACGCCCACGCCCGCTTCATGCGGATGCGCGGCTACAACGTGCTGCATCCCATGGGGTTCGACGCGTTCGGCCTTCCGGCTGAGAACGCCGCCATCAGCCGGGGCATCCACCCGTTCATCTGGACGATGGGGAACATCGACCGCATGCGCGCCCAGCTCCGCTCCATGGGCACGGTCTATGACTGGGACAGGGAGATCGTCACCTGCCAGCCGGACTACTACGCCTGGAACCAGTGGTTCTTCCTCAAGATGTACGAGCAGGGACTCGCCTACCGCGCCTCGGCCCCCGTCAACTGGTGCCCCACCTGCCAGACCGTGCTCGCAAACGAGCAGGTCGTCGACGGCAAGTGCGAGCGCACCGGCGACATCGTCATCCGCCGCGAGATGGACCAGTGGTTCTTCCGCATCACCGACTACGCCGACGAACTGCTGGACTTCTCCGGCGTCGTCGACTGGCCCGAGCGCATCAAGACGATGCAGACCAACTGGATAGGCCGCAGCGAGGGCGTCGACATCTCGTTCGACATCTCGGAATACGGCCTTGACGAGCGCGAGATAACGACCTTCACGACGCGCATCGACACCATCTTCGGCGTCACGTTCGTCGTCCTCGCGCCGGAGCACCCGCTCGTCGAGCGGCTCACGACACCGGAGCAGCGGGACGCCGTCGAGGCGTACGTCGCCCGCGCCCGCGAGGCCACCGAGATAGACCGGCTCTCCGTCGAGCGCGAGAAGACCGGCGTCTTCACCGGCTCGTATGCCGTTAACCCGCTCAACGGCGACCGCGTGCCCATCTGGGTGGGCGACTACGTGCTGCTCACCTACGGCACCGGCGCAGTGATGGGCGTCCCCGCCCACGATGCCCGCGACTTTGAGTTCGCCCGGAAGTACGGGCTGGAGATCCGTGTCGTCGTGGCGCCGCCACGGTGGGACGGCGCTCCACTCCGGGAGGCGTGGGTTGAGAAGAGCGGCTCGCAGGTCAACTCCGGGCATTTCAACGGGATGCCGAACGCCGAGGGGTACGAGGCGATCGCCGACCACGTCGAGCAGCAGGGCTGGGGCAGGCGCACCGTCGGCTACCGGATGCGTGACTGGCTCATCAGCCGCCAGCGCTACTGGGGCACGCCCATCCCCATCGTCTACTGCAACGACTGCGGCGCGCAGGCCGTGCCGTACGACCAGCTTCCCGTGGTGCTGCCCGACGACGCCGAGTTCAAGCCGACCGGGGAGTCGCCGCTCCGCTACCACGACGGCTTCCTCCACACGACCTGCCCCGCCTGCGGCGGCCCTGCGACCCGCGAGACCGACACGATGGACACGTTCGTGGACTCGTCGTGGTACTTCCTGCGCTACGTCAGCCCGGACTTCGCCGAGGGCCCGTTCGACCCCGCGCGCGTCGACTCGTGGAACCCCGTCGACCAGTACACCGGCGGCGCGGAGCACGCGGTGATGCACCTGCTCTACGCCCGCTTCTTCACCAAGGTCGTCCGCGATCTCGGCCTCATCGACTTCGGCGAACCGTTCCTGCGCCTCTTCAACCAGGGCACCGTGCTCTCAGACCACATGAAGATGAGCAAGAGCCGCGGCAACGTCATCGCCCCGGACGAATACGTGAAGGACCTCGGCGCGGATGTCGTGCGCCTCTACCTGATGTTCATGGGCCCCTGGGAGGGCGGCGGCGACTGGAGCGACTCCGGCATCAACGGCGTCGCGCGCTGGGTGAACCGCCTCTGGGACCTCTGCCTGAGGGACACCGACACACTGCCCGAGGCCGAGGCCGTTTCCGATCGCGCCGTCATCCGCAAGACGCACCAGACCATCCGCGGCGTCATCGAGAGCCTGGAGCGCTTCAAGTACAACACGGCTCTTGCGGCGATGATGGAGCTGACCAACGAGATGTCGCCCGCCTACGACGCCGGCGCCGTGTCGCGCCGCGCCTGGAACGAGGCCGTTGAATCGCTGCTGCTCCTCCTCGCGCCGATGGGCCCACACCTCGCCGAGGAGCTCTGGGAGCGCACAGGGCACCCGTACAGCGTCCACAACCAGCCTCTGCCGGAGTGGGACGAGGGTCTCGCCGCCATCGAGGAGGCGACGCTCGTCGTGCAGGTGAACGGCAAGGTGCGCGACCGCATCCCCGTCCCCGCCTCGATCTCCGAGGGCGACGCCAGGGAAGCAGCGCTCACCTCGGAGAAGGTGGTCGCCTACACGGAGGGCAAGCAGGTCGACAAGATCGTGTTCGTCCCCGGCCGCTACCTCGTCAGCGTCGTCGTCAAGGGATGAGCGGGGAATGACGTCCCTGCGGGGCTTCGCCAGCGAGCCGGGCAGGCCAGGGCTGGGTTGGGCAGGTCCACTGCGAGTCCGCGCGCTGCTCCTGATCGGTCTGCTCGCCGCCTCCGGGCTCTCGGCAGCCTGCCTGCCGCCGACCCCAACCCCGACGCCGGTGCTGTGTGAGTTCGAGGGACACGTCGTAGCCGACGACGGCATGTCCTGCGCCGAACCCACCCCTACGCCGACCCCAACTCCCGTCACCACCCCAACTCCCACCCCCGGACCGACGGCAACCCCGACTTCCACGCCTACGCCCAGCCCCACGCCTACGTCCACACCTACCCCCACTCCCGCGCCGCAGAGAGTCTCGGTCGATTTCCTGATGGAGTTCATGAAGACCAACCGGGAGCAGTTGCTGGGCTCCTACGGAGGAGAGCAGATCGAACTGTTCACCAACGCTGTCGTGGCGGTGGAGGCCTATGAGAATTTGACCTGGTCCATCCTCATGGCCGAAGACTCAGTGCCGGATGAGACAGAAGAGCACGTCACGAACGTGTGGCAGATCCGGGCAGAGGTGTCATCCGACGTTGCGGCCGCCGCCGCTGTGGGCGAACCCTACGCGGTCGAGTGCGTCGTAGACCTGATCGACACGAAAGACGAAGAGGCCGAAGACGCCGATACGGGAGATGACGTGACCCCTCTCAAGAGGACAAACCGGCTGTACTGCTTCGGGCAGAGCTGAGCAGACGTTGAAGCATCAGCGATGAATCCCATCGAAAGGCGCAGGTTCCAGACGCTCGTACGGGGGATGCTCCCCGCCCCGTTTGTCTACGTCGCCGTCGCCGTGGTCTACTTCGCGTTCTTCGGCAACGAGCCGTTCTTCGGCGCGCGGCTCGCCACCATCGTGGCGGTCGCCACCGGAATCGCCGTGCCCCTGGTCTCACTCCTCGTGACCGCGAACGCACTCACGAACGAGCGCCCTCCCGCACGCCTGGCGCAGACGCTCCTGCTGCTGGCCCACGCCCCCGGCCTCGTAGGGTTCGTGCTCACGGTTGGCGCAGACCAACTCTGGTACAGCCTCGCCCTCGGCGCGGAAGGCTTCGCCATCCTCCTCGTCATCCGCTCCCGGCTGGGCGGGTAGCATTACATAGAGCCAACACCTTACCTGTCGGAGCAATTCACCATGTCCACTCTGCCTCACAAGTGTCCTATCTGGAAAACCCCGGCAGATAAACAACTGAATCGAGGACTATACGCCATTGAATCTCCTCGCGCCGGGGGGCCGTATCTCATAGATTTGGACGCCGTCGATCGTGCCGAGTCACTAAGTGATAGGGCCAAGGCACGACTAACTACTATGCTTGTTCATCAGCGACAGCAAGGGATTAGAGTGCCCTTGGTGACGAGAGAAACCTTATATTATGCCTCGTCGAGAGCTTCGCTGCCTGTCTACGAGCGAGCAAAGAGGTTGTTGAAATACCTTACTAATTCCATCCCTCTCGGAACTTCTGCTAATCTGGAGTGCTCAGCTGACGAGCCCCTAATCATCTCCGAGTCCGTTGATTCGGCTGAAGTTCGGTCGTTCCTGGATTATCTAGAAGACCGTGGGTGGATAGGATGCAAGCATCTTCTTGGAGGTAACGCGCACTGCACAATTACTATTGATGGCTATGCAGAGATTGAAGGGGTGCAGCAGCAGGTAGATTCCGCCCAGGCTTTCGTGGCGATGTGGCTTGACGACGAAATGAACGATGCCTTCCAAACGGGCATCGCGCAAGCAATCGAGAATACGGGCTATGCAGACTATCGTGTTGATATAGAGATAGCACATTCCTCAGATGCCGGTAAAATAGACGACACGATAATCGCAGAGATTCGCCGCTCACGTTTCTTGATTGCCGATTTCACTCACGGAAATACTGGTATCCGTGGCAGCGTCTACTACGAAGCCGGATTCGCCCATGGCTTGGGAATTCCCGTCATCTATGCTTGCAGAAAAGACCAGCTCGACAAACTCCATTTCGACACTCGGCAGTATTACCACGTCGCTTGGGAAACGCCTGAAGAGTTGCGTAAGGACCTCGAAACGCGAATCCTAGCTGTGGTTGGCGAAGGACCATTGAAGAATAACCGATGATGGCCTTGAACTTGGCCCTACTCCGGGCGCAGCAGCCAGACGCGAGCGAACGGGTGCGGCTCGGAGGTCTCCGCCTCGATGCGCATCCCCGACTGCGCGAACACCCAGAGCCAGTCGTCCAGCGTGTACTTGTTGTGGATGCGGAACTGCTCCAGCGCCCGCTCGTAGCGCGTCTCCTCCGGCTCGCCCGGCTCGACCAGCCTACGCTCGACGTACTCCCGCATCGGCTGGCGGAACCAGTCGAACAGCAGCATCCGCCCGTCCGGCTTCAGCACCCGTGTCGCCTGCTTCCGCAGGAACGAGAACGGGTCGTCGAACCCGTGCAGCACCGCCGCCATCGTGAGCAGGTCGACCGACCCATCGTCGTACGGCAGCGGCGCGCTCTCCACGTTGGCCAACACGAGCGTTGGCACGGGCCCGGCGTAGTCGATGGCGCGCGCGTTCTCGATCATCGCCTCGTTGGCGTCGACGCCGTGGAGTGTCGCGTCCGGCAGTCGCTCGGAGAGGTCGCGCAGGAAGAGGCCGGGCCCCGGCCCCACGTCCACGATCACCGGCGCAGGCGGCAGCACCGGCGCGACTTGCTCGTCCCAGAACCGCCAGAACGCATCGTTGAAGCGCAGCGTGTACCGCTCCAACTGGCGGCGGAGGGCGCGGTCGTCCCGCTGCGTCATCGCGGCACCCCCGCAAGGGCGACGTGGCTGGTGCGCGGATGTGCCTCGCCGACGAGGTCGAACCCGCCCTCTGCCAGCAGCCACCGCCACTCGTCCAGGGTGAAGCGGTTGTGGTACGGCTGGAGGCTCATCAGTGCCGCCGGGTCGTTGCCGAACCCGCCCCTACCCTCGATGTAGCCGGGGAGCGTCTGCCGTTTCCAGTCGAAGAGCAGGTAGACCCCACCCGGACGGAGCATCCTGCGCACCTCCGCCAACAGCACGAATGGGTTGTCGAGGAAGCAGGCCACGTTCGCGGAGATGCAGAGGTCGAGCGACGCGTCCTCCACCGGGTACGGCGCGTGATTGAGATCGTGCAAGGTGAACGACGACGCTGCGGTGGCGTAGTCGAGCCCTTTGGCGTTCGCGAGCATCGCCTTGGACACGTCCACGCCGCGCAGCGTGGCGTCCGGCAGCCGCGACGACAACTCCTGTAGGAGCAGTCCCGCTCCGCAGCCGAGGTCGGCGATGGCAGGAGCGTCGCCGGTGCGCGGGCGCACCTGGGACTCGAAGAACTCCCAGAACGCGAGCGGGTAGCGCCGTCCGAAGTCCGACGACATCCGCTCCACCATCGCGCTCTGGTTCCAGCGGGAATCGGTGGTCATGCCGCCGCCTACGCCTCCATGTTGACGGTGACGCCCTGCTCTTTGAAGACGTCGCTGCCGGCCTGCATCGCGTTGAACGCGGCGGGCAGCCCGGCGTACGGGATCGCCTGCAGGAATACTTCCGCTATCTCCTCCGGCGTAATGCCGAGGTGCAGCGCATAGCGGGTGTAAGCCCCGACCTGCGGCGTGCGCCCCAGCGCCGTCATCATGCCGAGCACGATCATGCAGCGCGTCCTGAGGTCGATGCGCTCGCGCGACCATACCTCGCCGAAGTTGAAGCCGATAACGAAGTCCTCCAGCCCCGGGACCATGTCGAGCCCGGCGGCATTGCCGGTGCTCCGCGAGCCTTCCGAGCCACTGATCGCTTTTCGTACCGCGCGTCCCCGCGCCTTGCTCTCCTCCGCCTGGTGCAGCGTCATGAGCAGTCCTCCTGTAGTGAATGTGTGCCGCACGATGTCGGCGGGCGCGATGCTACACGAGAAGGCGCTCCTTCGGCGCGTCAGGAGAGCGAGAACGTCGAGCCGTTCGGCCCGCGCGTGACCTCGATGCGCACCGGGAACGCTTCCTTGATGTCGTCCATGTGCGTGATGACGAGGATGCGCTCGAACCGGTCCTCGATGGCCTGGATGACCTCCAGGATGCGGTCACGCCCCTCGGCGTCCTGCGTGCCGAAGCCCTCGTCGATGAAAAGCGTGGGCAGGGGCGCGCCCGCGCGCCACGCGAGCACCTTGCTGAGGGCGATACGCACGGCGAAGTCGATGCGGAAGCGCTCGCCGCCGCTGAACATCTCGTAGGCGCGGGAGCCGAGCTCGTCCGCGATGACGATCTCCAGCGTCTCGACCGCGTCGCCGCCGCTCCTGCGTTCCTTCTGCGTCTCCAGCTTCAGCGTCATCCTGCCGTCGGTCATACGGCGCAGCAGGTCGTTGGCCTCGTCTTCCATGCGGGGGATGGCGGCTTCCATCAGGAGCGCCTGCACGCCGCCCTTGCCGAACGCGAGCGCGAGCTCGGTGTAGGCGCTCGCCTCGCCGGTCAGCGTGCTCCGCAGGGCCTCAGCCTGCGCGAGGTCGGCGGCGGCCTGCGCTATCTGCTGCATCTCGTTCTCCAACGAGCCCTTGCGCGCCTGCAGGCTGTCGCGATTCGCGGACGCGATCCGCAGTTGCTCGTCGACCTGCCCACGCTGAGCAGTCCACGACGGCAGCTCCGCCAACTCCTCCGCTATCGCCGCGCTTGCCTGTTCGGCGCGCGTGGCGTCGCCCACCGCTTCCGACGCCCGGGCGCGCGCCCGGGCGAGGGCCGCCGCGTCGTCGTCCATGCGCTCACGCGCTGTGGCGAGCGCCTGCCGCTCCTCCTCCCACCGCGCGAGGTCCCGCACCTGTGCTTCCGCCGCGCTGAGCGCCGTCGGATCGAACGAGAGCGCTTCGAGTTGCTCCCGCAGTCCTCGTGCCGCCGCCTGCTCGTCCTGCGCGTATGCGCCACTGGCGAGCGCGGCCTCGTTCTGCTGGAGCAGCGGAACGGCCTGCTTCAACTGCTCCGCCGCCCGCTCTGCCTCCTCCCGCTGCACGGTAAGGCGGCTCTGCTCATCCGCGATGCGCTGCTGCTCGGCGGCGAGTTCGCTCTGGGCCCGCTCCGCCCCTGCTGCGGCCTCGACGGCCTGGTGCTCCAGTTGCTCTGCGCGCTGCTTCTGCTCTTTGTGACGCTGAAGCAACCCTTCTATCTCGCTCGCGTAGGACGCGCGTATCTGCGCGATGCCGTCCGGCCCGAGCTGGCTGCTGCAGAGCGGGCACGTCGCCGCGTCCACATGGTCGTGGCCGAGCAGGTTGAGCTTGCCTCTCAAGTCTCTGCCGCTCTTCTCTATCTGCTCGTTGTCCCGCCGGAGCGTTTGCACTTCCAGGGTGAGCTGCCGCCGGGATTCCTCTGCGCTCCCCGCCTCGGTCCGGCGGTTCTCCATAGCTGCCTGACGCTCGACCAGCTCATCATGCGCGCGCTGGAGCGACGGCAGCGACTCCGCCCTCGGCGTGAGTTGAGTGTCGACGTGCTGCCGCTGCGCCTGGATGTCGCTCTCGAGCCGGGCGCGGGCCTGGCCTATCGCGTTCTCCAGCGGCGCCAGTTGCGTCTGGAGCGCAAGCGCCTGTTGCGCGGCGTTCGTGAGTGTTCTCGCCCGTTCCTGCGCCTGCTGCAGTGCAACGACTCCCTGTTCGATCTCACCTGCGCGCTCGATGGTGCGCTGCCACCCGACGAGACGCTGGTTGAGGCCCGTCGCCTCTGCCTCTTCCTCGGTCTGCCGCTGGCGCGCGCGCTGCGCTGCAACATTCTGCTCGTCACGCTCCGCCTGCCGGCGTTCCAGGTGCGCGACCTTGTCGCGGAGCAGTTGCAGCCGCTCAGCGAGGCCATCCACGGATGTGGCCGCCTCGGCGAGTTCACGCTCCGCTTCGGCCAGCGCCGTACGCGTCTCATCGGCTGCTGCGGCGCGCTCGCGCAGGTGGTCGACGTTGATGGCGTTCGCCTCGAGTTTCGCCCGTGCGTCGCGTCCCCGGAGGCGGGCCCGCTCCGCGAGCTCGTCGTACCGCCCGAGGCCCAGCACCTTGGCAAGCACTTCCTTGCGCGCGCCGGGGGTGGCCATCGTGAACTCGTCGGCGCGACCCTGTACGAGGAACGCGCTGTTCACGAACGTCACGTAGTCCATGTTGATGATGCGCTCGATCTCCGCCTCGGTCGCCCTGATGGTGTCGCCGGTGATGGGCCGAAACTCCCCGCCGGCGGTCTGAACAGCGAGCTCCAGCGAACTCTGCGGATTGCGCCTCGCCTGCGAGTAACGGCGCGAGACGCGGTAGCGCTCGCTCCCGACGTCGAACACCAGCTCGACCTGCATCTCGGTCTGACCGTGGTGGAGGAGCTGCTCGTGCCGCTGACCGCGCGCCTTGCCCCAGAGCGCCCACGTGACGGCGTCCAGCAGGGCGGACTTGCCGTTGCCGTTCGGCCCGCAGAGGCACGCGACGCGTATGCCCTCCATGTGGAGCGTGGGAGCGGCGTCGCGGTAGGAGAGGAAGTTGGAGAGCGAGAGGCTTATCGGGAGCAAAGCAGCCTCACTGGCGGGAGTGGCAGGATTCTATCAGCGCACCGCCCGCCTCTCTCCCCTGCGCTGTCCTCATTTCGTGGTTCGGCAGGCTCACCACGAACGGCTGCCAGCAGCTAGGGCCGCCAACCCGCCTCTCGTGCGAGACGCTCCAATTCGCCGGGCTCGTCGATGACGGCGACGCGGTCGAGAAACTCGGCGAGGTCCGCAGAGTCGGCGCGTATCGTGCGCAGTTGCGGCTCGATGGGGCTGATCGACGCCGGGCCGTCCGCATACGTGCCGTGGAAGGCGAACCATGCCGTGTTCAGCTTGCGGATGCTGTGGCCCCGTTCCACGAACTCCAATCTCCGCTCTTCCAGATACGCCTCCGCCTCCTCAACCTTCCCTTCATCCAGCAGTTCTTCCAGCCGGGCACGGGTCTCCCGCATCTCGTACCGGAAGTCGAACACGCCGGGCTCTGGCGTGGGCCGCGGTTCTCCGGCCTTGGGGGGCTGCCACGGCTCGCGCGTCACCACCTCGCCGGTAAGCAGTTCGAGCGCCCTGTCGCTCAGTTCCTCCGCCGCGATGTTGGCAACGGTCTCGTTCACGCTCGTGAGTTCGCCGCCCGCGAACCATGCGCGCCCCAGCGGGTGGAAGATGAGCCAGTGATGCACCCACTCATGGCTCGCAACCGACAACGCCCCGCGGAGCGACGTGTCCGGCGTCACCTGCGCGGGGTACGTCGCCACGCCACCGATGCGGGCGACGATCGCGGAGATGTTGTCGTCGAGCGATTCCACCTTCCGTTCCAACTCATCCTGCTCCGGCAGGCTGATGTCGGAAGTGAGCAGACGGTCGTCCAGCCGGACGATGGCGTCGCGAGGCGAGCGCACCAGCACGTGGCCGCCCTCCTGGAACGCAAAGTCCACAGGAGGCCAACGCACCGGTCCATAACGCGCGATGACGCCCAGGTCGTCGGCGCTCTGCGATATCGCGCCCTCCAACGTCTCCTCCACCACTGGCGCGAGTTCCGAGCGGCGGCGCTCCAGCGTCCTCCGTTCTTCTTCCAACGTCGCGACCTCGGCATCGGATGCCCCCTCGGCAAGGGCGCGCTCTATCTCCCGCCGCTTGGCGCTCAGCTCCCCACCTACCCGGAAGAACTCCTGCGCCCGCTCCAGCCGTTCGTCCGCGTCCGGCCTGCCGAAGACGCCCACGGCCAGGTTCAACCATTTGTCCGGGAAGTGGACTATCTCCCAGCGTACGAGGTCCTGCTCGTAGGGAGCGGAGGTTCGGTACAGCTGCTCGACGGAATCGCCGCGTCCTATGCCAGCGGCGATCAGGAGCATGGCCGCCAGTGTCCACAGGCCGAGCGTATAGTTCCCCTTCAGCGCTCGCATGACCCCGCCTCATCCTCTCTCGGTGGTTCGCGTGTTGCTCTGCCGCTTGTGCGTTGCACGTTCATTACCGGTTAACTATTATGCGCGCACAGACCCACCTCGGCGTTGAGGGGAGGCGCCTATCGTGGAACAATTCACGACGCAGCAGATTCGTAACGTAGTACTTCTGGGACACTCAGGTGCAGGTAAGACGTCGCTTGGAGAGGCGATGCTCCACACAACCCAGGCCATCAGCCGCGTGGGACGCGTCGAGGACGGCAGCACCACCTCCGACTTCGAGCCCGAGGAGCACCGCAGGCAGACCAGCCTGCAACTCGCCATCCTCCCGTGCGTCTGGAAGGGAGTGAAGATCAACTTGATCGACACCCCCGGCTACGCGGACTTCGTGGGCGAAACCGCATCGGCGCTGCGCGCCGCCGACGCCGCGGTGATCGTGCTCTCCGCCCCCAGCGGCGTGGAGGTAGGCGCTGACATAGCGTGGCAGCGCATCAGCGACCTCGGCCTCCCCACCATGGTCTTCGTCAACAAGATGGACCGTGAGCATGCCGACTACGAGGCCACGATGGCCCAGGTCCGTACACACTTCGGAAGCCGCTGCGCACCCATCAACCTGCCCATCGGCGCGGAGGCCGCGTTCAGCGGCGTCGCCAGTTGCGTTGAGGGGAATGCTCCCGCCGGGATGGAAGACGCCATCGCGGGGGCGAAGGACTTGCTCGGGGAGGCCGTCGCCGAGACCGACGACGACCTTACGCTGAAGTTCCTGGACGAAGGCTCCCTCAGCGACGAGGAGATAGCCCAGGGTCTGAGCAACGGCGTTCGGACCGCACAGACCGTGCCTGTGCTCGCAGGCTCGTCCGCGACCGGCGTGGGCATCGCCGAACTGATGGACGCCATCGTGAGCTACATCCCATCGCCTGCCGATTCCCCGGCGGTGGCAGCCACGAAGGGCGGCGCAGACGTGGAACTGACCACGGACCCGAACGGTCCACTTGCCGCGTTCATCTTCAAGACGACCGCCGACCCATTCGTCGGAAAGCTCTCTTTCTTCCGCGTGATGAGTGGCACGCTCTCTGCGAACAGCGAGGTGCTGGAAAGCGGTTCAGGCGACACCGAGCGCATCGGCCAGGTATTCGTCCCCATCGGCAAGAAGCAGGAGAGCGTCCCAAGCCTCGCGGCAGGCGACATCGGCAGCGTCTCGAAGTTGGCGCACGCTGTTACCGGGGACACGCTCGCCAACAAGGCAGACGCCATATCCGTGCCCCGGATGGAGTTCCCGGAGCCCGTTTTCCACATCGCCGTGCATCCTAAGAGCAAAGCAGACCTTGAGAAACTCTCTTCCTCTCTCGCACGGATCACAGAAGAGGACCCTTCACTGGTCCTTCACCGCGATCAGGCAACAGGCGAGTTGATCATCGCGGGCCAGGGCAGCACCCACGTGGAAGTGATGGCCGAGCGCGCGAAGCGGAAGTTCGGCGTCGAGCTTGAACTCGCTCCGCCGCGCGTGGCCTACCGCGAGACCATCTCCCGGATCACGAAGGTCGAGTACAAGCACAAGAAGCAGTCCGGGGGTCACGGCCAGTACGGGCACGTGCTACTGCGGCTGGAGCCGCGCGGCAGGGGTGAAGGGTTCGAGTTCGCCTCCGAGGTTGTCGGCGGAAACGTTCCGCGTGAGTACATCCCCGCCGTGGAGAAGGGCGTACACAAGACGATGGATGAAGGCGCGCTCGCGGGCTTCCCCATCGTAGACGTGAGAGTCGTCCTCACGGACGGGAGTTCCCACTCGGTGGACTCGTCCGGCCAGAGTTTCGAGATAGCCGGAAGCATGGCAATGAAGAAGGGTGTTGTCGAGGCATCCCCAACCTTGCTGGAGCCGGTGATGCGCATGACCATCGTTGCCCCGGAGCAGTTCGCGGGCGCGGTGGTGAGTGATCTGAATACGCGGCGCGCACACATATCGGGCATGACCCCCATGGGTGGCGTCGCACACATCGAAGCGGAAGTGCCGCAATCGGAGGCGCTGCAGTACTCCACCCACCTGCGCGCGCTCACACAGGGACGCGGGACCCTCTCCATGCAATTCGACCATTACGGCGAGGTTCCGGCGCACCTGACTCCGAAGATAGTGGAGGAGTCGCAGGAGCTGGCCAGGGCTTAACCGCTTTTTGGCTGTTCTCTCGAGCGCCCTCGGGAGCATGAGGGCGCCGCCTTCCGCCATTCCCCCGGCGGACAAGGCATCTAGTACAACGGTTTGAAGGAGCATGCCCATGCAGGGAGTGATTCTCGCTGCCGGCGACGGCGGCAGACTCCGGCCTTTCACGTACCGGACGCCGAAGCCGCTCATAGTGCTGAGAGAGCGTCCGCTCATCTGGTATCCGCTGACCGCGATGGCCGAGGCGGGCATCAGAGAGGTCGGTATCGTCGTCGGCTATCGCGCAGAGCAGATCATCGAGGGACTTACGGGATGGGCGCCCGACGGGATGCGGCTGGAGTTCATCCACAACCCGGAGTTCGAGGGCGGCAACGCGGTGTCGGTGCGCGCCGCACGGGACTTCGCGGGAGGCGGGCCCTTCATGCTCGCGATGAGCGACCACATCATCGAACCCGGTGTCGCCGCACGGCTGACGGGAGAGTGCGAGCACCCGGCGATGCTGGGCGTGGACTCGGCCGCGTCCATGGAGAGCCAGTTGAGCGACGCCACGAAGGTGCTGGTGGACGACGACGGCTTCCTCCGGCGTATCGGCAAGGGGCTGCGGCGCTGGAACGCGGTGGACATCGGCGTATTCGTTTTCCAGCCGTCCATCTTCGCCACCCTGGATCACCTCTATGCGCAGGAAGGCTCGGCATTGGAGCTGAGCCGCGTGATGCAGCACCTGGCGGACACGCCCGGGGGCGTCACGACGCGCGACATAGAGGGCCTCTTCTGGACCGACATAGACACCCTCGCAGACTTCAAGAGCGCCTATGACCACCTTGGCTCCGCCATAGGACCTCCCCCTGTGACGGGCTGGTCTCCCGCCGCCTGACGCTGGCCGTGCTCACGAATGCGGTCGTACTGCTGCGCATCGCCAGCGCACTGCAGGCACTAGAATGACCCCATGCTGAACGGCTGTACGACCACGCGCGTCTTCTGCCGCCCCAACTGTCCACCGGGGCGCCGCACGAGACCCGACCACCGCGTCACCTTCGCAGACGAGCGCGCGGCAGCCGAGGCGGGCTACCGTCCGTGCCGTGTCTGCACGCCGCTGGACGGCCCGCCCGGCCCCTGGGTCAGCAAGCGCGAACTGCGCTAGAGCCCACGCTCGCGGCGAGCCTCCTCCGGCGTGATGATCCCCGCCTGCACGAGCGCAACCTGCCGCTTGGTGCGCTCGCTCTCCGTCTCCGACAGCGCCTCGACCTGCGCGAGGTCAAACGCCACCGACAGCCCTCGCGCCGACGGGCCGAGCCTCGGGATCAGGCCTTCGTTTATCGCGCCCGCGAGGAACGTCAGCTCCGGCACCATCGTCTTCTCCCAGAACATGCGCCGCGCCTCCCGCACGTTGTTGAGCGTCGCGTGGCTGAAGTCCTCCAGCAACGGCAGGGGCACGCCGTACACACGCGCAACGCCTTCCAGGCTCCACCGCAGCCCAGCGAGCCACTCCATGTCCCGCTGGTTCAGTCCCAGCCGCTGCACGTCCCAACCGTCGCCGGTGACGAGTGGCCGGTGCGCGCGGCCCAGCCCCGTGTGGCGCGCTTCCAGCCGCGAGTAGAAATCGTTGATCTGGCCATCAGTGACGGGCCCGCTCGCCCTGAAGACGAGGTCCTGCGGTTGCGCGCCGTTGCGGAAGAACTCACGGTTGAACCGCAGCGCGTCCATGCCCATGTCGGCCGTGAGCCGCGCGGCGGCCATCGGCGCGAACCCGGCGAACTCCTCCAGCGGATTGAAGTAGCGGAACCAGACCACCTCCTCCGGCAGCAGGGCCGTCTCCCGTCCGCGCTCCTCGTAGACGAACCCCGCGACGTACCGCTCCGGGTCTCGCACGACGCGCACGCGGTCGGGCCGCAGCGCCCATATCTCGTCCGGCATCGCGGAGGCAGGCGCTTTCCTGGAACGCCCCAGGTACCAGAACGCGGCTCCCCACAGGCAGAGGTAGGTCTCCGTGGCGATGAGCAGGTCGCTCCTGCTCCACCAGCCGTTGACCGTATCGAGCAGCCGCTGCGCCGGGCGCTCCGGCCCGACCCATCGCGACGCGCCGGATGCGTCGACCTCCCGCACCTGCAGCGGAGGGCGGGATGCCGCCTCTGCGCGCAGCTTCACCGCCGCGTACACGTCCGCGCTCCTCGCGTAGTACTCGCCGTAGCCGGTCGACTGCCACTCCGTGCCGACTCCCCTGTCCGGCGCGAGCGTCCGCAGCGCTGCGGCGAGCGGTGTGTTCGCCCGCCGCACTGCGATACCGTCCATCATTTCCCGCAACGTTCCGAGCATATTCTCCCTCCTCGCTCCTTGAAATCAGCGGTTGGTCGAGAAACGCAAAGAGCCCCGGCCTCTCAAGACCGGGGCTCTCCCGATGTATCGCTGCATCCCTATACCGCTGTGCACACCATGCTAGGCGGCAAGCACTGGAACGCGCAATGAGCGGATGTCACCCTGCTGGCTCAGTCGCTACTGCTCCCGTACGTCCCACAGCGAAACGCTCGTCTTCCGGCGGCGACACTTGCCCATACGCATCCCGCCCCCAGCAGACCGCTGTCCCGTCCACCTGCAGCGCGCAGGTATGCACCCCGCCGCTGCTGATGGCCGCATATCGCGCGTTCGGGTCCTGGGGCGACGACTGCCCCTGCGCGTCGCTGCCCCAGCAGACGGCCGCGCCGTCGGACCGCAATGCGCAGGTATGCCTTATGCCGCTGCTGATGGCGCTGAAGTTGACGCCTTGCGGCGGCGACGCCTGTCCCATCTCGTTGGCGCCCCAGCAGACGGCTGCGCCGTCGGTGTCGATGGCGCATGTGTGCAAGCCGCCGGCGCTGATGGCCGTGTACTTCCCGTCCTCCGGCGGCGTGGTCTGCCCGTACCGAGCGTCGCCCCAGCAGACAGCCGTGCCGTCCCTGCGGAGCGCGCACGTGTGCTGGCCACCGGCGCTGATCACGTCGAACCGCTCGTCCGGCGGCGGGTCGGCGCGCTTCAGGCCGTCCCAGTAGTCGGGGTCGGAGCTGGTGGGCGTGGGGGTCGGGACGCCTGCCAGTTCAGGTCCGTTGCTGCCCCAGCAGACGGCTGCGAAGTCACGGCGTATCGCACAGCCATGGAGCGCGCCGATGTCCAGGCCGACGAAGAAGTCGCCGAGGCGCGGCGAGGTACGCACGAGCGGAGTCGACTGCCCCTCGCTGTCGTCGCCCCAGCAGAGCAACGTAGCATCCGGGCGCAGTCCGCACGTGTTGAAACTGCCCGCGCTGATGGACGTGAAGAGCAACTCCTCCGGTGGAAGCGGATCGTCGTTCTCATCCTTCAGCTTCTCCGGCGACGACTGGTCGTAGACGTCACTGCCCCAGCAGACGACGGTCATGTCCGGTCGGAGCGCACAGGTGTGGTCGCCGCTGCTGCTCAGCGTCACAGGCTGGTTACGCCGTGAGAAGGTCGTATCCCGGGGTGGGGGATTGCTTGCAGGCGCCTCGAGCGTCCACGTGCCGCAGCCGGGCAGGCTCACGATCGCGTGGTCGGTCGGCAGGATGGCGACACGCAGCACACCGCTGGATGCCGAACCGGCGCCGATGACCTCGCCCTCGCTGGCCCGCACGGTGTGGGCGCGGGCCCACTCACAGTTCCCGGTGAGGCGCTCGCTCACGTACACGCCAGGAACGATGTCTACGCCTATCCGCCATCTGCCGGGGCCGAACGCCGTCCACGGCTTGGGAAGGGGAGTGGCCGTGGCAGTGGGGGTCGCCGTGGCGGTGGGCGTCGGCGTGTGAGTAGGCGGGACAGCAGTGGGTGTGCGGGTAGGCGGAACGGGAGTGGGCGTCGCTGTAGGAGGGACCGCGGTAGGGGTGGCAGTCGGATCCGGCGCCGGCGTCTGCGTTGCCGTCGGCACCGGGGTGAACGTGGGCATAGGCGTGGGCGTGGGGGTGCTCGTGGGAGTCGGCGTCGGCTCCGGCGGAGGCGTCGGTGTCGGCTCTTCCGACCTGCACGCCGACACAACGAGGAGCACCGCGCACAAGCTCGCGAGCGCGGCGCAGGGCAGGAGACCTCGCGAAGCGGCGCCTGCGAGGCGGGAGATGGGGAGGGTGCGTATAGGCGACATAACCCTCAAGGCACATTAGCGACGCGCCCCCGCTCAGTCAACGAGACAGCGCGGCCTGTTACACTCAACCCCATGCCGGGCCAACCGGCAACATGTGCGTCCCTCGTGATCTGAACGTGGGGCGCTTGTCTGCGTCTATCGGCTAACACGGAGGGGTCTCTTGAGTCTCACAGGACTGTTGGATGTGCTGGGGCAGGCGTCAGCCTACCGGCGAACGACGGAGGCGATGGCATCCGGCGGTGTACATGCCGCCGTCGCGCCGGACGCAGCCAAGCCGCTCGTGATTGCAGGGCTGTGGCGCGACCTCCAGCGTCCGATGCTGGTGCTCTGCCCTCATCCCGACGACGCGCGGCGCCTGCTCGACCAACTGGAGGCGTACTGCGGAGAGGACGCGCCGCTGCTGCACTTCGCGGAAGCCGAGGTCTTGCCCTACGAGCGCCTCTCCGTGGAAGCGGGCACCGTGCACGAGCGCATCCGCGCCCTCGGAGGGCTGCAAGAGACCGATGGCCCGCCACCGCTGCTCGTCGCGTCGGTTACGGGCATCCTGCAGAAGACACTCCCACCTGCCGCGCTGCGTGACACGACGCAGACGCTCAAGCACGGACAGCGCCTCGCCGTCGAGCCCATGCTCACTCAGTGGGCGCGCATGGGCTATGCCGTCGGGTCGATGGTGGACCATCCCGGCACGGCGGCACGGCGCGGCGGCATCGTCGACGTCTACGGGCCGGGACACGACCGCCCCGTGCGGATAGACCTGTGGGGCGATGAGGTCGACTCGATCCGTGCGTTCGACGCGAACACGCAGCGGTCTGGCGACCACCTGGACTCGGTGACGGTGCTTCCCGCAGGGGAGACGCTTCCCCTGATCGCCGACCACGAACGTATAGACGAACTCATACGCGGCCTGGACTTCGCCAACACGGGCACCTCCGAGCGCGACCGCATCCAGGACGAACTGGCCGACCTGCTCGCCGGGGTGTCGCTGGACAACGCCTCGTTCTATGCAGGCTTCCTCCTCCGCCACACACTGCTCGACCACCTGCCGGACGACGTCGTCGTGGTCATGAACGAGCCATCCGAGGCCACCGAGGCAGCGCGGCACGTGGAAGGCGGCGCGGAGAAGATGCGCCTCGCCAAGGAGGAGCGCGGGGCCCTGCCGATGGGCTTTCCCGCGCCACTTGCGGACTGGGATTCGGTGTCCCAGGCGCTGGAGGAGTTCCCTCGCAGGCTGGAGTTGAGTCGCTACCACCAGGCGGAGACGGGCGGCACTGCCATCGCGCTGCCGTTCGAAGCGGCGCCGTCCTACCACGGGGCCATTGAGGACCTCGCCGAGGCCGTACAGGGCGGACACCGCGGCGCAGTGGTGATCGCGACGCAGCACTCCCAGCGGCTGCGGGAACTGCTCGCCGAGGCGGACGTGGGAGCGGCGGAGGAGCGGACGCTGGACGTTGCGCCCGAGCGGGACGTCACCGTCGTGCATACGACTGTCTCCGGGGGCTGGACGCTCTCAGCGGGGGAAGGCGGCTCGCCGATCGTCACGCTGCTGTCGGACGCGGAGGTCTTCGGCGCGCGGAAGCAGCGCGTCACCCGCGCCCGGCGGCATGCGCAACGATTCCAGGCGACGACCGTCGAGGAGCTGACGCCCGGGGCGTACGTCGTGCACGTCGACCACGGCATCGGACGCTTCGCGGGAACCGGCTCCCGGTCGGAAGAGACCGACGCGCCGGGGGGACGCGAATACCTCATCCTCGAATACGCGGGCGGCGACCGCCTCTACGTGCCGATGGAGCACCTCGCGCGCCTCTCGCCGTATGCCGGAGGAGAAGAGAAGCCGCCGTCGCTGACGAGCCTCGGCGGTCAGGAGTGGACGCGGGCGGTTTCCCGCGCGCGGGAGTCGACCAAACGGCTCGCGATAGACCTGCTCGCCCTGTACGCCCGGCGCGAGTCCTCTGATGGCTTCCCCCATGGGAGCGACACGCCGTGGCAGCAGGAGATGGAGGACGCCTTCCCGTTCGTCGAAACGCCCGACCAGCAACGCGCGATAGACGACGTGAAGGAGGACATGGAGTTCGCGCGGCCCATGGACCGGCTAGTCTGCGGGGACGTTGGCTACGGCAAGACGGAGGTCGCGTTGCGGGCGGCGTTCAAGGCGGTGATGAGCGGCAAGCAGGCGGCAGTGCTCGTGCCCACGACCGTGCTCGCGCAGCAGCACTACCGCAGCTTCGCCGAGCGCCTGGGCCCCTTCCCCGCGCGAGTCGAGATGCTCAGCCGCTTCCTCACCTCGAAGGAACAGGAAGAGGTCGTGCGCGGGCTGAAGAGCGGCGAGGTGGACGTGGTCATCGGCACGCACCGGCTCGTGCAGAAGGACGTGGACTTCAAGGACCTCGGCGTCGTCATCATCGACGAGGAGCACCGCTTCGGCGTAGCGCACAAGGAGCGGCTGCGCGAATTGCGGAGCGAGGTGGACGTGCTCACGCTCACGGCGACGCCCATCCCGCGCACGCTCCACATGGCGATGTCCGGCATACGCGACATCTCCACCATCGAGACCCCGCCGGAGGAACGCCTGCCCATCAAGACCTACCTCGCCGAGCGCTCGGACGACCTCGTGAAGGAGGCGGTGCAGCGCGAACTGGACCGCGGCGGACAGGTCTTCTTCCTCCACAACCGCGTGAAGAGCATCCACCTGGCAGCAGCGGGGTTGCGCGACCTCGTGCCGGAAGCGCGGATCCTCATCGGACACGGGCAGATGCCGGAGGACGAGCTCGCCGAGATCATGGAGCGCTTCGCCGATGGCGAGGGTGACGTGCTCGTCTGCACGACGATCATCGAGTCCGGCCTGGACATCCCCAACGTGAACACGCTGGTCGTGGACCACGCGGACCGGTTCGGGCTTGCGCAGCTCTACCAGTTGCGTGGGCGCATCGGTCGGCGGTCGCAGCGCGCCTATGCCTACCTGCTCGTGGAGCGCGGGCGGCGGCTGACGGATACCGCCAAGCGCAGGCTGGAGACCATCATGGCGGCGACTGAACTGGGCGCGGGCTTCCGCATCGCGATGAAGGACCTGGAGATACGCGGCGCAGGCAACCTGCTCGGCGGCGAGCAGAGCGGACACATCCAGGCTGTGGGGTTCGACCTCTACACGCGGTTGCTCTCAGAGGCCGTGGCCGAACTGCGAGCGATGCGGGAGGACGGCACTCCGCCTCCCCCACAGGCGCCCGACCCGATCATCGACCTCGGTCTGCCCGCCTCGATCCCGGAGGAACTCGTCCCCCACATGCCCGCGCGGATGGCGATGTACCAGCGGCTGGCGCGTGCCACGACCGTCGCCGATGTCGAAGACCTCCCGCGCGAGTTCATGGAGCGCTTCGGCCAACGCCTGCCGGACGAGCTGCACAACCTGCTCTTCGGCGTCCGCGTGCGGGTGCTGGCGAAGACCTCAGGGGTGGAGTCGGTGACGCGCCGCGCCGACCGCATCACGTTGAAGCTGGTGGACGAGGTGGGAGGAGCGCGCGTCGCGCTGGAGCGTGCGCTCGGCCACGGAACGACGGTGGGGAACCAGCAGGTGCACGTTCCGCTGGAACAGGGACGAACGCCCTGGGGCCAGGCGCTGCTGGAAGTACTGGAGGAGCTCGCTGCGTTCCGGGAACGGTCCGGAGAGTTGAGCGCCCTGCTCGCCCAGGCCTCTGCGCTGTAGCCGCGCTGTTGAAGGGGTGACGCGCTACGACGCGCTGGCGCGCCGTCGAGGACGCGGCGCCAGTTCACCCCCGCAGTTCGGACAGACGCTGTCCATGGCGGCGGTACACACGGGGCAGAACGTGCACTTGTACGAGCAGATGAAGGCAGCGCCTTCGGGCGTCAGTGGCGCATCGCAGCGCTCACACTGCCCGCGCAACTCCAAGGCCATCGAACGCTAGATGTCGGTGCGGTAAGAGCGACCGTTAGAGGGGCCGCGGCGCGCGCCGCGGCGGCCGCCGCCGCTGGAACGGTTGAAGTGCTGGCGCGGCTGGGGTTCGTCCGGTATCGCAGGCCAGGGGGTCGGACTCCCGCGCAACTCCTCGAGGATCTTCGCCTCATCGGGCTCGATCTCGCCCGCCTCTTCTTTGAGCCGGAGGAGCGTCATGGTGAGCCCTCGGTTCTCCTCGGACAGATCCGCGAAATAGACCTGGTATGCCATATGCCTCGCCTCAGCGTGCTCTTGACGCTGCGATTCTGATATTCCAGCAGGTGGGGAATCTCCGTCATTATCGCAGGCGATGGCCCGCCCGCCAAGTGGACAACGGCGCGGGCAGACGCCCGCCCTCCGATGTGACACCTGCCCCTTACGCGAACGCCCCACTGCCGCGTACCCTGTCTCCGTACGGCGCGGTGTCGTGCCTGTGCACCCCGGCCTCACGGCCGCCTTGGATGAGCAGAAATGAGCAGTTTTGAACACCCGGTGAGCAGAAAAGAACAGCAAATGAGCAGCTATGAGCAGTCGGACTGCTCACGTCTAGGGCCGGATTCAGAGGTGAAATCAGGGTGGGTGAGCAGAAATGAGCAGTAATTCCCTAAGAAACCTTCCTGGCCTGTCCCATGCCGACGTGGTCGGCAGCATGATCAGACCAGCGGAACTGCTGGCCGCCCGCGATGACCTCGACGCCGGGCGGATCGGGCCAGCGGAGTTCAAGCGTATCGAGGACGCCGCCGTCGACCAGGCTGTCGCCGCGCAGGAGGAGGCGGGGCTGGGGATACTCACCGACGGCGAGATACGCAGGCTCTCGTTCCAGAGCCAGATGCCGGAGGCCGTCGAGGGCTTCGGCGAGTTCGACGTCGACGCGTTCCTCTGGGGCGATTGGAAGGGCGACGAACGGGTCGGCGACCTGAAGAAGGAGCGCCCCTCCACCCTGGGCGTCACCGGTACGCTGCGTCGCAAGCGTCACCTCTCCGCCGAGGAGTTCACCTACCTGCGAGGCCGCACCACCCGCGTTGCCAAAGTAACGCTGCCGAGCCCCAGCCTCTTCGCCAACTTCTGGTCGCCCGCAAAGTCAGCCGCAGCCTACCCTACCCTCGACGCATTCCTGGCTGACGTCGCGCAGATACTCCGGGAGGAGATCGAGGAACTCGTCCGGCTCGGCGCGACATACATCCAGCTCGACGCGCCCCAATACCCGCTCGTCCTGGACCCGACCTGGGCTGAGTTCTACCGGAGCCGTGGCTGGACGGCGGAGGACTGGGTTGCGCAGGGCGTCGAGTTGGACAACGCTGTCATGGACGGCTTCTCGGACGTGACGTTCGCCTTTCACCTCTGCAAGGGCAACCAGGGCAGCCGTTGGCTTGCCGAAGGCGGCTACGACCGGCTCGTCGAACCCGTGCTGCGCCGCGTGAACGCCCAGCGCCTCATGCTGGAGTACGACGACGAACGTTCAGGCTCGTTCGCGCCCCTGCGCTCCGTGCCCGACGACAAGACGGTCGTCCTCGGCCTTGTGACGACCAAGTCGCCGCGCCCCGAGACGCCTGAGGAGCTTGCTGGCAGGATCGCCGAGGCTGCACAGCACTTCCCCCGCGAGCAACTCGGCGTGAGCCCCCAATGCGGCTTCGGGACCTCCATCGTGGGCAACAAGCTCACCATCGCGGAGCAGAACGCGAAGCTCCGCGTGGTCGCGGACACAGCGCGGCTGGTCTGGGGATGATGGCTCTGATGTAGGGGCATCCCCTGTGGGCGCCCTGGCCGAAAGTGCTACCGGTCAGGAGCCGTTGCGCGACCAGAGCGTGTGGTAGGGCCCCTGCCCGCGGATCATCGCGATGGTGGAGCGCCGCTCCCACTGCCGCAGCTCATCCAGCGCCTCGTCGTACTGGCGGTGCACCGAATCGAAACCGGAGCCGCTGACCCGGCGGTACAGCATGTCGCAGACGCCGGACTCCTCGAGGCTCCGTATCGAGCCAACCCAGGGGATGGCGGCAAGCTCGCGAGCGTGGGGCATGTTGGGGCGGGCGCGGTTGACGTGGCGCAGGCGGCGCTCAGCCGAACCGAGCGGCGGCGAGACCGAGATGCGCGGCGGGTCGTCCGCCGTGCTCCGGTTGTCGTAGACCAGGCACTGGTTGATGAGAGGAAGGATGATGCAAACGACCTCCGACGCCTCGGCGTGTTCGATCGCTTCAGCCATCTCGCGGTCGTATTCCTGGTCTGCCATCGTCCGACCTCCCTCTCGCTTAATCCTATCCCATCAGCTCGTGCAGTTGTTCCATGAACGCGGGCAGCACTTTCTGCCAATCTCCGGCGACCCCGAAGCGGGCCTCCTTGAAGATGTTGGCCCCGGCGTCCTTGTTGATGGCCACGAGCGTCCGGGAGTTGCTGCACCCAGCCATGTGCTGGCTGGCGCCGGAGATGCCGACAGCGATGTACAGGTCCGGCGTCACGGTCTTGCCCGTGAGGCCGACCTGGTAGCCGGAGGGCACCCACCCGGCGTCGCACGCCGCACGGGATGCCCCGACCGCGCCGCCGAGCATGTCCGCCAGCTCCCGCAGCAAATCGAACGGCTCCGGCCCGCCGAGCCCGCGACCGCCGGAGACGACGACACGCGCGTTCTCCAACCGGACGCCCTCGCCTGCCTCCTCAACGCGCTCCAACACGCGGGTACGCACGTTCGCCTCGAACGCCAGCGGCAGCACCTCGCCGGTGCGCGAGGTGTCCGGTTCGAGCGCGTCCACGCTCTTGGGGCGCAGCGAGGCGACGGCAACGCTGCCGAGGCAAGCGATCGACGCCTCCGCGTTGCCGCCGTAGACAGGCCGTGTCGCGATGAGGCGCCCCGAGTCGTCCAGGGCAACGGCAGAGCAGTCCGACGCCAGCGCGGTGCCGAGCCGAAATGCGAGCCGTGGCATCACGTCCCGTCCAGTGAGCGTCTTCGCGCCGATGACGTAGCGCGCGCCGCTCTGCGCGGTGGCGGCCTGTGCCGCATCCACCAGCGCATCGAACTCCCCGTCAGCAGCGGGGCCGTCGACTACGGTGTAGACGATGTCCGCGCCACCCGCGATGGCGGCGGAAGCAGCGGTCGCCGCATCCGCGCCCGGCAGCAGCACAGCGACCAGTCCTACGCCCAGTCCACGTGCGGCGGCGATGCCTTCCAGTGTAGAGGACGAGGGAGCGCCGTCTGCGACCTCGCCGATGATGAGTGCGTCAGCCATCAGAGCACCCGCTCCTCGCGGAGGCGCAGGGCCAGCTTGCGCCCGGCGTCCGCGTCGTCGTCGCCGGTGATTATCTCGGTCTGCACCGCGCGCTCAGGTTTCTTCAGAGACACAAGCTCGAACGCGGGCGATGCCGCGCCATCGAGGTCGAGGTCGGCGGCGCTCCAGACGGTCGGCTGCACACGCCGCGCCGCCATGATGCCGCGCATGTTGGGGTACCGGGGCGTTCCAAGTTCGTTCGAGACAGTGACGACTGCCGGCAACGATGCTTCCACGGTCTCGTGGCCGTCCGGCAGGACGCGTTCAACCCGGACCGTGCCGTCCAGCACCTCGACCTTCCGGCCGATGGTTGCGACAGCCCATCCGAGCGACTCCGCGACACCAAGCGGCACCTGCGCGTTGTCCCAGTCGCTCGCCTGCCTGCCGGCGATGACGATGTCCACGTCGCCCAGTTTGCGTATCGCCGCAGCGAGCGCTGCGACGGCCATGGTGGGGTCGATGGAGTTGTCGAAGGCGGCATCCTGCAGGAGGACCAGTTCGTCCGCCCCCATCGCCAGCGGCTTCTTGATGACGTCGAGGGCGAAGTCCGTGCCGCACGAAAGCACGGTGACCTTGGCGTCGCCGTGGGCTTCCTTGATGCGGAGCGCTGCCTCGACAGCCTGCTCGTCGTACCCATTGACGACCGGAGGGATGTTCCCTGCCGTGGAGACGGCGTTGTCAGCGACGTTGAAAGCGGATAGCGGGGTTTCCGGGTCGAGCACTTGCTTGGCCGTCACCACTATGTGCAGTGTCATGCGTGCCTGACCTCACTGAGCCCGGGATCGTCTGCAGAAAAGATTGAGAAAGAATGCACAATCGGATGGTAGCACCGGGAACAGTACCGGGCAAGAGAGGCAGCAAGACTGCGGATGAGAGGATCAGGCGAGCGTCGAAGGAGGGGCTAGTGGTGAGCGCGGAGGTAGTAGAGGATCTCCTGCATCACCCTGCAGTCCACCTCGTTGTACTCCGCGATCTCCTTCATCAACGGGAGGTCGATGAGGCGCACGCCACTTTCCGCGGCCTCGTCGTCGCAGCGCCACGCGCCGACCATCGCGCCCATCCCGTCCACCTTGGAACTGCCCCAGTCGGTCTCGATGAGGCCGTGCTCATGGAACGCCCGAGCGACGGACTTGAGCCCGAAGCCCATCGAACCCTTCACGACGACCGGTTCCTTGCGAACGACCTTGCGCAGCAGGTCGAACCAGTTGACCATGGGCCAGCCCTTGGCGGAGTGCCGCTTGCGCGCCGAGTTGTAGGCCGTCTCGTAGTTGATCTCTTCCGCCGGCGCCCAATGGAAGAGACGCGGCTCTTCCTCGCCGCCGAGCCGGGACTGCGTCTCCCGCATGTGGGCGAGCCACGCGTCTATCGCACGCGCCTCGCTGGTCTCATCCAACCGGTCAGTGGTGAACTGCGCGAACTGCCATTCGCCGCCCTCCACGTGCCCGCAGCCAATCATGAAGATGGTGGTCTGCCCGCCGCGCTGAGGGAACGCGGAGAAGTCGTCCTTGAGGTCGCTGACGTACTCGAAATCCACGAAGAATTCCAGGGGGGACTGAGCGCGCCATTCGCTCTCCGCGGCGCGGATGTGGGCAGGACGGACAACCGGGCCGTCGTTGCGGTGCACGTCCAGGATCGCCTCCAGGACCGGCTGTGTTGCCTGGCCCGTAACGCCGAGTGCCTCGGCAGTCGCCCGCGGGTCATGCCAGGAGGTGATGCCATTGCGCACGGCCTTGTCGCGCCTTTCAGCACCAACCTGCCAGAGCTGGGTGAGGTCATCCAGTTCTTCCACGATCCGTTTGACAGCCTTCTCCCACGGATAGTCTCCCCCGGAAGGCCACAGCTCCGGCACCGTAGGCGTGGGGAGCGGTCGCCATGTCGCGCCCTCCGAGCGCAGCCTGCGCACCCACGCGGCTGCAGCCTCCGCCTCTGCCTGCACGTCCGCGCTCATGGAAACCGGGCCGAGCCGCTCCATGGCGTTGGTCCCGCGCTCCGAGCTCTGCTCCCATCCGCGTCCGAGCAGGAAGGCCCGCCGGGGCGCATAGCCCTGCAAGCGGGCGAGCGCGTCGTTGTAGACGTACAGTTGCGCCTTGTAAGCGGGCGACGAGCCGGTATTGCCCACCTCGTTTTGCTTGGAGAGGTGCACCGTCGTGAATTTGGCGTCCACCACGATGTAGTGCCACGGCCCGCCGAGGTCCGGCGCGGCTGTGGCGGCCTCTCCCGGGGCAAGGTGCTTGGGGAACAGGGCATCGAAGACATCGGAGCGAATGAGGAAATCGGCTGCGCCGTAGGTCCTCGATTCCGGGTTCCAGAGCACGGCCTGGTGGATGATGGGCCGTCCGTCCGCGAGCGCCTGGAACGTCTGCTGGGCAACCTCCACCTCACGGACGTCTTCCGGTTCACGCGAGATGGTCGTGAGTTCGTGGAAGGAAGCCAGGTGCCGGGTCACAGCCTCCTCGAACCTGCCCCCCTGCCCCATGATGAACGGCGCGAACACGAGCCGCTCGTCATAACCCTCCATGGAGTCGTCCCGCGCGAACCCGTTGGCCTCGCCGTACAGGTTCAGCCAGTCGCCGAGGGTATTCTTCAGGAGATAGCCCCTGAGCCGCGTGGCCGAGACCCATTCTCCCCATGCCTCGGGAGAGGCGGGGGCGGCGTAGGTGCCTGCGTCGGTATGAGTGAGAGCGTCGATCCCCACGAAGGGAGGCTACCAGTCCGGGAGGGTCGCCGTCGCACCGGAGGTGAGTTGCTGCTGGCCCTCCGCATCGGCGATGAAGAGCGACGTCTGGTCCTCAGGGCCGGACGGGAAGACGACGCTGCCGTCGGGGCCCCATGCGACCGACAGTTCATCCACAGCGTTCTGCGTAATCATCGTCAGGCCGCTTCCGTCCGGAGCGATGGTGTAGACGTCGGCATTACCGGAGCGGTCGGAGATGAACGCGATCCTGCTGCCGTCCCGCGACCATGCGAGGTTGTAGTCATCGGCGCTGTCCTGGGTGATACGGAGCGGTTCCGAGGTAGGACCGAGGGCGCTGACGTTGATGACGTAGATGTCCTGTTGGCCATCGTTCTGGGTGGAGATATAGGCGATGCGCTTGCCGTCCGGCGACCAGGAGGGGAAGTGGTGCGGCCCAGCGGTGAGCTGAACGATGTTTACGTTGGAAGGGTCGCGCAGGAATATGCCGTCAGATTCCCCGTTGTCCTTGAGTTTGGCGAAGACGATGAGATTGTCGATGGGGGACCATGCGGCGTCGGTTTCGCCCTCGCTTCCGAATACAACGGCGGTCGGGACGAGCTCGTTGAGCGCGACGTGCTGGACGGTGCGCTTTCCCTCATGATCCTCGGACGTGTAAGCGATGCGATTGCCGTCAGCGGACCAGGAGACCTGCGATTCGTCGAACTGAGAGTTGGTGATGCGGTAGAAGACCGGCGCGTCCTCGGAGGCCACACCGACGTAGACCTCGATGTTCCCGTCACGGTTGCTGAGGAATGCGATGCGCTGGCGGTTGGGGTCCCAGACAGGTTCGAAGTTGTCCGAAGAAAGACCGGCGGTATCGTCAGTAAGGATGAACGCATGGCCCCCATCCGGGCGGACAACCACGATGTCGCGAGCGCCCGGAAGCCCCGACGTGTAGGTGATGTAATCGGGTTCGGGGTAGAGGTTGCATGCAGGCAACGCCGCTCCCAGGAGGAGGACGGCCGTGAGTAAGGCGATAGGAACGCGAGCGAAGTGATAACGCATAGGAGAAACCGCGTTTAAGAATACACGGCCGATATGGCAGGTGCGACGACTTAGCGAAGGCAGTTGCGCGGAATCCGCCGTGCGCTTTCTGCACTCAGAATGGCAACCATGGAGACTCCCCCGGAGGCGTGGATCCGCGTGTCCTGCGCCCCGGCGAGATGACGCCGTATGCGAGCCCTCCGGCAGCGCCGATGGCCGCGCCCCCAATCACCATGATGACGGGCAGCCAGACCGGCGGATCGGTGAACTCGTCGGGGCAGGTCAGCGTCACGTCGCCCCCGGCCTCCGCCTTCTCGATGGCCTCGATGCACCGCTGGGCCTCGCCAACGAATATGGATTGGATAAAGAGCGCCGGGACGGCGCTGAGCCCTGCGCCGGCCAGACCAACGATGAGCGCGAAAGCGAACCCGCGATAGAGCCGCCGTCCGATGCTGAGAGCAGGACGCGCCTCCGGGGTGTTGGTCATCAGCCGAGCACCTGTCCGCGCTGGGCTGGCTGCAGTTTGGTCGCCGCGGTCTGGAGGATGAGCTGGGGGCTCTGGTCCTTCCATTCCATGAGGAACTCGACGACCCGGTCGGACTTGAGGCGCGTAGCCTCCATGAGCATCGTCCCCACACCGCGCTGCACTTCCTCGTTGTCGTCCTTCATGACGACTTCAGCGACTTCGAGTGCATCCGTCATGAAACGCCCCTCCCGCACGAGCGGACCGAACGCAGAGACCGCGGCGCGCCGCTTCGAGGGATTCGAGGAACGCGCCCATTCCCGCATAGTCTTGACGAGGGATGGCTTGGCGGCAAGCGCCGGGCTGAGACAGCTCGCGCCGAGAGCGTCGGCCGTCTGTGGAGCGGTGAGCGTGTCGCCCCACGGCTCGATACGCTGGAAGTCGTCGCCGGTGATGAGCCGCGCCAGCGCTCCGACTATCTGCGCTCCGACGAGTCCTTCCTCGACATTGCCGGTGCGGAAGAGGTTGTCCGCGATGGCGATGGTGGCGGGGAGCCCCACGGAGCGCAGCCGCCGAACGAGGTCAAGGCCGATGCGATACACTTCGGCTGGCGGCACGCCATAGCAGGGCGCGTCCCGGCCTGCCTCCTTGCGGATGCGGTCGGCCACATCCTTGCGGCCGGCCTGGCGCAAGCGGCGGCGGACTTCATTCGCGCTGCCTTCCACGAGCGCTGGGTCGGGAGGCGGCGGGGGGGCGGAGCGCTGATAGCGACGGTTGGTCATAACGTGCGGCCATTGTAACCGAGCCGGTAAGGAGCATGCGCACGGCACGAACGCCGAATAGCAATGGGGCAGGAGAGATACCCCTGCCCCATCACTGCTTACCTGATGTTCAGATGCGCTACCAGGTAGCGGTCTGCAGGTCCTTGATCTTCTTGTCGTGTACCCAGTTCTCCTCCGGCGAGAGGAGGATGTCCCCAGCGCGGACGTAGTAGACATCGCCGTGGGAGGCGGCGTAGGGCTCCTCGCCATCCTGCAAGGCGGTGGCTTCCTTCAGCAATCGGCGGCGGGATTTGATGATGCCGATGTCCGTCGTGCCAAGGTGCTCCTTGTTGCGCGGCGTGATGTGCCCCATGCCTTCCTGCACGGAGAGGTCCTGCTCGCCAGTGCCGGTGATACCGGTGAAGGTGAGGCGCTTCTGGTAGTCGCGGCTGACGAGGTAGTCGTTCTCCTTGTTGCGAAGCGGGAAGTGCTCCGCAAAGACGGGAACGGAGTCGGAGGTGGAGCCGATGCGGAAGTAGCCCGGCAGCGACGCCGCGTGCAGCCCCGCGCCGTTGCGCCACTCCTCGATGGAGCCCGACGGCAGAGCGCTCGTGAGGTTCCACACGAATGTCCAGCGCATGTTGTGGAGGTCGTCGATGGGGACGAACGCGTGGAAGAACTTCTGCGACGCGGACGACGGCGGCATCGTGTAGAACGGAAGGAGGAAGAGGTTGTAGCGCCAGTAGAACTCGCCCTCACCAGTGTCGCGCCGCGCACCGGTGATGACGCCGTAGTCGGTGTCCTCAGCGAAGAACTTCGGATGCTGGTCACGCGCGTGGTACTTGTCGCGCAGGTTCTGGGAGCGCTCCCATGTCGAGCGCCAGGCGTCGGTCATCTGGTAGGCGTCCAGTGTGGCGTGCAGGTAGTTGGAGTGAGCGGAGTCGATGCCACCCTCAATGGCCTGAGCGTAGTTGGTCTGCTGCCAGTTCCAGGAGACGAACCGGTGAGACTCCGGCACGCGCAGGTACTCGAAGTCCGGCAGCTCGGGTGCAAGATCCTTCGGTCCCATGTACGCCCAGAGGATGCCCGCGACTTCCTCAACCGGGTAGGCCGTTATCTTGATCTTGTCCTTGTAGCTGCTCTCATCGGTCTCGGTCGGCATGTCGACGCAGTTGCCTTGCGCGTCGTACTTCCAGCCGTGGTAGGTGCAGCGAAGGCCGTTCTCCTCGTTGCGCGCGAAGAACAGGTCCGCCCACCGGTGAGGGCAGTTGCGCTGGATCAGCCCGACCTTGCCTGAGGTGGTGCGGAAGGCGAGCAGGTCCTCGCCCATCAGGCGGATGCGCACGGGCTCGCCGTCGGCTTCCGGCACATCGCTGGAGAGCCGGAAGGGCAGCCAGAAACGGCGGATGTAGTCGCCCATCGGCGTTCCGGGACCTACCTGTACCAGTTTCTCGTTCTCTGTTATCGACAGCATCTTGCCCTTACCTCCTGATGGAGACGTCGTCGTGCGTTGTCAGATTCTCCGTCTACTCCCAGGGCATGACGGAGACATGGATGGCGTTATCGAAGCCTTCTCCAGCCACCGCGCGGATGGCGGTGTGAACGTCCACGAGCCCGAACGTGTGCGTCCGCATGAGTTCGAGCGGGAAGCGGTGCGACGCGATCTGGCGCAGCGCGAGTTCGACCGCCTCGAAGCTGTGGCCGCGCGCGCTGGCAAGCGTCATGTACTTGCGCGTGAGCCTGCCGATGGGGAAGTCCGGGAAGACCGGAATCTCCGCCTGAGCGACCATCCTGCCACCCTTGCGTTTCGTCGCCTCTATGGCGAGAAGCGTGGGGGCCTTCCCTGAGTGGGACGTGCAGTCCACCACCACGTCCACGCCGGCCTCCGGCCCACCGCCGGTAATCTCCTTGATGCGGGGGAGCGGGTCTTCCTCGTCTATGTCGATGGTGAAGTCGGCGCCAAGCGCGCGTGCGACTTCCATCCGCTTGGCGTCCTTCGGGCCCTTGCCGGTGACTATGATGCAGTCCGCCCCAGCCTGCTTCGACGCTACGACGCACGCGAGACCCTGCTGGCCCGGCCCCTGGATGAGGACGCTCTTCCCGTAGCCGACCTGCCCTTCGATGAGCGCCCACTGGATGCCGTTGCCCATGGGCAGCGCCATCGCGGCCTCCTCGGCTGTGATGCCGTCGGGCACCTTGTGCAGCGGCGCGTTCGGGGGAACATAGAGGTACTGCGCGTAGCCGCCCCAGAGCGACGGCGCCACTTCCACGGACGTCGAGCCATACCGGATGGCGGCGTCGTTCGCGGAGGCATCGGTGGCGAAGCAGTGGCGGTACTCGCCGACGCGGCAGAACTCGCAGCGTCCGCACGGGAGGTACTCTTCGAGAGCGACCATGTCGCCCTCCTTCACGCCCCAGCGGTTCGCGAAGACGTGACCGACCTTCACGAGGTAGCCGACGTTCTCATGCCCCATGATGACGGGGCCGCCCTTCATCTCACGCTCGTAGCCGCCCACGTCGCTGCCGCACACGCCCGCAGCCTCGACCTTCAGGAGTGCGCCGTCGACAGGGATGTCCGGCAGGTCGAACTCCATCTGCTCGGTCTGGTTGGGGCCTACCTTCGCTGCGACCAATGCCTTCTCTGCCATAGCGCCTCGCCTCCGTAAGAGATATCGACTTCCTCGTTGTGAAGTCACGTCTGCACTCGGACATTTACCCGCACAACATACCCCCAGCGGGAGAGAGGGTCAACGGGGAGCGTTCATTGTGAACCACCTGACCGGGGTGTATGCTCGCGCCGAGTCAAGCTTGAGGCTGCTTGGCTCAGGTTACCGGGCCTTCGGCCATGGCTTGTGGAGGTCAGGATGGGAGAAACAGTCCGCGCTGCGGTGGTAACCGAGTTTGCCAAACCTCTCTCGGTTCAGGATGTTCCCCTTCCCGACCCGGAACCCGGCAGCGTGCTGGGCCGCGTCGACGCGGCTACCCTCTGCGGTACCGACGTGCACATCTGGGGCGGCCACAGCTTCGTTGGGCCTGAGAAGCTTCCCTACATCCCCGGTCACGAGACAGCCGTCACGGTTGTGGACGTCGCCGGGAATCCCAAGGACGTATTCAACCGCCCGGTCCAGCCGGGTCAGCGCATCATCGGTAACTACCCGTTCTGCGGTCATTGTTACCACTGCTCAGTCGCTATGCAGCCCAGCCTGTGCCTGGAAGGGGCGCGCTACGGCAGGGAGCGCGTCGACCAGTTCCCCTACCTGCTCGGAGGCACCGCCGAATACCACTACTACCCTCCCGGGGCAGACTTCATACCCATCCCTGACGACGTGCCTGCGGCCCTCGCTGCGTCGGCTGCCTGCGCATTGCGTACTGCGATGCACGCTGCCGAGCGGCTCGGCCCCGTCCGGAGCCACGAGACCGTGCTGGTGCAGGGCGCAGGGCCCGTGGGGCTTTACTGCCTCGCGGTCATCCTTGCGAAAGGCGCAGACCGGGTATTCGTATTCGGCGCTCCGGAGTCCCGTCTCGAAGTCGCGCGGAGCTGGGGCGCTGCTGGCACGATGGACATCGAGCAGACGTCAGCGGCAGACCGGAAGGCCTGGCTCGCCGAGCAGACGCGCGGTCTGGGAGTAGACGTCGTGGTCCAGGCCGCCACGGCCCAGGCCATCCCCGAGGCGGTGGACCTCGTCCGCCGGGGAGGCCGGATCGTCAGCATCGGCGGCGGCAGCGGCAACCTCGAGATCCCGGCGTTCGCGATGACCACCAAGTACCTGACCATCACGAGCGTTCTGCAGGCGGAGGCCAGACACTTCCTGCAGGCAGTGCAGTTCCTGTCCGCTCAGAGCAAACACTTCCCCTTCGAATCGATGATTACCGGCAACTACTCCCTGGAGGGCACCACCGACGCCCTGCAGGCGATGTCAGAGTTCAAGGAAGTCAAACCGGTTGTTCTGCCACAACCCTCGGCGGCATAGGCGAGGATCAACCGGCAAGCGAGAGGAGCAGCGGGATGGTAGTCCAATCGAAGATCGGGATCATCGACGGAGATGGACACGTACTTGAGGACGAGGCTGCCATCGCCACGTATTTCCCGAAAGAGTACAGGGAGTATCTGAGTCGACGCGTGGGGAAAGTGTTCCCCGCCCTCGACCACCTGCACGAGGGGCTGACCATCCGCCCTCCTGGCTCGTTCATGCCCGCCCCGGTTGACCGTTGGGTGGACTTTCAGGACCGTGCGGGCATAGAGGGCGCTGTGCTCTACCCCACCGCTGGTCTGGCGTGCGGGCGCATGGTCGACCTCGACTACGCCAAAGCAGCGTGCCAGGCCTACAACGACTGGCTCTACGACACCTTCACGCGGCACACGCCCCGCCTGATGGGCATGGGGCTCTTGCCTATGCAGAACCCGTCGGCCGCAGTAGCCGAGATGCGCCGCTGCATCGAGGAACTGGGCATGGTGGGAGTCATGCTTCCGTCAACCGGCCTGGCGAACCACCTTGGCGCCAAGGTGTACTGGCCCGTGTACGAAGAAGCCAATCGCCTGGGCATCGCCGTCGCGTTCCACGGCGGGTGCCACATGGGCCTGGGGATGGACAACCTGAACCTGTTCGCACCGATCCACGCGATGGGGCACCCGTTCGGCATCACCATCAGCTTCGGGAGCCTGCTCTTCAACGGGGTTTTCGACCAGTTCCCCAACGTCCGCTGGGGTTTCCTTGAGGGCGGCCTCGCCTGGTTCCTGCTGGGCCTGGAGCGCTTCAACGGTTCCCACAAGGCGTTCATACCAGCAGACCCGCATTCTACGTTCCTGCAACTGCACAAAGGTGAGTCCATCGCCGAATACATCATCCGCTTGGTCAAGGAGCGTCGCCTCTTCGTGGGCGTCGAGGGTGACGAGGGCGCTATCGGCTATGCCGTCAGCGTCGTAGGCAGCGAACCGTTCATGTTCTCGTCGGACTTCCCGCACGAGGTGAACGACGACACCATCAACGAGGAGATCAACGAACTGCTCGAACGAGAAGACATGTCCTACAAGGACAAGGAGGGGATCCTCCGTACGAACGCCCAGGTGTTCTACGGTCTCAAGGCGTCGTGAAGAAGCGGACTTGAGATAACAGACCCACACAATCACACGACCAGGGAGGAGCCAATGAGAACGAATCGAAGACGGATGCTGATAGGACTGAGCGGCCTGCTGGCCATGCTCATCGCGGCGTGCGGCGCAGACCCGACGGCCACTCCAACCCCGGTGCCGCCTGAACCAACGGCGACACCCGTACCTCAGGCAGAGCCGACCGCGGCGCCAACCGCCACCCCGACCTCGACGCCAACGCCCGCCCCGCCCTACTACGAAGGTAAGGACATCCGGATGGTGATTGGCTACCGAGTCGGCAGCGGAGCCGACACGGAGGGACGCTTCATCGCATCCAAGCTCTCTGAGTTCATCCCAGGCAACCCCAAGATAACGGTCACTACACAGCCAGACCGTGCCGGGTTCGAGGCATTCCTCAACGAACTCCACACAGGGCCGGATGACGGGTTGACCATCACCTACGGCGTCGGCGGATACCCCGACAACGTGCTGAGTGTGCCTGGCGTTACCTATCAGTGGGAAGACTTCCGGCGGGTCTTCTATCTGAACCGGCCCAACATTTACATGATCCACCGGGACATACCCTACAACCGGATGCAGGACTCGTTCGGTGGAGACACACCGGTCATACTCCCCCAGATCGGCCCGGCCGGATCGGGCTTTGTGATAGACCGGATCCTCATCGAAGAGCTCGGCGTGCCCATCGAGCACATCTTCGGGATATCGCCGTCCTACAACGTCGGCGTGACCGTCATGGAGCGCGGAGACGTCAGCGGCCGCACGTTCAGCCCATACTTCCTCCAGCGTCTGCGGCCGGGCTGGATCGAAAGCGGCGAGTTCCGCCCGTGGGCGATCGCATCGTCCTCGGACATCCCCATCCTGCCCAGCGCCGAGTTGCCTGAGTTGCCAAGCGATCTGATGAACATCGCTGACATCGTTCCGGACCACCTGCGCGGGGACATCGTCGCCCTGCAGAACGCCGGGTCGAACGGCATCTTCTTCGACGGCATGACCGTGGCGCCCAGCACGCCCGACTCGATCGTGCAGATCCTCCGCGAGGCCGCATATGCAGCCTTCGCAGATCCGGACTTCGGGGCGGAGTTCCAGGAAGTCACAGGCAACCCGCCGAGTATCGTCAGAGGTGAGGACGCAGAAGAGGTTGCAGCGAACTTCGACCTGCGCCGTCTCGACGCTATTTACGACAAGTGGGTGGAGACCTACGAGTCGAAGTTCTAAGGAACACGGCCCGCAGACGATTAAGGCAACCGTGGCCTGCTCTCTCTCGTGGAGGCAGGCCACGGCTGCACTGAGAGGCACGGATGGAAGCTCTCGCCCAGAGCGTACCCCTCATAGCGGATTTCCTGACCAGCCTGCAGTTCTGGCTGATCCTCGGAATCGCGCTGGTGCTGGCGGGGCCCCTGGGGATGATTCCCGGCGTGGGGAGCCTGACGATAGCTGCCATCCTCGTTCCTTTTGCCATCCTGAACCTGGACCCCGTGCATGGGGTCATGCTCGTCGCGGCGATCATCTCTCTCGCCAACACGATGGATTCTGTCCCCGCCATCCTGCTGGGATACGTCACTGCCCCCACTCAGGTCACCTTCCTGGAGGGGCACCAACTTGCTCAAAGGGGCGAAGCGGCACGTGCCCTCGGGGCGGTCTATGCCGTGTCTACGATCGGTGGCGTGGCAGGCGCCATCGCCCTCGCCCTGCTGCTCCCGGTCGTCAGGCCGTTCATCATCCGCTTCTCGTTCCCCGAGATCACGGCGATGGCCCTGTTTGGCATCCTCATGATCTCGGTGCTCTCACGCGGCGCCCTCCTGCGAGGGCTTGCAGGCGCGATGCTCGGGCTGGTACTGGCCACGATAGGGCTGAGCTCGTTCTCAGCTCAGCCACGGTTCACCTTCGACATCCTCTACCTGAACTCGGGGCTGCCGATCATCCCGGTGGTCCTTGGCCTCTTCGCGCTCCCTGAAGTGCTCGACCTGACGATGACGGGCAAGCCTGTATCGGACCCCGGCACGAAACTGTCCAACCGCCAGATCTGGGATGGAATCAAGTACGGACTGCGGCGGTGGCACATAGCCATACGCCAGGGGCTGTTCGGCGTGGGGCTCGGAATCATTCCGGGAGTCGGGTCCGGAGTCATCGACTGGCTCTCCTACATGCTGGGTATCGTTTTCACGAAGGACCGCTCTCAGTTCGGCAAGGGAAGCCTGGACGGTCTCCTCTTCGCCGAGTCTGCCCAGAACGCTCAGAACGCCGGCCAGGCGGTGCCTACACTGGGTTTCGGCATCCCCGGCAGCCTTCCGTGGGCGATCCTCCTCGCCGTGCTTCTCGGATACGGCATCGCCCCGGGGCTACCGATGCTCGGAGCGCACCTCGACATCACGGTCGGAGTGGTGCTCTCGATAGGCATCGGCAACGTGCTCATGGTCATCCTCGCCCTTGCGATGACGCCACTCCTGCTCAAACTCACGCAGGTGCCCTACCCCTTCATCGCCGCCACGCTGTTCCCGCTCATGTTGCTGGCGGCCTACCAGTCCCGGTTCAACATGGCCGACATCTACGTGGTGCTGGCGATGGGGGTGCTGGGGCTCGCGATGAAGTGGCACGGCTGGCCGCGTCCCCCGTTCATCATCGCCTTCATCCTGGGGCCGGTAGTCGAGCAGAATGCATGGCCCGCCCTCCAGATGGGCGATGGCGTGCTCATCTTCTTCACCAGGCCCTTCACGCTGGGCATCCTCATCCTGGCTGCCATAGCGATAGGCTTCCTGCTCTGGGCATTGCGGCCACAGGCGGCAAGCGCCGTTGAACAGCCGGTTATCTCCGGCGGATCAGGCGACGAACCAGGGAACACACGAAGAGGCGTCCTGGCGCGGCTGCCATCACTCACATTCAGATTCCGCTGGCAGTGGGAGTACCTGCTCTGGGCCATCCTGATCGCCTGGGTTGCGGGGATAGTCCTGCGTGAAGCACTTGGGCATGTGCCCAGCGCAGCGTTCGTGCCTATGTGGGCCAGCATCGCATTTCTTGCGCTGATGACCCTCCTGGCGGTGATGGAATTCACCACGCACAGAGGCGAGCTCCGCATCATGGACATCGGCATGCGGACAGGCACCGGCACAGCAGCTGTAAGGCGCCTCCTCCCTCTCATCGGCTGGCTGCTGGGGTTCATCGTGGCCATCGGATTCTTCGGTTTCCAGGCGTCCGCTATCCTCTTCCCGCTGGTCTTCCTCCCCTTCGTGATGGGCCTCCGCGGCAAGGCTTGGATCTGGGTTCTCGTCTCGATGGCGATGATTGCCGCAGTCACGCTCGGAATCATGGATAACCTACTCAACGTCTTCTGGCCCAAGCCCTTCATCCGGAACTGGCTGTTCGGCTGATGAAGGACACCGCTCGGCTCCCATCGGAGCGAGTGCTATAGTTCGCGCCAGCCACCTATCCACCTACTGAGACGGAGCTCATGTCCACGCTGCTGATAAAGGGCGGTTACCTCCTCCAGACTGACGAACCGCTCGTTCAGGCTGACCTTCTTGTGGCCGACGACGAGATTGCAGCGGTCGGAGACGTGACAGCGCCGCCCGGAGCGGATGTCCTCGACGTCACCGGGAAGGTCGTCATCCCCGGCCTCATCAACGCCCACACGCATTCGAACCAGTCCATCGAGAAAGGGTTGTGCGACAAGTTCCCGTTGGACGCCTGGATGGTGCTCGCTTCCTACGGCGGCGCCGGAGCGCGGTTGGAGCCGCGCGACCTCTATGTCTCCGCCATGCTGGGCGCGATAGAGATGCTCACCACGGGCACCACCGCCGTGCTCGACTGCAACCGAACGGAACCCGCCTGGTACGACGAGGGCATGGACGCCGTCATGCAGGCCTACATCGACATCGGGATGCGGGCGAACGTTGCCACACAGTACGCCGACCTCGATTTCTTCTCCTCCATCCCCCTGGGGTTGATCGACGCCCCCGAAGACCTCACGAGCCGGGCCCGGCGAGCGAACGTCAACGACTCGCTGGACCGCGCGCAGCGCTTCATCGACCGATGGAAGGACCGCCATCCCCGGCTGACGCCGATGCTCGGCCCATCCTCCGTTCCGAGATGCTCGCAGGAGCTTTTCGAGAGTTCACTGGCGCTTGCCAGACAGAAGGGTGTGCGGCTGCAGACGCATCTGCTCTCGGCCAAGTCGCAGGTGCCCGTAGCAGAGGAGCGCTTCGCCGGGTCAACTGTCAGCTACCTGCGTAACCTGGGCGGTCTGCAGGAGTGGACCTCTTTCGCGCACGGCATCTGGCTCAGCGATGAAGAGGTCGCGATGCTTGGGGAAACCGACGCCGGCATCGTCCATAACCCGGTCAGCAACCTGAAGCTCGGGGCCGGCATTGCGCCTGCCCCCGCACTCGTCCGTGCCGGTGTTAACGTCGCGCTGGGCTCGGACGGGGCGTCGAGCAACGACAGCCAGAATATGTTCGAGACGGTAAAGTCTGCCGCCATCCTGCACCGCATCGCGAATCCTCCGGACCAATGGCCGGGGGCGGAGGACGCGCTCCGCATGTGCTGGCAAGGCGGAGCGGCGGTCATGGGCAAGCCCATTGGACGCATCGCCGCCGGTTGCAAGGCGGACCTGACGGTGCTCGCCACTGATTCGCTCCTGCTCGCGCCAAAAGAGCAGTTGATGAACCAGATCGTCTACTCGGAGCTGGGCATGTCCGTCGAAACGGTCATCGTCGGAGGAGAGGTCGTCGTCCGGGACCGCCGGATACAGACCATCGACGTGGATGCGGTATTCGCGGAAGCGCAGGAGCTGGCAGCGCGTGTCTGGGCAAGCCTCCCCGAGCGTTTCACTCGATACGAAGAGACTGAGCCCATCCTCCGGCAGTTGGAACATCAGGTCGGCGCGCTGGAACTGCGGTTCGCGCGCACATGTGGGTAGGCAGGAGGCACGCTATGGCAGACCTCGTACTGGAGAACGGCAGGCTCGTCACCCCATGGGGCGTGCTCGACGCAGGTGTGGCGGTTGAGGACGGCATCATCACCGCGATCGCAGCGAAGGCCGACCTGCCATCGGCTGATGAGGTGATCGACTGCAGCGGACAGTACGTGTTCCCCGGGTTGTTCGACCCGCACGTCCACCTGGGAGGACGGACCCCCTACGAGGAGAACATCATCACGGAGACGCAGAGCGCTGCTGCGGGAGGTGTTACCTCGTTCCTGCAGTACCTGCGCTCCGACAGCATGGGCTACGAGAACGTCACGAAGCGCATCGAACTGTCAGCGGAGCGGTCGCTCGTCGACACATCGTTCCACTTCATCGTGAGCGGGATGGAGCAGTCTAAGGACATCCCCAGCTTCTCCGAGCGGTTCGATATCAAGACGTTCAAGTACTACATGGGCGGCTACGCGCCGGGGAACCCGATAGGCATCGTCACCGCGGATGACGGCGTGCTCTATGCGGGCATGGAGCGCATCCGGCACCTTGGCGACTACTCCTTCTGCATGGTCCACGCCGAAGACCACCCTCTCGTGGAGTTGTTCACGGCGGAGGTGAAGCAGACCGGCAGGCAGGACCTGCAGGCGTACACGGACTCCAGGCCGCACTTCGTGGAGGAGCAGGACGTCCTTCGCGCTATCTGGATGGCTGAACTGCTCGGCTGCCCGCTGTACATTCCGCACGTCACGATAGGGGCCGCCATCGACGCGGCGCTCGCAGCGAAGGCGCGCGGGGCGCGCATCGTCCTGGAGACGTGCCCCCACTACCTGGGGCTGACTGCCGACCACGAGGTCTTCCACGGCCAGCGCGCCGGCATTGGCAAGGTGAGCCCGCCGCTCCGCGACACCGAGAACCAGGACCGCCTCTGGGAAGGGCTGGCGAACGGCGATATCACGACGGTGGGCTCGGACCACGTGCCCATCGAGAAGAGCGGCAGCGCGCTCTGGGAGGAGCGTCCGGGGTTCGCCGGGATGGCGACCATCCTGCCTGCGCTCATCACGTTCGGCCTGAAGCCGGGGCGCATCAGCCTCGAGAAGATCGCCGAGGTGACCTCGCTCAACCCTGCCCGGACGTTCGGCTACTACCCGCAGAAGGGCGTCATGGTTGTCGGCAGCGACGCGGACTTCGCCATCGTCGACCTCGACCTCGAGAAGACGGTCAACGCCGCCTCTACCCACAGCCGCTTCACGAGCGCCTTCGATGAGATGACGCTTACCGGCTGGCCCACGATAACGATCCGGCGAGGCGAGGTCATCTTCAGGGACGGTGAGGTGCTCGCCGAGCCGGGAAGCGGGCGGATCATCCAGCGCGTCGGTTCCTCTGCAGCGGCCTAGCGCACCACGGGCGGGCGCTGATAGCCCGGCCCTACCTGTTCGTAAGCCCGCGCTGCTCTGAGGACGAGGTCGTCCTCGAAGGCGCGTCCCACGAGTTGCAGCCCGATGGGCAGCCCCTCTGCCGAGAAACCGCAGGGCACCGAGATGGCGGGCAGCGCCAGCGCGTTAAACGGCACGGTCAGCCGCGTTGTGATCCTGCCCTGCCCGCCCGGCGCTTCGACATCGACTGAGCCCTCGCGGACCGCAACGTCCCTGGCGTCGGTACGGTAGGCCGGGGTGGAGTTGGTTGGCGTGAGGAGCAGGTCGGTGTCGCGCATGAGGTCCTGCACCTCGTGGCGCAGCATGCTGAGAATCCTCGTGGAACGCATCGTGTCGACGGTGTTGGTGAAGGCGCTCGCCAGGATGCGGTACCGGATGTCGTCGTGGAGGAACTCCTCGCCGCGCTCCAGCGCCAGGTCCAGCAGCCAGCCCTTGTTCTCGCCCTCGAACGAGGACTCGATCAGCGGCCAGTGTTCCAGCATCCCGATCTCGACCTCGACGACCTCGGCGCCGAGGTTGGCGAGTGCACCGGCTGCTGCGCGCACGCTCTCCGCCACCTCCGGCAGGGTGTCGCTGTAGAAGTAGTTGGTCACAACAGCGATGCGGAGCCCGCGCACGCCCTCCTCGAGCCGCGCGGCGTACTCCAGACGCTCCGTCTCGACCGACGACGGGTCGCGTGAGTCGTAACCGGCGATGGCGTCCATCGTCAGCGCCACGTCTTCGACACGGCGGGCGATGGGGCCAAGCGTCATGTACCACGAACTGGTTGGCGGCAGTTCACCGAAGCGGCTGACGAGCCCGTGCGTCGGTTTCAGCCCCACAACGCCGCAGTACGACGCCGGGTTGCGGATGGAGGCGCGAGCGTCCGTGCCGATGGACACGAACGCCTGGCCGGAAGCCACCGCAGCAGCCGACCCCCCGCTCGACCCGCCCGTGATGTGGTCCGTGTTCCAGGGATTGTGCGTCGAGCCGAAGATGCTCTGGATACAACTGCCCGCGAGCGCCCATTCGTGCATGTTGTTCTTGCCGAGCACGACCGCTCCGGCACCACGAAGGCGCTCGACCACTGCAGCATCGAAGTCAGTGACGTGCTCGGCGAGGATGGGCGACCCGCAGGTGGTGACCCATCCTTCCACTGCAATGTTGTCCTTCACCCCTACTGGTAGGCCATGGAGCGGGCCTCGCCAGCGACCCTGAGCCAGTTCGGCGTCGGCGGCTTCGGCCCGCGCGAGGGCCTCCTCGGCCTTCACAACGGGGAAGGCATTCAGCTGGGCGTCCGTCGCTGCGACCTGTTCAAGGGCGGCGGTGACCAACTCGACGGATGAGACCGCTCGCGTCCGCAGCTGCTCTCCAATGGACGATATGGGTTCGAAGAGCAGTTCGTTCATGGGGTCAGCCGTTTGTCGGAGATGTACGCGACCTGCCGTGGATCGAGGCCTTCCAGCGGGAACGCCGCGAGCCGCTCGCTCGTGGCCTGCCCTCGCCGAACGTATGGCAGGAGCGTCTCGACCTCTTCAGGAGAGAGCTTCCCGGCGAAGCGGGCCTCTATCAACTGGCGGATGAGATCATCTGAAGCTGGCATGGGCCACTCCTCACTTGCCTGAGTCATCGCTCTCGCGTCTCTGGCGGCGGCGATTGTAGCAGTCCTGACCTCCACCCCGACGTCAGCCAGAGCCACCTGAGCAAGGGGGCCAATGCCCCGCTAATTCTGGCCCCCTTGGTCGCTGCCCACGAGTGAGCCGGACCATGGATCTGGCCCCCTTGGCCCTCTTGGTTGGGGTATTTCCAAGGCCACGGCCTGCTTCCCACGACCAAGGGGGCAAGGGGGCCATCGAATTCGCAAGTTGCGCGCTGGAGCCATAGACCAGATCTATAGCTGGGCCCCGAGCTATAGACGCGGTCTATGGGTGCTCCGAACACGACGGTCATGCAATCAGCGTACGAGGTAAGGGGGCGATCGGGTAAGGGGCGCGTGTCATCAAATGGAGGAGGGGATGAGGGCATCGTCTGCCCGCCAGACGATGGTTTCGACCGTCTCCGCCACGCTCATCCCTGAGGTGTCCAGCCAGAGGCCCACGCCCTGCATCTGCTTCCGCAGTTCCGCGTCCAGGTAGGCGAATCTGTTCGCCAGGTGCTTCTCCGCCCGCCCGTGGTCGCGTTCCAGCGCAACCTCGACGGGCGGCGCCAGCACGACCAGGCGGAGCGGCCAGCGGGAGAGGACCTCCCGGTAGCGCGCGAGTTGCAGTTGGAGGACAACGTCGTCAACGATGGGTGTGAACCCGGCGTTCAGCAGGGAGTCCGCGAGGAGCGCCGCGTTGTGCGCACCCAACTCCAACTGCGCGCCGGACTCAGCCAACGGCTCCTGTCCGGGCTTCAGGTTGCCGGACACCACCATCTCGCGGAGCAGGTCCACCTCGACGTGGGCCGATCTGGGGAACCTCTGCGCCAGTTCCCTCGAAACCGTGCTCTTCCCTGCGCCGGGGATGCCGGTGATAAGCCAGACGCTGTCATCGGGAGTCGGCATCCGCCCTCCGGAGAGGTTACTGGCGCGTCGTCCAGTTGCCGGCGTGGATGCTATCGATGATGGACTTCATCACGTCGTACATGAACTTGGCGCCGTCGGGGCGCCCGTCGTCACGGCCAATCGTGGCGTATGAGTAGCCTGTTCCGCTGACCATCACCTGGATCTTCCCGTCCGCTTCCGGCGGCGCCTGTCCGCCGATGACGGGGATGCGCAGGCTGGAGCAGACGTCGGCGTAGATGTCCGGTGTCACGTTCGTGAGGTCGATCATGGCGGCGCCCGCTTCCTCGATCTTGTGCGCCCACTTCTGGATGTACTCGTGAACCTCTGCGCCGGTTTGAATCCCCCTGCCAGCGCCCTGCGTCGGAAAGCCGATCTGCGGGTAGGCGTGCAGTCCGACCTCCTGGACCGCGTAGACCTCCTCGAAGAGTTCTTCTTCGTGCGTTCGGATATCGATCTTGCACATGTCCACGCCCGCCTCTTCCTTGAACCGTTTGGCCGCGGCGGCCACGGCCTCTACTCCAGCGGCAGAGGGAACGGTGGGCATGTCTACGCTCACGATCGCGCGCTCGCGACCACGCACGACGGCCCGTGCGAAGGGAATCATGTCGTCCACGGTGCACTCATCGACGTGGTCGTGCCCGAGCATGTTCCGGCCCAGGCTATCGCCGACCGACAACACGTCCACGCCCGCCATCTCGCATATCTTCGTCATCTGGTACTCGTAGACGACCGCCGCGGCGATCTTCTGTCCGTTGCTCTTCATCTCATGCAGGTCTGCGACCGTGAGCATCGCCATCGTTCCCTCCTTCGTATGGGACTCCTACGAAACTGTCCACGCACCCCGGCCTCCACCCTTGTAGAGACCCTCACTCAATCTCAACGCCCACCCTACCACTCCCCCTTGAAGTACCCTCACCCTAACCCTCTCCCCTTGTAGGGAGAGGGGATTGCTCAGGGCAGCGGGAGGTCTACCCACCCGCCCTGGGCGAGTGAGAGAGCAGACGCCTCCAGGAACTCCATGTTACTGACGCCGTCCCGGAATGTGTCGTTCTCTCCGACGTCCTCCCCGCGGACGAGGCGCACGAAGTCCTCCTCCGCATGCCACGTCTCTTCCAAGCCGGCCGGAATCGGCAGCGGGGCCAGCGCCTCGCCGCCCCTGCGGGCGCCCATCAGCTCCCCTCTCCGGGGGTAGACCAGCGTTCCCTCTTCTCCATAGATCTCGAGACGTTCTTCGCCGAAGAGCGTCACGCCGCTCTGGACGCAGGTCACGGTTGCGCCTCCCGGCATCTCAGCGATGACCGTCAGGGCGTCCGGCATCTCGACATCGATGGAATCGCCGCCCGGGCCGTCGGTCCGCTGGGATATGAACGTACGACCCCACGCGAGGACTCGCTCGGGGTCGCCGAACCAGAGCCGGAGCACGTCCCAGTCGAGGCCGAGGTGCAGGGGGTTGACCGCGCCGAACATGCGGTGGTCCTGTCGGCGCTGCAGCGGGGAAGAGCTGTCGGCGTAGTCGGAGACGAGGTAGTAGGCGAACACCTGGCGAACCGTGCCGACGTAGCCGTCGTCCAGCAGGTTCTTCACGTATCGGCGCGCTCCCTCATACGAAGTCGGCGGCACGAGGCGCGCCTTCAGGCCCGTCTCTTCGGCCTTCGCCAGCATCTCCCGCGCTTCGAGGAGGCTCGTGGCCATCCGCGTCTGGCAGAGGACGTGCTTTCCGGCGTCGAGCGCTGCCATGACGGGCTCGTGGTGGAAGTAGGGCTGGGTACCGACGAATACTGCGTCTATATCGTCCCGCGCCACCAACCCCCGCCAATCGCCCATCGGAGCGGGGATGCCGAACTCCGCCGCGACCCGCTCAGCGCTTTCGAGGCTGCGGTTGGCGACTGCCACGACTTCCGCTCCCTCGACCGCGAGCAGGTTGGGGAGTATGCGGCGGCGCGTGAAGCCTCCAGCCCCGACTATGCCGATACGGACCGTGTCCGACATGTTCCTCCTGAACGAGCGGCGAGCCTTCTACTCGTGTCCCAGCCTGGACCTGCCGCTGGTGTGGAACGGGCGACCGGCCACCATGGCGGACCGCTCCTCCTGGTCCATGTTGAACAGCCGCATCCCTTCCTCCCTGCTGAGGCCGGCGATGTTGTCGGAAGTGATGCGGATGATGCCGTTGTCCTCGGGAGCGCGGATGATGCCGATGGGGTCCTGCCCCTCCTTCACCCGCACCATCTGCTCCCTCCAGACCCTACGGTTGAGGATGAGGCCTTCGTCGGTGGTGCCCAGGTGCCACTGCTCCCAGTCCGGGAGGTAGTTCCGCTCAGCGGGCCCCTGGGTCTGCTGAGCGACCTCGTCCTCCCAGATGTTGCCCTGCCGCCACGGATGGCCGTAGTTCCAGTAGGAGCCGACCTGCTGCGCCCAATCGGGCGGGAGGTCGCGCGCCCTGCCGATGCTCGGCAGTGGGCTGTTCATCGAATCGATAGCAGCCTGCCCTTCCTTCGAAATCTTCCCGTCCTCGAAGGGATAGAAGTCGACGGTGAACCAACGCGTGTTGTAGTCGTCCACCGGCATGGCCCACTTTATGCTGCCCGCGTTGTCCTGGTTGCAGCGCTGGGTCGGCCACACGGTGTGGGTCTCGTGGTACATGAACTGACCGGGATGCTTGGACATCTCCTTCAGCACCTTCATGCGCGTTCCCCACTGCGTACGCTCGAACTTCACGGGCGTCGCAAGCTGACCGTCGGGGCCCCAGTACATCGACCCGACCTTCGGGGGATCCCTGAACCATCCGTGAGCGATCTCGCCGTGCCACGGGTCCATGTTGTTGTCGTGGAGCGACTGGAACACGTTGCAGCGCTCGACGTAGCCGCCGTTGCCGGTGACGCGGACGCCGTCGTCGCTGAAGAGCTGGTGGTACCGGGGGAAGAGCGGCTTCAGATCCGGCGGCCCCATGTAAGCGAATATCAGCCCGCCGACCTCGTAGCACGGGTACGAGAGGTGCGTGACCTTCTCGTTGTACCGGCTGCCGGGCGGCTCGCCGGGCATCTCGACGATGTTGCCGTCACCGTCGTAGAGCCAGCCGTGGTAGAGGCAGCGGATGCAGTCATCCTCCACCCGGCCGTAGCTGAGGGAGGTGCCTCGGTGGGAGCAATGCTCGCCGAGGAGGTGAGGCCCGCCCCGTGAGTCGCGGAACAGGATGAGATGCTCTCCCAAGACGGTGACGCGCACGGGATTGTTGACGCCGCGGTTGCTGCCGCCGCCCACGTTCTGGGAGACCTCCACCGGCAGCCAGTACCGGCGGAAGACGTCGCCGGACGGCGTCCCCGGCCCAACCTGGATCATCTCGAGTTCTTCGTCGTTCCTCAAGGCAGACCTCCTTCGCGAATCCCGTAAGCCCGTCCTGCAACGCCAGCCGGGGCAGCACAGCTACATCGTGAGTCCCATCGTGTTCTTGTCGAAGGTGAACTCCCCTGCCTTCCTGAGCCAGGGGCGGTTCCATATCTCGTCCGTGTAGTCCGACTCCATCCGCTCGATGGGCTCCGGCATGGGCTGACCGTACACCTTCGCCATCGTCTCACCCAGTACCTTCCGCCGTGTCTCGGACGGCAGGTCGCTCATCGTCAACTCGATGGTGTCGTCCGTGTAGGGCCAGATGCCGCCAGCGTGCGGGTAGTCGTTGGCATAGACGAAGTTGTCGGCGCCCCACCGCTGGAGCAGGTAGCCGCCGACGCCGTCCTGCATGAACGTCGAGTACACCTGGCGGCTGAAGTACTCGCTGGGGAACAGGTCCAGCCCCACGTTCCTGCCTCTGCCCAACTTCCGGTCGAGGTCTTCGAGATAGAAGGGGATCCACCCTACCTCGAACTCGGAGAGGACGATCTTGAGCCGCGGGTGGCGCTGCAAGACGCCGGAGAGGATCATCTCGGCCACGGTCTTCATCGCGACGACCTTGTGGCCATAGGCCTGGCGCGTGATGACTCCGAACCGGTCTTCGTCGGACCGCGTTACGTAGGCGCCGAACCCCGTGTTGATGTGCCAGCCGATGGGCATGTCCATCTCTTCAGCCGCCGACCAGAACCGCTCGTAGTGGTCGCCGGTGAAGGGCAACTCATCCGGCGGGGCGACCCAGGTGGCCACTCCCTTCAGGCCGCCGTCCTTCGCGCGCTGCATCTCCCTGATGGCGTAGTCGATGTCCCACAGCCCGATAAAGGCCTGCCCCCAGAGCCGGTCGGGAGCTTCCTTGCAGAAGTCCATCATCCAGTCGTTGTAGACCTGTTCCCCCGCCTGGCCGAGCGGCAGGTTTACCGGCTCGAAGAAGAACTGCTCGAAGAGTCCCTTGGCCAGCGTGGGGTAGAGCACCTCGGCGCTGATGCCGTCGGCGGCCATGTCCTTCAGCCGTTCCTTCGGGTCCCAGCCTCCGGCCCGCGAATGATTGTGCCTGCCGTACTCGATGCGGGGGAAGCTGAGCGCGCGGTCGCGGTACTTCAGCGGCATCTCCTTCTGCCAGAGGTCGGGGGGTTCCGAGACGTGGGAGTCCCCCGAGATGCGTATCTCCTGGTTGTTTGCGTCAGGCATGGGGCGACCTCCCACCAAGGGATTCTCGAATCGTAGCCCGGCCTCAGTGTGAATTCAACGCACAGTGGACTAAGAGACGAGACTCCGCTTATGGTAGTGGTTCAAGTGCTTCGGTTTTCGGCGTCATTGCTCTTCAGTCAGACGGATTACGCAATGCAGCAGGAGACTGCAGTTGCGTGTGCTCAACGTTCATTTGACAGTGCCCAGACAGCGTCGTACCGTCCGAGCGAGCAGCGCTCGCTGCGCCCTCATAGGGCTTCTGGCACTCGCTCAGGCGCGGCGTAAGCAGGAGGAGGTCCTATGGTCACAGAATCCGCTCTTCCCGAGGTAGTCGACTTCTGGCGCAACCATGCCTACGACGGCTGGCTGGCCAAGCAAGACGTGCCGATCCACACCGGGTATTACATCGAGGACGCCCGGACACTCGAACGTGGATGGTGGGCGCTGCGTGGGTGCCCGGGCGCCATCATCAGTCTCGAAGGCCACCGGGGCGTCGAGCACGTCCACGTGCTTGAGATACCTCCCGGAGAGACGATCCCCCCGTTCCGCATGGCGCTGGAAGAGGTCATCTACGTCTTCGAGGGCAACGGCATCGCGAACGTCTGGGCCGAGGGCCAGCCGAAGATCACCTTCGAGTGGCAGAAGCACAGCTTGTTCCGCATCCCTGTCAATTACAACTACGAACTGAGTAACGCGAGAGGCGACCAGTCCGCGATCACGCTCCACGTGAACCTGCTGCCTATGGCCATGGGCACGAACCCCAGCGAGGACTACTTCTTCAACAACCCCTACGTCGACACCACCCAACTGTACGGAAACCAGGCGAAGTTCTACTCGGCGGCGGCGCAACCCGTGCGCCTCTCCGGGCAGGCAAGCTTCTCGTCCGGAGCTCGATCGATGGGGTTCGAGCCGGGCGCCGGGGCAGGCACGCTGGCCGAAGACCGCCGCTCCTCAGGCAGTAGCAGCATGCGCTGGTACGGCAACTTCTTCCCCGACCTGTCGGTGTGGGACAAGCTGGAGGTGGGCGGCGGCGCAGGCCGTCTCTCCTACAGAGGCGGCATCTTCTTCCCCGGATCGGCGTTCAGCACCAGCCTCATGGTGCTCCCCTCACGAAGGTATCGAGCCGCACATCGCCACGCGGCAGGCGTCACCATCGTCGGCATACAGGAGGCCGACGGCTTCGTCCTCATGTGGCCCGAGGGAGGCGACTACCTGGTTGCTCCGTGGAAGGAAGGGGCTGTATTCGTACCGCCCTATCACTGGTATCACATGCACATGAACGCGGGTCCGGTCGAGAACAGACAGCTCCGCATCCGGGCGCCCCGGCCGGGAGCGAACCCCTCCGCCGACCCGAATCGCACGATCCCCTTCTTCGAACAGGACCCGTGGATCCGGAAGAAATTCGAGGAGGAACTGGCCAAGCGCGGCCTCACCTCGCTCATGCCGGAGGAGGCGTACACGAACCCGGACTTCGAGTGGGATGAGGAGTGGTTGAAGGAGGACTGACATGCTGAGCGTCGAGCAGACGGAGATGCTGACGAGGGTCGGCCCCGGTACTCCGATGGGCGATCTGCTGCGGAGGTATTGGACGCCCATCCTGCTACAGGAGGAATTGCCGGATCCCGACTGCCCTCCAGTACGCGTCCGCATCTTCTGCGAGGACCTCATCGCGTTCCGCGATAGCGAGGGGAGGCTCGGCCTCGTCGAGGAGCTGTGCGCACACCGGCAGACCAGCCTCTTCTTCGGACGCAACGAAGAGGGCGGCCTCCGCTGTGCCTACCACGGCTGGAAGTACGACGTGGCCGGGAACTGCATCGACATGCCGACCGAGTCGCCGGAGAGCAACTTCAAGGACAAGGTCCAACTGATTTCCTATGAGGTGAGGGACGGCGGCGGGCTCATCTGGGCGTACCTCGGACCCAAAGAGTTCATGCCTCCCGAACTCCCGCAGTTCCGCTTCATGGACGTGCCGGAAGAACACCGGCTCCACACCAAGTACCTCAGGGAGTGCAACTTCGCCCAGGCCATCGACGGGGGCATCGACTCCGTCCACACCAACTTCCTGCACGCAGGCCTCGACCGCTACCGCAAGACCGACGCCTACAAAGAACGGATTAAGGGAAGCACCGACCTCGACCTTCTCTACCGGACGGCTGACGACGCGCCGAAGTTCATGACCAAGCGTACGGACTACGGTCTGCTGGTAGGCGCGCGCCGCAACCTCGAATCCGAGAACAAATACTACTGGCGCTTCAACCACTTCCTCATGCCCTTCTACTCGATGACCCCACGCGGCGGAGGCGGACACGCTTTCGTGCCCATCGACGACTACAACTGCTGGTCATTCAACCTCTCTTCCAAGGTTGACCGCCCGTACACGGAGGAGGAGCGGGAACGCCAGCTCGCCGGGATCGCCATGGACCACGACCTCGCGGGTGGGGTCAACATGCACGGCGGACTCGTCCCCGGCACCTACCGGACGGTCCGCAACCGCGCCAACGACTTCCTGATCGACCGCACGATGCAGAAGGAAGTGAACTTCACGGGCCTGGCGGGCACGGGCATACAGGATTCGATGGCCCAAGTCACGATGGGGGCCGTCGCCAACCGCACCAAGGAGCATCTCGGCGTGACGGACATCGCCATCATCCAGGCCCGGCGCCTGATGCTGGGGCAGGCGATAGACCTGCAGGAGGGCATCGAGCCCGCCGAGCCGCACACTCCGGAGGCCTACTCGGTCGTCGGCGTGCAGTTCGTTGAAGAGAAGGACGTCACGTTCGACGAGTGCATCGAGCGCCAGCGTCCCAGGCTCTACGCCGAGCTCGGCAGCTGAGCAGGGCACGGGGAGGTCGCCGATGACCGAGAAGACTCAAGCCGCAACCCTCGTGGCGCCCAAGCAGTTCGAGCTCCGCGAGTACGACGTACCTGAACTCACTTCAGATACAGGGCTCATGAAAGTGGAAGCCGTCGGCATCTGCGGCAGCGACGTCCGGTCGTACCGCCAGCCCGTTCCCACGCCCAGGATCATGGGGCACGAGAACGTTGGCGTCATCGCCGCCATAGGCAGGGACGCTGCCGAGCGCTGGGGGGTGAAGGAAGGCGACGTGGTTATCCCCGAAGAGTACGTGCCGTGCTTCCATTGCAAGTACTGCTACACGGGACGGTTCCGGTTCTGCAATCAGACCGACCGCGGGTACGGCACCCTGCTCCGGCACGGTTCCACGACGGTGAACGTGTGGCCGTCCATCTGGGGGGGCTTCAGCCAGCATATGTACCTGCCCCGGAACACGGTGATGCACCGGATAGACAGGCCTGTTCCCGCGCACGTGCTGGCCCTCTACCTTCCGCTCGCCAACGGGATCGAGTGGGCGTGCCGCTACGGCGGAGCGCAACGAGGGAAGACCGTCCTGGTCCAGGGGCCGGGACAGATGGGGCTCGCGTGCTCTTTCGCGGCGAGCCAGGCCGGTTCCGATTGCGTCATCGTGACCGGGCTGAGCAGCGACTCGGTCCGCCTCGACATGGCGAAACGCCTCGGGGCCAACTACACCATCGACATCGAGACCGAGGACTTCAGGGAACGTGTGCAGGAGATAACGGGCGGCGCAGGCGTCGACGTGGTGGTGAACGTGACGGGCGGGGGCGCAGGGGCCGTGTCCGACGCCCTCGCGGTCGCCAGCAAGGAATGCACGCTCGTGCTCGCTGCCGCAGGGGACGACCCGATCTCGCTGAGCGCGGTTGGCGAGCGGCGGCGGAAGGACATCACCATCAAGACCGCCCATGGGCACTCGTATTCGTCGGTGTCCGAATCCATCGCCTATCTGACCTCCGGCAGCTACGCGGAGTTGCTCGAGATATCAACACACCAGTTCCCACTGCCGGAAGTGAGGCATGCCCTGGACACGGCGGCGGGCGAGGGGGAGCCGGGCGCTATCCACGTAACCCTCATGCCGTAGGCAACGGAGGAGGCAGCAATGGCGGAGATCGTTCTGGGGATAGGGGCATCTCACGGGCCGACGATCCAGTCGCAGCCCGAGGACTGGCTGCGGCTCGGACAGAAGGACATGGAAGACCCGCGCTACGACTTCGACGCAGTGCTCGCGTCGGCCTCGCCGGAGATCGAGCGCGAGCTGGAGCCGGAGGTGCTCCAGAGGCGCTACGAATCCATCCAGCGGGCCATCGAGTCGATGTCGAGCGTGCTGCAGGAGGCCGCGCCCGACGCCATCGTGTGCGTCAGCAATCCCCACGGCGTACCTCCGCAGGACCGCATGGAGCCGGTGTTCGGCATCTATATGAGCCACACGGAGTCCAAAGCGGAGCGTTCCGGACATCAGTCCAGCGGTCGGCGCAAGCCCGCCGAACCTCAGCAGACGTTCAGACAGGTAGAGCCGTATGCAACCTGCCCCGAGCTTGCAGACCGGCTGATGCACTGCCTCATCGCAGACGGCATCGACGTGGCGAGCTGCTTCCAGTCCGACCCGACAGCAGGGATCGAAGGTCCGTTCACCTTCGCGTACGACATGTTTCTCCCCGACCGCAGCACACCCGTCGTGCCGTTCCTGCTCAGCCGGTACCTGCCGCACCAGGCGACATCGGCGCGGTGCTACACCGTGGGGCAGTCCATCCGCCGGGCCATCGAGTCTTGGGACAGCGACATGCGCGTCGCCATCATGGCGTCCGGGGGGCTCAGCCACCAGGTCATCGACGAGGAACTGGACCGGCAGGTGATCGAGGCGCTCCAGCACAAGGACGTCGAGACGCTGAGCTACCTGCCGCGGGAGCGGCTCAACCGCGCCCCCGGCACGCCGGAGATCCTCAATTGGGTCGTCCTCGCAGGCGCTGTGGATGACATGGACATGACGCTGATCGATTACGTCCCCTGCTACCGGTCCCTCGCTGGCACCGGCCACGGGGTTACGCTCGCCTACTGGCGTTAGAAGGAGTATCGCGATGAGTTACAACGGGCATGTTGTCGTCGATTCGGACTGCCACCTCCGCGAGTACTGGGAGCTGGACAAGACGTACAAGGAGACGATGGACCCCGAGTACCGGGAGAAGTACGCCTGGTTCAGTGAAGCCGTTCGCTCGAGGCAGGCCAAGCCCGGCGACGTGGGGTTCACGCCCCTGTTCTGGCCGCGACATTCCGAACGTCCCCTGGGGCTGGACGAGGCGTTCGAACTCGCGGACCCCGCGCTGCCCCAGGACCGCCCGGCCCGACCCGCTCCCACCGTCACCGGCAGGGGATACGACATCGACCCCACGTGCAACTGGGACGCGTCGATACGCCTGCGCGACATGGAAGTCGCGGGCGTCGACGTCAGCTTCATATTCCCCAGCCAGGCCGACGGCTTCTGCACGCTCGGCGACGTGGGATTCGAGAGCGCGCTCCATCGCTCCTATCACCGCTTCATGAGCAACTACTGCGCCGAGGGCGACGGGAGGCTCTGGTGGATGGGTGTGCTCACCATGCGCGACCTGCCGGAGAGCATCGCCCAGCTCGAGTACTGGGCGAAGGAGGACCCCCACTTCGCGGGCGTACACCTTCCACGGGCCTGCCCCGACGGTCGGATGCTCGACAACCCGGATCTCTACCCGCTGTATGCGGCGTGCCAGGACCTCAACCTGCCCCTCTGGGTGCACGGCGGCGCCAACCGGCCTCCACTGACCCCGTGGGTACACGCCCCCAACGGCCTCTACCACGCTATCGGTGGACAGTACGCGCTGACGGCGCTGGTAGGAGGAGGAGTCTTCGACTTGTTCCCCGACCTCCGCATCGGGCTGTTCGAGAGCTTCGGTGGATGGATGCCCTACCTCATCGAGAAGCTGGACGACGGCTTCACCCCCGGCTCCACCGTCACGCCAAAGATGAAGCGCACCGCATCCGAGATCGTGGAGAGCGGGCAACTATTCGTCTCCGTCGAGGCGGACGAGCAGCACATCCCCTACGCGGTCGAGACCCTCGGAGAGCATCTGTGGCTGTTCTCCACCGACTACCCGCACGGCGGCAGTCCATGGCCGGAAGGAGTGTCCCTGATCGCGGAGCAGGAGATGCCTGAGAGCGCCAAGGTCAAGTTGCTCGGAGAGAACGCACTCCGGTTCATGCCTCAGCTGGCCGGTGTGGTCCCGTCGCTCGCCGGCGTCGGCGCGTAAGAAGAGGAGGGCACATGGTCGACCCCACTGCGGAAGTCAAGATCTCAGCCGATGCACACGTCGCTGAGCCGCTAGACCTGTGGCAACAGCGCATGCCGGCAAAGTACCGCGACCGCGCGTTTGACTGGCCCGGCCAGCAGTACGGCAAGGGACAGTACCGGCGGGAGGGCGGCTGGGACCCGGTTGCCCGCCTCAAGGACATGGCCGCCGACGGCGTTGTCGCGGACGTCCTCTACCCCACGCGGGCCAAGAGCGTGTTCCGGCTCGACTACGAACCCGAGATATCGGAGGCCGCGGCCCGCGTGTACAACGACTGGATGATCGAGTTCTGCCAGGAGGACCTGACCCGGCTCTGGGGGCAGGCGCTACTGCCGCTCTGGGACATCGAGAACGCCATCATCGAGATGGAGCGGTGCCGGAACGCGGGGCTGGCGGGAGTCACCACGTGGATGGTCCCGCCTGACCCGCTGCGATTCTCGTCCGAACACTACGAGCGCTTCTGGGACGCCGCAGAGGCTACGGAAACACCCATCAGCATGCACATCAACAACGGTTTCGGCCCCTACGCCGAGGCGGCGGAGTCGGTCCGCACCCGCAATAAGGGTGACGCGCTGTCCGAACTGAGCTTCACTGCCACCGGCCACAAGAAGCTCGCCGCCGACACCTTGACCGACATCATCTGTTCCGGGGTGCTGGAGCGGCATCCCAGGCTGAAGATCATCGTCGCCGAGACCGAGATCGGGTGGATACCGTTCTGGCTGGAGGAGCTCGACAAGCGGCTGCGCCGCAAGGGCGACCTCCCACTCGTACCCAGCGAGTACTTCTACCGCCAGTGCTACGCCACCTTCAGCGACGACCCAGTCGGTGGACAGTTGTTATCGCGCTGGGGGGCAGACAGTTTCCTGTGGGCGAACGACTACCCTCACCCCGGCACCGGCGACACCTGGCTCTTCTCGGGAGCAATCATCGAGCGGGACCTCGGCCATCTGCCTGGCGAGACCCGTGCGAAGGTCGTGCGCGAGAGCGTCGCTGCGCTCTACGGCAAGCCCATTCCGGAGCCCATGCCTGCGCCCTCCGAGTACGACGAATCGATGCAGGAGTGGTGCGCGGAGCGGGACGGGTACTACGTCGGCATCTCGTAACCAGTCTGTAGAGGTACGCCGTTGGAGGTGAAGCCGTGAGCACGCTAGTAAGTGACCGTCAGCCTCGTATCTCGGCGGACTCCCACATGTGCGAGCCGCTGGACCTGTGGGAGACCCGGCTCCCGGAGCAGTTCCGCGAGTATGCGATCCACTTGCGGCACGAGTACGGAACCGGATTCTACTTCCGGGCGGGCGGGTACGAGCCCGGCCCCCGGCTCGAAGACATGGCCCGCGACGGCGTGGTCGCGGAGGTGCTCTACCCCACGTTCGGCAAGGACATGTACGACACGGAGAGGCCGCCCGAAGCTGCGGAGGCCTGCGCTCGCGTTTACAACGACTGGATGATCGAGTACTGCCAGGAGTCCCCTCACCGGCTCTGGGGACAGCCTGAGATTCCCCTCTGGAACATCGACAACGCCATCAGCGAGCTCGAACGCTGCCGGAATGCGGGCCTCGTCGGGGCGACGATCTGGATGGTGCCGCCACCCGAGATCCCCTTCAGCTCCGACCACTACGAGCGGTTCTGGGCCGCGGCGCAGGACATGGACGCACCCGTCAGCATGCACATCAACACCGGGTTCAGCTCCTACGACGCCACTTCCCGCGAATCAGGTCGTGGGCGGGACCATCTCGCCTCGCTCAAGCGCAGCGCCAGCGGCCACAAGCAGGTCACTGCCGAGGCGCTGACGGACATCATCTGCTCCGGCGTGCTGGAGCGTCATCCGCGCCTGAAGATTATCGTGGCCGAGGTGGAGGTCGGGTGGATCCCCTTCTGGCTGACGGAGATGGACAAACGCTCCCGGCGCCAGTCACTCCCTCTCAAGCCGAGCGAGTACTTCTACCGGCAGTGCTACTCCACGTTCACAGAAGACGAGGTCGGCGGCCGCCTGCTGGAGTGGTACGGGCAGGACAGCTTCATGTGGTCCACGGACTACCCTCACGTCGGCACCGGCAACATCTGGCTCTTCTCCGACGAGGTGATTGAGCGCACGCTGGGCCACCTGGACCCGGCCGTAAGGACAAAGGTGCTGGCCGACAACGTCGCCCGGCTCTACGGCAAGCCCATCCCTGCGCCCATGCCTGAACCACCTCTCGACCCGGCACTCGAAGAATGGCGCAAGACCCGTACCCTGGCCAGCGCTTGAGACCGGGAGAGGGGCCCCTTTGGAGAGGCTTGCTCTGGGAAGAAGAAACGGCGTATTCTGCCAACAACTCACAGGCGAGCGTGAGATTCATGCTAATGGCAACGCCCGGGCAGACGCTCGCATACCGGAAGAGGCAGGCTACGTAGCGAAAACCGCCGGCGGGAGGGAATGATGCAGAGGGTCAAGGTCACCGCCAGTTTGTTAGCCGTGATGGTCCTTCTCGGGCTTGCCGCAGCCTGCGGGGGAGATGAACCCACTCCCACGTCGGCGCCCGCGACCGCCACTCCCACACCCTCGTCCTCCAGCGTCGCGCCCCAGCCCACGCCCACTCCGGACCCATTCGACGAGGAGTGGGCAGCGTTGATCGCCGCCGCTCAGGAAGAAGGGGAGCTCGTCATCGCGCTCAGCGGCTCGGACTCCCGCACCGGCCGCTTCGCCTTCGAGACGTTCGCCGACACGTTTGGCATCAACGTCGTCACGAGCAGCGGAAGCGGGGCGGATAACGCCAACCGCATCCTCGCCGAGCGCTCGAGAGGCGCGTACACCGTGGACATATCCACCGTGAGCGGGGGCTCGATGGAGCGCCTGCGGGAAGCCGGCTCCTTCACGCCGATAGAGCCTCTGCTCATACACCCCGAGGTATTGGATCGGTCTAACGGCTGGTACTTCGAGAATGTGCTCTGGTCCGACTCCGAGAGCAAGTACGTCATGTCCGATTCGCTCAGCGTGGGAGCGATCGGCTCTATCTGGTACAACACCGACAATGTCACGCAGGAAGAGCTCGACAGCATCAACACGTACCACGACCTACTCCGTCCGGAGTTCAAGGGCCGCATGGCCATGCGTGCGATGAACAACCCCGGCAGCAAGTCCGTCATCGCAAGGCTCTGGCTTGCTCCCGGGCTGGGACCGGAGTTCCTCGACGCTCTACACCGCGACACCGACATGGACCTGGTCGGCGCCGAGGATGACAAGGAACTGGCGGAAGGCGTCGCCAACGGCAAGTGGGACTTCGGTCTCTTCGGCGGCGGACGCGACTTCAGGGCGCTCCAGAACCTGCAACTCCCGGTGAGAGAGCTCACGCTCACAAAGACCATCGGCGCGCTGTCCACTGAGATCAGCGGTGGTGTCGGGGTCCTCGATCAAGCCCCCAACCCGAACGCCGCCAAATTGTTCGCCAACTGGTGGTACTCCAGGGCCGGTCAGACCGCCGACATCGAGAGCACGTCCTCCTTCGGACCTCTGGGCGCCGTCTCCCTGCGCTCCGACGTGACGCTGGGCACCTTCCCCGAGCACCTCAAGGAGACCCTGCTGAAAGTGCCCGAATGGAGGGCCGCAGGCACGATCGACCAGTTCCTCGTGGTCTACGAGCTGAATGATGAGTGGTTCCAGGTCCGCGAGAGCACCGAAGTGTTCTTCAACGACCTATACAAGGAGCTCGGCTACGACGCTTGGGTGAATTACAACCTGCCGTAATCAGCGCGCAAGGCCGGTCCCAGGGGCATTCAGAAATCCTTGGGACCGGCGCCAATCCGACATTGGAGACTTGATTGGCCGCCATACCACACCGGGCAGGCGTCCCCAACTGGCTGGCTTCACGGCTACGGTCGGAGACGGGCACTATGGTCATGGCCGTCACCATCCTGGTGCTCGGCTTCTATCTCCTGTTCCCGGTCATCCTGCTGCTGGTTCTGAGTTTCAACGTCGCGGACGACTTCCTCGTCCCGCCCATCGTCTGGGGCTTCGACAACTGGCTCGAGTCCTTCAGAGACCCCCGCATCTTCGAGGCGATACGGAACACATTCACTCTCTGGTTCATCAACTTCATCTTCAGCTTCCCAATCGCGATAGGCATCTCCCTGGTCCTCGCGCGCACCCACATCCCCTGGACGCACGGACTTGAGTACCTCTTCTGGATCTCCTTCGTCTTCCCGAGCCTCGCGAACACGGTTGGCTGGATCATGCTGCTCGACCCGGACGTCGGCATGGTCAACACCGCGCTCGAACTGCTCCCGTTCGTCGAGGAAGGCCCGTTCAACATCTACAGCTTCTGGGGCATCGTCTGGACCAAGCTCCAGTCGGACAGCGTTTCCTACTTCGTCATCCTGCTCACGCCGGCCTTCCGCAATATGGACCAGGCCCTGGAGGAAGCGGCGCGCGTCTCCGGTGCGTCCAAGTTCGGCGCAATCTTCAAGGTGACGCTGCCGGTGATGATCTCGCCCGTCATCCTCGTCACCGCGCTCCAGCTTCTCCGCATCTTCAGCGGGTTCGAGACCGAGTGGATCCTGGGCGCGAGCTGGGGCTTCTTCGTCTATTCCACCCTCATCTTCAACCAGACCTCCCAGTTCATCCCGCAGTACGGCAACGCTATCGTCCTCGCCAGCCTGACGATGGTGATCATCGCGGTCATCTTTCCGATGCAACGCTGGGTCGTCAGCCGGCGGCACTACACCACCATCTCCAGCAGCTTCAAGCCGGGACTGATCGACATAGGACGCTGGAAATGGGTGGTCCTCGCCTTCATCATCCTCCTCATCGGCATGTTCACGGCCCTGCCCTTCTTCGTCATCATCGTCGGCAGCTTCATGTCGCGAGTGGGTTTCTTCCAGGCGGTGCCCCTGTGGACCACCCAGCACTGGGTGGAGGTATTCACCGACCCCATCTTCCTGAAAGGACTGCGGACGACCACGATCCTCGCGTTCAGCGCCGGCTTCGGCAGCCCCATCCTCTTCTCTCTCATCGCCTACATGCTCGTCCGCACGAAGTGGCGGGGAAGGCGCATCCTCGACGCCACCATCTGGGTTTCGGCGGTCTTCCCCGGCATCATCTCCAGCCTGGGTCTGCTCCTGATGTTCCTCTCCGTCCCGGGCCTCCAGTTCCTGTACGGCTCCATCTGGGCGCTGATCCTCGTGGTGCTCATTGCCGGAAATACCACCGGGACCAACATCTTCAAGGGCGTCATGGTCCAGCTCGGAAGCGACGTGGAAGAAGCTGGACGGGTGGCGGGCGCCGGATGGTTCAAGACCTACTTCCGGATCGTGATCCCGCTCCTGATGCCCACGATGGTCCTCATCGGGATGCTCAACTTCATCAGCGCCGCATCCACGACGTCGAGCATCATCCTGCTGGCCTCCCGCGACACCGTGACGCTGTCGATCATCGGGCTGGAGTGGGCCTCACCCGAGCTCGGCAGGACCGAGAACGCCGGGATCATCAGCCTCGTCATCATGGTCTACACCCTCATCCTCGCTCTCATCGGACGTCACTACGCACTGAAACTGGGCCTGCGACAGGACATGAAGGTCGCGCGCAGGTTCGGCGTAACCGAGACTCCCGCTTCGTCAACCGCACCAGCTCCGAATGTCTAGGAGGCCATCATGAAACTCACCATCGAGCCGTCAGCCTTGTCAAAGGAAACCCGCTTCACTAGACTCGCCGAAAAGCTGATCGCGCGTCGCCGGCGCCCTCCTGCGCCTCGATCGACTCCAAGGGCGCCCCGAGGCCTATCCATTCGCCAGGTTGGAGGTCGTCGGATGCTCTCTATCAAGCGCATGTGGCCGGTACTGGTTCCAGTGCTCCTTCTGTCTCTGCTGGCGGCATGCCAGAGTGACCCCACGGCAACCCCGGTCCCGACGGCCACTCCGGTCCCGGCCACCGCCACGCCAACGCCCGTCCCCGAGCCGACACCCACGCCAACGCCCGACCCCGCAGCGGGAGCGCTCGTCATCGAATCGATCGTGTTCGAAGACGAGGACATCGTCATCACGATGGGTCCCGAGGCCGGAGGCGGGTTCGAGGCGGGAGCAGTCGCCCGTTCGACGGAAGGCGACGGATGGGCGGTCTGGCTCGACCCCGGCGACAAAGTCTTCGTCAGGGAGATCAGCCAGAGTTCGGATGCTGCCGAACGCCACCAGTTCGCCATGCCCGACCTTGCCGTAGGCTTCCCCCTGCACGAGATTGATGCCGGCGGGCCGGTGACGAACTGGAAGTTCACCTTCTACGACGAGGGCATCTATGCCATCAAGGACGCACACAACCACGGAAGGGCGTTCTTCGCCGTTGGCGACGTCGACCTCACCGCGTACACACCCGTGACCTACATCCTTGACGAACTGCGGGTACGCGACGACGTATGGGAGCTCCGCATAGGCGAAACGGCCTACTGGGGCTACGACATCGAACAGCGGGTCCGCACCGATGAGGTCGGCGACATCAGGGTGTTCCTGAACGCGGGCGACTCGATCGTCTTGCCCGACGGCCTCACCGGCAGCAGCGGCAACGCGGCCACCTACAACGTCACCATCGACGGGATAGGACTTGACGCCGAGGTGCCACCGGGCGAGGACACCAACCCCGGCATCGAACTCGAATTCCCCGAGCCCGGCGTTTTCCGCCTCTACGACTCCACAGACTCCGAGCACACCAAGGGCAACTTCTTCATCATCGTCGCGACTCCTCCGACCGGCCAGCCGGCCACTTTCACGCTCGACGAACTCAGGATCCGCGATGACGTGTGGGAGTTGCGCATAGGCGCCACTGCGTACTGGGGCTACGAGGTCGAACAGCGCGTTCGCACCGACGAGGTCGGCGATATCCGCGTCGCTCTGAACGCGGGCGACTCGATCGTCTTGCCCGACGGCCTCACCGGCAGCAGCGGTAACGCGGCCACCTACAACGTCACCATCGACGGGATAGGACTGGACGTTGCAGTGGCGCCAGGCGAGGACGTCAGCCCCGGCATCACACTCGAATTCCCCGAGCCCGGCGTCTTCCGCCTCTACGACTCCACAGACCCCGAGCACACCAAGGGCAACTTCTTCATCATCGTCCAGTAGCCCTTAGCGGAGCGGCAGCGATGCTGCCGCTCCGCACCGACGACGCAGGCTGATGTGGGGAGAGGCCAATGGAAACGCAGGAGATGAACGACCTGCTGACGCTCGTGGGGCCAGGGCAGCCTGTCGGCGAGTTGCTGCGGCGCTACTGGTATCCCATCGCGGTCGCGCGCGAACTCACCGACGAGCAGCCGACCAGGTTCGTGCGACTGCTGGGCGAGGACCTCGTCTTGTTCCGCGACAAGTCCGGTCGCGTTGGACTCCTCGCTGACCACTGCGCGCACCGCAGCGCGTCGCTTGTCTACGGCCGTGTCGAAGAGCGTGGGATCGCCTGTGCCTACCACGGCTGGCTGTACGACACGGAGGGGAACGTCCTCGAGACCCCGCCGGAGCGGAACGAGGCCATCATCCACTCGGTGAAGCAGAAGGCGTACCCGGTCCAGGAGATGGTAGGCCTCTTCTGGGCGTACCTGGGGCCTCTCCCTGCTCCGGTCATCCCCAAGTACGACGTATGGGCGAGGCGCGACGGCACGCGCAAGATATGGGTGCAGCCCATGCTGGACTGCAACTGGCTTCAGCCCACCGAGAACTCGATGGACCCCGCGCACGCGCACATCCTGCACCAGGGGTTCCGCAGGGTCGTCAACACCACCCGCGGCAACATCGACGACGTCGCGCAGTTCGACTTCTACGAGCTTCCGTACGGACTGATGAAGAAGCGCGTGCTCAAGAGCGGAGTCGTCGACGAGCACCCGCTCATCTTTCCGAACATCCTGAGACATTTCCGGGAGACGCAGATACGCGTCCCCATCGACGACACGCATACGCAGATATTCATCATCGACTTCTACCCAACAGCCGATGGGAATGAACCGGCCGACGACGAGCCGGAGGTCGAGTACGTTGACCCGTTCAAGTCTCCCGCGGACGCGCTGCATCCCTTCACGCGCTTCGAGCTGAGACCGCCCTGGCTCAAGGCCCACAACGCCCAACCCGAGGACCACATGGCCTGGGAGTCACAGGGCCCCATCGCTGACCGCACGAGGGAGCACCTGAGCTACTCCGACAAGGGGATCGCCCTCCTGCGCAGGGTGCTGCGGGAGAACATCATGAAGGTGCAGGCGGGTGAAGACCCCAAGGGAGTGGTGCGCGACCCGGACCACCCGATCATCGACACCAACCTGGACGAGTCGCTGCGGTTGGAAGGGAGGCGTGACGACTCCGTATTGGAGTCTGTAGCCATCCCCGCCGGAGTGCCGGGGCCCTTCCAATGGAACGAAGAGGACTCCTAGCACGCCCCGCCCAGACCGCGACTCGCGGAAGTCACATCTGCAGGAGATGAACCGACGATGCCGCCTCTTTCGTTGAAGATGGCAACGGGCGATTACGGACACACCCGCCCGCTCAAGGACGGAACGGTCACCTCCGAACAGGTAGCGTTCGAGCACGTCCAGGTGCCGAATATCATCAACGCGTTCCGCCGCATGATCCGGGACCTCGAGTTCGACGTCTCGGAGATGGCGCTCTCCACGTACCTCTGCGCACGGGCCCACGGGGTACCGATCACCGCGCTGCCCGTCTTCCTCGTGCGGGCGCTGCACCACGGCTCCATCGTCTACAACGTCAAGTCCGGTATCCGCACTCCAGCGGACCTCCACGGGCGAAGAGTGGGCGTACGCGCCTACACGGTGACCACTGGCGTCTGGAATCGCGGCATCCTCCAGGCGGAGTACGGCGTGGATCTCGATGAGGTCACGTGGGTCATCAACAGCGATGAGCATGTCGCCGAGTACCAGGCCCCGCCGAACGTCGAATCGGCTCCCTTCGACCGCAGCCTCGCCGACCTGCTGAGCGACGGCGAGATTGACGCGGCCATCGGCGTCGCGCCGTCGGCTGAAGCCGGGTTCGCGCCGTTGGTCCCGAACGCCCGCGAGGCAGCCATCTCGTGGCTGCAAACGACCGGCGTTTACCCGATCAACCACACGTTGGTGGTCCGCGACGAGCATCTGGCAGCCAATCCCGGGCTTGCCGTCGAGCTGTTCGGGCTGTTCAAGCAGGCGAAGGAGCACTTCCTCCCGACACTCGACACAGCCGCCGACTTTGAGAATGAGGACCGGCGCGCCAAGGATATGCACGACGTCCTCCAGGGCGACCCCCTCCCGTTCGGGGTCGAGGCCAACCGGGCTTCTCTGGAAACGTTCATCGGATTCACCGTAGACCAGCAGATCATTCCCGAGGCCATCCGTCCCGAGGAAGCGTTCGAGCCGAGCACACGCGAGCTGGAAGGGTAGGAGGAAGCGGAGCCATGGCAGACCTGCGATTGACAACCGCCACCTTCCCCCACGGGCAGTGGGATGGACTGAAAGACGGGCGGGTCAAACCGGAAGGCATCGAACTGGAGCACGTTCAGGCCAGCCCGAACACGTACCGGCGGATGGTGCGGAACCTCGAGTTCGATGTCGCCGAGGTGGCGCTGACAACCTTCGTTGCGGCCAAGTGGTTCGGGGTCCCCATCACCGGCATCCCCATCTTCTCGAACCGGGACGTGACCATGAGCCCCATCACCTACAACGTCCGATCCGGCATCAAGAGTCCCAAGGACCTGGAAGGGAAACGGGTCGGGTTGCGCTCATACACGGTGACGAACACCACGCAATGCCGCGCCCTGCTCAACTACGAGTTCGGCGTCGACACGGACTCGATCCAGTACTCGGTAAGCGAGGACGCGCACGTGGCGCAGTACGTCAATCCGCCGAACGTCACCCAGATCCCGTCGGGCGATACGCTCGAACAGATGCTCGTGGACGGAGATCTCGACGCGGGGCTTCAGCTGTCCGTCGAACCGGGAGGCGACATCGAACTGCTGTTCACCGAGGAGGAAGCGGACGAAGTGGGCCTGGGGTTCTTCAGAAGGACGGGCGTCTATCCCATCGGACACGTCATGACCATCAAGGACGACGTGCTGCGAGAGCACCCATGGGTGGCTGCGGCGATGTACAGGGCTTTCGCCGAGTCGAAGGACCTGTACGTGGACTCGCTGTCGGGCCTGACCGAGCCGGGGAAACGCGACCTCCAGGCGCTGCGCAATCGGGACTTGGTCGGCGGCGACCCGTTCCCGATGGGCATGGCGAAGAACCGCAAGGCGATGGAGGCGATGCTCCGGATAGACGTCGACCAGCACATCATCCCCGAGCCGATGGACGTCGACGGCCTCTTCGCCCCCGACACGCTCGACCTCGAGTAGGCTCGTTGATGCGCGTTACCCGAAGTGCGCACCCAGGCCGATGGAATCGGCCCGCAGTGCGCCGTGCTCGAGCATGGCGACCAGCCCCGTCCAACTACCGCCTTCGCGGTCTGGCCGCGAAGGGTCCCGGCTGCGGCGGCGCCACTCCGCCTTGTCCTCATCGGAGATGTCGGGCGCCCCGCCTCCCAGGTGGGCAAGCCAGTTGACGCGTGCAAGGTTCTCGAGCGCCAGGGCGCGCGTTATCGCTTGCTCAACCGTCCTGCCGGCCACGACGATGCCATGGCCTCGCATCATGACCATGTTGTGGTTCGCCATGAGGTCGAGGAACGGCGCGGTCTCCGCGGGGGTCTGCAGGGTGATCGAACGGTCATAGATGGGCGCCTCGTTGTTCAGAGCGATGCGCATCGCTCCCGGCTCGAAACCGCTGAAGATGGGCCGCAGTTCTACCCGGTTCATGGTGCAGAGCAGAACGCCGGGAGGGTGCGCGTGGATCACCGCGTTGACGTCCGGACGGTACTTGTACAGGTCCGTGTGAAGGTAGATCTCGCTGACGCGGTTGACGCCGCTGTTGTCTCCCACGGGCTGCCCCTCGAGGTCTACGCGCATGATGCTCGTCGGCTCGGCGAACCGCAGCCCCCTGTCACTTCGGGGCCGGCCCCGCACGAGGATGTTGTCGGTGCCGGGCTCCCGGGTGCTGACGTGGCCGGTCGAGCCCTTGACGAGGCCGTGCTGCGCCAGGATCTGACACGCGAGTGCGACCTTCTCTCGTAGCTCGTCGACGCTAGGTTGGCTGGATGCTGCCTGTGTCATGGGGCTCCTCCTCCTACTGGGATGTGGTCTTCGCGCGCCAGGCGGCGCACTCCTGGTCGAAGATCTCACGGATACGGGGGTCTTCGTCCTCGAATTCGATCTGTCCCTGGCCTGCTCCCGCCCTTCTTCCACTGCCCGTGAACCCGGGGTTCCCTTCCCGCAGGACGAGGTAGCGTGCCGGTTCATCACTGACGTTGAAGTGCTGATGGCCGCCATGCCCGTTCGACATCAGCGAGCCCGGCTTGAACGCGGCCCGCGACCACTCCGCGTCCGGCCCCGGCATGACTCCAGGAGGCCACTGAAGGTCGTACCCCTCTCCAGTCAGGAAGAGGTAGCTGACATCTGTCGTCTGGCCCTTGCTAGGGTCCTCATACGCCATCCCGAAGCCATGCCCCTTCTTGTACGAAGCGGTGGGGAACTCGGAGACGTGGCAGACGTAGCGCCCCCCGGCCATGATGACGTACATGTTGGAGCCCGGCCCCCGGTAGGACCACTGGTCCAGCGACATATGCGTGATGCTGGGGATGAAGTTCGCAGCCATCAGGCGGTCGGCGACGCGGACGGACTGACCGCTGAAGTACATCTCGTCGCTCGGGTCGAAGCGGTCGGTGAACGCCTTCGGCGTGTTGAACACGAAGTCGGCGCTCGCGAAGAGGTTGAAGACGTGCGGCATGTTCGTGGCCGCGTACAGGCGCACAGGGTCCGTGCCGCTCCCGTTGTGCAGTTCGTGCCACGCGTTGAGCGGTATCGCGAAGGCGCTGTCCGCGTGCCACTCGAACGTCTGCCGGGGAGTCCCGTCGTACCAGAGGGTGGTTGCCCCGCGCCCCGTGAGCACGTAGAAGATCTCCTCGTACATGTGGCGCTCGAGGTTGAGCGAGCCGCCCGGAGGAATCTCGATGAGATAGCGGATGCCTCCCTGGTTCTGCACCAGACGCTCTTCGGAAGGATGATGCGTCAGGTCCAGTAGCGCAGCATCACAGCCTGTGCGCTCCCAGGGAGCCAGCTCCTCCGTGAAGAGGCTCGGGATCGTATGCTGGGTGATGATCTTCAGCCCCTCGTCCTGCACCCACCGCTCAAAGGGAGTCAGGGTCCAGGCATCGTTACGCTCGTTGGTCATGGTCCTCTCCTTACAGGTTGCTACTACGCGACCGCCGACTCGTGACCGAGCCAGACGTTCGGGGTCGTCCATATCCTGCCGTCGCCCCAGCCCTCCCAGGCCTTGGGAACGTACCGCTCGCCGTTCCACTCGCGCGGCGGACCGATGTCGATGATGCCGTCGTAGGAACGGAACACGCACATCGGGTCGCCGCCGTCCTGGACGATCTTGATCTGGTCATGGAGGAGCCGCCGCCAGATGGCGATGCCCATGTCCGAGACGCCCAGCCGCTCGACGGTCCGGTCCGCTATCGGGCCTTGGGTCTCCCACGCCATCTCGTCCTGGCTGGGGAAGCTCTCCAGGTGGAAGTCGCCGTTCTCGTCCCGCACGTTGTTCCGCGTGAACGTGGGTTCCCTGCTCACCCCCTCGAGTGTGCCGTCAGGCGTGGGCGTGAAGTAGATGATGTAGATCTGCGTGTGGGTGTCGTCGATGGGCACGCGGAGTTGAAGGTCGATGGGCCACACCGAGGCTTCCTCGGGCGTTGGGTCGCCTGTTGCGCTGGGTCGCTCGGTGGCGTGTCGAAGGATGTTCGGAAAGATGGCCGGGTGGCCGAGCTGCTCCCACGCTATCTCCCCGTCTCCTCCGAAGATGCGCCGCTTCACGATGCCGAATGGGTGCTCCTGGAACAGGTAGCGCTCCGGGGGCCGAAGCTCTCTCCCCCGGAACTTGCCCTTCTCCACCATCCTGCGCAGGTGCAGGTAGTACGTGTGCGCGGGGTCGAGCGAGTTCTCCTGGCACTGCAGCCAGTTGCAGTTCAGCAGTTCGTGGACCTCCACCCTGCGGTTCCCGTCCTCGCGGGCGAGCACGTCCCACCTGGGCAGCAGGGGCGCAGGCTCGGGGCCGAGGTAGGCGAACAGCAGGCCGCCCAGTTCCTGCACCGGGTAGGCCGGGTGACGGAAGGCATCCCTTGTCGTTTCCTGCTTCGGCTCGAAGGGTTGCTCGAGGCACTGGCCCTGCTCGTTGAACAGCCAGCCGTGGTACGCGCAACGGATGCCCTCCTCTTCGACGTACGCGTAGTAGAGGGACGCTCCCCGGTGCGGGCAGTGCTCTGCGACCAGCCCATGAACTCCACGTTGGTCGCGATAGACCACGAGTTGCTCGCCGAGCAGCGTGACGCGTCGAGTGGGTTTCTCAGCGGTGACCTCGTTCGCCGCGCAGACGGGGTGCCAGTACCGCCGAAGCAGGTCGCCTCCCGCAGTGCCCGGACCGACGCTCGTGAACAGTTCGTTCTCTTCAGCCGTCAGCATGTCTTGCCTCCCATGCTGGGCGCCACGCGCACGACGCTCGCGGCTTCTTCGCAGCGTATGATAGGGCTTGCGCGACGCTTCGGCTCGCGGATCGGCCGTGGATCGGTTGGATTCCCAACATTCACGCCTTCTCCACGAGACAAGTTCGTCCTCGGCGACCTCGTATCACGCCAGACTGCCCTGGCGCAAGGGGAGGGATCATATGGGCTCCGTTCTGCGAGTTGGACTCGCCGGCCTGGGCAGCGTCTCAAGGACGATCCTGGGAAGCGTTGACACGATCGAGGACGTGAAGCTCACGGCGGTCGCGGACATCCGGCAGGAGGCGCTGGACGCAGCCCGCGAGAAGTACGGCGTCGAGACCTTCGACAGCGTGGAAGCCATGTGCGATAGCCCCAACGTCGATGCCGTCTGGGTATGCACGCCCAACCTCTTCCACTCTGAGCACACCATCATCGCCGCCGAACACGGCAAGCACGTCATCTGCGAGAAACCCATGGCCGTGACCCTCGAGCAGGCGCAGGCCATGGTCGAAGCCGTTGACCGGAACGGCGTCCGCTACGTCCAGGGTCACTCCAAGATATTCGACCCTCCCATCCGCCGGATGCGCGAGGTCGTCTCCAGCGGTGAATTGGGCCGCCTGATCCAGCTCAACACCTGGGAATACAAGCCGTGGATCTCGGGCCAGCCCCGCCTGGGTTCCGAGGTCGACTCCAGCATGGGCGGCGGCGTGCTCTACCGGCAGGGCCCGCACCAGACCGACATCATCCGCGGCATCGGCGGCGGCATGGTGAGGAGCGTTCGCGCTGTCGCAGGCCGCTGGAACCCGTCGTTCCCCCAGGCTGAGGGCGACTACACCGCATTCCTGGAGTTCGAGGACGGCGTTGCCGCAACGATGGCGTTCAACGGCTACGGCTACTTCGACATCACGGAGCTCACGTGGGGCATCGGCGAGGGCGGTCAGCGCCGGAATACCGATATCCCGGCCCCCATCGAGCGCTACGACAACTTCGTGGAGGCCGACGCCAAGTATGCATTCGCTGGGATACGCGCCGAACGCGAGCGTGCCGAGCGGTCGTCGGGGCGCCACAACCAGCCCTTCTTCGGGCTGACCATCGCGAGCTGCGAGCGCGGCGACATCCGTCAGTCGCCGGACGGCCTGTACATCTACGACGAGAACGGCAGGCGCGAGATAACGTTCGACAACCGGGGTCAGGGCCGAGGCGAGTTGACCGAGCTCCGCGATGCCATCCGCGAGGAGCGTCCGACATTCCCCGACGCGCGATGGGGGATGGCAAGCCTCGAGGTCATCCTCGGCATCCTGCAGTCGTCCAACGAGCGGCGTGAAGTGGCCATGTCGCTTCAGACGCCGGTTCCGTACTAGGGATACGCTGAACAACTGGCGGGCCTGCGCCGGAGGTAGGTGCGAGAGGAGAGCAAGGTCCCCCGAGGGCGAACCGCGCGAGATGCGACATCTACCCGTTGCGCCAACGAAACAGCCCTGCGTACCCTGCTTCTGAGACCCCTTGACCCCTGCCCCGTGCCCCCACGGAAGCCCCCTGTTGCAGATCGTTGCATTTCCGTTGCTTTGGAGTTGCATTGGAGTTGCAGTTTGTAGGGAATGCCGTTGCAGAGCGCAGCCCAACCGTTGCACGGCCGGGCCGGATCTACGAGTGAGATATGCCGGATGCAACAGAAAGCAACAGAAAACAGAAAAACCACCCCACACCCAGGCAGACCCTCACCGCCATCGGCTCCCCCCATCGCGGGCACGGGTCGGCTTGTTCAGAGCATCCCTGGCGCTCGCCAGACTGACCGGTGCACTCGGATATCGTAGTGGTATAGTTACCGTGCGACGGTAGTCGTCGCTGTCCGGCTTATTGCACGCTGCCTTTCCGCTCCCCGATAAGCCCTCCTTACAGCCTCCCTCAGCACCGGACAGTCCGCAGCGATGACGAGTATCGACGACAGGAGGCATGGCGATGCTGAGCACTGCACAGAATGAGAAGTTGACCCGGGTAGGACAGGGAACGCCCATGGGCGAGCTGATGCGGCGCTACTGGCAGCCCATCGCCGCCGCCGGGGAGTTGTACGAGCGCCCCACCAAGGCCGTACGCATCCTCGGCGAGGACCTCGTCCTCTACAAGGACAAGTCGGGCACGCTCGGGCTCATCGAACGCTTCTGTCCTCATCGCCGCGTAGACCTCTCCTACGGCATCCCCGAGGAGCACGGCCTGCGCTGCATGTACCACGGCTGGATGATAGACGAGACCGGCCAGTGCATCGAGCAACCCTTCGAAGAGACCGTCCACCCGGACGGACGCTTCAAGGAGAAGGTGAAGGTCGCGGGCTACCCGGTCCGGGAGCTTTCCGGGCTGATCTTCGCCTACATGGGTCCGCAGCCGACGCCGCTCCTGCCAAAATGGGAACCGCTGTTCGCCGAGAACGTGGCGTGTGACATCGCCATCACCGAACTGCCGTGCAACTGGCTCCAGTGCCAGGAGAACTCGCTCGACCCCGTCCACACCGAGTGGCTCCACTCCTACTGGACACGCTACCAGCAGCTTGCGGCAGGCCAGACTGTGAACGTGCGCGGCGAGTCCGCGCCCCACGAGCGGATCAGCTTCGACCTTTTCGACCACGGCATCATCAAGCGGCGCGTGCTGAAGGGGCTCGGCGAGGAACACGACCTCTGGAAGGTGGGGCACCCCATCCTGTTCCCCAACATCCTGCAGGTCGGCTCTCCGCAGAAGCTCACGATGCAGTTCCGTGTCCCCGTCGACGACGAGAATACCCTGCACATCTCGATCTACATCTTCCGCGCCGCCGATGGCGCAGTCGTGCCCAGGCAGGACCCGGTGCCGTACTACTACAACCCGCTGAGAGGCGAAGACGGCCGCTTCATCACTGACGTCACCTTCAATCAGGACTACATGGCATGGGTGACGCAGGGGCCGGTAGCTCGCCGCGACCTCGAGAAACTCGGCGAGTCCGACAAGGGCATCATCATGTTCCGCAAGATGCTGAACGAGCAGATGGAGATAGTCCAGGACGGCGGCGACCCCATGAACGTCTTCCGCAGCGAGCTCGATGAAGTACTCGGGCTACCCGTTGAACCGAGCAGGGGGTTCGTGAACGGCGCTCCCAAGAAGTACATCCCTCAGGAGGCAGGGCCCAGCATCGCTCATGCCGACATCGAGCGCGTGCTCGCCACGTACGTATAGAAACCCGCCGAGCCGCCCGTCCTCTCCGGCAGAGAAGGGGTACCTCGGAGATGCTTGAAGGCCGATGAACCTCTGCCTATGATGCGGGCTGGTCATGCGATTGGCCTGCGAAGGAGTGAGACATGCTGAGCGCCACGGATAACGAACTGATGACTCGCGTCGGGGCCGGGACTCCCATGGGGAACCTGCTCCGCGAGTACTGGATACCCTTCCTCTTCTCCTGGGAGATCGAGGCCAACGGGTCGCCAGAACGGGTCCGGCTACTGGGCGAGAACCTCCTGGCGGTACGCGACTCCTCGGGCAGGCCGGGGCTCATCGCCGAGCAGTGCCCACACCGCGGAGCGTCGCTTTACTTCGGCCGCAACGAGGAGAACGGGCTCCGGTGCATCTACCACGGCTGGAAGTTCGACGTCGCCGGCAGGTGTGTCGACATGCCGAGCGAGCCGCCGGACAGCAATTTCCAGTGGAAGGTGCGCACGGTGGCATACCCGGTGGTGGAACGCGCTGGCATGATCTGGACGTACATGGGGCCGAAGGACGAGCCCCCGCCGCTGCCTGCCCTGGAGTGGCTGGACCTGCCGGAGGACCACATCGTCGCGTCCAAGCGGGTGCAGTATTCCAACTGGGTGCAGGGCATGGAGGGAGACCTCGACCAGAGTCACGTCTCCTTCGTCCACTCGCGGCTCAACCTCGATCCGAACTCGCCGAGGGCCGGAGTGGACGCCATCCGCCACTACGACACGCACCCTCGCTTCCAGGTGGTGGAGACCGACTACGGCGTGTGCATCGGCTCCGGCCGCAAGGCTCCGAACGATGAACGCTACTGGCGCATCAGCCAGCACCTGATGCCCTTCCACACCATGACCGGCCCCTACGGCGATAACCCGACGCGGAACTGGCGAGCGTGGGTGCCCATCGACGACGAGAGCGTCTTCGTCATCGGCGTGACATTCCACCCGACGAGGCCGTTCACCGGAGAGCAGCGCGAGAACCTGCTCACAAAGGCCGGAGTCTGGAACATATCGCCGGAGAACCGCGCCCCGGTCTCCAGCGCACCGTTCGGACGCTGGCGGCCCGCGCTCTCCATCGAGAACGACTTCCACCAGGACCGGGAGATGCAGAAGTTCGAGACTTTCTCGGGCATCGCCGAGTTCTGGGCGCAGGACGCCGCGCCGCAGCTCAGCATGGGCCGGATCTTCGACCGCACGCAGGAACACCTCGGCACGTCGGACCTCGGCATCATCTCCATGCGAAGGCGTCTCATCCGGACCGCCAGGGCATTCGCCGAGACCGGGGAGACTCCTCGCGAGGTGCTGGAGCCCGAGGTCTATGCGATCAGGTCGGACGCGGTGCTCATCCCCGCTGAGGAACCCTGGTTCGACCACACGGCAGAGCGCCGCAAGGTTGCCGCCGGGAATCCGGACTGCCCGGCATAGTATCCCGGCACGGAGGCGCGATGAACGGGCCTGAGCTCCGCTTCGGCGTGATCGGATTGGGGCGCGCCGGCAGCGGGATGCTGTCCGCGCTGGCGAAACACCCCGACATCCGGGTGACCGCTGCCGCCGACCTGCACAAGCAACACCGCGACCGGTTCGAGGCGGACTTCGGCGGCGAGACGTTCTCCGACGCCGAGGACCTCTGCAAGAGTGCGAATGTGGACGCCGTCTATATCGCCACGCCCCACGGGATGCACGTAGAACACCTGCAGGTCGCCGCCGCGAACGGCAAGCACGCCATCGTGGAGAAGCCGATGGCGCTGACGCTGGACGACTGCGAGACGATGACCGTCGCCGCCGAGCGGGCTGGCACCGTGCTCGTCGTCGGCCACACGGCCAGCTTCAACCCCATCGTGCGGAAGATGCGGAACCTCGTCGTTGATGAGGAATTCGGACGCCTGGGTTTCATCTCAGCAAGCGCCTACACCGACTTCCTCTACCGCCCACGCCGTCCCGAAGAGTTGGTCACTGAATTGGGCGGCGGCATCATGTACAACCAGGTCCCCCACCAGGTGGACGCCGCGCGATTCATCGCGGGCGGCATGGCTCGCAGCGTGCGGGCGGCAGCGTTCGACCTCGACCACGAGCGGCACACGGAGGGCAGCTATACGGCGTTCCTCGATTTCGAGAACGGTGCGGTAGCCACCCTCTCGTACAGCGGCTACGACCACTTCGATTCGTCCGAACTGGCCGGCGGAAGCGCCTCGAAAGAGGCTGCGGGTTACGGAAAGACGCGCCGAGCGCTGCGAGTAGCCGAGTCCCCCGAGGAAGAGGTGTCGATGCGCATCAACACCGGCTACGGAGGAGAGCAGCCCGTAGCACGGGCGCGCGCCGCTCAGGGAACCCCATCGCTGCTTCAGGGCGAACTCGGCTCATTCCTCGTTACGTGCGAAGGAGCCGACCTTCGGATGCTTCCGGGCGGCGTCGGAGCGTACACGACCGACGGCTTCAGGCTGATCGAGCCCGAGCCATGGCGAGGTGTCCAAGGCCGAGGCGCAGTGATCGACGAGCTGTACTTCGCCGTTACCGAGGGACGTCCCCTCGTCCACCACGGCCGATGGGCGAAGGCGACCATGGAGGTCTGCCTCGCGATGCTGGAGTCCTCGCAGACCCGGCGCGAGGTCATGCTCCAGCACCAGACGCCGACCGTTGACCAACGCTGAAGCCACAACCACCGTAGGGCGTTGCCGAGGACGCCGGATCTGATGGCAATCCTCCGTTTGCTGCAATAAGATGTGCGTGCTTCGTCGTTGAGAGTGAGGTAGGTGCCGGACAGTAGGAGGAAGTCATGCTGACGAGGGAAGATAACGAACTCATGTGCCGCGTCGGAGCTGGGACTCCCACGGGAGACCTGATCCGGCACTACTGGATCCCTGCGCTGATGTCGTCGGAGTTGCCTGAACGCAACGGCCAGCCGCTCCGCGTGCGATTGCTCGGCGAGGACCTCGTCGCCTTCCGGGACACCGCCGGGAGCATCGGTATGGTCGACGACCGCTGCCCCCACCGTGGCGCGGGCATGTTCTTCGGACGCAACGAGGAGTACGGACTCAGGTGCGTCTACCACGGATGGAAGTTCGACACCACCGGGGCGTGCATCGACATGCCCAACGCACCTGAGGGCGAGTCCTTCAAGACCAAGGTCGGCATCAAGGCGTACCCCTGCCAGGAGCGAAATGGGGTCATATGGACCTACATGGGGCCTCGGGAACCAGCTCCTCCCCTGCCGGACCTCGAATGGAACATGGTGCCGGTAGAGCACCGCCACATCGCCAAGCGGCTGCAGATCAACAACTTCGTACAGGCGCTGGAAGGCGACATCGACAACTCGCATAACTCCTACCTGCACACGAAGTTCCCGTTCCAGATGGCCCAGCCGAACGAAAAGACCATGGGCCCCTACTACAAGGAGATCGACCGTTGCCCGGTGTTCGAGGCGATCGACACGGACTACGGCGTGCTGATCGGGTGTCACCGCAACGTGGACGAAGACAACTACTACTGGCGGATGAGCCAGTTCGTGCTGCCCTTCTACACCATGACCGGCCCGTACGGGAAAGACCCGTTGCGTGCCTTCCGCGCCTGGATCCCGATCGACGACGAGCACACCATGGTCTTCGGGGCCACATACCACCCCAACCGTCCGCTGACCGAGGAAGAGCTCGACAACATGGACAAGCGCCCCGGTGTGTACAGCATCGGCACCGTGGGCTTCATGCCTCCTGACCCGACGCTCCCCGGGAGTCAATGGCGTCCCCGCCAGAACATCATGAACGACTACTGGAACGACTACCACGCTCAGCAGACCGAGCGCTGGTGCGGCATTCCCGGCACCTGGGCACAGGACTCCGGCATGCAGGAGACGATGGGCCCCATCTACGACAGGACGAAGGAGCACCTCGTCTCGACGGACTCCGGGATCATCCATACTCGCTACCGCCTGCTGAACGCATCCAAGGCATTCCGCGACACCGGCGAGTTGCCACCGAGCGCGGACGACCCCACGTTGTTTGCGGTCCGATCCGCGGCTACCGTCCTGCAGAAGGAAGAGGACTGGGTCGAAGCGACGAGAGAGCACCGGGTCGCTCTGCAGCCGGTCAACTACGCAGGAGCCTGAGCACCTGAGGCCACGCGTTGAGTGAGACTGGCGCCTCATCGGTGTGTCACGTCTGCGGGCACACGAATGAGGTGGGTTCGCGATTCTGCGCCGGATGCCGTACGCAGCTTCTGGCCGGTTCTGACCCTCCTCTCGTCGCCCGGTGGCGCGCCCGCGCCAGGCATCGGCGGACGCTCGTCCGTTCGGTGGGAGCAGTGCTCGTCCTGCTGGCCGTGACGTGGGTCGCGGTCGAGAATATCGGGCTCGCCCGCTTCCTCCCTGACCCCACATCAACCCTGACGTCCCAGCTTCAGACCGGCGATTGGCCCACCGAGGGCGGAAGCCCACTGCGAACAAACGCGATGCCCGAAGCAGCCACGTCGCTGGCCGGCGAGGTCTCCTGGAAAGCAGACCTCGGCTCCTCTCCGGGAGGCGGCCCTGTTGTGCTGGAAGAGGTTGTATACGCAGGCAGCGTCGACGGATGCATGCACGCATTCTCTGCCTCGGATGGCTCCCCCCTATGGAGTAGGTGCCTCGAAGCATCCATCAGTTCGACGCCATCAATCGCTGGGCACCTCATCTATTTCGGCATGCTGAACGGACAGGTAGCAGCCCTCGACCGCGAGGACGGAAGCGTAGTCTGGACGTTCCGTGCCGATGCCCCCGTACGCTCTTCTCCGGCTGTCGTCGATGGTGTGCTATACGCAGGCTCCAGCGACCGCCGCCTCTATGCGCTCGATGCGCTCACCGGCGAAGAGCGGTGGAGCTTCGCCACGGAAGGGCGCATCACCTCCGGCCCTGCCGTGAACGAACACCTCGTAGTCATCGTCTCCCAGGACAACCTCATCCACTTCATCGACAGGCACACCGCGAAACGGTGGTTCGACTACGACGTATCGCTCACCGACGGCTCCGCAGCGGTTGCAGGCGACTCGATATACGCCGCAGACATCAGCGGGACCATCCGGCGTGTGCACTGGGACAACCGGGAGTGGCCGTTCGAGAAGTCGACCCGAAACGTTCGCCAGTGGATGTTCAGGTGGGGGATGGCGAGCGAACTGCCGCCCCAGAAGGGCGTGGTCTGGGTGCGTCAGGAAAGAAGGGAGAGCTTCACCGGGACTCCCGCGGTCGATGCAGAGAGAGTGTATGCAAGCGCGGCGGGCGGGACGGTGTTCGCCTACGACAAGGAGACGGGCGCTGCCATATGGCAAGCTCACCTCGATGCTCCCGCAGCAACCTCCCCCACCGTCATTGGGAACGAAGTCGTTGTCGGAACAGGCACAGGCATGTTGGTCTCAATCGATTCTGCGACAGGGGAGATTCGATGGCGCACCGAGATAGGAGGCAGCGCGATCCTCGGCGTCGCGGCTGGCGCTGGCGCGCTCTACGCGACCGGAGCGAGTGGCATGTTGGTCGAAATCCGTTGAAATCCAGCAGAATTATTCTGCCACTTGTCTATCGTACCTTAGCAATTTCGTGAAATCAGTCACACGTAAGCCCTATACCCTTCGATTCTGTTGACACGCCACACGCCCATTCCTAGAATGCGCTGGCTGTTAGATGCCCGAGTCTGCTCTTCGCAATGACACGTGAGAGGGAGGAACTCCGATGCGAATGATTCCAGCAGTCTGCCTTCTGATGCTCACGGTCGCACTGGTAGCCGTCGCATGCCAGGGCGAAGCAGGACAGACAGGCCCCGCCGGTTCCGCGGGACAGCCGGGCCCCCAGGGAGCCGCCGGGCCTGCTGGGCCCACTGGACCCGCCGGCGCTGACGGCGCTCAGGGCCCTCCCGGTGACCCCGCACCCACCTCTGCGGCGGGCATATCCCTCGACAAGGCGGTCTACACGCTCGGCTCCGAGCGCACCTTCACCGTCACCGGCTGGGGCTTCCAGCCCGGTGAATCCGTCCTCATCATCTTCCACACCGACGTCTACGGCCCCGGCACCGTCGGTGGTGTCGATGCATCCCCTTATGGAACGTTCGAATCAACGCAACGCGGACGGTTCAGGATGGAACGCATCCGCTCAAGCCCAGGCACCTATACCGTCAGAGCGGAAGGCAGCATGGGCTCCCTGGCAACTGCACCTATCACCTTCGTCGCGCCAGCGGCAGCAGAATAAGAGAACGCAAGTGGACCAGGGAGGATTCCAATGAAGATCAGAGAGCGTGCATTCCAAGCACTGGCGCTTCTTATGAGCATCCTCGCCCTGACCATGGCGCTGGCCGCCTGTACGTCGGACGATGAGCCTGACCCCACCCCAACCAGCGCGCCGGACACGCAGGCGCCCGCGGCGACGGCCGCGCCGTCGGACAGCGGCGACGGGGCGGCTCCCGCCCCTACCCCCACGGCGATGATGATGGAGGAGAAGTCCCGATACGGAGGTATCGCCAACTTCTCCACCCGCGCCGACCCACCCCTGGGTTGGGACCCGATGCGGTCCGGCAGTATCAGCGTGCTGATGCCGGCGGGGTCGCTCTTCGGCATGGGGAACATGATCCGCCAGTGCCCGGACGACGGTACGGCGGTCTGCCCCGGCGTGGCAACCGAATGGTCCAAGAATGCCGATGGAACGGCATGGACGTTCACGCTCCGCGACAATGTCTACTGGCACGACGGGGTCAAGCTCACCGCAGCGGACGTGAAATTCTGGCTGGAGTTGGCCGTGTTCGGCGTAACGGTCGGGGAGAACTCGAGGCGCCCCGTAAGCTGGAACTTCGCACGGTGGGTGGAGAGCGTCGAGGCCCCGGACGACCTCACCGTCGTCATCAACCTCAAGAGTGCGGTATTCGACTTCGACCAACTGCTCGCCGTCGACAACCAGATACTCGCCCACCCGCGCCACCTTATGCAGCCCGAGATAGACGCCGGTAACGTCAACGTCTCCCCGCTGGACGTAGGACTCGTCGCGCTCGGCCCGTACTACCTGGAGGAGTACCGGCCCGGCAGCGTTGCGAAGATGCGCCGGTTCGACCAGTACTACAAGACAGACGAGGACGGGAACCAACTCCCCTACCTCGACGGTATCGACTTCTACATCACGCCCGACCCGTCCGGCATGGATACCGCGTTCCGCACCGGACGCTTGGACGCGACCGCCCGCGGTTCCGGCTTCCAGCTCACCCCCGAGCGTGAGGCAGCCATCTTCTCCACTCTCGGGCCCGAAAGGGTAACGATCCTGGAGATGGCGCAGTCCAGCTTCTGGGCGCTCGCCTTCAACACGCTCCGTGAGGGGCCGCTACAGGACGTACGGGTCAGGCAGGCCATACACCTTTGGTTGGACCGCCCGGAACTGGTCCAGGTGACGTTCGGCGGCTTCGGTAAGATGACCGGCATGTTCGACCCGGACACCGCATGGGCGAACCCCGGGCTTATGGAAACGCCCGGCTGGAACCCCGCGACCAAGGATGCCGACCGGCAGCAGGCGAAGACCCAGCTGGCCGAGGCAGGCTACCCGGACGGCTTCGAGGCTGAATTCATGTGCCGCAGGCTGTGGGGGTTTGTCTGTGAGCCTCTGGTAGGTCAGTTGGAAGACCTCGGCATCAGTATCGACCTTCAACTCGTGGACGACGCCACGCGGGCAGCCAGGACTTTGGAGGGTTCGTACGACATGGTGATGAGCGGCCCGACTCTCGCGCTGCCCAGCCAATACGGGTCGATCACGTCCAGTGCCGGCACCAGCGCTACTGCCGACTCGAAGCACAACGACACGAAGGTGGACGACTTCTTCGTCCGCCTGGCGAGCGCAGGCAGTGTCGAAGAGCGGATCGAGATCGCGCAGGAGATGGAGCGGTACATCGCCGTGGAGCAGGCCTACGGTGCTTGGCTCTACACAGAGAACACCCACACCGTCGTTCGCGAGTACGTGAAGGGCATCCAGGTCCCCATCGACAACTACCGCCGCAACCTCGACTTTGCGACGGTCTGGCTGGACAAGTAGGGCGGGATGAAGGAACGTAAGGGGGAGACGGCCTGAGGAGTATGGGATGCAGAAGTACATAGCACGTCGGGTGCTCCTTTTCATCCCGACCCTCATACTCGCGAGCATCCTGATCTTCGGGATACTCCGGATCCTGCCAGGGGACGTGGCGCTCGCCATCCTCGGGCAGGAAGCCGCGGAGGGCGGCGGGGGCTACACCGAGACGCAGATCAGGGAGCTCCGGGCCGAGCTTGGATTGGACGACCCGCTCCCCATCCAGTACGTCAAGTGGGCCTGGTCCATGGTGAACGGGGACTTCGGCGGAGAGTCGATCCGCTCCACGGAGCCGCTCTCCTCGATCATCGCCCGGCGCCTGCCGGTGACGCTCCAGCTCACCGTCTATACGGTGCTGCTCTCCATCATCGTCGCCGTGCCACTAGGGGTGTTCTCTGCCCTGTACCAGGATAAGTGGCCGGACTATGTCCTCCGCATGGGGGCGATTCTTGGTCAATCGATGCCCAACTTCTGGATAGCGCTCCTGCTCCTGCTCTTCATGGTGACGCAGATCGGCTGGTCACCCCCGTTGGGCTACTCCAACATATGGGTGGACCCGTTCCACCATCTCCAGATCATGATCTGGCCTGCGTTGATCCTCGCTTGGCGATTCAGCGCCTACATGACTCGTATCACGCGTTCAGGAATGCTGGAAGTGCTTGCCCAGGACTACGTGCGGACCGCCAAGGCGAAGGGGCTTGGCCAGCAGTTGGTGGTGCGCCGGCACAGCCTGCCGAACGTCCTCATCCCGGTCATCACGCTGGGAGGCCTCGAGGTGAGCACGCTGCTGGGAGGCACCGTGATCCTGGAGAACCTGTTCGGTATCCCGGGCCTCGGTCAGGAAATCGTCCAAGCATCCGTGGGCAGGGACTTCCCTGTCGTACAGAGCCTGGCGATGATGCTCGTCTTCTTCATGCTCGGACTCAATCTCGTGGTTGATATCGCGTACTCGTACGTAGACCCGCGAGTCAGGTACTCGTAGGTGGACTGGGAGGTCTGGACAGGATGGCGATAGAAGCAACAGCAGGGGGCCGGTCAGCCTTCGATCAGTTGGTCGAGGAGGCGAGACCGAAGCGTACGCTGGCGCAGAACCTGAAGCGGTTCGCACGCCGGAAGCCTGCGGGTGCCATCAGCGCAGTCGTGCTCATCCTGCTCGCACTCATAGCGTTGTTCGCACCCGTAATTGCCACGCACGACCCGATCCGCGATCAGGTCGCGGCAGAGCGGCTTGAGGCCCCTTCGGCATCTCACTTCATGGGCACCGACAACCTCGGGCGCGATGTCTTCAGCCGGGTTGTCTACGGTGCGCGCATCTCGCTCCAGGTAGGCTTCCTCGCCATCAGTCTGGGCACGGTGACCGGCTTGGTCATCGGAGTCCTTTCGGGTTACCTGGGAGGCAAGCTCGATCTGGTGGTGCAACGAGTGGTCGATGTGCTGATGGGATTCCCGTTCATCATTCTGGCCATGCTGCTCGTCGTTGCGCTGGGCGCATCGCTGCTCAACGTGGGTATCGCGTTATCGGTTGCCATCGTGCCTAGAGTCGTGCGCCTGTCGCGTTCGAGTACGTTGAGCGTGAAGGAAGAGGTGTACGTACTGGCGGCGGTGACGATCGGGGTGAGTCTGCTGCGGATGGTCCTGCGGCACATCCTGCCGAATACGCTCGGTCCGGTGTTCGTCCTGGCGACGGGCGCGCTTGGTGGCGTGATCGTCGCTGAGGCCGGACTGGCATTCCTCGGCCTCGGCATACCGCCGCCTTCGCCGAGTTGGGGCGGCATGCTGAACATTGGCGCGCGCGGCTACATGGAAGCGGCTCCGTGGATGGTGATCTTCCCCGGCGTCGCACTGTCGGCGGTCGTGTTCACCTTCGCCCTGCTCGGCGACGCTCTGCGCGACGTACTCGACCCGCGTCTGCGGCGAGGCGATTCTTAGCAGACTGTCGGCTGTAGGAACGAACGAGTCAGAAGGGAGCTGTTGTTTGGGTACGTTGCTGGAGGTGCGTGACCTTCGCACCGAGTTCAACTCCGAGGGTGGCATCGTCAAAGCCGTGGACGGCGTGAGCTACGACCTCCAGGAGGGCGAGACGCTGGGCCTCGTCGGCGAGAGCGGATGCGGCAAGAGCGTGAGCGCCCTGTCGCTCCTTCGACTCATCCCGAACCCGCCCGGCAGGATCGTCGGCGGAGAGGTCATCTTCGAAGACCAGGACCTGATGAAGCTGTCGGAACGCCAGATGAGGAGCATCCGCGGCAACAAGATCGCCATGATCTTCCAGGAGCCGATGACCTCCCTGAACCCCGTGCTGACGATAGGGCGACAGCTGACAGAGACGGTCGAGCTCCACATGGGGTACTCGCCGGAGGCAGCGGTCCGCCGGAGCGTGGAACTGCTGGAGATGGTCGGCATACCGGACGCCAAGAGCCGCCTGAGCAACTACCCTCACCAGTTCAGTGGGGGGATGCGCCAGCGGGTGATGATTGCGATCGCCCTCAGTTGCAGCCCACGACTCCTCCTCGCCGACGAAGCAACGACCGCGCTCGACGTGACGATCCAGGCCCAGATACTCGAACTCATCAAGAATCTCAGCACCGAACTGGGAACGGCCGTCATCATCATCACGCACAACCTCGGAGTGGTTGCCCGGTACGCAGACCGCGTCAACGTGATGTACGCCGGCAAGATCATCGAACGCGGAACTGCGGACGAGATATACGAGACCCCGAAACACCCGTACACACGCGGACTGCTCGGCTCCGTGCCCCGGTTGGACGTGGATCGCGAGGACAGGCTGGCGTCTATCGAAGGGATGCCGCCGGATCTCGACCGGCTTCCTCCCGGTTGTTCCTTCGTCCCGCGTTGTCCCCATGCGGACGACCACTGCCGCGCAGAGATGCCTCCGCTCTCGTCGAAGGACGGCAGCGAACACGTGTACGCATGTTGGAAAGGACACGAGTTCGGCCCCTTGGAATTCGTGCAGGCGAAAGCATGACCCAGACCTCCCCCGCCCCCACCACACCAGCGTCGAGCCAGGACAACCTGCTGGAAGTCGGCGGCGTCAAGATGTACTTCCCCGTGATGTCAGGCGTCATCCTTCAGCGCCAGGTTGGAGAAGTAAAGGCTGTGGACGACGTGAGCTTCACCGTACGGCGAGGCGAGACGCTGGGGCTCGTCGGTGAGAGCGGCTCAGGCAAGACCACAATCGGGCGCGTCATACTCCAGGTCTACCGGCCCACGAGCGGTCACATCACGTTTGACGGCGTCGACCTCGCAACCCTCACGGGCGGGGCCATGCGCGCGATGCGCCGGCGCATCCAGGTCGTCTTCCAGGACCCGTACAGCTCCCTCAACCCGCGCATCAAGACGGGTGACATCGTCGGCGAGCCGCTCAAAGTGCATAAGCTCGTCGAAACGAAAGAGGAGTACCTGGCCAGGGTTGCCGACCTGTTCCGCACCGTGGGGCTGAACCCCAACATGGCGGACCGGTACCCGCACGAGTTCAGTGGGGGACAGCGCCAGCGCATCGGTGTCGCCCGTGCGCTGGCTGTGCAGCCGGACTTCATCGTTGCCGACGAGCCGGTCTCCGCGCTGGACGTCTCCATCCAGGCACAGCTCATCAATCTGCTGGAAGACCTGCAGAATCAGTTCGGGCTCACCTACCTCTTCATCGCACACGACCTGTCGGTGGTGCGCCACATCTCCGACCGCGTGGCGGTCATGTACCTCGGCAAGATCATGGAGATTGCAGACAGGGTCAGCATCTTCCAGGAGCCGCTGCATCCTTACTCGAAGGCGCTCATGTCCGCGGTGCCGATCCCGAACCCAAGGGCTGAACGCAGCAGGGAGCGGATCATCCTCGAAGGGTCTATCCCAAGCCCTCTAAACCCACCGACAGGCTGCGTGTTCCACACCCGGTGCCCCGTGGCGATAGACGAATGCCGCACCACGGTGCCTCCGCTCGAAGAGAAGAGCCCAGGACACTCCGTCGCCTGCATACGCGTATAGAGAGACCTGTTCCGCACAGGTCGGCTTCAGCCGTCCAGCCATCAGTTCGGGAGATCTGGTGGACCTATTTTGACGATAGACAGAACCATCTTGTGGCGCTGGCTGGGATGGGCGTCGGGATATGGGTCGCCATGGGGCGGGTGCGGCCGTGAACATGAAAGCGGGATGCGGGAGAATCTTCACGTTCCGCGACTGCAGGTACCCCAATATAATCTGTGATTCGACCGGGCCGTCCGGCCGGGATTACAGGAGAAACATGTGAAGCCGACGCGCATTGAAAAGATCGAGACCATCCTGTGGCAGCGCTGGTTGCTGGTGAAGGTGCATTGCGAAGACGGGACCGTTGGCGTAGGAGAAGGAGGCGTGCACGGCTGGCAGAGGCCGACCGAGACCATGGTGAAGACGTTCGAGCCGTATCTGGTCGGCCAGGACCCGTCTCGAATCGAACATCACTACCAGTACCTGTACCGCAGTTCGCACTTCATGGGTTCGGTCGTGCAGGGAGCGCTTTCGGCCATAGACATCGCGCTGTGGGATGTCAAGGGCAAACGGCTCGGCGTGCCGATCTACGAATTGATGGGCGGCCTCACCCGGCACAAGGTGCGGTGTTACATGCACGCCAGGGGAGAGACGACCGAGGATCTGGTCGCAAATGCCGTGAAGCAGGCGAAAGCCGGATTCTCAGCCATTCGATTTCCTGCCTTCGGCCGGCAGTTCTGGCTCCACCGTACGTACTCCAAGTGGGCGGATGAGGCGGTCCAACGAGTGGGGGCTGTTCGCGAGGCTGTCGGCCCGGACATCGACCTTTGCGTCGAGCTTCACCGGCAGATGAACCCCTCGGAATCGATTTCCCTTGCGCGGCGGCTCGAGCAGTTCAACCTGTACTTCCTGGAAGACCCGATGCTGCCCGACAGCCCAGACGTGATGGGCGAGGTGCAACGCCGCGGCAACCTGCCGATCGCCACCGGGGAACGGTTTACTTCGATCTACGAATTCCAGCAGTTGCTCGAGGCGAGGGCGTGCGCGTATGTTCGCCCCGACCCGTGCCTGTGCGGCGGGCTGTCCGGCTGCAAGAAGGTGTCGGCAATGGCGGAGGCGCAGCACGTCAAGGTGATTCCGCACAACCCGCTGAGTCCGATAAGCACCGCCGCGTGCGTGCAGTTGGACGCCTGCATTCCCAACTTCGCGCTGCAGGAATACACCGGCGAGTCGGAGCCGCCCAAGAGCGACTTGCTGGTGGAGCCCATCAAGCTGGAAGAGGGGTTCCTGATCGTGCCGGACGGCCCGGGTCTGGGCGTCGAACTGAACGAAAGCGCGCTGGCCGCGCATCCGTTCGTCGACAGGCCGATCAACACGCCCATCCACGAAGATGGCTCAGTGGCGGATAGGTAGTCGGCTCAGATACTGCCGCGTGGCCGTTTTCGCAGGGCCATAGCGTTACACCATCCCTATGCCTGAAGACAGCCGGATACCTGGCAGGAACGCCGAGGACATGGCGCTGAACGGCTCAGTTCTGTCTACCGTCAAGAATGGTGGACCTGGGGGGATTCGAACCCCCGGCCTCCTCAATGCCATTGAGGCGCGCTCCCAACTGCGCCACAGGCCCACGCTTGGGACGAGCCGGAGAGCCCGGCTCAGCATGGAATCAGGATAGCACCCGCTTCGCTCCTCGAACAAGGCAGGTCGGCTGTGGCGGCGGAAGCGCGCTCGCCGTAGCATGCGGCACGCAACACTACCCACGGAGGGCGCACCATGCCACTGAACGTTCGCAGAGTAATAACCGGCCACGACGACAACGGAAAGGCCGTCGCGTTCATAGACGACACAGCAAGCAACAAGCGCAACCCTCGCCCCGGCGTCGAGACCGTGCTCGCCTGGATGACCGACTCCACACCGGCGGAGCTCACCGGACGGGAGGACCTCGGCGCGCGGACGGTGGAGCGCCCGCCCTCCTACCGCGGCACCATCTTCCGCATCATCGAATTCTCACCCGGCAACGAATACGACATGCACGTCACGCCCACGATCGACTACGCCGTCGTGATGTCGGGCGAGATAGACATGGAAATGGACGACGGCGTCGAGGTGCACCTCCAGGCAGGCGACGTCCTGGTGCAACGGGGCACTGTGCACAACTGGAACAACCGGGGCGACGGCCCCTGCGTCATCGCGTTCGTGCTGATAGATGCACAGCCGTAGTTTGCTCACGCCTCGCTGCAAGTGGCCGGTTCATTGACACAACGCCCCAGAAAGCGTACAAACGCTCCCGCAGCGGAGCATGCTCCGCTACCTGTAGTTGTGCCCCGGGAGGAAGACATGACCAGAGGATGGACACTCCGAGCGTTCGCGCTCCTCGCCCTTGCACTCGCCGGCCTCGCGACGCTCGCGGCATGCTCGTCGGAAGACCCGACAGCCACGCCGACTGCGACGAGCGCCCCACAGATGGAGGCGACGGAAGAGCCCGCGATGGAGGAGGAGCAGGACGACTCCATGATGGAGGAGGAGAAAGACGACTCCATGATGGAGGAGGAGAAAGACGACTCCATGATGGAGGAGGCGCACGAGGGAGAGTACGGCGGCACGCTGGCGTACTGGATCCGAAGTGACCCTCCCGGCTGGGACCCGTGGGGCCGCACCCGCTTCTGGGACCCCACCCGCAAGATCGCTGAACTCGTGTTCAACCCGCTCTACTCCCCTGCGCCGCAGCTCGGCGACAGCTGTGAGATAGACCTCGATCCGGAGATCGCAGAGAGTTGGGAGTACGTCGAGCCCACCATCCTGGAGTTCAAACTCCGTGAGGGCATCCAGTGGCACGACAAGGCCCCGCTGAACGGACGCGAACTCACCGCGGACGACGTCGCCTACACGTACAACGAGCGCTTCGCCAATGGCCTCGCCGGTCAGGCATACGTCGGTCAGGTCTTCTTCGACCGTGCCGAAGCGGTGGACGACTACACCGTCCGCATCCACCTCAAGCAGCCGTTCGACTTCGTGAGAGGCGTCACGTCCGGTAACCGGCAGGGCTGGATCGTGGCTGAGGAGGCGTCCGGCGAGGAAACGCTTAACGACCCCAGCGCCTCGTGGATCGGCACCGGGCCGTTCATGTTCTCCGAGCACGAAACAGGGACGAAGGTCGTGTTCGAGCGGAACCCGAACTACTTCAAGGAAGGGCTGCCTTACGCCGACACGGTGGAGGCGCACATCATTCCGGACTCGGCAACACGCCTGGCGTCGCTCCGCTCCGGCCTGATCAACATCTTCCCGGCGGCAGGCCCGCGCGTGCAGGAAGAGATTCAGCGGACGAACCCGGACTTCTTCGTGAAGTCCTGCCCGAGCCTCTTCCACCTCGGCATCCGGATGCGGCTGGACAAGGCGCCGTGGAACGACGTCCGTGTTCGCCGCGCCGTCTCGATGGCTCTGGACCGCCAGGCCATCATCGACACAGCGCTGCGTGGGAACGGCGAGATCGTCCTGCAGGGCTGGCCGCTCGACCCGGAGACGCTCCAGCTGGGCGACTACCCGGAGGAGATAGCCGAGTACCAGCAGTACAACCCGGAGAAGGCGAGGGAGCTGCTGGCAGAGGCCGGCTTCCCCGATGGCTTCAGCACCACGGTCGTCTGGACGCCCGCGTACGGCGACCCGTGGCAGGGCGTCGCGGAGGTCATGCTCACGATGCTCCGCGCTGTCGGCATCGACGCGCAGTTCAACATCCAGGAGTACGGCCCGTTCCTCGGCATGGGAGCGCAGCAGTCCTGGGATGACCTCTACTTCGGATGGAACAACTCGTTCGACTTCAACGACCTCGCTTCCACCTACTACTGGAGCGGACAGCAGCCGCCCAACGGACTGGCGCTCGCGCCCGACGCGACGCTCGATGCCCTCGTGGCAGACCTGTGGGCTTCCAATCCTGAAACCCGCCCAGGTGTACTGGCGCAGTTGCAGACCTACGTGGCGAGCGCCCAGTACCGCATCACCAGCCCGGTGTGGGGTAACGGCATCGTCGCGAGGCCGGAAGTGAAGAACGTCGGCTGGCGCGGCACGAACAAGATGTACCACCAGATATTCGAGAACGCCTGGCTCGAACAGTAGCCGGAGCGGAATAGCCACTCATACAGAGAGGCCCCGGAGTGTTCCGGGGCCTCTCTCTTTACTCCAGCAAAAGGGCAGTCGCTAGTCCAGCCAACCGGCGCCCATCATCGAGGTGAACTGCTCCCGGCAGAGGTCGGCGTAGCGCCTGTCCAGCGCCATCAGCTCGGAGTGGGTCCCGCGCTCGACCACTCTGCCGTCCTCGATATACAGGATCACGTCTGCAGCCCTCACCGTTGAGAGCCGGTGCGCGATCACGATGGTCGTACGGCCTTCGGTCAACCTCGCGAGCGCCGTCTGTACCGCTCGCTCAGAGTGCGAATCGAGGGACGAGGTCGCCTCGTCGAGGATCAGGATGCGGGGGTCCTTGAGCAGCATCCGAGCGATGGCCAGCCGTTGCTTCTCGCCGCCGGAGAGCCTGTACCCGCGCTCTCCGACCACCGTGTCGAATCCGTCCGGCAGGTTCTCCACCACGTCCAGCACGGATGCCGCTCGGCACGCCTCCACCATCTCCTCGTAGGTGGCGTCCGGCCGAGCGATGCGCAGGTTGACGCCCACCGTGTCGTGGAAGAGGAACGTCTCCTGTGAGACGTATCCGATCTGGCCCCGAAGCGATTCCAACTTCAGTCCCTTGATGTCTGTGCCGTCGAGCAGCACCCGCCCCTGCGTGGGGTCGTACAGGCGGGGGATGAGGTAGGTGGTGGTCGTCTTCCCCGCTCCGCTCGGCCCCACCAGGGCCGCCATCTGCCCCGGCTCCACCACGAATTCCAGGCCGTCCAGCGCTCTCCGCCCGGGCGTGTACTCCATGACGACGTTCTCGAACGCCAGGGCTCCAGCGGTGTTCTCTATGTCCACTGCGCCGGGCGCATCCGCGATGTCAGGCTCCAGGTCGAGGTACTCGAAGATGCGCTCGAAGTACGCGGCGGACGTGACCATATCCACGTGCAGCGACATCAGGTCCGTCGCCGGTGTGTAGAGACGGCTGAGCAGCGCGACGAAGGCCACGATGGTCCCGATGGTCAGTGAACCGGAGATGACCTGCCCGCCGCCGAACCAGTAGATGACTGCCGGGCCGCCGGTCGTCACGATGAACAGCAGCATGAAGTACCAGCGTCCAACGAGCGCCTCGCGGACCTGCAACTCCATCAGTTCCCAGTTCTCGCGCTGGAACCGCGCCAGCACCTCGCGCTCGCGAGTGAACGTCTTGATGAGCATCAGTCCGCTGATGCCCAGGCTCTCCGCCATCAGCGAATTGACCGACGCGCTCCGCTGCTGCCGCTCGGTCCGGAGGCGCCGGCGCAGCTTCCCGACGGTCAGCGTCGGGATGATCAGCCAGGGCAGCACCATCAGGGAAACGATCGTCAGCCGCCAGTCGAGCAAGATCATCGTCACCAGCGTCGTCGTCAGGATCAGCACGTTCTGCGAGATGGTGACGAGCGTTCCCGAGATGATGGTGTCGATACCGGCGATGTCACTCGTCAGCCGGGACATCAGCTCGCCCGTCCGGGCTTCCGTGTAGAACCGGAGGGAGAGCGATTGAAGCCGCCTGAACATGCGCAGCTTGAGGTCGTACATGATCCGCTGGCTGACGACGGTGTTCAGGTAGCTCCGCAACACGCCCACCAGCCCGAGCGCCACCGCAGCCAGGAACAGGCCTGCGGAGAGCCACAGCAGCAACGGCCTGTCCGCGCCCGCGATCGCAGAGTCGATGAGCCCGCGCACGAGCAGCGGCGGCACAAGCCCGATGGAAGCCGCAGCGGCAACGGTCACGAGGATAAGGATGAGCCGGGGCCAGTACGGTGCAAGGAACCCGAAGATGCGCCAGAGGTTCCCCTTTGCCAGGGCCGTCTCCGACTTGATGGGCGCGATTCGTCCGTGACGCATCAATTCAGTATACGTAAACCCGGCCTAGGCTATCGCCATAGCTGACTGCAAACCGTTACAGCCGCGTAACGCCCGCGTAACACAGCCGCAACAGACCTCCTCCCACAATGGATACAGCCTCCTTGTGCCGCCATTCGACATGGAGGAAGTGCCGCAACGGGGCCTGTGGGAGGGGGAATCGGACGCGGCACCCGGCCCTCTCTCACAGGCGACCCGCGCCTGATCCTGCGTCCGCGTCCTAACCGCCCGCTGCCAAGTCGACCGGCTTGCCATGCGGAGTGTTGAGATACGCCCTGCGCCACGCCTCCTTGCGGTCCGACGCCTCAGGCTCCGACACGAGGCCACGCTCCCTGCAGAGACGCTCCAGCGCGCGCAGCCAGTGCCGGTAGTACGTATCGCCCAGATCGGGGTCGCCTTCCCGCTGCGCCGCGAGGATCTCCTCGCTCAGCGTTGCGGCCCACTCGTCCCACGTGAAGTGCCCCTCGCCGGAGAGACGCACCGCAAGCGCGAACGCCGATGCCTCCCATGGCTCAGCGAACACCGGCCTGCCGTCGTCGCCCAGCGGGATGCTCCCCAGGCTGCCCACGCCGCCAGGCGGTTGTGCGTCCGTCATAGCGCAGGCTCCAGGTAGTCTTCCCACAGGTCGACGTACACGACGCTGTTGGAGGCGGCGGACTCGCCCCACAGCTCGCTCGCATCGAATCGCACGTTGTAGAGGTGGCGCCCCACGTCCACGCCCTCCGCGCTCAGGTCCGGGAACACCTGCGACCCATAGTGTTCGTGCACCGTACCGACGTGGCCACGAACGTAGCGCGGCTCGCGGGTGTGTCCGCGCGGGTGACGGTTGAGGGCGCGCACGCGGTCGCCCGGAGCGAAGCGGGGCGGAGCGGACGCTGGGCGGACGTAGCTCGTGGTCATGATGGGCACCGCAAGTACCTGCTCGGCGTTCACGACCCGCTCCATGATGGGCTCAGGGACTGGGGACGACGCCCTGCCGGTCTGCAGTTCCTCTTCCGAGACGAGGCCGGACCTCACCAACTGCCTCTCCAGGCCCGCGAACCAGCTCTCGTAGTAGGAGAACGCGAGATAGTCGGCCGGAGGCAGCTGCTCCCTGTTATAGCGCGACTTGTCGAGGTTCCACAGGCCGAGACGGCCCAGGAGCCGGGTCATGCCGTACACCCGGCTCTCCCACTCCTCGTGGAAGACCGGCTCCTCGGACTCCGGTTCGGGCTGCACCGGCCCGAAGCCCTGCATACCGCCGAGATCGTGGACGCCGTTCATGCCGTACCCACCGCTGCCGGAATCCGCGCCTCTTCGACGCCCACCATGGAGTTGCGCGTGACCAGCTCCATGAGCTGCTCCTCGCTCCAGCCCTCGGTGCCAGCGGGACGCTGCGGGAGCACGAGGTAGCGCATCTCAGACGTGGAGTCCCACACGCGCACTTCCTTCTCCTCCGGTATCTCCGAACCGAACTGCTGCATCACGCCGCGCGGGTCTGCAACGGCCTGCGCGCGGTACGGCGCGGACTTGTACCACACGGGCGGCAGCCCCAGGAGCGGCCACGGGTAGCAGGAACAGAGCGTGCAGACCACGAGGTTGTGCACGTCGTCAGTGTTCGCCACGACACGCACCTGCTCGCCCTGCGAGCCCACGTAGCCCATCGAGGCGATGGCGGCGTTGGGGTCGTCCAGCAGCCACTGCTTGAATTCCTCGTCCGCCCACGCATGCGCAACGACGTGCTTCCCGTTCGATGGCCCGATCTTGTCCTCGTACAGGTCGATGAGCGCGTCGAGCGCCTCCGGGTCGACGAGTCCTTTCTCGACGAGCAGCGACTCGAGCGCCTTCACGCGCAGCTCGATGTCCGACGGTGGCTCGGTGTGGTCGTGATCGTGGTGGTCGTGATGGCTCATTGTCCTCTCCCTCTGTATTCCTCGACGCAGAGTGTGCCAAGCATTGCGCCGCCGGTCAACGTCACCGCGCGGTCTGGACGACGAGCACGCGCTCCCGCCCCGCGAGGTCCCGCACCGCACCGATGCGAGCACCTGGGAAGCAGGCAGCAGCCGCATCGCCCGCGGCAGCGATCTGGCGCGGGTCCATCTCCATCACGAGCGCGCCGCCAGGCAGCAGGTGCCCGCCCGCCTCCGCCAGCAGGCGTCGTATCAGCGCGAGCCCGTCCGCGCCGCCGTCCAGTGCCTCGCGCGGTTCGTAGCGCGACACCTCCGGCTCCAACAGCGGTATCTCGTCCGACATGACGTATGGCAGGTTCGCCGCGACAACGTGCACGGGGCGCGGCAGTGCGGTGAGCAGATCGCTCTCCAGCGTGTGCACCCGCTCGTTCACGCCATGAGCCTCTGCATTGTGAACGGTGAGTTCCAGCGCACGCGGCGCAACGTCCAGCGCATAGACGACCGCCTCCGGACGCGCGACCGCCAGCGCGACGGCAATCGCCCCGCTGCCGCAGCCCACGTCCGCCAGCACCGGCGACGCCTCATCCTCCACGAGCCGCAGCGTCTCCTCGACGACCGTTTCGGTCTCGGGGCGCGGGATGAGCACGCCGGGGCCGACGGCAATGGGTAGGCCGTAGAACTCGCGCGTGCCCATCAGGTAAGCGACGGGCTCGCGATTGAGTCTGCGCGCGCAGAGCGCCTCCGCCCTACCCATCTCCTCAGCCGACGGCGTATCGCGGAACGCGGCATACAGCGCGGCGCGGTCGATGCCCATCGCTGTCGTCCAGATGAGGTCGGCCTCCAGCCGGGCGTCGCCGATACCGGCGGCCTCGAACCGCCGCGCTGTCTTCTGGACGAGGTGCGCGAGCGTTGGTACGGCTGCGTTCGCCTGCATCGCCGGTTCCGTCATCGGCCCGCTACGGCAGCAGCGCGCGTATCGCCGCGAGGTCCGGCGGGGCGCCGCCGCGGTACACGACGACCGCGTCGTCGAACCCGGCGTCAGCGAGCCGCTGCAGACGCACCGCTGCATCGGGCGGGGCGCAGCGCAGGTGAAAGGCGTTCTCCGTATCGCGCAGGAACTCCGTCGGTGCGTTCAGGTCGAGCGAGATGTTGGTCACGACGGCCCGTTTGCCGCCAGCGGCGCGGTAGCGGTCCAGCCCTTCCTTGAGCGTGTTGTACCCGGAGAAGAACCCTGAGGCTATCCAGCCGTCGTAGTCGTTCGCCGCAGAGGCGATCCAGCGCGGCCCCGCCCAACTGCCGATGAGCACCGACGGCCCGCCGCGGACGGCATCCGACGGCGCCAGGTTCACTCCATCGACCGTCTCGCCATCCCACAGCCGCCGCATCGTCGCGAGCCCGTCGCGCAGCAGCGTCATCCGGTCCTCGAACCGCTGGCCGACGGCCTCGAAGTCGCCGCGCGTCGAGCCGGAGCCGACGCCCAGCAGGAGGCGCGAACCACAGACCACCTGCGCAGTGAGGACGCGGTTCGCAAGCTCAACGGGATGGCGCAGCGGCACCTGCAGGATGCCGAGCCCGACCTCGATGCGCTCTGTCGCCGCTGCCGCCACCGCCGCGCCCATGAGGGGGTCGAGCGACATCCGCCCCCGCCCTATCGAGTCGAAGAACCAGACGCTGTCGAAGCCGTTCTCCTCAGCCGCCCGCGCGCCTTGCGAGATGATGTCGCCCTCGGGCCGTACGCCCGCAGGTTCTGCGCCGAAGTCGATGGGTAACGCTATGCCGAGTCTCAAGACGCCTTCCTCTCTGCCTTCATCTCCCGGTCATTCCGCCGGATGCTATGCCCACAACGCGGATGCAACGCCGACCCGGACGATATGCAACGCCGATGCGGACGGAACGCAACACGAAAGCAACGCAGATGTAACGATCTGCCACGCCACAACAGGGGCTGCCAGGAGCAGCGAGGAGCAACGTTTTCTGAATTGTGTTGCATTTCGTTGCTTTCTCCGGATGGCCCCCGGGGCTCACACGAAGGGCGGGAGATGGGGCCCCGCGCTCAAGCCATCAGGCTACCCTGCGGGCCGGACTCTGCGAAAGTGGCAGACGTCGCATGCGCACCTTACGGAAGCGCCGGCCACTCCCGGACGAGCCGCCCCTTGCCCTCGATGCTGAACGTTCCGCCCAGCTGCGAGGCGACCGACCACAGCATCGCGGGATTGCTCGCCACGATGGGCAGGCCGAACTCAGCCTCCATCTCGTCGATGACCGGCAGCGGGTTCAGCACCGCGCCCTGGAAGTAGATCGCCTGCACGCCGTCCGCAGCCCGCACCGCGCCGCGGGCCATGTCGAACACGACGCTCGAGTCGAGGTCGACGGCCTCCTGCTCGCTGTTGAAGCCGAGGTCGGCGAGCTGCACGTCGAACCCGGCCGCGGTGAGGTGCGGCACGACGAGCGAGTTCATGTACGCGTCGAACGGGGTCAGCAGCAGGATGCGGCTCGCGCCGAACGCCCGAAGCGCGTTCTCCCCTGCGCCGAGCGCCGTCGTGAACGGCACGTCCAGCGCCTCGGCCAGCCGCGCCCGCAGGCCGGGGTTCTGCACCTCGACCGGCGCACCGGGGATGATGACGCCCTCCCAGCCTGACTCGCGTGTCTGAGTGACAGCGCGCTCGAGGATGGCGTCGGCCCGCCCTGCAAAGTCGGTAAGTGCAGTGCGCAGGACGCCGAGCTCCACCATCTCCAGGTCTATGCCGGGCGGAATCATGGCGGCGAACTCGTCGTAATGCGAGTTCCCCGCGCCGGGCTTGATGAACCCTATCTTCAGGTCGCCGTCGCTCATGGCGCGCCTCCTCGGGTGATGCCCGCACTATACGACACGCGGCACGAACAGGCGTATGGTTGGCCCAACGAACGCACGAGCGAGGAGGTGGCGCATGCCAATGGAACGGGAAACCATCGGCGGGATGGAAGCGATCCGGTACGAGACGCCTGACCTGGCAGGATCGCCCAAGCGGAGCTCGATGCTGGCCAACAGCGGGCTGCTCAGTGTGAACGTGCAGGTCGTCAGCCCGGACGGCGGCGAGACGAACCTGCATGCGCACTCCGGGCAGGATGCGGTCTGGTTCGTGCTGGCAGGACGCGCGAAGTTCTACGGCAAGGACGGCGAGTCCGTCGAGCTGGGGCCGAAGGACGCGCTGTTCATCCCCAAGGGCACGCCCTACTGGTTCGAGTCGGTGAGCGAAGAGCCGCTGGAGATCATGCGCAACGCCGCGACGGACCCGGCCATCAAGAACCAGCGTGTCAACTACGAGGCCCTCCGCGACCGCCAGCAGGACGGCCGTCACGCCGATAGCGTCTACGTGAATAGCTAGAGGTACGCCGAGTTCCGCAGGCGTTCATGCCATGCTCCTTGCGAACGCCGCTGATTGACGACGTGATGCGCTGATGCGATGATGCTCTTATGCGGACGACCCTGACCATAGACGACGACGTGCTGGCGGTCGCACGGGCGTTGGCAGACCGGGACGGCGGCAGTCTCGGCAGCGCACTCTCCGAACTCGCGCGCCGCGGCTTCAAGGGCGCGGCCATCGCATCGGATGAGGATGCAGTCGTATTCCGCGTACCCGCTGATGCCGAGCCATTCACCAGCGAAGACGTATACCGCGCACTGGCCGACTGGCCGTGATCGCCCTGCTGGACGTCAACGCCCTGGTAGCGTTGGCGTGGCCCAACCACGTACACCACGAGGCAGTCCTGTCGTGGTTCAAGGGACAGCGGGAGGCTGGCTGGGCGACCTGCGCGATGACCGAAGCCGGATTCGTTCGAATCTCCAGCAACCCCTTGGCACTCCGGTACGCTGTTACGCCCGCAGACGCCATCGCGTTGCTTCGAGAACTCAGACGGCGGGGGGCGCACTCGTTCTGGTCCCTCGACCGTTCACTCATCGAGTTGCCCGAGGCAGTCAGCGCCCGACTCCAAGGGTATCGCCAGATAACGGATGCCATCCTGCTCGCAGCAGCGATGCAACACGGCGGGCAACTCGCCACCCTCGACAACGGGCTGGCTCAACTGACCACCGCGAGTGAGCGCCAAGCCCTCTGCGTTATTCCGGTGTAAGGCCAGGAACGACTGCCAGCCGACCAGCGAGCGGGTAGAGTCAGCGCAAGCGAGCGCTCGCTAGCGCCCCGCCCTCGCACGGGCGCGCTGAACGCGGTACCGTTCATCCGGGTTCAGGATGCGCTTCCGCATGCGGAAGCTCTTCGGAGTCACTTCCACGAGCTCGTCGTCGTTGATGAAGCCGAGCGCCTCTTCGAGGCTGAACTTCACGGCGGGCGCGAGCCGCTCGACGATCTCCTGCGTCGCGGAGCGCATGTTGGTCATCTTGCGCTCCTTGCAGACGTTCAGGTCCATGTCGCGCTCACGATTGTGCCGCCCCACGATCATGCCCTGGTAGACCGGTGTCTGCGGCTCCACGAACGTCTCGCCGCGCTCCTGCGCGTTCTGCAGGCCGTAGGTGACGGCGACGCCGCTCTCGGCGGAGACGACCGCACCGGCGCGCGCAGCCTTCACCTCCCCGGTGACCGGCTCCAGGCCGTTGAACTCCGTGCTCATCTGGCCGTTGCCTCGGCTGGCCCGCATGAAAAAGCTCTGGAACCCGATGAGACCGCGCGTCGGGAGCCGGAACTCCAGGCGCACGTTGCCTGAGCCGTCGCTCTGCATGTCCATCATCTGCGCCAGGCGCGACGACAGCTCCTGCGTGACGGGCCCGATGTAGTCGTCGCGCGTCTCGACGAAGAGCAGTTCGTAGGGCTCGTGCAACTTCCCGCCGATGATGCTCGTGACGGCCTCGGGGCGGGAGACCTGGAACTCGATGCCCTCGCGCCGCATCTTCTCGATGAGGACGGACAGGTGGAGCTCGCCGCGACCGCTCACGAGAAACTCGTCCGCGCTGTCGGTGCGCTCCACCCGCAGCGCCACGTTCGTCTGCAACTCGCGCTGCAGCCGGTCCCACAGCATGCGGGATGTCGCGTACTGGCCTTCCTTCCCGGAGAACGGCGACGTGTTGACGCTGAACGTCATTCGCACCGTCGGGTCCTCTACCTTCATACGCTCCAGGGGCTCCGGCGCGGACGGCGACGCTACCGTGTCGCCGATACGGACGCCGCGCAGGCCGGACAGCGCCACGATCTCACCGGCGGACGCCGACTCGATCGGGTGCCGCGCGAGGTCGCGGAACGTGAACAGCCGCTCCACGCGGTACGGGACCGCGTTGTCGTCCTGGCCCAGCAGCACGACCTGTTCGTCCTTCGCGATGCGCCCCCGCGTCACGCGCCCGACCGCGATCTGGCCGAGGTGGTTGTCGTAGTCCAGCGCAGCCACGAGCATCTGCAGCGGCGCGTCCGGGTCTGCGACGGGAGCAGGCACGCGCTCGACGATGGCGTCGAACAGCGGCCCCATGTCCTTCGGCGTGTCGGACTCCTCGGCGAGCGCGTACTGGTTGCGCGCCGACGTGTACAGCACCGGGAAGTCCAGCTGGTCGGGGTCCGTCGCCAGTTCCAGGAAGAGGTCCTGCACGGCGGACAGTGCAGCGGAGGCGTCCGCCGTGGGGCGGTCCACCTTGTTGATGACGAGGATGGGGCGCAGTCCCTGCTGAAGTGCGATGCGCAGGACGTAACGCGTCTGCGGCATCGGTCCCTCGACCGCGTCGACGACGAGCAGGCAGCCGTCGGCCATGTTCACGACGCGCTCGACCTCGCCGCTGAAGTCGGCGTGGCCAGGCGTGTCGATGATGTTGATGGTGACGTCGCCGTACCGGATGCCGGTGTTCTTCGCCAGGATCGTGATGCCGCGCTCCCGCTCCTGCGGGTCGGAGTCCATGATCAGCTCGTCCACCTGCTGGTCAGGCCGGAAGACGCGGCTGTAGCGCAGCATCGCGTCGACGAGGCTGGTCTTGCCGTGGTCAACGTGGGCAACGATGGCGATATTGCGGAGGTGGGACTGGGCTGTTTCCGTCATGTGCCGTCCAGTGCTGTACATGCGTCGGCGCCCGCAGTGGCGGACGCCGTTCGAATAACGGGGTTCCTTGCGCCTCATAGGATACCTTACCGGGAAGGGGCGCGTGACCGGTTTGGTCACCTGGTCAGGGATACGATGGCGCCAGCACTTACCAGTGGTTCCGAGATGGCAGTACCACGCGCACCTCGCCCGGTGAGGATCCGGGGATGTCGCGCCCGTCATGCACCCGGGCCACGATGGCCTCTTGGAGCGCATCCACCGCGCGCATGAGCGCGTCGTCCCTGTCCTCTCCGAAGGTGGTGAGTTCCGGGAAGTCGGGCGCAGTTACCAGGATGCTGCCGTCGTCATCTTCCAGTTGTACCGGGTAGTCAAGCATCATCGAGCCCCAGGTGTGTGGGCAGTGGTTCCCTGTCATTCTACCCATCTGCGGAGGCATGACGAGGCAGATGGCGCAGGCTATACTGCGCCCCACCGTACGGGGGAGGCGCGACATGGCGGAGCAGTTCCGAGTCATAGACAGCGACACGCACGTCGACGAGACCGACGACACATGGGACTTCATCGCTCCTGAGGACGAGGCGTACAAGCCCACGACGCAGTACCCGTCCAACCCGGACCCGAACCGTCCGCCCGTGCGCTACTGGCTCGTGAACGGCAAGCGCAAGCACCGCCGCATCCGCGACGACGGCAAGAGCGGCACGCCGCTCGAGGCCCGCGAACTGCTGGACGTAGCGACCCGCCTGCGCCACATGGACGAACTCGGCACGCAGACGCAGGTCATCTACCCGTCGCTCTTCCTCGTGGAACCGTCGGACTCGGCCGAGACGGAGCTCGCCATCACGCGCAGCTACAACCGCTGGCTGGCCGACCGCTGCGCGCAGTCGCACGGGCGGCTGCGCTGGGTATGCGTGCCTCCGGCGCGGAGCATGGACGCCGCGCTCGAAGAGCTGCGCTTCGCGAAGGACAACGGCGCGTGCGGTGTGCTGAAGAAGGGCGACCTCGAAGCCGACAAGTGGAGCGCCGACCCGTACTACTTCCCGCTGTACGAGGAGGCTGAACGGCTGGACATGCCCATCTGCTTCCACCTCGGCTCCGGCACGCCGGACTACACGCCCGCGCGGGAGCTCTCCTACGGGGCATTCATCAAGCTGCGGATGCCCGCCATCCACGGCATCTACTCGCTCATCCTCCATCGGGTACCGGACAGGTTCCCCAAACTGCGGTTCGGTTGCATCGAGTCCGGCGTCTCGTGGGTGCCGTTCGTCGACTACGACCTGCGGCGCAGGCTCGCCCGCAGTCAGGAGTCGAACATCGGCTCCGACCCGTCGTTCACTCTCGCGGATGACATCTTCAAGGCCAACCGAATCTACGTGACCGTGCAGATAGACGAGGACCTCCCCTACGCGCTGCGCTACATCAGCGAGGACAACCTGCTCGCGGGTTCCGACTACACCCACCAGGACCAGTCGAAGGAGCTGGAGTTCCAGAAGCTCCTGCAGCAGCGCGCCGACAACGGCGACATCCCGCAGTCCACGGTCGACAAGATCCTGTACGACAACCCCAAGGCGTTCTACGGGCTGTAGGCGGACGATGACCACGAACGCCCGCCCCATCCCCATCCCCGACCCGGAGTCGCAGCCCTACTGGGACGCCGCGGCGCGGCACGCGCTTGAGTTGCCGTACTGCGACGCCTGCGCCCGCTACGTCTTCCCGCCCCGCCCCACCTGCACGCGATGCCTCGGCGAACTGCGATGGGTGGCCGTGAGCGGTCGTGGCACGGTCTATTCCTACGCCACCATGCACGAGAGCTACATGCGCGGCTTCGACCCGCCCTACCTGGTAGCGCAGATCGAGCTCGACGAGCAACCCGGCCTCCGCCTGACCACGAACCTCGTCGACTGCGAGCCGGGCGACGCCCGCATCGGCATGCGTGTCGAGGTCGCGTTCGAGGACCGCGGCGACGGCGTCGCAGTCCCGCAGTTCCGCCCTGAGGGAAGAGCCTGATGGACCCCGCGCTCCGCAATAAGACCGCCATCGTCGGCGTGGGCTACACGCAGATGGAGCGCAAGTCCGGGCGCAGCCTGCCGAACGTCGCGATGGAAGCGGCCGTGAACGCTATCGCCGACGCGGGCCTGACGCCCCCCGACATCGATGGCTACGCCGGCACGCCGAAGGCGCCGAACGCCTCTGCGTTCCACTGGGACGGCGTCGACGAGATCAGCGAGCGCTACATGGGGAGCGCGCTCGGCCTCAACCTGCGCTGGGCGTCCGACTTCAACCGGGGTGTCGTCGGGGACGCCGTTGCGGCGGCGATCCAGTCGCTGGTCACAGGCACGGCGAACTACGTGGTCTGCCTGCGCGCGATGTACGAGCGCCCGGGCGTGCGCTACGCGGCCTCCGAATCGTCGGCGTCGGGCGGGCCGGAGCAGTACACCGCGCCCTACGGTGTCGGCATCGGTGCGATGGCGCTGTGGCTCCAGCGCTACATGCACGACTACGGCGCGACCCGCGAGGAGCTGTTCGACGTCGTCAGCGCCCTGCGCGAGCACGCGCAACTGAACCCCTACGCCTACTGGCGCGGCAAGCCCCTCTCGCTCGACGACTACCTCTCGTCGCGATGGGTCTACGAGCCGATGTGCCTCTACGACTACGACATCCCCGTGACCGGCGCGGGCGCGGTCGTGCTGACAACCGCCGACCGCGCCAAAGACCTCCCCCACAAGCCCGCCTACGTATCGGGGTTCGTGAGCACGCGCGAACGCGGCGACGCCATCTTCGAGGCGTCCGGCATCGGGCGTGAGGCCGTGCAGGCAGCGCAGCTCTACGACGGCTTCAGTCCCGTGGTCTGGAAATGGCTGGAAGAACTGGGGTTCGCGGGCAAGGGTGAGGCGCATGAGTTCACGCGGAACGGACGTATCGGGCCCGGCGGTGCTCTGCCGGTGACGACGTTCGGCGGCAGCCAGGGTGAGGGTCGGCTGCACGGCATGGGCCACGTCCGCGAGGGCGCGATGCAGGTGATGGGCCGCGCGGGCGAACGCCAGGTGCCGGGGCTGGAGAACTGCCTCGTTGCGCTCGGCTTCGACGCCGTCCCCAGCTGGGTGCTCATGCTGAGTACGGGCTAGCGCAGGTGATGCTCTCATGCCCCCGCTCGACGGCATCCGCGTCATAGCCCTGACGGGCGAACGTGGCGCGTACTGCGCCAAACTCCTCGCCGACCTCGGGGCCGATGTGTTCGACGTCGAACCCCCCGGCGGCTCCGAGGAGCGCCGCCTCCCGCCGCTCATGCGCTCTGACTCCTCCGTCAGCCTGCACTTCCTCCACTTCCACCGGGGCCGCCAGAGCATCGTGCTCGACCGCGAGACGCCCGAGGGCTATGACACGTTCGAGCGGCTCGTCGAGTCGGCGGACGTGCTTATTGAGGACGAGTCATCCCCATCGCTGGACCACGATGCGCTGCGCGCGGTCAACCCCGGCCTGCTCCACGCGCGCATCACCGGCTTCGGCGCGAGCGGCCCTCGCGCGGGCTGGAAGTCGTCCGACCTCGTCGCGCAGGCGGCGGGCAGCCTGATGTACCGCATGGGCTTCCCGGAGGACCCGCCGAACAGCATGGGCGAGGGCTTCGCGCACCACCAGACCTCGGCCCACGCCGCAGCGGGCATCCTGCTCGCGCTCGCGCGACGCGACGCCACCGGCGAAGGCGGCTTCGTGGACGTGTCGCTGCAGGAAGGCATCGCACTGATGCAGTACGACGTCATGCCGATGTACGTGACGCACAAGACGCTCATCAAGCGCGCGGGACACGGCCAGGGCTCCAGCGGCAAGCGCTACCGCCGCATCTGGGAGTGCAACCCCGGCCTCGTCCGCTTCCAACTGCTCAGCCAGAGCTCCGAGCGCGAGTGGCCGCTGCTGCTCGACTGGCTCGAGTCGCACGGCCACGGCGACGGCCTGCGCGACGACCGCTGGCTCGACCCGGCAGCGCGAACGGCAGGCCTCGCCGAACTGGAGCCCGTCCTCGACCGCTTCTTCCTCACGATGGACGCCCGCACGCTCATGCACGAGGCGCAGGACCGCGGCATCATGCTCATGGCGTTCAACAGCGTCGGCGAGCTCACCACCGATCCCCAACTCGCAGACGAAGGCTTCTTCCGCACGCTCGCCTCTCCTTCTCCGTCATTCCCGCGAAGGCGGGAATCCACCCCCCACGACGGCGCAACCCTCACCGATGCCGGCCCGCCCTACCGCTTCGCCAGCGGCCTCCGCGAAGGCGCACCCGCGCCCGCCCTCGGCGAGCGGTCTGGCCCCCTCGCCCTGCAACCATCCCCCTCATTCCCGCCTCCTTCTCCGTCATTCCCGCGAAAGCGGGAATCCAGTGCCCCACCTCTCGAAGGCCTCCGCGTCTGCGACTTCACATGGGTCATCGCCGGGCCGCTCCACACGAAGTGGCTCGCCGCCTACGGAGCGGAGGTCATCAAGGTCGAGCGCTTCAAGAAGGGCGCCGCGTTGAACCGCGGCAACATGAGCCCGGACTCCGTCGTCAGCTTCAACAACCTGAACGTCGGCAAGCGCTCGCTCGCCCTCGACATGAGCTTCGAGGAAGCGCGCGACGCCATCGTCCGGCTCGTCGAGCGCAGCGACATCGTCGTCGACAACTTCGGCCCGGACGTCCTGCCGAACTGGGGCTTCACGCCGGAGCGCCTCGCCGAGATCAACCCCCGCATCATCACCCTCAGCATGCCAGCGCTCGGCAAGACCGGCCCGCACCGCCTCTACAAGGGACTCGGCTCCTACTTTCAGGCGCGCGCCGCGCTCGACGGTCTCATCGGCTACTCCCACCGCGACATCACGGACGTCGGCTTCGCCTACGCGGACACGACCTGCAACGCGGGCCACGCGCTCGTCGCGCTGCTCGCCGCGCTCCACCGGCGCACCGTCACCGGACGGGGAGAGCACATCGAGCTGCGGCAGCTCGAGTCCACGATCAACTTCCTCGGCCCCGCGCTGCTTGAATACGAGGCGAACGGCGAGGAGCCCGCGCGCACCGGCAGCCGCTCCCGCCATCTCGCGCCGCAGGGCGTCTACCGCTGCGACGGCGACGACGAATGGTGCGCGCTCACCGTCGCCTCGAACGACGAATGGGCCGCGCTCTGCCGCCTCATCGGGCGCGGCGCCTGGGCCGACGACGAACGCTTCGCCGACGCCCCGCGGCGCATGGCCCGCCACGACGAGATCGACGAGGCCATCGAAGCATGGACTGCACAGCGCGGCCCGCACGATGCGGCGGAGTCGCTGCAGGCCGCAGGCATCGCCGCGAGTCCGGTGCTGCACGCTGGACAACTCATCGACGACGACCCGCAGATGGCGAGCCGCGGCTTCTACCGACGCTTCCCGGACGGCGGGGTCGTGGAGAGTGCGCCGTTCATCCTGAGCGACGCGGAGCCATACTTCCCGTCAGCATCCGCCCCCGACTACGGCGAAGGCACGCGCTACGTCCTCTCGGAGGTCCTCGGCCTCGACGACACCACGGTCACGCAGATGTTCGAGAGCGGGGCTGCAGGAGAGTGATCGACCCCCCTCTCCCGAGAGGGGTGGAGCCTATCGCTGGAGATCGATCTTGACGCCTCCAACTCGGTTGGCCACCGAGTTGTACAGCCAGGCTCCGAATGCTCCCGTCACGAGCCCCGCAACTCCGCCGATAACCGGCATTCCAAGTAGAGCGCCAAAGGCAAGTGCCGTCCCGGAACTTAGCCCGGGCGTTTCGTCCGTAGTCATCCACCCTGCGCTGACGAGTGTGTCGATGATGGCGCCGCCGAAGGAATAGATAATCCCAGCGATCAACCCGAGAACTACGCCTCCAACGGCTGCCAGCCTCGCTGCCGACCACACTCCGATCCTGTTCAGAACTTCCATCGCCTCCCTCCAGGCATGTTGGCCGGGATTCCCCATATGATGAGTCTTCAGGCTCCTGCATGCGCTGGCTCGCGCTCGGCATGAGTTTAGAAGGCGCGCGACGCCATCGTGCGGCACGTCCGTCGTCGTCGTCAACTCTGGGCCGGACGTGCTGCCGAACCCGCGCTCGGCAAGACCGGCCACGCCGCCTCTACCGCAAGTTTCTACCGCCGCTTCCCGGACGGTGGGGTCGTGGAGAGTGCGCCATTCATCCTGAGCGACGCGGAGCCATACTTCCCGTCAGCATCTGCCCCCGACTACGGCGAAGGCACGCGCTACGTCCTCTCGGAGGTCATCGGCCTCGACGCCGCCACGGTCCTGCAGATGTTCGAGAGCGGCGCTGCGGGGGAGTGAAGGTTACTGTAGTTCCCAACAACAACACCTTAGAACTTGGTGAACAGGGTGAATCAAGCCCCGTCGCCGTTCTTCATGCATTTTGCTAATGTTTATTTCAAAGATTTGTCGTACGATTAATTCGAATGCCTGTAAGGCAGGCGACAAGTCTGTTCTTGGTGGGTCATGTTCAAACCCAATAGCGCATAGGTATTTCTGGGAATAGCCATCGAGCTTCGAGAGCTTAATAGCATCGCTAACGAGGCTTTTATTGCCCTTGTAAGGGTACAGGAGCTTAACTGACCAACGATCCTCCAAACCTCCATTGTTCCCATACGGACGAGCCAGTTTAAATTCGACCGCAATCTCGCCTCCAATGTCTAAGTCTGGTGATTGACGCCTATTTGTTGTTGGTTTCAAGCCAAGATTCTTCAAGTCGTCTGCTATTCTATCGACGAGATTGACCTCGTTAAATGGACCTATTCCAGCTAGAAAATCACCTTCAGCTGGTGACTCTTCGTCAAACCGCTTTAGGATGTCGGCAAATGTCGACGTAAGTGTCGAGAGTTCCACACCATTGTCCTTTTAGCTTCTGCTCTCAGAGCCGAACGTGCTGCCCCTACAGCGCGTACAGCCTGCGTGGGTTCTCCGACAGGATCTTGATCTTCTCTTCCTCGGTGATGTCGTAGTCGGTCGAGCGGAAGATGGCGATCGCGTCCGTCTCGCTGGAGATGTCCGTGTGGCCGTAGTCCGTCCCGATGACGATGTTGTCCGGGCCCGCGTACTTCAGGATGAACGACAGGTCGTCGTCGGTCTCGCACGCGGCGTAGATGCGATACTCCGGGAAGATGTCGTACGGCACGTCGCGGCTCAGCTTGCGCGCGCGGCGGCGCGCCTCCTTCACCAGCCACGGCACCCACTGCGCGCTTACCTCAACGAACCCCCAGCGCAGCTCCGGGAACAGCGTCGGCACCTCGCTCATGATGTACTCATGGCAACTCGTCACCGTCGGAACCCGCAGGTTCGAGAAGCTCGACCCCATGTCGTACGACGACTTCAGCCGGTCAGACAGCCACGCGTCAGCGTTCGAGACGTGTACGACGATCGCCAGGTCGAGGCGCTGCGCCTCCTCGTACAGCGGGTAGAAGTACGGGTCGACCAGGTGGCGGTTCGCTTCGTGCGCCCGCAGGCAGACCGCGACCGCCCCGTTCTCCTTGCAGTAGCGCATCTGCACGATGGCCTCGGACATCGTCATCGTCGGCAGCACGCACGACCAGCGCAGGCGGCCCTGCCCCTTGTGGTAGGCGTCCGCCATCCAGCGGTTCCAGCAACGCGTGAGTGCGGCCTCCGTGTCCGGCCGCTCGGCGATGTTCGTGATCCAGAGTGTGTTGTGGAGCACCTGCACGTCCACGCCGAGCTCGTCCATGTGGTTCAGCCGCAGTTGCACGTCGTCCATCTCTCGAGCGGCGACAGCGGTCACGACGTTGTAGCCGGAGCGCTTCGACAGCTCCTCCAGCTGCTTCTCCGCGAGCGTCGGGAGCTTCGTGCCACGCGGTTTGCCGTCTATCACCCAGAACTCGCTCTGCGGACGGTCCGCCGAACTGAACAGCGCGGGGCGGTACTTCTCCTCGTCCGCATCCAGGAAGTCCCACGTGCGGGGCGACTCCACGACGTGCGCGTCAGCGTCCACCACCAGCGTCTTTACCTCGGTCGTCATGGCTGCTCCTTTCGCTCCCCTTTCCTGTTCCGGGACGTCCCTATCCGGGCTGCCGCCCGCCGTTCACGTTGATGACCGTCCCCGTGACGTACGACGCTTCGTCCGACGCAAGATACAGCGCGGCGGCGGCGATGTCCTCCACCGTGCCTCCGCGTCCCACTGCGGTCGTCTGCGCGACCGGCGCGCGGCCCCGTGCGTACGGGTGGACGGCGGCGCGGTCGGAATGGTCCACGCTGCCGGGTGCGATGGCGTTCACGCGCACGGGCGCCCACTCGACCGCCATCGTCTGCGTGAGCGATAGCACGCCCGCCTTCGACGCGCCGTACGCGCCGTTGCCGGGACTCGGCCCCTGCCCGGAGATCGACGCCAGGTTGATGATGCACCCCTCGCCACGCTCCACCATCCCCGCCGCGAACGCGCTGCTGCACAGGAACTGGCTTATCAGGTTCAGCCGCAGGCACTCCTGGAAATCGCGAGGGGTCAACTCCAGCAACGGGGCCATCTTGAACGTCTCGCCCCACGTCGCGCCCGCGTTGTTCACGAGGATGTCGACGCGGCCGAACGCCTCGGTGATCTGCGCCGCCATCCCCTGCACCTGCTCCGAGTCCCGCACGTCGGCGAGCACGCCCATCCCCCTGCGGCCCAGCGCTTCGATCTCCTGCACGACCGGGTCGACCGGGCGGTGGATGCGCTCCGTGCCGCCGGTGACCGCCTCCGGTTCGCGCGCAACGATGGCTACGTCCGCCCCGTGCTCCGCCAGCGTCAGCGCGATCCCGCGCCCGATGCCCTGGCTCCCGCCGGTAACGACGGCGACTTTGCCCGTCAGGTCGAAATGCATACCCGCACCCTCCCCGCATGGGGTTCCTGCGCAAGATTACACCAGTTATAACGGCTGCGGGTGTATCCCCTCTCCCTACAAGGGGAGAGGGTTAGGGTGAGGGTACTGTGGGGGTGGTGCGGGGCAGGGGTATCATTCCTCGACCGCCGCTGCGCTCCGCTCGGAATCCCTCGCCCGGCCTGGCGTAGGGGCATCCCTTGTGGGTGCCCTCGGATGGGGTATGCCTAACCCCCGGACGCCATGCACTCCCGCAACCGCCGCCGCTGGCGCCCCTGGCCATCGAAATTGCCGGGGTCGAGCCACCGCCTGAACCCCTCCCGCAGGCGGGGCCAATCGGCGTCGATGATCGAGAACCAATCGCTGTCCCGGTTACGCCCTTTGTTGACGGTCGCCTGCCGCCACCTGCCCTCGAACACGAACCCGAGCCTGAGCGCTGCGTTTCGCGAGGGCTCGTTCAGCGCGTTGCACTTCCACTCGTAACGCCGGTACCCGAGCGAAAAGGCATACTCCATCATCAGGAACATCGCCTCGGTCGCCGCCCGGCTGCCTTTGAGCGCCGGGCCGAGGTGGATATGCCCCACTTCGATGGTGCCCGAATCGGGCGTGATGCGGAGGTAGCTGGCTACGCCCCCGGCCTTCCCGGTCTCCTTGTCGCGCACCGTGTAGAACAGCGGATCGTCGCCAAGGCACCTCGCCTGCGCCCACTCCCGGAACGCGGCGATGTCGCCGAACGGGCCGTACGGCAGGTACGTCCAGTCCGCTTCGATCGCCGACAGCGCCTCGAACAGCTCCGCTAGGTGCGCGTCGATGTCGAACGGCTCCACCGTGCAATACGTCCCATGCATCGACAGGCGCGCGGGGCGCGCAGGCGGCGTCCAACCGGGGATGGCGGGACCGATGGGCTGACCGAACTCGTTCGTCTGGGTGGACATGGGATGAACTTCCGCGTGCAGGGGCACTCCTGACAGGATATACGCTCCCCGCGGTGGGTCCCCGGAGGTCACAACTCTTACCTATTGTGGCTTGTAGGAATTCGCCTAAATGCGACGGAATTGTGTACTGATTCTGCAAGAATTCACTCATTTGACAGGCGCTTTACGCCTATCTACAATGCGCCGCGCTCCGGCATGACGGGAGGTTATGCCGGGCGGGTGAATGGCGGCGGCTGTGGCTGTCCGGCTGACCCCGAATGCGCATGAGAGGGAGGAACTCCGATGCGAAAGATTCCAGCCATCTGCGTTCTGATGCTCGCGGTCGCACTGGTTGCCCCAGCGTGCCAGGGCGAAGCCGGACCGACAGGCCCCGCTGGGGCTGCTGGCGCCCCTGGACCGGCAGGCGCCGCAGGAGCCGTGGGACCCGCAGGACCTGCAGGCGCTGACGGCGCTCAGGGACCTCCCGGTGACTCTGCACCTGTATCCGCGGCAGGCATCTCGCTCGATAAGGCCGTCTACACCCTCGGCTCCGAGCGCACCTTCACCGTCACCGGCTGGGGATTCCAGCCCGGTGAGTCCGTCCTCATCATCTTCCACACCGACGCCTACGGCCCCGGCACCGTCGGTGGTGTCGATGCATCCCCGTACGGAACGTTCGAATCAACGCAGGCCGGACGGTTCCGCATGGAACGCATCCGCTCGTCGCCCGGCACGTACACCGTCCGTGCTGAAGGCAGCATGGGCTCACTGGCAACAGCACCCATCACATTCGTCGCCCCCGCTCCGTCGGAGTAGCAGGACGACAGTGGACCCGGCAAGGCACAAGGGAGGATTCTGATGACCATCAACAATCGTGTGCTCAAGGCACTGGTGCTCTTTACGAGCATCCTCGCCCTCACCATGGCGCTGGCCGCCTGCGACTCAGACGACCCGGACCCGACCCCCACCAGCGCCCCGGATGCCCCGGCGCAGCCGGAAGCCACTGCCGCGCCGTCGGACAGCGGCGGCGATGCGGCCCCCGCCCCCACCCCGACGGCCATGATGATGGAGGAGGAAGCCCCCTACGGAGGCATCGTCAACTTCTCCACCCGCGCCGACCCGCCCCTCGGATGGGACGTGTCCCGCTCCGGCACCATCAGCATCCTCCAGCCCGGAGGCTCCATCTTCGGCATGGGGAACATGCTCAAACAGTGCTGGGACGACGGAGCGTCGATCTGTCTCGGCGTGGCAACCGGCTACTCCTCGAACGACGCAAAGACCACCTGGACGTTCAACCTGCGCGACGACGTCTACTGGCACGACGGCGTTCAGCTCACCGCTGGGGACGTGAAGTTCTGGCTTGACCTGATGGTCTTTGGCGTAACGGTCGGAGAGAACTCGAGGCGCCCCACGAACTGGGACTTTGTCCCGTGGGTGGAGAGCGTCGAGGCCCCCGACGACCTCACCGTCATCATCAACCTCAAGAGCCCTGTCTTCGACTTCGACCAGCTGCTGGCGATCGACAACCAGCTCATCCAGCACCCGCGCCACCTGATGGAGCCTGAGATTCAGGCCGGGAACGTCAACGTCACCCCGCTGGACATCGGGCTCGTCGGACTCGGCCCGTTCTTCCTGGAGGAGTACCGGCCAGGCAGCGTCATAAAGGTGCGCCGGTTCGACCAGTACTACCTCTCAGACGAGAACGGGAACCAGCTTCCCTACCTCGACGGCATCGACTTCTACGTCACACCCGACCAGTCCGGCATGGACACCGCCTTCCGGACGGGACGGCTGGACGCCACAGCCCGCGGCGGCGGCTTCCAGCTCACCCCCGAGCGCGAAGCGGCCATCCTCTCCAGCTTCTCGGAAGGGGAGGTGACGATCCTGGAGATGGGCCAGTCCAGCTTCATCCCGCTCGCATTCAACTCCATCCGTGAGGGTCCGCTAACGGACGTGCGGGTCAGGCGCGCCATACACCTCTGGCTTGACCGCGAGGAACTCATCCAGGTGACCTTCGGTGGCTTCGCCAAGCGGGTCGGCATGTTCGACCCGGACACCCTGTGGGCGACGCCCGGCCTCATGGACACGCCCGGCTGGAGCACCGAGACCAAGGCAGCCGACCGCGAGCAGGCGAAGGCGCTGCTGGCCGAGGCGGGCTACCCGGACGGCTTCGACCTCGAGTACATGTGCCGCAGGCTCTGGGTGCACATGTGCGAGCCGGTAGCCGGCCAGCTGGAAGCCTTCGGCATCAGCGTCGACCTCCAACTCGTGGACGACGCCACGCGGGCAGCCAGGACGCTGGATGGTTCGTACGACATGCAGCACGGCGGTGCAACCATCGCGGTGCCGAGCGAGTACTTCTCGACCATCGCGAGCGTCAGCGCGAACGCTGCCGCCGAGCCCAAGCACGACGACACGAATGTGGACGAGTTCTTCGTACGCTTGGCTGCCGCGGCCACCGTCGAAGAGCGCGTGGACATCGCGCGGGAGATGGAGCAGTACTACGCAGTGGAGCACGTCTACTCGGCGCCGCTCTACACCGAGAACACCCACACCGTCGTCCGCGACTACATCAAGGGCATCCAGGTGCCCGTGGACAACTACCGCCGCAACCTCGACTTCGCGACGGTCTGGACGGACAAGAAGTAACAGCCAGGGCATAGAGGGGGTCGCCCAGCCGGGCGGCCCCGCCGAGAGGGGCTGCGCCGCACATCACGTGTAGCGCAGCCCTTCTGTATCCGGCTCCGTCCTTCCTGCGAAGGCAGGAACCCCGCATCCGGTGCCCCGTCATTCCCGCGCCCTTCCGTCATTCCCGTGAAGGCGGGAATCCACCCCCGATGTAGGGGCGGTTCGCGAACCGCCCCCTGCGTGGGCACACGCCCCATGTGCTCCATCCCTCCCCTTGATGGGGGAAGGCCAGGATGGGGTGAACCGGCGCAGGGTGGTCGGGTGGTCTTCTTGTCTAGGCGGGTGAAACTGAACCGCGGATCAGCACGCTAGTACCACGAGGAGCGTCCAGACTACCTCTTCACCTCTATGCCGGCCCTCCCCAACACGTGAACCGCCTTGTCCACGTCGTCGGGATGCACCGAGAGCCTGTTCACCACGACCCAACCCTTCAGGTACGGCGTGTGTCGCTCGAACTCCTCGAACGACGCGATCCTGTGTGGCTGCAGCGATTCGGTCGTGTACCGGACACGCGCTTTGACACGATGGCTATACCAGTGCGAGCGCGAGTCCAACGTGGAGATAGTCAGCTGCATCCGGACGTTCTCTATGAGCAGCAGGTACGCTCCTCGGTACTCGGCCGCATCCCGCTCGTCCTCCGTGGGCTCGTCCATCTCGAGCGTGACATACGTGGGCCCTGATTGACGCTTGAATAAGCACATGCCACCACTATGTGTACCACCTCCGTACCATCAGCGCATCCTGCCCCCCGAGATCCCTGACACCCGCCCCTACCACAGTCGCGCCCTGCCCGCTTACGCTGGTTGGATGTCCGTCGCCCTCGCACAACCCATAGACCGCGTCTATAGCTCAGGGCTCTGCCATCGATTCGGTCTATGGCAGGGCCCCGCACACACACCCTTCCTCCGGATCTTGAAACCTGGAACCAGGAAGCAGGCCACGGCCTTGTCGATCAAGATCCGCAAGATGTCGAGATGGCCTGTCCTCACTCGTAACGTCCAGATCAAGAAACCGGATGAAGAACACACACACATTGCGGTGGCGCCTTGACGCCTTACCCCCGGAAGCAGGCCACGGCCTTGTCGATATAGATGGCAAAACCACCGGCAGAAAACGCATCTTGCCATCAAGAACGCCATCCAAAAAGCCAGGGACGTGCCGCCCTCGCGGCGGGACGCGGGCTGGCCTATACTCCCCGCAACGGAACGGATGACCATAGGAGGAGCGGCCCATGACAACGACAAGCGTTGACCTCGAAACCATCATCGACGCGGACGGACACCTCTTCGAGGACCCGGAGGGCATCAGCGCCCTCATGCCGCCCGGCTACCGCGAGCGCGGGCCGTTCGAGCTGGGAAGGCTCTTCCCGCCGCTCGACCACCTCCACTCGGCCTCCCTCGTCCAGCTCCCGCCAGGCTCGTTCGAACGCTCCGGCACCGAGGGCTGGAAGCGCTTCATGGGCGCAGCCGGCATCAGTGCCTCCGTCCTCTACCCCACCTCCGCCCTCGCCTACGGCAAGATCGTCTCCATCGACTGGGCCATCGCCGTCTGCCGCGCCTACAACGAGTGGGTCTACGACGCCTACATGCAGAACGACCCCCGCTTCAAGGGCATGGCGCTCATCCCCATGCAGGACCCCGCCGCCGCGGTCGCCGAGCTGCGCCACGCCGTGCAGGAACTCGGCTTCGTCGGCGCGATGCTGCCGTCCACCGGCCTCAAGGCCCACGTCGGCTCGCCGGAGTACTGGCCCATCTTCGAGGAGGCGGAGCGCCTCGGCTGCTGCCTGGGCGTCCACGGCGGCTGCCACAGCGGCATGGGGCTGGACAACATGAACGTCTACCCTGCCGTACACGGCCTCGGCCACCCGTTCGGCATCATGGTCTCGTTCGCCGGCATCCTCATGAACGGCATCTACGACAAGTTCCCGGGAATCCGCGTCGGCTTCCTCGAAGGCGGCGTCTCCTGGTTCCTGCTCTGCCTCGAACGCCTCGACGAGTCCTGGGCCACCCACATCCCGTTCGACCCGGACGCCAAGTACATCCGTCTGCAGGACGGCGAGTCCATCTTCGACTACACCGTGCGGCAGGTCCGCGAGGGCCGCATCTACGTCGGCTGCGAGGGCGGCGAGTTTTCGCTCCCCTACGCGGTGAAGGTCACCGGCCCGGAGGCATTCATGTACTCGTCCGACTTCCCGCACGAGGTGAACCGCGAGAGCGTCCGCCACGAGATCGAGGAAGTGCTGGAGTGCGAGATGACCGCCGCCGAGAAGGCGATGGTGCTCCATGAGAACGCGGAGCGCTTCTACGGCTTCCGCGCCCGTGAGATCGCGTAGGAGGCTACGCCACCGGCGGCGCAGCCGCCGACACCCCCACGGATGGCCCGCCGCCCTCCTCCGCCTCGACGAACGCGGCTTCCGCCGGGAGCACCCGGCAGTCGTTCGCGCTCATCGAAAGGAACACGCGGTCGCCCCGCGCGATCGGCTGAGATGCGTGAACGAAGGCGCGGATGACCGCTCCTCCCACGTCGACCCGGCAGTCATGCGAGTCGCCGAGGAAGACGACGGTCTCGACCTCACCCTCGATGACGTTATCGGCCTCGCGCCGCTCGACTGAGACGCCGATGTTCGCGGGTCGGATGGCGATGGCCGCGCTGTCGCCCGGCTCGACCAGTTCGACCGCGGCGCAGTTGATCGTCCCCTGCGGCGTCTCGACGCGCATCACGTTGCCGTCGCGGCTGGAGACGGTTCCCTCGAGCAGATTCGTCGTGCCGATGAACTCTGCCGTGAACCGTGAGTTCGGGTCGTCGTAGATGTCCTTCGGCCCGCCGAGCTGGACGATCTCGCCGTCCCGCATCACCGCGATCTTGTCGGAGAGCGTCAGCGCCTCCAACTGGTCGTGCGTCACGAACAGCGTGGTGATGTTCAGCCGCTCGGTAAGCGTCTTCAACTCGACGCGCATGTCGTCGCGCAGCTTCGCGTCGAGGTTGGAAAGCGGCTCGTCGAGCAGCAGTGCCTTCGGCTGCCGCACGAGCGCCCGTGCGAGCGCGAGCCGCTGCTGCTGACCGCCGGACAGTTGCGGCGCAGGACGCCGCTCCAACCCATCCAGCCGCACGAGGCTCAGCGCCTCCAGCACGCGCTCGCGCACCTCTGCCTTGGGCAGCTTGCCCTTGCCCTGTGTGATTGGGAACGCCACGTTGTCGTACACGTCCATGTGCGGCCAGATTGCGTAGGACTGGAACACCATGCCGATGGGGCGCTGGTGCGCCGGGACATGCGCCCCGCTGCGCGAAATCACCACCATGTCGTCGATCACAATCTCGCCGCCGTTCGCCTTCTCCAGCCCAGCGATGCACCGGAGCGTCGTGGACTTGCCGCAGCCGGACGGGCCGAGCAGCGTGAAGAATTCACCATGCTCCACCTCGAACGACACGCCGCGAACGGCGTTCACTGCGCCTTCGTCCGTGGCGTACTGCTTCTCCAGATCTGTGACTCGTACCGTAGCAGCCATACGTTCTCCCTAACCCTGTTCTCTCGAAAGACGCACCGTCACTATCCGCGCCAGGATGACGATGATCGTCATCATCGCCATGAGGATCATTCCGATGGCTGCCGCTTCGTTGCTGCGACCGTTCTCCCACGCGCCCCATGCGACGAGCGAGAGTATCTGGCTGTCGCGTGTGCTGAGCAGCAGCGCCATGGACAGCTCGCGTCCACTATGGATGGCCACCCAGAGCCAGCCTGCGATCAGCGACGGCACGAGCAGGCGCAGCGTTATCTGGCGGAATACCGTGAGCCAGCCGACGCCGCTCACCGAGCCCGCCTCCTCCAGCTCCTTGTGCAACTGGAACATCGCGCCGTTAGTCGCTCGCGTGCCGTAGGCGAGGAAACGAGCCACGTGAACGATGACGATGAGCCATATCGTCCCATAGACCGGTATCCAGTCCACCCAGAACGCGATGAGGAGGAATGCCAGTCCGAACACGATGCTCGGCGCGGTGAACGGCACGAACGCGAGCGTATCGAGTATGCCGCGGCCGGGCGCCTTGGAGCGCACGACGATCCACGAAACGACCGCAGACAGCAGTATCGTGGCGATGGGCACCGTGGCGATGAGCAAGAGCGAATTCTTCAGCCCGATCCAGAACGCATCCTGCCCGAATATCTCCCGGTATGCCTCGAGGCTTCCTCCCTGGATGGCTTCTATGGAAGGAGGCTTGAAGAAGGTCTGCGTGCTTGCGTAGATCAATACGACAGACGGTAGTACCACCATCAGGAGGAAGTATCCGATGATCGCCGCCCCTGCCCACGGACGGTACTTGCCCAGGTCCATGCGACGCGGGCGGTAGCCCTTGCCTGTAATGGTGGCGAACTTCTGCTGCACCCGCGTGACACGGTGGTAGTAGTAGATGCCGACGATGCCGATGAGCGCAGCAACCGTGCCCAGGCTCGTAGCGAGGCCGTAGTCGCGCGGCGTCGTGTCCATCGCTATGTAGATGCGCGTGGCAAACACGTGGATGCCGCCCGGCATCCCCAGTATCGCCGGCAACTCGAACAGGCCGATCGTCGCGGTGCCGACAAAGATGATGACGCCAAGCAGACCGGGGAGCATGACGGGCAGCGTTACCTTGCGGACGGTCGTGGCTGTGTTGGCTCCAGACGTCGAGGCCGCCTCTTCCAGCGCCGGGTCCATGCTGCGGAACAACCCAACGACCATCAGGAAGATAGTGGGCGTAAGCCGGAACGCCTCAACGACAACGAGCGTGCCCAGCGTGTAGGGGTTGAATATCCCCTTATCCCATCCGAGCCCCCATTCCTGGGTGAACGGCATGTTGAAGACGCCGGTCCGCGGGTTGAGCAGGAATACCCATGCCATCGCGTAGAGCAGCGGGGGGATGCCCGCCGTGATGATGGCGACAACGAACGCGAAGTTGCGTAACGGAGCGTTCGTCCGTTCCACCACCCACGCTAGAGACACGCCGAAGGCCAATCCAACTGCAACGGAACCGATGCCGAACACGGCGGTGTTGAATAGCAGCTCGTACGTGGTGCTGGAGAGGAACGTCTTGCGATAGTTCTCCAGCGTGAACGACCCGCCGTCGTCCACCGGGCCAACGCTCCACAGGCTGTAGAAGAGGAGGATGGCCAGCGGAGCGATGACGAGCAGCGCGAGGATGAGCCCCAGCCCGCCAACGAAGATGACGTACTGCGGCTCCAGGTTCGCTAAGCGGCCCGGTAAGACTCTCCGTGCTACCTGGGTGGCCGTCGCCATGACGCCTCCGGTGTGCTCCTGCCCCTCCCACGCACCGTCGTGGAGCGGGTCAGAAAGAGGTTGGGGGACGGGCTCAGGTGAGCCCGTCCCCGATCAAACCTGGTCACCACCTAGCTGGTGGGGATACCCATAGCCTCGCGGTAGGTCATCTGGAGCCGCGAGAAGTTGTCGGCCATCTCGATACCGGTGTAGCCGATCTTGAGGCCGAGTGCCGCGGCGCGCTCCCCGATGATGTCACCGGAGTTGGGGTCGAGGGTCGTGCCGGGCTGGACCGAGACGCGCACCGGGATGCCTTGGTCGAGGTTCAGCAGCCAGCGGAGGAAGAGCCTGCCGCCCGCGGGGTTCGGTCCGTCAGCAACCGCGCCGATGAGCCACTGCTCGATGGCGTTCGGCGTTACGGGAGCGAGGTCCACCGGGTGGTCCTGAATGATTGCGTTGCCTATGGAGGCAACGTTCACGTCCGGGCTGATTGGCCGCTCGCCGCTGGCCACGGTGTTGGAGACGGTCGTGTTGCCGTGCTGGATAAGCACGTCCTGCTCCGCCAGCTTGGTCAGGTAGTCGACGATCTGCGCTTCGGGCCAGAGGTTCTCGTACCGTCCGTTGTACTCGGGCAGGTCGGTGAGGTAGATGAAGCCCTTGAGCCTGTCCTCCAGCACCATCTGACCCTTCCATTTCGGGTCGAGGAGGTCATCATACGTTTGCGGGATGTCGTCACCCGTGACGACGTCGGTGTTGTACATAACACCGTGCGCCAGCGGGACGTACAGTGTCGCAAGGCCGTCTGCATAGATCGCTTCCTCGGCGATGCCAACGTCCGCGAAGATGTCGCTGCTGTCGCCGAAGATGCCCCGGTCCAGCAGGCGGCTGTCGCGTCCGGGGTCGGAAACGTCAGCAGCGATCCGGCCTACCTGGTGCTCCAGGAGCAACCCTTCCGTTACTTCGCTGGTGCTCTTGGTGGTTAGTTCAACGTCAAGGCCGGGGTACTGAGCCTCGAACGCTTCCATGATTGGATCGCCCTGCGACGCACGCGTCGGGAATACCCAGCTGATCTTGCCATCGCTCGTGGCGAGTGCCTCTTCGTAGAGCTTCTCCTCCAGCGACTTCTCTTCCATCATCGCCGTGGGCGTGGGTTCCTCCTCCATAATCGCTGTCGGCGTGGGGTCTTCCATCATGGCTTCCGGTGTCGGTGTGGCAGTCGGCGGCACCGGAGTCGCCGTCGGGTCAGAGCCGCATGCAGCAGCCACCACCAACAGGGCAAGCATCGTGCTCAGTAAGAGCGCTATCTTTCTCACAACCATCCTCCCTGGGCTGCGGGGCGCAACGCTCCCGCGCGTGATTGAAGAACGCTATCTGTAATGGCAGTCGTGCGTCAAGAAGCAGCGCCCCGGAACCGGGCGCTGCGATGCGGACCTTTGTAGCGCGGTGCTAAACGCCTTCGCCGGTCTCGGTGTGCGTCCAATCGGACGACCAGACGCTGTGTCCGTCGGGGCGCAAGGTGAGCGTCACCTTGTTGCCATCGGATGCAGGGGTGTGGCGCTCACCGAACACCTGCAACGTCCCCTGGCCGTCCACCTCTACCTGGTATTCCATGCGTTCGCCCGTAAAAAGGGCTGCAATGACGGTTCCGGCGATGGCCCCATCGGGAATATCGTTGCCCACCGCCGGTCTGACGTCGATGTCCTCCGGGCGTATGGCAGTGTAGACGTCTTCCCCGCTGCTGAGCCCGTCAGGATTGTAGGAGCGTCCGAATATGACGCAGTTCGGGCCTCCGTCGATAGCCACGGATACCTGGCCGGAGGGGTTGCTGCTCTGCACCTTACCTCGGAGAAGAACGGTCTTCCCGATGAAGTCTCGGACGAACTCGTTGGCAGGCTCCTCGTACAGCAGCTGCGGCGGTCCCTGCTGCTGCATGACGCCAAGGTTCATGAGCGCGATGCGGTTGGAGAGACTGAGCGCCTCGATCTGGTCATGTGTAACGAACAAGACGGCGATATTGAGCCGCTTCTGCAGCAATTTCAACTCGATGCGCATCTGCTCGCGGAGCTTCGCGTCCAGGTTGCTGAACGGCTCGTCGAGCAGCAGTATCTTCGGTTCGATGACGAGCGCCCTTGCGAGGGCGACGCGCTGCTGCTGGCCACCACTGAGCAGCGGCGCAGGACGCTTCTGCAGGCCCGGTAGGCCCACGAGGTCCAGCACGTGCTCGACGCGCTCTCGTATCTCGGTGCGCCTCATGTGGCGCGTCGCGAGCGGAAACGCGACGTTCTCTTCCACGGTCATGTGCGGCCAGATGGCGTAGGACTGGAAGACCATGCCCAGGTCGCGCTTGTCTGGCGGCAGCCGGTAGCGCTTGCTCGTGACGACAACCTCGCGGTCGCCGAAGTAGATGTCGCCTTCGTCGGGTATCTCGAGCCCGGCGACCATGCGGAGCGTCGTCGTCTTCCCACAGCCGGACGGGCCGAGGAGCGTGTAGACCTCGCCATCCTCCACGTTGAGGGAGAGCTCGTTCACCGCTGGAATCTGCCCGCCTGGATAGGTCTTGCTCAACCCTTCCAGCTTCACTGCTGCATTTCGATCGGTAGTCGCGGTGGCTGTCGTCATCGTCCCTCTCCGTCATCCGTCGGAATCCGAACGGGCCAAGCCCGCATACACAGGAAAAGTTGCGTGCACGCTATCCCTATGGAGCCCAAACGTCAAGGCTGGGCCCCGTCCTTCCGGGGGCAGCGTGCAGTCGGGCCACTCCCTCCCTATCTGCCAAGGCCGCCAGCCTGATTTGCCGCGATGCCCTGCGGCCCAGCGTCCGCAGGCGCGGCGTTCGGCGCGGTGCTTCGCACGTCGTGCCTCACGCCCAGGACCAGGCCGAAGCGGCGCGCGATCAACGCAACGACAACCGTCATGCCAACGATGAACAGACTTACGATGCCCGCCTGCTCGAGCAGCGTGCCGTCGGCATGGGTCATCTTCTCCAGCGCCAGGATCGACAGCGTCGTGGTCCCTCTGCTCGCCAGCAGGATGATGCTCGCGGTGGCTTGAGCCGACAGCACGAAGTTGATCGTGCCGATGAGCACCAGCGTCGGCATGATGAGAGGCAACCAGATGCGGAAGTACGTGCGCAGCCAGCCTGCGCCCGCCACCCGCGCAGCCTCCTCGAGGTCCAACCCCATTTGCAGATAGGCGCCCTTGATGAGCTGCGTACTGGTGAGCTTGCCTTGGAGGATGACCACCAGGAGCAGCGCGAAGATCGTTCCGTAGATGGCGATCAGGCCGGGTGTACCCAGGAACACCCAGAGCAGCCCCAGTCCAGCGAGCATGCCGGGGATCGCCGCCGACATCCAGAAGAGAGAGTCGAGTATCGCTCTGCCTGGCCAGCGCGTGCGCACGAGCACGTAGGCGACGATCGAAAAGAGCAGCGGAGAGATGATGGCTGTGCTCGTACTCAGGATGACGGTCGTGCGAAATGCCTGGAGGAAGAACCGGTCGCCGAGCACATCCTGCCAGTGCTTGAGCGTCCATACGTCGTTGAGGTTGAACCAGCCCACACGGGTCATGAAGCTGCCGCCGATAAGCACGAGGACCGGGACCACGGTCAGCAGCGCCAGGAGGAACACGATCGATCCCCAAGCCACCCACTGCCAGGAGCCAAGGTCGATCAGGCCAGGCCGGAAGCTACCCGTCACGGTCGTATATCGGCGCCGGTTCAGCAGCCAGCGCTGAAGCGGGATGACCACGGCGATGATGATGAGCGTGAGGCTCGCGAGGGCGGTGGCCTGCCCGTATTCCGGTGGATCGAAGTAGCGGATGAATTGGAAGATCTTGGTGGAGTAAACGTAGAAATTGATGGGCGTGCCCAGGATCTGCTCGGTCTCGAACGACTGGAAGATGCGGACGATGTTGAGCATGAACACTACTGAGAGGGCAGGAACCATCACCGGTAGTGTTACCCGAATCATTGTGCGCACGTTCGAAGCGCCGGACACCCTCGCCGCTTCCTCCATGCTGAGGTCCATGTTGCGGAAGGCAGGAGTGAGAAGCATGACCTTCTGGGAGATGGCGTTAGCCATCAGGTGCGCCCAGATGATCCCGGGGACGGAGTAGATGTTGAACGGCCCGCCATCGAAGCCCCTCTCGAGGAACGGCAGCTTCCAAAGCAGTTGGTTGACGAATCCGATGTGCGGGTCGAGCAGGTACGTCCACCCGATGGTGACCGCGATGCCGGGCAACATGAAAGACACCCAGAACATGAACTCCAGGCTGTAGCTGAACTTCATCTTGGTGCGGGCGAGAAGCCAGGCTATGACGATGGCCACGGGGAAGCTGATGCTCGTGTACAGGAAGTAGACGACGAAGGTATTGCGAAGCGCTACGAAGAGCGAGGCATCGGAGAACGCCATACGCCAGTTGTCGAAGGAGAAGACGAAGGGGTCACGGACACGCTCGGCAACGTTGAAGCTGTTGATGAAGATGAGGATGACGGGATAGATGATGTAGACGCCGAACACGATGATGAACACGGCCATCACAAACGTGCCGGTAGGGGACTGACCCCGAATGACAGCCTTGCTGCGAGACACGAGCGTTGCCGTTCTCAACATAAGCGTATCTCGTCCCTAGCCGGGGCCGGAGACTGGAGTCTCCGGCCCCGGCTCTCATCTCTCCTATTCCTAGTAACCGTGCTTCGGCAGTTCGGCACGGAACCAGTCAAGGGCGTCGTCGATCTTGCTCTGGTGGCCAGGGTCGGCGCTCGGCACCAGGTATTCGATGCCCTCCGCAGGCAGGTTGCCCGACACTACGTTGTCCTTGGAGATGTCGATGCGCAGCGAGTTGTCGCCGTTGGATTCCTGGTAGAGCGTCTGGCCCTCAGGGCCAAGCATCCAGTTGAGGAAGAGCTTGGCGGCGTTGGGATGCGGCGCCTGGTCCATCACGAAGATGTTGTTTCCACCGGTGCCGATCGTCGCGCCCTCCTTCAAGGGGTGCGGGAACTGGTCCTGGACAGGCAACCCCTGCTCCTTGAGTTCCTCGACTTCCGTGCCGCAGGAGAAGATGCAGAGTGCGAACCTGCCCTGGGCCAGCCATTCGGCGGCCTGGCGGGCGTCGGACGCGATAACACCCTCCATGTCACGGAACAGCGGGATGAGGTACGTCTCGTCCAGACCCTGTGTGAAGTAGAACGGGTGGTTGTTCGCAGTTCCCGCCTCACGGGGATCGCGCATGACGATCTTACCGACGAACTCGGGTTTCACAAGGTCGACGTAAGACTGGATCACAGTCGGGTCTGGAAGCAGCTCAGTGTTGTAAGCGATGGGGGCGTTGGATGCATTGCCGCCGTAGCCGACGATGTATTTCATCTCGGGGTCGCCCCAGAAGAGATCTCCGAAGTACCAGTTGTCGCCGTCCAGCACATCGGGGTGGATCAGCAGGGGCCGTAGGTCGGTCAACGCACCCTCGGGAACGAGTCTCGTATTGGTGGTGGTGAGGCCTCCCGTCCACACGTCCAGGCTGTAGACCCCGGCGGCACGCTCGGCGAGCACCCGGTCGGCCTGCTGCCGGGATGAGCCGGTAGCACTGACGATCTCGATACCGAAGTTCTCCTGGAAAGCGTCGATATGGGCATCGAACTCACGGCCAAGCGCACAGCAGATGAAGGCATCGAGCCTGCCTTCTTCCTGTGCGGCAGCGACGAGCGCATCCCATTCAGCCTCGAAGGGGTCCGCCGTAGGCTCCGGCACCGGAGTTGCCGTCGGGTCGTCGGCCATCGCCATGGCGGTCGGCGTTGGAGTAGGCGGCACAGGGGTGGCCGTAGGCTCCGGAGTAGGCGTCGGGTCAGAGCCGCACGCGGCGGCAGTCACCAGAAGAGCCAGCGTGCTGAAAATTACGAGAGCCAACCTTCTCATGTCCGTCCTCCCAAGGAATCAGACGCGCGTAAAGCCACGTCCGCACAGGAAAGTTGCGTGCACGCTACCGCTGCGCAGAGTGAACGTCAAGCGTTGGCCGTGGGGATGAACGTAATCGGGGAATGCCTGCGGATACAGGCGACGTTTTCCGCAACGGATGGAGAACGGCAAGGAGCTATGTGGCGGGAGTGCGAGGGAGTCGAACCCTCCCCGAACCAGGAAGCTGGCCCGGCAACGGTTTTGAAGACCGCGAGACCCACCGGGACCCATCCACTCCCGCGAGATCCGAGACGCGCAGTATAAAGGCTGCCCCACCCGATTGGCTGGCGTGAGGATCGATTAACAGCACAGGCGGCGTCCCCTCATCCAGGAAGAGACGCCGCCCGTATGTTCATCGACTTGAAAGCGAAGGCTCTTAGTCCTCGAGGACCTTGTCGATCTTCTTCTTGAGGACGGCCTTCGGCACTGCGCCAACGACGTTCTCGGCGACCTTGCCGTCCTTGAACAGGAGCAGCGCCGGGATGCTGCGGATGCCGAACTGCATCGCCGTCTGCGGGTTCGAGTCCACGTCCAGCTTGGCGAAGGCGAAGCGGCCCTCGTACTCGTCGGCGAGCTCGTCCACCACAGGCGCAATCATCTTGCACGGGCCGCACCAGTCAGCCCAGAAGTCGACCAGTATCGGTTGGTCGCTCTCGAGCACGGTCGCCGCGAAGTCTGCATCGGTTACAGGCTGGGGCTTTGCCATCTCAGAACCTCCGTTCACTTGCGCCAGGGCGTGAGCGCCGCTGTACGTCCAGATTGGTTTCTCATGCACCTGTTGTCAGTATACCCCACTGACAACCCATCAGCCCGCTTCGTCCTCCGCGACGCCCACGTCAACCCACAGGTCGCCTGACCCCATCGGCATGTGCGGCACGAATCCTGTTACCCGGTCACTGAACGCCCACCGCTCCGCAGCTCCTGCCGCCATGAAGAAGAGCGCCTCGCTCAGCATCTCCCGCTGTATCTCCCGCGCGAGCTCCACTCGGGCTGCGTCATCCAACTCCGCCGACTGCTGCTCGATGAGCGCGTCGAGCGCCGACGTGCCGCCCGTCACGTTGAACGCTCCCTCCGAGTGCACGAGTCCCAGCAGGAAGGCGTTCGGGGTATCAGTCGGCGGCATTGGCCCTACGAACGCATCGAAGTCCCGTTCCTCCCACACCCGGCGAAGGTATGCTGCGCGGCTCAGTACCTCGACCACAACGTCGAGTCCCGCACCCTCAAGCTGTTCCGCGAGCAAGCGGCCGTGCTCCACGTACGTCTCCCCGAAGTTGGCGACTATGAGCACGATCGACCCCTGGGAACCGACAGCCCCGAGCACGGCACGCGCCTGCGCCTGATCGCCGAACACACCATCCACCTCTGCCTGAGAGATCGCCCACTCGCTGCTCGCGAGCGGCAACCCCATGGAGACCGAACCGATGCCGAGCGCCTGGCGCAGCGCATCGTGAGGCGAGAGAGCCAGTAACGCCGCGCGGCGCACGTCGCGGTCGTCGAACGGAGGTCGCGTCGAATTCAGACCAAAGATCACCCCTCTGCCCGAGCGGTGCACGACCTCCGATGCGAATCCCTCCGATTCGAGTGCCGGCCACTCCGACTCCGATACCTGTGCGAGGTCCACACGGCCCTGCTGCAGCAAGTGTGTCACGAGGTCCGGCGTGGACGCTGGGTGGAACACGATGCGCTCGACCTTCGTCCCCGTGCTGTGGCCGTCCCATGCGTTGAGCGTCACCTGGCCGGTCCTGCCTCGTTCGTACAACCACGGGCCTGCGCCCGGCGCGCCACTTCTGGGGACGTCCACGCCGTCCAGCGAGTCGGGAGCCAGTATGACCGCGTAAGGACTCGCGAGCTTGATGGGCAGGTCGGGGTCCGGGTAGCGCAGGTTGAACCGCACGACATCCTCGCTCACCGGCTCGACGCTCTCCACAGCGTCGAGCAATGAAGCGTGCGGCATGCCGGGTGTTCGCAGGCGATTCATGCTGAAGGCCACGTCCTGTGACGTTACCGGCCTCGAAGCGAAACCCTCGGCGGGCTGCCAGCGCGCCTCCGAGTCGAGGCTGAACTCGACCGTCAGGTCGTCCACGAACCTCCACGACTCACAGAGGTCGCACTCCACCTCCAGTGTCGGGGGGCCGTCCGCATCGAGCACGAAACGCATGAGCCGTCCGTGGCTGGGGCCGGGGCCGAACAGCGCCGCCCATTCGGAGAGCATCGCGTGCATGTCCTTGTGCGGCGCCGCGCCGGTGACCCCCACGCGCAGTGTGCCCTCGGGAGGCGGAAGCGGCGTGGGGTCAATGATAGGAGGTGCCGTTGGTGTGGCAGTGGGATCTGGCGTGGGCGTGGAACTGCTGCAGGCAGCGCAGAGCACCAGCAGCGTTGCAGCGGCGGACAGCGTCACTTCGCGTACATGGAGAGAGATACTCAACGCTGATTCCCTGACCCGCCCTGCGAGGCGCCGGAGGGGTCACGCAGCGTGCCCAGGCTCATCCTGCCGGTCATGATCAGCGCGATAGCCGTTGGTGGCAGCACCACCAGCAGGTGCATCATCAGCGCAAAGTTCAGCGCGGCGGCCTGTTCCGTCCCGGACTCGGTGAGCATCGTTATCACAGCGAAATGGTACGTCCCGAGGCCGGACGGCACAGACGGCACGGCGGACGTGAAGAAGGTCGCAGCGACGAGGATGGTCGCCATCGTCACGGGATGCACGTCCATCCCCAATCCGAGCCCCAGCAACCATCCACAGACGCCCATCAGCAGCCAGTGAACGATGTTCACGCCCAGAGAGAGAAAGAGCCGCAGGGGTTGCTCTTTGAGTTCGGTGAAACCCCGGACGATCCGCTCTAGGAAGGCGAACCTGTCCTGCCACGGCACCGCCCCCCTCACGACAGCGATAAGTATCAGCGCACTGACGATGAACATGATGATTGCGCCGATGAGTTGGATGTTCGCGTTGCTTGCGCGGATGCCCGGGCTGAGGAGGATGCCGAGCCCCATCATCAGCGCGGTCGCGAAGATATCGAGCATATTCTCCCCCACGAGCGTCGCGAACGCCTGCGGGAACGGCACGCCGTAGCGCCGGTTGATCATCGCCAGCTGCACCGGCTCGCTCACCATGCGCACGGGCGACAGGTTGTTGATGCCGAGGCCGGTGTTCTGCGTCAGCAGCACCTGCCAGAAGGTGACGCGCTCCCGGTGCAGCAGGACATGCCAGCGCGACGCGCGAAGAGCGATAGCGGCTGCGAGCGGGACGAGAGCGAGGAGCGCGAGTTCAGGAGGAAACGCGAGGAATGCGTCCGTTACTTCCTTCCAGACGATGTTGTGGGCGACGAGGTAAGCCAGCGAACCACTCGCGACGACGCCGAACGCGGCCTGTGCCCACTTGTTCCTGGAAAGTCGTAACGCTGCCTGTGCCCACGAAGGCATGAAGACCGTTCTCCTCCCTCAGCCTTCATCGTCTACAATCCGTCCATGCAGGCACCGGCAACCCAGGATTCCCGGAGCGACCGCCCGCTGATCGACGGGCACACGCACATAGACCAGTTCGCTTCCGAAGATATCGGCCCGCTGCTCGACAGGGCACGAGAGGCCAACGTGGGGCTGATTATAGCAGCGGGGGTCACCCTGGACTCCTGTCGGCGCGTGCAGATGCTCGCCGATGCCCACCCCATCGTATACGCGGGCGTAGGCCTGCACCCCGCCGACCTCACCGGCTGGGTGGACGACCGCACCGCCGCCGAACTGCGGCAGCTCGCCAGTCACCCGAGGGTCGTCGAGTGGAGCGAGACGGGCCTCGACTACATGCCCAACTCGCCCGCCTACGACGTGCAGCAGGACGCGTTCCGCCAGCAGATACGCATCGCGCGGGAGTTCGGTCTGCCGCTCGTGACCCACTCCCGCGAGGCCGACGACGACACGGTCCGCCTCCTCAGCGAGGAGGGCGCGGGCGAGGTGGGCGGCGCGTGGCACTACTTCCAGGGAGACCTGGCGCTGGCCGAGCGCGTCATCGACCTCGGTTTCTACATCTCCCTCGCCAAACCATTGCTCCGCATACCGGAACTGCAGGCGGCGGTTGAGCACATCCCGCTCGACCGCATCGTCATCGAGACCGACTCGTACCCGCAGCCATTCAAGAAGAACCCCATCCGCCGCACGGAGCCGTGGCACCTCCCGCAGGTCGCAGAGAAGGTCGCCGAGCTCAAGCGCCTCGACGTCGATGCCGTCGCCGAGGCCACGACCGCCAACTACCTGCGGATGCTGCGTGGGCGGATCGACGAGAGCGCGCTGAGAAACGCCAACTAGAGGCCTGCAGGCGGAAGCCCGAATATCGACCAGCCGGGGCGATGCTCGAACGCACCGTGGTGTGAGACGAACCCACTGCCGTACTCTTCGGCAAGTACCAGGTTGATCGCCCACATCGACATCGCCTGCATCCCCATCTTCTCTTCGAGTTCCGCCGGTGAGAAGAATCCCGCGTCGAGCGATTCCACACCATCCCCGCGCGGTTCACCCGAGATCCAATCCAAGAGGAACACGACATAGAGGTTAGCCACCGGACGGTCAGGCGTGCTCGCCGAGTGGCGAAAGCCGACCACCTCCCGCGCTCGAGCAACGATTCCCGCTTCTTCGAGCACCTCGCGCTCCACTGCGGCAGGGATGGTCTCGTCGGCCTCGACGTATCCGCCCGGTATCTGCCAGTTCCCCCGGCCGGGATTGAGCCCACGCTGGATCAGAAGGGCCTTGCCGTCCCGGATGACGATGCCCCCGCAGCCGATAGACGACTCGCCGAAATGCAGGAACCCGCAACCCTCCGTGTGGCACGCGGGACGCTCACGGCCTCCATCGATCTTAGAGGCCAGCACCGATCCGCACTGCGGGCAGTAGACAGGTGGACTCATGGCATCAGCCCCCTCAAACCTCCGAACGTCCACACATCCTAACGCGTCCGCAAACCCCGCCGAAGCCCTTGCTCCAGCGTTGCGTGGGCTTGGGCAAGCCCTTACAGTGGATTGAGACCCACTTGCAAGGCAAGGAGCAGTCATGGCGATCTGGGACAAGATTCGCGGCGAATTCATCGATATCGTCGAGTGGACAGACGATTCGCAGGACACGCTCGTCTACCGCTTCCAGCGGTACGACAACGAGATCAAGTACGGCGCGCAGCTGGTCGTGCGGGAAGGCCAGTCCGCGGCTTTCGTGAACATGGGCCAGCTGGCCGACGTCTTCGAGCCCGGCATGCACGTCCTGGAGACGGGCAACCTGCCCATCCTTTCGACCCTCCAGGGTTGGAAGTACGGCTTCTCCAGCCCGTTCAAGGCAGAGGTCTACTTCGTCAGCACTCGACGGTTCACGGACCTCAAGTGGGGCACCAAGAACCCCCTGATGCTCCGCGATGCAGATTTCGGACTGGTTCGGCTGCGCGCGTTCGGCACCTACGCTATCCGCGTTCACGACACCTCCATCCTGCTGCGGGAGCTCGTGGGGACATCCGGCCACTACCGGACCGACGACATCACCGACCAGTTGCGCAACATCATCGTCTCGCGGTTCGCAGACCTCTTGGGCGAGAGCAACATCCCCGCTCTGGACCTGGTGTCCAACTACGACGAGCTTGGGTCCTTCATGGCCTCGAAGGTCAGGCCGGAGTTCAATGCCTACGGGCTTGAACTCACGAAACTCCTCGTCGAGAACGTCTCGCTGCCAGCCGAGGTCGAGGCCGCACTCGACAAGCGCACCAGCATGGGCGCCGTCGGCAACCTGAACGCGTTCACCCAGTTCCAGGCTGCGACGGCCATGGAGGCCGCCGCCAACAACGCCGGCACCGCCGGTGGGGCGGTCGGTCTGGGCATGGGGATGATGATGGGTGGCCAGCTCGGCCAGACCGCCGCGCCACCGGCTGCGGCCCCCGCCCCACCGCCCATACCTCAGCCGGTGCAGTTCTTCGTGGCTGTCAACGGACAGCAGGCGGGGCCGTTCGGTATGGACGTGCTGGCAACGCAGATCCAGCAGGGGCAGCTCACTCGCGACACACTCGTGTGGCAGGCGGGCATGGCGCAGTGGGCAAGAGCCGCGGACGTCGGCACGCTCGCCGCGCTGTTCGGCGCCACGCCGCCCCCGCTCCCGCCGCAGGCTCCTTAGGCACTTCCGGCACACAGTCCCACCAACAGGAGTCTCATGACGACGGAAACCCAGGTAGAACGCGGGTCCGATGAATTTTCGTGCGAGAAGTGCGGCTCGTTGCTCGAGTTCCAGCCGGGCACGGGGATGCTCGTCTGCGGGCATTGCGGCTTCGAGACTCCCGTCCCCGAGTCCAACGAAGAGATCGAGGAGATCGACTTCCACGAGCGGCTGGCGTCGCTGGAGAGCGGCGAGGACCTCGAAGAGGTACTCACGATCTCTTGCCCAAGCTGCGGCGCGGAGTTCGAGCGGGACGCGAACCTCTCCTCCGAGGAGTGCCCCTTCTGCGGCACCACCATCGTTGCGGAAGGCGGCTCCCACAAGCAGATCAAACCGCGCTCGCTGCTGCCCTTCAAGGTGGAGCGCGAGCGGGCTCGCGCACTGTTCCGCCAGTGGGTGTCCAAGCTCTGGTTCGCTCCCAACGATTTCAAGCAGCGGGCCCGGCTGGACACGACGCTCTCCGGTATGTACGTCCCGCATTGGACCTACGACGCGTCGGTAACGACGGAGTACGCAGGCCAGCGCGGCATCTACTACTACGTGCCAGTAAGCACGGGCAAGAGCGTGACCATGGTGCGACGCACCGCGTGGACGCCGGTGAGCGGCGTGGTGGACAACACCTTCGACGACATCCTGGTGCTCGCGAGCTACTCCCTGCCCCGGCAGTACATGGAGAAGCTGGAGCCGTGGGGACTCTCCGACCTCGTCCCGTTCCAGAACGAGTACATGAGCGGATTCCGCGCCGAGAGCTACCAGGTCGGCTTGGAACAGGGCTTCTCTGAGGCCCGCCGGCAGATGGACAGGCCGATACGGCAGACCATCCGCTACCACATCGGCGGGGACGAGCAGCTCATCCAGTGGATGCACTCCGAGTTCGACGACATCACCTTCAAGCACATCCTGCTGCCCGTTTGGATCAGCGCCTACCGGTACAGGAACAAGCCCTTCCGTTTCCTCATCAACGCCCGCACGGGAGAGGTGCAAGGGGAACGGCCCTGGAGCTGGATAAAGATAGCCTCGGCCGTAGCTGGGGCCGCCGCCGTGTTGGCAGCGGTTGTGGCCGCTATACAACTCGCCGATTGACCGCACGTTAACGCTGTCCCTCCAATTCCTTGCTCCCTACGCCACTGCGCCGGATTCGCGAAGCGCAGCAGCCTGTTCTTCGGCAAGCCCCGCCTCGGCAAGCACAGCATCCGTATGCTCACCCAGTTCGGGCGCTCCGCGCCGTACCCCGCCCGGCGTCCGCGAGTGCTTCACCGGCGTGTTCGTGAACGTCACGGGTCCGACTTGCGGTGCCTCGGCTTCCACAAACATGTCACGGAAGTTCAACTGCGGGTCGACAGCCACCTCGGAGACATCCTGGACGGGGCCGACGGCGATGCCCGCCGGGCCGAGCAGGTCAACCCACTCACCGGTGGTGCGCTGCGCGAGCGCCGACTCCAGGTGCGGACGTAGTTCGTCGTAGTTGACGCGCCGCAGCCAGCCGGACGCGAAGCGCTCGTCGTCCTTGAGTTCGGGTTTGCCGATGAGTGCGGCGAACCGACCCCAGTGGCCGGTCGGGCCGTCCGACACCGCGACCGCCACGTAGCCGTCCTTCGTCGGGAGCGCCTGCACCGGCGCAGTGACCGGATGCCGCGTGCCGATGCGCTCCGGCATCTCGCCCACGGCGAAGTAGCGCATCAGCGGGTTCTCCAGGATGGCAGCCTGGCAGTCGAGCATCGCCATGTCGATGTGCTGGCCGAGGCCGGAGCGGTCGCGCTCGACGATGGCTGACAGCACGCCGATCGTTGTGAAGAGCGCGGCGGTGATGTCGCCCATGCTCACGCCGGGGCGCACCGGCCCGCCGCCCTCGTCGCCGGTGATGCTCAACATGCCGCCCATCGCCTGCACGATGACGTCCAGCGCGGCGCGCTTCGCGTACGGGCCGTTCTGGCCGAAGCCGGACACCGACGCCATGATGAGCCTCGGGTTGCGGGCGCTCAGCGTCGCGTAGTCCACGCCGAGGTTGGTCATCGTCCCGGGCCTGAAGTTCTCCGTCACCACGTCCGCGCCGTCTACCAGGCGCAGAAACGTCTCCCTGCCGTCCGGGTTCTTGAGGTCGATGACGATGCTGCGCTTGCCCCGGTTCACGCTCGTGAAGTAGGTGCTGCGCTCCCTGCCGTCCCGGCCAGCGAAGAACGGCCCGTTTCGCCGCGCCTGGTCGCCGCCCGGCTGCTCCACCTTCACGACGTCCGCGCCGAGGTCGGCGAGGATCATCGTGCAGTAGGGGCCTGCGAGGATGCGGGTGAGATCGACGACGCGTATCCCTTCGAGCGGGCCGGGCATGGGGCGCCTCCTTCACTGCGGAGCGGATGGCCGGATTGTAGCCGCTGCTCCGGGGCGCAGCGGGATGGACGGAGACGTGGGATGCGGACGGATGCAACGCCGGTCCAGACGGAATGCAACACCTATGCGGACGAAGTGCAACGCCAACGCAACGGATATACGACAGGATGCAACAGCCGGTTCACTCCTGAAGTGGAGGGCGCCAGGAGTGGGAAGGCGGGGGTGTTTTCTGAAGAGTGTTGCATTGTGTTGCTTTTCTCGGTCACGTCTCGGGGATTTCGCCCGGCAAGGGGGCCGGGCCGCAGGCGGGATCCCGCCCAGCCGCCAGCATAGCGCGAGGGCGGAAGTACGCGTAAGAGGCGGATGTCGCACCAACAGAACCACGAGGAGCATGCGGAACGAAGCCTGCCGACGTGGCAACTCACCGGTAACGCCGCCGTGATCTTCCCGTCTGGCTTCGGGGGAGAATTGGAGGACAAGGGCGAACGTTCCCCGAGAGATGTTTCGACTCCGCCTCCGGCTCCGCTCAACATGACAAGCACGGGGGGCGAGGGCGGGGTTAAGCGCGTGCCTCCGCAGAAACGACGGGAGGGCGCACGCGGGGGCGGTTCACGAACCGCCCCTACACCGGGCGGGGTTCCCGCCTTCGCGGGAGCGACGGGCGGGGGCGTGGTTCGACAGGCTCACCATGAGCGGTCACTCTGGGAGAGGGGGTCGTTAGACGCCCATCACGTTGTAGCCGGCGTCCACGTAGAGGACGTGGCCGGTGATGCCGGAGGCGAGCGGGCTCGCGAGGAAGAGCGCTGCGGAGCCGACCTCTTCCTGCGTGATGTTGCGTTTCAGGGGCGAGCGGCTGGCGTGTATCTCGTGCATGTTCGTGAAGCCGGAGATGCCGCGAGCGGCGAGCGTGTTGAGCGGCCCCGCGGATATGGCGTTCACGCGCACGCCGAGCACGCCGTACTCCGCCGCGAGCTGCTTCATCTCGTTCTCCAGCGCCGCCTTCGCAACGCCCATCACGTTGTAGCCGGGGTAGACCTTGTCCGCCGCGTGGAACGTCAGCGTGAGGATGCTTCCTCCGTCGGTCATCTTCGCCGCGGCAGCCCGCGCGACTGGCAACAGGGAGTAGGCGCTCACTTCGAGAGCGGTGCGGAAACCGTCCACGCCGGTCCCGGAGAACGCCCCTTCGAGGTCGTCCTTGTTCGCGAACGCAACGCTGTGCACGGCAACGCCGAGCGGCGCTACCGACGAGGCAGCGTCCACCGCTGTGGCTACGGACTCCTCGTCCAGGACGTCGCACTCCACGGCCTGCGTACGCTCCATGCCCTCGACGAGGCCCAGCACCGAGCGCCCCATGCGTTCGTTCTGGTACGTCACTGTGAGGTTCGCGCCCGCTGCGTGCAGATGCTGCGCGATGGCCCACGCGATGCTCCGCTGGTTCGCCACGCCGAACACGACGGCGCTGCGGCCCGACAGGTCTATCGCGACCGCCATCTCAGGCGCTCTCCCCCGGCCTTCCGGCGTACTGCGCCTCGCGAGCGTTCGGGCCGTGCCTCGGGTCGGGAACGAAGGAGACATCCGGGCGGCGGCGTCCCCGGCGCATCTCGTGCTCGATCAGTTGGAAGTCCCGCTTGGGGATGAGGTGCAGGAGGCCCTGGAACGCGAGCGGCCAGTCCTCCGGCGGCCAGCGCTTCACGTACTCCATCCGGGGCGCGATGAGCCGCGCGTCGAGCACGTGGTCGTCGTCGGGCACCACGTCGGGCTTCGTCTTCACACGCCACGCGAGTGGGTCGCCGCCTTCGAAACCGGACCAGAGCGGCGTCTTGTCCTCGTAATGGGTGCCGGATATGGACGCGATCGCGCCGAACACCAGCCGGTGCGTCACGTAGAACAGCACACGGTCGCCTATCTCCATGCGTTGCACGCGCCGCCGCTGTTGGCGACCCATCGCCAGCACCGAGAAGTTCTTCTCGACGCACGCGTCGAAATACTCCGGCCAGACGGAGACCATCCAGTAGTTGCGCGGTGCGTTCGCCACGCGTTCATACTACCATGCGCCCGCTGTTCCTCAGACAGTCTTCCCTCACAGATCGAACACACATGGCAACGAGAAGGGCCAGAGAGGCCGCACTCCCATCATGCGCCTGAAACGCATCGTCCCCGTTGAAATGGTGTACGCCGTCTCCCCGACGGGCACGGTCATCATGGGCGACTCATTGATGTACGTCGTGCTGCCGGTGGCGGCGCTCGAGTTCGGCGTCGACGGGCAGCTCGGTCTCGCGGCGTCGTTCTGGATAGGGCTCGCGCTCAGCATCAACCGCTTCATCCGGCTTGTGAGCAACTCCCTCGCCGCCTCCGTCTACCAGCGGTTCGGCGTGCGATGGCCATTCGTCGCGTCCATCGCCGTCGGCGTCCTGTCGACGCTCGCATACGGCCTGGGAACCGGCGTTGCGGTGCTCCTGCTGGCCCGCGCCGCCTGGGGCGTTGCGTACTCGTTCATGCGGCTCGCCGCGCAACTGACGGCGTTCGCGGTCGGCACATCCGCGATACGGGGCAGGTTGATGGGGCTATTTAACTCCGGGCAACGGTTCGGCAGTTTCGTCGCGGTCACCGCGGGCGCGATGGTCTTCCACCTCACTTCCAGGGAATTGACCTTCACGATCCTTGCGTTCATCGGATTGTTTGGCGTGCTCATCGCCACCCGGGTGCCCGACCTCAGGCCGGAGCGCATCAATTCCTCCGTAGCAGGACTGCGGGAGCGCCTGAACGCCTGGGACCTGGCGATCTCCCGACTGCCCGGTTACGGCCGGAAGCTGCGCCTCCCGCTGCTGTCCATCAGCCTGATGCGCTTCGCCACCGCGTTCGGAGCGAACGGACTGGCCATCGCCACCATGGCGCCCTACCTTGCGGGATTCGCCGACGACAACGACCGGGTGCTCGGCGGGGCGTTCGCCGTCGTGACGCTCGCAGGACTGCTGGTCGGTTCCCGGTGGCTCGCGGAGATAACGCTCGGCGTGCTGATGGGACACCTTTCGGACCGCATCGGCAGGCGGATGTCCATCGCTTACGGGATGGCCGCGATGGTTGCTGCCCTGGCCGTGGTCGTGGCTTTCGATTCCGTGGTTGCCGTTGTTCTCGCGATGCCCGTGCTGTTCGTAGCCGCAGTGGGAGTGAACACGGCGCTGGATGCGGCCATCGGCGAAACGGCGACCACCTCGACGCGCGCCGCCGTGCTGGGCAGGTACTCGACCTGGCTGGACCTCGGAGCGGCGCTGGGCCCGTTCGCGGGATTCCTCATCGCAGACAGGATCGGCTTCGAGGGAGGTTTCCTCATAGCGGCAGTGCTCCTGGCGGGCACGTGGGCGTTCTACGTAGCAGCCATGGGCGACCCGCGGAGACGCAGGCACCGGTAGCCGTAGGCATTCTCTTCCTAGGCTTCCAACCGCTGCGGATGAGGCGTACATCAGTTGGTGACGATTCTTTACCCACTTTGACATTCAGGAATAGACTGTGCCTACGATTCGCCCCCGCGCAGACAGGAGCGCAACAAGTTGGAGGACGCCTTATGACCAAGTCAGATGCGGATGGCGTCGTTTACCAGTTCACCGCGGTTCTTCACCTACCATCGGAGGACACCGGAGACCTCTACATGATGGAAATCCCCGAGCTCCCTGGCTGCCGTGCATGGGGAGAGAGCCCGAACGAAGCACTGGACTACCTGCGCAGCGTCGCTACCGGCTTCATCGATCTGTATCGTGAGCAGGGCATACCGATCCCCGTCGACCCAGCGCCCATCGACTCAGCCCCCCGCCCCATGCAGGTGTATGCGTGACCTATAGGGACCTGACTGGGCGCCTCCGAAGGTTCGGCTGCTACTTTGCCCGTCAGGCTCGCGGAAGCCACGAGATATGGCAGCGTGAAACCACGGGCGCCCTAACCACTATCCCCAATCAAGGAAACAAGGACCTCGCACCGGGCACAATATCCAAGATTCTGAGGGACCTCGACATCTCTCCGGCCGATTTTCGAGCGGCCGGTTGAAGGGTTCGTAGTCCCCACCGACCCTGGGCGTGGAGGCGTTTACGATGGCCCCTCGCCAACGACACGAAGAAGCGCCATCTCCAGGAGGCGGGCGAATGAACTACCACTACATCTCCGGTGACTCCCACATGGAGGTCGACACCGCCAACTGGACGCCTCGCGTTCCGGAGCAGCACCGCGACCGCGCGCCCAAGCTCGTGCGCATCGACGACGACACCGACGCCTGGTTCATCGACGGCAAACAGACGCGCAAGGCGAACCCGGCCGACCTCTACGGCGGCAGGGGACGCGAGCACTACCTGCCGTCGGGGGTGAAGTACGAGGGCACGCCCGGAACCGGCACGCCCGAACAGCGCATGCAGGAACAGGACATCGACGGCGTCGACGCCGAGGTGCTGTTCCCCGCGCAGGCCACCGGCCCGAGGATGTGGCGGATGGTGGACGACGACGAGGCGTACCTGACCATCGTCCGCGCGTACAACGACTGGCTCATCCAGGACTACTGCGCCGAGAACCCGGACCGCCTCATCGGCGTGACCATCATGCCCATCATCGAAGACCTCGACGCGCACATCGAGGAGCTGAAGCACTGCAAGGAGATCGGCGCGCAGGCGATCATGCTGCAGGACTTCCCGTCCGGCAAGCAGTACCCGTCCATCGAGGACGACCGGTTCTGGGAGACGGCGCTCGACCTCGACATGCCGGTGACCGTCCACGTTGACATCGAACGCACCGGCAAGGGCCCGTTCCTCGACTACCCCAAGGCGACGCCCGAACTGCTGAAGGAGCTGGAGGCGCCGGGACGGAGCTTCCCGGAGCAGATGGCGCGGTTCAGCCCCATCAAGGGCAGCGGGGCGATGCCCGCCGTCCAGTGGACGCTGTCCGGCCTCTTCGACCGTTTCCCAACCCTCAAGATACTGTTCGCCGAGAACCAGATCGGGTGGATCCCGTTCTTCCTGCAGAGCGCCGACGTCCGCTACGAGCGCAACCGGTACTGGGCGGAGAACCAGCTGGGCTTCAAGCCGCTCTCCCGCCCGCCGAGCGAGTACCTGCTGGAGCACACGCTCTGGGGATTCCAGTACGACCGGGTGGGCGTGCTTGCGCGCGACCAGCTGAACGTGGACAACCTCATCTGGGGCTCCGACTTCCCACACCAGGAGTCGGACTGGCCTGACTCGCTGAAGATCCTCGACCAGGCGTTCGAAGGCGCGCCCGAAGAAGTGCGCTACAAGATGACCTGCGGCAACGCGATAGAGTTCTTCAAGCTCGACGCGAACTAGGAGTGCGCCTTCCGGCAGGCCACGGCCTGCTCCAGCACCCTCGGCATTGAGTCCGCACGCCTGCGCACGGTACAATGAGGGTTGCGTCATCCCCCGGCGACTACATCGCAGGAATCTTCCCACCCGGTTCCGCATCCATTGTGGGTTTGAGTCTTCCTGTTTTTCGGCAGAGGAGAGCGACTTGGCCACGTCAACCAATCTCGGATTCCCTCGAATCGGCGCGAAACGCGAACTCAAGTGGGCAGTCGAGGCGTACTGGGCCGGCAAGATAGACGAACCGGAACTCCAGCAACGCGCTGCCGCCATCCGCCGGTCTCACTGGAAACTCCAGCGGAAAGCCGGCATCTCACACATCCCCTCGAACGACTTCTCGTTCTACGACCAGGTCCTCGACACGAGCGTCATGGTCGGAGCGATCCCCGAACGCTACGACGCCCCCGAGGGCAAAGTCGGCCTCGACACCTACTTCGCCATGGGGCGCGGCCGCACCGCCACCGAAGAGCGCCCCGGTGTCTCCGCGATGGAGATGACCAAGTGGTTCGACACGAACTACCACTACATCGTCCCTGAGATAAACAAGACCCAGGTATTCTCCCTGCGCTCGACCAAGCCGGTCGACGAGTTCCTGGAGGCGAAGGAGCTCGGCGTCCAGACGCGGCCGGTCCTCGTGGGCCCGGTGACTTACCTGCTGCTCTCCAAGTCGGACGATCCTGCATTCGACCCACTCCTGCTGCTCGAAGGGCTCGTGGACGTCTACGAGAACATCCTCAAGCGGCTGGCCGAGGCGGGCGCGGAGTGGGTGCAGTTGGACGAGCCCGCCCTCAGTCTCACGCTCAACGACAAGCAGCGCTCCGCGTTCGGACGGGCGTACGCACGGCTCGTGGCGGCAGTGCCGGGGCTCAAGATCCTCGCCGCCGTTTACTTCGGCGACCTGCGCCAGAACACGAAGGCCGCGCTCGCGATGCCCGTGCAAGGCCTGCACGTTGACCTCGCGCGCGGGCGCGCCGACCTCGAGAACATCCTCGCCAAGCTCGGCGAGGGGGTCTCCCTCTCGCTGGGGCTCGTCGACGGACGCAACATCTGGAAGACAGACCTGGAAGAAGCCATCGCAACCGCGCGGCGGGCCTCCTCCGTGCTCGGCAACGACCGCATCCTCATCGCCCCCTCCTGTTCGCTGCTGCACTCCCCGGTCGACCTCGACAGCGAAACGAGACTCGACGAGGAGATGAAGTCCTGGCTCGCCTTCGCGAAGCAGAAGGTGGACGAGGTCGCCACGATAACGCACGCCCTCAACGGCAACTCTGCCGGCGTCGCGAACGCACTGGCCGCCAACGCCGCCGCGATGGCGTCGCGCCGGACATCCACTCGCATCCACAACCCCGAAGTGAAGGAGCGCAGCGCCGCCGTGACACCGGTCATGGCGCAGCGCACGAGCCCGTACCCGGAGCGGCGGAAGGCACAGCAGCAGGTGTTGCGCCTCCCCGCCTACCCCACCACCACCATCGGCTCGTTCCCGCAGACCCCGGAGATACGGAAGGCACGCGCGAGCCGCAACCGCGGCGAACTCACCACGGCGCAGTACGAGCAGTTCATCCGCGAGGAGATTGAGCGCTCCGTCCGCTTCCAGGAGGCGACCGGGCTGGACGTGCTCGTCCATGGCGAGCCGGAACGCAACGACATGGTGGAGTACTTCGGCGAGCAGCTGGAGGGCTACATCTCCACGTCCAACGGCTGGGTGCAGAGCTACGGCTCCCGCGCCGTCAAGCCCCCCATCGTCTACGGCGACCTCCACCGTCCCGCACCCATGACCGTGGAGTGGATCTCCTACGCGCAGTCGCTCACGCGGCAGCCGGTCAAAGGGATGCTCACCGGCCCCGTCACGATGCTCCAGTGGTCGTTCGTACGCGACGACCAGCCCCGAAGCGAGACGTGCCGCCAGCTCGCGCTCGTCATCCGCGACGAGGTCTGCGACCTCGAGCGCGCCGGCATCCGCGTCATCCAAGTGGACGAACCCGCCCTCCGCGAGGGGCTCCCCCTCCGCCGCGAGGACTGGGACGCCTACCTCGAGTGGGCCGTCGAGTGCTTCCGCATCGCCACCAGCGGCGTCGAGGACCGTACCCAGATGCACACGCACATGTGCTACGCAGCCTACGACGACATCATCGACTCCGTCGCCGCCATGGACGCCGACGTCATCTCCATGGAGAACTCACGCTCCGACGGCACCCTGCTCGACACCTTCCGCACCCACCCCTACCCCAACGAGGTAGGCCCCGGCGTGTACGACATCCACTCCCCGCGCGTCGCCGAGACGGAAGAGATGAGCGACCTCCTCCGTAGAGCCGTCGACGTCATTCCGCCGGAGCGGCTCTGGGTGAACCCTGACTGCGGCCTCAAGACCCGCCGCTGGGATGAGGTGAAGCCCTCCCTGCTGCACATGGTGGAGGCCGCGAAGGAACTGCGGGGCCAGTCGTGAGCCGCACCGCCTACCGGCAGGCTGTCGTCTCTTTCCTGGAGACCGCCGCCAAAGTGAAGCCGGAGCAATGGGACGCGTCCGCGCTCGGCGTCTGGACCGTCCGCGACCTCGTTGGCCACATGAGCCGCTCGATCACGCGCATCGAGGAGTTCGGCACCCAACGCGCTGAGTCGGTTGACATCACGTCCGCCGTGCACCACTACCGCCGCTCCCTCCGGCAACCGAGCGACGACGAGCGCGTCGCCCTGCGGGGACGCGAAGCCGGACAGGCGCTGGGCGACGACCCACTCGCCACCATGAATGCCGACTGGGCGCGCGCCGAGCCGGTCCTCGATGCAACCGACGAGGACACGATCATCGCCTACGACAACGGCGGCATACGCTTCGGTGATTACCTGGAAACGCGCGTCTTCGAGCTCACCGTCCACACGCTCGATCTCGCGAACGCCATAGGCGTCGAGGTGGAGCCGTCACGCGAAGCGTTGGGCCTCACGCTGCAGCTGCTCGCCGCCCTCGCCGTCGAGTCCGGCAGAGGCGCGCCGCTCGCCCTCTCCGGCACCGGCCGCGGCCCCCTCCCGGACGGCTACACCGTCCTGGGGTAGGGGCGGGCGTCTCACCCGTCCCACGGGTTCGTTATGTCGACTCCGCAATCGAGGAAGTCCCGAACGTTTCTCGTGGCGACGACAGCGCCGTTCGCGCTGGCGATAGCGGCGATTTGGCAGTCGCGCGTGTCGTGCTCTCGGCCTGCTGCACGTCGGGTCGTGCCTATAGCCGCGTAGGCCTGCGCGGCGCGGCGATCGAAGGGAAGCACCCGCTCTGCAAGGAGGTCATCAAAGAGACGCGCTGCAGCAGCGTGAAGCTCCCGGCGGCGACGGCCTTCCGGCAACAAGGCAATACCGACACGGCTCTCGGCCTCGGTGATGGCCGTTGTATACAGCGTCTGTCTTGGCTGACGGGCGACCCACGCGCTCACTCCTGGGTTAGGCGCCGCTAGCATCAATTCCGAGAGCACATTAGTATCGAGAATGAACACGTGCTTCTACTCGAACTCCGCCGGCTTCAGGCCGCCGAGCCTGGGAAATTCGATGCCGTCCACGCCCCCCAGCGGCGCAAACAGTTCGTGGATCGCCGTTCCCAAGTCCTTCTCAGGAATGGCACCCCTCGACGGAACCTCATCCTCATCAAGCGCCGAGCGCAGGATGCGCCGCGCCTCCTCTTCCATGGAGCGGCCGTGCTCAGCCGCCCTGATGCGCAGCCGACGCTTGAGGTCGTCCTCGATGTTCCGTACGGTGATGCTGGTCATGGCGCTACTCCGATTGCAGTGCAATCATTGTAGTCAATGCAATCACTGCATGCAATCCTGCAATCGGTGCGACTAGAGGCGCGCCTACCTGTCGCCGCCTAGCTCCCCGCCCACGGCCCCTGCTGGCCGGACGGATCCTGACGCTTCTGCACCGTGCTCACCGGCACGACTGGCTCGGACGGGGCCTCGAACGCGGGCATCACCTCTTCGCCGAACAGCCGTATCGACTTGTCGACGTGCTCGGTCGGCATCCGTCCGATGTGGTGGCTGCCTGCCCACACGGTGAAGCCGAGCCGCTCCTGGGTCTCCGCTATGCGCCGGGCAACCGTCTCCGGGCTGCCGATGATGGCCAGCCCGTTGTCGACCCAGAAGTCGTAGGACTGCCGGGCCTGCGCGAATATCTTCCCGTTCGCCCGCGTGTACCGCGTGTTGTCCGTGCCCTTGCCCCGCGGGTCGCTCCCGAAGCCGATGCGCGTGTTGGTCACGTGCTCCCGGTCGATGCCGTAGTACTCCAAGAGGTACGGCTCCGCTTCGGCGCGGGCCTGCTCGTCGGTCTCCGCGACGTGAACGACGCGCACGAGCATCTGCCGAGGCATCGGGCCGGGATGCTCGGACTCGTGCCAGATGCGCCGGAAGTGTTCGAGTTTGTCCTCCAACTCGTCGTCGGTGGAGATGTTCGTCGCCACGTCGTTGTTCCGCTCAGCAGCCCACTCGAATGCACGCAGGCTGTGGCAGGCTATCCAGATTGGCGGGTGCGGCTGCTGGTACGGCTTCGGCATCGGCAGCATCTCGTCGTACTGCCAGAACCGCCCGCGATGCGTGACCTCGTCCTTCGTCCACGCATCCTCGATAACCTTCATCGCCTCTTCGCTTGCGGCGTGGCGTTCGTAGTAATCGATGCCCCAGCGGATGAACTCGTGCTCGTGCGTCCCCAGCCCGGAGCCGAACTCGACACGCCCCTTCGACAGGTGGTCGAGCGTCGCAACTTCCTGCGCGAGCCGCATCGGGTTGTGGAACGGCAACTGCCAGATCATCGCGCCCACGTGGATGCGTTCCGTCGCCGCAGCGACCGCCGTCAGGAAGACTGTCGGCGCAGTGATGGCGCCGATGTAGGAGGCTTGGTGCTCGATGATCCAGTAGTACCGGTAGCCGAGCTCGTCCATCATGCGGGCCTGGCGGATGTGCTCGTCGTAGGCCGCAGCCGCCGAACCCAGCCGCTTGATGTCGTTGATCTTCACGGCGCCCCACGCGCCGAACTCCAGAGGGGGCATCCTGCTGTCTCCTTGCTGTGCGACTACGCGAACGTGCCCGGTCTACCTGAACGCGGGGATGACTTCCTGCCCGAACAGCGTTATCGACGACTCCACCATGTCGTGCGGCATCCGCCCGATGTGGAACTTCCCCGCGAAGTGGTCGTACCCGATCCTCTCGCGTCCCTCCGCTATCTGGCGCGCAACCGACTCCGGGCTGCCCACGAGCGCCAGCCCGTTGTCGAGCCAGAAGTCGTACGAGCGCGAGCACTCGCGGAAGATGCGACCACGCTCGCGGATGTCCTCGCTGTCCTCGTGCCCCATCCCGCGCGGGTGGGAGCCGAACCCCAGGCGGCTGGACGAGACCAGCTCGCGCCCCAGCGTGTTCGCCTCCAGCAGGTACGCCTGTGCCTGCTCATGCGCCAGCTCGTCCGTCTCAGCCACGTGCACGACGCGCATCAGGAACTGGCGCGGCATCGGCCCCTTGTGTCCATAGCCCTTCCACGCCTCGCGCCAGTCCGCGAACTTCTGCGCCATGGAGTCGTCAGTGTCGATGTTCTGCGCCATGTGGTAGCCGCGCTGCGCCGCGAAATCGATAGCGCGCGGGCTGTGCACCGCTGCCCATATCGGCGGGTGCGGCTTCTGGAGCGGCGGGGGCTGTATGAGCGCCTCGTCTATCTGCCAGTACTTCCCCTCGTACGTCACCGTGCCGTCGCCGCCCCACGCCAGTTCGATGATGTCCAGCATCTCCTCGCCCATCTCCTGCCGCGAGTAGAAGTCCAAGCCCCAGCGCATGAACTCGTGCTCGTGCACGCCGATGCCCGTGCCGAACTCCACGCGCCCGCCGGAAAGGTGGTCCAGCGTAGCGATGTCCTGCGCGAGCCGGATGGGATGGTGGAACGGCAACTGCCAGATCATCGTGCCGAGACGCAGCGATTCCGTGTGCCGCGCCACCGCCAGCAGGAACATCTGCGGTGACGTCACCGCTCCCACGTAGGAGCCCTGGTGTTCCAGCGTCCAGTAGTACTCGAACCCCACGCGCTCCATCAGCTGCGCCTGCAGGATGTGCTTCTCATACACCTCCGCCGCGGTCGCTGCCTGCATCACCTCATAGGTCTGCATCTGGTCCCACACACCGAATTCGAGTCGCTCCATGAGCGGATACCTCCTCTGCCGAAAACGCCCCTATGCTACGCTTAATGCATGGCAGACGCCCCCCTCCACACCACTGTCCTCCATGACGACCACGTCTCTCTCGGCGCGCGCATGGTGCCGTTCGCCGGGTTCGACATGCCCGTGCAGTACGCGGGCGTCCTCGCCGAGGCGCGAGCCGTCCGAACCGCCGCTGGCATCTTCGACGTCTCCCACATGGGACGCTTCGGGGTCGACGGCCCGGACGCCCGCGCCCTCCTCGACTGGGCGCACACCGGCGACATCGGCGAGGCGATGCCGATGGGCCGCGCGCGCTACGGCCTCCTCTGCAACGAGTCCGGCGGCATCCTGGACGACGCCATCGTTTACCGCTTCGACGAGGAACGATTCATGATCGTCGCCAACGCCGCGAACGCCGCAAAGGTCTTCGCGTGGCTGGAGCGATGGCGCGCCGAGCGCTTCCCCAACGCGACGCTCACCGATCGCACCGCCGAGATTGCGATGATCGCGCTGCAGGGACCGGACGGCACGCGCATCGCCTCGGAAGTCGCCGGGTTCGACCCCGATGCGGTACGCCCGTTCAACGTCGTCGAAACCGAGGTCATGGGCGCGCCCGCGCTCATCGCCCGCACCGGCTACACCGGCGAGGACGGCGTCGAGATCATGCCTGCGTCGGAGACCGCATCGGCGCTCTGGCGAGCCCTGATGGACGCCGGCGCGGCCCCGTGCGGCCTCGGCGCGCGCGATGCCCTCCGCCTGGAGGCGGCCCTCCTGCTGTATGGCTCCGACATGGACGAGACGGTCAACCCCATCGAGGCCGGATTGGCGCGCTTCGTCCGCCTGGAACGAGACTTCTGCGGCGCGGACGCGGTGCGCGCGGCCGCCGAGAACGGCACGGCGCGCGTGCTCGCGGGCTTCCGCACGGCAGAGCGCGGACCCGCCCCGCGGGCCCATCACCGCATCCTCGTGGAAGGCTCCGATGTGGGCGAAGTTACGAGTGGCAGCTACTCGCCTTACCTTGACACCAATATAGGCCTCGGCTATCTTCCGAGGGAGGCCAGCGAGCCCGGAACCCCTATCTCCGTGGACGTTCGCGGACGGCAGATACCGGCGCAGATCGTGGCCCTTCCCTTCTACAAGAGGTCGCGATAGTTATGCCTGTTCCGGAAGACCGCCGCTATTCCAAGGAGCACGAGTGGGCGCTGACTGAACCGGACGGCCACGTCCTCATCGGCATCACCGATTTCGCGCAGCACGAGTTGGGCGACGTTGTTTACGTCGATCTCCCCCAGCCCGGCGACCGCGTGACCCAGAACGCCCAGATGGGCGAGGTCGAGTCGGTCAAGGCCGTCTCTGAGCTCTTCTCTCCCATCTCCGGCGAAGTCGCCGCCGTCAACGATGAAGTGAAGAACGCCCCCGAACTGCTGAACGAGAGTCCGCACGAGAAGGGCTGGCTGATACGGGTCAAGCCCGACGACCCCGCCGAGCTAGACACCCTGCTGGACGCCGCAGCCTACACCGCGCTGACCGAATGAAGCACTGACACGTCCCGATGTCTGACTCGCCGCTTACCTCACCATTCATCCCCAACACCGACGACGACCGCGCCGCCATGCTCGCGGAGGTCGGGGCGCCTGCCGTCGAAGCCCTGTTCGGCGACATCCCGGAGCAGTTCCGCCATCCCGGCCTCGCGCTGCCCGCGCCGGTGCCGGAGATGGAACTACGCGCGGAGATGACAGCGCTGTCGCAGCGCAACTTCCACGCGGGGGAGCACCCGAGCTTCCTCGGCGCAGGCATGTACCACCACTTCTGCCCCGCCGTCGTCGCGCCGCTCGTGACGCGCGGCGAGTTCCTCACCTCTTACACGCCTTACCAACCGGAGGTGTCGCAGGGCACACTGCAGGGCACGTTCGAGTTCCAGACCCTCACCGCCCAACTGTTCGGCATGGAGGTCTCCAACGCAGGGATGTACGACGGCGCGAGCAGCCTGGCGGAAGCCGCGCTCATGGCCTGCCGCGTCACCAAGCGCTCCCGCGTCGCCGTGCTCGACACCGTCAACCCGCACTACGTCGACACGATCCGCTTCTACGCACAGCCGCAGGGCCTCGAGATATACGAGACGTCGCCCGATTCACCAGAACTCCAGCCGGACACCGCCTGCCTCATCTCCCAGTACCCCAATTTCTTCGGCTGCTTCGAGGACTCGCAGGCGCTCGCAGACCTCGCCCACGAGCAGGGCGCGCTCGCCGTCATGTCGTGCGACCCCACGGCGCTCGCCATGTACAAGCCACCTGGCGCGTTCGGCGCCGACATCGCCACCGGCGAGGGGCAGGCGCTCGGTATCCCGTCCAGCTTCGGAGGCCCGTACGTCGGCATCTTCACCTGCCGCCAGGAGTTCGTCCGGCAACTGCCCGGACGCATCGCGGGCAAGACCGTGGACACGGAGGGACGCACCGGCTACGTACTCACCCTCCAGCCGCGCGAGCAGCACATCCGCCGCGAGCACGCCACCTCCAACATCTGCACGAGCACAGCGCTCATCGGGCTCTGGGCCACCATCTACCTCTCGCTCATGGGCAAGCAGGGACTCCGCCACGTCGCCGAGCTCTGCTACCAGAAGGCGCACTACGCGGCGTCGCGTATCGCCGAGCTCTCCGGCTACAGCCTCCCCAACAGTGACCCGTTCTTCCAGGAGTTCGTCGTCACCTGCCCGAAGCCCGCGGCCGAGGTCAGCACCGCGTTGGAACAACGCGGCATCATCGGCGGGCTGGACGTGAGCGACCGCTACCCCAACGGCATGTTGCTCTGCGTCACCGAGGTCAACACCCGCGACCAGATCGACCGCCTCGTGGACGCGCTCGCGGAGATAGGCCGATGACCTCCATGCCCGACACCCCGCTCCGCGAAGAGGCGCACAACCGCCGAAGGCTGCTCATGGAGCGCAGCCGCCCCGGACGCACCGGTGTCACGCTCCCCGCGTCCGACGTGCCGCCGCAGCTCATGCCGGAACAGGCGATGCTCCGCGACGACCTGCAACTGCCGGAGGTCACAGAGGGCGAAGTCGTCCGCTACTTCACCCACCTCAGCCAGTTGAATTTCTCCATCGACACCAACTTCTACCCCCTCGGCAGCTGCACGATGAAGTACAACCCCAAGCTGAACGAGGCCGTCGCCGCGACACCCGGCTTCGCGCTCGCGCATCCTGCGCAGCCGGAGCGCCAGGTGCAGGGAACGCTGGAAGCCGTCTTCCGGCTGCAGACGTACCTCCAGGAGGTCAGCGGTCTGCCGAGCGCCAGCCTCGCCCCGCTCGCCGGAGCGCAGGGTGAACTTGCCGGCGTCCTCACCCTCCGCGCGGCGCTCGACGCACGCGGTGAGGGTCACCGGAGCAAGATGCTCATCCCCGACACCGCCCACGGCACGAACCCTGCGTCCGCAGCTATGGCCGGGTTCCAGGTCATCTCCATCCCCTCCACGTCCGGCGGCGACATAGACCTCGATGCCGTCCGCGCCGAGGCGGATGAGAACCTCGCGGGCGTGATGTTCACCCAGCCGACCACCCTCGGCCTCTTCGACCGCAACGCCATCGAGATGTGCCGCATCGTCCACGAGGCGGGCGGCCTCGTCTACGGCGACGGCGCGAACATGAACGCGCTGCTCGGGCGAGCCAAGCTCGGCCACTTCGGCTTCGACGTCGTCCACATGAACCTGCACAAGACGTTCAGCACGCCCCACGGCGGCGGCGGACCCGGCGCGGGGCCCATCTGCGTGACCGATGCCCTCGCCCCCTTCCTCCCCGGCCCCATCGTCGTGCAGCGGGAGGACGGCTCATACGGCAGCGAGATGCCCCCGCAGAGCATCGGGCGATGCGGCGCGTCGCAGGGGAACTTCGGCGTCCTGATCCGCGCGCTCACCTACATCTCGCTCCTCGGTGGCGAGGGCATGCTGAACATCAGCGGCAACGCCGTGCTCAACGCCAACTACCTCCTCGCCAGACTCCGCCCGCTCTTCGAACTCCCCTACGACCGCTCCGTCATGCACGAGGTTGTCTTCGCCGCGCGCAAGCGTCCGGGCGCGACCGCGCTCAACGTCTCCAAGCGGCTGCTTGACCACGGCTTCCACGCCCCCACCATGTACTTCCCGCTCGTCGTGCCGGAAGCGCTCATGATCGAACCCACGGAGACCGAGTCCCGGGAGACGCTCGACGCCTTCATCGAGACGCTCGAGCGCATCGACGCCGAGGCCGCCGCTGACGAGGAGTTCCTGAAGGGCGCCCCCTACGAGACCCCCATCTCCCGCCTCGACGAAGCCCGCGCCGCCCGCCGCCCCGAACTCCGCTGGCGCCCCAGCGAGGAATAACTCCGTCCTTCCTGCCCTCCTGTTCTTCCAGTCCATCCCTGTTCGTTGCTTTGGTTCACCGTTGTGACATCTGCCCCTAGCATGGTCGTCTCGCCCTGCCTACCCTGTTCCCATGACGGCCAATGCCACCCTCAGAACGCCCTCCGAAGCCCTCGGAGGCCATCGTTCAATCGTGTTACATCCCGGCGACATTCAGTTACATCGCAGGAATGAAACGTAACGGGCGCGTTTCACGAGGGTGGGCGGAACTACGAGGGGGAGTGACGGAATGAAACGGGATGTAACGCCTTAGGAAACGTCGCCTCGTCGACGTGCCCCTCATGGCATGCCTACAAAGGGAGGGTGTAGGCTTCCCCCGGGCAGACCGGCGCACATCGCCGGGCCGTCGCCGGGAACCTATGATCCTCGGGAGGTGCCATCATGTCTGCATACGTGATAACAGATGTTGAGATAACGGACGCGGATCTGTTTGGACAGTTCTTCGAGCGCGTGACGGGTACTGTTGAAGCCCATGGCGGCAGGTTCGTGGCGCGTGGCGGCGAGATCGAAGTCAGGTTGGGCTCCTGGGCGCCCAAGCGCCTCGCAATCATCGAGTTCGGCAGCATAGAGCAGGCTCGCGCCTGGCTGGACTCCCCAGAATACACCGCGCTCGATGACCTTCGTTCGAGGGCGGCCAACATCAACATGGTGGTCACCGCAGGGTTATAGCCTGTCCTGGCGGCCCGCATCTTGAAGGGTCTCCGCTCTCGCTGGACCCGGCAGGGGGCGGGAGCCCGTTCGTAGGAGAGTGAACATGCCCAAGATGAGCGGCGGCGAAGCCCTCGTGCAGTCCCTCGTACGTGAGGGTGTCGAGGTCGTATTCGGCATCCCCGGCATACACATGAACGGCATCGTCGCCGCCTTGCGCGACGAGCCAGGCATCCGCATGGTCACCACCCGTCACGAGCAGGGCGCCACACACATGGCCGACGGCTACGCTCGCGCTTCCGGTAAGCCGGGCGTCGCCCTCGTCGTGCCCGGCACGGCCGTCTACAACGCAGCCGCAGGAGTGGCCACCGCGTACGCCCGCTCCTCCCCGGTGCTCCTCATCGCAGGGCAGGTCCCCCGGGGCCAGATCGGCAAGAACCTCGGCGCTGTCCACGAGATCATGGACCAGGGGAGCACCCTGGCCCCCGTCACCAAGTGGCGGCGGCAGGTGCTCACCCCGCGCGACGTTCCCGCCGCCGTGTCCGAGGCATTCCGCCAGATGCGCACTGGCCGTCCCCGCCCCGTGTTCATCGAGATGCCCCCCGAGACCGCGGTCGAGCGTGACGAGATCCAGTTGCGGAACCCCGCTCCCACCTCGCGCACCGTGCCGAGTCCCGAACAGCTGCGGGAAGCTGCCCACATCATCGCCGCGTCCCAGCGCCCGCTCATCTTCGTGGGCGGCGGTGTGGCGCAGTCAGGCGCGGAAGAGGCCCTCGTCGCGCTCGCCGAAGCGACCCGCATCCCCGTCATCACGTCCGGCGGCGGCAAGGGCGCGATACCGGACAGCCATCCCCTCTGCTACGGCTCATGCCTCAGCCCCCGTGCGGACGTGCAGGAGATGAACGAACTCGTCGACGTGATGCAGTCCGCCGACGTCGTCATCGGCATCGGAACGCGTTTCTCGATGGGCAACCCCGCTGGCGAAGCCTCTACACTCATCAACATCAACATCGACGACTTCGAACTCACCCGGGTTCAGGCCAACACCATCCCCCTGCACGGCGACGCCAGGGCCACCGTCGAGGCGCTGCTTCCACACCTGGCGGAGGCCGGCGCGGGCGACCGCTCGTCGCCCGAAGAAGCGGTCGCCGCTGCCCGGCATCTCATCGCCTACTACGACATCCACCTCCATGAGCCGCAGTTCCCCATCATCGAGGCGATCCAGCACGGTCTCCCCGACGATGCCTTCACCGTCTGGGACATAACGCAACTCGGCTACTACTCCCGCACCCACTACAAGGTGAACCACCCGAAGACGTACGTCGACTCCGGTTACTCCTACAACCTCGGCGGCGCGTTCCCCACCGCGCTTGGCGTCAAGGTCGCCCAGCCGGACCGTGCCGTCGTCTGCATCAACGGAGACGGCGGGTTCATGTTCAACTCGGCCGAACTCTCAACCGCGGTCAAGTACGGCATCAACGTCGTCACCATCGTCTTCAGGGACGACGCCTACGGCAACGTCGCACGCGACATGGACGACTTCTTCTCCGGCACGTACGAGACCGACCTGAGCAACCCGGACTTCATCAAGTTCGCCGAGTCCTTCGGCGCTGTCGGCATGCAGGCGGACGACCCCTTGGACCTCGAACGGCTGCTCCCGCTCGCACTGGAACGCCAGACCCCGGTGATCATCGACGTGCCCGTCCACGACGTATCGTTCGCACGCGCCAGGCAACACGCCATGCTGCCCAAGGTGGCCTGGACACAGCCGCAGGAGGGCCTCATCCAGCCTTGAGCGTCCTCCGCCCTTTATCTTCGCCACGCTTCCCGCTATCCTACCGCCCGAATTCCCACCTCTCTTAGGAGGCCCCAACTATGGTGGACGTAGGTCAGTCGGCCCCGGACTTCACACTGAAAGACCAGAACGGAGAGGACGTCTCCCTCGCCAGCTTCAAGGGCGAGAAGTGGGTCGTCATCCACTCCTTCCCCGCCGCATTCACAGGCGGCTGAACGACGCAGACCGCTACCTTCAACCGTGCGTTGAAGTCGTTCGAAGAGAAGGGCGCTCACGTCATCGGCCTCGGCGCCGACGCCCGCCCCGCCCTCAAGTCATGGGGAACCAATCTGGGTGGACTTGGCCACTCCCTCCTGTCGGACTTCTGGCCCCACGGCGAGGTCGCCCGGGCCTACGGCATCTTCAACGAAGACTCCGGCATGTGCATCAGGTCCATCTCCATCATCGACCCGCAGGGGACCGTCCGCTATCACCAGACCTACCAGGGCGTTCTCCCGGACCCCAACGTCATCCTTGAAGAGCTGGGCAAACTTCAGGGATAAGCGCGGCAGCAACGAGCTGTACGGAAGGGGCTGCGGCGGCGCAGCCCCTTCTTGTTCCTGACAGCGACACCATGACATCCCACAGCGAAGCAGACCTCAAGCGCACCCCGTTCGCCGAAGGCGACGTGGCCATGGTCTACGACCAGCGCAAGCGCCGCTACCGCGTCGAGCTCAGACCCGGCGCGCTCGTCGAGACGCACCTCGGCTACGTCACCCACGACGACATCATCGGGCGGTGCGAGGGCTTCTTCCTCATCACCAACAAGGGCCACCGCCTCTTCATCCTCCGGCCCCCGTTCGCCGACGCCGTGAAGGAGCTGCCGCGCCAGAGCCAGGTCATCTACCCCAAGGACCTCGCCGCCCTCCTGATGCACGCCGACATCTACCCCGGCGCTCGCGTCATCGAGGTCGGGCTCGGCTCAGGCGCCGCCTCAGCAGCCCTCCTCCGCGCCGTCGGGCCGGACGGCTCGGTCGTCTCGCACGAGGTCCGCGAGGAGGTCGTCGAAGCGGCGCAGCGGAACGTCGCACACCTGGCGCCGGGCGCAGCGAACCACCGCATCGTCCTCGGCAACGCCTACGCCAACGGCTTGGGCAGCGATGAGGCCGACGTCATCGTCGCCGACGTGCCCGAGCCCTGGCAGCTGATCAACGCCGCCGCCGGCGTGCTGCGCACAGGCGGCGTCTTCGCCGCCTACCTCCCAACCGTCCTGCAGGTGCACGAACTGATGATGCGCCTCACCCGCGACGACCGCTGGCACATGGCGGAGGCGTTCGAACTGCTGGAGCGTCCCTGGCACTTCTCCGAGACCAGCGCCCGCCCCGACCACCGCATGGTAGGCCACACCGGCTTCATCGCCACCGCCCGCCGCAGCGAGCCACCCCCGCGCAACGTGTCATGCTGAGCGAAGCCCACGCTTTAGCGCGCAGCATCCGCTCACCGGAGTGGAGCGGCCCCGAATGGCATATGCCGCGCTCCGGCAAGCGGCGCGGACGCCGATTCCGGCGGGTTCGCCCCCAACACCCCGTCGGTGGGCGCGTCCTTGGCGAATGCCAACACCCTGAACCCGCCCATCCCCTCGCCGTCCACCAGCACATCGATACCGTGCAGGTTCGCCATGCGCTCGACCCGTCCCAGTCCGCTCCGCTCCGTGATCTCCGCTCGATAGCCATCGACACCCAGCGACCGCAGCCACTCGGCCTGCGACATCTCCCCCGCCGCCGCGAATCCCGCCGCGATTGCCGCCGACCGCACTGACGTGAGCTCCACGTGCGCGCTGATGTCCTGCCTCCCCACGCCGAAGTACGGGTTCATCCCCAGCGTGTGGCCCGAATAGCAGCGAAGCGTCCCCGCACGGCGGGACTCGTCGTAGTACACCGCCGCCTCGTGCCCATAGTCGACCAGCAGCAGGTACCCGCGCTCGATGGCAGCGAACGCCTCTTGCAGCCACGCTTCCGGCACAAGGCTCACCTCGGTCCGATAGCCCTCGGAGAGTGTCACACCCAGGTTGTCGAGCCGCTCGGCGAGCGCCGGAGTAGACGGCTCGCCCGCCACCTCGATGAAGCCGCCCTCTGGCGCGGCGTCCACGAACAGTTCGCGCAGTTGTCCGCCTTCCAGCGTGACACGGTGGACCGGCATGGCGTCCAGCAGCTCATTCGCGAGCACAACCCCGCTGCCGCCCAGTGCAGGCACGCCGCCAGAGGTTACCCAGTGAGCGGGGAAGTCCGAAGGCGGCTCACGCAGATCGACCGCCGTGTACGTCAGTGCGTCCGGGAAACCGCCCTCGAGTATGCGGGCATGCTCGACAACGTCCAGCGACAGCGTGCCGTCGCCCGCGCCGGCCTCGATGACGTTGAACGGCGCCGTGCTGCCGAGCGCGCGCCACATCGTGAGCAACTGCCGTGCGACGAGCGCTCCAAACACGGGGTGCGCGAGCGGTGCAGTGTAGAAGTCGCCAAGGGGGCCGAAGGAGCGTCGCGACGCGTAGTAGCCGCCGTCCGGCCAGTAGAGCGCGATCTCCATGAACTCGGCGAACGTGATGGGGCCGCGCAGCGCGATGCGTCTGCGGGCTTCGGCGTCAGCGCCGGTGGGAGTGAACAAGCCTGTCATGCGTTGTGACAGGAAGTGGTGCTAGCCGCTGCAACGGCTAGCGAGGGTTACGGTTGACGTGGCTGCCTTCCGATTCCCAACTGGTGATCTTTATGGAGTTCCTGAACTCGCGGGTCTCCCCACACCGCTTGCAGGTGCCGTAACTGGTGGGCCCGTTCGGGCTCTCTATAGCCCAATGATGTGGACAGTCGGGCTCCGCCTCGACAATCTCAATCCCCTGCTGGGTCATAGTGCTCCGTGCCTCCCTCTCCTGGCAGTCTAACCTCGTTGGTCTATGGGAACGAACTCGAGGTCTATCGGTCCGTCGTATCTCATCTGCGGCCTGATGAGCATGTTCTTGTCCTGTTGTTCCAGCACCTGCGCGACGTATCCGGGAACACGCGCGACCGCGAAGATGGAGATGAACAGGTCTTCCGGTATCCCCAGCAGGTAGTAGACGGAGCCGGCCCAGAAGTCCACGTTCACGCATATCCCGCGCTCCGCGTACGGGCGCATGTACTCTTCCACACGGCTGAGGATCTGGAACCACTTAGGGTCTCCCATCCTCTCCGCAAGACGGCGCGAGCCTTCGCGCAGGTGCCGGGCCCGCGGGTCTTCCGCGCGGTACACGGCATGCCCGAAGCCCATGATGCGCTCGCGGCGATCGTGCTTCCCGGCGAGATAATCATCGACGTTGTCGACCTCGCCGATCTCCAGCGCCATCTTCATCACGCCCTCGGCGGCGCCGCCGTGCAGCGGGCCCTTCAGCGTGCCGAGGCCGGTCACGATTGCGCCGTGAACGTCGGCCAGCGTGCTCGCTGTGACGCGGGCTGCGAAGGAGGAAGCGTTTGAGCCGTGGTCCAGGTGGACGATGAGGTCCTTGTCCATGAGGCGGGCGGTCTCGTCGTCGGGACGCTCGCCGAGAAGCATGTAGAGGAAGTTAGCTGCGTGGGAGAGTGAAGGGTCGGGGGCGATTGGGTCCTTGCCGGAGCGGATACGGTGGTGCGCTGCCACGATGGTGGGGGTCTGCGCAGTGATCCTCATTCCTTTCCGTAATGTGGCCTCGTGGGAAACGTCGTCAACGTCCGGTTGGAATGCAGCGAGAGCGGAGATTGCGGTGCGGAGGACGTCCATGGGATGTCCGTCCTTCACACGTTCGATGATTTCCAGCACGCCCTGCGGGACTTCGCGGTTCTGACAGAGCTCGGCGTTGAACGCATCCAGTTCGGCCCGCGTCGGGAGGCGCTTCACGAGCATGAGGTGCATGACTTCCTCGAAGCTCGCATGCTCGGCAAGGTCGTGGATCTCGTAACCCCGGTAGATGAGGCGGCCCACGTCACCGATAACAAGGCTGGACTCAGTGGACTCGAAATAGACGTCCCTGAGCCCGCGCTTAAGCTCGATCTCCTTCTGGGCCATGCAGCCTCCCTCCGTTGTTCCGGGCGTGATGCGCGCCAGCCCGGATGCGCCGCGTAACAGCCCGCGGCGCGTGTGTCCCCCGCTGATCTCAGGCACAAATCAGCCCCTTCTCCATTGGGGGATGCGGAGCGGGGCTGCATGGACGCAGAACAGAGACAACATCCGCGCCAGATGCCTGATTCGCTTCGAGAATCCAACTCTCGCCGGACTCTCGCGCCTGTTCAGCGAGCATACCGCTGGCCTTTCTGCGGTGTCAACGCGCGCGCTCCTCGTCGCTCCCAGGCCGTTGCCCCCTGGAGTTCCTGTCTCATCAGGCCGAAAGATGCGAATCACGCCCACTCGTCGGAGTAGAGGATTCCGCCATTCCTCTGCCGCGCTGATGGCTGAATCAGCCATAGTGCGACGTCGGATGTGCGGGAACCCCTATCTTGCATAGTAACGTTCACCGCATCGCTCCGATTGACACCTCGCCGTGCGCTCCGTAATCTACCTAGTTGGCGTGTGTCAGCCTGGCCGCTTGCTGCGCACGGCGCCTGACTGCAAACCACCCGGCTCCGGGCTCATCTGACAGGAAGCAGTCAGGGAGGCTTACACGGAGGACTGAGACGATGGCCAGCCGAAGTGAGATTATCGTCCGCTTTGCCGGCGAAGGTGGCCAGGGAGTCGTAACCGCAGCAGAGATGCTGGCCCGGGCTGCAACCGGCGTCGGCTACCATGCGCTTACCTTCGCTACCTTCCCCTCGCAGATACTTGGAGGCCCGACCTGGACACAGGCGCGCGTCTCCCGCACCCCGGTTGAAAGCCCCGGCGATGCCATAGACATCCTCGTCGCCTTCAACGACGTGGCCTACCACGAGCACCGCACCGAGGTCCACGACGGAGGAATCATCCTCCTCGACCCTTCCGTTACTCCCCTCTCCGACGAGCACCTCCGCTGCGTGACCGTCCCCTTCGACGAGCTCGCCAAGCAGACCGGCGAGTCCCGTGCAGCCAACATGGTCGTCATGGGCGGGCTCTCCCGGCTCATCAACATGCCCGTCCACTACTTCAAGGACTTCGTCTCCCAGCGATTCGCAGGACGCGACAAGGTCGTCGAGGCCAACCACATTGCCCTCGACCTCGGCCTCGCTCACCTTGCGGAGGAAGACCCCATCAGCGACCTCGGCGAACCCGAGAAGCCGGACTACGAGCAGGTCTTCATCAAGGGCAACGACGCGCTCTCCGTTGGCGCGCTGCACGCCGGCATCGAGTTCTACTTCGGCTACCCCATCTCCCCCGCGACGCCCATCCTCGTGTACATGGAGCGCAACCTCGTGGGCGAGGGCAAGTTCGCCTACCAGGCCAGCTCCGAGATCGAGGCCATCACCGGCATCATCGGCGCGGGCTTCGCGGGCAAGAAGTCCATGACCGCTACCTCCGGCCCCGGCTTCACCCTCATGGGTGAGGGCATCGGCCTTGCTTGGATGGCCGAGATTCCCTGCGTCATCGTTGACGTGCAGCGCGGTGGCCCCGCCACCGGCCTGCCCACCAAGACCGAGCAGTCGGACCTCAACGCCGCGCTCAGCCCCGCTCACGGCGACTCCTCCATCCCCGTTATCGCCGCGGGCAGTGTGGACGAGTGCTTCCTGGCTACCGTCCACGCCTTCAACTGGGCCGAGCGCTACCAGGGCCCCGTCATCCTCCTCAGCGAGCACTCGCTCGCCGAGCGAGCGCAGAACATCCCGAAGCCTGACCTGGCCGCTATCCCCGTCGAGAGCAGGAACGTCTACAAGGGAGAGAACGGCTACCTCCGGTACGAATCGCAAGAGATCTCCCCCTTCCCTGTCCCCGGCGGCGCAGGAGCTTACATCGCCAACGGCTCCGAGCACGACATCTACGGCGACACCACCCACCTCGCCAAGTACCACATCCACATGACCGAACGCCGCTTCGGCAAGCTCAAACTGCTGGAAGGCACCTACGAGAGCGACAACGCCTCCGCGTCGGTCGCCGTCATCCCGTGGGGCGGCTCCAAGGGCTCCGCGCGGGAAGCCTTCGAGCAACTCCGGGACGCTGGCGTCGATATCGCGTGGTACTACACCATGTTCCTCAATCCCCTGCCCACGGCGCTGCTGGACGAGTTGCGCTCCAAGGACCTCGTCATTGTCCCTGAGCTCAACTACCAGGGACAGTTCGCGAACGTTCTGCGCTCCCAGGGCGTCAAGGCAGAGGCCATCACGCAGTACACGGGCTTGCCGTTCCGTCCCACGGAACTCGGCGAGCGTATCAAGGCGCGCCTGGCCGGAGCCGGGCAGCCGCAGGCGGTGAACGCATGACAGGAACGGCCAAGAACCCCGAGTACGATTTCCTCTGGTGTCCCGGCTGCGGCGACTTCGGCGTACGCCGTGCCCTCGAGTTCGCCATGCGCGACTGGAACATCGAGCGCGAGATCCCGATGAACCACAACGTCGTCGTGGCCGGCATCGGCTGCTCCGGCAACCTCGTTCACCTGTATGAGGGCGAGCAGCCTTACGGCTTCCACGGCATCCACGGACGCTCGCTCCCCCTCGCCCTCGGCGTGAAGATGGCGCGCGAGGACCTCAACGTCGTTGTCGTCGCAGGCGACGGCGACTTCCTCAGCATCGGCATGGAGCACATCGCGCCCCAGGCCTCGCGAAATCTCAACATCTGTGCCGTCATCATGGACAACGGCGTCTACGGCCTCACCAAGGGACAGTCGTCCCCCACCACGGTCGAGGACACCGTCACCAGCTCCACCCCCTACGGCAAGCTCGAGTCCTCCCTCAACCCGCTGGACCTCTACCTCACGCTCGGCGTCACCTACATCGCCTCCGGCTACTCAACCAAGCCCCGCGACCTCGCAGGACTCATCAAGCGCGGCATGGAGCACGACGGCTTCTCCATCGTCCACGTCAACTCCCCCTGCACCACCTACAACGACACCTACGCCCTCCTGAAGGGCAACAAGGCGAAGGGCATTGACCCTCTGGCCTGGGAGATCCCCGACGACCACGACTCCACCAGCAAGAGCGCCGCGCGAGGCGTCATCGAGCAGGGCGGGGTCCCTCTGGGCGTCATCTACCAGGACGACTCCCGACCCTCCCTCGACCAGCGCCTCGGCGCCGTCCGCGAGCGCGTCACCGGCCGCTCGGCAGAGGACCTGCTGAACACCTTCGCCGTCTAGCGGCGCAACGCAACCGACTGATGTAGGGGCACCCCTTGTGGGTGCCCTTCGTCGTTCCTGCGAAGGCAGGAACCTCGCCCGATCAGGTGTAGGAGTACCCCTGGTGGGCGCCCTTCGTCGTTCCTGCGAAGGCAGGAACCTCGCCCCCTGCCCCGTGTAGGGGCATCCCTTGTGGGTGCCCTTCTTCTTGTCTCTCGGGTCGGGTGCCCGACCCCCTACCGCCACCCCCTGAAGCGCTCCTCGCGCCACGGGTCGCCGCGCATGTGGTAGCCCAGCTCCTCCCAGAAGCCGGGGCTGTCCGCTGTCATGAACTCGAGGCCGCTCACCCACTTCGCGCTCTTCCACCCGTAGCGCGACGGCACCACGAGCCGCAGCGGCCCGCCGTGCTGCCCCTCGAGCGGTGCGCCGTCCATGCGGTGCGCGAACAGGACGTCCGGCGACCGCAGCGCCTCGATGTCGACGTTCGCCGTGTAGCCGTCGTAGCAGTGCAGCATCACGAACCGCGCCGACGCCTTCGGCTGTGCGAGGTCCAGCACGCGCGACGCCTGGACGCCCTCCCAGCCGACGTTGAGCCGGCTCCACTGCGTGACGCAGTGGAAGTCCGCCGTGACCTCGATCTGAGCGAGCGACTCCCACTCCGCCCACGTCAGCTCCGTCTCGCGTTCCACCTCGCCGAACAGGCGCAGCCGCCACGTAGCGAGGTCGATGCCGGGCGTGGGCCACATGCTCATCACCGGCATCTTCGGCGTCACGTACTGGCCGGGCGGCACCCGTTCCTCCATCCCCTTCGGCACCCCGCGCCTGCCGAACGCCGCCGCCACCTGTCGGAACACTTCCACGCTCCCACCTCCGTATCGTCGGATCCCTTCCCCCTCGATGGGAGGCTGCCCGATCCCTTCCCCCTTGATGGGGGAAGGTTAGGATGGGGGTGACCGCACCGTGCCGACGCCCCATCCACGTTAGTCCCACCCATTCCCGCCGCTCCGCGGCGGCGGATGGGGGTGTACCCCCCGTAGGGGCGGTTCGCGAACCGCCCTCCCCCATGAACAGGGTACACTGTCCACGACCCCGAACGGCTCACCCATGGCAGAGAACCCCACACCCGACGCCACGCGCCCCGGCCACGCGCTGGAGCTGCGCGGCGTCTCCAAGACGTACGGCACGACGCATGCCCTGCGCGCCGTCGACCTCGACGCGGCGTGGGGGCGCGTGCTCGTGCTGTTCGGGCACAACGGCGCGGGCAAGAGCACGCTCCTGCGCGTCGCCGCCGCGCTCGTCAAGCCGACCGCGGGCAGCGTGACGACGGCGGGCTTCGACGCCGACGGCAACGCCGGCCGCGTCCGCGCCGCTACCGGCTACGCCGGCCACGGCAGCCTCCTCTACGACGACCTCACGCCGGAGGAGAACCTCCGCTTCTACGCCCGCCTGCACGGCGTGCCCGACCCCAACAAGCGCGCCGCCGAGGTGCTGCGCGACGTCGGCGCGGAGCGTTGGGCGCACCGCCGCGTGCGCGGCCTGTCGAACGGCATGCAGAAGCGCGTCGCCATCGCCCGGGCGCTGCTGCACCGGCCCGCTCTGCTGCTGCTCGACGAGCCCGACTCCGGCCTCGACGTGCAGGGCCAGGCGTTCGTCGACACCGTCGTGCGAGCGGTCGCCGACGGCGGCGGGGCCGTCGTCTTCTCGGCGCACGACCCTGCGCGGGGACTCGCGAGCGCCGACGACTTCGCCGTCCTGCGCGGCGGACGCATCGCCGCGCACGGGGAGACGGGGAGCACGACGCCGGACGAGATCGCCGCGCTCCTCAGCGCGCCTGCGGAGGCCGCGTGATGCGGGAGACGCTGCGCGCCGCGCTGACCATCTACGCCAAGGACGTGCGCCTGGAACTCCGAACGCGCGAGACGCTCTTCTCCGTGCTCGCGTTCGCCCTGGTCGTCGCGTTCATCTTCACGTTCGCGTTCGAGCCTTCGCCGCAACTCATCGCCTCCATCGGGCCGGGCATCGTCTGGGTCGCCTACATCTTCACCGCCGTGCTCGGCATCAACCGCACCTTCCTGCTCGAGCACGAGCGCGGCACGCTGGACGGCCTGCGGCTCGCCCCCGTCCCCCGCGAGGCGCTGTACCTCGGCAAGCTGCTGAGCGTCGTCACGCTGCTCGTGACGGTCGAGGCGCTCATGCTGCCCGCTTTCCTCGTCCTGTACGACCTCTCGCTCTTCAACGTCTGGTTCATCGCCATCGCGTTTGCCGCGACGGTCGGCATCGCCGCGGTCGGCACCCTCTTCTCGGCGATCGCCGTGCACACGCGGGCACGGGAGGTGCTGCTGCCCATCCTCTTCCTGCCGGTGGCGCTGCCGCTGCTCATCGGCGCGGTCACCGGTTCGCGGGAGGCGCTCGACGGCGAGGGATGGAGCGGCGTCGGCGGTTGGCTGCAGCTCATCGTCGCCTTCGATATCGTCTTCCTCGTGCTATCATCACTCGTGTTCGAGTACGTGCTGGAGGAGTGAGCGTGACGACGGCCGATGCGGCCCCCGCCAAAGGCGGGACAGGTATCTGGAGACTGGGACTCCTGCTCGTGGCGGGAGTCCTCGTGCTGATAGACATGTACCTCATCTTCGGCTACGCCCCGACCGAGCGGTCGATGGGCATCGTCCAGCGCCTCTTCTACTTCCACGTCCCCGTCATCCTCACCAGTTTCCTCTCGTTCGCGCTCGCCGCGTTGGGCAGCGTCCTCTACCTCGTCCGGCGCAACCGCGCGTGGGACCGGCTCGCCTACGCCTCCGCGGAGGTGGGCGTCGTCTTCTTCACCAGCGCCATCATCACGGGCGCGGTCTGGGCGAAGCCGGTGTGGAACACGTGGTGGGTGTGGGACGCGAACGGCACGCTCACCTTCGTGCTGTGGCTCATCTTCATCGGCTACCTGATGGTGCGCGCCTACGCGCCCGACGCCGAGCGCGGCAGGCGCTGGTCCGCCGTCACCGCCATCATCGGCGCAGCGACCGTGCCGTTCGTCTACATGGCGGCGGACTGGTGGGGCGGCCTGCACCCGGAGCGGGTCACCGGCCCCGGCGCGCAGGGCTCGCTGGAGCGGGAGATGCTGCTCACCCTCCTCTTCTCGTTCGTCACCTTCATCGTGCTCTTCGCTGCCCTCATCGCCGAGCGCTACGCGCTCCGCAGCGACGAGGACGCCATCGAGGAGCTGCGGCTCGCCGCCGCCTGAGGACCTCATGCGCAACCGGATCTTCACCGCCTTCGCTCTCTCCCTCGTCGTGCTCGCGCTGACCGCCCCTGCCGCGCTGGCTGCCCCATCGGCGCAGGACGCGCCGGGCGAAAGCAACCTCGGCTACCTGCTCGCGGGCACGCTCCTCACCTGGGCGGGCTTCTTCGCCTACGCCATCTACCTCGCCCGCAAGAACCGCGACCTCCGCCGCGAGGTGGAGGACCTGCGGCGGCTGTTGGGGGAGCGGGAGTAGGTGTCATGTAGGGGTGCCCCTTGTGGGTACCCTTTCCCGACGGGCGCCCACAAGAGACGCCCCTACACCAAGCCCCCGACGGGGCCCACAAGGGACGCCTCTACACCAAGCCCCCGACGGGCGCCCACAAGAGGCGCCCCTACACCAGGCCCCCGACGGGCGCCCACAAGGGACGCCCCTACACGAGGCACGTCCGTCCCACCCCACAGCCAAGGGCTATGAGGTTCCTGCCTCCGCAGGAACGACGTGGGTTGGCCGCCTAGTCATAGGGCACGGGGTCCGTGCGGGGGGTGAGGCGACCGGTGAGGTTCTTGCGGGCGGGGCAGCGGCAGGTCTGGTCCAGCTTGAATCGCATCTCCGCATGGCCGTGGACGACACAGGCGATGATGCGGTCGGCATCAGGGAGATCCCAGTCGTTTGCACAGCCGGTGAGGTAGGCGTGGAGCGGGGTGAACGCGAGGATGGGGACGCCGTTGTCCGAGATGGTCTGAGCGAGCTCGAACGGGTCGGGCAGGGTCTTGCGCTCGTCCATCGCATCCTGCCAGCGCCCCAGGTAGTCCTCGACGACGGGGTCGAGGGTGGCCTGGGCGACCTGGCAGGCGAGGTAGCGTTCGAGGCGGCGGAGGGAAGCAAGCATGGCGTGTAACTCCTTCTCACATCGAGTTCTTCAGGAGGGTGATGGCGCGGTCGAGGATGTCGAACCGGTTGCGGAGGTGGTGGACCTCCTCGGCCCTCGCGACGTTGTAGAGGGCGATGCGCGCGGCCATGCACCTCACCCTGGGGTCGGGGTCTTCGAGCAATTCCGCGATGGCGGTGACGCTCTTGAGGGCGAGCCCGCGGAGTTCGGCGTATGCGAGGTCGACAGCATCCTTCCGGATGCGTTCGAGCTCGGTCCGGAACGACGGCTCCTTCATCCACCGGTAGAGGGTGACGCGGCTGATGCCGGCGGCCTTGGCGGCCTCGGTCATCGACGCGTTGCCAGCGATGTAGGGCATGGCCATCGTCTGCCTCGTGGTGAGGTCTACGTTTCCTTCTTGTGTTTCATTCTGTTCCATCTCGTCACTCCTTCTCGTGGGATCAGCCACGCTCTTGTAACCCGCCTGTTACGTCCTGAGCGTGCGATGTAACCGGATGTCGCGCCGATGAGACGCGATGTAACAGGGCATCCGAACGCACGCAGGGTGTAGCTGTGGGTGGCGTTGGCCGTCATGGAGACAGGGTAGGCAGCGGGGCGGCGACCCCGCAACGGGCAGATGTCACAGTGGTGAATCAATGAGAGAGCGGCTGGCTGTATACTCAGACGGACACGACTCCAATCACACCGGCGGACAATCTGGGGATGCGCGACAGTAAGGACTCTACGTGTTCGACAGAATAGACACCATCGGCCATTTCTGGCTCGCTAGTGCTTCCCGAAAGAAAGTGCCAGGCCGATTGGTGTTCGATTCGAACCGAATGCGTCTCGACGTTCTCAAGCGGTTACAAGGGCCATTCACGGGTCCAGTATCTTTGGGAAGCCTGTCTCAAGACAAAGTGCTAATCTATGGAGTCACAGAAGGAAGGCACATTATCTTAGCAGACTGTCAGCGCATATACACCTTGCATTCCGATATGCTGGGCACGGATACCTACCGAGTCGGTTCTGTGATAAGAGGGTTGGAGCCCCGAAGGTCTCGCGCAACTGCAGGCCCGGGTTTTGACTATATGAGCATAACGCTCAGCACATTGAGTGATTGGATCGGAAGGATAGACACTTCCATAACAGGCCTGAATACTCGTAGGTTTTCGGTAAATTATCAGACTCGCATGCTCGCAGAGAGTCAGTTTTCTCAAGGGACAGTGGGGCTTTTGATTACCTATACGATCCATGGTTTTGGCAGTCAGCCTGTTACTTCGGAACATCGCATAGTAATCAGGCTGCATCACCCACGCCCTTTAGATGAATTACGAAGGCTGCGTTTTGCAATTCAGAATCTGCTCACAATCGCCACAAATTCTCCTTCCTTGGTTACAGAGGTAAGAGTTGGTAGCAATGGCAGGGAGGGTACGTGGTCTGAGTACACGCCCGGAGATAACTTAACCACCGTCGACACAACACCCCTCGGCCTTCATCCTTTCAGCTACGCGGATATGGGTAGAGCTAAAGGGATTGCAAAATGGTTGGACCTATATCTGGCTTACAGACCAGCGATAAATTCCTTGGTTTCACCTCACTACATGGGTATCATATCTCCAGAGACTCGATTCCTCAACCTGATAACGGCCATCGAAAGCATGGCCATATCCAAGGACGCTCAGTTCGCAAGGACTCGGGACGTGAAGAAACGCGTCGGATATATTGCCAATCAACTATCCAAAAGCATATTCAAGGATCTGGTAAATGGGCATATTGAAGAATGGGTGAGTCAAGTCACCAAGATACGACATAACTGGGTTGCACATGGGACCAATACTGTGAACATAGACTATAGAGTGATGACCTTATTCAGCGATTCTCTCCATTACCTCGGGCTTATCTGGCTGCTACGGGAGTGTGGTATGCCTCGTTCTGTCTTTGCGCAGATACAACAGCGTGGAACATTCGCGTGGCTAAAGGCCCGAATGAATGAGCTGTTGCCATAAGAATACTCCTCCTTTTGGGCCTTCGCGGCAACGGTCGAACAAGGACGCCCACGAGGGACACGCCTACGCCAAACACCGCACCTCCTCCACCTTCGCGTGCGCTGCCCGCGCACCCTGGGTTCCCTAAGTTCACAAACGAAGTGCAACACCAGATTAAGGTGTTGCCATGGGAGAGTGCTATAGCCAGCTCAGCATTGAGGAACGATGTGAGATTGCCCGTCTACATACCAAGGGAGCCTCGATCAGGGAGATCGCAGCAGGTCTGGATCGCCCGGCATCGACAGTTGCTCGGGAGTTGAAGCGCAACGGTTCACGAGCCGGCTACCGGGCGGTATATGCGCAGGAGCAGGCGCGTGCGCGTCGTTGGTCCGGAGTTCGGCTGGAGCGGGATGAGGAGTTGCGCAACGATGTGTTGGAGCGGCTGAAGCTGGGCTGGTCGCCGGAGGCGGTGGCAGGACGGCTGAGGAGAGAACGTGGCAAGAGCGTCATCTCCCACGAGAGCATCTACCGCTTCATCTATGCCCAGAGCGCACGGCACAAGGACTATGGATGGCGCCACTATCTGCGACAGAAGAGGTGGAAGCGCGGGAGGAGACGACGCAGGCATAGCCCAGCCTCGTTCATCGCTCACCGTCGCCCCATAGCAGAACGTCCCGCCTCTGTTGCCGACCGGCAGACGTTCGGGAACTGGGAAGCGGACGTGATGCAGTTCGGCCGCGCAGGGCAAACGGTGTTGGCGTTGCACGAGCGTCATTCACGAGTGTTGATAGGAGTGCGGCAGGCTTCGAAGGCCGCCGCACCGATCGCCACGGCCATGGCGGGCATCCTTGGCCCTCTACCACCGGAGTTCCGCCAGACGGTCACCTTTGACAACGGCACGGAGTTCGCTCACCACTATGAACTTCACGCCTGGGATATCGAGACGTTCTTCTGCGACACGTACTCGCCGTGGCAGAAGGGAGGCGTGGAGAATGCGATTGGACGGATGCGTTGGGTGTTGCCCCGGAAGACGGACCTGGCTGCAGTGTCGGACGAGGAGTTTACGGCGTTGATGCAGGCATACAACAATACGCCGCGCAAGTGCCTCGACTACCTCACCCCAGCCGAGGTCCTGCTAGACCACGTGTTGCACTTCAAATGTGAATCCACCTTCCCGCTGGTGCGGGAATGACGAGGGACAGGCTTCCGTCGTTCCCGTGCAGGCGGGAACGACGGACAAGGGACGCTTGGCGCTCTGGGCGCGCGTCGTGTACGCTCGCGGCATCCTGGCGCTAGGAAGGAGACATCATGGGAGACGAGGTCGAGATCAACCCGTATTACGGCGTGTTCCCCTACACGGACTTCATCAAGAGCGAGGGCATCCCCATCCACGAGGCCTACGCCGTCGACTGCCATACCGTGCAGCTCGAGCCGTGGGAGCGCATGGGCGGCAACGGCGCGTACGTGCACCTCGCCGGACGCTCCGACTACCTGTCGTCGTACGTCGTCGAGATCCCGCCCGGCGGTCAGCTCAACCCGGAGCAGCACATGCACGACGAGCTGATCCACGTCGTCTCCGGCAGGGGCGCGACGGTCATCGAGACGCCTGAGGGCAAGAAGTACTCGTTCGAGTGGGGGCCGACGGCCATCTTCGGCATCCCCATGAACGCGAAGCACCAGATCTTCAACGGCTCTGGCACCGAGCCCGCACGGCTCGCCGCCGTGACCGACCTGCCCATCATCTTCAACGTCTTCCGCAACCCCAACTTCATCTTCGACAACCCCGTCCAGTTCCCGGAGCGCTCCGACGTCTCCCGCTACTTCGACGGCGAGGGCGAGTTCCGCGAGGTGAAGCCCGGACGCCACCAGTGGGAGACCAACTTCGTGCCGGAGCTCGTCAACTTCGAGCTGCCCCCCTGGGCGGCGCGCGGCGCGGCAGGCAACAACATCCAGTTCCTGCTCGCCGACTCGTCGATGCACTGCCACATCTCGGAGTTCCAGCAGGGCACGTACAAGAAGGCGCACCGCCACAACGCGGGCGCGCACATCTTCTGCGTCACCGGCGAGGGCTACTCCCTCCTCTGGCGCGAGGGCGAGAACCCGGTCGACACCGTCCGCGTCGACTGGAAGCCCGGCTCCCTCTACGCCCCGCCCGACGGCCCGACGTACCACCAGCACTTCAACGTCGCCGACGGGCCGTCGCGCTACCTGGTCTTCGGCTTCGGCGGCGCCCGCTACCCCGTCCTCGAATCGAAGATGGTCGGCTACGAGAACATGGACAAGTCCACCAAGGAAGGCGGCCACCAGATCGAGTACACCGACGAGGACCCCCGCGTCCTCGACCTCTACGAGCAAGAGCTCTCCAAGCGCGGCCTCAACTCCAAGATGCGCGAGTTCGTGGGGGCGAGGGGGTAGGGGCGTGATGTAGGGGCACCTCTTGTGGGTGCCCTGGCGTTGCGCCATTACCAACGCAGGGGTAAACGGACGCCCCCGAACAGGGCACCCACAAGGGATGCCCCTACACCAGACCGGGAACCCCCTGGATGCCGCCCGACCCCGGTCGGTCCGGATGGTTTGATGTAGGGGTGCCCCTCGTGGGTACCCTGGCGTTACGCCATTACCAACGCCGGGGTGAGCGGACGTCCACCCGAAGGGCACCCACAAGGGATGCCCCTACACCAGGCCAGGAACCCCGTGAAGACCGGCCGATTCCGGCCGGTCCGGATGGTTCGATGTAGGGGTGCCCCTTGTGGGTGCCCTGGCATTGCGCCATTACCAACGCCGGGGTGAGCATACGCCCACCCGAAGGGCACCCACAAGGGATGCCCCTACACCAGATCCCGAATAACCGCCCCCGGGCGGGTGGGCGGGAAGAACCTCGCCCGCCAGAGGTAACCCAGAGGCGACCCGCAAGGGTGGCAGGCGTGCGCCGCGTCGTGTACGCTCTCGCCTGTCCCGAATACGTACAAACGGAGTGCTGATCATGGGCGACGAAGTCGAGTTCAATCCCTATTACGGGGTATTCCCCTACCGCGATTTCCTTAAGGAAGAGAACATCCCCGTCTTCGAGGGGTACGCCGTCGACTGCCACACCGTGCCGGTCGAGCCGTGGGAGCGCATGGGCGGCCTCGGCACGTACGTGCACGTCGCGGGCAAGAGCGACTACCTCTCGGCGTACGTCGTGGAGATCCCGCCGGGCGGCGAGCTCAACCAAGAGCAGCACATGCACGACGAGCTCATCCACGTCATCTCCGGCCGAGGCTCGACGGTCATCGAGCGTCCAGACGGGCGCCGCTACTCGTTCGAGTGGGGGCCGAGCGCCATCTTCGCGATCCCGCTGAACGCGAAGCACCAGATCTTCAACGGCTCCGGCACAGAGCCAGCGCGGCTCGCCGCCGTGACGGACCTGCCCATCATCTTCAACGTCTTCCGCAACCCGGACTTCATCTTCGACAACCCGTTCCAGTTCCCGGAGCGGATGGCCGCAGAGAAGTACTTCGATGGCGAGGGCGAGTTCCGGCAGGTGAAGCCCGGACGCCACCAGTGGGAGACCAACTTCGTGCCGGAGCTCGTCAACTTCGAGCTGCCGCCGTGGGTCGCTCGCGGCGCCGCGGGGAACAACATCCAGTTCCTGCTCGGCGACTCGTCGATGCACTGCCACATCTCGCAGTTCTTCGAGGGCACGTACAAGAAGGCGCACGCGCACAACGCGGGCGCGCACATCTTCTGCGTCACCGGCGAGGGCTACTCGCTCCTCTGGAAGGAGGGCGAGAGCCCGGTCGACACCGTGCGCGTCGACTGGAAGCCCGGCACGCTCTACGCGCCGCCGGACGGCCCGACGTACCACCAGCACTTCAACGTCTCGCAGGGGCAGTCCCGGTACCTCGTGTTCGACTTCGGCGGCGCCCGCTACCCGGTTCTCGAGTCCAAGATGTGGAGCTACGAGAACATGGACAAGTCGGAGAAGGCCGGCGGCATGCAGATCGAGTACGAGGACGAGGACCCGCGCATCCACGCGCTCTTCGAGAGCGAGCTCACCAAGCGCGGCCTCCGCTCCCGCATGCACGAGTTCATCCCCGCCCGGGCGTAGGAGTCGAATTCTCTTCCCGTCCTGCGCTCCGCACAGAGCGCAGGGCGGGGCTGAGTTCTTGCAGTGACATATCGGGGTTGACAAGGGTCACCCTCATTCATTAGATTGACTGCAATCTTGCTCGCTGTTTGTCTGTCCAAAGAGGCAGGCGAATTGGCGGGCTCTTACTTTAACCGGGTACTTCCGTGACTAATCCACTTCGACTCACGCTGTTCATCGACGCGCAGAACGCCTACCGGAGCGCACGGCGGAGCTTCTTCTCGCCGAATGCTCCACCAGTGAACGGGCAGTTCAACCCGAGGAGACTCGGCGAAATCGTTGCGCAGCGCTCACGACCGGGCGGCGTCGCATGCGTGCTCCACGACGTGCGTATCTACACCGGACGCCCGGACTCGGAGAAGGACCCTCGTACCTACGCCGCGCACATGAGGCAGTGCGAAGCTTGGGAGGCATCCGGCGCGCGCGTCGTCAGCCGTCCGCTCCGATACCCCCGAGGCTGGCCTGCCGAGCAGGCGCAGGAGAAAGGCGTCGACATCGCGCTCGCCATTGACTTCGTCACGATGGCCATCGAGCGCGAGTACGACGTCGGCGTCATCATGTCGACAGACACCGACCTCCGTCCAGCGCTCGAGTTCACGAGCTCGCGCCCTGAGGTCCGGCAAGCTGCAGTCGCGGCGTGGCGCGGGCCGGGCAGGCGTCAGCGGCTCGCGATCCCCGGAGCGAACCTCTGGTGTCACTGGCTCGACCGGGACGACTACGACGCGGTCGCCGACCTGACCGGCTACGCCCGGTAGCCCGCCTGCTTCTGCTACAATGTGATGCAGTTCACAGACTCTGGCGCAGACCCATGCAGTACACGCCCGCAGAACAGCCCGCAACTCCCATCGGCGCCGCCGGTGCGCCGTCGTTCCTCACGAAGCAGCGCAAGCTCATCATCGTCGGCATCGTGCTGCTCGCCGCGTTCGGCTACTTCGGCTTCACCGCGTTCCAGGCCGCGACGTCGTTCTACCTGACGGTCGACGAACTCGTCGCTCAGGGCCCCGCCGCCGGGGAGTCGCTCAAAGTGAAAGGCGCGCTCGTCGAGGGCAGCTTCGACCGCGAGAGCACCGAGAACACCATCGCCACGTTCCAGCTGCACGAGAACGGCGCGCAGATCGACGCCACGTACGACGGCGTGCTGCCGGACCTCTTCTTCAACCCGCACTCGGAGATCGTGCTCGAGGGCACCTACCAGCCGGGCGGCGTGTTCATGACCGACCGCGTCTTCGTGAAGTGCGCCTCCAAGTACCAGTCGCTCGAAGGCGAGGCCCCGTACGATGACGCGGCCCCATACCCCGCAGCCTCCGACCCCGCCTGATGGCCCAGCAGCCCCTCACGCGTCCCCCGCAGCAGTTCCCGCACGGCGCCCGCCGCCAGGCCGACGCGCAGTGGCTGATGTACGTCACCCGCTCCGGCGATCTGGGCGACGGCGCGTCGCTCTCGCGCTCCGAGACGTTGCAACGCGGCATCGCCGAGTTCAACGGCGGGCGCTTCCGCGACAGCCACGAGACGTGGGAGGAGCTATGGATCCGCGCGCCGTACCCGGAGCGCCTCTTCCTGCTGGCGCTCACGAAGCTCGGCGCGGGGTTCGCCCATGCGCTCCGTCGGAACGCAAAGGGGATGCATAGCCAGCTCACCGAGGCCGCGCGCATCCTGCGCGCGTTCGCCCCGGCCTACGCCGGCGTCGACACGGAGCGGCTGATAGCCGACATCAACGCACGGCTCGCTCCCGGCGACGGCCACTTCGGCCCGCCGTTCCCCACCATCGCCCGGACGGACGTCGATGCCTGATGACAAGAAAACGCCCCGCCCCTCTTTCGAGAGGCGGGGCTCCGGCTTCGCCATGTGCCGCGAGAAGGGCGATCGTCTCGTCCTATGCCGCCGCCTTCACCGCCGCCACCTTCGCCGCTCTGAGCGCACGTCCTTCTGCTTCGGCCTTGGCGAGTCGTTCGTCCGGCAGGTCGATCATGTGGCCGCACTGGATGCACTCCAGGTAGGGGCCGTAGATGTCGGCTGCGTCGTAAAGGTCCCCACTACACCGCTTGCAGGCTTTGAAGAGTATCATCGGTGTCCTCCTTCCCCACTCTTCCTTCATAGAGAACTACGCTCACAGATCGGTTTCGGTTTCCTCTTCTTTCGTTTCGGTTCTCGTCGGGCTGGCCGCATGATAAGAGTTGACACAGGTCGTGTCAATCCATATCATACGAGTACCAGCATTCACGAGGCGCACTGACGCTCCCCCTGAGGGAGCAAACGAGGCATTTCAACATGCAACAGCGACGCAGACCAACGGCCACCGAGCGGCTATTGTCGTCCCTGCGGATGCCCAACGAAGGGCAGCGCACCGCGCCGCCTGCTCGACGGTCGCAGCCTCGACAAGAGCCTGTGTCCAGCGCACAGGTCGAGGAAGGGCTGTACATCATCAGCGTGGCGGCGCGCATCCTGAGCATGCACCCGCAGACACTCCGCAAGTACGAGCGCGTGGGGCTCGTGCGGCCGTCGCGCACGGTCGGGATGCTGCGCCTCTACTCGGAGCGCGACATCGCGAAGCTGCGCATGATCAAGCACCTCGTGGACGAGATGCGCCTCAACCTCGCCGGAGTCGAGATGGCGATGGCCGTCTTCGACCGTCTCTCCTCGGCGATGGAAGCGGCGCAGGCTCCTCCCGCCCTACCCACCCGCGCGGCCATGCCGTTCGAGCAGGCGATGCAGGACATCATGGAGATGTTCCTCGGCACGACCAGGCCGACACCCCGCAAACCCGGAGAGCAGTAGGACCCGATGTTTAACGCTGAAGAAGAGCACGATCACACCGACTCCGGTCAGCCGGAGGCCGCCGAGGCGCAGGTCTCCGAGGACCCCATCGCAACGTTGGAGCGTGAGCGCGACGAGATGAAGTCGATCGCCCTGCGCGCACAGGCCGACCTGGTCAACTACAAGCGCCGAGCGGAGGAAGAGCGCTGGGCGCTCGCGCGCAGCGCGTCGAACAGCGTCGTCAGCAAGCTCCTCCCCATCGCCGACGACATGCAGCGCGCCGTGGACGCGCTTCCGGACGACGCGCCGGAGAGCTGGAGCAGCGGGGTGCGGCTCGTCTCACAGAACATGAACTCGCTACTGGAGTCGGAGGGAGTCACCCGGTTCGAACCCGCGCCGGGCGACCCATTCGACCCCGCCGAGCAGGAGGCCATCGCCTCCCAACCGAGCGCCGAGCACCCCTCCGGCGCAATCCTCATGACCATCAGCGCAGGCTACCGCGGCAGGGACCGGGTGCTGCGCGCCGCTCAGGTCGTCGTCTCGCAGGGCGCGGCGGACGACTCGACAACGAACGACTAACACCGCAAGGAGTAATGGTATGGCGAAGGTAATAGGGATAGACCTGGGAACAACCAACTCGGCGATGGCCGCCATGGATGCGGGTGAGCCGCTCGTCCTCGAAAACTCGGAGGGCGGGCGCACGACGCCGTCCGTTGTCGCAGTCAACCCGAAGAACGGTGAGCGGTACGTCGGCATGGTCGCCAAGCGGCAGGCAGTGACCAACCCGGTCAACACCGTCTACTCCGTGAAACGGCTCATCGGCCGCAAGTTCAGCGAGACCGAGGCGGAGCGCAAGACGCTTGGCTACGTCACCAAGGCCAGCAACAGCGGCGACGCCTCCGTCACGATGAGCGACCGCGACTACTCGCCGCCTGAGATCTCCGCGATGGTGCTCCAGAAGCTGAAGGCCGACGCTGAGGCCAAACTCGGGGAGCCGGTGAACCAGGCCGTCATCACGGTGCCCGCCTACTTCAACGACAGTCAGCGGCAGGCGACGAAGGACGCCGGGACCATTGCCGGCCTCGAGGTGCTCCGCATCATCAACGAGCCCACCGCCGCGGCGCTCGCCTACGGCCTCGACAAGCACCAGGACGAGGTCATCGCCGTGTACGACCTCGGCGGCGGCACCTTCGACATCTCCATCCTCCACATCGGCGACGGCGTGTTCGAGGTGAAGTCCACCAACGGCGACACGCACCTCGGCGGCGACGACTTCGACCAGCGCGTCATCGACTGGCTCGCCGACGAGTTCAAGCGCGAGCAAGGCATCGACCTGCGCGAGGACCGCATGGCCCTCCAGCGGCTGAAGGAGGCTGCCGAGCGCGCCAAGATCGAGCTCTCCAGCGCCCAGCAGACGGAGATCAACCTGCCATTCGTCACGGCGGACGCCTCCGGACCGAAGCACCTCGCGATGAGTCTCACCCGCTCCAAGCTGGAGCAGTTGACCACCGACCTCGTCGCCCGCACCGTCGGCCCGTGCCAGCAGGCGCTGAAGGACGCGGGCGTCAGCGCGGGCGACATCGCGGAGGTCGTCCTCGTGGGCGGCATGACGCGCATGCCCGCCGTCAACGACCGGGCGAAGGAGCTGTTCGGCAAGGAGCCCCACAAGGGCGTCAACCCGGACGAGGTCGTCGCCATCGGCGCGGCCATCCAGGCCGGCGTCCTGCAGGGCGACGTGACCGACATCCTGCTTCTGGACGTGACCCCGCTCACGCTCGGCATCGAAACGCTCGGCGGGGTAGCGACGCCGCTCATCAAGCGAAACACCACCATCCCCACGTCCATGAGCGAGATGTTCACCACGGCAGCGGACAGCCAGCCCAGCGTGGAGATCCACGTGCTGCAGGGCGAGCGCACGATGGCGGGCGAGAACAAGACGATAGGCCGCTTCAACCTGGACGGCATCGCGCCCGCGCCGCGCGGCATCCCGCAGATCGAGGTGACGTTCGACCTGGACGCCAACGGTATCCTGAATGTCTCCGCGAAGGACAAGGCCACCGGCAAGGAGCAGCGCATCACCATCACCGCGAGCTCCGGCCTCGCCAAGGACGAGGTCGAGCGGCTCGTGAAGGAAGCGGAGGCGCACGCCGAGGAGGACGCCCGCAAGCGCGAGCAGATCGAGGCGCGCAACCTCGCCGACACCAGCGCCTACCAGGCCGAGAAGACGCTGCAGGAGTTCAGCGAGCAGATAGACGCCGACCTCAAGAGCGAGGTTGAGGCGCGTATCGCCGATGTGCGGACCGTGCTCGCGCAGGAAGACGCGGACGCCGCGTCGCTGCAGGCAGCCACCCAAGCGCTCTCCGTCGCCGTCCAGAAGATCGGCGAGGCCGTCTACGCCCGCCAGCAGGCCGAGGCCGCATCGTCCAACCCCGACGACACCCCGCCCTCCGACGACTCCGGCGACGCTGGCGGTGACGATGACGCCATCGAGGGCGAGTACCGCGAGGTGTAAGCACACGCACTCACGCCACGTAAGACATCACAGGGGCGGCCTTCGGGTCGCCCCTGTGGCTATTTTCAGTCTTGCCCAAGCGAGTGCTGTCTGCTGCCTTATCGTGGTGACGGAGTAGATGCGAGAGGGTTACGATGGGATGAAGGCCATGTATATCCGAAGACACACACACATCATCCTGCTCGCGTCGCTCATAACAGCAGCCCTCGCATCGCTCCTGCTCCTGCCCGTATTCGGCCAAGCGACCTTCGACAAAACCGAGGGCAAGACCGGCAGCGGCGGGTTCAGCGTCGGGGTGTTCACGAACCTCGAGGACGCCCAGATAGCCAAGAATGAAGAGAACGCCACCTATAACACTTACGTCCCCATCCACCCCGTTCCCACAACACCCACGTTGGGAACAACACCGGGGTCACATACCACGGACGACACCGCATACATTGCGAACCCGGCAGTACAGCCTCAGTACACGCACTTCGATGGAACGCTTTACGTATCCAACAATCCCGACGCACACAACACGATTCTCATCACAGCGGTCGACCGCGTAACGGCGAACACTGACGGCTGCGTCGAGGCGACGATCCGGAGCGGACGCGCCCCCATCACGGTGCAGCTGGCCGAATCCGCACCCACGGAAGGAAACACATTCTACCAAGCGTTCGTCCGAGTCCTCGACCCGCGCGCGGAGTTGCCTGCAGGAATGGAATACGAGTCGAGCGACGGTCCCGCCTGCGTGGACACCGCCGACCCCCCGACCGACGACATCGTCGACTACACGGATGGAGTGACGCAATCGCAGATCGCCTCCATCCTCGCGCGACATGGAGACACGATTACGATTACCATCGCGGGCGCAGGGCAGGTGTCGCTGGAAGTTGACGGCGAGGGTCCGGAACTGCGGGAGGTCATGCCGGAGCACGACAGCGCCTGGCGCTCCAGCCGCCTCGACTTCGGGTTCGAAGTGCACGACGACGACTCAGGCCTGCGGCATGACGGGGAACTCGTGCGTTCGGCGGACGGTGACCCCACCCAGGTGAACGGCGACCGCGACCAGATAACCGCCGGCGAACCGCTCTCCGAACGCTCCAGCGGCCAGATCAGCGTGAATGGTAAGGCTGCAGACATAGACCTCAGGGTAGGACGCGACGCGGACTCCGCGCCAGACATCACGGACGTCGGGCGCTGGACGCTGCTGGGTGACCGCGCAGGCGTGGCCTACGAGTTCTCAGCCCGCGGGAACAACATGGCCGAGGACCTCTACGAGATGCGGATAACCGCAAGAGACCGCGCGGGCAACGAGACCGTGACCGACATCTCGGACGACGACGGCATTCAGGATTACTGGTTCGAAATCGACGATACCGAGCCGTCCGTCCGCGTCGTGCAGGCAGGCGTCGGGTATGACCTCAGCGATGAGAAGGAGGTCCCCGACCGCAGGTCCATCATGTTGGACTTCGGAAGGCCGGTGCGCTCGGGGATCGACCATGAGCAGTTCACGGTCTCCGGCCATCGCGTCGTAGGTATCGTCCACCCGGGCCGCCTGTCGGACGGTGAGATGGCCTCGGATATCGAAGGCAACCGGATATACGACCCCCGCAGCCGCATCTATCTGCAGTTGGAGAACGACCTTGCGTCCGACGAGACGCCGGACGTGCTGCTCTTTGGAGGGATCGTCTACGACCTGGCTGGCAACCCCAACGACTCCGTCGACAGAACGGCGGAGGACCACGTCGCCCCGTCCTTCACGGTGGGCGTACGGGCGCTCGCTGAGGGTACGACCATTGAGGCTGGCCCCCTGCCCGCCACGGAAGAGGGCACAGGGCGGCTGGTAACGAACAGCAAGGGCGAGTTCGTTGTGGACGTTCAGTCGGACGAGGAGTTGCGCCGGCGCCCGGAGGTCTTCTTCGTGGGGATTGAGACGGAGGAGGGGGTGAAGGACGGCAAGAAGACCGGCGAGTACGTCTACACGATACGGAGCGTGGTGACGGGCAGCCCGCTCACGGAGCAGGTGGACCCGCTCCACTGGCGCAGGGCGTACGACGCGTCCGGCCTGACCGGCCTGGGCGGACTGATCGGCGTGATCGTGTCTGCGGAGGACGAGAACCGCAATGTATTCTCGACACCCGGCTGGAGGCCGGAGCCACAGCAGTCCAAGCCGACGGACGGCAACATGCTTGACGTCGAGGCGATGGACGAGGCGGGGCTGCTGCTCGAGTTGGACTCGGACTTCAACAACGACGCAACGCCCGAGTTGCGGGTGACGCCGCGCCGTGGAGACCTTGATGACGAAACGGAGAGCGCGAGGCCGATCGTGGCCATGCTGTTCTCCGCGGAGGGGGAGGAGTACGCGCTCTGCCCGACGGGCGGCTGCGGAGACGATGACCCTGACGTGGAGTTCTCGGACTCGCACGCGATGGTGTACATCACCGAGATCACGCTGAACGGCAGCGACGCGTCGGCGCGGCTGAGCAGGGTCGACAAGGCGCAGTTCGCGCTCCAGGCCGGGAACCTGGCGCAGGGCCGCCACGAGGTCGCCTACACCGCGGTCGACGAGGCGGGCAACGAGGTCGAGGGCGAGTTCGCCTTCTCGGTAGTCGCGCGCGGCGCCTACGAGATCGACATCTCCCCCGGCTGGAACCTGATCTCGGTACCGGGAACGCCGGTGGACCCGTCGTTGAGCGCCGTGATCCCACCCAGTGGAGGCATCTCCGCGGCGATGTCATACCAGGACGGCAACTGGCTTGCGTCAGCGGTGACCGAGGACGGCTCGTGGCGCGGCAGCCTGACGGAGATCGAGGCGGGCTACGGCTACTGGGTATTCGCGACGTCGTTCGCGACGGTCGCGCCGCTTATCCCTGAGCCGGATACGACGTCTCTCCCGCCAACGCTCCGCGTGAGCCACGGCTGGAACCTGCTCGGCGTCGTAGACCTGTTCCAGAACCCCGCTGGGATGCCGCCGGGAGCTGGGGACGGCGACGGCGAGGCCGACAACTACTTCGGCAGCTTCGACTGGCGTGTCGCATACACCTTCGACGCGCAGTATCACCGCTGGGTGCGCATCGCTCCCGAGGACGACAAGGACGACGAAGAAGAGGACGACGACGAGCCGCCGGAGATCGCGAATGGCAAGGGCTACTGGGTCTGGTCCGCGGAGCCGGGCACGCTCGTACCGTAGGCCACAGCCTCGGAGGGACGACGTGGGACTGCTCGAGACGCATGTCGTCAGGAAGCATGACGGTCTGGCGGTTGTTCTGCGGGAGGGACAACTCCTGCGGCTGACGCAGCCCGAGGGCCCGCAGGTCATCGACTTCAACGCGTTCAACCTGGACAACCCCTGGGAGCATCTGGGGTCGTCGGTCACGCGCCGCCGGGAGACGATCCACCCAACCACGGGGACCAGACTCTGGACGCGGGCGCCATGGGAGCGCCCGATGCTCGAGATCACCGCAGACACCGTCGAGCACCAGCCATCGCCCAGCGGCGCCGCCACGCACGACATGCTCAGCGGTCGGTGCTGCGCCGTGAGCAGGGTGGAGCGCTACGGCATCGACTCGCCGGGATGCCAGGAGATCCTCGCTAAGGCAGTGGAGCCGTTCGGGCTCGATGGAAACTACGTGCACGACCCGTTCAACATCTTCATGCGCACGGGGATCGACGAGAACGGCCGCACATTCTGGGAAGACCCGTTCGACGTGAAGGCGGGCGACTACATCGACATGCGGGCGCTGATGCCGTGCATCGTTGCGGTCTCAGCCTGCCCCGGCCGGTCGAGCGGCCCCGGTGAACGGGCGCTGGGTCTCGAGATATACGAGGCCGACTAAGGCTGCCTCAGTTGCAGCCGCACCTGATGCCCGCTGCAACGCCCGCTTCTGATCCGTGGGTCGGATAGCCGTCCCGCTTCCACCAGTCCAGCCCTCCGATGAGTTCGCGCACCTGGAACCCCTGCTGCAGGAGCTTCATCGCCGTCTGCGTCGACGCGTTGCACCCGATGCCGTCGCAGTAGCAGACGTACATCTTCGACTTGTCGAATGAGGCGGTCGTGTCGGCGCTGATCTCCCGGTGCGGAAGGCTGATGGCATCCGGGATGTGCTCGTGAGCATAGGCGCCTGCCGCTCGCCCATCGACCACGACGATGGCTTCGCCATTCCCGAGGGCCTCGTACAGGTCCGCCGAGTCCGTCTCATACGCCAGCTTGCTCTGGTAGTAGGCGAGTTGGTCCATGCTCACGATGCCTTCTCCGGTGCGTGGTGCGGCGCGGCAGCCTGTCGGCGACCGCTGAATAATCATTCTATCAGGGGTCGGGAGCGGTGAAGTCGGGGGCATGGCCCTGCTCCCAACGCTCGCGGGTCATGCCGTAGAGGAGCATGTCCCAGTCTCGGCCCTTGAAGTGTTCGGCGGCGGGCAGCCTGCTTTCCTGCGACATGCCCAGCTTCTCCAGTACGCGGGCCGAGGCGGCGTTCTCCGCGATGCACCACGACGAGAGACGGCGCACCCCCAACTCGCGGAACGCGAATTCCGCCATCGCCGTCGCCGCTTCGGTTGCGTAGCCGCGTCCCCAGTGCTCGGGCGACAGCTCGAAGCCGATGTCAGCTTCGGTGTCGTCGTCAGGCTTGCGGCGTATTCCGCAGCTCCCGATGAGCGTCCCGCTCTCTCGAAGCAGGACGGCAAGCTGGAAGCGGCGTCGGGGAGACTCGGCCTGCCAGTCGATGAACTGCCGGGCGAACCGCTGCACGTCGTCCGGCGTGCGGCTGTCCCACGGGTAGTAGCAGAGGTAACGCGGGTCGTTCTGGTAGGCGAGGACTGCGGCGGAGTCGTCCTCCGTGTACTCGCGGAGAATGAGGCGGGCTGTGTCCAGGCGCACGGGGCGGGGCTAGCGCCCGTAGTCGTCCTGGAGGCGCACGACGTCTTCCAACTCCGGCGTGCTCACTTCGAGGATGACAGCGGGCTCCGTGGACATCCCTTCGATGCGGTGCACCATGCCCGGTTCGACCACGTACGGCTCGCCGAACTCCATCACGATATCCCGCACGTCCTGCTCGTTGGCGAGATTCAGGAGCGCGTTGCCACGCACCAGCAGCATCGTTTCGCGCTTCTGCTCGTGGTACTGCTTGCTCAGCCGCTGGCCGCGCCGGATGCGCAGGTACTTGATGCAGTACGCCTCGTTCAGGTCAACGATGTGCTCGCTGCCCCACGGCTTCGGTATGACGTCGCCAGGCTTCATCTCACCTCGATTGTACCTCTCTGCAAGCCTCTATCCTAGAGCGCACTGGCCGAGATTCGGGCCTCATCGAAGCGCAACCCGAGGCCGGGCTCGTCCGACATCACCAGGCATCCCGTGGAAGGGTCGACCTGCGGCACCTCCTCGAACAACGGAAACGCCCATGGCATATGCTCGACGTAGAGCCCGTTCGGGGCGGCGGCTAGCGTGTGGCCGAGGATCTCCGTCGTGAGGTGCGTCACGACGGGAAGATTGTATGCCTCCGCGAGGTGCGCGACCTTCATCCATTGCGTGATGCCGCCAACGGTCAACAAGTCCACCATCACGATGTCTATGGAGCCGGCGGCCAACATGTGGCGAAAAGGCTCGATGCCGTAGTGGTACTCCCCCACAGCGATAGGCGTATCCAGCGCGTCGGCGATGCGCGCGAGTCCCGTGTAGTCCTGGAAGTGCACGGGGTCTTCCAGCCAGAAGATGTTGTACTCGGCCATGCCCCGTCCGACCGCGATGGTGCGGTTCACGTCCCACCCCTGGTTGATGTCGACCATCAGGTCTACGCCCTCCCCAACCGCGTCCCGCACCGTGCGCAGCCGCGCCACCTCCGCCTTCGGCGACGGTTCACCCCCAAGGCGGAGCTTCATCGCTCGGAAACCCTGACCGGCAAGCCCAGCTGCGGCCTCTGCCAGCGCATCGAGTCCATCCCGCCGCCAGAGGTGGCCGCTGGCATACGTTGGAACAGCCCCCGACCCTGCGCCGAGCAGCCTCCAGACAGGCATGTCCAACGCCTTGCCGCGGATGTCCCAGAGCGCCACGTCTATCGCGGAGACGGCGCGTGTCACGAGCCCCGCAGGTGACCCGTCGCCAGCCTTCTCCAGCAGCCCCCGCCCGATCTCCTCCACCGCGTGCGGGTCTGCGCCGACCGTCTCGGCTGCCAGGGCGTCCAGCATCTCCTTCAGGGCCTTCGTCGCCAGCGACGAAGTGAAACCGGCGTATGCGATACCCTCGATTCCGTCGTCCGTGCGCAGGCGCAGCGTAACGAAGTCCCCTTCCTCGCGCGGTGCGAACTGCCCCGGCTCACGAGGGATGCGGACTGCCATCGTCTGGAACGACGATATACGCATAGCCATCCCTCCTTCGGGGACGTTCTGTGCTAATCATAGAGGGCGCTCTGTCGGGCGCTCAATGGGAGAAGTGAGAGGGTTGTTGCCGTGTCCCGGATCCTGCCTAGAGCGCGCTGGCAGCAAGCCGGGCTTCGTCGAAGCGCAGCCCGAGGCCGGGCTCGTCCGGCATCACGAGGCGTCCTGTCGCGACATCGAGCTGCGGCACGTCCTCGAACAGCGCGAACGCCCACGGCATATGCTCGACGTAGAGGCCGTTCGGCGCGGCGGCGAGCGCGTGCCCGAGTATCTCCGGTGCGAGGTGCGTCACCACCGGCAGGCTGTACGCTTCCGCCATGTATGCGGCCTTCATCCATTGCGTTATGCCGCCCACGCGCAGCAGGTCCACCATGACGATGTCGATGGAGCGCGCCTCCAGCATGTGGCGGAAGGGCTCGATGCCGTAGTGGTACTCGCCCGCGGCGATGGGGGTATCCAGGGCGTCGGCGATGCGCGCGAGCCCGGCGTAGTCCTGGAAGTGGACGGGGTCCTCCAGCCAGAAGAGGTTGTATTCGGCCATGCCGCGCCCCACCGCAATGGTGCGGTTCACGTCCCACCCCTGGTTGATGTCCACCATGATGTCGACGTCCGGCCCCACCGCCTCCCGCATCGTGCGCAGCCGCGCCAGCTCCGCCTCCGCGGACGCTTCAGCGCCCATGCGAAACTTCATCGCGCGGAAGCCCTGCGACACGAGATCGGCGGCGGTCTCGGCGAGCGCTTCGAGGTCGTAGTGCCGCCAGAGGAAGCCGCTGGCGTAGGTGGGCGCCGCGCCCGAGGCCGCGCCGAGCAGCTTCCAGACCGGCATCCCCAGTGCTTTGCCCCTGATATCCCACAACGCCACGTCGATCGCGGAGATGGCGCGCGTCACGAGCCCGGCGGGCGACCCGCCGCCCGCCTTGCGGGCCAGGTTGCGCCCGATCGCCTCGACGGCGTGCGGGTCCTGGCCGATCGTCTCCGCCGCGAGCGCGTCCACCGTCTCCTTGAGCGCCTTCGTCACGAGCGTTGACGCGAAACCCGCGTAGGCGATGCCCTCGATGCCGTCGTCCGTGCGCAGGCGCAGCGTGACGTAGTCGGCCTCCTCGCGCGGCGCGGACGGCCCCGGCTCGCGGGGGATGCGGACTGCCATCGTTTGGAACGACGCGATGCGCATGGGTGCCTCCTACGCGAGCCCGTGTACGGGGAAGATGAGCCGCTCGATCTCCGCGACCTGCTGCTGCACGAACTCGCGCGACTTTTCATACAGCTGCGATTCGATCTGGGGCAGCACGGCGTCCCGCAGGTGCAGGCTCGTCAGGTAGGCGTCTGTGCCCAACGGCAGCTCGTCCGGCCACTCGCGACCGACCATCGAGCCGTACGCGAGCGTCCAGCAGCGGGCCGTCGCATCGAGATCGTAGCCGCCCCCACCGAATGCCAGCATCGGGTAGCCCATCGCGCCGAGTCGCCGCACGACGGCCTCGTAGCCGTGCGTGCTGAGCGCCAGGTGCGTCAGCGGGTCGGTGACGTAGGCGTCCGCGCCCATCTGCACGGCGAGCACGTCCGGCGCGAACGCCTCGATGAGCGGAGGCACGACGCGCTCGAACGCCTCCTGGTAGACGTCGTCGCCCGTGTAAGGGAAGAGCGGCAGGTTCACGGAATAGCCCGCGGCCTCGCCCGCGCCGACCTCGTTCACCGCGCCGGTGCCGGGGAAGAGCCAGCGACCGCTCTCGTGCACGGAGACCGTCATCACGTCCGTGTCGCGATAGAAGGCGGCCTGCACGCCGTCGCCATGGTGCGCGTCGACGTCCACGTACACCACGCGCAGCCCGCGCTTGCGCAGCACGTTGATGGCGACGACCGGGTCGTTGAAGATGCAGAAGCCGGACGCCCACCCGCGCATCGCGTGGTGTAGCCCGCCCGCTGGAGCGAACGCCGCCGACGCCTCGCCGTCCGCGATGAGCTCCGCCGCCTGCACCGACGCGCCGGTCGAGAGCAGCGCCGCCTCATACATGCCTTCGTAGACGGGATTGTCGCCCTGCGCGGAGAAGCCGTGCCGGTCGCTGTCGGCCTCCTCGCCGCTGCTGAGACGGCGGACCGTCTCGACGTACTCCTCGGTGTGGAACGTCGTCAGCTCGTCGAGCGTCGCCGGGCGCGGCGGCACGAGCAACGCGTGCTCGTCCTCGAACGCCCCATAGGCGCGCAGCAGCGCATACGTGTGGCGCAGGCGCACCGGGCGCATCGGATGACCCTCCCGCAGCACGTGGCCGGAGAGCACGTCGTCGTAGACGTAGGCCGCCTTCCCAGGGGGATTCGCCATGGGCCGCAGTCTATCAGCGCGGGGTGGGGGAGTGAGGGGAGGTCGAACTACCCTATGTGGATGTGCTGCACAACGACGCCCAGGCCCGACACCCGCGAAAGGCGTCCGTCGGCAGTCATGAGAGGCATGTCCAATGCTCGAGCGGCTGCCACGTAGAAGGCGTCATAGGCGCTGACGTTCCTGAAGTGCTGCCAAGCCAATGGCACTAGGGCGCGGTGAGGGATGCGCTCCAGAGGCCACTGAATGAGGTCGTTGATGGCCATCTGCGCCCGCCCCTCTTCAAGGTGCCCGCGCAGCACAGCCCGCCGCAGCACCGACATTACCTCTGCGTCCAGCAACTCGGGCGCGGCCAGAGAGGCCCCTTCAATCACATCGGCGAGAGTCAGACCGAGGGGGGTCCTCAGGAGATACTCGACCGCGACGGAGGCATCGACAACGTATCCGCTCACTCAGTCTCCAGATCGCGGGAGGAGCGCTCTTCGGCGAGCAGCGTTGCCGCCGCAATGCCCAATTCGGTCTTGGGGCGCTGCGACAAGTGCTCTTCCCATTCCCACCGTGCAAGCTCCCGTTCCACAGCGGACAGTACGACGGTACTCATGGAGCAGTTGTTCTCACGCGCACGGCGGCGAAGGCGCTCGTGAAGGTTGTCTGGCACATTCCTTACCTGTAGGTTCGGCATGCAGCAAGTATATCATGCAGTATGCATGAACACCAGTATCAATCTGCATGATAGCGGTTAGGTTCGAGGAACCCTACCCACCCCTCCCCAACAACCCCCGCAGCAAATCCGCCGCGACGCGCTTGTCCAGTGGGTAGTTGTTGTTCCCGCACTTGGGCGACTGGATGCACGACGGGCAGCCGGAGGCGCACGTGCACTCGGCGACCGCGCCGAGCGTCGCGTCGAGCAGCTCTTCGATCACGGCGTAGGCGTGCTCCGCGATGCCGACGCCGCCCGGGTGGCCGTCGTAGATGAACACCTGCGGCTCGCCGGTGTCCGGATGGAGCGCCGTCGAGACCCCACCGATGTCGTTCCGGTCGCAGAGTGCGAAGAGCGGCAGGACGCCGATGGCAGCGTGCTCCATCGCGTGCAGGCCGCCGGGCAGGTCGGCGCGCTCCTTCCGCGCGCGGTCATACACGTCCGGTGGCAGGTCGAACCAGACGGCGGCGGTCGAGAAGACCCACGGGGGCAGCTGGAGCGCCGTCTCGCCGAGGCTGTCGTCGCGCCGCTGCACGCCGTCGTAGAGCGGACGCCTGCGGTATCCGATAACGTGCCGCGAGACCGTCACGTCGCCGAAGCAGACGGTCGCGCCGTTCAGCTCCTTCGTCGCGTGGGTCTCCGCGATGCGGATGTCGGTCAGCTCGTGGACGTCGGTGTAGTAGGCGGGCTCGCGGCGCGAGAGCCAGGCGACGTGCGCGTCGAGGTCGAGGTTCTCGACGACGTACGACTCGCCGAGATGCAGGTAGACCGCGCCCGCGTGCAGCTGGCTGAACGCCGAGTACTCGTCGACGTGCTCCATCACCCGCCCTGACCGCGCCTCGGCCACCACATACTGGGTTTCCGCGGTGGAGCGTATGTTGACCTCGCCTGCGGGATACTCGACCGACGGCGCGATGAACCAGCGTCCGTTGCGCTCCTGCAGCGCGCCCTCCTCAGCGAGCGCCTCCACCTGCGGCTCGAATCCGTTGCCGAAGAGCGCACCCTCCTCGGGGCGCAGCGGTAACTCGTACGCTGCGGCCTTCAGGTGCGGGCCGAGCACGTACGGGTTGTCCGGCCGTATGCGCGCGTGCTCGTGAGAGCGTCCGAAGACGAAGCGCGGGTGGCGCATGATGTACTGGTCGAGGGGGTCGTCGCGCGCCACGAGGATGCTCAGTCCGCCCTCGTTCGTGCGTCCGCTGCGCCCCGCCTGCTGCCAGGTGCTCGCGACGCTCCCCGGGTAGCCGGTGAGGACGGTCGTGTCCAGGCCGCCGATATCGATGCCGAGCTCCAGCGCGTTCGTCGCGACGACGCCCATCAGGTCGCCGTTCAGCATCCCCTGCTCCACTGCGCGCCGCTCCTCCGGCAGGTACGAGCCGCGATAGGGGCGGACGCGCTCCGCAAGTTCGGCGCTGCTCCGTTGGAGCCGCCTGCGGACGTCGAGGCAGACGACCTCCGCCTGGCGCCGCGTGCGCACGAACACGAGCGTCCGGGCCTCCTGCTGCACGAGCATCTCCGTAAGCGCGGACGACGTGTTGGGCGCGGATTGCCGGAACCCCTCTGGGTCGAGCGGCGGGTTCCAGAAGACGAAGTGCTTCGCGCCGCTGGGCGCGCCGTTCTCCTCGATCGCTTCCACGGGCTTGCCGGTGAGGCGCTCCCCCAGCTCGCCGGGGTTGGCGATGGTGGCCGAGCAGAGGATGAAGACGGGGTCGCTGCCGTAGTGCGCGCACAGCCTGCGCAGCCGTCTCAGCACGTTGGCAACATGGGAGCCGAACACGCCCCGGTAGACGTGCATCTCGTCGATGACGACGTAGCGCAGCGACTGCCACAGCCGCGCCCACGTGCGGTGGTGCGGCAGCATGCCCACGTGCAGCATGTCAGGGTTCGTGAATACGACCTGCGCCGAGCGCCGCACCGCGCTCCGCTCGCTGGTCGGCGTATCGCCGTCGAAGATCGCGACGCGGGCGGCGATCTTGGCCGGCAGGAGGCCGCGCAGGCCGCGCAACTGGTCCTGCGTCAACGCCTTGGTGGGGAAGAGGTAGAGCGCCCGCGCCGACCGGTCCGTCAGCATCGCCTGCGCGACCGGCACGTGGTAGCAGAGGCTCTTGCCGCTCGCGGTGGGCGTGGAGAGCGCCACGTCGCGTCCGCTCAGCGCGGCGTCGACGGCCAACGCCTGGTGTGTGTAGAGCGGCAGCAGGCCCTTCACATCGAGCGCCTCTTCGAGGCGGGGGTCGAGCGTGTACCCAAGTTTGCTGTGCGCGGCCTCGCGCTCCGCCATCTCCTGGACGTGCTCGATCTCTCCGGCAAGGCTGCCGGTGCGCAGCTGTTCGACGAACCGTGCCGCGTCCATCGCTCAGTCCTCGGCTGTGACGCCGCGCTCGACGTCGACGAGCTCTGCGTCCAGGTGATGGTTGCCCGCGAAGGCGACGGCCTTGTCGAGCATCTGCTCGGCGTGGGTGTACTCGTTGCTGACGCAGGCGATGCCGATGACGAGCCGCTGGTGTTCATCCATCGCGGCGACCTCCGCGGCGGCGAGGTTGTAGCGCTGCCGGAAACGTTCGATGAGCGAGCGCGAGACCTGTCGCTTGCCCTTGAGCGAGTCGTTGCCGTGCAACCGGAAGGTGAGGCGGCAGGAGCCGATATACAAGGGACAGCACCCCACGAGAGGAGGATGCTCGCCACTATAGCACGCGCTCCGGAAGAGGCAGTGGCGTACGACGTGCGTGGCGTGGGCCAGCGGTCTGCTAGACTCCCCCACAACCGCACCGCAAGGAGCGCAGAATCATGGGAGTGCCTGCCTCACAGGCGTGGACCGTTGCGTCCCACGTCATCAGGCAACGTTTGGCGGGACGCAAACGCTACCCGCTCGTGCTCATGCTGGAGCCGCTGTTGCGCTGCAACCTCGCCTGCGCGGGGTGCGGGAAGATCCAGTATCCGCCGCACGTGCTCAAGCGCGCCTTGACCGTCGAGCAGTGCCTCGCCGCTGTGGAGGAGTGCGGCGCCCCCATCGTCAGCATCCCCGGCGGAGAGCCGCTGCTCTACCCCCACGTCGGCGAGCTGGTTGAAGAGCTGACCCGCCGAAAGAAGTACGTCTACCTCTGCACTAATGCCCTGTTGCTCAGGGAGAAGTTGGAGCAGCACGTCTTCACTCCCTCGAAGTTCCTCAGCTTCAGCGTGCACATGGACGGCCTGCGCGAGGAGCACGACGCGTCGGTCTGCCGCGACGGCGTCTACGACATCGCTGTCGACGCGATACGGGAAGCCGTCCGGCGCGGCTTCCGCGTCACGACCAACACGACGCTGTTCAACACGTCCGAGCCGATGCGCGTCCGCGATTTCTTCGACGCGATGATGGACCTGGACGTTGAGGGGATGATGGTGTCGCCGGGGTACAGCTACGAGAAGGCCCCGGACCAGGACTCATTCCTGGAGCGCGAACGGACGCAGGAGCTATTCTCCGAGGTGCTCGCGGGCAGGAAGGAGCGCTGGCGGTTCAACCAGTCGCCGCTCTTCCTCCAGTTCCTCATGGGCAAGCGCGATTTTGAGTGCACGCCATGGGGCAACCCGCTCTACACGATCTTCGGATGGCAGCGCCCCTGCTACCTGCTGCAGGACGGCTATGCCGCCACCTTCCGGGAGCTGATGGACGAGACGCCGTGGGAAGAGTATGGGCGGGAGAGCGGCAATCCTCACTGCCAGGACTGCATGGTGCACTCCGGATATGAACCTACCGCCGTCCATGCGACATTCACGACGTGGCGCGGTCTGCGCGACTCTGCCGCTGCCACGCTCACCGGCAGGCTGTGAGCCATGAACGAGCACGAGGCGCCGGCCGGTACCGCACGCCACGTAGACGCTGACGGCGTCGTCGAACTCGTCGAGCGTGCCTTCCAGTATCGCGGCGACGTTACCGTCCGTACCGGTGACGGCAGCACCGTTACGGGCTACCTCTTCAACCGGAACGCCCGCGCCAGCGAACCGTCCGCCCAACTGTTCGAGGCACAGACCGGACGTGAGGTGTCACTCCCATACCGCAGCATCACCGAGGTGCTCTTCACGGGTCGTGATGCCGCTGCCGCAGCGGACCAGCGCTTTGAGGCCCTGCAGGGATTGCGGGAGGAACAGGCAGACAGGGGAGCGGAACGCCATGGGGCCTGAAGCCGCCCTGACGCCCTTCCTGACCGTCGCCCCGACCCAGCGGGAGCTGGGAGGACTGGGCTATGGCGACGCCCGCACGAGGGCGAACGTCGTGGGTATCGGACGCCCTGCGGGCGAGCAGGTCGCTGCCCTGCTCGATGCCGCGCCGTGCCGGATACTCGTCTCCCTGGGATACGCAGGCGCCCTCGATCCACACCTCCATCCCGGTGACCTCGTGGTTGCGAACGCCTACCTCCATGGATCTGATTCGGCGATCCCCGGCGCTCCGCACACCACGCGCGCGGCCATGCTGCTGCGGCAGGCCGGCATCTCCACCCTCGAAGGACCGGTGCTGACCGTGGACGAGCCCCTCCTTACGCCTCGGGCCAAGCGCCGGGCGTACTACGGCAGCGGTGCGCTTGTCGCTGACATGGAGGGCCGCTGGATCGCGGAAGAAGCAGCAGCCAGGGACGTCGCCCACATCGGGATCCGCGCCGTGCTGGATGAAGCCCATTTCTCCCTCCCTTCGTTCGTGGCGACCATCATCGCGGATGAAGGCCGGCAGGAATGGGCGCACGCACTCCGGGCGATGTCCCACCCGTCAGCGGTCAGGAGCTTCCTGCCCCTCGCACTGAAATCCCGGGAAGCGTCTCGTGCCCTGCAGATGGCCGTGCAAACCATCCTGCCGGCGCTCGTCCCGTAACAAGAGAGCAGGATCCCCGTGGCCGACATACAACACCGCGTTCGCGATGCGTTGCAGCGAACGCAAGAGTACTTCTTCCGCACGCAGCACGAGGACGGCTACTGGTGGGGGGAGTTGGAGTCCAACCCAACCATGGAGGCGGAGTACATCATGCTCACGCACTTCATAGGATCGGACGAGGGCGACCGCATCCCCCGCGTCGCGGAAGACATCCGTCGCAGGCAGTCGGCGGACGGCTCGTGGTGCATGTACTACGGCGCGCCGGGAGACCTGAGCACGTCCATCGAGTGCTACTTCGCCCTCAAACTCGCGGGTGACCCGGCGGACGCTCCCCACATGGAACGGGCGCGCGCCTTCATCCTGGCGCAGGGCGGAGTGCCCCAGGCACGAGTATTCACCAAGATATGGCTCGCGCTCTTCGGCCAGTGGGACTGGAAGGGAACGCCGGCCATGCCTCCGGACATGATGCTGCTGCCGAAGTGGGCGCCCTTCAACATCTACCGCTTCGCGAGCTGGGCGCGGGCGACCATCGTCCCGATGACCATCATCCTCACGCTCCAACCCACGCGGCCTCCGCGCGAGAGCGCCTGGGTCATGGAACTCTATCCGGAAGGCCCCGTAACATTCACGCTCTCGCGCTGGAAGGCGAAACCCTTCTCCCTCAAAGGAGGGTTCCTCCTCCTCGACAAGGTGCTCCGCATCTACTGCGGACTGCCGTTTGTCCCCAGGCGGGAGCGAGCGCTCAACGCCGCCGTCGACTGGATCGTCAGCCATCAGGAAGCCGATGGCTCATGGGCGGGCATCCAGCCGCCCTGGGTATACTCGCTCATCGCGCTGAGCACCCTCGGCTATCGGCTGGACCACCCGGTCGTGGCGAAAGGAATGGAGGGCTTCAGGCAGCGCTGGAGCCTCCCCTCGGAAGACGGCGAGGGGCTCAGGGTGCAGGCATGCCTCTCGCCCGTGTGGGATACGTGCCTGGCGATGCGCGGGCTCCTCGACTCCGGCGTGCCGCCCGACCATCCGAGCATCCAGCGCGCCGCCGAGTGGGTCATAGGCGAAGAGATACGGGTCAAGGGCGACTGGGCCGTCTACCGGCCTCACCTCGAACCCAGCGGCTGGGCGTTCGAGTTCGATAACGTCAACTACCCGGACATCGACGACTCCGCCATCATCGTGACCGACCTCGCGCTCGCACGGATGAACGACGACGCTGGCGAACGAGCCAGGAAGGCGTCCGTCGACCGCGCCATCGCGTGGCTGACGGGCATGCAGAGCTCGAGCGGGGGATGGGCCGCGTTCGACTGGAACAACGAGTCCCGCGAACTGGCGGAGATCCCGTTCGCCGACTTCGGCGAACTCCTGGACCCGCCCAGCGTGGACGTCACCGCCCACGTGCTGGAGATGTACGGCATGCTGGGCTACGGAACGGACCACCCAACCGTACGTCGAGGGATCGCCTACATCTGGGACCAGCAGGAGCACGACGGCGCGTGGTTCGGGCGCTGGGGTGTGAATTACGTCTACGGCACGGGCGCTGTGCTCCCCGCGCTGCAGGCGCTGGGTGTGGACATGACGCAGCCCCGCGTTCGCCGTGCCGTGGAATGGCTCCTCGCGCACCAGAACCCGACGGCGGATGGGGAGAGACCTGCGTCAGCTACCCGGACCCGTCGCTGCGCGGGCAGGGCGAGAGCACACCTTCGCAGACGTCATGGGCGCTCATCGCGCTCATCGCGGCGGGCGAAGCTTGCCACGGGTCCGTCGAGCGGGGCGTCGAGTTCCTCCTCCAGCGTCAGCAGGACGACGGAACGTGGGACGAGCCCCAGTTCACGGGGTGCGGCTTCCCCGGCTACGGCCCCGGCGACCAGCCTGAGCGATACGAACCGCTCGACGGGCCGAACTCGCAGGGCCCCGAACTAAGCGCAGCCTTCATGATCAACTACCACCTCTACCGCAACTACTTCCCGCTCTGGGCGCTGGGGCGGTACGCACAGACGCTGTAGCTCATCCTCAGGACAGGTCGGTAAACGTGGCTCACATGGGAGTGGCGTGGCACCGGCTTTGCTGTTAACTTGCACCCAACAGACGCGGGCGATACCGCTCCGAAGGAGGCGCTATGGCGACGCAGACGCAGGAGATCCGCAACATGCGGCTCATCTCCCATCACGACCTCGACGGCTTCGGCAACATCGGTGAGGGAGTGCACCTCCACGTCACCAGCGATGGGCGGCGCATCCTCTACCTGGCCCACGAGAGCGCGCCCAAAGACATCACGAGCGTCGACGTCACGGACGTCGCCAACCCCAGGCTGGTCGTCCAGACGGAGCTGCCCTACTCCCACCTGCGCTCCAACTCGCTGGCCATCGTGGACGACGTGATGCTCGTGGCCTACCAGTCCGTGCAGCCGGGGCAGCCGGGGGTCGGGATGGGCGTCTACGACATCAGCAATGCAGACGAGGGGCCCCGACAGATCAGTTTCCTCGACCTGGGCGGCCCCTACTCCCGTGGATGCCACTGCCTCTGGTGGGTGGACGGCGAGTACGCGCACCTCTCCACCGGCGCCGCCGACTTCCAGCCGCGCAACCAACTGGACGACCAGTTCTACATGATCGTGGATGTGCGGGACCCGGAGCACCCGGTAGAGGCCGGTCGCTGGTGGGTCCCCGGCACACGCGAGGGCGACGAGGCCCCGCCGGTACGTCGCCATCCTTTCCTGGACTCCGGTCACCGGCTGCACAACGCCAACGTCTACCCTGAACGTCCCGACCGCGCCTACTGCTGCTACCTGGACTCCGGGGTGTTCATCATGGACATCTCCGACAAGGCAGCCCCCGCGGTGGTCGGCAGCATCAACGTTGCGCCGCCCTTCCCGGGGTTCTGCCACACGGCGCTGCCCCTCTTCAGCCGCGACCTGATGGTGGTGACCCACGAAGCGGTGCGGAACAACGGCGAGGACCACCCGAAGCTGGTCTGGATGATGGACATCCGGGAGGAGACCAACCCGGTCATCATCAGCACATTCCCCATGCCGGACACCGAGGACTTCTTCAGCCGTGGCGGGCGGTTCGGCGCGCACAACATCCACGAGAACCAGCCCGTCCCCACCTGCTCGCAGTCGGACACGCTGATCTACGGCACGTTCTTCAACGCCGGCGTACGGGTGTTCGACACGAGCGACCCGTTCCGGCCCGAGGAGGTGGCGTACTTCGTGCCACCCGTCCCGGAAGGCGCGCCGTCTAACGGCATCAACGACGTCTACCTGGACGAGAACGGCATCATGTACGTGGTCGACCGTTTGAAGGGCGGGCTCTACATCCTGGAGCTGACCCTCTAGCGGCACCACCGTCTGCTTGACGCTCGTTTGTGAACTTCATTACTATCGATTCACAAACGATTCACAATCGAGGAGACGGAGCCCCATGACCACCGAACCTCAGGTGCCCGGAGTGGTCGTCGAGCGCCTGCCCCAATACCTCCGGGCGCTCTCCCACCTCCAGGAGATAGGGCTGGAAGTCATCAGTTCGCAGCAACTCGGCGAGTTCCTGCAGGCGACGCCCGCACAGATACGGAAGGATCTCAGCTACTTCGGACGCTTCGGCAAGCAGGGACGCGGCTACAGCATCCCCAACCTGCTCAGCCAGTTGCGGCATATCCTCGGCCTCGACCAGACGTGGAACGTCGCGGTCGTGGGCGTGGGGCGGCTTGGCAGGTCCATCATCAGCTATCCGGGGTTCGAGCCGGAGGGCTTCAGCGTCGTCTGCGCATTCGACTCCAACCCCCAGATCGTCGGGCAAGGGGCCGGGGGTCTGGTCGTGCACGACTTCGCCAACTTCCGCGAGGTCGCCAACGCCGAGGGCGTGAAGATCGCCATCGTCGCCGTGCCCGCAGGGGTGGCGCAGGACGTCATCGACCAGCTCGTGGAGGCGGACGTGAAGGCGATCCTCAACTACGCGCCGAAGTCCGCCATCGTCCCGAACGGGGTGCGGATACAGAACGTCGACCCCGTGGTCTCGCTGCAGTCGATGACGTACTACCTGAACCCGCACGCCGACGAAGAAGCAGCCTCGGAAGACGAGGAGTAGCGGACGAGGCTCAGGCTCCGCGCTCCCGCTGCGGCGCGCCTGCGCCCCTGCGGCGGCGCGTCACGTTCAGCCGCACCTGCGCTCTGCGGAGCGAGTGCAGCGCCCGTTCGAGGTCCACGTCCCCCTGGCGCTCTACGATGCGCTGGCGGGCGCGATTGACGGCTTCCTCGGCCCTTGCTAGGTCGATCTCGTCCGCCCGTTCCGCCGCGTCCGCCAGGACGGACACTTTGTCGCCGTGCACGTCGATGAACCCGCCCGTCACGACGAAGTGCTCCTCGCTGTCGCCGGTGCGGTAGTGGAGCTCGCCGGGCTGGAGCACGGTCATCAGCGCGGCGTGCTTCGGCAGGATGCCAATCTCGCCGTCGATGCCGGGCGCGACGACAGCGTCGACGTCCCCCTCGAAGAGCACGCGCTCCGCAGTTACGATCTCAAGCCGCATGGGCATGACGCCTTACGCTCCCGCCGCCGCCGCGCGCTCCTTCGAGCGCTCGATCACTTCGTCTATCGAGCCGGCCATGTAGAAGTCCTGCTCCGCCACGTCGTCGTGCTTGCCCTCCAGGATCTCCTTGAAGCCGCGCACCGTCTCGGTAACGGGAACGTACCGCCCGTCGCGGCCGGTGAACTGCTCAGCAACGAAGAACGGCTGCGAGAGGAAGCGCTGGATGCGGCGCGCCCGGTTCACGGTCGTCTTGTCCTCGTCGGAGAGCTCCTCCATGCCGAGGATGGCGATGATGTCCTGCAGGTCCTTGTAGCGCTGCAGCACGGCCTGCACGCCGCGCGCCGTGTTGTAGTGGTCCTCGCCCACGATGAGGGGGTCGAGGATGCGGGAGGACGACGTGAGCGGGTCGACGGCGGGGAAGAGGCCCTGCTCTGCGATGGAGCGCTCCAGCGCCACGACCGCGTCCAGGTGGCCGAAGCTCGTGGCCACGCCGGGGTCGGTGTAGTCGTCGGCGGGCACGTAGATCGCCTGGAAGGAGGTGATGGAGCCCTTGTGGGTGGACGTGATGCGCTCCTGCAGGTCGCCCATCTCCGTACCGAGCGTCGGCTGGTAACCGACGGCGGACGGCATGCGGCCCAGCAGCGCGGAGACCTCCATGCCCGCGAGGATGTAGCGGTAGAGGTTGTCCACGAACAGGAGCACGTCCTGGTTCATCGTGTCGCGGAAATACTCGGCCATCGTCAGACCGGTCATGGCGATGCGCAGGCGCACGCCCGGCGGCTCGTTCATCTGGCCGAACACGAGCACCGTGTTCTTCAACACGCCGGACTCCTGCATCTCGTGCCAGAGGTCGTTCCCCTCGCGCGAGCGCTCGCCGACGCCTGCGAACACAGAGTAGCCGCTGTGCTCCTCCGCGATGTTCCGGATGAGCTCCTGGATGATGACCGTCTTGCCGACGCCCGCGCCGCCGTACGCGCCGACCTTGCCGCCCTTGGTGAACGGGCAGATGAGGTCCAGCGCCTTGACGCCGGTTTCCAGCACCTCGGTCGTCATGCTCTGCTCTTCGTAGGCCGGGGGGTCGCGGTGGATGGGCCAGAACTCCTTGGCATCGACTGCCCCGAGGTCGTCCAGCGCATCGCCCGTGACGTTGAACAGCCGGCCGAGGCTCGGCTCGCCCACGGGGACTGCGATGGGCTGGCCGGTGTCTGTGGCGACAGCGCCACGCGTCAGGCCCTCCGTCGGCCCGAGCGCGAGGCAGCGCACCCAGCTGTTGCCCACCTGCTGCTCGACCTCGAGCACGAGCTTTTCGCCCGCAAGTTCGAGGTCCAGCGCGTTGAAGATGCTGGGCAACTGGTTCGGCGGGAACTCCACGTCCACGACCGTCCCGATCACCTGTACGACTTTGCCTTCGGCTCCTGCGGTCATCTCCGCTCCTCCTGACGCCCTACCCTTCGAGGGCGGCGGCGCCGCCGACGAGGTCGAGCAACTCCGCGGTAATCATGTTCTGGCGGGCCTTGTTCAACTCCAGCGTGAGCGAGTCCATCATGTCCTCTGCCGCTTCGGTCGCATTGCGCATCGCGACCATGCGCGCAGACTGTTCGCTCGCGCTGTTCTCCAGGAACGCCTGGTAGACCTGCATCTCAAGGAAACGGGGCAGCAGTGCGCCGAGCACTACGCCTGCGTCCGGTTCGTAGATGTAATCCGTGGCCTTCCCGGACTCGTCGTCCAGCCCCTCGGCGGCCAGCGGCAGCAACTGCCGCACCGTCGGCTGTTGGATGAGCGTGTTCACGTATCGCGTGTACGCGATGTGCACCTCGTCCACCTCGCCGGAGGTGTACATCTGCTGTACCAGGTGCGTCACGGCCAGTGTGTCGGCCATCGTCGGCCTGTCGGTTATGTCCGTGAACGAGGCCTTGAGGTCGGCTCCGGCGCGCACCATGAAGTCGCGCACCTTCTTGCCTACGGTGATGACCCCGACGGGATGCTGGTGCTGGTGCGCGCGCAGGAACTCGCCCGACGCCCGGGAGAGGTTGCCCGGCATGCCGCCCGCGAGCCCGCGGTCCGGCGATATGGCGAGCAGCAGCACGTTGCTGACCGGCCTGCGCTCCAGCAGCGGGTGCGACAGGTCCGGGTCCGACGCGCCCGCGCCGACGAGCCCGCCGAGCACCTCGCGCAGTTTCTCCGCATATGGGCGCGAGGCGGTCGTCGCCTCCTGGGCGCGCCGCATCTTGGACGCGGCGACCATCTGCATGGCCCGCGTGACCCTCGATGTGTTGCGGACGCTCCTGATGCGCCCGCGTATCTGCCTTACGCTCGGCAACCCCGTCTCCTAGAACGTGGCCTTGAAGGCGGCTATCGCCTCCTTCAGCGACTCTTCAACAGCGTCGTCTATGTCCTTCTTCTCCTGGATCGCGTTCATCACCTCAGGCTTGGAGGTCTCCAGGTAGCCGAGGAAGCGCTCCTCGAACTCCCGCACGCGGTCCACGGGCACGTCGTCCATGTGGCCGTTCACTGCGGCGTACATGGAGCAGACCTGCTGGCCGAGGCTCAGCGGCCTGTACTGCGGCTGCTTCAGAAGCTCCGTGAGCCGCTGACCGCGCTCCAACTGCGCCCGTGTCGCCGCGTCGAGGTCTGATGCGCCGAACTGCGCAAAGCTGGCCAGCGCACGGTACTGCGCGAGCTCCAGCCGCATGCGTCCGGCAACGCGCCGCATCGCACGCGTTTGTGCCGAGCTTCCTACCCGGCTCACGGAGAGGCCCGCGTTCACCGCGGGGCGGATGCCGCTGTTGAACAGGTCCGCCTCCAGGTAGATCTGGCCGTCCGTGATGGAGATGACGTTAGTGGGGATGTATGCGGACACGTCGCCCGCCTGCGTCTCGATGATGGGCAGCGCGGTCAGCGAGCCCCCGCCGTGAGCGTCGTCGAGACGTGCAGCACGCTCCAGCAGCCTGCTGTGCAGGTAGAAGACGTCGCCCGGGTACGCCTCGCGGCCCGGAGGGCGGCGGAGCAGCAGCGACATCTGGCGGTATGCCCACGCGTGCTTCGTGAGGTCGTCGTAGATGATGAGCGCCTCACGCCCGCTGGCCATGAACTCCTCGCCGATGGCGCAGCCCGCGTACGGCGCGAGGTACTGCAGCGGCGCGGGGTCGGACGCATTGGCGGCCACGATGACGGTGTGCTCCATCGCGCCGTACTCTTCCAGCGTCGCCTGTATCCCCGCCACCTTGCTCTGCTTCTGGCCTACGGCCACATAGATGCAGAGGAGGTCCTGCCCCTTTTGGTTGATGATGGTGTCGATGGCGATGGCGGTCTTGCCCGTGAAGCGGTCGCCGATGATCAGCTCACGCTGGCCCCGGCCTATGGGGATCATGCCGTCGATGGACTTGATGCCTGTCTGCACCGGCCTGTTCACCGCCTGCCGCACCACGACGTTCGGCGCGACGATCTCGATGGGGCGGACACCGTCCGTCTGCACCGCTCCCTTGCCGTCCAGCGGCTCGCCGAGCGGGTTGACCACCCGGCCCAGGAGCGCGTCGCCGACCGGAACGCGGGCAATCTCGCCGGTCGCCTTGACCAGGTCGCCTTCCTTTACCCCGGTGTCAGAGCCCATCACTGCCGCGCCGACGAGGTCTTCCTCGAGGTTCAGCGCCAGTCCGGCCAGTCCGCTCGGGAACTCCAGCAGTTCGCCGAAGCCCACCTTGCTCAGGCCGTGGATGGTGGCGATACCGTCTCCAACCTCTACGACAGTCCCCACCTCCGTGAGGGTAGTCTCGCCGCCGAACTCCTCGATCTGCCGCTTCAATACGGCAGCGATGTCCTGTCCGCGAGTCGTCATGCCCGCTCCTCCGTTTCACGCGCCGTCCGGGGGAGGCCCTGCTTTTCGAGGCTCTGCCGCAGACCGTTCAGGCGGGAGCGCACGCTCCCGTCGATGATCTGGTCTCCTACCCGCACGACGATTCCGCCGATGATGTCCGAATTCTCCTGGACGTCGAGGACGACCTCTTTGTCCAGCATGGCCCCGAGCGAGGCCGTCAGCGTGCTCCGCTGCTCAGCCGAGATGGGCACGGCGCTCGTCACCGAGGCCTGTACCCGCCCGAGGCTCTCGTTCAGCAGGCGCCCGTACTCGCTGACGACCGCGCCGAACGAGCCCACCGCCTGCCGCTGCACGAGCAGCCCCACGAAGTTGCGCACCAGTGGGTCTGCCCCTCCGGCGAGCTGCGCCGCAGCTTCCGCCTTGCGCGTCGCCGGTATGCGCGGTTCGTTGAAGTACAACGCCGCCGACGGGTCAGCCAGCCCCTCCGCTATGCCGGAGAGGCTGTCCAGCCAGGCTTCCTGCTTCCCCTCGGCTTCCGCCAGGGAGAACAGCGCCTGCGCGTAGCGCTTCGCTATGGGCGCTTTCGCCATCCCGCGCTCCTAGTTCCGCCCTGCCTGGGCGTCCCCCTCCGCGAGCACCTCGTCGATCAGATCGCGGTGCGCGTCGGGGTCAAGCGAACGGTGGATGATGCGCTCGGCGGCGCTGACCGCGAGCCCTGCGAACTCGGAGCGCACCTGCTCGAGGGCAGCGTCGCGCTCCTGCCGTATCTCTTCGCGGGCGCGCTCGACCAACTGGGCGGCATCGGCTCGTGCCTGCGTCGCCTGCTGTTCGCGGTAGCGCTCCGCGGCCTCGCGCGCCTCAGCGAGTACGCGCTGGCCCTCCTCGCGGCCCTCCAGCAGGGTGCGTTGCATCGCCTCCTGCTGCTCCTGGGCCTCCTGCCGCACGCGGTCGGCCTCTTCCAGGCTGTCCCGGATCCTGCCGGACCGGGCGTCGAGCACTCCCAGGATGCGCTTGTACGCGAGCGTGTAGAGGAGCACTACGAGCAGGCCAAAGGTGACCAGGTAGGCCAGCAGGCTCCATGGGTCTATGCCCAACGCTCCTATGCCGGTTGCTTCTTCGGCTAGTCTTGGTGCTGCCAGCACGTCGCCCGCCTCCTCATGTGCGTTACGTTGCTCACACTGCGCCGCTTACGCAACGAAGATGAGCAGGATGGCCACCACGAGGCCGTAGATGCCGATGGCCTCGGTGAACGCCAGCGCCAGGATCATGTTCGGCGCGATAGCGTCACGGGCTTCCGGATTCCTGCCGAGGGCGTTCATCGCACCGCTGCCCAGGATTCCCAGGCCGACGCCGGCGCCGGCCATGCCCAGCCCGGCCAGGCCCACGGCGAGGAACTTGCCCATCTCTCCGTACTCGTTCATTCCCCAAACCTCCTTGGTCTGTTCAGGCGGCGCGTTCCGCGTTCCGCCTCGTCTGCCCGCGCGGTGGCGGGTCTAGTGCTGTCCGGCCTCTGCGTGCTCTTCCTTGTGACCCTCATGCGGGGCCACCGCAAGCACCGCGAACACGAGCGTCAGGCCCATGAACACCAGCGCCTGCACGCCCCCGACAAGTATCTCCAGCCCGTAGAAGATGATGGGCGTGACGAAGAAGGTCAGGAACGTCATCATGAACAGGACGATCTCTCCCGCAAGCATGTTGCCGAAGAGACGGAACGTGAAGCTGATGATGCGGATGAAGTGGCTGATGAGCTCCAGCAGCCCGATGAACGTCTGCACCGGGTTCCCGAATCGGAAGAACTCCTTGAGATAGCCGAACCGGTGCACGCGGAACCCCCATACCTCGATGAACACGAACGCGATGAGCGCAAGCGCCAGCGGCATGTTGATATCGGTCCCGGCGCTCCGTAGCAGGTGCGTCGTTACGTGGTCCGCCCCCTCTGCCTTGAATCCTACCGTGGGGTAGATGGGCAGCAGCGCCATCCACGCGTTGAACGCGACGAACACGAAGATGGTCGCGAGGAGCGGGAACCAGCGCCGGGCATAGCGCTCTCCCGCCATGCCCTTGATGAAGCCGTAGAGCGCCTCCACCAGCATCTCCAGGAAGCCCTGCAGGCGTCCCGGAACCATGGCCATGCGGCGCGAGCCAAGCCCGAACAGAAGCAGGATGACGATGCAGGTGAGCCAGGCGGAGAGGAGCGTGTTGGTGACGGTGAAGCCGCCGATAGCGAATATCTTCTGCGGCGCCAGATGCACCGCCGGAGCGTCGATAAGGCGCTCGAAGCCCAGGAGCTTGGCGCCTATCGGTCCGAGCGCCAGGCCAAGCAAGGCCAGCGCGAGGACCGGCAACAGGATCAGTCGACTCTTCACTATCCGTCAGCCTCTTCGTCCCGGCTGCTCTCTCTGCTGCCGGTGAGGTAACCCGACGCCATCCGGTAGACCCCGTAGAACGCGAGGACTACTCCGAAAAGGAGCCCTCCGAGGAGGAAGAGAGGCGAGGTTCCCGCTCTGTCGTCGAGCCACACCCCTGCCAGCGTCGGGAGAACTATCGCCGTGGCGATGTACCAGCCAAGGCCGGTGAACTGGGCCGCTGAAACCCACCACGAACGGCGTTTCATACACTGATCAGGAGTTGCGTGAATCCTATCACAATATGCCCCACAAGCAAAGCGGAACGCCGTTTGGCCCCCTCTCCCTACAAAGGGGAGAGGGCTGGGGTGAGGGTACTCCGTAGTGGAGTGGCGGGGAACCTCATTCCAGCGAACACGGGGGGCCAGAGAGCGCCGCCGAGGCGCCCCCTACTGCGGCTCGCCCGGCTTCCCGAGGTCCTCGAGTCCCGGAAGGTCCTCCAGGAACTCCGAGAAGGCGGAGAGCTTCTCCATCTCCTCCTCGGTGACGCCCTGCCGTGCGGGGCGCGGCCTCCGGCGCGGTGTGCTCTCGCCACCCTCCTCCTCCAATGTGCCGTCCACGACGACCCCTGCGCGCTCCAGCACGCGGTCCTCGACGAAGATAGGCACCTTGGAGCGCACGTCTGCCGCGTCGCCGCCTCCCTGCCGCGCGAACTCTTCCGCCTCCTGCAGCGACGAGAACCAGTGCTCCTCGCCGTCCTTGCCCTGCACGAGCTGCCCGCCGCGCACCGCCACCGCTATCGCGTCGCTCGGGCGGCAGTCGATCTCCGACTCCGTACCGTCCGCAAGCGTCAGCACGAGCCTGGCGAAGAACGTGTCGTTCTCCAGGTCGCAGACGATGACCTGCTTGATGGACGCGCCCAGCGAGGCGATGACCGAACCCAGCAGGTCGTGCGTGAGGGGACGCGCCGCCGTGACGTCCTGCAGCTTCAGCGCGATGGCGTCCGCCTCCGGCGAGCCGATGCGGATCGGCAGGTAGCGGTCAGTTTCCCGCTCCTTGAGGATGACGACGCGCTGATAGTTCATCAGGCTGACGCGGATACTGTCGATGAGCATCTCTTGCATGGCACACCTTCCGGCGGCCATTCTAGGGAGACGCCCTGCAAACGGTCAACGCAAGGGCCTTGGAATGGCCTGGTGTAGGGGCATCTCTTGTGGGTGCCCTTCGGGAATCCAGAGGGGTGGGGTGTTTGAGCCCTCTCCCTACAAGGGGAGAGGGCTAGGGTGAGGGTACTCCGGGGTGGGGGGGGCTGGGGTGTAGAAACGCCGAGCGCGCCCCTACAGCAGCGCGCCGGTGGGCTGCAGCACGACGACCTGCGTGTCGTCCGGCAGATTGGCCCGCGTGACGCTCAGGCGCGACTGCGCCTCCGGTTCCCGGACTCCCATCTCATTCAGGAACGGCCCCAGTTCGCGCAGCGGATGCTTGTTCCCGCTGTGCGCGTACAGCATCGGGATCACGATGCGCGGCTCGACGTTCCGCACGATCTCCACCACGTCCGCCGCCGACAATCCGGTGTCGCTTCCCACGGGCGCCATCAGCACGTGCGGCGACCCCAACGCCTCGACCTCGCGGTTCGTGAGCAGCCGGTCGGGGTTCCCCAGGTGACAGAGCACGAGGCCCTCGGCCTGCGCGGAGAACACGGTGTTCCACTGCTGCGGCTCGCCCTCCTGCGTGCGGAGCGTCGTGCGGAGGCCGCGCAGGTGCATCCCCGCAGCCTCGTACTCGCCCGGACCCTCGAGCGCCACCGGCTCGCCCGACAACACGCCGAGCGCCGAGTGGAACGGGTCGCTGCTGCTCTGCGTCACGAGGTCGGCCTGCGCCTGCGGGGGCGGTATACGCAGCCCCAACTCCGGCGGGAACGGGTCCATGATGAGCGTCTTGTTTCCAGTGCGCACGCGGAACGCCGCGTGACCGATCCAGGTGATATCCACTAACGCTCCTTACGCCCGACCAGCGCCCATGCGCCCGGCAGCGCGATCGAGGCCACGTACAGCTTCGCAAGGTCGCCCGCCACGAACGGCCACAGCCCCCACTCCAGCGTGTCCGGGATGATGCTCGCGCCGGACGTCCACCCCTGGTTCACGGCCCAGTAGCCCAGCCAGAGCAGCCCCGGAACGTACAGAACGACGTTGCCCGCGAGCAGCGCCAGCAGCACGCGCCAGCTGCGGTCCCAACCCCGCTCCGCCAGCCGTCCGACGACCCACGCCGCGCCGATGAAGCCGACGATGTAGCCGCCGCTGGCGATCTGCCATACGAGGTTGTCGGTGCCCGCCCACGGGTAGATGAAGTGGAACATCGTCCCTTCGCCGAGTGACGGCGCGAAGACCGGCAGCCCGACCATCCCCACGAGCATGTAGAGCGCGAGGCTCGCAGCCCCGCGATTCGCCCCCAACGCGCCGCCCGTAAGCAGCACCGCGAGCGTCTGCCCCGTGATGGGAACGACCGTGAACGGCAACTTCACCGCGATCTGCGCGAACAGCGCCACGAGCACCGCGAAGCCCACCACGAGCGCAGCATCGCGCAGCAGCCCTTGGCCAGGAAGGATCGAGTCGATGAGTGCGGAACGTTGTTGTGCTACCTGCATGGAGGCAGTATATCAGGATGCCCGCCGCTCCCTGCCGCAGCGCCCCTACGACTGCCGGCGACGCAGCCCTCGATTGTCATTCCGAGCGGAGCGCAGCGGAATCGAGGAATCTCTCAGGGAACGTCTCTCTGTTGCCGACGCCGCCCGAAAGATGCCTCGGCTGCGCTCAGCATGACATCCACCCTATGACGACTGCCTGCGACGCAGCGCGACGGCCCCCACGCCCACGATGGCCGCGATGCCTACGACCAACGCCAGCACGACGATGAGCCCGCTCCCACCACCCCCGTCGTCTGACGGCTCGGGTATGGGGGTCGCGGTCGGCGCAGGAACGGGCGTCGGCGTCGCAGTCGGCTCAGGCGTAGGTGTCGCAGTGGGAGCCGGGGTAGGCGTCGCCGTTGGGGTAGGCGTGGGCGTTGGCGTCGGCGGGAGCGTCGGGATGTCCTCCGGCGCGACGATTGGGATGCCGGGACACTGGTCCTCGGTGCGGGGCGCGATGCCTTCGCCGAACCGCAGCTCAGTGCTCTCCACGAAGCACGGCGTCCCCAGCAGCGGGAAAGGGTACGTCAGGTCGGCCTGCAGCTCACCGTTCAGGTGGAACGTCACCGGGTCCTCGGCATAGCTGTAGCCCGGCGGACCAACGAGCAGGCACCCGTCGTCGCCGCACGTGAACATGCCGTTGCTCACCGGTATCCGCGTCGGACGCTCCCACTCGCCCACGCGTACGACGATCTCGCCCTCGGCGACAGGCTCGCCGTCCAGCGTCACCGTGCCGCCCAGGTACACAACCGGGAACGGCGGGATGCTCTCCGGACGGTCGTCATCGCCGTCCTGCGCGAGCGCAACGAACGGCAACAGCAGCACCGCCGCAACCAGTGCGACGGCTGTGAGGAGTATGCGGAAAGAACGAGTGGAGAAGCTGTCGAAACGAGGCATAGGCAGATTCTATGGGAGCGCCCGCGCGCTTGTCATGGGGCTTTTGTCGCACGCTGCGCGCCATTCCGGGCGCACCCCCCAATCGAAAGCCCCCGCCGGTGTCCGGCGGGGGCTTCCCTGCGTACCCTTGCTGCGCGCGTCCGTTTACGGGACGAGGGTGCTCGGCGTGGGCGACCATACCCAGTAGCCCTTGCCGTTCAGAATCTCCTCTACCGCTACATCTTCGCCTTCATCATTCTCTACCGTCGCCGTGCTCCCCGGCGTGGACTTGATCCACAGGCTGTGCCTGGTGTCGTACGTGTACGCCACCTTCCAGTCGATGCTGTTGAAGTAGTTGTCAGCCTCGAAGTCGCCTGCGGCAAACTCGCCGTTCGTCTTCTCGCCTGGCGGGCTGTCCGTGTCGTTCTGGAAGATGTCCAGTACGCCGAGCAGGTTCCAGCCTGCCGTCACCGGCACCGTCGGGAGCGTACCGGCCGGGTCGACCTCGGTCAGCATCGTCTCGATGGCCTCGAACGTCCGGGCGTGCACCCAGTAGCCGTAGCCGCCTTCGATGTCCGTCAGCCGACCGCGCCACGTGCCGTCCTCTTCGCGGATGGCCGTGATCCAGTCGCCTTCCTGGTAGCCCAGCACCGGCGAGATGTACTGGTTGTTCGCCAGCACGTCGCCAATCCCGGAGTCTATCGGCGTCGCCGGCAGCGAGATCAGGTTCCAGCCGGGCTGGACTTCGATCTCGTACGGCTGGCGCGGCTTCACTTCGAACTCGAACTCGCCGTCGTCCATCTCGTTGCCCGCCTCGTCCTCGGCCACGTACTCAACCGTGTACGTGTCCACCGCGAGGTCGCGCAGCACCAGCGAGAACTGGGTTGCGTTCACACGGTTCAGGTGGGCCATGACATCGTCGCCGTTCAGCGTGATCTCCGTCACGGTCACCGTGTCGTGCGAGTCCGCACCGTCGAATCCAATCTTCTCGTACTCGCCGTCTTCGCCGTCGAAGGACAGCTTGACGAACGGGTTCGAACTCTCGGTTTCCTCGCCGTCGTCGTCGCTCCGCGGAGTCACCTCGCCGATCCTCAGGGGGTTGCCGTCGCTGTCCACGCCGCCGTTGTTGAACTCGTTATCGATCTCAACCAGCAGATCCGCGTCGTCCATCTTGGTGAGGTTGAGGCCCTTGGGCGCCGTAGCTAGTGTGGGTGCATCGGCGTCCCGGTGCTCGCTGGGCGTCCAGCCCGCAGTCGCGCCGGAGTTGTCCTCTCCGTCGTGGCCGAGCACGATGATGCCGATCAGGCCTTCACCGATATCGTCAGCGATGCTGGTCTCCTTGTACTTCTTGGCCCAGTGGTTCTCATCCTCCTGCTGCGTCAGCGGGGAAGCCTCGTCAGCATTCATGATGGTGTACTTGAACTTGTCGTCACTGCTTGTGTCCGTGTCTCTGCCTGCGGTCTGCTCGTCCAGTATCGAGACGAAGAAGACCACCGGGCGGCGGCGCAGGTCCTCGTCCGACCGCACGTCCACCGAGAACGAACCCTCGTCGTTGACGATTGGGCGGTCGTTCGCGGTGCCCGTCACCGTCACCGTCAGGCTCGGCGCGATCCAGTCCTCCGACTCGATCGTGTCCGCCTCGTTGGTGTTCCCCGCGAGGTCGTACACCGCGCCGCCGACCACCACGACGTCCGGCTCTGCGTCCGCCGCGAGGTCCTCGCTCAACTCCAGGTAGATGCGTGCCCGCGGCTCGGTGATGGAGTCACCCTCGATGTCCGTGCCGGGGTTCTCACGCTTGTACTGGTTGTAGTTGTCGTACGCGTCCTTGGCCACTACGTACGCCGCCTGGGCAACCAGATACGCCCTGTAGTCCTCCCAGCCCTTGCAGTACGCTGTCTCTTCAGTCGTGGGGTCCGTGATGGTCGGCTCGACCACGATTGCAACAGTGCCAGGAGTGGTTGGGGTTGGCGCGTCCGCAGTGCCATCGTTACACGTGTTAGCGAACGTCAGATCGTCAGTTCTCACCGGGATGGTACTGCCGACAGCAGGCACGTGGGTTACCTCGCGCGTCTTGGTTTCCACCTGCGCGTTCACCTCTACTGGCTCATTGCCGGGGTCGTCCGGTTCCGACCCGGTCGGCGGGTCCGTCGCCATCACCGTGTTCCGGTTGATCACCGGCCGCTCGCTCGGGTGGATGACGTCGACGATGGTGTGGCCGACAACGGTGATGTTGTCCGTGTCCACGTCGCCGAGAGCATCGTCGCCGTTGGCGTCCGTGAACGTGAGCGCCACGTAAGAGCGGTCCACCTCTTCGGCGTCGTCATCGGCGCTCCAGGTGATGCCGGTCCGCACCTTGAAAAGCGCGGGGTCCTCGTCGTCAACGCGGAACACGTACGGCTCTGCCGCGTCCGTGTCCGAATTCGCGTCGGTCATCGACGTGTTGCCTGCGCGGTCGGTGGCCTCCAATTGGTAGAGGTAGTGGTCATCGCCCCTGTCCGCGCCGCTGGCCGTGAAGGCGTAGGCGACGCCCGGCCGGCTGCCTGCCAGGCTCCACTCGCCGGACGCGCTGATGTCCTCGTACGTCACATCTGCGCCGCTCCTCGGGTTCACCACGACGTTGACGTCGATGTCCGCGGACGAGCCGTTCGCGGAGACCGCGGTGCCGGGGTTCACCGACAGCGGCTCGTTGTGGAGGTTGTGGTCGCCGTCCGGGTTGATCTCCGCCAGGTCGCCGTCGTTGGAGGTGACGCTCTCGCCGTCGTGACGCAGACCGGAGTCGTCGTCCCGCACTTCGAAGCCGAAGTTGAGGCGGCTGGCGCGCGTCACGGTGTTGTCTTCCGGCGTGACGGCCGTGAACTCAGGTCCGTCGCCGTCGACCGTCAACTCGATCACGCCGGAGCCGCCGGTCGTGGTGATGGTCAGCCGGTCGCCGTGTTCCGCAAAGATCGTCGCGATCTCCTGAGTGGTCGGCGGGGCATCTGCTGCCAAAGGCTGATCGTACTCGCCGGGCACGGCCACCGGGCCGTAGATGGCGCTCTGCGCCGCAGTCTCTTCCTGGACCGGCGTCGGGGCGTCAGTGGTGTCGTCAGGGGTTGCGTCGTAATCACGTTCATCGTCGTTGTCGCACCAAGTCGGGCCACCGAACTCGCGGTAGGCGACCACCACGTCTTCTCCATCCTCATCCTGAACCGGTGAGCCGTCAGCAGCGTTCAGGAGGGTGGCTGTGTCGCCGTCGTCAACGACCTTGATGTACGCCTGGGCGTTGTCACTGTCGGACTTGACGAGTTCGAGTGTTTGGGACCTGCCGGTGCGGTTGTTCTTCACCGTGGCCGTCACAGTTGCGTCCGGCCCGGGGCTACCGTCCACGTCAACACAGGTAGTGGCTGCAGTATCAACTCCGACGTTGATGAGGATGGTGTTGTACGCGTCCGTGTTGTTGGAGACGTACAGCGTGTTCCTGAATAGGGTGTCACGAGGGGAAGATGTGTTGGATGTCAGCCACGCGGTTTCGCCTGTTGCCGCGTGACCAGTACCCGATACATTCACTGCGGGTGGATCAGCATCGGGAGATGCTATGGGGACGTAGACGTCGTCGGCGGCGCCGTCACCAGACGCCAGTACCAGTTTCGCCTGCTCCGCGTCCCCGATGTTTGCGAATACGCCGGCGGTAACCACGCCAGCGGACTGCTTGCCGTCGGTGATGTCGGTCGTCTGCGCCAGTCCGGGCAGCACGATAAGCAGCGAGAGCGCCACTGCCATCAATGTCGCTATGAGCGGAATCTTGGTGAATCTCACTTCTACCCCCCTTATGGAGCTGTAGTCTTGGGTTTGGCGCTCTCTCCGAGAGCAGGGTGGTCCGTTATTCCTCTGTAACCGCGCACGACGCGCCACACGTTCTCACGCTGCGCGGCATGGCAGGGATGCTATTGTCCAACGACAGCCGCCGCCCTTGCAATAGGATGCAAGGGGCAGTTCTGCCCAAACCGCTCTTGTCCATTCGCGTCAACACGCAACGCTCTTTCTACCAGCGTCACGCCCGCGTGTCAATGCGGAAGGGGGGATATACGCACAGAGATGCGCGGGACGGTGGGCGAAGGAACGGCAAACGTAGGGGCGGTTCGCGAACCGCCCCTGCTACGCTGCGTAGATGCCCCGTCGCTCCCTACGGCACCAGCGTGCCCGGCTCGGACGACCAGACCCAGTAGCCCTTGCCGTTCAGGATCTCCTGCGCCACGACCTCGCCGTCCACCAGGCGGTAGCCGCGCTCGTCCGCGCTCGTGTCCTCCGGAGCCGCCTTGTCGGCGCCCGGCACGCTCCGCACCCACAGGCTCTGCACCGTGTCGAAGGTGTAGGCGATGCGCCACGGGATGCTCGTGAAGTAGTCGTCGGCCTCGCTGTTGCCGCCCCCAAGCGCGCCCGGAGGCGTGCCAACCGGGTTCTGGAAGATGTCCATCACGCCCAGCAGGTTCCAGCCGTGCTTCACCGGCGCGGTCGGCAGCGTCGCCGACTGCTCAGGCTCCGGGATCAGCGGGGTGAGCGTCGCGTACGTCGTCGTGAACAGCCAGTAGCCGAACCCCGCATCGAACTGCGTCAGGTTGCCGCCCCACTCGCCCTCCTCGTTCCTCACCGCCGTGAGCCAGTCGCCGTCCTGGTACCCCAGCACGGGCGAGACCCTCGCGCCGGACGGGATGACGCCGCCCATCGACGGGTCCTCCGGCGTGCCGGGGAAGGAGATGAGGTTCCAGCCAGGCAAAACGTTCAACTCGTACGGCTCGCGCTCCACCACGGAGAATTCGAACTCGCCGTCCATCTCGTTGCCCGCGTCGTCGACCGCCGTGTACTCGAGCTCGTAGCTGCCCAGCTCCAGGCCGCTCGTCACGACCGCGAACCGTCCGGCATCCACCCTGCTCAGCAGGGACAGCGCGTCATCGTCGTTCAGCGTGACCGCCGTGATGTTCACCTGGACGTGCGAGTCGAAGAACTCGGCGTCCGGGTAATCGCCGCCGCAGCCGTCCTCCGAGCAGACCGCGTATTCATCCGCTTCCATCGGGAATCGGATGTCGATGACCGGGTGGAGGCTCTCCGTCTCGTTGTCCTGTTGCCGCCGGTTCGGCGCAACGGCGTGCACCGGCGCCTCGCCGCCGTTGAAGTCCTGGTCTATCTCCAGCAACACTCCGGCGTCGTGCATCTCGGTGAGGTCCAGATCGTGCTTCGACTTGGGCGGGCCAACGTCCGCCGTCCTCTGGTGCCTGGGCGCGTCCCAACCGCCCGACTCGCCGACGTTGTCCTCGTAGTCGAACCCGTACACCACCAGGCCGAACATCTCGCCGAGCCCCGTCAGGCCGGACGCCGGATACGTTCCGCTCCAGTGCTGCGTGCTCTCCTGCGTGGCGAGCATGCTGCCTGTCTGGACGTCGTCGCCTATCGAGTAGATGTACTCGCCGGTGCCGGTGATGCCGTCGGACTCCAGCCTCTCCACGGCCTCGATGCCGGTGAAGTAGACCACCGGACGCCGCCGCAGGTCTTCGTCCGCCTGCACGTCCACCACGAACTCGCCGCGGGCGTTCGCAACCGGCCGGTCCTGCGCCGTTCCGGTCACGGTGACCGTGAAGCGCGGCGCGATGCCGTCCCGTGGCGTGAGCTCCTCGGTGGCGTTGGCGTTGCCCGCGAGGTCGGGTGCGCCGCCGCCGAAGATCACCACCTCCGGCTTCTCGTCGGCCTCCAGCTCACGCGCTACTTCGATGTAGATGCGCGTGCGCGTGTCGTCGATGAGTTCCCCGTTGATGTCCTCCGGCCAGTACCCCAGCTGCATCAACGATTGCGCGTGGGATAGCCTGCTGGCGCTCGTAAGGCGCCGGAGCGTGAACCCGAAGGCTTCGTTCCTATCAGTGTCCCGTACCGGGTTCGTCTGCGGCGCCAGGTAGGTGAGCGTGACGTCCTCCCCGGGCCCGACCGGATCGCTCAGCATCAGCCTCACCGTCTTCCCGCTCACATAAACGTCCGTTACCCTGCGGTCCCCCGAAATCGTGTACGCGCCCGGGTCAGGCACCGATCCAGTGTCCAGGTCGTCGTCGTATCGCAGCAATACCGTCGTGCCGTCGACGCGGTCTGACACGAGCCACGGCGGGATGTTGTCCACGGTCGAATCGGAATTCGTGCTGCCGGTGCACCCGACCGTTCGTATCGCGCCAGCAAGCCTTCTTTCGTCCTTCTCGTAAACCGCCGTGACCTCCCCTTGTGCGCTGAACAGCTCAACCTTCGTATCGTAGAAGCCCTGGAAACTCACACTTGTCTCGAAGGTGTCGGTTTCCCCTGAGGTGACGTAGGGGGCGGTGTAGGCGAAGAGGCGGGCAAGCTCATCGTTGTAGTCAACCGGGTACACGTCGTAGTCCCGCGGATAGAAGAGCTGCCGGTAGTACCCAACCAGCGTCCACCCGCGCACCGTCACCGGCTGGCCCGCCGTGGCCGTCCTGCTGTGCGTGAACGAGAAGATGACTTCATCTCGCTGGTCTTCCACTCTTTCTGCATCCGTGAAATGGCATTCGATCGAGACCTGGTCCGCCGGGATATCCGGCAGAATCGTGGGCGCCGACGACGAGTGCAGCAGGAACGGCTTGGTCACGCTGACGTTCACCGAAGTACCTGGCTTTTTCAGTAGGTGGGGCCTCACGGTCGTCGTGGCCGTCCCCCTCCCGAAATTGTCTGTGAATGCACCTACAGTGGGGTGCTGCAGAGAGACCATGATGGTCAGCTCATCCTCGTCCGAGTCCATGATGTCGGCCTCGATGACCGTCCCCAGTTCGGATTCCCTGGGAATGTCGAAGGACGACTGTGTGTGCGGCAGGTCCTCGACGACCAGTACCCTGTGCTCCCTTTCTTTGGGGCCCAGCGTCCGCTCCTCGAGGATGGCCAGCCGGTAACCGCACTCGTATTCGCTGAGCAGGTCCCAGGAAATCTTGGCGTCTCCTGCCGTGGGGTCTTCGGTCTCGTCTTCGGTCTCGTCGTAGTCGAAGCTCAGCCCCGTGATCCTGGTGTCCATGGGGAGGGTTGCCGGGCACGTTTCGGTCTGCGCCATCGGCGCAGATTGCACCCCGGCGCGGGGCGCAGGCGGCGCGAACGTCAGCCGCTGGGCGCTCTGCGGCAAGTTGCCGGGGCCGATAACCTTGCGGTCGACCGGCGGCGCAAAGTCCGGCTGGTAGACGCTGACCACCTCGTGCCCGGCGACCTTGACCCGCTCGGGCTTGATCCCCGGACGTAACGGCTCATCGAAGTTGACCATGATCCACGAGCGGTCGGGAACCTCGAATCCGCCCAGGTAGTTCATCTCATACGCGATGCCGGTCCACGCCTCGAGGGTGGACGGGTCGGTGTCGTCCACAGTGAACAAGTACGGTCCGGGAATGTCGTCGTCCGGCGCTTCGCTCACCGTCCTGTTGCCGGCGCGGTCGTAGGCGGTCAGCTCCAGGTAGTACGCGCCCTCGTCCATGTTGCCGCCGTCCGCCGAGAACGAATACGCAACGCCCGGGGTGTTCCCCACGAGTGTCCAGCTGCCCGTGTCCGTGATGTCCTGCGCGGTGGTGAATGCAGTGTGCTTCGCCCACACCCTCAGGTCGATCTCAGCGGCCTCGCCGTTCACGCGGATCTGCCCACCGGAGGGCATCGAGAGCGGTTCACCGGTCGTGACGTGGTCTCCATCCGCGTTCACTTCCGTGTAGTCCCCCATCCTCCGTGACGACGAGCTCGCCGTCGTGCCGCAGGCCGGACTCGTTGTCTCTCACGACGAACGAGTAATCGAGGCTGCTGGAGCGCACGTAATTCAGGTCCTCCGGCGTGATGTCGAGCAGGTCCGGCCCCTCGCCGTCCACATCCACCGTCACCTCTCCCGCGCCCGCCACGCTTATCGTGATTCGGTCTTCGTGCCGCGCAAGGATGGAGGCCGTGTCAGCCTGGATTACGCCGTCGTCGTAGTTCGGGGTGTCGTCAGTGACATCATCGGAGTCCACGCAGTCCGGGCCGTGGCTCGACGCATACAGCGGATCCCCATCCCCATCCAGCGCCCGCGCATCGAGGACGCGCACGAATGCCTGGTAGTAGCTCGCCATCTGGTCCGGCGCCCCGGTTATCGACGTGAGGGCCATCTGCACCGTGATGGGGTTGCTGGTGCGCGGGCTCCGCACCGTGGCAGTCACGCAGCCGTCATCGCTCTCAGTGTCCGCAACGAGCGCGCTCTCCGCCGTGATGAGGATGGTGTTGTACGCCGCAGTGTCGTTGGAGACCCAGAGCGTGTCGCCGAAGAACGTGCTCTGCGGTGCTGCGAGTCCGTTCGCCAGGTAGGCAGTGTCCATTCTTAAGAGCGTCCCAGGTGTTGTTCCGGGGATGGGCGCCACAGACGCAGGGTCTACGGGGCGGTAGACCGTTTCTCCGCCGTAGGTCGTCTCCCGATTCTTGGCGAGCTGGGCGTCCTCTATGTCGGCGAAGACGCCGACGCTCAGGCCGCCGCTGCTGATACGGCCGTCCGTGCGGTCGAAGGTCGATTGGCCGAAGGCCGGCAGCAGCATCAGCAGCGCGAAGGCTGCCGCCATAAACGCCGCCAAAAGGGTACGGGTCGAAACGCTGGGGACGGGTGCGATCAGATGTCTCACGCTGGCTCCTGGGGACACGGAACTCGCGTCGGGATCCTGTATTGCTGATGCGGGCACGGGCTGCGCAAGTTCAACCAGCGGGTACGCTGTGTTCAGAGCAGGTGGGGGAAAGCCTGGCAGCCCTTATCTCCGGGCAATTCTCCGGGATGAGTGGAGGTTCCTCAATGCGATAAGGGTGCGGGTAAGGGGGAGTGCGGGGGTGCGGGAGGCGGGGGATAGCGAAAGCCCCCTCCGTTGCCGGAGGGGGCTTTGTTCACGTTCGCCTGGTGGGCAGGGGCGGGATTACGGGACCAGCGTGCCGGCTTCCGTGCTCCAGACCCAGTAGCCCTTGCCGTTGAGGATCTCCTCGTCGGTGTCGGCGTCATCGTCCTCGTCTTCGTCCGGGATGGACTTCGCCCACGAGTTGGTCTCGGTGTCGAAGCTGTAGGCGACCTTCCAGTCGAAGTTGTCGAAGTAGTTGTCGGCCTCGCCGCCGCCGGACGGCGCCTTTCCGGCCTTGGCCTGCAGGACGTCCACGACGCCGAGCAGGTTCCAGCCCTTGATGACGCTGGCGGTCGGGAGGACGGACGAGGTGTCCGTCTCCGGGATGAGCGCCGAGATGGCCCTGAACGCTGTGGTCTGCACCCAGTAGCCGTAGCCTCCGACGATGTCGGTCAAGGTGCCGCGCCACGTGCCATTGTCGTTGACCGCGGTCAGCCACGCGTCGTCCTGGTAGGCCAGCACGATGGTCGCGTCCATGCTGTCACCCATCACTGTCTGGACGCTGGAGTCGAGCGGGGTGCCCGGCACCGACACCAGGTTCCAGCCCGGCGTGAGGTTCACCTTGTAGGCGCCGCGCGCCGTGACCTCGAACTCGTAGGTGTCCGACACCTCGTTGCCGACATCGTCACGGCCGGTGACGTCCAGTTCGTACTCGCCGATCGCGAGGTCCTTCGCAGCGAGCGTGTACTTGTTGCTCTCCACGTCGGCGACATCGCCGCTCACGTCGTTGCCGTTCAGCGTGATGGAGACGATCTCCACTGCGCTGTGGGAGTCCGACTTGAAGCGCTTAGTGCTGGTGTCGTACTCGCCAGCCTCGCCGCCCAAGCCGCCGAAGTCGATCGTGATGAACGGGTTGTTGCTCTCCGTCTCGTCATCGTCCGACTGAGGCGACAGTGAGAACGGTGTCTCCGAGTTGAACGACGTACCGGTGTCGATCTCTACGGCCAGACCGCCGCCGGTCAGGTCGTCGAGGTCAGCGCCGTTCCCGGCCGCAGGCGTCTTGGTCCTCCTGCTGGGCGGCGACCAACCGGGCGTCGTGCCGACGTTGTCCGCGTCGTCCTCGGCGATGATTACCACTGCGTAGAGGCCATCGCTGCCGCCGACGTCGCTGTTGGTGTAGGTGCGGCTCCACGAGAGAGCATCGGACCCGGACTGTACGCGGTCGCCGCGCCGGATGCTTCCGAGTTCCAGGTCCGCATCCTCTTCTTCTGCGTCAGTTTCGCCGTCCAAGACCTCAGCGAAGAAGACCGCAGGCAAGCGGCGCAGCTCCTCGTCCGAGGTGATGCTGACGGTCACTTCGTCGTTGCGCTTGATGACCGGGCGGTCAGTGACCTCCGTGGTCACCGTGACCGTGATGGCCGGAGCGATGTTGTCCGCCGCGAAGATCTCGTGCTGGTTGCTGGGGTTGCCAGCGAGGTCGAGCGCCGCGCCGCCGAACATGGAAACCAGCGGCTGCGCATCCGGGGCGAGCGGCTCAGCCAACTCCAGGTAGATGCGGGAGGCCGGCACGTCACCGCTCCTGAGACAGCCTCCGTCTATGTCCAGGGGTTGGTCTTCCTTGGAGTCGTCGTTGTCGCAGTCCGACTTGTCGGAGAGGTGGATGACGCCGACGACCTCAGCGTCCTCGACGAGGAACTTGTCCGCGTCGACGTTCATCACGGCGTCGGGTCCGCCGATGTCCTCGAACGTCACCGCGATGAAGGAGCGGTCGACGATCTCCTTCTTCTTGTCGGGGTCGTAGGAGATGCCCGTGCGAGCGTCCCTGAACTCCGGCGAGGAGACGTCAACCACGAGGTTGAAGGCCTGGTCGTCGTCCTTGCTCGGGTCGGCGTCGGTCCGCGCCGTGTTACCCGCACGGTCAGTCGCCTTCAGGTACCAGGGGTTGGAGCCCGGGTCGACGTTGGTGATGGCCATGTCCAGGAAGTAGGAGACGCCGGGCCTGCTGCCGCGGTCCCGCCAGCCGGAGTTGCCGTCCGCGCTCTTCTCGTCGTAGTCGAGCATCACCTTGATGTCGCGAGCTGCGCCGTTCGGCTCCGCCACAGAGCGAGGCTCGCTGGACGTGAAGTTGTCGCCGTCGGTGTTGACAGCCTCAGGGTCGGTGTCGGGCGAGGGGGCGAGTTCGCCGTCGTGCGCGAGACCGGAGTCCTCGTCGGTGACGACGAAGCGAATCTTGACGGTCTGGGAGCTCAGCTTCGCGTCGTTGTCCGGGGAGATCTCGGTGAACTCAGGCCCGTCAGCGTCGACCGTGACCCTCACGCTGCCCGCGACGCCCGCGACCGTGATGGTCAGCGTGTCGCCGTGCCGCGCAGGCATGACCGCGCCCTTCGCGGGGTCCGTAGCAGCCGGCGATACTGAGTTGCCGGTAGCAGGATCGAGAGTAGTAATCGTCACCGGGGCGTCAGCTGCTTCCTCACCACACGCCCTGGTGCCGTTGTTCTCCTCCTCCAAGCCGTTCGCGACGACCGCGAAGACCACGGAGTTCAGTAGCCCTGTCGAATTCGCAGTTTCGTTGTTCAGGCTGACCTTTATCGACTTGCCGCTGCGGTTGTTCTTCACCGTCGCCACAACACATTCGATGTTGTCCTCTGACTCATCGTGCGCCGGAGTTATGGTGCCGTCATTGTTATCAGTGTCGTTGGTAGCGTCGAGAACGTCCTTCAGCTCACCATCCGGCCCCGCGAACTCGGTGTCATCGCCACCCGTCGCAGTGATCCGCACCAGATTGTGCGCGTCATTGGAGTTCGAGACGTAGAGGGTGCCGTTGAAGTGCGAAGCGGCCTGCACTTCCCCGGGGTCGTCGAAGCCATCGCGGCCGGAGTTAACCGTCCCGAGCGTGTCGACGACAGAGACCGTCAGATCCGAGCCACTGGAGAGCGTGCCCCGTGTGTCGTCGTAGGTCTGGGCCAGCGTTGGCAGAACGATGAGCAGCGAGAGCGCCACTGCCATCAATGTCGCTATGAGCGGAATCTTGGTGAATCTCACTTCTACCCCCCTTATGGAGCTGTAGTCTTGGGCTTGGCGCTCTCTCCGAGAGCAGGGTGGTCCGTTATTCCTCTGTGTCCTGTACCTGACGCGCTGCGTGTTATTCCACTGCGCGGCATGGCAGGGATGCTATTGTCCAACGACAGCCGCCGCCCTTGCAATAGGATGCAAAGGGCAGTTCTGGCCAAACCGCTCGTATATGTATCCGCGTCAACACGCAACGCTCTTTCTACCAGCGTAAGGGCGGCGTGTCAATGAGGATAGGGGGTAAGGCTTGCCCTTGCGGGCGGCGGGGTTGGCTCGGTGGGGCGTAGTTCTTCCCACCCACCCGCCCGTGACGTTTGTGGGGGGCACCCCCCCACGCCCCCGATGGGCGCCCACAAGGGACGCCCCTACACCTGAACCCCCCGGCACCCTCACCCTGACCCTCTCCCCTTGTAGGGAGAGGGGACAGAGCGCCATCACCATATGCCCAGGTGGCTGCCGAGGGAGGTGGAGGGTTCGTCGGTGGAGTCGCGGACGGGGCGGGGTTGGGGTGGGGGTTCGTTCAGGGGGCCGGTCCAGATCTGGAGGGAGGGCGGCTCCATGAAGGCGAGGGCGAGGGCGTCGGCCTTGTCCGGGGAGCGGAGGCCGCGCCTGCGGAGGGTGGTCTTGCTCTCCATCTTCACCTGGCCGGCACTGGTGACATCGTACCGGAGGCCGAGGAGCTGGCTGATGAGCTCCTCGTCGCGCGGGATGGCGATGAGCTGATCGTTGAAGAGGCGGCGGAGCTCCCAGAAGATCTCGGCGCGCATGTTGGCGAAGCGGCCGGACTGGGGGGCCTTGCCGCCGAACTGGACGCCGTAGACGGGCGCCTCGAGCTCGCGCAGGCGGTCGACGACGCCCGCACCGAGGCCGCCCTCGTCCACGAAGACGGCGGGGATGTCGTGGTCGCGCACGAGGGTCATGGCCTCGCCCGCGGTGCGCATGGTGTCGATGCGCTCGAAGGAGCGCAGGGACTCGACGCGCCAGCCGCGGCGGACGCAGAGGGCGGTCTTGTCGGAGCCGAAGCGGGCAACGTCGACGCCGAGGCGGCGGGGTTGGCCGTCGAGCGGCGGGAGGGGGGACGCGGCAGTAGGCGGGGCGCCTCCAGTACCCTCACCCTCGCCCTCTCCCCTTGTAGGGAGAGGGGATCCGGGCACCTCACCACCCCCCGCCGAATCACCCCCATCCTTACCTTCCCCCATCGAGGGGGAAGGAACCACGCCTTCCCAGCGTTGGACGGCCTGCTCGATGACGGTGCGGGAGAGGAGGGAGTCGTCCAGCATGTCGGGGAAGCGGGCGAGGACGGAGCCCTGGTAGAGGGGGTGGTCCTCGCGCCAGTCCAGTTTGCGCTCCTCGACGTCCTCCTCCGTGGGCATGCCGGGGATGCCGTCGAACTCGCCGGTGAAGTTGGGGGTGTCGAAGGCGGAGATGACGAGGGTCTTGTAGAGGTGGCGCTTGGTGTGGTGGGAGTCGAAGAACTCGCCGGTGCGGGAGAAGGCGTTGCCGGTGAGCAGGATGCGGGCGGGGATGAGCCGCTTGAGGGCCTCCATCTGGTCCTGCGGCATGGCGTGGGCCTCCGTGACGACGACGAGCAGCTCCGGCGAGTGGAAGCCCTGGAGGTTGTCCGCCTTGTTGGTGGAGAAGCCGATGGCGAAGCGGTCGTTGTCGATGTTCCAGTGGCTGCCGCTGACGCGGCCTCCCAGCGGGACCAGGGCGCCCTTGTGCCCGGCGCGCAGCTCCCGCCAGACGATCTGCTCGACCTGGCGCTGTGTGGGGCCGGTGACGAGGGCTATGGCGCGCGGGCGGGTGGCGAGCCACCAGAGGATGGCGCGCGCGGCGGCCCAGTCCTTGCCGGAGCCGTTGGCGCCGACGACGCTGACGCGCCGGTTGGCGGCGACGAGATCGAGCATCTCTCGCTGTTTGGCGTAGGGCTCATCGCCCAGCACTTCCTGGAAGAAGCGGACGGGATCGTCCCGGTAGTTTTCGAGCACCACGGCCATCTGTAACCTTCTCCACCGCTTACTGCATCGTCATTCCCGCGAAGGCGGGAATCCAGGGTGGCCGGCTGTCCAGGCTCGCCCCGTTCCCGTCGATCGCACCCCGGCCCCTGCCCCGCCTCCCCGTGTGCGCTGCCCGCGCACGTGCGATCTTGCGATCGCCAGGGATTCCCGCCTGCGCGGGAAAGACGGGGCCTTTTTCACCCGGTTAACAGAAAAAGCCCCCTGGTTCTCTCAGGGGGCTCTTGCGCCCTTCCTGCGGCTCGTCCGCAGGGGTCGGTCCGGGTATTCGGTTCGGGTGTCGCCTTCCATGGTGGGGCATGGCGGGGGGTTCGCGCAATGGGGCGGTGTCACAGGTTTGTCATTCCGAGCGGAGTGCAGCGGAGCCGAGGAATCTCTCAGGGTGCGCTGCTCTCACACGGACGTTTCCCGAGAGATGTTTCGACTGCGCCTCCGGCTACGCTCAACATGACAATGCCCTTTGGGCATAAGAAAGCCCCCTCCGTTGCCGGAGGGGGCCTTCTGTGCTATCGCTGTTCACCCTCACCCTAGCCCTCTCCCATCGAGGGAGAGGGGATCAGGTGCCGGTGGTTACGGGACGAGGGTGCCTGGGCGGGAACTCCAGACCCAGTAGCCCTTGCCGTTCTCCACCGTGTGTTCCGTGCCGTCCGGGTTATCGCCTTCCGGCAGGAGCTTCGCCCAGCGGTTCTGCTGGGTCTCGAAGCTGTAGGCCACACGCCAGGCGTTCAGGCTCGTGAAGTACTCGTCCGCGTCGTCAGTGGCGCCGGCGTCCCGCTGCTCAGCGTCCACGACGCCCAGCAGGTTCCAGCCGGAGACCACGGGCACTGTCGGCAGGTTCGAGGTCGGCAGTATCGGCGGGATAACGGTCTCCACGGTCTCGACCGCGGTCGTCCGCACCCAGTAGCCGTAGCCGCCAACGATGTCGGTCAGTGTGCCCTGCCAGCGGCCTTCCTCGTTCTTGACCGAGGTCACCCATTCGCCGCCCTGGAAGCCGAGCACCGTGTCCGCCCTCAGGTCGGAGCCGATGACGTTGCCCACCGCGGGGTTGAACGGGTCACCGGGGAAGGAGATGAGGTTCCAGCCCGGCTGCAATTCGACCTCGTACGGCTGGCGCTCCAGCACCGCGAACGTTTCGTCCTCGTCCTCGACCTCGTTGCCGACGTCGTCGGTGGCCGAGTAGACGATCTCGTATTCGCCGACCTCCAGACCCTGTACCGCAAGCACGTACTTCCACGGGTCGACCTGGACGAGCTCATCGAGCCTGTCCTCGCCGCCGAGCGTCAGGGACGTGATGGTGACGTTGCTGTGCGAGTCCGTCTTGGACGGCTTGCTGTCCTTGATGGCGATGGAGTTGGTCCTGCCGGTGTCCGGCGTGACGGCGGCGGGGTCGGCCTCGTCCGCGTCCTTCTCGTTATTGTTGTCCTTGTCGTCGTCGTTGTCGGTGACGGCGATGGTGTACTCGTTGGGCTCAGCCTCGAAGGTGATCTGGATGTACGGGTTGGAGCTCTCCGTCTCGAGGAACTCATCGCCAGGGTCCGTGGACGGCAGCACTTCGATCATCGCCGGTTCCAGGTTGCTGTCGATCTCCAGCAGGAACCCGCCAGCGTCCAGCTTTTTGAAGTCGAGGTCTTCGCCCGGTACGGGCGTTTCACCGTCGCCGCTCCAGCCGGCGCTGTTGCCGCTGTTCCCTTCCTCGTCCTCGGCCGTGATGATGACCGCGACGATCCGGTCGCCGGAGCCCTCGATGTCGTCGTCCTCGAACGTCTTCTCCCAGACGTTCGTTTCCTTCTCGGTGAGGTTCTTGCCCTCACCGGGGGTCACCTCGTCGATCACCAGGTCGACGGCGTCGCCGAAGCTCTCGCCGTCGGAACTCGGCGCTCCGCCCTCTATGGTGGCGAAGAAGAGGTGCGGGAAGGTGTTGAGGTCCTCGTCCGAGGTGACGCGCACCGTGAAGGAGCCCTCGTCATCCGTGGCGGTGCGGCCGGTTGCGCCGCTGTCGCTCGTGATGGTGATGCTGATGCCCGGTGCGATCTTGTCCTGCACGTCCTCGATCTGCTGGGTCGCGTTGTTGTTGCCCGCGATGTCCTTGAAGGCGCCGCCGAGCAGCTGGATGGTGGGCGTCTCGTCAGAGCCGAGTTCGCCAGCCAGCTCCAGGTAGATGCGCGCGCGTGGCTCGAAGTCACACCTGGGAGCGGCCTTCTCTTCGAGGACCGCGTCCATAGCCTCAATGTTGTTCCCGGGGTCAGCCACAACGGCGGCCATCGCCTCTACCGCGGGAAGGCCGGGCGCGTCGAACGCTGTGATGTTCTTGGCGTTTTCCTTCTCATCGTTGTCCGGGTCGTTTACCGGGTCGATGATGTCCCGCTTACAGACCTTCTTGTCGCTCGGGACGATGACGCTCACGACCGTGTGGCCTTCGACCGTGAAGTCGGACGGGGCGACGGTAGAGGCGTCGATGCGGTCGGGACCGCCGTTGTCCTCGTTGATGAAGGTGAGCGCGATAAAGGAGCGGCCCCTGATCTCGCCCTCGCCGGGCTTGTAGCCGATGCCCGTGCGCGCGCCTTCGGGCGGCACGATCGGGCTGTCGTTGTCGACGGTGAAGGTGAAGGGCTCGTCTTCGGGTGTGTCCTCGTCGGAGTCGGTGATGGCCATGTTGCCGACGCGGTCTTTCGCGGTTATCTGCCAGGAGTACTTGCCGAACTCCTGGCCCACGAGGCGCATGTCGAGACCGTAGGAGACGCCCTTCACATTCTGCGTCCAGCCGTTGCTGCCGTACGCGGAGACGTCTTCAAGGAGATCGTCAGTGTCGGTCGGGCCGTCGAGGTTGACCGAGATGTCCATGGTGCTGCCGTCGCCGCGATCGATCACGGGCGGGTCAGCGTCAGGGGCGTGGGTGGGGCCCACGTTCGTGATCGGCTCGTCGAAGCGCTGGTCGCCGTCGCCGTTGTGGGGGGTAAGGTCGGGGTCGCCGCTGGCGCCGGACTCGCCGTCGTAGCGGATACCGGAGCCGTCGTCGCTGACGGTGAAGCCGAGGTCAATGGAGGAGCTGCTCTGCGTGCCGCCGGAGGCGGGGACGAGGTCGTCGATCTCGGGCGCGTCGCCGTCGACGACGAGGCGGATGCTGCCGGAGACGCCCTTCACCGTGATGGTGATGGTGTCGCCGTCGCGGGCGGGGATGACGGCTGCGCTTTCCTTCGTCCAGCCGTCCTCGTTGTCCTCGCCGCCAGCGTAGTTCATGACAAACCGTTCCTGCTTGGCGGTCAAGTCCGGGTCGGCCAAAGCCTGGTAGTCAGCGTGGGCCTCGGCTTCCGTGCTCTGCTCCGTCGAACCCACGTACTTCACGGGGTCGCCGTGGTTCGCGTTCTGCGATTCCACGTGAGGGGTCCCTGCGTCCGACCTACAGTTGGCGTTGTTCGCCTCGATGGAGTCTTCCTGGTCCCAGACGGCCACGATGCCGTGGTAGATCTGCCTAGCGTCAAGATCCTCGTCCGAGCCCGAGTTAACGAGGTATGCGGTCACCCTGGTGCCGCTGCGGTCGTTCTTGATCGTCGCCACGGCCGCTTCGACGCCGCTGGCGCAGGTCTCCACGCCATTGGCAGCATCGCTGTCATCGGCATCGATCCGGTCGCTGTCAGGGACCGCCGCGGTGATGAGGATGGTGTTGTACGCATTCGCGTCGTCATCCGCGTCATTGGAGACGTAAATGTCGCCGTTGAAGTAGGTGTCCTTCGCGTCGTACGCGTCGGCGCCGACGGCGTAGGCGGTGCTGGTCCTCACCCTGGTGGTGTCCGCCGTGGCGTCGTCGATGTCGCCGGCGAGCTTGTCGGCGACGCGGACGTCCATCCAGTCGCCGACGGACTGTCGGCCATCGGTGCGGTCGCCGCTGACCTGTGCCAGCGTCGGGAGAACGATGAGCAGCGAGAGCGCCACTGCCATCAATGTCGCTATGAGCGGAATCTTGGTGAATCTCACTTCTACCCCCCTTATGGAGCTGTAGTCTTGGGCTTGGCGCTCTCTCCGAGAGCAGGGTGGTCCGTTATTCCTCTGTGTCCTGTACCTGACGCGCTGCGTGTTATTCCACTGCGCGGCATGGCAGGGATGCTATTGTCCAACGACAGCCGCCGCCCTTGCAATAGGATGCAAAGGGCAGTTCTGGCCAAACCGCTCGTATATGTATCTGCGTCAACACGCAACGCTCTTTCTACCAGCGTACGGCGTGATGTGTCAATGCGCCACGCTGCGCGGTTGGGTATCCCTGCGGGGGGCGAGCCCTCGTTCCTGCCAAGGGACTCTACGCCATCGCGCCTGGCCGGTGTAGTTCTTCCCACCCACCCGCCCGGTACGCTGTGGGGGGCACCCCTCACTCCGCAGCCTTCGCCCGTGGCAGATGGGCTTCGCCCCTCTGCACTCCCAGGCGGGCGCCTGCGAGGGACGCCCTACGCCCTGGAATGTCGGCCAAACGCGGCACGTCGCAGGGGCAGGTCTGCATTGACACTCATCGCCCGCGCTGCCTAGAATCTCTCCGTGCAAGGGACGACGCCGCGCCCGGAATCGGTGGCGAGCCACCTGCGGCGTAGTGTCCCCTCTTTCGCACCCTTCCCTACGAGTAGTTTCGCATCGACGTATGTGCTGCCGCATATGTCTGGCAGGCGCGGTTCTTCCCACCCACCCGCCCGGTACGCTGTGGGGGACACCCCCACGCCCCCGGCATCGGGGCTTCGCCCCTCTGCACTCCCCGTTGGCAGATTCCACGCCACGCTTCACCGCGTGACTGTGCGCTGCTTGCGCAGGCGCGCGGCTGCGCCTCGCGTCTGGATTCCCGCCTTCGCGGGAATGACGGGGGGAAGCGCCCCTCATTTGTCATTCCGAGCGGAGCCGAGGAATCTCTCAGGGGGCGCACCGCTTACAGGGACGTTCTCCCCGAGAGATGCTTCGGCTACGCTCAGCATGGCAGGGCCCCACTCCACCCCCCGCCACCGCGTGCGCCATCGCGCACCCTGGATTCCCGCCTTCGCGGGAATGACGGAGAAGAGGGCGGGAATGATGAGGCTGGGGGGCGCATGACGACGAAGTACATCTTCGTGACGGGGGGCGTGGTTAGCTCCATCGGGAAGGGGATCTGCGCGGCGGCGATCGGGCGGATCTTGAAGAGCCGGGGGCTGACGGTGGCGGTGCAGAAGCTGGACCCGTATCTGAACGTCGACCCGGGGACGATGTCGCCGTACCAGCACGGCGAGGTGTTCGTGACGCGCGACGGGTGCGAGACGGACCTCGACCTGGGGCACTACGAGCGGTTCATCGACATCGAGCTGACGCACAACTCGAACATCACGGCCGGGCAGGTGTATACGCAGCTGCTCGGGGAGGAGCGTCGCGGCGACCACCTCGGGGGGACGATACAGACGGTGCCGCACGTTACGAACGTCATCAAGGAGTTCATGCTGCGCGCGCAGCGCGGGACACCTCGCCGCGTCGACCCCGCCACGGGCGAGTTTCCTGGCTTCGCGGGAATGACGGGGAATGGGGCAGGAACGGCCGGGCCCCACAACGCCCCTCCACTGGATTCCCGCCTCCGCGGGAATGACGGAGTGGGCGCAGGAACGACGGGGCAGGAAGGTCCGCCGGACGTGGTGCTGGTGGAGGTCGGGGGGACGGTGGGGGACATCGAGGGGCAGCCGTTCCTTGAGGCGATACGCCAGATGCGGATGGCGGTGGGGCGGAACAATACGTTCTACGTGCATGTGACGCTGCTGCCGTACATCGGGGCGACCGGGGAGCTGAAGACGAAGCCGACGCAGCACTCTGTTAAAGAGTTGCGCGCGATAGGCATCCAGCCGGACGCCATCATCTGCCGCTCCGACCACCCGATCCCCCATTCAATTAAGGAAAAGATAGCGCTCTTCTGCGACGTGGCCCCGGATGCGGTCATCCCGATGGAGACGCTGTCCAACATCTACGAGGCCCCGCTGGTGCTGGAGAAGGAGGGAGTCGGCAACATCCTGGTGCGCGAACTCGGCCTCACGACGCCCAACGGCACGGACCTGTCGCGGTGGGAGGCGATGACGGAACGGATGGCGAACCCGCACGGGCCGCTGCCCATCGCGGTCGTCGGCAAGTACGCCGACCTGCCGGACGCGTACCTGTCGGTCCGCGAGGCGCTTCGCCACGCGTCGCTGTTCCACGACCGCGACGTGAGCATCGACTGGGTGCGCTCCGAGGACATCGAGCGCGACGGCGCGGACGCGTGGCTCGGCCACACGCTGGGCGTCGTGGTGCCGGGCGGCTTCGGCAGTCGCGGCGTCGAGGGGATGATTCAGGCGGTGCGCTACGCGCGCGAGCGTCAATTGCCGTACCTGGGGCTGTGCCTCGGGATGCAGGTGATGGTCATCGAGCACGCGCGGAACGTTCTCGGCCTGGCAGGCGCGAACTCGACCGAGTTCGACCCGGAGACGCCGTACCCGGTGATAGACCTGATGCTGGACCAGCGCAGCGTGAACGACATGGGCGGAACGATGCGCCTCGGCAACTACCCTTGCGCGCTGGCGCACGGCTCCAAGGCCGGGAAGGCCTACGGCAAGCCGGAGGTGAACGAGCGCCACCGGCACCGATTCGAGTTCAACAACGCGTACCGGGAGCCGATGTACGAGGCGGGGATGCTCGCGTCCGGCCTGTCGCCGGACGGCACGCTTGTGGAGATCGTGGAGATGGAGAAGCACCCGTTCATGGTTGGGGTGCAGTTTCACCCGGAGTTCCGGTCCCGCCCGGAGCAGCCGCACCCGCTCTTCCGCGAGTTCGCCGCCGCCGCGACGCACGTCATGCGCGAGGGCGCGCAGCCGGAGCTGCCGATCCCGTAGGGGCGCGCGGGGATGGGCGGGATGTTCAGGGTGGGTGGTTCGACAGGCTCACCATGAGCGGAAGTGAGCACCATGAGCGGGGATGAGGGAGACATGCGCGGGATGAGGAAGAACGGCGAGGGAAGCGCCCCGCCCTGCCCTGCCCCGCAGTACCCTCACCCTAGCCCTCTCCCCTTGTAGGGAGAGGGGACCACGCAGGGCACCCACAAGGGATGCCCCTACACCAGACACCACCCCCTGCCCCACCGGTTCACCCCCATCCTGACCTTCCCCCATCAAGGGGGAAGGGATCAAGCGGCCAGCCTCACCCTTCCTCCGCCGCGCCAACGGCTGCGGGCCACTCCACGACCTCGAACGCGAGCAGCTCGGCGTGCGTGGCTACGGGCTTGTCGCCGTCGGGCTTGGCGTGGCCGCGGCGGAACTCGTCGCTGTTCACCCAGCGTTGGAAGTCCTCCTCGGAGCGCCAGCGGGTGTAGACGTAGTAGCGGGTCTCGCCGGACACGGGGCGGAGCAGTTGGAAGCCTTCGAAGCCTTCCATGTGCTCCACTTCCCGTACGCGATTGCCGAACCACGCCTCCAGCTCCGCCTCGCCGCCCTCCGCGGGGGTTATGGCGTTTATCTTCACGACGCTCATGTCTCTCTCCTTATCCAGTTCTTCTCGCTTCGGTGCCGCCGGGGTGTGCCATACGGGCAGGCGCACCGGCTCTTCTTCGGACGGGACCGGCGCCATAGGTTCGTCCGTCTACGGGCGCCGCACGACCCATCATCCTGTCTGCGCTCTGCAATTGGCAACGCTACATGACCGTGTCGAATTGGGCGGCGCTCAGGGGTTGCATGCGTGTCGAACGCACAGGTAAACTGCGATAGTCACGCATCGTTCGGATGCATCCTGCTTCGCGCCAGTCCCCTCGGAACCCGCCAGGCAGTACAAACCCCATCCACGGCCCATAGACCATCCAACAGTTTGCATATCCCTGTGGCGCAAGGTGCGCGGTTGCGCGCACGCGCATCTCATAGCACCGGAGAAGTCGTTCCATGAACCTCGCGGAACTCCAGTCCAAGACCTCTGAGCAGCTCCTTGCGCTCCTCGATGAGATGGAGCCTGAGCGCGACGGCCCGCCCCTGAAGTCGCACGATGCGCTCCTCTACGGAGTCCTCTCGTCCTGGGCGGAGAAGCAGGACCATCAGCTCGCCAGCGGCGTGCTGGAAGTGCTGCCGGACGGCTATGGCTTCCTTCGTCACAACGGACGCGCGCGCAGCATGACCGACACGTACGTCTCCCAGACGCAGGTGCGGCGGTACGGGCTCCGCACCGGCGACCTCGTGCTGGGGCAGGTGCGCACGCCGAAGGAGTCAGAGCGCTACCACGGCCTGACGAAGGTCGAGGCCATCAACGGCCTGGACCCCGTGGTCGCGCGGCGCCGCAAGAGCTTCGAGCGCCTCACGCCCATCTTCCCGGAAACGCAGATCAAGCTCGAAACCACGTCCCATGAAGTCGCTATGCGGATGGTGGATATCCTCGCGCCCGTAGGACGGGGCCAGCGCGGGCTCATCGTCGCGGCTCCCAAGGCGGGCAAGACCACGCTGCTCAAGCAGATAGCCGCCGGCATCACCGCCAACTACAAGGACATCCAGATCATGGTCGCGCTCATCGGCGAGCGCCCCGAGGAAGTGACCGACATCAAGCGCTCGGTCGACGGCGAGGTGTACAGCGCAACGTTCGACGAGCCGGTCGAGGACCACTGCCGCGTCGCTGAGCTATGCCTCGAACGGGCCAAGCGTCTCGTCGAGGACGGGCGCGACGTCGTGGTGCTGCTCGACTCGATCACGCGCCTGACGCGCGCGTACAACGTCGCGGTGCCGACGAGCGGGCGCACGCTCTCCGGCGGCATCGACCCTGTCGCCCTCTACCCGCCCAAGCGCTTCTTCGGCGCGGCGCGGAATACGGAGGAGGCGGGCAGCCTGACCGTCCTGGCCGCGTGCCTGGTCGAGACCGGCAGCCGGATGGACGACGTCATCTACGAGGAGTTCAAGGGCACCGGCAACATGGAGCTTCACCTGGACCGCCGCCTCGCCGAGCGCCGCACGTTCCCGTCGATCGACATCCAGCGCTCCGGCACCCGCCGCGAGGAGCTGCTGCTGGACGAGCTGACGCTGCGGCAGGTCTACCTGCTGCGCCGCATGAGCTCGCTCATCTCGACGGACGCGATGAACCCGTCCGAGGCCGCGGAGCGCATCATCGAGCGCATGAGCCGCACCAAGAGCAACCAGGAGTTCCTCGCGACGTTGACGCGCGAGATCTAGGGTCCGCGCAGCGCAGCGTAGTTCTTCCCACCCACCCGCCCGAACGCTTGTGGGGGACACCCCCACACCCCCGGCATTGGGGCTCCGCCCCTCTGCACTCCCCACTCAAGGGCGCCCACAAGGGACGCCCCTACACCAGGCACCCCCCCGCCGATTCACCTCACCGCGCGCTGAAGCCGCGTCACCCCTCCCTTCAAAGGAGGCACGAAGCACCCCAAATCAGTCCAGGATGACGTTGTCTATGAGCCGCACACTGCCGATTCGGACGGCGGCGGCGAGCATGCAGGGGCCGGGGCCGGTCCAGGGCTCCATCGTGTCGGGGTCGACGCCGGCAATGTACTCGACGGACGCCATGGGGGACGCCTCGATCATGCGTCGGGCGGCGTCCTCCAGTGCGGGTATGTCCTGTTGTCCCGAGCGGAAGCGGTCGCGGGATGCGGAGAGGGCACGGAATACGGCGGGCGCGGCGGCGCGTTGCTCGGGCGTGAGGTAGGCGTTGCGGCTGCTCATGGCTAGGCCGTCCGGCTCGCGGACGGTGGGGACGACGACGATCTCCGTGGGGATGTCGAGGTCACGCGCGAGGCGGCGCACGACGGCGGCCTGCTGGCCGTCCTTGCGTCCGAAGTAGGCGCGCTCCGGGAGCGATTGCAGCAGCAGCTTTGCCACGACGGTCGCGACGCCGTCGAAGTGGCCGGGCCTCGCGACGCCCTCCAGCGGGAGAGCGGGGCCGTCCAGATGGACGGTGGTTGTGAAGCCGGGCGGGTACATCTCGTCGACGGAGGGGGTGAAGACGCAGTCGACGCCCTCCTGTTCCAGCAGCGCGAGGTCGGCGGGGAGCGAGCGGGGGTAGCGGTCGATGTCCTCGTTGGGGCCGAACTGCGTGGGGTTCACGAAGATGGTGGCGACGACGGTCGCGCATTCGGCGCGTGCGGCGCGGACGAGCGCGAGGTGACCGTCGTGGAGCGCACCCATCGTCGGGACGAGGCCGACGGGGCGGGGGGCGTCACGCAGCGCCGAGCGGAGCGCGGCGACGGTCTCGACCTGCCACATGGCGTCAGCCGTCCGCGCCGGGCAACTCCGCAACGACTGCGGCGTCGGCCTCGGTCGTGTGGTCGGCGGTGGGGAAGGTGCGGGCGCTGACCTCGTCCTTGTAGGCGCGGAGCGCATCGAGCGTGACGGCGTTCAGGTCCGCGTACTGCCTGGCGTGTCGCGGCTGGCGCGCGCCGAGCCCGAGGATGTCGTGCAGCACCTGGATCTGGCCGTCGCAGCCGGGGCCTGCGCCGATGCCGATGGTCGGCACAGTGAGCCTGCCGGTCACGGCCTGCGCGACGTTGCCGGGCACCGACTCCAGCACTATGGCGAACACTCCGGCGTCCTCGATGGCGAGCGCGTCGTCGAGCAGGCGGCGGGCCTGGTCGGCGGTCCGTCCCTGCACGCGGTAGCCGCCCAGCTGGTGGACGGACTGCGGGGTGAGGCCGAGGTGTCCCATCACGGGGATGCCGTTTTCCGTGAGGCATCGCACGGTGTCGGCGACAAACGCGCCGCCTTCCAGCTTGACCGCCTGCGCGCCGCCTTCCTGCAGCAGCCGCCCCGCATTCCGGAGCGAGTCCTCCAGGCTGACGTTGTAGGTCATGAACGGCATGTCGGTGACGATGAGGGCGTCCTTCGCGCCGCGGACGACCGCCCGCGTGTGATGGAGCATGTCGTCGAGCGTGACGGGGAGCGTGGAGTCGTAGCCGAGCACGACGTTGCCGAGGCTGTCGCCGACAAGGACGACGGGGATGCCGGCCTCGTCCACGAGGCGGGCCATCGTGTAGTCGTAGGCGGTCACGCAGACGATGGGTTCGCCCGCCTGCTTCATCTCCAGGAGTTTCGAGGTGCGTACCCTCATCGCTGCGTGTCTCCATCCTCGTATTCGGCGAACAGGGGAGCCCAGTCCAGGGTCGCGCCCGGACGGCCTGCCTCCCGCGCCAGCTCAACGGAGCGCAGGCAGATCTCCCGGTACAGGGGCAGCAGTTCGGGGGCGACGTTCCGGACGGAGTCCAGGTGCAGGCGGACGGTGCCCGCGTCGCCGCGGGAGGTCGGGCCGGTGAGCGCAGGCGCGGCGCCGATGCGCTCGATGTTGGCGACCGTCGTGCGCGCGATGTGCGTTATCGCTTGCAACGCCTGGTCCGGCGGCAGGCCGGCGCGCGTCCAGAGCGTACGCGCCTCGCCGAGAAGCGTCGTCAGGTAACCGCAGCTGAACACGGAGGCGGCGTGGTAGAGCGCGCGGGCCTCGGCGGGGACGCGAAGCGGGTAGCCGCCGACCTCCGTCGCGAGCCGCTCCAGGAACACAAGCAGCTCGCCGTCGGCCTCGATGCCGAACGTCACGCCCGCGAGCGAGGTCTCGCCTCCGAACGTCTGGAAGGGATGCCACGAGCCGACCGAGGCTCCGGCCTCGCGCGCAGGTTCGAGCGGTTCGCACGTCAGCGCGCCGCTGCAGTGGACGACGCCCTGCCCTGCCCGCCATGCGACGGACGCGGCCACGTCGGCTATGCCGCCGTCGGAAGTCGTGATGAAGACGACCTCTGCCGCATCGGCGGCGTCCTGCACGGATGTTGCGCTACAACCGGGCACGAGCGTCGCGACGCGCTCCGCCGACTCCGGCGAGCGGCTGGCAACGGCGGAAACTGCATAGCCAAGCTCCGCGAATGCGGGAGCAAGCATGCCCGCGACGCGGCCTGCGCCGATGAAGGCGATGGTTGGACGCTCATCCATGGCTCACGCTCCGATACGCGGGGTAGCCGTGCAGGTCGGTGGCGTGCTCGATGGCCGAGACGACGGCGCGGGCGACGACCGATGGTGTGAGCGCGCAGAGGCGTGGGAACTCCTCCGGCGCGTCGATCTCGCAGGTGGCGAGCGCGAACATCGTGTCGCCGTCGTGAACCGTGTGCGCTGGCCGGATGGCGAGCGCGAAACCGTCGTGCGCGAGCGTCGCCAGGCGGTTCGCCTGCGTTTTGGTCAGCCGGACGTTCGTCGCCACGACGCCGATCGTCGTGTTGCCGAGGGCGGTCGGCCCTTGCGCCGGGGTCCTGCCGTAGTCGTGGCTGGCGTAGAGCGCGGTGCTCTCGATCGGAGCGCCGTCCGCGCCACGTGAACCCGCGAGCAGCGCGCCGGTATCGGGGTCGTGCACGCCGCCGACGGCGTTGACGACGGCCAGCGCGGCCAGGACGACGCCGTCGCCGAGGTCGAGTGATGCGCTGCCGACGCCGCCCTTCATGGCGCGCTCGCGTCCCAGCGCCTTGCCGACGGTTGCGCCGGTCCCCCCGCCGACGCTGCCCTGCGTCACGGGGGCATCGGTCGCGGCTTCAGCAGCCGCGAAACCCTCAGTTGCCGTAGGGCGCACCATGCCGTTGCCGACGCCGAGGTCGAAGATGATGGCGGCGGGAACGATGGGCACGATGTGGTTGCCGACGGGATGGCCGACGCCGCGTTCCTCGAGGAAGCGCATGACGCCGTCGGCGGAGCCGAGTCCGTAGGCGCTGCCTCCGCTGAGGACGACGCCGTTCACGCCGGCGACGGTGTTCTCGGAGCGGAGGAGGTCGGTCTCGCGGGTGCCGGGGGCTGCGCCGCGCACGTCGACGCCGCCCGTCGTGCCCGGGGGCGTGAGGACGACGGTGCAGCCGGTGCCGTTGTCGGTGTCGGTGTAGTGCCCGGCGAGCAGGCCGGGCACGTCTGTGAGCGTGCCGTTCATGGGGAAGCCCTTGTCCGTGTTGCCGTACCGGTCTGTTGCGATCCGGTCGACGCTCCGGGCCCTCCGGTGCGATGAGGCTCGCCGCCCGAGCGCCGGGTCGGCGGCGGGGTGAGGATACGGAGGTAGGGGGCGAGCGTCAAACGGGAGTGGAGGGTACTTGGCGATCCTCAGTGGGAATCAAGCGTAACCCTGCCCTGCCTGGCATCCAGCGTACAAAGATAATCGTTGAGGATGTCTCGCCCCAGTATCGACGGGAGCCTAGCAAGCGGCCCCGCGTCCTCTGGGGTGGCGATGAGGAGCGTGGTGAATACGTCGTGCCACTCGCCGGTATCCTCATCGTAGAAGGTGATGCGAGCATCCTCCTGCACCATGCGCATGCTGCCGCCGATGCCGGTGTAGAAGCGTTCCTGTCCCGTGAGAGCGCCAACGTCAACGCCGAACTTGAACACGTCGCCGGGGCTCAGCATGGTGGCGTCAGCGCCGGTATCGAGCAGGAAGTCCAGATCGAAGGCGAGTTTCTGAGAGAGAAGATAAACCCGCGCCCCAATGAAAGGCGCGGGTGGGTTGCCCTGTATGTAGCGTCCTGTTATCGCCATGCTAGACGATGATCATCAGTGGCTCTCTGGTGATGAACGCGGTGGCAGCATGGGCCCTGGGGATGCCCCGGTCGTCCATCGTGGCCAGCACCTCTTCCTGCGTGCCCCCTACAAGCACTTCTCCCCGGTAGACGGCGACGTAACAGTCGCCATGCTTTTCCCGCATCTCGTCCGTGATGGAGCCGAGGTAGCGGCTGTCCTCTACGAATTGCAGGTGCGCTGCATGCTCCTGCTCCTCGTCGAGCGATTCCAGCCAGACGCGATACTTCTCCGGTATGGCTGCGTTGTCCGGTTTCATCCCAATCCACGACCTCCAACAGGTTGAGTGTATCAGGAGTCCCTGACAGATGCGCCCCATGTAACAGGCCTCGTGCGGTTACATGGTTTGTATTGCAAACTGGTTTGCGATATGCTAGTTTGCAGTACAAACCAAGCGGCCACGCTGTGCAGAGGGTGGCCGGAGGAGGTGCGCGATGCAGGCAGCGAACGGGGAGGGACAGGGGTTGACGCCCGGAGAGGGGTGGGAGGCGATCTACGAGACGATGGAGCGGGGGCGGAGCTCGATGTACCTCGCGGGGACGACGGCGATACTGCTGCTGTGGGGGGCGCTCGTGTCGCTGGGGTACTTCTCCCAGTACGCCATCGAGACGTTCGCGCCCGGGTTCGCGGATGAGCGTCCGTGGTTCCCGGGGCCGTTGTGGGGCGTCCTGGGTACGACGGGGATGGTGGGCAGCGCCATCATCGGGCACCGCGCGAGCAGGGGGACCGCATCGGGACGCGCCGCCCGCAGCGCAGGCCTTCGGGTGCTCGCTTACTGGCTTGCGGTGGTCGCGTCGGCGTTCCTCATCACTGCGGGCGCCGGCATGTGGAATGAAGAGGCGGGAGACAAGATACCCGGTGTGACTATCGGCATCGTGGCACTGGGATACGTCCTGTTCGGCATCATGACGCGGCCGATGCTGGTGGCGGTGGGCGTCGGCATCGGGGCGGCATACTATCTGCCGTACCACTTCGCGGGCGACGCGGCGCTGGCGGTGTCGGCGGCGTCCATGCTGACGGTGGCTTTGCTCGGCGCGCTGTGGGCCCGCAGGAGCGGCACGCTATGACCGACGAGCCCGTCGTCCTGAACGAGACGATCCACCAGTCGACGCGGCTGCGCATCATGACGCTGCTGGCCGCCGAGCCCCAGACGGACCGGCTCGCGTACACATTCATCCAGCAGACGCTCGGCCTGACCGGCGGGAACATGACCACGCACCTGCGGAAGCTGGAGGAGGCGGGGTACGTCGCGATGACGAAGGAGTTCCAGGAGGCGAAGCCGCGCACGTGGGTGGAGGCGACGCCGGAGGGTCGGCGCGCGTTCGCGGAGTATCTCGTCAACCTGGAGCGTGCGCTGGGCTGGCGCCCCGGCGGGTAGCGGGGGAACCGGAGGGAGTGGTAGCGCAGGCCGCCTCACCCCCATCCTATCCTTCCCCCATCGAGGGGGAAGGGATCGAACAACTCCGCACTGCGTTTCAACCACAGCCGTTGGTGCGAGGAAGTGGCAGGCGGCGCGCCGCCGCCGTATGCTCACGCCGTCAGGAGATCCGGCGCACGCGAGGAGGGGTCATGGCAGTCATCGATTGCGACGCGCATGTCGAAGAGGGGCTCGAGACCTGGGACTACCTGGACCCGGGGTTCGAGAGGCAGCGGCCGTTCCCCGTGCAGTTCCCGGACGAGACGGTGTTCGGCGCGCACAACGCGGCCTGGGTGATCGACTACAAGATACGCCTCTACGGCGGCACGCCCACCATCATGAAGCGGGCGCTGCAGAAGGGCGCCGACATCGGCGTGCAGGAGCTTACGGACATCGAGGGGCGCATCGCCGCGATGGCCGAGGCGGGCATCGACAAGCAGATCGTGTTCCCGACCATCTGGCAGGGGCCGGTGGCCGAGAACCCGGAGTTGGAGGCGGCGCTGGCCCGGAGCTGGAACACGTTCATGGCGACGCAGTGCGCGAAGTCCGACGGGCGCCTGTTCTTCGCCGCTGTCATCCCCTACCGGCGGCCCGACCTCGCGGTTGCCGAGTTACAGCGGGTGAAGGAGTTGGGCGGTGCGGCGGGCATCTACACGCATGGCATCCCGTGGGACATGCCATTGAGCAACCCTGATTTCATGCCGATCTACGAGGAGGCGGCGCGGCTGGCGCTGCCCATCCTCATCCACACCGGCAGCACGTCGCCGGCGCTGCGGCACATGGCGGAGCCATACCCGCGGCCTGACCGGCAGCAGTTTCCCCAGACGAACCCGTACAGCGGCGGGCTGAACCAGGTCATCTACGGCTTCTGGCAGCTGATGGACTCCGGGGCGATGGAGCGGTTCCCAGACTTGAAGCTCGTCATCCTGGAGATCGGCTGCGACTGGGCGCCCTGGATCGTGAAAGGCCTGCGCTCGCGCACGAAGAACCGCATCGACGACTGGCTGGGCGACCGCATCTTCGTGTCGTGCGCGGTCGGCGACGACCTCTCGTACGTGGTCGACCGGCTCGGCGACGACTTCCTCGTAACTGCGAGCGACTACCCGCACGGGGACGCATTCCGCGAGGACCACCTCGCCGAGGAGCTGGACCGGCGCGGGGACCTGAGCGCCTCGACCATCGACAAGATACTGTCGGTGAACCCGCAGCGGGCGTTCAGCGCGTTGGGGTAGCGGGCACACGGAGCAAGCGTAGTTCTTCCCACCCACCCGCCCGGTACGCTTGTGGGGGACACCCCCACATCCCCCGGCAGCGGGGCTGTGCCCCTCTGCACTCCCTATGGGCGCTCCTAAGGAACGCCCCTACACCGGGATGACAGGCCCCGCCACACCTCCGCCCCGGTTCACCCTCACCCTAACCCTCTCCCCTCAAGGGAGAGGAGGTCAGAAGGGCACCCACAAGGGATGCCCCTACACCGGACCACCCGAGAGATTCCTCGACTCCGCTACACTCCGCTCGGAATGACAGCAGAGGGGGCGCACGCGCCGCCGGTCTGCGATAGGATACGGCGCGCTATGAGAATCGACGTTCACGCACATTACATCCCGGCGACGGTGCCGGAGCTGGCGAACCGGCGGGGTGGGTTCGGGCCTGCGGCGAACATGCGCGACAGCATGTCCGACCTCGACCAGCGGCTCGCGGACATGGACGAGCGCGGCATCGACGTGGAGCTGATCTCCTCGCCGCCGTACGTCCAGAACTCGACGCCGGACCTCTGCCGCCAGATGAACGACGCAACCGCCGAGGCGATCGCGGGTTCGGAGCGGTTCATCGGGCTGGCGACACTGCCGATGCAGGAGCCGGAGGTTGCCGCCGCCGAGCTGGAGCGCTGCATCAAGGAGCTGGGCTTTCGGGGGCTGGAGATACTGACGAACGTGCAGGGCGAGAACCTGCACGCCGCCCGCTTCGCGCCGCTGTACCGCAAGATGCAGGAGCTGGATGTGGCGGCGTTCGTGCACCCGCAGAACGTGCTCGGTCAGGACCGGCTCAACGAGTTCTTCATGAACAACATCATCGGCAACCCCAGCGACACCGCCGTCGCGGCGGGCTGCCTCATCTTCGGCGGCGTGCTCGAAGAGATGCCGGACCTGCGGTTCGTGCTCGCGCACGGCGGCGGCACGTGTCCGCTGCTGCGGGGTCGGTGGGAGCACGCGTGGCGGCAGCACCTGATCGTCGAGACGCCCATCACGCGCCCGCCGTCCGAGTACTTCCAGAAGCTCTACTTCGACACGCTCACGCACAGCACGCCGGTGCTCAACTACCTCGTGGAGACGGTCGGGGCAGAGCGGCTGATGCTCGGCAGCGACTACCCGTTCGGCATGGGCGACTACACGCCGCCCGTGAGCGTGCAGGCCGTGCCGCGTCTGACCGACGCGCAGCGCGAGGCGATCTACTCGGAGAACGCGATCCGCGTGTTCGGCCTCGACCTCTAGCCATCCTGGATTCCCGCTTTCGCGGGAATGACGGAAGGTGGCGGGAATGACGGAAGGAGGGGGTGCAGACGATGACAATCACAGAGAGCAGCCCAACGGTGCAGAGCGCCGACTTCCAGGCGGTCCTCTCCCGCATAGCGGACGCGGGCGATTCCATCGAACGGGACCGGCAGATACCGCAGGACGTCATCGACGCGATGGTGGACCTGGGCCTCTTCCGGCTGCTCGTCCCGCGCTCCGTCGGCGGACTGGAGATCGACTACCTCGACTACCTGGCGATCGTGCAGGCGGTCGCGTCGGCGGACGGCAGCACCGCGTGGTGCTTCAACCAGAACAACATCCTGGGGACGATGGCGTCACTGATGCCGGAGCCGCTGGCGCAGGAGATATGGAGCGACAACCGGTCGATCCTGTGCAACGGGCCTCCGGCGCACTCCGAATTCACGCAGGTGGACGGCGGCTACTCGGTGAGCGGGCGGTGGAACTTCAGCAGCGGCTCGCGGCACGCAACCTGGGCCGTGGGGCTGGAGCGCGTCGCCGACCCCACCGCGCTGAACTGCATCATCCCGAAGGGCGAGTTCACGTTCATCGACACATGGCAGGTGAACGGCCTCAAGGGCACCGGCAGCTTCAGTTTCGAGGCGAAGGACGTGTTCGTGCCCTCCAGCCGGGTGTTCGTGGAGGCGAAGACGCCGCGCGAGGACGGGCCGCTGTACCTGATACCGCGCAGCCTCTTCTTCGGCTCCGGCTTCGGCATGGTGGCGCTGGGCGTGGCGCGCTCGGCGCTCGACGCCGCGATAGAGATCGCGACGCGGAAGAAGCCGCAGGAGCAGACGTTTCTGCGCGACCAGCCCGCCATCCAGCGCATCATCGGTCAGGCCGAGGCGACGTGGGGCGCGGCCAACGCGTACCTGCAGGAGAAGGCGGCCAAGCTGTGGCAGAAGGCGCTGGACGACCACGAGCTGCCGCTGGAGCACCGCATGGAACTGCGGCTGGCGAGCAGCCACGCCATCCGGCAGGGCGCGCTGGTGTCCGACACGGCGTACTCGGTCTTCGGGTCGAGCGCGATATTCGAGTCGAGCCCCATCCAGCGGAAGTTCCAGGACTCCCACGCGATAACGCAGCAGATACAGGGCCGCCTGGAGCACTACGACAGCGCGGGTCAGTACCTCCTGGGATTCGAGCCGTCAGGCCGGATGTTCTAGGGGCAGATTCGGACCCGTGGAAACCGTGAATGAGAACGTCCGGTACGAGCCGGATGAGAGTCCTCCGCCGCTGATAGCGCTGGGCGCGGGCCTGCAGGCCGCGCTGGTGATCCTCGCGCCGGTGGCGCTGACCGTCGTCATCGTGGTGCGGATCGCGGAGGAGTCGGACAGCTACCTTGCGTGGGGAGTGTTCGCCGCCCTGCTCGTCAGCGGGGCCACGACCGTCCTCCAGGCCGCTCGGCTCGGACGGATCGGCGCGGGTCACGTGCTCATGATGGGCACGTCAGGGGCGTTCATCGCGGTGTGCGTGGCCGCACTCGTCACAGCGGGCCCTGCCACGATGGCGAGCCTGATCGTGGTGTCGTCGCTGTTCCAGTTCGCCATGGCGGCACGGTTGTCGCTCCTGAGGCGGATATTCACGCCGGTGGTGTCCGGCACGGTCATCATGCTGATAGCAGCCACGGTGATGCCCATCGTGTTCGGCATGCTCACGGACGTGCCGGAGGACGCTTCGCCGACCGCCGCTGTCGTCACAACCCTCGCAACCCTGATCACCGTCCTGGTCCTCGTGCTGCGCGCTCCCCCGCGATGGCGGCTGTGGTCGCCCATCATCGGCATAGCGGTGGGTTGCGCGGTGGCCGCGCCCTTCGGGCTGTACGACGCGCAGGGGGTTGTGGACGCAGCATGGGTCGGCGTGCCGCTGGGCGCGTGGCCGGGGTTCGACCTGAGCCCGGGCACCGAGTTCTGGGCGCTGCTGCCCGCGTTCATCATCGTGACGCTGGTGGGGGCTATCGAGACCATCGGCGACGGCGTCGCCATCCAACGGGTCTCCCGCCGCAGGCCGCAGGCGACGGACTTCCGCGTCGTGCAGGGGGCGCTCAACGCCGACGGCATGGGCAACCTACTCTCCGGCCTCGCGGGAACGTTGCCCAACACCACCTATTCGAGCAGCATCGCCCTTGCCGAGGTGACCGGCATCGGGGCCAAGCGGGTGGGCATCGTCATCGGCGTCATCATCGCGGTGATCGCATTCCTGCCGAAGGTTGCTGCGCTGCTCATCGCCATCCCGAGCCCCGTTGCGGCGGCGTACATCACCGTGCTCCTGGGCCTGCTCTTCGTGCAGGGGATGAAGATCGTCATCCAGGACGGCGTGGACCACCGGAAGGCGGCGGTTGCGGGCGTCGCGTTCTGGGTGGGCACGGGCTTCCAGAACCAGTGGATATTCGCGGACCAGTTGGGCGACGGGTTCCTGAGCGTGCTGCTCGGCAACGGCATGACGTCCGGCGCTCTCGTGGCCGTCATCATGATGCTGTTCATGGAGTTGACCTCTTCCCGGCGCAAGCGTCTGAGAGTGGCATTGGCCACGGAGAGCCTGCCGCAGCTGGACGAGTTCCTGCGCGGCATCGCGGCACGGGCCAGATGGAACGACGCTTCGACTGAGCGCCTGGTGCTGGTGGGCGAGGAGACGCTGTCGAGCCTGCTGGCGGAGGACGGCGAGAGGCCGGAAGGCGCGGGGGCGCGGCGGCTGGTGGTCACCGCCCGCGTTGACCACGCGAGAGCGGAGCTGGAGTTCGTGACGGGCTCCGAAGGAGAGAACCTGGAGGACCGGCTCGCCTACATGGGCGAGATGCCGGACATCGCGGACGAGCGCGAGATCTCGTTCCGGCTGCTGCGGCACTACGCGTCGTCGGTGCGGCACCAGAAGTACCACGGGGAGGACATCGTCACGGTGAGCGTCGCGGGGTCGGCGGGGGGTTCGGCGTAGGCGGGGCGCAGGCGCAGGATGAGAGCCGACGCTTCACCCCCATCCTGGCCTTCCCCCATCGAGGGGGAAGGGGCGCGCTGAAGCGCGGCACAGGGCACCCACAAGGGATGCCCCTACACCAGGCACCGCTCACCACGCCGGGATGCGTGGTTCGACAGGCTCACCATGAGCGGTTATAGGCTGACCTGAGCGGGTACGGGCTGACCACGAACGGCTACGGGGTGGCCTCGCGTGGGCGCGGGAATGTGGGAAGGGCTATGATGCGGGCACCGTTCGCTGGCAGCATCATTTGAAGCGTACCGACCAACCTCCCCGCAAGCCCCGTTTCTTCTACGGATGGGTCATCGTCTTCGTTGCTGCGCTGGGCACGTTCAGCTCCAGCACGGAGACGTTCCCGGTGCTCAGCATCTTCCTGAAGCCGATCACGGAAGAGTTCGGGTGGACGCGGGCGCAGTTCACGGGCGCGATCAGCCTCGGCGGGCTCGTCGGGAGCGGGGCGGCGCTGGCGACGGGGCCCATCGTGGACCGGTTCGGGCCTCGGTGGGCGCTCACGTTCGCCTACATGCTCATCGGCACGACGTTCATCCTGATGTACTTCATGTCGGAGCTGTGGCACCTGTACGCGCTGCAGATCTTCGCGCGAAGCATGAACACCGGCGTGCTGGCCGTCGCCTCCGCCGTCATCGTGCCGAACTGGTTCATCATCAAGCGCGGGAAGGCGACCGCCCTTGCCGGGCTGGGCTTCCCCGCCGGGTCTTCCATCATGCCGCTGCTCATCGCCTTCATCGCGGCGGCGTACAGCTGGCGGGAGGCGTCGCTCGGCGCGGGCGTCCTCATCCTCATCGTCTCAGCCGTCCCCACCGCGCTCCTGCTGCGCCGCAGGCCGGAGGACATGGGGCTGCTGCCCGACGGCGCGCCGCCGGAGGCCCCGACGGACAGGCCGGCGCGCGACCTGCGCGTAGCCGACCGTTCGATGCGGCTGGGTCAGGCCGCTCGCCATCCCGCGCTCTACCTGCTCATCATCGCCATCTCGCTCTGGTGGTTCGGACGCACCGGCGTCATGCTCCACGCGGTGCCCTACATGACGGACACCGGCCTCTCCGACGCGGTTGCGGTGGGCGCGCTAGCCGTCCACTCGGCGATCGGGGCGCTGGGGGCGTTCGCCGCGGGGTTCCTGCGCGACAAGTTCAGCGTGCGCTACCTCATCGCGATCGATTTCGTGATGAACGCGGCCGCCTTCGGGCTGCTGCTGATGGTGGACACGCCGTTGCTGGCGATGGCATGGGGCGTGTTCTACGGGCTTTCGCAGGGCGCGGCCGTGACGCTGCAGCGGCTCGCGTTCGCGGACTACTACGGACGCCGCCATCTCGGCTCGATCGAGGGCGTGGCGCGAGCGTTCACGAACGTGACGCAGGCGGCGGGGCCGCTCGTGGCAGCGCTGGTGTTCGACGTGACGGGCAGTTACAGCATCATCTTCACGGTGTTCGTGGGCACGAACATCGCGGCTGCGGTGCTGGCGGGGGTGGCGAAGCCGCCGAGGTACCCGGAGGAGGGGGAGCAGGGATAGGCTCCTCGGGGCAGGCCGGCGCTTGACGCGCTTCGCGAGTCCTCAATAGCATCCAGCGTCTCGTTCGTACCGCTCTTGTGCCAGACGACTGTCCATGTGTCTGTGCCGCGCCCTTCGTGTGGTGGACGGATGGGAGAACCTCAAACCCATGTCGGAGGTACAGGCATGCCAACGGACCCGAAAGCACAAGCGGAGGCCCAGCTTCGGCGGATCGAGGAGTCCCTGGGGAAGACGGCTGCCGAGGTGGCCGACGAGGTCGGGCGCAATGGCATCGAGCGCCACTCGGAGGTTGTAGCGTTCCTCAAGGCCACCCACGGTCTCACCCACGGAAACGCCAACCTGCTGGCCCAGGTTGTTCGGGAACGGCTTGCGGGCGGGCCAGCGACGCCGGAAGAGCTGTTGGCCGCCCAGTACGCAGGCCCCAAGGGGGCGCTGCTCCCGGCCTACCATGTGCTGTCGGCAGTCGCCGAGGGCGTGGGGCCCGACGTGATGAAGGTGGTGCAGAAGACCGGCGTGAGCTTCCGCAGGAAGAAGCAGTTTGCGCTCATCCAGGCGCCCTCAGCGAAACGCCTGCGGTTGGGACTGAACCTCGACGACACGCCTGACGACCCCCGGATCGTAGCGACGAGCGGGATGTGCTCGCACAGCGTCGACCTCGCGAGTCCGGACGAGGTCGACGCCGACATTGCGGCGTGGGTCCGAGCCTCCTACGACCGGGCCGGGTAGGAAGCGAGAGGTGCTCAAAGCAGGGGCGCTCTTGTGAACGCCCCTGCTCGAGCTCCGCAAGGCGACTACTTCAGCACGTTGTGCGTGACCGAGTCGGGGATGAGGTGGACGACGCGCTTGTCGGCCTCGACCTTCTCGATCAGCAGCTCCATCTTCTCCCGCAGCATGTCGGAGTTATCGTCCAGGCAGGGGAACTCCAACACGAAGCCCGGCTGCGTCGCGCTGATGTTCAGCACGCCCGTCACCTTGCCGCCGTTCTTCCCGGCGATATCCCCAGCGTCGTCGCGGGTGCTGCTCTCGACCAGCTGCAGGTGGTACCGCGTGGCGATGTAGTCGTCCACCATGCAGTCGTACGGGGCGTGGTGTGCCTGGGCGGGGGTCAGCGCCAGTGCGCTGTAACCAGCCAGAGCAGTCAGGACGGCGAGAACGACCAGCGGGGTGAGGCGGGCGGTGAGTCTTCGGGTGTCCATGATCGTTCTCCTTCGTGCGAGACGGGCACTCTGCGGAGCGACGGGCGACGGCTAGACCTTCGGGACGATGCCCGGCACGTAGTGCGCGTCGTGGTGCTTCAGCTCCTCGTGGTGCGCGTCGTGGTGCTTCAGCCCATCGTGGTGCGCGTCGTGGTGCCTCAGCCCGTCGTGATGCGCGTCGTGGTGCCTCAGCCCATCGTGATGCGCGTCGTGATGCCTCAGCCCATCGTGATGCGCGTCGTGGTGCCTCAGCCCATCGTGGTGCGCATCGTGGTGCCTCAGCCCGTCGTGGTGCGCGTCGTGGTGCCTCGGCTCGTTATGAGAGACCTTGCTGGGCATGAGGTAGTCAACGCGGAGGTCGGACTCGACCGCCGCGATCAGCGCATCCATCGCCGCAGGCAGCAGCACGGGGTCCTCGCTGGGACACGGGAACTGCAGGATGAAGCCCGGACGGGTCGGATGCACGTCGAGCGTGTGCACTACCCAGCCGCCGTTCGTGGCCGCGACGTCGTCGGCGTCGGCGCGGGTGCCGCTCTCCAGGAGCTGCAGGTAGTACACCGATGCGTCGTAGTTGCCGACGACGCAACCGGAGGGGCTATGGTGATGTGCCTGGGCGAGTGGTGGCGCGAGTGCGCCGTACAACGCCAGGACAGCCAGGGCCGGCACGGCTGCCAGCATGATGAGCCTAGATGTCAGTCTTCGTGTATGCATGGTCGTTCTCCTAGCAACATGGACGGTTCTGCGGAGTGACTGACGATTGGCTGTATGACCCTGGGGCGGCACCACCTCCTTACGTGGGGAATGCGTGTCTACTAATTACTACGCTCGGAGCGCTGTTCCAGTTCTCATGGAAGGAGCGGATGGAAGGCCCAACCTTGCGGAGGCGCGCTTCATATGCAAGGATATAAGCGTATCCTTATGTATGAAGAAGGGTCATGGCAGTCTATGAACAACGGCGCTGGGTGAGCGACCCGACAGGACTCACCCGTCGCGACCGCCGTCCATGCAACTATGACGTCTACCTGCCGGATACGCTTGCCGGACGGCGGTTCGTGCTCGACGGCAGCACCGCCGCGGACGTAGCAGACGCGGAGGCCGCGCTCGTGCGGCTCAACGCGTCCGCGGAAGCGCTCGCCGACACCGAGTCCCTCGCCCGCCTCCTGCTCCGCGCCGAGTCCGTCGCCTCGTCACGCATCGAGGGGCTCGATGTAGGCGGACGGCGGCTGCTGCGGGCCGACGCCGCGCGCCGTTTCGGCAAGGCGTCCCGCGACGTGACCGCGGATGAAGTCCTGGGCAACATCGACGCGATGGTCTGGGGCATCGAGTCCGTTGGGCCCGGCGGCGCGGTCACGCTGGGGGTCGTGCTGGAGGCGCACCGCCGCCTGCTTGCGGGAACACGGCTCGACGAGCACGCGGGCCGTATCCGTACGGAGCAGAACTGGATAGGCGGCAGCGGATACAACCCGTGTTCCGCCGCATTCGTACCGCCTCCGCCGGAGGAAGTGCATCGCCTCCTCGACGACCTCGTGCGCTTCTGCAACGACGACACGCTTCCCGCGCTGGCACAAGCCGCGGTCGCCCACGCGCAGTTCGAGACGATCCATCCGTTCGTGGACGGCAATGGGCGCACGGGGCGGGTGTTGCTTCATCTCGTGCTGCGGCGGCGCGGCCTCGCCCCCCGCGTGCTACCGCCGGTCTCGCTCGTCCTGGCCACGTGGGCACGCGACTACGTCGCCGGCCTCACCGCTACGCGCTACGCAGGCGCGCCGGACTCTCCGCAGGCGCACGAGGGGACCAACCGCTGGGTGTCGCTCTTCGCCTCGGCGAGCCTCCGCGCGGTTCAGGACGCCGGGCGCTTCGAGGAGCACGTCCGCGCACTCCAGGCGTCCTGGCGCGAGCGCGCCGGCAATCCCCGGAGGGACTCGGCGGCGCAACTGCTCATCGCGGCGCTTCCGGCCGCGCCCGTGCTCTCGGTATCGACCGCGGCGGAGCTCACCGAGAGGTCGTTGCCGGCGGCGGGGCAGGCGGTCCAGCACCTCGTGGAAGCGGGCGTGCTCACACAGGTCAACGTGGGGCGGCGCAACCGCGCATTCGAGGCGACCGAACTGATCGATGCCCTCACGGCGCTGGAGCGGCAACTCGCGAGCCCCGCAGGCGATACGCGCGTCTCCCCGCCGGTCCGGCGCGTCCCCCGCAGGTCGCCGTAACCTTCCGTAAGGCAAAGCCATATGAAAGGTTGATGGCGTATCGTTGGCTATGCTCGCGGCGCGCTTCACGAGCAGGCGCTCGACATGACACGCGCCCCATCCAACCGCGCGTCCGGGTTCAGTTTCCGTTGGATAAACGGGAGGACATGGGCCCACATAGAACGAGGCACGGCTGCGAAAGAGCCGTGCCTCGTAGTTTGCACTCTGGATTCCCGCTTTCGCGGGAATAACGGGTGAGGGGCGGGAGTGACGGGTAGCTAGATCTGGCCGGAGCGCTGGAAGACCTTGCCCTCGGTGGCGATGGTGGGGGCGACGACGAGTTCGGCGCGCTCGTGGAACTCGGGGATGGTCTGCGCGCCGACCATGCTCATGCACATCTGGAGCGCGCCCACGAGGTTGTGGGTGCCGTCCATGCGGTGGCTGGGGCCGAAGAGCACCTGCTCAAGGCTGGCGTGGGTGCCAACGTTGATGCGCGTGCCGCGCGGGAGCGCGGGGTGCGGGCTCGCCATGCCCCAATTGAAGCCCTTACCAGGCGCCTCGTAGGTCTGGGCGAACGGGGTGCCGATCATGACGCCGTCCGCGCCCGCCGCCATCGCCTTGCAGAGGTCGCCGCCGATGCGGATGCCGCCGTCCGTGATGACGCTGACGTACTTGCCGGTGCGGGCGTAGAACTCGTCACGCGCCGCAGCGACTTCGAGCGTCGCCGATACCTGTGGCACGCCGACGCCGGTGACGTCGCGGGTCGTGCAGGCGGCGCCCGGCCCCACGCCGACGAGGATGCCGTCGATGCCCTGCTCCATCAGTTCGAGCGAGGCGCTGGCGGTGACCGTGTTGCCGACGACGACCGGGACGCCGATCTCGCGGACGAGGTCGTTCAGCCGCAGGCCGGTGAAGCTGCTGGAGATGTGGCGCGCGGTGGTGACGGTCGACTGGACGACGATGATGTCGGCGCCTGCCTCGACCGCGAGGGGGGCGAGTCGCTTGGTGCGCGCGGGGGTGATCGATACGGCGGCAACCGCTCCGGTCTCCTTGATCTCACGGACGCGCTGGCCGACGAGGTCCTCGCGGAACTCGGCGGTGTAGACGCGCTGCATGACGTCGGTCGCTTCCTCCTTGGGAGCGGAGGAGATGGCGTTCAGGGCGTCGGAGGGGTCGTCGTAGCGGCAGTAGAGGCCTTCGAGGTTCATGACGCCCAAACCGCCCGCTTTAGCCATCAACCCCGCAAAGGCGGGGTTGACGATGGCGTCCATGGCGGAGGCGATTATGGGAATGGAGAAGTTGTATGGGCCGATGGGAAGCTGGGTGACGGAGAGCTCAGGATTGGTCGTGACGTCGCCGGGTACGATGGCGACCTCTTCGAATCCGTAGGTCCTTCGGAGTTCCTTAACACGGACTGCTGGTAGCACCATCGCACGAGCCCCCTTCGTGTTGTGGTTATTAGAGCCAATGTAACAAACAGGCAGGGCGGTAGTCAAACATTTGGGATAGATTTCACAATCAATTTTCGGGCTTATTGGGGCGCCTTTCACGCGCCGCCACACCCTGCCACCCCAGCAGTACCCTCACCCTAACCCTCTCCCCTTGTAGGGACCTTTGCGTAACTGCCTTCAGCGCAGCGCGGTGTTTCCCACCCACCCGCCCGAACGCTTGTGGGGGACACCCCCACGTCGCGGGCCTAGCCCGTGGCAGAGGGGATTCCCCCTCTGCACTCCCTAATCCCGCAGGCTGCCCCGTGGTTCGACAAGCTCACCATGAGCGGGACGAGAGTTATGCAAGGGTCTCCTTGTAGGGAGAGGGGATCAGGCACCACCGACGGGCTGCGAGATTCCCGCCTTCGCGGGAATGACGGGAGAGGGCGCGGGAATGACGGGGGCTGGCTAGTCGAGGACACGGTTGGGGAGCCAGAGGACGATTTGGGGGAAGAGGATGAGGATGCCCATGGCCGCGGCGTCCATGATGATGAAGGGTATCTGGGCGCGGAAGATGGTCCCTATCGAGATGTGCGGCAGGACTCCCTTGACGACGAAGAGCGTGAGGCCGAAGGGCGGCGATTCGTTGCCGATGACGATGTTGATGAGGAAGAGGATGTAGAACCAGATGGGGTCCCAGCCGAACGCGGGGATCAGCGGGGCGACGATGGGAATCGTGATGAGCATGATGGCGACGGGGTCGACGAAGAGTCCCAGGAGGATGACCGCAAGCTGGATCAGCAGCAGGAGGACGATGGGGCTGACGTCGAGCCCGGTGACGAACTCGAGCAGGCCCTGGGTCGCGCCGGTCATGGCCAGCACCTGTCCGAAGCCCTTCGCGCCCGCCACGATGAGGAGGATCATGGTGGCGATGCGCACGACGCCCATGACCGAGTTCGCCAGGACCTTGAGGTTCAGCCGACGGTAGAGCGCGGTCACGACGATCGCGGCCAGGGCGCCGGTCGCCGCGGCCTCGCTCGGTGTCGCGATGCCCAGGATGATGAAGCCCATGACGCTGAAGATGACGACGCCGAGCGGCAGGAGTTTGGCCGCCAGGACGATCTTCTCCATCCACGTAACCGACTCGTACGGGTAGCTGGGCGTCAGGGAAGGGTTGAGGTAGGCCCGCACGCCGATGTACACGGCGTAGATGCCAGCGATCATCAGTCCTGGGATGAGGCCCGCGATCAGCAGGCGCCCCGCCGACACGCTCGCGAGGCTGGCCAGCAGCACCGCGAGTGCGCTCGGCGGGATGATGGCCGCGAGCAGGCCGGACGACGTGATGACGCCGATGCTCAGCTTGGGGTCGTAACCGCGGCGCTCCATGTCGGGGTAGAGCGTCGATGCGATGAGCGCGGTGTCGGCCATGCCCGCGCCGCTCAACGTGGCGAGCCCGGTCCCCGCGCCGAGCGACACGAAGAGCAGCCGGGCGCGCACCCTGCCGATCCACTTATCCGTCGCCTCCATCACCATGTCGATGACGCGAGAGTGGAACAGCACCTCTCCCATGAGGAAGAACATGGGGATGGCGATGAGCGTGAAGGTGGTGACGGAGTCGAACACGCTCCCGATGACGAGCGTGAGGCCGACGGTGCCGCCGGTGAGGAGCACGAGGCCGACGATGTTCAGCCCGAGGAACGCGAACGCAACCGGTATGCCGGTCATGAAGGCGATGATGAGCGAGCCGAAGATGATGCCGAGGACGAGCCACCACTCCATGGCTCAACCCTCCCTTCCGCACGCGAGGCAGCGCATCGCGTTCACAGCGACGACGCTCCCTCGCGTGCGCTTTCGGTCTGTCCCGCCGACTCGCGGGTTGCTCGCGCGAAGCCAACGGCCTGCCGCGTGAACTCGATGGCGAGGAGCAGGAAGCCGAACGGGATGACCCACCAGAGCGCCGCCTGGGGAACCTCGATGGCGGCGCCGCGGTAGAAGTTGCCGAAGCGGATGGAGTCAAGTGTGGAGTCCGTCGTGACCCATGCCAGGACGAGGCTGACGATGGCTCCGAGGACCGAGGAGAAGAGGTTGAGCAGCCGCGCGCGGCGGGGGTTGAGGCGTTCCACCAGCAGCAGCATCCGCGCGTGTCCGTTCTCGTGCAGGATGTGTGCCGACGCCAGGAAGGTGACGAAGAGGAGGATGTACTCTCCGCCCTCCACGATCCAGGTCAGCGAATCATCGAAGAGCCAGCGCATGACGACATTCACGCCGATGGAGAGCGCCAGCGCCATGACGAGCACGCCCGCTGTGTAGAAGGCGTATCGCACGCACAGATCGTAGAGGGCGGCTGTGCGCGAGAGGTATCTGCTGAGCCGGGCTTGGGTCATGCGCGGTCTCCGGCCCTAGAGGGGGTCGAGGCAGAAGCTCTTGACGATGCGGTTGAACGCGGCGGGCTGCTCCCGGTAGGAGTAGTGCCCCGCGCCGTTCAGCACGTGCATCTCAGCGCGAGGCGTCGTTGCCGCGATGCGCTCGAAGAGCCGCTGTCCCAGCGGTAGAGGCGCTGAGAGGTCGTTGATGCCCCAGATCACGAGCGTCGGGACGGGTATGCCCTCGTCGTCGATCCTGCGCACGGTGTCGCTTCGCACGCGGTTGATGCTCGGCAGCCACTGCCCGTGGCGGATCTCGGCCATCGTGGCCTGGGCTTCCTGGAACTTCGGCAGTTGGGCGATCTCGAGCAGCCTGTCCACGTAGTCGTCGGTGACCTGCTCCCGCGAGTAGGCCTGGCCGTCCATCTCCAACCGGACGGATTCCCGGCTGGGCGGGCCCTGCGGCACCCCGAGAAAGATGTTCTCGTACCAGCGGAGCGACGGGAACATGGGGTTCTCCGGCGAAAGCGTTGCGCTGTCCACGATGATGAGGTTCTTCACCAGTTCCGGGTGGTCGAGCGTGAGCCGGGTGACGAGCAGCGCGCCGCGGGACTGTCCGGCGATGTTCACGTCCTTGACGCCCAGTGTCTCGATGAGGCGGCGCGTGTGCTGCAGCTGGTACTCGAAGGTGTAGTCCTCAAGGCGCGGCGGGTTGCCGGTGTGGCCCTGGCCGAGCTTGTCTATGCAGAAGACGTGGAACCGCTCGGCGAGGCCGGGGAGGTTCAGACTCCACCTGTCGAGGCCGTCCAGCGTCCCGATCTCGCCTCCGCTGAAGAGGAGCAGCGGCTCACCGGTCCCGTCCTCGTAGTAGCGCACGCTCACCCCGTCCACGTCGACGAAGTGGAGTTTGCTGCGGTCGAGCGAATCGGCGATAGGCATAGTCTGTCTCCGGCGGCAGCAGGGCCGGGAGCGCTCCGTCAGCCGGAGCGCTCCCCTGCCCCGGTATTCCTAGTTGGCCCTCTCCGCGACGCAGGCAGCCATGTCCAGCAGTTCCGGCCCACGGGTAGCGTCTGCTTCGAGGATGCGGTCACGGGACGTCTCGAACCAGATCTGCTGCCATCGCGCGCCCTCGGAGTCCGTGAGCTGGATGACCTCCATGCCGATCTCTTCGAGCTGCGCGACCACCTCTTCAGCGGTCTCGAGGCTGAAATCGCGGTACGCGTCCGAGAAGCCGCCCCAGAGCTCCCTGAAGGTCGACTGGACGTCAGCCGGGAGGGCGTCGAAGGCAGCCTTGTTGAATATGACGCCGGGAACGTTCTCGCCGAAGAACGGGCGCACGACGTACTGACTGACCTCGTGCCAGCTGAACGTGAGCGCGCTCTGCGCTCCGCCGCCGAGCACGGCGCCTTCGATCACGCCGCGGTCGAACGCGGTGTAGACGTCGGTGATGGGCATCGCGACAGGATTGCCGTCCAACTCCTCCACGAACGGCTGCACACTCGGGTACACCCGCAGGTTCAGGCCGGTGAGGTTCGCGTTGTCGGGCGGGATGGCCTCTTTCAGGACGACGCCGTTCCCTACGCCGTTCGGCGTCGGGAAGAAGTAGACGCCAGCACCGTCGGCGTAGTTCTGGTTGATCGCATCAACGAGGCCGCATGCCTGGCGGTCTGCGTACGGCGCATTGACGAGGTCGTTCGTGCCCGCAAGCGAGTTGAATTCAGAATGGTAGAACGGGTGCGTGTAGACGAGGTCGTAGATGCCCTCGCGGACGGGCGTGAACTGCTCGAACGCGGGGACGGCGCTGATGTCGGCGACCCAGTCGATCACGATCCGCCCGTCGGACTCCCTTTCCATGTAGGGCTGCAGGATACCCATGAACTCCGAGGCGCTCGCGTCGGTGCGCCCCCACGAGGTGAGCATCCGCAGCGTGGCAGGCTCAGGTTCGGGCGTGGGCGTAGGCGTCGCCGCGGGCGCAGGAGTGGGCGTCGGTTCGTCCTCTCCGCAACCGACGATACCCAGCGCCATCACGACGAGCAATGGCAAGATGAGCCAGCGTAGCTTCCTCATGGTCCCTCCCTGTACGAGCCTGTCATTTCAAGAGACGTCGATAGGCGGGATACTACCACAACGGCAGCCTGTTTTGCGCAAAACCATTTTGTGCTGCCACGTTGGCGTCGATTATCGCAATGTGGTTCGCCGCATCTGCCCCGGCGGGCAAGGGCACCCACAAGGGATGCCCCTACACCGGGCGGCCTGGATTCCCGCTTTCGCGGGAATGACGGGGGAAGGCACGGGAGTGATGGGGAGGCGCAGGAATGACGAGGGCAGGGGGCGCGGGCATGACGAAGAGGTCTACGGGATAGCGGGGGTTGCCTTGACGGTCTCGGGTGGCGGGGACACACTGGCCTTCAGGTTGGCGGGCCGAGGCGCATCGTGGAGCGCGGCCGCCCAGGTCGTGTTCATTGCGCTTTTTCCCATCGAGGCTCCGGTGGCAGGCATCGGGGCTCTGGCGGCAGGAGACTTTCCTCAAGCTCTGGGCGAGCCAGACCTTCACCTACGCGGGTTTCCAAATACAGCTGCTCGGGGTGCCGCTGGTAGCGGCGCTGCTTCTCGATGCGACGCCCCTCCAGATGGGCATCCTGGCCTCCTTCGGCGGCGCTCCGGCGATCGTGGTGGGCGTGTTCGCGGGCATCTGGATAGACCGGCGGTCGAAGCGGGGGGTGCTCATCGGCGCGGCCTGGGGGCACGTGGTCGCTCTCCTCGTCATCGCCGTCGCCGCGTGGTTCGGTTTCCTGAGCATCCCGCTCCTGTTCGCGATGGCGTTCGCACTGGGAGGCTTTCGGTTCATCGTGGACGTCACCTATCGCGCATTCCTGCCGTCGCTCGTCCTGCGGGGGCAGTTGGTCGACGCCAACAGCAAGCTGGAGATGGGCCGGTCCGCAACCGAGATCGGAGGCCCCGGCGTGACCGGGGTCCTGGTGCAGGCCGTGTCGGCGCCGTTCACCCTGTTCGTGGGCGCAGCCGCCTACGCGGCCTCGGCGGTGTCGCTCCACCGGATGCGTCCGCCAACAGACATCTCACCGCGGGCAACCGCGCTGAGCGTTCGCGGCGAGTTGCGGGAGGGTCTCGGGTTCGTGATGAGGAGTCCCGTCCTCCGTGCCCTGACGATCGCCGCGGCGCTGGTGGGCGGGTCCAACGCTTTGATCGACTCCGTGGGGCTGCTCTACCTGGTGCGCCAGCTGGACCTCACGCCGGGACTTATCGGGCTCGTGTTCTCGGTCGCCGGGGTCGGCTGGCTCATCGGGGCCTCGCTTGCGAAGCAGACGACGCGGAGGGTGGGTCTCGGCAGGTCGGCGGCTATCGGGGTGTTCCTCATGACCGCCGGCGACATAGTCATCCCGTTGGCCGGGGGGCCGCCGACCGTCGTGCTCGCGCTGGTGGCGGGAGGCGCGTTCCTGTTCGGCGCGGGCCTCGTCACGTACATCATCGGGCGTACGAGCCTGCAGCAGAGCATGACGCCGGACCGGCTGCAGGGGCGGGTGAACGTCGTGCTGAGGATGGCGTTCCTGGGGGCCATCCCCATCGGAGCGCTGATCGGCGGGGCGCTCGGCGAGACCATCGGGCTGCGCCCTACCCTGTTCGTGGGAGCCGCGGGCGAACTGCTGACGGCAGTGTTTCTGCTGTTCTCGGCGGTCGCAGCGGTGCGGGAAGCGCCGAGTGTTCGGGAGTAGGCGGAGGGGAGGTTCGGCTGCTCTACCCCGTACATCCTCTCCTATTCTGCTTCCCCTTTACCACTGACACGAGGCCCTTATGCTGCGCGCACGCAGACTGCTATCGTGCCTCTACTTCTCGAACTTAGGAGACTCCTAACGTGACGGATGACGAACTGAGAGCTGAGGATTGGCCGAGCGTGCAGTTCGCCTACGGCTTCGTCCCTGCCTCTTACGACTGGACCATGCGCAGCCTGAATGCGGTAGAAGGGCGCATCCAGGGATTGATGATGTTCTCCGTTAGTTTAGGAGTAACGGTTCCTGTCCTCGTTGCCTCATTGGCAGAAGAAGTCAGTTTCAGATCAGCGTGGTTCGTCCTAGCGCTGGCAGCGGCGCTGCTCAACCTCATGATTGGGACGGTTGCACGAACCTGGGGCCAGGTAACGCTTCTCAGCCTGCAAACAGTCTGTGCAGAGTGGCTGTATCTTCCCGAGTGGGAGTTCAAGCGAAGTGCCGTCTACTGGGCAGGCGAACACTTCCAGCACAACACGAATGTAATCAACAGGAAAGGCCTCGCCGTTCTGCTCATGACCATTGCCTTCCTGATAGAGGCCGTGCTCATGCTCGCATGGGGCTTGAGCGTCGCAGGGAGTGGCTAGGCTCCCCAGATTCGCACACCGGGATCCCGTCCCTTTGGAGGAGGAGGTGGTGGTGGTGTCGGTTTGGAAGCCGGGATGTCCTTCTTATCGTTTGCCATATCCGTACGTCCTTACTTCATTATTACGGTATAGCAGCCGGGTTGGAGATTTCAATCACCAATTGGCACAAGGCCGTGCAGGAGCAAACCGCCCTGCACCGTGTTCCGGCAGCGCCTCATCAGCCAGGCGCTCCAGCAGGTCCTCCGATTCAGGGGTGGCGAATAGCTCTGCCCACTGCCGTTCCGATTCCAACTCCGCCAGCAGGAAGCGGGCGAGCCTGTCCTGTTCCGCCTGAGGGAGCTCGGCGGCTCTGTCGAACGCCTCTTGAAGCAACCGGGTCATCCGCGTTCCTCCGTTCACCAAGGGTCCGGTACATTATCGCCCCGCGTTCCTCGTTGTGCATCCGGTTCCCGCCACGTCCTCGGGCAGCAGCATCAATGGGGGCACCCACAAGGGGCACCCCTACACCAGGCCTGGTTTCCCGCTTGCGCGAGCATGACGGAGATGGGCGCTGCGCGTTGACGCACTCCCCTGCCGGTGCTACATTCGTTCGGAGGAGTTAGCACTTGAGCGAGTCGACTGCTAATCCGGCGGCACCCGCCCTCAATACGCGCAGACAGGCGCTGCTGGAGATCATCGTCAGCGACTACATCGAGACGGCCGCGCCCGTGTCGTCGCAGCAGCTTGCGCGCCGCTACGAGCTGCGCGTCAGCCCCGCGACCATCCGCAACGACATGGCGGAGCTGGAGGAGATGGGCTACATCTCCCGGCCGCACACGTCGGCGGGAGGGGTGCCGTCCGACCCCGGGTACCGCTTCTACGTGGAGCGCGCCGGACAGCGCAACCGCCTGCCCCGCCACTTCCAGGAGCGCGTGCGCGACGCCATCGACTTCGACGAGGCCGACCCGGCGGCGTGGGCGCGGAGCGCGGCCCGCGTGCTCGCGAGCGCCGTCCACAACCTCGCCATCGCCACGACGGTCAAGCGCGCCATCGCGCGGGTGAAGCAGGTCCAGATCGTGCACCTGCACGACCGCGAGGCGCTGCTGGTGGTGGTGATGCAGGACGCGCAGTTGCGGCAGCGCATCATCCACCTGGGCTCGGACACGCCGCAGGACGAGTTGACCCAGGTCGCCAACCGGCTGAACCAGCTCATCGGCGGCCTGAGCACCGCGGAACTGCGCACGCTGTGGGACTCCGGCGCGGTCGGCGGACACCTCTTCACGACCGCACTCACGGAGACGATCCGAATCCTCTCGGACGAGGAGCGCAAAGAGACGCGCGAGCGGTACCTGAACGGTCTGGGCCACATGCTGAGCCAGCCGGAGTTCCAGTCCGGCAGAAGCGCGCAGGACGCCGCCGAAGTGCTCGACGACGACTCGATCACGCGGATATTCGACGACTCGCCACGCCCTGCCGAGGTGCGCGTCGTCATCGGGCAGGAGAGCCACGACGAACACCTGCGCCCCTACAGCGTCGTCTACGCGACCTACGGCGCGCCGGATGGGGCGACGGGCGTCATCGGCACGATGGGGCCCACGCGCATGGACTACACGCGCTCCATGTCCAGCGTTCGCTACCTCGCCGCGTTCCTGAGCGAACTCGTGCAGGCACTCGACCCCTCGCCCCAGTGGCAGTAGCCGCCTCCCCATGACAACGAAACGCGATTACTACGACGTGCTTGGCGTCAGCGCTCAGGCGTCCGAAGAGGACATCCGCAAGGCCTTCCGCGCGAAGGCGATGGAGTTCCACCCGGACCGCAACAAGGCGAGCGACGCATCCGAGCGCTTCAAAGAGGTCAACGAGGCGTACCAGGTGCTGAGCGACCCTGAGCGCCGCCAGCAGTACGACCGATTCGGCCACGCGGGCGTCCGCAACGGCGCGGGGCAGCAGGCAGGGGGCTTCGAGGGCTTCGACATCTTCGGAGGCTTCGGCGACATCTTCGACGCGTTCTTCGGCGGGACGGCGTCGCGGACACGCCCGCGCCAGGGCGACGACGTGCGCGTGAACATCAGCGTCTCGTTCGAGGAGGCTGCATTCGGGGTCGACCGTGAGGTCGAGGTCAACCGCACCGAACAGTGCATGTCGTGCAAGGGCACACGCGCCGAGCCGGGAACGCAGCCGGAGACGTGCACGAACTGCAACGGCAGCGGGCGCGTCCGCCGCGCCCAGCGTTCCATGTTCGGGCAGTTCGTCACGGAGGCCGCGTGCAACGTCTGCGGCGGCGAGGGCCGCCGCATCACGACGCCCTGCACCGACTGCAGGGGCGCAGGCAACAAGCGAGCGAAGCAGCGCATCGAGGTCTCCATCCCTGCCGGGGTGTACCACGGCGCACTGCTGGAGCTGCGCGGGCAGGGTCACGCGGGGATGTTCGGCGGGCCTCCGGGCAGCTTGCTCGTGGGCGTGCACGTGCAGCCGCACGGGTGGTTCAAGCGCCGTGAGAACAGCGCCGACGTGCTGCTGGACCTGAACGTGACGTATCCGCAGGCCGCACTGGGCGCGGAGGTCGAAGCGCCAACGCTCGATGGGCTGGACACGATCAAGGTGCCCGCGGGAACGCAGTCCGGCGAGGTGTTGCGCATCAAGGGCAAGGGCATCCCGCACCTCGGACGCGATGGGCGTCGCGGCGACCAGCTCGTGACGGTCCGTGTGCAGACGCCGGACAAGCTGTCCAAGGAGCAGAAGAAGCTGCTGGAGGAGCTCCAGCGCTCCTTCGAGAAGAAGTAGGGGTTCCTGCGGAGGGCCGGGTTTTCGTTGCGTAGCAGACGTCGTTCTTCCCACCCACCCGCCCGAACGCTTGTGGGGGACACCCACACACCCCCGTCAGAGGGGCTGCGCCCCTCCGCACTCCCCGTTGGCGTACCATCACCCGACCCTCTCCCCTTGTAGGGCGAGGGGATCACGCAGAGGTTTTCATTGGCTGAGCATCCCTGGTTGGAACTGAAGATACGCGTGCCGTTCGAGTTCGTGGAGCCGGTGGCGGAGCTGTTCCGGCGGTACGGCAAGGGCGGCGTGGCCATCGAGGAGGCGGGGGGATGGAACCCGGACGAGGGCGAGTCGCCTCCGGAGCGGCAGAGCGCCATCATCCGCACGTACATGCCGCAGACGCCGGGGTACCGCAGGAACCGCGAGATTGTGCACATCGGGGTCCAGCTCGTTGGCAAGCTGACCGACCTGCCGGAGCTGGAGGAGCGCGAGATACTGGAGCGGGAGTGGGAGGACGCGTGGAAGGCGCACTTCACGCCGCTTCGCATCGGCAGGCGTCTGCTCGTGCAGCCGCCGTGGTTGCGCGAAGAGGCGGGGCCGGACGACGTGGTCATCGAGATCGATCCCGGCCTCGCGTTCGGGACGGGCCACCACCCGACGACGAACCGCACGCTGGAGTGCATGGAGCGGCTGATGCGTCCGGGCCTCCAAGTGCTGGACGTCGGCTCCGGCTCCGGCATCCTCAGCATCGGCGCGGCGAAGCTGGGCGCGGCGCGCGTGCTCGGGGTCGAGATTGACCGCGTCGCGCTGAAGGCCGGACGCGTCAACGTGCGCTCGAACAACGTCTCCGGGCGCGTCCGCTTCTACGCGGGAACGCTCCCCAATGAGAAGATCCCGGCCGGGTGGGCGGAGCTGCTGCTCGCGAACGTCAACTCGGTCGCGCTGGCGAATCTCGCGCCGGAGCTGCGGCGCGCGCTCGCACCGGACGGCCGTCTCGTCGCCGCGGGCATCCTGCAGGAGCGGCGTCAGCAGGTCGTGGACGCGTTCACGGCCGCAGGGCTGTCGTTCATCGAGGAGCACCACGACGACGATTGGGTGACGTTCGTGTGCGCGGCGGCGGGCGCGTAACCCGCTCAGCGCCACGCTCATTCACCCCCATCCTGACCTTCCCCCAGCAAGGGGGAAGGATCGGACGGCATCGTTCCCCGGGTCAGGCCGGGGTGGTGACGGAGTTGTCCTGCAGACGGGCCAGCTCTTCGAGCGGGATGTGGCAGTGGATCTCGTGCGTCGGGGAGCCGGGAGAGGTCTGCATCGGTGGCGGGGTGTTGTCGCAGACGTCTCCGAGCTTGCGAGGACAGCGGGAGGCGAAGAAACAGCCCTTGAACTGCTCGTGCTGCTTCGGGACCGAGCCGCTCAGGCGGATGGGCGTCGGGATGGCGTCCGGGTCGGGCACCGGCGCCGCCGACAGCAGCGCCTCCGTGTACGGGTGCGAGGGAGTGGAGAGCACGTCCTCCGTGGGGCCAGCCTCGGCGACGTGGCCCGCATAGAGCACGACTATCTCGTCGGACACGTAGCGAACGACACCCAGGTCGTGGGAGATGAAGACGTAGGACGTTCCGTTCTCGCGCTGGTGGTCCTCCAGCAGGTTGAGCACCTGCGCCTGGACCGAGACATCGAGCGCGGAGACGGGCTCGTCCGCGACGATGAGGTCGGGGTCGCCGGCGAACGCGGCAGCGAGCGCCACGCGCTGCTGCTGCCCTCCGCTGAGTTGCAGCGGCTGGCGGTCCATATAGGAGGCGTCCAGTCCCACGGACTCGAGCAGCTCGCAGGCCCGCTCTTCCCGCTCCTTCGCGCTCATGTCGGTGAACTTCTGCAGCGGGCGCAGGATGTTGTGGCGCACCGGCAGTTTCGGGTTCAGGGAGGAAGTCGGGTTCTGGAAGACCATCCGGATCGAGGCCTTCTGGCCGGCGTTCCGCTCGTCGGTCTCTGCCGGGAGGTCCTCTCCGCGCAGTTCGAGGTCGCCGCTGTCGCGCGGCACGAGGCCCACGATGCTGCGGGCCACGGTGCTCTTGCCGGAGCCGCTCTCGCCGACGATGCCGACGGTGCGCCCGGCGCCTACATTGAAGTCCACGTTCTCCACCGCGCGAACGGGTGGCTTCACCTTCGGGCCGAAGAAGAGGTACTTCCGCTGCCACTGTCCGTAGACGCGATGCAGGCCTTTGACGGTCAGGGTCGGCTCCTTGCCGTTCTCGTGCGGGGCCTCCCGCTCGACGGACTCGTCCCAAAGGTCGGGGCTGACCTCGCCCGGGTAGAAGCACCGCGTCTCGTGCGCTCCGCCCAAGGAGACCGGCGCCGGGGCCTCGCCCGTGCACCGGTCCGTCGCCATAGGGCATCGGTCTGCGAACAGGCACATGCCTGGGTCCGCCTGCGTACTGGGGAATACGGAGCCCTGGATGCTCTGGAGCCGGGTGACCGCTCCCTCGTCGGCGACCGGTTTGGGAACGCAGCTGAGCAGACCAACCGTGTACGGGTGGCGCGGGTCCTTGAAGAGGTTGCGCACCGGCGCTTCCTCGACCGTCTGCCCCGCGTACATGACCACAACGCGGTCAGCGACGCGCGCCACCACGCCGAGGTTGTGGCTCACGTACAGGATGCCTGCGTTCACACGGCCCTTGAGGTCCGCAACGAGGTCGAGGATGGTCGCCTCGGTCGTCACGTCCAGGCCGGTGGTCGGCTCGTCCATGAGGAGCAGGTCAGGGTCGCACGCGAGCGCCATGGCGATGACGATGCGCTGCTGCTGCCCGCCGCTGAGCTGGTGGGCGTAGCTCTGGGCGATGCGCTCGGGGTCGGGCAGGCCGACGCTCTCGATGAGCTCCATCGCCCGCTCGGTCACCTGTACGGCGTTGAGGTCGAGGTGCACCTTGATGACTTCCTCGATCTGGGGGCCTATCCTCATCGTGGGGTTCAGCGCGAGGGCAGGGTGCTGGTAGACCATGGCGATGCGGTTTCCGCGCAACGCGCGGAGTTCGGCAGGCCCGAGTTCCGCCATGTTCTGGCCGTCCAGGTAGACAGCCCCGCCAACCTCCGGCTCGCCGGGCAGGTAGCCCATGATGGCATAGGCCATCGTGGACTTGCCGCACCCCGATTCGCCCACGAGGCCGACGACTTCGCCGCGCTTGATCTCGAACGAGGCGTCGCGCACGGCGTGTACCGCTCCGGTAGGCGTGAAGAAGGTGACGGAGAGCCCGTCCACCTTCAGTAGGGGCTGGTCCGCGTCAGCGGTCCGGGTAGCAGTTGTTTCGAGCGTGGCTGTGATCGTGGTGGCCATCATGCCTCCCTTTTCGGCAGTTCCCGCGCCTGCTTGATGCCGTCCGCCAACAGGTTGATCCCGATCACCAGGGAGGCCACGGCGCCAGCCGGCGCAAGCGCAACCCAGGGGGCTCCCGTGATGAAGATACGGCTCTCGCTGATCATCAGCCCCCAGTCGGAGGACGGTGGCTGCACACCAAGTCCGAGGAATCCGAGCGACGCGACCAGCAGGATCGAGTAGCTGAACCGCACCGAGGCCTCGACGGCGAGGACCGGGAGGGTGTTCGGCAGTATCTCCCGGAAGATGATGTACACGTTGGGTTCACCACGCAGGCGGGCTGCGTCGACGAACTCGAGGCTCTTCACCGCGAGCGTGGAGGAGCGCATCACCCGTGCAACGGGCGCGATGAACACGACCCCGATGGTGCCGGCGATGTTGATGGGGTTCGGCCCAAGGCTCGTGAGCACCAAGAGCGCTATCAGCAGCGAGGGGAACGACATCAGGGCGTCCATGATGCGCATCACCACCTCGTCCGTGCGCCCTCCCTTGTACCCGCTGCTCATCCCGACGACCGTGCCGAGGACGATGCCGAGCAACGCGCCCGCGCCTGCCACCGTGATCAGCGACGTGGCACCGGACATGACCCGGCTCAAGACGTCTCGCCCGAACTGGTCCGTTCCGAAGGGGAACTGGAGCGACGGCCCTTCCAACTGGTGGTCCTCGATGTGGAACTCCGTAGGCGGGTACGGGGCCAGGGTCTCGCCGAACAGCGCCAGCACCATGTGCAGGACCACCAGCGGCAAGCCGATCCTGCCTGCGGGCGTCCGCAGCGCAAGCCGTACCAGTGAAGCACCCGCCCGCAGCAGGGCTGCCGCTGCCGATACCGCCGCATCCAGAGGGTTCATGTGCATCCTGTGGGAAGTCGTCGGGGCTGCCATCACGTCAGCCTTATCCGCGGATCGAGGGCGCCGTAGCTGAGGTCCGCCACGAGGTTACTGAGCGCGTACGTTCCCGCGATGATGAGCGCGAGCGTCTGCAGCAGAGGAACGTCACGCGTGTTGATGGACGTCAGGAGCAGTTGCCCCAGGCCCGGGTAGGCGAAGACGTTCTCCACGATGATGAGCCCGCCGAGCATCCATCCCATATTCACGGCGATCACGCTGATGGTCGGGAGCATGGCGTTGGGCACGACGTGCCGTATCAGCACCCGCCGCAAGGGCAGGCCCTTGAGCACTGCCGTGCGGACGAAGTCGGCGTTGAGCACTTCTATCACATTGGCGCGCGTCATCCGCATGATGTAGGCGAACAGCACGCCGGTAAGCGTCAGCGTGGGAAGCACGAGGATCAACGGTCTCGTGAGCGGACTCGTCCCCGGCAGGATCGCACTCGACGAGGGGAGCCAGCCGAGGAACGACGAGAACACGATGATCAGGAGGACTCCCGTCACGAACTCGGGAAGCGAGATGGCCACCAGACTCCCCACCGACACGGCGTGGTCGGTCTTCGACCCTTGCCGCACCCCCATCCATACGCCTATGGCGACGGCTGAGGGCACGGCGACGAGGAAGGCGAACCCCGCCAGGATCAACGAGTTCGCCAGCCTCGGGGCGACCACCTGCGTCACCGGGATCTTCTGGACGAAAGAGTCGCCCATGTCGCCCCGGAGCACCCCGCCTATCCAGTCCAGGTAGCGGACCGGGGCGGGGCGGTCAAGGCCAAGCGTTTCCCGGATGTGCTTGAGGTTCTGCTCGGTCGCCCCCTGCCCCATGACCATCTGGGCAACGTCGCCGGGCAGGATCTCCGTGATGGCGAAGATGGCTGCCGAGACCACAAGGAGGGTCACGACGATCAGGCTGATGCGCCTCACCAGGAACCGCGTCATTTGCCGTTACCTGCCTTTCCCTACCTGTCGAGCCATGCTTCGTTCAGGATGAGCCAGCCCAGCGGGTGCGGCAGCACGTTGCGGACGTCGTCCCGCTCGCCGTAGAGCACCGGCTGGAAGGCGGTGACCAGGCGTGGAACGTCTTCGACCAGGATGCACTGGATCTCCTCGTACGTCTTCGCACGCTCAGCATCGTCCACCTGCCCGCGGGCCTTGACGATCAGCGCGTCGAGTTCGTCGTTGAGGTAACGCGGAGCATTCCAGGTGGAGTCGCTCATGTACTGGATGCTGAGCGCCTGGTCGGGCGTCCGGCCGAACCAGTACACCACGGTGAAGTTTTCGATCAGCCAGGTGTTCGCCCAGAACTGGTCTTCCGGCCTCTGGACGAGGTTCACGTTGATGCCGGCCGGCGCCGCGCTCTCCTTGAGGGCGACCGATTGTTCCAGCATGCCCGGGCCGACGTTGCCGGTGTACAGGGTGACCTCCAGCCCGTCCGGGTAGCCGGCTTCCGCCAGCAACTCCTTCGCAAGCTCCGGGTCGTAGTCCGGCGGAAGACACTCGGAACTGAACATCGGGTCGTTGGGTGCTATCGGGTGGTCGTAGCCGACGCTACCCCGCCCGAAGAGCGCCGCCTGGCGGATCGCTTCGCGGTCCGTCGCGGCCTGCAGGGCCTGCCGCACCAGCTTGTTGTCGAACGGGGCCTCCCAGTTGCCGAGGTCCAGCCCGATGTGGGATGAGCTGGCCGTTTCGAGCACAACGGTCCCGGGGTTGGCCTCGATGCTGGGGGCGGTGGGCGGCTCGAGCTGGTAGATCACGTCCACGTCGCCGCTCTTGAGCGCTTCCGCCCGGGTCGATGGGTCCGGGATCAACTGGAACACGACCTCATCCAGGTAAGGCTTGCCCTCGTCCCAGTAGTCGGGGTTCTTCGAGAGCACGGTCCGTTGACCGGGGAGATACTCCTCCAGGATGAAGGGGCCCGTCCCCACGCCTCCGAGCGTCAGCGTTCCAAGATCGACGTTCGACGGGATGATCCTCGCCTGGTAGATGGAAAGCACTTCGGGGAAGAACGCGCTTGGGCTGACCAGGTCGAACCTGATGGTGTAGTCGTCGATGACCTCCATGTGCTCGATGACCTCGAACGTCGGCCGGGCGGGCGAGTCGATCACCGGGTCCAGCAGGCGGTTGAATGAGAACACGACGTCCTCAGCCTTGAAGTCCTTGCCGTTGTGGAACTTCACTCCCTCCCGCAGTTGGAATGTCCAGGAGGACAGGTCATCGCTGGGTTCCCACGACGTGGCCAACTCCGGCTTCATGGAGAGGTCGGGCTGAATCATCAGCAGGTTGTCGTACATCTGCTGGGTGATGAGGGTGTCCGCCGTGCCGAGCGTCACAGGCGGATCGAGCGTGTTGTTCTCCGAGACCAACGTTACGGTCAGCGTTCCGCCGGTCTTGATTTCACCGGAGCCTGAGCCTCCACCTCCGTTGCCATCGTCGCCGCACGCGCCGACGATGAAGAGCAGGGCAAGGGTCATGCCGATGAGCGCCGTGAGGCGCGGCCATCGGGCTTTGACTGTTCTGATACCTGTCGTTCCACTCATCCGTTTCACCTCTCTTGACTTAGAGGGGAGGCCTTCCCTCCCCGGGGGATGCTGTTGAGACCGCCCCTCCGCCCAGCGACAAGCACAAAGCTCCCGCGTAACGCCTGCTGAGGGAGTTCCTTTTGGGGGAAGGTCAGGGCGCAGCGGAGAGGGATCTCTGGTTCGGTAAGACCGAAGGGGGGTGACTCGCCTGTTGTCGGCCTTTCGCGGGCTGCAGGGACCGGTTTGTTTTACCTCGGATTAGCTTGCAGCCAGCCGCGCGGCGACGAGTCAATATCCACCATAGGCAGGCGTACTGGAAGGTGTCAACCTAAGGAATCCGCCATTGCAGGAGCCTGATAACGTCATTAATCGACGTGGTTCCGAGCCCTTGGTGACGACCGGCGTGGGCAAGGTCATTACCATGCGTAGCGTGCTTCCGGACGGGTCAGGGCTCCGGCGTTTGCGCGGGCAATCACAAGCGAGGCGGTCAAAGCGCCCTCACTCCTGACGGCAGGTGTGGAGGCGCGCTGCCGGAAGCGCCGACGTCGCCGACGTTCCGCGTTCGCGCCATGTCAACGCCGTATTTCGCCCTGAGCCTGCGTGTTCCTGCCCATATCCGCAGTACTGGAGCGTGCTGAGCAATTCTCAAATGCGCTGTTTTCGGCTCACGCACCTCTGTGGCAGTGGCTCTGTGCAGGTAAACTGCCCATCGGCACCACCCGCCCCCTGCCCGCACCGCACCACCAACGACAAGGAGCGCTCCATGACCACCAAGCCAACGTTCAGCCTCGCGTTCGCGCCCAACCCGCGCAGCCGCCCCATCATGGACGGGACGATCCAGCCGGAAGGCATCGAGCTCATCCCGACGGCGTCGGGCCCGGCGGAAACCTTCCACCGGCAACTGACGCACCAGGAGTTCGACGTCTCGGAGATGTCGCTCTCGTCGCTCGCCATCATCACGGCGCAGGGGAACCGGGACTGGGTGACGCTCCCCATCTGCACCACGAGGACTTTCTTCGGGGTCGGCGCGCTCGTCCGCACGGACGTTGGGATCGAGTCGCCTGCCGACCTCAAGGGGAAGCGCGTGGGCGTCAACGAGTACCAGCAGACGGCGGCGCTCTGGGCGCGGGGATTCTTCCAGCACGAGTACGGCGTCGCGCCGTCGGACGTGGAGTGGTGGATGGAGCGCACGCAGGAGCTGAGCCACGGCGGGGCGACGGGATTCGAGCCGCCGCCCGGCGTGACGCTGCACTACATGGACCCGGCGAGGGACCAGAACCTCGGCGGCATGATGGCGAACGGAGAGCTGGACGCCATCTACGTCTACTTCTACGGCGGGGGCGGCATCAACCGGAGCACGCTGGACCTGCGCACGCATGACAAGGTGCGGACACTCTTCCCCGACCCGCTCGCGGAGTCGGCGCGCTACTACGCCAAGACGGGCATCTACCCCATCAACCACGTCGTCATCATGCGGCGGTCGCTCTACGAGCAGTACCCGTGGGCGGCGCGCAACCTGTTCGACGCGTTCGTGAAGGCGAAGGAGATGTGGGTCTCGCGGACGGTCGAACAGGCGCAGCCGTTCGTCGACGCAGGCCTGCTGCCATCGAACTCGCGCTCCGCGCTGACGACGGACCTCTTCCCGTACGGAGTCGCGGGCATCCGTCACACGCTGGAGACGGCGCTCGCCTACTCAACCGAGCAGGGGCTCACGCCGCGCGTGGTGGCACTCGATGAGCTGATAGCGCCCAGCCTGTTGGACACGTAGGGGAAGGCGAGGCACAGGAGGAGTTCCACAGGAATGGCAGACGACCAGCGTTCGGGCGACGTACAGGGTGAGAACGGCTCCGGCCCGGTAGCGGAAGCCGACCGCATCACGAGCCTGGACCTCCTGCGAGGCGTGGCGGTGCTGGTCATCGTGCTGATGAACGCCGTCTCCTTCAAGCACGGACTGGCCCCGTACCTGAACCTCAGCGCAGGCGGGTCCGAGACCTGGCTGGACTGGACCATCGGCATATTCGGCGAGATCTTCGTCGACCAGAAGTTCATGGGCATCTTCTCGCTGCTGTTCGGCGCGGGGATACTCCTGTTCATCGAACGGGCCGAACGCCGGGAGGGCCGACCCGTCCTGCTGAACCTGTGGCGCAACGTCCTGCTGCTGGGCATCGGCATCCTCCATGCCATCCTGTGGGACGGCGACGTGCTCATCGCCTACGCCATCGCAGCCGTTTTCCTGCTCGCGTTGCGCAAACTGCCATCCAGGGCCCTCATCGCAATCGGCGCCGTCGTGTACATGCTCTCCGTTCCCATCACGCTGCTTGTGCAAGCCATCGCCAGCGGCACCGACGTATCGCTGGCCGGCATCTGGGAGCCGGGGGAGCTCGGCAGCGGCAGCGACCCGTCCCTCAGCGAAAGCATCGGGGGGCTGCTGCTCCTCGGCTACTTCATGCGCGCGCTGGGGCTGATCCTGATGGGCGCAAGTCTTTACCGCCTCGGGTTCATGAACGGCAGCATGGCCGCGAGCACCTACAGGCTCGTTGCCGCGGTCGGCCTCGGCGTCGGGCTGTCGCTGGCCACGATCGGCGTGCTCGTCACGGCGCTCGGCGACTACTCGCGGGACGTGGCGTTCATCGGCCAGGTCCCCAACTCGCTGGGCTCGATACCCGCCTCCCTCGGGTACATGAGCCTCATCATCCTCTGGAACCAACGCCGGGACAGCTGGCTGAAGCGCCGGTTGCTCGCCACCGGCCGGATGGCGCTCACCAACTACCTCTCGCAGACCGTCCTGGGGATGCTGGTGCTCAACGTCCTGCTATCGGACGTTTCCGTGACCCGCACGGGGATCTTTGCGTTCTGCGTGGGGGTCTGGGTGCTGCAGCTCTGGTGGTCGCCGCTCTGGCTCAGCCGCTTCCGTTTCGGACCTGCGGAGTGGTTGTGGCGCGTCGGCACATACCGCAAGGGGCAACCGCTACGGCGGGCTGCCTAAGAGTATTCGAGCGCCCGTATCACCAGCCTGCGATAGGCTTCCAAGCCGGAGGAATCAGGCAGCTCGCCCATCGAGAGCCAGCGAATGTCGCTGTGTTCGTCCGGTGCAGCATTGACCGGCTCACCTCTCCACCCAACCACGGCAAAGACGGTGATGTCAGCTGGTTCGACCGGATCATGCACGGTTCCCAAGGGACGAAACGACTCGATCTCTACGCCCAGTTCTTCACGAGCCTCTCGGCGCAGTGCTTCTTCCAGAGATTCTCCCACCTCGACGTGTCCTCCAAAGACGTCCCACACGTCGGAGTAGTGCCGCGCCTGTGGGGACCTTTTAACGAGGAGTACCCGGCCACCGCGTACCATCGCCCCGGCCACGCAACGAGCGACGCCGTCCTGTTCGTGACGAGCAACCATCAATTGCGTCCTACTCCTGCCGTGGCGCGCGGGCCATCAGTTCGAGGAGCGCATCCTGGGGCGATGCACCGTCGAACAGGACGCGGGCCGTCGCGGTGGCGATGGGGGCCTCGACGCCCAGCGCCTGGGCCATCACCAGCGTCGCGGAGGTTGTGCCGACGCCCTCGGCGACCTGGCCGCCCAGCGACTCGATAGCCTCCTCGAGCGTCCGGCCTTCCGCGAGCGCGAGCCCCACGCGGTAGTTGCGGCTGAGGTTGCTGTAGCAGGTCGCGATGAGGTCGCCGAAGCCGGCCGTGCCCGCGAACGTCGCAGCCTGCGCGCCCGCCGCGACGCCCAGCCGCACCATCTCCGCCAGTCCGCGTGTCACGAACCCGGCCTTCGCGTTGGCGCCCAGCGCCATGCCGTCGCAGATGCCCGCGCCTATGGCCATGACGTTCTTCAGCGTGCCGCCCAACTCCGTCCCGATGACGTCGGCGTTCGTGTAGACGCGGAACGTCGGCGAGTTGAGCAGGCGCTGTGCCGACGCAGCTGCGTCGGGGGAATCGGAGGCCACGACGGTCGCGCACGGCATGTCGCGCACGACCTCATGAGCAAGATTCGGGCCGGAGAGCACACAGAGGTCTGAGGCGGCGCCGGGCAACTCCTCGGCCAGCACGACGCTCATGCGCTTGAACGTGCCCTGCTCCAGTCCCTTGCAGGCGGAGATCACGATGGTGTCCGCCGGAACGTGTGGCGCGGCGCGGCGGGCATTGTCGCGCAGCGTGTGGCTTGGCACCGCGAAGAGCACGAAGGGCACGCCGTCCATGCCCGCGGCCCAGTCCGCCGTCACACGCAGCGACGAGGGGAAGCGGTTCCCTGGGAGCCGCGACGCGAGTTCGCCGTCCGACGTTAGTCGCTGCGCCTCGGCATCGTTGCGCGCGAGCAGTCGTACGTCGACGCCGCGTCGCGCAAGGATGAGCGCGAGCGTGGTTCCCCACGACGTCGTGCCGACGACCGCAACGGGGCCTTGTTGCTCTGCTGAGGTCATGCCTCCCTCCCACGAGAGGCCGATTCTAGCGTAAGGGCTGCTACCTAGGACTCCCTAGGAAGGCCATTACCTTACGCTCGACACTCTCGATATCGCTCTCGACCTCACACTCCCAGACCGTCAAGGCCTCCCATCCTGCCCGGCTGAGCGCGTCTTCGTGTTCCGCGTCGCGTTGCTTGTTACGGTTGAGTTTTGCGACCCAATACTCACGATTGGACTTGGGCTCGCGGGCGATGGGACAAGCCGAATCCTGATGCCGGTGCCAAAAACACCCGTGAACGAATATGACTTTTCGTCTCGGTCCGAAGACTAGGTCAGGCTTACCAGGCAAGTCCTTCTTGCGGAGGCGGTAACGGAAACCCAGCGCGTGCACCAAGCGGCGCACAGCCATCTCAGGGGCCGTACCAGCGCTCCGTATGCGCCGCATGTTCTCACTGCGGCGGCTGGGTGGAATCGTGTCCATGCCTATGCCAGCAGATCAAACGGCAGGTCGGCTATGTCGCGAAGCCTCTTCCCTTCAATCATGGTCGTCAGGAGGCCGCGTGAATCATCGTTCCCCAACTCTTCAACAGCCGCCTCAAGCTCAGGCAGCGCGAAGTGGTACACGCAGTCAAGGTCGCCCGTCCCCAAGGCAACCGATGCAATGCGGCTGGGAAGCGGCTCCGCGGTCACAACGACCGCATGAGGGACGCGCCCTTTCCGGTTGCGTATGAGGTTCAGGGCCTCAGCCCGGGAGTTTTGCGAACGGTCGCTACGAATCGTCCACTTGCAGGAGATGCTCGCGTGCAGTACCGGGGTGCCCTGGTTCGCCTTCCGCATGCTCGTATGGCGAGCGACGCTGTCATCGACAACAAGGCCGACCACGTTGATTTCGCTATCGTCGAACGGCTGGCGGTAGACCATGACGTCAGGCTTGATGATGTAGTCAGTCCCCAGTGCTGCCGCGAGCGAGGCGTCCTTGACTGCCGCAGCCGATAAGGCGACGAGGTGTTCGTACTGGTCAAACCGGGCAATGCCTCTGGCTTGAGAGTCCTGCGGTCCGGTTCTGTCTATCAACCAAGGGCCTGGCCGTAGATGTTCAAGCGCTGGGAACGCCGTATTCAGAAACTGCTCGCAGACACGCTCAAACTGGCTGCCCAAGGCCTGGCCGGAGAACTTACCCTGCTGTGCAGTTCCGATCTCTTTGAGAATCGCCCTGGCGATTCCGGAGCTCAATTGGCTATCTCTGTCCGCGTTGTTGGGGATACCGGCTGAGTCCACCCGCAGAACCTGTGTAAAGAGGCTGGCATGGAAGGCCTCGCGAGCAGCAACGAGTGTGGCTGGAGTGTTCATGCCTCCGCCAGGACCGGCTGATTGCGTCTGAGCGCAACAGCAATCGCCCTGCCTACCGCCTCTGCGACCGGCGGCGGGAAGGCGTTGCCGACCTGCTTATAGGCTGCGGTCTTCCGGCCGACAAATTCCCAACCGTCCGGGAAGCCCTGCAATCGTGCCACCATGCGAACCGTGAGCTTCGGAGCACCTTGATGAGAAGCCGAAGGCGGGGCATCGGCTACTCCCATGCCGTTCACGCCCAGCGCCGCCCACGCTTGGCGCGCCCTAACGGGACCCAAGTCCGGGCCGCCGTGCTTATGCGATCCCCCAACCACCGTAGGGGCAATGCCGTTCGCAAACGAACGCCAGCGTTGCGCCCCTTCCCATCCTTCACACTGCATCAAATCGAACAGTGCTTCTCCTACCGTTGGGGGGCACACCTCGGGGGGTTCCGGCCATGTGAACGAGTCCGCCAAGTGCCTCTTGGGAGCCACCATCACCACTCGGGGGCGCAATTGGGGCACCCCGAAATCGGACGCCTGCAGGAGCATCCAATTTGCCTCGTACCCCATCTCCCCCAGTTCAGCGGCAATCTCCGCCCGGTAGGCCTCGAACCGGCGGTCCAAGAGGCCACGAACGTTCTCTACCATTACGACTCCCGGATCGATCTCCCCGGCCAGGCGCAGGACCGCTGGAAAGAGATCACGTTCGTCCAAGCTGCCCAGTTGCTTTCCTGCAACCGAGAATGGAGGACAAGGGATGCCGCCAGCCAGCAGGTCCACTCCCCGGTAGGGACGCCCATCGAAGCTGCGGACATCTTCTGTCAGGACATTCCAATGGGGGCGATTCGTCCGCAGCGTTGCGCAGGCGGTGAGATTGGATTCCACCAGCGCAACGTGCTCGAAGCCTGCGCGCTCCAAGCCCAAAGCCTGACCCCCTGCCCCCGCGCAGAGCTCAATGGATGTTGGCAATTCAACCTTCTGCATAGCAACGGATGGTAGGTTCAGCAGTTCCGGCTTACAAGAGGGGCGTGGCACAAATTGCGCCACGCCCCTTCCTGCCGTATTCACGCAGTGACTAGTCGTAGTCCTGGAGCGCGCCCTTCTTGTTCTCGGGGCCGGGGACGCCGGTGCAGGTTCCGACGAGGTTCTTCATGCGGCACTGCTGGCCGTACTTGGCCAGTTCCGCCTCGAAGATCTCGTGGACGCGGGGGTCTTCGTCCTCGTACTCGAGCTGGATGCCGCCCTCCTTGATGCTGACCATCGCGCGTATCTCGCCCCTGCGGGAGGGGTCGTTGACGCCTCGCTGGTAGGTGTACTTACGGGAGTTGGACGGGCTCATGTTGATGTAGCGCGCGGGCGTCGTACCCACGTTGAAGTGCTGGTGGAAGTACTCGCTGTAGGAGTCCTGCGTCGGCAGGTAGAGGCTGCCGCGCTGCCAGTCCGCCTTCACGAGGTCGGACATGTCCTCCTTCTGCCAGACGAGCGCGAAGCCGACGCCGCCGGTGATGAGCAGGTGCGCTCCTGGGCCGTGGCGGTGCGCCTTCTTGTAGGTGCCGACGGGGAACTCGGAGATGTGGGAGGAGACGGTGTTGTCGGACAGCGACAGCATGATGTTGGTGCCGCCCGCTCCGCGCTCCGACCAGTCCGGCATGGCCATGTTGGCCGCGTCCGGCAGGAAGTTGGTCTCCCACACCCGGCCCTTGTACATCATGCCGGAGCCGGAAGCCCAGCCTTCGTCGGCGGTCAGGCGGTCCGGGAAGACGTAGGGGTTGTTCCAGATGAAGTCCGGCGTGATGAACTTGCGGATCATGCCGGGCAGGTTGGTGACGGAGACCATGCGCGTGGGCTCCGTGCCGCTGCCGTTGAAGTGCTGGTACGAGGCATTCATCGGGATCGAGAAGTAGGCGCCTTCCGTCCACTCGAACGTCTGCTTGCGGGACTCGTCGTACCAGACGGATGTCGCGCCGCGCCCGCTGAGGACGTAGATGACCTCGTTGAACATATGGTGCTCGGGGTTGGTCTTGCCCGCAGGCTCGATCTCGACGACGTGCTCGTCGGTCTCCTCGTCGCCGTCGAGGTAGACGACCGCGCCGTAGCAGCCCTTGCGGGGCCAGTATTCGAGCTCCAGGGAGTAGAGGTCCTTGATGTAGAGCCCGCCGTGGAGCTTCACTCCTTCGCCCTGCTGCCACTCCTCGTACGTGTCGATGCGTTCGAAGACTGGGGCGGTTGTCGGGTCATAGTTCGTCGTCATCGTTCCCTCCTTCGTTGGGGATTCCGGCACAGGCGAACGCGCCAGCCTGCGCTCAGCGGGAAGGTACGCCCACGCGCGGCAGCCGTCAAATCGGGGGCTGATGGCCTTCACCGGCGATTGACGCCAGATCCACACCTGCTGAAAATGGGTGTACTACCCCTATGCGCTTCGGCGGTAGGGTCGAGACCGCCCTCGTGGCGGTCTCCGTCTTTGTAGCAGCCCCTACCCCCGCCGCACAGCCTGATCCGCGATGCGGGAGGCGACGTCCTCCACCGGGAGCAGGCCAAGGTCCTCGCCGGAGCGGAGGCGGACTGCTGCGCCGTCGGCCTCGGCTTCCTTGTCGCCGACCACGAGCATATAGGGCGTCTTCATGAGCTGGGCGTCGCGTATCTTGGCGTTCATGCGCTCGCTGCGAGCGTCGACGTGGGCGCGGACGCCTGCGGCCTCGAGTTGCGACCGCACCGACTCGGCGTACTCGACGTGGCGGTCGGCGATGGGGATGACCTCGGCCTGCACCGGCGCGAGCCAGACCGGGAACGCGCCGCCGAAGTGCTCGATGACGACGCCGAGGAAGCGCTCGATGCTGCCGAGCATCGCGCGGTGGATGACGACCGGACGCTGTCGCGCGCCTTCCGAGTCGACATATTCGAGGTCGAAGCGCTCCGGCAGGTTGTAGTCCAGCTGCACGGTGCTCAACTGCCACTCGCGACCGATGGCGTCGGCGACGAAGAAGTCGATCTTGGGGCCATAGAACGCGCCCTCATTCTCGGCGGGCTCGTACTCCATGCCGCGCGCGTCCAGGGCCGCCGCCAGCGCTCCCTCCGCGGTGTCCCAGAGCTCGTCGGTGCCGATGCGCTTCTCCGGGCGCAGCGACAGCACGACGCGGACGTCGTCGAAGCCGAAGACATCGAACGTCTCGCTGACCATGCCGATGAACGAGACGACCTCGCTCTCCACCTGCTCCGGCGCGCAGAAGATGTGCGCGTCGTCCTGGGAGAACGTGCGCACGCGGGTGAGGCCGTGCGTCACGCCGGAGCGCTCGAAGCGGTGCAGGCGTCCGAAGTCGGCGTAGCGTATCGGTAGCTCGCGGTAGGAGTGGAGGTGCGAGGCGTACAGGAGCGCGGCGGCAGGGCAGTTCATCGGTTTGATGGCGAACTCCTGCTCGTCCGCGTAGGTGAAGTACATGTGCTCGTGGTAGTTGTCGTAGTGGCCGGAGCGCTTCCAGAGCGACGAGTCGAACACCTGCGGTGTGATGACCTCCTGGTAGCCGTAGCGCTCGTAGAGGCCGCGCACGTAGGTGGTGAGCGCGTTGTTGAGCGCGGCGCCGCGCGGCAGGAAGAACGGGCTCGCGGGGGCGACGGGGTCGAAGAAGAACAGGCCCAACTCCTGCCCGAGCCTGCGGTGGTCGCGCCGCCCGGCCTCCTCCAGCCGTTCCAGGTGCGCCTGCAGCGCGTCCTCGGACTCCCACGCGGTGCCGTAGATGCGCTGCAGCATCTCGTTGTGTTCGTCGCCGCGCCAGTACGCGCCAGCGACGGTCACGAGCTTGAATGCGGCGACCTCGCCGGTCGAGCCGACGTGCGGGCCGCGGCAGAGGTCGACGAAGCCGTCGTGCTCGTAGGTGGATATCGTCTCGTCTTCCGGGATAACCGCGATGATCTCCAGCTTGAACGGCTGGTCCGCGAAGTGTTCGCTCGCCTCATCGCGCGGCAACTCCGCCCGGCGGAACGGGGCATCGGTGGCGATGGTCTCGCGCATGCGCGCCTCGATGCGCTCCATGTCCTCGGGCGAGAACGGGCGCTCGACCGAGAAGTCGTAGTAGAAGCCGTCCGCGGTGGGCGGCCCGACCGCGAACTTCGCCTCGGGGAAGATGTCGAGCACGGCCTCGGCCATGATGTGCGCAGCGGAGTGGCGGATGCGGAATCGCAGGTCGTCGAGTTGCTGTTCTTCGGGGCTCTTCTGTTTGACGGGCATCGGTCTGCCTCTCTGATGTCCTGTTACGAGAAAAGGGGCGCTCGGCGCGCCCCTTCATGCATGGTTGGAGATACGTACGCGCCCAGGCGGACTAGGCCACGGCTGCCGTCTCGCGGACGCGCGCAGCCGCGGCCCTCGTAGTGCGGGTTGTCGTGGCTGCGGTGCGCTGCATGACGCGGGCATTGTAGCACGGGGCTGCCGGAGGCGGGACTCACATGGATGGACAGGATGGGGGGTGGTTCGACAGGCTCACCATGAGCAGACTACGCTAACGGGAACGGCGCAGGCGTGGACGCGGGTGCTACAATCGTCCTACTCTGGATTCCCGCCTTCGCGGGAATGACGAGAGGGGCGCGGGAATGACGAGAGAGACGCGGGAATCGTGAGTGAGGCGCGGGAATGACGGGGAAGACTCGGGAGAGGGTGAGCGCATGAAGGCCGTCTACGACGAAGCAACAGCGCTGACGCATGACGGGCAGGACTTCGTCATCGCAACCGTCGTGCACACGCAGGGCTCGACGCCCCAGAAGCCGGGCGCGGCGCTCCTCGTGCGCGGCGACGGCTCGACCGTCGGCACGCTCGGCGGGGGCTGCGTCGAGGGCGACATCTGGTTCGCCGCCAAGGAAGCGCTCCGCGAGAACACCGGCCCGCAGTACAAGCGCTACTACCTGAACGAGGACATCGCCGCGCGCGACGGCCTCGTCTGCGGCGGTACGATGTACTTCTACATCGAGCCGCTCACCGGCGACGCAGGCGGACGAGCACTCTCCGCTGAGGTCGCCGACGCCTACGCCGGAGGCCCCGGCCTCTCCGTCGCGACGCTCGTGAAGAGCGACCGTCTCGCTCAGGGCGCGCGTATCGTCGTCCGCGAGAACGGCACGTCCGAGGGGACGTTCGGCGACGCGGCGCTCGACGCCGAGGCGATCGAGACCGCGAAGGACGTCATGCCGATGGGGCGCACCGCGCGCATCCACACCGAACAGGGCGACGAGCTGTTCGTGGAGGGCTACACCGCGCCCGCGCTGCTCGTGCTCATCGGCGGCGGGCACGTCAACCTGCAGGTCGCGCGCATCGGCCACATGATGGGCCTGCGCGTGATGGTGACCGACGACCGCCGCGAGTTTGCGAACACGGAGCGATTCCCGATGGCGGAGGAGACGAACGTCGCGCCGTACGACCGGGGCGTGGACGCCTTCCCCGTGACGCCGAACACGGCCATCGTCATCGGGTCGCGCGGGCACCATTTCGACGACCTGGCGACCGAGGCGGCGGCGCGCACGAACGCGGGCTACGTGGGGCTGCTCGGCAGCAAGCGCAAGACCATCATGATCTACGAGTCGCTGCTGCGGAAGGGCGTTCCTGAGGAGCGGCTGCGCGAGATACACGCGCCCGTGGGCCTCGACCTCGGCGGACGCACGCCGGAGGAGATCGCGCTCAGCATCGTGTCGGAGATCGTGGCGTGGCGCAACGGCCGCGCCGGCGGCCCGATGACGATGGAGTCCTTCCACATGGACCGGCTGGTCGCGAAGGTGAACGGCGCGGCAGCGCCCCGGTAGGGAGACTGCGCCCTACCCGCTCGCGGTTCGACAGGCTCACCGCGAACGGCACAGCGGGCCGTCATGAAGCAGGCGTCCCCTCTGCCTGGGAGGGAATGGGCGTCGTCCTCGAAACTGACAGGAACACCGCCGCGCAGAGCAGCACTATCCCGATGATCCCGAACGCCGCCGGGATGCCCAGCGGCGCGGCGATGGCGCCCACCAGCAGCGGTCCGCCCAGCTGGCCAACGTTCACAGTGCCCTGCCACGTCCCGAGGAAGTAGCCCCGCTTCTCCTCGGGCGCGAGGTCCATCGCGTACGTCTGGAGGGTGTTCATGCCGACGACCTCGCCGATGCCGAATATGCCCGCCACGACCAGGGCTATCAGCAGGCCCTCCATGCCGAATATGAGGAACATCGCCGCCGCCATCGTTCCGAGCCCGAGCAACAGCACGGGTTTGCGCCCCCACCAGTCGACCGCCACCCCCACCGGCATCGATATGAGCATCGCGAGCAGGCCGGACAGGCCTATCGCCGCGCCGATCTCCGCGACGCTCAGGCCGACGTCCTCGGCCTGCACCGGGAAGTAGGTGCGGAACGCGCCCGGTCCGGCCGTGACCAGGCCGATCGCGAGCGTCACCACGGTCAGCCTCAGGAAGTTGCGCGTCCTGAAGATCGACACGTCCAGCCGCAGACGGCGTCGCGGGCGCGCCTCCGCTGCGGGAGCAGGGGCTGGGGGATGCCGGGTTTCCTTGATCAGGAGCCAGGTGACGGCCACGATGAATATCTTGGTCACGCCGATGAAGACCATGACCGCCCCGATGTCGAATGCCGCCGCGATCACTCCGGCGGCAACCGGACCCGAGAGTATGCCCAGCCGCATGGACATGTTCCGCAGCGCGACCCCCCTGCCCCGGTTGGTCACCCGGGTGAAGTCCGCGAGCAGCGCCGCCGATCCCGTCACCCACACAGCCACGCCGAAGCCGGAGACCAGTTCCAGCAACAGGAAGACGGTGTAGCTGTCGGTGAACCCCTGCATCGTCGCCGCGCCGCCGTGCAGCACACAGCCGGCAACCACGATGGGCCGCCGCCCCAGCTTGTCGGCAAGGCTCCCGGCCAGCGGTCCGCCGATGATCCTCGGAGCGGCGCTGAACGCCGAGACGAGGCCGACAAGGATGATCGAGCCACCCAGCTCGAAGGCCAGGAGCGGCCGCGCCATCCAGAGGGCACCCGTCCCGAAGCCCCACAGGAAGAACGCCGAGAACACCGGCAGCGCCTCCTTGCTGAGGAGCCCCGGTAGCTGCTCGGTGTCCCGCTCTTCGTTCACTGACCCTCCCGGGGACCCTCAGTGCCGATCGCCCACAATGTCTCTCTTACGAGCCGTAATATCTACGCCTCAGCACGTCCTCGACGATAGCCTCCTGCTCCGGTGTGGCGCCCTCAGTGAACGCCTCACGGATGTAGCATGCGCTTTCGTCCACGCCGGTGCACACGTCCTCGTACGAATCGTCCCGAAGTGCGAGATACAGCCTCCCGAACCCCGGGCGGAACGCCGCGTCGCCAAGTCGGACATAGAGCTCTCTGAATATCCCACGCCCCAGGAAGTAGTTGCAGCCCGATTCCAAGAGGTCGTAGGGCGTCCGGCCCGAGAACTCCAGCTCGGCCAGAGTGTCGAAGAGCGTGCATGGCAATTCCTGCTCCGGGAGCGGAGTGCCGTTGTAGGCCCGGTGTGAGATTACATCCAGGAAACTCGCTCCTCCTTCAATCATCCAGGCGCGGCCCGTATGCCAATACGTGTGGCCTACTTCATGCGCAATGACTCCACGGCTCTCCGGGTAGATGGTTGTGATTATCGCGTCAAACCCCCCCGTCCCTCCGAAGTTATGCACGTCCGCTACGAGGACGATGGCATGGCCCTGCGGAAACGCGACGCCCATGAATTCCTCCTGCGAACGCACCGCCTGTTCCAACAGTCCCATCGTGCCAGAGACCAGGAACGTCCGTACTCCCGGCCTGATGATCGACAACCGCACTTCTCCCGCCAGAGGAAGCTCTATCGTGCGTTCCTCCACGGATGTCTGAGCCGGGTCCAGGAGAACGTCGAGCAGTTCCGGTTCCGACGTCACCCTGTCCAGTGCCGCGAGGATGTTCGTCTGCTCATCCGTGATGCCGCTCGATAGCCATGGATGCCGAATGACTTGCCGGAGGTAACTCTCCCCCAACCGTTGCCAGACGGTAAACAGACCGCGAAGAGCTGCGGCATCCAGACTGTCCCAGCGCTGCACGAACGGCATTCCGACCACCGCGGGATATCTCCGGGCGAGGGCCGCCAGTAGCGCAACCGTCTCCTCCTCTGATGCATCCACTCCGTCCTGCACCCAGGGAAGCATCCGCAGACTCGCAGCGATATCGGGGCGCTGCTGCTCGAGCACATCCAGGGAGATGGAGCTCGGGGGATGATCGTCCTCCAGGCCGCCGGTCTGAATAACGTGGGAGATGAGCACCCTGCGGTCTGAAAGCGGCACCCGGATCAGGAACTGCAGGATGTCCAGGTCTGAGCGCTCCACAGTATCGAAGAACGGCATCCTCAAGACCTGCGATGTCACGGACGCGCAGTCATGTGCCCCTCCGCACAACGCCAACAACACCTGGACCGCGTCGGTCTCGACGGGCGTGACGCCGTCCAGCACCCACGGCACGGTGAGCAGCACGTTGAAGAGCCTGCCCTTCTCGTCGTGCCTGGCTGTTTCCCAGAGTGTCCTGAACAGTTCCTCCTCCACAGGCTGGAGGCCGTCTTTCACCCAGGCGAGTGCCCGCAGCCTGTCGGCGTCCTCCTTGTCGTAAAGGTCAAGTATCCAGAGCGTTGATTCGAACCTTTGGGCGTCCCGGATACCGCCCTGAGATTCAGGTCGAGCGATGAGGTCCCTGACCACGTACGGCGCAACCTGAAACCGCTGGAGGAGCACACTTACGAGCCAGAGATCGGTATTGTCCAACTCCTGGAGGAAGGGCATCCCGATGAGCGGCGCAACTTCCTCATCGTTGAATGGTGTCGGTGCCACGTTGGACAACTCGTTGACTATCGACTCCTCGAGCTTGTCGATTCCGTCCCGTGTCCATTCCCAGCCCAACAGTGCATCGAACGTCTTCGGAAGCCTCTGGGCGACCTGGACCAGTTCGATGACTTTGCTGGCCTCAGCCCGTGGGCCGCGCGTTATGCCGTCACGCACCCAGGACAATCCCTGTATGCGCTCTGCAGAAGCAGGGGCCTTCCGTTGCAGGTACAACAGGAAGACGTCGACTGCGTCCTCGTCGGTTATGCCTCCCCGCAACGCGGGATAACCAAGCACCAGCTCCAGGCCCTCGGGGTCGCTGCGCGCCAGGTTGCCGAGCATACCCACCACTTCGGAATCGGGATGCTCCAGCTCTTCCAGGAACGGCATCTCGAGCATGCGCAGCGCCACCGGTTCGTTCGCCTTCGCCAGTTCGGAGTACCTGAACAGCAGGTGGGCAGAACCCGCACCTCGCTGTTCCCCGTCTCCGACCCAGTTCAGGAACGCATCGGTAGCAGCAGGCGCCTCCCCGGCGAGTTCCAGCAGGAATTGATCGTAGTAGCCGTCCGCCCACACCGTAGCCGCGATCCTGCGCTCCAGCGGTGCAGGCGTGGGGCGAGGGGTCGGCGTCGGTGGTGGGATGGGTGTGGCGGTGGGTTCCGGAGTGGGGGTCGGGCTCGGGGGTGGAGGCGTCGGAGTGGCGGTCGCCGTTGGCATTGGAGATGCCGTGGGAGTTGCAGTGGCTGTGGGCGTCGGGGTGAACGTTGGCGTTGGAGAAGGCGTGGGCGTAGGAGTCAGGGTCGGCGTAGAGGCTGGGATAGGGGTCGGAGTCCGTGTGGGTATCGGCGTGCTGGTGGGTGTGGGGGCAGCCTCGCACGCCGGTAGCAGGAATAGCGTCAGGACAGTGAGCAACGTGAGTATGCGCAAGAGAGTCGACCCCGATACTGCGGGAGTGGCGCGAGTCTAGCACGGCCCCTCCTTCTCTCCCCGTCCCCGCCCGCGCACTCGCACGCGCGGGCGGGGCGCGTCGGGTAGAATCGCGGCGCGCCCCCAACCTCCCCCACGAAGGAGTTGCCCCATGCCTGGCCCGCTCGACGGCATACGCGTCATAGACCTCACCCGCATCCTCGCCGGGCCGTTCTCCACGATGCTCATGGCCGACCTCGGCGCGGACGTCATCAAGGTCGAGCAGCCGGAGACGGGCGACCCGGCGCGCGGCAACGGGCCGTTCCTCACGCCGGACGGCGCGGAGACGGACGAGCAGGCGTTCAGCACGTACTTCATGAGCATCAACCGCGGGAAGCGGAGCATCGCCATCGACCTCGCCAACCCGAAGGGGCGCGAGGTGCTGCTGCGGCTCGCCGAGACCGCCGACGTGCTCATCGAGAACTTCCGCCCCGGCTCGATGCAACGGCTGGGGCTGGACTACGAGGCGGTGCGGGCGCGCAATCCGCGCATCGTCATGTGCTCGGTCTCCGGCTTCGGCCAGACGGGGCCGTACGCGCATCGCGCCGCCCTCGACGTCATCGTGCAGGGGATGGGCGGGATGCTGAGCATCACGGGTGAGCCCGGACGCGGCCCCGTGCGCCCCGGCGCGAGCATCGGCGACATCACCGCCGCGCTCTTCGCGACCGTCGCCATCCAGAGCGCGCTGCTGGAGCGCGAGCGCTCCGGCGAGGGGCAGTACATCGACATCGGGATGCTGGACTGCCAGGTCTCCATCATGGAGAACGCGTTCATGCGCTACTTCACGCTCGGGCAGGTGCCGCAGCGCATCGGCACGCGCCACCCGAGCTCCACGCCGTTCCAGGCGTTCCAGGCCGCCGACGGCCACGTCGTGGTCGCCATCATGGGAGGCGGCACAGACCAGTGGCCGCTCTTCTGCGCGGCGATAGACCACGTGGAGTTGATGGACGACCCACGCTACACCACCGGCTGGTCGCGCACGCAGCACTACGACGAGCTGATCCCCGTCATCGAAGAGGCGATGCTGCAGAAGACGACCGCCGAGTGGGTCGAGATATTGAACGAGATGGGCGTTCCGGCGGGGCCGGTGCAGGACATCGCAGAGGTGGCGGAGGACCCGCAGGTGAACCACCGCGAGATGTTCGTGGAGATGGAGCACCCGGTGCTGGGGCCTGTCCGGTTCACCGGCAACCCCATCAAGCTTTCGCGAACGCCCAGCGGCCCTAGCCGCGTCCCGCCGCAGCTCGGCGAGCAGACGCTGGAGGTGCTGACCGCCGACCTCGGCATGCCGGAGGATGAGGCTGCGGCGCTCATGGCTGAGGGAGTCGTCGGGTGATATTCGGCGCGCTGCTCTCGCTCGCCTCGTCCTTCTCGTTCAGCGTCAACGCCATCCTCGTCCGGAGGGGCATCGCCGGAGCGGGCGGGACAGCGTCGCAGGGCGCGTTCATCACCGTGCTGCTCGGCGTGCCGTTCGGGTTCATCGCCGTGGTGCTGACCGGCCAGGTCCTGCGCTTCGGCGAGATCGCGCCGATGGGCTACCTGCTTCTGCTCGCGGCGGGCGTCGTGCATTTCGGCGTCGGAAGGTACTGCAACTACCGGTCGGTCGAGGCGATCGGGGCGGCGCGCTCCGGCCCTATCCAGGGCGTCGTCACCCCGTACAGCATCCTGATGGCCGTCATCCTGCTCGACGAGGTGGTGACACTGACGATGCTGTTCGCCATCGCGCTCGTGCTGCTCGGCCCCGCGGTCATCATCGAGCGCAGACCACGAGCGCCGGCGCCCGCCCCCGCGCAGGCGAGCGGTCCGGGAGGCGCGTCCGCGCCGCGGAACCCTCTGGAGGTACGGCTACTGGAGGGGTACACGTTCGCCATCCTCGCGGCGCTCGCGTACGGGACGAGCCCCATCCTCATCCGCGCCGCGCTGATGGATGCCGCGCGGACGGCGGCGATAGGCACGTTCGTCGCGTACAGCGGCGCGGCGGCGGTGCTCCTCGTGACCCTCGTGCTGCCCAAGCGGCGGGCGCTCATAGGGGCCATCAACCTGCGCGTCATGCGGCTGTTCGGCGGCGCTGGCCTATTCGTGTTCCTGGCACAACTGCTGCGCTTCTTCGCGCTGTCGCTGGCGGACGTCAGCGTCGTGAACCCGCTGCAGCGCATGGCGAACGTGTTCACGGTAGTCCTCACCTGGATGTTCAACCGCTCGCTGGAAACGATCACGCTGCGTGTCGTCATCGGCGTGCTGGTCTCGTTCGCAGGTTCCGCGCTGCTGGTCTACTCGGCGGCCACGAGGTGAGACCGGCATGATATTCGGCGCGCTTCTCGCGCTCGGTTCGGCGTTCTCGTTCAGCGTCAACTCCATCCTCATACGTCGAGGCCTGGCCGACGCGGGCGCGACTGCCGCGCAGGGCGCGTTCATCACCGTGCTGCTCGGCGTCCCGTTCGGGTTCGTGGCGGTCGTCGTCACCGGCCAGATCTTCAACTTCGACCAGCTCCCGCTGAACAGTTACCTGCTGCTCGCCGGGGCGGGCATCGTCCACTTCTGCATCGGGCGCTACTGCAACTACCGGAGCATCGCAGCCATCGGCGCGTCGCGCACCGTGACCATCCAGGCCGTCGCGGTACCGTACAGCATCGTCATGGCGATCGTGCTGCTCGGCGAGCGGCCGACCATCCCCATGTACCTGGCCATCGCCCTCATCCTCGCCAGCCCGTTCCTGATGATCGACCGCCGGAAGCGCCCTGCTTCTCCCGCGGAGCGGCCCCTGGCAGGCGACGCCCCTGCCCGCGCCGCCGCAACGAGCGGCCCTCCTGCCGTCGAGATACGCATGGTGGAGGGCGTCGTCTTCTCCCTGCTCGCGTCGGTGGGATACGGCACGAGCCCCATCCTCATCCGCGCAGCGCTGGAGGACGCGACGGGCGTCGCCGCCATCGGCACGTTCGTGGCGTACTTCGGCGCGTCGGCGGTGCTCATGGCGTCGCTGGCGCTGCCCGCGCAGCGGCACCTGATGGGGGCCATCAACTTCCGCTACATGCGGCTGTTCGGCAGCGCCGGGCTGAGCGTGTTCATGGCGCAACTGCTGCGCTTCTTCTCGCTCGCGCTCGCCGACGTCACCGTCGTCGACCCGCTCATGCGGACCGTGGGCGTGTTCACGCTCATCCTCTCGTACCTGGTCAACCGGCGGCTGGAGCACATCACACTGGGGGTCGTGCTCGGGGTGCTGGTATCGTTCGTGGGTTCGGTGCTGCTGGTGGTCGCGGCGGCGAGCCGGTAAGGTGATGGCATGATCTTCGGCGCCCTCCTCGCGCTCGTCTCTGCGTTCTCGTTCAGCGTCAACTTCATCCTCGTGCGGCGAGGCTTCGCCGACGCGGGTGCGACTGCGGCGCAGGGCGCGTTCATCACCGTGCTGCTCGGCGTCCCGTTCGGGCTCGCGGCGGTCGTCATCACCGGGCAGCTCTTCAACTTCGACCAGATATCGCTGGACGGTTACCTGCTGCTTGCCGCGGCGGGCATCGTCCACTTCGGCATCGGCCGCTACTGCAACTACCGGGGCATCGCCGCCATCGGCGCTCCGCGCGCCGCCACCATCCAGGCCATCGCGGTGCCGTACAGCGTCCTCATGGCGATGGTGCTCCTCGGCGAGCGCCCGACCATCCTTATGTTCGTGGGCATCGCGCTCATCCTCGGCAGCCCGGCGCTGATGATCGATCGCGGGAAGCGCCCCGCCCCTGCCGCGGAGCCTGCGCAGGGGAGCGCGGCCTCGACCGGCGCCGCCCCCGCGAGCGCCAAACCTGCCGTCGAGATGCGCATGGTGGAGGGCTACACCTTCTCGCTGCTCGCGTCGGTGGGATACGGCAGCAGCCCCATCCTCGTCCGCGCCGCGCTGGAGGACGCGTCGGGCATCGCCGCCGTCGGAACGTTCATCGCCTACGTCGGCGCGTCGGCGGTGCTCATGGCGACGCTGGCGCTGCCCGCGCAGCGGCACCTCATCGGCACCATCAACGTCCGCTACATGCGGCTGTTCGGGGGCGCGGGATTCAGCGTTTTCACGGCGCAACTGCTGCGCTTCTTCGCGCTCTCGATCGCCGACGTGAGCATCGTGAACCCGCTCATGCGCATGATCGGCGTCTTCACGCTCATCCTCTCGTACCTGGTCAACCGGCGGCTGGAGCACATCACGCTGGGGGTCGTGCTCGGCGTGCTGGTGTCGTTCTCAGGGTCGGCGTTGCTGGTGATCGCGGCGGCGAACCGCTGATTCATAGAGGGTTGCGCCAGCGAACATCGGGGAATAGGCGAAAGTCCCGGTCGTCCGAATGGATCTCCGCGTCGTGATCCAGGGCGAGAGCGGCAAGGTGGGCATCCGTCACCAGTTTGCCCGCTCTGCCCGCGGTCTCAAGACACTGCGCCATGTGGGTGAAATGGTCGGGGCCGGAATCAAGCTGAACGAAATGCGGACGCTCGAACCAGCCGCGCACAACAGCGATCGCTTCCGTACCCTGCATCGGCGGCGACACTACGACGGGGCTGGTCGCCAGTCTGACGAACCCGACAGCTACGGCAAGCGGTATGCCTACGGTCTCAGTGCCGGTCATCAATCCGTCCCACCATTGACGCGCCGGGGCATGCCTCGGGTTGCCTGTGTCATGCGCGTACAAGACGAGGTTGATGTCCGGGATGATCACCGGCGCGTTTTCTCGAAGTAGTCTTCGATGTACAGGGCGTCAAGCGTGTTCTTGGGGTCCCCGCCGGTAGCGGGGGCCGGGTTGCTGCTGCCGGACTCCACCTCGATACTGATGGACAAGTCCGCGCCTTCTTCGATGTCGAGCGGCTCCAGGGGAACGATAGCGCCCTTGGAGTACTTGGCCTTCACTCCGTTGATCATCGCGTTCACCCCCCTTCCTCGCCGCAGCCGATGGCTGCCGTCACCCCATTATCGCAACACGCGCCGCGTTACGCACCCACCCTACGCCTGCGCGAGCCGGAGCGCGGCCTCGTACTGCTCGCGCGTGTTGAGGTTCGTGAGTGTGAGCGGATCATCGACCGGCACGAGCATGCGCCCGCTGCGATGGCGCGAGACGACCTCCCGCAGCCCCTGCCCTTCCTCCGTGATGGCGCGCAACTCCGGCAGCAGCGCGGTGTCGAACAGCGGCGGATGCCCGGCGTTGCCGTCGAGCGACGGCACAGCGATCGCGGGCCGCGACGCCAGCCACGCCTCGCGCAGCCGCGACAGCAGCGCGCCGGAGCGCGGCTGGTCTACCGAGACGATGAGCACACCATCGACGTCGTCCGGCACGACGGCAAGCCCGGCGGTGATGGAGGTGGTGCGCCCCTCGCGGTAGCGCGGGTTCTCGACGATCTGCAGCGGCTCGGGGCCTGTCAGCTCCTGCCTCAGCCGCTCTGAGAGATGTCCGAGCACCACGACGATGGGCTCGTAGCCAGCCGCCGAGAGGGCGTGCGCCTGGTGCGCAAGCAGCGTCCTGCCGCCCAGCCAGGGCAGCAGCGCCTTCATCTCGTGCATCCGTGTCGATTCGCCCGCCGCGAGCAGCACCGCCGCGACGCGAGGCTCGTTCTCAGTCATGGCGGACATCTTACCGCCGCTGGTAATCTTGGCGCAGGCGCAGCCCTAACCCCGTTGGAGGTCCCCCATGCTCCTACCTCACGGGCTTGACAATGTCGTGCCGCTTTTGTTACCTTCCCGAAGGCCTCAAAAGTGGCACGGCACCTCTTCTCCGCCATGGAGTCAGCAAAGGAGCATCCTTCATGCAGGGTTACCTAGGACAGAATCCTCAGACTCTGGTATACACCTCTATCCTCGATGTCCAAGTCCGGTTGAGAGGCTTGGGTTTGACGTTAGAATGGCTGCTGGATGCGCTTGAGTACGCATGGGGATACTGGGCAATATGCACTCCAAATGACGTGGGGAACGCACAGGGCTCAATGCTGTACTTCGGGTGCAACCGTGGACTGCGGGACCAGTTAATACCCCAGCGCTGGTCCACGGATGTCTTCAATGGAGTTGAGGTCACCGTTCACCCTTCCCAGTTGTTGGCCATCCGTGTGCAATCAGGGGATAGCGCGACAGGTGACCCTCGCCGGGTTCCTTCCAACAAGAACGAATCAGGCTATCAATCCGCAAAGTTAGTCGAGGGATACCAGCTGCGGTTGCTACTAGAAATCGACGAACAGGAACTTGCCAGTCCAAATTCCATTCCTGTATGGGTATTGCTGACACATCCAGCAGGTGAAGAATTAGTAGACCTTAGGGTGGAATTGTCTCTTCCCGCTACTATTCTCAATGGGAGAGTTGTAGATTGGGAAGAGCGTATCATTATCCCCGATAGAGACTCACTCGGTATTAGCAGGCATGCCGCGGACGGCCTTGATAGCTTGGACATACAAGTGCGTAGGAGAGCATGACCGTGGTCAAGGAAGAGTTCAACCCCACTAGGTTGGCGTTGGCTCGTCGTAGGCGTGGGATGAATCGGGCTGAGGTCGGAGCAAGCGCCAATCTAGCATACCGAACAATCCGTGCCTACGAGAAAGGCGTCAGAGAACCTAGTCGGGACGTTGTTGCAAAGTTCGCCAGTACATTGGCTTTTCCAATAGAGTTTTTCTATGGTCCACCGCTAGAAGAGCCGCTTCTAGATGGGGTTAGCTTTCGCGCGTTGAGTAACCTGACAGCGCACAACCGAAACCAGGCGCTGGCTGGGGGCGCACTGGCCTTTGCCTTATCGGATTGGATAGACGAGCGTTTCGAGATTCCTGGTCCATCCGTCCCAACCTACTCAGACATCGATCCTGAGAATGCCGCGATGGTAGTACGCAGTGAATGGGGGCTAGGGGAACGCCCTATCCCAAATATGCTTCACTTGCTCGAAGCGCATGGTGTTCGGGTTTATTCAGTGCCAGATAGTGCTTCGCTGGATGCCTATTCGTTGTGGAGAGGAAACACCCCTTACGTATTCTTGAATACTACTAAGTCATCAGAAAGAACTCGCATGGATGCCGCACATGAATTGGGGCATCTTGTTCTCCATTCACGAGGGGGATTCAAAGGTAACAATGCCGAGAAACAAGCTCGAATATTCGCATCAGTGTTCTTGATGCCACGCGGTAGCATTCTGGCTGAATCACCTAGAAATGGTTCTCTGACAAGACTCATCCATGCAAAACGACGCTGGAATGTGTCCTTAGCTGCACTAGTATACAGAATGCACGAACTTCGCATGCTAACTAAATGGCACTACCAACTCATGTTCATGGAAATTGGGCGGCTTGGCTATCGCACATCTGAACCCAATAGCGCCCCTGATGAGATTTCACAAGTACTAGTCAAGGTCTTCAGTGCACTCAGAGAGGAAGGTATTCCAATGTCAAATGTGGCTAAACAGCTAAGAATCACCACCAATGAGTTGAGCAGTCTAGTGTTAGGTATAATCTTTACACCGATGTTCGGTCATAGTACCCGATCACCTTGACTAACTGAAAACACGGCTTCCACACCGAACGGCCCCCGATGGAGGTCCCTCATGCCCGTACCGCACGACCAGTTGCACGCACTCGCCCACGCGCTGAGCGAGGCCGAGCACAACGCGACGCCCATCCCGCCGCTCACCGAGCAGGCGCCGGAGATCACGTCCGAGGACGCGTACGCCGTCGCCGCGGACATCGTCGTGCACGAGCTGGAGCACGGGCACCGCATCGTCGGGCGGAAGGTCGGCCTCACGAACAAGGCGATGCAGGCCGTATTCGGCATCGACACGCCCATCTACGGCACGATATTCGACGACACGACGGTGCGGGACAACGGGCGCATCAAGTCGTCCGAGCTCATCCACCCGAAGGCGGAGCCGGAATTGGCGTTCCGGTTGAAGTCGCCGCTGCGCGGGCCGGGCCTGACGATGCAGGACGTGGTGGCCGCGACGGATTACGTGTTCCCGGCGCTGGAGATCGTGGACTGCCGCATCGAGGGCTGGCGCATCAAGGAGCAGGACATCATCGCGGACAACGGCGTGGCCGCGCGGGTCGTGGTCGGGAGCACGCGATTGTCCCCCGGCGCGTTCAACCTCTCGACGGAGGAGGTCGTCCTCTACCGCAACGGCGAGGAGTTCGACCGTGCACGAGCGTCGGCGGTGCTGGGCAACCCGGCGCGCTCGGTGGCGTGGTGCGCGAACAAGCTGGCGGAGTTCGGCCAGGGGCTGCGCGCGGGCGAGTTCGTGATGACCGGCACCATCACGACGGCCATGGACGTCCGCCCAGGCGACACGGTCCGCGCCGAGTTTGCGACGCTCGGGGGAGTGAGCGTTCGGTTCACGTAGGGGTGGGTTAGCTCAGATCAGTCTTGTAAAGAGTTCCTTCAAGCTGATTCCATCTTGCCAAACGGTGCTGTCTACACGTATCCGCGCTGTGCCAGCCTGAATTTCAAGTTCAATATCCTCCCCGCCGGAAAACGGGGTATCGTCGCGAAGGTCATTCAGGTCATCAAGATGAGAGCACAATGGTTCTACGCGGGAGCCGATATTTTGCACAAATCGCATGTCCGCTCGTACGCAGTCCTCGACCAAGTCGGGTCCCTCAGTTCTGATAGGCACAACACAGAGCAGAAAATTGGGACCTTCATGCACGGCAGTTTCAGCCTGTTTAGGCGTCATTCGCACTCTCTGGTCACGTGTCGCCTTGACTTCAACCAGCCATCGGCGATCGCTTCGGGATAACTCAATCCCAATCTCCATGTCTCCTTCTGTTAGATCGTATTCGATTTCGAAGTCAGAGCCGATATGGGTGCGTTTTACCGCGAAGCCTTCGCTCTCTAAGGCTTCTTTCACTAAATACTCCACATGTTCTCCCAATTTCTGATTCTCATGCACCATTCGCCTTAGGTTCCTTCGTTCTGCAAGATGAGTAACGATTTCTCTGTCTGTTTTCATGTCTTCCAAGAAGTCGTTCACATAGCTCAAATCTCCACCGGTCGAAACCAATATACTCGTCATCGCGTTGTCAAATCTCGTGCGGGATTCGTCGTCATTGACGATGAATTCTTTCATTAAGTCAAGGCGCGTTATTTCCATGGCATCCAAAAGTCTGAGAGCAGGCGTTCCTTCGGTTAAGGAGGCGGGAGTCCAGTCGCTATCCCGAAGAAGCCTCGCGAGTGACTGTGGTGTCGCGCGGTCTCGTCTGTTGTCCCCCTGAGGAACCCATCTGTTCTCGACTACCGGTACCAGCCAATTGGCTGGGTAGTATTTGTGAGCCTCCCCACACGAACAGTTAGCTTCTCTCTCTTCCAAGCCTTCGACGTCATTCACGATTAGCCATTCTGTCAGAAACCGCCAGAACAAACGAGCCCTATCCTGGCTATTGCGTACGCGTTCCATGATTCCAATTCTGTCCTTGGTAAGGAAGGCCAAATCCGTCACAGGAACAGTGTCAATTGTATTATGATCACCATCTGTCAATGGTTCGTCTGGAAGGAACCTCTCGACGTTGTTATCGCTGTTTATGATTACATCCATTCGGATATAACCTTGCTCACTGAGCTTACGCCAGATATCAGGATCTGGCGCCAAATCGAAGACTATACGCGATATGATACGGTTGACCGGAAACAGGCTGGCAAATTCTTGGAGGTTCACTGGCCACGCCGGGACGGGTGCAAGAGGTATGTCCGGGTCAAGGCCATCTGGTTTATTGAACCAAAGCACTGGGTAAGCATTATCCGACCTTCGCCAAGCAGGGGCAGGATAATTTGTCAAGTAATGCAGGTTGCCATCGTGCGTCAATATCCAAGCTAGCATACGCGCACTGATATCGGCGAGTTCATGAGTCAATGAATCCGCTGCTTGGTTCTTAAGTGAATCGATTATCTTAGGAATAATATCTTGATCCGCCTGGCTACCCTTACCAGGCTCGTTCGCAAGGGAAGTGAGCCGCTTGTCTCGGAGGTAGTGTCGAACTTTCAAATCAAGCATATCTGCAATGTCCTTTAAACTCTCGTCAATGCCTATATCACGGTATAGATTGACGAGTCTATCTAGGCACCCAATTTGATCAAGGATGATTGGGCGTTCGCGAATCAATGAATCAAGGCCTTCGCCCTTTAGAAACGAATACAGTTGAGTTAGCCATTCGACAGCACTGGACTCACTCCTGAGCATGTCCTGCAGTCCATCAAGGGTATGATAGTCAGTACCAGGGGCCGTTGGGCTTTCTTCTATGTATGCTACTAGCTTACCACCATCAAGAATCTCTTCAAATGATGTTGATTCGCACTTGAGTATGTGCCCCCAGGTCTTTATCGCATTATGCCAACTGGCAGCTTCGTCATGTTTTGGAAGTTTATGTCGAATACTTTCAATTTCATCCAATAGGTTCCAGAGAACCTCTACACTGTTATCGCTTCCAGCCGCGGGCACAATTGCCTCTTGAGGAGTCATCGGTCCTCGTTCAGAAAGAATTGTTGGAGTCTGACGAATCAGCGCGATGAGTGAGGCAAGCTGCTCTCTAAGCCAATCGGGATTCAGCCAATTGTGCGGACTAATGGGAGGAATTTCTACAAGTGAATGGATGCTCTTCCAATGAGCATTCGCCATGAATTCTATCAGTTGTATATGCAGTTTACACGCTTCTACTATGACAGATTTATTTGTTTCATTTGCGGTGTCATTACTCTGCCCTAAGTAAACACCGTCTCGGTTCTCTGTTGGAGTGAAATTGAAGCTGTTGATGACAGCGGGGAAACTGAAATGCTCAGTCCCCACCAAAGGAAAGCCCAAGAAAAGTCTGGGAGTACCGTCAAGCCGTAAGCATGTGTAGCCATCTCCAATTCGTTCCACTGGGACGGAGACAGAGGTTTGTGTGCCTTCTGCTAGAATGTATCTATGTTCTCGTCGAAGCCCCTGACTGCTCACTTTGACAATAACCATCTGCAATCCATCTTTCTGCAGCGGTGTACGTTCAATCACTTCGAAATTGGCGGTTTCGCTAGGGGATTCAATCGTGATGCACTGAAACTGTGGGTTGAAGACTAATACGAACGGAGCATACCGCTGTAACGCCTTAATCCCTTCTTCAACTGCGTTTGCCGAATCTTCCCCTAAAGGATATCGAAATTGGGTAGTGAAGCCCGCCGACGGGACTCCAGTATAGGCATGAAAATCATCCCATGCTTTGTCCATAGAATCACTAAGCGTTTTGACTGAACTGATTTCACGCTTCAGGAGGAAATTGAACGGTCTCCCGTTATCAAGTTGTCCAGAGACATCAATCTCAGGCGAGAGCAGATGCGTTGTCAAGAAGCCGCTGCCATACTGCCCGATGGCCTTATCATCCTCTACCTTGGTAGAACCGTGATAAATAAGGTGGCCTACTTCTTCTGGAGTGAATCCTCGCCCATTGTGCTGAAAGACAATCTCGCCATCCCCGAACTCAACGCGGGCGACGAGGCTGGCGTCCTCAGCGGTAGAGGCGTCGCGGGCGTTCTGCAAGAGTTCCCAAATCCACCGCTCTTGCATGCGTGCCCGGTTCGATTCGTTCTCCTTGAGACGCTTGTGAATCGCCTGAGCCGTATTCACCGTTAGGATCCGACTCTTGATTTCGTCTTTGTTCATCATTGCCCAGAGGTCCTATCTGTTCGCCGCCAATCCTAGACTCGCAAGCTTAGCCTGCACAGCCCCCCTAGTACGACGACAGCAGGAGCCCGCGTACTCGTCGCCTGGGGACGTGTCTGCAACTTGCACATCTTCGCGTGTCACCCCAGCGACATCTGCCCATTGCGCCCCCGAACTCCCGCCGCCTACGCTGGTAGCAGCCCGCCCCGCGGTCCCTGGCAGGGGGCGGGCGGCGTGAGCAGAAATGAACAGGAATGAGCAGGAAGTGACTGGGAAAGAGCAGCGAATGAGCAGCAATGAGCAGCCGGACTGCTCATCCCAGGCCTCCGATTCAGGAGTGAGATCGGCGTCGTGAGCAGAAATGAGCAGCAATTCCCTCCGAAAGGTTCCGGTGCGGGGGATGAGCTAACACATCGCGGCGGCGATGATGCCCTCGATGAAGGCGGCCTTGGCGTCGGTGTAGGCCTCGCGGTCGGCTCGGTGCTTCACGGCGAGTTGCCGCTTCAGCCGCTCGTAGTCGCGGGCGGCGACGGGGTGGGCGCGGAGGTAGTCGCGGAAGGCCAGGTGCGTCCGGATGCCGGGGTGGCCCAGCGGGAACATGTGGACGTGCGCGACGTCGCGGCCATCGACGTGCTTCTCGAAGTAGAGGCGTCCGGGGATGCCGTACTCGCCGAGACACCGGTAGCCGAGCGCCGTCATGCGGGGGACGGTCTCGCCGGCATCGGACGGGCCTGCGGCGACCGGCATCATGTCCAGGACGGGCTTCGCCGCCAGTCCCGGCACGGATGTGCTGCCGATGTGGTGCACCTCAACGACCCACGGGATACAGGCTTCGAGGATAGCCGCCGACTCGCGCTCGAACGCCAGGGGCCATTCGGGGTTGTACTCGACTATCTCGACGTGCTCGCCCTGCGTGCCGAGCGAATGCCAATGGCCGGCGGCGCTCATGCCTCACTCCCAAAGGGACTGGCTGGACGGTGACGGTACTTTCTCAATAGGTCGCCGTCCACCTTGCCCGCCCTGCCTGCCGGTGCTAGTGTCGGCGCGCCCCACGGGCGGTAGGGGACGGGTTTCGACGGGGTGCCTCACGCTCGACCAGCCTCGTTGACCGAAGTAGACGGCCGGGAGACGACGGAGTGGAGATTCACGAAGCCCTCTTTACCGTTGGCACGCTCATCGTAGCCGCCAAGCTCCTCGAGGGCGTATTCAAGCGCATCGGGCTGAACGCCATCTTCGCATACGCCGTCGCCGGAGTGCTGCTCGGCCCCGTCACCGGCTTGGCCCACGCGGGAGAGAGCGTCGACCTCATCCTCAGCATCGGCATCTTCATGTTCTTCTTCCTCATCGGGCTGGAAGAACTGGACATCTCCGGCTTCCTCTCCGCCGTCCGGGGCCGGATATTCTTCACCGCTCTGCTCGCTGTGGCCCTCTCGATGCTCGTCTCCCTCGCGGTCACGACCGACTACGTCGTCGACCTCGGGCTCGGCCTCAGCTTCACGGAAGCGCTCGGGCTCGCGGGCGTGCTCTCCCTCTCCAGCCTCGGCGTCGTCGCGAAGGCGCTCATCGACGAGGGACGGCTGCGCGAGCCCATCGGCGTGCAGATATTCACCGCCGTCATCATCGTCGAACTGATCGCCCTCTTCATCGTGGGATTCGCCATAAGCGAGCACTTCTCGGGCGACGAACACAGCGGGCTCGACGCGATGGGCGTGGCAATCATCATCGCGGAGATCATCGGGTTCGGCATCGTCACGTGGTTCGTGGCCAGCAAGCTCGTGCCGCGCGCACTCGGCTTCCTGCAACGGCTGCTGCACGTGCCGCAATTCGCCTTCGGCACGCTCCTCGGCGGCCTCTTTCTCGTCGTCGTAGCCGCCGAATTCGTGGGGCTGCACGGCTCGCTGGGCGCGCTCCTCTTCGGCGCCGCCCTCTCCTTCCTGCCGTACCAGATGCGGCACGACATCATGCCGGGCATGCGCGGGGCTGCGGAGGGCTTCTTCGTACCGCTCTTCTTCGCCTCCGCCGGCCTCCACCTGAGCCTGGACTTCACCCAACTGCCCCTCGAGACAATCCTGGCGCTGGCCCTCGTCCCCCTGGCAGGCAAGGTCGGCGCGTCCTTCCTCAGTGCCTACGTCACGCGGGTCGGCGCCCCCTTCGCCACGGCGATGGGCCTCACGGCGAAGGGTGTCGCGGAGATCGCGCTGCTCCTGGTCATGCTGCAGAGCGGCGCCATCAGCAAGGACATCTTCTCTCTGCTGGTGCTGGTGATGCTGGCCTACATCATGCTCACGCCCATGGGCATCGGCTTCGCGCTGCGGCGTATGGCCGCCTCCACGCAGGAGATCTCGCTCGACAAGATCCCGCCGTCGTTCGAACGCTTCGTGCTGGACGAGGTCAGGGTGCGCGACCTCCTGGACCCGTACCGCATCCACCCGGAGACCTCCCAGACCGTCAAGAGCTTCGCGGAAGACTGGCTGCTGCAGTACCAGCACGACTACGTGGTTGTGGAGCACGGGGAACTGGCCGGCATCGTGTCCGTGAGCATGCTGCGCTACCTACCTCACGCCGAGTGGGATCACACGCCAATCAGCCAGATGCTGCGGCGGCAGACGCCGGCCGCGTACTCCGACGAACACCTGGAGGACGCGCTGCAGCGCATGACCGAGCACTCCCTCTCGGTCCTCCCCGTCGTCGACTCCGAGACCGGCGCGTTCAGGGGCTCCATCACTTCCCACGAGATACTGGAGATGCTGGTCATGGGCGCCCGAGGATAGTAGCGGGCGGACTAGGACGACGAGAGCAGGAGCCGCGTGTACTCGTCGCCGGGCGACTGGCTGAGCTCCTGGTACGTCCCGGTGCGCAGGAGACGGCCGTCCCGGATGATGGCGATGCGGTCCGCCATGACGCGCGCGTCGGTGACGTTGTGCGTCACGTACAACGTCGTCGCGTTACTCTCGTTGTGAACGCGCCGTATCTCCGTGCGCATCTTGGGCCGGCTGATGGGGTCGAGGTTGCTCAGCGGCTCGTCCATCAGGAACGACGTGGCCTCAGTGACCATCGCACGGGCAAGGGCGACCCGCTGGCGCTCGCCGCCCGACAGCTCGTCCGGTTTGCGCGGGAACAGGTACTCCCTGAGCCCGACGCGGCGCGCCACGTTGTTCACTCGCGAACGGATCTGCTCATCGCCCCAGCGGCGGGCCTTCAGCGGCAGGCTGAGGTTGGAGTAGCCGCGCTCCTCCATGACCCGCAGGTGCGGCCAGAGGGCGAGGCTCTGGAAGATGAGCTGCACCGGCCTGCGCCCCACCGGGGTGTCGTTCATGTACTCGCCGCCGATATAGATGTCGCCCTGCTCAGGCCGCTCGAGGCCCGCGATGAGGCGCAGCAGCGTGGTCTTCCCCGACCCCGACTCCCCCATGATCGCGACGAACTCGCCCGCGCCGACCTCGAGGTCCGCGATATCGACCGCGGGGGCCTCGGTCTTGGGGTACTGGAACTTGAGGCGCCGTACTCGTATGCCGCTCATCGCTTCATGCCTGCCAGAAGTATAGGCCAGCCTCGGCGAGCGTGCGCCTCACGCCGGCGGGCGCTCACCGGCCTGCGTTCCGGCAGCCGGGTCTCCGGCCGCGTTCGCGCCATCGCCTTCCGCCGTGGACGGTGGGGCCTCATCCTGCGGAGGCTCGGGAGCGGGCTCTGCACGAGGGGCCTCGGGCGTCGTAGGCGTGCGCTTCTTCCGGCGGAAGATGCCCCTGAGCACCGCGCGCACGAACCGGAGCGCAAACTCCAGCAGCACCAGGAACAGCAGGTAGTAGAGGATGGTCTCCCTGTTGTCGTTGGCCCGCTCCAGGATCGACAGCGACTCGCTAATCTCGAAGAACGACGCGTCGATCAGGAAGATGGCCAGCACCGCGAACGGCAGGATCTTCGCGAGGTCGCGCGAGAGGTCTTCGTCGTAGTACGCCGTCACCCGGATCGCGCTCACGGTCGCCAGCGCAATCAGCAGGGTGTCCGCGAACGCACGGTCCTTCGACAGGAACGCCAGGATGAGCGTGAGCACGGCGAACCAGAAGAACGCGAACAGCGGGAACAGCACCAGGTACTTGGCCACGTACATGACCACGCCCAGGACACGCCGCACGAACCGGCGGCGCGACTCCTCGTACCGGGAGAGGTCCAGAGCGAACATGTCCCTGGCAGCGAGGGACCGGTAGAACCTGAAGATGAAGATGGCGTACACGCTCATGCCGAGCACGTAGACCGCCACAGGCCCCAGCAGATCGAGCGCGTGTACGACGTACAAGCCTTCGGGGAACAACTCTTCCAGGTTCATGCGCACCACCTGTTCATACGCGGCACCGGCTGATCACCAACTGCGACAGTTCCTTCAGCACATCCCGCCAGTGTGCCCGCATCCGTTCCCGCTCTTCGAGGCTGGACAATCGTTCCTGGTGGAACCTGACCGAGGCCTTCTCTCCCGACGGCAAGACGGTGACCTGCAGGGTGGAAGGATGCGCCAGGTCCGGGCTGCTCCACGTCAGCCTGACACGTTCTCCGGGGACGATGGAGCGGACCTCCCCCGAGACGCCCTCGGACGTTCGGTAGCGCTCACCCTTGCGGAACTCGACGCCGTTGGCCGTCCCCAGCCAGGTATCCCGGCCTGGCCCTTCCATCAGCAGGTCCCATGCCTCCTCTGCCAGTACCGGCAAGGTCATCTGGACGCCAATCTGAAAGCCTCCCGCAGACGTCTGCCCCACGACCCGCAGTCCACGCGCCTGCTCGTACCCCACCGCGACCGACTGCTGCCACCAGCCGCTGGACAGCTCGCCCGCCCCTGCGATGAGGGCCACGATCCCCTTGTGGTCCATCTGCTGCGCGCCCAGGCCGTCGAGCAATTCCAGCCATGCGTCCCAGTCCCTGCCAGTTCCTCTAGCCACAGCCTCTCCAGACAAGCCGCTGTATCTCTGCTCGGTGTTCGACACGGGCGCTCCCGATCTAGGCATCTGGGCTCCGGCGGTAGCCGCCGATGAGGGCATTGCTGCCATCGCGCCAGAAGCACTCTGCCTCGTCGAACCCGGCGGCTCGCAGCCAGCCGAGATGGTCCATGAGCGTGGGGCGCGTCCTCCGCGCTCTCCGGCCAACGCCCCACGAGGGCCGGCGTGCCGCTCGCTCGGCGGCCAGTTCTTCCAGTGGGGGCTGGACGCCGGTCTCTTCGAACCGGCGCCATCGCTCCATAACGAGCGTAGCCCTCGCGTTCGCCGCTCTCGACGTGTCCCCCTGCTGTATGAGTTCCCAGTTGAGGAAGGCGCCGCCCGGTTTCACAATCGTGAAGACGTCGGCGTAGACCCGGGCGATGAGCTCGGGCTCGCGCAGGTTGTGGATGGCAATGCCGGAGACCACGCCGTCCACCGGCTCGCCGACCGCCCGCGTCCACGCCGGGTCCGTAAGGTCGGCCATCGCCTGGGAGGTGCGGTCCCCGTAGTGTTCGAGGCGTTGCCGGGCGTGCTCCAGCATGGGCCCCGAGAAGTCGTGCAGGACCACGTGCGCGTTGGGGAACGTCTCCAGCACCGCCTGGCTGACGGCCCCATAGCCCGCGCCGACGTCGAGCACGCGGATCGCCGCGTCGGTCTCGTACGGCAGCAGCGCGGCCATTCGCAGCAGGTGCTCCCGCCGCTCGTCATCGCGGGTGACGTCCCGCCCTATCCAGTAGTCGACATACTCCTGCGACTGCCAGTCGTGCTCGTGGTGTTGTTCCGTACCGGTCGTCATCGCCGTGCTCCTTGAGGCAGGCCTCCCCAACGAACCGACTGTATACGCCACGGACGCGCGCGTCACGCAGCGAGTGTCACTCCCGCGGGTCGAGCCTGCGCAGCAGGTCTCGGGGGTTGTCGGAGAGGCCCGCGAGGTAGCAGAGCGCCGCGATGAACGACGCGACGCCCGACACTGAAAACAGCAGGGCCGCGAGCGAGCCGCCGAGCGACAGCACAGCCGCCGCGACCAGCAGCGAGCGGCGTGTCCAGCCTGCGAGGCGGAATGCGGCCCAGAGCGCGATCAGCGCAGCCGCGATGCTGAGCGGCGGGAGCGCGAGCGCCCACGTCTGGATGTCGCCGGCGTTGGCAGCAAAGACTCCGAAGGCGATGACCCCCTGCCCGCCGCCGAGCACCGCGCCGCCGAGGACGAGCACGTTGGCGTCACGCCTGCGGCGCATGCGGGTGCGCTCCAGCCATATGAACGGGACGGCAGCAGCAGCCGCAACGACGATGAGGACGGCGATGAGGACTACTTGGGCTGCCATGGCGCGCTAGCCTCCCCGCGCAGCCGTACTTATGTCTGGAAACCGGTAGACGACGGGCAGTTCGCCGGGGTCGGTGACGGCGGCGTCGGTGTGGTGGTAGATGACCTGGAGGCCAGTGGCGCAGTCGCCGAATTCGTCGCAGTAGAGACCGCCGGTGAGACCGGCCATCTCGAACGATACGTCGCGCATCGCCCCGCGGAGCGCGTTGCGGCCGATGAGCAGCGTCCCCCAGTCGGCGATGCCGAGGAGGCGGGTGAACGGACTGCCGTCCTCGCGGATGGCGGCGCGCTCGATGGCGGCGAGCAGCAGCGTCGTGGCGTCGTAGGCGTGCGCCCAGTACGGCGTGACGTGGGCGAATTCGGGGTACGTGGCCTCGTAGTCGGCCAGCGCCTCGTCGGCGGTCATGTCCGTCGCGCCGTTGACGTTGCTGCCTTCGTGCGACGGCGGCCCGGCGAAGTAGACGCCCACGCTCTCCGGCAGCGCGAGAACGTCCGAAACGAGCGCGGAAGAGCCCGAGATGATTGCAACGTGCTCCAGTTCCTCGAACGCGCGGAGTTGCGGGATGAAGTGCTGGGACTCGGCACGGAAGAGCGGCATGAAGATGCCGTCCGGCTCCGCCGCGGCGAGCTCAGCAAGGAGCGCCGTCATGTCGGTCTGGCTCTTCTCAACGACGCCGATGTGCGCCACCTCGCCGCCGCGCTCGGTGAACATCGCCTCGAACACCCGCGTCGCGGTCGTCGTGTACACGTCGCCGTCGTGCATCGTGACCATGCGGCGCAGGCCGAGTTTGTCGTAGGCGAAACCGGCGATGGCCTCCACCTGGTAGAGGTCGTTGTTGGAGACGCGGAAGAAGCCGGGGTGGTAGTCGGAGCCGGGGTTGCCGCGCAGGTCGGACGTGAGCACGGGCGATGTCGCAGCCGGGGAGATCATGACGAGCCCTGCCTCGCTGAACACCGGCATGGCGGCGACCGACGACGACGAACACGACGTGCCGACGACACCGAGCACCTTCGGTTCGGCAGCGATGCGCTCCGCACCCGCGCGGCCTTCGTCCGGGTTGCACATGCCGTCGACGACCGGCCCGAGCACGACGTCGTGGCCGTGGACGGGGCCATAGTGATCGACTGCCATCTCGATGCTGGCGCGCAGCGACTCGCCGAGCGTGGACTCGCCGGTGAGCGAGATGAGCGTGCGGACCTCGATGGGCTCGTCCGGAGCTATGACGACGACGCTGGGGTCGTTGGTGTCGCCGCAGGCGGTGGTTGCGAACGCAGCGAGGACGATGAGGAGGAGGAGCAGGGGGTTCTTCAGGAGGTTACGGCACATGGGGTTCTTCATCATTGGTTGGTTGTTGAGGCGGGGTGCGCCAAAGCGCGGGGGTAAGGGCACCCACAAGGGATGCCCCTACAGGGCATTACAGCCCCCGCTGCGCCGCTCCCTGGATTCCCGCCTTCGCGGGAATGACGGGCTCCACACGGCGCCCTTGGGGTACCCTCACCCCAGCCCTCTCCCCTTGTAGGGAGAGGGGGCAGGACGCTCAGCGCCTCTCCCACGCCTACCAGATGCTGCCCTGGAGGCCGGGGCTGGTGATGGCGCCTTCGCTGGCGGAGGCGACGCTGCGGGCGTACTTGGCGAAGACGCCGGTGGTGTAGCGCGGGGGCGGGGCGCTCCAGCCTTCGCGGCGGCGCGCAAGCTCCTCGTCCGGGACCTCGGTCTCCAGCACGCGGCGCTCCACGTCCAGGACGACCATGTCGCCGTCCTGCAGCAGCCCAAGTGCGCCGCCGACCGCGGCCTCCGGCGTGATGTGGCCGACCATGAAACCGTGCGTCGCGCCGGAGAAGCGTCCGTCCGTGATGAGCGCGACGGTGTCGCCGAGGCCCGCGCCCTGGATGGCCGCGGTGACGGCCAGCATCTCGCGCATGCCCGGCCCGCCGACCGGCCCCTCGTAGCGGATGACCACCACGTCGTTGTCCTTCACCTTGCCGGCGCGGACGGCGGCGAAGCAGTCCTCCTCGCGGTCGAAGACGACGGCAGGGCCGCGGTGCAGCCTGCGGCCGTGTCCCGCGAGCTTGACGACGCAACCGTCTGGCGCCAGGTTTCCGCGCAGGATGGCGACGCCGCCGTTCGGGTTGATGGGTTCTTCCGCGGAGACGACGACTTCCTGGCCGGGCTCGGCGACCGCAGCGGCGGCGATCTGGCCGAAGCTCTCGCCGCTCACGTTGGCCGCGCCCGCGTGCGCGAGTTCAGCGCCGACGAGTTCCTTCGAGACGAGGCCGTAGCCGCCCGCCTCGTACAGGTCCACCGCGTTGTACGCGCCGCCCGGCTTCATGCTTGCGACGATGGGCGTGCGCCACGCGATCTCATCGAAGTCGTCGATGGAGAGCTCCACGCCCGCCTCGCGCGCTATCGCGAGGAGGTGGAGCACCGCGTTGGTCGAGCCTGCGGTTGCGGCAACGCCTGCGATGGCGTTCTCGAACGCCTCGCGCGTCATGATGTCGCGGGGCGTCGTGCCGTTGCGGAGGAGCTCCATCGCGAGCCTGCCCGCGTTCCGCGCGGCCTCGGCCTTCGCGTCGAAGACCGCGGGGACGGCGTTCGCGCCCGCGGGGCTGATGCCGAGGAACTCCAACGCCATCGCCATCGTGTTGGCGGTGAACTGCCCGCCGCACGCGCCTGCGCCGGGGCAGGCGTGGTCCTCCACCGCCTTCAGCCGTGCGTCGTCGATGCGTCCCGCGCCGTGCGCGCCTACGGCCTCGAACACGTCCAGGATGGTGATGTCCTTACCGTCCAGCTTGCCGGGCAGGATGGAGCCGTTGTAGAAGGCGAGGCCGGGCAGGTTGAGCCGCGCGAGCGCCATCGCGCCCGCCGGGAGCGTCTTGTCGCAGCCGACGAGCACGACGATGCCGTCGAACGAGTGACCGCGCGCGACCGTCTCGATGGAGTCGGTGATGACCTCGCGGCTGACGAGCGAGCCGCGCATGCCTTCGGTGCCCATCGCGACGCCGTCCGAGACGGAGATGGTGTTGAACTCCATGGGCGTGCCGCCCGCCTCCCGGATGCCCTCCTTCACGTACTGCACCAGCTCGCGCTGGTTGTAGTTGCAGGGCATCGTCTCGATCCAGGTGGTGGCGACGCCGATGAGGGGCTTGGCGAGGTCGTCGTCGGTGAAGCCGATGGCCTTGAGCATCGCACGCGCCGGAGCGCGGGACGGGCCGTCGGTCATCTCTGCTGAGTGTCGCTTGAGCGGGTTGGTTGCCATAAGGACTCCTCCGGGTGGGGGTGCGCCTTCCGAGTCCGTCAGGCGCATGACGATTATAGCCCGCTCCCCCGGACAGGAACGAACAGGGGTGGACAGGATGACGGGGCACGAAATGTGGCTCCGTTTGGCACCATTTGGCACCATTCACTCGGGAATCGCGGGTACCGGTGGGGCCGTAGCGGGGCCGGGCCGGGGCCGAATCGGGGGTGAACGGCACCGTGATGGGGCCAAATGGTGCCACTGCCCATGACTGTTGCCGTGGCTCGGCGGGGCGCTTGTATGTCCAGCGCGTGGCTCACTGGAGCAGGGTACGTGGTCAGGGGGGCGCGGGGTAAGGGGCGGGTGTCAGGGGTGGGGAGGAGGGAGATATGCATTTGCAAGCGACGTCCGGCCTTGCGGCACTCAATGTCCTGTTTTATTGTTGTAGCCCTACATCCAACCGGCAGAACAATATCCTTCATCTCACAGGAAGGCCATCGTCGAATGACTCTAGAGGATCAGCTACGCAAATTAGCCGAGGACAGCAAGGCGATGCATATCGCTCGTTTTTCGGAGAGAGAGACTGAGCAATACCTCGTCGGACCGTTCATCGATGCTTTAGGCTATGAATCACGGAATCCTGCCGAAGTTGTGATGGAATTCCCAATTCGAATCGGGTCATCTGTTAAGTATTGCGATTACGCCATCAAACTTCATGAGCGTATACACATTCTCGTTGAGTGTAAGAAAGCAAGCACTTCCTTAGATGACTCCGGGCAACTCGCGAGCTATTTCAGTCAAGTCTCAACTGCTGTCGTGGGGATTTACACAAACGGGACTGAATATCGCTTCTATACTGAGCTGGTGCAAGAAAGAGTGAAGCAAATGGATGCTGAGCCTTTTCTAGTATTCAACTTGCATAATTTTAGTCGAGGCGATATCGACACCCTCCTGAAGTGCACCAAAAGCAGCCTCAATGATGTAGATGCTTTTCTCAAGTGGGTCAGGGAGTTGCAAGACACTCGCACTGTACAGGAGAGGCTGCACAAGGAATTGTTGATTAGTCCATCGAGCGAGTTTGTCAGGTTAGTGATGGGTTGGGCAGGTGTGAGAGAAGTGACACCAAATCAATTGGATCATTATGGCAATATCGTTTTGGACGCCGCTCGTAGAATTCTTCGCTCTTCTACTAGCTTCCCCGAAGCAAATCCAGGGCACGCGATCATACAGACAATAGCTAACCCACCTATTATGCAGAACAGGGAAGTCTCTCTCGACAAGATTTTGCCTTTAGTTCAACCCAAGGGTAGGAATGCTCCGAAATCCATTGTGTTTCGCAATGGCCGGGAGGTGCGTCTGTCGTCTTGGAGGCACATGATGGAGGAAATTGCATACTGGTTGTATCAGGAAGGCAAGCTAACGATAGGGAATTGTGAGATTGAGTCTACAACGCATAACCGCCGAAGAATTCTGAGTTCAAACGAAACAGAGTTCCGAGGGGGTGGAGCTCCAGTAAAGGGTACCGGCATAAGAATGAACACGCAATTTGGTGGAGAGAGTTTCGTCACCAATGCCTGCGGTCTACTGCGCCGATTTGGCGAAGACCCATCACTGGTGCGCCTGAGGCTTCCTTAGCTTGCCTCCGCCGCATTACCTCGCGACCGCACTGGATTCCCGCTTTCGCGGGAATGACGAATTCCCCTACGTGTACCGGTACGGCGCGGGGTTGAACGTCTCCCAGAGGGCGGGGTCGTGGCTGGGGACGAGGGTGCCGTTAGTGACGGCGGCGAGCATCTTGAGGCGGCGGATGGACTCGTAGGCGTCCTGGAGGTTGTAGAAGCCGTTGAAGGGGCGCTCCTTCTCGGCGTTCTCCCAGACGTGGATGGCGTCGCCGCTGAAGATCATCGGGCCGGATGGCAGCTCCACGAGCAGGCTCTGGTGTCCGGGCGTGTGGCCGAACGTCGACAGCGCCCAGACGCCGGGCACGATCTCAGTGTCGCCCATGACGGTCTCGAAGTCGAGGGGGTGGTCGAAGTACTGCTTGCGGAGGACGCGGTCCATGCCCATGTCGGGGTGCATCCCCGCCCGGTACTCGTTGTTCTGCACGTAGACCTTGGAGTTCTTGAAGTAGCGCAGGCCGCCGACGTGGTCGTAGTGGAAGTGCGACACGATGAGCGTCCCTATCTTGTCCTCGGACGTTCCGGCGTCCCGGAGGCGGCTGCGGACGTCGTCCTCCTCGGTGAACGAATGGAGGTTGCGCGTGATGCCCTCGAGCGCCTTCGGATCGTAGGCGGCGTCGGGGTCGATGCCGGTGTCGTAGAGGATGTCGCCGTTGTCGGTGCGTATGAGGACGCTGTAGACGGGCGTGAGGAGCCGCTCGTCGCTCAGGTCGCCGTAGATGACGCGCGAGCGGGGCAGGCTCAGGACTCCGTTCGGAAGCAGGTAGAGCTCGTGTGCGGCCATGGGCACCTCCTTCGTGGGGGAATGTTACAGGGCGTGAGGGGTTGTGGGGCAGGCCTTGTCATGCTGAGCCCTTCGGCAAGCTCAGTACAGGCTCCGCCGGAGGCGGAGTCGAAGCATCTCTCAGGAAGCGTCCGTCTATGGCGGGGCGCCTCCCCGAGAGATTCCTCGGCTGCGCTCGGAATGACAGGGGCTGGGGTGCGGGATTCCCGCCTTCGCAGGAACGACGAGGGATCAGCCGCGGATGTCGGAGGTGGGGGCGCCGTCGGTGTCGTGGGGGTCAGCGTCTGTGGGGGGTGCGTCATCGTCAGAGGACACGCCCTCGTCAGAGGGGGCATCCTCACTGGAGGGCGCATTGCCATCCTCGTCGATTACGCGAAACTCGGCGGGGATGGTGTCGTCGCGCTGCTTCTGCGCCGCCTGCACGCGAGTCCAGCCCTTGTTGACGAACGTGCCGATGAGCAGTCCGACGACGATGAAGTCGTCCAGGAAGCCGAAGGCGCGGAAGTCGAACCAGAGGTCGCGGGGGAACGCGAGGTAGATGAACGCGAGGATGGGCAGCACCTTCAGGCGCATCGGCACCGCCGGGTGCGTCATCAGGTAGACTACCGACAGGAGCCGCCTCAGGAACAGGAACATCCCCACGCCAAGCCTCCTGCTACGAGTATACGCCCGCGCGCTCCAGTTCACCCTCACCGCGCGCTAAAGCGCGTTCAAGCTGATGACTCGTGATATACGTCCTGCACGGTGAAGACTCGTTCTCGGCCACGGAGGCGCTCCGCGGGCTGCTGGAGGCCGTCGGGCCTGAGGACGTGCGCTCCTCCAACGTCACCGACATCGAGGCGCGGGAGTTCTCGGTCGACAAGCTGGCCGCCGCCGCGATGGTCGTGCCGTTCCTCGCGGACCGCCGGGCGGTCGTCGTTCGCGGGCTGATGGGGACGGCGGAAGGTGGACAGCGTCGCGGCAGGCGGGGACAGGACGGCGCGCAGGCTCGGCCTCCGGCGGAGCTGGGCGCGCTGCTCGGCGAGCTGCCGCCGACGTCGGACGTCGTCTTCTTCGAGGGCAAGCTCTCGACCGCCAACCCGTTCCTGAAGGCGGTCGTGGAGGCCGGCGGCGAGCAGGCGCGAGTGCGCGAGTTCGCTCCGCTGCGGCGGGAAGCGCTCGCCGCGTGGGTGTCGGAGCGCGCCGCGCAGAAGGACGGCACGATCGACCCTCGCACGGCTGCCAGGCTCGCGGAGCAGGTGGGGCCGAACCTCTGGGTGATGGACTCCGAACTGGAGAAGCTGACCATCTACTGCGACGGCAGGCCCATCGGCGAGGACGACGTAAAGGCGCTCGTGAGCAGCACGAAGGACGCCAACGTCTTCGCGCTGGTCGACGCCATCATGGAGCGCCGGACAGGCGCGGCGCTCAACTCGATGCGCCAACTGCTCGACGAGGGCGCGGCAGGCCCGTACCTGCTCACGATGATCGCCCGGCAGGCGCGCATGGTGGCGCTCGCGCAGGAGCTGCTCGCTCGCCGTGCCCCGCCGCAGGAGTGGCCTGCGCGGCTCGGGACGTCGTCCGACTTCGTCGTGCGCAAGACGATGGACCAAGCGCGGCGCTTCCCGCCGGAGGCGGTGCGGTCGCTCTACCGTCTGCTGCTGGACACCGACCTCGCGGTGAAGAGCGGCACGTCGGACGAGCTCGCGCTCACCGAGATGCTGGCGCGCACGTCGGCCCTGCCGTCGGCGGCTCGGGCGGGTCGGTAGGGGCGTGGTTAGACAGGCTCACCATGAGCGGGGAATGTCGGTCTGCAAGACTGTGACACCGCCTTTATTGCAGGTACCAGAGTACCGGTATATCGTAGGGGCATGAGGAGTGGAGCACTGGCACCATGACCACCGCAGGGTCGCTCGAACAACGCGTAGCGCATCTCGAAGGCGCCTACCAGCACTTGGCCACCAAGGCTGACCTCCATCAGATGGAAAGTCGGCTGCTGCGCTGGCTCGTGGGGACGATCCTGGCAAGCGTGGGCGTTACGGCAGGCATGGCGTCCGGCATAACAGTCGCGCTCAACCGTCTGCTAGGCGATTAGGCATCCAAGTGTGGTGGGAGTAGCCAACTGTGACCACCTCCGCAGGGTCGCTCGAACAACGCTTGGGACGTCTCGAAGGTGCTTACGAGCACCTTGCTACGAAGACCGACGTCCACGAGCTGGAGAGCAAGCGCTACCAGATGGAGAGCAGGCTGCTGCGCTGGTTGGTGGGGACGATACTGGCGAGCGTGGGCATGGCGTCCGGTATCACGCTGGCGCTAAACCGGCTGCTGGGCAGCTAGGGCCGGGCATATTCCCTCGTGTGGTATCCTGAGCGTGCTCGTTAACGAGCGGGAGTCTGTGCGATGCCATTCGGACTGGGCTGGCCGGAACTGGTCATCATCCTCGTCATCGTCCTCGTCATCTTCGGGGCGAGCCGCGTGCCGGAGATCGGCCGCGCGCTCGGCAAGGGCATCCGCGAGTTCCGCGGCTCCGTCAGCGAGGTCAAGGAAGGCGTCGAGGGCAAGGCCGCCGAGGCTGGCTCAAGCGAGCCGGAGAAGGCCGAGTCCACGTCCGACAAGCCGTCGGCCTGAGTCCTACGTCGCGTAAGCCGTCAGGCTGAGACGCCCACCGGCAGCCGGGGCCGCCTCGCGAACCCCATCAGCACAGCCGCCGATCCCGCGAACGCTGCGAACGTTATCCACGCCGCTTCGTAGCCGATCCCGTCGATCACGAGCCCGCCGATCACCGGCCCGCTGCCGAGCCCGAACCCGCGCGCCATGTGCACCGTCCCGCCTATCGCGCCGATGTGCGCCCGCCCGAAGTAGTTGGCGAGGAGCATCGTGGGGAGCTGGATGGAGCCGCCCACGAGCATGCCGAACGCCAGCGCCGCCGCGAACGCCTGCCACGGGGCATGCACCTGCAGCATCAGCGCCATCGTGCCCAGACCGGAGAGGTAGAGCCCCGTGAGGATGAAGCGGACGGGCAGGCGGTCTGCCAGGGGCGCCCAGGTAACGCCGCCCGCGAAAAAGCCGAACGCGAAGCTACTCACGACGTACGCGCCGATGGTGGGGTCGATGCCACGCTCGACGTAGTAGGCGAGCTGGTGGAAGCCGACGCCGGTCATCACCGCAGAGATCAGGAAGACGGCGAAGACGATGGTCCAGAGCGCCGGGGTGTGTATCGCCTGGCCCGCGGTGAAGCTCTGCCGCTGCACCGGCGCGCTCGTACGCTGAGCGCCGTCCGGTTGAAGGCCGAGGTCCTCCGGGCTGCGCACCAGGAGCAGCAGGGACGGCACTGTGCCTATCCCCAGCGCAAGGCAGCCGAAGAACATCCACGCCACGGCGATGCCGGGGCCGTCGATGAGCGCCTGCGCGACGGGCGGCGCCCCGACGAGGCCGACGCTCGAGATGAGCGTGATGAGCGCGATGGCGCGTCCGCGTCGACGCTCGAACCACTTGGCGGCGGTGATCTGGCTGGAGAGCTGCACCATCCCCTGCCCTGCCATGCGGAGCAGGCCGTAGAAGGCGATGTAGAAGAAGATGGACTGCGTGGCCGCGAGCACGAAGCAGGAGACGCCGACGAGCGCCGTCCCCAGGGCGGTGACGAGTCGCGGGCCGCGCCTGTCCAAGAGGCGTCCCACGAACGGGCCGCCCAGCGCGCTGCCGGAGCTGCCGATCAGCGTCGGCACCGCCAGCAGGGTGGCGCTCCATCCGTACTCGGCGGTGAGCGCCGCGACGAAGACGCTCGCCGCCTCGACCGACCCCACGACCCTCGATGTGACCGCCGCGGCCCCGACGCCCACGACGATCCAGCCGTAGTAGAACGGCAGCGTGCCGGCGAGTCGCTCCGGTACTCCCACGCTACGGTCCGCCGCGCCCGCGCCGGAAGAGCTTTCGCCACAGGTAGCGTGGCAGCCGCCAGAAGGCGAGGCGGCGTCCGATGCGCCGCAGCAAGCCGGGGCCGCGCTCCGCTTTCTCCGCCCTCGCGCCGCGCCGCAGACGCTCGCCGAACCGCGCCAGCAGGATGCCGAACAGGTAGAGGACGATGATGGGGACGGCGACGAACGTCTGGTTCACGGGGTCGAACGTCGGCGTGATTATCGCGGCAGCGATGAACGCCAGCAGTATGGCGAACCGCCACCGGCGCAGCAGCCATCGCGAACTGACGACGCCGAGGCGTCCGAGCGCGAAAAGCACCAGCGGTATCTGGAAGACGACGCCCATCCAGAACATGAGCGAGGTGATGACGTTGATGTAGCTGGCAATGCGTATCTCCGGGTTCACATTCTCCGACCCGAAGTTGAAGAGGAAGTAGAACGCCGGAGGGAAGAGCACGTAGTAGCCGAACGCGACGCCCGCGCCGAACGCGATAAGCACGCCCGGCAGGAAGAGGAAGACGTAGAGCCGCTCCCGCGTCGTGAGGCCGGGCGAGGCGAACATGATGACGTGGTAGAGCACGACGGGGAGCGACACGGCGAACGCAACGAGGAGCGTCACCTTGAACGTCACGCCCACCGTTTCGAGCACCTCGGTCGCTATGGGCATCTCATCGAGTTGCGAGAAGCCAGGCTCCAGCAGGAAGGCGAATATCGGATTGCGGAAGACGAACGCCACGATCATCGCGAGGATGACGAAGACGACGACGATGACGAGCCGCCTGCGCAACTCATCCAGGTGCTCGCGGAGCGTCATCTCCCGCGTGGCCATCGCTATCGAGCCTCCGGGGAGTCGTCTCCGCCGCTCTCCGGCGCAGCGTCCGGCGTCTCGTCACCGGAACCGCCGCGCGAAATCGCGTCCTCCGGCTCGGGGAGTGGGTCGCGGGGGCCGCTGCGAGGAGGCGGCGCGTCGAAGTTGACGGTCGCCGCGTCCGCGGCAGCTCGGAGCACGTGCTGCGCCTCGCGCCAGAACTTCCCCGCCGCCCGTGCCGCGTCGACCATGCGTCCGGGGCCCAGCAGCACGAGCGCGAGCAGCAGTATCCAGATCAGTTCGAGGTTGCCGACGCCGAGGATGTTCATCGCTTGCTGCGTCCGCTGAGGGGTTTCGGGTGCACGTGCCCTGCGCACGCCGGGCAGCGCTCCAGCGCGGGCCACGACTCCTTGAGGCGCGGGCGCAGCCGCAGGCCGAAACGCTCAGCCAGCTTGAGCGTCTCGCAGAGCGGCAGCCCGACGACGTTCAGGTGGCAGCCGCGCACCTCCGCCGCCGGAGCGAACGCCTCGTCCTGCACGCCGTACGCGCCCGCCTTGTCCATCGGCGCGCCGGAGGCGATGTAGGCCGCGATCTCGTCGTCCGTGTACTCCCGCATCAGCACGCGCGACGCCCGGTAGCCCTCTGCCGCCTCGCCCGTCGCGGCATCGACGAGCGCCACCGCCGTGATGACGCGATGCTCACGGCCACGGAGTTCGCGCAGCATGCGCGCCGCATCTTCTTCGTCGTGAGGCTTGCCGAGCACGACGCCGTCCAACTCGACGACGGTGTCGGCGCCGAGCACCGTGCCTGCATCCCGCCTCTCAGCGACGGCGCGCGCCTTCGCGAGCGCCAGCCCTCGCGCGATTTCCACCGGGTCCGCACCGGGTGGCGCGTCCGGTTCGTCCACGTCCGGCGAAGCGGTGTCGAAGGCAAGCCCCAACCGACCGAGTATCTCCGTGCGGCGCGGCGACGACGATGCGAGCACGAGCGACTCCCGCGCGCGCAGTACGGCGAGCCGTTCATCGTCGCGTGCGAGTGTCGCAACAGCCTCGATGTGGTAGGTCTGCGGGAACATGTCGACGGGCCGCACCTGTTCGATGCGGAACGGCCCCGCGGTGAGGATGGCGAGGTCACGCGCCAGCGTTTCGGGGTCACACGAAACGTAGACGACGCGTCCTGGCGGCACGTCCAGCAGGGCATCGAGCGTTCCCGGCATGCATCCGGCGCGGGGCGGGTCGAGCAGCACGGCGTCGACGCCACCGGCGGCGAGTTCGTGCAGCACGTCCTCCGTGCGCGCCTGCCTCAGTTCCACGTTCGGGATGCCCTCGACGTTCACTCGGGCGTCCGCCACCGCAGCCGACGACTCTTCGACCGCTACGACGCGCTGCGCGCGGTCCGCCATCAGCACGGCGAACGTGGCGACGCCGGCGTAGGCGTCGACGACGGTCTGCGAGCCGTCCAGCCGCAGTTGGCTCATGACGAGTTCGGCCATCTGCTCCGCCTGCCGGGTGTTCACCTGGAAGAACGACGGCGAGCTGACGCGGAAGCGGTGGCCGAGCAGCGCCTCCTCGTAGTGCTTCTGGCCGGAGGCGAGTGGCACGTCCATGTTCTGGAAGGTGGGCTGCAGCAGGTAGTCGCCGGTGTGCACGCCGTAGCGGAGCGAGAGTTGGGTCGTCTCGGCGACGTGCCCCTGCAGCGACGCCAGCGCGTGGTTGATCCACGGCGCCATCAGCAGGCACTCTTGAACTTCCACGTGGCGGCGGCGCTCCTTGTGGACGTAGCCGAGACGCCCGCCCTGCTTGCTCACCGTGAAGCGGGCGTGGTTGCGGTAGCCGAGCGTGTCGGGGCTGGGCAGCGTGGGTAACGGTTCGACGGCGAGGCCGCCGACGCGGTGGAGGGCGTCGGCCAGTGTTTCGCGCTTCATCTCCAGCTGGCGCTCGTAGACGATGTGCTGCCACTGGCAGCCCGTGCACTCGCCGAAGTAGCGGCAGGTGGGCTCGACGCGGTGCGGCGATGGGTTGTCTACGTCCGTCACGCGTGCGGCGACGTAGCCCCGGCGGGTCGCGACGACCTCTGCCGTGACGGTTTCGCCGGGGATGCCGCCGAAGACGAACACGGGTTTTCCGTCGTCGGTCTCGGCGAGCGCCTCGCCGTGCCTGCCTAGCGCGCGCAGCTCCAGCGTAAGCGTGGTTCTCTCCTCGCTTGGGGGTAAAGCGGGCATACGGTGCATGGTATCAGGGTTGGGGTGCGTGGCAGGGTGCGCAAGGCGCTGGCGCCTCCGGCTCGGACTGTGACACCCGCCCCTTTCGCGGTCGCGTCGTGCGTTCGTACCATGTCCCTAACGATGGGGAATTCCACCGCGGAGGCGGCCTCAACCGAGACCGCGAAAGGGAGGTTGCGGACAGGCTCCAATGGGCTCAGAAGGGCTCAGTATCCACGTGAAAAGAGCCGGTTTGAGCCCCTTGGAGGCTCACGCAGGAGGTCCCCTTTACGAGCGAAAACTATCGGATGAGCCAGAATGAGCCGGTTTTTCGCGAATTACTTCCTGACAGGGCAGCCCTTACCCGCGTTCCTGCGCCGTGTTGAAGGCATTCAGCAGGCGGGCGGCGGCGGCGCGGGGGTCGTCGGACTGGGTGACGGCGGCGATGACGCAGATGCCGTCCGCACCTGCGCGAGCGACCTCGCCGACGTTCTCCGCCGTGATGCCGCCGATCGCGAGCAGCGGCGGGCCCTCTGGCGGCGTGGCGTCGCGCACGGCCCGGAGCGTCTCCGGCCCCGCGGGGCGGGTGTCGGCCTTCGAGCCGGTGGGGAACATGCGCCCCACCGCAACGTAGTCCGCGCCCGCCTGCACCGACACGCTAGCCTCGATCGTGAGCGCGTTGGACGTGCCAGCTATCTGCCACGGGCGGAGCGTGGCGCGGGCAGCGGATACGGGCATGTCGTTCTGGCCGAGGTGGACGCCGTCCGCGTCCACGGCAACGGCAACGTCCGGGTGATCGTTGATGATGAGCGCAGCGCCGCCATCGCTGCAGACGCCGCGCAGCGCCTCGGCGAGCGGCAGCCAGCGGCCCTTGTCGGTCTCCTTCACGCGCAGCTGGATGGCGGTCGCGCCCCCCGCGACAGCCTCCTGCGCGACCCAGACGGGGTCGCGGTCGAGGGTGAGCGACGGGTCGACGATAACGTACAGGCCGTGCAGTCGCTCTGCTCTGCGCCCGCGGGCGAGGCTCGCCGCGGCGATCTCCGTACGCGCCATCGTCTCGGCGAGGTAGGTCAGGTGCGGGCGCTCCGGCGTGTGGTCGTTGAAGGCGCTGCTCGCCTGCGCGAGCGTCTTCAACGCACCGAGGAACGCGGTGTAGCGCACCTCCAGCCCGCCGGGCCATTCGAGGCGCGCGGCCTCCTCGACGGCGCGGTCTATCGCGGCCATAGCCTCCTCGGCGAGCCCGTCCAGCCCCATGCGGCGCGCCGTCTCCATGCGCGAGCGGGCGCGGGCGTCATCGGCTGGGACGCCGGAGACGGCGGCCTCTCCGGAGGCGGCAGCCTCGAAGTCGCGCCGGACGTAGCGCAGCGCGTCGATCAGCCATTCGCGCGTGAAGTGCGGGGACTCTGTTGGGGGGTTGGAATCGTTCGATGTCATAGGCGTGTCCTCCAGCGTTGCTACGCTACAATAGCCGCATGCCCGCCGCACGGCCAGCAAGCAGTTCTTCTCCCTCTTCCGACCCCACGCTCACGACCCCAGACCCCGGCGCAACGAAGTTCGGGGAGGTCGTCGAGGCGTCGGTGGACAGCGTCGTGGGGCAGTGTCACACACTGTACGGCGCGCCGCCGCTGGGAACGCTCGTGCGCGTGGGCGCGTCGCTGTTCGCGGTCGTGGACGGCGTGAGCACGGCTGCGCTCGACCCGGGCAGGCGCGTCATCGCAAGAGGCGCGGAACTGGCGTCGGAGTCGGACGTCTACGCGGAGAACCCGCAACTGGAACGGCTGCTCCGGACGGACGTGACGCTCACCGTCGTCGGCCACGAGGACGGCGGGCGCTACTTCCAGCACCTGCCGCCGCTGCCGCCGCGCATCCACACGTTCCTCTACGCCTGCTCCGGCGCGGAGGTGCGCGGGTTCATGGAGCGCAGCGACTGGACGGCGCTCGTCCTTGCGAGCGCGCTGCCGACCGCCGACGACGTGCTTGCGGCGGCGCTGCGGGAGGCCGCGCCGCACTTCGACGACTCCCGTGCGTTCCTGATGGCCGCGTGCCGCGCGATAGCGTCGCAACTGCCCACGGACGCAGCACGGCTCGCCGCCATCATGCGGCGGCTCCCCTTGAGCGAGAGTTCGTGACCACGAACGGCACGGAACCCGAGGGGCCCGTCCGCATCGGGGCGGTCGTGGGCGGCTCGCTCTCGCGCGGGCTCGATATACGGCTGGAGTCGGCGCAGGCGGTGGAGGACGTGAAGGTCGGCACGTTCGTCACGGTGCAGGGGCAGTTCAACCGCTTCTTCGGTATCGTGACCGACCTGCAGTTGGAGAGCAGCGACCCGCGCATGGCTTCGGCGCTGGCGGGGGGAGGCGCGGCGCTCGCGGAGGCGCTCTCCGGCACGACGGCGTACTCGACGGCGTCGGTGACGCCGATGCTGACGATGACCGCTGGCGACGAGGGCCCGCAGCCCGCGCGCTCGATGCCGCCGCACTTCGCGACTGCCTACCGGGCCTCCCAAGAGGACGTGGCCGCTGTATTCGGCAGCGAGGACGCGCGCCACATCTGGATAGGCAGCCCGCTGGACATGGAGGACACGCGCGTCTGCCTGAACCTCGAGGAGTTCGTGAAGCGCTCCAACGGGGTATTCGGCAAGAGCGGCTCCGGCAAGAGCTTCCTCACGCGCATCCTGCTCGCGGGCATCCTGCAGCGGAACGCGGCCATCAACCTCGTGTTCGACATGCACAGCGAGTACGGCTGGCAGTCCACGTCCGAGTCCGGCTACGCGGCGAAGGGACTGAAGCAGCTCTTCGGGAGCCGCGTCTCCGTCTTCACGCTCGACCCTGCGTCGTCGCGGCGCCGGGGCGCGCAGACGGACTACGACGTCGTCATCGGGTTCGACGAGATCGAACCGGACGACGTCGCGGTGCTGGCCTCCACGCTCCACGTGACCGACCTCGGCGTGCAGTCGTGCTACGCACTGGAGCGCAGGTTCGGACGGAACTGGCTGCTGGACTTCCTGAACCACTCACAGGAGGACCTCGCGTCGCTCGCTGATTCGATGGGTGAGAACTCCGGGACGCTCGGCGCGCTCAGGCGCAGGCTTTCGCAACTGCAGCGGTTCGGGTTCATGTCGGAGCACTCGACGGGCGGCAGTGCTGTTCGCCAGGTGCTGGAGCACCTGCAGGACAACCGCCACGTCGTGCTGGAGTTCGGCAGCTACGGCGACAACATCACGGCGTACCTGCTGGTGGCGAACCTCATCACGCGGCGCATCCACGGGGAGTACCGTGAGCGCACGGAGAAGGCGCTTGCCGAGGGCAAACCCCAGCCCACGCCGCTCCTCATCACCATCGAGGAGGCGCACCGCTTCCTCGACCCCGGCGTCGCGGGGCAGACCATCTTCGGGACTATCGCGCGGGAGATGCGGAAGTACCGCGTGACACTCCTCGTGGTGGACCAGCGCCCGTCCGGGATCGACGGCGAGGTGCTGAGCCAGGTGGGCACGCGCATCGTCTGCCAGCTGGACAACGAGCGCGACGTCGATGCGGTGCTGACCGGCGCGCCGGGCTCCCGGGAGTTGAAGACCGTGCTATCGCGGCTTGAGTCGCAACAGCAGTCGCTCATGTTCGGGCACGCGCTGCCGATGCCGGTGGTCGTACGGACCCGGGCGTACGACGAGGCGTTCTACGCCGACATGAGCGTGCCGGGACACGGCGCAGCCCCGGGCGCATCCTCAGGACCATCGAGGAGCGATCTGTTCGGCTGAGGCCGCGCTTATGGCATTCCTCTCCGCGCTCTTCTCCATTATCAGGAGCCCACGCTTCCTCGTTCCGTTCGGGTTCGCGCTCGGCGGGTTCTTCCTCTACCTGACGATACGCGACATCGACTGGGGAGAGGTGGGCAAACAGCTGTCGACAACCTCGCTCCTGGCGGTAGCGGCCTCCGTCGCGATAATGCTCTTCTCCAGCTTCCTACGGGCCTACCGGTGGCGGCTGATGTGGACGTCCGAACGCGTCACCTCCTGGCGGCTCTTCAACGTGGAGATGGCGTCGCTGGGGTTGAACAACTTCGCGCCGGTGCGCCTGCTGGACGAGCCCGCCGTGCTGACGATGCTGACACTGCGGGACAAGCATCCCGCGGGAACCGTGGTTGCGACCATCGTGATGACGCGCGTGCAGGACATCATGTTCACGATACTATTCGCGTTCACGGCGATCGTATCCGAGCCGCGGATAGCGGACTTCGCAGGCCCCGCGATCTACCTGAGCGCGATACTCATCGTCTTCTTCGTGCTGTTGCTGAACCTGGGACGGGTGGCGCGCCGCTTCACCTTCGTTGGAAGGATACCGGGGATCCTCACCTACGAGCAGACGATAAGCGAGGCGATGCAGCGGAAGCGGGAGTTGGCGACCACGGGGTCGCTCACCATCATCTACTCGCTCTTGCTGGGGCCGTGCGCGTGGGTGCTGGCTCAGGGCATGGGGATCGAGATCTCCATATTCCAGGCGACCATCGTCGCGCTCGGCGCGATCTTCTTCGCGACGTCGCTACCGGGGCTGCCGGGCGCCGTCGGCACGTTCGAGCTGGCAGTCGTGGAGATACTGGCCCTATGGGACGTGCCGCGCGAGCTGGGGATCGGGTTCGGGCTCATCCTGCACCTCGTTCTGCTGGGACCAACGACCCTATTCGCGGTCGTGGTGCTGCCCCGCGAGGGCATCGGCCTCATGCAGGGCTGGCAAGGGCTCCTGCACGAGAAACCTCACGATGAGTAAACCTGCACACGAGTGCACGTATCCGTCGAAGGTGCTACGATTAACATAGCGCCGGAGGGGGTGCGAGCCATGGAATTCATCAAGTACATGCAGGCGAGCGGGCACGAAGAGTTGGCTGTCTGGACAGACCCCGCCAACGGCGTGAAGGCGTTCATCGCCATCCACGACCGCACGCTGGGCCCCGCGCTCGGCGGCACGCGCATCTGGCCACACCCCACGGACGAGGACGCCATCATGGACGTGCTCCGTCTCTCCCGCGCGATGACGTACAAGTCCGCGGCGGCAGGGCTGCTGCTCGGCGGGGGCAAGGGCCTCATCGTCGCCGACTCCCGTACCGACAAGACCGAGGCGATGTTCCGCTCCTACGGGCGCTTCGTGGAGTCGCTCGGGGGTCGCTACGTCACGACGGAGGACGTAGGCGCGAACGCGCAGAACATGGCGTGGATCGCCGAGGAGACGCAGCACGTCGTGGGTCTGCCCGAGGAGTTGGGCGGCAGCGGCAATCCCGCTGGCATGACCGGGTTCGGTGTGTTCCAGGCGATGCGGGCCTGTGCAGAGGCGGCGTGGGGCAGCGATTCGCTCGAAGGGCGGCGCGTCGCCGTGCAGGGCTTCGGCAATGCCGCGTCGTCGCTCGCGTCGCACCTCCTGGAGGCTGGCGCGGAGCTCATCGTGACCGACATCCACGACGACGCTCTGCAGCGCGCCGCGAGCCTTCCACGCACGTCCCTCGTGTCCCCGGACGCCATCTACGACGCAGACTGCGACGTGTTCGCGCCATGCGCACTGGGCGGCGTGCTGAACGAGGCGACGCTGCCCCGGCTGCGGTGCCAGGTGATCTGCGGCGCGGCAAACAACCAGCTTGCCACTCCGGATGTCGCGCACCGGCTGGCGGAGCGCAGCATCGTCTACGCGCCCGACTTCATCGCGAACGCGGGCGGCGTGACGAACGTGTACTTCGAGATCGGGCAGCCGTACGACCATGAAGGGGCGCGTGCCCACACCGCCACGATCTACGACACGATGCAGCGGATACTCGCCATCGCGGATGCCGAGGGCATCACAACGGCGGAAGCAGCGAATCACCTCGCGGAAGAGCGTCTCACAGCAGGGCGTGCCGCGCTGGTGCGGTAGCAGCCCGGCCTAGGCGACGCCCCAGGCCTCGAGTTCCACGTCCGTGATGCTGAAGTGGTGTGCGACTTCGTGCACCAGCGTCTTGCGCACTTCCTCCATCACCTCCTCTTCCGTTTCGCACATCTCCTCGATGGGCAACTGGAAGATGGTGATGACGTCCGGCAGGACCATGTTGTAGCCGTCGCGGTCGGTGAGCGGCACTCCTTCGTAGAGGCCCAGCAAGGTCTCGTCCGACCGTAGTCCCAGCGATTTGCGTTGCCGCTTCGTGGGCTGGCGGCGCACCTGGATGTCGACGTTGTTGCTCAGGAGGTTCTCCACGAAGATGGGCCACCCTTCCTTCTTCTCGTCCGGCCAGTCCTCCGCCACCTCCTCGACCGCACGCCTGACCAGTTCCTCGAATTGCCGCTTGCGCATCGCGGGTCAGCCTGCGTCCGGCGCGGACCGCTCACGCACCGACTTCATGGTGGTGACGTTCGGCTCATCCGGGCCCTTGCCCTCGTAGCCGGGCACTTCCAGGTAGAACGGCACGTTGGCGAACGCGGAGTGGCCGAGTATCGACTCGAACGCGCCGATGCCCATCTGCCCTTCGCCTATGTTCTCGTGCCGGTCGAGTGCACCGCCCAGCGGAGGCTTGGAGTCGTTGCAGTGGACGGCGACGAGGTGCTCGACGCCGATGTCGCGGTCGAACTCGTCCATCACCGCGTCGACCCCGTCGGGGGTACGGAGGTCGTAGCCCGCAGCGAAGGAGTGCTGCGTGTCGAGGCAGACCTGCACTCGCGGGTCGTCCAATTCGCGTATGAACGCGCCTATCTCGGCGAACTTGGAGCCGATGTGATTGCCCATGCCCGCGCTGTTCTCGAGGATGAGCTGCACGTCCGGCGGCGATTCGGCCAGCACCTCGCGGATGCCCTCTATGACCTGCCCGAACACACCGTCGAAGCCGCGTCCCTTGTGGCTGTTGAGGTGGAAGATGACCCCTTGCACGCCCATGTCGCCGGCGACGTTCATGTACTTGGTGAGCGACGCCTTGCCGCGCTGCACGAGCGCCGGGTCGTCCGCGCCGAGGCTGACTAGGTAGATGCCATGGAAGACGTTGGGGCCGATGCCCTGCTCGAACGCCTTGCGCTTGAAGTCGGCAACGATCTTCTCGTCCGGGATCTTGAACCCCCACCCCTGCGGGGCGGACGGGAAGAACTGGATGCACTCCGCGCCGATGTCCAGCGCCCTGTCTATGGCCTTGTCGAGCGAGCCTGATCCGGAAACGTGAGCCCCGATGCGCAACACACCCCTCCACGCGGTAGGAATGACTCATTATCCCGAACCGAGGCATGGGATGCCAGCGGGGGATATCCTCACTCCATGGCCAACCCGTCCATCACTGTTCTGCAAACCGGCGTCGCCTCTGGCGGGGCAGGCGCGTGGGATGTTGCGTTCGAGGTGCGGAACGAGGGGGATGGGCAGGTGGAGTTGCTGGAGGCGTGGCTGCCGCATGGGCGTTTCCGGGCGGAGGCCGTGCCGCTGAGCGGGCAGGCGGCGCTGGGGTCAGGCGCGAGCGTGCTGCTTGAGTTCACCGTGGGGTTCGATGAGCCGCCGGGTGAACTGGTGGAGAACGGGTTCGTGATCCTGCGGGTGCGGTGGCAGGGGCAGGAGTGGCGGGTGCTGACGCGGCTCGCGGTGACGGCGGGTTCAGATGGCAGCCCGGTTGCGGTCACGGAGCTCATCACGGCGCATCCGGTGGGGTTCTCGCAGTAGCGGCGCACAGCCCGGGGCTTGCGGGTGCGGCTACAATGGGCGCATGCGCGAAGAGGACCGCTACCTCATGGAGCGGATGCGCGGCTGATACCGGAACTGAAGGGGAGACTTCGAGGAGACCACGGGTATGGTCTCGAGCGTGTTCCGGATGCCGGTCGAGGAGCTCGTGGAGCGCCTCGAGAGCATCGCCAACGAGTATGCCGGCGACGCTGAGTACGCCGAGCTTCGGTCAGCGCTGCCCGACGAGTTTCCGTTCTAGGGGCCTGTTACTTCGCCTGGGCTCTCGGCCTGCTCTTCTTCACTACTCTTGTTCTTCAGCCGCGGCCACAGCACGATCCCGGCGAGGATGGCCAGCATCACTACAATGGCGATCACTGCACCCCACACCGCTCCGAAATAGGCGGTCCCGACTCGCTCCACGAAGAACCCCAGGGCCACCATCGTGGCTGCGCGCCCGACGAAGCTTGCGGCGTCGAGCTGTTTGTCCTTTGAGTCCACGCTGCGGATGCCTCTTCCTTCGTCTATCCGGACGGCTACCTATGCCAGCGGGACGCGCATCGGCGGGTTCCGGTGGATGAGCGGGTGGCCGCCATCCCAGTGGTCGCGAAGGCCGGTCATCGCCTGCACGTGGCCGTCATACTCGAGGTTCCACGCCGTCAGCCCGAGGCGGACCGCGCGCCGGATCTTCTCCTGAGCCTCGTCCGTGGTCCCGTAGCGCCTGATCACGTCGATCTGGCTCTGGCCGTGCCCCACGTCCTGTTCGGCGTGGATGCGGTACGTCTCAGCCGCCCACTCCGAGAAACCGTAGTGGCCGACGAGCGCCGGGTAGGCGGACGCCGCCGCGCCGTCCGGTCCGCCGTGCTGGCTCTCCACGAATGCCAGCATCGCGACACCCTCCAGCGCCGAGCGCCGCTGGCAGTGACCGAGGATCATCTCGATCGCCGCGAGGGTGCCGGGCGCCGGTTGCGCGGTGTCAGCGTCCTCTCGCGATACGCCGCCCTCCTCCAGGAACTGGAACATGATGTCGACGTGCGAGCGCTCGCCGGAGAGCTCCTCCATGTAGTTCTCCAGCACGGCCTCGGTGAGGCCGGGGAGGCGCTCCTCAGCCGCGTGCGCCGCGATGTAGCCGAAGTAGACCGGGTTCTCGCGCACGCGCAGGTAGTGCTGCACCTCGCCCGCGATGATCTGCTCGCGCGTCCACCAGTGCTCCGCGATGCCGCGGAACCACGGGTGGTCCCGCATGGGGAAGCTGTTCGCGTACGTCCAGAGTTCCTCGATGAAATCGTCGACGTGCATGGTGCGCCTCCTCTACGCGCCCATCGTACACCCGCCGCCAAGTCCGGTCAGGGATGCTCACCACAAGCTTTGTCCCCCGCGGCCCTGCCGGTAGACGCCTGCGCCAAGGCGGGTTTTCTGATTTCTGTTGCTTTCTGCTACATCAGGCGTGATTCTCTCGTGATTCCGGTCTTTCCCTGCAACAATCGGGCTGCGCTCCGCATCGGAGATGCGGACGGAAAGCAACTGCAGAGCAACGGAAATGCAACGGGAATGCAACGATCTGCAACAGGGTCTTCCGGGGGTGCAGGGCTGGGGTACGCGGCCCAGAAACAGGGTACGAACGGGCGCCTCGTTCGCACAACGGGCAGATGTCACGTTCGTACGCGGGGTGCAGAGGGCACGCACCCATCACCCCCATCCTAACCTTCCCCCATCGAGGGGGAAGGGATCAAACATCGAGGGGGAAGGAGCCAACGCCCTCTCCTCTCCTCTCGTACCTGCGCTGCGGTGCAGGCTCGCCACTTGTTCAGCGTATCCGTAGAGTATCCGCATGAGATCTGTCGTCCTCGACGCTGCAGGGCCGGAGCCGCGACTGCGCGACGCGACCCTACCCGACCCGCAGCCCGCGCCGGGCGAAACGCTGCTGCGCGTGTCGGCGTGCGGCTTCTCCCATCACGACGCGCTCATCATGGAGGGCACGCTGCGGCGAGGCGTGACGCTACCGCGCGTGCTCGGACACGAGGTTGCGGGGGTGGTCTGGGGCGTCGGTGAAGGCGTGCCGGAGAGCCTCCTGGGCACTGAGGTCGTCGTGATGCCCGGCGACCTCGGACACCGGCGGGACGGCGGTTTCGCGGAGATGCTGACCGCACCTGCGGGGTCGCTCGTTCCCCTGCCGCAGGGCATGGCTGCGATGGGCGGCGCGTTGCTCGCCTCGCCCATCGGCGTAGCGCTCAAGGCTCTGGAAGCATGCGGGGTCACGGAGGGCGAGACGCTCGTGGTGACCGGCGTCAGCGGGGGCGTTGGGGCGCACGCGGCACAGGCCGCGCATGCTCTCGGCGCGAGCGTCATCGGCATCACTGGGTCGGCGGAGAAGGCGCAGCGGCTGGAGAGTGAGCCGTGGCTGGGCACGGTCCTGCTCGACGATGAGCCGTGGGAGGAAGTCGTCGCGGCGCTGACCGGCGACGCTGGCGCGGACGCCGCGCTCGACACGACGGGGGCGTCGCTGGGGCGGCTGGTCACAGCGATGCGGCATGGAGGGCGCATCGCGCTCGTGGGGCAGACGTCGGCAGACGCCGCGCCGTTCGCGCCTGCCGAGGCGGTCTTTCGCGAGTTGACGCTGGTGGGGAGTCTGGGAGTCCGGCGGCGGCACGTGGAGCGCGCGCTGTCGTTGGTGGCGAGCGGGCAGGTGTCGCCGCTGGTGCACGAGGAGTTGCCGCTGTCTGCGGAGTCGGTGATGCGCGGCTATCGCGCAGTCAAGGGTCGCGAGGTTGTGGGGCGGGTGCTGTTACGGGCGTAGGAGGCGAAGGCCGCGCCATAATAGGGAGCAGGAAGGACAAGAGGGGAAGGTCCCATGTTCATAACCCGACTAGGCAAGGGGATACATAGGACGCAAACATGGATTCACCATGACTGCTGTAGGAAGTGGCAGCAGCAGGTCGATTGGCCTAATGATCGTTCTCACTGGAAACAACATCCGACCTACGAAGATGCTCTGACCTATGCTTGCAGCAAGCAACGCAAGCCTGAGGACTGCGGGCTATGCCACCCGCACTCGCTAGGTTGCCGCCACTGCTATTGAGCATTGTAGGATTGCATTAATCCCCAAGCGGAATCCCGCCGCTAGGCCGGGGCGCGCTTGAAGCGGACGCGGCGCCAGAAGCGGCCTATCTCGCCCTCATCCCAGGAGACGAGGAGCAGGCTCGCGATGAAGATGGAGCTGTACGTCCCCACCGTGACGCCCACGAGCAGCACGTAGAGCAGCGGGCGGATGGAAGGCCCGGCGAAGAGGAGCAGCGCCACGACCACGACGATGAGCGTGATGGATGTGTTCAGCGAGCGGGCTATCGTCTCGCGGACGCTCAGGTTCACGAGCTCGCGCGTGCTCACTCCGGCGTAGCGGGCCACGTTCTCCCGCAGGCGGTCGAAGACGACGATGGTGTCGTTGACGCTGTAGCCGATGGTGGTGAGCACCCCGGTGATGAACATGGCGTTCACCTCCAGGTTTATCGTCTCGCCCAGCACTGAGAAGACGCCCAGGACGATGAAGACGTCGTGCACGAGGGCGATGACGGCTGCGACGCCGTAGCGGAACGGCGACGGCACGCGCCGGAAGGCCCACGTCACGTAGATGAGGATGACGAGGGAGGCCACGATGACGGCGATGGTGGCGTTGCGGACGTTCTCCGCGCCGATGATGCCTGATATCGAGTCGAACGAGCCGATCTCAACGGGGCCGACGTCTGCCAGCGCGTCCCGCACCCGGGACTCGTCGCCGCGCTCAATCACGACCCCTGCGGCATCGCGTGTGTCCAGTTCCAGGATGCCGAGGCGGATGAAGAACGTGTTCTCTCCCGCTCCCTGCACGATGGCGTCAGTCTGGCCCACACGGGTGAGTGCATCCGCGACCCGAGAGGACGAGACCTCCGTCTCGTAGGTGGCGGTGATGGCCGCGCCGCCGGTGAAGTCGATGCCCGGCCTCAACTGGAACGAGATGAGCGACGCCGCGGAGAGGAGCACGAGCAGCGCCGAGATTCCGAAGAACCACTTGCGGAAGCTGGCGACGCGCATCAGCCGCCTCCTCCCGCCGGCGCCGAGCGGTCGCGCCTGCCTGCGTCGGGAGTGAAGAGCCGCGCCGAGCGCCGCAGCCACGTCGCGGCGACGATGGCCAGCAGGTTCCGGCTGATGAAGATGGCGGTGAACATGCTCGTGAGCACGCCGATGAGCAGCGAGACTGCGAAGCCGGTTACGGCCGAGTTGGCAGAGCCGCTGCCGAAGAAGAAGAGCACGAGGGCGATGAGGATGGTGGAGATGTTCCCGTCGCGGATGGACGGCCATGCGCGGTTGAAGCCGATCTGCATGGCCAACTGGACGGTGCGGCCCACCTGCAATTCCTCCTTCACCCGCTCGAAGATGAGGATGTTGGCGTCAACGGCCATACCTAGGGAGAGGATGAAGCCGGCGAGTCCGGCGAGCGTGAGCGTCACCGGAATGAGCTTGAAGAGGGCGAGGACGATGAGGATGTACCAGACGAGCGCCATGCCGGCGACGAGCCCGGAAACCCGGTAGTAGGCCGCCATGAAGAAGAGCACGAGGAGCAGGCCGACGCCGCCCGCGATGAGCGCCTCGTCCAACGACTGCGCTCCGAGCGAGCCTGCCACGACGCTCGACGATATCTCCTCGATGTCCACCGGCAGACGTCCGGACTCGACCTGTATGGCGAGCTGCCGGACCTCTTCTGTGGTGAAGTTGCCCTGGATGATGCCGCTGCCCGAGAGGATGGGGCTGTTCACGACCGCAGACACGAGCACGTCGCCGTCCAGCACGAACGCCAACTGGTCCGGGTTGTCCGTGATGTTCGTGGAGAAGATGCGCTGCGTCATCACCGCGAACTGCTGCGCCGCATCCCGGTTCAGTTCGAAGCTCAGGATAGGCCGGTTCGTCGTCTGGTCCTGGCTCGGGAATGCGCGGGCCATGTCCCCACCGGTGAGGCCGCTCGGGCGGTCTTCGAAGGCGGTGCAGGTGGCGTTGTCACAGATGCGTTCGACGATCTCCAACTGCGCGGTCTGGCCGATGAGGTCCTTCGCCTGCTGGGTGTCCTCGATGCCGGGCAACTGGATGAGCAGCCGGTCGTCGCCGAGGCGCTGGATGGAGGGTTCGGCCACGCCGAGGCGGTCGATGCGCCGCGTGATGGTGCCGACCAGACCCTCCATCTGCTCTTCGGTCGGGGTCTGTCCTTCAACGCCGGCCTGGTAGATGAGCTGGGTGCCTCCCGCGAGGTCGAGCCCGAGCCGGAGGCCGAGGATGTGTTCGGAGCCGCGCTCGCCGACGCCCGGGATGCGGTAGTCCGGCACGAAGAGCGCAGCAGCAGCGACGCCAACGATGACGATGATGGCGAGGAGCGATTTCCAGCGAAGTTGGCGGAGCATTCCTTCCAGTCTCTCGGTCTTCGGAGGCGCGGTCGCGGGGGATGCGTCCCACACAGCCGTCCGCGTCTCACACGACGCGCCGCGCACAGGTGAAGCGCACGGCGCAACGAAGAGACATTCTAGCAGGAAGCGCGCTCCCGCGTGAACCACCTGCTGAGGAGAATGCAATGTCAGCGCCGCATGCACCGGCTACCGCAAGTTGACAGTACAGCCTAAGGAACCTCTTCGATATCCAGTGGCAACGGCCCGGCATCAAACAGTATCGCGAGTTCCCGCACCTCATCCGCGGTAAAGTCCGCGCTAATAATCACATCCCCGTCGCGGATGGGACTGTACACGTGCGCCGACACGAGCTCCTCGCCGTCCAACACGAATGCCAGTTGGTCCGGGCTATCGGTGATGTTCGTGGAGAAGATGCGCTGCGTCATCACCGCGAACCGCTGCGCCGCGTCCCGGTTCAGTTCAAAGTTCAGGACCGGCTGGTCCGTCGCCTGATCCTGACTCGGCAAGGCGCGGGCCATGTCCCCGCTGGTGAGGCCGCTCGGGCGGTCTTGATATGCAGTGCAGGTGGAGTTGTCACAGAGGCGTTCAACAATCTCCAGCTGCGCGGTCTGGCCGATAATGTCCTTCGCCTGCTGGGTGTCCTCGACGCCGGGCAACTGGATGAGCAGCCGATCCTCGCCGAGGCGCTCGACCGACGGTCCTGCCACGTCGATATGCTCCACGCGTCGCATGACGACGTCAACAAGACGCTCCATCTGCTCGTCAGTCGGACTCGGTTCCTCCACGACCCGATAGATGAGTTGCTGGACTTCCTGCGCACCCCGTTCGCTGGTGTTGGGGGTGCCGCAGCCCGGCGCGAACGACACGGTAGCTACAACAATCGCGGCGAGGAGTGTTTCGCAGTGCAGTCGACGCAGCATCCCTGTCTCCAATCTTCGAAGCCGTGCCACATCCCTGAGGGAGCGAACAAGGCCTCATGCTACACTCGCAGCCATCCCTCACTGGAACTTCGGAGGTCCTCCGCTTGAGCTACCACTCACGACAACTGTTCCTCGCCTTGTGCCTGCTTCCCGTCCTTGTGCTGGGAGTGGTCGCCTGCGGCGACAGTGACGACGGCCAGGACGAGCCGTTCAGGATCGGCGTCATGGAGTCGCTGACGGGCGCCGGTGAGACGTACGGCACGGTCGCGAACCAGTCCAAGCAGATGGCCGCAGACGAGATCAACGCCGCGGGCGGCATCGACGGGCGCATGCTCGAGTTCGTCATCGAGGACTCCAAGTGCAACGCCGCGGATGCCATCACCGCCTACCACAAGCTCACCGACGTGGACGGCGTGAAGATCATCCTGGGCACCTCGTGCAGCTCCGCCATGCTCGGCGTTGCGCCGCTGGCGGAGGCAGACGGGGTGATCCTGTTCTCCGGGCTGGCGAGCAACCCGGACATCGCCAACGCGGGCGATTACATCTTCCGCACCCAGATCAGCGACATCGAGGTGGGCATCGCCACGGGCAACACGCTCTGGGCCGACGGGATACGCACGCTCGCGACCATCACCGAGGCCACCGACTACGCCGCGGGCGTGCGCCGCACGTCGGTTGCTCAGTTCGAGCGGCGTGGCGGGAGTGTCGTGGCGGCGGAGGCGTACGGGTCCGACATCGCCGATTTCCGGACGCAGTTGACCAAGCTGTTCGAGGCCGAACCTGACGCGCTCCACATCGCGCCACAGTCCGAGTTCTCAGCGGGCACCATCATGAAGCAGGCCCGGGAGCTCGGCTACGAAGGGCCGATCTACGCGGAGACGATCTCTGTGGGTACGACCGCCCTCGACATAGCGGGCGACGCGGCGACCGGCATGAAGGCCATCACCGCCGACCTGGACCCGGCCAACGAGAAGGCGCAGGAGGTCCTGGCGGACTTCCGGGAGCGCTACGACTACGTGACGCTGCCGTGGCACCTGGGGTCCGCGTACGACGACGTCTACATCGCAGCCGAATGCCTCAGGCAGACCGGCGACGACCAGGACGCGGACGGCTTCCGCGACTGTTTGTACGGCATCACGTGGAGCGGCGCGATCGGAGACGACTACAGCTTCGATTCGGACGGCGAGGTCGTGGGGCTCTCGCGGGTGGTGGTGGAGGTGCTGCCGACAGCCGAGCGCACCGAGGACCGGAAGTACAGGATGCTCGGCCCCGCACCGAAGGGGTAGAGCGTGGTTCGACAGGCTCACCATGAGCGGATATGAGGCGGGGCTGTAGTGGTTCGACAGGCTCACCATGAGCGGACATGAGGCGGGGCTGTAGCGGTTCGACAGGCTCACCATGAGCGGACATGAGGCGCGGCAGTAGCGGTTCGACAGGCTCACCATGAGCGGGGATGAGGCGGGCAGTAGCAGTTCGACAGGCTCACCATGAGCGGTTGTCTATTGAGCCGGTGCGGCTTCGCCCCTATGATGGCCGCGACACCCTGACGGCGCCAGGAGGTGGGAGATGCAGATGGTTCTCGACAACGCTGCGCTGCTGCTGGTCGACGTACAACGCGACGCCCTCCATCCGGATGGCGCGCTGGGTCGCGCAGGGCAGGCACCCAACGCCGCTGAGGTATCCCGCCTCGTGGACACGTGGGGCGGACTCATCGACCTCATGCGCGAGGCGGGCAGGCCCATCGTGTGGGTGAAGACCAGCCTGCGGCCCGACTTCGCCGACAGCACCTACGCGCCTCTCTGGTTGGAGCGACGCCTCGAAGAGACTGGGCCGTTCTTCATCGAGGGTTCGTGGGGCGCGGGGCTCATGGACGGCATGGACGCTGCGCCGGACGATTACGTCGTCATCAAGAAGGGACACAGCGCCTACGACAACACGCACCTCGACCGTCTCCTCACGAACCTGGGAATCACCCAGTGCATCGTCGTTGGCGGCGGGGTGACGGACACCATCGCCGAGACTGCCCGCACCGGAGGGCGCCTGGGGTACGAGCAGTTCGTCGTCGAGGACGCGCTGTACCCGCCGAACGCCGCGAAGCTGCACGCGCCTCGCAAGCAGGCAGAGGTCGTGCTCGCGGAAGACGTGTTCGCTGCCGCTTCGGCCGCGCCGCCAGCACCGCGGCCCGGCCCCGATTTCGCGATGGTGCTCGTGGACATGCAGAACGACTTCATGAACGCGGAGCGCCCGCACGTCCTCTACGGCCTCAGCGACCCGATGCCGGAGGAGAAGCGGGTGAGCATCACCGAGAACACGCAGCAGCTGAGCGCGGCGATGCGCGAGCGCGGCTGGCCCGTCGTCTACGTGCGGGTGGTGCGCCGCCAGGACAACTCGGACGACGTGCACAGCAGGACGCACCGGCGCGCACGCACGCTTCCACCGGGCGTGACGCACTGCGCCTACGGCACGTGGGGCGCGGAGATGGTGGACGAGCTGCGACCAGAAGAGGACGACTACGTGGTCGAGAAGAAGGGCGGCAGCGGATTCGGTTACACGCCGCTGCACCGCATCCTGCGGAACCTGAACGCCCGCCGCCTCATCATGACCGGCGGGGCCGTGACCGGCTGCGTGTGGGCAACGGCGCTCGACGGCGTTGCGCTCGGGTACGACATCACAGTCATCGCCGACGCCACGTATCCGCCGGACTCGCCCGACCTCCCCTCGCTCGCGGAGTGGTGCTCGGTGCAGCCGACAGCCGAGGTGCTGGCGAACTTGTAGCCATCGACGGCAGCAGCAAACCGGCCCAAAACTCCCGGTGCGCCGGTTTGCCTGTTTGACCGTCAGCGGTTAACATCCTGTTACCAGTCCTGACCCCCGGAGCGAGGCTCTCTTGGCAATAGGCCGCAGGTTGCCTGTCGTTGAGTCCGACGCTCCCCGCGAAGCGTGCGGGGTCATAGGCGCATACCTTCCCGGATCGACGCACGACGAAGCCGCACAGCTGGCTTTCTACGGCCTGTTCGCCCTGCAGCACCGCGGACAGGAGAGCGCAGGCATCGCCGCCGCTGACGGGCGGACGCTCCGCAACTTCACGAACCAGGGGCTCGTCTCCAACGTCTTCCGCCAAGAGGACCTGGAGCGGCTGCCCGGCCACATCGCCATCGGGCACACGCGCTACTCCACGACCGGCTCCAGCAGCCCACTGAACGCGCAGCCAATCGTCTCCAAGGGCCCACGCGTCGAGCTGGCGCTCGCGCACAACGGCAACGTCATCAACGCCGCGGAACTGCGCCAGCGTCTTTTGGACGACTGGGGCGTCACCTGCACAACCGGTACGGACTCAGAGGTCATCACGCACCTGCTGGCGTGGGCGCCCGGCGACTCCTGGGAGGAGAAGACGGCCTACCTCATGCGCTCGCTCAAGGGCGCGTACTCGCTGACGGTCTGCACACAGGACACGTTGATCGGCATCCGCGACCCGCTGGGCGTGCGACCGCTCTGCATCGGGCGCATCGAACAGAGCGGCTGGATCATCGCCTCGGAGAGTTGCGCGCTGGACCACGTCGGCGCGCAGTTCGTGCGCGACATCGAGCCGGGCGAGACCGTCGTCATCAGCCGCACGGGGCTGCGGAGCATCCCGTCGCAGGTCCCCGACACCCGCAGGGCACACTGCGTCTTCGAGCATATCTATTTCGCCCGTCCGGACTCGATACTGGACGGCTCGCTCACGCACACTTCGCGGACGCGCATGGGGATGGCGCTCGCGCGGGCACACCCGGTGGACGCAGACATCGTCATCCCCGTACCGGAGTCGGCCAACTCCGCAGCGATCGGCTACGCGCAGGAGTCCGGCATCCCGTTCGCCTACGGGCTCATCAAGAACCGCTACATGGGCAGGACGTTCATAGAGCCGGACCAGTGGTTCCGCGAGCTTGGCGTGCGCAACAAGTTCAATCCTCTGCCGGAAGTGCTCAGCGGCAAGCGCGTGGTGGTGGTGGACGACAGCATCGTCCGCGGCACGACGACGCCGCGCATCGTCGCGCTCCTGCGCAAGGCGGGCGCGCGGGAGGTGCACGTTCGCGTCTGCGCGCCGCCCATCGTGGACCCGTGCTTCTTCGGCGTGGACATGGCGACGAAGGCCGAATTCATCGCCACCGGCAGGTCCATCCCGGAGATATGCAAAGAGATCGACGCGGACTCTCTCGGGTACCTGAGCGTGGATCAGCTGCACGATGCCGTCAGCGGCGATCCGTCCGGCAAGGGATTCTGCGACGCCTGCTTCACCGGCAAGTACCCCATCCCCGTTCAGTTGCAGTTGGACAAACTCTCGCTCGAACGCACACTCGCAGCTACGAACCCCACAGACACGACGCTTTGACCGCTGCCCCCATGTCCCTGTCCATACTGAACCTGCGCGAACAGGCGCAACGCCTCGCGCCGAACGACGCCGCGCGTTTCCGACGCATCTACGACGTGACCGAGAGCGAGGGGCACCTGCGCGTGCCGCCGACGATGGCCCCGTGGGTGGAGCGCACGTTCGGGAGCGTGGAGGCGGTGGAGACGCAGCGAATCGTGCGTATCTCGAACCTCGTCACCGGCGAGGCCACCATCTTCAACGAACTGCGCGCCCGCCGTCCGATGCGGGGCAGCGCCACGCCAGACATCCAGGACGAACTGGCGAACGATCCGTGGGCGGAGCCCGAGGAGAACACACCGGAAGACCTGTTCGGACGCCTCCGCAACGACACGGCGCTGACCGCAGCGAACGTGGCGAAGTACGACGCGCACCACAGTCTGCTCGTCTTCGCGGAGGCCAACCCGCTGCGATTCGACCGGGCGTCGGTGCGGGACTGCGTCGCTCTGGCGAACCGTTGGTTCGCAGCAGCGCACGAGGCGGACCCGGACGCCGTCTACCCGTTCTTCCTGTGGAACTGCCTCTGGCGCGCGGGCGGCTCCATCGTGCACGGGCACGCGCAGGTGCAGCTGGCACGCGGGCGCCACTACGCTCGCATCGAGGCACTCCGCCGCGCCGCCTCCTCCTATCGTGCGGAGCACGGCGCGAACTACTTCGACGATCTCTCGGCCCTGCACACGGCGCTCGGCCTCGGGTGGCACCGGGGAGGCGTTCGGATGCTGGCGAGCCTCACGCCCACGAAGGAGAAGGAGACGTTCATCCTCGCGTCCGCGTTCGATGAGGACGCGGCCGACGCCTTGTACGACACGCTCGCGGTGTTCCGTGACGCGCTCGGCGTGCAGTCGTTCAATGTGGGCGGGCAACTGCCGCCGTTGGGTGAGACCTCCGAGGATTGGCAGGGCTTTCCGTGCGTCATCCGCGTCGTCGACCGGGGTCCGCTCGCCGTGAGGTCGAGCGATTTCGGCAGCATGGAACTGTTCGCCGAGCCGGTCGTTGCATCGGACCCATTCGCCGTGGCCGAGGCCCTGAAGGAGCAGCAGTAACCGATGGCAACCGTTGACGTCGTCATACCCGTCCTGAACGAGGAGCACTCGCTCGGACGCTGCATCGAGACGCTGGGCGCGTTCCTGCGCGACAACCTCCCGCACGAGTGGCGCATCGTGGTCGCTGACAACGGCTCGACCGACGCGACGCTGGCGGTCGCCACCGGCTTCGCGGAGTCGCGTCCGGGCGAGGTGGGCGTTATCCACCTCGACGAGCGGGGCCGCGGACGGGCGCTCAGGCGCGCGTGGCGCGAGAGCACGGCGGACGTGGTCTCGTACATGGACGTGGACCTCTCGACGGGACTCGAGGCGTTCCCGCCGCTCGTAGCCGCCATCACGGACGAAGGCTGCCACCTGGCGTGGGGCTCGCGGCTCTCGCGGGAGTCGCAGACGGAGCGGTCGTTCAAGCGCGAGTTCATCTCGCAGTCGTACAACCGCATCATCCGGCTGAGCATGGGCACGCACTTCCGCGACGCGCAGTGCGGGTTCAAGGCGATGAGCCGGGCTGCGGCAGATGTTCTGCTCCCGCACATAGAGGACAACGGGTGGTTCTTCGACACTGAGCTGCTCGTCATCGCGGAGAAGCGTGGGTTCCGGTGGAAAGAGATCCCCGTAGCGTGGGAAGAGGACCCGGATACGCGGGTGAAGGTGGTGAAGACGGCGCTGGACGATCTGCGCGGCCTCGCACGGCTCCGGTTCGGGGGGCTACCGCGCATAGAAGCGCCTTGATGCACACAGCAGCGCAAATCAGGAATGGTCAGCGTATTGAAGCGCGCACCTGCGCGTCATAGCATCTATACGCCCTCCCCTATGGGTCTGCATCATGCAGATGCGTAACCCCACATTCGAAGTTCGCCCGTCGGTCATCACCGGCGATACTGCCGACGTTTACCTGCACCGGACGCAGCGCATCCTTCGCAACGAGGGACTGAACCCCACCGTCTCCATGCAATTCTCCGCCAGCCGCGAGGCCGTGCTCAGCGGCTCGCTGGAGGTGAAGGCGCTCATCAGCAAGGTGACGTCCGAGGGCAACCGCGAGTTGTGGTCCGTCGAGGATGGCTCGCACATCTCCCAGAACGAGGTCTGCCTGGAGATCAAGGCGCCCTACTCGTCGTTCGGGCTGTACGAGACCGCCATCTGCGGGATCCTCGCGCACCAGACAGGCTGGGCAACCGCAGCACGCGACGTCGTGAAGACCGCGAACGGCGTCCCCGTCGTCTCACTGGGAGCGCACAACGTACACCCGTCGGTCGCGGCGGTTATGGACTATGCCGCGGTTGTGGGCGGGTGCGTCTCCGGTTCCACGGTGCTGGGGGCCCAGCTCGCGGGCACAGCGCCCGTGGCCACGGTGTCAGGGGCGCTCGTGCAGCTGATGGGCACCGCAGTGCAGGCGATGCTGGCGTTCGATAAGGCGGTTGCGCCGGACGTACAACGCATCGCATACGTGGACCCGCGGAAGGACCTCGTGGCGCAGGTCGAGCAAGTTGCGCGGGCTTCGGGCGCGAACCTGGACAGTGTCCGCCTCGCGCGCACCGCGGGCGGCAGGCTCGTCGCCGCAGAGGACGTGCAGCAGGTGCGGGAGAAGCTGGACAGTATGGGCGCGCGGAAGGTCGGCATCGTCGTGAGCGGACGGCTCACACCGGACCGGGTCTCGCAATTGCTCGACGCAAGCGCGCCAGTAGACGTCTTCCACGACGTGAGCTACATCGCGTCCGCCGCTCCGGTGTCGTTCCTGCCGAACATCCGCACCATCAGTGACCGCGAGATCCCGCAGGAGACGGAGCCGCCGCCCCCGAACCCGCGGCTCAGGCGGCTGCTCTAAGAGGTGGCGTGGAGTGGGGCTGCTTTCTCCTCTTCCAGCAGCCTGGCCCGGCGCTCGACCTCCGCAACGGGAGACCGGTCGCGCCACAGTTGCCATCGCATCTCAAGGTTCAGCCAAACCTCCGCGCTTGTCCCAAAGGCTGCGGCCAGTTCTTTGGCAGTCTGGCTCGTAATCGCCCGCTTGCCATTGATCAGCTCGCTGACCTTAGGTTCGCTTCTGCCCAGCACTCTTGCGAGGTCGCGCTGAGTCCAGCCCCGCGCCTCAATCTCATCCTTGATGTACTCACCCGGCGGGAACACCTCTGCTACTGCTCGTTCCATCTACGAATACCTCCCGCCTCTCGCCGTTCTTCAGTGGTAGTCGACGATCTCCACCAGAATGACTTTGGAGCGTCCGCCTGCCTTCTCAATCTCTACGATGAGCCTGTACTGGTCGTTCGCACGCATCGAATACTGGTTACTCCGGTCTCCACGGAGCTTCTCGAAGTGCAACGACCGCATCTGTCTAAGGTCTCGCTCATCCTGAGCCGCCCGAACCCAGCCGATGACCTTGCGGTACCCCCTGACAGCACTGAGAGGTAATCCCGCGTCGAACCGGAGATCGGTCTCCAAGCGGTCCAGTTCGTCGTCCGCGAATTCGATATCCACAGGCTGTCTTCGGACGTTAAGTTATCACTATATGATAATTTAATCCACCCCTGACATCGGTGTGGCTGACCTACTCGACGACATGGACGCCGAGGGCGAAGCCTGCGTCGTTCGCGAGTGCGGCGACGCTCGTGACCGGCTTCTCGAGGTCAGCGAAGGCGCCTCCGTTCACCGTGAAGAGCGCTGCTTCCGCCGCTGTGGACGCATCGAACTCGCTCAACTGGTCGTCCCGCACGTCGTTCGTCTCGTAGGTGGCGACGTAGCGGGCGACGCCGTCCTCCAAGGGCACTTCCCGAACGACCAGGCCGTCGCGCCGGACGATGGCCATCCAGCCGGTGTCGCCACGCAACGGCACCGCCGCGGCGATGCGCGGCGTGTCCAGGGCGTCGTGCTCGTAGTCCATCGCGAGCAGCGTCAACGCCATGGCGTCACGCACCGGAAGGCCCGCGTTCACCTTCTCGGTGATGGGGTCGGTGTGGGAGCCGTTCGTGGCGATGGCCCAGTCTCCCGCCAGCCGGAGCGCGTTGTAGGAGATGTACGGGCTCTGCTGGAGATCGCTCTCGAAGCCGGGCCTCGGGACGATGACCATCGTGCCCTCACGGTCCACGGCCATGCGGTTCGGGAAGGAGCGGCTGGAGACGCGATAAGCAACGGCGTTGTACCCGCTCCGCGTTCTGCCAGCTGCAACGATTCGTCCGACGTACATGCGTTCAGTCCCTCATCCCATGGCAAGGCTCGGCGCGACGTCGAGGTCGAGCCCGTGCGATGTCCCTCTGATGTGTCTGTAGTAACCCGCTGCAGCGATCATGGACCCGTTGTCCGTGCAGAGGCGCGGGGCGGGGATGAGGACGGGCACGTCCACCCGGTCCCGGCACGCCTGCCGCAGGGGGCCGTTCGCGGAGACTCCTCCGCCGAGCACCAGTCCCTTCGCGCCATGGAGGCGTACGGCCTCCGCAGCCTTCGCAGAGATGACGTCGACCACCGACTCCTGGAACGCCGCCGCGAGCTCCGCGACGATCTCCTGGTCCGGGCCCTCCTCCGGCGCGGGATAGACACCCAGTTCCTGTGCCTTGTGCAGCAGCGCAGTCTTCAGCCCGGAGAAGCTGAAATCCAGCGTGCCTCTGAGCCATGCGCGGGGCAGTTGGAAGCTGGGCGTCACACCCTCAGCCGTCCGCTGCACAACGGGGCCGCCGGGGAAGCCGAGTCCAAGGAGCCGCGCTGCCTTGTCGAACGCCTCGCCGGAGGCGTCGTCGCGGGTGCGTCCCAGCAGTTCGTAGTCGCCGTGGCCGCGCATGAGGATGAGGTCCGTGTGTGCGCCGGAGGCGATGAGCACGATGAGCGGGAAGCCAGGATCGGTGGCGGGGTCTTCGTACTCCAGCCACGCGGCGTAGGTGTGCCCCTCCAGGTGGTGAACGCCCACGAGCGGGAGGCCGCGGGCGAAAGCGAGCGCCTTCGCTGCGTTGACGCCCACCATCAGCGCGCCCGCGAGGCCGGGGCCGTACGTGACGGCGACGGCGCCGACGTCATCGAGGGTCACTTCAGCCGCGCTCAGCGCTCCCTCTATGACCGGAATAATCTGCAGCAGATGCTGGCGCGAAGCCACCTCCGGCACGATGCCGCCGTAACGCGCGTGGAGCGCAACCTGCGACGAGACGGTATCGGACAGCACACGGCGACCGTCCTCCACCACAGCGGCGGCGGTTTCGTCGCAGGAGCTTTCGATACCGAGGATGAGCATTTCAGCAGCAGGCTGTGCGCCTCGCCTTATGCTACCATCCCCGCCATGACAGATACGTACCGGCGCGGGACCTTAACGCCGCGGCGGAGAGAGGTTACCCACGATGTGGAGCGACGTTAGCGCCGCCAGCCTGATGCTGCTGGCGGTGTTTCTTTTGTTTTCGGCATTCTTCTCAGGTTCGGAGGCGGCGCTGCTCTCCGTGCAGCGAGTACGCCTGCGCCGTCTGGTCACCGACAAAACGGCAGGAGCCGCCCGCGTCGAACGCATGATCGAGCACCCGGAGCGCCTGCTGCCGCCCATCCTGCTCGGCAACAACCTCGTGAACACCGGCGCAGCGGCCATCGCCACAAGCATCATGCTGCTGCTCATCGTTGACGAGAACCTCGCTGTCGCAACGGCCACCGCTGCCGTGACCATCGTGCTGCTCGTATTCGGCGAAACCATCCCCAAGACCGTGGCCGCAAGACACGCGGAGCGCACCTCCATCATCGTTGCGCCGGTCATCCAGGGCATCGGGTGGGTGCTCAAACCCGTCTCGATAATCCTGCAGACGATCAGCATGACGATCGCCAAACTGTTCGGCGGCGGATCGTTCTCCCACCTCATCACTGAGGAGGAGATCAAGGCGATGGTGGAGGTCGGCAGCGAGTCGGGCACCGTGGAGCAGGGCGACGCTGACATCATCCGCCGCGTGCTGGACTTCGGCGATCGACGCGTCAGCGAGCTGATGACTCCACGTCCGGAGATCATCGCGCTGAAGGTCGGCGCGACCATCCGCGATTTCCAGGACCTCTACAGCAACAACTACCACACCCGCTTCCCCGTGGTGAGCGACCAGCTCGACGACGTCGTAGGCACGGTCAGCGTCAAGGATGTGATGCGCGCCCTGGCAGGTGGAGCCGAGGCGGATTCCCCTGCCCCCTTGGAGTCGCGCTCCCCCCGCTTCGTTCCTGAGACCAAGAGCCTGGACGACCTGTTCGACGAGATGCGCTCCAACGGCGACCCCATCGTGATGGTGGCCGATGAGTACGGCGGCGTGGCGGGGCTCGTCACGTTCAAGCGACTCGTCGAGTCGATCGTGGGTAAGGTCGAGGAAGGCGAAGATGCAGAAGGCAACGTGCCGCAGATAGAGGTGCTGGAAGACGGCACCGCCTACCTGGACGGCGGGCTCTCCATCGCGGACGCCAATGAGCAACTATCGCTGAACCTGCCCACCGGCGAGTACGAGACCGTCGCAGGCTTCCTGCTCGAGCAGATGGGCAGCATACCGGAGGTGGGGGCGGAGGTTGGATTCGCGAACCTGCACTTCGCGGTGCTGGAGATGCGGGGCGTCCGCATCGGACGCGTGCGCGTCACGCGTGATCCTGACCCGGAAGAGGAATGACGGCCTCCGGCTCATGGAACGCAACACGGCGCGTGGCGATGGCGATGCGCCGCGCGCTCGCCCGTCATCGCGAGCGCCTGGGCGATGGAGCGCTGCTCCTCGCGGTATCCGGCGGCGCGGACTCGATGGCGATGCTGCTCGCATGTGCCGAGATCGGCGCACGAACGCGGCGGCGCATGGTCGCTGCGCACTTCTCCCATGGATTGCGCCCCACTGCAGACCGCCGCGAGCGCGCGTCCGTGCGAAGGGCCGCCGAGTCGCTCGGCGTGCCGTTCACATCAGGCGCGGCACAGTCGCCGTCGCATGAGGCCGGAGCGCGGGACGCCCGCTATCGCTTCCTAGCCGGTGCTGCCGCCGAGCACGGAGCGGTCGCCGTCCTCACCGCTCATACGCAGGACGATCAGGCCGAGACGGTCCTGCTGCGTCTCACACGAGGGAGCGGGCTGCGGGGCGCCGGCGCGATCCGCGAGTGCTCGGAGCGGACCGTTGAGGGTCAGACGCTGACGCTGCTGCGTCCGCTGCTGCACGTCACTCGGACAGACACGGAGACAGTCTGCGCAGAAGCCTGCATCCGACCCGCCCGCGACGCCACGAATCGTTCCCTGCGCTACGCGCGCAACCGCGTCCGCCTGCGCGTGCTGCGGGAGCTCAGCGCACTCAACCCGCACGTCCGCGCGGCGCTCGCAGGTTTCGCCGAGCGCGCCGCCGATGACGATGCTCTGCTCGACCAGCTTGCCGCTGACGCCGTGAGTGAGGTGGAGGAGCATTCTGAATCGTCGGTATCGTGGCCGAAGAGTGCGCTGCGGGCGCTGCCGCCCGCGCTGCTGCCACGCGTACTGGAGCGCGCATGGCGCTCGCTGCGCGGGGACGGCGCGACGCTCGGACACCAGAAACTGGCGCAGGCGAAAAACATCGTGGCGAGGGGCGGCCGGCTGTCGCTCGGGAGAGACGGTGAATTGCAGGTGGGGCCAGGGCCGCTGGCCTGGATCAGCGTGGGACGGGAGCGCTGAAGGCCTGCCGCGTTACTTGCGGCGGAAGATGTCCCAGAAGCTCGAGCGGCGCTCCTCAGGGAGCGGAGACCCCAGGTTCGCATCGGCCTCGCCGACGAGCCGACCGATCGCGTCCTCCATCTCCTCCGGACTGTCCTCTTCTGCTTCGGAATCAGCAACAGGTTCGGCCTCAGGCTCAGCGGGCGGCGCGAACATCTGCGTGGGCTCCTCGGTCCGCGGCTCAGGCTGACCGCCCCATCGCAGTTCGTAGATGCGCTGCATCGCGGTATAGACGGATTCACGCGCGGCGGCTGACTGCAGCGGCAGGGCGATGGCATGGCCCGGCGCGTACAGCTGCAAGGCTCCCTCGTTGTCCGGGAATGCCCAGCCGGTCAGCATGTAGATGCCGGCAAGGATGGGCAGACCGCCCAGGATGACCGAGAGCACCTGTATCTCGAGGATGAACCAGCTCAGGCCTCCGAGGATCAGACCGGCGGCGACCAGCACGATGCCCTGGCCCAGCTTCTCGAACGAGCGTCCGTTGTCAGCCACTTCCATGGCGGCGAGTTCCCGGAGCGGGAACATACTCACGACCCGTGCGCCGTTGGCGACACCGTCACGGACCACGCGCTCGTTCGTAACGACGAGCGCGTCGGTGCGCGGAGCCATTTCGTCTACGAGCCCGCCTTGGGCGTCGAAGACGACCTCCACGATCTCGCCCGGGATGAGGGGTACCTGGGGTGCAGCATTTGCAGAGGTGTCGTTCATCATCGAGGAGTTAGCATACGGGCGGGTTCATACAGGGTCAACGAGACAAGCATGCGGCTATTCACGCACCCGGACGTAGCCTCGCAACTTCTCGTAGGTGCCGGGGCCGATGCCGGAGACCGCCATGATCTGGTCGATACGGAGGAAGGGGCCGTCCTCCTCGCGATAGGCGACGATGCGTCCGGCGAGCGTCTCGCCGATGCCGGGGAGTTCCATCAACTGTTGCACCGAGGCGGTGTTGAGGTTCACTGAGAGCGCCGCGCCGCCGGTAGGGGACGCTCCAGCGCCGGATGTGTCCGGCAACGCGGAAACGTTCGCCGCAGGCGTGGGCCGCGTGATCTCGACACCGGGACTGGGTTCCGGCGCGACAACGAACCAGGCCGCGCCGGCCAAGGTGAAGAGCGCGATGAGGCTGAGGGCGATGCGGTAGGTACTGCGCCAGTCCATACTGGTGCAAATGTACCATATTGGCAGGTACCTCTAGCGGCGGAAGTTTATGCGCCGGAACAGCTCCGCGTAGGTGAAGTCGTAGCCATCCTCCGCCGCACGTTCGGCGGCGGCCTCAGCCCGGCGTTTCACGAATCCCTCGATGCGTACCATGTCCGAGGAGAGTTGACTCTCATGCGCAGCAAGCGCCTGCATCTTGGTCTCGATGGAGTCCGCGATGTCCACGACCACGTCCGGTCGCTCCGAACCCCAGAGCAGGACGGAGCCGACCTTATGCGACTCCAGTCCCCATATGAAGTGCTCCGGGTAGTGCAGGCGGTCGCGCGCGTAGGGGAAGCAAGCGTCCATCGCCACTCGACCTGAGACGCGGTGGTCGCGATGGCCATGCCCTTCATTCCGGACAGGGTCCGTCGCCAGCACCACGTCGGGCTTCCACCGACGTATCTGCTCGACGAGCAGCCCGCGGAACTCGCGCGTGTCCTCCAGTTCTCCGTCGCCATAGCGGAGGAAGACAACGTCTTCCGCACCCGCCGTCGCGGCCGCTTTGAGCTGCTCCTCTTCGCGTATCGCCGCGAGGCGCTCGCTCGTCATCTCGGGGTCGGACGTGCCTTTGTCACCGTTCGTGCAGATGACGTAGAGGATGTGGCTGCCGTCGCGCGACCATTTCGCAACGCTGCCTCCGGGGCCGGACTCGCCATCGTCGGGGTGTGGAATCACGAGCATAGCTCGTTCGGGAGTGTCGATCGTCTCCATGCGTCTCCGTGGGTCGATTGGGGGTCTGCTAAGATGATACGCGTTCCGCCGCGCTCATGCCGAACCCTCCCACCATACGCTCCTACACACCCGCCGATCTGGAGACGCTCGCCGCGCTCCGGCTGGGGCATGCGCCTTCGCCTGTCGAATCGGCAGCAGTTGCACGTTGGCTGGCGCAGCCGAACATCGACACCGGGCGCGACTGCATGCTCGCGTTCGGCGACGACGGCACTCCCGCAGGCTTCGCCTGCCTCATCCGCGAGCCCGCCATCAGGCGCGGCGTGCTGGAGGTCAATGGCAGCAACCAGCACCGGGGTGGCGGCGCGGGCGACGCGCTGCTACGGGAGGCATACGAGCGCGGACGCACAGCAGGGCTGGACGTGCTGCAGGTGGACGTGCCGGAGTCCGACGAGGCGCGCCGGAGGGCGTTCACGGAGCGAGGCTGGGCGCACATCCGCACGCACCTCCACCTGCGCCGGGAGGGAACGGAACGGACGGACGTCCCCGTGCCGGATGGCATGACGCTCCGCCGCGCCGAGCCCGCTGACGCTCCAGCAGTTACGGACGTGCAGAACACCGCATTCACCGGCAGCTGGGGCTACGCACCCAACACGCCGGAGGAGATCGCGTACCGCATCTTCGAGCTGCCCGACCTGCGCCCGGACCCCGTCGTGCTGCTGGAAGAGGATGGCGCGCTCGTCGGCTACTGCTGGTGTCACCGCGAGGCCGAGGACGCGCCAGGCATCGTCGGCATGGTCGGCGTGTTGCCCGGCCGGCAGGGGAAGGGTCTGGGCCGCGCGATTACGAGCGCAGGCATGGACGCGCTACTCGAACTCGGCTCGCCCAGTCTGGAGATCACGGTCGACAGCGAGAACCCACCCGCCATCCGCGTCTACGAGGGTCTGGGCTTCGTGCTCGACTGGCGCTCGTTCTGGTACGAACTGCGGCTCAACTGAGCCGCGCCTTCACCCGCCAACGGCCACCGACACCACCTGCTCGTAGACCTTCGCAAGGCGCGCAGCGGAAGTGTCCCACGTGAAGCGTTGTGCCCGAGCCGCACTCGCCGCACCCATCCGCTGCGCAAGCGACGCGTCACTCAGTACGACATCGAGCGCTTCCGCAAGAGCGGCTGGGTCGCCTGGCCTGCAGAGAAGCCCGGTCTGGCCGTCGCGCACGAGCGCGCGCAGGCCGCCTGCATCAGACGCCACGACCGGCGTGCCGCAGGCCATCGCCTCGAGCGCGACGAGTCCGAACATCTCGTGCAACGACGGCACCGCGCACACATCGACGGCAGCATAGAACGCGGGCAGCTCACGCTGCGGAACGGCGGCTCGCCAGTCGAGCAGGTCGCTCACGCCGCTTGCGCGAGCCTCATCGCGAAGCCAGGTGACGCCTGGTTCGCCCTCCCTACCGCCGACGACGACCAGCCGAACGGGGTCACGCAGGAGTGCCAGCGCCCGCACGAGCACGTCCGTGCCCTTGAATGGCTCGATACGCCCCACGGAGAGCACGACACGCTCGTTCTGCCTCATGCCAAGCGCGGCCCGCGCCTCAACGCGAGACCGGGGTGCGAACAGCCCCAGGTCCACCCCCATCGGAACAGCAAATGCGCGCTCCGGCGCAAGGCCGAACAATTCGCTGACCGACGCGGACTCCTCCTCCGTGAACGTCACGATGGAATGGGAGTGTCGAACGACCGCGTCCTCCGAAGCCTTACGGGCATCCGGCTCAGGCTTACCACCCGCTCGCTCCTTGATGGCCGCAATGGTGTGGCCGGTAAAGACGTGCGGGACGCCGAGCTCTTCCGCAAGCCGCAGACCGGGTTCCGCTGACGTCCAGTAGTGGCTGTGAACGAGGGCGTAGTCCAAGCCGGTTGCCCTGACGGCGGCGAGCAGATCATCCGCAAAGCCGGGTGCGCCTTCCGTGCTGACGTGCGTCAGGTGCAGCGATTCCAGGCCTGTTGAGGCAAGACACGGCCCGTGAGCAGCAGCGAAGACGTCCACCTGCACGCCTGCGCGGGCGAGCGCCTGCGTCATGCTGCGCAGGAAGACGCTCATCCCGCCTGCAGAACCCGCGCCGGGTGCAGCAAAGGGGCAGCCGTGAGCGGAGACGTAGGCGACGCGCAACCCGCTCACCTCCGTACTATCAGCGCGTGACGACGATGCGATGGATACGTCCATCCACTCCGCCGAGGTGGTATTTGTAGTGCTCGGCGCCCCGGAGCAGATCGAAGTAGGAGAGCCCGCTCTCGATCGCATCCTTGATGCAGAGCGCTTTCAGCATGAGTCCGGTGGCGAGGTGGTCGTAGCCGTGGCGGTAGCCGCTGTTGTAGAGGAGCCGCCTGCCTGCATAGTCGAACGAGAGGATAGCGGCTGTGGCAGGCTCGTCGCCGATCTCCAGCAGGAAGAGGCGCAGGTGCCCCGCCTCCTGCATGCGGCCCGCGATGCGCTGGAAGAACGCCTCCCGCTCCGGACTGAGGAATTCGCGCTTCTCCTCCCTGCTCTCAGCCATTACCTCGTGGAAGAGCACCAGGTCGCGTTCGAGCGTCGCGTCGTCCGCAAGACGCACGCGCACCGGGCCTGCGGCTTCCAGCCGCCGCAGCTTGCGCCGCAGCTCGTGCCGGTCCTTCTTCCGCAGACTCGCGAGGTAGGCGTCCCACGATTCCGGCAGCGTTACCCCGGGCACCACGTCCTCTTCCTCGATCACGATGCCGTACCCGCGCTCCTGGGCCGCCTGCGGGAGGAGGGTGAACGTCGGCGACCACTCCGGCACGGACACCAGTTCCATCTCGCGCCACGGCTCGCTCTCCAGGCAGTCGAACAGCTCGAAGTAGAACGCGGGGTCCGGCGCGATGAAGTCGTGGTAGTCGAATAGGTCGGTCCCGCCGACGAAGGTAAGGCGCTCGCCGCTCAGCTGCAGCGGCGCGAGTCCCAGCGGAGCGTCAACCGGTCCAACGGTGACGAGGCGCAGTTCGCCGTCGTGGCCGAAATCGTCCCACCACGCCTCCTGCCACTCCGGCGTCATGAAGATGGTGCTCCACGGCAGACGGTCCAGCAGTTCCCGCCAGACCGCGCGGACGGGCGCGAACGACCTCGTTGCTTCAGCGCAGGTCAATGCAGTCCCTCCTGCAGCAGGCTCAGCGCCTCCGACCGGGTTGCCTGGTCCGATACGAAGACGCCACGCAACGCGGACGTAACGATGGACGTACCCGGCTTGCGAACGCCGCGCATCGACATGCACAGATGCTCGGCGCGCATCACAACTGCGACGCCTGAGGGCTCGACCGTTTCCATGATGGCGTCAGCTATCTGGGACGTGAGGCGCTCCTGCACTTGCGGGCGTTTCGCGAAGATGTCCACCGCTCGGGCCAGCTTGCTGATGCCAACGATCTTGCCGTGCGGGATGTAGGCGACGTGCGCTGTTCCGAAGAAGGGCAGCAGGTGGTGCTCGCAGAGCGAGTAGAAGGGCATGTCACGCATCAGCACCATCTCCTGGTGCGACTCGTCGAACTGTACGGAGAGCACCTCTCTCGCGTCGAAATCGATGCCCCCCGATATCTCTTCGTACATCCGCGCGACGCGCACCGGAGTGTCCCGCAGCCCTTCGCGCTCCGGGTCCTCGCCAATGGCGAGTAGCAATTCGCGAACGGCATGCTCCACTCTGGCCGAGTCTATCGTCAACGTCTCCTCCTCAGCCCGCGATGACCCGTGCGACTTCGCGCACGTCCGGCGGTGCTGTCTCTGGCGGACGCGTCATCAACTGCTCCGCCATCGGCGTGTCCTTCAGCCCCGTACCGGTGATGATGCACACCACCGTCGCCGACGAGAAATCCGCGCCTGCGCGCGCCTGCTTGATGAGCCCTGCGACTCCTGCGGCGGACGCGGGCTCGCAGAAGATGCCTTCCATGCTCGGGAGCAGGCCGTACGCTTCGAGTATCTCATTGTCGGTGACGGCGTCTATCGTCCCGCCGGACTCGTCGCGCGCGGCGACTGCTCCCGCCCAATTCGCGGGGTTGCCGATGCGTATCGCTGACGCGACCGTCTCCGGGTTGAGGACGGGCGCGCCCTGAACGATAGGCGCAGCTCCGGCGGCCTCCATCCCCATCATCCGGGGGCGCCGTGTCGCCAGGCCTGCCTGGTGGTACTCAACGAAACCCCGCCAGTACGCGGTGATGTTTCCCGCGTTGCCAACAGGGATGAACAGGTAGTCCGGCGCGTCACCGAGGTCGTCGACTATCTCGAACGCCGCAGTCTTCTGCCCTTCCAGGCGGTTGGGGTTCACGGAGTTGACCAGCGCAAAACGTTCCTCGTACGCGGCCAGTTCACGCGCGATGCGGAGGGCGTCGTCGAAGTTGCCCTGGATCGTGACGATGCGCGCGCCGTAGGCGACGGCTTGGCTCATCTTGCCCGGAGCGACGCTCCCCTCCGGTACGAGAACGACCGTCTCCAGTCCCGACGCGGCGCCGAACGCCGACGCCGACGCGCTCGTGTTGCCGGTGGACGCGCACAGCAGGCGCGTCATCCCCTCTTCCATAGCCTTCGCAACGGCGACGACCATTCCCCGGTCCTTGAACGAGCCGGTGGGGTTGCACCCTTCCAGTTTGAAGTAGAGCGCGCCGATCCCGAACTCCCGTTCCAGGTTGCGCGACCGCACGAGCGGCGTGCTCCCCTCGCCGATGGTCAGCGCCGGCGTCGCCGCCGTTAGCGGCAGGCGGCTCGCATAACGCTTCAGAACTCCTTCGCTCACGCTTCCTCCGTGCTCCGGGTGCTACGCGGAGCCGTCTTCGATACGCACGAGTTTCGGTGCGCCGTAGACCACTGCCAGGGCCTCCAGTTTACGCGCAGCTTCCTGCACTGCCGACTCCCGCGCCTTGTGGGTGATGATGACGACCTCAGCAGGCGTGCCCGCGTCCTCCGGCACTTCCTTCTGGATGATGGAGGCGAGGCTGACGCCCATCTCTCCAAGGACGCCCGTGATCTGGGCCATCACGCCGGGTTTGTCGTACGCCCTCAGCCGAAGATAGTACTTCGTCTCCAGCGCCGCCACCGGCAGGATGGGCAGGCGCTCCCGCACGTCCGGGTACGCGGGGACCGCGCCTCCGGAGATCGACGCTCGCGCGATGGAGAGCACGTCCCCGATGACCGCGGAAGTAGTGGGAGCAGCGCCCGCGCCCGGCCCTTGGAACATCGCCCAGCCGACGAGGTCTCCCTCCAGTTCCACCGCGTTGTAGACGCCATCCACTTTCGCCAGCGGGTACTGCTCGTGCAGGAATGCCGGGTACACCCGCGCCTGGACGGCGCCGTCCTGCAGCCTGCTGGCCGCCAGCAGCTTGATGACGTAGCCCAGTCCACGCGCATACTCGAAGTCCGCCGCGTCCAGATCGCGTATCCCCTCTCGGTACACGTCCGTCTCGCGTACGGTGCACCGGAAAGCCAGCGAGCTGAGGATGGCGAGCTTGTACGCGGCGTCCCTGCCGTCGACATCGTCGGAGGGGTCAGCTTCGGCGTAGCCGCTGCGCTGTGCCTCTGCGAGCGCATCCTCGTACGACGCGCCCTCCTGCGCCATGCGGGTGAGCATGTAGTTCGTCGTGCCGTTGATGACGGCGTTGACTGCCGTGATCCGATTTCCTGCGAGGTCGCGCACCAGCGGGCCGATGATGGGGATCCCGCCGCCAACGCTTGCCTCGAACGCCAGCGTCACGCCATGCTCCGCTGCGAGCGCCAGCAACTCCGGGCCGCGCAGCGCCATCACCTGCTTGTTGGCAGTCACGACGTGCTTGCCGGAGCGCAGCGCTGCTTCGATACAGCCGAGCGCGGGCTGCTCCCCGCCCATCACTTCGACGACGATGTCCACATCGGCGGCGCTGGTCAGCGCTGTGGGGTCGTTGGTGAGGCGCACGTCCTGCGGCAACCCGGGCCTCTGTCGAGCGGTGTCGCGTACGAGTATGCCGGCCAGCCGTAGTGGGCGTCCCGCGTAGCGGGTCAGTTCGCCGGCCTTGCCGGAGAGCGTCTGCGCCACGCCGGTCCCGACGGTACCAGCGCCCAGGAGTGCAACGCCGACCGCCTCATGCGTGCTCATTGGAGACTCTCTAGTTGCTCCACCAGCCACTGAGCGTCGTCCGCAGTGAAGTAGTACTGCAGTCCGAGGCTCTTCCCGTCCACCCATTGCTGGAAATCGTTCTGCGCCCACAGTTCCCGCATGATGCCAGTCAGTGGCTCATCGGACGGGCCGTCGGTTACGCGGAACACGATGGTGCCGAGCGCTGTGGTGTGCGGTCCCTGCACCTCGCCCTGCTCGATGCCTTCCGCGAACAGCACTCCATCCACGTCGGACTGCAGCATTCCCTCGGGTACCCAGCCCACGACACCGTCCGCGTCCGAGAAGAGGAAGTCCTCGTTCAGCTCTCCGGCGACCTCGGCGAACTCTTCGCCTTCTTCGAGTCGCGAGACTGCGCCTCGTGCCACCGTGACGCTCTGCGTCACGATCCACTCCACGTGTATCTGCTCGGTGGTCTCGGGCGCTTCCTCGGAGAAGTATTCGAGCGCCGACTGACGGCGCAATTGGCCGGTAAGCCACGCGCGATAGTCGTCTTCATTGACCCGAACGAAATCGAGGAACCGCTCGAACGATTCTCTCCCTTCTTCGCTCAGGCTCGTGGGAGGCTCGACCTCCTCGTCACCTTCCGGGAGAGGTTCGTACTGCCTCGCGATCTCCGCCTCCGTCGCACCGGGCTCTATGTCCCCGCCTATCTCACCGACGTTGCGCTCGATGATGCCGTCGCCGAGCAGGTTGTTCAAACCCTGGTCAGGGATGAACTGGCCGGTCACTCCGGCATCCAGGAGCGCGTAGGGAAGCACCTCGTGCAACTGGTACTGCACGCCGTCGATCTCTGCCACTACCTTGCGGGGAGGGCTATAAGAGTTGAGATACCAGCCGACCGCGAGCATCGCGACGAGCCCCAGCAGCACTACTGCGATGGCCACGTAGAGGATGCGTTGTCGATGGCGTTCGTTCAGGCGGCGGCCAACGACCTGCGGAGACGCTGAGCGCCCCGCATGCTGGCGTTCCGCGCGTCGGCGTTGTCGCATGCGGGCGTGTACTACTCTTCGGAGTCTGCGGCGTCGGCAGCCGGGGATTCGGCAGAAGCGTCGTCAGCAGGAGATTCGGCAGCGTCCTCTGCAGGAGAGGCTTCTTCTGCAGCAGGCGTGTCCTCTGCAGGAGACGCAGCTTCAGCTTCGGCGACAGGCGCCGCCTCAGCCACGGGAGCGTCGGTTTCCGCAGTCGCTTCTGCAGCGGCAGGTGCGCCTTCGGCAACGGGCGCGCTGCTCTGTGCAGCGTCTCCCTCAGCGGGCGCGGCTGCCGCATCGGGACGCGGGCCGCGGCTGAAGCCGCCCTCACGCGGGCCGAACCGGCGTCCGCCGCGGTCGGGGCGCGTCAGTTCGATGAGGCTGTGCCCGCCGGTGTACGGCAGCAGCGCCAGGAAGCGCGCACGCTTGATGGCGACAGCCAGCTTACGCTGGTGCCGTGCCCGCGTGCCCGTGCGCCTGCTGGAGTCGATCTTTCCCCATTCGGAGATGAACCGGCGCAGGACAGGGACGTCCTTGTAGTCCGGCGTCTTCTTCTCCGCGCTGAAGTAGCACACCTTCCGCCTGGGGAAGTACCGGCGTCCTCCGGGACGCCGCCGTCGTATGTTCTGCATCTACGTGCTCTCCTCTGTAATCAGAACGGCAGGTCGTCCGGCGAGAGCACTTCGGGCGCGGGCCCGGCGTCGTATCCGCCACCCGTGCTCTGTGCGTAGCCGCCTCCGCCGTACTCCCCGCCTTCGTCGCCCGCGCCCGGCCTGTCCAGGAACCGCACCGTAGAAGCAATAATCTCGCTACGGAACCGCATCTGGCCGTCGTTCCCTTGGTAAGAATGGCTGTGGAAACGCCCCTCCACGAAGGCTCTTCGTCCCTTGGAGAGGTACTGGTTCACCTGTTCTGCCAGAGTGTCCCACGTTGTGACCGTGAACCATTCCGTCTCCTGCCGCCGCTCGCCTTCACGCGTGTTATACGTTCGGCTCACGGCCATACGGAAGGAAGTCACCGGAGCACCGGAGGGCGTGTATCGCATCTCCGGGTCCGTTCCCACGTTCCCAATCACCATTATCTTGTTGTACCCAACCAACGCGCGGCTCCCTCTCTACTCTTCATCCAGACGGATGAGAAGGTGCCGGATGACGTCGTCCGTGAGCTTGAGGGAGTTGTCCAGCACAGTCGTTCCGCTGCCCTCCATCTCGATGTTCGCCATGTGGTAGTTGGCCTCGGTGAACCGGCCGATCTTGTAGGCAAGCTTGCGCCTGCCCCAGTTGTCCTCGCTCACGACCCCGCCGCCGTGGTCGGACGCCACACGCCGGACGCGCTCGACGACCGCCCCCAGCCGCTCTTCGTCGGCATCGGGATGAACCAACAGCATCAATTCGTACTGGCGCACTCCCCACTCCCTCTGTTCCGCTAACGTCTTCCGTTATCTCAGCCGGAACGGCGCGGGTGTTCCGCGCACGTCAAGCGATTATAGCACGCTCTCGCGTGAGAACGGCAACCACGCCTAGTCGTCGAGCCCCGGCACGGGGAAGCCCGCCGTCAGCTGGCCGACCTCGTCGGCGATGGCATTGAGCGCCGCCTCGTCATCCCGGCTGTGCAGCGTCCGAACGAGCAGTTGGGCCACTTTCTGACACTCCTCGACGCCGAACCCGCGCGCCGTCACAGCCGGTGTGCCGAGCCGCAGGCCGCTCGTGACGCGCGGAGGCTGCGGGTCGTTCGGGATCGCGTTCTTGTTCACCGTGATGCGCACTTTGCCGAGCACCTCCTCGGCCTCCTGTCCCGTCCAGCCGAGTGGCCTCAGGTCGACGAGCATCAGGTGGTTGTCGGTGCCGCCGGAGACGATGCGCAGGCCCTCGCCCTCGAGCGCCGCGGCCATGGCGCGAGCGTTCTCCACGATCTGGCGACCGTACGTCTTGAACTCAGGCTGAAGCGCCTCGCCGAAGCAGACCGCCTTCGCGGCGATGGCGTGCATGAGCGGGCCGCCCTGCGCGTACGGGAACACTGCCCGGTCTATGTTGCGGCGATGCTCCTCAGTGCTGAGGATGAACGCGCCGCGCGGTCCCCGCAGCGACTTGTGCGTCGTGCTGGTCACGACAGACGCGTGCGGCAGCGGCGACGGGTGTGCGCCCGCGGCCACCAGCCCGGCTATGTGCGCCATGTCCACCATGAGCACGGCGCCAACCTCTTCCGCAATCTCCGCGAATCGCGCGAAATCTATCGTCCGGGGGTACGCCGTGTACCCGGCAACGATGACCTTCGGCCTGACCTCTCGCGCCTGGGCCGCGATGGCGTCATAGTCGAGTTGCTCGGTCTCGGGGTCGAGGCCGTAGGCAACGAAGTTGTACAGCTTGGCCGAGAAGTTGACTGGACTGCCATGCGTGAGGTGTCCGCCCTGGTCCAGCTGCAGGCCCATGATGGTGTCGCCGATGTCGCAGAGCGCGGCGTACGCCTCCATGTTGGCGGTCGCACCGGCGTGGGGTTGCACGTTCACGTGCTCCGCTCCGAACAGCTCCTTCGCGCGGTCGATCGCCAGCTGTTCGGCGATGTCCACGAACTCGCAGGAGCCGTAGTAGCGGCGTCCGGGGTAGCCCTCCGCGTACTTGTTCGTCAGGGGAGAGCCCTGCGCTTCCAGCACCGCGCTGCTCGCGTAGTTCTCCGACGCGATCAGTACGATGTTCCGGCGCTGCCGGTCAGACTCCTTCCGGATGGCCTCTGCGATCTCGGGGTCACGCTCCATCAACACGCTCACGACGGTCCACCTCTGTCCATGATGTGGGAATCAGGCCATCCGGAGCGCGCTGAAGCGCTCACAAACCTCGGCCACGTCCTTCAGGAACAGGATATGCCCCACGCCCGAACGCCCGCAAACGGGCGGCGACACGTTAAGACATGCAGGGTTGACCCATGCCGGAGCCCCCCCTATAGTCGACAGCCCCAGTCCTATGGCGATTGAAGGCGCTCGCCTGTAGCGGCTCCCACTCCAACGCCGAGGAGATATGCGAATGGCAGGATTGCATGGAACACAGAGCGAGGCGAACCTGAAGGCGGCGTTCGCCCGTGAGTCCGAGGCCAACCGGCGCTACCTCTACTTCGCGCGCCGCGCCGACATCGAGGGCTTCCCCGACATCGGCGGGCTCTTTCGGGACATCTCCGAGGCCGAGACCGGCCACGCTTTCGGGCACCTCGACTTCCTCAAGGAGGTCGGCGACCCCGCGACCGGCGAGCCTGTCGGCAACACCGAGGACAACCTGAAGTCCGCCATCGCCGGAGAGACCTACGATTACGCCGAGATGTACCCCCACTTCGCCAGGGTCGCGCGCGATGAGGGCTTCGACGAACTCGCAGAGTGGTTCGAGACGCTCGCCCGCGCCGAACGCTCGCACGCAGGCCGGTTCACCAAGGCTATCGAGAACCTCGGTTCCTAGAACCCCGCAGTAGCGCCCGCCCTGACTCCTAACCGGGCCGGGCCCGGTTGCGCGTGCTAGGAACAGTTGGCGCATGCGCGCTTGCCCCTGCCGTCCGTCTCAGACGGCGTACCTCTCTCGGGGCGGAGTGTAGTTGGCAAGAGATAGGCGCGCTAACGGCGACTCGCGCCGGGCTAAGCGCCCAGCGCGGCCTGCAGCGCTTCTTCCAGCTCCTCGAACGTAGCGTAGCCCTCGAAGCGCTCGGCGATGCGGCCGTCCGCTCCCAGAACGAACGTCCACGACTCGTTCTGGTAGTGCTCTACCTGGTCTATGCCCCACTCGGCAAGCACGGGCGAAAGGACGCCCTTCGTGAGGTCGCCCTGGATCTCGTGCGGGTTGTCGTACACCTCGACGTGGATGTAGTCCGCCGCGTCCGGGTACGCCTCGCGCAACTCCGTGACGGTCTCCACCTGCGGGCCGCACGTGGGTGTCGTGCAGAACGCAGGCGACGCGAACACTATGACTGACGGCCTGCCGCTGAAGAGCGACTCCGCAACGGTTACCTCGTACAGGGCCGGGTCGGGCCTGAAGTGGGATGTGATGCTGCTGATGTCGCCGCCCGCGCTGTCCAGCGTCTTCGTGTTGCTGAAGACGCCGATCTGCCCGATGTCCCGCACGATGGATGTCTCGTCCACCTGGATGTCCAGCGACGCTTCGCCGCCCTCGCCCTCGATGTCGAGCCGCCACGTGCCCGTCACGGGGAACGTCAGCTGCGTCACGTAGGAGCCGCGCGTGCCGAACGGCCACTCGTGGAACTGAGCCGTCGCCGTCTCGCCCTCGGCATCACCGTCCAGGAACGTCGTGGTCACGGTCGCCTCAGGGACACGCACGAGTGCGGAGCCGGAGGCAAGCAGGAACGCCACGCGCTGCGTTCCGGTGCGGAGCACCGTCGTCCCGAGGATCGGCTCCCACTCCTGCACTCCCGGCGTTGGTGTGGGAGTAAGCGTCGGCGTGGGGGTCGGGTCCGGCGAGCATGCAGCGACAAGCAGCGCAGCAAAGATCGCCCCGAGGATGACGACAGAGGAGCACAGGCGCCGCATCGTTCTAGGACTCCTCCCTGCCAACGGCGACGTCCGGCACCTCATAGCCTGCCTCCTCCATCAGCGCGCGGATGTGGTGCTCGGTCTGTTCGTATCTGCCTTCGCCGAAGTGGGTGAAGCGGATGACGCCGTTCGCGTCAACCAGGTACTTCGCAGGCCAGTAGCGGTTGTTGTAGGAGCGCCATGTACGGAAGTCGTTGTCCTGCGCGATGGGCCAGACGACACCCAACTCCGCTGCCGCTTCGATGACGTTCTCGGTCAGCTTCTCGAAACTGAACTCCGGCGTGTGCACGCCGACGATCGTGAAGCCGTCTCCGGCGTATTTGGCGTTCCAGTCTTTCAAGTACGGCACGGTACGGATGCAGTTGATTCAGGTGTAGGTCCAGAAGTCGACCAGCACCACCTTCCCCTGCAACTCCTCCATCGTCAGCGGCTCGCTGTTGAGCCACTGCTCGATGCCCGTGAACTCGGATGCGCTGTCGCCGATGAGGCCGCCGTAGTTCCCCGACATCTCGAGTGCGGGCAACTCCGGCGTAGGCAGGGGAATCGGCGTAGGCGTCGCTGTTGGGACCGGTGTGGAAGTGGGAGTAGCCGTAGGACCGGACTCCGATGAGCACGCCGCACCGAGGCACGCGACCACGAGCGCACCGAGGATGGTTGTATGCAGGCGCATGTTCCGCATGAGCCCTCTAGTAGACCTCGTTGTAGGAGCCGAACGTAAGCGCGAAGAGCGCGAAGTGTGGGGAGTTCGACGAGAACTTCAGCTCGGCGTCCCCGAACTCAGGGAGGGAGATGACGTTGTACAGATCGGGCTCGTCGACCACGAAGTAGCTGCGCCCGCCTTCGACAACGATGTGCTCACCCGCCTCGTCCTCGGTCAGCGGCCGGTAGGCGAGTTCCGTTCCGGGGTCGGCATCCTCAGACAGGCTTTCAGCGATCGTGACCTCGACCTCGAACGGTTCCACGCCCTCCTCCAGGTCGAGGACGATGTTGACCGTGCGGGCGAAGAATCGGAGGGCGATGTAGTCCTCGTAGTTCTCGGTCTCCCGCGCGTGGGTTATCGCCTCCAGGTCCGAGCGCCACGAGCCGTGCAGGTAGATGAACTGGTTCAGGTGGTTACCCGGGTCACGGTAGGACTGGGCCACACCCTGCCCGTCGTAGTACTGCGGGTGCGCGATGTACAACCCGGTGTTCGATGCGTTGCGCTGCCAGCCGCCGTATATCTCGCGCGTCTGAGAGTCGTTGTTCTCGCGGGACGTGCCCCGCGCCCGCTCGTCGTACGTCGGCCCTGCGTCCGAGCCCGCCTCGATGTCCGACACGTCGTTGCCGGCCTCCTCCAACAGCGCGCGGATGTGGTGCTCCGTCTCGTCGTATGCGCCCTCGCCGAAGTGCGTGTACCGCACGACGCCATTCGCGTCTATCAGATACTTCGCAGGCCAGAAGCGGTTGTTGTACGAGCGCCACGTGCGGAAATCGTTGTCCTGCGCGACCGGCCAGACAACGCCCAGCTCCTCGTTGGCCGCGCTCACGTTCTCAGTGATCTTCTCGAAATCGAACTCCGGGGTGTGCACCCCGATCATCGTGAGCCCGAGGTCTGCGTACTTCTCGTTCCAGTCCCGCAGGTAGGGCATCGTGCGGATGCAGTTGATGCAGGTGTACGTCCAGAAATCGATGAGGACGACGTCCCCGCGCAGTCCTTCCATCGTCAACGGGTCGCTGTTGAGCCATTGGTCGATGCCCGTGAACTCCGGCGCATCGTCGCCGACGGCTCCGCCCGTGTTTCCGGACGCGTTGAAGTCCGGCATCATGGGCGTGGGCTCTGGCGCGGCAGCAGGTGCTGCAGCATCGGACGCAGGCGCGTCAGTCGTGGTCTCCACGGGCGATGCGCCTGGCTCTTCAGTGAGTGTTTCCTCGCTTCCGCTGCACGCGGCCACGAGGGCAAGCAGCGCGATGAGCAACACTCCCAGGGAAATGCGGACAATCGAAACCCGACCTATCATGCGGCACCCTCCTCCCCATGTGCCCATGCCTTCCGCATGACACATCTTCATTATATCCCCTGCCGATTGCCCGCCCTGCCGTTATACTTACCTGACGCACTACTTTCGGAGTCTGTCCTTCCCCATGAGAGTTCCGCTTTCCTGGCTTGCCGAGTACGTCCCGTTGCGGATGCCGCCGGCAGAGTTGGCCCACCGCCTCACCATGGCCGGGCTGGAGACCACCTACGACCCCGGTCCCGGCGGCGGCTGGGACAACGTCGTCGTCGGCCATGTCCTGGACGTACGCCCGCACCCGAACGCCGACCGGCTGCGCTTGGCCGACGTGGACACGGGCGGCGACACGTCCACCGTCGTCTGCGGCGCGCCGAACGTCGCCGCAGGGCAGAAGATAGCGTTCGCGCGGGTGGGCGCGATGCTCACAAGCGGCAAGACCGGCGAGCCGATGGAACTGACCGCTGCAGTCATACGCGGGGTCGAGTCCGCAGGCATGGTCTGCTCCGAACGAGAGCTTGGACTGAGCGATGAGCACGAGGGCATCCTTGTGCTGCCGGACGAGAGCCCGATCGGCACGCCCCTCGTCGACGTGCTGCCGTCGTCCGGCGCGCTGGAGGTGGAGGTCACCCCGAACCGCGGCGACTGTCTCTCCGTGCTCGGCATCGCGCACGAGGCGGCAGCAATCACCGGCGAGCAGGTGACCGAGCCTCCGTCCACCTACGACGAGAACGGCACCCCGATAGAGCAGAGCGTCAGCATCGAGATAGCCGACCCGGCCCTCTGCTCGCGCTACACCTGCACGCTGGTACGCGGAGTGCGCATCGGGCCGTCGCCGGATTGGCTGCGCCAGAGCCTGCAGGACGCGGGCCACCGCTCCATCAACAACGTCGTGGACGTGACGAACTACGTGATGCTGGAGTACGGCCAGCCGCTGCATGCGTTCAACCTCGACGAGGTGCGCGATGCGAAGGTCATCGTCCGTCCCGCCGGGGACGGCGAGCGCTTCACGAGCCTCGACGGCCAGGAGCACGAACTCCGCCCGCCCATGCTGATGATCGCGGACCCGGAGCGCTCCATAGGACTCGCAGGCGTGATGGGCGGCGCGAACTCCGAGATGACGGACGCCACGCAGAACGTGCTGCTGGAGTCCGCGACGTTCAACGCCATCAATACGCGGCGCACGTCCAACGCGCTGAAACTGCGCACGGACGCCTCTCTCCGGTTCGAGAAGGGGCTGAACCCGGAACTCGCCGAGCGGGCGGTACGGCGCGCGACGCGGCTCATCCTGGAGACGGCGGGCGGCGAGGCCGCGCAGGGCGTCTACGACGTCTTCCCCGGCAGGAGCGCCCCGCCCCGCATCCCGTTCTCCCACGAGAGCCTGCGCCGTGTGCTGGGTGTGGACTTCCCCACCGAGCAGGTGTCCGGCGTGCTGGCTTCCCTCGGCTTCACCGTCGAGCCAGGCGCCGACGGCGCGATGACCGTCGTGCCGCCCTACTGGCGAACGGACGTAGGAATCGAAGAGGACGTCGTCGAAGAGATCGCGAGAGTGATCGGCTATGACGCCGTCGAAGGCGAGCCGCTCGGTGGGCGCGTGCCGGAGGCCATCCGGCAGCCGGAGCGCGAGCTGCGCGAGGAAGTGCGCGACGCGCTCGTTTCGTTCGGCCTCCAGGAGACGATCTACCACACGCTCGTCAGCGGAGAGGAGGCCGCCCTGCCGGACGGCGCTGCTCCGCTCGGCACTGCCAACCCCATGAGCCAGGAGCAGGCGTACCTGCGTACCTCGCTGCGCCCCGCCCTCCTGCGCGGCGCGGCGAGCGCGATGCGCCAGCAGGGCAACGCCGCCATGTTCGAGGTCGGGCGGGTGTTCATCCCGCGCGACGGCGACCTGCCGGACGAGCGCGAGACGGCTGTCGCCGTCCTCGCAGGGCCGCGCGGCAACGTGCTCTGGGAGCAGGACGCCGAGCCCCTCGGCTTCTTCGACGCGAAGGGTGTCGTGGAGGGTACCCTGGCCCGCCTGGGCCTCAGTGCCACCTTCGAGCGGGCGAACGACCCACTGCTCCACCCCGGACGCTCCGCCGCCGTGCTGGTGAACGGCGAGCAGGCCGGCGTTGTGGGCGAACTGAACCCGCAGGCGGTCACGCAGTACGACATCCCCGCAGCGCAGGTCGGGTTCATCGAACTGGACCTGCACCGCCTCGCGCCGCACGTCCCCGAGATGCGCTCGTCGTTCGCGGTGTTCTCCCGGTACCCCAGCGCCGTACGTGACCTCGCGCTCGTGCTGGACGCCAGCGTACCGGCACGGCAGGCGCAGGAGATCATCGAGAGCGGCCCGCTCGTCGTTCGCGCGACGCTGTTCGACCTGTTCGAAGGCGATTCGTTGCCGGAGGGCAAGAAGTCGCTCGCGTTCACAGTGGAGTTCCAGTCGCCAAGCAAGACGCTCGAAACAGCCGAAGTCAACGACGCCGTCGCCGCCATCGTCAAGCGCATGGAGCACGAGACCGGCGCGGCGCTCAGGGCATAACACAATGACAGAGCACGACCACCATCACGGACACGAGCACGAGCATGCCCAGGGACACGGCGGGCACGAGCCGCACGCGGAGCATGGCCACGATCGCGGGCACAGGCACGACCACGGCGCACACGCTCACCAGGAGCACGCCCACGCTCACCCACGGACCGCGGACATGCTCAGCGTCGAGGACGCGCTCGAGCGCGTGCTGCGCCTCGTCCACGAACTGCCGGTCGAGCGAGTCCCGCTCCTCGAGGCTGACGGACTCACGCTCGCCGAGGACGTGCGCTCGCCGTTCGACATCCCGGCCCTGACGAACTCGGCGATGGACGGCTACGCCGTGCGCGCCGCGGATGTCGCCGGAGCATCGGAGTCGTCGCCCATCACGCTGCAGATCGTGGGGCAGGTGCAGGCCGGGCAACTCCCCTCTGCGACAGTGCGCGCGGGCGAAACCGTCCGCATCATGACCGGCGCGCCTACACCCGAAGGCGCGGACGCCATCGTCCCCTACGAGTTCACTGACGAGGTGGAGCGGCGCTCCACTGGCCTCGCGCTGCAGTACATCGCCATACGCCACGCTGCACACCTCGGCGACCACATGCGTCCCGCGGGCGAGGACGCCTCGAAAGGCGCGCTGATACTGGAGAAGGGACGTGTGCTCGACCCTCCCGCCATCGGCCTGCTCGCCTCGTTCGGCTTCGCGGACGCCGCTGTCGTGCGCAGGCCGCGCGTCGCGGTGCTCGCGACCGGAGACGAGGTGCAGACGCCCGGCGAGGCGCTCGAACCCGGACGACTGTTCGACAGCAACAGCTACGGGACGGCGACGGCGCTGCGGCGCTGGGGCGCCGAGCCCGTGATGCTCGGCATCGCCCGCGACAACATGGACGACCTCCGCGCGAAGATCCGGCAGGGGCTCGAGGCCGACCTGCTCATCACGAGCGCGGGCGTGAGCGCGGGCGCGTTCGACATGGTGAAGGAGACGCTCGCGGAGCTGGGCAGCATCGACTTCTGGTCCGTGCGCATGCGTCCCGCCCGTCCCATCGCATTCGGGCTGCTGCGCTCGCCGGACGGACGGGAGGTGCCGCACCTCGGCCTGCCGGGCAATCCGGTCAGCGCGCTCGTGGCGCTCGTTGAACTCGGCAGGCCTGCCCTGGCCAAGATGATGGGGCGCGAACCGGAGCCACTGCCCACCGTCCGCGCCACGATGGACGACGACCTCTTGAACACAGACGAGCGCCGCGTGTACGCTCGCGTCACGCTCGAAAGCCGCGAAGATGGGCTGCACGCGCGCCTCACCGGCGGACAGGGCTCCAACCTGCTCACCTCGATGGGGCTCGCACAGGGACTCGCCATCTGTCCGGAGGACATGCCCGTACGCCGCGCAGGCGAACGCGCCCCCGTGCAACTGCTGGACTGGCTGGACCACTCCGGCATCCTCACGGAACGGCTCGACATCACGGAACACCACATCGACTGAGAGGCAACTGCATGACGACGAAGGCCCCCGCTGAAGCCACTTCCCAAGAGAACAACGAGAATCCTAGCTACACGTTCGACCCCGAGCTAATCACGAGACAGGGCCGCTCGGTTGGCGTCGTGCTGGGAGCGCGGCTGTGCGAAGCAGCCAGGGCCAAAGCCAAGGGCAACCCAAACGACCTCAGTTACAAGGAACTGCACACGCTCTTCAGGGCTTGCGCGGGGCAGGAGGGCTATCTCTCGCCGCAGCACCCCGTGCTGGAGACGGTGGTTCGGATACTGCTCGCCGCTCCGCAGGACTCGTTGCCCCTGTCGGATATCTACGAACAGGTCTCCACCCTGTGGCTCACGTCTGCATGGTCGCCATCCCTCAACATCGAAGCGATGCGCCGTCTCCTGGACCACGCCGGAGCCCAGGGCATCACCCGCGCATAGCCGGGCAAGCACGGCTTCGACATGAACGAACAGGGCGCTCTTGCGAGCGCCCTGTTTCATCCGTATTGAGTGCCGGAGACGGGGATATCAGGCAGCGGCGAGTTGTGCCTTGGCCTGCTCCGCCAACTGACCGAACGTGTCGGGGTCGGCCATGGCCAGATCGGACAGCACCTTGCGGTCCAACTCCACGTTCGCCAGTTTCAGCCCGTGCATGAACTGGGAGTAGGAGACGCCATGCTCCCGGGCCGCGGCCCCGATCCGCACGACCCACAGCCTGCGCATGTCGCCCTTGCGCTCACGCCGGTGGGCGTATGCGTACGCGAGCGCGTGCAGCATGGACTCGTGTGCTCGGCGGTAGAGGGCGTGCCTCGTGCCCCTGTGCCCCTTGGTGAGCTGGAGCACCTTCTTGTGTCTTCGGCGCGCGGTTACCCCGCGCTTCACGCGTGCCATCGTTCAGATCTCCTACTTGTTTAGCCCGGGAACGAGCTTCATCACTTTCTTGCGGTTGCTGGCGCTCGCGGTAACCGTGTCGCTGTAGGTACGGGTTATGGAGCGCGGCTTCTTCCGGCGCAGGTGGCTGGAATGGCGCTTCATGCGCAGCAGCTTGCCTGATCCGCTCACGCGGTAGCGCTTTGCTGCGCCCTTATGCGTTTTCATCTTCGGCATTGTTGTTAGTCTCCTTCGTGGCCGCTGCCTCGGAACGGCCTGCCGCCGCTCTGCCCGGAGCGAGCACGATGCTGATGAACCGCCCCTCCTGCTTGGGGGGCTGTTCCAACTTGGCGCCTTCCTTCACTGCCTCGTGCACCTGCTTCAGCAGGCCCACGGACAGGTCCCGGTGGTCAAGCTCGCGTCCCCGGTGCATCACCGACACCTTCACCTTGTTGCCTTCGTCCAGCAACTTCAACACCAGGCGTTCCTTCGACTCGATGTCGTGCCGTCCGATGCGGGGGCGGAAGCGCACCTCGCGCAGCCCCACGTTCTTGTGGGACTTGCGCATCTCGCGTTCTTTCGTGGACTGGAGGTAGCGGAACTTCCCGTAGTCCAAAAGCCGGCAGACCGGCGGGTCGGAGTTGGGCGCCACCTCTACGAGGTCGAGGTCGTGTTCACGCGCAAGGGCAAGAGCATCGGCTATCGCCATCACGCCGAACTGCTCGCCTCGCTCATCGACTACCCGGACCTGCGGCACCCGGATGCGCTCGTTGACGCGGTATTCCTTAGCTATTGTGTTCCTTCCTGCGCCTTCAGAGTGGGAATCGCTGCTCACGCGGCGATTCCGGCACTTCAGGATACAACGTGTACGTCAACCGCGTAAAGGCAACGACGGCGCGCGAGCGTACCTCCAACGAAAAGGCGCGTAGAAGCTATGGAATCCCCCCATCCGGAGCGCTTATGCTGGTAGCAGGCAGTCCGGCGCCGCACGGAGTGTCCTCCGCGTCGCCGGACGCAAGGGAGGTCGCTCATGCCTGTCGCAACTCGTCTCCTTTCTCTCTATCTCATGCTCGTGGGTCCTGCTGTCGCGGTGCATCTCATCGCCGTGGCGTGGTATCACCCGGGTGGGGATGAGTCGTACCCCATCTGGGAAGTGCTCGACTGGTTCATGGCAGTCGCCATCGTCATCGCGCTCATCAGCGCCTTCGTCCATAAACGACGTCACGATGCAGGCGACGATACGAGTGTGCTTGAGCACATATCCGTCAACGCCGTCTTCTACGGCGTGCTCGGTGTGGGCATCCTCTTCTTCTGGAACTGGTCCCACCTGCTGAGAGACACCGGCGATGCGGACTGGCTGATCTGGAACTTCATCGACGTTGCGCTGCCGCTCGTGCTGGTCGCCGCCGGCCGGCGTCTGTGGCGCGCCTCCGCATGAACGGAACGAGCGATACCACCGCACCCGGGCTTACGTGTAAGCCCCCGCGTACAGAGGAGATACAACCATGGCCATACTGCTGAAACTGCTCTCCGCTTACATCGTGCTGGTGGCCCTGCTCGTGGCCGTCAAGTTCATTTTCGACATCGAGCAGCCCGAATGGTCGGTGCTCAACTGGCTCATGGCAGCGGGTGTCATCATCACCCTGGGCGGCGCCATCAGTTGCAAGAGAGCGCTGGAATCGGACGGCGGAGAAACGGACGTACGGCGATTCCTCGACGTGAACGTGCCGTTCTACGCAGCCCTCGCCCTGTTCATCGCCTTCGCTTTTCAGTGGTCGTCTGAGCTGAACGACCACGTCCAGGTGCTGATGGATGGCGAAGCGACGGGCATCGGCTCCATGTGGGCCTACATCGACACGGCGTACATCATCGTTACCGGCATGATTGGCGTGCGTATGTGGAACGGGCGCTGGCCGATGCAAGGATAGCGGAGCCGCGCCGAGCGCACGGCGGTCACGGGAGAACGAACACGTCATGGGAACGCGCTTGGTCGCCCTTTACCTGATGCTCACGGGCCTTGCGGTCGCGGCCTACCTCTTCGCCGTCTCGTGGCAATACTCCGGCGCGGAACAGCCGTACCCCGTCGAACCGTACCCGGCGTGGGAGGTGCTGCACTGGTTCATGGCCACAGCCATCCTCATCGCACTGCTCAGCGCTTTCGCTGACAAGCGACGGCTCAGTGCAGACGACGGCCCCCGGGAGCACCTCTCCGTCAACGCGCTCTTCTACGCATTGGTCGGAGCGGGGCTGCTCTTCTTCCGGCTCTGGCCTTCCCTGCTCAGGGGAGGCGAACAGGACCTGCTGGTGTGGGGCTCCATCAATATGGTCCTGCCGGTGGTCCTCGCCGCCGTGGGTATGCGGATGTGGCGGGGAAGCCGCACGAAGGAGCATTGACCGATGCGGCTGCTCATCCGACTGCTTGCCGCCTACAACATGCTGGTGGCCTTGGCCGTCACCGTGAAATCGGTGTTCGACGTGCCGCAGCCGGACTGGGAGCTCCTGAGCTGGCTGATGGCTCCTGCCGTCGCCATCTCCCTCGCTGCTGCATACGTTTTCAAGCGACGGTTCGATGCTGACAGCCAGAACGCGGGCGACACGGTGCGCTTCCTGGACGTCAACATCCACTTCTACGCCGCGGCTGTCCTGTTCGTCGGTTACGGCTATCAGTGGTCGGCGTACCTGAACGACCTCGCTTGGGGCAGTTCGGGCCTCTCCAACACGGGGTCCCTCTGGATATACGTCGACACGCTCGTCATCATGGTTGCCGCAGTGATGGGGCTGCGGATGTGGAAGGCGGCAGGGAAGACGTAGAAAGAACAGCGCCCGCCGGTTTCGGCGGGCGCTGTCACGAAGCGCTGTGTTCGTAGGCGGCCTAGTAGAGGTGCGGCTGCGCCAACGCGATGACCGACAGCTCGATGTCCGTGATCGCCTGGGACATCGCCTGACCGATGAGGTCCAGCTTTCGCACCTGCTCGATGCGCGCCGATGCACGCTCGAGCTCCTCCCGGGACACCAGCCGCGAGAGGATACCGCACGCCTCGGCCAGGCAGATGAGCATCACGTCGCGCGGGTCGGGGATCTCATCGCTGAAGAGCACTTCCATGATCCGCAGCTTCACCTCGCGCTCCACCTCGCCCTGTATGGCAGGGTAGCGGCGCGACTTGAACACCCACAGGAACCGTTCGTCCCGCTCTTCCAGGATGCCGGTGCTGACCAGTCGGGCGAGCGCCTCCTCCCGGACAACGTCGCCGTTATGGGCCGTGCGCTCCACCCAGAAGCTGAGATTGCGCTCCTCCACCGTCTGGATGTCAGCCAACGTGGGGTCGAGCAGGCTGTCGCCCGTCGGAGAGCCGTCGATCAGGGTGAGGCTCTCGACGTCGGTGTCGATGCGGTTCTCCATCGCCAGGTCCATGAGGACGCCGCCCGCCAGAGCGTAGTTCAGCGCCAGCCTCGGCACGTGGGCGAACGACCCATCTTCATCATCCAGGAGCAGAAGGACGATCTCTTCAGCGAATCTCAGCATGATGGTTTGCGCTCCCTCCTTTGACCCAGCGGCACGCTTGGGTGGATAAGTCCATTATCGCCTACGCCGCGACACTCCTGCAACGCTGTGCGCGTCGCCCTCGCCTATTGATACCTGGAGCGATATAGCCGCCTTGAGGCGTACACACTCCTGTCAACGCAGTGGCCTGGCATTGATACATTATGTAGCAGACCTATTGACACGTGAATATAACATTGATACAGTTCATATCAAGTCAAGCGAGCCGATGCAAGACAGAGGCCCGCATAGCAGCAAGGAGGCTTACTCATGGCTATCGAACGTTGGACCCCCTTCCGAGACCTGCGCCGGTTCGAGCGAACGCACCGTCATTTCGGCGTACCGTACCACTACCCCTACGCCGGGGGCTGGGCGATCCCGCTCGACGTTGAACGCGACGGCGACGACTTCGTCGTGAAAGGCACGTTGCCGGGCGTTTCGCCCGCGGACATCGACATCACGATCGAGGACGGCGTCCTCACCATCGAGGGCAAGACGGCGTCTGAGGGTGAGCACGAGGAGGGCGGTTACCTCCTGCGTGAGCGCCGCACAGGCTCCTTCCGCCGCTCCGTCCGCCTGCCGGAGACCGTCGACGTGGACCACGCAGCGTCCTCGTACGAGCACGGCGTCGTGACCGTCCGTCTCCCTGTGGCGGAGAACACCAAGGCGAAGCGCCTCACGCTCCACGTCACCGACGAGGCCCCCGTGCCCGATCCCGCGCCTGCGGCGTAACGTTCCTAGTCCCGTCATTCCCGCTTTCGCGGGAATCCAGAGTGACCGGCAGGTCACACGGCGGGATGGGACAGGGCAAAGGGTCAGATGAGATAGAGCCCCCGCGAGCATTCGCGGGGGCTTCTCTCATTCAGCCGAACAGCGTCTCCGGCATCCCCAGGTGCGTCACCTCGAGCTCCGGCAACTGCCTCGCCATCTCGACCGCCACGTCCATCCGGTGACACTCGTGGGGGTCCCGTTCCAGGCACATGATGGCAACCGACCCGTAGCGCTCTAGCAGCGCGGCCAGCTCGGGGAAGCCCTCCTCCGGGTCGTGGATGACCACCCTGCCCGCTCCCGTGAACTTCCCCGCGTTCCCTAGCGCTCTTAGGTTGACGTATGCGATGCCGGATGCCCACAGGGCACTCGCCAGACGATTCTTCGAGAACTCCGGCTTGAACCTGCTGCCCGCCCACATCCGCACGTCCGCCAGCACCGGAATCTCCTGTTCGCGCAGCATGCCGATGAACTCGTCCATGCTCCGTTTCGAGTACCCGATCGTGAACAGCCGCATACGCGCCCTGAGCGTTCTACTCGCCGAGCCGGAAGGGCGGGTACTGGTCGGTGAACAGCCCCACCGCGTACGCCTCTACACGCAGCGCCCAGCGCGTCACTCCCACCACGAAGTCGAACATACCTCGCGGGTAGGAGCCCGTGATGATGATGAGCAGCCAGCCGATGACCGTCACCATCAGCGCGATGATGCCCAGGAAGGAGATGATGATCCAGTGCGGCAACGCCAGCAGCCACTTGATGAGCGGGAGGAACCGGTTGAGGCTGCCCGGCTCCGGGTACGCAACGTCCAGGTGCACAGCCTGCTCCTCGTCCGTGGACGGGTACTCGTCGCGTAAAAGCAGCAGGTACGCGTCCACGCGGGCGTTGAACCGCAGCCATTCCAGGTTGAAGTCGAACCACCAGCGGGGGTACTTCCCACGGAACAGCACCAGGAGCACGATGGCCGGGCCGACCATGGGGATCAGCAACCCCATCACTACCGCGATTGGAATCATGAGTATCAACCGGAAAAGCGTGGTCAGCCTGTTCCTCGGACCTTCCGGATAGTCAACGGTGAACGTGAGCGGATACATCAGGTGCGGCCTCCTGTGGGTATTCCACGCGGCGCATGAGTCTCGCACTTCCACTATAGGCGGCCCGTCAACTTCCAACGGAGCACCAACCCCACCCTCGATATGGCACGGCTTACGAGTAACGCGGCGCGCCCTGTATACTGATGCCCCATGACTGACGCCCCACCCCAGGACGCCGCATCCGTACGCGACGCGGCCCTCGAATCGCTCGAACGCGCCGGTTCAGCCGACGCGCTCGAAGCATGGCGCGTCGAATACCTCGGCCGCTCCGGCAGGATGACACAGGTGCTCCGGGGCGTCGCGCAGCTCCCGCCGGAGGAGCGGCGCGCCGCGGGCGCAGCCGCCAACGAGGCGAAGAACGTCCTCGAGCAGCGCCTCGCCGACCGTCGCGATGCGATTGAGGCCGCGCTCGCGGAGGGACTCGGCGCAGACGCGATAGATGTCACCCTCCCCGGCAGGCCCGCCCCCAACGGGCGCTATCACCCCTCAACCATCGTTATGCGCGAGATCGAGGCCATCTTCCGCGGCATGGGCTTCCAGGTCGCCGAGGGGCCCGAGGTCGAGTGGGACCGCTACAACTTCGAGATGCTCAACATCCCGAAGGACCACCCCGCCCGCGACATGTTCGACACCTTCTGGCTCGACGCGAACCGCGACCCTGACGGCGGCTTCACGACGCTCCTCCGCACCCACACGTCGCCGATGCAGGCGCGCATCATGGAGGCGCACCAGCCACCCATCCGCGTCATCGTCCCCGGAAAGTGCTACCGCTACGAGGCAACCGACGCCACCCACGAGTCGCAGTTCCACCAGATCGAGGGACTGGCCGTGGACAAGGGCATCACGTTCGCCAACCTCAAGCACACGCTCTTCCAGTTCGCCCGCCAGATGTTCGGCCCGGACACGCGTGTCCGCTTCCGCTGCGACTACTTCCCGTTCGTCGAACCCGGCGTCGACATGGCCATCGAGTGGCGCGGCGACTGGCTGGAGATCCTCGGCGCGGGCATGGTGCACCCCAACGTCCTGCGCGCCGCGGGCTACGACCCAGACGTCTACACCGGCTTCGCCTTCGGCATGGGCCCGGAGCGCATCGCCATGCTCAAGTACGGCATCAACGACGTCCGCCACTTCCTCGCCAACGACACCCGCTTCCTCCGCCAGTTCCGCTAATCCCCCCCGCCCGACGTTCTTGCTCCCTCACCCGTCGTTCCTGCGGAGGCTCGCGCTTTAGCGCGCAACCTCGCCCCCCTGCCTGTCATGTTGAGCGGAGCCGAAACATCTCTCGGGGAACGTTGGCCGACCCAAAACGCTCGCCAGAGAGCGGCCGCGCCTCCCCGCTTCATTCTCCTGCGCAGTCTGACAGGCCTTGTGCCATTCCCGTGAAACGGGAATCCCGCCCGGTGTAGGGGCGGTTCGCGAACCGCCCCCCCACGCCCCTCCGCCATTCCCGCCCCTCACCCGCCATCCCCCTCCCCCACCCTGTCCCTCCCCACCGACCTATGACACGCGCCCCTTCCACAGCTGGGCCCGCCCCGCGTACCCTGTCCCCCGCGCGCAGCGGCCAGCCGGGACCGCAGCCCCCCTCCCACAGAACCCCCCTGTTGCAGATCGTTGCATTCGCGTTGCATAGCCGTCGCATTCCGTCCTCCGCGCCGTTGCAGAGAGCAGCCCGACCGTTGCGCGGAGCAAGGCCATCTAGGAGTGAAAGCAACACATTGCAACAGAAACCAGAAAAACGCGGCGCCCGCTCATGGCGAGCCTGCGCCCCTAACCCCGCCCTTCTCTCCCTCTGAGGCGTATGCTATAGGCCATGGCTGCGATAGTTCCCGACACCGAACGCGAGCGGCGCTACTTCCGCTGGTACGACCTCAGCCTCCTCTACTACGAGGCGGTCCGCAGAGGCGTGGCTTCTGCCGAGGTGCAGGCAACCAAGTCGCTCGCCGACGAGGCGTGGGACGCCTACGTCGACACGATCTCCGACTTGAACGGGCCGAGGCAGGAGTAACGCTGTGGCCACCGACTTCCTCTCCATCGACGACGTCACGAACGACGAACTCGCCTGGCTGCTCGACACCGGCAACGCCTACGCCTCCCAGAGCGAGGGCGGCCCGCAGCCGCTGCAGGGGCGGACGGTCGCGATGCTCTTCGAGAAGCCCTCACTCCGCACCAAGGTCTCGTTCGACATTGCGGCCTACGAACTCGGCGGACACGCCGTCTACCTCGGCTCGGACGAGGTCGGGCTCGACAAGCGCGAGCCCGTAGAGGACGTGGCCCGGGTGCTGGAGCGCTGGGCGTCCGTCATCGTGGCGCGAGTCATGGCGCACAGCACGCTGGAGCGCTTCGCCGCCAACGCATCCGTGCCTGTCGTCAACGCGCTCTCGGACGTCGAGCACCCCTGCCAGGCGGCAGCCGACCTGCTCACGATCCGCCAGCACAAGGGCCGCGTCGAAGGGCTGAAGGTCACCTACATCGGCGATGCCAACAACTGCGCGCTCAGCCTCGGACTCGGCGCGCTCGCGCTCGGCGCGGACTTCGCCGTCGCCTCCCCGGACGGCTACGCCTTTCCCGATGCGGACGCCGCCCGCCTGCGGGCGCGCTCCAACGGCGGCGCACTGATGCTCACCGCCGACCCCGACGAGGCCGCCGACGGCGCGGACGTGCTCTACACCGATGTCTGGACGAGCATGGGGCAGGAGGAGGAGGCCGCACAGCGACGGGCCGCGTTCCAGGGATTCCAGGTGAACGAGCGCCTGCTCGGCCGCGCCAACCCGGGCGCGCTCGTCATGCACCCGATGCCCGTCCACTACGGCGAGGAGATGGAGCAAGGGATGCTGGAGCACCCGCAGTCCGTCGCCTACACCCAGGCCGAGAACCGCCTGCACGCGCAGAAGGCAGTCCTGCGCCTGCTCGTCTCCGGCGAGTAACACCATGACCAACGCCACACAAACGGCGGGCGCACCGCCCGCAACGACACTCGTCGCAATCGTAGGGCGCCCCAACGTCGGCAAGTCCAGCCTGTTCAACGCGCTGCTCGGCAGGCGCTCCGCCATCGTCGCCGAGGAGTCCGGCACGACGCGCGACCGCATGATCGCGCCCGCCGAGTTCGAGGGGCGCCACTTCCTGCTCGCCGACACCGGCGGCCTGCTGCCGGAGCCCGAGACCGAGATCGAGGCGCACATCGCCGCGCAGGTCGACGCCGCCATCGCGGGTGCAGACGCCGTCATCTTCGTCACCGACGCCCGCACCGGCCCCGCCTACGCCGACGAGTACGTCGCGCAGCGGCTGCGCCAGGCGCACAAGCCAACCGTCGTCGCCGTGAACAAGGCCGACAACCCCAACCAGGAGTCCCTCGCGAACGACGCCTATGCGCTCAGCCTCGGCGAACCCATCCCCGTGAGCGCGCTCCACCGGCGCGGCCTCGGCGACCTCATGGACGCCCTCATGGCCCAGGTCCCCATGGACGACGCCCCGGACGCTCCCGATTCGGAGACGCCCCGCCTCGCCATCATCGGCAGACCGAATGTCGGCAAGTCCGCGCTGACGAACGCCATCCTGCAGGAGGAGCGCTCCATCGTCAGTCCCGTGCCCGGCACGACGCGCGACGCTCTCGATTCGCGGTTCGAGTTCGAGGGCGCGCCCGGCGTCCTCATCGACACCGCCGGCATACGGCGGCGCGGCGCCGTGCAGCCCGGCATCGAGAAGTTCAGCGTCCTGCGCGCCGCAGCCGCCATCCACCGCTGCGACGTCGCCCTGCTCGTCCTCGACGCCACCAACCCCACCACCGACCAGGACCTCCACATCGCCGGGCAGGCGACTGAGGCCTTCAAGTCGCTGCTCATCGTCGTCAACAAGTGGGACCTCGTGGAGCACGACAACCCGCGCCGCGAGATGCGGCGCTTCACCCGGCTGGTGCACTCGCGGATGCGGTTCCTGCCCAACGTGCCTATCGTGTTCACGACCGCCACCGACGGCGAGGGCGTGCCGGCGGCGCTGCGCATGGCGTTCGACCTCCACGCGAAGCGGACGGAGTGGGTGGACGGCCCGGCGCTGAACCGCGCCGTGATGGACGCCGTCTCCCGCCACCTCCCGCCCACGAGCGCCGCGAAGGGCTCGCTGAAGCTCTACCGCGTGAAGCAGGAGTCTGTCCGCCCGCCAACGTTCATCTTCTTCGTGAACAACACCTCGCGCATCCACTTCTCCTACGAGCGCTACCTCGCCAACACGATCCGCGAGGAGTTCGGCTTCGACGGCGTGCCGCTCAAGATCGAGTTCCGGGGCAAGGGCGGCGTGCACGTCATCGGCGACAACCGGTCGAAGGCCGCGGCGCGCGCCCGGCGCGCAGGCAACAAGCGCCCTTCCGGAGCACGGGAGCGGAAGTAGCCATGGAGTGGCTCCTCGTCCCCGCCGCCTACCTGCTCGGCAGCGTGCAACCGGGGCTCCTGCTCGTGCGGCTGGTCATGCGCCGCGACATCCGGGAAGTCGGCAGCGGCAAGACGGGCATGACGAACGTCATGCGTGCCGCCGGGAAGAAGGCGGCTGCGCTCGTGTTCGCGCTCGACGTAGCGAAGGGCGTGCTGCCCGTGCTCATCGCCGCGAGCGTCTCCAGCGACACCTGGCTGGAGGCGGCCACCGCGACTGTGGTGGTGGTGGGCCACGTCTTCCCCGTTTTCGCAGGCTTCCGGGGCGGACGAGGTGTCGCGACCGGCGTCGGAGCGGCGGCCGCGCTGCTGCCGTGGGCGGGCATCGCGGGCATCGTCGTCTTCGTCCCCGTGGTGCTGCTCACGCGCTACGTCTCGCTCGGCTCCGTCCTGGGAGTGGGAACGGTGTTCACCGGATTCGTCGTGTCGATGGTGGCGTACGACCTCCCGACCCCGCACTTCGTGTTCGCGCTCATCATCGGCCCGCTCATCATCGGCATGCACCGCGACAACATCGTGCGCCTCCTGCGCGGCGCCGAACGCCGCATCGGCCAGCGTGAGGACCAGGGTTAGGGCAGTCCCGTCATTCCCGCGAAGGGCGGGAATCTCGCGCACACCATAGGGCAGCAACGCCCTACGTCTGTGCCTTACAGGGTTGTCAACTGGGGGAGGAGGCTACGGCAGGAGACAACGACATATCAGGCTCGCAAAGCCTTGATGAGGCTCGCGGTGGCGGAGGCGATCTCGCACTCCCACACGAGTTCGACACGCCAGCCCATGCCGGACAGCGCGGCAGCATTCTTGGCGTCGCGCTCCACGTTGCGGGCTATCTTGCGTTGCCAGTAGTCGACGTTGGACGATGGCATCCGCGAACGGCGGCAGCCATGCCAGTGCCACAAGCACCCTTGGACAAAGACCACGGTCTTGAATCTAGCCAGCACGAGGTCGGGGTTGCCAGGGAGCTGCTTGGCGTGGAGGCGGAAGCGAAAGCCTGCAGCATGCAGTGTACGCCGCACGTACATCTCCGGCGCGGTGTTCTCGGAGCGCACCTGGCGCATGATCCGGCTGCGCTCGGCGGAGGAGACGGTGTCGGGACTCACGATCGCTCCTCCTTTGCGCGTCGGCGCGGTCTACGCTTCCGGCGGCCCCCCCAATTCGTCGAGGCGGCGCTTGGCCAGATGCTCCAAGCGCCGCGCCTGCGTGAGCAGCGTGTTCCTCAGTCCCGCCTGCACTGCACGCTGGCTGATGACCTCCGCCAGCTTGGCAATCGTAGCGGCTCTGCGGGCGATGCGTATGTCAGGGTGCAGGCGGCGTTGGTATACATCGTCAGGAACGATGCGCCAGCGGAACGAACGAGGCAAGCCAACCTGCGCAGCGAGTGGGACGGGCTTTTCGTTGAGCACTGCCCCGAAGGCAGACTCGGTGATGAGCTTCTGAAAGACGGTGTACTCAGCAGAGTTCAAGGTGTCCTTGACGGTTTGCTCGCTGGGGTTGCGCCCTTCAAGTTCCCAGAACGGCCACATCTCGATATCTGCTACTTCGAACGGGTCGAGCACGTTCATCGCGACCGCGTCAGTGCGCTGGTTAGTCAGGTGGCGGCGTATGCGGACGCGCAGTTGCTCCGCCGTCTGCCCAACGTAGATGGGTTCGCCATCATAGTCGTAGAAGGCGTATACGCCGAACTTCGCGTTGCTGGCTGTCCGTCCATCTTCGCCGTCGGCGTTCAGCCCTTCCTCCAGTCGCTGGAGGATCAAACTGACTTCCTCGGGAGTGTCCCCTCGCTTCGGCTTGCTATTCGGCATGCGCCAACTCGCGATGCCGAGGAAGAGCGCCCTCAACCGCCAACTTTCCGGCAACCAGCGGCAGCAGGTAGTTCCGCGCCAGCCAAGCCACGGCGGGCACGCACACCGCATCTCCCAGCGCAAATCTCGCCTGTGTTTCCGGCATCGTCCCCCACCGGAACGCCGGGGCGCCCTGCAGGCGTGCGTACTCCAGGGCCGTCATCCAGCGGACGCGCAGCGCTCCGTCTCCCCCTTCCACCAGTGCCTGCCTGCTGGACCCACCCCGTGTCGTGCGCAAGCAGCCGCTGATCCCGTCGCCCCTGATCTCCCAGACCGCTCTCCCCGCACGGGTCCTGCGGTAGGCGGCCCTCCGCGTGATGTGGCCCGCGTGGCGCAACGCATCCGCCCGCTCTTCGTTGATCGCGCTCAGGCTCCCGAGGAACCGCGAGGTGCTCTGAGCGTCCCACCATGCAGGGTCGGTTGTCGGCAACTGTTCCGCCAGGTCGTCGAGCGTCTGCTCTGAGTGGGCAGGAAGCGGAGGGAGCGGAAAGGAAAACGTCCGCAGATGAGGGTTCTCTGTCAGGAACTGCGGGAACCACTTGGGGCGCATGGACGCCCACCCGGTGGACGCATAGGGGATGCTCGGCGGATCGATGGCCCCGATGACGAACAGGCGTGGGCGGCTCTGCGGAACGAAACGGCGGGCATCCAGAGCGGCTACGTCGCAGTAGTATCCCAGTTCGTTCAGCGCCTCCAGTGTCGTCAGCAAGTCGCGCCCTCCGTTGGACGTGGCGAAGCCCGTGACGTTCTCCAACATCACTGCCGCCGGGCGGTCGTCTCCCATCTCTTTCAGTATGCGAAGGAACTCTCCAACCAGGCCGGACTCCCGTCCTGTGAGTCCTGCGCGGTTCCCAGCGAGCGAGAGGTCGGTGCAAGGGAATGAGGCCGTTGCAATATCACCCTGCGGAATATCCGCGCCCCTGAGCGCCGTGATGTCCCCGAGGATGAAATCGCCGTCGCCGAAATTCAGCGCGTACATATGCGCCTTGGCAGGCGAGATGTCGTTGGCAAAGACCACCTCAACCCCTGCCTCCTCCAAAGCCATCCGGACCAGCCCCACACCCGCAAAGAATTCAAGGGCTCTGGGTTTGCCAACGGCGTGTGAAGTCGTCATGCCGCGTTGATAGCACAGCCGCGGCTATCAGGCAACGACAGGATGTCGTGCGCACCCACCCCTTTCGCCATCGCCCCAAGCCCGCGTGCGCTGTCTCCTAGTGGCGGGCGGAGGGCAGCATCACTAGCCTTGCCACTCACGTCTACGTTGCGGCCGACGCTGCTTTCTTGCTTTGATCTGTGCATCTATCAGTGCGAATCGGGGCGCCAGCCGGTCGTACTCTCTCCGAAGTTCGGCGTCTTGGCATTGGAGTTCCTGAAACAGTTCTTTGATGGTGCTCATATTGCTACTCCCAACGATCCGGCCTCACCGATAACCATACCCCAATCCCCCACGACACTCCTACCTATCCCCCTCGTCACTCCCTCCAAGAGCGCCGGAGCCCCTCGCACATAGCCGACAGCACGAGCAGGACCAGGAACACGAACGTGAACACCGCCGTCGGCCCTGCCAGCGAAGGCACGCCCACGCCACCCCACAGCACCATCCCCGCCACTGCGCCGACTCCCGCCACGCCCAACATCCTGCCTCGCACGCTCTCCTCGACTATCCGGCCGTCAGCCATCTTGTTCTCCCGGAGCGAAATGCCCCTGAGGGGCTGAATCAGGCTAGGGAGCGTGGCCGCGACCGGGCAATGACCGCGTGTCACTGTTATGTGACACCCGCCCCTTCCGCCGTCACCCCCCGCCCGCGTACGCTGGTCGCATGACCGTGATACCGGCAGCACCCTTAGACCCCGTTATGGCTCAAGGCCCACCCACAGGTGTGATCAAGGAGCTGCAGTGTTGCACACCCTCCCTATGCGGACAGTTGAACAGAAGAACGCCGGAAGCAGGCCACGGCCTTGTCGATTAACTGTTCAATTCGGCGAAAGCCCCCAGTGCTCACTCGTAATTGCACCCAGAAGAAGCGCCCGGTTGAACGCAGGGACGCCGGACCCGCAAGGCTGGGCGTTCCAGCCTCCGCCGGAGTGACGACTGCACCCCCCATCCTGTCCATCCCTGTGAGCAGGTGTAGAATCCGGACATGGCGCGAGAGACTCTGCTCATCGGTACGAACAACGCTCACAAGGTCACCGAGTTCCGACGGATACTCGGCGAAGCCGACGTGACGCTGCTCACACCCGCCGACGCCAGCATCGAGCTCGATGTGGAGGAGACCGGCGAGACGTTCGAGGAGAACGCTCGGCTCAAGGCCCGGGCGTTCTGCGCCGCCAGCGGTCTGCCGTCGCTCGCGGACGACTCCGGCATCGAGGTCGACGCCCTCGGCGGACGCCCCGGCGTGCGCTCAGCACGCTACGGCGGCGACGGCCTGGACGACGCAGACCGCACACAGCTGCTGCTCGACGAACTGGCCGACGTGCCGGAGGAGCAGCGCACCTGCCGCTACCGCGTCGTCCTCGTGCTCGCGAGGCCGGACGGCGCCGAGGAGATCGCGGACGGCGCATGCGAGGGCCGCGCCGCCTTCGCGCCCGTAGGAGAGAACGGCTTCGGCTACGACCCCATCTTCTACGTCCCCCGTTTCGGGAAGACGATGGCCGAGCTCGATCCCGCCGAGAAGGACGCCATCAGCCACCGGGGGCAGGCCACCCGCCGCATGGCCGACCTGCTCCGCGAACGCGCGCTGGAAGGGGCCCCATCGTGACCGCGCAGATCACCGACATGCTCGGCAGGCCGGTGCGCGACCTCCGCATCTCCGTCACCGACCGCTGCAACTTCCGCTGCACCTACTGCATGCCCGCGGAAGTGTACGGCGAGCGCTACCACTTCCTCCCCCGCGAGGCCATCCTCTCCTACGAGGAGACCGCCCGCCTCACCCGGCTATTCGTCGACCTCGGTGTCAGCAAGGTGCGCATCACCGGCGGCGAGCCGCTCGTGCGGCAGGGCCTCGAACAGCTCGTATCGATGCTCGACGGCATCGACGGCATCGACGACCTGACGCTCACAACGAACGGCTACCTGCTCGCCGAGCAGGCGGACGCCCTGAGAAGCGCGGGACTGCGCCGCGTCACCGTGAGCCTCGACACGCTCGACCCGGCGATATTCGGCGTGATGAACGGCAAGGGCTACAGCCCTGACGCGGTGCTGGATGGCATCGCCGCCGCCGAACGCGCAGGGTTCGACCCCATCAAGATCAACGCGGTCGTCGAGCGCGGCGTGAACGACCACACGGTGCTGGACATGGTGCGGCACTTCAAGGGCACCGGCCACATCGTGCGCTTCATCGAGTTCATGGACGTGGGCACGCTCAACGCCTGGCAGCGGGACAAGGTCGTGCCCTCCGGCGAGCTCGTCGAGCAGGTGAACGCCGTCTTCCCCATCGAGCCGCTTGCGCCGAACTACCGCGGCGAGGTCGCCGAACGCTGGCGCTTCCTCGACGGCGACGGCGAGATCGGCTTCATCTCGTCCGTGACGCAGCCGTTCTGCGGCGACTGCAACCGCGTCCGCATCACCCCGCAGGGCGAGGTCGTGACGTGCCTCTTCGCCACCGGCGGCACCGACCTGAAATCGCCCCTCCGCTCCGGCGAGTCCGACGACGAGCTCCGCGAGCGCATCGCCAACATCTGGCGCGCCCGCACCGACCGCTACTCCGAACTCCGCGCCTCCCTGCAGGCCACCGAGACGCGCAAGATCGAGATGTTCCAGATAGGCGGCTAGGATGACTTCCAGCGCCAGCACCCCCCGGAAGTCGGTCACCATCCATACCGACGGCGCCTGCCTCGGCAATCCCGGCCCCGGAGGCTACGGCGCCGTACTCGACTACGACGGCACCCGAAGGGAACTGTCGGGAGGCTTCCGGCTGACGACGAACAACCGGATGGAGTTGCTGGCTGCCATCAAGGCGCTGGAAGCGCTGAAGGAGCCGTGCCGGGTAACACTCCACAGCGATTCGAAGTACGTGGTCGATGCGGTAGAACAGGGTTGGGCTAGGCGCTGGCAGGCAAACGATTGGATGCGGAACAAGAAAGAGGCCGCGATCAACCCCGACCTCTGGGAACGTCTGCTGCAGCAGACCGGGCGGCACGATGTCACGTTCAGGTGGGTGCGCGGGCACGCAGGGAACGTCGAGAATGAGCGGTGCGACCGGTTGGCGGTCGAGGCCGCGAACGGCGATGACCTCGAGGCCGACTCCATCTACGAGTCCTCGAGCGCGTACGGCCGCGTACAGATGGTGTAGGCATGGCTGAACTCACGCACATAGACGCAGAAGGCAGCGCCCGCATGGTGGACGTCGGCGCCAAGCCGGACTCGACGCGCACCGCGATAGCAGCAGGAGCGGTCGCGATGCTTCCCGAGACGCTGTCGCTCATCGTCGAGGGCCGCGCGGAGAAGGGCGACGTCTTCACCGTGGCGCGCATCGCAGGCATCAACGCCGCGAAGCACACGTGGGAGCTCATCCCCCTCGCCCACCAGGTCCCGCTCAGTCACGTCTCGGTCGACTTCGATGCGGAACCGGGCGCGGATGTCGCCCGCGTCCGCATCTCGGCGCGGGCGCGCACAACAGCCAAGACGGGCGTGGAGATGGAGGCGCTCACCGCCGTCTCCGTCGCCGCGCTCACCATCTACGACATGTGCAAGGCCGTCGACCGCGGCATGACCATCGAGGGTGTGCGGCTCGTCGAGAAGACAGGCGGCACCCACGGCGACTACCACGCCTGATCCCTTCCCCCTCGATGGGGGAAAGATAGGATGGGGGTGATTCTTCCCCCATTGACGAAGCAGCAGACGACGAGAGGAGGAGAGCGATGGCAGGACTAGGCGTACAAGGTATGACCCACTGGTCGATCCCCGTGAACAACCTGGACGAGGCCGAGGAGTTCTACGGCGGCCTCCTTGGCCTCGAGTCGAAGGGGCGGCTCGGCAACAACACGATGTCGTGCTTCAGCACCGGCGACACCAACATCCTGCTCTGTGCGCAGAAGACGCCGGTCAGCGGCTCTCCGCCGGGCGTGCACCACTCCTTCACCGTCACGCCGGAGGTGCTGGAGCAGGCATGCAAGCTCTTCCGCGAGAAGGGTGTGAATGTGGACAGCCTCGTCTACCGTGCGCAGGGCCACTTCACCGGACGCGAGCTCTACTTCTTCGACCCCACGGGCAACCGGCTCGAACTCCGCGACCCCACCTGGAGCAAGGGAATGCCGGAGCCCCCGCTGGACGAGCTCTCCCAGTAGCAGACAAGAAGACAGGCGGGCTTTCACCCGCCTGTCTTTCGTCCGCTCCCCGTAATCCTGCCGCTAGTTGTAGTTCCCAGGGACGTTGTTTTACATGCGCGAGGCGGGAGTGATCCCGCCGATGCCGCCGTGCGGACGCCGGTGATTGTAATACGCAAGGAAGGCAGGCAGCGTGTCGAGCCGCTCGCGGTTGGAGGTATACGGTCGCTGGTAGGCCCACTCAGCTTGCAGGATCTTGTTGAACGCCTCAGCCTTGCCATTCGTCTGGGGTCGGAAGGGTCGTGTGCGCTTTAAGCGCACACCATTGACCGACGCGGTAGAGGTGAAGACGCGGCTCATGTAGCAGGCGCCGTTGTCGGTCAGGACGCGCTCGACCGTGATGCCTTGGCGGTCGAAGTGGGCAAGCGCCCGGAGCAGGAACGCGGTCGCGGTTGCACCGCGTTCGTCTGGCAAGGCCTCGGCGTAGGCATAGCGGGAGTGGTCGTCCACGGCTACATGAACGAAGTCGAATCCGAGGCGAGGGCCGCGCTTAGGGCCACTCTGAGTCTCTGCGAACCCAGGCAGGATGCGCTTGCCGCCACCCTGCGGGATACGCCCGAGTTTCTTGATGTCCAAGTGGACCAGCGCGCCGGGACGGGGATGCTCGTAGCGAACGACCTCCCGCGTGGTGCGGTGGAGCCACGCGAGGCGGTGAATCCCGGCGCGGCGCAGGACGGCGTAGACGGTGGAGCGGGCGATGCCCAACCTCCACGCGAGGCGGTGCGGTCCCCAGGCGAGCATACGGCGTGCAGCGCAGATGGTTGCTTCCTGGAACTGAGCGGTCTTGCGAGGGCTGCGTAGGGGGCGGCTGGAGCGATCGTGGAGCGCATCTGGACCACCCTCTCGGAACCGCTGCACCCACTTGGAGACGGTGGCGCGAGAGACGCGGAACAAGCGAGCCACTTCGGCCTGGGGCCAGCCGTCCATCACCTGTTCGACCAGCTCAGCGCGAGTCACGGGGGTCAAGCGTGCGTTACGATGGGTCATGAGAGGCCTCCTGTTACTGCTGGGTTTCGTTCACACAACAGCAACAGCGAGGCCTCTCACTTGTCAACAACCTCTATGGGAACTACAGCTAGTCGGGCAGCTGCACCTTGAACTCGGTCCTGCCGGGGAAGTAGCGCCGCATGTCCGGCATCGCGCCGCGCTTCAGGCACTCCTCCTCGAACAGGTCGAGCACCAGCGGGTTCTCGTCCTCGTACTCCACCTGCATCCCGCCCTGCTTCTGGCTCACGTCGCCCAGGCCGGAGCCCGCGAACGGCGTGTGCAGCCCCGCCGCGGTGCCGCCGGAGCCGTAACCGAGCGCCATGTACCGCGCCCGCCGCGTGCCGGTGTTGAAGTGCTGGTGGTAGCAGGCGTCGCTCGGCACGACGACCATCGAGCCGTACTGCCAGTCCGCCTTCACCATGTCGGACATGTCCTCCTCGTGCCAGAGGAGCGAGTAGCCCGCGTCGCCGCTGAGGATGAGCAGGTGAGCGCCCGGCCCGTGCCGGTGCCCCTTCTTGTACGTACCGACCGGGAATTCGGACACGTGGCCCTTCATGGCGTTGCCGGCCATCTCGAACAGCGCGTTGATGCCGCCCGCGCCGCGCTCCACCCACGAGTAGAGCGGCATGTCCGGCACGTTCGGAATGAAGCTGGCATCCCAAACGCGCCCCTTGTACAGCGTCCCGTTGCCGCTGAAGAAGTCGTCCTCGCCCTTGAACCGCTTCGAGAAGACGAAGTCGTTGTTGAAGATGAAGTCGTCGTCCTTGAACAGGCGCATCGTCGGCGGGGCGGTGGTGACGGAGAGGTAACGCGCGGGCTCCGTACCGCTGCCGTTGAAGAGCTGGTACCAGGCGTTGAGCGGGATGGCGAAGAGGCTGCCCTGCTTCCACTCGAACGTCCGCTTCGGGCCGTCGCCGACCCAGACGCTCGTCGCGCCCCGTCCGCTGACGATGTAAACGATCTCCTCGTAGAGGTGATGCTCAGGCTCCGACGACCCGCCGGGCCTGATCTCGACGATCTGGGCATCGTTGATGAGCACCGGGTACGGGATGTTGAGCGCGGCGCCCATGCCGCCCTTCCGCTCCCACGGCCCGAGTTCCACTTTCGCTAGGTCCTCGAACGCGTACTCGTCGATGACCTTCACCCCCTCCCGCGCAAGCCAGGCGCGGTACGGGTCTTCGATCTCCATCTGTTCGAGCGTAGCGGGGTCCGGTTCAACTGCTCGCAGGATATCGGCGTCAGGGTCAACCGTCGTCATGGCGATCCCTCCTCGTGGGAATAGGCGCGGGTGTCCCTGCGCCCGGCGGAGAGCATGTCGCGCCACTCTCGATTCCCCGCCGCGCGGGCATGATAAGCAATGCCAGTCACCTCCGCCATCTTTGACACTCGGAGGGTGCGAGGCTATACTCTCTCTTCGGGCGTTACGCCCAAACCTCAGAGAGCGCAGAGACGTGCCCAAGCGTACATGGCAACCGAAGAAGCGACGCCGCCAGCGGCGGCACGGGTTCATGGCGCGCATGCACACGCCGGGCGGCCGCAGGGTGCTGAGCGCACGACGCCTGAAGGGTCGCCACCGTCTCGCAGTCTAAGGACCGCCTTGCGAGATTCGTCTCCCCATGACGGGGCAGGGTATCAGCCCCGCGCAGCGGCTTCGCCGCCAGCGCGATTTTCAGGCGTTGCGCGAGAATGGCGCATCGCGGGCGCATCCGCTACTGGTCATGCGAGCGATGCCCAACTCTCTCCCGCACGCCCGGTTCGGCTTCGTCGTCAGCAAGCGCTCCGCGCCGCTGTCCGTTACCCGCAACCGGGTACGCCGGAGGCTACGGGAAGCCGTTCGAGTACTGCCCTTTCAGGATGGCTGGGACATCCTGCTCATCGCACGGCAGAGCACGCCGGAAGCATCGTTCGATGCGTTGCAGGGAGCGACGGCCTCACTCGCGCGCAGGTTGCGCGTGCTCGCTTCGGACGCCGTGCAGGGCACGGAAGCGGGCTCTGATGCGTAGGATGGCAATAGGACTGATAACCGCGTACCAGCGTGTGCTTTCTCCCTACTGGCCATCGTCCTGCCGGTACGAGCCAACGTGCTCCCACTACGCCCAGGAAGCGATCACCGTACACGGCACGCTGAAGGGCGGATGGCTCATGCTGAAGCGGCTCGCCCGCTGCGCTCCGTGGGGTGGCAGCGGCTACGACCCCGTGCCCCTGAGGCACACCACAGTGAACGAGAACGCCGGAACCGGCCTCGCGTAGGCCGTCTCCGGTTACACCGGAGCTCCCGCTCACCGGCGGATGCTCCCAGAAGGATGCATAGGTTGAACCAGGCCGGCGCCTACCCCGGACGCACGGGGCTCTCTCCCGCGCTCGTACTGCTCGTGGCCATCGTTCTGGCCGTCGTGCTGACTGGCTGCGCGCAGAGCAGGAACGCGGCGACGCAGAGCTGGTCAGGCGTGGCAGTCTCGGGTGACTCCACGTACGTCGGCACGCGCGAAGGACGCCTCATCAAGCTCTCGCTGGACGCCGGCCTCGCTCAGATCGCGCCCTTCCAGGTCCCGCAGCCGGACCAAGAACAAGGCTTCCCCGCCCTGTACGGCACACCGATGGTCGACAACGGACGGGTATACGCAGGGACATACAACGGCATCGTGCTCTCGCTCGACGCAAACAGCTTCGGCGACGCACGCACGTTCGAGATCGACGGCAACGACCTCGCGAAGGGAATCGCCGGGTCGGTGGTCCCGCACAACGACTCGCTGGTGATAGCAGCAACGGAGGACGCCGGAGAGGGCAGGCTTTACGTTCTGGAAGCCTCCAGTCTCATAGAGAAGTGCCGGTACCCCGCCCGGAACGAGGAACCCGCCGGCCAGTTGTGGACGACGCCCATTATCGAGAATGGCATCGCATACTTCGGCGACCTCAGTAAACAGGTGCACGCCGTCTCCGTAGCGGACTGCCGCCCCGTGTGGGACCAGCCTGCGCAGTTGGACGGAGCGGTCGTCGCGCCGCCTGTTCTGACCGGAGGGTACCTCTACCTGGGTGCATTCGACCGCGCCTTCTACCGCGTGAGCCTCGCCTCAGGCGCATCGGAGAAACTGTTCGATGAGGCGCTTGGCTGGTTCTGGGGTGCCGCGGTGACGGACGGGAGGGTGCTGTACATCCCCAACATGGACGGCAACATCTACGCATACGACAGCACAGCCGGACGCGTCATCTGGACGTACCCAGGCAACGACGAGGGAGAACCCGTGCTGGCGTCCCCGGTGCTTTCGGACGATGAACTGGTGTACGCGTCGGACTCCGGCATCATGGTGGTGCTGGACGCGCAGAGCGGCAGCCGCAGATGGGACCGCCGCGTGGGGAACGATGTGCGCGCGCCGCTTTCCGCCGAAGGGCGCGTCGTGTTCCTGCACTCGCTGGACGAGACGGTCACGGCTGTCGATCTGGACACGAAGCAACTGGCATGGGAACGCAACCTGGAAGACGTGAAGTAGGCGACTGAGCTATGGAACTGCTGTCACTGCTCTGGAGCGAGGTCATCACCAAACCGATGACCAACAGCCTGCTCGTGCTCTACGTCTGGCTGGGGTCGAACCTGGGCCTGGCCATCATCGCGTTCACCATCGTCGTTCGGGCACTGACGTACCCGCTCGTGGTGCGTCAACTGCGGCAGACGCGGAAGCTCCAAGGACTGCAGCCACGCGTCAAGGAGATCAACGAGAAGTACAAGAACAACCCCCAGTTGCGCGGCCAGGAAGTGATGAAGCTCTACAAGGAGATGGGGGTCAACCCCGTGGGCTGTCTCGGCCCGCTGGTGATTCAGATGCCCATCTTCATCGGCCTCTTCTGGGCGATCAACGGCGTCCTGCCATTCACCCCGGAGAACCTGGCCGGGCTCTCCGGCAAGCTCTACAGCTGGCTGCCGTTCCTGGACACCGCAATTCCTGTGGACCGCAACTTCTTGGGGATGGACCTCGCCCTGGAGCCGATGCGCGTCGGCAGCATCCTCGGCTACACCCTTGTGGCGCTCTCCGGCCTCAGCATGTTCGTTCAACAGAAGATGAGCCAGGTCGCCTCGGCGGATCCGGCTCAGCAGAGCACCCAGCGGATGATGCTGTTCATGTTCCCGGTGATGTTCGGGATGTTCAGCCTCTTCTTCCCTATCGGACTCGTCATCTACTGGGTGGCCTCAACGCTCATCGGCATCGTGATGCAGTATTTCGTAACCGGTTGGGGTGGCCTCTTCCCGCAGAGCGAGAAGGCTGGGAGTGGGACGCCGAAACTCGGCCCCACGCTGAGCGCCGCCATACCGGACAAGGAGGAAGGCAATGGAGGACCAGAGCCTCGTCCGGTCAGCGAAGACAGTCGAGGAGGCAATCGAGCTCGCAACACTGGAGCTCGGCGTCGGTCGCGACGAAATCGAAATCGACGTCATTAGTCAGGGGCGCAGCGGTATCCTCGGCATCGGCTCAGAGGATGCCAGGGTCCGCGTCCGGCGCATCACCGACGGAGACGGTTCCGCCGCTGTCGCGCTCGGCATCGTGGAGCGCTTCCTCGACTGGATGGACGTGGAGGCGGTCGCGACCATCCGCAGCTCCGGCGGCGGCGAAGAGATGCCCATCATCGACATCCAGGGCAATGACGCCGGACTGCTCATTGGCCACCGGGGCGAAACCCTGCGAGCGTTCCAGTTCCTCGTGAACCTCTCGCTCGGCAGAGGCGAAGGCCGCTCCACCGGCATCGTGCTGGACGTCGAGCAGTACCGCGAGCGGCGCACCCGGCAGCTGGCAGCGCTGGCACGGCGCATGGCCCAGCGAGCCACCTCCAGCGGCAGGTCAGTCGAGCTCGACCCGATGTCGCCGGCCGACCGCAGGGTGATCCACTTCACGCTCGCGGACTACCAAGGCGTCGAGACCCAGAGCGAGGGCGAGGGTGCAGACCGCCGCGTCGTCATCATCACCACCGGCGAGGCGCCGCGACCTGCCCGCGGAGGGCGCGGAGACGGCCGCCGCCGTTCCCGCTCCTAGCGCGCCATGACCGCGCTGCCTGCGCCGGAGATGCGCCTGGCGGACAGGCGTAAACTGCTGCTCACGCTCGGCTTCCCGTACGCGCTGCTGCTTCTGTCGTCTCTCGTGGCTTGGCCGTGGCGGGCACTCGACCTGCCTGGCGTGCTCGGCACACTCACGCCGCTGAGTTTCGTCCTGCTGGTGCTTACGGTTGGCGCCTCTTCCTACGCCCTCCGGAAGAAGCTGCCGCTCTCCATGATCACGTGGCTGCCTGCCGGACAGGGCGCCATCGTCCTGTTGGCCACGGGACTGATGGCAGGCGGAGCAGCGGAACAGCTCACCCAGCTAGCGCTCATCATCGCCTACGGCCTCATCTTCCTCATCGTGCTCGGCATCACGACGGCGATAGCGGCCCACGGCGGCGCCGTCGCCATCGCGTTCATCTCATTCTTCGTCTTCACTAGGGCAGCGCGCTTCCCCATCTTTGAGGTAGAGGACGCGGTCACTACGAACGCCAGCCTGTTCACATTTGCTGCTGCCCTACTCGCTGTCGCCGAACTGGTGCTGATGGTCTGGCTCGCGCGCAGGCTGGTGGAAGCGGCGGACGAATCGGCGATGGGGACGGCACTCTGGATCGTGGGGCTGACGCTCGCGCACGGCCTGCTCGCCAGTTGGCAGTACCCGATTCAAGAGGGTTCATTCAGCATCGTTGTTTATGGAAATGGGATCCTCTCGTGGCTCATGTTCGCAACCATCCAGTTGGGCATGGCAGCTGTGCTCATCCGTTTGCGGAGGGCGCAGATCCGCGAGCAAGCGATACAGCAGGAGAACACACAGCCTCCCACCGCTGAGGAGGAGTCGCAGTCCGGCGAAGACGACGCATCGCCTGACCCACAACCTCGACGGGGCGGACGCCCTACTCCACGACGACGGCGCAGGTAGCGCGACATCCGGCGCTTACGCGGTGCACTAGCTGAGGGTTACGCTGCAAGTGCGATTGCTACACTCGCGCTGAGGTATCGAACGTGACCACAACGGCGGACGCCGCGCCGGACATTCCCCCGCATCAGGGGGCCATCGAGCCCCTCTACGCGGAAGTGGTGGTCGACGCGCGCACCGGCAAGCCCGGCGACACGTTCACATACTCCATCCCTCCCCACTTGCATGTAGGACCCGGACATCTCGTTCGTGTGCCGTTCGGCCCTCGCACGCTGCATGGCGTCGTAACCAGCCTGCTCGAAACGCCGAATGTGGACTACACGCGCCCCATCGCCTCGCTCGTGGAAGAACGGCCGCTGCTGACTACGGAGCGCATCGCGTTGGGGCATTGGCTCGCCGACTACTACCGCGCGCCCGCGTTCGACGCATTCGCTCCCATGCTGCCGCCGGGCATGCGCGGCAGCGCCCAGACCTACGTGCAAGCGGTGGCTGACCCGCCTCCCGGCATCGAGGAGCGGCTGCCGAAAGGGGCACAGCGCCTCCTTGCATACCTCCGCGCGAACCCAGGCCCACATCGCACCGCATCGCTTACGGCAACCCTCGGCCCTTGGGTGCGGAACGCTATCCGCGCACTGGTGGAGGCGGGCGCAGCGACCGAAAGGCTGAGCGAGCCCAAGAGCAACTCGGCCGTGCAGCAGAAGACGTGGCTCGTTCCCGAAGCCTCCCCTTCCGCGCTCCGCGGATCGGCCACCGAGCAGCAGCACGCGCCGCGCCGTGCCGAACTGTTGCGGGAACTCGCGAGCTCTCCGTCCGGGCTGGCCGCAGCGGACGCTCGCAAGCGGTACGGTGGCCCAGTGGTGGCGAGAGTCATCGCGATGGGACTGGCCTCGCTCCGTACGACCCCGCTTTCAGTAGGTGCGGCGTCTCCTCATGCTCCCCTCCTACCGACTCCCGACCAACAGCAAGCGCTCGCCGGGTTCACACGCGCGATGGACGACCCTTCAACAACACCGCGAGTATGGCTGCTGCACGGGGCAACCGGCAGTGGCAAGACGGAGGTGTACCTGCAGGCCATCGCCCACTGCCTGGCGAAGGGCCAGCGAGCCATCGCGCTCGTCCCCGAGGTCGCGCTGACGCCGCAGATGGCGGAGCGGTTCGAAGAACGCTTCCCCGGCGAAGTGGGATTGCTACACAGCAGGCTCACGCCGGCGCAGCAGCGGGACGAGTGGTGGCGAATCTTCCGCGGCGAGCGCAGCGTCGTCATAGGGCCGCGCAGCGCGCTGTTCGCACCGGTGAGGGACCTCGGCCTCATCGTGCTCGACGAGGAGCACGAGTGGACGTACAAGCAGTCCGACGCCCAGCCCCACTACCACGCCCGCAACGCCGCCGAACAGCTCGCTTCGCTCACCGGTGCAGTCGTGGTCCTTGGCAGTGCAACCCCCGACGTGGTCACCGCGTGGCGCGCAAGCCAGGGCCTCATCGGCAAACTCACGATGCCCTCCCGGATCGAACGCTCAGGCGCGCCCACGTCCCTCGCCGAGGTCGACATCGTGGACATGCGAACTGAATTGCGCGAGGGGAATCGCAGCATCTTCAGCCGGTTGCTACAGCAGCGGCTGCAGGACACCCTCGCAGCGGGACGGCAGACGGTGCTCTTTCTCAACCGGCGCGGGGCCGCGAGCGTCGTGGCATGTCGCAGTTGTGGGCACGTCGTGCGCTGCCGCCGGTGCTCGACGCCCCTCACCTACCATCGTCCGTTCGAAGGCGCAGCCACGGGACAGCTTCGCTGCCATCACTGCGGCAGAGGACGAGCCGAACCGCGGCGCTGCCCCCAGTGCCGAAGCATGCACATCCGCTATCTCGGGTTGGGCACCCAGCGGGTTGTCGACGAGGTGAGTCGCATCGCGCCGGGCGCCCGTGTGCTGCGCTGGGACAGCGACACCGCAGCCGCTACTGGCGCACACGAGCGCCTGCTCCGCTCATTCGCTGAAGGGGAAGCGGACGTCCTCGTGGGTACGCAGATGGTCGCGAAAGGGCTGGACATCCCATCGGTCGACCTCGTAGGCGTGGTGCTGGCAGACATCGGCATCCACATGCCGGACTTCCGAGCCCCGGAACGCACCTTCCAACTGCTCACGCAGGTCTCAGGGCGTGCAGGGAGAGGTCCGCAAGCGGGGTACGCGGTCGTCCAGACCTACCTGCCGGACCACTACGCGATTCAGGCTGCTGCAGGGCAGGACTATGCATCGTTCTACTCGACCGAGATGGAGCACCGTCGTGCGCAGGGGAACCCCCCGTTCGGCAGACTCGTGCGGCTGTTATACGACGGCCACTCGGACAGGCGCACCGCACAGAACGAGGCCCAGCAGCTCGCCGGACGCCTGCGCCAAGCGGTGCGCGAGTGGGACATGCGTGATGTGGACGTCGTCGGTCCCGCACCCACCTACCCTCCGCGCATCCGGAATGCGTGGCGCTGGCAGTTGCTCATCCGTGCGCCGGAGCCGCGCCTGCTGCTGGACAAGCTCAGCATCCCGACCGCGTGGCGTGTGGACGTGGACCCCGTGAACATCGTGTGAGCCGCCCTTATAATCATTGTATGGCCGTCCTGCAGATGCACTACATCCCGGACTCCGTCCTGCGCGAACGCGCACGGAAGGTGCGCGACTTCGCCGATCCTTCGCTGCGCAAGCTCGCGGACGACATGATCGAATCGATGTACCACTACAACGGAGTCGGGCTCGCCGCCAACCAGATCGGGTCCCTGAAGCGCATGTGCGTCATCCAGATGCCGGAGGACGAAGAGCCCACCGTGCTGCTGAACCTCGAGGTGACGCGCAAGGAGGGCGAGCGCGAGGTAACAGAGGGGTGCCTCAGCCTGCCCGGCTGGCAGGGCCGCATCCTCAGGGCAGAGAAGGTGTGGGCGCGCGCCGTGGGCCTGGATGGCAAGCCGATTCGATACAAGGGCGCGACGGAACTGCTCGCGCAGGCGCTCGAACACGAGTGCGACCACCTGGACGGCGTCCTGTACACGGATTTCCTGCGCACGCCAGACGACCTCTACGAGGTCGAGCAGGGGTCGGAAGAAGAGGGAGAAGGGGCCGTCGAGGCCACCGCGGGCTAGCGCTTGCCGCCGCCCTGCATGCGCTCCTTGATGCGCGCCGCCTTCCCTGACAAACCCCGCAGGTAGTACAGCTTGGCGCGGCGCACCTTCCCCCGGCGCACCCGCTCCACGCTATCCACGTTCGGCGAGTGGAAGAAGAACGACCGCTCGACCCCGACGCCTGACGCGACTCGGCGCACCGTGAAAGAGCTGGACGGGCCGCCGCCCCGCTTGCGGATGACAACGCCCTGGAAACTCTGCTGGCGCTGACGCTCGCCTTCGCGGATCCAGACGTTCACCTTCACGGTGTCGCCCGACTGGAACTCCGCGATCTTCTCGTTGGGAGTCAGTGCTACTGCGTCGCGCGCTTCCATGGGAGTACCTCTTACAGTTGCATAATGCCCGTCCACAACGGACAACCGCTAGAGTATACGAGAACAGGAGAGGCGGGGCAACGGCGTCAGGTGGCGGAGATGGCCTGCACCCTGCTCAGCATCTCGTCCCACGGGTCCCCGCGCGGCGGCAGCTCGTCGATCGGTAGCACTTCACTGCGGTTGTTCTGCCAGCAGACGAGGGCGCCGGAGGCGCCGTCCAGCAAGGCATCGGCCGCCTTGACGCCCATACGCGTTCCGAGGATGCGGTCGAACCGGGACGGCACGCCCCCGCGCTGGATGTAGCCCAGCACCGTATAGCGGGCGTCGTAGGGCTTGTCGGAGTCGTTGATGAGTTGGGCGAGCTCTGCCGCTCCCCAGCGCGCCCCTTCCGCCAGGACGATGATGAAGTGGCGCTTGCCCCGCAGCCAGACCTGCCGCATCTCCTCGAAGACTTCCTCCAGCTCCATCGGGCGTTCGGGAGTGATGACCATCTCGGCGCCCGTGGCAAGGCCGGCCATGATGGCGATGTAGCCGCAGTGCCTGCCCATCACCTCAACGATCATGGCTCGCCGGTGCGCAGCGGCCGTGTCCTGGATGCGGTCGATGGCCTCCATCGCGGTGTTTATCGCGGTATCGGCCCCGATGGTGATCCCTGTGCCCGGCATGTCGTTGTCGATGGTTGCCGGGATGCAGACCACGGGCATGCCGAGCTTGTGCAGCTCCCACGCTCCTTGCATCGAACCCTCGCCTCCGACAACAACCAGCCCCTCGAACCCTTCCGCGCGCAGGTCTTCCACGGCCTTGCTGCGGACGTTCGGGTCCAGGAAGGGCTCGCAGCGGCCCGCGCCGATGATGCTGCCGCCGTGCCGGAGGGATCCGGCGACATGCCACGTTGTCAGCTCTTCCATGCGGTGGTCGAGGAGTCCGTTGAACCCGTCCCAGAAACCCCAGACCTCGGTCGAGCGGAATAAGGCGGTGCGCGTGACCGCGCGGATAGCCGCGTTCATGCCCGGAGCATCGCCGCCACTGGCCAGCACGCCGATCTTCTTCATAATGCCGCGATTGTAGCACTGCCTTGTTTCGGAGACTGATTCGCGAACGTTAAACCCGTTTGACTGCCGTGCAGGAGTACCCTTATACTCAGTGTGCTTGGTGGTTTGAGCGGGGCGGACCCACCCGTACCCATCCCGAACACGGAAGTGAAACGCTCCAGCGCCGACGATACTGGCAGGGCAACTTGCTGGGAAAATAGGTCACCGCCAGGCTATTAGATAAGATGAGCGCCCGGGCTCCTGCCCGGGCTTGCTTATCCCCTTTCCCAACGACTCGCGGGCGCGCTCTTGTGCGCCTTGGGACAGTCGCTTCGCGCCGAGCGTCTAATGCACTACCTTCTAGGGTATGCAACCCCGACGCTAGGCCGTAGAATCCACCTCTGGCGAAATGCCGATTCGGAGTGGCCGTGTCTGAGCAGATGAGCACGGGTGACCCCGGCGAACCGACCATGGCGGAACTCCTCCAGGAGGAGGCTCTGCCGCAGGAGTTGCGCCGAGGAGACATCGTACCCGGACAGATTATGGAGATAGACCAGGACGGAGTCCTCGTTTCCATAGGCTACAAGTCCGAAGGCATGGTTCCTGCCCGCGAGATGCGAACGCTGATGCCGCACCCGGGCGACCACCACAACGTCGGCGACACCATCAACGTCTACGTCATGGACGTCACCGGCCCCGAGGGGCAGGCGCAACTCTCCATCGACCGCGTGCGTGCGCTCAGCGCCTGGCTGACGCTGGAAGAAGCGGAGCGCAACGACACCTTCGTCACAGGGAAAGTCACCGGCCACAACCGCGGAGGGATGGTCGTAGACCTCAGCGGACTGCAGGGCTTCATCCCTCTCTCGCAGGTCGCGATCGCGGCGGGCGCTGACCCCGAGGCCGCGCTCGCCGAGCGTGTGGGCGAAGAGGTGTCGCTCAAGATCGTGGAGGTGAACCGCAAGCGCAACCGCGTGGTCCTCACCGAGCGGGGAGCGCTCCGCGAGCAGCGTGAAGGACTCAAAGACCAGTTGCTCAGCACGTTGCAGGAAGGCGACGTGCGCCACGGGCGCGTCTCCGGCATCTCCAACTTCGGCGCTTTCGTGGACATCGGTGGCGCTGACGGACTCATTCACATCTCCGAGATTTCGTGGTCTCCGGTGAGCAACGTTGCGGACGTGCTCGAGGTAGGTCAGGAAGTAGATGTGCAGGTGCTGCGTATCGACCGCGACAACCGCCGCATCGCACTCAGCCTGCGCCGCCTCACCCCCACCCCCTGGCAGGCCGCGATGGACCGCATGCACGTCGGTCAATTGGTAACCGGAACCATCACGAACTTCGCCGATTTCGGCGCATTCGCGCGTGTAGAAGACGGGATAGAAGGGCTGATACATATATCGGAACTGACCGAAGCACACATCCGTCATCCGCGTGAAGTCGTTAATATCGGTGATACAATGACTCTGCAGATCGTGAGTCTTGACCCTGATCGTCACGGCTTGGACTCAGTCTGCGCCGCGTAGAGGAGACGAAGACACCTACCGAGCATCACGATCCCGTCGAATATCACTCGTTCCTTGACTTCGGAAGGGACAGTGGTCTCGCGCAGTAGACCGCGATGTGATTAGATAGAGCCCGGAGGCGGTCATGTCCAGTAGATTCGAAAAATTCTCGGAACGGGCCCGCAGGGTGCTCTCGCTCGCGCAGGAAGAAGCGCAGCGGTTCAACCACAACTACATCGGTACCGAGCACATCCTCCTTGGCCTCGTCCGAGAGACTGACGGCGTCGCCGCCCGCGTTCTCAGCAGCCTGAACGTCGAACTCTCGAAGGTGCGCTCCGCGGTCGAGTTCATCATTGGCAGGGGCGAGCGCCCCTCCCCCGGCGACATCGGCCTCACGCCGCGCGCCAAGAAAGTCATCGAACTGGCCGTGGACGAGGCGCGCCGCCTCACCCACCACTACATCGGCACAGAGCACCTGCTCATCGGCATCATGCGCGAGGGCGAAGGCGTCGCTGCAGGCGTCCTGGAAAGCCTCGGCGTCTCGCTGGACAAGGTCCGGGCCGAGACGACGCGCATCCTCAACCAGAGCGTCTCCCAGAGCCAGGGGCACAGCCGTTCCAGCAACCGTACTCCCACGCTGGACCAGCTCGGCATAGACCTCACCAAGTACGCGCAGGAAGGGAAACTTGACCCCGTCATCGGGCGCAGCAAGGAGATTGCACGTGTCGTGCAGATCCTCAGCCGCCGCACGAAGAACAACCCTGTGCTCGTCGGCCCTCCGGGCGTCGGCAAGACCGCTATCGTTGAAGCCCTCGCCCAGCAGGTGAACGCCGGCGACGTGCCGGAGAACCTGACCAACCGCAGGGTGGTCACGCTGGACATGGGCGCGCTCGTCGCGGGCACCAAGTACCGTGGCGAGTTCGAAGAGCGCCTGAAGAAGGTCGTGGAGGAGATCAAGTCCTCCGGCAACTGCATCCTCTTCATAGACGAGATGCACACGATGGTGGGCGCGGGAGCAGCCGAAGGGGCTGTGGACGCCGCGAACATCCTCAAGCCTTCCCTCGCGCGCGGAGAGCTGCAATGCATCGGCGCAACGACGCTCGACGACTACCGCAAGTACGTGGAGCGTGACCCCGCCCTCGAGCGGCGCTTCCAGCCGGTGAACGTCGACGAACCCAGCACCGAGGAGACCGTCGAGATCCTCAAGGGCATCCGCGGCAAGTTCGAGGAGTTCCACAACGTGAAGATCGAGGACGACGCGTTGCTGGCCGCTGCCAGCCTCGCCTCGCGCTTCATCGCCGACCGCTACCTCCCGGACAAGGCTATCGACCTGATGGACGAGGCCGGCTCCCGCGTGCGCATCCGCACGAGCGGCATGCCCCTCTCCGTCAAGGAGTCGCAGAAGATGCTGGAGACCGTCCGCCGCGACAAGGACGAGGCGATCTCCCAGCAGCAGTACGAGTACGCCGCCGAGCTGCGCGACCGCGAGGTCAAGCTCGCCGACAACCTGCAGCAGCTGCAGAGCGAGTGGCGCGAGACCTCAGGCGATGACAAGGCATCCGTCACCGAGGAAGAGATCGCGGAAGTCGTCAGCATGTGGACGGGCATCCCCGTGACGCACATGGCTGTCGAGGAGATCCAGCGTCTCCTGCACATGGAGGAGAACATCCACCGCCGCATCGTCGGCCAGGACGAGGCCATCGTCGCCATTGCCAAGGCCGTCCGCCGTGCGCGCGCTGGCCTGAAGGACCCCAAACGCCCCATCGGCAGCTTCCTCTTCCTCGGCCCGACAGGCGTAGGCAAGACGGAGTTGGTGAAGGCGCTCGCCGAGTTCATGTTCGGCTCTGAAGAGGCGATGATCCGCCTCGACATGTCGGAGTTCATGGAGCGGCACACCGTGGCACGGCTCGTTGGCGCGCCTCCGGGCTATGTCGGCTACGAGGAGGGCGGCCAGTTGACAGACGCCGTCCGCCGCCGCGGCTACACCTGCATCCTGCTGGACGAGATCGAGAAGGCGCACCCTGAGGTCTTCAACCTCCTCCTGCAGATATTCGACGACGGTCACCTGACCGACGCGAAGGGCCGCAAGGTGGACTTCCGCAACACCATCATCGTGATGACGTCCAACATCGGTTCGGACCTCATCAAACGCGACACCTCCTTTGGCTTTGCCATGGTCAATCAGGCCAAGATGGAGGAGAACGCTTACGAGAAGATGAAGACCAAGGTGGAGGACGAGGTCAAGCGCTTCTTCCGCCCCGAGTTCCTGAACCGCATCGACGGTCAGATCGTCTTCCACGCGCTCACGAAGGACCACATCGTCAGCATTGTCGACCTGATGCTCAACGAAGTGCGCAAGCCCATGCTGGAGAAGGGCCTGAGCCTGGAAGTGACGCAGGCCGCCAAGGAGTGGCTCGGCGAGAAGGGGTTCGACCCGACGTTCGGCGCTCGCCCCCTGCGCAGGCTCATCGAGCGCGAGATGGAAGACACCCTCTCCGAGGGCGTCATCCGGGGAGACTACCGGCCCGGGCAGACCGTCCTTGTCGACGTTGATAACGAGGATGAGGAGAACCCGAAACTCGCCATCAGCGTGCAGAACGACGAGACGACTCCCGAACTCGCCGAGGCAGCAGCATCTCCTGCAGCCGAGTAGAACACTTCGTAGCAAAGAACGCTCAGTACAAGGGGCGGGTGTGACACCCGCCCCTTGCGCATCTGTCACAGGTTGTTGGACGATGCGGCGCGATGCGTAACCCCGGAACCAGGACCACCTTCCTCTGCCGCGACTGCGGGCATTCGTCGCCCAAGTGGAACGGCCGCTGCCCCGCCTGCGGCGCATGGGGGACGATCACCGAGTTCACCGAGCCCAAGCGTCCTGCGGGCCAACGAGCATCCGCGTCGCTCGCCGCGCCGCGCGTCGCCAGTGCACCCACACCCCTCATCGAGCAGCCCTGCTCTGACGGCGAGCGTATCTCAACCGGCCTCACCGAGGTGGACCGCCTCCTCGGAGGCGGTATCGTTGCGGGCTCCGTCGTGCTGCTCGCGGGCGACCCAGGTATCGGCAAGTCGACGCTGCTGCTGCAGGCAGCAGGGTCCGTGGCAGAGACAGCAGGGCCGGTCCTCTACGTCTCCGGCGAAGAGTCAGGCGCCCAGGTACGCCTGCGTTCTGAACGCCTCGACGTGCGGAGTCCGGACGTACGCTTCTCCCCCGAGACCGACGCTCCAACCATCGGCTCGCTGCTCACGAGCGAGCATCCTGCGTTGCTCGTCGTGGACTCCATCCAGACGCTCACCTCGCCGGACGCGCAATCGGCGGCGGGTAGCGTCGCTCAGGTGCGCGAGTGCGCCCAACTGCTGATCGGCTGGGCCAAACAGAGCAACATCCCCGTGGTGATGACCGGTCACGTCACGAAGGACGGGAACATCGCAGGACCCCGGGTCCTGGAGCACATGGTAGACGTCGTCCTCGCGATGGAGGGTGAATCCGTTAGTTCGCTCCGCCTGCTGCGCTGCTCAAAGAACCGCTTCGGAGCGGCCAACGGCGTCGCGCTGCTGGAGATGCGCAACGAGGGTCTCATCGAGGTGCGCGACCCTTCAGCGCTCCTCGTGGGCGAACGCGACCCCTCCGCGCCCGGCTCCGCCGTGGCTGTCACCATGCAGGGGAACCGCCCCCTGCTGTGCGAGGTGCAGGCGCTCACGAACGCATCCGTGTTCAGTCCTCCCCGGCGCACCGCAACGGGCGTGGACTTCAACCGCATGGCGATGCTCGCCGCCGTCATCTCCCGCCGCACGGGCATCAGCATCGGCAACCAGGACGTGATGGTGAACATCCCGAGCGGGTTGCAGGTGGCCGAGCCCGCGCTCGACCTCGCTATCGCTACCGCCATCGCATCGAGCTTCCTGGACGCCCCGATACACCCGGCCACTGTCCTGATAGGCGAGATCGGACTGAACAGCGAGGTAAGGAGCACCGCTCACCTCGAGCGCCGCCTGGAGGAAGCCGCACGCCACGGGTTCGAGCGCGCCCTCGTTCCGCAGGCAGCGCTCCGCTCGCTCGCCGCTCCAGACGGCATCGAGGTCGTAGGCGTTGCCAACGTCCGCGAAGCCATCGCCAGGGCCATCCCCGCGCGTTGAGTTCCACGCGTTCCGCCGCGCCCTGCTCTGCTAGCATAGGTATATGAGCACTGCCACACCTCCGAAGCGCCTGCCGGAGTGGCTGAAGGTCCCCTGGCCCGGCGGCGAGAACTACCTCCACGTCCGACGGATGCTCCGCGACGCTGAACTCCACACCGTCTGCGAGGAGGCCCACTGTCCGAACATCGGCGATTGCTGGGAACGGAAGTCCGCGACGTTCATGCTCCTCGGCGACGTCTGCACCCGGGCGTGCCGCTACTGCGCCGTGACCAGCGGCAAGCCCGCGCCCCCCGATCCTGCGGAGCCCGCACGGCTCGCCCGCACGGTCGAGCGCCTCGGCCTCCGGTACTGCGTGCTCACCTCCGTCGACCGCGACGACCTCCCCGACGGCGGCGCGTGGACGTTCGCGGAGAGCATCCGCCTCATCACCCGGCGTGTCCCCGGCTGCGAGGTGGAGGTCCTGACGCCCGACTTCGGCGGCAACCTCGACGCCTTGCATTGCATCCTCGACGCAGGCCCAGCCGTGCTCAACCACAACATCGAGACCGTGCGCCGCATCTTCAAGAGCGTCCGCGCCAAGGGCGACTACGACCTCTCGCTCGCGTTCCTCGCGAACTCACGCGAGTATGCGCCGGAGATACCCACCAAGAGCGGCATGATGGTTGGGCTTGGCGAGACCACAGACGAGATACTCGCAACGATGCGCGACCTCCGGGAAGCAGGCGTGCAACTGCTCACCATCGGCCAGTACCTGCGGCCGTCCCTCGGACACATACCGATGGACCGCTTCTACCACCCACGCGAGTTCGCCGAACTCGAGCGCGCGGGCTACGAGATGGGCTTCGCCCACGTCGCCTCAGGCCCGCTCGTCCGTTCCTCCTACCACGCAGGCGAGCAACTCGCCGCCACCCGGTAATCCGTGCGCATCGTCGGCATCCGCGAGACGACTGCCAGCATGCGCTCCGACATACGGAACGCAGTCATCGACTTCTCGCAGATGACCGCATCCGTTGTGGCCATCGTCACTGACGTGGTGCGCGACGGGAAGCCGGTCATCGGCTACGGCTTCAGCTCCAATGGACGCTACGCGGCGGGCGGCATCCTCCGTGACCGGTTCATCCCCCGTATCCTCGACGCCGACCCCGCTTCACTCCTCGATGAGCGTGACCTGCTCGATCCACACCGCATCTGGAACGTGATGATGACGGGCGAGAAGCCCGGAGGCCACGGCGAGCGCTCGGTCGCCGCGGGCGTGATAGACATGGCGCTCTGGGATGCTGTGGCGAAAGCAGAGGAGCAGCCCCTGTACCGGCTCCTGGCACAACGCTACGGCGACGGCGCACTGCCCGACGACGCGTGGGTCTATGCAGCGGGTGGCTACTACCAGCCTGGCAAGGGCGTCGAAGCGCTGCAGGACGAGATGCGCTCCTACCTCGACATGGGCTACGACGCCGTGAAGATGAAGATCGGCGGCGCTCCACTCGACGAGGACCTGCGCCGCATCGAGGCCGTTATCGCGGTCACCGGCAGTGGCGCGAGCCTCGCTGTCGACGCCAACGGACGCTTCGACCTCGAAGAGGCGATAGCCTACGGCGAGGCGATGGCCCCCTACGGCCTATGCTGGTACGAGGAAGCAGGCGACCCGCTCGACTACGCGCTGCAAGCCGAACTGGCCGAGCACTACGCACCGCCACTCGCCACAGGCGAGAACCTCTTCTCGGTGCACGACGCCCGCAACCTCGTCCGCTACAGCGGGATGCGCCCCGACCGCGACGTGCTCCAGTTCGACCCTGCGCTCAGCTACGGCCTCGTAGAGTACCTGCGCACCATCGATATGCTGGAGTCCTCAGGCTGGTCGCGAAGACGTTGCGTGCCGCATGGCGGCCACCTCTTCGCACTGCACATCGCAGCCGGGCTCGGACTCGGCGGCAACGAGTCGTACCCCGGCGTCTTCCAACCGTTCGGCGGATTCCCGGACGGTGTGCAGCCGGAGGCTGGCCGAGTGCGACTGCCGGACATCCCAGGCATCGGCTATGAACTGAAATCGGACCTCTACACACTCCTCAAGGAACTTGCTGAGTAGGAGGAACTCATGCGTATCGCAGTCCTGGACGACTACCAGGGCATAGCCCAGGGACTCGCGGACTGGGACTCCATCACGGGCGCGGAAGTGACCTTCTTCCACGAGGCCATCGCCCCTGACGACATGCCCGAACGTCTCGCTCAATTCGACGTCATCCAGATGATGCGGGAGCGCACGCCCATCCCCGCGTCCGTGCTGCAGCAGCTGCCTAACCTCAAACTGCTCTCCGGCACAGGCCGCCGCCAGCCTCACGTGGACAACGCGGAGGCGGGCAGGCTCGGCATCCCGGTCACCGGAACGGACGGCGCTGGCGACTCCACGCCCGAGCTCGTCTGGGGCCTCATCATCGGCGTCACGCGGCACATCGGCTGGGAGAACCAGCGCATGCGCGAGGGGAAGTGGCAGACGCGGCTGGGCATCGGCCTCGCAGGCAGGACGCTCGGCGTGCTGGGCATGGGGCGCATCGGCACGAAGATCGCCGTCAGCGCACAGCAGACCTTCGGCATGAACGTCATCGCGTGGGGCCCGACGCTCACCCCGGAGCGCGCCGCCGCGAGCGGCGTAACCTACGTCTCCTGGGACGAGCTCTTCTCCCAGGCCGACATCCTCACCATCCACGTGCCGCTGACCGACCTCAGCCGTGGATGGGTCACGGAGCGCGAGTTCGGGCTGATGCAGCCCTCCACCTTCCTCATCAACACATCACGCGGTCCCATCGTGAGAGAGGCAGCGCTGATTCAGGCCCTTCGCGAGCGCCGCATCGCCGGCGCAGCGCTGGACGTGTACGACGTAGAGCCGCTGCCTGCGGACCACCCGCTGCTCGCACTCGACAACGTGCTGATGACGCCGCACCTGGGTTACGCGACGCTGGATAGCCTCGCAGCCTTCTACCGGAACTCCGTGGAAAACATCAAGGCGTGGGCAGCAGGTGAACCCATGAATGTGCTGAACGCCGATTCCCTCACAGACCCTCGTCGCTAACCGGTCCCTCGGGGTACGCTGAACCACTAGCGGGCTGCACCGGAGGAAGGTGCGAGAGGAGAGCGAGGCGCCCTCAAGGGCGAATATGGGGGGGGGGGGTGGAGAGCGTAGCCTCAGCGAACCGAGCGACATGTGACATCTGTCCGTTGCGCCAACGAAACAGTCCCGCTTACCCTGCCCTGACACCCATTGACCCCGGCTCTACACCCCACGGAAGCCCCTGTTGCAGATCGTTGCATTGGAGTTGCAGTCTGTATGGACTGCCGTTGCAGAGCGCAGCCCGACCGTTGCACGGACGGGCCGGATTTACGAGTGAGATATGCCGGATGCAACAGAAAGCAACAGCAACCAGAAAAACGCCCTCACACCCGGGCAGACCTTCATCGCTACCGGCTCCCCGTCGCGGGCACGGACCGGCGGGAGACAGGCTTGTTCAGAGCATCTCTAGTTGCGGCGCTGTGCGAGGTAATCGACCAGCGCATCGAGCGACTGGCGGGCGCGAGCATCCGGCAGCACAGCGACAGCTGCTCGCGCTGCGTTCCGGTAGCCGTCCAACTGCGCCATCGTCTCGTCTATCGCGGACGAGTTGCGGATGAACTCCACCATCGTGGTGAGGTCGCTCTCGTCGCGGCTGCCGTCGCGCAGCCGTCGCACGATCGTCTCGTCGGGGTGACTCGCGGCGAACAGCAACGCGGGCAGCGTGAGTGTCCCCTGCAGCAGGTCATTCCCCACCGGCTTGCCCAGTTCTTCTTCACTGCTCGTGAAGTCGAGCACGTCGTCCACTATCTGGAACGCCATGCCGACGTTGTACCCGAACGAGCGCAGCGCCTGCGTCTCCTCCTCAGGTGCGCCGCTCAGCACGCCGCCGGACTCCGCAGCCGTGCAGATGAGCGACGCCGTCTTGTCGTAGATGCGCCGCTCGTAGTCCGCGGACGTCTGCGACCAGTCGTGCTTGCTGACACGCTCCGTGAGCTCACCGCGCGCCAGCTCCATGATCGTCTCGGCGAAACGGCGCACCACGCGGATGTTGCCCGTATCGCAGACAAACGTCGCCGAAGCCGCGAACACGTAGTCACCAAGGAGCACGGCCATATCGTCGCCCCAGAGCCTGCTGACCGTAGCGCGTCCCCGCCGCTTCTCGGAGTGGTCGACGGTGTCGTCATGGATGAGCGAGGCGATGTGCAGCAGCTCGACGGCAGTGCCCATCTTCACGATGCGTTCTTCTTCACCCGGGCGCAATGCCCCTGCCAAGAGCGTTATCGTGGGCCGCACCAGCTTCCCGCCGCCTTCGACCACGTGGGAGACCATGTCGCGCGGCACGCCGGAGTTCTCGGCCAGATCCCCCAGGTTCCCGATCACCTGGTCGAGGCCATCCAACACTGGTTCATAGATGAACCGCGCCGAGGCATCCAACCGGTCACGTACCGTAATCGTCTCCGCCATGTGCTCCGTCCGCTATCCGAGTTTGGCCAACATCTCGTCGGCCACGGAATCGTCCAGCTTCGTAAAGAGTGGCTTGGGCTCCGGCAAGGGGGCGCCAGCCGTGCTGGTCTCGAAACACCAACCCACATCCTCGATCCTGCCATCCAGACCCAACAGCTCGTGGAGGCTCTGGGCACTGAACGGCAGGAACGGGTACATCGTGACCCGCAGCGCCATCAACACCTGCATCGCCGTGTAGAGCGTGCGTCCGGCAGCAGCCTTGTCCGTCTTCACCTGTTGCCATGGAGCCTGCGCATCCAGGTAACGGTTCGCGTCCCGCGCCAGCCCCATCGAGACATTCAGCGCCTCCCGGAGACGCACCGCTTCAAGCGATTCTGCCGCCCCCGCCAAAGCGGCTTCCGCCTTGCCGATGAGCTCCCGGTCCGCCTCACCAAGGACACCGGGGTCAGGCACGCACTTGTCGAAGTTGCGGTAGACCTGCGTCAGCACCCGGTGCACAAGGTTGCCGAACGTCGCAACGAGTTCGTCGTTGTTGCGGCGCACGTACTCACTCCATGTGAAGTCGGCGTCGCTCGTCTCCGGCAGGTTGGCCGCGAGGTGGTAGCGCAAGGGGTCAGGAGGGAAACGGTCCAGGTAGTCCGGCACCCACACCGCCCAGTTGCGGCTCGTGGAGAGCTGCCGTCCCTCCAGATTCAGAAACTCATTGGCCGGCACGTCGTACGGCAGGATGTAGGCATCCTGCCCCATCAACATCGCGGGCCAGATGATGGTGTGGAACGGGATGTTGTCCTTGCCCACGAAGTAGTAGGCGCGCGTCGACGGGTCTTCCCAGAAGGGACGCCACGCATCCGGTTCACCCTTACGAGCCGCCCATTCCACGCTCGCGGAGAGGTAACCGATAACCGCCTCGAACCAGACGTAGATGCGGCGGTCCTCGTAACCTTCCGCTGGCACCGGCAGCCCCCAGTCCAGGTTGCGCGTGATGGCGCGGTCCTTCAGCCCCTCCCGCAGGAACCCCAGGGTGAAGTTCCGCACGTTCAGGCGCCAATGCCGTTGCTCCTCGACCCATGCGGCGAGCTGGTCACGAAAGGCGCTCAGCCGCAGGAACTGGTGCTCCGTATCGCGTATCTCGACCGGGTAACGCTCTCCGTCCACGTTGTATGCAGGGCTCCCCAGATCCACGGGGTCGAGGATCGAGCCGCAGTTGTCGCACTGGTCCCCGCGTGCGTCTTCGAACTGGCACTTCGGGCAAACGCCACGTACGTAGCGGTCAGGCAGGAAGCGGTCGAAGTCCGGCGAGTACGCCACCTTCATGCTCGCCTCGTAGATGTAGCCCTCCGACTGGAGCGCACGCCAGAGGTCGTGCGTCACCTCCCGATGGTTGTCGGTCATGGTCGTGGTGAAGAGATCGAAGGAGATGCCAAGCCGCTCCCACGATTCGAGGAACGAGGCGTGGAATCGCTCGACCACTTCCCTGGGAGGGACTCCCTCGGCATCGGCGCGCATCGTTATCGGCGCTCCGTGGGAATCGCTGCCGGACACCATGAGCACCTCGTTGCCGCGCATACGGTGGTAGCGGGCAAAGACATCTGCGGGGAGATACGCTCCAGCGATGTGACCAAGATGCAATGGGCCGTTAGCGTAGGGCCAGGCGACCCCTATAAGGATGCGTTCAGACATGAATTACTCCCGCGTATTCTAGCAGTCCCGAGACGGAAACGCGGGAGACTTCCTGGGAACGCACTCCCCTACGCGTCGTCCCACACCGCGTATGCCGCGCGGCGCGGAACGCCCAGTTCCCTGGACACCTGCACCGCAGCGTCGCGACGGCTCAGGCCAGACGCCCGTGCAACTGCCATCGCCTCCGCGATGCGCTCCGTTGGGACAGAAGCATCCGGTGATGGCTTACCCGCTCCTTCGATTACCAGCGTGAACTCGCCGCGCGGCGCGTCGAAGTACGCGACAGCCTCCCGTACCGTCCCACGGAAGACCTCCTCGTGCACCTTGGTCATCTCGCGGCACACGGCGATACGTCGGTCCCCTAGTGTGTCAGCGATGTCGCCCAGCGCGCCGAGCAGCCGGTGCGGTGCCTCGAACAGAACGAGCGTCGCCTGCAGCGAAGACGCCTGAGCAAGCACCGAACGGCGTGCCTTCGACGTTCGTGGCAAGAAGCCGAGGAAGTGGAAAGCATCTGCAGGGAACCCTGAGACCGCCAGCGCGGCAGTAACAGCCGACGGCCCCGGCACGCTCACGACGGCGAACCCTGCTCGCGCAGCCTCTGCCACCAACCATGCACCGGGGTCGCTGACGCCCGGTGCGCCTGCGTCCGTCACGAGCGCTACGTCGTCTTCCTTCAGCGCGTTGAGCAGCACGGGCGTCCGTTGCCGGGCGTTGTGCTCGTTGTAACTGACGGTGCGCGTGGACAGGCCCAAGCGGTTCAGCAGTTTGCGTGTCTGCCGCGTATCTTCTGCCGCGATCAGGGCGACTTCTCCCAGCACACGACCGGCACGCCGTGTGAGGTCTTCGAGGTTCCCTATGGGCGTCGCAACGACGTAGAGCGTTCCAGCCATGGCTGACCTGCGGGGCTATAATGCGGCGCGAGGCATTATAGCGAGACGCCTCACGAGGAGAGGGACGATGGACGCGCTGTACACGGAAGAGGAACGACTGCTGCGGAGCACCATGCGCGAGTTCGCCGACGCTGAACTCGCCCCGAACGCCGCACGCTGGGACGAGACCGAGGAATTCCCCTGGGAGAGCGTCGAGTCCATGAAGCGTATGGGCCTCATGGGCATGACCGCGAAGACAGCCCATGGAGGCGAGGGAGCATCCTACGCAGAACTCGCAATCGCCGCTGAGGAGGTCGCACGGGCCTGCATGACTTCGAGCACCACGCTCCTCGCCCACCTCTCACTCGGCGTCTCCACGCTCGACCGCTTCTGCAACGGTGAGCAGGCGGAACGCTTCCTGCCTCCCGCATGCGCAGGCGACAAGATCGTCGCGTGGGCGCTCTCTGAGCCCAGTTCCGGCAGCGACGCCGCCGACATGCAGACGGCCGCCGTCCACAACGGCAACGGCTCCTATGTGCTCAACGGCTCCAAGATATTCATCACCAACGCAGAGCAGTCAGGCCTCATGGTCGTCTTCACTGCCACCGACCGGTCGAAGGGTCACCGAGGAACGACAGCATTCGTGATTGAGACCGACACCCCCGGAATCGAGATGCGCGGCATGCACGGCAAACTTGGCATCCGCGGCTCCGGCACCGCCGAGGTCTACTTCAACGACGTCCATGTCCCCGTGGACAACCGTCTCGGCGAGGAAGGCGAGGGCTTCCGCATCGCCATGACCATCCTCGACTCCAGTCGCATCTCTCTCGCCACACAGTCAGTAGGACTCGCGCAGGGCGCCTTCGAAGCCGCGATCCGCTACACCCAGCAGCGCGAAACGTTCGGCGAGTTGCTCAAGGAGCGGCAGGCCATCCAATTCATGCTGGCGGATATGGCGACCCAGATCGAGGCGGCACGGCTGTTCACGAGACGTGCGGCTCAACTGAAGGACGCAGGACTCCCCCATGGCCGCGAGTCCGCTATGGCGAAGCTATACGCCTCGGAGGCTGCGCACTTCTGCGTCGACAGGGCCGTCCAGATATTCGGCGGCTACGGCTTCTTCAAGGAAAACCCGGTCGAACGCATGTACCGCGACCAGCGAATCACCGAGATCTACGAGGGCACGTCAGAGGTGCAGCGCATCGTCATTGCGCGCAGCCTGCTCAAGGAATACGCGATCGAGTAGCGCTGTTGCGTTGCTCCCGCGTTAGCCCCAAAGCACCTCACTCGCGAGCCTCGCTCCCTCGGCCATAGCCTGGAACTTCGCCCAGCATATGTCGGGCGTGCCCACACGAGTGCCGAGCCCACAGTCAGTACCTGCCATCAGGTTCTCCTTCCCCACGATAGGTGCGAAGCGCAGGAGCCGCTCCGCGACCAGTTTCGGGTGCTCCACGAAATCGCTGAAGTGGCCAACGACGCCGGGGATGAAGATGGCGCCGTCCGGCAAGGTCACATCCTTCCATATCTCCCACTCGTGTTGGTGGCGCGGGTTCGACGCCTCGATCGAGTACGCCTGCGCCTTGACGCTGAGGAAGATGTCCACCATATGCTCCAGCCCGATGTCGGATACATGCGGGCCGTGATAGCTGCCCCAGCAGGCATGCAGCCGAATCTGCTCACGCGGGATGTCGCGCAGCGCATAGTTCAGGACCTCCACACGCTCCTCGGCGAACCTGCGGTACGCAGCGACATCCATCTCGGTCTGTATCTGCCATGCATCGAAGAGGTCGGGGTCATCTATCTGCAGGATGAGGCCTGAATCGGCGATGGCTTTGTACTCTTCGTGCATGGCATCAGCGATGGCGTACAGGAACTCCTCTTCCAAAGCGTAGTACTCATTCCACAGCCAGTGATCGATGCTCCCCGGCGCGACAGCCGGGAGGAAAGGCTCCGCATCGCCGATGTCCCCCAAGGCGGCCTTGAAGCGCGCGATGTCGCTCTCCACGAGTTCCGCGCCCGCGTACGTGATTGGACCAACGCAGAAGAGCTGCTTGTCCCGCGGGCGCCTCACAACGAACCCGCGCGGCGAGTCGAAGTACCCCAGAAAGGCAAGCCTGTCCCGGGCTGATATCTGCTCCGGCTCCGGCCCCTCGCCTGGCCCGAACGTGCGCAACTCGATACCGCCGAGCCGCTCATTCGCATAGTTCGTGAAATTTGTCTTGCTCAGCTCGCCATCGTTGATGCTGTCCATGCCGCAATCGACTTGTTGGCGAACGATGTCGGCAACCGCCTCGGTAAGCCGCCCATCGAGTTGCTCCTCGTCCCCCAGAGTCCCTGTTGCCTTGGCCGCGACCATCTCCCGAACGTCATCCGGCCTCGGCAAGCTCCCAGCGTGCATGGTGCGTATGCGGTCTGTACTGCGCTTCACGGCCCCTCCTTAGCGTTGCCGATTCTCCGCAGGACATAGACCGCACGCAAGCGATTGCCGGGCTTCGGTACTCGATTCCCCTGAGCGCTCGACGCGGAAATGAAGCCCCGCACGGATGAGTGCGGGGCTTCCGATGGCGGGGGAGGACTCCGCCACGAGATACGCATCTACGAATCAACGAACGGAAGCGTCCTGCTCCTTCGTTAGCGCGTCGAGAAGAACGGGATGAGCGGTTCCGCCCAGATAACGGCCATCACGTAATCCATCACGACCAGGTTGAAGAGCACCACGAACGGCACCGCGACCGCCAGGCCTATCCAGCGTGTGCGGCCCTCCAGGAAGAGCAGCGTGGGACCGATCGGAAAGACCATCGTCGCGTACTTCAGGCCGATCACGAAGATGAGCACAACGAAGAAAGTAACCCAGCCGATGATGAGCAGCGCCGTCTTTACAACGCCTTCCATCCCCGCGCTTCTCATGCCGATGTCCATGATCGCGCCGGTCTTACCCTGCCGCAGGTCGTGCACGAGTTGGATGCTGCCCAGGATGATGACCGCGAGGCTCAGCGATACAGGGAACACCCTGCCGCGAGTGGGGAACGAGAACGCCTCCAACAGCGCCCAGGCCGCCATTCCGATGATTGCAAGGGTGAAGATGCTTGCCGGTGTGATCGCCAGGGTCCGCTTCTTGGCTGACACAGCGGCGGCCCCGTCCGCCGAAACCGTGGGACCATCCCCGCTCGCACCCCGCACTACCGGCATGGTTTCCTCATCAGAAAGCGTCCCCGCGGTACCGATCTTGCCCATCTTGGAGAACGTCACCGCGATCGCCACCGCCAGGACCAGCAACACGATGGTCAGCGGCCTCGTCAACAGTCCACCCATGCCGTGGATGGAGATGGCGGACTGGAAGTTGAACTCGATGATGCGCCCTAGGATGAATCCCAGCAGCAGGGGCGGCCTCGGCCATTTGTACTGCTTCATCAGCAAGCCGAGCAATGCCGCGGACACGATGATGAAGATTGCGATGAGGTCCGTCGAGGAGAGGTATGCCGACAGGAACGATATCGGGATGATGATTGCGCCGATGAGTGGATACGGGATCAGCGTGAGTTTCGCCAGTTGCCCCGTGAGGAACATACCGATGACGGTAACCGCCAGGTTCCCCAGCGCGAGGCTGAACACCATCATGATGGTGATGTCGGCGAACCGGTCCAGCATCGGCGGGCCGGGCGTTATGCCGTAGGCCAGCATGGCGACGATGACGAACGCCCATGCCCTGCCGCCCGGCACGCCGAACGCCAGGGTGGGGATCGCCTGCCCCGCTTCCTTCGAGTTCTGCGCGGCTTCGGCAAAGAGCACCCCGTCAAGCGAACCCTTGCCGAACTCGCTCTTGTCCTTGCTGAAGAAGATGCCCATAGCGTAGGAGAGCCAGTCCACGACGGCCCCGCCTATGCCTGGTACGGCGCCCAAGAACACGCCGAAGAGTCCGTTCCGTATGGCGATGTTCCACTTGGTTAGTCCGTAGCGCACGCCCCTGAAGACCTCACGATTGTTGACCACCGCCCCATGCGTAGCGACCGGTCGCCTCGTCATAGTCAGGTCAATCATCTCGGGGAGTGCGAAGAGTCCGATGGTCGTGGCGATCAGTGGGAGCCCTTCCCACAGGTGCAGGGAACCGAACGTGTACCGGTGCGCGGCAGAGATGGGGTCGATCCCGATAGTGCCCAGCAGCAACCCGAAGGCCGCAGCTGCCAGTCCCTTCACCATCGCGCCGGAACTGAGCGCTGCGACCATCGCCACGCCGAACAGCGCCATGGAGGCGATCTCAGGAAACCCGAACGCAAGGATGAACGGCTTGATGACCGGGATGACGATTGCGAGCGCCAGAGCTCCAACGAGACCGCCCATCGCAGAGACCGCGTAGACCGCCCCGAGCGTGTGCGCGGCCAGTCCTCTTCGGGCCAGCTGATTGCCTTCCAGGAAAGTGACCTGGGTCGCTCCGCCGGGTTGGCCGAGCAGCACAGCGGGGATGGAGTCCAGTGTGTTGTCCACGCCGGTCAGCGTCGCCAGCATGACAATGCCGATGAGCGGGTCTTCTATGTTTAGAACGATGAACGAGATGGAGAGCGCCATCACCAGGGTCGCAGAGACACCCGGCAGCAGCCCGACGAAGACGGCCATGAAGACGGCCACGCCGAATGCCGCCCAGTAGGCCCCATTGCCCAGGTACGACAGACCCTCCAGTAATTCGCTCACGTGCCCGCCTCCATCATCCGCGCGGCGGAGCGTTCACTGCTCCGCCGCGTTGAGTTAGACCAGGGTGATGAACGCTACCTCGTGAACTTGTCGTACACGCCTTCCTGTACTTCCCGAAGTTGTCCGATGTTGCGCAGGAATGCGTCCTCAACCTGCGCAAATATCTCCTGCAACTCGGCGCCGCTCTGCTGGATCTCGATCGGCTGGCCGAGTATCCGCTCGAAGTCGGCGCGGAACTCGGGGTCGGCGAGCGCGTCGTCCCATGCCTTGCGAAGCGTGTTGACGATGTCCAGGGGAGTGTCCGGGGGTGCGAGCAGGTTCTTACCCACGAACATTTCAGGAGCCATCAGTCCGTCCCAGATGTCCTTCTGCTCGTCGGTGATGAGGTCTCGCGCGTAGGAGGCAGTGAACTCTTCTACTTCGGCATTGCCCACTATCAAACCGCCGGGGCCGGCGAGGCCGGCGAACGGCTTGATGAAGCCGCTGGAGATCCATCCTGGCCTGCGCTGCGGCAACTGGTACCACACGCTGCCCGCGGTGAAGTTGTTCGTGTCGCCGCGCTCGATCATGAGCAATTCCTGCTCGGTGCCGGTGGATGCCACCAGCTTGAACTCGTACGGCAGGTTGAGCCAGTCCGCCAGTAGGAAGTTGCCGAGGTCGCCCACTCCTACCAACTCCTGCGGAGTGGGGGCGGACCCCGCTGCTATGAGCGTCGGGCCGGACGCTCCCATGGCATCCGTGATGTCGTTGTACGGCAAATCCTGGCCATTGATCATCCACACAGCGTTGCGGGCCACCGGCGCGCCTATCACTTCGAAATCGGACGCCTTGAAGATGGCATTCGGGTCTGTGGACGACTGGATGGGTGCGGTGGCGTTGTAGTTGAGGATGAGCCCATTCGGCTCGGATTGGAAGAGGAAGTTGTTGGCGGCCAGCGAAGGTGTGAGGTTACTGATGACGATGCGCGGATTGCCCGGAATGTACTGACCCCACTTCGCCGCGAGGAACCGTGCTTGGGTGTCAGTCCCGCCACCGGGGTTGAAGCCGACCAGGATGCGGACGGTTTTGCCCTTGAAGTGCGCCTCCGCATCGAATGACGGCAAGGGCGTTGCAGTCGGGGGTGGCGGAGCCGAAGTTGGTGTCGCGGTTGGAGCCGGAGCGGGCGCTCCGGGCACAGGCGTAGCAGTTGGCTCACCCGGCGCACTTGGCACGGACGTGGGAGTCGGCTGAGCTGCTGGTGCGTCGGGAACCGGCGTTGCGGTCGGACGAGGTGTAGCCGTGGGGTCGTCGGAGCCGCCACAAGCAGCCAGCACCAGCGCCGTCAGCACAGCTATTGCAACGAGCGACAGGTATGAGCGGTACGCTTTCTTCATGACCGTCTCCCTCCAGCGGCTATAACCGCCCAATCTCGTCCGGTATATAACCACACGGAACTGATAACGGCAAGGAAGTCAGTCTCTGCGACGAATAATGAATGTCGACTCCCTCAGTAATCCTTATGCCCATGGCATAACGCCCTCGTGCGAAATGCGGTACCATCGACCCATGACGCTCGCAAGCAGCAACACGCGCGTTGGCGCCCTCAACCACATCGGCCTCGCCGTCGTCAGCATCGAAGAGTCGCTCCAGCAGTTCTACGACCTGCTGGACTCCCCGCAGGCAGCGCACATCCTCGTGAACGAAGAACACGGGGTGCGGGGCGCATTCATCGAGCAGGGAGAGACGCATATCGAATTGCTCCAACCGCTCCGTGCGGACTCCGTCATCGCCAGGTTCCTCGAACGCCACGGCGAGGGCATCCACCACATGGCGTTCACCGTGGACGACGTCGAGGTGAAGGCCCGCGAACTCGAGGCGCTCGGCATCCCCATCATCACCGGCCCCCGCGACGGCTTCACCGGACGCATCGCGTTCTCCGATCCTTCGAAGACGCACGGGGCACTCATCGAATTCGTAACGCCTTACGCGCGCTGACGCCCCGATGCCGGAAGCCCTGCGAGTCCTCATCGCAAAGCCGGGTCTCGACGGCCACGACCGCGGTGCGCGCGTCATCGTTCGCTTGCTGCGCGAAGCCGGGTTCGAGGTGCAGTACACCGGCATCCGCAGGACGCCGGACGAGATCGCGGAGCAGGCCCGCGAGTTCGGCGCTGAGGCTGTCGGCCTGAGCATCCTCTCTGGTGCGCACATGGAACTTGTCCCTGCAGTGATGGACGCGCTGCAGCGCGCCGGGCTCGAGCATGTACCCCTTATCGCTGGCGGCATCATCCCTCCACAGGACAGAACCTCTCTCTTGGAGATGGGTGTGGCTGCAATATTCACTCCCGGCGCGCGCTCCGCAGACCTCGTTCCTGCGCTCCAGGCAGCCGCCGAAGCAGGACGCCGCTCGCAGGAGCGCTGACGACCCGCGCACCGGGCCGCGTTCCCGTATGTACCTGGCCTGTTATACTTATGCGGTTGCGTACGGATTTGGCGATGAGCCTGCAGTTACAAGTGAACGTCGCCCAACTCCTCAAGGATGCCGTCGGGGCGACCCGGACGTTCGAGGTCGACGGTGTGACGCTCGAGTCAGACGACGGCGTTCCCACCTACGTCAGAGGAGCGTTCCGGCTCACTCGCACGGATCGAGGGGTATGGGCCTCCGGTCCCGTCGCCTTATCCGTGGACTACGTCTGCAGCCGCTGCCTGACGCCATTCGCGTCATGGATAGAGGCGAAAGTGGATGATGTCTTCCTGCCTAGTATCGACATCACTACAGGAGCGAAGCTTCGCTACGGCGAGGACGACACCGGCGCAGACGTGAACAGCATCGACGAGCAGCACGTGCTCGACTTGAGCGACGCGCTGCGCCAGTACAGGCTTGCGGGCATCCCCATGGCGCCCGTCTGCCGGGAGGACTGTAAGGGAATCTGCCCCGAGTGCGGAGCCGACCTGAACGAGAACGCCTGCTCCTGTGAGCAGTTTCAGGATCAACGTTGGACCGTGCTGCGGGAATTGCTGGAGTGAAGGAATCATGCCCCCACTGCCGAAAAGGAAGCGTTCCAAGTCCCGTGTCGGCACCAACCGTGCCCATCAGCACAGGACGCTCGTCAATCTGGTCGAGTGCCCGCATTGCCGGGAATCGATGAAGCCGCACCACGTCTGCCCTTCCTGCGGCTACTACCGCGGGCGCGACGTGCTCCGCGTAGAGAGCGAGCTCGAGTAGCCCTCGCCCGCGCTCGATGAGCACCGCCTTCATCTTTCCCGGTCAGGGAGCCCAGGCCGTGGGCATGGGCTCCGATGCCTGGCAAGGCTCGCCCGCCGGCCGCGCTGTCTTCGACGAAGCGGATTCGGTTCTGGGAGTACCGCTCTCCCGTCTCATCCTGGAAGGCCCGGCGGACGAACTGGTCCGCTCCCACAATGCCCAGCCCGCCATCCTCTGCGTGAGCATCGCCATGCTCCGGGCTGCAGAGGAGCGCCTCGGAGCTGCCTTGCCGCGTCCTGCTTTCACTGCCGGGCACAGCGTTGGCGAATACGCCGCGCTCGTTGCCGCGGGCTCGCTCTCCTTGTCGGAAGCTCTGCGCCTCGTTCGGGCTCGTGGCGAACTTATGCAGGCAGCCTGTGAAGCCACTCCGAGTGGGATGGCCGCGCTTATCGGTCTCACGCTGGAACCAGCCCGCCAAGCCTGCGAAGGTACGGGAGCACAGGTGGCGAACGTGAACTCCGCGGAGCAGATCGTGCTCGGCGGCCCGAACGATGCCCTCGAACGAGCGCTGGCTAACGCCAATGAGGCAGGCGCGCGCCGCGCAATACCGCTGGAGGTCGCCGGGGCCTTCCACACAGAGGTCATGCGCCCCGCGCAGGAGGCCATGGTGGAAGTCCTGGCGCAGGCGGACCTGAACCCGGCTGACGTGCCCGTCGTGGCAAACACGACCGCCCTGCCGGTCGGATCGGTGGACGAGGTCCGCGCCGAACTCGCTTCGCAACTCTGTGATTGCGTCTACTGGCAGCAGTCCGTGGAACTGATGGCTGCCCGTGGAGTGGACAGATTCATCGAGTTCGGCCCCGGCAAAGTGCTTACCGGGCTCGCAAGACGCATCGCACCGGACGCGGCTGCGCTCGCAGTGCCAGACCTAGACGCTATCTCTGCCCTGGCGTAAGATTATACGGAATCCCGCCTCGACAAGCACTCGGGGCGTCTCCTTAACAAGCCCGATGATTGAGTCTTCCAGCGGTACGAGAAATGCCAGCAGAGGCCGCAGGAACAGGCCGGAGCGCCAGGGGCGCGTGCTCGCACTCCAGGTGCTCTATGAGCATGACCTCACGGGACACGAGTGGCGCTCAGCACTCGAGGCGCGGGCAGGCGAATTGCAAGCCTCTCCGGATGCCGTCGCCTTCGCCGAGGATTGTGTCGAAGGCGTGGTCGTCGCGCAGGACTCGCTGGACGCCCTGATTACACGGTACGAGTCCCTGTGGCCCATCGAGCAACTGGCCGCCGTCGACCGGGCGCTTCTTCGGCTGGGGCTGTTCGAACTGGCGGACGGTTCGCCAACTCCGCCGCTGGTGGCCATCAACGAGGCCGTGGAGCTGGCCAAGACATTCGGGAGCGAAGGCTCCGCCAGGTTTGTGAATGGCGTGCTTGGGGCTTCGTTCAACGAGCGGGAACAACAGAACACACAGAACTGCTGAGGAAGGCAAATGGCGACCGTTTACGATCGTGTGAAGAACGTAGTAGTGGACAGGCTAGGGGTGGAGGAGAGCGCCATCACCATGGAGGCATCCTTCGTCGACGACCTCAACGCCGACTCCCTCGACCTCGTCGAACTGATCATGGCATTCGAGGAAGAATTCACCACCGGGGACGTCACTCTGAAGATATCCGACGAAGACGCGGAGCAGATTCGGACTATCCAGAACGCCGTCGACTTCATCAAGAGCAAGGGCGTTTCCGACTAGCAGGACGCCTGTGGCCGACCTCCAAGCACTCCACCAGCAGATACACACCTGCCAGGAATGTGCTCTCCACCGTGCACGGACGAACGCCGTGCCGGGAGAAGGTTCGCCCAATGCCTCGCTCATGTTCATCGGCGAAGGCCCGGGCTTCAATGAAGACCGTCAGGGCAGGCCCTTCATCGGCGCCGCGGGTCAATTCCTCGACGAGCTGTTGCTCTCCATCGGGCTGAAGCGTGAGGACGTGTTCATCACCAACATGGTGAAGTGCCGGCCTCCCAACAACCGGGACCCCTTCCCCGGCGAGATCAGCGCCTGCTCCCGCTACCTGGACGCGCAGATAGAGTCGATCAGGCCTGCAGTGATCGTTCCGCTGGGACGCCATGCCCTTGCCCGGTGGTTCCCCAGAGACTCCATCAGCAAGGTGCGCGCAAGGCCGCGCGTGTTCGATGGAATCACCCTCTTCCCCCTCTACCATCCGGCCGCGGCTCTGCACAACGGTGCCCTTCGTGCAACCATCGAAGCAGACTTCGCGAAACTCGGCGAACTCCTTAGAGAACGTGAGGCGCAGGGAACGCCAACTGAAGATGACACGTCAGAAGACACCGGCGGCTCCCAACAGCTGAGCATGTTCTAACCGATGCCTCACTCCATCCGCATCGTCCCGATTGGTGGCCTAGGTGAAGTGGGCAAGAACATGCTGTGCGTCGAGTACGGCAACGACATCGTCGTCATAGACGCCGGCCTCATGTTCCCCAAGCAGGAGATGCTGGGGATAGACCTGGTGCTCCCGGACATGTCCTACCTGACGGCCAATGCTGACCGAGTACGCGCAATCCTGATCACTCACGGACACGAGGACCACACCGGGGCGCTCCCCTACGTCCTGCGCGAACTGAACGCACCCGTCTATGCTCCGCCCCTCGCCCATGACCTCATCGAGGTGAAGCTCCGCCAGCACCGTATCGACGATTACGAGCTCCACGAGGTCGATGCGGGCAGCACGCTAGACTTCGGGGCGATCGAAGCGGAGTACTTCCGCGTCTGCCACAGCATCCCTGACGCCTGCGGCATCGCCCTGCGAACTCCAGCTGGTCTCGTCGTCCACACCGGAGACTTCAAGATAGACCACACTCCTGCGGACGGACGCCCCACCGACCTGCAGCGGCTCGCTGAACTCGGCAGCGAAGGCGTTCTCCTCCTGCTGTCCGACTCCACCTACGCCGAAATGCCCGGATATACGCCATCGGAGAGCGTCGTGGCTTCGGCACTCGACCACGTCATCGCCGACGCTCCGGGGCGTGTGCTCATCGCCACGTTCGCATCGCTGATCGCGCGGGTGCAGCAGGTGCTGGATGCCGCGGTGAAACACGGCAGGAAGGTCGCTCCCGCGGGACGTTCCATGGTGGACAACGTAAACATGGCCGTGGCGAAGGGCTACATCGAGGCTCCTCCTGGCGTACTGCTCGACCTCCAAGCCCTGAGCGCACTCCCCCACGAACAGCAGGTCATCGTCCTCACCGGTGCACAGGGCGAACCGCTCTCGGTCCTCTCCCGGGTGGCCAACAACGCCAATCGCGACATCGAGGTTCACGAGAACGACACCGTCGTTATCTCCGCCACGGCCATCCCCGGCAACGAAACGGTCATCGCCACCGTCGTGGACAATCTCACGCGGCGCGGCGCGAAGGTCCTCACGCGCCGTACATCCCCTGGTGTCCATGTCCCCGGTCACGGCAGCCAGGAAGAACTCAAACTGATGCTCCGCCTCATCAAACCGCGCTACTTCGTACCCGTGCACGGGGAATACCGGATGCTTGCCGCACACGCAGACCTCGCCATACAGACCGATGTCGCCCCCGAGAACGTCTTCGTCCTCGAAGACGGCGATATCCTTGAACTGGACGATGCAGGCGCGGAGCTCGTCGAGCCCATCCAGGCCGGCCACGTCTACGTCGACGGGCTGCGTACGTGGGACGTCGGAGACGCAGTACTGCGCGACCGGCGGATGCTCTCACGCGACGGGTTCGTGGTGGTCGTCGTTCCCGTAGACCACACGACGGGCAGGGTCTACGGCGAACCCGAGATCGTATCGAGCGGTTTCACTGCGCCCGAAGAGGCGGAGGAGTTGATGGAACGCGCCGCCGCAGTGGTCGTGGAGGCGCTCCGCGCGCCGAACCTCGACCCGCTGAACGAAGACCACGTGAACGACCGCGTGCGCGAGGCCCTGAGTCGCTTCCTGTATAAGGAGACTCGCAGCCGCCCCATGATCATCACCGTGCCGCTGGAAGTTTGAGCCTTCCCCGACCGCCCCGCCGCCCTCGTCGTGGAGGGTGCCGCGCCGGAATTCCGGCCATCTCCTCATAATCTACAAGCCAACCTGGCTCACAACTGCAGCGCACCTGACTAAAGTCGGGCGGGTGAGAAATCGCATCGCTTCTCTGCTGTTCAACCAGGTCGGAGTGCTCCTCGGCCTTATCGTCGTAGCCTTCGTGGCGTACGTCATCATCGGGCAGCCCGCCTGGGCCATAGACCCTCTGCGCAATGCAACGTCCGACGTTCTGGGCGGCATAGGTATAGGTCTGGCCCTGATGCTGGTCTGGGCAGGCTGGCTGGGATGGGTATTCTCTCGCGGGTTCAGATACCTCATTCGGAAGTGGCGATACGTGTTCGGCCTGGGCTTCCTCCTAGCCGGGTCGTTCGCGTTCCTCTCTTATTTCCACTGGTCGTTCCCGCTCATCGGGGATTCGCCGCTGGGAGGCCAATTCGGTGGACAGCTGCGCGGCTCCTACGGACCACTAGGCATCTTCCGAACCGTCGTACTCATCACACTCGGGGCATGGCTGGTGGCGCCTGTGCTGTTCAACCACGCAGCGGTGTGGATGGGGCGCGGCGTTGTTGCGACGAGCAGGGGCGTCGGGAGCGGCGTGAGTCGCATCCGTCACCGTGATCAGGGCGCGGCCATGCAGGAGGTCGACGACTATCTCGCCTCCAACGCCGTGGCGTCGCGGGCAGCGCAGATGAACACGTTGCGCGCTGCGGACGAATACCGCCGAACCCCTGCCCCCCCGAGCCCTGTCGGGCAAACCGATGCCGCTCCGCGCGGCCTCGCGTACCTGGAGCCGACCTCCCCCAGGCCCGTAGCTCTTCGACCCTCAGAGCCAGAGAGAAGGACCGAACGGAAGGCCGACCTCTGGCCCGGCCTGAGAACCGCCGACGACCCCGCGCCCGAGCGGCAGCCCGCCGCAGCGGCAACGGCCACGATGGCGCCTCCCTCGGTCGAGGGCGCGACGGACATCGGGTCCGCTATCTCAGAATCGCTCTACGAGGCTGAAGCGCCGCAGGCAACCGAAGAGGCCCATGTAGCGGATGACCTCCACGTTAACGGCACCCTGCAAGCCGACGTGGAAGAGACACTGGCCCTTGCAGTTCCGATTGAAACGCCCTGGGGTGAGATCACCGTCGAGGCAGATCCGTTGGAACCTGAACCCGAGGTGCCTCAGGCTGCTCCCTTAACCACCCTCAGCCCTCTCCCTTCCCTACAACTCTTGGCGCCACCGGTCGCTTCAGGCAGCATCACCGAAGAACACCTCGTCACCGCCGCACTCATCGAGGAGACCCTGGCGCAACACGGCGTTGAGGTCAGCGTGTCGGAGATACGGCCCGGCCCGAGCGTAACGATGTTCGGAATCGTGCCTGGCTGGAACCGCAAGGCAATGTCCGCGCGAGCCAGGGCGCTCGCCGCTCAGGAAGACAACCAGGTGCAGATGGAGGTGCGGAACCGCGTCAAGGTCGACAGCATCCTCGCGAGAGAGAAAGATCTTGCGCTCGCACTCGCTGCGCCCAGCCTCCGCATCCAGGCCCCCGTCCCCGGCGAATCGCTCGTCGGCGTGGAGATGCCGAACAAGTCGTCCTCCATGGTGACCATCCGTACCGTGATGGAATCCCCCGAATATGAACGGATGCTCGCCGCCGGAGGTCTGCCCGTGGCGCTTGGCCTTGCCTCCGCCGGCGAGCCCGTTGCCCTCGATCTGCTCAAGATGCCGCACCTGCTCATCGCCGGCGCGACGGGCAGCGGAAAGAGCGTCTGCATCAACACCATCATCTCGTCCATCATCAGCCACCAGGACCCAACCAAGGTCCGGATGGTGCTTGTCGACCCCAAGCGCGTGGAGCTCACTCCCTACAACGGCATCCCACACCTGGTAACCCCTGTTGTGGTCGACCCGGACAAGGTCGTCCGCCTGCTCAAGGGCGCGATCCAGGAGATGATGCGCCGCTACAAGCTCCTCGAAGAGGCCGGGGCGCGAAACATCGTCTCCTACAACAGCAACCCGCGCGCCACTGAGGAGATGCCGTACTTCGTCATCTGCATCGACGAACTGGCAGACCTGATGATGACCGCCTCCTTCGACGTCGAGCAATCGCTCTGCCGCCTTGCCCAGTTGGGCCGAGCAACGGGCATCCACCTCATCGTCGCCACGCAGCGCCCATCCGTGGACGTGCTTACGGGGCTCATCAAAGCCAACTTCCCGAGCCGCATCGCTTTCGCGGTCGCCTCGCAGGTCGACTCCCGCACCATCCTCGATTCCGCAGGCGCCGAGCGCCTCCTCGGACGCGGCGACATGCTCTTCATCTCTTCTGACTCCCCGAAGCCGAAGCGCGTTCAGGGCGTCTTCATCTCCGAGGACGAGAGCGCAGCCCTCAGCGAGCATTGGAGGCAACTGCCTCCCGACGCCAACCTGCCGCAGGTCCCCCTGGAGGAGATGGCACGGCAAGCCGACACTGCAGCAGCCGAGAGCGCAGCCGACAGCGGCGACTTCGAGGAAGCCGACTCCCTCTACGAACGCGCGCTGCAGGTCGCAGCGGCCAACCGCCAGCTCTCCACGTCGCTGCTCCAGCGCAGGCTGCGCATCGGCTACCCTCGCGCCGCCCGGCTGATGGACCAGCTGGAAGATGAAGGCATCGTGGCCGCCTCCGGCGAACCCGGCAAGCCGCGCGAAGTCATCTACCTTCCCGACGAAGAGTAGCCTCACTTCTCCGCAACATCCCTCTTACACGGCGTGCCATGAGTCATGCTTGCCGTATCCTGCTAGAATCTCTCCATACAAGCGGGAGGAGAGTGACGCCATGGCCGCTGAAATATCGGTGGAAGAAGTAACCGAAGCGCTGAAGGACGTGTACGACCCCGAGATCCCGGTGAATGTCGTCGACCTCGGCCTCATCTACGGCATCGAAGTGGACGACGACAGCAACGTCCACGTCGACATGACCCTCACCGCCGCCGGGTGCAGCATGGGGCCGTTCATCGCGCAGCAGGCCGAATGGGCCATCGCCGACCTCGACGGCGTCAGGGACGTGAACGTCGAGATCTCGTTCGACCCGCCCTGGTCGCCCGACCGCATCACGGAAGACGGGCGCAAGCTGCTCGGACTCGACGACTAAACGCGACCGGCCGCATAGCGCCGGGCGATACGGGGCGGCGCCCCGGGGAGAATGCACGCCCCGATGACGATGAATGAAGAGCAGCGGCAGGCGCGCCTCGCGCAGATCAAGCGCCAGTGGGAGCAGCGCCGCGCCATCAGCCGGTCGCTCGGCAAGATCAAGACCAAGATAGGCGTTTACAGCGCGAAGGGCGGCGTCGGCAAGACCACCGTCGCCGTGAACCTCGCCACCTACCTTGCAGAGAAGGGCTACAGCGTCGGCCTCCTCGACGCCGACATCGATACGCCCAACGCGCCGCAGGTGCTGGGCAGCGACGCCTACCCGGAGAGCGCGGACGGGCGCATCAAGCCCGCAGAAGCCTTCGGTGTGAAGGCTGTCTCCATGTCCTACTTCCAGCAGAACCCGGAAGAGGCCATCATCTGGCGCGGCCCCATGATCCACAACGCCATCAACCAGTTCCTGCAGATGACCGACTGGGGCGAGATCGACTTCCTCGTCGTGGACATGCCGCCCGGCACGTCAGACGCACCGCTCACCGTCATGCAGGTGCTCACGATGGACGGCTTCGTCGTCGTGACCACGCCGCAGAGCCTCGCCGCGCTGGACGCCAAGCGCTCCATCAACATGATCCGCAAGCTGAACGTGAACGTGCTGGGCGTCGTCGAGAACTACGTGGGCGACGTGTTCGGTGCAGGCGCGGGCCGCGAGCTTGCGAACGACCTCTCTCTCCCCTTCCTCGGCGAGGTCGCGCTGCGCGCCGACTACCGGGACGACTCCCAGCCCACGGTGCTCGCCAGTCCAGACGTCCGCGCCGAGTACGACGCGATCTGGGCCGCACTCGAAGAGCGGCTCACCGAACTCGAAGTGATGCCTGAGCAGCAGGCCGTCGCGGAGGGAGCAGGCGATGAGCCTCGCTGACCGGCGCTGGGCCCAGAAGCACAAGCCGGGCAAACAGAACCGCAAGAAGTTCACCCCGCCTCCCAAGCCCAACGCGCAACTGCGCAAGGAACTGCGGGAGATCCTCGAGCAGCCGAAGCCACCCGAGGAATAGGGCGCGTTCACTCGCCCCGTCTGCTGCGCTGGCTCTCGATCACCGCCGATACCAGCTCCTCCGCCTCGCTCCGCGACGGTGCGACCGCGAAGTACATCGTCCGCCCGTAGCGTTTCGCCGTCATGTGCCACTCGTCTTCCAGCGAGCGGTAGTGCGCCTCCTCGCCGTCCAGCGTTATCGCTTCTAGCCGCGCCGCCGAGACGATGCGCCCCCACAGTGCCCCCACGAGGAACGCGGGATAGCTCGATTCCGCGACCACGATGATCCCGGCGCCCGTGCCCTGCAACACGTCCGAGTTGATCTCGGGCGGCACTTCGCCGAACTCCCCGTACAACCCGAACGATGCCAGGTTCATACGGGCCAGCCGCAGCGCCGAGCCGAGTCCGTCTGCCTCCACGCCCAGTTCTCCGAGCGTCCTGTCCAGCAGGTCTTCCCGGTTCCTGACGAAGCCGAGCGCCAGCAACGGCGACGGCGGATCGTCCGGCAACAGGAGCCACCCGCGCCACGCGGCGGCCTCACGCTCCGCCCACGGCACACGGTCTTCTCCTCCCCATACAGCACGCACCGTGTCTGCCCAGGCGTTGTCCGGCTTGCCGAACCACAATGTGCTCTCATCCACCCGCACCCAGATGTCCGCTTCCAGCGCGTCCGCTGCCTCGGAAGCGTCCTCAGCATCAGCGAACCCAGCCCGCGCTGCGTACTCGCGCACCGGATCGATCGCCACACCCTCGAATCGGACGACGCTCACCTCCGATTCGCGCCCATCCGGGGCGCGGATGGAGACTGCAGAGGGACGCTGGGGCGCGATATAGATGGCCGCGTTCATGGGAACATCTGGCGCGCTCCACTCGTCGAATGGGGGAGGGAGCGATTTGCCCGGCACGGCGGCATCGCTCCAGTTGAGGAGAGCGAAGGCGACCACCGCGAAGAGCAGTATCCCGAGGAGGAAGCAGAGCCTTCGACGCATGCCTACCGCTTGCGCCTCCGCCTCCCGCCGGGCTTCTCGTAGGACCTCGGCGACGGTTCGCCCCTGCGCGCCGGAACCGTCTCGCCACCGGCGCCCCGGTCGGCGACCTCCTGGGCCACGAGCAGGCGCTTGAGGTCCACCATCTCGTCGCGCAGGAGCGCCGCCTTCTCGAACTCCAGCTGGCGCGCGGCTTCCTTCATCTCCGATTCCAACTGCTTCACGACACGGGCGAGGTCGTCCTTCGGCATGTCCTGCCGGACGCCGTAGGCGGCGCGCGGTTCGGCCAGCTCGCGGATGGACTCCGTGATGTCTCGTATCGCCTTGCGGATGCCCTCCGGCTGGATACCCTCGCGCTCGTTGAACGTCGTCTGCAGGGCGCGGCGGCGCTCCGTCTCGTCTATCGCCCGGCGCATCGAGTCGGTGATGCGGTCCGCGTACATGATGACGTGGCCGTCCAGGTGACGCGCAGCCCGCCCTATCGTCTGGATGAGCGACGGCGAGGAGCGCAGGTAGCCCTCCTTGTCCGCGTCCAGCACCGCGACGAGGCTCACTTCCGGCAGGTCCAGTCCTTCGCGCAGCAGGTTGATGCCGACGACGACGTCGTGCACGCCCAGGCGCAGGTCGCGCAGTATCTCCGTGCGCTTGAGCGTGTCCACCTCGGAGTGGAGGTAGTGTACCTTCACGTTCATCTCGCGCAGGTAGTCGGTCAGCTCCTCAGCCATGCGCTTGGTGAGCGTCGTGACGAGCGCCCGCTCGCCCTTCGCGGTCCGGCGGCCTATCTGCTCCAGCAGGTCGTCTATCTGACCCCTGGTCGGTTTGACCTCGAGGGTCGGGTCGAGCAGCCCGGTGGGCCGGATCACCTGCTCCACGATTTGGGAGCTGTGCTGCAGCTCGTAGGCTGCCGGAGTAGCCGAGACGTAGACGACCTGGTTCACGCAGCGCTCGAACTCATCGAAGTTCAGCGGGCGGTTGTCGCGCGCCGAGGGGAGGCGGAAGCCGAAATCGATGAGCGCGTCCTTGCGCGACATCTCGCCGTGGAACATGCCGCGGATCTGCGGGACGGCCATGTGCGACTCGTCGATGATGAGCAGGTGGTCGTCCGGCAGATAGTCCATGAGCGTCCACGGCGTGCTGCCCCGCGGACGCCTGCCGAGCGGCTGGGAGTAGTTCTCGACGCCCGCGCAGTAGCCGGTCTCCCGCAGCATCTCGAGGTCGTAGCGCGTCCGGTGTTCCAGCCGTTGCGCCTCCAGCACCTTCCCCTCTTCCCGCAGGAGCGCGAGGCGCTCAACCAGCTCCTCCTCAATCTCGACGACCCCATCCTCCAGCTTCTCGCGAGAGGTGACGAAGTGCTTGGCGGGGTAGATGTCGATCTGCGAGCGCTCGGAGAGGATCTCGCCGGTGAGCGGGTCGAGCTCCACGATGCGCTCCACGTCGTCGCCGAAGAACTCGACGCGCACAGCCACGTCCTCGTACGCCGGCATGACCTCCAGCGTGTCGCCGCGTACCCGGAAGCGCGCGCGGGCGAGGTCATAGTCGTTGCGTTCGTACTGCATCTCGATAAGGCGGCGCGCCAGTTTCTGCCGGTTCAGCCGCTGGCCCCGCGTGATGCGCTCCACGAACGCGAAGTACTCGGCGGGCGAGCCCAGACCGTAGATGCACGAGACCGAGGCGACGATGAGCACGTCCCGCCGCGTCATGAGCGAGCGCGTCGCGGCGTGGCGAAGTTTGTCAATCTCGTCGTTGATGTCCGCTTCTTTCTCGATGTACGTGTCGGTAGAGGGCACGTACGCCTCCGGTTGGTAGTAGTCGTAGTAGGAGACGAAGTACTCGACGGCGTTCTCGGGGAAGAAGTCGCGGAACTCCTGCGCCAGCTGGGCCGCGAGCGTCTTGTTGGGCGCGATGACGAGCGTCGGCTTCTGGACGGCCTCGACGGTCTTGGCCATCGTGTACGTCTTGCCGGAGCCGGTGACGCCGAGGAGCGTCTGGTGACGCATTCCCTTGCGGATGCCGTCCGCGAGCCGATCGATGGCCTGCGGCTGGTCGCCGCGCGGCTCGAAGTCGGCGACGACCCTGAACGGCGTCCCTGTCTCGGTTGGGTGGAGCGTAGTCATGCTGCGTTTCCTTCACCCACTACTTTCGCCGACAGCGACGTCCGGGGCAACCGTCAGGGACCAGGCGACCAAGGATGCCAATGGTTGCCGGATCTGGCACTCTTAATCCTCGTTTTACGAGTGAATCCGTCGTCCGGTTTGGCACTCTTGGCACTCTTAATCGGGGCGTTTCCAAGGCCGTTGCCTGCTTCCCGGGTTAAGGATGCCAAGAGTGCCAGTGTTTTCAAAAGTTCGAGCCTGACCCATAGGTTTGATCGATGACTGAGTCGGTGAGCCATAGACGCGGTTTATGGGTGGGGCCAGGTGCACAGTCATGCGTCCAGCGTAGCGGACGCGGGGGCCACCACGTAAGGGGCGCGTGTCGCGGGTGCGGCAAGCCTGCCCCTTCCACACCCGCGGTACTCTCACCCCAGACCTCTCCCCGTAGGAGTGGGGATTCGTCCGCAGCTCAGGCGTAGATGTCGCGGATGGCGGCTTCGAGATCGGTGTGGCGGAAGGCGTAGCCGGAGGCGAGGGCGGCGGCAGGGAGGGTGCGGCGGCTGTTCAACAGCTCGGTCGCAAACTCGCCGAGCGCCAGCCGGAGCGCAAACGCAGGCGCGGGCGCGATCGCAGGCCGGCTCAGGACACGCCCCAGCGCGCTCGCGACCTCACGCTGGCGTGCGGGGTCAGGAGCGCAGACGTTCAGCGGCCCCTGGACGGTCTCGTTGTCCAGTGCGTGGAGGATGAGGCCGACCACGTCGTCCAGATGCACCCACGGCCACCACTGCCGTCCCGACCCGGCGGGCCCGCCAAGGCCGAAGCGCGTGAGCCGTGAGAGCGGCCCCAGAAAGCCTTCTTCCCGTCCAGCCACCATCCCCGTCCGCAGCAGAACTACGCGCGTCCCGGACGCTGACGCCTCGGACGTTGCCTCCTCCCACTGCACGCAGACGCCGGAGAGGAAGCTCTCGCCCGGCGGCGCATCCTCGGTCAGCTCCTCCTCGCCACGGTCGCCGTAGTAGCCGCAGGCGCTCGCGCTGATGAGGACACGGGGCGCAGTGCCCGTGCCTGCCGCATCCCGCATCCCCTGCACGAGGTTGCGCGTGCCGGTCTCCCGTGTTTCCAGGATGGCCTGCTTCTTCTCGCCGGTCCAACGCCCCACGACGCTCTCACCCATGAGGTTCACGACCGCGTCGACGCCTTCGAACGCCTCGGGAGGCGGAGGGCCTGCCAAGGGGTCCCAGGCATGCGTGTGCACCAGCCCCGGCAGCGCCATGCGCGCCCGCGTGGGATCGCGGGTGAGCGCGACCCGCTGGTCGCCGCGTTCCATCAGCGCATGAACCAGCACACGCCCCACGAACCCCGTCGCTCCGGTCAACAGCACGCGCATGATTACGACCCCTCCAGCATCAGCTCGTCCGGGTACGGGTGTAGGTATGTCTGCGCCGCGAGCCACTCCGGGTTTCCAGCCTTGCGAACGTGATGGCGCAGCAAGGTCAGCGGGGCGAACAGCGGCGCCTTGCCGGTGCGGTAACGCTCGATCGCGTCGGCCAACTCTTCCCTGTCACCGGCGTCGAGGGTCTGCTTGAGGAAGCCCGCAGCGTGTTGCAGCACGTTCGTGTGCTTGCGCGTCGTGGTCAAGCGCTCTACAGCACGCATCAGCACGCGCCCGTACTCGTCAGTGATGACGTCCCAATCGGCGCTGCCCGCCCGGGCGACGACGCGTCCGGCCTCGCGGTAGAGCGTCGGCGCATGCGCCATCAGTGTGAACTTGTGCGCCGTGTGGAAGGCGACCAACGCCGATGGAGCACGAGGTCCCTCCAGCAGCGCCGTCCACCGCTGGTAGACGAATACACGCTCGATGAAGTTGTCGCGCAGGCGGGGATCGTGCAGCCTCCCCTGCTCCTCCGCGGGCAACAGTGGGAAGCGCCGCGTGAGCGCCTCAGCGAAGAGGCCGCGCCCCGTGCGGACTGCGGGGCCGCCTTCCGCGGGGTAGACCTTCACGCGGAAGAGGCCGCAGCTGGGGGAGTTCTTCGTGAGCACGTAGCCATGCAGTCCCAGCCCGGCGAGTTCCTCGACTCGGCACGATGCCCAGGAGCGCATCGCGCCGGTGTGGTCCGAGTCAGATCGTACGCCCCGCATACGGAGCGGGCCGCTGCCGTCGTCGACGAGGCGTACCGGCTCGCGCGGCGTACCCATCCCCACCTCGGACTCCGGGCATACGGGCGTCCACTCCACGTGCGGCGCGAGCGTCTGCGTGAGGAACTCGTTGCGGAGGTGCCCGCCGTCGTAGCGCAGCGGCTCGCCGAGCAGGCAGGCGCTGACGCCGATGCGGGGCCTGGAGGATGGTGTCCCCATACCCTCATAGTACTCCGCAACGCGGGCGGAGTTACCGCCGAGGCCTGCGAGAAGCCCAGCGGGCAGCAACAACCGCAAGCAGAGCGGCGAGCGCTCCTAGAAGGGGGTAGAGAAAGCCGAATGGAGCAGGGCTGCCCTCGCCTATCCAGACGACGCGCCCCGCGAACTCCTCGCTCACGAATACGTCCCCATCCGCGCTCACCGCCAGCGCGGTTGGCGAGAACAAGTCATCGGCCACAACTTCCACCTGCTGCTCCTCTCCCCGCCAGCGCACGAGTCTCCCCGGGTACTCGGTTGACCGGGCGTAGCCCAGGTCGTCGAGGGTAGCGAGGTCGTTGCTCATTTCCGTGACCAGCAGCGTGCCGTCCGTGTCGAAGGCGACGTCGGTCACCGCGGTGAAGCCGTCTGCGTAGACCGTGGTCTCACCCTCGTCCATCGCGTCGCCGTCGCCGTTGCGGTCCTCCAGGCGGTAGATGCGTGCCGCGCCCTCGGGATAGGGGTGCCCGCTCAGGATGCCGACGTAGAGCGCACCGTCCGGCCCGCGCGTGAGGCCGGTCGGCACGGAGTCCAGGTCCGTTGACGCGACGCCTGTCAGCGGGGTGATATCAGCGTACTTGCTCACTTCGCCGCCGGTGTTCACGCGGAGCACCGCGTTGATCCCGGAGTCGCTGACCAGCAGGCTTCCGTCCGGGTCGACAGCGATGTCGTAGGGGTTGGTGAGGAAGTTCGGCGGTTCCAGGCCGATGGGGTCCTGGCCTGTCAGCCGTTCCGGTCTGCCACCGGGCTCGTAGCGGTAGGCTTCGCGGAAACCCTTGTCGCGGAATTCTCCCACCACGAAGTAGTAGGCCCCACTAGCGAACGCGACGCCGGAAGGACCTATCGTGTACATACCGCCGTACAGAGTGCTCGTGGCCGTTGGCAACTGATCGGCGACAGTCTGCAGCGCCCCATCAGGGTCGAGCCGCAGGATGCGGCCGCCGCCTTCAGCGATGAGCAGCGCGCCGTCAGGGAGCGGATGCAGGCCGCGAGGCGCAGCGAGTCCGGTTGCGACGGGGCGTGTGCCCTCGTCACTGGACGTGGCTGTGAGCGCCAGGAAACCAACCGCGCCGCCAAGAAGCGCCGCCATGGCTGCAAGCAGCAGGAATGCGGCGCTTCGGCGCGGTATCAGGGGCATGCGTGGCGCATCTCCCTAGCGGGAGGAGAGGGAAGGGCGCGAAGCCCTTCCCTCTCTCCGGTTGTGCGGTTTAGCCCGCGAGGTTGTGCAGCACGTTGGCGGCGACGTCTTCCGGAACCCAGGTCTTCCACTCTTCGGTGTTCTGGAGGAACCAGACAGCCACGTCGTCGATGTCCGCGTTGGTCTCGGCCTTGTAGCCTTCAGCCGTGAGCTGGTTGCCCGCGTTGAAGTCCCACGCCTCGAGGAACGGGATGAGGTCCGGCGCTATGGTATTGAGATCGGAGTTGATGCCGATGTAGACCTCAGCGAGACCGTAGGCGCACTTCTTGCCGGTCTCCCAGCACTCGTCGGAGTACTCTTCCTCTTCGAGGATGTAGTAACCACCGTACTTCGTCTGGGCGTCGTGCATGAGAGTGGTCGGGCCCCAGTAGTAGAAGAGGACGTCTTCTTCCTTCTCAAGGCTGGCCCTGATCTCAGCTTCGAGAGCCGCGCCGGAACCCGGGTTGATGGACTCGACGTAGTCCTCGAGTCCGTAGGACTCGATCTTCTCCAGGTTGACGTTCTCGCACTCCCAGCCCGGGATGCAGTTGAGCAGGCGGGCCTTGCCTTCGCTGTCAACCGTCTCGAAGAGGCTGTAGTACTCCTCTTTCTTGAGGTCCTCGACTGACACGAGGCCCGGGTTCGCATCCTTGGTGTACTGAGGGATGACGAAGGTGGCCTGCCAGTTGTCCTCGAGGCTCTTGCCGGCGTTCTCGACGGTGCCCTGCTCCAGCGCCGTGCTCCATGCCTCGAGCTGGTTCGGTATCCAGATCTCCATGGAGATGTGCGTGTCGCCGTTGACCAGCGCCTGCATCCCCGGGATCGTCGACAGCAGGATGCCGTCGGTCGGGTAGCAGTAGCCGTTCAGGACGATCTGCTCCGCGATGGCCGCCTGGATCAGACCGGACGTCCAGTCCAGGTCAGTGAAGACGATCTCCGGCTTGGAGTCGTCCGGGCACTCCGCCGCCATCATCGTGTCAGATGGCTGCTCTTCCATCATCGCGGTGGGAGTTGGCGTTGCCTGCGGGCGCGGGGTTGGGGTCGCGGTCGGGTCGTCCGCTCCACAAGCCGCCAGGCCCATCGCCATCAGGGCCATCAGCCCAAATATCCATACGTACTTCGTTACCTTCATGCAGATACCTCCTCCGTTTTTGTGTGGAAGCCGTCCTGTCCTGTTGGTATTGGACGGCCCCTGCATGACTCTTGTTAATTCCTGCTGCCCATCAGGGCTTCCTGGCGTTCCTTCGCGGCCGCCTGGGTTACGCGGTCGATGATTATGGCCAGTATCACGATGCCGATACCGCCGTTGAGCGCGTTGCCCGGCTGGAACTGCGAGAGCGCACGGTTCACGTCGTCTCCCAGTCCCCCGGCGCCGACCAGCGATGCGATCACGACCATCGCCAGCGCCATCATCGTCGTCTGGTTGATGCCGGCCATGATGGTGGGGATCGCCATGGGGATCTGCACCTTCACCAGCAACTGCCGGGACGTTGTGCCGAACGCGCGCGCCGCTTCAACGGTCCCCGGCGACACCTGCCGGATGCCGAGGTTCGTCAAGCGTATCGCAGGCGGCACCGCGTAGATGACCGTCGCGAGCACCGCCGCGGGATTGCCGATGCCAAGGAACATGATGGCAGGCACAAGGTAGACGAACGCGGGCATCGTTTGCATCGCGTCGAGGATCGGGCGGATCAGTGCGTCCACCAAATCGCTCCGGGCCGCAAGGATGCCGATGGGAAGCGCAAGGCCTATCGAGATCAACACGGCGACGGCGATCAGCGCCATCGTCTCCATCGCGCTCTCCCAGAGGCCGAAGCCGCCAAGCAGCAGCAGCGAGACGAGGGCGAAGGCCCCCATACGCCGCCCCGCCACTTTGAACGCGATGGCCGTGGCAGCGATGATGGTCACCGGCCAGGGGACCCACTGGAAGAAGTCTTCCAGCTCCACCAGGAACCGCAGTATCCCGTCCGAGATGGGGTCGAGGATGAAAGCGAGGTTGACCGTGATCCAGAAGATCACGTCGTCCACACGCACGGCGAGCGCCTTGCCGAAGGTGAACCGTTCCGGAAACTCCAGGTTGGAGCCCCACAGGCTCGCGCCGATCCACGCGAGCATCAGGAAGATGATCGCGCCGCCGCCGTAGATGTACCTGTCGCTGAGACCCGCGAACCAATCGCGGACGCCTCTGCCCATGCCATTTCCAATAGGTGGTGATGCAAGTGCCATAGCTTGCCTCCTAGTTCGCGTCCGCTCCGACGGAGAGGCTCGACGTTTCTTCCGTCTCAGCCATGCTCTCCTGTTCCATCATCTCGATGACCGACCTCGGTGAGACCTGGCCCGCCAGCCTGCCATCCGCGTCAATGACGGGTTGGGCCCCGGACATGTGCCGCACCAGCGGCAACGCCGCGGAAACGGACATGTCCTCGGACAGAGGCGTCACGTCGTCCAGGAGCGCGCCGGAACAGTCGGTAGAGCCATTCTGGTTCGCCTCAGCGAGCGAGGCAAAGCTCACTGCGCCTGCGTAAGTCTCACGCCCATTCGCCACGAAGCCTGCGACCTCGCCCATCTCACCGAGGGCATCCATCGCCTCTTTCGGTGACATGTTCACCTTCAGCTTCACCTGCACGGGCTCGAGCAGCGTGCGAAGCGTAACCACCGAGGACTTGCGCACGTCCCGTACGAACTCGGAGACGTAGTCGTCGGCGGGATGGGCAAGAATCTCCTCGCCCGTTCCCATCTGTATGACCGCTCCGTCGCGCATGATGACTATGTGGTCGCCGAGTTTCAGCGCCTCGCTCAGGTCGTGCGTGATGAAGATGATGGTCTTGTGCATCTGCTGCTGCAGGCGGAGCAATTCGTTCTGCATGTCCCGCCGGATGAGTGGGTCGAGCCCGCTGAAGGGTTCGTCCATGAGCATGACGTCCGGGTCCGCGGCCAGCGCTCGGGCAAGCCCCACACGCTGCTGCATGCCGCCGCTCAGGGTGTTCGGGCGGTAGCGCTCCCATCCGGTCAGTCCTACGAGATCCAGGACCTCGTGCGCACGTTCCATCCGTTCGCCCTTGTCTATGCCTCTAATCTCCAGACCCCAAGCGGCGTTCTCCTCTACCGTCCGGTGAGGAAGGAGCCCGAAGTGCTGGAAGACCATGGCGGTCTTGGTGCGGCGGTATTCGATCAATTCTTCCTCGGAATACTGGAGGATGTCCTCCCCGTCCACCTCGATGGAGCCATACGTCGGTTCGATCAGGCGCAGCAGCGTCCTCACCAGGGTGGACTTGCCGCTGCCGGAGAGCCCCATCACCACGAACGTCTCCCCCGGCTGGACGTCGAAGCTGACGTCGCGCAGACCGATAACCCAGCCGGAATCCTCTCGGAGTTCCGACTTGGTGCTCTGCTGCACCTCGTCCGTCAATTCAGACGGCACGCCGGAGCCGAATATCTTCCACAGGCCCCTGACGCTGACTTTCGGTTGTGAGCTGCTGGCTGTGCCGTTGTTGCTGACCGCCATGCGCCAACCTCCATTGCTCTCGCATCTGTTACGCGCACAAGTAGGTGGGGATTCGCTCGATGGGGGAAGAACAAGTGAATCGCGAGGGGGGACACGCGTCCTGCGCGTGCACGCTCGGATACTCCGAGGGCTGGGCGGCTATATACCCGCACGCCATCGGTGCGAGCGCCCTCTTTGCCGCTGTTCAGGCCTACCCTAGCCATTGGCGCGGAGGGTGTCAACGCTTGGATTCCGCTAGCCCTCTTCCGCATTTCGTCGGAATCCGGGCATCTGCGATATCGTGCAGCACAGGGCCCCGAAACTGCATGACCGGGGCCGTGGGCTAGGCCATCATGGGGTTGCACCAGACCGCGGGGATCGCCGCAACGGACTACCCTACCTTGGTGGTTCGATGTCCGTTTTCGTCACCATCGCATCGCCGTGCGGCCCGTTCCGTGCAATTCGGCCCCACCATCAGGATTCAGAACGTTCTTCTGAGGGTTCAGACGGCAATTCTGCGTCCTGCAACGCCGGCTTCTCCTTTCGCTCACGGCCGGGGAGGAAACGGGCAGCGTCGGGCACGAGGGCTCCAAGGATGGACAGCGCGCTCTGCGTCCAGCCGTTCACCGGGCGCAGGGTGATGTACTCCGCAGTTACTTCCAGGTCGGCGATCCGTTCGAACTCGCCGCCCGTGGGGTGGTGTCCCAGGGGAACTATGGTTACCTCGCCTTCCTTGCGGGTCTCGCCGTACGTAAAGCCTTCCCTGTTGGCAACGCGCTCCAGGGCTGGCCTGGATGCTTGTCCGAGCAGGAACGGCAACTTGAGCAAGAACACAACGGGCCGTAGCAGTATTCCCAGCATCACAACCTCCAGCGGCGCACTGAGAGCGCCGGGTGCGGGCCTACCTCCGCATTATACTGATTAGAGAGTGCCCTCGCGGCTACCGCGAAACGAGGTCCGATGTCCGCTACCACAGCAGCACCACCCACCGTGCGAGCGGACGGCCTCTGGAAGCGGTTCGGCGACCGCGTTGCCGTGCGGGACGTGAGCCTCTTCCTCGACCCCGGTGAGGTCGTCGGGCTGGTCGGGCCCAACGGCGCAGGGAAGACCACAACCATCCGGATGCTGCTGGACATCCTCCGCCCCGACGAGGGTTCGGTTTCCGTGTTCGGCTCGCCGATCAGCCCGCAGGCCCAATCGCGCATCGGCTATCTGCCGGAGGAGCGGGGCCTCTACCGCAGCCTCCGCGTCATCCCCAACATGCTCTACCTTGCCGAGTTAAAGGGGATGCAGCGCGAGCATGCGCTGGCGCGCGCGGACGAACTGTTCACACTCCTCGGCCTGGAGCCGCACAAGGGAAAGAAGATCAGCGAACTGAGCCGCGGCCTCGGCCAGCTGGTGCAGTTCGCCGCAACCATCCTGCATGAGCCCGCCTTCATCGTCCTCGATGAACCGTTCTCCGGCCTCGACCCCGTAAACGTTCGCGTGATGAAGAACGCCGTCTCCCGCCTGCGGAGCGAGGGCGCGGCCATCATGTTCTCCACCCACCAGATGACGGACGTAGAGGAGTTGTGCGACCGCGTCATCATGATCGACGGCGGCGCCGTCGTGCTCGACGGCCCGCTCACCGACATCAAGCGGCGGTTCACGGGGAATGACCTGTTCATCGCGACCGATCTGGACCCGGAAGGCGCGGACGGCGTACTCGCATCACGGCGGGACGGTGCGGGCTACGCACTCCGGCTCGCCGATGGCAGCGCCCCGGAGGACGTGCTGCGCTCGCTCCTGGGACGCGGAGCCAAGATAGACCGCTTCGAATTGGCGACGCCCAGCCTGGAAGAGATCTTCCTGCGCGTGGTCGGGCGTGAGCAGGCGGAGGCAGAGCGCGATGAGGAGTAAGACGTGGCTCGTCGCGCGGCACGAGTTCGCCGTCACCATCGGCCGTCTCGGCTTCCGCATCTTCGCCGCCGCCGTGCCGGTGCTCGCGCTGCTGGCACTCATCGGCATCGGTGTCTTCGACGCGGTGCGGGGAGGGGACGAACCGTCCGGCAGCGCGGGGAAGCCGTCCGCCGTGGTGACGCGTGTGGGTTACGTCGACTTCAGCGCCGACGAGGACGGCCAGCCCCTGTTCGCGTCTTTCCGCGAACAGGACGGCGTCGTGTTCGTTCCCTACGCGGACGAGAACGCCGGAAGCACGGCATTGCAGTCGGGAGAGGTCGACGCTCTCTACGTGTTCCCTCGCGATTTCCTGGAGTCCGGTTCGGTCGTGCGGGTACGCATGGAGGACAGCGGCGGAGGCGCGAGCGCCGACGCGTTGCGCCGGTTCGTGCTGAGCAACCTCGTCGGCGAAGATGTGCGCGAGCAGCAGTTGGAGCGCGTCATCAGGCCATATACCGTCGCCACGGTCGAGCTGTCCGACTCCGGCGCTCCCGTGGTGGATGACGAGTTCGACAGCGGGGAGTTCCTGTTCTCCTTCGGCGCGGGGATGCTGCTGGTGGTCTCGGTGCTGACCGCCGCCGGATACCTGCTACAGGGGCTGAGCGAGGAGAAGGAGAACCGCATCATGGAGGTGCTGCTCTCCTCGCTCAAACCGGAGCAGTTGATGTTCGGCAAGCTGGTCGGACTCGGCGGGGCGGGGCTGCTGCAGATGGCCGTCTGGACGGCGGCGCTCGTCGCCTTCCTGCTGGCGCTGGACCGTATCGTGGACGTGCCCGTGGAGTTGAGCGCGCCGTCCGTTGAGACGCTCGGCGTGGCGCTGGCGTACTTCCTGCTGGGCTATGCGTTCCTCGGCACGGTCCAGGCAGCGCTTGGCGTCGTCACGACGAACCTGAAGGAAGCCAACAACATCGCGGTGTTCGTCGTCCTGCCCGCCGTCTCGCCTATGTGGTTCCTCACGGTGCTGATTGAGCACCCGGACGGCGTGCTCGCCCGGGTGCTGGGCTTCGTGCCGTTCACTGCTCCGCTCACCGGACTGATCCGGTTCGGCGTGGGCGGGACGAGCCTGGGAGAGGTCGCGCTGAGTCTCGGCGTACTTGCGGCGTTCGCGGTGCTGTCCGTGTTGCTCACGGCGCGCCTCTTCCGCGCCTACCTGCTCATGTACGGACAGCGCCCGGGCGTGTGGCACGTCCTCCGAACGCTGTGGAGCGGCTGAGCCCTAACGGGCGGCAGCTTCCTCGAACGTGAATCGGTTGTTGCCCGACCCGACACGCTCCGAGAGGAAGCGCTTACCGTCCAGCGGCTCCATCAGGTCCACGTAGATCTCCAGCCGGTTCCCGTCCGGGTCGTTGAAGTAGACGCTCTTCGTCATGCCGTGGTCGGTCAGGCTCGCGATCTCAACGTTGTTGTCCAGCAGCCGCTGGTGCAGCTCCTGCAACTCGTGCATGCCGCCGTTCACGATCAGCGCGACGTGTCCCAGGCCCACGTTCCCGCGCGTGTGTTCGCCGTTCACGCTGAACAGCCCGATGTCGTGGTGCTGGGTGCCGAACGACATGAACGCCGCCCCTTCCGTACGCCGGACCGTCTCCATGCCGAGCGCGTCGCGGTAGAACGCTTCCGCCGCATCGACATCAGTAACACGCAGGACCACATGGCCGACTCTTCCTATCCTTGCCATATCACCCTCCTCGCGACCTTCACGTTGCCCCTAGTGTAAACCCCTCTGTCCAGTGGCGTGCCCCTTGACCGCAGTGCAAGGCGCGCATACCTTGGCCGCGATCGGTCAGGAGGAAGGAGAAGGCGCAATGACCACCGCTGAGAAGATGAAACTGGAGATATCAGTCGGCTACGCCTCGATGACGTACGAGATAGTGCGCCCCTTAATGGAAGGGCGCGTGCAGATCGAGGGCGTCGAACTGGTGCCGGTGGAGGAGTTGGGCCCCACGCCCACGGGCGACTCCCGGATGAAGACCGGTGACTTCGGCCTGTGCGATCTCAACATGGGCTACTGGCTCGCCGCCATAGACCAGGGGTGGGACATCACCGGCCTGCCCATCTTCGTGAAGCGCAAGAGCGCACACTGGTACATGGTCGTCCGGAACGACCGCGGCATCGGCGGACCGAAGGACCTGGAAGGCAAGCGCATCGCCACACGCTCCTTCCGTTCCGCCATCGTCACGTGGTGCCGGGGGCTGCTCAAGAACCGCCACGGCGTCGACACCTCCACCTTCAAGTGGCTCGTCACCGACGCCGAGGACTACTTCCCCATCTACGACAAGTCCGCGGTCGTGGAGACGGTGCAGGACGGCAAGGTGAGCGTGAAGGACCACCTCCAGCGTCTGCTCGACGGCGAGGTGGACGCCTTTCTCGGCGACATCTCGGACCCCGAGCTGTTCGGCTGGGTCGCCAGCGACTCCCGCATCCGCCGCCTATTCCCCGACTACATGGACGAGGACCTCCGCCTCTGGAGGGACGAGAGCATCTTCACGCCCGTGCACATGATGGTGCTGAGCGGCAAGCTCGACCGGGAAGACCCCACGCTCGCTCCGCGCATCTACGACGCCTTCGAGCGCTCCAAGGCCACGGCGTACTTCGACCTGCTGCGCGACCGGGGCAGCTTTTCCGTCATCTACCTGCGCGAGTACGTGGAGGAGCAGTTCAAGAAGTGGGGCGACCCGTTCGTCTACGGCATCGAGGCCAACCGGCGGATGCTGGACTGGTATATCGACATCAGCCACCAGCAGGGCATCATGGCCAAGCGGTACGGCATCGACGAGGTCTTCTCGAAGACCATCCTGGACACCTAGGCCGCCCTTGCTCCCATCCGTTCGTTGTCCGGCACGGCTCGCACGCTCTACCATGCCCCTGTTAACCGGTGAGTGTGCGAGCCGTTCGCCGTAGGAGAGACTCTTCCCTCATGCGTGGTACGGAATGAGGCCCAATGAAACCGTTCTTCGATAGTGCCTCGCCCGGCAACCCGCAGCAACGCCTGAACCCACGCATCAGACCCAACCAGAAATGGCTTCCGATGCGCTTGTTCCGGCTCGGCAGCGTCCCATTCCTGGCATTGGTGGCCGCGGCCGCGCTTGTTCTGCTCACGCCTTCGCCCGCTCCAGCGGAGATCACCGAGGGAAGGCTCAGCGTCGGCTCAGGCGGCAGCACGCTCATCATTGCCGTATTCGCCGATACGAGCGACGCGCAGAACGGCGTGCCCTCGGGCGTGGCATCGAGCGGCTCGATCACCGCGGGCGACGCTGCCTACATCAGCAACGGAGCGAACCCACGCAACACGTTCGCCAACAGGAGCCTCCACGTCTCCAACCAGACCGCTGCCTATGACGCCGTGCTCATCACCGCCACGGTCACAGGCGTTGATGACGGCGCGTGCGCGGAGGCGACGGTCACCAACGAACGTTCCGGCGAGTCCGTGGCAGTCCTGCTCGCGCCCACGAGCGAGGCTCTGATCGACGGCGCGCGCACTTACCAGGGCGTGATGACCGTCGCCGGCTGGGACGCCGGGAACGCCAACGGTCCCAACTGCGGAAACTACACAGCAGGCACAAACGCCCTCGCCGCGCTGCGCGCCCGCGACGGCGATAACCTCTCGGTGGCTGTCGAAGGCGTGTCCTCGGCCATCAAACTGTCCGTGGATGGCGAAGGGCCGGTGTTCCGTGTCTTCAGCCCCCAGCCGGGCAGCAACCTGCCGTCGGCGGTCGTCAATTTCTCATTCGACGTCCGCGACGATGGCGCCGGGCTCCGCCACGACGGGGAGTTCGCGGCCTCCGGCAACGGCGACTCGCAGCCGGTGAATGTGGACGGAGACCAATTCACCTCGAATGAACCCCGTTCCACGGCGGATGGGGGCGCAGCCGACATCCATGCCTCCTTCAGCCGCGCGGGCGGAGATGCCACTGACGTGACGTCCTACGGAACGAGCCTCTGGAAAGTGATCGAGACCGGCACGGCCTACGATCTCTCCGTCGACGTGAATGTCGGAGGCAGTGGGTCGTTCGACCTCAAGTTCGAGGCCACTGACCGCGCCGGCAACACGACGACCGAGAACGCTGCGGACGTTGCGGTTGTCCTACCTACGGCAACCCCCACGCCGCCACCCGGCAGCACACCCACTCCCTCCCGGTCCGGCGAAGGGCCCACTGCCACTCCTACTCCAATGCCGGGCACCGTTACGCCTACCCCTACTCCAGGGCAGGCGTTTCCCACCCCTACCCCCACTCCGATGCCGGGAACGGGCGGCTCCACCCCGGAACCATCACACGACAACGTGCCTACCGCGACTCCCACTCCGATGCCGGGGTCTGGCGGCCCTACCCCACAACCATCAACCGACGATGGGCCCACTGCCACTCCTACTCCGATGCCAGGGTCTGGCGGCCCCACCCCACAACCATCAACCGACAACGTGCCTACCGCGACTCCCACGCCAAGGCCAGGGGAAGGGGCATCGGGCGAACAGTCTCCTACCGCGCACCTGCCTACCGCCACACCGACGCCCAGGCCCGGGGGTGAGACACCCAGCGCCCAACCTCCTGGTTCGAACGTACCCACTCCTACGCCCACTCCCAGGCCGGGGGATACATCTCCCCAGTCTCCGGGAGGGAACGTACCAACTCCCACTCCCACGCCAAGTACGCCGCCCGACCCTCAGGCCTGGTTGGAAGCCTGGATACGGGCATGGCAAGCATGGCTGGCGCTGCTACTGGCAGGATTCTTCCAGTAGCGCCGCGCACACAAGGCGCCCCCCCGATGGGTCACGCTCGCCCAGGCAAACGAGCTTGGAGGACGCTCTGGTAAAATGATGATGTCTATGTTCCGGAATCTCCTATCGCATTTGGCCAAGAAGCCCGCCGCGCCTCCGGCGAGCGAACTGTCCGCGCTCTCAGCCCATTCAATCAACGGAGGTAGATGCGGGGACCGCACTTCTGCGTGGCCCAAAATGGCTCATAATGGCTCACTTTTTCGATAGTCCCTCTCCTGGCAACACCCAGCCTCGCGTGCGCCCACGCGCCAACCTAGTCCCCAGGCGGCCTTCGGCACGCCTGTTCCGGCTCGGTAGCGTGCCATTCCTTGCCTTGCTGGCCGCTGCCGCGCTCGTCCTGCTCACGCCGTCGCCCGCTCCGGCGAACTTCACCGAGGGCAGACTCAGCATCGGCTCCGGCAGCAGCGCGTTGGTCGTCGCCGTCTTCGCCGACATCGCGAACGCGCAGGACGGCGTCCCGTCGGGCGTGGCGTCGAGCGGTTCGATAACCGCAGGCGACGCGGCCTACATAGGCAACGGCGCAGACCCGCACAACACGTTCTCTGACAGCAGCCTCTACGTCTCCAACCAAGCCGACGCCTACAACGCCGTACTCATCACCGCCACCGTCGCAGGCGTTGAAGACGGCGCGTGTGCTGAGGCGACCGTCTTCAACAGGGGCTCCCGCGAGTCCGTAACCGTCCTGCTCGCGCCCACGAGCGAGGCCCCGGTCGACGGCTCGCGCACCTACCAGGGCATCGTCGAGCTGGCCGAGAGGGACACGGAGAACGCCGACGGCCCTGCTTGTGGCGATTACGCCACTGGCACGGACGCTCTCGCCGTGCTGCGGTCAGTGGACCGCGACAGGCTCGCCATCAACGTGCGGGGCGTATCCTCGTCCATCGAACTGGTCGTGGACGGCGAGGGGCCCGAGGTCAGCGTCTTCCACCCCCAACCGGACAGCTATCTCCGCTCAGTTGTCGTGACCTTCTCGTTCGATGTGCGCGACGACGGGGCCGGACTCCGCCACGACGGGGAGTTCGAGGCATCCGGAGACGGCGACCCGCGTCCGGTGAATGTGGATGGCGATCAACTCACCTCGGGCGAACCGCGCTCCACGCCGGGCGGAGGCGCAGCCGACATCCATGCCTACCTCAGCCGCGAGGGCGGCAGCGCCTCCGACATCACACCGTACGGAACGAGCCGCTGGGAGGTCATCGAGACAGGCTCGGCCTACTCGCTGTCCGTCGACGTGAACGTCGGAGGCAGCGGTACGTTCAACCTCGAGTTCGAAGCCACCGACCGCGCTGGCAACACGACAGTCGTGGACGCCGCGGACGCTGCGGTCCCCCCTCCGGGCTCCACACCTACTCCGACACCGGATAGCAGTACGCCAACCCCCACCCCCATACCACTCCCCACGCCGGAACCAACGGCAACGCCGACGCCTACACCCACGCCGACCGCGACTCCGACACCTACAGCCACACCGGGCCCGGATCCCGGCTTCCTCGCCTGGCTGGAGTCCTGGATACAAGCATGGCACACATGGCTGGCGCGGCTGCAGGCGGGGTTCTTCGGGTAGCGCCGCCAACGAACGACGGCCCTTATGAACGAACCGCGCACGCGTAGGCGGGCTGGTTCGAGACAACGCTCTGATAGAATGGATGTGAATATGTTCCGAAGTCTCGTATCACGCTTCCTCAAGAAGCCTGCGGCGCCTCCGGCGAGTGAACCATCCCCGCAGTCAGCGGGCACGCTCTCCGCGGACGCTGGCGGGGCTCGCAGGTCTCGAAGGCGCAGGCCGCCGAAGGCGGCGGACACGCCCGAGCAGCGCCCAGCCGCATGGCAGCCTCAGCGCGCCGCTGCGCTCGCCGAGCCCCCATCCGATGCCACATCAGACAAGCCCCGCCGCCGCCGTGGCGGCAGAGGACGACGCACTGAAGAAGGCGCAGCCACGCCGGAACGCAGGCGCGAGCCCGCTCCTGCACCGCAGGAGCCATCTCCGCGCGAACTGCCGTTCGGCCCTGTGCTCGTCTCCGCGCCGATCAAGCGCGCGCTGGACGAGATGCGCTACGAGTCGCCCACGCCCATCCAGGAGCTCGTCATCGAGCCGCTGTTGAACGGTGAGGACGTCGTGGGGCAGGCGCAGACCGGCACCGGCAAGACCGCCGGGTTCGGCATCCCCATCGCTGAGCTGGTGGACGCGCGCGAGCCGTTCGTGCAGGCAATCGTTCTCGTGCCGACGCGCGAACTGGCGCGGCAGGTCACCGACGAAGTCACAGAGATCTGCCGGTACCGCGGCACGATGGTCGTGCCCGTCTACGGCGGAGCGCGCCTCGGGCCGCAGATAACGGCCCTGCAGGACGGCGCGCAGGTCGTTGTCGGGACGCCCGGGCGCGTGATCGACCTGCTGGACCGCGGGGTGCTCCGCCTGGACCGCGCGCGGATGGTGGTGCTGGACGAGGCCGACCAGATGCTGGACATCGGCTTCCTGCCGGACGTTCGCCGTATCCTGCGCTCCACGCCGCGCTCGCGGCAGACGGCGCTCTTCACCGCAACCATCCCCACCATGATCAAGCGGCTCATCTACTCCTATCTCAAGGAACCGCAGACGTTCCGTGTCGGCCAGGAGTCGGAGCCCGTGGAGCAGGTGACCCAGCGCTACTGCGAGGTCGCCAGCCGCGACAAGCTCACCGCGCTCCTGAACGTGCTCGACGAGGACGAGCAGACGCTCGTGTTTCGCCGTACGCAGGGCGACGTCGACTGGCTCGTGAGGACGCTGGAGCGGCGCAAGGTGAAGGCTGCCGCCATCCACGGCGGGCTGCCGCAGGGCGAGCGCAACGCTGTCATGCAGCAGTTCCGCAGCGGCGCGCTAAGACTGCTCGTCTCCACCAACCTCACCTCCCGCGGCATCGACGTGCCCAGCGTCGAGAACGTCATCAACTACGACATCCCAGAGACCGTCGAGGAGTACGTGCACCGCATCGGGCGCACGGCACGGATGGGACGCGAGGGCACTGCTCTTACGTTCGTAAGCGAATGGGACCTGGACTTCTTCGACGCCATCAAGGCCCACGTGGGCGACGACCTCCAACCGCTCGAACTGGGGCTGTACAAGCACCAGGAAGCGAGCGCGTAGGCGGGTCTGATGCGCGCGACCGATTTCCTCTCACGCACCTTAAGACAGGACCCCAGCGAGGCGGAGACGGTGAGCCACCGGCTCATGCTCCGCGCAGGCATGATGCTGCAGGCCGCCGCCGGCGTGTACTCCTACCTGCCGCTGGCGCTGCGCTCCATCCAGAAGATCGAACGCATCGTCAGGGAGGAGATGAACGCGGCAGGCGGGCAGGAAGTGCTCATGCCCACGCTGCAGACCCTCGAAACGTGGGAGCAGTCGGGGAGGGCCGCCGCGTTCGGCGGCAACCTCTTCCGCCTCTTCGACCGGCGCGAACGCCCGTTGGTGCTCGCGCCGACGCACGAGGAGGTCGTGACGGCCATCGCGGGAGCGCACGTCGAGTCTTACAGGGACCTGCCGCTCACCATCTACCAGATACAGACGAAGTTCCGTGACGAGCCGCGACCCCGCGCGGGGCTGCTCCGCGGGCGTGAGTTCACCATGAAGGACGCCTACTCCTTCGACACCGATCAGGAGGGACTGGACGTCACCTACCAGCGGATGCGTGTGGCGTACCGCAACATATTCCGCCGCTGCGGGCTGCCGACGATCGAGGTCGAGGCCGACAGCGGTGCCATCGGCGGCAAGGACTCCCATGAATTCATCATGCCCGCGCCGAGCGGCGAGGACGTCATCCTCTACTGCGAAGAGTCCGGCTATGCCGCGAACGTCGAGCGCGCAACGTCGGTCATCGCCCCGGCGCAGGAAGACGAACCGCGTCCGCTGGAACTCGTGGACACGCCCGGCATCACCACCATCGCAGACCTCGCGGTCTATCTCGGCATCGCGGAGTCGCAGACGCTCAAGGCCGTCTTCTACCAGGCGGACGCGGAGACCGTGCTCGTGACGATTCGGGGCGACATCGAGGTCAACGAGGTGAAGCTGAAGAACCACCTCCACTGCCTGGACCTGCGCCTCGCCAACGCCGATGAGGTCGCCGCGGCGGGGCTGACGCCGGGCTCGACCTCGCCCATCGGGCTGTCGGGGATCCGGCGCATCGCGGACAACTCCATCCAGCAGGGAACGAACTTCGCCGCTGGAGCGAACCAGCCGGACAAGCACTACCAGAACGTGAACTATCCCCGCGACTTCCAGATCGACGAGACCGTGGACATCGCGACCGCCCGAGAGGGCGACGGCAGCCCGGACGGCCAGGGCACGCTCAAGGCCGTGCGCGGCATCGAGGTGGGGCACGTCTTCAAGCTCGGAACGTTCTTCTCGAACGCGCTCGGTGTCGACTATCTGGACGAGAGCGGCACGCTCAAACCACCGGTGATGGGTTGCTACGGTATCGGCGTCACCCGAGTGCTCGCCGCCGCCATCGAGCAGAACCACGACGACAAGGGCATCATCTTTCCCGCGCCCATCGCGCCGTTCCAGGCGCACCTCCTCGCCCTCAACGCCTCCGACCCCGACGTGATCGCCGCCGCTGACGCGCTGTACGAGGAGCTCACCTCGGCAGGCTGCGAAGTGCTGTACGACGACCGCACCGAGTCGGCGGGCGTGAAGTTCAACGACGCCGACCTCCTCGGCCTGCCCGTTCGCATCGTCGTCAGCCCGCGCAACCTCAAGCAGGGCGTCGTCGAGATCAAGCGCCGCCGGGCGGACGAGGCCTCGCAGGTCCCTGCGGACGGGGTCGTTCCAGCGGTGCGTGAAGTGCTCGCACTGGACGAACTGTAGGCGCTCCGCTCTCACCTCGTGTTGCTCTCTGATTGAGTGCCTCTCTCGTACGCCGTATACTGATGCGGGGAGGTACGACATGAGTACCAACGGAACCGACAACGGCAAAGAGACCAGCACGTTCTTGGTGAAGGCGGGCCTTGCGCAGATGCTCAAGGGCGGCGTCATCATGGACGTGGTGACCGACGAGCAGGCGAAGATAGCCGAGGACGCCGGAGCGTGCTCCGTGATGGCGCTGGAGCGCGTCCCCGCGGACATCCGAGCGGACGGTGGTGTCGCCCGCATGTCCGACCCCGCGATGATCGAGGCGATCATGCGCGCCGTGACCATCCCCGTGATGGCGAAGGTGCGCATCGGCCACTTCATCGAGGCGAAGATACTCGAGGCCATCGGCATCGACTACATCGACGAGTCCGAGGTGCTGACGCCCGCGGACGAGGAGCACCACGTCTGGAAGCACGACTTCAAGGTGCCGTTCGTCTGCGGCTGCCGCGACCTCGGCGAGGCGCTGCGCCGCATCGGCGAGGGCGCCGCGATGATCCGCACCAAGGGCGAGGCCGGCACCGGCGACGTCGTCGAGGCCGTCCGTCACATGCGGACGGTGATGAAGCAGATCCGCCGCGTGCAACTGATGGGCGACGACGAACTCACCGCATGCGCGAAGGAGATCGGCGCTTCGCTCGACCTGTTGCGCGAGACGAAGCGTCTCGGCCGGCTGCCGGTGGTGAACTTCGCCGCGGGCGGCGTAGCCACCCCTGCCGACGCCGCGCTGATGATGCACCTAGGCGCGGACGGCGTGTTCGTCGGCTCGGGCATCTTCAAGTCAGGCGACCCCTCGGAGCGGGGCAAGGCCATCGTCAAGGCCGTCACCCACTACGACGACCCTGAGGCTATCGCAGAGGCGTCCAAGGGCCTCGGCGAGCCGATGGTCGGCATCAGCGCGCGCTCCCTCGCGCCCGGGCAGGAGCTCGCGACCCGCGGCTGGTAGGCCGAACTCCACGACGAGGTGACCGCAACGACAACCGTCGGCGTACTTGCGCTCCAAGGCGACTTCCAGGAGCACTGCGTAGCGCTCCGAGGTCTGGGTGCGTCCGCCGTCGAAGTGCGCAGGGCGGATGAACTCGACGCCGTAGACGCGCTCATCATCCCCGGCGGGGAAAGCACCTCCATGGCGAAGCTCATGGACGCCTACGAGATGCGCGCGCCGTTGCAGGCGTTCCCTCGCAGTGGGCGTCCTCTCTGGGGCACCTGTGCCGGACTCATCCTCATGGCCTCCCGCCTGGAGGAAGACCGCCCGAAACCCCTGGGGTTGATGGACGCCACCGTTCGGCGGAACGGGTTCGGCAGGCAGATCGACTCGTTCGAGACGGAACTGGCCATCGCCGGCATCCCTGGCGAACCCGTACACGCTGTGTTCATCCGCGCTCCGGTCATCATCGAAACAGGGCCCGGCGTGGAAACCCTCGCCGCGTTAGAGGACGGCACCCCTGTCGTCGTGCGGCAGGGGAACCTGCTGGCTTCCGCTTTCCATCCAGAATTGACCCGGGATGCGCGGATGCACCGCTACTTCCTGGACATGCTTCCGGTGGGAGCGCCCCCATGATCCGCGGGTTCCGCATGACCGACGCGCCTTGTCTTCTGCTGCAGGGCCGCCTGAACAGCAGAGACCTTGTTTACACGCGGGCGTCGCTCGGACACGGGACCCGGAAGCTCACGAGAGTAGCGGCGGCCTGCTACAGCATGTCCAACGGCCCTCGCCAGAAGGTATTCGGCTCGTTCGAGAATGGGTGGCTGGAGTCCCTTGTCGTCGTGCAGACGCGGAAGGCGGCTACCGCCTGGGAGGTCTGCGGATTCTTCACTTCCGCCCGGGGATACTCCCAAGGGGACGAACTACTGCTGGCGGCAGCATCGGCGTTAGGAGGGTCGGGCGCGGAGCGCGTTTTCCTGCGCTGCGCGGCAAAGGGCCCCGCCTGCGGCCCCGCCCAGAGGGCAGGCTTCCACTACGCCTTCTCTGAAGAGTTGTTCATCGGCAGGCTGCGGACTGCGCAGGGAACGCCGATGCACTTCCGTCCTGTACGCGACGGTGACATGCATGACATGTTCCGCCTGCAGATGGCAACTGCACCCGTCGCCGCCAGGCCAGCCATCGGCCTGACTTTCAGAGAATGGGAATCCTCCAGAGAACCCTCGCCGGGGAGGACCAGAGAGTACGTGTGCGATACTGAGCGCGGGCTCAGCGCGTGGGCGCGCCTGGACACCACAAGCGATTCCATCACCGTGGAGGCCACCCTGCACCCGGACCTGCCCGGACTTGCACCGATGCTGTTGGAAGGCATCGCACGGATCGTCGGCCGCGACTCTCCGGCGCGCTGGATCGTGCCGGTGTACCAGCCGTACCTCGCAACCGCGCTTATGGGCCGTGGCTGGCAGTCGGACAGCACCTACGAAGTCTCGATCAAGCCGGTCGCGCGGCAAGTGCACCAGCCGTTCATGACTCCCATACAGGCATAATCAGCTCATATGACGACATCTCCACACACAACGGCCGAAGCCACCGACAGGGAACGGCGGGACCTCTTCGACGTGCTGCCGCCATCGATCCGCAAAGCGATCGAGAGCCAGCCTGATCCTGAGGACCTGCTCGAAGTGGTGCTCGACCTTGGCAGGCCGCCGCAGGCCCGGTTCGCCGGCAGGGACGTCAACCTGGGCTGCGCCGACATCTCCCGCGAGGACCTGGACCACGTCACTGCACGCCTCGGCGATTTCGGCGACGACAATCGAGCAGGCATCGAACGAACATTGCACCGGATATCCGCCATCCGGAATCGCCGCGGCGAGGTGATCGGCCTGACGTGCCGGGTGGGGCGTGCGGTGCACGGAAGCGCCCGCGTCATCGAGGACCTCGCGCTCTCCGGCAAGAGCATCCTCCTCGTCGGGAGGCCGGGTGTCGGAAAGACCACCATCCTGCGGGAACTCGCCCGGGTCCTCGCAGACGCAAGCAAGCGCGTCATCATCGTGGACACGTCCAACGAGATCGCGGGCGACGGCGACATCCCCCATCCCGCCATCGGCAGGGCACGCCGGATGCAGGTCGCCACGCCGTCGCGTCAGCACGCCGTGATGATCGAGGCCGTGGAGAACCACATGCCGCAGGTCATCATCGTTGACGAGATGGGCACCGAACTGGAGGCCATCGCCGCACGGACCATCGCCGAGCGGGGAGTGCAACTTGTCGCGACGGCCCACGGCAACACGCTGGAGAACCTGCTCGTCAACCCGACGCTCTCCGACCTCGTCGGAGGCGTGCAGACGGTTACGCTGGGGGACGAGGAGGCACGACGACGACGCACCCAGAAGACCATCCTCGAGCGGAAGGCCCCGCCCACCTTCGACGTGCTGGTCGAGATCCAGAGCTGGAACAGTGTGGCCGTCCACGCTGACGTCGCGAGGACCGTGGATGCAGTGCTGCGCGGCAGAAGCGTCACGCCTGAGACGCGGGAACTGGACGAGTCCGGCACGGTGCGCAAGAGTTTCCAGCGGGCGGCGGCTCCCCCGGAGTTCGAGGTTGCCCCGTTCATCTATGGCCAGGAACGAGAGCACCGCTATGGACAGGAGCGGGAACATCGCCCCCGAAGGTACGAACACATCTCGTACGAACAGGAGTTCACGCCCCCTCCTCCCGCGAAACCGGCGGTGCGCATCCATCCCTTCGGCGTCAGCCGTGAGCGGCTCCAGCAGTCGGCGGGAGGCGCCGGGCTCGCGGTGAAGGTGGCAGACAGCCTCAGCGACGCGGATGTGGTGCTGACGACCAAGGCACATTACCGACGCCGCGCCAGCGTGCTCGTAGCCGCTGAAGAGCAGGGCGTGCCCGTGTACGTGTTGCGGCGCAACACACCCGGACAGATAGTTGGGTTCATCGAGCAACTCGCAGAGCCGGAAGACGACGGGAGCACGCGTCAGAACGGAGCGGCAGAGGCGGAGGAGGGCGTGCAGCGCATCCTCGCAGGCGAGGCCAGCACTATCGAGTTGCGCCCGCAGTCGTCGTTCGTCCGGCGCATCCAGCACCGCATCGCGGAGCAGGCCCAGCTTCGCTCCCACAGCGTGGGACGGGAGCCCCGGCGGCGCGTCACCATCCGCCGCACTCAGTAGCAGGGGCCGCGTGCTATCATCCGCGTTCCGCAGGAGACTCGCGTGAGTGGTTTGTTCATATCGTTCGAGGGTGGCGAAGGCTCCGGCAAGACCACCCAGTCCGACATGCTTGTGGCGCGCCTCGAAGCCGAGTGCAGCCGTCGCGTCGTGCGCTTGCACGAACCAGGCGGCACACCCCTGGGCGAACACATCCGCGGTTGGGTGAAAGACCAGAACGCCCCTCTGATGCTGCAGGCCGAACTGCTACTGTTCGCAGCCTCGCGCGCGGAACTCGTACAGCGCGTCATCCGCCCCGAACTGAACCAGGATGCGATCGTGATTGTCGACCGTTACGCGGACTCGACGACCGTGTACCAGGGCAATGCTCGCGGGCTCCCGCTCGATGAGGTGAAAGCTGCAAACGCCATCGCGACCGGCGGCGTGTGGCCGGACCTCACGTTCCTGCTCGATATCCCGCCGGACGCCAGCCTGCGCCGCGTCGGAGTCCAGACGTCGTTCGACATGGAGGGCCGCGTGGTGCCCATAGCGCGCGCGGAGGACTCCAGTTTCCGGCGCTTCGAGGAGCTCAGCACACCGTTCCACCGGAAGGTGCGCGACGGCTACCTGCAGCTGGCGAAGGCCGAGCCCGGGCGATGGGTCGTGCTCGACGCGGGCCAGCCGGTGGAAACCGTCCACGCGCAGGTGTGGGAGCGGGTGCAGGGACTGCTGGCGACGTGAGCGATCCTGCTTGACAGGAGAAGGGGACGTCGTCTAGTCTAGTCAGGTTCCCCCTCGTGGGGAGCGTGCGGCACCTTAACAAGTGAATAGTGGAAGGAAAGCGCCGCGTGCCCCTTTGGGGGTACGCACCCTGTCAAGGAAAAAACGAGTCTCATCAGAGACTCGAAACTTGATTGAGAGTTTGATCCTGGCTCAGGACGAACGCTGGCGGCGCGCCTAATGCATGCAAGTCGAACGAGCGGACCCCTTCGGGGGCGAGTTAGTGGCAGACGGCTGAGTAACGCGTAAGCAACCTACCCACTGGCGGGGGACAACCCGGAGAAATCCGAGCTAATACCGCATGTGGTTGCCTGCCGATAGCGGGTAACCAAAGGCTTCGGCCACCAGTGGATGGGCTTGCGTCCCATCAGGTAGTTGGTGAGGTAACGGCCCACCAAGCCATCGACGGGTAGCCGGTGTGAGAGCACGACCGGCCAGAGGGGGACTGAGACACGGCCCCCACTCCTACGGGAGGCAGCAGCAGGGAATCTTGCGCAATGGGCGAAAGCCTGACGCAGCGACGCCGCGTGAGGGAAGAAGGCCTGCGGGTCGTAAACCTCTTTTCTCGGGGAAGATAATGACGGTACCCGAGGAATAAGCCTCGGCTAACTACGTGCCAGCAGCCGCGGTAATACGTAGGAGGCTAGCGTTGTCCGGATTCATTGGGCGTAAAGGGAGCGCAGGTGGCTGAGTTAGTCCGTGGTGCAATCTCCAGGCTCAACTTGGAGAGGTCTACGGATACTGCTTAGCTTGAGGACGGTAGAGGAGCACGGAATTCCTGGTGTAGTGGTGAAATGCGTAGATATCAGGAGGAACACCCGTGGCGAAAGCGGTGCTCTGGGCCGATCCTGACACTCAGGCTCGAAAGCGTGGGGAGCAAACCGGATTAGATACCCGGGTAGTCCACGCCCTAAACGATGAGTGCTGGGTATGGGGGGTATCGACCCCCTCCGTGCCGAAGCTCACGCGTTAAGCACTCCGCCTGGGGACTACGGCCGCAAGGCTAAAACTCAAAGGAATTGACGGGGGCCCGCACAAGCAGCGGAGCGTGTGGTTTAATTCGATGCAAAGCGAAGAACCTTACCAGGGCTTGACATGTCGGTAGTACCCTAGCCGAAAGGCCGGGGGACCCTTCGGGGAGCCGTCACAGATGCTGCATGGCTGTCGTCAGCTCGTGCCGTGAGGTGTTGGGTTAAGTCCCGCAACGAGCGCAACCCTCGTCGCTAGTTACACTCTCTAGCGAGACTGCCTCGTAATTCGAGGAGGAAGGTGGGGATGACGTCAAGTCATCATGGCTCTTACGCCCTGGGCGACACACACGCTACAATGGGTAGGACAACGGGCAGCCACACTGCGAAGTGGAGCTAATCCCTTAAACCTACCCCCAGTTGGGATTGCAGGCTGCAACTCGCCTGCATGAACGTGGAGTTGCTAGTAACCGCAGATCAGCCATCCTGCGGTGAATACGTTCCCGGGCCTTGTACACACCGCCCGTCAAGTCATGGAAGCCGGTAACGCTTGAAGTCGCACAGCCAACCGTAAGGAGGCCTGCGCCTAGGGCGGGACTGGTGACTGGGACTAAGTCGTAACAAGGTAGCTGTACCGGAAGGTGCGGCTGGATCACCTCCTTTCTAGGGAGTCCCCTTTATTGGGAACCCCAGGTCGGTCCGCCGGAGAGACCGGCCCGCGCTGGACGATCGGTAGAGCTTCTGCTCCCTCGTCCCGGCAACGGCGGCCTCGCTCCCCTCCTCGCGAGGGTCCGGCGGCAACCAAAGTCTTTCCTTCCACTATTCACGGGTTAAGGCACCTAAGAGTAGAGAGACCAGCCCCGTGGCTGGTCTCTCTCATTCTCGGGCGATATACTCGCTCAGCGCGTGGGCCACTAGCTCAGTCGGTTAGAGCGCAGTCCTGATAAGACTGAGGTCCCTGGTTCGATTCCAGGGTGGCCCACCAATCCTTCGAACCTCAAAGCAAGAGGGGAGGCCGTACGGCCTCCCCTCTTCATGTCTAACGCGTTTCGGGCTGCGACTAAGCGAGGTCGTAGCGGTCCAGGTTCATCACCTTGTCCCACGCTGCCACGAAGTCGCCCACGAACTGCTCCTGCCCATCGTCACATCCGTAGACTTCCGCGATGGCTCGGAGCTCCGAGTTCGAACCAAAGGCCAGGTCCACCGCAGTGCCGGTCCACTTCACGTCACCGGTCTGGCGGTCGCGTCCCTCGAACACGCCCTGAGATGAGGACGCGCTCCACTCGGTGCTCATGTCGAGCAGGTTCACGAAGAAGTCATTGGTCAGTGCGCCGGCCCGGTCGGTGAAGACGCCGTTGGCAGACCCTCCGGTGTTCGCGCCCAGGACGCGCAGTCCGCCAACGAGCGCCGTCATCTCAGGGGCGGTGAGCGTCAGCATGTAGGCCCGCTCCACCAGCAGCTCTTCCGGCTTGCCTCCCTGCCCAGCCTGGACGTAGTTGCGGAACCCGTCTGCCTTGGGCTCCAGCACCGCAAACGATTCTTCGTCGGTCCACTCCTGTGTCGCGTCCGTGCGCCCCGGTGCGAAGGGGACCTGCACGTTGTGGCCGGCGTTCTGTGCAGCCTGTTCGACGCCTGCGCATCCGGCCAGGACGATCAGGTCCGCGAGCGAGATCTGCTTCCCGCCGCTGTTGAACTCCGACTGGATGCCCTCCAGCGTCCCCAGCACCGCGCTGAGCGCCGCCGGGTCGTTCGCTTCCCAGTCCTTCTGCGGCGCGAGACGGACGCGCGCCCCGTTCGCACCACCGCGCTTGTCGGTGCCGCGGAACGATGCCGCCGATGCCCAGGCAGCCGAGACCAATTGGGAAACAGACAGTCCGGAGGCAAGAACCTTCGCCTTGAGGTCGGCGACGTCCTGCTCCCCGACCAACTCGTGGTCGACGGCGGGGACAGGGTCCTGCCACAGCAGCGCCTCGTCTGGGACCAGCGGGCCGACGTACCGGCTGCGCGGCCCCATGTCACGGTGGATCAGCTTGAACCACGCCCTGGCGAAGGCATCTTCGAAGTCCGTGAGGTTCTCAAGGAAGCGCTTCGAGATCGCAGCGTAAGCCGGGTCCGTTCGCAGTGAGAGGTCCGTCGTGAGCATTATAGGGGCGTGCTTCTTCGCGGGGTCGTGCGCGTCCGGCACGGTGGCCACTGCGGCTGCATTCGAGGGGGTGTACTGCGACTTGCCCGCCGGGCTCTTCGTGAGTTCCCACTCGTGCCCGTGCAGGTTCTCAAAGAAGTTGTTGTCCCACTTCACGGGGTCATTCGTCCAGGCGCCTTCGAGTCCGCTGGTGATCGTGTCTCCAGCCTTGCCGCTGCCGTAGTTGTTCGCCCAGCCGAAGCCCTGCTCAGCGATACCGGCGCCCTCCGGCTCAGGCCCAACGTGGAGCGAATCGGGGGCAGCGCCGTGCGCCTTGCCGAACGTGTGCCCGCCGGCGATGAGCGCAACCGTCTCTTCGTCGTTCATCGCCATGCGCTTGAACGTCTGGCGGATGTACTTCGCTGCCGCCATCGGGTCCGGGTTGCCGTTCGGCCCCTCGGGGTTCACGTAGATCAGGCCCATGTGGTCGGCGCCGAGGGAGCCCTGGAGCTCTCCGTCGCTGTCGTGGCGCTGGTCGTCGAGCCAGGTTTCCTCGGAACCCCAGTCGGTCTCGTCAGCTTCCCAGACGTCCGGGCGCCCGAAGGCGAACCCGAAGGTCTTGAATCCCATCGACTCCAAAGCGCAGTTGCCCGCGAAGATGATCAGGTCGGCCCAGGAGAGGCTCCGGCCGTACTTCTGCTTGACGGGCCAGAGCAGGCGCCGCGCCTTGTCCAGGTTGCCGTTGTCGGGCCAGCTGTTGAGGGGCGCAAAGCGTTGGTGGCCAGAGCCACCGCCGCCGCGTCCGTCGCTGATGCGGTACGTGCCCGCTGCGTGCCACGTCATCCGGATGAAGAGCGGCCCGTAGTGGCCGTAGTCCGCGGGCCACCAGTCCTGCGAGGTCGTCATGACCTCTTCGACGTCCTTCCTCAGGGCGTCAACATCGAGGCTCTTGACCGCCTCAGCGTAGTCGAAGTCCGCGCCCATCGGGTCGGACTGGGGGGAATTCTGGCGGAGCGCCTTCAGGCTAAGCTGATCCGGCCACCACTGTTGGTTCGAAGTCATATCATCCCTCCGTGCAATTTTCTGAAGTCTCGCGCGGTCTTCTGAGACCGTGTCGCGCGGAGGCGCATTGTAGCCTCTAACGCCGACGTGGAAAAGGGGAAGGGACATCCCTCTGCTCGTCTGAAGAAGGCTCTCCCCACTCGTGCTTGCTGCGCGGTGTAAGATGCCCGCAGTTCACAGGCAGTACTACCTCTTGCCAGGAGCGGCATGCAGGCCACCATCAAGTCCGTTGTCGAACGTTACAGCGTAGCGCTGCAATACCGGGACTTCCGCTGGATCTGGCTTGGCAGCGTGGGCGGACAGTCGGCCTACTGGGCCCTCATCGTCGCGCGCGGCATCTTTGTTCTCCAAGAGACCGGCTCCTCGACGCAGGTGGGAATCACGACGTTCGTAGCGATGGCGCCCCGCTTCATCCTGCCGCCGCTGACGGGCTATCTTGCCGACCGTTTCGACCGCCGTACCGTGCTTGCCACGGCTTACGCCTTCCAGCTCTCGCACGCCGTCGTGCTGGCCGCGCTCGCCCTGACGGGCATGCTGGAGGTATGGCACGTCATCGTGCTCGCGTTGCTCAACGGCAGCTTCCGGACGTTCCAGATGACGGCGACGCAGACGCTCATCCCGAACGTGGTGCCGCGGGAACACTGGCTGAACGCCATGGCGATGAACCAGGTGTCGCAGCAGGGTTCGCGGCTGTTCGGGCCGGGGCTCATCGCTCCCGCGCTGCTGCTGTTCGACGTGAGCATCGCGTTCCTCGTGAGCACGTCCTTCTACCTCATCGGTATCGCAGCCATCCTCTCGATACGCACCCGCTCGACCGGCGAACTGACCCGCGGTTCGCGGATAGGAGAGAGCCTCTGGGTTGCGATGCGCTATGCGTGGACTGACCCGCAGCTCCGGGCGCTCTTCATCCTGCTGGCGCTGCACTGCTCGATGACGATGTCGTTCGAGTCCATGCTGCCCGTACTGGCGCGGGACGTGCTGGGCGAAGCCAACGTCAGCGTCAGCTACCTGATGATGGGCGTCGGAGCGGGAGCACTGGTCGGGGTGATCGGCATCGCAGGTCTGCGGAGCGCGTCGGGCCGGGGGATGTTGCTGTTGATAACGGGCGCCGTGAGCGGGGCCTCCATGCTGCTGCTGGCGGTATCAGGCAACACAACGCTGGCTTTGCTTGGCACTGCGGCGATGGGCGGCTCCCAGGCGGCATTCATGGCGATAGGCGGCGCGATGGTCCAGTCCCTGGCGCCGGACGGCATGCGAGGCAGGATCTCAGGGTTGAACCAGATCAACATCGGGGGAACGATGGCGGTGATGAACCTGGTCAACGGCTTCGCGGCAGACAGGTTCGGCGCCCCGAACGTGCTCCTGGTTATGGGGCTGGGGTTCAGCGTCGTAGTGGCTGTCAGCCTTGCCCAGGGAACGCTGCGGGGCATCTACCGGGGCTCAATCGCTGTCCCTGCCAGAGCGGCGGCGTAGGACAAGTCCTGCGCTACCCTATGCAGCACACCGTCCCGCGGCCGGTTACTCGATTGGGCCGAGCGTTATCCCTGCCACGTCCGGCTGACCGAGCGCGTTCATCCTGAAACCCTCCACGCGCGGCCGTATGAGCACGTAATCCTTGACATGGAAGAGCGGGAAGATGCCCGCTTCATCTATGAGCAACTGCTCCGCCTCGCCGTACATGCGCAGCCGTGTCTCGCGGTCCCGCTCGGTGCGTGCCGCCTCTATCAGGCTGTCGAACCGCTCGTTCACGTACTTGCCTTCGAGGACGTGAGATCTCAACAACAGGTCGAGGAAGTTCTCCGGGTCCGGATAGTCCGCAACCCAGCCACTGTGCCAAAGGTTCCCCACGACGTTCTCAAGCGAGTAGTAGTAGACGTCCGTTTCGAACAGCTCCACTTCCACTTCGATACCCAACACCTCTTCCCATGCCGCAATGATGAACTGGACCTGCTCCGTCGGCTCTCCGTCCCTGTCGACGGCGCTGAACACGACCTGCGGGAAATCGTCGGCGTACTTCGAACCGGCGAGCAACTGCCGGGCTGCTTCCGGGTCGTACGGGATGCCCCGCAGTGATTCCGAGTAGCCGGGCAGACCCGGCGGCAAGAGGCCCTCGGCAAGTTCCACGTTCCCGTCGTAGATGACCTCGATGAGCCGCTGGCGATCGAGCGCCATAACGAACGCGAGGCGCACGTTGGGGTCATCGAACGGCGGCTGCGCTCCGTCGACCCCCACGTAATACGTGGTGAGCTGGGGGAATTCGAGGAGTTGGCCGCTCAATGTTTCGCTCTCTTCTATGGAATCCAGCGCGCCGGTGCCGACCTGTATGCCGTCCCAGGCATCAGTGAGGTACATAGCAAGTCCGCTGACGCCGGGCAGGGCTGCCTGGGGCGAGATCACGTACTCCAGCGATGCCGGCCTGTGATAGTCATCGAACCGTTGAAGGATGACCACCTCGTCCTCTTCCCACCGGGCCAGCTGGTAGGGGCCAGAACCGTTGATGTCGTCGCTCATCCACCAATCGAACCCGAGGGGCTCGACGGTGCGCCGGTCGATGATTGCGCCTGAGGGGTACGTCAGTTTCGCCAGGAAGTACTCCTTCGGCTCGTCTATCGTGATACGTATGGTGCGCTCGTCCAGCACCTCAATGCCGGACACCTCCTCCGCCTCACCGTCCAGTTTCTCTGTGATCCCCACTATGTCGCCGAGGTACAGAGGTGCCGTCTCGCTGTGGAGAGCGGCATCCGCGGCGCGCTCTATCGAGTATTTGAAGTCTTCCGCGGTGATGGGAGTCCCGTCATGGAAAGTGATGCCATCACGCAGCGTGAACGTGTAAACCACGCCCGCAGCATCTATCGTCCAACTCTCGGCGAGGTCGGGCTCGATCTCGAAATCGCTCGTTATGCGAACGAGCCCGCTGAACAGGCTCGTCACGAAGAAGTGCGAGGTCGTCTCCCTGGCGATGGCAGGATCGAGCGTGGTGGGCTCTCCGAGAGGCATGGTGAAGGCGCTATCGCGCGGGATGCCGTAGGGCGCAGGAGCAAATGTCCTGAAACTCGACATCAGGGTTTCCAAAGTCTCCTGCTGCCGCTCGACCTCAGTCTCGGGTGCTATGAGCACCAGCAGGTACAGGAGCTCACTGCGCTGCGATACCTGCACGCGCCGCACGTCGACGCCGCCCTCCACGTCGTAGAGGATGTCCGCGCGCTCAGCCTGCGTGCCGTCGTCCAGCGTCACGGGGCCGCTGCGCTCTACTCGCGGGTTCCCTTCCTCTGGTGTCAGGAGCGGAATGACGGCTTCCATCTGTTCGCTCAGGGATCCGTCGGCTGCCTGCTCCGCGAACAGCAGCACCCGCGAGATGCCCTCGCTGTCCTGCAACACCAACCAAGCGCCCTCACCTCCGGTCGGCGTTATCGACCACTGCGCCGGGTAGTGGAGCGATACTCCCAACTCCTGGCTCACGAAGGGAACGAAACCCTCGGGTACGGGGTCGGGCGCAGGCGTTGGTGTGGCCGTCGGCTCCGGAGTCGGAGTCGGTGTGGCCGTTGGCGCCGGGGTCGAGGTCGGCGTGGGCGTCAGGGTCGCGGTCGGCTCAGGTTCTCCCGAGCATGCAGCCGCTATCGCGACCAGCAGCAGAAGAACAGGCGCAAGGACACGTTTCAACACGAGGGCCATCTCCAGGGGAATCAACGTCGAGCAGTACTCCTCCCTACGAAGAGCACCTATCGAATTCTAACCCTGTAATGGCGATATCCGCCACCCATGGGAATGGGTTGGCGACCTTATTCGCCCTCTACGCTGGAGAGCAGGTATGCACGCATGAACCCTTCCAACTCGCCGCCCAACACGAGGTCAGGGTTCGTGGACTCATAGCCGGAGCGGTGGTCCTTAACCATCTTGTACGGGTGGAGCACGTAGCTCCTGATCTGGCTCCCCCACCCCGCGGAGACATGCTCGCCCTTGAGCGCGGCCCGCTCCTCAGCGCGCCTGCGCATCTCAACTTCCATGAGCCGGGCACGGAGAATCTTCATCGCTACTTCACGGTTCTGAAGTTGCGAGCGTTCGTTCTGACAGGAGACGACGATGCCGGACGGTAAGTGCCGGATTCGGACGGCGGTGGAGTTCTTCTGCACATGCTGGCCGCCTGCGCCGCTCGCCTTGAAGACATCCATCTCGATGTCGTCCGGGTTGATCTGCAGGGCCACGTTGTCTTCCGCTTCCGGCAGCACTTCCACGAGCGCGAACGAGGTGTGGCGCGCGTGTGCGGCGTCGAACGGCGAGAGGCGCACGAGCCGGTGTACGCCGCGCTCCGCCTTCGCGTATCCGTACGCATAGTCGCCTGCGACTTCCAGCGTCACGCTCTTGACTCCCGCTTCCTCGCCCGAGGAGAGGTCGAGCACCTGCGCCTTGAAGCCGCTCTGCGCCGCCCATCGCGTGTACATGCGCAGGAGCATCTCGGTCCAGTCCTGAGCGTCGGTGCCGCCCTCGCGGGCATGGATGGCGACTATCGCGTTGCGGTCGTCGTACTCGCCGGAGAGCACCAGCAGCAGCTCACGCCGCTCGGCCTCGGCGAAGATCGCCGCGCTCTCCTCCGCGAGCTCCTCTGCCAGCGAAGCGTCGTCCGCCTCGATGGCCATGCTCAGGAGTTCGATGGTCGAGCCCACGCGGGACTCGAAGCCGCGCCAGCCGTCGATGCTGGAGCGCAGGCGCGAGAGCCGCTGCATCACGGCCTGCGCGTGCTCCGGGTCGTTCCAGAAATCAGGAGCGGCTGCCTGCCCCTCTAGTCGCTCGAGTTCCGCTTGCTGGCCGGGGAGGTCAAAGCCGCACCATGATGCCGGCTATATGCCCGGCGAGGTCGGTGAGGCGTTGTCGCAGTTCTTCCATGGCAGGTCCATCCCTCCCGCAAGCCATCTGATTCGCTCATCATTCTACCATCCGGGCGGGGCTAACCTGCGATGGACGAGGCGGCCTGCCTGTGCTACGCTCGCTCTACGGCCGGGGTGTGGCGCAGTCCGGAAGCGCACCTGCATGGGGTGCAGGGGGCCGTTGGTTCAAATCCAATCACCCCGACCATTTCCAACCCAACGTCTGGAGCGGTCTATGACTACGTCTGGCAGCGGCAAGCCTACGTGGGTGCTGGAACACTTCGAGCGCTACATCGCGACCGACGGCGAAGACGGCCACATGTGGCGGGGAACGCCCACGCTCCTGCTCACGACAACTGGCCGCAAGTCCGGCAGGGAGATCACGACACCGCTCATCTACGGCACGCACGAGGGCAACTGCATCGTCGTGGCCTCGCGCGGTGGCGCGCCGGACCACCCACAGTGGTACTACAACCTGAGCGCAAACCCGTCTGTTCGCGTGCAGGTGGCCGCCGACAAGTTCGAAGCCGTCGCACGCACCGCAGGCCCCGATGAGAAGCCCGCCCTGTGGAAGCTCATGGCGGGCATCTACCCTCCCTACGACGAATACCAGGCGAAGACCGAGCGGGAGATTCCCGTCGTTGTCCTGGAACGGGCTGGATAACCCTCCCACAAGACTTCGAGCAAACAGAGAGGCCGGTATGCGAAATACCGGCCTCTTCTTTGGTGTTGCCTCGGTTGATGCTGATCGTGAGGATTCGGGTCAGGCCGCGAGCGGCATCGTCTGCATCCTGCGGAGCGCTCGGTGCACGGTGCGAACGCTGATGCCGAACCGATTCGCCACTTCGAAGGCCTGCAGGTTTTCGTACTGGCAGGCCCACGCTATCTCCTCGTCCCGTTCCCGCAGTTTGTAGGCCTGGTACCACGCCGGGTCATCGAACCTGCAACGCGGAAGCGGGCACTCCAGGCACGACATCGACGCCTCGCAGCCGGTGTCGGCGTATCGAATCTGTTCCGGCAGCCCATCCATAGCTGGTTCGTAGCGCCTGTCTCTCGGGTTCGTGTAGATGCTCATCGCCTCTCCTCCTTCTGGTCATTCCGCCTCATAACGGCAATCCATGCGTTCTCGATTCCGTACTGTCCAGGCAACACTCTTCAGGACGCGATAGCCATGGGGAACGCCATCTGCTGCTCCCCCCCTTGCTCCGCATCCGCACTCGCCAACATCGATACCCCCTCCAGGAATCCATCGTTCTGTCCCTCGACCGCTACGGTGAATCCGCGTCCCTCGCCGACTCGTAGCACGGCCCACTCCACCTCGCGGCGCAGCGCCCGGTACTCCGGCGAACCGTCCGGTGCATAGAACGCCATCTTCCCTGTGAGGGCTGCCGCCATAACGGCGAACGATTCCTTTTCTCGCTGCCAAGCCGTATCGGGGACCCACTGCATGTGGGCCGGCTCCAGGTTCTGCTCCAACAGACTCCTTACCTGGCCATCATTACGAGACGTACGCACCCTCACGAGCACGTCCTCGCACGGCCACGTCTTCTCGACGAACCGCTTCAGCCCTGCCACGAGCGTTGCCTCGTCTGCAGCCTCAGCCCACTTGTGGTCGAGGACACGCAACGCACCCGCAGTGCGCGATGCCACGGTGACGACAGCCGTCGCGGGGGCATCGACCGTACCCGCCGCTCGCGTGGCGACGATGGATGTCACCAGCCTGTCAGCCACGGCGAGCCTTCGCGGTCCGCCTTCCCCGAACAGGGCGCGCAGACGCTCACGCGGAAACGCCGGAGCGCCTGCGGAGATGGGGCGGAGCGCGTACGCCGTCTGAAAGTCCGGGTGCAGGTCGCCGAGCCTCTGGCGTTCGACCTCGACCCGTTCCGCGTAGCCCGGCAGCTCTGCTTCCACGCGTTCCAGTGATACGCGGAAGTGCCTGCGGTCGCCGCCTGCTGCGGCAACTTCCTTGTTGGCGAGTTTCACCCGCTCGAATGGGGTCTGGCCGTTCCAGGGGCGCCCGTAGAGGACGAGCGTCGCACCGGAGCCGTTCGCCATCTCCTGCAGGCGCACCATCTCGGTGGGTCGGAGGAGGTGGGCCTCGACGACCTGGATCAGATCGAAGTGCCCGCGTACGTGCTCCAGGTCCTCGGGCGTTGCGTACAGCACCTGCGCGCGTCCCAACCGCACACACGCGCTCTCGTCCGACCACAACCCCTTCAGCGAACCCGAGCGCAGGTGGCTGACGAGCCGGCCTTTCACGTCCGGTTGCCCGCCCGGAACGACGCGGAGCAGAACCCCTCCCGCGTTCACGTTCACGCTCATCACCAGCATCTCCAACTGGGAGGCCAGCTCGTTCACGCCTGCCCCGATCGGCATCTCGACCGTGAACGCCGAGCCCTGCTGCTGCAATACGTCCGATGTAACCGCTGTCGCTATCTCACGCTGATATGTCGTTGGCGTCTTCATCTCAATGCTCCCGGCAGAACGTATGTACTACGCTGCGGGCATATTAGAACGCCTGTTCTATGCTGTCAACACCGTTTAGAACGCATGTTTCCCACTGTTTCCCAGCCTCTCTGTCGCGGTTGCCGTTCAGCCCCACAAGGCGTAGGTTGTCCGGCGCACATCGCACGGGAGCAGGTAGTGACGCTCGAGGGCAAGGTCGTTGTGATAACCGGCGCAGCGAGGGGCATGGGGCGCGCCTACACGCACGGCTTCCTCGACGAGGGCTGCCGCGTCGTTTGCGGCGATCTCTCCTGGGTCGGCGACGGCGCCGAGGAGACGCGTGCCGTCGTGGAAGCGGCAGGGGGACTGGCGCTCGAACTCGACATCACACGCGACGACCACATCGTGGCTGCGTTCGCGGCAACGATGGAGCGCTTCGGGACCGTGGACGTGCTGCTGAACAACGCAGGGATGCGTCAGCGGCACGTCATCCCACCGCACGGCATCGGCAAGGTGCTGGATGTGCCGCCGGAGGACTGGCGGCGCATGTTCGACGTCAACGTCTTCGGCACGCTCGCGATGATCCGCACGTTCGTTCAGCCGATGCTGGAGAAGCGTGCGGGAAGCATCATCAACGTCTCCACGACAGGGACCGACCCGCGCTGGTACCGGCCGCACAGCCGGGAGCAGCCCTACATGGCATCCAAGTCCGCACTCACGAACCTCTCGCTCTACCTCGCGAACGAGATCGCTGAGTACAACGTCGCGGTCAACGTGCTCTTTCCGCCGCATGCCGCCACCACCGGCACTCGGGAGCAGGACATCATCCGCAAGGAGCACGGCATCATGGCGGCGGGCGCGATACCGCTGAAGCCTGAGGCGGTCGTGCCCCTTGCCAAGTTCTTCGCCGCGCAGACCGCCTCGACCGGCGTCACCGGCAAGGTCATCTACGCCGCCGACTGGAACCTCGAGCACGGCCTCGGCGGGCCGGACGCGTGGCTATCCGAGGGTTGAGGAGCACATCATGGGCTGGACGATCCACCATCCGAACGGGCTGCTGTACCACGACCCTGCGCAGGCGTTCCAGGGCTATACGCTCGTCTCGATGTCGGGCGGCAAGGACGCCTTCCTCATCGACATGGAGGGACGCGTCTGCCATCGCTGGCACCGGGAAGAGGGCATCTCCTACGGGTTCCTGTTGGAGAATGGCAACCTGCTCAGCCGGACGCGCGCCAGCGGCGGGTTCATCCCACCCTCCGATCAGCCCACCGGCGTCCTGGAACTGGACTGGGACGGCAACATTGTGTGGGAGTACTGGGACCCCTTCGTGCACCACGACTTCGAGCGGTTGCCGGACGGGAACACGCTCCTGGTGCTCTACGACCTCATGCCGCAGGACGCAGCGCGCCGGGTGCGCGGAGGGCGCGGGAGCATCGAGGAGCAGATGTACGGTGAACTGGTGCGTGAGGTGGATGCGGCGGGGGCAACCGTGCGGGAGTGGAGCATGTGGGAGGGGCTCGATCCCGAGCAGGACGCCATCTGCCCTCTGGAAGAGCGCCACCAGTGGCTGCACCAGAACGCGCTGAACCTCACGCCGGATGGCGACCTGCTGGTCAGCTTCCGGCAGATAGACACGGTGGGCATCGTCAGCCGCGAGACCGGGCAGTACACGTGGAAGTGGGGGCCGGGCGAGATATCGCACCAGCACCACCCGACGTTCCTGCCCAACGGCCGTGTCCTGCTGTTCGACAACGGCCCGCATCGTGGCGGGGCGACGTACTCGCGTGTCCTCGAGGTGGAGCCTGAGAGCGGGCGCATCGCGTGGCAGTACACAGGGTCTCCGCTCATCTCGTTCTACAGCTACCACATCAGCGGCGCTGAGCGGCAGCCGAATGGCAACACGCTGATCTGCGAGGGCGCGCCGGGGCGGCTGTTCGAGGTGACGCCCGGCGGGGAAGTCGTGTGGGAGTACGTGAACCCGCACGTCATACCGGAGGGGGCGCCGACAGGCTCGGGCGGGCCGAACTCCGTCTTCCGCGGGCACCGCTACACGCCGGACCACCCGGCGCTCGCGGGGAAGGACCTGACGCCGCTCGACTAGCTCAGGCCATGGCGGCCATGAGCTCAGGGACGCGGGGGTTCTCCTTGAAGGGTTTGTCCGATTCGAGGAGCGCGGACCACGAGCGCACGCCGAAGTGTTCGCCGGTGGACGCGGCGAGCGGTTCGACGCCGTCGGCGAGAGCCTTGGCGTCGCGGAGCAGGCGGCGGCGCATCGTGATGATGGGGATGTCGCTCGTGCCTAGGTGCTCGCGTGTGCGATCCGCGAGCGCGCCCATACCTTCCACGACGGCGGTGTCCTGTTCGCGGACGCCGACGATGCCACTGAGCAGGTCCGTGTGGCGCTGGAGGTAGCGGTCCTGCATGAAGTGGTTGGCCATCGTGGCGCGCAGGCGTCCGGTTTCGGGGTCGATGGTCGCGATGTGGGGCATAGGGCCGTGCTGGACGTTGTCGCGCTCGCGCTGCGTGATCTCCTCGGTAGGCGACCAGATGATGCACCAGACCTGCGTCTGCACGTCGTTGATGGGCACCCACATGTGGCCGTGCGCGCGGCGGAGTTCGAGGTCGGTGGGGATCATGGTGATATAGGGCATGAGCCACTGGTTGATGCGCCAATAGTCTTTGGCAGGGTCGCTGGTCGTGCGCTGCGCGGCGAGCATCATGCCGTACTCGGTGGTGTCCACGACCCAGCGGGGCGAGGTGTCGTAGAGGAGGAGGTCGCTGTCCTGGCGGGAGATGGAGGGGTCACGGAAGAGCGAGCCCCGGTGGAGGAAGCCGACGTGGCTGGAGTCGATGTCGCCCTCCAGCGCCTGCACCCAGTTGCACTCCTGGTTGTAGCGGACGACGTTCCGCATCTCCGGAGTGATGCCGGCCCATTCGATATGCGGCAGGCCGGGCATCACTTCCTGCGGCCCCATGTAGGCCCAGAGGATTCCTGCCATCTCGCGGACGGGGTAGGACTTCGCGCTTATCTTGTTCTTGAAGTTGGAGCGGGCGGGCTCGGAGGGCATCTCCATGCACGCGCCGGTGCTGTCGAATTTCCAGCCGTGGTAGATGCAGCGGAGGCCGTCGCCCTCGTTCTTGCCGAAGTAGAGCGGGGTGCCGCGGTGGGGGCAGAAGTTCTCGAACATGACGTATCGCCCCTCGCCGTCACGGAAGACGATGAGCTTCTCGCCGAGCAGTTCGACCTCGACGGGGTCGCCCGCGATGGGCTCCACCTTCGACGCCTCGATGAAGGGCACCCAGAAGCGCCTGAGCAGGTCGCCCATCATCGTGCCGGGGCCGACCTGCCCCAGGGTCGTGTTGTCCTGCAAGCTCAGCATGACCGCTGCCTCCTTCCGCTTCACCCCCATCCTTCCCTTCCCCCATCGAGGGGGAAGGGAACAGGGGGCACGATACGAACCCTGCCGGTTACTCGTCAAGGTCAGGGTCTTCCTCCTGTTCTTCCTCGTCGTCTTCGTCGTCTTCCTGGTCTTCCTCCTCCCAGTCGTCCTCGTCTCCCTTCCCGTTTCCGCCCCATTCGTCTTCGAGGCCTTCCTCCTGCACGCGGGAGAGGAGCATCTGGCGGGCGGGACACCCGCAGCGCTTGTTGATGAGCAGGTGCTTCTCGGCGTGGGCGTGGACGATGGCCTGGACGATGCGCGCCGGGTCCGGGAGGCGGTAGTCGTCGGCGCACCCTTCGAGGTAGGCGGCATATGGACCGTCGTCGAGGATGGGCACCCGGGCGGCGTAGGCGGCATCCCTGAAGTAGTCCTCATAGGCGGGCAGCGTCCCGCGCCTCTCCATCGCCTCCTTTCACTGCTCGACGTAGGCTTCCGCGGCGGGCATGAGGTCGAGCTGGGCCCTGATGCAGGCGTGGTAGCGTGCAATGGAGCGGACGGCGGACCTCATCGCTGGTACCTCAACAGGGCGGTAGCGGTCTGGAGGGTTTCCAGATCGTGGCGGATCTCGCGGACGTCGCCGACCTTAAGCGCGGTGGAGAGGGTGATGCGGACGGCCATGGCCCTGACCCTGGGGTTGGGGTCCTCCAGGAGTTCAGCGAGGATGTTGATGCTCTTGAGGACGAGGCCCTGGAGTTCGACGCGCGCCAGGGACTCGGCGTCCTTGCGGACACGTTCGAGTTCGCCGCGGAAGACGGGGTCGTGCATCCACCTGTGGAGGGTGGTGCGGTTGATGCGAGCGGCCTTCGCGCCGGCAGTGAGCGAGTCGGTGGCGGCGATATAGGGAAGCGCAAGGGTCTGCTTGGGTGAGAGGGCGACTTTTCTGTTTTCTGTTGCTTTCTGCTGCATCAGGCGTACTCCACTCGTGAGATCGGCCTCTCCCCTGCAACAATCGGGCTGCGCTCCGCCTCGGCGATCCGTACAGACCGCAACACCAAAGCAACGGAGATGCAACGGAAATGCAACGATCTGCAACAGGGCCTTCCGCGGGCGCAGGGGCAGGGGTTGGTGGCCGTCATGAACAGGGTACGCATGGGCGGTTCGTTCGCACAACGGGCAGATGTCACATCTCAGATAATCAACAAGGATGAACAGGATGGTGAGGTGCCATGCGGGGGGCAGGGTCGCGAGGTTCCTGCCTCTGCTGGATGGTTCGACAGGCTCACCATGAGCGGGCTGTCCCGAGAGATGCTTCGAATTTGCTGCTCTCCGCTCAGCATGACAGGCACTCTCATCCCCCGCCCTTGCTGCAAGGGATGAGCCTCAGCAGGAGAGCGCGATGAGCAGGCTGTTGCGGGTCTCCGCGCTCATGGGATGGATGAGTTCGCGGCGTTCCAGGTGAGTCCGGAGCGCGCCGTCCAGGAAGGCGAGGACGCCTTCGTGCAGGTTGCGGTCGGCGGCGGCGCGCACCTCGGGTTGGAAGGGGTACGCCTTCTGTTTCATAGGGTCGAGCTTGTCCGCGACCAAGACGACCTGCCCCACCGGTGCCAGGTCCGGGTGTGCGGTGGTGTGCCAGTGGACGCCCTCCAGCACCTCGGGGTCGCGTATCGCGCCGTCCTCGCGGAGCCACGCCGCACCGACCGGGCCGTGGAGCAGGATGGGGGCGGCGCGTTCGACGGCGTTGACCGGGATACCGAGGCGCTCAGCCTCCTCGATGAGCATCCGTCCGGGGATGTGGCGGGCTACGTCGTGGGCAGCGGCGGTGAGGTCGGCGATCATGGGATCGACGGCATGGGCCGTGGCGAGTTCGCGGGCTATGCCGCGGACGCGCTCGACGTGCGCGCGCAGGCCGTCCGGCAGGGCGTCGAGGCGGGCGGTGAGGGTTGGGGGGAGGTCAGCAGTCATGGCGGTCCTTCTTCACCCCCATCCTAACCTTCCCCCGTCAAGGCGGAAGGGACCGAGTTAGCCCATGGGGCCGAGGCGGCGTCCGGCGAGGATGTGGAGGTGGAAGTGGGGGACCTCCTGGCCGGAGTCCGGGCCCTGGTTGGCGACGAGGCGGTAGCCGGCGCCGGTAACGCCGAGTTCGCGGGCTATGCCGGGGGCGGCTTCGAGGCAGTGCGCGGCAGCGCCGACGAGAGCGCCGTCCGCTTCGGCGAGAGCCTCGACGTGCTCGTGGGGGATGACGAGGATGTGCGTGGGGGCCTTGGGAGCGATGTCGCGTATGGCGAAGACCGTGCCATCGTCGAAGAGCTTCTCGGCGGGGATGTCGCCCTGCGCGATCTTGCAGAAGATGCAGTTGGGGTCAGCCATGGTGCCTCCGCGCGGCGGGCACCTGGGATGAGGGGCGCGCCGCCCGGTTACGCTCGGAAACGGTCAGCGGTGGGGTTAGTCGCCGACGGCGAGGCAGGTGACGGTGCGGACGATGCCGCCGATGGTGTGGACGCTGCCGGTGACGGTGTCGCCGACGGAGCTGAGATCGTCGGCCTGGACGACGCAGATGATGTCGTAGGGGCCGGTGACGACGTCGACGGACGTAACGCCTTCGACCGCGTGGAGGGCGCTGACGACGTCCTTGGTCTTGCCGACGGTGGTCTCGATGAGCACGAATGCTTTGGTGGCGGCCATGTATGTCTCCTTATGAGGTGCGCGCCGGTGAGCGGCAAAGGGATGATAGCAGTTGGGCAGTGCGCCGCAAGGTGGAAGGTGGTTCGACAGGCTCACCATGAGCGGGCTTCCAACCTCGGCAGGGTGCGGTTTGTCAGACCTCGGTTGCGACGCCGTTCATGACCGCGCCGAACTCTTCCGCGAGCCGCTCTCCGATGGGATGAGGGGCGTCGGCGGCGCTGAAGACGCCGGGGAGGTGGTAGAAGATGTTCCGCGCCATGTGATTCGTGTTGATGAAATACACTGGCTTGTCCAGTGCGATCGCCATGCCGATCTCGACCAGTGAACCAGCGTAGAGCAGGTTCGGGTCCACGTTGACGAAGAGCAGGGCGTCCGCGTCCTTCACGCCATCCATGTCGTCTTTGGCTTCCACCGGCCCGCCGAAGGCCTTCGCCATCGTCCAGTCGTGGGTTATCTCATGGCCTGCGGCCTCGATGCAGCTTTGGGCCAGGCGCACCCGCTCCTTGTCCTCGAACTTTCCGGCAACGTAGAACTTCATCGGGCCTCCGTGGGGCGTAACGCGAGCGCCAGTAACGCGCCCGTTCATTCTATTCGGTGGGGTGGGTGTCCGGGGAAGGGGCGCGTGTCACTGATTCCGGGCCTCACCCCCTTCCTAACCTTCCCCCATCGAGGGGGAAGGGATCAGGCACCTCCCCCTTCCTCCTCCCTCCCAGTACCCTCACCCTAGCCCTCTCCCTTTGTAGGGAGAGGGGATCAAGGGGTCACGCCGATGTCGCCAGGCTGGAGAGCAGGGCGAGCGTGCGTTCGCGAGAGGCGGCGGCGTCCGGTCCGGCGGCAACGATGGAGACGATGATCTCGCTCGCGCCGAAGTCGAAGAGTTCGGTGACGCGCTCGGAGACGCGCTCCTCGCTGCCGGAGAGGACGACGGACTCGACCATGCCGTCGCTCCAGCCTTCGAGCTGCGCGGCCTCGGGGTAGCCAGCCTCGGCGAACATCGCCTGGTAGAAGGGCATGCGCGGGTAGTTGGCAAGCTGCTCACGAGCGGCGGCGCGGACCTCGTCGGGGTCGTCGTGGACGCACATCGGCGCGTGGACGATGAGCGGCGGGCACGGACGTCCCGCGCGCTCGGCCCCGCGCTGCAGCGCCGGGAGGGCGACGTCGCGCAGGTAGACGCCGGGCGACACCCAGCTGATCGCGCCGTCGGCGACTTCGCCGCACAGTTCGTACGACTTCGGGCGCAACGCGGAGGCCATCACGGGCACGTCCGGCACGGGCGCGGGGAGGCTGACGTTCGCGCGGTAGATGCTGCCCTCGAACTCGACGGCACCGGTGTGCAGCAGCGTGCGCGTGACGGTGAGGTACTCGCGGAGCGCGGTGAGCGGCGTGCGGTAGTCGGCACCGAAAACGGTGGTCATGGGGCGGATGTGGCTGGGCCCGATGCCGAACCGGAACCGGTTGCCCGAGAGCTGGGCCGCGACCTGCACCTGCTGCGCCGCGGCGACGGGATGCCGCCCCCACGTCGGAACGATGCAGGTGCCGAGCAGGATGCGCTCCGTGCGGGCTCCGGCGGCGGCCATGAGCGTGATGCCGTCCAGGCTCGCACCGCCGACGGTGAGCCAGGCGGCGTCGATGCCGCGTTCCTCGCTGTCCTCGATACGTGCGAGCACCGCGTTGCTGTCGCCGCCCATGACGGCAAGGCCGATGGTTCCTGCGCCCATGCGTGTTCCTCCGTTCAGTCGAATGTTGTGCGGGGGAGAGTGTAACCGCTCGCGCGGACTACGAGGAGCGCCGGCGGAGCCTGCGCCAGCCCATGGAGGCGACGAGCATGGCTACCGCGACGAGCACGATGGCCCCCCCGCCCGGGATGTCCTGGTAGAAGGCGATCGTGAGGCCGGTAACCGCGCTGAACATCCCCACGAGCGACGCGACGATGAAGGCGGTGCGCAGGCTGTTGGTGACGCCCTGCCCTACGAGGACGGGTATGACGATGAGCGCGCCGACGAGCAGGACGCCCATGATCCGCATGGCGAGGGTGATGGTGGCCGCGGCGAGCACCGCCAGGCCGAGGTTGACCCAGTCCACCTTGATGCCGGAGACGCGGGCGAGCGCGTCGTCGAACGAGGCCTGCGCGAGTTCCGTGAAGAATGCGGTTACGCCGATAACGACGAAGACCGCCAGTCCTGCCAGGAGCCAGAGGTCCACCTCCGTGATGGTGAGGATGGAGCCGAACAGGAACCCGAGCAGGTCCACGTTGAATCCCTGCGCGGCGCTGATGACGACGACCGCCGCGGCGAGCGAGGAGTAGAGCGCGACCGCGAGGACGGCGTCGCCGGGGAGCCTGCCGCGCGAGCGCAGCACTTCCATGACAACCGCGGCGATGGTGACGGCGATGAACGTGGTGAGTGTCGGGTAGACGTTTATCGCGAAGCCGACAGCAACGCCGAACAGGGCGACATGCGCGAGCGTGTCGGAGAGCAGGGAGAAGCGGCGCAGCACGAGGAACGTGCCGAGCACGGGCGCGAGGCCGCCGACGAGGAGGCCCCCGATAAGCGCCCGGATCATGAACTCGTATTGCAGTATGGCAGGCATGGGATCAGTGCCGGTGTACGTGCGGCGTGACCTGGTCGAACTCGTCGTGGCGGACAGCCTCTTCGCCGTGCGCGTGGTGGTCGTGATGCCGGCCGTGGTGCAGCACTTCCACGGGGAAGCCGTACAGCTGCACGAGGTCATCCTCGGTCAATTCGTGCGGCGGGCAGTGGCAGAGCAGCGTGCAGTTCATGCATGCAACGGTCCCGGCCTCGCGCATGACCGCGCCCATGTCGTGGGAGATGATGAGGATAGTGACCCCTTGCGCGCGAAGCTGGCGGAGCAGCATGTACAGCTCTTCCCCGCCCTGGACGTCCACGCCAGCTATCGGCTCGTCCATCACGAGCAGGTCCGGCTTGCGGATGAGGGCGCGGGCGATGAGAGCCCGCTGCTGCTGGCCGGTGGAGAGCTCGCCGATGCGCTGGCGCTTGAAGTCCGCCATGTCGACCATCTGCAGCGCGCCGTCCACGTCCGCGCCGTTCCCCCGGCGCCAGAAATCGAACGGCGAGAAGCCGGAATACCGTCCGTGCGCGACCACCTCGCTGACCGTGATGGGGAACATCGCATGGATGCCGGTGGCGACCTGCGGGACGTAGCCGATGCGGCGCCAGTCCTTGAACTGCTCGATATCGGTGCCGAACACGCGCACCTTTCCGCTGTCCGGCTTGATCAGTCCGAGGATGATCTTGAGGAGCGTGCTCTTGCCGCTGCCGTTGGGACCGACGATCGCGGTGAAATCGCCTTGCTCGATGCGCAGCGTCACGCCGTGCACCGCGGGAGCGCCCGCGTAGGTGAAGGAGACGTCTTCGAGTTCAACTGCCGGTGTGTCGTCCATATCCGTTCTCCTTCAGTAGCCCCGGCAGGATGAGGCGGGGTCGCGCCGGGAGGATGGCGCGTCCCCGCCTGCAGGTGCCTGTTCGGTTACGAGCAGTCCATCGCAGCGCGGAGGCTGTTCAGGTTGTCGCGCATCATGCCGAAGTAGTCGCCGTACTCGGCCAGTTCGTCCAGGGTTATGCCGTCCATCGGGTGGATCTGGTAGATGCCTGCGCCGGTCTCGTCGGCGAGCACCTGCTCGTTGGAGCCGGAGAGCACAGGCTCAACCAGCACGGCTTCGATGCCGAGGTCCTTGATGCGGTCTGCGATGCCGGCGAGACGCTGGGGAGAAGGATCGAAGCCGGGCGAGAGGCCGGAGACGCTCACCTGCTCCAGGTCGTAGGCCAGCGCGAGGTAGCCGTAGGCCGAGTGCGACGTGACGAACTCGCGGTGGGTGCAGGAGCTGAGGCCTGCCTCGAACTCGGCATGTAGCGCCCGGAGTTCGGACGAGAGTGTCGCGAGGTTCGCCCGGTAGACGTCGGCGCCGACGGGGTCGGCCTCGATCAGCGCGTCAGCGATGCGCTCTGCCTGGGTGATAGCGCGCAGCGGGTCGAGCCAGAAGTGAGGGTCGAGCTCGCCGTGGCCGTGGTCGCCCTCCTCGTCGCCATGGTCCTCACCCTCCTCCTCGTCGTGGTCTTCGCCTTCCTCTTCCTCCTCGTCGCCGTGGTCTTCACCTTCCTCTTCCTCTTCCTCATCGCCGTGGTGGTCCTCTTCCTCTTCCTCCTCTTCTTCCTCGTCACCGTGGTCTTCGCCCTCGTCCTCGTCTTCGTCGCCGTGATCCTCACCCTCCTCCTCGTCGTGGTCTTCCCCTTCCTCCGCCTCGTGGTCCTCGAACTCGAGCGCTGCATCGGCATCGGCGGCCTCGACGACGATGCCGGAGACGTCATCGCCCAGGGATTCGAGCGCGCGCTCCAGCCACGGCTCCAGTTCGACGCCGTTCATCGCGATGATGTCGGCCTCACCGATCATGACGAGGTCCCTTGCCGTGAGCTCGAAGGTGTGGCCTTCCGCGCCGGGCGGCACGAGGGGCGTCACTTCCACACGGTCGCCGCCGACACGCTCGGCGAAGTACTGCATCGGGTAGATGCTCGCGACCACGAGCAGCGGCTCTGAGGCGGTGACCGGTGTGTTCGTGGGCGGAGCACTGACGGGCGTGTTCGTGGGCTCGGGGTCCCCCGAGCAGGCAACGATCGCCATGGCCAGGACTCCGGCGGTGAGCAGCTTGTACGACGTACTGAGATTAAGTCTCATCTAATGGTCCTCCATCAACTATCCGTTGGGTTTCAGTGTGCGTGCACGTGGGTCCCGTGCATGTGGATGTCCTCGCCGCCATCGCCGCTTGCCCGGCAGGCTGCGCAGCGGTGGTACAGCTCCAGCCGGTGTCCGATGAGTTCGCTTCCCACGTGGGCCTTCATGGCGCGGAGCATGCGTTCGACCGAGGGGTGGCGGAATTCGTCTATGCGTCCGCAGGCGACGCAGACGAGGTGATGGTGGTGGTGTGCGTCGTCCAGCGAATAGCGGGGCGAGCCATCCGGCATGGCGGTCTTGCAGAGGATTCCGACCTCAACGAGCAGGCGCAGCGTGCGGTAGATGGTCGCGCGGCCCAGGCTGGGCAGCTCTGCGACGATCTCCTCGGCGCTGAACGAGTCCGTCCGGCGAGCGAGCATCGCAGCAAGTTGGCGGCGCGGCCAGGTCATCCGGCTGCCGTGCTCCTCCAACGCTGCGAGGATGTTGGACTCCGTCTGAGTGGCCGCATTCGCCGTTTTGGCAGTGAGCGTCGTCATGGCTAGCACAGTAACGGGGCCTGCACACGTTGTCAATACTTTGTATCAATAGCAGCAGCAACTGATACTTCACTACGAGTGAATTGATACACACCGGGGGTGCATCCGAAGCCCGCTGCGGGGCCAGCAGCGGCTAAAAGTCCTGGCGCCCCTCGAACGCCCGCGTTAGCGTGAGGTCGTCGGCATATTCGAGGTCGCCGCCGACGGGGAGGCCACGCGCGAGGCGAGTCACGCGAGGCCCGAGCGGTACCAGCAGCTGGTGCAGGTACATCGCGGTAGCCTCGCCCTCGACTGTGGGGTTCGTGGCGATGACGACCTCGCTGACCGGCTCCTCGCCGATGCGGCGCAGGAGTTCCCGTATGCGCAAGTCGTCCGGTCCGACGTTGCCCATGGGGTCTATGAGCCCGTGCAGGACGTGGTAGAGGCCGCGGAATACGCCGGTGCGCTCCAGCGCGAGCACGTCCAGCGGCTCCTGTACGACGCAGAGGCGCGTCTGGTCGCGGGCCGGGTCGGAGCAGATGCCGCACACGTCGAGTTCGGTGATGTTCTGGCAGCGGGAGCAGAAGCCGAGCGAGTCCTTGACCGCGCCGATGGCGTCGGCCAATTGGCGCGCCTCACGCTCCGGCATGCGGATGAGGTAGTAGGCGAGCCGTTGGGCGGACTTGGGGCCGATGCCGGGCAGTTTGTGGAGCTGTTCGATGAGCCGGGCGACGGGTGGCGCGAGCGCAGGGCCGCCGCCATAGCCGCCCTGGGGGGACGAGGTCATGTGCGCTACATCCCCGGTATCTTCAGTCCGCCGGTGAGCGCGCCGAGCCGCTCTGCCGCGAGCGCCTGGGACTTCGCAAGCGCCTCATTCACCGCCGCGAGCACCATGTCCTGCAGCAGCTCGACGTCGTCCGGATCCACGGCGCCGGGGTCGATGGTGACGGACTGGATAGTCTGCTTGCCCGTGGCGACGGCCTTAACGGCCCCTCCGCCGGCAGAAGCCTCGACGGTCTCGTTCTCCAGGTCCTCCTGCGCCTTCATGAGGCGCGCCTGGAGCTGCTGGGCCTGCTTGATCATGTTCCTATTCATCGTTCCATTCCTTGGGCGGTACGTTGGGGTCATCGGGCGAGGCGGGGACAATGGCAGGTTCAGGTTCGAAGACGTGCGTCGCGCCGTTCGGGACCGCGTCGGAAACCGGAGCGGGAGCGTCGCCGCCATATAGCGCCGGAGCAGGCGCTGGAAGCATTTCGCCGACGTCAGGAATCGGCGCGGATGCGGCGATGGCATCGCTCACGTACGGAGTCGAGACCGGAGCGAATGCCGGCGGGGGCGCTTCGCTCACTTCCGGAACCGGTGCAGGCACCGAAGGCGCATCACTCGCGTACGGCGACGGGGCCGGAACAGGCGCGGACTGCGGCGCTTCGCTCACTTCCGGAATCGGTGCAGGCGCCGAAAGCGCATCACCCGCGTACGGCGACGGGGCCGGAGCAGGCGCGGACTGCGGCGCTTCGCTCACTTCCGGAACCGGTGCTGGCGCTGGTGGCATATCACTCGCGTACGGCGACGGAGCCGGAACAGGCGCGGACTGCGGCGCTTCGCTCACTTCCGGAACCGGTGCTGGCGCTGGCGTACCACCCGCATACGGCGACGGGGCCGGAGCGGGCGCGGACTGCGGCGCTTCGTTCACGACCTGCCCGCCGTAGCCGACCGCGGCGCGGATGAGGTGTCCGCCTCCCGCGTCGCCGGAGCGTTCGCCGTTGGAACGCTGCTCGCCTGTGCGGACGATAACGGTGAGGGCCTGGTCAAGCGCTTCCTGCAGCACGGCCTCCACTGCCATGCGGCGGCGCGGGTCCTCCAGTTCGCTCATCAAGCGCTCGCTGTTCGACTGGTGTGGGAAAGTGACGATGAGTTCGGAACCCCGGATCTCCCTGTGCGCCGAACTGCGGAGCAACGCGGCAATCTCAAACTTGTCCTTCGGCACACGGGCGAGTGACTTGAGGATCGTCGGCCATAGGGCGGTGAGGCGTTGGTCGATGGGCGCCGACGGGTCCAGGGGCGGAGGAGGAGCGGCAGGCGGCGGAGGCCGCCGGTTGGCGGGCTGCGGGACAGCGGGCGCTGCCGGACGGGGAGGCTGAGGGGCCGCCGCCGGGGGTTGGGCCGGGCGGGGCGCGGCGGCCGCAGGCGCCGGGGCCGGAGCGGCGGGAGCAGGCGCGGCAGTCTCGGTCGGCAAGCCGAGTTCGACCGCGGCGAGCTCCAGCGGGAGCGGCGACGGCTGGTCGAACCGGAATGAAACGTGGCCGAACAGCCGCAGCGCGCGCATGATCTGCTCCAGCGGCACGCTGTTCGCGACGAACGAGAGCTGCGATTCGGTGTCCTTGGAGAGGTCCAGCGCAGATGTCGCGCCGCTCTTGATGAGGAGTGCAGCGCGCAGGAGTTCAACCGTCATGCGGTGGAGCGGACGCAGGTCCACCCCCTCGTTCGCAACGCCGTTGATGACTTCGAGCGCCTGTCCCGTATTGCCGGTGAGCAGGTGCTTGACGAGCGCCAGAGCGCTCTCCTCCCCGCTGATGCCGAGCAATTCCCGCGCCTGCTCGACGGTAACGCGCGAGCCGAACGACGTGATGAGCTGATCAAGCAGGTTCGTTCCGTCGCGCAGGCTGCCGCCGGACGCGCGCCCGATGAGGCGCAGCACCTCCGGCGAGACCTCCACGCCTTCCTCCTGTGCGATGCCCGCGAGCCGCTCCGTCATGTCCTGCATGGCGATGCGGTGGAAATCGAACCGCTGGCACCGGGAGATGATAGTGGGCGGGAGGCGTTCAGGCTCAGTGGTGGCGAGGACGAACACGCTGTGGGGAGGAGGCTCCTCCAGCGTCTTGAGGAACGCGTTGAAGGCGTCGTTGGTGAGCGCGTGCGCCTCGTCGATGATGTAGACCTTGTTCCTGCCGACCGTGGGGGCGAAGCGCACCTTCTCCCGCAGGTCGCGGATCTCGTCGATCCCGCGGTTGCTGGCGGCATCGACCTCGATGAGGTCGATGAAGCTGCCGTTGTCGATGGCGCGGCAGTTGTCGCACGCGCCGCACGGGTCGCCGATGGTCGGCGGACGCATGGTGCAGTTGAGCGACTTCGCCAGCACGCGTGCGGTGCTGGTCTTGCCGGTGCCGCGCGGACCGCAGAAGAGGTAGGCATGGGCCGTCCGTCCGTGCGCGACGGCCTGGGTGAGCGTCTGGGTGATGGGGCCCTGCCCGACGATGTCGGAGAAGCGCGGGGGCCGCCACTTCCTGTAGAGCACTTCTCCTGCCATCAGGCCGCTCCCGCTCCGTTCCAGGAGGGGAACAGCGCGCTCAACGCCTGCTGCTCTATCGCGCGCATCGCTGCTTCTTCCTCCGGCTCCGCATGGTCGTGTCCGAGCAGGTGCAGGATGCCGTGCACGACGAGCAGCGCAGCCTCCCGCTCCACCGGCACATTGTGCTCGCGCGCCTGCCGTTCTGCCATCGGGTAGGAGAGCACCACTTCGCCCAGGCTCGATTCTTCGTCCGGGAGCGCCGGGAACCCGTTCTCCAGGGGAGGTTCGCCTGCGGGGAGCGCGGTGTCCTCCGCAGGCGCGCCGTACTCGCCGAACGAGAGGACGTCGGTCACCTCGTCGAAGCCGCGGAAGCGCAGGTTCAGGTCGTGGAGCGTCTCGTCGTCGGCAACGACGACGCTCGCGCCAGAGCGTCCGTCCGGGTCTGCCAGTGCAAGCGCTGCAGAGGCGGCGCGGCGCACCGAGGCAGCGGGCGCCGCTCCCTTGAAGAGCGGGAACACGCGAACGTCAACGCGCCGTTTCTGGGGTCGTGTGGCCATGCCGTTCCGCCTCCCCGGAACCAGCGGATGGTAACAGGGCGCAATGCCGTGCGGCACCCGGTGATCGGCAGAGAATCGGCATCTCTCGACCCGGTCTGTGCGGCGCGGGTATGATGCAGCACGGTCCGGCGGCGCGCCGGGCGCAACCACACCGCAGGGGAGCACACCATGGAAGCCCACGAGTTGATCGCGGACGGCCTCGGCCGAGTCAACCAGCTGCTGCACCGCGCGCTGACCGGCGCGCCCGCAGAGATGCTGAACCGGATGCCGAACGGCCATTCGAACTCGATGGCCTGGCTCGCGTGGCACCTCACGCGCATCCAGGACGACCATTTCGCCAGCCTCGCGGACGAGCCGCAACTCTGGACGAGCGAAGGGTGGCACGAACGCTTCGGGATGCCCGCGGACGACTCCATCACCGGCGGAGGCCACACGCTCGAAGAGGCCGCAGCCGTACAGGTGGACTCGGCGGACGTGCTGCTGGGCTACAACGACGCGGTGTACGAGCGTTCGAAACGCTACCTTGCGGGCGTTACCGAGGCTGACTTGGACTGCGAGCTGAACGAGCCGCAGTACACGCCACTCCCCACCCTTGGGGTACGCCTCGTCAGCATCGTCTCGGACAACACGCAGCACGCAGGACAGGCCATGTACCTGCGTGGCTACTTCGACGGGTTCGGATGGCAGCGGCGCTAAGCCGCGCCGCACGAAAGGACACTCATGAACGCAGTTGACCTCTACTTCGACGCCCTGAACCGGGCGGACGGCTACACGCGCCGCGCCCTGGAAGGCCTGACCTACGACGAGCTGCGCCACCAGCCAGGAGGCGAAGGCAGCAACCCCATCGGCTGGATCGTCTGGCACATGACGTGGGTGCGCGACTTCATCACCGCAGGCGTGACCGGCGAGCGGCCGCTGTGGGAGACGGAAGGCTGGGCGGAGCGGTTCGGCATGGAGGCGCCCCCTCCCCGCTTCACGCCGGAGAATGTGCACACGTTCGACCCGAAGGACATTGAGACGCTCACCGGCTACTTCGAGGCCGTCGCCGAGAAGACGGCAGCCGTCGTTCGCGGCTTCACGCCTGAAGACCTGGACCGCCTCCTGCCCTCGGCGTCGCCGGACAGGCCGCCGCAGTCCGTGGGCCAGCGGCTCGGAGCCATCCTGAACGACAACATCCAGCACGTCGGTCAGGTGACGTATTTCCGCGGCGTCCTCCGCGAACAGGGGTGGTTCTAAGCATGACCGAGAGCCTTCCCGAAGAGACGGCCATCCCGCAGTTCAGCCTCGACGCCTTCTCCCTCGCAGGACGCACGGCGATCGTGTCAGGCGGCAGCGACGGCATCGGCCGGATGATTGCGCACGGCTTCGCGGACGCGGGCGCGAATGTTGTCGTCGCGGCGCGCGGGCCGGAGAAGATCGAGAGCGTCGTCGCGGAGATAGAGGACAAGGGGCACGCGGCCCTCGGCGTTCCCACCGACGTGACCGACCCGGACGCCGTGCGCGCGCTCGTCGAACGCGCCATCGAACGCTTCGGCCAGGTCGACATCCTGATGAACGTCGTCGGCGGCTCGCAGGGGCCGACGTTCAAGCGCGGGCCGCTCCTGGAGCTGACCAAGCACGACTTCAACGAGGCGTTCAACATCAACGTCACGAGCGCGTTCCTCTGCAGCCAGGCCGTCGTGCCGCACATGCTGGAGCGCGGAGGCGGCGTCATCATCAACATGGCGTCCATCGGCGCTCGGGACTACCGCCTGCCGGAGCCCGGCATGAGCGTCTACAACATGACCAAGGCGTCGGTGATGCACCTCACGCGCAGCATGGCGAAGGAGTGGGCGCCCACGATACGGGTGAACTGCATCAACGCCGGACACTTCATCACGCCGCGCCGCGCCCGGACGGAGCACCCGGACCGGCGGGCGCGCAGCCTCGCCGAGATCGAGATCGACCGGTTCGGCAGACCTGAGGACATCGCAGGAGCGGCGGTCTTCATCGCCTCGGACGCCGGTGCCTTCTTCAACGGCTCCTACCTGGACCTGCACGGCGGCACCTAAGAACAAGATTCGGACAAAAGGGGAGGGTTCATGGACCTGTCGCGTTTCTCCATGGAAGGGCGCACCGTCATCATCACCGGCGGCAGCGGCGGTATCGGACGAGGCTGCGTGCGCGCATTCGCGCAGGCGGGAGCGAACGTCGTCGTGGCGTCAGTGCCCGCGGACACCATCCCTCCGGCGGTCGAAGAGGCTGAGTCCCTCGGCGCGCAGGCGCTGGGCATCACCGTGAACGTCGCCGAGCCCGACGAGATCGACGCCATGGTCCAACAGACGCTCGATCGCTTCGGCCGCATCGACGCCCTCGTGAACGTCGCCGGCGGCTCCTACAGCCGCAACCCGGACATGCCCCAGTACAGCCGCGCTTCGCTGCTCGAGATCAGCGGCGAAGACTTCGTCGGCGCGTACATCGGCAACGTCATGACCACGTTCCTCGTCTCCAGGGCCGTCGTGCCGCACATGAAAGCGGTCGGCAAGGGCGCCATCGTCAACATCGGCTCCACGTCGGGGCTCGACCGCCACCCGAACGCACCCGACATCGCGGCCTACGGCACAGCCAAGGCTGCGGTGCACAGCCTCACGTTCCACATGGCGCATCAGTGGAAGCCGGAGGTGCGCGTGAACTGCATCGCTCCTGGCACCATCAACACGCCCCGCCCGGCAGGCACGGTGCGCCCCGAGATGTCGAGCGCCGGGGAGCGCATCGCCGTCGGCAGAGTGGGCGTCGGCGACGACATCGGCAGCGTCGCGCTCTTCCTCTGCTCCGACGCGGCGGGTTTCGTGGACGGCATCGTCGTTCCGGTGCACGGCGGCGAATAACCCGCAGGCGTCCCGCAGCGCTCGCGCGTCGTAAACTGGCTGCGTGACAGCGCAGGCGTACCACGACGGCCTCAAACGTCCTCCTCCGGGGGGGCGCCCCCGCGCCTACAAGACGGACGGGCTCGTCCTGCGGGCCTACCGCATGCGCGACGCCGACCGCCTCGTGACGGTGCTGACGCCGTCGCTGGGCAAGCTCAAGCTCACCGTGCGCGGCGCGCGAAAGCTCACGAGCAAGCTCGGCGGTCACCTGGACGTACTGAACCGCGCCCACCTCGCCATCGCCATCGGGCACACCTTCGACGTCGTCACCGGCGCGGAGTCGGCGGAGTCGTTCGCCGAGGTGAAGGCCGACCTTTCACGCCTGGCCGAGGCGCTCTACCTTATGGAACTGGCCGACCTGCTCATGCCGGAGGCTGCGCCGCATCCTGCCGCATACCAGCTCCTGCTCAACGCCCTGCGCGCGCTCGAAGCCGGGCGAAGTCCCGCCTCGGTGGCCCGCCACACGGAACTCGGCCTGCTGGGCGACACGGGCTACATGCCGGAACTGCACTCCTGCATCATGTGCCGCCGCGAGATCGAACCCGAGCACCACCGCTACGTCGCCGCGATGGGTGGCGTCGTCTGCGACGAGTGCCCCGCGCCGGCGTCGAGCGTCCTCCCGCTCTCCGTAGACTCGCTCAAGGTGCTGCGGCACTTCGCCGAGCGTGGCGTCGCAGAGGCTTCGCAGGTCGCGCTGAGCGGCGCCGTGCGTGACGAACTGGAGACGGCGCTGGGGGCGTCTGTGCGCTACGTGCTGGAGCGCGAGCCGCACACGGCGGGGTTCGTGGAGCGCGTCGAGCACCTGCGCGAGCGGGGCGCGTAGGCGCCCTAAACGATGACGACCGGCTCCTCCGCCACCGTCCCGTCGAAGATGGTGTAGAGCCGCACGGCCGGCGACTGCTTGTCCATCAGTGAGACGAGCAGGTAGTACGGGTCTGGCCAGTTCGCGGCGAGGCGCACGTCGGTGTCGGACGGGTAGGCGGGGCTGTGCGTGTGCGAGTGGTAGATCACCTGCATCTCCCAGCCGTTGTCGTCCAATTCGCGGAGCACCATGTTGAGCTCCCGCCCGTCCATGCTGTAGCGGTACGGGCTCTTCTCCGTGTTCGTGATGCGGTAGTGCTGCAGCACGATCCCGCCCGCACCGGCGAGTATCCCGCAGCACTCGTTGGGGTCTTCCTCCAGCGCATGCTGCACCATGGCGTCGCGAATCTCGGCGGGTATCTCCATCGTCGTCTCTTCTCCGAAGCTGTGGCTGTCCGAAGCCCGATTATACGGCGCACGGCTCCGCGCCCCGAGGCTCGGTATACTATGACAGAGGTTTCAGGAGGCTGGCCATGCCGAACGGCATCACGGTGAAGATGGACAATGGCGGGACGCGCGTCGAGGTGCGCTCCCAGAACCAGGCGGGGCTGCTCTACGCGGTCCCGGCGGAGGCCAGTTGGGTGGCGACCCCAGACCAACTGCACGCGCACGCCCTCGCCGGCTTCTTCACTGACCTCATGAAGATGGAATCGCAAGAGGTCTCCCGGCTGATGGAGAAGTGGGGGCTCTACTTCAGGCCCCTGGAGTTGGAGCAGCAGGAATAGGGCTTCCCGCCGCACCGGGCTCGTGCAAGGGCAGCTCGCAGAGGCCTGAACGACACGCGAGCTTTGCCGGTTCACTCGTGGTGCGGTAAGCTAGATTCAGGGGAGATTGCGCCCCTTGGAGCTAACGAGTCGATGGGCAATCGCTGGATCGGCAACACTTTCATCTACCTGATCATCTTTGTGGCGGTCATCGCCGTCTTCTTCATGCTGTTCTCGCCCGGGCAGGACGGCGAGGAGAGCGACCTCACCTCGATCCTGGCGTTGGCGCAGACCGGACAGATATCGAGCATCGTCGTCGACGGCGACCGCATCGTTGCCACCTCGCGAAATGCCAACCAGCAGCTCGTCGCCGCCAAGGAGCCGGGCACCAGCATCTTCGAGATACTCCAGTCCGCGGAGATAGACCCCGTGGCGAGCGGGATCCAGGTTGAAGTGCAGCGCAGCGGAGGGCTCGGCAGCCTGTTCGGGATACTGCTGCAGTTCCTGCCGCTCATATTCTTCGGCGCAATCCTGCTCTTCATGATGCGCCAGGCGCAGGGGAGCAACAATCAGGCGCTGGGGTTCGGGAAGAGCCGAGCGCGCATGAACACCGGCAACCGTCCGACAGTGATGTTCTCTGACGTTGCAGGTGTGGAGGAGTCCAAGACCGAGCTGCAGGAGGTCGTGGAGTTCCTCAAGTACCCGGAGCGCTTCCTCGCGCTCGGGGCCCACATCCCAAAGGGGGTGCTGATGGTCGGCCCGCCCGGCATCGGCAAGACCCTGCTGAGCAAGGCCGTTGCGGGAGAGGCCGGCGTGCCATTCTTCTCCATCAGCGGCTCCGAGTTCGTGGAGATGTTCGTCGGGGTGGGAGCATCCCGCGTACGCGACCTATTCGACCAGGCGAAGCGCAACGCGCCGTCCATCGTCTTCGTCGACGAGATCGACGCCGTGGGACGGCACCGTGGCGCGGGACTGGGCGGAGGCCACGACGAGCGAGAGCAGACGCTGAACCAGATCCTCGTCGAGATGGACGGCTTCGAGACGAGCACCAACGTCATCGTCATCGCCGCGACCAACCGACCCGACATCCTGGACCCGGCGCTCCTGCGGCCCGGACGCTTCGACCGCCGCGTGGTCCTGGACCTGCCAGACATCAACGGACGCGTCGCCATCCTGGAAGTGCACTGCAAGGGCAAGCCGCTGGGAGACGACGTTAACCTCGAGCGCCTCGCCCGCCAGACGCCGGGGTTCAGCGGCGCCGACCTGGCGAACCTCGTCAACGAGGCCGCCATCCTCGCAGCGCGGCGGGACCAGAAGACCGTCGCCATGTCCGACATGCTGGAGTCCATCGACCGCGTGACGATGGGGCCGGAGCGCCGCACGCGGGTCATCTCCCAGAAGGAGAAGGAGATCGTGGCCTACCACGAGGGCGGACACGCGCTCGTGGGGCACCTGCTGGAGCACGGAGACCCCGTGCAGAAGATATCCATCGTCTCGCGCGGCATGGCCGCGGGCTACACCAAGTCCCTCCCCGAAGAGGACAGGATGTTCTACTCCCGCCCGCAGCTCATCGACCGCATCACGATGGCGCTGGGCGGTCGCGTCGCTGAGGAGATTACGTTCAACGAGGTCACCACCGGCGCGAGCAACGACCTGGAGCAGGTGACGCAGATAGCGCGAGCGATGGTCACGCGCTACGGGATGAGCGAGAGCCTGCTGCCCCGCACGTTCGGCAAGCGCGAGGAGATGGTCTTCCTCGGGCGTGAGATCTCCGAGATGCGGGACTACTCGGAAAAGGTCGCGCAGGAGATCGACGAGGAGGTGCAGTCCATCGTTGTGGACGCGTACCACTCTGCCAAGCGGCTCCTGCTGGAGAACTACCCCAAGCTCGTCCAGATCGCGCGTTACCTCATGCTCAACGAGAGCATCGAGGGTCCGGACCTGGAGCAGCTCTTCGCCTCCGACGCGCCTCCGCTGGACGGCGCAGTCCCCGCCCACGCCTGAGCGCGCCTCGCGTCGTCTAACTCTCGCCCGTAGGGGCGGTTCGCGAACCGCCCCTACCCCGCGCACGCTTATAGCAGCGCTTCTACCTGCCTCGCCTCACAGCCCGAGGCGCTCGTCGAAGTAGTCCACCAGGTACGCCTCGTAGTGGTCGGTGTAGTCTTCCCACCCCTGGCTGTGCTCACAGCCCTCGTAGACGGTCATCCGAGGTGGCGCCTGCACCTGGGCTCGTATCTGTATCAGGTGTTCGAGCGGAACGCGCTCGTCGGTGGAGCAGTGGACGAGGCCAAGCGAGTAGTCGTAGAGGGCAACTGAGTCGACGGGTCGCACCTCGCTGATGTCCAGCCTCTTGGCGACGCGAGCGACGAACAGGATCCCCGGCCGCAGCGCGGTAGCGCTCCAGCGCGCCGCTCTCGTGCGGTCGGCGACCTCCTGGATCAGCAGGTCGGACACGCTGGTGAACGCCGAATCGGAGAACAGGCCCACCACCGCAGGTTCGTCCACCGCCGTCAACAGCGCGATGGCGCCCCCGAAAGAGTCGCCGTACAGCAGCACGCGACCCGGCTCCGCACCGCGGTGGGTCAGCACGTAGTCGATCGCGCCCCGCAGGTCGTCCTGCTCGTGGATGCCCGCGCCCATCTGGGCAGGGTCGGACTCGCCATGCCCGCGCAGGTCGAAGGCGAGCACTGAGTATCCCCCGTCCACCAGCGCCTTGGAGAGCCCCAGCGACGAGTCCCGCGTGCTGTCCAGCCCGTGGATCTTGACGACGGTGCCCTTCGCGTCCTTTGCGGGCATCCACCAGCCGCGCAGGGTGAGCTCCGGCCAGTCGCGCGGCGAGAACTCGACCTCCTCGTAGGAGAGCCCGTACTCCTCGGGGAACTCCTCGATCTCGTTCCGTTCCGCAACGAGCGCGGTGTTGACGATGTAGAACGAGACGAGCAGGTAGAGCAGCCCAAGAGCAGCGACGACGGCAACGGCGAGCAGGGCTCTGCCGCGCGGGGAGGTGGGGAGGGCGGGTCGCATAATGCAGGCTATTCTAGGTCAACCACTCCCCAAAGCGTCACGGATTCGGTACGCTGGTTTGCAGAGAAGCCGATGAACCGAGCAACACGCGCCATCACCTCCTTCGGGCTCGCCATCGGCCTGCTGGCTGCGTGCGCCTCCCCAACCCCCACACCAACACCAACCGCCACTCCTGTGCCGACTCCCACCCCGACCGCCACCGCAACGCCGTTCCCACTGCCCACGCCCATACCCCTGAGCGAACTCCCGCCGGTCACGCTACCCGCCGACGAGTCGCCGCACACCTACCTGGTCGAGTGGTGGTATTTCAACGCGCACTTCACGTCGGAGGAGCAGGAGCGCTACGCCCTGCACGACGTCGTCTTCCGCATCCGCGAGCCGTCCACCGGCGTCGCGGCCCACGTCCGGCACATCGGGCTTGGCGGTGGGGCCACAGGCTACGCCGATGCCGAACTCTTCGAGATTGCCGCTCCCGTCGAGACCACGCCGGGAGACTTCGACCTCGCGGTGGGGGGCACGCTCATGTCCGGCGTCGGCGGCGAGTCCTATACGCTGCGCGCCGAGGCAGGTGGCTACGCTTACGACCTCGCCCTCCACTCAACGACTGAACCGCTGTTGCACCAGGGTGGGCTCGTCGACTTCGACTACGCGGGCGTGACCTACTACTACACGCGCCCGCGCCTCGCCCTGAGCGGGACCCTTACGCTCCCAGACGGCTCGACCACGAGTGTTACTGGCATGGCGTGGCTCGACAAGCAGTGGGGCGATTTCCAGCCCGTCGCCGTCGAGTGGGACTGGGCCAGCATCCAGCTGGACGACGGCACCGACCTCATGATCTCCAGCCTCTACGACCGCGAGGGCCCGCTCATCGAGCGCTACGCAACGCTCCGAAGGCCGGGCCAGCCCGCACGGACGCTCCTCGCAGACGAGGTCTCGTTCACCCCCGGCGAGCCGGTCTGGCGCAGCCCCGTCACCGAGACGGCCTACCGCACGCACTGGAACGTGGAAGTGCCCGCCGAGGGGCTCTCTCTGGCGCTGCGCCCGCTCGAGGAGGAGTCCGAGTACCGCAGCGGGACGATCGGCGTCACCTACTGGGAGGCGGGCGTCGACGTGCTCGACCCGTCCGGCGAGGTCATCGGCCAGGGATTCGTCGAACTCAACTGGGCGCGAGGCCGCGAGCGCTGAAGTCCTGCGCATTGGGGCGTTTTCCGGTGTAGGGGCGCCCCTTGTGGGTGCCCTTCGGGCTACCCCCGCCTACGCGGTTTCCGCCCCTTCGAAGCGCCCGCACTCTCCTCCAACGACGCGAGCAGCGCCAGCCCCTCCTGCGTCGGAGCGTACGCGTACACGGCATACGCAGCGGTCACCCGCTCCACGAACCCGCCATCCAGCAGGCCGCGCAGCGCGGTCTCGCCGAGGTACGGAGGCAGCCGCAGCAGGTGGTCGGACACCGGCGCGTTGCGCGCGGCGTACTGCTCAGCCACGAGGCGTAGCAGGCGCAGCGGATAGGTGCGCACCTCGTCGGCGAGGTTGCGCAGCGGGCCCGTCGCCGCGAGTACGTCCTCGGCTGCGCGGACGCGCTCTTTCTGCGTCATCGCCACCCCTCCGGCGGCTGTGTCCGCAGGCCGCTGCATATCTCCTCGACGAGCCCCGGCCCTTGGAACACGAGCGCGGTGTACAGCTGCACGGTGTCGGCTCCGGCCTCCAGCGCCGCGCGGGCGTCGTCCGCGGAGGCGATGCCCCCGCAGGCGTTCAGTCCCACCTCGCTCCCCAGTTCGGCGCGTATGTCGGGCAGCATCGCCAGCATGTTTCCCAGTATCGCACGCCCGCTCAGCCCGCCGCGTCCGGTCGCGAGACGCTCGTCCTCCACGGGGATCGTGTTCGCCGCCGTCACCGCGTCCACGCCCGCTTCACGGCACACGCGAACGAGCGCAAGTATCTGCTCGCGCTCCGCGTCGTTCGTCCACGGAGGTATCTTCACGAAGAGCGGCTTCAGCCGCACCGCATTGAGCCCGCTCAGCAGGCCCCGTAACGCTTCCGGTTCGTGGAAGCGGCGCAGCCCCGCCGTGTTCGGTGAGCTGATGTTCACCTCGACGCCGTCCACGAGCGGCTGCAGCCGCTCGGCGCACTCTGCGGTCTCCTCTTCGTCGAGCGCGGCGATGCTCACGAGCACGCGGGCGGGCATCCGGCGCAGTCGCTCCAGTCGCCCCAGCGCGGCGTCCATGCCGTCGCCGGGGAACCCGAGCGCGTTGATCGCGGACTCCTCTTTGGCGAGCCGCAGCACGCGCGGTTTCGGGTTGCCGGGCCGCGGCAGCGCCGTCACGGTGCCGCCGACCACGTACCCGAACCCGAGCGCGGCGAGGCTGTCGAGGCTGGCGCAGTGCTTGTCGAGTCCCGCCGCGAGCCCCACCGGATTGCGGAGTGCGATGCCGCCCACCGAAGCGGGCAGGCTCACCTCGCCGGACGACGGCCCGAGCATGCGCCACACTGGGCGCACGCCAAGCGCACGCGTGCCTGCGTTGATGGCGGTTTCCGGAGGGAGCATGAACAGCAGCGGCCTGACGACACGGCGGTAAGCGGCTCCCCAGAGGAGCCGACGAACGCGCTTGCGTAAGGAACCGAACAGTGCTGTGACCTAGAACTTGACCTTGCTGATCTTGTAGCGGCGCGCGCCCTTGGGAGTCTGGACGCTCACCTGGGCGCCCTCGCCCCGGCCCGCGATGGCAGCGCCGACAGGCGAAGAGACGGATATCTTGAAGGAGATCGGGTCTGCCTCCATCGTGTCGACGATTGTGTAGGTAACGTCCTTGCCGCTGTCCAGGTCGTGCAGGGTAACGGCAGCGCCGACGCCGACGCCGGAGCCGACTCTCCTGTCGATGATCTCGGCTCGGCGTATCTCCTCTTCGAGGTCGCGGATGCGGGCTTCGATCTTGCCCTGCTCCTCGCGGGCCGCGTCGAGCGGCGCGTTCTCGCGGAAGTCCTTGTCCGCGGCAGCGATCCGGATGGCCTCAACGATCTCGGGGCGCTGCCCCTTCAGGTCCGCCAGTTCCTTCTTGCGCGCTTCCAGTCCGCTCTCCGTCATCTCCATCGTCTGGAACGCCAGGCGAGTCGATGCAACGGCGGTTCCGCCTCTGATGCTCGGCCTCGGGATCTTCACGTGCGTGGAGAGGTTCTCCGTGTGGAGCCCCTTCTTGCTGAGGTACGTGAGGAACTCCTTCACCGGGCGCAGGCGGGCGTGAACGTCGCCGCCGTTGGCGACCTCCCGCTCGGCGTACCCCGCGACGTGTGGAGCTCTCAGTTGGTCGACGGAGCGTTCCGACCCGCTCTGATCGCGCATGGCGCGCGCGAAGCGGTGGAGCTCCTGGTGTGCGTAAGAATCGAGTTTGTGTGCGCGTTCCGACAGATAGCGCGTGAGCGCATTACCGATATCCAAGGTTGGACCCCTCTCCCTGCACCTGTTCCCGCGGCAGCAGCGGTACGGCACTCCTGCGATTCTACGGGCGGCCAAGAGGAGCGTCAACGTAACGGGGGTGCGGAGCAAACATCTCCTTCTGGTGCTTCCGTACCCGTTTGACGCTTGCGCGCCCCTCCCGCTACCATCGAACGACAGGCTGCGACGGAGACGAGTACGCAGGCCACCGCGCGCAGAGCGAGCCGGGTACGGTGCGAGCCGGTGCGCGCGACCTGCCGAACATCCCTCCCGAGCCGCCGCCCGAACATTCCCCGCACGGGGAACCAGTAGGCGCGGACGGGCAGTCCGCCCGTTACAGCGGCAGCCTTCCGCCCGCATCCGTGCGCGGCGTGAGGTGATGAGTGCCCGTGCGCCAGGAGGCGCATCGGGAATGGTGGTGGTACCACGGCAACGTCCGTCCGCCGGTGAGCGGATGGGCGTTTTCTTTTTGCAGAACGGAGGAGCATGACTGGCAACGCGAAGAAACGGTATGAACCCGTCTCCAGCAAGGTGGACTTCCCGCAGCTGGAGACCTCGGTCCTCGAAGCATGGCGCGAGGCCGACCTGACGCACCGCGTCGACCGCGAGCGCGCGGACGCCCCGCTGTTCGTCTTCTACGAAGGCCCGCCGACGGCGAACGGCAGCCCCGGCATCCACCACGTCCTCTCGCGCTCGTTCAAGGACGTCATCCTCCGCTACAAGACCATGCGCGGCTTCCGGCCCCTGCGCCGCGGCGGATGGGACACCCACGGCCTGCCCGTCGAGCTGGAGATCGAGAAGGAGCTCGGCCTCTCCAGTAAGCAGGAGATCGAGGAGTTCGGCATCGAGGAGTTCAACCGACGCTGCCGCGAGAGCGTCTTCCGCTACGTCGGCGAATGGGAGGCCATGACCGACCGCGCCGGCGTCTGGCTGGACATGGAGAACGCCTACGTCACCTACCACAACTCCTACATCGAATCAGCATGGTGGGTGTTCAAACGCCTCTGGGACAAGGGCCTCGTCTACGAAGGCTACAAGGTGACGCCCCACTGTCCCCGCTGCGTCACGAGCCTCAGCTCCCACGAGGTCGCCCTCGGCTACCAGGAGGACACGCCCGACCCCAGCATCTACATCCGCTTCCCCGCGAAGGAAGCGCAGTCCATGTCTTACGGCGCGTCGTCCTCTGCTCTGGCGGCTCTCGGCTACGACGGCGAACGATGGACCGCGCCCCGCCCCGCCTTCATCGCCTGGACGACCACCCCATGGACGCTCACCGCGAACTGCGCGCTCGCTGTCGGCCCTGAAGTGACTTACGTCCTGTCGGAGAACGACGACGGCGAACGCGCCATCGTCGCCGAAGCCCTCGCGGCGTCCGTCCTCGGCGACGGCTGGCGCGAGGTCGCACGCTGCACCGGCGCCGACCTCGTCGGCATCGAATACGACGCCCCTTACGGCGCGTTTCTCTCCCAGCGAGGCCACGCCCACCGCGTGCTCCCCGCCGACTACGTATCGACCGCCGACGGCACCGGCATCGTGCACAGCGCGGTCGCCTACGGAGCCGAAGACGCCGAGCTCGGCAGGGCGCACGGCATCGAGACCGTCCACACGGTCGACGTCCACGGCGTGCTCGCCGACGGCTTCCCGGCGGTGGAACGTTCGTGAAGGACGGCGACAAGCAGCTCATCCGCGACCTCGACGAGCGCGGCCTGCTCTTCCACGACGCCTCGCCCTACAAGCACACCTACCCCTTCTGCTGGCGCTGCGGCACGCCCCTCCTCTACTACGCCAAGACGTCCTGGTACATCCGCACGACCGCGATGAAGGACGAGATGCTCGCGGGCAATCGGGGCATCGAGTGGGTGCCGGAGCACATAAAGGAGGGCCGCTTCGGTGAGTGGCTGCGCAACAACGTCGACTGGTCGGTCTCGCGCGAGCGCTACTGGGGCACGCCCATCCCCATCTGGCGCTGCGCCGAAGACCCGCAGCACATCGTCGTCGCGGGCTCGACCGCCGACCTCGCGGAGCGCGTCACCGACGAGACGCGCGGCCTGCTCGACGGCCTCGACCTGCACCGCCCGTACGTCGACCGCGTCACGCTCCGCTGCGACGAACCCGGCTGCGGCGGCACGATGCAGCGCGTCACGGAGGTCGCCGACGCCTGGTACGACTCCGGCGCGATGCCGTTCGCGCAGTGGGCATACCCCGTCACCGTGCCGGGGCCTCACGGCGAGGAGGTCACGCTCAACAGCGTGGACGACCTCATCGCCAGCCCGCTCTTCCCGGCCAACTACATCACCGAGGCCGTCGACCAGACGCGAGGCTGGTTCTACAGCCTGCTCGCCCTCTCCACGCTCATCACCGGCAAGCCCTCCTACGAGAGTTGCCTCGTCCTCGGCCTCATCCTGGACGGCAAGGGCGAGAAGATGTCCAAGTCCAAGGGCAACGTCGTCGACCCCTGGACCGTGATGAACGAGCACGGCGCGGACGCCCTGCGCTGGTACCTCTTCACCGCCGCGCCCGCGGGCGACGCACGCCGCTTCTCGCCGGACCTCGTGAAAGAGACGCTCCGCCAGTTCCTCCTCACGCTCTGGAACACCTACAGCTTCTACGTCACCTACGCCAACATCGACGGCTTCGACCCCGACGCCCACGCCGAGTATTGGAAGGACGGCCGCGTGGGAGAGCCGACGCTCGCCGCGCCCCCGCCCAACGAGCTCGACCGCTGGATCGTCTCCGAGCTGAACGGCCTCGTCGCGCAGGTCGCCGACGACCTCGACTCACTCAACCCCACCGGCGCGGGACGCCGCATCCAGGAGTTCGTGAACCTCCTCTCCAACTGGTACGTCCGCCGCAGCCGCCGCCGCTTCTGGAAGGCGGAGAACGACGACGACAAGACGTGGGCATACGTGACGCTCTACTCCTGCCTGCTCACGCTCGACAAGCTCATCGCCCCGATGACCCCATTCGTCGCCGACGCCATCTTCGGCAACCTCGCGCCTGCGAAGGATTCCCCCTCTCCCTCGATGGGAGAGGGCAGGGGTGAGGGTGGCTCCGGCGAGCCCCGCAGCGTCCACCTCGAAACGTACCCGGACACCGATCCCGCCCTCACCGACGACACCCTCGACCGCGCGGTGCGCCTCGCCATGCGCATCGCCAGCCTCGGGCGCAACGCGCGCAGCAGGAGCGGCGTCAAGGTGCGCCAGCCTCTCGCCCGCGTCCTCGTCAGCCCCCGCGCCGGGGACGAGGAGCTGCTGCCGCTCATCGAGTCGCAGGTGCTCGACGAACTGAACGTCAAGGCGATGGAGGTCGCGGAGCCAGAGTCCTTCGCCACGTTCTCCCTCAAGCCCAACCTCCCCGTGCTCGGCCCGAAGCTCGGCGCGAGCATGGGCGCGGCCCGGCAGGCCATCGCCGACGCGGACGCCGCTGCGGTCGCCGCCGCCATCCGCTCCGGCCGGTACGGCGGCATCGAGATCGGCGGCTTCACGTTCGATCCGGGCGACTTCCTCATCGAAGTGGAAGACAAGCCCGGCGTCACCGCCGCGTCCGAGGGCCCGCTGCTCGTCGGCATCGACACAACGCTCACCCCGGAACTGGAGGCAGAAGGCACGGCCCGCGAGTTCGTCCACCGCGTCCAGAACATGCGCAAGTCCGCCGGTTTCGAGATCGAGGAGCGCATCGTCACTTACGTCGTTCCCGCCCCTCCTTCCGTCGTTCCTGCGAAGGCAGGAACCTCGCCCCCGTCCCTCCCCGACGCCCTCACCGCGCAGGAGGCCTACATCCGCCAGGAAACCCTCAGCGACGCCCTCCACGCCGCCATCCCGCCGCCCGGCACCTACACCGAGGAGCACGACATAGACGGCGCAACACTCACCGTGGGCGTCGCTCGGGCGGGATGACCAAGGTCCTCCGCTGTGCCGACGCAGGCAGGGCGTTGCCCCCTGTGTGGTAGCCTCCCGCTGCCAACTCAATCTGAGACCTTGCGGTAGCCGAAGGGGCGCCACTGGCGAGTTCCTGAAGGGGAGTGCAGAGGGGTTCACCCCTGTGCCGGGGGCGTGGGGGTGTCCCCCACAAGCGTTTGGGCGGGTGGGTGGGAAGAACTACGCTCCGCCTCGCGGGCTTACGCAAGGGTCTCCGTAAGGAGCACCCATGACCACTCGGATTGCCCCCTCTCCCTTGATGGGAGAGGGTTGGGGTGAGGGTGAAACGTCCGCCCTCCCCGACGCCCCCGCCAGGCAGGAGACGCTGGGCATCGCACGTTTGGAAAGGAGCTCCCTATGACCACCATCGTCACCGGCGGCCTCGGCTTCATCGGCTCGCACACCGTCCGAGCCTTCGCCGAGGCCGGAGAGCAGGTCGTCGCCACTTCGTACGAGAACCACCGCGTGCCCTCGTTCCTGGAGCCGCACGTCGGCAAGACCGTCACCATCGAGCAGTGCGACCTCGACGAGCCGGGCTCGATCGAGGCCGTCGCCCGCAAGCACGGCGCGGATGGCATCGTCCACCTCGCCCTACACCGGCGCGCCTCCGCCGATCCAGGCGAGGACCTCCGCATCAACATGGACAAGCTCTCCCACCTCTTCGACGGTGCGACTGCCGCAGGCGTGCGCCGCTTCTGCTGGGGGTCCAACGGCGCGATGTTCGCGGAGCTCCCGGAAGGGCCGTTCCACGAGGAGACGCCGGTCCTGCTCACCGGAGGCGTGAAGCCCGGCGCGTTCAAGAAGGCGTGGGAAGTGCTGGTCCACAACTACGCCAACAACTACGGGGGCGACATGGAGGTCGTCTCCATGCGCATCAGCGGCGTCTTCGGCCCCACCTACCGCTCCATGCTCAACCTGCCGAGCCGCCTCTGCCACGCCGCGTCCCGGGGCCACGAACCGGACTTCTCCGAGCGCTTCGGCGGCGTCCCGTTCGCCGGGGATACCTTCGACATCACCTACGCGCCCGACGTCGCCGAGGCGATCCGCTCCCTCCAACAGGCGCCCTCGCTCGCGCACACCGTCTACAACATAGGCCGGGCCGAACCCGTCACCGCCGCCGACCTCCTCGACGCCGTCCGCGCCGCCAAACCCGGCTTCGACGCAACCCTCCAGGAAGGCCGCAGCCCCCGCTACCGCCCCAACGCCTGCCTCGACAACGAGCGCATCACCGCCGAGACCGGCTGGCGCCCCGCCCACACCATCCCCGCCGCCATCGCCGACTACATCGCCTGGCTCGACTCCGGCGAAGACTTCTAGGCGCCGCCGCCCGCCTTACTCCCGTCGTTCCTGCGAAGGCAGGAACCTAGCCTGAGTGTGACCCGCTCATGTCGTTCCTGCGAAGGCAGGAACCTCGCCTGAGTGTGACCCGCTCATGTCGTTCCTGCGAAGGCAGGAACGACGCCTGAGTGTGACCCGCTCATGTCGTTCTTGCGAAGGCAGGAACTTCGCCTGAGTGACCCGCTCATGGTGAGCCTGTCGAACCACCCCCACCGCCCCCTTCTCCGTCATTCCCTCCCTCCCCGTCATTACCGCGAACGCGGGAATCCAGCGTGCCCGACAGGGCACACGGGGCAGGGAGGCGAGGGGCGGTGTCCGGTGTAGGGGCATCCCTTGTGGGTGCCCAAAGCGTACCCCCTCGTCCTACATCCCGTGCTTGAACAACACGAACCGCTCATCGATCTCGAATCCCACCGACTCCCATCCCCCCAACCCCACTACTGACACCCGCCCCTTACCCCATCGCCCCCGCATCCGCTACGCTGGACGCATGACCGTCGCACAGGCAACACCTATAAGTTGCGTCTATGGCTCACAGCCCCAGCCATCAACAGGATCTATGGCTCCGGCGCAAACTTTTGAAAACACTGGCACTCTTGAGATTCTTGATGCTCCGAGACCCCGGGAACAGGCCACGGCCAAGGAAAAGCTCCGATCAAGGATCTCAAGGATGCCAAACGGCGCTGCCGGTTCACTCCTGAGAGACGGATCAAGGATGCCAGACTCGACGCCCTTTGGCACTCTTGATCAACGCCGCCCCCACAGGGCGGTCGCTCGCGCATCCGGGCGCGATGGTTTACCCTTACCGACTGCGGCGCGGCGCGCGCCCACAGCACTAGATATCAGCGGAGGTGGACGGTGACAGTCCTTATCACAGGCGGCATGGGTTTCATCGGCCTGCACACGGCCAGGGCGTTCGTCGACGCAGGCGAAGACGTCGTCATCACGTATTACCAGACCTGGCGCGAGCCCTCGTTCATCAAGGACGAGTACGGCAAGAGCGTCATCGTCGAGAAGGCGGACGTCTCGGAGCCGAGCGTCATCGAGGAAGTGGCGAAGAAGCACAAGGCGGAGCACATCGTGCACCTCGCCGTCCCCGGCGTCATGGCCCTCGGCCCCTACGACGACTACCGCGTCAACATGAACGGCCTCATCGGCGTGCTGGAGGCGGCCCGAAACGCGGAGGTCAAGCGCCTCTCCCTCGCCAGCTCCATCGCCGTCTACCACAGCATCCCCAACGGCCCTTACCGCGAGACCGACCGGCTCCCCGTCGAGTCCTCGAACCCCACCGAGACGTTCAAGAAGGCATGGGAGATCCTCGCCTTCCACTACGCGGGACGCACCGGCCTGGACGTCGTCTCCATGCGTATCGGCGGCATCTGGGGACCGCTCTACCACTCCATGATGAACCTCCCCAGCAGGCTCGCCCACGCCGCCGTCAACGGCACGGAGCCGGACTACTCCCGCGGCGTCCCCTTCGCCGAGGACACCGGCGACGTCTGCTACGTGAAGGACTGCGCGCAGGGCATCAGGCGCGTGCAGCTCACGGAGGACCTGCCGAACCGCATCTATAACGTCAGCTCCGGCATCGCCGTCTCCAACCAGCGCCTCGTCGACGCCGTGAAGGCCGTCAAGCCGGACGCTAACCTGGCGCTGCAGGACGGCAAGGGCCCTGCCTACAAGGAAGAGAACTACCTGGACATGAGCCGCGCCCGCGACGAGATCGGCTTCGAGAACGCTTACACGCCCGAGTCCGCCATGGCCGACTACATCGCCTGGCTGGAAGAAGGCAACGAGAAGTAGCCATGCCTGCCCCCACCATCGGCATCGTTGGATGCGGCGCGATAGGCAAGGCCATCCTGCGCGCCGCTGACGACGGCACACTCGGCGGCATGGAGGTCGCTGGCGTCGCGAGCCGCACGGAGGCCAGCGCCCAGGAGTTTCTCGGCACGCTCCGCACGCCCCCGCCCTACATGAGCACGGGCGAACTGATCGAGCAGGCCGATCTGCTCGTCGAGGCCGCGGGCGCGACCATCGTGCCCGGCCTCGTCGAAGCCGCCTTCGCGGCCGGCAAGGGCGCGATGGTCATCAGCGTCGGCGCGCTCATCGCCCACCCGGAACTGCTGGACAAGGCGCGGGAGACCGGCTGCCGCCTGCTCATGCCCTCCGGCGCCATCATCGGCTTGGACGGCATCAAGTCCGCCTCCGTGGGCCGCATAGACCGCGTCGTCATGGAGTCCCGCAAGGGCCCTGCGGCGCTGGACGGCGCGCCTCACGTCGTCAGGAACGGCATCGACCTCTGGGCGATGGAAGAGGAAGAGGTCATCTTCGAAGGCTCGGCGCGCGAGGCCTGCATCGGCTTTCCCGCCAACCTCAACGTCTCCGCGGCGGTCAGCTTCGCCGGCATCGGGCCCGACCAGACGACCGTCAAGATGATCGCGACTCCCGGCCTCCAGCGGAACTGCCACGACATCGAGGTCGAAGGCGAGTTCGGGCTGATGCGCCTCCACCTGGAGAACATCCCCGGCGAGAACCCGAAGACCGGGCGGCTCACCGCCATGTCCATCATCCGCACGCTCCAGCAGGAAGCCGACCCCGTCCGGCTGGGCACGTAACGCAAGGAGGACCCGTGCCCCGCATCGACGGCAGACGCAACGACGAGCTGCGCCCCACGAAGATCACCCTCGGCTTCCAGGAGTTCGCGGAAGGCTCCGTGCTCGTGGAGACCGGCATGACGCGCGTCGTCTGCGCCGCCTCCATCGAGGAGAAGGCCCCCTTCTTCCTGCGCGGCCAGGGCAAGGGCTGGGTCACCGCCGAGTACGGAATGCTCCCACGCTCCACGCTCACCCGCACCTCCCGCGAACGCTCCTCCGGCAGCGGCCGCACCCACGAGATACAGCGCCTCATCGGCCGCTCCCTCCGCTCCGTCACCCAGCTCGAGAGGCTCGGCGAGCGCACCATCACCATCGACTGCGACGTGCTGCAGGCCGACGGCGGCACGCGCACCGCAGCCATCACCGGCGCCTACGTCGCGCTCTACCAGGCCCTGCTCAGCCTCGTGCGGCACGGCGTGATGCTCCGCGTGCCGCTCGCGGGCAGCGTCGCGGCCACGAGCGTGGGCCTCGTCGGCGGCGAGACGATGCTCGACCTCTGCTACGAGGAGGACTCCCGCGCAGCCGTCGACCTGAACGTCGTGATGACGAACGGCGGCGAGTTCGTGGAGGTGCAGGGCACCGGCGAGGAGCACCCCTTCTCCCGTGCAACGCTCGACGAGATGCTGGACCTCGCGGCAGGCGGCATCCGCGAACTCTCGGCGGCGCAGGAAGAGGCCGTACAGCGGCTCACCACCGGCTGAACGTGGCGCTGCACTCTTGAAGACCAATCCAACCGGCCCCGCACGCCGTATCATGTTTAAGGAAGGGATGTACTCATACCTGTTGCTGCTATGTCTGATGTAGAGAAGCCCCGATTGCGACCAGCCCAGCTGCTACTGATGGCGATCGCCACAGCCGCGCTCGCCGTCGGTGTATTGGCCGCGTGCACCAGCACCGCCGCCCCCACGCCAACCCCAACCTCGGAGGGGCCGGCTCCCACCGCTACTCCGGACCCATTTCGCCCGCTTCCGACCCCAACCGTCGACCCCATCCAGCGGCAGGCGGACCTGCTCACGGCAGCATTCTTCATCGCCGACACCGTGGAGAGGACTATGCCTGCTGTCGTACAAGTGCTCGCCACGGTGGAGGAGACCAACGTCTTCGGCCAGACGACGCCAGGCGTCGCCCAGGGCTCCGGCGTCTTCTTCCACGAGGACGGCTACCTGCTGACCAACGACCACGTCATCGACGGCGCGGTCGAGGTGGAGGTGGTGCTCTCCAACCGCCAGCGGCTGCCCGCTGAGATCATCGGCACCGACAGGGCGACCGACCTCGCCGTGCTCAAGGTGGACCCTGACGAGGTGGAGGACCTCGTGATCCTGCGCCTCGGCGACGTGGACAGGCTCCGCATCGGCGAGTGGCTCGTGGCGATCGGCAGCCCGCTCGGGTTCCAGGGTTCCGTCACTGTAGGTGTCCTGAGCGCCAAGGGACGGTCGCTTGGCACGGGCGACGAACGACTGGACAACCTCCTGCAGACGGACGCCGTCATCAACCCCGGCAACAGTGGCGGCCCCCTCCTCAACCTGGGCGGCGAGGTCGTCGGCATCAACACCCGCGTCATCCGCGAATCTTTGAGCGGCGGCGTCTCCATCGACGGCATGGGCTTCGCGATCAGCGCCGACACCGCCATCCCCGTCGCGCAGCACCTCATCGAGTTCGGACGAGTGGTGCGCCCGCGCATGGGCATCACCGTGCAGGACGTCACGCCCACAGCCGTCGCGGAGCGTGGCCTGACGGTAGACGAGGGCGCACTCGTCATCTCCGTCGCCGATGACAGTCCGGCATCGCGGGCGGGTATAGAGGTGGACGACGTCATCGTGCAGGTGGACGGCGTCCCCATCATCGGCACGAGCCAACTGGTGCTGATGCTCCTCACCGACTACCGTGTCGGGGACACCATCAGCGTCGAGGTCGTACGCGCAGCGGTGCGCTTCACCTTCGAGCTCACGCTGGAAGAGGTCGACTTCGGGGAGGAAGAGTCCGAGGACGAGAACGGCGAGGACGGACCCTAGGCGTTCCTCGCGAATATCCGGTCCGGCCTGAGGAGCACGGCGACACGCCCCTCCTCCAGCATCACCCGGTCGTACTCGTCCCAGTCCGGATGCTCCTTCCCTGCCGCCACGCGGTAGACCTCCCGCAGCCGGAGCCGGAGCCCATCCGCGTCCGAGTTGTCCGGCCCCAGCACCTCGGCCCTGCCGTCGAGCACCGCGAACCCCCGGTTGCCGGGTTTGACGAGCATGATCGCGCAGCGCGGATCGCGCGCCAGGTTGTAAGCCTTCGCGTTACGGGAGCGAGTCGTGAAGGCGAGCCCGCCGTCCATCTTCCCGACGGTGACGAGGCTCTGCTGCGGCATCCCATCGCGCCGGAACGTCGTGAATACGACGACGTTGTTCTGCGCCAGCAGTCCGTCCAGGTCGTCAAGGGTCGCCATCGAGCATCCTCCGAAGGTGGGGTGGGGCGCTCACGATAGAAGCCCCGGCAGCTACTGTCAAAGCGCCGCGCGGTTTCCCTCAAGGCCGCACGCGGCTACCATGCGAGGACAGCGGTCTCCACCGGGCCGCGTGGAGACGCCCCTTGGAACCCCAGACCCCCGCCTCCGGCACACCGCGCCAACCGCGCATCTTCTACGGCTGGTACCTCGTTGCCGGAAGCATCCTCACGAACACCGTCCTGTCAGCGGCCTACTTCCAGGGGATGAGCGCCTTCGCCGTCTCCATCGAGGGGCACTTCGGCTGGTCGCGCTCCGTGGTCGGCGGGGCGATGTCCATGCGGCAGATGGAGTCCGGCATCACCAGCCCGCTCGTGGGCATCCTGCTGGACAAGGTGAAGCCACGCACGCTCCTCTTCTGGAGCGCCATCATCACCGGCCTCGGCATGGTCGGCCTGGGGTTGATCAACGGCATCCTCACGTTCTACCTCGCGATCTTCGTCATCTCCATCGGCACGTCGGGGATGAGCCACGCCGTGACGTGGCCGGTGCTCATCGCGCGCTGGTTCCGGCGCAAGCTGGGCACCGCGACGGGATGGGCGGTGATGGGGCCCATCTTCGGGTCGCCGTTCGTCATCCTGAACACCTCGCTCGAGGAGACATTCGGCTGGCGGAACATCATCATCGCCTACGGCGTTATCGTCCTCGTGTTCCTGACGCTCATCAGCGCCATCGCCCGCGAGCGGCCGGAGCCCTACGGCCTGCGCCCCGATGGCGACCCGCCGGAGCGCGACGCACAGGGCGTCGCCGTAAGAACGCTCTCCCCGCCCTGGGGCATGACCGCTCGCGCGGCGGCCCGCACCAAGGAGTTCTGGCTGTTCATGGGCTACCTCTCCGGCATGTTCATGGTGAACTCCGCGTTCCAGGTGCACCAGATCTTCTACTTCGTGGAGGACACGGGCCTGACCAAGAGCGAGGCGGCGGTGACGTTCACCCTCGTCTTCCTGCTCAGCGGCATCGGCCGCCTGGGAGCAGGGTACATGCTGGACAAGGCAGACTACCGCCTCGTGCTGGCGATTGTGGCTGGGATGCTCACCGCATCCATGCTCTACCTGCAGTTCGTGACCGTAACCTCCATCCTTCTGGCGATGCCGTTCGTCGCCCTGTTCGGCATCGGGTTCGGCAGCGTCATCCCCACACGGGGCACACTCGGGAGCATGATGTTCGGTACACGCTCCCTCGGCTCGATCGTGGGGCTGTTGCAGGGTGGCTCGGTCGCGGCGGGTGTCGTGGGACCCATCTTCATGGCCTGGGTGTTCGACGTTACGGGCGACTACCGGGCGTCCATCTGGGTGCTGGCATTCATCGGCGCGCTGATGATTCCGACTGCGTTTGCGATGGGGTCGCCTCGTCGCCTGAGCGCGCGCATCCGGCTCGTCGAGCGGCAGACATCCGCTGCCGCTCGCGAGGGCGGAGCGTCCAGCTAGGCTATGCCGCTCGCGTGGCTTGGACTCGGGTATGCGCTGGGGCTGTTCGCACAGTCGAGCGCAGGCGTGCCCCTCTGGGGAGCGCTGTTGGCTGCGGTCGCACTCGCGGCAGGCGGCCTGCGGCTGCGGCTCGCGGGGCTGCGCATCGGTATGGCCCTCCTCTTCCTGGCAGGAGGTCTGCTCGGCCTCGCGCGGCCCCTGCCCGACCTTGCGGCCCCCGACGGCCTCACTGGACTGCACGGAGCGGAGGCCACCCTACGAGCGGAAGTTACCGGCGCACCAGAGCTGGCCGGCGGCTCATTGCGATTGACCATCGAGGACGCGCAGGCGCTCACACCGGGCGGCTGGACGCACGTCTCCGGCAAGGCGCTGGTCTGGGCCGACCCGGAGCCTCCCCCGGTCGACGAGCGCCGGTACCCCTACCTGCAACACGGCGACGAGGTCGTCATCCAGGGAACCCTCGACGCTCCACGCAACATCGGTCCGTTCGACTATCGGGAGCACCTTGCCGTCAGGGGCATCCGTTCGGTTGTGTCGGGTGCCGAGGTTGTCTCGATAACGCCGGGGGCCACGGACGGAGCCTCCGGTCTACACCGCTTGCGGTCGAGGCTGGAAGGCGTCCTTCAACGCTCTGTGCCCGAACCGGTCGCACCGGTGGCATCGGCCGTCCTGTTGGGGTTGCGCGCAGGGATCACGCCGGAAACGTACGCTGACTTCCGGAAAGCCGGGCTCGCACACCTGCTGGCCGTTTCGGGGCTGCACATCGGGCTGGTCCTGGGGCTCTCCTTGCTCGTCTCACGAGCGTTGCTGGGGCGCAGGCGCGGCCTGTATCTCATCGCTCCCCTGATTCTATTGTGGGCGTACATCCTGCTCGCCGGCGCCCCACCGTCCGCTGTACGAGCTGGCATCATGGGTTCGGCATTCCTGCTCGCACTCGCAACGGGCCGGATGCCCGCGGCAGTCAACGCGCTCGGCCTGTCGGCCTTCCTAATACTCTTCATAGAACCGCTCTCGCTCTGGGACCGCTCGTTCCAGTTGAGTTTCACGGCGATGACCGGCGTCCTCCTGCTGGGGCTGCCGGGGAGCGCCTGGGCACTGGAGCGAACGGCCAAGCTGAGCGGACGACTCCCCGACACGGCGGGTAAGGCACTGGGAGCGGGGGTAGCAAGCCTCACGGTCTCCCTGGGTGCATTCCTGGGGTCCTTGCCCGTCGTGGCGTTCAATTTCGGGGAAGTGCCGCTGCTGGGCGCGCCCGCGACCCTTGTGGCGATGCTGGTGATGCCTGCCTTCCTCATCACGTCCGCGCTTACAGCAGCCGCGGGGCTGGTGTTCGCGCCGCTGGGCGAAGCACTGGGGGTCGTCACATGGTTAGCGGGCACGGCGCTCACGCAACTTGCGGCACTCTTCGCAGCGATCCCGGGTGCATGCTTCACGGTAGACGGAATAGGTGCGGCCTGGGTGTGGGTTGCATACGCCCTTATGGCGTTTGCTGGAGCCGCCGTAACCCACCAGCGGTGGCTGCCGCCAGTCGCTGAGATTGCCCGGACCGTCTGGGAAGGACCATCCCATTCTGTAGAGCGCCTGGCCGTGCTGGGCGTCGTGGGTATCCTCATGGGAACGGTCTGGATCGCTGCGCTGACTCCCAACAGTGACCTGCTCCACCTGCACATACTCGACGTGGGGCAGGGCGACGCACTGCTCATCGTTACGCCGGACGGAGCTACCGCGCTGGTCGACGGAGGCCCAAATCCGCGGCTGACCGCGAACCTCGTGGACGCGATCCTTCCACTCGAAGGGTTGCAGATGGACGTGGGGGTGATGACGCACGAACACGCCGACCACTCGACCGGGCTGCTGGGGCTGGCGCGGCAGGGGCGGTTCGAACAGATGCTAGCTCCCCCACCGCTTCCTGGAGAGGAACCCTCCTGGCGCGCCGAGCTCGAATCAGCGGGCATGGACGTGCACGAGGGTGTGCGCGGCTTGACGCTGACGCTGGGCGAAGACGTCGTCCTCGAGGTGCTGAGCCCGCCTCTCCCGTTGTTGGCGGGCACCTCCTCCGACCTGAACAACAACAGCCTCGCTCTCCGCCTGACTTACCGCGAAGCTTCAGCGTTGCTGATGGCAGACCTGTTCACGGAGGCCGAATACGCGCTCCTCGACACTGATGTCGACATCTCGGCAGACGTGCTGAAGGTGGGCCATCACGGCAGCGCTACCTCCACGTCGCCGGAACTGCTGGCGGCTGTCAGGCCTGCCGCAGCAGCGGTCCCGGTCGCGGCCGAGAACCGTTTCGATCACCCTTCGACGCAAGTCATGGAGCGACTGGCTGATGCGGTCGGGCAAGAGCAGATATTCACCACCGCCGATGACGGCTGTATCAGCTTCGCGAGCGACGGCGAGCGATGGTGGGTTTCGACCGGCTGCGATTGACACTCCCAGAGGAGGATTCCTATAATCGCCTTCGTTTCTGAGCACTCTCGCTCCGGGCCTTACACCCGCAGAAAGTCAGGCGGATTCCATGGCGACCCCCACTGCGTTCATGAATGGCGACTACGTGCCTCTGGCGGAGGCCAAGGTCGGCATCATGACGCACGCTCTGCACTACGGCACAGCGGTGTTCGAGGGCATCCGAGGCAACTGGAACCCCGAACACGAGACGATGTACATCTACAAGCTTCGGGAGCACTACGAACGGCTACTCCGCGGCTGCAAGATGCTGTGGATAGACGTGCCGTACAGCCTGGACGAGTTGTGCGAGGTAACAGCGGGCCTCGTCGAACGTTCCGGTTACACGGAAGACCTGTACATCCGCCCGGTCGCCTACAAGTCTCAGGAGATGGTGGCGAACCTGAACCTCCGGTCGCTCGGCGACGGCTTCTTCTGCCTGGCTGTACCATTCGGCAACTACCTGGACGCCAGCGGCGCGATCAGTTGCTGCGTTGCTTCATACCGCCGCATCGACGACACGATGGTGCCGCCCCGCTTCAAGCTGAGCGGCCTGTACCTGAACTCCATCCTCGCGAAGACCGATGCGATCGCTGCCGGGTTTGACGAGGCCATCATGCTGAACATGGACGGCCACGTGTGCGAGGGCACGGGAGAGAACATCTTCTTCGTGCACGGCAACACCGTCGCGACCCCCACCTTGGAGAGCAACGTGCTCCCGGGCATCACACGCGGCACGGTGATGACGCTCCTGCAGGACGAACTGGGGATGAAAGTTGAAGAGCGGCTCGTGGATCGCAGCGAACTGTACACGGCGGACGAGGTGTTCCTCTCCGGCACCGCTGCGCACGTACAGGGAGTCGGCTCGGTGGACCATCGCCCGGTCGGCAACGGTGGCGTGGGGCCGGTCACACAGCGTCTTCAGGAGCTCTATTTCCCCATCGTGCGTGGACAGAACCCCACCTATCTGCACGAGTGCACTCCCGTGCAACCCAAGGCGCTGCTCGGGGCCTAGCTTTCCAGAATGACCGACTTTGAGGCCGCGTACGCCCTGTGGGTCGCCCTCGGTACGCTCGGGGTGGCGCAGTATGCTGCGGTCAGCAACGGCCTGTGGGGAATGGTGCTCCTGCAGCGGTGGCCGAACGCCACCAGGATCTGCTCCGCACTCATCGTGATCGGGGCATTCGCCTGGTTCTTCATCAGCGATGACCGCAACCAGCCGGACACGGGCTACGGTCTGGACGGCGTTGAGCAGGCGCGGTGGTTCGCACTAGCGGCGACGGCGTCCCTCCTCGTGCAACTCGGGGTGTCGTCCATCGTCAACCACCGGTGGGGAGCCTCCCACGGTTGGGACCCCGCTGAAGAGCGCTGGCCGCCTGCAGGGCTCACATGGCTGGAACACACGACGTTCGCCCGAGCCCTTGCAGCACGCATACGGGCAACGTTCGGAGGCTCGCGCTGATGGACGGCGCAATCGTCCGCTTCCTGAATGCAGGGGTCGGTAACGTCGCACTGCTTGACTGGCTTATGAATGTGCTGGTGAGTGACTACTTCGTCCCGGTTACGGGGAGTCTGGTGCTCGTCGCGCTCTGGATGACAGGCACGCACCAGACGCGCCCGCTGAACCAGGTCACCGCCATGATCACCGCCGGAGCGCTCGGCGGCGCCAACGCTATTACGACGATCATCAACGGCATCGTCGACCGGCCACGGCCGTTCGTGGACAACGACCTTACATTACTCTTCTACGCGCCTACCGATCCCTCGTTCCCTTCGAACACCGCCTCGGTCGGCTTTGCGCTGGCCACGGCCATCTTCCTGCGGCACCGCCGGTTGGGAGGCGCGCTCTACGTACTGGCGCTCTGCTGGGGGTTCTCGCGGGTCTACGCCGGAGTGCACTATCCAACAGACATCCTGGCGGGCGCAGGCATCGGCATCGTGGGCGCGCTTCTCGCAGCTACGTTGTTCCGGCTGTTCTCATTCGTGCCACGACACGCGCTGCGCTGGCTGCGGTTCGTGTACGCGGCGTAGCAGCCGAGCCGGTCAATCTCCGGCGATGCTTCCCCGATAGAGCCGCAAGAGCCCCAACTGCTCGCAGGCGGACAGCCGCATACCCTGCGCTCCAGTGAGGCGCCGCGCCTCCCGGGTGGGCGAATTCTCCGGCAGCGAGGGGTATCGCAGGAATTGATCCTCGGCCTCGGCGTTGCCCGCTGCCGTGAGCAATGGCAGCACTGCGTTGACTACGATCTCCCGCGCACGGCCCGCGCCGATGAGCGCCCCAGCGGAGTCCTCCACTACGAACAGGTGCTCCAGCGATGCCCGCCCTTCGGAAATCGCTCGTTCACAGGCGTCGAGCATTCCCTCGTCTGCGACGCGAGCAAGCAGGACCGCCGCTCCGCGGATGCGTCGGCGAGGGTGGTTCACGGGACGTACACCCGCGGTCTTCCAGGCGGGACGCTCACCGGCAGTGGGATGCGTGTCGTCGTTGAGTCCGGACGCCTCCAGGAGCAGCCTCTCGAAGGCAACTGCACGTTCATCCTGAGGAAGGCTGTCCGCCATCCGCCGCAACTTCGATTCAGGAACGGCTCGTGCGAGCCAACGAAACGGGGCACGGTTCTCCGCATAGCCGAGCGCATCGAAGACGGCCTCGTGCAGGGCCTGGTCGGTTCCGGTTTCTTCGATGCTGCGACGGGCGATCTTGATGCGTTCGCGGAAGCGGGCCATGCCGGAGCCCACGAGCATCTCCCGAAGCTCGGAGGACGAGGCGCGGGAGAGCCGGGCCATGAGCGGTGGTTCCAACGCCTCCCGTGGCCCCGCGCGATTGAGTTCGGCAAGTGGAAGGCCGGGGCCTGTTCCATCCGCCTGCGCGACGACATGCAGCATGACGTCGTCGTAGGCGGAGTCTTCGTCGTGGCCGTGCGCATGCCAGTCCGAAGGTCGCCGGTGCAATTCCACGTTGCCCGATGCGCGCTCGCCGTCCATACGCACGACGGCATCCTGGAAGTCGGGGCCGTGGCCGGGCGCAGGGCGGCCTGCATACAGCACTCTCACCCGTCGACCGTCCACCGTGCGAAGCGAACGGCCTTCCTTCGCGCGCCACAACCGGGCAAGCAGGTGTTCCGGCAACAAGGCGCCCGGACGGTTCTTCCGCCGACGTGCACCGTACTGGCGGCGCTCCTCCGCGAGCGACGCGCCGCAGTTCACCGTCTGTCGTTCCTGCACGATCAATTCTGCCACCCTTGCTTCGTCCCTATAGTACACCGCAGCGGAGTCCTAACCGGGCGTTAAGGGAACCGGCGCCAACGCTTAAGCCCCGGTTACACCGCAGCGGCGACGCACACCGTAGGCTGGCAACATCACCCTCAGGAGGAACAATCGATGTTGAGCATCATCGCCGGTTACGAGAGCGCCGTGCTGGAAGGACCAGAGGACGAAGAGGAAGAGGTCGAAGAGGCCGCTTCTGAAGGAACGGAAAACGAAGGGACCGAGGAGGCCGATGACGAAGCAGAGGCCGAGGGATCCGAGGAAGAAGCCGAGAACGAAGAGTAGCCCTCTGGTCTCGCCACTTCGACAGGAAAGGCGCGCTCCAGAAGGAACGCGCCTTTCCTGTTGTTTCAGGGGTCAGGAGGTCAGGCGTGCATGTCGGCGACAGTAGCGCCGATGTCGGCAGGCGTCGGGATGACGTGGCAGCCAGCTTCTTCCAGTGCGCGCATCTTCTCCGACGCGAGCGCCGCCTTGCCGGTGATGACGGCCCCCGCGTGGCCCATGCGGCGGCCTGGGGGCGCCGTCTGGCCAACGATGAGCGCGGCGACAGGCTTGCGGACGTGTTCCTTGATGAACGCGGCGGCCTCCTGTTCCTTGGTGCCGCCGATCTCGCCGATCATGACGATGGCCTCGGTCTCCGGGTCGTCGTTGAACATCGCCAGGACGTCCACGAATCCGGTGCCTGAGACGGGGTCGCCACCGATACCGACGCACGTGGACTGGCCGATGCCGCGCTTCGTCAGCTGGTCGACGCCCTCGTATGTCAGCGTCCCACTGCGAGAGACGACACCGACCTTGCCCGGCAGGTGGATGTTGCCGGGCATGATGCCGATCTTCGCCTTCGCGCCGGGGGTGATGAGGCCGGGGCAGTTGGGCCCGAGCAGGCGCACCGGCTTGTCCTCCAGGTAGCGCATGACCATCGTGGAGTCCCTGACGGGGACGCCCTCCGTGATGCAGACGACGAGCGGCACGCCAGCGTCAGCCGACTCCAGGATGGCGTCAGCCGCGAATGGCGGCGGCACGAAGATCAGCGCGACGTTCGCGCCCGTGTTGGCCACGGCCTCGCGCACGCTGTCGAAGACCGGGACGCCGTCCAGGACAGTCTCGCCGCCCTTGCCCGGCGTCACGCCAGCAACGAGGTTGGTCCCGTACGCCTTGCAGCGCTCCGCGTGGAAGCTCCCTTCACGTCCCGTGATGCCCTGTACCAGCAGGCGCGTGTTTTCGTTCACCAGAATGCTCATCGATGTTCGCTCCGCTATCCCTTGATGGCCGCCGCCGCCTCTTCCAGTGTGTCCACCATCGTCGCGGTCAGCCCGGAGTCGGCAAGGATCTGTTTGCCTTCGTCCACGTTGGTGCCGAGCATCCGCACGACGAGCGGTGGCTGGCGGTCAGCCTTGCCATAGGCGTCAACGATGCCCCGTGCGGCGATGTCGCATCGGAGGATGCCGCCGAAGATGTTCACAAGCACTTTCTCGACGTTGCTGTCAGAGAGCATGAGGAGGATGGCGTGGCTGATCTTGTCCTCTGCCGCGCCGCCGCCCACGTCGAGGAAGTTTGCAGGTTCCGCGCCCGCGAACTTGACGATGTCCATCGTCGCCATCGCCAGCCCGGCACCGTTGACCATGCAGCCGACGTTGCCGTCCAGCTTCACGTAGGCGATGCCGGCCTCCGACGCTGCGACCTCGAGCTGGTCGTCCTGGGTGGTGTCGCGCAGTTCGGCTTCAGCCTTGTGGCGGAAGAGCGCGTCATCGTCGAGGTCCATCTTGGCGTCGAGCGCAAGCAGCTGGCCGTCGCTCGTGAGGACGAGCGGGTTGATCTCGATCATCCCTGAGTCCTTCTCGATGTAGGCGCGATAGCACGCGTCCACGAGGGCGGAGAAGGGGCGTATCTGCGCGGGGGGAAGGCCAAGCCCTGCCGCGAGCCTGCGTGCCTGGAACGGCTGGAAGCCGATGGCGGGGTCTATGGGTTCCGTGAGCACCTTCTCCGGTTCGGTCTGGGCGACCTCCTCGATCTCCATGCCGCCGGCAGCCGATGCGATGACGACGGGGCGCCGACGCCCCCCGTCCGTGGTGATGCTGAGGTAGAGCTCGCGCTCGATATCCATCGTCTGCTCGACGAGCACCTGGTGGACGGGCACGCCCTGCGGGCCGGTCTGGAAGGTGACGAGCGTCGAGCCGATGAGCGACTCGGCGATCTGCGCGGCCTCAGCCGGGCTGGCCGCAACCTTAACGCCGCCTGCCTTGCCGCGGCCTCCCGCGTGCACCTGCGCCTTGACGACGCCCCTGCCGCCGAGGCGCTCAGCCGCTTCCGCAGCCTCAGCGCCGGACGCGGCGACGTAGTTCTCCGGCACCGGGACGCCGTACGCGGCCAGCATCTGCTTGGCCTGGTATTCGTGGAGTTTCATCGCTGCCCTCTCGATAGACTGGCCCAACCGGAGGGTTCCGGTGGGCCGTGGAGGATGATACCAGAGGAGCGGGAGCCCGTGGCCCGACTGGCCTAGCCGGCGATGACCCCAGCGACTTCTGTCGCGTAGTGGTCCACCGCGTCCTGGTCGACCTCGACGCCGAGGCCGGGCAGGTGCGGGACGGTGATGTGGCCGCGCACCGGCACGAGCGGCTTCGTGAGGAGGTCGCTCTCGAGGCGCGCGCCTCCACCGAGGCTTGCCGGGGCGGCCTTGCCGAGCGAGGTCGCGAGGTGCAGCCCCGCCGCGATACCGACACCCGTCTCCAGCGACGCGGAGACGGTGCTGCGCAGCCCGTTCTTCGAGGCATACGCCATGATCGCCCGTGCGGCGCGGATGCCGCCCGCCTGCGCCGCCTTCACCACGAGCACGTCCGCCGCCTCAGCGTCCACGACCTTGACCGCGTCGCTCATCACGCCGACGGCTTCGTCCGCAGCGATGGGGACGGGCGATGCCCGGCGTATGCGCGCGAGGCCGCTCATGTCCTCCGCAATGACGGGCTGCTCCACGAAGTCGAGGTTGAATGGGGCAAGGCGCTCTACCGTATGGATGGCACGCTCCGCCGTCCAGCTCTCGTCTGCGTCGGCGCGGAGCGCGACATCGTCGCCGATGGCCTGACGGATGGCGCGGACGGTCTCGATGTCCGTCGCGGCGTCGCGCGCTCCCAGCGATGCCTTGACGCATTCGTAGCCGTCTTCCACTGCGGCACGCGCCTGCTCCGCTGCTCCCTCAGGTGGAAGGAAGTCGAGGAGTCCCACCATCGGGGTCCAGTCGATAACGCCGCCGAGCAGGTCGGTCACCGGGCGTCCGGCGTTCTTGCCCATGGCGTCGAAGGCGGCGGTCTCCAGCCCGAATCGGAGAGCGTTGCCTGTCCCGCCGGGAGGGGCGAGCGCGGACAGGATGTCGAAGGCGATGGCGGGGTGCAGCCCCAGCGCTGAGGGCGCGAGGTCGTGCAAGAGCGATGCGAGGTCGGCGATGCGGGGAGGGCGTCCAGGGCCAGCCGTCGCCGCCTCGCCGACGCCCACGAGCCCGTTGTCCATGTGCATCCAGATGAGCAGGGCGTTCCGGCCCGCCTTGGACGGGTCCAGGGCGAGCTCCGGCTGCCGCAGGGGGACGCGGACGCCCCGCCATTCCATCTTGCTGACGCGCATGGGGCGCATTATGGGCGCGTGAGAGTGGTGGGGCAAGCGAGTTCGCGTCTCGGCAACCGGGTCAGCGTGCCGGCGCCGAGGCGGACGGCCTGCGCCCTGATCCCCGGCGAAAATTCGCTGAAAACCGGCTCATTAAGGCTCATCGCGTGCTCCTGCGTTCGTAAATCGGGCTTCCCCGGATGAGCCCTTCGGGGCTCCGAAGGGCTCATCCGGGCCATTTCCTGAGCCTTCTTGAGCCCGCTTGAGCCCTCGGTTTCTCATCATCCCTGGACCATTACGCGTCCCGGCGTGCATCAGGCCATCTCGTCCGTCACGGCTGCGGTGAGCCGCTCGACGGCGTCCCGCAGGCCGGAGAGGGTCTCCAACTCCGGGTCGGCTTCGAGGATGCGGCCGGCGTGCTCCCGCGACGCGTCCAGCAGGTCGCGGTCGCTGGGGCGCGCCATCCTGACGGGGGCGACGCCGGACTGGCGCGTGCCGAAGAAGTCGCCCTGGCTCCGCATCTCCAGGTCTGCTTCCGCGATCTCGAACCCGTCATTGGTGCGGACGAGCACGTTCAGCCGCTCTCTGCTCGATTCAGCCTGCGCAAGCGCAGCGCGGAACCACTGCTCGACCTCCCGCCAGTCGTCGCCGTTCGCGACGCGGCGCTGCCGCGCCTCACTCAGGCGCTGGAAGGTCTCGTCTTCCGATTCCGACACCAGGAAGCAGTAGCTGCGGTGCGCGCCGCGCCCGACCCGTCCGCGCAGCTGGTGAAGCTGAGCGAGGCCGAACCGCGTGGGGCTCTGAACCATCATCACGGTGGCGTTCGGCACGTCTATGCCGACCTCGATGACCGGCGTTGAGACGAGCACGTCCACGTCGCCGGCCCGGAACGCATCCATCACCGCCTGCTTCTCGGGGAGCGGCATCCGTCCGTGGAGCAGGCCGACGCGTGCATCCGCAAGCGTGGTGGAGCGCAGGCGCTCGTATTCGGTGACCGCGGTGAGGGGCGGGAGCGCCGCCGACTCGGGGATGAGGTCGGAATCCTCGTCCGTAGCATCGTCGTCGTCATCCATGCCGCTGTAGCGGTCGTCCGCGTCGTCGATGCGGGGGTAGACGATGAAGCACTGGCGGCCCTCGCGCACCTGGGTCAGCAGGTATTTCTCGGCATCCGCGGCGCGGGCGACGTCGACGCTGCGCGTCAATATCTCCTGGCGACCCGCCGGCAGTTCCCGCATCGTGGATATCTCCAGGCCGCCGTAGAGCGTGAGCGCCAGCGTGCGGGGTATGGGGGTGGCGGACATGAGCAGCAGGTGCGGTTCGCCGACGGCGCTCTTGCCGCGCAGCGCCTCGCGCTGGAGGACGCCGAAGCGGTGCTGCTCGTCGCCCACGGCGAGGGCGAGGTTCGGGAGCGCCACTTGCTGCTGGATGAGCGCGTGCGTGCCGATGAGCAGGTCCAGTGAGCCTTCCTCTGCCATCCTGAGTATCTCCCGGCGTGGGGCCGCGCGCGTGCTGCCGGTGAGCAGGGCAACAGTGACGGGTTCCTCCCTGCCCTCCAGCGTCGCTGCGAACCAGTCAGGATTCTCCAGCGAGTGCTGCTCGCCGCTAAGGAGGCGCCGCACGTTGAGGAAGTGCTGGTCCGCGAGCACCTCGGTGGGGGCCATCATCGCGCCCTGATAGCCACCGGCAACAGCGGCGAGCAGCATCGCCACTGCGACCACGGTCTTGCCAGAACCCACGTCTCCCTGGAGCAGTCGGCTCATCGGCCTGCCCTCGCGCGACACGTCCTGCATCGCCTCATCGAGTGCGTCGCGCTGGCCCTGCGTCAATTCGAATGGGAGCGATGCGATGAATGATTCCACCATCGGCGGGAAGGCGGGAAGAACGATGCCATCCTGAGTTGAGGTGTAGTTGCGCTCCATCCCCACCCGGAGCTGGATGGCGAGGAATTCGTCGAAGGCGAGCCGCCGTCGCGCCTCCTCCTTCGCATCCTCGGAGGGGGGATAGTGCGCCTGCTCGATGGCTTCCGCGAGGGGGAGCAGGCCAGCATCCTCGCGCACGGCGTCAGGCAGCGGGTCGGGTAGGCCGGGGCTGGCGCCGCCGATCTTCGTGCTGTCCAGCGCCTCCCGCACGATCTCGCGCATCCTGCGGAGCGGTATGCGCTTGCCTTTCGTCGTCGCAGCCGATGGATAGAACGGCACGAGGCCGGCCGTGTGCAGGCCGGAGGCCGCCATCGCGCCCTGCAGCTCCCACTCCGGCGACTCCATCTGCTTCCTGGACTTGAAGAGCGTCACCTTGCCGCTGAGCACGATGCGAGGGACGCCATTCGGCGTGTGCGCCGTTGCAGCGATGGCCTTCCTGAGCTGCTGGGCGATCCATGGGTTGCCCCACCAGATGACGCGGATGTTGCCGGTGTCGTCGCCGACGACGGCCTCGGTGGCGCGGATGCGGCCGCCGCGCCCCAATCGCACCTCATACGCGTCCCAGAGGACAGCCTCGATGGTCTGTTCCTCGCCCACGCGCAGCTTGCCGACTGCGGTGCGTTCCCTGCGGTCGACGTGGCGCAGGGGGAAGAGGTAAAGGAGGTCGCGCACGGTGGGGTCCGGGGTCGTGAGCATGCGCCGCCTGATGAGCATCCGCCTGATGGCGGCAGCCTGCGTGCGGTTGACGGAGCGCAGAGCGTCCAGCGGCACTTCGAGCGGGTTGCGGGCCGGTGAGGCCGCAGGCTCAGGTGGCGGGGTCGGGCGGTTCGGGGCACGGGGGATCGATGGGGAGTCACCGAGGAAGCGACGGGCCTCGTCCGCCCAGCGCTCTCTGCGGGCGGCGTCGAGCTCCGCGTAGGCGACGGAGAGGAGGCCGCGCTCGTCCAGCGACTTGAGCGCCGGATCCGCGCCCGCATGGGCGCGCAGTGTTTCGAGGAAACGGTCGAGCCCTCCGGTGACGGCCTTGTCCGGGAAGCCATTGGCCGCCTCCATATCGAGGATGTTCCGCAGGGCCCGCACCTGTGATGCGCCTGCTCTATCGCTGCGTTTCGTCGTCACAGGCACAGGGTAAACGGAGCGCTACACCTCTTGCATCCGCCCCGTGTCCGAGGCGCGTTGCACGGCGTCCATGAGGCGGTGGTGCTCGACGGCGTCGGCGAAGCCGGGGTGGAATTCGCGGTCGTTGAGGATGGCGTCGGCGTAGGAGGCCCAGAGTTTGCCGATGTTGACGGGAGAGTCCTTCAGCCCGGCAGCGGTGACCCACTCGTCCTGCGGAGGCACCACGGTGCGGAGTTCGGTCTCGCCGTCCAGGGCCACGCGCAATTCGCCGGGGCTGGTGTGCGTGGAGCTGGGGGAGTCGAGCGTTATGGTCCCCTTCGAGCCGTGAATCTGCATGCTGTGGCCGGTGCCGACCGCAGCGACGGATGCGATGTGCACCGAGAAAGCGGCGCCGTTCGCCAGCGCCCCGCTTACGAGGACGTTGTCCGGTGAAGTGACAGAGAACCGTTCGCCGGTGTCGGAGGCGGCCCACTCCTTCGTCTGTGTGCTGACGGCGGAGGCGATGCTGCGAGCAGGGCCGACCATGGAGATGAGTCCGTCCATAGCGTGGCCGAAGGTGATGCTGAGGGTGTTGGCGTGGGCTTCGGCGTCGCGCATCCAGATACGGCCGGAGGGGCGTGCGAGCGCGCCACTGGCGAATTGGATGAGGTTCACGCTGAGCACGTCCCCGATAGCGCCACTGTCGATGAGCCGCCGAATCTCCCGATACTGGGCGGAGTGGCGCGACTGCAGGCCGACGCAGGTGTAGACGCCTGCGGCGGCGGCGAGGTCGGTCATCTCTTCAGCCTGGGCGGTTGTCGTGCCGAGCGGCCACTCGGTGTAGACGTGCTTGCCCGCGGCGATGATGTCCTTCGTCAATTCGTAGTGGGTGGGCAGTTTCACGGCGACAGCTGCGACGTCGACCTCCGGGTTCGCGAGGAGGTCGTGGTGGTTGTCGTAGGCGTACTTCGCGCCGAACTTCGCCGCAGCCTCGTCCGCCGATTCCTGCCTCGTGGTGGAGACGGCTACGAGTTCGACCCCGGGGATGCCCGCCGCCATCGCGGGCATGTGGGCGCGCCCAGCCCAGCCGTTCACGTTGCCGCCGATGATGCCGACCCTGATGTTGTCTGCCATGTCTTAGCTCCGCTCTTATCGGAATCTCACGAACCCGGCCATGCTATGCGCGGCGCGCCAGCCGGGCAACCGGCCTGAACAAGGTGGCCAACCCCCGTTTGAATCTGGCCACCTTGTTCCCCACCCTGTGAGTAAGTCCCTTGCTTCATTTGGCCACCTTGTGCCGCTCTCGGCAAGGCCGTGGCCTGCTTCCCGCGAGAATCGAACAAGGTGGCCACCGATTTCACAATTTTGCGCGGCAGCCATAGATCCCGTTGATAGCTTCGCCTTCGAGCTATAGGCAGAATCTATGGGTCGTGCAAGGGTGACGGTCATGCAGCCAGCGTAGCGGAGGAAGGGGTGGCCGGGTAAGGGGCGGGTGTCACAAGCAGAGGGGCGCGCCCCTCTGCATTCCCCGAGTCAGGGGGCGCGTTGAGGGTATCCCTACGTCGGGCCTCTGGCGACTATATCCCGTAGAGCGCGCGCGGGTTGTCCGATAGCAGCTTGTCGACCAGCGCCGACGAGCACTCTTCCCGCGAGCGCAGGGTCTTCACCATATGCAGTTGCGCCGAGGGGTCGGCGATCACGCCTTCCCTCCCATGGTGCCCGTAGTCCGTCCCAACGACGATGTGGTCCTCGCCGATGTAGTCCACGAGGTAGGGGAGGTCTTCATCGACCTCGTAGGAGACCCACATGTTGTACTGATCGAACAGCCGGGGGCCCCATCGCCACGGCTCCTCAGTCGACAGGGTCCGCAGGCAGTGGAACACGAAGGGCACCCATGAAGCCCCTGTCTCGATGAACCCGAAACGCAGCCGGGGGAACTCTTCGGGGATCCTGTTTGCCACAAGGTTGCGGAAGGCCGACAACGGCGGGAGCCGACCGTGCGTGAAGCTGGAACTGCGGCGGATGTCTACCAGGTTGTTCAGGGCCGGAGCTCCCTGTCCCTGGTGCACGCAGATGGTTAGTCCCAGCGACTGGGCTTCCTCGTACACGGGGAAGAAGTAGGGGTCATCCAACATCAGGTCCTTCTCGATACCACGGAAGAAGAGGCCCACGGCCCCGTGTTCGGCGCCGAAGTGCATCTCTCGGATCGTGGCATCGATGTCCCGTAGCGGTGGAACCAGCGCCCAACGGATGCGTCCTTCCGAGCGGTCTGAGATGCCACCCAAGTGACGGTTGTAGGCCTGCGCCAGGGCTGACTCCAGCGTGGGGTCGTCCGTGAGCCAAGCCAGGAACAGCGTCGGGTAGATGACCTGCACATCCGTGCCCATGAAGTCCATGTGGCTGTAGCGGAGGTCCATGTCAGTCATGTCGCGCGACGTGACGTCCAGATTCTTCTGTACGAAATCCTGAAGCGTGGGCGTGACCAGGATGTTGCTGGCCCGGCCTGCCGCCTTAGGCACGATGCTACCGTCTATGAGCCACATCGCATTGAAGTGGCCATAGACGGTATCGCCCGGGATCTGGATGAGCACGGGTCTGCGGTCGTAGAAATCAGGGTCCAGGTGTTCCCACATCTGCGGCGGTTCAGCGATGTGCGTGTCAGCATCGATTATCTGAGTCATAGCGCGCCTCCTCAGCTCTCCTGCGCGGCCACTTCAGCGAACCCTTCCCTCAAGCAGATCCTAGTCCATCCTGACCGATGGCCAGTCCTTCAGAAGCTCGAAGCAGAGCGCCGCGATGGGCATCTGGATGTTGTGGACGTTCGCTATGCCCAGCGTTGTTTCAAGGTCCTTGTGCACCCACGGCGTCGGCCCCAGGCTGCCCCAATCCTTTACCCAGCGATTGTAGCCGGGAGAGAACTGTAGAGCGTCTCTCACCGCCTCCGGACTCATTCCATGCTCGGCAGCGAACCGCAGAGCTTCACGGGTAGCAGCGAGCGTTGTCCAGAGCAAGACGTTGTTGACGTTCTTCACCACTTCGCCGGTCCCGAGGGGTCCGGCGCAGACGATGTGTTCCCCCATGGCCCGAAAGACCGGCGTCACACGTTCTATCTCCCCTTCATTGCCTCCCACTAGAAACGCGAGTGTCCCGTCGATTGCTCCTCGTTCGCCTCCTGTAACCGGCGCATCCAGAACGCTGACGCCTTTAGCCTCCGCCAACGCGCCCAAGCTGGTTACCGTGGCCGGCCGAAGCGAGCTACACAGGATGACAACGGCGCCGGGTCTCGCTCCGTCAAGGATGCCATCATCGCCCGTGACCACATCCGTCGTCTGCTTGTCGTTGATCACCATGACGACGATCACGTCAGATTGTTGAGCCACCTCCTTCGGGTTCCCAGCCCTGCGGGCCCCGTCCGCGACCAGCGCATCAACCGACGACTCAACGACGTCATGGACGGTGACCTGGTATCCGTTCTTCAACAGATTCCTTGCCATCGCCCCGCCCATGTTGCCAACCCCGATAACGCCCACGTTGTCCATGATGTCTCCCTCGTCAGCCACTGCCGAACCGCGCAACCACCGTGTTCAAGCGGCCATCTACTCCAACGGCAACGCATACAGCCGGCGGGCGTTCTCGCAGAGGATCTTGTCCGCCACCGCCGGGGAAAGGTCACCGCGACCACGAACCGCCTGCTCCATCTGGCGCTCTTCGGACGGGTCCTGATGGCCGTAGTCCGACCCGATGACGATGTTGTCCTCCCCGATGTGGCTTATCAGATAGGGGATGTCCTCGTCCGCCTCGCAAGCGACGAACAGGCGGTTGTCGCGAAAGAGCTGCGGCCCCCATTCTTCCAAGGGCGTCCTCGACCACCGGTGAAGCTGATGCAACAGATAGGGAACCCAGGAAGCGCCAGCTTCGATGAAACCGAACCGCAGCGTGGGGAAGCGTTCGGGAATCCTGTTCGCCAGGATGTCGCGGAAGCCGAAGATGGGCAACGACCTCACGTGCGGGAATGTCGCACTGAGCGCGACGTCCGTAATGCTTGTCCAGGTGGGGCACCCGGCTCCCGTATGCACGCAGGCGGGGAGGTCCGCCTGCTCGAGTTCGCTATAGACAGGGTAGAAGTACGGGTCAGCCAGGGAGAGGTCCTTCTCGATGCCTCGGAACAGAGCGCCGACCGCGCCGTTCTCTTTGGCAAACCCTATCTCCTGCAGAGAGGCCTCGATGGAACGCAGCGGCAACACCGCTATCCACCTGATGCGACCCCGGGTTTCGCGGCAAGCCTTAGCCATCCACCGGTTGTAGGCCTGGCAGAGCGCAACCTCGAGCTGAGGGTCGTCCGTGAGGTAGATGATGAACAGTGTCGGATAGACCACCTGGACATCGATCCCGAGTTTGTCCATCTCAGCCACACGGGCCAACGGGTCTGTCAGTTCCCTGACCCCCAGTGGAATGTCGTCGCGCTTCTGCTCCCTTACAGCTAAGGAAGGCGTATGCAGGAATATGCCGCCGCGTCCGCCGGGCTTGGGAATGATGTTCCCGTCGATCAGCCAGAAGGCGTTGCTCTCCTTGTACAGCGTGTCGGTAGGAACCGAGACGGGTATCGGTCTCCGGGCGTACATCGCTTCAGGGATCTCTGTCCAGATATCCGCGGGCTCGATGATGTGCGTATCAGCGTCGACGATGCCTGCCATACTCCCCTCCATCCCGCTTATGGGTAAATCGCTCCATCAGCCGCAGTCCAACCTAAAGCACTGGAATAAGCCCTCCACCGAAGACGCCGTGCATGACCTTCGGTGTGATGCCCGGCCATATCTCGATACCCAATGTGTAGGGAAACGCCACGTAGAGCACCGTGGAGATCACCAAGCTCGACAGAAGGGCGATGACGGCGGGGGTCTTCGCTTCCACCAAGAAGAACGCGAACAGAAACAGGGGAACAATGACATAGAAGCCGAACACGAACAGAGCGATGCTCAGTGCGACCAGCCAGCCGGCAATCACAAAGATGCGCGACCAGCTTGCGGTAACGTCCTCATTGAGTGCGTCCTGCAGGCTGCCCAAGCTCGCCATGGCCAGTATGCGGTTCAGCCTGGGCCAGAAATCACTCAGCAGTATCGCTACGAGCATAGCGAGCGTCGGGATGCCAATCACCAGCGGCACGATCCGCTGGCGAAAGCCGTACTGCAGTGACGCGATGACTATCGTGCCAGCAAGAACCAGCAGGAGGATGTTCACTATCAGCACCGCCGGCTGCACGTTCTTCATAGTTCTGACAGCTGTGCCTTTCTCTTGGCTGTGAATCTCTCGTACCAGTACTTGATCAGCGGAGAGCCGGCAAAGATGAGGATGGTGATGATGATGATGATGGAGATGGGGCTGGAGAAGAAGATGGTGTAGCTTCCCTCCGAAACCTGCAGGGACTGTACGAATGACCTCTCCGCCGTGTTGCCCAGGACGAAGCCGATTACAAACGTGATGAGCGGGAACCCTGCCCTCCGCATCAGATAGCCGATGCATCCCGCCACGACCGCGAGCAGCAGGTCCCAGGGATTGCTGCGGATGGCATAGACGCCGAGGAACGACACGACGGCCACGATAGGAGCAAGATACCGGACCGGGATCAGGCTGATCTTGGCCAAGAACCCGCCCCCGCTCACCACGATAATCGTCGTTAGTATCTGGGCTGCTATGACTCCCAGGATGATTGCCCAGACGATGTCCAGGTTATGCACCAGCAGTTGTCGTCCGGGGGTTATCCCGTGGAGGACGAATGCCCCCATCAAAATCACCATCTCAACGTTCCCCGGTATGCCGAACGTGAGCGTGGGCAGCAGAATCCCGCCGTCTTTCGCATCATTGGCAGACTCAGACGCAACGATGCCGCCCGGGTACCCGGTGCCGAACAGCTCCGGCGTCTTGGACGCCTGTTTGGCCGTGGTGTACGCGAGGAAGTTGGCAACCGCACCACCCACACCAGGAACAGCGCCCAGCACGGTTCCGATGATGGATCCTCGCAGGAGCACCCGTTTGTACCGAAACACCTCCATCGCTCCGCCCACGGTCTGACGGATCCCCGGTTGCGCCAACCCCTCCCCGACGGTCGCGATGGAGCCGCCGCGGGAGGTGTAGACCATGAGTTCGCTCAGTGCGAAGAATCCAACTACCAGCGGCACTACTGGCAATCCGTCGTAGAGGAACTCGCTGTCCAGTGCGAACCTGACTTGACCGAAGACCAGGCTCAGGCCGATCAAGCTCAAGAGTATCCCTACGCCGCCGGCAGCAAGCCCCTTGACCAGGTTGTCCCTGGAGGCCAACGTCACGGCGAACAGTCCCAAGATGACCAGCCAGAAGAATTCAGGCGCTCCAAAGGCGAGGATCAAAAGCTTCGCCGCTGGGAGCAGCATCGCCAACACGATGATGCTGAAGAACGTGCCCAGTCCCGAAGCCATCGCGGCGAGGCCTAAAGCTCTTCCTGCTTCCCCTCGCCTCGCCATGGGGTGACCGTCGAGCGTGGTGCACACGTTCGCGATAGTGCCCGGGGTGTTCAGCAGGATCGCAGGGATGGCGCCGCCAGTGCTCGCCGTGCCAAAGATCCCTGCGAACAGGAACATGGCGATGTAGGCGTCCCAGCCGAACGTGAACGGAAGCAAGACGGCCATAGCTATGACGCTGCCAAGGCCGGGTATAGCGCCGAACAGCACTCCGACGATGGTGCCGGCGACGATAGCCGCAATCGCCGCCGGCTGGCCCAGCTGTGCCAGTCCTTCCAGGAACGCCTCAATCATGCCGAACCTACCTCAGGCTCAGCCCGCTGCGAGGCGTTCCGGAAGTCTTCCTGAACGGCAGCACCACCCCTATTGCGCCTCCTGTCGAGCTTTCACCACATCGGTGAACTCGGTCAGCAAGGCGTCCATCCCTCCAACCGCCTCGTCCGTTGCCTGACCGGACATCGGCAGGACCTCCATGCCTCCTTCCTTTAGCCGGGCAATCACATCCGGGTCGTTCAGAGCTCTCTGGAAGGAGTCCTCGATCAGTTTGACTATCTCAGGCGGCGTCCCAGCCGGCGCTGCCACCAGCCCACTGTTCAACAGCTTCGGCCCGCCGAGCTCGGCGTAGCCGAGTTCAGCAACAGTTGGCGTGTCCGGAGCCCAGTCGAGCCGTTCATCCGAGTAGACCCATAGGCCCTTGAAGTCATCCTCAGGGGAAATCGATGCGACAACCTGCGGGTTCGCTACGGTCCAAGAGATGTCACACTCCCCTCGAAGCATGGCAGCCCTCGTGTCCGCTCCTCCCGCGAAGCCAGAAACGACCTTCCACGGGATGCCCATGACCTCAGTCGAGACGGCCGCAACGAGGAAATTATGGCCGGCAAGGCCCGGCATACAGATACGCGGCTCCGCCGCTGCCACTTCCTCGGGAGTGTCGAATGACGCAGTCTTTGGCGCCGTCACGATATTCTCCTGGCGTACTGCCTGACCGATCCATTCGAAGCCTTCAAAGTCAGCTCCGGCAGGATCCAGTTTCTCGGCCATCAATTGCATGGGCATGTTCATAATCGAGATCGTGTAGCCGTCAGACGCGCCTCTCCGGACGGCGTCGACCGCACGTCGACCACCAGCGCCTGTGTGGTTACGCACCACTACATCGACGCCCAGTTCTTCGCCCATGAAGTTTCCGATGGTGCGGGCAGCCAAATCGAACCCTCCCCCAGCCGGCCATCCCACTATCCACTCAATCTCGCGTTCCGGGAACGGCACCTGTGGAATGGGCGTCGGCGTCGGCGCTGCCTGGGGTACAGGCGTTGCTGTCGGCTCTTCGCTGCCACAGGCGGCGATCAGCGTGCCCAACACAGCAGCAAGCGCCGCCATAAGCAAGAGTCTCCACCAACGTGTCCCGCCGAGTTGACCGCGCTCATGGGTTGCATTCATGGGACTCCTCCTCTTCCGTATCGTTGCGTTCGCCGTAGCCAAAGGTTCTCTATCCAACGGCATCAATCTTGCGAAAAGCAGCGCCAAGCATAGCATAGACGGAGTGATACGTGGCCATTATTTCCTCAATGCCAGCGAAAATCGACATCGCTAGGGTCCGCCCTCGCTTGTTGACTCCGGCGCTCACTGCGCAAGAACAGGCGCGTTGACCCTTCCAAGAGCGCGGCCTAGACTGCGCGGCGGCGCCGTGAAGGCGGCGGAGAGGAGAACGGGCATGCGCATCGGATTCATCGGCCTCGGAAATATGGGCGGGCCCATGGCCACGAACCTGCAGAAGGCAGGGCATGAGCTCATCGTCAACGACATCGACGAGGCAAAGACAGCGCCGCACCGGGAGAGGGGTGCTACGTGGGCCGACACGCCGGAGGAGGTCGCGCGGCAGGCGCCGATCGTGCTGACGTCGTTGCCGGGGCCAGCAGAGGTGGAGGAGGTCGCGCTCGGGCCGCAGGGGCTCTCGATGGGGCTGTCGCCGGGGTCGGTGTATGCGGACCTTTCGACGGGGTCGCCGACGCGGATACGGCAGGTGGCGGAGCGTATCGAGGCGCTCGGCGCGCACATGCTGGACGCTCCGGTGAGCGGCGGAACCATCGGCGCGGAGCAGGGGACGCTCGCGGTGATGGTCGGTGGGGACGAGGAGGTGTTCGAGGCGATGCGCCCGGTGTTTGAGGCGATCGGCACGGGCGTGAGCTACGTCGGGCCCATCGGTTCGGGAACGGTGGCGAAGCTGGTGCACAACTCCATCTCGCTGGCGACGCGTGTGGTCGTGCAGGAGGGGATGACGCTCGCGGTGAAGGCGGGCGTCGCGCCGGGCGTGATGCTGCAGGTGCTGTGGGACGCGGCGTTCGGGAAGCAGACGCTGCTGAAGCAGATTCCGGACGTGGTGTTCAAGAACGACTTCGAGACGCCGCGCTTCTCGCTGCGCCTCGCGCACAAGGACATGAGCCTGGGACAGGACCTCGCGCAGGAGATGGGCGCGCCGATGGAGCTGGCGGCGATGGCGAAGCGGGTGATGGAGGCGGGGATCGACCGCGGCTGGGGCGAGTGGGACAACCTGGCGACGTTCATGCTGGCGGAGGAGCGCGCAGGCATCGAGGTACGGGAGTGAGGGCGGTGCGCGTTGCGAGCGGCTCACTCGCCGCTCCCTGGATTCCCTAAGTTCACAAACGAAGTGCAACACCAGATTAAGGTGTTGCCATGGGAGAGTGCTATAGCCAGCTCAGCATTGAGGAACGATGTGAGATTGCCCGTCTACATACCAAGGGAGCCTCGATCAGGGAGATCGCAGCAGGTCTGGATCGCCCGGCATCGACAGTTGCTCGGGAGTTGAAGCGCAACGGTTCACGAGCCGGCTACCGGGCGGTATATGCGCAGGAGCAGGCGCGTGCGCGTCGTTGGTCCGGAGTTCGGCTGGAGCGGGATGAGGAGTTGCGCAACGATGTGTTGGAGCGGCTGAAGCTGGGCTGGTCGCCGGAGGCGGTGGCAGGACGGCTGAGGAGAGAACGTGGCAAGAGCGTCATCTCCCACGAGAGCATCTACCGCTTCATCTATGCCCAGAGCGCACGGCACAAGGACTATGGATGGCGCCACTATCTGCGACAGAAGAGGTGGAAGCGCGGGAGGAGACGACGCAGGCATAGCCCAGCCTCGTTCATCGCTCACCGTCGCCCCATAGCAGAACGTCCCGCCTCTGTTGCCGACCGGCAGACGTTCGGGAACTGGGAAGCGGACGTGATGCAGTTCGGCCGCGCAGGGCAAACGGTGTTGGCGTTGCACGAGCGTCATTCACGAGTGTTGATAGGAGTGCGGCAGGCTTCGAAGGCCGCCGCACCGATCGCCACGGCCATGGCGGGCATCCTTGGCCCTCTACCACCGGAGTTCCGCCAGACGGTCACCTTTGACAACGGCACGGAGTTCGCTCACCACTATGAACTTCACGCCTGGGATATCGAGACGTTCTTCTGCGACACGTACTCGCCGTGGCAGAAGGGAGGCGTGGAGAATGCGATTGGACGGATGCGTTGGGTGTTGCCCCGGAAGACGGACCTGGCTGCAGTGTCGGACGAGGAGTTTACGGCGTTGATGCAGGCATACAACAATACGCCGCGCAAGTGCCTCGACTACCTCACCCCAGCCGAGGTCCTGCTAGACCACGTGTTGCACTTCAAATGTGAATCCACCTTCCCGTTTTCACGGGAATGACGGGGCACGGGGCGAGGGGCGGACATGAATGACCTGGTGCGGATGACGGCACGGGAGGCGGTAGCGTGCCTTGCGGCACGACAGGTATCGCCGCTGGAGATGATCGACGCGGCGGTCGAGCGCATCGCGGAGGTGGACGGCGCGGTGAACGCGCTGCCGACGCTGGCGGTGGAGCGCGCTCGGGAGCACGCGTCGCGGTTGATGGAATCCGGGCCGCCTGCCGACGCGGGGCCGGGCTACCTGCACGGGCTCCCGTTCGCGGTGAAAGACCTGAAGGACGTGGCGGGCGTGCGCTCTACGAAGGGGTCGCCGATCTACGCAGAGCACGTGCCGGAGCGCTCCGATTACCTCGTCGAGAACATCGAGGCGCAGGGCGGCGTGGTGCTGGCGAAGTCGAACACGCCGGAGTTCGGCGCGGGGGCGAACACGTTCAACGAAGTGTTCGGGAAGACGCGCAATCCCTGGGACACGCGGATGACGTGCGGGGGGTCGTCGGGAGGCGCGGCGGTCTCGCTCGCGACGGGGCAGGTGTGGCTCGCGACGGGGAGCGACCTCGGGGGGAGCCTGCGTATCCCGGCGAGCTTCTGCTCGGTGGTCGGGCTGCGGCCCTCGCCGGGGCGGGTGCCGCACGGGCCGAAGGAGCTGCCGTTCGCCGGGCTGTCGGTCGAGGGGCCGATGGGGCGGACGGTGGGCGACGTGGCGCTGTTCCTCGACACGCAGGCCAGCGGAGTACAGGCCGTCGACCCGATCAGTCTGCCGCGACCGGAGCGTCCTTTCATCGAGGCGGTGGACGCGCCCCGCGCGCCGAAGCGCATCGCGTACTCGCCGGACCTCGGGATCGCGCCGGTGGACTCGGAGGTGCGGGAGATATGCGGGCGCGCCGTGCGGCTGTTCGAGGGAACCGGAGCGTCGGTGGACGAGGATGCGCCGGACCTGCACGACGCCGAGCCGATATTCCAGGCACTGCGGGCGGCGCAGTTCGCGGCGCTGTACGGCAAGCACATGGAGACGAACCGGCACCTGCTGAAGCCGGAGGTCATCTGGAACGTCGAGGCAGGTTTCGCGCTCTCGTCGGAGGACGTGAACCGGGCGGAGGCGGCGCGGGGGGCACTCTACTACCGCACGGCGGCGTTCTTCGAGCAGTACGACATCCTCGTGTCGCCGACGGTGCTCGTGCCGCCGTTCGACGTCGACCAGCGGTACGTGGAGGAGGCGGGCGGCGTACGGTTCGAGACGTACGTGAGCTGGCTGGTGATGTCATTCGCGCTGACGCTCACGTCGTGCCCGTCGATCTCGATGCCGTGCGGGTTCACGTCGTCCGGGTTGCCGGTGGGGCTGCAGCTGATGGCGCCGCGCGCGGACGAGGCGGCGCTGCTTTCAGCGGCGGCGCTGTTCGAGGAGGCGTGCGGACTCGCGGGCAATGTTCCCATCGACCCTGTGGTGAGGCACTCCGCCTGATGTGGCGCGTCTCGGTAGCGGGCGGGGTGCTGTGGGTGGTGGTGACGCTTTGGCTTACGCTCGCGTTGTTCCGGGGGGCGTCGGACGCCGCAGCCGATGGCATCATCGCGGAGCCGCAGAGTGGGCAGGTGCTCGTGGCCGTGCTCTCGGCCATCATCTTCGGCGTGCCGGGGGTGGCGTTGATCGTCTACGGGTGGCGGCGGCGGTCACCCCCGTCCTAACCCTCCCCCATCGAGGGGGAAGGGACCCGGCGCAAGCGGTCACCCCCATCCTAGGAATGCCCTGAACAAGCGAACGTCCCCCGAGAGATGTTTCGACTCCGCCTCCGGCTCCGCTCAACATGACAGCAGGGGGGAGGGACCGTGCGGCTACGCTCTGATCTCCTCACGCATGAAGCGGACGTAGGACGCGGCGAGGAGGATGGCGATCATCCCGACGAGCACTACGATGTGCGGCCAGACGAGCTGGAGGCTCTGCGCAGCCGATACCGGCGTCGAGAGCAGCCCTTCCAGGCGTCCCTGTTCGATGGTGAAGAGGTTGAGCGCCCGCCCTCCGATGGGGTCGAGGAGGATGGAGGTGGCCTCGGAGTAGAGGCCGGAGGGGGAGACGCGGTTGGCCCACGATTCGATGTTGATGTGGCGTACGGCGTCGTCTGTCGTCTCGATGTCGGGGACGATGCGGTCGGCGAGGACGCCACCCAGGAGCGTGATAAGGAAGCCGAGCGCGAACCACAGGCCGATGGAGGCGAGGGCGGAGGTGACCGTGTTCCGGAAGAGCACGGATGCGGTGATGGCAAGCGCGAGCCAGAAGGCGAGGTAGGCGGTGGTGACGAGGCCGAGGCCGACGAGGCGTATGACTTCCTCGCCAGTGGGGGCGATGCCCATGCGGAACATGGTGAGGCCGATGACCACGATCATCATGCTCGCGACCACGAGCGCAAGCGTGAGGATCGCGGCGAGGAACTTGGCGTTGTAGACGGAGTCGCGGTGGAGCGGCTGGGCAAGGAGGCGGGCCAGCGTGCCCTGCGTGCGCTCGCCGTTGATGGCGTCGAAGCCCAGCGCGATGCCAATCACCGGGCCGAAGAAGCTGAGGAACGACAGCAGGGAGATTGGGACGCCCGCGGTGGTCCTGAAGACGTCCAGGAAGAAGAACTGCCGACCTGAGCTGGCGAGCTGTCCGAGGTCGACGAACGCGCCCCAGACGAGGCCGAGGGCCACGAGGCCGAGGAGCAGGGTGAACCTGCGCCGTCCGAAGTGGTCTGAGAGTTCCTTGAAGAACAGGGCGCTCATGCGACGGTCTCCTGGAAATAGCGGAGGTAGATGTCCTCGAGCGTGCGGTCGTTGGCGCGCATCTCCAACAGCCGGGAGCCGTGCTCGTGGACGGCTGCTGACGCAGCGGCGCGCACGTCCTCGTCGCTCTCGATGACCACGTCGATGCCGGAGCGTGTGGCCTCACGCACGGAGGGGAGCGCAGCGAGCGCAGCGTCCAGGACGGCATTCGCGCCCTCGACCTTCAGGGTGATGCGGAAGCCTCCGGCGTCGGTCTGAGCGGTCAGTGCGGCGACGGTGCCTTCCAGCACGATCTTGCCGTGGGACATGATGCCGACGCGGTGGCAGACGCGCTGCACTTCCTGCAGCTGGTGCGACGAGAGGAAGACGGCGATGCCCTGCCGGGCGCTCAGTTCTTCGATGATTCCCAGCAGCCAGACGATGCCGGCGGGGTCGAGGCCGAGCGTGGGGTCGTCCAGGATGACGAGGCGGGGTTGCTTGAGCAGCACGTCGGCGAGGCCGAGCCGCTGGCGCATGCCGCGCGAGTACTGCGCGACGGGCTGGTTGGCCGCGTCCTCGAGCTCGACGGTATCGAGCAGTTCGGCGATGCGCGGCTCGGCGTGGGAGCGGGGTATGCCGTTGAGTTCGGCGGTGAATCGGAGGTTCTGCGCGCCCGTCATGTCGCCGTAGAAGCCGACGGACTCAGGGAGATAGCCCACCTGCCGCTTGACGGCAAGCGGGTTGCGCGAGGGGTCGTGGCCGCAGACCCGGACCGTCCCGTCGGTGGGTTCGGTGAGGCCGAGCATCATGAGGATGCTGGTGCTCTTGCCCGAGCCGTTGGGGCCGAGGAAGCCGAACACCTCGCCCTCGCCGATGGTCAGGTCGATGGCGTCCACGGCGGTGAAGGCGCCGTAGCGCTTGGTGAGCCCCTGGGCTTCTATGAGGGGACCGGCGGTGCTCATCGCCTGCCAAGCCTCACGAAGAGTGCACCGAGGATAACGATGACCAGCACGACGAGGACGATGCCGAGCCAGCCCCAGATGGTGGACTGGGCCACGGTCACGCGCAGCTCGAGGGAGGCGTTCGTGTCGGGGTGGTTTGCACGCAGCGTCACGAGGTAGTCGCCGGGGATGGCGTCGGCAGCCGGGAGGACGGTGGTGGTTATGTCTATCTGCTGGTTGGGGGGCAGCGAGGGGATGGGCGTCAGTTCGAAGGACACCTCCCAGCCCTGAGGCGCATCCGCCAGCAGGCCGATCTCCAGGAGCTCGGCCGTACCGAAGTTGGTGAGCCGCAATTTCGTGGAGGCTTCCTCGCCTGCCGTGGCATCCAGGTTGAGCAGGCCGGTGTCCGTGCCGAGGAACACCTCCCCGCGTCCACGGATGGTTACGAGCAGCAGCGCATCCGCCTCGAACCCCGCGTCGTCCTGTACCTGGACCGGGATGAGGTATTTGCCCGGCGCAGTGTTGCGCGGCGGGCTGACGCGCACGTCGACACGCTCGTTGAGCGCATCGCCTACGCTGATGCTGGAGATGACGCGCTCCTGGCCGAAGGAGGGAGAGAAGGTGATATCCCAACCGGGGAGCACCTGGCCGTTCTCGTCGAGCGCCGCCGCGGTGAGGTTGAAGGAGGTGTCCCCGCCCGTGTCGTTGTCGATGACGATCTCGAACTCGAACTCGCTGGTGGAAGGACCGCTCAGGGCGGGGTAGGTCACGGTGATGGCCACGCCGCTGTCCGTGCTGGCAGGCGGCTCGGGCACCATGATGGTGTAGCGGGCGCTGTCGTACTCGATGCTGCCGTCCGGCGAGGTGATGCGCAGGCCGAAGGAGTAGCTCCCCGAAGGCGGGCGCACATCCGGCAGGTCGACCCGGAGGCGGAGGCTCTGGCTTGCGCCGGTGTCATCGGCAGCGGGCGGCTCAACGACGATCTCACCGATCTTGAAGTCGAAGAAGCGGTCCCATACGGCGATGTCCCAGCCGTCCGGGATGTCTTCGAGCTCGATCCTGACAACCCGCCGATCCGAGGTCGTGTTGTAGAGATCAACGGTGAGGTCGGTTCGGGTCTCGCGCGGGCCCATCTCCAGCGAGCGGACGGCGGAGTCGAGCCGCACATCGCTGGGCTCCTGGGCGGACACCGCAGGGGAGAGGAGGCCAAGGGCGAAGACGAGCGTGGTAAGCACCAATAGCAGTCGACCGATACGCATACTTCCGGTTACCTCACGATGTTGTTTGTGCTACGGGGCGCTCTGAAATGAGCGTCCAACTCCCAATTATACCGCGTGTGAGCGGAACGGGAGAGAAACCGCTCCGGACAGGCGGCAGTTTCCCTCATGTGCTCTACGTCCGGCAGGCGTTGGCGGTTCTCTTCACTCGGCGGCTTTGGCCTCTTCCCAGAGTGCGAGTTTCGCGTCGACCGGCACATCAGAAAGCGTGCGGCCGTCGCTGCGCAGGGCATCCTCGACGTGCTTGAAGCGCGTGGCGAAGCGGTCGTTGGCGCCGCGCAGGGCCTGCTCCGCGTCGATGTCCATGCGATGCGCAGCGGCGACGAGCGCGAGGAGGAGGTCGCCGAACTCTTCCTCGCGGCGCTGAGGGCTTTCGCTGTCCCGGAGTTCTCCGGCCTCCTCAGCGACCTTGTCGAAGACGGTGTCCGGGTTATCCCAGTCGAAACCGGCCCTGCGGGCGCGGCTGAGGACAGACTGCGCGTAGGCGAGGGCGGGCATGGCGCGAGAGACGCCGGAGAGCATGGAACGGTCGCCCTCGCCCTTCTTCGAGCGTTCCTCGGCCTTGAGGCGCTCCCATTGGCCCGTCACCTCGGTTGCGGTTCGGGCCGCGGCGTCCTCGAAGACGTGGGGGTGACGGCGGATGAGTTTCTCGTTGAGCTGGGCAGCGACGTCGTCCATGGAGAACGTGCCTTCGTCCGAGCCGATCTGGGCATGGAAGATGACGTGGAGGAGGAGGTCGCCGAGCTCCTCGACGAGGGCGGCGCGCTCGCCGGAGGCCATGGCGTCGAGGGCCTCGTAGGTCTCCTCCAGCAGCGAGCCCCGGAGGGAGTCGTGGGTCTGCTCGAGGTCCCATGGGCAGCCGGAGACGGGGTCGCGCAGGCGGCGCATCGTTTCCAGGAGGGCGTCGAAGGTGTCGGGCAAGATTGCGTCCTTCAGCGGGAGTCGGCTTGGATTATAGCGGCAGCGATTTTCTGTTTTCTGTTGCTTTCTGCTGCATCAGGCGTAGTCCGCTCGCAAATCCGGCCCCTCCCCTGCAACGATCGGGCTACGTTCCGCATCGGCGACCCGTACAGAGCGCAACACCAATGCAACGGGAATGCAACGGGAATGCAACGGAAATGCAACGATCTGCAACAGGGGTGCCGCCGGGGCGCAGGGCAGGGGCCCTGCCGGGCGCCGGGAACAGGGTACACAGGGGTGTTCGCAGGCGCTACGGGTAGATGTCACACTTCGGACGTAGGTCGTCGAGGCCACGCCCCAAGCCCCGCCTTCACCCCCTTCCTAACCTTCCCCCATCAAGGGGGAAGGGATCAGGCAACCCGAGCGCCCTGGGTATGCCGATGTCTCCCGAGAGGATGTTGCGCGCTGAAGCACGTACTCCGCCTCCGGCTCCGCTCAACATGACAGCCGAGGAGCGAGGTTGTGCGCTAAAACGCGGGGGGGTGCAGGAACGGCGGTTGCGCAGCGCGGATAGAATCCGGGCATGGGACAGATGTTTAAGGAACCGTGGCGCATCGTGGGGTGGGTGGCGGCGGTGGCGCTGGGGTTGTTGTTGGTGACGACGATGGTGCGGTGCGCGGCGGAGAGCCTGACGCTGTACGAGGCGTTGTTCGAGCGGCACTCGGTGTCAGAGCGGACGGGCATCACGCCGGAGGGGCTGACGCACGTGGGGCGGGAGGTGCAGGCGTTCTTCGCGAGCAGCAGCGACGATCCGCTGGACGTGACAGTCCGGATCAACGGGGTGCCACGCACGTTGTTCAACGAGAATGAGGTCTCGCACATGGCGGACGTGAAGGCGCTCTTCCTTCGGGTCTACCGCGTCCAGTGGATGGCGGCTGTTCTGCTGGTCGTGCTCACGGTACTGGCCGCATGGCGTCTCCGCAGGGAGGCGTACGTCGTTACAGCGTCGTGGTTGCGGCGCGGCGCGGCGCTGACCGCGGGAATCATCCTCGTCCTAGGGCTGTTGAGCGTGGTCGCGTTCAGGCAGGTGTTCATCGTGTTCCACTACATCGGGTTCCCGCAGGGGAACTGGGTGTTCGACCCGCGGACGGAGTACCTCGTGCAGGTCTTCCCCTTCGGCTTCTGGCGGGACATCACGCTGCTCATCGGTGCGTTCATCCTGCTGGGGACGGCGGTGCTGTGGGGCGTGGGAAGGAAGCTGCCGTTGCTAGCGCGCAGCGGGCCTCCCGCAAGGCCGGATGGCGATGAGCTCGTGCGGTTGCGCACGTATCAGAACGAACTTGAGGCGCGGCTGGCGGAGGGCATCTTGCGGGACGGGGGAGTCAGGTCGGTGGTCCGCCCGGACTACGGGGGGTACGGCCTGTGGGGGCAGCATCAGTTCGCGGCACACGGATTGTGGGTGCTGCGCGGGGAGGCCGAGACGGCGGAGGCTGTGTTGGAAGGGATCTGCTAGCCGCAGCCGCAGGAGCCGCCGCAACATGCGCCGCTGAGCGGGCCAACGGGAGAGGGGCCTGCGCCGGCGCCCACGGCGACGGGAGCGGCGAAGAGCGACAGGACGCGTTTGGCTTCCTCGCCGCAGTCCGGGCAGTCGCTCACGTGAGCCGCGGACATGGGCTGTAGCCGCTCGAAGCGGGTGTCGCAGTCGTCGCAGAGGTATTCGTACAGGGGCATGGCTCCCTCCTTGCCAACAGCGGCATGGTACACCACACACGCAATAGCGGTTTAGCCGCGGAAGCGGTAGCCGACGTTCCAGACGGTGTCGATGAAGGTGTGGGAGGCGTCCTCGATCTTGCTGCGGAGGCGGCGGATGTGGACGTCCACGGTGCGGGTGCCGCCGAAGTACTGGTAGCCCCAGACCTGCTCCAGCAGCACTTCCCGGCTGTACACGCGGCCCGGGTTGGCAGCCATGAGCTTGAGGAGCTCGTACTCCTTGAAGGCGAGAACGACCGGCTTGCCAGCGAGATAGACGTCGTAGCGGCTGGGGTTGATGACGAGGTCGCCGACCCGGATCACACCGGGTTCGTCGGGCGGAGCCTTGCGTTCCAGTTGCTTGTTGATGCGCAGGGCCAGTTCGCCGGTCTCCCAGGGGGCAACGATGAAGTCGTCAGCCGAGATGCTGAGGTCGGGGGCCTGCAGGTGGCTCCGGGAGAGCACCGCGATGACCGGGCACGGGCTCTTGGCGTAGCTCCGGGAGAGCGATTCCGCACGATGGCGGTCAGCGTCGACGAGGTCGAGGACGAAGGCGTGGGGCTCATCCACTTCGTCCGCGGGGCCGAAGCGGACTCCCTCCCTGCGAAGGCTGTCCAGCAGGTCGGCGTTCGGTGTGCGGGCGTCGTACAGGATGCCGACGGTAAGGTCAGCGCGCCAGGCTGAGGCGTGGTCGCGGAATGCGCTCGCGTCTACCACCAGACCTTGCCCTGCACTCTCTCCCGCAGCCCGGCGGGGTCCTCGTCCGTCCAGAGGCCAGTGCTGAGGTACTTCCATCCGCCATCGGCGAAGAGACAGACGATGTTCGCGTTCGAGACGCGGGCGGCGATGCGCTGGGCTGCCGCGAGCACTGCGCCGGACGAGACGCCTGCGAAGACGCCCTCCTTGTGCAGCACCTCGGCTGTCTTCTGGAAGCTCTCCTCGCCGCTGACCATGATGCGTCCGTCGAGCAGGGTGAGGTCCAGTATGGGAGGGACGAAGCCCTCCTCGAGGCTGCGGAGCCCCTGGATGCGGTCGTCAATCTCCGGCGCCGCGGCGATGACCTCTATGTCCGGGTTGAACTCCTTGAGGCGGCGCCCCACTCCCATGAGGGTGCCGCCGGTGCCGAGGCCCGCGACGAAGTGCGTTACCTCGGGGAGGTCCCGGATGATCTCCGGCGCGGTGGTCTCGTAGTGGGCCTGCGGGTTCGCGGGGTTGCCGTACTGGTAGAGCATCACGTAGCGGTCGTCCGCCTCCGCCATCTCCTGCGCAAGGGCGATAGAGCCGTTGGAGCCGCCCTCGCCCGGGGAATACACGACCTCCGCGCCGTAGGCGGAGAGGAGCTGGCTGCGCTCCACGCTGACGTTGTCCGGCATGACGGCGGTGAAGCGGTAGCCGAGGCGGTGCGTGACCATCGCAAGGGAGATGCCGGTATTGCCGCTGGTGGGTTCCAGCAGGATCTTGCCAGGGGAGAGGACGCCGTCGCTCTGGGCAGCCTGCACCATGGCGCGTGCGATCCTGTCCTTCACGGAGCCCGTGGGGTTGTTTCCCTCCAACTTCGCGTAGATGCGAACGGAAGGCGCGGGACTGAAGGTTGGCAGTTCGACGAGCGGAGTGTTGCCGATGGCCTCGATGAGGTTGCCGCTGCGCATAGCCGTAGGCGGGTCTCAGTGCAGGCGCTGCCTTGCGTGGGCGCGCGGGCAGCAGCGCCTGCCTCAGTGAGCCGCTGCGACACCCTCCTGGTCAGGCGCTGGGGCGAGGCCGCAGAACACCTCGTAGTCGATGAGCTCGGTCACGGTTGGCTCGTCGCCGCAGAGCGGGCACGAGGGATTGCGGCGCGCACGGACGACGCGGAACTCCATGTTCAGCGCGTCCACGAGCAGCAGGCGTCCGGTGAGGGTCTCGCCAACGCCGAGGATGAGCTTGACGGTCTCCGTGGCCTGGATGCTGCCGATGGTGCCGGTGAGCGCGCCGAGCACTCCGGCCTCTGCGCAGTTGGGGACGAGGCCGGGCGGCGGGGGCTCCGGGAAGAGGCAGCGGTAGCAGCCCTTGCCGGGTTCGTAGACGGATACCTGTCCGTCGAAGATGAGGATGCTGCCATCCACGATGGGCTTGCCGCTGAGGTATGCGGCGTCGTTCACGAGGTAGCGTGTGGCGAAGTTGTCCGCGCCGTTCACGACGATGTCGTACTGCGCGATGAGGTCCATGGCGTTCTCCGCGTTGATGGGGAACTCGTGGGGAACGACGTTGACGTCCGGGTTGTAGCGGTTGAGCGTCTGGATAGCGGACTCGACCTTCGGCATGCCGACCGTCTCGCTGTTGTGCAGGACCTGGCGCTGGAGGTTGCTGAGGTCAACCACATCGAAGTCCACGAGTCCGATGGTGCCGACTCCGGCGAGGGCAAGGTAGAGCGCGACCGGGCCGCCGAGGCCGCCCGCACCGACGACGAGCACCTTCGCGTCCATCAGCTTTCGCTGCCCGCGGCTGCCGATCTGCGGCATGATGATGTGTCTGCTGTAACGCTTGACCTGTTCAGGCGTCAGCTGGGGGGCGGTGGTAGTCATCTCTTCTCCTCTCATTCAATAGCGTACCCGGCGCCGCGCCATGCTGCATGCCGAGTTGCTGCCCTGGGGGTTCAGGATGCGAACGTCAGTGGGGCTATCGTTCGCGCGTGTTGGCGATGGGCCAGATCCGCGATGGTGGTCGTGGTCAGGACGGCGTGGATGGCTTCCTCGACGTCGCGCCAGATGTCGCGCTGGGCACAACAGCCTGACAGCGCACACTCGGTGGCGTCGTCGATACACTCGAGGGGAGGGTTGCGTCCGTCGAGCGTGGCGACGACCTCGTCGAGGGTGATGTCGGTTGCTGAACGTGCGAGGACGTGGCCTCCCTGGGGGCCCCTCCGGCTCGTGATGAGCCCGAACTTGTTGAGCGTGGTAAGCACCTGGTCGAGATAGGGTTCGGGGATGCCCTGGCGTCCGGCGATGTCCGAGGTGCGGACAGGGCGGTGAACGTCCGACTGTCCGGCGAGGTCCACCAGGGCCCTCACTCCGTAGTCCACTTTCATCGGGATCCGCATAGCCGTCCCCTTCCCGAGCAGCCCGCCTTAACGGGCTGATGATACCCGCTCCTCAAGGGTAAAGTCCACTTCAGCAGTCGACAATGGGCTTCTCGGGAGAGGCCAGTGGTAGCAGGAGACAAGCCTGTCTGCTATCATCTGTCGTTAGCCCCGTTGAGGAACGGGGCACGTTTATGGAAGGCGCATCATGGACGAAGTACAGATCGCGGCAGAGGAGCGCGTAGCGCTCGGCAAGAAGGTGAAAGCGCTGCGGCGCTCCGGCATCACCCCCATCCACGTCTACGGACCGGGCGGGCCGTCGCTCTCCCTGCAGTCCGACACGTACGACCTCGTTCACGCGCTGGGAGTCGTCGGGCAGACGAGCCCGATGACCGTTCAGGTGGGTAAGGACGAACACTTCGTCATGGTGCAGCATATCCAGCGCCACCCGGTGAGCGAGCGGCTGTTGCACGTCGACCTGCTCCGCGTGTCGCGAACGGTGCGCATCCACGCCTCGGTGCCGCTGCACTTCGAGGGCGAGGCGCCGGGCGCCCGCGCCGCAGGCGCAACCCTCTCCGAAGACCTGCACGAGCTTGCGGTCGAGGCGCTGCCGACCGCCATCCCGCACGCCATCGTCGTGGACCTCGCCGCTCTCAGCGACTCCGACTCGGTTATCCACGCGGCCGACCTCGAGTTGCCCACCGGCGTGACGATGGTCACCGATCCGGGCACCTACGTGGCGCGCATCATCACGCACGCCGCCGTAACCGAGGAAGGCGAGGAAGTCACTGAGGAGGGCGCACCAGCAGCCCCGGCTGCCGCCGAAGAGCCCGCTGCATCCGAGGAAGGCGCCGACTCGGAGTAGGGCCGCTCTTCAGGAGTCCAACCGCGCTCGCGCAAAGTCAGGGTGTCCCCGGAGGAAGTCTTCCACGCCCGTCTCCGGGCGTCCCTCCATCTTCACCCGTCGCAGCCTCAGGGCGCCCTCGCCCGTTCCGACGAGCACAGCATCCCCTTGCGCCAGCACTTCGCCGGGAGCCAGGTTGCCTGCCTCCCCGTCCACGGCCGCATCGGTGATGGCGAGCCTCCTGCCGTCCCAATGCGTCGCTGTCCCCGGCCAGGGGTCGAACGCGCGCACCTTGCGCTCGATAAGCAGCGCGGGCTCCCGCCAATCAATCATGGCGTCGGCTTTTGCCATGCGTGGCGTGTACGTGGCGCCTTCGCCGGGCTGCGGGACCGGCTCGACCTCGCCATCAACGTAGCGGGGCAGGACGTCAGCGAGCAGTTCGCAGCCGAGGGCGAAGAGCCGCTCAGTCAGCGCGGGTGTGCGCTCGTCGCCGCTCAAGGGGTAGTTCTGCGTGGCGAGGACCGGCCCAGTGTCCAGCCCCTCGTCCATGGTCATCAGCGTCACGCCGGTCTCTTCGTCGCCTGCCAGGATCGCTGCGGCAACCGGCGCGGCGCCCCGATGGCGCGGCAGCAGCGAGGGATGGATGTTCACCGCGCCATGTCGCGGTTCGAAGAGGAAGGGGGACGGGAGCAGCAGTCCGTAGGCAGCGAGGACAACGAGGTCCGCGTGCAGCGCGCGGAAGCGTTCGTGTTCTTCGGGCAGCGTGAGGCGCCGGGGTGTGAGCACCGGTATGCCCAGCTCTTCCGCTTGCTCGCGCACCGGGGACGGCTGCAGCCGGCGCCCGCGGCCTGCCGGCTTGTCCGGCGCGGTGTACGCCGCCACCACCGACCACCCGTTCTCCCCGGCGATCTCCACTGTTTTGTCCAGCACGCCAACGGCAGGTTGAGGGGTTCCCATAAAAACGATGCGCACCGGCTCCATAGGAGTAATACTAGCAGCCTGCTAGGCCATGACGGGCTGCCAGCCGGGGACTAGGCCATCATGCCGTTGCGCGCTCGCCGACTTTTTTGCAAGTGCGATTCCGGCGGGAATCCCGTGGATTTTCACAAGTCGGCGCAAGCCCGGCGGCATGGTACTTTGAGTCAACCCACCGGTCGGCGCCCCGCTCTTTCCCCAGAGTTTCGCAGTCCATCCGCCGGTATGAACACCCAGCCCCGGAAAGGACCGCCGCTCTTGACGGAGAGTTCAGCACGCCGCCTATGGGACGCCGTCCTTGGTCGACTGCAGTTGCAGACGCCCAAGGCGACGTTCGACACGTGGCTCGCCGGCACGAGCGGTGAACAGCTCGCGGAGGACACCCTCACCGTAGCGGCCCCGACGGCGTTCGCTGTCGCGTGGCTGGAAGGCCGGATGCAAGGGCTGGCAGACACCACGGCGTCATCCATAGCCGCCAGCGGCGTCAACGTCCGTTTCGTCCTGCAGGGCAGCGCTCCGGCGCAGATGACCGATGCGGCACAGGAGGCGCCCCTCCCGAGTCGCGCGGCCAACCCGACGCTCTCCGCGGCCGACACCTTCGCCTCGTTCGTTGCCCTGCCAGAGAACCAGCTGGCTCACGCAGCGGCGCTCGCCAGCGCGCGTGCACCCGGGTCCGCCTATAACCCGCTGTTCATCTATGGCGGCGTCGGGCTTGGCAAGACCCACCTCCTGCATGCGATCGGGCTCCATGCGCACGAAGCGGGGCTTTCCGTCGAGTACGCCAGCGCCGAGGAGTTCACGAACGCCTACCTCACCGCGATGCGGGAGAAGCGGACCAAGGCCTTCCGCAGCCGCTTCTGGGCAGCGGACGTCCTCCTCCTGGACGACGTCCATGCATTCGAAGGGAAGAGCGCCCGCATCCACGACGGCCTCCTTCACACCCTTGACGCACTGCGCAGCCGCGGCAGCCAGATCGTCCTGGCGAGCGACCGCCCTGCCCTGTCGATAGCCGTCGAGAAGCGCCTCCAGTCGCGGCTTGCAGCAGGGCTGCAGGCCGACCTGGAGTCGCCAAGTGTAGACTCGCGCACTGCCCTACTGGCCGCATTCTCTCGAGGAGTCGGCGTGGAGCTGACCTCCGACGTGCTGTCGTTCATCGCTGAACGGCTCGCTCCCAACGGCCACGTCCTCAAGGGTGCTCTCACCAGGCTCCTTGCTCTCGCGGACCTCACCGGGCGCAGCGTCACGCCGCACCTCGCGCGGCAGGCGCTCTCCGCTCACTTTTCCACAAGGCCTGTACAGCTTTCCCCAGATTCCACACTCGCTGCCGTGGCTCGCTACTACGGCCTGCCCGTGTCCGCCCTCGAGGGCCCTCGACGTGACCGGGACGCTTCAGCCGCGCGGCAGGTTGCGATGCACCTCCTCCACACCTCACTAGGGCTGTCAGCCGAAGAGATCGGCGCGCGCCTTGGCGGGAGGGAGCGCACGACCATCCTCTACGGGCTGCGGCGCACCGCCGAGCGGCTACAGGTAGACACCACAACGTCCACTGCCATGGCAGCCATCCGGGCTTCCCTCACGGACGGGGACACGCTGCAAGAACTTTCCACCTCCGCTTAGGCACGTCATCAAGCCACGGAAGGCTCCCTCTCCACGTCTCTCTCCCCGCAGACTTCCCTCCACCTGCGACGTTATCTCTAACTCCATATACTTAACAGGTCATGCTTGATAAGAAGACATTAATAGTCGTCGGTGGCCGAGGGGGGAATGGCTCTGTGTCATTCCTCCGTGAGAAGTTCCGTCCACGCGGGGGGCCGGACGGAGGGGATGGAGGAGATGGTGGGGCACTGATCTGCCGGGCAGCTGCAAATGTACGGACGTTGGGCCACCTCGAGGGAGTGAACCGTGTCGTTGGGGATGGTGGGGTCTCCGGGAGAGGCAAGGAGCGCATCGGCCGAAGAGGGAAGAGTACCTACATCGACGTGCCCGTGGGGACCGTGGTGTGGGAGGTGGCTGAGGAAGAGACGCACCTGTTGACGGAGTTGACTGTGGACGGAGCAGAGGCGGTGGTCGCATACGGCGGTAGAGGCGGCTTCGGGAACGTGCACTTCGCGAGTTCGACGAACCAGGAGCCGCTGATCGCGCTTGGAGGAGAGCCGGGAGAGGAACGGGTGATTGAGCTCGAGGTGAAGTTGTTCGCTGACGTGGCGCTGCTGGGTGCGCCGAACGCCGGGAAATCGACGCTGCTCAGCGTCATATCCCGGGCGAAGCCGAAGATCGCGGACTATCCGTTCACAACATTGGAGCCGGGGTTTGGGGTGGCGAACGAAGGGGACAGAGTTCTGGTCGCATTGGATGTGCCGGGACTGATCGAGGGTGCGCATGAAGGGAGAGGGCTGGGGTTGGAGTTCCTGAGGCATTGCGAGAGGGCGCGAGCGTTCATCCACCTGGTGGACGGGATGGCGGAGGACCTGCCAGGCGAGTATGAGATGGTCCGGAAGGAAGTCATTGCGTACGGTGCAGGGTTAGGGGAGAAACCGCACGTTGTAGCCGTGACGAAGATGGATGTGCCGGAGGCCCGCGAGCGTTACGCGGCGCAGGCCGAAGGGCTGGCGTCGGTGGCGGGCACGGCGGTTGTGGGAATCGCGGCTGTGACAGGCGAAGGAGTACGGGAGTTGATGCGACGGGTGGCGTCGGTGGTGCCGGCGGATGAGGAGAAGCCAGTGGATGTAGCGCCGATCTCGCGGATGGAGCGGCGCGGCGCCACGCCGACGGTGTGCCGGGAGGAGACGGGGTTCGCTGTGTCGTGTGCGCTGGCGGAGCGCATGCTCGATGTCGTGGACCTTGGCAACTGGCGGGCGCGATTGCAGTTCCACCGGGAGCTCAACCGCCTGGGAGTCATCGAGGCGCTGGAGCGCGCCGGCGTGGCGCCGGGTGATACGGTACGCATCGGTGAGTTCGAGATGGAGTGGGAGTAAGACGTGCGCAGGGGCATCCTCGGCGGAACATTCGACCCGGTGCACACGGGGCATCTCATCCTCGCGCAGGAGGTGCTGTGGCGGCTGGGCCTGGACGAGGTGTGGTTCATCCCGACGGGACTCCCGTGGATGAAGCGGGGCGAACCGCTCACAGACAGTGAACACCGGCGGGCGATGGTGGAACTGGCGATAGCGGGCAACCCGGCGTTCCACCTGTCCAGCATGGAGCTGGAACGGCCAGGCGAGACGTACACCGTAGATACGATTGAGGCTCTGCGAGCGGGCCCGATGGCCGGCGACGAGCTGCTGTTCATCATGGGCGCCGACACGTTGCACACGATGCCGCAATGGAAGGAGCCGAAGCGCATCCTGGAGCAGGTGCGGCTCGTGGTGGCCCTGCGTCCCGGACATGGCGCGGTGGACCTCGACGCGCTGACAGCGATCGACGCCGCCGCAGCGGAACGGGTCATGGTCGTGCACATGCCGCTCATCGAGATAAGCGGGACAGAACTGCGCCGGCGGATCAGCCTCGGAGAGCCGGTGCGCTATCTCGTGCCGGACGCGGTCGGCGACTACATCGAACAACACCATCTGTACCGGGGGCTGCGGAAGCAGATCGCGCTTGCAGGAGGAGACACAGCATGACGCAGACGGAGAGTGGGCTGGCGGAGGAGATACTGGAGGCGGCGCAGGAGTTGGGAGCGCTCCTGTACGGGGAGTTCGTGCTGGCGTCAGGCCAGACGAGTACGTACTACTTCGACGGGCGCCTGCTGACGCTGTCGCCCAAGGGGGCGGAGATCGTGGCCCGCGCGTTGCTGCCGGCGATACGGGAGTCGGGGGCGTCGGCGGTGGGAGGCCCCGCAGTGGGAGCGGTCCCTCTCGTGACGGAGATCGCGATGTTGAGCGGGCAGGATGGCGGCGCCCCGGTGTCCGGCTTCTTCGTGCGCAAGGAGGCGAAGGACCACGGGGCGGGGAAGGCGATCGAAGGCCCGCTGGCGGATGGTTCCCGGGTGGCGATAGTGGACGATGTATGCTCGACGGCGGGCTCGCTCTACATGGCGATCGAGGCTGCGGAGGCCGCGGGCCACGAGGTTGCGCTGGTGGCGTGCATCCTCGACCGAAGACAGGGCGGCCGCGACCGGCTGATTGCAGACGGCTACAAGTTCCACACGGTCCTGGTAAGCGACGACGAGGGGCGGGTGGGCGTAGCGTAACGCGCCCAGTGGCGGGCTAGACGTCGAGGTTCTTGACCTGCCGGGCGTGCGTCTGGATCCACTCCTTGCGCGGGCCGACGAGGTCACCCATCAGTTCAGTGAAGGCGTTGTCCGCCTCGGCTGCGTCCTCGACGGTGACGCGGAGAAGGGTGCGGGTGGAGGGGTCCATGGTGGTCTCCCAGAGCTGGTCCGGGTTCATCTCACCGAGTCCCTTGTAGCGCTGGAGCCCGATGCCCTGGCGTTCTGAATTGCGCTCCAACACCTGAGCGAGGTCGTGCCAGGGCACGTCCGCGGCGACTTCGTTGTCGCGGCGGGTGATCATGTAGGTGTGACCGTTCACCCATTCGGCCATCTGCGGGAAGAGCTGCTGGGCGCGGTGCGCCATGGCCGACTCAAGGACGCGCGGCACGTTGATGGTTCCGTGGCCGGGTACCTCGATGAAGTACTCCTTCTTGCGCTTGTTGACGACCTTCTTGCACTCGAAGCCCTGCGCGGTCAGCCATTCGACGACGGCATCCACGGTCTGCTCGCCCTCGAAGGAGAGGCGGTAGGCGCCGTGCTCCGCGCCCTGCAGGAAGGGGCCGACCAGTTCGGGCGCGAGGCCGAGGCTGGAGAGCGGCCGCGTCCAGGTCTCGAACTCCTTGAGGCGGTTGACGAGGCCCTGGATCTTCGCTCCGGAGAGCGAGACCGCGCCGTGGCTCGACGTGATGGCAAGCCTGCCGAAGAGCTGCTTGGCGAGCCAGCTGTCCTTGTCAGCCTCGGAGTACTTGTATTCGACTGACCTGCCGCGCGAGGTCCGGTAGAGGGGCGGCTGGGCGATGTAGAGATGTCCGGCGTCGATCAGTTCACGCATGTTGCGGAAGAAGAACGTGAGGAGCAGCGTCCGGATGTGCGCGCCGTCGACATCTGCGTCGGTCATGATGATGACCTTGTGGTAGCGGAGCTTGGGGAGGTTGAAGTCTTCGCCGAGCCCTGCTCCAAGCGCTGTGATGAGGGCCCGGATCTCCTCGTGCGCAAGCATCTTGTCCGGGCGGGCCTTCTCCACGTTGAGGATCTTGCCCCTGAGCGGGAGGATGGCCTGCGTGCGGCGGTCGCGGCCCATCTTGGCGGAGCCGCCGGCGGAGTCGCCCTCGACGACGTAGATCTCGCACAACTCGGGGTTCCGCTCGGCGCAGTCGGCGAGCTTGCCGGGAAGGGAGCCGCCGTCCATGGCGTTCTTGCGGATGACGAGGTCCCGAGCCTTGCGCGCGGCCTCGCGGGCGCGCTGGGAGGTCAGGCACTTGTCGATGATGCGCCGGGCCTCCTGCGGGTGTTCCTCCAGGTAGTACTCGAGGCGCTGGACCAGGGTCTGCTCGACGGCGGTCTTGGTTTCGGCGTTGCCGAGCTTGCCCTTCGTCTGGCCTTCGAACTGGGGTTCTTCGAGCCGGACGCTGATGATGGCCGTGAGGCCCTCGCGGACGTCGTCGCCGCTGAAGTTGGCGATGTCGTCTTTGACGAGCTTGCTCTTCTTGGCGTAGTTGTTGATGGCGCGAGTGAGTCCGGCCCGGAACCCAACGAGGTGCGTGCCGCCGTCGGCGGTGTTGATGCAGTTGGCGAAGGCGAGGGTGGACTCGTAGAAGCCGGTGTTGTACTGGAGGGCTACCTCCACCATCGCGTGCTCGGTCTTCTCCTCGTAGTAGAAGGGCTCGTCCTGGAGGACCTCGCGGTTCTGGTTGAGCTGCTTGACGAAGCTGGCGATGCCGCCTTCGAAGTAGAAGGTGCGGTCAGCGTCCGGGTGCGCATCGGAGGCGAAGGAGAGCCAGATGCCCTTGTTGAGGTAGGCCATCTCCCGGAAGCGCTGGACGAGCGTGTCGCGGTCGTAGTTGGGGATGCCGAAGATGTCGGTGTCTGCCATGAACCGGACGAGGGTGCCGTTCTGGAAAGCGGCGTTCTCGGGGATGGGGCCTTCGTTCACGACGTCGTTGATCGGGATGCCGCGCTGGTACTCCTGGGAGTGGATCTGGCCGTCCCGTCTGACCTCAACACGCATCCATTCCGAGAGCGCGTTGACGACGGAAGCGCCGACGCCGTGGAGTCCGCCGGAGACCTTGTAGGCCCCACCACCGAACTTCCCGCCGGCGTGGAGGGTGGTCATGATGGTTTCGAGGGCGGGCCTGCCGGTTGTGGCGTGCATGTCGGTGGGGATACCGCGCCCGTCGTCACGGACGGAGACGGAGTTGTCGTCGTGCAGAATGACGTAGACGTGGTCGCAGTAGTCGGCCATCGCTTCGTCGATGGCGTTGTCCACGATCTCGTAGACAAGGTGGTGGAGGCCGCGCTGGTCGGTGCTGCCGATGTACATGCCCGGCCGCCTGCGGACGGCCTCCAGCCCTTCGAGGACCTGGATGTCGCTTGCGGTGTACTGGGCTTCCTGTTGTTTGACCATGGTGGGTTCAACGCTCCCTGGGCTGTTGGGCCCTGCCTGCGTGTCCCGCAGGCGTGCGTAGCACTCCAATTCTACCAGATAGGGATAGGTGGGTCAAAGGAGAAACACAATATCTTGTGGTTGGCTGCACGCCTGTGGGGCGATCGTGCGCGCTCTTGCCGCCCACTGTACTATTTTCCCCGTGCGGTACCCCTCTGTCATCGCGATTGATGGCCCTGTTGCCTCCGGTAAGACGACCGTTGGCAGAGAGCTGGCGCGCCGGTTGGGCTACGCCTTCGTGGACACGGGCGTCTACTACCGCGCCGTCACCATCGCGGCGCTCGAGGCAGCGACGCCGCTCGATGACGAGGCCGCGCTGACGCGGCTTGCGGAAGCGATGGACGTACGTCTTGGCGACGGAGGCCAGAGCGTGTTGGTGGACGGTGTCGACGTTACCTCCCGTCTGCGTGCCCCCGAGGTTGATGCGGCCGTGTCTCCGGTCGCGAAGGTGGCGGGAGTCCGCAGGGCTATGGTCGCGCAACAACGTGCGACTGCGGAAGGGGGAGATGTCATCATGGTGGGGCGCGATATCGGGACGCACGTGCTCCCGGATGCTGCGAAGGTGTACTTGGACGCATCGCCGGAGGAGCGAGCCCGTCGCCGGAGCAAGGAACTGGCGGGAACCGCACAGGCTCGGTCCGAGTCGGAGGTGTTGGGGAACCTGAAGATGCGCGACGCGATCGACTCCGGGCGGGAGGACTCCCCGTTGCGCGTGGCGGACGACGCCATTCGAATCGTGACGGACGGGTTGGAGGTGGAGGGCGTTGTGGAGCGCGTGCTTGCCGTGCTGGGGACGGAGGAGGCCGAGTGACAGGTTCTCCGTTCGACTGCTGGTACCGGCTGGGGCAGGTGCTTGCCCGGATCTTCATCCCGACGTTCGGGAGCATCAGGGTTACGGGGCGGGAGCACGTTCCCCGGACGGGGCCACTGATCATCGTGGCGAACCACCAGAGCAACGCCGACCCTCCGGTGATGGTGTACGCGATCCCGCGGGCGGTCTTCTTCATGGCGAAGCGTTCGCTGTTCTGGGGGCCGGTTATCTCGTATCTGCTCCGGTCGGTGCACGTTTACCCGGTGGACCGGGATGGCCGCGACATGGACGCGCTGAGGTGGGCGCAACGCACGCTGGACAGTGGCAAGGCACTCCTGGTCTTCCCGGAAGGCACCCGGAGCCCCGGCGCGTTGCGCAAGGCAACCGATGGCCTCGCGTACCTGGCGCTGTCGTCGGGCGCCCCGATCCTGCCGGTCGCAATGACGGGGACGGAACGCATCCGGGGCATGTTCCGCATCGCCTTCCACTTCCAGCGGCTGCGGGTGACGGTCGGTGAGCCGTTCACGCTCTCGCGAGGGGAGGGCCGCTTGGACAGGGCGCAGCTGCAGGCGGCGACGGGCGAAGTGATGAAGCGCATCGCGGAGCTGCTTCCGCCGGAGTATCGTGGGGCATATGCGGGGAGCGTGGATGGGAGCGGATCGGGGGAGCGCACATAGACCGGCTGGCGGCCATGTGCTAGCATCGAACGTTGGTGTGACTGGCTGTAGCCGCATACTCGCGGGCCGGTTGCGTGGGGGTTTTCCGTAAATGACGGCGACGGTTTCCGGGAAGATGGTGTACCGCCTCGCAGAAGGCGGAGCGGACATGGTGAGTCTTCTCGGAGGGAAGGGAGCGCATGCGAGCGAGATGGCCCGCATCGGCGTTCCGGTGCCTCCGGGATTCGTAATCACTACAGAGACTTCGCTGGAGTATTTCCGGCAGGGTCGGCGTTTACCAGACGGCCTGTGGGAAGAGATCGTCCGGCACGTTCACGTGCTGGAGGAGCAGACAGGCCGCCTGTTCGGGGACGCTGGCAACCCCTTGATCGTCTCGGTCCGTTCGGGTGCTCCGGTCTCCATGCCGGGGATGATGGACACCATCCTCAACATGGGCGTGACGGACGCCACGTTGGGCGGGCTGGCGAAGATGATGGGCGACGAGCGCCCCGCGCTGGACGCCTTCCGCCGGCTGATCCAGGGCTTCGGCGACGTGGTGCTGGGCATCCCCAAGGCACGCTTCGAGACAGTGCTGGAAGCAGCGAAGAAACGCGCCGGAGCGGAGTTCGACTACGAACTGCAGCCCGACGCGCTGCAGGGTCTCATCGGAGAGTTCAAGGGAATCATCCAGGAGGCGACCGGAGAGCCGCTCTCGGACGACCCGTGGGTGCTGCTGAAGGCGGCCGTGGAGGCCGTGTTCAACTCCTGGAACAACCCGCGCGCCATCACCTACCGCGACTTCCAGGGTATCTCCCACGACATGGGCACCGCGTGCATCATCATGGCGATGGTGTTCGGCAACCTGGGAGACGACAGCGGCACGGGCGTGCTGTTCTCCCGCAACCCCGGCAGCGGCGAGCGCGGGCTGTACGGCGAGTTCCTGCCGAACGCGCAGGGGGAGGATGTGGTCGCGGGGATACGCACTCCCCAGCGCATCGAGGCGCTCCGCACGGCGTGGCCGGCGATATACGACCAGATCGATGAGACGGCGCGCCAGTTGGAAGGACACTACAAGGATGTGCAGGACATCGAGTTCACGGTGGAACGCGGGAAGCTGTACATCCTGCAGACGCGCTCCGCCAAGCGGACGGCGGCCGCGGCGGTGCGCATAGCGGTGGAACTGGCAGCGGAGGGCGTGCTCACGCAGGAGCAGGCGCTCGGGCGCGTGGAAGCGGGAGAAGTCTCGGCTGTGCTCATGCCGCACTTCGTGGCCGAGGCGAAAGCGGCGGCGGTGAAGGAAGGGCGTCTTCTGGCAGAAGGCGTCGGAGCATCGCCCGGCGCGGCGTCCGGCGTTGCCGTTATGGACCCGGACCGCGTCGCTGCGGTCGCTGAGAGTGGCCAGCGGGTGATCCTGGTGCGACAGGAGACAAACCCCGACGACGTGCACGGCATCATCAAGGCGGACGGGGTGCTCACGAGCCGAGGCGGGATGACGAGCCACGCGGCAGTTGTCACGCGAGGGCTGGGGAAGCCGTGTGTCGTCGGTTGCGAGGAGCTGCGCTTCGAGGCGGACGGACGCGCCACGGCGCGTGGGAAGTCCATCTCGGAGGGCGACGTGATCAGCGTCGACGGCGCAACCGGCGAGGTATTCGTAGGTGACGTCGAGACGATTTCGCCAAGGCCCGACGAGCTGGAGGAGCTGAATACGCTCCTCGGCTGGGCGGACGGGGTCCGCCGGCTGCAGGTGTGGGCGAACGCGGACACGCCGGAGGACGCACAACGCGCTCGTGCGAACGGCGCGGAAGGGATAGGGCTCTGCCGTACGGAGCATATGTTCTTCGCGGAGGAGCGGCTGCTCCATATCAGGCGTCTGCTGGCGATCGGACCGGAGGCGTCGCAGCTGATCCGCCGGGTCAATGAGCTGGAGGAGGCGCTGGAGAACGCACCTGCCTCCGAACGGGAAGCGATGCAGCACCGGCTCGAGGACGCAAGGACGCAGTGTGACTCATCCGAGGCGGTGCAGGGCTTCCACACGGAGCTGGCCGAACTCGAGCGCTTCCAGACCGAGGACTTCTACGGCATCTTCAAGGCGATGGAAGGCCTGCCGGTCGTCATCCGCCTGCTGGACGCGCCGCTGCACGAGTTCCTGCCCGACTACGGGGAGCTCGTGCAGGAGGTCGCAGAACTGACGCGCCGCATCGAGGGCGACAGCCGGATGGACGCGTGGCTGAACAAGGGCCGCGACCTGGCAAACCGCTCGGCGTCAGAGTTGGAGAAGGTCGCGGTAGGCAAGCGTGTGATGGACTGGCTCTCGGAGCGCGTGTCCCTTCCGCAGCAAGAGGATGACGAGGCGTTACGGGCAGAGTTGGAGGAGAAAGAGCGGACACTGGCACTCGTGGCGCTCCTGCGGGAGTCGAACCCGATGCTGGGCCACCGGGGTTGCCGCGTGGGCCTGACGATGCCCGAGATCTACGAGATGCAGGTGCGGGCCATCGTCACGGCTGGCTGCCGTCTGGCCGAGGAAGGCGCTCCGGTGCGTGCGGAGATCATGATCCCCATCGTCTCGCACGTGAACGAGCTGAAGTGGCTTCGCCCGCGGCTCCGAGCGGTCGCCAGCAAGACGCGAGAGGCGCTCGGGATATACGTGACGTACCTGTTTGGGACGATGATCGAGGTGCCCCGCGCTGCGCTGACGGCCGACGAGGTGGCGACAGAGGCTGAGTTCTTCTCATTCGGTTCGAACGACCTGACGCAGATGACGTTCGCGTTCAGCAGGGACGATGCAGAGAGCAAGTTCCTGAACCACTACGTTGAGACGGAGATACTCCCGCGCAACCCGTTCAACACGCTCGATACCCGGGGAGTTGGAAGACTGATGCGCATGGCGACCGAGGCAGCGCGCCAGGTCGACCCGGACTTCCCCATCGGTATCTGCGGCGAGCACGGCGGCGACCCCCGGAGCGTGGCGTTCTGCAACGAACTGGGGCTGAACTATGTGAGCGCGTCGCCGTTCCGCGTTCCGGTGGCGCGTCTTGCTGCCGCGCAGAGTGCGCTGGGTCAGATAACAGCCGCAGATTAGGATTGATTGACGCTCGCACCCAGAGACACTACGATTGACTCATGTGCCGGGGTACCGTACCCCGGTTTCGTATTTCCCGCGCAGAAGGCGTTGGGTCCGAGAGGAGGCGGGCAATGGCGATAGCCCGCGACCACGAGGCGCGGCAGTACGTCCTCCGCACTGCCAAAGAGAACGACGTCAAGTTCATCCGCCTCTGGTTCACCGATATCCTGGGGACGCTCAAGGGCTTCGCTATCACAGAAGCGGAGCTCGAGGGAGCGCTGGAATACGGCATGGCCTTCGACGGCTCCACGGTGCAGGGTTTCGCACGTCGGGACGAGAGCGACATGGTGGCGATGCCGGACCCGACGACGTTCTCGATCCTCCCCTGGCGTCCGCGCCAGAACGCAGTCGCCCGCATGTTCTGCGACGTGCTTCGCCCCTCCGGAGAGCCCTTCGAGGGAGACCCGCGCCACGTCCTGAAGGTCGCGCTGGAGCGTGCGGCGCAGCAGGGCTACGAGTTCCAGGTCGGGCCGGAGATGGAGCACTTCTACCTGAAGTCGATGGAGGACCCGGAGCCACTCGATGCGGGCGGCTACTTCGACCTCACCACGACGCTTGACAAGGGCGCTGACCTGCGTCGGCAGACGGTGCTCTCGCTGGAGGAGATGGGCATCCCCGTGGAGTACAGCCACCACGAGGTGGCGCACGGCCAGCACGAGATCGACCTCCGCCACACAGACGCTTTGACGATGGCCGACGCTGTGATGACGTACCGCCAGGTGGTGAAGGAAGTGGCGATGGGCCAGCAGGTCTACGCCACGTTCATGCCCAAACCGTTCGAGAACCAGAACGGGAGCGGGATGCACATTAACATGTCGCTCTTCCAGGGCGGGGAGAACACGTTCTACGACCCGGAGGCAGAGCACAAACTCTCCGCTACGGGTCAGCATTTCATCGCGGGGTTGCTGAGGCACGCGAGCGAGATAGCATGCGTGTGCAACCAGTGGGTCAACTCCTACAAGCGGCTCACCCCCGGCTACGAGGCCCCGGTGTACGCGACCTGGGCGGCGGTCAACCGCTCCAATCTCGTGCGGGTGCCGGCGTATCGCCCAGGGAAGGAGGACTCGGTCCGTATCGAGTTCCGCCTGCCTGATCCGGCATGCAACCCGTACCTCGCGTTCGCCGCGATCCTCACGGCGGGTCTGGCTGGAGTGCAGCACGAATACCCGCTGGAGAGTGCCACGGAACTGGACGTGGATGCGCTCTCAGAGGTGGAGCGCTCGAAGCTCGGCATCCATCGTCTGCCTGGCAGCCTGTACGAGGCGCTGGCGGAGGCAGAGGGGAGCGTGCTCCTGCGAGAGGCTCTTGGCGAGCACACATTCAACTCGCTGCTCGAGAACAAGCGCATCGAATGGGACGGGTACCGATTCGCGGTGACCGATTACGAGATGAAGCGGTACCTGCCCATCCTGTAACCGATGGACGACCCATCGTGGGTACGGGCGACAGGCGAAGCTACGCCCAGCTGCGCAGGTCCACGGACGGGAGCGCCGTTTCCCCCATGAGGTAGGCGTCGATGCCATGGGCGGCCTGCCGCCCCTCCGCGATCGCCCACACGACGAGCGACTGGCCTCGCGCCATGTCCCCTGCGGCGAACACTCCAGGCACGCTGGTCATCTTGGACACGTCTGTCTTGACGTTGCCTCGGCCATCGAGCTCCACGCCAAGCTGCTCTACCATCCCCTCGTGCTGGGGGTGCAGGAACCCCATGGCAAGCAGCACCAGTGATGCTTCCACCTCGAACTCGCTGCCGGGTACCTCGGTCATCGTGGGCCGGCCTGTCTCGTCCGGCGGACCCCATTCGATGCGGGCGGCGTGGAGCCGCTCGACACGACCGTTGCTGCCCGATAGACCCTTCGTGAGGATGGAGTAGTCGCGGACGCCGCCTTCCTCGTGGGCCGCGGAGCTGCGCAGGATGAGGGGCCACAAGGGCCACGGGTTGTTCTGCAACCTCGACGCGGGCGGTTCCGGAAGGATCTCCCATTGCATGACCGTCTCCGCACCCTGGCGGTGGGCGGTCCCCAGGCAGTCGGCGCCCGTGTCGCCGCCGCCCAGAATCATGACTCGCTTGCCCTCGGCTGTGATGCGCTGCTCGGGAGGCACTTCCAGACCACGATTGATCCTGTTCTGTTGCATCAGGTAGTCAACTGCCAGGTGCACGCCCTCGAGCTCCTCGCCCGGGACATTCAGCCGGCGAGCGATCGTCGAGCCGCCGGTGAGGCAAACTGCGTCGTACTCGCGCCGCAGGTCGTCCGCGGAAACGTCCACGCCGACGTTGCAACTCGTGCGGAATTCGATCCCCTCAGCGGCCATCAGCTCGACGCGTCGATCGACAACGCTCTTCTCCAGCTTGAAGTCGGGGATGCCGAGCGTGAGCAGCCCGCCCACGTACTCGTCACGCTCGAAAACCGTGACCAGATGCCCGGCCCGGTTCAGCTGGACGGCGGCGGCCAGGCCGGCAGGGCCGGACCCGACGACGGCGACGCGCTTGCCCGTCCGCTTCTCGGGCGGGTGCGGCTCCATCCATCCCTCGTCGAAGCCGCGGTCCACGATGGCCTTCTCGATGTATTCGATCGTGACAGGCTCCTCGTTTATGGAGAGCACGCAGGAGGCCTCGCAGGGCGCGGGGCATATCCGGCCCGTGAACTCGGGGAAGTTGTTGGTTGCGTGCAGCGCAGCCAGTGCGTCCTGCCAACGCCCCTTGTACACCAGGTCGTTCCAGTCGGGGATGAGATTGCCCAGCGGACAACCCTTGTGGCAGAAAGGGAGCGCGCAGTTCATGCAGCGCGCAGCCTGGGCCCGAGACTTGTCCTCGGGCCAAGCCTCGTAGATCTCGCGGTAGTCCTTTGTTCGCTCTCCGGCGGGCCGGCGCTCAGGGGGTACGCGCTCGAACTCTAGAAATCCTGTTGCCTTACCCACTGCCGACCACTTGGAGCGTCGCTTGCTTGCCCGCTTCGATCACACGACGGTAGTCCTTCGGGTAGACCTTGACGAACTTCGCCAGGAATCCGTCCCAGTCGTCCAGGACGCGCGCCGCGTTGGCGCTGCCCGTGTGCTCACGGTGCTGTTGGACCATCGCGCGGAGCTCCTCGATGTCCTCCGGCTCGACCACCGGCTCGAGGTCCACGAGCTCCTGATTGCAGCGCATGTCGAAGTCGCCCGCCTCGTCGAGGACGTACGCGATGCCGCCGCTCATCCCGGCGGCGAAGTTCCGCCCTGTCGGGCCCAGCACCACCACGCGCCCGTTGGTCATGTACTCGCAGCCGTGGTCGCCGACGCCATCGACGACGGCGTAGGCGCCGCTGTTGCGGACGCCGAAGCGTTCGCCCGCCAGGCCGAGGATGAACACCTCACCGCCGGTGGCGCCGTAGAGGGCCACGTTGCCGACGATGATGTTCTCCTCGGCGACGAACGTCGATTGCCGGGGAGGGACCACTACCAGCCGCCCGCCGGAGATGCCCTTTCCGAAATAGTCGTTGGAGTCGCCCTCCAGCGTGAACGCGAGGCCCTTGGCGAGGAACGCACCGAAGCTCTGGCCCGCGGAGCCGGTGAACGCGATGTTGATGGTATCGTCGGGCAACCCATCCTCACCGTAGCGCTGGGCTATCTCGCCGCTGAGCATCGTGCCAACGGTCCGGTTGGCGTTGCTGATCGGCAACTCGAAGGTGATGGGCTCGCGGTGCGAGAGCGCCCGATGCGAACGCGCGATCAGTTCGTGGTCCAGCGCTCGCTCAAGGCCGTGGTCCTGGTCCTCGCAGTGGAAACGGGCGACGGAGTCCGGCGCCTCGGGCTTCGCGAGCAGGTCGGTCAGGTCGATGTTCTTCGTCTTCTGCCAGTGGTCGATGACGGGCCCGGTCTCGAGCTTGTCGACGCGGCCCACCATATCGTTGACCGTGCGGAACCCAAGCTGGGCCATGATCTCGCGCAGGTCCTCCGCCACGAAGAAGAAGTAGTTGATGAGGTGCTCGGGTTGGCCCGTGAACCGCTTCCGCAGCTCAGGGTCCTGCGTCGCGACGCCTACCGAGCAGGTGTTGAGGTGACACTTGCGCAACATGATGCAGCCCTGCGTCACCAGGGAGGCGGTTGCGATGCCGAATTCGTCGGCCCCGAGGAGACAGGCGATCGCGACGTCGCGGCCCGTCTTTATCTGGCCGTCGGTCTGCACCACGATCCGGCCGCGGAGGTTGTTCTGGACGAGGACTTGCTGCGTCTCGGCGATGCCAAGCTCCCACGGCAACCCGGCATGCTTGATCGACGACTCGGGCGATGCCCCAGTGCCTCCGGTGTCGCCGCTGATCAGCACGACGTCGCCGTGTGCCTTCGATACTCCCGCGGCGATGGTGCCGACGCCAACTTCGGCGACGAGCTTCACGTGGATGCGGGCGCGCTGGTTGGCGTTCTTCAAGTCGTGGATCAGCTGAGCCAGGTCCTCGATGGAGTAGATGTCGTGGTGAGGTGGGGGCGAGATCAGCTCTACACCTGGCGTGGAATGGCGTATCCAGCCGATGTACTCGTCCACCTTGTGACCCGGCAACTGTCCACCCTCGCCCGGCTTGGCCCCCTGCGCCATCTTGATCTGCAGGTCGGACGCGTTGACCAGGTAGTTCGTCGTGACGCCGAACCGGCCCGACGCCACCTGCTTGATGGCGCTGTGCCGGCGGTCTCCGTTCGAGTCGGGGGTGTAGCGGCGATAGTCCTCGCCGCCCTCGCCGCTGTTGCTGCGCGCTCCTATGCGGTTCATAGCAACTGCCAGCGATTCGTGCGCCTCGCGGCTGATGGAGCCGAGGGAGATCGCGCCCGTTGCGAACCGTTTGACGATCTCGTCTGCGGGCTCGACCTCGTCGATCGGGATGGGCTGGTCCAGGGTCTTGAAATCGAGCAAGCCCCGCAGTGTGCAGAGGCGGCGCTCGTAGCTGTTGGCGAGCTCGGCGAAGTCGCGGTACGCGCGGTCGTCGTTGGTCCTGCTGGCGTACTGCAGCTTCGCGATGGTGTCCGGGTTCCACATGTGGTATTCGCCGTCGCGGCGCCAGTAGTAGAACCCGCCGGGGTCCAGGTCGAGCGCGGCGTCGATCGCGACCTTGGGGAAGGCGCGCGCGTGGCGGGCCAACACATCCGCCTCGATGACGTCGGTGTCGATGCCGCCGATCCGTGAAGCCGTCCACGTGAAGTACTCGTCCACCAGCCGTTGGCTCAACCCGACGGCCTCGAAGATCTGAGCCCCGTGGTAGCTGTGTACCGTGGAGATCCCCATCTTGGAGATCACCTTCAGCAAACCCTTGTTTGTCGCCTTGACGTAGTTGTACACCGCCTCCGCCGCGTCCATCCCCTCGGGGAAGAGGCCCTGACGGTGCATGTGCTCCAGTGTCTCCAACGTGAGATACGGGCAGACCGCCCCCGCGCCATAGCCGATCAGCAAGGCCAGATGGGCTATCTCGCGCGGTTCAGCGCTCTCTACGACGATTCCCACTTTCGTGCGCTCGCCCTCACGGATGAGGTGGTGGTGCACGCCAGCGGTCGCCAGCAGGCTGGGGATGGCCGCGTGATGCGGGTCCACGCCACGATCGGAGAGGACGAGGATCGTACAACCGGCTTCGATGGCCTCCGACGCGCCACGGCGCAGAGCGTCCATCGCGCGGTCCATGGCGCCCGGCCCTTCGTCAGCCGAAAAGAGGAGCGACAGCGTCGCCGTCTTGATGCCGGGCCGGTCGACCGCCTTGATCTTCTCGAGGTCTCGCTCCGTGAGGACAGGGCTGGGCAGCCGGAGTTGCCGAGCGTGAAGGGGCGTCTCCTCGAACAGGTTGCGCTGAGCGCCGAGGTTGATGCTGACCGACGTCACGAGCTCCTCGCGGATCGCGTCGAGCGGCGGGTTGCTCACCTGGGCGAACAACTGCTTGAAGTATTGGAACAGGAGTTGCGGGCGATCTGAGAGTACGGCCAGGGCGGCGTCGTTGCCCATGGAACCGGTGGGCTCCGCGCCGTTGACCGCCATCGGCTCCAGCAGGATGCGGAGGTCCTCGTGGGTATACCCGAACGCCTGCTGCAGGTCGACCAACGACTCCTCGTTGAGCTCGTGGCGACCGTTGCGGCCGGACTCAGGGTCCGGAAGCGCGTCCAGGTGCACCAGGTTGTCCCGCAGCCACTCGCCGTAGGGCTGTCGCGCCGACAGCTCCGACTTGATCGTGGCGTCGTCGACGATGCCGCCGCGCTCCGGGTCCATCAGGAACATCCGTCCGGGGTGGATGCGCTCCTTGAAAAGCACCTTCTCAGGCGGGACGTCGAGAACGCCCACCTCAGAGGCCATGACCAACTTATCGTCGGTCGTGACGAGGTAACGGAAGGGACGCAGTCCGTTGCGGTCGAGCACCGCTCCGACGCGGTCTCCGTCGGTGAAGGCGATGAGGGCCGGACCGTCCCACGGCTCGACGAGGCAGGCGTGGTAGTCGTAGAAGTCGCGTTTGTCCTGCGACATCTGGACCTTCGGACCGGTGGCCTCCGGGATCAGCGCCATCATCGTGTGGTGCAACGGGCGCCCGGTGTGCAGCATGAGCTCGTAGGCGTTGTCGATGCACGCGGTGTCGCTCTGGCCCGGCCAGATGATGGGGAACAGCTTCTCGAGGTCGTCCCCGAACTCCGGCGAGGCCATGGCGTTCTGGCGCGCCGCCATCCAGTTGATGTTGCCCCGCAGCGTGTTGATCTCGCCGTTGTGGACGAGGTAGCGGTAGGGGTGCGCCAGCTTCCATGAGCCCAGGGTGTTGGTGCTGAAGCGCGAATGCACAAGCGCGAATGAACTCGCTACGAGCGGGTCATCCAGGTCCTTGTAGAAACCCCCGAGTTGGGTGCCCATGAGCAAGCCCTTGTAGACAACAAGCTTCGAGGACAGGCTGCAGACGTAGAACTCGCCTCCGCCTTCAAGCCCCGCCTCGAGGACTTCGCGCTCAGCGACCTTGCGGATAACGAACAGCTTGCGCTCGAAAGCCGCGGCGTCCGACCCGGGGCCCATACCGATGAATAACTGGCGGATGACCGGCTGGCACTCCCGGGCGACGTAGCCGATGACAGACGGGTCTACGGGAACGTCGCGCCAGCCGAGGAACCGCTGTCCCTCCTGCTCAGTGGCGCGCACGACGATCGCCTCGCACGCCTCGCGCTCTGCGCTGTCTTGCGGCAGAAACACGACGCCGGTCGCGTAGCCGCCGGGTTCCGGAAGGTCGATCCCCAGCTTCGCGGTTTCGCGGCGCAGGAAGTCGTGTGGCATCTGGAGCAGCATCCCGGCGCCGTCGCCGGTTTCGGGGTCGCTACCCGCCGCGCCGCGGTGTGCGAGGTTGGCCAGCACCTCGAGCCCGTTCCGGACGATCTCATTGGACTTCACGCCTCGGACGTTCGCCACGACGCCTACTCCGCAGGCGCTGTGCTCGAACTCGGGACGGTACAGCCCAAAGGGCTCGCCTTTCCAAACTTTTGCCACCGATTACTCCTCGGCCTCTCAGCGTTCAACGCAAAAAGTGCGCCTCTCCTCCTCAGCCCAGAGGAAGAGAACGCTGTTCAACCTCACAGGAACATATGCTCTGCAAGAATAGCAGGCATCAAGAGTAGCAGATTCCGCCTCGTGGTAAAAGGCGCTGCGCTCGTTCAGTACACTAGCCACACTAGGGGTAGGCGGCGCCCGGCTTCGATTGACAGTCTTCCGCCCGCTGCCGGATAATCACTCCTGTTACAGGCTGAGATGGGGAGTAGTACTCCTTCTGGCGGGGCTTCAGAGAGCCGGGATATGGTGAGAACCGGCGCCTGCGCGAAGGCCGAATGGACCCCTGAGCCTCGGTCCGAAACCTGCGATGGCAGGATGTAGGCGCCGACGGGACCGCCCCGTTACAGGCGGACGGCATAACCCGCTTCACAGCGGCCGTGCCGGTAAGAGTCCCTCCGCATAGCGCTGAGGGAGAAGTAAGGGTGGCACCGCGGTAGCCCCGCCCCTTGTAAGAGGAGCGGGGCTATTTTTGTGTCCAAGAAGGAAGAGTGATGGCGGACTACGTTCCGACGATCGAAGAGTTCAAGCGTCTGGCGCAGGAGGGCTACAACCTGATCCCGGTCTACCGGGAGGTCGTGGCCGATATGGAGACGCCTGTGTCCGCGTACCTGAAGATCACGGGCGGCGGTGAAAGTGTGTCGTTCCTGCTGGAGAGCGTCGAAGGCGGTGAGCGGATGGCGCGCTTCAGCTTCATGGGCACGGAGCCCTACCGCGTGCTGCGGACGGGCGAGGGAGAGCCGGACGGCCCGGGCGACCCGCTCCTCGCAGTAGAAGCGGAGCTGGGCCGTTTCCGTCCTGCACAGGTGGATGGACTCCCGCGCTTCGTCGGTGGGGCGGTTGGCTTCCTCTCCTACGAAACGGTGCACTACTTCGAACCTTCGGCGTCGATGGCAGGGAAAGACCCGCAGGGGTTACCGGAGTCCATCTTCCTCTTCACGGACTCGCTGCTGGTGTTCGACCACCTGCGTCACCGCATCCAGGTTGTCGCGACCGCGTACGTGGACGGTGCATTGGAGGAGGCGTACGCGCAAGCCACGCATCGCGTGGACGAATTGGTGGAGCGTCTCTCGAGCCCACTCCCGCGGCAGTCGCAATTGGCGGGCGCTTCCGGGGGAGCGCAGCCTTCCAGCGGCTCCGGCACAGAACACTTGGAGCATTCCAACAAGACACCCGGCGAGTACCACGGGATGGTCGAGCGGGCACGCGAGTACATCGTGGCAGGCGACATCATCCAGGTGGTGCCGTCCCAGCGAGTGGAATTGCAGGTCACGTCGAGTGCCTTCGACCTTTACCGGTCGCTGCGGGCAGTCAATCCGTCGCCGTACATGTACTACCTGTGGCTGGACGACTTCGCCATCGTGGGGGCGTCGCCGGAGATGCTGGTCCGCGCGGAGGACGGGCTCGTCGAAACGCACCCCATCGCAGGAACGCGCCGGCGCGGCAAGGACGCCAGGGAAGATGCGGCGTTGGAACGCGAGTTGCTCGCGGACGAGAAGGAACGCGCGGAGCATGTGATGCTGCTCGACCTGGGGCGCAACGACATCGGGCGTGTGAGCAAACCCGGCACGGTCCAGGTGACGCAGATGCTGGAGGTGGAACGGTACTCGCACGTCATGCATCTCGTTTCCCACGTCACGGGTGAACTGCGTGATGACAGCTCGGTGTTCGACGCGTTGCGGGCCTGCTTTCCGGCGGGAACGGTGTCGGGCGCGCCGAAGATACGGGCGATGCAGATCATCTCGGAGCTGGAGGGCGAGCGGCGCGGTGTCTACGCAGGCGCGGTAGGCTACTTCAGCTTCTCCGGCAACATGGACACCGCCATCGCCATCCGGACGATGGTCGTGAAGGACGGTAAGGCGTACCTGCAGGCGGGCGGAGGCGTCGTGTTCGACTCTGACCCGGAGGCGGAACGGATGGAGTCGTTCTACAAGATGAACGCGCTGCTGCGGGCCATCACGCAGGCTGACACAGGGCGCGGAGCGTAGCCCTCAGGGCGCTGGGAGAAACGGGATGCTGCTGCTCATCGACAACTACGATAGTTTCACCTACAACCTGTACCAGTTCCTGTGCGAACTGGGGGCGGACGTGCAGGTGGTGCGGAACGACGCCGTGACAGTGGACGAGATCGAACAGATGGCGCCGGAGCGCATCGTCATCTCGCCGGGCCCGTGCACCCCGGAGGAAGCGGGCATCTCAACGGACGTCATCAGGCGCTTCGGCGGGCGCACGCCCATCCTGGGGGTTTGCCTGGGGCATCAGTGCATCGGCGTGGCCTACGGCGGCATAGTGAGCGGCGCTGGGGAGATAGTCCACGGTAAAATGAGCGCGATAACGCACGACGGCAAGGGCGTGTTCGCTGGCCTGCCGAACCCGTTCCAGGGCATCCGGTACCATTCGCTGGCCATCGAACCGGACGCCACTCCCGAGGTGCTCGAAGTGACCGCACGGAGTGAAAGTGGCGTGATCATGGGTGTACGGCACAAGGAGTTCGCGGTGGAAGGTATCCAGTTCCACCCGGAGTCCATCATGACGCAGAACGGCAAAGACCTGCTACAGAACTTCCTGGAGGTTGGGGCGTGACGACCACGGAGCCTATCGGCACGTCACTATCCTCGGAATGGACGATGGACATTCCTGCCCGTGAGGCTTGCGAGCGGGCTCAACTGCAGCTCGAAGCGCGTGGCTACCGCCTCAGCGGACCGGTTGAAGGGAACGAGGACGGGTCTTGCCGGGTGGTGATGACCAACGAACGGACCCTGGGCGTGCGCCAGCGAAGACAGGGCAAGCTCATACTCGCCCTGGCGATCGCGCTCACGCTGGTGCTGCTGGTGATGATGGCGCGCGACATAGGAGGCGACCGGGCGATCGTCTCCGGGCCTCTGCTGGTGGCAGTGCTCCTTGGTGGGTTCGGGATGAATCGCCTGCGGACGCCGTTGCGCCCGGAGCGCAGAACGATGGACGTTTCCATCGCTGTCATGCCCGACGGCTGCTGTCGCGTGCTCGCGAAAGGGGAGATCGACTTCGGCGTGCTCGCCATCACCGACGACCCACCTACCAAGACGCAGCTGACTGCGGTGGGGGAAGCGTTGTCGGAGGACATGCGCGTCGTGGAAGGGCGCGGTAGTGCCACGGAGGAAGCGCTGTGATTCAGGAAGCGATAGGGAAACTGGTGACGCGGCAGCCGCTGTCGGTAGAAGAGTCAGCCGCCGTCGCGGAAGACATCATGACGGGCGAGGCCACGCCCGCGCAGATCGGCGCGTTCCTGGTTGCCCTGCGCCTCACGGGCGAGACGGTCGAAGCGCTGACGGGCATGGCGCGCGTGATGCGCGAGAAGGCGCTTCACGTCGAGACCGATGGACAGTTGGTGGATGTCGTAGGCACCGGCGGCGACGGCCTGCGGACGTTCAACGTCTCCACTGCGTCGGCGCTCACGGTTGCCGCGGCTGGCGTGAAGGTGGCGAAGCACGGGAATCGCGCCGCCTCCGGCAGCGTAGGCGCCGCGGACATCCTCGACGCGAGCGGCGTGAAGTTGGAGTTGAGCCCGGAGGCCGTGGGCCGCTGCATAGACGAGGTGGGCGTGGGGTTCATGTTCGCCCAGGCATTCCATCCCGCGATGCGGTTCGCGGGTCCGCCTCGCCGCGAGCTTGGGGTGCGCACCGTCTTCAACTTCCTCGGGCCGCTGACGAACCCCGCCGGTGCGCTCTACCAATTGCTTGGCGTTGCACAGCCCGCCGACGCGCCGTACGACGTGGCGGAACTGATGGCGAACGTGCTCGGCGCGCTCGGCACGGAACGCTCATGGGTGGTCCGGGGCGACGATGGCCTCGACGAACTGACGACCACAGCCACATCGCAGGTATGGGAGGTCTCAGCTGATGGCGTGCGGCACTTCACGCTCACGCCGGAGGATGCGGGTCTGCCTCGAGGCACACTCGCCGACCTGCAGATCGATGGCGTGGAACAGGCGCGGGAAAAGTTCAGCCGGGCGCTCTCGACAGGGGACTCGCCGGAGAAGGACATGGTGCTGCTGAACTCGGCGGCGGCGCTCGTCGTGCGAGGCGTGGCAGAAGACCTGCCGTCCGGCGTGGCGAAAGCCCGTGCCGCCATAGACTCCGGTGGCGCATCGGAGAAGCTGCGGCAGCTGGCGGAACTGAGCCAGTCGCTCGGGTAACGGAACCATGAGCACCACAGGCACGATCCTCGACAAGATTCTGGAAGCGAAACGCGCGGAACTCGTGCGCCATCAGCGGGAGACACCGCTCTCGACGCTGGATTCGCAGGTGCGGGAGTCCCCGTTCCCGCTCAACCTGTCCGGCGCACTCTGGGGCGACCGCGTGCGCCTCATCGCGGAGACCAAGAAGGCATCGCCGTCCAAGGGACTGCTCGCGCAGGAGTACGACCCCGCCGCGTTGGCGTCGACGTACGCCGCGAACGGAGCCGCTGCCATATCCGTGCTGACGGAGGTTGACCACTTCCAGGGGAGCCTCGCGCACCTTGCGGCGGTCAAGGCGGCTGTCGGGCCGGAGGGGGTCCCCGTTCTCCGGAAGGACTTCCTGTTCGACCCGTACCAGTTGCTCGAAGCACGCGTCCACGGGGCGGACGCCGCGCTCCTCATCGTCGCAGCGCTCTCCCCGGAGCAGTTGCGTGAGATGCTGGACGCCGCGCAGCGCATCTGGCTGCAGTGCCTCGTGGAAGTGCATGACGAACACGAACTTGAGACCGCGTTGAGCGCTGGCGCGGAGATCATCGGCGTCAACCACCGAGACCTCCGCACGTTCAATGTGGACATCACACTCACGGGCCGGTTGCGCCCGCTCATCCCGCACGGGCGGATGGTGGTTGCTGAGAGCGGGATCAACTCGCGAGAGGACGTGGTTACCCTCCAGCAGGCGGGTGTCCATGGCATACTGGTGGGCGAGGCGCTGATGACCGCGCCCGACATCGGCGGGAAAGTCCGGGAACTGTCAGGAGTGCAGGCGTGACGCACGTGAAGATATGCGGCTTTCGCTCCGCAGAGCCGTTGCTCGCGGCGGTGGACGCGGGAGTGGATGCAGTGGGGCTCGTGTTCGTTCCGTCGGCGCGGAGGCGCCTTACGGCAAACGAGGCCCGTGCCGTACTCGACGAGGCTCGCGCGTCCGGACGGGCGCTGCCTCCGATCGTCGGACTGTTCGCGGACCAGCCGTTGGATGAGGTGCAGCAGACCGTGACGTCGGTGGGACTGGACGCTGTCCAACTGTGCGGGAGCGAGGGCGTCGAGTACGCATCGCAGCTCGGCGTTCCGGTGTACAAGGTGATCAGCATCGACGCTGGGACGCCGATAAGCGCGCAGATGCCGCGCATCATGGTGCTGCAGCAGCGTCACGCGCTGGCGGGCCACCGGATCGTGCTCGATGCGCAGGTGCCCGGGGAGTACGGCGGCACGGGTCAGCAGTTCGACTGGGACCTGGCAGCCGACTTCGCAGGCGCTTTCGAGATGAGCCTTGCAGGAGGCCTCGCGCCCGACAACGTGCAGGAGGCAGTCGAACGAGTGCGCCCGTGGGGCGTTGACGTCTCCTCTGGCGTGGAAACGGACGGCGAGAAGGACACGGCCAAGGTGCGAGCGTTCGTGGAGACGGTGCGAGCGGTCGACGCCCGGAAGAAGAAGGGCGGCCTCGCCCGACTGCTGGGCAGGCGCTGACGTGACGACGCTTCCTGACGACAAGGGACGGTACGGCCAGTTCGGCGGCCAGTACGTACCGGAGACGCTGATGCCGGCGCTCGCAGAGTTGACCGAAGCATGGGAAGCGGCCCGCGAGGACGACGCGTTCCAGGCTGAATTGGGCCAGTTGCTGCGCGACTACGTGGGCCGCCCGACTCCGTTGCATCACGCCCATCGGCTCACCGAATACGCGGGCGGCGCGGAGATATACCTGAAGCGCGAAGACCTCGCGCACACCGGCGCGCACAAGATCAACAACGCGCTGGGACAGGGACTGCTGGCGAAGCGCATGGGGAAGCGGCGCATCGTGGCGGAGACTGGCGCAGGTCAGCATGGTGTGGCGACAGCCACGGTCTGCGCGCTGCTCGGCATCGACTGCGTCGTCTACATGGGCGAGGAGGACATGCGCCGCCAGGCCCCGAACGTCTACCGCATGGGGATGCTCGGCGCCGAGGTGCGTCCCGTCACCGCGGGCAGCCGCACGCTGAAAGAGGCGATAAGCGAGACGATCCGCGACTGGGTGACGAATGTCCGGGACACGCACTACATCATCGGCAGCGTCGTGGGACCGCACCCCTATCCCATGATGGTGCGCGATTTGCAGTCGGTGATCGGTCGGGAGTCCCGGGAGCAGATGCTGGCGCAGGTAGGGCGCCTGCCAGACGCGGTCGTAGCGTGCGTCGGCGGCGGCTCAAACTCCCTGGGCCAGTTCCACTCGTTCATCCCGGACGAGGGCGTTCGCCTCATCGGGGTCGAGGCTGGAGGAGAGGGCGTGGAGACGGGACGGCACGCCGCGTCGATAGGCGGCGGGAGCGTCGGAGTGCTGCACGGTTCGATGTCCTACATCGTGCAGGACGGCGACGGCCAGATCCACGAGACGCACAGCATCTCCGCGGGGCTGGACTACCCGGGCGTCGGGCCGGAGCACGCGTGGCTCCGCCAGAGCGGCAGGGCGGAGTACGTGAGCATTACGGATGAAGAAGCCGTAGCCGCCTTCCGGCTCACCTGCGAACTGGAAGGCATCATTCCTGCGTTGGAGTCGTCGCACGCCGTGGCGTACACGGTGCAGTCGCTTGCCGCCGACGTCGGAAATGGCGGCGCCGTGCTGGTCTGCATGAGCGGCCGCGGCGACAAGGACATGGGCACGATCATGGAGCGCGACGCTGCTTCCTGAGCCTCTCGGCGTTGACAGTGCAGGGGTATCAACGGGAAGATAGGGATTCGGGAGACCGCTTCTGTCGCGCTTCACCGCGCGGGTAGCGAGCGGATGGCAGGCAGCCTTACCCCAGGGAGAGCATGGCCCCAGAGGGTTACGTCGTCAACTGGACGGCAGTTGTACTTGCGGCTGTGGTAGGCATCGTGGCGATGGGCCTCATGCTTGCTGCTTCGGCGTTACTCTCTCCGCGCAGGCCCTCGAAGACGAAGGGCATCGCCTACGAGTCAGGCATCCTCCCCACGCCACTGAACTGGACGCAGTTCAACGTCCGCTATTACATCTTCGCCATCCTCTTCCTCATCTTCGACGTCGAGGCCGTGTTCCTCTTCCCGTGGGCGCTGGTCTTCGCAGACGAAGGGATTCCAGGCTACGTCTTCTACGCGATGATGCTCTTCATCGCGGTGCTGCTGCTGGGCGTCGTCTACGCCTGGCGAAAGGGGGTGCTGCGATGGAGATAGAGAGCGGACAGGCACTGCCGGTATTCCGGCCGTCCTCGTGGGAGCGGCCCAGGGAAGGGCGCTTCTTCGATTCGGACGAAGGCGGCGCGATCTCCACGGCCAAGGGCAATTCCCCGGCCCCGAACCTGATCAGGAACGCCGCGCCGGGCGTGGTCACTGCACGACTGGACGACTTGGCAGCGCTCGGCAGGAGCAATTCGCTCTGGACGCTCACATTCGGGCTCGCGTGCTGCGCCATCGAGATGATCTCGACGCACATGGCGCACCACGACCTGGACCGCTTCGGCGTCGTCACCTGGCCGTCGCCGCGTCAATCGGACGTGATGATCGTGGCAGGGACGGTGGTCAAGAAGATGGCCGATCCCATCAAACTGCTGTACGAGCAGATGCCGGACCCCAAGTGGGTGATCGCGATGGGCACCTGCGCGACGAGCGGCGGCCCGTACTACCGCTCCTACAGCGTGGTCATGGGTGTGGACCACCTCGTGCCGGTCGACGTGTACGTGCCCGGCTGCCCGCCCCGTCCCGAGGCGCTGATGGACGGCATCGTCAAGCTGCAGCAGAAGATCAAGCGCGACGCGAAAGAAGGCGTGCGCAGCGCCCCGGTAACGGTTGGGTCGGAGCCGGAGTCGGCTCCTGAGGCTGATGTAGAGGAGAGCAATGACTGAGCAGCAGCCTCCCGAAGAGCAGGCTGCCCCTCGCCCGGCAGCGCACCGTGGGCCGCCCATCGAGGTGGCCGAAGAGGTGCTCGACTCCCGAGGCGAGCACACCGCGGGCGCGCTTCGGCTGGCCTTGCGCGACATGGCGCTCGAGTCCGGCGGGCGAGACGATGTTCCCTGGGTCCGCATCGGGCGGGAGCACCTCATCCGCGCCGTGGAGTCCTGCGTGCGCAGCCCCAACCTCCGCATGGACATGCTCCACTGCCTGTTCGCCGTCGACTACGAGGAGCGCATCGAGTTGAACTATGCGCTCTTCTCGCTGGGGAACGGGCACAAGTCGCTGCTGAAGGTGGACGTTCCACCCGACGATGCGCGCGTGGACTCGCTCACCGGCGTCTGGGAGGCAGCGGGCTGGTACGAGCGCGAAACGCACGACCTGTTCGGCGTGGAGTTCGATGGAAACCCGGACATGTCGCCGCTGATCCTGTACGAAGGCTTCGAGGGCTTCCCCGGCCTGCGGAGCTTCCCCCTGCACGACTACGAGGAGTGGTAGGCGTTCCTGTGACGGCGGAGCAGACATACGACACCGTAGACATGATGCTGAACATGGGGCCGCAGCATCCGGCGACCCACGGCGTGTTCCGCATGGTGCTGACGATCGATGGCGAGCGCGTCGTGGATGTGACTCCCCACATCGGCTACCTCCACCGCGGCTCCGAGAAACTCGCGGAGAACGAGAGCTACGGCCAGGTCGTCACGCTCTTCGACCGGCTGGACTACGTCGCCAACCTGAACAACGAACTCATCTTCTGCCGCGCCGCCGAACGCCTCATGGGCATCGAGCCGCCGGAGCGCGGACAGTACATCCGCGTCATCCTCGCTGAGCTGAACCGGCTTGCCAGCCACCTCCTCTTCATCGGCACCTACGCCATCGACCTCGGAGCGATGACGCCCATCATGTACGGGTTCCGCGAGCGCGAGCGCATCCAGAACATGTTCGAGTCCGTCACCGGCGCGCGCATGATGCACAACTTCATCCGCATCGGCGGGGTGAAGGAAGACGTGCCGGCGGACTTCGTGCCCCGCGTGCGTGCGCTGCTGGACGACGTGGAGCGCGGCGTGCACGAGTGCGACCGGCTGCTCACGTTCAATGAGGTCTTCCTTGCACGGACGCGCGGGGTAGGCGTGATTGATCTCCCCACGGCCCTCTCCTGCGGCCTGACCGGCCCCTCTCTGCGCGCCAGCGGCATGGCCTACGACGTCCGCAAGGACTATCCGTACGAGGTTTACCCCTACCTCGCCTACAAGGTGCCGGTGGGGGAGAACGGCGATTGCTGGGACAGGTACTACATGCGCGTGCTGGAGTGCTACGAGTCTCTCTCCATGGTCAGGCAGTGCCTCGACCAGATGGAGGAGGGGCCGGTGATGGCGCAGATGCGGCGCATCGCCAGGCCGCCGAAGGGCGAGGTGTACGTGCACGGCGAGAACCCGCGCGGTGATATCGGCGTCTTCCTCGTGAGCGACGGCACGGACAAGCCGTACCGCGTGAAGGTGCGCCCTCCCTCCTTCTGCAACCTCGTGGCCCTGCGCCCGATGATGCGCGACGCGTACATCGCGGACGCAGTCGCCATCCTTGGCTCGCTGGACATCGTGCTGGGCGAGGTGGACCGATGAGGTCGAAGCCCGTACAGCTCGCGATAGCAGGGGTGCTGTTCGTGGGAGTCGGCGTGCTCGTCGCGGTCTTCACGCTCGCGCTGGCGCTGCTGGGCGAACCGGACGACAACGTGACAGCCCTCACGGTGGGCAAGATCGTGATTGCGCTGTTCGCACTGCTGACGCTCATCACGACACTCGGCATCTCGCTGGTCTGGCTGGAGCGCAAGCAGTTGGGGCGGATGCAGGGGCGCGTCGGCCCGACACGCGTTGGCCCGTTCGGGCTGCTGCAGGTGGTGGCGGACGGCATCAAGCTGCTGATGAAGGAGGACGTCTCGCCGGGCTCCTCGTCGAAGGCCATCTTCTACGTGGCGCCCCTGCTCGTGTTCGTGCCGAGCTTCGTCGTTTGGCTCACCATCCCGCTGTCCGAGGACCTCGTGGTGCGGAGCCTGGACCTCGGCGTCTTCTTCTTCATCGCCGTCTCAGTGCTCAGCATCGTGGGGCTGATACTGGCTGGCTGGAGCTCTAACAGCAAGTACGCCATCCTCGGCGGCTTCCGCTCGGCTGCCCAGCTCGTCAGCTACGAGATACCGCTCATCCTGGGCGTGCTGAGCGTCGTGATGGTCGCGGACTCGATGCGCTTCACCGACGTTGTGGAAGCACAGGCGACCGTGCCCTACATCGCGCTGCTGCCGCTCGCGTTCGTCGTGTTCTTCATATCGGGGCTCGCCGAGGTCGGCAGGACGCCGTTCGACATCTACTTCGCGGAATCGGAGGTCGTCGGCGGGCCGTTCGTCGAGTACAGCGGCGCGCACTGGGCGATATTCTTCCTGGCGGAGTACGTCAACACGTTCGTCGTCGCGGCGCTGGGCGCTCTGCTCTTCCTGGGTGGCTGGGTGTGGCCGCTCGGCGATCTGGGTCAGGTCCCCGCCGTGGCGATCTTCCTCGGCAAGACCTACTTCCTCGCTGTCGTCATCTTCTGGGTGCGCGCGACACTTCCGCGTCTGCGGATAGACCAGCTGATGAACGTTGGCTGGAGACTGCTCATACCGCTGGGGTTCGCCAGCGTCATCCTGATTGCCGTGCAACGCTTCTATGGATGGCCGACGTGGACGCTGACGCTGATGTCGCTGGCGGCATTGGTGGTTGCTGCGTGGGTGCAGATGCGCATGCAGCGAAAGGACGCGGTCGCCACCGCTCAGCGTTACGCACAACGCGCCGTTGAGGTTCAGCCGAGCCGGCGCAGGCCGGGACCGGAGAGTCAGCAGGCATGATAGGAACTTTCAAGGGACTACTGACGACGGCGCGCTGGCTGCTCAAGCGGCCTGTCACCGCCCACTACCCGGAGCAGCACCTGCCTGTGCAGCAGCGCTACATGGGCTTCCCTGCGCTCCTGATGGACGACACGGCGGACGAGCCGTTCTGCACCGGCTGCATGGTGTGCGTGCGCGAGTGCCCGACACAGTGCATGTCGGCCCAGATGCACGACAACCCGAATTTCACCGATGGTACGAGCCACCGCCGCAAGATCATCAACGAGTTCGAGATCAACCTGAACCGCTGCATCCTGTGCGGCATCTGCGTGGACGTCTGTTCATTCGACGCCATCGAGATGTCGTACGAACACGAGCTGGCGAGTTACGCACGCACCGGCTCGCGCGCCGACCTGCCACAGTTGCTGAACCTGGGGCGGCGGTACGTGGACATGAGCGGATGGAGCCCTGCGAACGCGGAGAAGAACGTCGCTGAGGTCGCGCTCGCAAAGAGGGCGGCGGCCGCGGCTGCAAAGGCCGCCTCTGCAGGCGACGACGCTCCGGCCGACGAACCAACCGAAGGTGGTGAGTAGGCGTGGGTCTCGCTCTCTTCTACGCTGCCGCCTTCCTGACGCTCCTCGCCTCATTCGGAGTCGTCGCCACGCGCAACATCGTCCACGCGGCGCTCTTCCTGCTCGCGGCGCTGGCCGGAGTCGCCGGACTCTTCGTGCTGCTCTACGCGGAGTTCCTGGCGCTCGTCCAGCTCCTCATCTACGGCGGCGCGGTCATCATCGTCATCCTGTTCGCCCTGATGCTGACACGCTCGGGAGAATACGAGGGCGAGACCGAAACGAAGCGCCGCCCGTTCGCCGCGTTAGCCGCCGCCCTTCTCTTCGGCCTCATGACCGCCGTGTTCGTTGCGGACGCGGAGCAGTTCAATACCAACACCCGCCAGGCGATCCCGTTCCGGACGCTGGCGGAGGACCTGTTCGCGGCTTGGGCCGTGCCGTTTGAGATAGCGTCGCTCGTGCTCCTCGTCGCGCTCATCGGAGCGGTCGTGATTGGCCGCGCGGGGCGCGAGGAAGACGAGACGCTGCCGGAAGAAGACGAGCCTGACGATGCAGAAGGCCCCGTGCGTCGCGGAAGCCGCAGGCGTGCAGAGCGCCGACGGAGGGGCGTATGACGCTGCTCCACTTCCAGCTGCTCAGCGCGGCCATCTTCTGCATCGGCCTGTACGGCGTACTGGCTCGACGCAGCGCCGTCCTCGTGCTCATGTCCATCGAACTGATGCTCAACGCGGTGAACCTCCAGCTCGTGGCGTTCGGAGCGTTCAGCGGGTTCGGCACCTCCACAGGACAGGTGATAGCCGTGTTCGTCATCACCATCGCTGCGGCGGAGGTCGGTCTCGCGCTGGCCATCGTGATGCGGCTGTTCAGGAGCAGGGGCGGCGTGAATATGGATGAGATCGACGTGATGAGGGGCTAGGCGTGGAAAAGGCTTGGCTCATCCCCGTATTCGGATTCGGAGCGTTCGCGTTCCTTGCCCTCTTCCGGAACTACCTGCCCGGCCAGGGCAAGCATCTCGCGGTGCTGGCAATCATCGCCGCATTCGTTGCGGTACGGCCGGTGCTGTTCGACATGCTGGACAAGGGCGTGGGAGAGCACCACTTCCCCAGGGACTGGTTCAGCGCAGGCCCGCTCGAAGTGGGCTGGGGCATCATCGTCGACCCGCTCACGGTGGCGATGCTCGCGCTCATCACGTTCGTGTCGGTGATCGTGCAGGTCTACTCGCTCGGGTACATGCGCCACGGCGGCACGGACGACTCCCGCATCGGCTGGTACTTCGCGGTGCACTCGCTGTTCAGCGCGAGCATGCTGATGCTCGTGCTGGCGGACAACCTGCTCCTGCTCTACGTGGCATGGGAGCTCGTCGGCCTATGCTCCTACCTGCTTATCGGCTTCTGGTTCGAGCGTCGCTCGGCGGCTGAGGCCGCGAAGAAGGCGTTCGTCACCACGCGCATAGGCGACGTCGGCCTCCTCATCGGCGTTGTGCTGCTCATCGTCGAGTTCGGCACGGCCGACATCATCGAGATCATGGGTTCGCTCGGTGACCCGGGCGTGAACCAGGCGGTGGTGACCGCGAGCGCGTTCCTCGTCTTCTTCGGCGCGATGGGCAAGTCGGCGCAGTTCCCCCTGCATGTGTGGCTGCCCGACGCCATGGAAGGCCCGACGCCCGTCAGCGCGCTGATCCACGCCGCCACGATGGTGACCGCGGGCGTGTTCCTCGTGGCCCGGTTCTTCCCGCTGTTCGATGCAACCGACAGCGCGCAGATGGCAGTCGCCTCCATCGGCCTCGTGACCGCGCTTATGGGCGCGGCGATGGCGCTCGTGATGACGGACCTGAAGCGCATCCTGGCGTACTCCACGATGAGCCACCTGGGCTTCATGATGCTCGCGCTCGGCGCGGGCGGCTACACGGCGGCCATCTTCCACCTGCTGATGCACGGCGTAGCGAAGGCGATGCTCTTCCTCGCGGCAGGCTCCATCATGCACGCCGCCCACGAGGAAACAGACATCCGCAAGATGGGCGGTTTGCGGGAGCGAATGCCCATCACCTCCGTCGCATTCATCGTCGGCGCGCTGGCGCTGGCGGGCATCCCGCCGCTGAACGCGTTCTGGAGCAAGGACGAGATACTGCTGGCCGTCGCCGACGGCCTGAACCCCGTGTTCGTCGTGCTCTTCCTCATCGCCATCGTCCTGAGCGCGCTGTATATGGGCCGTGCCGTGCTCGTCGTCTTCTTCGGAAAACTGAAGCCCGAGAACCAGGACATCCACGAATCGCCACGCATCATGGCATGGCCGCTCGCGCTCCTCGCAGGGCTTGCTGTCGTGACCGGGTTCATCGCGTTGCCCATCGGCTACGAGGGCATCGGCACGTTCCTCTTCGACGCAGCGCACGGCCCGCACGGGTTCGAGGCCAACCCGGTCTGGCTCGCGGCGAGCATCGTGCTCGCGCTTGGGGGTCTCGGGCTTGCATACGCGCTCTACGGCGACGAGGACACCTCGCGCGTCGACGCGCTCCGCGAGCGGTTCGCCCGCGTGCACGCCATCGTCGCGAACCGGTTCTACATGGACCACGCGTACCAATGGACGATTGACCGCGTCGTGCTGAAGGCGAGCGGGCTCCTGGCCCGGTTCGACCGCAAGGTGGTGAACGACGTGGGCGTGAATGGCCCCGGCCTGGGCGCGGTGGAAGCGGGCCGCCGTCTGCGGTACCACGTTACGGGCGTCTTCGCGGACTACGGTCTGGGGATAATCGTGGGCGTTGCCATCCTGGGAGCGCTGCTGTGGTTCGGGGCGTGACCGGATGAGTTTCGCGGAGCGGCACGTCCTGGAGTGGCTCATCTATCTGCCGATGCTCACGGCGGCTGTGCTCGTTGCGATTCCGGCGGCATGGCGGACGCTCGCGCGGTGGGTGGGCATCGGTTCGGGTGCGCTCCTCATGGTGGGCTCGGCTTGGGTGTTCATCGCCTTTGACTATTCGGCAGGCGCGGACACCTTCCAGCTGATCAAGGTCTACACGTGGCTCGAATCGGTGGGCATAGATTTCCGGCTGGGCGTGGACGGCATCGCCGCTCCGATGATCCTGCTCACGGGCATCGTGGCGCTCACCGGCTCGGTGATCGCCTCGAACGTGGACCGGGACGCGAAGAACTACTACATCCTCCTTTTCGTGCTCATCGCTGGGGTGTACGGGACGTTCGCGTCCATAGACCTGTTCTTCCTCTTCTTCTTCTACGAACTGGCCATCGTGCCGATGTTCCTCCTCATCGCGGTGTGGGGTTCCAGCTCCACGTTCGCCGACTTCGCACGCACGAAAGAGTACGGCGCGCTGAAGCTCGTAATCATGATCGTGGCGGCGAGCGTGCTCGTCTGGATAGCTATCATCGCCATCTACGTCTGGGTGGACATAGGCACCTTCGACATCCTCCGGTTGCGCGATGCGGTGCAGGATGGCGGACTGTCGTCCGGTGCGCAGAAGACGTTGTTCCCGCTCGTGATGGTCGGCTTCGGCCTGCTGGCGGGCCTCTGGCCGTTCCACACGTGGTCGCCGGACGGCCACGTCGCGGCCCCTACTTCCGTGAGCATGCTGCACGCCGGCGTGCTGATGAAACTGGGCGCGTTCGGCATCATCCGTGTGGGCATGACCCTGCTGCCGGAGGGGATGGAGGCGTGGGCGATCGTGCTCTTCATCCTGGGCACGGCCAACGTGGTCTACGGCGCGATATCGGCGATGTCCCAGACGGACCTGAAGTACGTCATCGGCTACTCCAGCGTGAGCCATATGGGCTACGTCATCATGGGCATAGCAACCCTGGATAGCATCGGGCTCACCGGAGCGACGCTCCAGATGTTCTCCCACGGCATCATGACCGCCCTCTTCTTCGCCGTCGTCGGAGCGATATACGAGCGCGCACACACGCGTGACACGCTCATCCTGAACGGTCTCGCGGCGAATATGGGTTGGACGACGGCGTTCTTCGTGATAGCGGGCCTTACGTCGCTCGGCCTGCCTGGGCTGAGCGGCTTCATCGCTGAGGTGCTGGTGTTCATAGGCGCGTTCAGTTCGGAGGTGACGTTGGCAGGGTCATTCCGCGCGGGGCCGTTGCTGGGGGCTCTCGGTATCCTCGGCGCGGCGATCACGGCGGTGTACATATTGAGACTCGTCGCGCGCGTCTTCTTCGGCCAGCGCGACCCCCAGTGGGACGCCCTGCCCGACCTCACGCCGCGCGAGATCCTGGCGTCCGGCGCGCTCGTAGTGCCGTTGGTGCTCGTGGGTATATGGCCTGCACCCTTCCTCGACGTGATCAGGCCCGGCGTTGATGCCATACTCGGAGGTCTCCCGTAGCGATGCAGGTAGACTTCACACTCCTGATACCAGAGTTCATGCTCGCCGGGCTTGGCGTGCTGGTGCTCGTAGCGGACTTCGCGGTCCCGTGGGCGTCGCGAGGCGCGAAGAATGGCGTCCTGGCCGCGCTGACCGTCCTGGGACTGGCGGTGACGTTCGTCGTCACGCTCTGGATGCAGTGGGACACGCACGAGATCCTGTACGACCACCTGATCTACGTGGACCGCTACGCGCTGCTGTTCAAGGCGCTGGCGATGGCCATTGGAGCCGTGATCGTGCTCATCTCCATGGAGTACGTGCAGACGCGCATCCGGCATGTTGGAGAGTTCTACACCCTCATCGTGTTCGCGGTGCTGGGCGCGAGCCTCATGGCGGGCGCGGCGGAACTGCTGACCGCTTACATCGCCATCGAACTGCTGGCGTTCTGCCTCTACGTGCTGGTCGCGCTGAGCCGGGGCGACTCGCGCTCGAGCGAGGCCGCGGTGAAGTACATCCTGCTGGGCGCGATCTCGTCCGCGGTCATGCTCTTCGGCATCGCGCTCATCTACGGCGCGATCGGGGAGACCGGCTTCCGCCACTCCGAGTTGCTCCTGGAGGCGGTGTTCGGCCCGACGGTGGCGCTGGGGCTGGCCATGTTCGTCGCCGGACTCGGCTTCAAACTCTCGATGGCGCCGTTCCACCTCTGGGCCCCGGACGTTTACGAGGGCGCTCCCACCCCAGTCACCGCGCTGGTCTCCGTGCTCTCCAAGGCGGCCGCGTTCGCGCTCACGCTCCGCTTCCTCGCGGAGGCCGGACGGGCGACGCTGGAAGAGTGGCAGCTGGCGCTCGCGATCCTCGCGGCGCTCACGATGACCGTAGGCACGTTCACTGCGCTGGTGCAGGACAACATCAAGCGCCTGCTCGCCTACAGCAGCGTCGCCCAGGTGGGCTTCGTGCTGATCGGCATCATCGCACTCAACGAGTCCGGCGCGCGTGCCGCGCTGCTGCACATCGCGGGCTATTCGTTCACGAACCTTGCCGCGTTCGCGGTGGTGATTGCCGTCGAGGCCAAGACCGGCAAGGAGCGCATCGCCGACTACGCAGGCCTGGCCTCGCGGTCGCCGTTCCTCGCGATGGTGATGGCGTCGGCGATGTTCTCTCTGGCGGGCCTGCCCATCTTCGCTGGCTTCGTCACGAAGTTTCTGCTCTTCACCTCCGCCGTCGAGGGCGGGCTCTTCTGGCTCATGGTGGTCGCGGTCGTCAACAGCCTCGTCTCGCTCTACTACTACCTGCGCATCGTGCGCGAGATGTACGTGGGCGAACCTGCCGAGACCGGGCGTCTGCGCCTGCCGATCGCGGCATCCGTGCCCGTCTGGTTCCTCTTCGCGGGCACCGTGTTCGTCGGCGTCTACCCCGCGCCGCTCATGGACGCCGCAGGTGCCGCCGTCGGCGTCCTCGCCCCATTCCTCTCGTAGCCTGACGACCACCTCTGGATTCCTGCCAGCGCGGGAACGACGAACCCCTCCCCCCTGCCTGTTCTCTGACACCCGCCCCTTCCGCCGCCGCGCCCGCGTCCGCTACGCTGGTTCCATGACTGCCGACTCCGCCCGACCCATAGACCACGCTTATAACTCACGAGCTCAGGTATCGACAGGACCTATAGCCCTTCCTCCAAACTTCGTTTTCGATGGCCCCCTTGCCCCCTTGGTCGCGAGAAGCAGGCCACGGCCTTGGAAACACCCCAAACCAAGGTGTCCAAGGTGGCCAGATGGAGCCCTCGAGTTACCTCTGCAGCGCGACCAAGGGGGCCAGAATTCGCGGTCAGTTGGCCACCTTGGTCGGCGCGGCCATGCAGCCTCTTGGGCTGGTAGAATCGAACGTGCCGCACGGCCACTGCAATGACGACCTCGCCGACCAATACCCCGCACCCGCCGGACCCCTCGGAACGCCCCCTGCTCATCTCTGTGATAGGCGGCGGCGCGCCGACCGCCCACGCCTACGACTTGGCGGAGGCCGTGGGACGGGAGCTCGCGCAGCGCGGCGCTGTCGTGGTGTGCGGAGGACTGGGCGGCGTGATGGAAGCCGCGTGCAAAGGGGCCAAGTCCGCCGGCGGCGTCACGATAGGCATGATGCCCGGGGACGACCCCCGTGCCGCGAATCCATGGGTGGACTACCCTGTGATGACCGGCATGGGCTACGCGCGGAACGTCATCGTGGTCAAGACGGGGCGCGCGGCCATCGCCGTGGACGGCGCATACGGCACGCTCTCCGAGATCGCCCACGCCCTGGGTGACGGAACGCCGGTCATCGGCCTCGAAACGTGGGAGATGACGAGCGGCGACGGCTACCAGATGGAGATTGCACGCGCGGACTCGCCGGTGGACGCTGTTGAAAAGGCTATCGCCGCAGCGCACGAGCGCGACGCACGGGAGCGCGCTGCGGCGCACTGAACGGAGGAGAGAGGGATGGCGCGTATCGAGAATGTACGAGCGAGCGAGATGCTCGACTCGCGTGGGCTTCCCACCGTGGAAGCGGCCGTAACCCTGGACGACGGCGCGACCGGCTGGGCCGCCGTGCCCTCCGGCGCGAGCACCGGCACGCACGAGGCATTGGAGTTGCGCGACGGAGACGCATCCCGGTACGGAGGTAAGGGCACCCTCACCGCCGTTGCGAATGTGAACGACAGGATCGCGCCTCGCATCCGCGGCCTCGACGCGGGCGACCAACAGGCGATTGATGCGGCGATGCTGGACCTTGACGGCACGCCGGACAAGTCCGGCCTCGGCGCGAACGCGATACTCGCGGTCTCACTGGCGAATGCACATGCGGCAGCGCAGTCGGCCGGACTGCCGCTCTACCGCTACCTCGGTGCTGGTGCGCTGCTCCCCACTCCCATGCTGAACCTGCTCAACGGCGGGCGTCACGCGGTGAACTCCACGGACTTCCAGGAGTTCATGGTGATGCCGGTGGGGTTCGGCAGCTTCACGGAAGGGCTGCGCTGCGGCGCGGAGGTCTACCAGGCGTTGCGCGGCATCGTCCACGACCGAGGCATGTCCACGAACGTTGGAGACGAGGGCGGCGTTGCGCCGTCGCTCCCCACCAACGAGGCAGCCGTCGAGTTGCTCGTGGAGGCGATAGAGAAGGCAGGCTACCGCCCCGGTGTGGACTGCTCGCTGGCGCTGGACGTAGCGGCGAGCGAGTTCTACGAGGGTGGGAAGTACGTGCTCGCACGCGAGGGCGTTACCCTCACCAGCGCGGAGCTCGTGGGCTACTACGAGGAGTGGGTCTCCAAGTACCCCATCGTCAGCATCGAGGATGGCCTCGTCGAGGACGACTGGGAGGGCTGGGGTCTGCTGACAGAGCGCCTGGGCAACCGTGTGCAACTGGTAGGCGACGACCTGTTCACCACGAACCCAGAGCGCATCGCCCGGGGCATCACGGATGGCGCGGGCAACTCTGTGCTCGTGAAGCTGAACCAGATAGGCTCGCTCACCGAGACGCGCTCCGCCATCGACATGACGCACGATGCAGGCTGGAACGCGGTCATCAGCCACCGCTCCGGGGAGACGGAGGACACGACCATCGCGGACCTCGCGGTCGCGGTGTCGGCGGGGCAGATCAAGACGGGCGCTCCGGCACGCAGTGAGCGGGTTGCGAAGTACAACCGCCTGCTGCGCATCGAGGCGGAGCTCGGAAGTGCGGCGGAGTATGCGGGCGGCTTGCCGTTCGAACGTTTGCGGAGGTAGATCATGGGCATCACGGGAATGGACCACGTTGAAGTCTGGGCGAAGGACATGAAGGAGTCACTTGCGTTCTACACGGACGTGCTTGGCTTCCGGCACTTGCGCACGACTGCGGCGCACAGGGAGGACGGCCTGGTGCACGAGCAGGCGTGTATCACCCTCGGTGACATGATGGTTGAACTGATCGCAGCGCCACCGGCACGGGCATCGGAAGAGGTGGACGTCGGACGCATGGGGGTCAAGGCCATCGCCCTCACCGTAGAGGATATGGAGGCGACCGCCGCCGCCCTCCGGGAGCGCGGCGTGACGTTCGTGCAGGAGCCGAAGTCGGGCTCGTCCTTCAACGGCTGGCGCGCGGAGATCCTCGACCCCAACGGCATCGGCATCGAACTGCGGGAGTGGATCGGCGACAGCATCCACAACGAGACATGGCAACCGGCGAGTGACGCGGTCAGCCGTACGGCCTGACCCGCGCCTTGTTGTCCAGGCGAACGGTCTATAGCATGGAACAGCCTTAGGAACGAGGCTACGCAAGGAGGAGAAAGAGGCGTATGAGCACGAGAGTTGGCATCAACGGCTTTGGGCGCATCGGCAGGCAGGTGCTCCGGGCGACGCTGGAACGGCATCCTGACGAATTGGAAGTGGTCGCAGTGAACGACCTCGCGGCGCCGCAGGCGAACGCGCACCTCTTCAAGTACGACTCGAACTACGGGCGCTACCCGGGCACGGTGCAGGCAGTGGACGGCGGCATCGAGGTCGATGGACGCCTCATCAAGTCGCTCTCGGAGCGCAACCCCGCCGATCTGCCGTGGGGAGACCTGGGCGTGGACATCGTCATCGAGTCCACCGGCATCTTCACGCAGCGCGAGAAGGCCGCGGGCCACATCGAGGCAGGCGCGAAGAAGGTCATCATCTCTGCACCAGCCACCGGCGAGGACAAGACGCTCGTGCTGGGCGTCAACGCGGACGAGTACGACCCCGGCGAGCACCACGTCCTCTCCAACGCATCCTGCACGACCAACTGCGTCGCGCAGCTCATCAAGGTGCTCAACGACGAGTTCGGCATCAAGCATGGTCTGATGACCACGGTCCACGCCTACACGAACGACCAGCAGATACTCGACCAGGTGCACTCGGACATGCGCCGCGCCCGCGCCGCTGCGTCCAACATCATCCCCACCAGCACCGGCGCCGCAAAGGTCGTCGGCGTTGTGATTCCCGAATTGAACGGCAAGCTGCACGGCATGGCGCTGCGCGTGCCCGTGCCCACGGGCTCCATCACCGACTTCGTTGCCGACGTCGGACGCGACGTGACGAAGGAAGAGGTGAACGAGGCCTTCCGCAAGGCAGCCGAAGGCCCGCTCAACGGCATCCTCGAGTACACCGAAGACCCCATCGTCAGCAGCGACATCAAGATGAACCCGGCCAGCTGCATCTTCGACGCCGACTCCACCATGGTGATGGAGGGCAACATGGTGAAGGTGCTCGGCTGGTACGACAACGAGTGGGGCTACTCCTGCCGCACATCCGACCTCACGGCGATGATCGCGGAGAGAGGCCTCTAGGCACGGCACTTCGCTGCGGGTCTGCGCATCGCATGTGTGCAGACCCGCACCCACGCCGTAGGTTCTCGGCCTGCCGTTCGTGAGCGATATGTCAACCGACGCGCTGCCTTCCCCGCCCAGCGCCACGGAGACTGAGCCGCAGGAGCGACCGTCGAGCGTGGCCGCCGAACTCGCTCTGCTGCGCGGGTGGCTCAGGGCCACGCCGGCGTGGGTCTTCATCCTCCTGGTGATTGGCGCCGCCGCCCTCGGATTGCGGCTGCACGGCCTCGACTGGGACGGCGGCAGCTTCTACCACCCAGACGAGCGCTCCATCTACCTCCGCGCGGACTGCATGTACCGCGTGCTGACCGAAGCTCCGGGGTGGGACTCCTGCCAGAACCGCGATTTCCCGCAGGACACCCCCGGCTTCCCCGGCATCGGCACATTCTTCGATAAGGACGCCAGCCCGCTCAATCCGCACTGGTTCCCGCTCGGCACCATCATCATCTACCTGCTGGTGGGCATCCGCTTCGTGCTGGAACCATTCATGGACCAGGTGCGGCTGGAGGATCTGGCCTCGGCGGGGCGGGCGTTGGCGGCGTTCGCCGATACCGCCTCCGTGCTGCTGCTGTTCTTCCTGGGTCGGCGGCTGTTCGGGCACGGCGCAGGCCTGCTCGCCGCCGCACTCGGGGCCTTCACCGTCTTCAACATCCAGGTCACGCACTTCTACCGCCCCGAGTCGTTCGTGGTGCTGCTGGCGCTCGTCGCCTTCTGGTGGATGCTGAACGTGCTGGAGCGCGGACGCCTCCGCGACCACGCCATCCTTGGCCTCGTCATCGGCATGACCTTCGCGTTCAGAGGCAGCAGCCTCCCGATACTGGCGCCCGTCGCCCTCACCTACGCCGCACTCCTGTGGCGACAGTGGGAGACCGGCGAACGGGGCTGGCCGCTCCTGCAACCCCTGGTACGCCCCGCCGTGCTCGCGTTCGGCGCTGCCCTCCTCACCTTTATCGTGCTGCAGCCGTACGCGCTTATCGACTACCGGAAGTACGTGGCGGACCTCGGCTGGGAAGGGATGGTCGCGCGCACCGCCGGGCTCGTGCCCTACACGCTCCAGTACGTGGGCATCCCGCGCAACGGCCTCTACGAGCTGCGGCAGACGGCGCTCTGGGCCTTGGGCCTGCCGTTGGGCGTCGTTGCGTGGGCAGGACTGGCGGCGGCCGTGATAGCGGGGCTGCGGCGTCCGCGCATCGGAGAGTGGTTGCTCATCTCCTGGGTCGTCGTCCTCCTCGCTGGCATCGTGCCGCTCTTCGAGGTGAAGTTCCTCCGTTATGTGGCTCCCACCCTGCTCATTCTCGTCCTGCTCGGAAGCCACTGGCTGATGGAGGCGTACCGGTTCGCGCGAACGCGAGGGGTCGCGTGGGAGCGTCTCGTCCAGGCCGTGATGGCATTCGTGGTGGCCTCCACCGCCTTCTACGCGCTCGCGTTCGCCTCGATCTACTTCACAGACCACCCGGGCATACAGGCGTCGGCCTGGATGAACGAGAATGTTCCGGCGCGTGCGAACGTCGTCACCGACAACCACTGGGACGAGGGCTTCCCGAACCTGGGCCGGTTCAACGTCGACCAACTGCGCATGCACGAGGGAGACACCTTCAACAAGGCCTCGGAGGTGGCCTCGCAGGTCGCTCACGCGGACTACATCATGTCGTACAGCAACCGGCCCTGGGGGAGCATCTCACGGGTGCCGGAGCGCTATCCCTACAGTGCGGCGTACTATCGCGCGCTCTTCTCCGGCGAACTCGGCTTCGAACTCGTTCAAGGCTTCGCTCGCTACCCCACGCTCGCAGGCGTGTCCTTCGTCCACGACCCGTTCACGGTGGCGGGCATGGAGCGTCCGGAGAGCGTGCCCGGCGTGGAAACCGGCGCAGTCGCGCTCAATCTCGGCTACGCGGACGAGAACGTCACGAACTACGACCACCCCCTCGTGCTCGTGTGGGAGAACGTGGAGCGCCTCAGCGAGCACGAGATCAGCACCATCATGTTCCTGGGGGACTTCGACCCGCCACCCGAACGGGCGCTATTGAGCGATGAGGACCGCGCCGTCCAGCAGGCGGGTGGCACCTGGACCGACATCTTCAGTGAGGGTGGGCTGAACGACTGGGCGCCATGGCTCGTCTGGCTGATCGCTATCGAAGTCGTCTTCCTCGCGGGACTCCCGCTCGCCGTGCGGCTGATGCGCTGGCTCCCGGACAGAGGCGTCGTGCTCGCGAAACCGCTGGCGCTGCTGCTGGTCTCGTGGCTGGTGTGGATGGGAGCGAGCCTCGGCGTATGGACGTTCTCCCGCACCAGCGTTGCGCTCTCGATACTGCTGCTCGCCGCGGTCTCGGGCGTGCTGCTCTACCGCAACCGTTGGCTCATCGCGCTGGCGAAGCGTTATTGGAAGTACATCGCGAGCGTGGAGGCGCTGTTCATCGCGGCCTACCTCGCGTTTGTGCTGGTCCGCGCCGCGAACCCGGACCTCTGGCACGCGTGGCGCGGCGGCGAGAAGCCGATGGACCTCACCTACCTCATCGCCGTCGTGAAGTCGACCACCTTCCCGCCCTACGACCCGTGGTATGCCGGAGGCTTCATCAACTACTACTACTACGGGTTCGTGCCAGTCGCGGCCCTGATACGGCTGACCGGCATCGTGCCGGAAGTTGCGTATAACCTCGCGCTGCCCATGCTGTTCGCGTTCACGCTGGCGGGTGCGTTCAGCGTCGGGTACAACCTGGCTGAAGCGCTCCGGCAACGCACCACGGAGATGGTTCGCCGCTGCAGCCCGGTCTGGGCGGGTGTGGGCGCTGCCCTCCTCGTGACAGTGCTGGCGAACGTGGACGGCGCTGCCCAGCTGCTGCAGGGCGCGTGGCGCACCTTCACCGATGAGTCGTTCGGGCGCTTCGACTTCTGGCGCAGCAGCCGCCTGATGCCGGACCAGATTGCCATCAACGAGTTCCCGTTCTGGACGTTCCTCTTCGGCGATCTCCATGCGCACCTCATATCGCTCCCGTTCCAGGTGCTGGCTATCGGACTGGCAGTGAACCTCGTGGTTGGGGCGCGGAAAGCGATCCCGCTACGAAGGCTGCTGCCCGCGCTCGCGGGACTCGCGTTCGTCGTGGGGTCGTTCGCCGCCATCAACACGTGGGAAGTGCCAGCGTACGGTCTGCTGGGCCTCGCGGCCATCGCCATCGCCTTGCTCGTACGCGGCGGCCCTTCGGAGCCAATGACGGTCGCGAAGGGGGTGCTGCTGGCCGCGTTGTTCTGGGGAGTGCTCTACGCGGCGTGGCTGCCGTTTCACCAGAACTACGAAGTCCCCGCTTCAGGCGTGAAGCTCAGCGAGTGGCGTACGGTGCTCTGGCAATACCTCGCCATACACCTGCTCTTGCTGTTCGCTGCGCTCTCCTGGCTCGTGTTCGAGACTCGCCACTTATTCAAACGGCCTGAACCAGAAAACGAAGAAGACGCGGGCGGTATGGGATGGCGTGGACGGGCCGCGCTAGCAGCAGGCTTCCTTTTGCTGGCGCTCGTAGGGGCTGTTTTCGTCTGGTGGGACACGTTGCGGGAGTGGCTGACGGCGTTGCTGCTGTCGCTGGTCATCCTGTGGGCGTCGGTAGTCGCATTGGCCTGGCTCTTCCGGAGCAACGAGCGTGCCGCCCCGGTGCACCTGCTCCTGCTGGTCATGCTCGTCCTCGCGCTGGGCATCGGCGTCGGCGTGGACTTCGTGACCGTGGAGAATGACATCGACCGGATGAACACCGTGTTCAAGCTGTACCTGAACGCGTGGGTGCTGTTCGGCATCGTTGGCGGCGTTGGACTGTGGCACCTGTGGGCATCAGGGGCGGTCCGTTTCCGCAGCAAGGGAGGGAAGGTCTGGCTGGGTGTGCTGGCCATCCTTGTGCTGGCGGGTGCCGTCTTCCCCGTGCTCGGCACGCGCGCGCGTCTCGCCGACAGGTTCGATACGTCGGTCGGCGTAACGCTGGATGGCCGCGCATATCAGTGGACGACGGTCTACGGCGACCCGGCTGAGCCGAACAAGGGGCTGCCCGAGTCGAGGTACGCGTTGAGCTACGACGCCGAGGCCATCGACTTCATCCGTGAGAACGTGGAAGGCTCCCCCGTGTTCCTCGAGGGCGTCACCGCGCATGCGTATCGCTGGCCTCCGCGCGTGGCCAAGTACACGGGGCTGCCCGTGGTAGTCGGCTGGCAGTGGCACCAGATCCAGCAGCGGGGCGCGGGTGGAGCGGAGCCAGCCGCCGTGCGCGCACGCATCTACGACGTCAGCCTGATGTATGAGACCGAGAGCGAACGGCTCTTTCTCGACCTCGCGTCAGAATATGGGGTCGAATACGTCTACGTCGGGCCTTCCGAGCGCGTGTACTTCCCCGGACCGGGGCTGGAGAAATTCGACGCTATGGTAGGGACGTCGCTCGAAGTCTTCTTTGCCAATCAGGAGGTTACGGTCTATCGTGTGCTCGAGCCTGGGGCGTGACGTGGCTGTGCGGATGCGTGGCAGGCAACGGTAGAATGACGCATCCGCGAGCGACAACAAGCAGCGATAGAACAGCCCGCAGAGGCACGGAGAAGAACCTTGTTTGACCAAGAGACGGTAACGCTGATACGCGACATCCTCGTCAGCGCCTACCTGTTGGTGGGGATCCTTGTTCTGGTCGTTTTGCTGGTAGCCGCCTTCATGCTGCTCAAGGCGGTCCGGCGCCTCATCGGCTCCATGACCAGGACGGTCGATAACGTCAACGACACGTTGGACAACGTGAACAGGGCGTCCGGGGCTGCTTTGAAGTTCATGTCTTCCCCGTCCGCTGAAGGCAGCACGGCATCGTTCGCGAATGGGCTGGGCATACTGATCAACCTCGTAGGCGGGCTGCGAGGTAAGGCGAAGTAGGGTCAGCGGCTACAAGAGTTCGCCGATGTGCTCGGCGGTCGTGAAGACAGCCGTCGCAGCGAGTTCCTCCGGCCATTCGGCGGCTGCGCCCCGCGCTTTCTCCGCCACCGTGGGATCAGCGAATACGAATATCGCCTGCGCCAGTCCGGCCTCGCGGAACGACTCCGCCGTCGCGCGAACGTCCTCTACGGACGACGTTGCGCGGACCTCCACGCCCATCTCTGTGCCTCCGGATTGCAGGAGCACGTCCACCTGTACGCCCGCGTGCAGCACCTGCTCCTGCGAGCGGTAGCCCCGCAGCGCCGCGATCTCCCGCACCAGCGCCGAAAGATACGAAGTGATGGTCATTCGAGGGAAGGAGCCGAACACCTTGAGCAGCGACGCCCTCTTCCTCACATTGCCGAGCACTTCCTCCAGCAGCGGGTCATCCCTGTGTCCCTCGATGTCCATGAGGAAGTAGTACTTGCCGAGCCCGAGCCGGGTAGGTCGTGACTCGATCTTGGTGAGATTGATGTTGCGCTCCGCGAACTCTTTGAGCACCCCGAACAGCTGTCCCGGCCGGTCCTGGGAAAATGCCATCGCCATGGACGTAAGGTCGTTGCCTGTGCGGGGGTGGTCGCTCCTCCCCAGCACGAGGAAGCGTGTGACGTTGTTGTCGTCGTCCTGGATGCCGGGCGCGAGCACCTGCGCGCCGTACAACTCGGCAGCCCTGCTCGGTGCGATGGCGGCGGCAGGCACGTCAGAGGCCATCGCCTGCTCGACAGCTCCGGCGGTGCTGAGCGCTGCAGCGAGCTCTGCATTTGGCAGGTGTTGTTCCAGGTATCTGCGGCATTGGCCGAGGGCCTGTGGGTGGGAGTAGACGCGCTTCACCGCAGCCAGCACCACACCGGGCTTCACCATCAGGTCGTGCACGATGTCCAGGCTCAATTCTTGCCGGATATACAGGCCTTCCTCGTGCAACAGCACGTCCAGTGTATCCGTGACCGAACCCTGCAGGCTGTTCTCGATCGGACAGACAGCCTCATCTGCCTCACCGTGCAGGACCGACATCGCGGCGGCGGTGATGGAGGGGAAAGGCACGAGTTCGGCACTGCCCGCGTAGTCGATCGCGGCCTGCTCAGAGAAGGTGCCCTGCGGCCCCAGGTAGGCGATCTTCATCGGCGTGCCTCCCCCGTGAGCGCTTGCCACAACTCGTCTTCCTTCTCGGGGGGTGTGATGGCAACGATGGCGTCGTCAACCGCCAGTTCAGGGTCATGGACGGCAGGCTTGAGTTCGCCGTTCTTGTGTATCACCGCGGTCAGCAGCGTGCCCTGCGGGAGCTTGATGCGGGATACGGGCTGCCCCACCACCGGAGACCCACTCGGCACGCGCATGGAGACGATGCCGCTCGACGCGCCGCGGAGCGGGAGTACATGGACGAATGGCCCGCCGGTGAGCTCCTCTTCGACGTGGGAGAGGATGAGCTCGGTGGTGCTGATCGTCACGTCGACGCCCAGCGCGCGGAAGAGCGGCACATGATCGGGGTCGGTGACCACGGCCATCGTCTTGGAAACGTTGAACGAGTATTTGGCCACCTGGCAGGCGGTGAGGTTCGTCGCGTCCTGGCCGGTCGTGGAGATGAGAATGTCGCACCGTTCTGCCCCGGCGTCGCCGAGCACAGTGGGCTCGGTACCATCGCTGGTGATGAGGATGGAGCCGAACTCCTCAGCGGCGGTGGCGCTCACGTAGGCGTCGCGCTCGATAAGCGCGACCTCATGGCTCGCAGCGAGGAGTTCGCGAGTGAGGTAGAAGCCTATCTTGCCTGCGCCGACGACGATGACGTACATCCGCTACTGCTCCATCGCGTCCAGGACGAGTTCGATGAGCAACTGGTTCGGGTTCACGGTGGTGAGCCCCAGCCGTTCGTACATCTCGCTCCTGGTCGGATCGTTGATGCGGCACACGACGTGCTCGATGCCGAACGTGGTGCGTGCCGACTGCGCCGCGAGCGCGTTGGTCGTGTCGCGTCCCGTGGCGGCGATGAAAGCGCTGACGGAGTCGATACCCGTGCGCCGCAGCACCTCGTGGGAAGTGCCGTCGCCAACGTACATGCTGAGCCGGACCCTGGGGCGCAGGCGCCGGAAATTCTCGGCGTCCATATCGAGGATCGTGACGCGGTCGCCGCGGTCGAGCAACGCGTTTGCAGCCGTTGCTCCAAGCCTCCCACAGCCGACGATCATGACGTGGCGTGTCATGACGAGCCTTCCGGTATCGGCTCGGGCTGCTGTTCCCTGTAGACAACGACGCGGCACTGGCTGTGGCGTAGCACGTAGGGCACCATGTCGCCGAGCGATGGGCTGCCGTAGTGCTCGGTGTAGGGCATGCCCGCAACGATGACGTCGGTCTGGCGGTCGGCCGCCTCCCGTACGATGGCGGCGCCCGTGTCCCTTGCCTGCAGGATGTCGCCCTCCACCTTGCACTTGAGCGTCTTGCCGTATGCCTCCATGCGTTGGAGCAGGTGCTCCCCGCGCGCGGTCTCGTTCGGCAACTCTGCGTCTACGGGCAGCTTCCGTCCGACCTCGATCACATAGAGCGCCCAGACCTCTCCCTTGTACGGACGCACGAGGTCGCATGCGATGGAGACGATGGTCTTATCCATCGGAGTGCCGGTGACGAGAGCGAGGGCGCGTTCGATCTTTGCCATGCCTACTGAAGCCCGAAGCGTTCGAGCGTGTCTTCCCTGCCTGCGAGGATGAGCAGGTCGCCTTCCTGCAGCACTTCGTCCTTGGATGGCGACAGGATGGGTTCGCGCCCCCTGCGTATGGCGACGACCGCCGCGCCGTACTTGTCGCGGGCGGTGCTCAGTCCTGCCCGTTCCAGCGACAGGCCAGTCATCTCCGCAGGCACGTTCACCTTGCTGAACCCGAAGCCACCTGCGAGTTCCATGTACTCCAGCACGTCGCGCTGGAACAGGCTGTGCGCTGAGCGCACTCCGGTTTCCTGTTCGGGGTAGACGACGCGGTCGGCTCCCACTGCCGAGAGCGTCTTGCCATGGATGTCGCTGATGGCGCGCGCCATCACCTGCGGCACTTCGAACGTCTGTTTCAGGAGAACAGTGGTGAGAACGCTCGACTGGATGTCCGTGCCGATGGCAACGGCGGCGGTGTCGAAGTTGCGGATGCCCACTTCCTCCAGGAACTCCATGGAGGTGGAGTCGCCTGTTACGGAGTAAGTCACCTGCCCCATCATCATCTGAGTGAGCGACTCGTCTCGGTCGACGGCAAGTACGTCGTGACCGATGCGGTACAGTTCATGTGCCAGGCTTATGCCAAACCTGCCCATGCCGATGACGGCTACCTGATGAGCCATAGCGTACCTCTCAACCGATTCTAACGCGTTCCTCTGCGTACCGGTACAGCGCACGGCGTTGGCGAAGCGCCAGTCCGAGCGCTATCGTCAATGGGCCCAGCCGTCCCACGTACATCGCCAGCGTGATGATGAGCTTCCCGGGCGTGGAAAGGTCGGACGTGATCCCATGCGACAGCCCTACGGTGCCGAAGGCGGACATCGTCTCGAACATCGCATCGCCAAACTCGAATGCGCCTGTTTCGAGGTTCGACCGCTCGGAGACCATGAGCGCGATGATGAACAGCGATACGCCAACCACGCCCAGCACGAGCACACCGAGCGCACGGCTCACCTGGGAGTACGCGATCTCGCGCCTGGCGAACTCAACCTGAGACCGCCCGCGCACCGCCGCGATGGTCGCCACGATGATCACCATCGCCGTATTGACCTTGATGCCGCCTGCGACTGAGCCCGATGCCCCGCCCACGAACATCATGACCATGTACAGGAAGCTCGTGCCTGCCTCTACCTGGCCAAAATCGATGGAACTGAAACCCGACGTGCGCGCCGTGAACGCCTGGAACGCGCCGTTGCTGATCTTGTCCCCTACACCCATCCCACCCAGCGTCAGAGGGTTCGTGACCTCGAAGAGGAGCACCGTCACTGCGCCCGTGGCCCACAGGCCGAGCGTTCCGAGCACGACCAGGCGCGTGTCCAGCGTCCAGCGGGTGAACCCCTTGCGCCGTGCCAGCTCGTTCATGACGGGATAGCTCATCGCGCCGAGGAGAATGCTCAGGCCGATGGTCCAGAGCACGGCGGGATCGGACTGAAAGGCGGACAGGCTGTGAGAGTCGGGGAAGATGGTGAACCCCGCGTTGTTGAACGCGGAGATGCTATGGAACAGGCTCTGCCAGAACGCCTCGATGGCCGGGTATTTGAATACGAGCCGGACGAAGAGCAGCAGGAACGTGACGAGCTGTGCTCCCAATGCGAAGCAGATGATGTAACGCACGAGCCGCACCGCGCTGCCCAGTGCCTCGCCTCCCAGTGTCTCCCGCACGAGGAGCCTTTGGTTGAGCGTGACGCGCTTCCCCAGCACCGCAAGGACGACGATGCCCGCGCTCATGATGCCCAGCCCGCCCATGAGCATGAGTGCCGCGATTACCACCTGTCCGAAGACGCTCCAGTAGTCGCCGCTCGAGACTACGACCAGACCGGTCACGCAGACGGCTGACGTGGCGGTGAAGAGCGCGGTGACGAGGCCTGCACTCTCCGGCCCGGCTGCCGCGAATGGCAGCATGAGGAGTGCGGTGCCTGCCAGGATGAGGGCAGCGAATCCCCCGGCGAGCGTGAGCAGCGCCGAGGACGATGAGGGTAGAGCGAAGCGGCGGCGGCGATCATGCGTACGTATGCGCACGGGCGCGGTTTCACGCTGGCGGGGGCGCCTGACGACACGGTCGCCCGGACGGAGACGCCAGTTGTTGCGTCTCATCTCAATTCCTCGATGAGCGCCGAGGGGACTGGTTTGGAGGTGTGCGTAGCGAGCTCCAGCCGTTGGCAGAACGGCAAGGGAAATTCTAGCAGGCGCCAGAGGCGAGTCAACGACTCCCGGCTGCGGGGTAGCGTGCATCGTCCCCCACACGCCGCGATAGAATCGGCGCATGGCGCAGGATGGGCAGGCAACGCTGGCCGCACTCGTGGGAGGGACGCCGCTCATCGAGCTGCGCAACCTCAGCCCCCACCCGGGCGTGCGGCTCTTTGCCAAACTGGAAGGGCAGAACCCCAGCGGCAGCGTGAAGGACCGGATAGCGGTGGCGATGCTGGACGCGGCGGAAGAGAGCGGTGCGCTCCGGCCCGGCGCGACGCTGGTGGAGGCGAGCACCGGGAACACCGCCATCGCGCTGGCGGCGCTCGCGCCTCGCAGAGGCTACCGGGTGCGCGTCGTCCTGCCGAAGGGCATCGTCCCCAGCATCGCGGACATCCTGGACCTCTACGGTGCGGAGATCGAGTGGTGCGAACCGGAGGCCGGGATGCGCGGCGCGATCAGACGGGTGCAGGAGCTTGCGGAGCAGCCGGACTACTACGCGGTCGGCCAATTCAGCGACCCGGCGAACGTCCGCTGTCACTACGTCACGACGGGGGAGGAGATCGCTCGGGCGATGGAGCATGTGGACGTCTTCGTTGCGGGCATCGGCACTGGGGGCACGATCACCGGGGTTGCGCGACGCTTGCGGGAGCAGTGGCCGGACGTGCAGGTCGTCGGCGTCGAACCGAGGCTCGGGGAGCGTCTGCAGGGGCTGCGGAGCCTCTCGGAGGGCTACATCCCGCCGCTGCTCGATCTGGGCCTCCTGAACCGGCGATTCCTCGTCGACAGCGCGAGCGCCATCGCGGCGGCGCGGGACGTGATGCGGGCTGAAGGCGTCTTCGCCGGGATATCGTCCGGAGCGGCGCTGCACACGGCCCTGCGCGTCGCCGAGGGGATGGAGAGCGGGAACATCGTCATGATGTTCTCGGACGGGGCGTGGAAGTACCTGCCTTCGCGTCCTTGGGGTGCCACCGGCGCGGACGCCGAGGCGCTCGACGAGGTGCACTGGTGGTAGCAGAAGGGCGCCCATGAAGGGCGCCCTGTTTGGATAGAGTGACTCCCGCCTTCGCGGGAATGGCGGGCAGGCTTAGGAGACGCCTAGCACCTGCTCCAGCGCGCGGCGGGTGAAGACTACGGACATGTCCCGCTTGTACCAGGCGGAGCCGCGTGGGTCGTCCGTTGGGTCGACGATGTCGGCGACGGCCTGCGACGCCTCGCGTAGCGCGTCGAGCGTCGGGGCCTGGCCTGCCAGCGCTTCCTCGACTACGGAGGCGCGCACCGCGGTCGGCGCGACGGCTCCGAGCGCAACGCGTACGTCGGCGATGTTGCCGCCCTCGACGCTGCCGATAGCGGCGACGGAGACGGTGGCGTAGTCATCCTCGGTGCGGGGGAGGTACTTGATGTACGTCCATCCTGCGCCGGAGGGCTGCGCGGGGACGCGCACCTGCGTCACGATCTCGTCAGGCTCCAGCGTCGTCTCGTAGTAGTCGGCGTAGACCTCGCTGATGGGGATGACGCGCTCACCGCGCGTGGACGTGGCAACGACGCTCGCGCCGAGGATGAGCAGCGACGGCGGCGGGTCCATCGCGGGGTCGGCCTGCGCGATGCCGCCACCGACCGTGGCGACGTTCCGGATGCGGACGGTGGCGACGCGGCGGTACGCCTCAGCGAGCAGCGGCGCGTGCTCCTTCACGACGGACGACGTCTCCATGTCGCGCTGGGTGGTGAGACCGCCGATGCGGAGCTCGCCGTCCGACGCTTCGATGGAGTCGAGGCCGGACAGGCGGTGCAGGCTGATGATGTGGTCTGGCGCGATGAGCGACTGCTTCAGGAGCGTGGTGAGCGAAGTGCCGCCCGCCAGCAGCTTGGCGTCGCCGTTGTGCTCGGCGAGCAGTTCGAGCGCGCCGGAGAGAGAATCTGGTGCGTGGAAGGTGAAGTCGTGCATGGCTACTTCGCCTCCGCAGCGGCCTGGATGGACTCGATGATCTGGTAGTAGCCGGTGCAGCGGCAGAGGTTCCCCATCATCCACTCTTTGATCTCGGCCTCGGTGGGGCTGGAGTTGTGCTCCAGCAGCGCCTTGGCGGCCATGATCTGGCCGGGGGTGCACGCGCCGCACTGGAAGCCGCCGTAGTTGATGAACGCTTCCTGCACGGGGTGGAGCGTGTCGCCGTCGGCGACGCCCTCGATGGTTGTGATGTTCGCGCCATCGGCCCGCACGGCGAGCGTGATGCACGAGGCGGCGATCCTGCCGTCCAGTTCGATGGTGCATGCGCCGCAAACGCCGACGCTGCACGCCTCCTTGGTGCCGGTGAGGCCGAGGTCGTAGCGGATGAAGTCGACGAGGGTGCGGTAGGTGGGCACCTCGCGGGTGTATTCCTGGCCGTTGACGGTGAGCGTGACCGTCTGCCTGACTGGTGTTGTGGTCATAGAGCCTCCCTCGCGGCCCGCGCCGGCCGCGTCCTGCTCGGCGGATGCTATCGCAGATGCGCCTCGTTCGCCAACCTTTCACCCTCACCCCGCCCTCTCCCGAGGGGAGAGGGCGTAGACCGGCTGCCGCCGGAGCGGGGAAGAGGTGCGACCAAGGTGTCCAACCTGCCGGGAATCTGGCCCCCTTGGTCGTCGCCGTAGGAGTGAATCGCCATGGCGATCTGGCCACCTTGGACGCCTTGGTCGGGGGTGTTTACAAGGCCATGGCCTGCTTCCCGTGACCAAGGTGTCCAAGATGGCCATCGAGATCACTTTTTTCGTGCCGGACCCATAGAGAATATCTATAGCTGTGCTGTGAGGTATAGACGCAGTCTATGGGTGCTGCCGGGATGACGGTCATGCAACCAGCGTACGCGAGGGTGGGGCGTTCGCGTAAGGGGCGGGTGTCAGAGAAAGGGATGCGTGACCTGTCGGCCACCCAGGCTCCTGCCTGCGCAGGAAGGACGGAGATCCTACGAAGAGGTCAACTGATCGAGGATGCTTGGCCAGTCCTTGCCGGAGCCGCCGCCGCTGCTGGCGACGATGGTGCCGTCGCGGCCGATGCCGACGTAGGTGGCCTGCGAGCGGATGTTGAATGCCTGCTGGGTGCCTTGCTCGGCCTCAGCGAAGATCCAGTCGTAGCCCTCGCCCCTGGCGTATGAGTCCAGTGCGGCAGCGTTCTCGTTGAAGGCGACGTGGATGAACTCAACATCGTCCTTGTAGTCGTCGTAGAGGGTGTCCAGCGTGCGAGACTCGCCGCGGCAGGACGGTCACCACGTGGCGAAGAAGTAGAGGAGCACGGCGCGGCCCTCGGCTGCAGACTCGAGGGTGCCGACGGAGCCGTCCGGGAGCGCTATCGCCGCGTTGGTGGCGCGGTCACCGAGGTTGGAGCCTACGGCGACATCGGTGCGCCAGCCTCCCGCCGACATCCCGTCTGTGGCGGGAACTGGCGTGGCGGTCGGCTCAGGCTCAGGGGTCGGCGTGGGCTGCGGCGTCGGCGTTGCGGTGGGGTCGGAGCCGCAGGCGGCTAGCGTGAACAGCAGCACGAGCAGGGCTGCTCCTACCTTCACGAGGCGCGAAATGGATGTGCTGTGCGTGGTCATGCCGCGAACCGTCGCTAAAGGCTAGGGCGTGTACGGGTAGGGTGTCAATGCGGTGTGGTTCGACAGGCTCACCATGAGCGGTGCACTTTCGCACCATGCCCACCCTCACCTGGCTATCTCCCCTCAGAGGGCGAGGGAATCGAGGCGCGGTTCCTGCCTCCGCAGGAACGACGGGGGTACCCTTGCCGCTACGAGGCTTGCAGGCCGTCCAGGATGTTCGTCCAGTTCTTTCCGGACCTGCGGCTCGTGCTGACTATGGCGCCGTCGCGGCCGATGCCGACGTAGGACGACTGGGAGGTGATGTTGAAGTCGCGGTTGACCGAGGCCGGTCCCGCGCCGAACACCCAGCCGTAGCCCTGCTGCGAGGCGTAGTTCCCCAGCGTGGAAGCGCTCTCGTCGAAGGCAACGAAGACGAACTCGACATCGTCCTTGTAGGTGTCGTAGAGGGGGTTGAGCGTGCGAGCCTCGCCGCGGCAGGTCGGTCACCACGTGGCGAAGAAGTAGAGGAGGACGGCGCGGCCTCCGGCGACAGACTCGATGGTGCCGGTGGACCCGTTGGCGAGGGTCAGCGAGGCGTTGGTCGCGCGTTCGCCGATGTTCGAGCCGGTGGCGATGTCGGTGCGCCAGCCGCTTGCGGGCGCAGGTTCGGGGGTTGGGGTGTCCGTGGGGACGGGGGTGGGCGTGTTGGTGGGCGCAGGCCTGGGAGTCGGCGTGTTCGTCGGCCTCGGCGTAGGGGTAGGCGTGTCGGTTGGCTGTGGCGTAACGCCGGGCGCCGGGGTCGGGGTGTCCGTGGGGACCGGCGTGGGCGTGTCGGTTGGCTGTGGCACGGGCGTGGGCGTGTTCGTCGGGGCGGGAGCGGGCGTATCGGTGGGGGCCGGTACGGGCGTGTTCGTTGGGGCCGGGACCGGCGTGTCCGTGGGGGCAGGCACCGGGGTGGGCGTTGCGCTTTGGCAGGCGGCGAGCGCGAGCATGAGCAGCGCGGCGGCTGCCGCTCGCAGGAGGAGGCCGTATCTCGAGCCGATGGGCATCACCTACATGTTAGTACAAATCAGGCCGGGTCCGGCGCGACAGCATCCCTGAAAGCGACGAGCTGCGCGGTGACGATGAGGCGTTGGTCGTACTTGAGGCGCGGGAAGCAGGTGACGAGCGAGATGCGGGCGTCGTCCGACGGGTAGAGCGCCAGGTCGTCCGCGTGGGTGGTGCTCGTCCCGTTCACGAGGTAGAGGTACTCGCGCTCGCCGGACGTGAGGATGACGTGCACGTCGTCGCCGTCGCGCAGCAGGTCGGCGATCTCCGGAAGCCGCAGGAAGACGTTACCCTCGCCCTGTATGGGGTTCTCCAGGTGGCCGAAGTACCAGCCGTTGCCCGCCGACCCCGGGTTCGGCGTCGTGGGGATGTGACCGACCGTGAATGCGGGCGTCTCGTACGCGGCGCTCGACGCGAGGTTGATGATGCTGAGCTCCTCGACCTCGGCGTCGACGTTGAGTTGCGGGATGACGATGCGCTCCGCCTTCCCGACGAGTCCGGCGATGTGCGGCTGGCCTTCGTTGCTGAGGGGGATGAAGCCTTCCAGGTCAGGCGCGCCGAGATTGGTCGCGCCGCGCGGGTCGGCCCACTGCCGGGCAGGCATGAGTGAGCCGGGGTAGAGCTCCTGGGAGGCGGGCGACGGCCCCTCCTGCGTTGTGCCGTCTGCGCGGGGCAGCGTCTCCGTGACGGGCTCGGTAACGGTCACGTCGAGGCGTTCCAGGTCGCGTCCGGCGAAGAAGCCGTAGGCGTAGTAGGCGGCGGCGGCAGCGAGCAACAGCGCGCCCACGGCAAGCAGCGCCACACCGAGCACCGGTACACGCCGTGCGCGAGTGGGGTCAGTCGTGGGTTCAGAGAGGCTCATCATCAACGACTACTTGCACGGGGGCTGCGAGGTTGCGCGCCAAGCGCGGATCCTCGCAGGAACAACGGGCGCATCGGACGGCTAACGCCTGCTTGCTGTGGCGCCGTTGTTGATGGGCTCGTTGATGTAGACGTCGCCGTTGCGGATCTTCAGGTTGAACCCGCAGTCGGGGTTGGTGCAGACCCATGCCTTGTAGTGGATGGGCGCACCCTGGCTTCCGAAGTCCGAGAGCGGAACGAGGTCACCTTCGTTGCATGCCTGGCATGCGGGCAGTGCTGTTTCCACCATCATCCACCTCCTCCGTTCGTATGGCCGACCCGCGGTGCAACGCGGGCGTACAGCCGAACGATGGTAGCACATGTTGTATATTGCGATGACTTGGACCGAGGGAGATGCCAATGGCTGCATACGTCGTGACGATCGATACGCAGGTTTGGAACCTGGAAGGGCTCGCCGGCCTGGCGGACCGCCTGGTAGAGACAGTCGGGGGCTATGGAGGCAAGTACATCATCCGCACCGGGGCCATCGAGGCGAAGGGCGGCAGTTTCACGCCCTCCCGGATGGCGGTCGCCGAGTTCGAGAGCATCGATCAGATCAGGGACCTGTTCAACGATGCGAAGTTCCAGGAACTCCGCAGGCTCCGCGGCAACTTCGCGCACGCCAACGTGTTCGTAGTAGAGGGCACGTAGAGACCGAGGAACACAAGGCCTCGTCCCGGCTGCCGCGGCGGCTCCCGTCCCGACCACGGTTCCGGCTGTCCGTGGTATGACGATGGCGGGTGCTATACTCGTAGGCGTCGGTGGACGGGGCGGTTAGCTCAGTTGGTTAGAGCGTCGCGTTGACATCGCGGAGGCCAGAGGTTCGAGTCCTCTACCGCCCACCAAACTTGACGATAGACAGAACCATCTTCGAGATGTGGCTGGGCCTGGACGGCTCGCCAAAGTCTGCTACTGCGCAATCATAACAAGGAAGGCATGGGCGGCGGCGTTTCCCCGAAGCCGCCCATGCCTTCAACCATCCACGGGGGCTGTACAGACCTTCAGGCAAGCGCTGTGGCCGGATTGTGCGGCCAATCAACGCCAGGAGGACACTTGGGAAATCTGATTGCAGATACCATTGAAGACCTCCATCCCATAATCGTCCACTTTCCGATCGCCCTCCTCGTACTGCTAGCAGTTCTGACGGTCTACGTAGTCGTGAGACCCGGAACTGGGATGCTTCAAACCACGTGGCTGCTTCTTGTGATCGGAACTCTCGGCGCCATGGCCGCTACGGTTTCGGGACTTATCTCTCACTTTCCATATGAGGAGACGGAGCTACATGGGGTCATTGAGAAGCATCAATGGTGGAGCTTTGGGGCCACTGCACTCTTCATTGCCGCTACCATCTGGCGTTTTATCTCTCGTCGAAGCGGGACCGATTGCGGAGGATCCGTCCCTTTCCTGGCGTTCGTCGCCGTAGGAACGGGCCTCTTGGTCATGTCTGGTATCACAGGCGGAGACCTCGTCTTCGATTACGGGATCAACGTCAGAGGTGTTAACCCTCTATTGGGTCAATAGGATTCGAAGCGGACTCCTGCACTGACTCAGTGCTCCATACAGTGTGATCCGCTGCGGATCGTTATCAGGCCCACCACGCTTCCCAACCTGCATCTACGACATGCCGCGCGCCTACCCGCCACAGACTGTGGTGATGGGCCCGGAGTCGACCACGCTCTCGACGCGGAACGCTTCGGGGATGATGCCGGCGCTCTTCCAGAAGTCGACGAGCATCCGCATGCCCTCGGTGGCGGGGTCGGGGAAGTCGCGGAAACCCGCGTGGGTGACGTCGTAGGTCTCCTCGGCGATGGCGCGGGTGGTCTCGCCGTACTTCTCGTGGACGGCGACGCCGAACTCCCGGTCCTGCTTGTAGCGCCGCTGTCCTTCCAGGTAGCCGCGCAGGAAGCGTTGCACAAGCTCCGGCTCGGACTCGACGAGCGAGCGCGGGGCTGCGATGCCGCCGATGGCGAAGTTCAGGTCCATCTCCGCGTAGTCGTACAGCCAAGGGCACCCGGCGTGCTTCGCCTGTACGGCGGTGGGCGGCGAGAGGGGCGTCGCCGCGACGTCGCTGTCCAGCAGCGCCCGCAGGCGGGACTGGCTGCCACCAACGGCGCGAAGCTCGCCGGGCTGGCCGAGGACGCGCTCCATGGACAGCTGCCCGAGGAAGTCGGTCAGGTCGCCGGGGTGGCTCATCCCCAGGGGCTGGCCTCGGAGTGCTTCCAGCGTCATGCCGGGAGCGCCGACGAGGAACTGCTGGTTGACGCCGCCCGCCAGGAAGACGAGGTCTGCACGGCCCTCCGCCGCCGCGAGCACCAGCGCGGGCGCGGCGAGGTTGCCGAAGACGATGGCGCCCGACGCCAGCCCGGCTACGACTGCGTGCGCGTCGCCCATCTTGGCAACCGTGACGTCGAAGCCCTGCTCGAGCATCGCGCCCGATTCCAGCGCGGCAGCCAGGGGTGTGACTCCCTGGCCTTCGCTTGCGTATCCGCAGGGGAGAGGAGTGCTCATGCGGGGAAGATAGTCCGGCACACGAGGTTGCGCAATGCCATGTGTTTCGCTGGCAAGGGGGCGTAGAATTGGTTCCTACGCGGCTCGAACAGCGGAACTCTCCCCGGTTGAGGCACAGGCAGGTAAGGATCGGACGCGGGCTGGTGAGCGAGATGCCCAGGGAACATGCAGCATGGCACGGCGTGGCCATGTTCAGGGCGGCGCGCATACTGCTCCAGGTCGGGGGGATCGACCTCGCAGGCTCGCTCGCGTATTTCACCGTCCTTTCGCTCCTCCCGGCGGTCGCCCTGTTCATCATGGCGTTGGCCTTCTTCGGGGACCCCGAAGAAGGCCGGGGGTTGCTCACAGCGGTACTGGTCTACTATTTCCCCTCGTCAGCAGACTTGATACAGGCGGCGGTAGAGAGCCTGCTCCAGGGTTCGCTGGCCATCGGACTGGTGGCGACCGCCAGCCTGGTCCTGGGCGCCAATGGACTGTTCATGGCTGCGAGCAGGGCGTTGAACAGGGTTTTCGGAGTCGAGGTCCAGACGGTGGTCCACAGGACTATCGTGCAGGTGATGACCTCGACGGTCCTCGTGGTGCTGTTCCTGTTGTCGGTGGGGCTCTCGGCCTCCCTCCACCTGGCCGTGCGCTACAGCGAGGGGATAGCTGAGTCGATTGGAGGGCTCTCCTCCGTTGTGGTCCTTACGCTGAGCGCCGCTTCGACGCTGCTGCCCGCGTTCTTCACGATGGTGGTGTTCGCATTCGTCTACTCTCATGTGCCGAACGTCCGCGTGCATTGGAGGGATGCCGTATTCGGCGCGATCGCTGCCATCGTGCTGTTCGAGGCAGGCAAGCACCTGTTCTTCTGGTTCACTACCGTGGCCGGCCAGCGGAATGCGGTCTACGGGCCCATCGCCTCCTTCGTTGTGCTGCTGATGTGGGGGTACGTTGCCGGCATGATCTTCCTCTACGGCGCAGCCCTGGCAAGAGCCGTGAGCGAGCTTCGACCACAGAGGAGCCCTCGCCGGCAACGATAGCCCGTTGGCTGAGTCAGGCGTGGGGTGTCCCATCAACGGGCGCCCCGGGGCACTCCGGGCTCCCTAAGTTCACAAACGAAGTGCAACACCAGATTAAGGTGTTGCCATGGGAGAGTGCTATAGCCAGCTCAGCATTGAGGAACGATGTGAGATTGCCCGTCTACATACCAAGGGAGCCTCGATCAGGGAGATCGCAGCAGGTCTGGATCGCCCGGCATCGACAGTTGCTCGGGAGTTGAAGCGCAACGGTTCACGAGCCGGCTACCGGGCGGTATATGCGCAGGAGCAGGCGCGTGCGCGTCGTTGGTCCGGAGTTCGGCTGGAGCGGGATGAGGAGTTGCGCAACGATGTGTTGGAGCGGCTGAAGCTGGGCTGGTCGCCGGAGGCGGTGGCAGGACGGCTGAGGAGAGAACGTGGCAAGAGCGTCATCTCCCACGAGAGCATCTACCGCTTCATCTATGCCCAGAGCGCACGGCACAAGGACTATGGATGGCGCCACTATCTGCGACAGAAGAGGTGGAAGCGCGGGAGGAGACGACGCAGGCATAGCCCAGCCTCGTTCATCGCTCACCGTCGCCCCATAGCAGAACGTCCCGCCTCTGTTGCCGACCGGCAGACGTTCGGGAACTGGGAAGCGGACGTGATGCAGTTCGGCCGCGCAGGGCAAACGGTGTTGGCGTTGCACGAGCGTCATTCACGAGTGTTGATAGGAGTGCGGCAGGCTTCGAAGGCCGCCGCACCGATCGCCACGGCCATGGCGGGCATCCTTGGCCCTCTACCACCGGAGTTCCGCCAGACGGTCACCTTTGACAACGGCACGGAGTTCGCTCACCACTATGAACTTCACGCCTGGGATATCGAGACGTTCTTCTGCGACACGTACTCGCCGTGGCAGAAGGGAGGCGTGGAGAATGCGATTGGACGGATGCGTTGGGTGTTGCCCCGGAAGACGGACCTGGCTGCAGTGTCGGACGAGGAGTTTACGGCGTTGATGCAGGCATACAACAATACGCCGCGCAAGTGCCTCGACTACCTCACCCCAGCCGAGGTCCTGCTAGACCACGTGTTGCACTTCAAATGTGAATCCACCCTCCTGTTTTCGTGGGAATGACGAATGTGCGGGTTGCGGCGACAGAGCGCGCGCGTAGTAAGGTTACGTCGTCTGGATAAGACGTCTGTCTACAGGGAGGCGCACTCTGGCTGCGTCTGCACAGAGCCCCCGCTACGAGGCACACGAGAACCCGTCCTGGCGAACCTCGCTGGGTTTCGGTCTGCAGTTCAGCATGATCGCCTCTGCGACGCTTCTCGTGACGCCGGTCATCGTGGCGGAGGCGTCGGACAGGGGCGAGTCCTACGTGACGTGGATGGTCTTCGCGTCGTTGCTGGCGGTAGGACTCTCCACACTGGTCCAGGTGCGCCGCCTGGGCCCTGTGGGCGCAGGCGCGGTGATGCCGTTCTTCACAGCGGCCTTTGCCATCCCCTTCTGCATCACGGCGGTGGTGGACGGCGGCCCGGCGACGTTGACGACGCTGGTGCTCGCCTCGGCGGCGTTCCAATTCATCGTTGCCAAGTGGTTGTTCATCCTGCGGCGGCTTGTCACGCCTGTCGTCAGCGGCACGGTGATGATGATCCTCTCCATCACGCTGGCGTCGGTCGTCTTCGGCCTGCTGGACGACGCATCGATAGAGGAGCCGGTTGCCGCGCCGCTGACTGCCCTGGCCACGTTGACGGTAGTCACCGCGCTCACGATGCGGGGCAGCGTGCTGTTGCGCCTGTGGGCGCCGATGATCGGCATCGTGGTGGGCGTCGCCGTGGCTGCTGCGTTCGGAATCTACGACGTCAGCAGGGTGACGCAGTCCGCCTGGGTAGGGCTTCCGAGCGAGTCGCCGGGGCTGGCGCTGGACTTCGGGGTCGATTTCTGGGTCCTGTTGCCGGCGTTCCTGTTCCTCGGGGTCATCATCGCCATCCAGGTGAACGGGCAGGCGATAACGCACCAGCGCGTTGCCCAGCGCGAGGTGAAGGCAGTCGATTTCCGGCAGGTGCAGGGGGCGCTGACGGGCGCGGGCGTCAGCAACGCGCTGGCAGGCGTGGCCGGAGCAGTGCCCAACGCGGTGAACCCGGCCATCGTTTCCTTCATCCAGGTCACCGGCATCGCTTCGCGTAGGATGGGTTACTCCATCGGCGCCATCTTCATCGTCGTGGCGTTCCTGCCGAAGCTGTCCGGGCTGCTGAGCAGCCTGCCGGGACCCGTGATGGCGGGCTACCTGATCCTTGTTACCGGCATGCTGTTCGTGGACGGCGCACGGACGGTGATCCAGTCCGAGCAGAACACGCAGAAGCTCGCCGTTGCGGGCATCTCTTTCTGGATAGGCGCGTCGTTCCAGTTCGACCTGTTCACGCTTCCGCAACTCGGCCCGGTGTTCGGGGCGCTGGTGGCGAGCGCCATTACCACCGGAGGACTCGCCGCTATCGTGATGATCCTGTTCCTGGAGTTCACCAAGAAGCGGCGGATGCGCTTCGAGTCTAAACTCGACGCCGAGGTGCTGCCGGAATTGTTCGCGTTCACCGAGCGGTTCGCCGAGAGCAGAGGATGGGACCAACCGATGAAGGAGCGGCTGAGCGCGGTTGCGGAGGAGACACTGCTGACGCTTGCTCCGCTCGACCTGACGTTCGACCTGGATGCTGACGACGAAGAGCAGGAGGCGCGGCGGCTGGTCGTGCTGGCGTCCAGCGAAGGGGCCATCGCTGACCTGGAATTCATCGGCGGGGGAGACGAGGAGAACCTGGAGGACCGCATCCGGCAGCTGCAACAGCACGACGAGGAGACGGTGACGGAGAACGAGATATCGCTGCGGCTGTTGCGGCGCTACGCCTCGTCCGTTCGGCACCAGCAGTTCCTCGGTACGGACATCATCACGGTGCGCGTCGGCCCTCCGGGAGCGCGGTAGGTGGGACTGTACCGCCTCCGGCGGTTCAGGCGATGCCTGCATAGGTTCAGAAGGTTCCCTGCAACGGCAAACCCCGCATACACTGTGCGCACTTCGACCGAGGAGGCCTCACCATGAGCACCTCATCTGCGCAGAAAGTGCTTTGCGTCCTCTACGACGATCCGGTTGCCGGATTCCCTCCCGCCTACGCTCGTGCCGAGATTCCCACGCTCACGCATTATCCGGACGGCCAAACGCTGCCCTCGCCAACCGCCAGGGACTTCACGCCCGGCCATCTGCTGGGGTCGGTTTCGGGCGGACTCGGACTGGAGCGGTTCCTGACCGAGCGAGGGCACCGCTTCGTCGTGACCTCCGACAAGGACGGCCCCGATTCGGTATTCGAACGCGAACTTCCGGACGCGGACATCGTCATCTCCCAGCCCTTCTGGCCTGCGTACCTGACCGCCGAGCGCATCGAGAAAGCCCCCCAGCTCAAGATGGCCATCACCGCCGGCATCGGGTCCGACCACGTCGACCTCAGTGCTGCCATCGACCGGGGCATCACGGTCTGTGAAGTGACGTGGTGCAACAGCATCAGCGTCGCGGAGCACGCGGTGATGCAGATGCTGGCGCTGGTGAGGGACTACATCCCGCAGTACGGCTGGGTGGTCAGGGGCGGCTGGAACATCGCGGACGCCGCCTCCCGCTCGTACGACATCGAGGGGATGGACGTGGGTGTCGTGGCAGCCGGGAGGATCGGGCTCGCCGTGCTGAAGCGGATGAAACCCTTCGACGTGAACCTCCACTACACGGACAGACACCGGCTCCCCGCCGACGTGGAGCAGGAACTCGGTCTGACGTTCCACGAGAACGTCGAGTCGCTCGTCAGCGTCTGCGACGTGGTCAGCATCCACTGCCCTCTGCACCCGGAGACCGAGCACATGTTCAACGACGCGCTCATCGGCAGGATGAAGCGCGGGTCGTACATCGTGAACACGGCCCGCGGCAAGATCTGCGACCGTGATGCCATCGTCAGGGCGCTGGAGAGCGGCCAGCTGGCCGGGTACGCGGGCGATGTCTGGTTCCCTCAGCCGGCTCCCAACGACCATCCGTGGCGGACGATGCCCAACCACGCGATGACGCCCCATACCTCCGGCACCTCGCTCTCGGCGCAGGCCCGCTATGCGGCGGGCGTCCGCGAAATACTCGAGTGCTGGTTCGAGGGGCGGCCCATCAGGGAGGAATACCTCATCGTGCAGGGAGGCGCGCTTGCCGGGGCGGGAGCGCACTCGTACAGCGAAGGCGACGCTACGGGCGGCTCGGAGGAAGCGGCGAAGTTCACAGCAGGTTAGGCAGGCCGCCCACGAGGGAGTCGCGCACGGAAGAGGCCTCGCTGGGGTAAAGTACCGCCGAGGGGATTGAAAACCAATGGAGCGGAGGTGACGCGATGGAGACGTGCAAGGCTGCCGTAATCACAGGATTCAACGACCCGACCGAGATGCGCGATGTCCAGATGCCTGACCTGGAGCCGACGGGCCTGTTGGTAGAGGTCGAGGCCGCGACGCTCTGCGGGACCGACGTGCACATCTGGCACGACGGCGCGAACCCCGGCATGCTGCCCTACATACCCGGCCACGAGACCGCGGGCCGCGTCGTTGCACTGAACGGCGAACGGTACGACGTGCACGGCAGGCTACTCAAGGAGGGCGACCGCATCGTCTCTGCGTACCGCTTCTGCGGGCACTGCTTCTACTGCTCGGTCTCGAACCAGCCCTCGCTCTGTGACGACAGCATCCGGTTCGGGCGCGGTCGCGCCGACGTGTCCCCGTATCTCCTGGGCGGCTGTGCGGAGTACCACTACATCCCGCCGGGAACAGCCATCATCCCCATCCCGGACGAGGTCACCTCGCCGCAGGCGGCCTCTGCCGCGTGCGCGCTCCGCACCGTGATGCACGGCTTCGAACGGCTCGGGCCGATCTACCCGCACGACACCGTCGTCGTGCAGGGGTCGGGGCCCGTCGGACTGTACGCGTCGGCCGTTGCGCGCGACCGTGGCGCCGGACGTGTGCTCGTCATCGGCGCGCCGCGCGTCAGGCTGGACGTCGCCGAGGCGTGGGGCGCGGACGAGACGCTGGACATCGGCGAGATGCCCGACGCCAAGGACCGGCACGATTGGGTGATGGAGCGCACCGGTGGACGGGGCGCGGACGTCGCCATCCAGTGCGTCTCCTTCGCGGTCATCCCGGAGGGGCTGGGTTTCCTGCGGCCGGGCGGGCGCTACCTCTCCATCGGCGGCGGCGGCGGCCCGGTCTCGATCAACGGGTTCGGGCAGCAGGTGACGATCGTGAGCGTGCGCTCCGGCGAGGGTCGGCACTACCACCAGGCGTTGGAATTCCTGCGCACCCGTGGCGAGTCGGTGCCGTTCGCGCGGATGCTGTCGCGTCCTTATTCGCTCGAGGAGACCTCCGACGCGCTGCACGCCATGGCCGACTTCCGCGAGGTCAAGACGGTCATCCTGCCGCACGGCAACTAGGAGAGAAGCGGTACGTGGAACTCGGCGCGTTCTCCATAAGCCTGGCCGTCGCGGATATCGCGGCTTCCAGGGGCTTCTACGAGCAGTTCGGGTTCGAGGTTGCCGGAGGCGACCCTGCCGAAGGCTGGCAGATACTCCGGAACGGCGACCACACCATCGGTCTCTTCCAGGGGATGTTCGATAAGAACATCCTCACATTCAATCCGGGTTGGGACAGCCAGGCGCGTCCTTTGGACACGTTTACGGATGTGCGCGAGCTACAGCGGCAACTGAAGGCGAATGGCGTGCAGTTGGTGAGCGAAGCCGACGAGGACGGCACGGGACCGGCCAGTTTCGTGGCGATCGACCCGGACGGCAATCCGGTCCTGGTGGACCAGCACGTCTGAGCCGGGACGAGTTGCGTAACGAACAGCGCACACGCCGCCCAGTAGAGCTGGAGTGGACGGTGATGTCTGCGATGTGTATCCTTATTACACATCATGACTGAGAGGAGAAGGAAGACTCCATGGCGAGAGTCCAACTCATCATCCCTGACCAGGACAGGGAACGATTTGCCCGCCAGGCAAAGCGGGAGGGCATGACTTTCAGCGCATGGCTGCGGGCCGCTGCTCAGGCGCGGGTTGAAGAACGGCGGCGACGGTTCTCCTCTCCCGATGAGTTGGGAGAGTTCTTCCGCTGGTGCGATGCCTTGGGTGGTCCTGAGATTGAGCCTGAGTGGAGCGAGCACCTCGAAGTTATCGGCAAGTCACGCGCCGCCGGAGCGGCCGCTTCGTGATCTTCGTCGATACGAACGTCTTCATGTATGCCGTTGGGAGCCCACATCCGCTGAAAGAGCAGGCACGGGAGTTCTTCCAGGAGTGCAGTCAGAGCAATACTTCCCTGTACACGTCGGCTGAGGTATTACAGGAACTGCTTCACGCCTACCTTCCCGTGCGCAGGTCTCAGACCCTGGATGCGGCGATGGCGTTGATGGAGGGAGCAGACGTTGACGTGTGGCCCCTGGAGGAAGCGGATATCGCGTTGGCGCGGCAGTTGTACGCCCAACGTCCCTTCCTCGCGGCCAGAGACTTGTGCCATTTGGCCAGTTGCAGGCGGCGCGGAGTGCGGGAGATTAAGACATTCGACCAGACCCTCGCCGACGCTGCTCTTGCCATGGGCATGAGCCAGTTTGCGTGAACAGGCGCGGCTAGACAGGAGGAACGCATGACACTGGTGCTGAGTGACGAAGACGTTGCACGGGTGCACCCGATGGCCGATTGTCTCGAGGCGATGGAGACCGCTTACCGCGACCACGCCCTCAGCGGGGCCGTGAATATCCCCCGCATCCGCTACATCAGCCCCACGACGGACCCTGGTGTGGTGTACGGCTCGAACATCCACATCGGTACGACGCCCTCCTATGACACTGCCGCGATACGCATCGGCGGCAGCGCGCGCAGCACGAAACCGAACGCACAGGGTGAACGCTCGCCCAAGTTCGAGAACCGCAACTGGGGCTTCATCGTCCTCATCGACATGCAGACGGGTCGGCCGCTTGCCTTCATCCACGAGTTCTACCTCTCGGGGATACGGGTCGGCGCGACCTCCGGCGTCGCGGCGAAGTACCTCGCGCCGCCGAACGCGCAGACGGTCGGCATGTTCGGCAGCGGCAAGCTGGCGCGGACGGACCTGGAGGCGCTCGTGCAGGTGCGCCCGGTGCGGAGCGTGAAGGTCTACAGCCCCACCAAGGAGCACCGCGAGGAGTTCGCCAGCGAGATGTCGCAGCAGCTGGAGATCGAGGTCACGCCCGTCGACAACCCGCGCGAGGCGATGGAGGGCACCGAGATTGTCTGCTGCGCGACGAACGCGGGCTACGTGAGCGGGAAGCCGGTCTTCGACGGCGATTGGCTGGAGCCGGGGCAGTTCGTCATCTCGCTGCAGAACAGCGACGCTAACTTCAAGAAGTCCGAGGTGGACGACACGACGTTCGCCCGCAGCGCCTTCATCTGCATCAACGACCGCGACAGCGTTTACTCGAACAACCAGATCGAGCTGCTCGACCCCATCGAACAAGGGGTGGTCTCGTGGGACAAGATATGCACGCTGGGCGAGGTGGTGGCCGGCACGACCACACTCGAGGCGCAGCCCGGCGACATCGTCTACTACAAGAACAGCACGGGCATGGGGATACAGATGGCTGCGGCGGGAGCGCTCATCTACCGCAAGGCGGTGGAGGCAGGCCTCGGTCACGAGATCCCCACCGAGTGGTTCGGCAGCGACCTCACCTACTGGTACGACAAAGGGTTCTACCCCTCGGCGTAGGGCTCACGCTCCGTTCCCCGGTTCCCCGCGACCCCACATCGGATGCCGGAACGTCGGATTCGCGCTTGCGTGCCACGAGCGCTGCTGCGGCGCTGCCGCTGCGGCGATGGGCGGTTCCTCCTCGGCGGCGCGTGAAGTGTGCTGGTGGCGCACCGGGCGGCCCTGCGAGAGGCTGTTCAGGTGATTGGCGAGGTCGAACAGCGCGGCGAGGTTGTTCACCGGCAGGAGGTCGTCTATGTACGGCGCGGCGGCCTGCATCCCCACCGTCAGCGGCTCGTAGTCCTCGTTGCCCGCAAGCGGGTTCAGCCAGATGAGTCGGCTACAGCTCCGCTGCAGGCGCGCCATCTCCTGGCCCAGCAGCTCCGGCTCGCCGCGGTCCCAGCCGTCCGACACGATGAGCACGATGGAGCCCCAGCCGAGCGTCCGCCGCGCCCAGCTGAAGTTGAACTCCTTGAGCACGTCGCCGATGCGCGTGCCGCCGGACCAGTCCGGGACGGCCTTCGCGACCTCCGAGACGGCGCGGTCGATGTCGCGCTGTCCCAGGTGCTTCGTGATGCGGGTTAGCCGCGTGGCGAACAGGAACGCCTCGATGCGGTTGTCCAGCCCCGCGTAGAGGCTGTGGATGAAATGCAGCAGCATCCGCGTGTAACGCTCCATCGAGCCGCTCACATCGCAGACCACCACCAGCCTGCGTGGCTTCTGCTTCCGGCGCCGCGTCTCCAGCCGCACGAGTTCCCCACCGTACCGCGCGTTGTGCCGCAGCGTGCGTCGCACGTCCAGCCCCGGCCCTCTGCCCGGTTCCTTGCGCCGCGTGCGCCTGAGGCCCGGGTTCCACTGCAACGAGGCCATGAGTTGCCTAGCCTGCAGCATCTCCTCGGAGGTGAACTCCGCGAAGTCCCGCGTCCGCAGCACCTCCCGCGCGCTGAACGTGCGGGTGAGGTCGATGCGGTCGAATCCTTCGTCCGGGTCGGCAGGCTCTGCGGAGTCGTCCGGGTCGCGGCCCGGCGTTGGCGGTCCGGCCGTTGGCTTGCGGAAACGGTGCTGCTCGCCCATCGAGCGCAGGTCCATCGTGGAGGTGCTGTCCTTGCGCTGACGCCAGAAGACGTCGAACGCCTCGTCGAACAGCGGAAGGTCGTCCTTGCGGTGCACGAGCAGTGTCCGGAGCGCGGCGCGCACGTCGCCTCGGCGTTCGAGGCCGATGTCCTCCAGCACGCGAATGGCGTCCAGCATCCGCCCGACATGCACATCGAGGCCGAGCCGCCGGAGCAGCCGTCCGAAGAGGAGGAGGTTGCCGAGGATGTATCCGTCCCCGGCGTCAGCCACGCCTGCCCCCGCGCTGCGTGCCGCGGTTCATCGCGCGGTTCAGCAGCGCGCGCGTCTGCTCGCCGCGCACCGCCTGCACGTCCTCGCGGTACTTGAGCATGATGCCCAGCGTGTCGTCTATCACGTCCGGGCTCAGTTCCGTCTCGTTCAGGCTCACGAGCGCCGCCGTCCAGTCGAGCGTCTCCGCGACGCCGGGCACCTTGTACAGTTCCGTGCCGCGCAGCTCCTGCACGAATGCGGAGACCTGCCCTGCGAGCTTCTGCGACGCCTGCGGCACTTTGCTCCGCACGATCTGCGTCTCTTTGTCGAGGTCGGGGTAGTCGATCCAGTAATAGAGGCAGCGGCGCTTGAGCGCGTCGTGTATCTCGCGCGTCCGGTTGGACGTGATGACGACCACCGGTGGCTCGTCGGTGGTGTACGTGCCGACCTCCGGGATCGTGATCTGGAAGTCGGAGAGCATCTCCAGCAGGTAGCCCTCGAACTCCTCGTCGGCCCTGTCGAGCTCGTCAATCAGGAGCACAACCGGACCCTCGCCGGAGTCGAGCGCTTGCAGGAGCGGACGCTTGATGAGGAACTCCTCGCTGAACAGTTCGCGCTCCGCTGCCGAGCGGTCGACGTTGCCGGACGCCTCCAGCAGCCGGATGTGCAGCAGTTGGCGGGAGTAGTTCCACTCGTAGACGGCCTGGTTCACGTCCAGCCCCTCGTAGCACTGGAGCCGGATGAGGCGAGCGCCGAGCGCCGACGCCAGCACCTTGGCGATCTCCGTCTTGCCGACGCCTGCCTCGCCCTCGAGGAAGAGCGGACGCTTGAGCGTCAGCGCGAGGTAGACCGACATCGCCAGCGCGCGGTCGGCGACGTACATCTCACCGCGAAGCGCCTTCTGCAGTTCGTCGACGGACGCGGGCGCTGGGTTCGTGCGCGTTTCGTCCAAGTCCTCTGTCCTCCGGAATCGCGATTCTCTCGCAGATGCGCAGGGGGCGAGCCGAAGCCGCCCCCTGCGATTATCCCATACGTTCCGGCGGGGCGGGTCAGCCCGCGCGCGATGCTGCCGCGCCGAGTGCCCGGCGGACGTAGACCGACGCCATCGCCCTGCGGTACTCGGCGGAGGCGAAGACGTCGCCCATGGCGTCGCCGTTCAGGTCGCCTCCGACCGCCGCCGCAGCGGCATCCAGCGCCGCGTCGCTCAGGTCCGAGCCCGCCAGCGCCGCCTCGACGGACGACGCTCGGGCCGGGGTCGCCTCGACGCCCCCGACCACGACGCTCGCCGATGAGCACGTGCCGCCGCTGACCGAGATGATCGCGGCAGCGCCGACGACGGCGTAACGCGACGCCGGGTGTGAGAACTTCACGTACGCCGCGCCCGACCCGGACGGGACGGACGGCACCGAGATGCTCGTGAGCACCTCGTTCTCCGCCAGCGCGTTCTCCAGCAGGCCGGTTGCGAAGTCGGCCGCCGCGATGCTGCGGTCGCCTCCGGGCCCGGTCACGTTGAAGGTCGCGCCCAGCGCCGTGAGCACGGTTGGCTGGTCGGACGCCGGGTCGGCGTGGGAGACGCTGCCGCCGATGGTGCCCCGGTTGCGCACCGCCGGGTCGCCGACGAGCGCGGCCGCCTCAGCGAGTACCGGCGCGTGCTGCTGCACGAGGTCGGAGCCCGCGATCTCGGCGTGCGTCGTCAGTGCGCCGATGGTGATGCCGCCGTCGCTCGCGGAGACACCCTTCAGCGCCTCGATGCGTCCGATGTCCACGAGCGTGGCGGGTGCCGCGAGCCGCAGCTTCATCAGCGGGAGGAGGCTGTGCCCGCCCGCCAGGAGTTTCGCTCCCTCGTTGTCGGAGAGCAGTTGCACCGCTTCGGCTACCGAGCCTGCGCGGTGGTAGGTGATCTGTGCTGGAAACATGACCTAGCCTCCGTTCCGTGCGTCGTTGATGGCGCGCCAGACCTTCTCCGGCGTCAACGGCATGTCTACGCGGTTAACGCCCAGCGGGCGAAGCGCATCCATCACCGCGTTGTAGACGGTGGGCGTGGACGCGATGGTGCCCGCCTCGCCGATGCCCTTCACCCCCAGCGGGTGGTGCGGGGACGGCGTCGTGTTGGAGTGGACCTCCAGCTCCGGCAGCAGGTCGGCGCGGGGCAGCGCGTAGTCCAGCATCGAGCCGGTCACGAGCTGTCCGTCGTCGTCGTAGACCGCGCCTTCCCAGAGCGCCGGGCCGACGCCCTGGACGATGCCGCCGTGCACCTGGCCTTCCACGATCATGGGGTTGATCTGCGGGCCGCAGTCGTCCACCGCGACGTAGCGCTGCAGGTCGATGCGGCCCGTCTCCGTGTCCACCTCCACGACGGCGACGTGCGCGCCGAATGGGTAGGTGAAATTGGGCGGGTCGTAGAAGGCGCTCGCCTCCAGCCCCGGCTCCATGCCCTCCGGCATGTTCCAGGCGACGTTGGCCATGAGCGCGATGTCCTGGATCGTCTTGTGCTGGTCGGGCGACCCGCGCACGAAGAAGCGTCCGTCCTCGTACTCGATGTCCTCGGGCGCCGCTTCGAGCAGGTGCGCGGCAAGCGCTCGCGACTTGTCCTTGATCTTGCGCACGGCGACTGCGACCGCCGCGCCCGACACCGCCGTCGTGCGGCTGCCGTACGTGCCCCAGCCCATCGGCGTGTTGTCGGTGTCGCCGTGGATGACGTCGACGTCGTCCACGTCTACGCCAACCTCGCTCGCGATGATCTGTGCGAACGTGGTCTCTTCGCCCTGTCCGTGCGGCGAGGAGCCGATCATGACATGCACCTTGCCTGTGGGGTGGAAGCGCACGATGGCGCTCTCCCACAGGCCGCCCTGGAAGCCGACCGCGCCAGCCACCTGTGACGGGCCGAGTCCGCATATCTCGACGTACGAGGAGACGCCGATGCCGACGCAGCGGCCATCCGCCCTCGCCTGCGCCTGGTCCGCACGCAGCGATTCGTAGCCAGCTGCGCTCAGGGCGGAGTCCAGCGCGGCCTCGTAGTCGCCGCTGTCGTACGTGATGCCGGTGGCGACGTCGTGGCCGTTCTCGAACTTCGGTATGAGGTTCTTGCGGCGCACCTCCGCCGGGTCTTGTCCGACCGCTGCGGCGACCAGATCGACCAGGCGCTCGAGGAGATTTGTCGCCTCCGGGCGTCCCGCGCCACGGTAGGCGTCAACCGGGCAGCCGTTGTTGAATACGCCGTAGATCGTCCCGCTGATGTTGGGGATGTTGTACGGCCCGGAGTACATCAGGCCGTGCAGGATGGTGGGGATACCGGGGCTCGCGGTCGAGAGGTAAGCGCCCATGCCCGCGTAGACCGTGGTGCGGAGGCCGGTGATGACGCCGTCGCTCGTGGCCGCCATCTCCACCTCTTCGATGTGGTCGCGGCCCTGCGTCGTGATCTGGTAGTTCTCGCTGCGGGTCTCGGTCCACTTCACCGGCACGCCCAGCTTCATCGCGCAGAACGAAGTGATGGCCTCGTCCGGGTAGTAGGGGATCTTGCTCCCGAACCCACCGCCGACCTCAGGCGCGATGACGCGTATCTTGTGCTCCGGTACGCCGGTCACGACGCAGGAGAGGAACCGCGCGATGTGCGGGTTCTGCGACGTGTTCCAGAGCGTCAGTTCGCCCATGGGCGCGTTCCATTGCGCAAGCGCCGAGCGCGGTTCCATCGGGTTCGCGATGAGCCGCTGGAGTGTGATGGTGTCGCTGACGGTGACGGCCGCGTCCGCGAACGCCGCGTCCGCGTCGCCGCCGGCAACCGCCCACGTGAACGCGAGGTTGTTGGGAACGTCCTCGTGGAGCTGCGGAGCGCCGTCCTGCGCCGCCGCCTTCGGGCTGACCACGACGTCGAGCGGCTCGTAGTCGACCGCGATGTGCTCCAGCGCGTCCTCGGCCTGGTATCGCGTCTCCGCGACCACGACCGCGACGGCGTCGCCGACGTACCGGACCTTGTCCTTCGCGATGGCCGGGTGCGCAGGCGTCTTCAGGTCGGAGCCTGGGATCAGCCATGCGCAGGGCATGCCGTTCAGCACCCCGTCCGTGTCTGCGCCTGTGTAGACGGCGACGACGCCGGGTTGCGATGCCGCTCCGCTCGCGTCGATCGACGTGATGTTCGCATGTGCGTAAGGGCTGCGGAGGATAGCCGCGTGGAGCATCCCCGGCAGCTTGATGTCGTCGGTGTACGACGCCCGGCCCGTGATGAGCCGTGGGTCTTCACGACGGCGGATACCGGAACCGAATATCCGAGTGGTCATGGCTTACCTCCCTCCCATCGACTTGGCCGCGTCCTCGACGGCGCTCACGATGTTCTGATAGCCGGTGCAGCGGCAGATGTTCCCTTCCAACCCGTGGCGTATCTCTTCCCGCGACGGAGACGGGTTCCTGCTGAGCAACTCGTTCGCCGCCATGATCATGCCCGGCGTGCAGAAGCCGCACTGCAGCCCGTGGTTGTTCCAGAACGCCTCCTGCAGCGGGTGCAGGTCCACGCCGTCCGACAGCCCCTCGATCGTCGTGATAGAGGAGCCCGACGCCTGGACGGTGAGCACGGTGCAGGATTTGGCCGCGACTCCGTCCAGCTGCACCGTGCACGAGCCGCACTGGCTGGTGTCGCACCCCACTTTCGTGCCGGTCAGCCCGGCGTTCTCCCGGATGAAGTGGACGAGCAGTTGTCTCGGCTCCACCTCTCCGGCGCAGGCCTTTCCGTTGATGGTTATCTCGACAGGGATCGTCACAGTCGACCTCCTCCCGCGACCGGGTGGCCGCGTCTGGGATTACGTGTACGTGTGTGCTCTACACACGCTGCGCCCTTGCGCGCGCAAGGGTATCTAACACACTGGGTTTGTCAATTGGCGGAAAGCGTTAAGGTTCGAGGGCAGAATGCACCATTGTGAACCCGGCCGTGGGCACGCAGATGGGCCGGTAGGCATGCCCTCCGGCGCTGCTATAGTGGACACAACAACCTGGCGGCGGGAGACACATGAAACTCAGCGGAACGTACCGTTTCGACCTGCCAAGGGAGCGCCTGTGGGCAACGCTCATGGACACGGCTGCCGTCGGCGCATGCATCCCCGGCGTGAGCGCATTCAACCCGCTCGGCAACGACCGCTACGAGATCGAACTGTCTGTGCGCGTCGGCGTCGTTTCCGGTTCGTACAAGGGCACACTCGCCATCACCGACGTCGTCGAGCCCGAGTCCTACCGGATGACGGTCCAGGGTTCAGGCGGACGCACCGAGATCAGGGGCGCCGGCTCCCTCGCGCTTGCTGACGACGGCGGCGCCACGGAGCTGAGTTTCGAAGGCGACGTGCAGGTCACCGGCGTGCTCGCACGGGTCGGCCAGCGCCTTATGGGTAGCGTGGCCAAGTCACAGATAGACCGCTTCTTCGACTGCCTGCGCACGAAGGCGGCGGAGGGATAACCCCATGGCCGATGAGTTACTCCTGGAGCGCGACGGAGCCGTCGCGACGCTGACGTTGAACCGCCCGGAGCAGCGGAACGCCATCTCGTACGAGATGTGGCAGCGCCTCCCAGCGCTCTTCGCCGAGCTGGACGCCGACGAGACCGTGCGAGCGGTGCTGCTGACAGGCGCCGGAGAGAAGGCCTTCTCGGCAGGCGCGGACATCAAGGACTTCGAAGAGACGCGCAGTACGCCAGACCGGGCGCGCAACTACCGGCAGGCGGTGCACGACGCGTGCGACGCGCTCAACGCAGTGTCCAAGCCCACCATCGCCGCGATACGCGGCTACTGCCTCGGTGGGGGGCTGGAACTCGCGCTCTACGCCGACGTACGCGTCGCGTCGACCGACGCGCAGTTCGGGCTTCCCGCGGCCAAGCGCGGCATCGGCGTGTCGCATGGCCACATCGACCGCCTGCTGCGTCTCGCAGGGCCCGGCGATACCGCCTACCTCATGCTGACAGGACGCATGATCCCGGCGGAGCGCGCCCTCGTGGCGGGCGTCGTCAGTGTCGTTGTGGACAACGACTCGCTCATGCACGATGCGCGTGCGCTGGCAGAGGAGATCGCGTCGCTCTCGCCGGTGTCGCACCGGACGCACAAGCAGGTGATACGCGACCTGCTGGAGTTCGGCGCGGCGGACCAGGTGCCCGAGGAACGCCTGCGCGCGCTCGACCGTGTCGAGGCGAGCGAGGACTTCCTGGAGGGCGTGCGCTCGTTCAGAGAGAAGCGCCCGCCGAACTTCCCGGGCCGCTGATTCCTTCCCCTTTGATGGGGGAAGGTTAGGATGGGGGTGAACCGGTGGGGTATGGGGCGGGTGGAATGGCCTCACCGAAGGGAGGAAACGATGAAACGTGAGGATGCGGGACTCGTCGGCGTCGTCTTCATATTCGTCATCATCGCCGTAGTCCTCAACAGCCTCGGCGTGCTGCTGGACTCGGCGTTCGCCGTTGCAAGCCTCGGAGTCATAGCGGTGGCGATGGTGCTGTTCGTCTACTGGTACATCCGGTTCGGACGATAGCCTGCGCGAGTGCTTGTCAGCGGATGACCTTGTTCCGGTTCGAGACGTAGTCCGACACGACGTAAGAGCCGAGGCTGTGCGGGCTCGCAATGAAGGCGCGGCCCCTGTTGATCTTCGTCATCAGTTGGACGAAGCGCAGCAATGACGGGCTCTGGTCCAGCATGAACGTGTTGATGGTGATGTTGTCCCGCGTGCAGCGCATCACCTCGCGCATCGTCGCCTCGACGAGCCCGCCGCCGCGCCGTCCGTAGTCCGCCCGCAGGTCGCTCTCCGTCCAGTTGTACGTGGTGGGCTCGCCGTCCGTGATGAGGATGATCTGCTTGTTGTTGCCGCCCTGCCTGCCGAGTATCTGGCGTGACTGGCGAAGCACTTCCTGGAAGTTCGTGCCGCCGCCGAACTCGACCCAGTAGGTGTCGAGCAGCATGTGGGACTGGATCGGCAGCACGAAATACGAGAACGCGACGACGCTCACCTGGTCCTTCGGGAACTTCGAGCGGATGAGCGTGTCGAGCGCCAGCCCGACGCGCTGGCCAGCCTGGAACGCGCCGTCCCAGAACATCGAGTAGCTCATGTCGATGGCGATGACCGTGGACGCGCGCGTCTGCGAGATGGTGCGGTCTATCTCGAAGTCGTCCGGCTTGATGCGGACGGGCGTGCCCGGTCCCTCGCGGAGCACGGCGTTGCTCACGGTCTTAAGCGTATTGAGGTGGAGGGGGTCGCCGAACTCCCACCGCTTCGTCTCGTCCGTGATCTCGACGCCAACCCCGCTCTTGTCGCGGTTGTGGTCGCCGATGTCGCCGCCGCGTATGCGGTTGAAGATGTCGGTGAGCGCTTTGTCGCCTATCTTCCGCATCGCCTGCGGCGTCAGCTCCCAGCCGTTCTGGCCACGCTTGCGGATGAGCCCCGCCTCCTCCAGCTCCTTCGTGAGGCGCTGCAGCTCCTGTGCGTACTGGCGAGCCTCTTCGCCGAGCACCTTGCCGAGTTCGTCCGCGTCGAGGTTCGTGGCGTCGTTGGTGCGGAGCGCGTGGCGCAGTTGCAGCTCCAGCTCCTCCATGTCGTTCAGGTCGCCCATCAACTGCAGCGCCTGCTGCAGGGTGACGGGTTCGTCCCCGAACAGGCGGAAGTCGTTGTCTGGGAAGCTGTTGGGGTTCATCCGTTCGAGGTTCGTGCCGAGCTCGAACAGGTCCCACGCGAGGCGGTTGTCCTGCAGGAGTCCGTCCATCATCTCCTCGAGTTGGCGGCGCATCTCGGGGCTCATGGAGTTCATGAGCGACTGCATCTGCGCCATCTGGTTGGACATGTACTCCATGAGCTGGTCGAACGTTTCGATGCCCGGTGGGAACATGTGCCCCCACTTGTTCATGAACTCGCTGATGTCCGGGTCGTCGCCTTGCAGCTTCTGCTTCACGAGTTCGTTCAGGTCGCGCACCATCTCCGCAATCTGCGCGAGGTCGCCCTGCGTCAGGTTCTGCAGGCTCTCCTGCATCCCCTGGAAGTACTGCTGGAGGAACTGCTGCTGCAACTCCTGCATGAGCGCGTCGAAGTCCTCGCGCGCGCCGCTGTCCATGAAGTCGTAGTCGCGGAGTTGCTTGATGCGCCCACCCGCGCCTTCGGGTAGTTGGTCCAGCTGACCGAGGCGACGGTTCGCCATCTGCCGAAGCATGTCCGCGAGCTCGTCCGGCGGCGCGCCGCTCCCGGCGGGCTGGCCCTGGCCTTCCCCGCCGTCGGTGCCTCCGCCCTGCTGCCCGCCGTCATTGGCCGGTGCGCCATCGTCCGGTGGCGCGATCTCATCCAGGCGCTGGTTGATGCCCTGGCGCTCCTTGTCGACGATACCGTCGAGCCGCTCCTGGATGTCGTCGAACATGGAGGAGAGGTCATAGCGGTCGAGGTTGCGCTGGCGGGCGTCGCGGAGCCGTTCGAGCAGGTCCTGTAGCCCCGCGCCGCGCTGGCCCTCTCCGCGCATGCCGTAGCGCATCATCCGGTTGAGCGCGCCGCGCAGGTCGTCGCCCTGCAGGATCTGCTCAGAGAGCCGGTCGAACAGGTCGTCGGTCGTGGGGATGGGGACCTCTTGCGAGCCGTCCCATCGTGAGTAGCGGTAGATGGCCATTACGAGGAGTCTAGGCGCGCGCGTGCACACGGTCAACGCGAAAGGACGAACGGGAGCCTCAGCGCAGTTGGGCGAGCGCCACCTGCGGCGTGACAGCAGGGATGGGGGAGCGTTCGAAGTCGCTGAGGTTCCGTGTGACGATATGCTCCGCCCCGCACGCCCGCGCAGCCGCCACCTGCATGGCATCCTCGAAATCAGCCATCGGAAGGGACGCCGCGTACCGGACGGCTTCGGTGCTGGCTGGGGCGACAGACAAGTAACTTACGAGGCCTGCGATGAAGTCTCGGGCAGCCGTTGCGCCTCGTGCACGAGCGATTACGTAGAAGAGATTGGAGACGGAATGCCACGAGATGAACCCCTCAGGTGCCCTATCGGCAACCTTGGCGAGGAACACCGATGAGGCATCTGCGTGAGGGTGCCGGTCGAGTGCCACGTCCAGGAGGACATCGGTGTCAACGAGTATCACTTGAGGTATTTGCGCGCGAGGTAATCGAAGCGGGGATCATCCTTCGGGTAGTCTTCAAGGTCGAGCTTGAAGGCGCCTCTCCACTTCGCAACGAACGACGCCCCAGTCTCCCCGGTCGCTTCCCGCAATGCCTGCTCAATGACCGACGAGAGCGACACGCCCTTGGAGCGGGCGTAGCGCTTAGCCGCCGGGACGAGTTCTGAGTCGATGGTGATGGTGAGTTTGCTTTTCATCGCTGCATGTCCCTACGCGCAATATACGTATACAGCATACCGGTATACGTATATTGCCTGCAAGGTGCTTACCAACTCGACGCGTACAATCCCGCAGCGAGCGCGAGCCCGGTAAACCCGTGCAGCTTCCCGCTGCGCACGAGCAGCCGGTTCATCGCGGGACGCTCATCCGCCGCGAAAAGCCCCCGCACCGCACCGACGGCCCAAGGCAACGGCGCGAGCCCCAGCAGGGCCCAGAGGCTCACCGCTCCCCCGAGCGCAGCGCCCGCGATGCTCACGTACGCCCCCGCCAGGAGCGCCGCGTACGCCCACGTCGCCACCCGGGTTCCGGCGGCAGTTGCGAGGCTCCGCTTCCTGGCCTCCCGGTCCTCCTCCACGTCGCGGATGTTGTTCACGACGAGGATGGCGGTGACGATGAATGCGACCGGCAGCGAGACGTAGAACGACGCCCACGTGAGCGCCTCCTGCTGCACGTAGTACGACGCCATCACCATGAGCGGCCCCATGAACACGAAAACAACCGGCTCGCCGAGCCCCAGCGTCCCCAGCGGCTTCGGCCCGCCCGCGTACAGGTACGCCACCGCGATGCTCGCCAGCCCGACCGCGAGGATCGGCCAGCCCACGTGCGCGACGATGATCAGCCCCGCGACGATGCCGTAGCCGAACGCAGCCGCCATCCCCAGCGCCACCGCGCGCTCCGAGAGCAACCCGCGCTGGATGACCTTATGCGGCGCGAGGAACTTCCCTTCGCTGCCCGACTTCCGGTGGTCCGAGTACTCGTCCGTGAGGTTCGTGCCGATCTGGATGGCGACCGACCCCGTCAGCGCGAGTGCGAACAGCAGCCAGTCCAGCACCCCGACCGTCGCCGCGAGTGCCGTCCCCACCAGCACCGGCGCGATGGACGCCGACAGCGAGAACGGGCGCGCCGCCCAGAACCAGGAGACGAGTTTCGATTGTGGTGCAGGAGTGGCGGTCATGGGTGGCGCCTGTGTTGCCGGTTACGTCAGCGAGGGCCGATGGCCTTCGTGGCGTGCAGCCAGTATCTCATCCCGCGTCATCGTTGCACTCTGCCATTCGGAGCGCTGGCGGAGAAACAGTGCGACAGCTTCCCTGCGCCTCCTGCGTGCCAGCGCACGTAGGGTTTCGACTAGGCGGGCTGGGGTATCGGTGGACTGTATGAGCGCCATGAACGTCACCAGCTCTGTTTCCGGAACGCGCTGAAGTCCGGCGGGCGCTTCTCGTTGAAGGCACGCACGCCCTCCTCCGCCTCGTCTGTGTTGTAGAACATCTGCACAGCGCCGTGCGCCATCTGCTGCAGGCCGTACGCCCAGTCTGTGTCCTGGTTGAACGACGCCTTCAGGAACCGCAGCGCCGTCGGGCTCATCTCGAGGATGCGCTCCGCCCATTCCCGTGCCTCCGCCATCAGCTGCTCCTGCGGCACCACCTTATTCACGAGGCCCATGTCCAGCGCTTCCTGCGCCGAGTACTGGCGGCAGAGGTACCAGATCTCCCGCGCCTTCTTCTCGCCCACCACTCGCGCGAGGAACACCGTGCCGAACCCGGCATCGAAACTCCCCACGCGCGGCCCCGTCTGACCGAATATCGCGTTCTCCGATGCCAGCGAGAGGTCGCAGATGACGTGCAGCACGTGCCCGCCGCCGATGGCGAAGCCATTGACCGCGGCGATGACGGGCTTGGGGATCATGCGGATGACCGTGTGCAGCTCGGTGATGCGCAGTTTCGTGTGGCCGGTGCCGTCCTGGTAGCCGTCCTTGCCGCGCACCTTCTGGTCGCCGCCGCTGGAGAACGCCTTGTCCCCCGCGCCCGTCAAGATGACGACGCCGACCTCGTCGTCCTCCCACGCGTCCTGGAACGCCTCGATCATCTCGTCGACCGTCAGCGGACGGAACGCGTTGCGCACCTGCGGACGGTTCATCTTGATGGTCGCGATGCCGCCATTCTTCTCGTAGAGGATGTCCGTGTACGTCATGCGGGCAGTTTACCCGCCCCGCCCTGCGCGGCAACAGAGAGGGGTCCCGTGGATGGACACGGAGGTTGTCATTTCGAGCGGAGCGCAGCGGAGTCGGGAAGTCTCTCTGGGTGCGCCCGCCATGGTGAGCCTGTGGAACACCCCGCGCAGGCGGGAACCTGGCAACCCCATCCCCGCTCATGGTGAGCCTGTCGAACCACCCCGCGCAGGCTCGCGATTCAGCGCGCAACCTCGCAGCCACCGTCCAACGAGTGACATCCGCCTCTTACGCGGTCGCTCCCCCGCCCACTACGCTGGTTGCATGACTGCCGCCCTTGCCCAACCTATAGACCGCGTCTATGGATGCATGGCGCAGGTATTGAAGCGCTCTATGGAAGCGGCGCAAACTCTTGAAAACATTGGCACCCTTGCGTTCTTAATGGCGGGAAGCAGGCCGTGGCCTTGTAAACACCCTCGATTAAGAGTGCCAAGAGTGCCAGACCACTGTGTCGCGTCACTCGTGGGCCTGGCATTAAGAGTGCCAACCCCAACGTTCGTTGGCACCCTTAATCGACCTGAGGGCACTGCGCGCTACAGGCCGTACGTTTCCAGGAAGCGCAGCCACACCTCGCTCAGCGTCGGAAACGACGGCGTCGCGTGCCACAGCCGGTCGAGCGTCACCTCGCCCACGATGGCGATGGTCGCCGCGTGCGTCAGCTCGCCAACCTCCGGCCCTGCGAACGTCGCTCCAACGAGCACGCGTCGGTCCTCGTCCACGACAAACTTCACCCCACCGCTGAAGTGCTCGCCGTGCAGCGGCGCGGCGGCGACCGGCCAGCCCATCTCGATGACGCGGATGTTCAGACCGCGCTCTCGGGCGGCCCGCTCCGTCAGTCCCACGCTGCCGATCTGCGGGTCAGTGAACACCACAGCGGGCACCATGCCGTTGTCTGCCCAGGCGGAGGCGTCGAGGCCCCGGATGTGGTCGCCCGCCTGCCGCGCCTGGTACTTGCCCTGGTGCGTCAGCAGCGCGCGGCCGTTCACGTCGCCCACAGCGTACAGCCAGCCGCCGTCCACCCCCTCCACCTGCAGGTGGTCGTTCACCTTCACGTACCGCTGCGCGTCGACGCCGACGGTCTCCAGCCCGACTCCGTCCACGACGCCGGTGCGTCCCGCAGCGACGAGCAGCTCCTGCGCGTACAGCGTCTCGCCGTTGTCCATCGTCACGCTTACCCCGTCGCTCGTGCGGCTCGCCGCCGCCACGACGCACCCGAACCGGAACACGACGCCCTGTGCCTCCAGCGAGTCGACGACTGCTCGCAGCGCGAACGGCTCGAACAGCGGCGTCTCCTCGGGCGTCCTGCGTTCCAGCACCGTCACCTCAGCAGCTCCGAGCGACTTCCACGCCTGGGCCATCTCCAGCCCGACGACGCCCCCGCCGATGATGATGAGGCTCTCCGGCACGCTCTTCGCCGACGTGATCTCCCGGCTCGTCCACGGCTCGGCCTCAGCCAGCCCCTCGATAGGCGGCACGAATGCGACGGAGCCCGTCGAGAGCACGACGGCCTTGCGCGCCTCCAGTTCGACGCTCCCGCTGCCGTCGGCCATCTCCACGACGACGCGCTTCTCGCCGTCGAGCCGTCCCCAGCCCCGGATGAGCGTCGCTCCCACGGAAGCGACCCACTGCTCCTGTCCGGCGTCGCTCCAGTGGCTCGCGAACGCGTCGCGGGCGCGCATCGCCCGGGCAGCGTCCACGGTGCCGGTGACCGCGTCACGCGCGGCAGGCACGCGGCGCACAGCAGCGAGCGCCTCGCCCGGACGGAGCAGCGCCTTGCTCGGCATGCACGCCCAGTACGAGCACTCGCCGCCCACCAGTTCCGCCTCGACGATGGCGGTGCTCAGCCCTGCGGGCGCCGTCCGCCCGGCGACGTTCTCGCCGGCAGACCCGCCTCCTATGATGATGACGTCATATGCGTCGGCCATGTGGTGTCTCCTCTGTGGTCCTTGTCATGTTGAGCCGTTTCATTGTCATGTTGAGCGGAGCCGAAACATCTCTCAGAGAGCGTTCGCACACGATGGCGCGTCTCCCGATAGGATCCTCGACTCCGCTGCGCGTCGCTCGGAATGGCGATTGCCGATTGCTCATCACAAGTTTGCAGGAGGCGCCGGCCACTCCTCAGCGCAGGCGCGCCCCGAAGAATGCGAGCGTCTTCGCCCACGAGTCAGCAGCGGCCTCCGCGTTGTGGCTGGCGCGGTCGTCGCAGACGAAGCCGTGGCCCGCGCCCGCGTAGGAGTGGAACGTGTGCTCCTTGCCGAGGGCCGTCAGCCGCTCGTCCAGCTCGTTCACCTGCTCCGGCGAGGGATTCTGGTCCTCCTCGCCGAAGAAGCCCATCACCGGGATCGAGAGCGCTTCGGCCTCGCGCAGCGCGTGGAACGCGTTCGGCTGGTCGTCGCCGGGGAACATGAACCCGCCGTAGTAGACGGCAGCCGCCGACAGCCCGCTCGCGCGTATCGCCGACTGCATCGAGACACGCCCGCCGAGGCAGAACCCGACGATGCCTATCGCGCCGACATTCGGGTCGCTGCGCAGGTAGTCGATGGTGGCCTGCACGTCCATGTCGATGGAGGCGTCACCGAAGCCGCCGGAGCGCAGGTCCTCCCGCATCTCCTGAAGCTTGTCGTACGGCGCGTAGCGCAGCCGCCCGGAGCGGTGGAAGAGGTCAGGCGCCGCGGCGACGTAACCCTCGCTCGCGAACCGCTGCACGATGCCCTCGATGTTCGGGTTCACCCCGAACGCCTCCATGATGACGACGACCCCCGGATGCGTTCCGCCGTCCGTTGGGCGGGACGTCGGCGTTGCCATCGGCCCGTCAGCCGTCTCGATGTCGACAACCTGCTCTACCGTGTCCATGTGAGTGCTCCTCTGTGCCCAGATGCGCTGATAAGCGCTGCTTGCCGTTATTGCCGCCTCACGCCGCCACTCCGCCTCACTGCGTTGTTCCCGCCTTACCCCGTCATTCCCGCGAAGGCGGCAATCCAGCCTCCCACGCGCGGCGGCGATTATATCTGCCGGAGATGCCTGTCAAAGAACGCGAGCGCCTCTTCCCATGCTTCACTGGCGCGCTCCGGGTGGTACGCGCCGCTCTCCGGCTGCGCGAAGGCATGGTCCGCGTCCTCCACCCAAACTGCCCGGACTCGGTCGCCCGTATCCCCGAACGCCGCCCTTATCGTTTCGACGTTCGAGTACGGGTTGAAGCCGTCCAGTGCAGGGAAGAACATCAACAGCGGGTTCGTGACGTTCCCCGCCCCATGCACCGGCCACGGCGAGTCGGGGATGGCAGGGTCGGACTCCAGCAGGCGCGTAGGGTAGAACGCCACCGTCGCGTCCACGACGCCGCCCAGCGTCGCGCCGAGGAACGAGATGCGCCCACCGAGACAGAACCCCGGTGAGCCCGACGCGCCCGTCGCTTCCGGGGCGTTCGCGCAGGAACGCGGCTAGGCGTGTGATGTCCGAGCAATGGCCGTCGTTGGTCATGCCTGCGCGGATGCGGGGTGTGGCGTCGGGCCCGCCGCCGAGGGCGGGCAACGTCAGCAGGCGTCCCGCCCGGTGAAAGACGTCCGGCGCGGCAACCGTGTAGCCATGCCCGGCGAGCCATTTCGCCTGTTCGCGCGCCTCGACGGTCAGGCCGATGGCGTCGTGCACCATGATGATGGACGGCAGCGGTCCGGCGTCTTCCGGCGCGTAGAGGAAGACGGCCATCTCCCCCTCGTCCACCGGCAGGTCGATCTCTTCCTCTCGTATCGCCATCGCCCACCTCCTCGTTGGCCGCCGTCATTCACTCGGGGAACGTGGCGGCTGCGGCCCGCTTACGCTACCATAGAGGAGGCGCACCGGGGCGAGGGAGGATTGCCCGCGTGCTCTCGTACCGCTGCACATGACACCCCACGCAGGATTCTGGATAGTCGTCAGCTTGATGGCGCTGGCCGAGATGGCCATCGTCGTCACTGCGCTGCGCATGCGCGTGCAGCAGGACGCCTCACGCGGCATCCTCGGCACACGCACCGCCGAGGTCGTTTGGACGCTGCTTCCCGCGGGGCTCATCGCCATCCTGGTAGTCATGTCGTACGGAGCGGCGTAGGTCGATGGCGGCGCAAGGAGTACGCGCGGCGAACGTCCGCCGTGCCGGGTGGCTTGCGCTCGTGGCGTCCGTGCTCACGCTGGGCCTTATCGCATACGGGTCATGGGTGCGCGTCTCCGGCTCCGGCCTCGGCTGCCCCGACTGGCCCCTCTGCGAGGGCGTCCTCGTCCCCGAGATCGAAGGCGCGACCGCCATCGAGTTCGGCCACCGCGTCTATGCGGGCGTGACGATGCTGCTCGTGGCAGCCTCCGCCGCGCTCGCCTTCCGCGCTCGTGCGCACGACCGGCTCACCTCGCGATTGCTGGTCTGGGCGCTCGTGGCGATCCTCGTGCAGGCTGTGCTCGGTGGCATCACGGTGCTAACCGAACTGCACAGCATGGTCCGTCTTGCGCATCTTACGTTCTCTCTGCTGACGCTTGCGCTCCTCACCGGAGGCGCGGCGCGAGCGCTCGACGTACGCCTCTCGCCGCCTCCGGATGTCAGGCGATGGCGTGCGCTCGTCATCGCGGCGGCGTTCGTCGTGCTCGCCGGGGGAACGATCGTGGGCACCGGGCACAGCGCCGGCTGCCCCGGCCTGCCCCTGTGCGACTCGCGCAGCGGCACGGAAGCGGCGTGGGTGCATCTCGTACACCGTGTGGCTGCGACGGCGCTGCTGCTGGCGCTGATATGGACGGCGTGGCAGGCGCGTCGCATCGGTGGATGGATGTTCTATGTGAGCGTGATCGCCGCGCTCCTGGCGGCGGCGCAGTTCACGGTAGGCGTGAGCGCGGTCTGGCTCCGGCTGCCACAGGAGCTGCGCATCACGCATCTTGGGCTGGCTGCCGCGGTCTGGTGGGCTGTGGTGGCGCAGTTCAGTTTCGCGCTCCTCGGACGAACGCGCTGATGGCGTCCTTCCTCCGCCAGGTGACGGCACTCTGCAAACCCCGCATCGTACTGCTGCTCGTCGTTACGGGAGCGGCAGGCGCATGGAAGGCGGCAGCAGGCTCGCCGGACGCGCTCGTGCTGCTCACGGTCGTCGTCGCGGGAGCGCTGGCCGCAGGCGGAGCAAACGCCATCAACCAGAGCCTGGACGCAGACATAGACACCGTGATGCGCCGCACCAGGGTACGGCCCGTGCCCGCGCAACAGATGAGCGCCCGGAGTGCCGCACTCATCGGAGTGGTGCTCGTGGCGGGCGCGACGGCGCTGATGGCCGCAGGGGCGAACCCGCTGGCGGCAGCCCTCACCTTCGCAGCGGCTGCCGTCTACGTGCTGGTCTACACCGTGCTGCTCAAGCGGCGTTCGTGGAACAACATCGTCATCGGTGGCGCCGCGGGGGCCTTCCCGCCGCTCATCGGAGCGGCAGCGGTGTCTGGCGAAGTGACCGCGCTGGGCCTCTACATGTTCGCGTTCATCTTCTTCTGGACGCCGCCCCACTTCTGGACACTCTCCATGCTGTTGCGGGAGGACTACGCCGCCGCGAAGGTGCCGATGCTGGCCGCGGTGGCGGAGCAGCGCGACACCGCCCGGCAGGTGCTGCTGTACGTGGGGCTCCTGGCTGCGATGGCCTGGCTGCCGCTCGCCGCAGGCTACGGAGGGCTGACGTTCGCGCTCGTGACGACGCTGCTGAGTGCGGTCTGGCTGCGCATGTCGTGGCCGCTGCTCGGTGGAGGAGACTCCCGCGACACGCTCGCGGCGTACAAGTACTCGCTGCTCTACCTCGCGCTCGTGTTCGTCACGCTGGCGGTCGAGCCGATGCTCCCCTGGTACGCATAGGTATGCAGAAGGGCGCCCATATGGGCGCCCCTCCATGCATGAGTCCTGCTTGAACGTCGCAGGCTATTCGGCCGCGTCCTCCTCTCCCTCGACCAGGAGAGTCTCCTCGGGGTCTGCAACCCCGATCTCACCGTCCTCGACGTCGGCGCTGTCTGCTTCCGCGCTCTCCTCTTCGTCCTCTTCGGTTGAGTCGGAGGCCGTGTTGGCAGGCTCGTCGAGGTCGTCATCATCGTCATCGTCGTCGACGAAGAGGTCGTCGTCATCGCCCTCGTCATCGTCGTCCAGGGAGAAGTCCACGCCCACTGCGGCTTGCGCCGCGTGCCCGTTCTCCTCCTCGAAGTCGTCCATGCCGGGCACCTCTCCCATGAGACCCATAATGGTCTCGAAGTCGTCGCTGTCGCCCTCGGCGGAGGGCAGAACCTCGGGGATGCCGAGGAGGCTGCGCCCCTCGGGGGAGACGTCGAGGCGGGCGGGGATGAGCCGTCCGATGATGACGTTCTCCTTGAGTCCGCGCAGGTAGTCCACCTCGCCGGACATCGCCGCCTCGGTGAGGACACGCGCTGTCTCCTGGAAAGACGCCTTGGCGAGGAAGCTGTCTGTGTTGAGGGACGCCCTGGTGACGCCCCGGAGTTCCGGCTTGCTCGTGGCGGGCTCGCCGCCCTCGGCGATGACGCGCTCGTTCACGCTCTGGAACCGCGCGCGGTCGATCAACTGGTTCGGCAGCATCTCCGTGTCGCCGATGTTGTCCACTCGCACCCAACGCAGCATCTGGCTGATGATGGTCTCGATGTGCTTGTCGTTGATCGACACGCCCTGGTTGCGGTACACGGTCTGTACCTGCTCGACGAGGTAGCTCTGCGTGGCTTCCATGCCCTCGATGCGAAGGATGTCGTGCGGGTCCTTGACTCCGCTGGTGAGCTTCTGGCCCGCGAGGACGGCGTCCCCGGTGCGGACGAGGCGCTGGTCGGTGGCGTCCACCTGGTGGTCGCGCACCTCAGTCTCGAATGAGTCTATCTCGATGCCGCCGTCGACGAGGCGGACGGCGCCCGAGACCCGGGCGAGCAGCGCGACTGGCGCGACCGCCTCGGATGAATCGTCGCCCTTCGAACTCGCGGCCTTTGCCTTGGGCTCTGCGATGACCTCACCCGCCTTGACGCGCTGACCCTTCTTGACCGCCAGCTTGTGCGTGTCACTGATGGCGTAGCTGTCCGTGAATGGCATGTGGCTAACCACGCGTACGCACGGAACGAAAGAGACGGGAGCAGTAAGCACCTGCGGAGTGTCGTCCGACTGGTAGTCGCCGATGAGCTGGCCGTTCTCGAACACCAGCACGTCGCCGTCGATCTCTGCGATGCGCGCCTTGCCCTTGGGCGACCGCGCCTCGAACAGCTCCTCGACACGAGGCAGACCGGAAGTGATGTCCTTGCCCGCGATACCGCCTGTGTGGAACGTCCGCATCGTGAGCTGCGTGCCTGGCTCGCCGATGGACTGCGCAGCGATGATGCCGACTGCGTCGCCCAGAAGGACGAGCTGGCCCGTTGCGGGGCTGCGTCCGTAGCACTGCCGGCAGATGCCGCGCGGCGCCTCGCAGGTGAGGGGACTGCGCACGCGCAGTTCGGTTATGCCTGCGGCTTCCACGGCGGCGGCCTGCGGCTCCTCGATCATCTCGGCTGCGTCCACAATCACTTCGCCCGTGTCCGGGTGGGCGATGGGACCCGCGGCGACGCGTCCGACGATGCGCTCGCCGAGCGGGGCGATCATCACGTCTTCCTCGGAGGCGTGGGCGTGGATGAGGACGCCGCGGTCGGTGCCGCAGTCCTCCTCCAGCACGATAACCTCCTGCGCCACGTCGATGAGGCGGCGCGTGAGGTAGCCGGAGTCGGCGGTGCGGAGGGCGGTGTCAGCGAGACCCTTGCGCGCTCCGTGCGTGGAGATGAAGTACTCCAACACGCTCAGCCCCTCGCGGAAGCTGGACTTGATGGGCAGTTCGATGATGTCTCCACGGGGGTTGCTCATCAGTCCGCGCATGGCGGCCATCTGTTTGATCTGTGCTTCGTTACCTCGTGCGCCCGAGTGGGCCATCGCATAGATGCCGCCGAACTCGGGCAGGTGTTGCTGGATGACCTCGTCCATCTTGCCGGAGACGCGCTGCCAGGTGTTGACCGCCCGGACGTGCTTCTCTCGCTCTGTGATGAGGCCCATCTCGTACTGCTCTTCCAGCAGTTCCACCTCTTTGTCCGCCTCGGCGATGATCCCCGCCTTCTCCGGCGGCACCTGGATGTCCGTGATGCCGATGGTGGTGCCGGAGACCGTGGCGTAGTGGAAGCCGATCTGCTTGATCTTGTCCAGCACCTCGGATGTGGTCGCGTTGCCGGTAAGGCGGTAGACCTCCGAAACGAGGTCGCGCAGGGCCTTCTTGTCCATCAACACGTCGTAGCGGCGCAACTCCTCGGGGAGCACCTCGCTGAAGATGATGCGGCCCGGGGTCGTCTCTATCCACGCGTCTCCTTCGCCAGGGGCGCGCACGGTGATCGTGGAGTGCAACTCCAGGATCCCAGCGTCGTAGGCGATGATTACGTCTTCGAAGTCGCGGTAGCGCCCGCCTTCGCCCTTGGCGCCCGGCTTCGTCTGCGTGAGGTAGTAGCAGCCGAGGACGATCTCGTACGTGGGCGCGACGAGTGGCTCGCCGGAGCTTGGGGACAGCATGTTGTGCGTGCTCAGCATCACGTTGCGGGCTTCCTGCACCGCCTCGCGGGAGAGCGGAACGTGCACGGCCATCTGGTCGCCGTCGAAGTCGGCGTTGAAGGCGGCGCAGACGAGCGGGTGCAGTTGGATGGCGCTGCCCTCTACGAGCGTGGGCATGAAAGCCTGGATGCCGAGCCGGTGCAGCGTCGGCGCGCGGTTCAGCATGACCGGGCGGGTCTGGATGACCTCCTCGAGGATGTCCCAGACCTCGGGGCGGGCGCGCTCCACCATGCGCTTGGCGCTCTTGATGTTGTGCGCCATGCCCTGCATGACGAGCCGGTTCATGACGAACGGCTTGAAGAGTTCCAGCGCCATCTTCTTCGGCAGACCGCATTCGTGGAGGCGGAGAGATGGCCCGACGACGATGACGGAGCGCCCGCCGTAGTCCACACGCTTGCCGAGCAGGTTCTGGCGGAAGCGGCCCTGCTTGCCGCGCAGCAGGTCGGACAGGCTCTTGAGCTGGTGGTTGTGGCTGCCCACGATGGCGCGGCCGCGGCGTCCGTTGTCGATGAGGTCGTCGACGGCTTCCTGGAGCATCCGCTTCTCGTTGCGGATGATGATGGCGGGAGCGCCGAGGTCCAACAGCCTCTTCAGGCGGTTGTTGCGGTTGATGACCCTGCGGTAGAGGTCGTTCAGGTCGCTCGTGGCGAACCGCCCACCGTCCAGCTGCACCATGGGGCGCAGGTCGGGAGGCAGCACCGGGAGCGAGGTCATGATCATCCACTCCGGCTTGTTGCCGCTGCTGTGGAACGCCTCGATGACCTGGATGCGCTTGACGGCCTTCTTGCGGCGCTGGCCGGAGGTCGTGCGCACTTCTTCCTTCAGGTGCTGCATCTCCTCCTGCAGGTCGAGCGACCGCAGGATGTCGAGGATGGCCTCCGCGCCCATACCGGCCCGGAAGACATCGCCGTACTTGTCGGCGAGCTCGCGGTGGCGGCTCTCCGTGAGCAGCATCAGCGTCTTGAGGCTCTCCACCTCGCCGGTTTCCTTGGTGAGGTCGTGCTCGAGTTCGGCGATCTGCTCGTCGCGAGCGTTCCCGAGCGCCGTAAGCTGCTCATTCAGCGTCTTCCGTCGGGCGTCAGCTTCCTCGGAAGCGGTATCCACGATGGACTCGAGCTCTTCCTGCAGCGTGGTGATGCGCTCGTTCATCTGCTGCTCGAGGGTCTCGCGCTTCTCATCGTGTTCGAGCTGCAACTCCTCGGCGCGCCGCGTCTGCAGCAGAGGGTCCACCCGCGTCACGATGTACTGCGCGAAATAGAGCACGCGTTCCAGGTTGCGGGGGGAGACGTCCAGCAGCAGACCGAGCCTGCTGGGGATGCCCTTGGCGAACCAGATGTGGGCGACGGGCGCAGCCAGTGCGATGTGCCCCATGCGCTCCCGGCGTACCTTGGCGCGAGCGACTTCCACGCCACACCGGTCGCAAATCACGCCCCGGTAGCGGATCTTCTTGTACTTGCCGCAGTAGCACTCCCAGTCCTTCGTCGGACCGAAGATGCGCTCGCAGAACAGGCCGTCCTTCTCGGGACGGAGGGTGCGGTAGTTGATGGTCTCCGGCTTGAGCACCTCGCCGTAAGACCACTGCTTGACCTGCTCGGGCGACGCGAGTGAGATCCGGATGGCGTTGAAGTCTGTCGCGTTCGGCATGTTCGCTGCTCTCCCCTGCGGGGTTGCTTCCCCGCTGAACTATCGATGCGGTGCGCTCACAGGCCTGGGGCCGCGTGTGCTGCTAGTCCGCGCTGCTCTCGCTCTCTTCTTCCGAGGCCTTGCGGGCGTACGCGCCCAGGTCGATGCGCACGGTGGTGGTCACGTCTCCGTCCTGCTCTTCCAGCGGCGCGAAGTCCGCTTCCCACGACGGCGCGACCGGTTCGATCGCGATCGGTGCGACGGCCTCCAGCTCTTCCTCTTCCTCCTCGCCGGTGTAGGTGAACCGTGAGGTGACGACGCCCTGGTCTTCTTCGTAGCGAAGTTCGACGGCGAGGCCGAGGCTCTGCAGCTCCTTCAGCAACACGTTGAAGGACTCCGGCACGCCGGGCTGCACGACCTCCTCCCCCTTCACGATGGCTTCGTACGTCTTCACCCGTCCGACGACGTCGTCTGACTTGACGGTGAGCATCTCCTGGAGGTTGTAGGCCGCGCTGTACGCTTCCAGCGCCCAGACTTCCATCTCTCCGAAGCGCTGCCCGCCGAACTGCGCCTTACCTCCCAGCGGCTGCTGGGTGATGAGGGAGTACGGGCCGGTCGACCGGGCGTGGATCTTGTCTTCCACAAGGTGGATAAGTTTGAGCATGTAGATGTAACCGACCGTTACCGGGTTGTCGAACGATTCGCCGGTGCGGCCGTCGTACAGGACGGACTTGCCGAGCACGGGAGCGGCAGCGTTGAGTGCGCGCCCCACGCGCAGCGCCTCGCGGTAGAGGTCGTCGAACGACTCTTCACCGAGGTCCACCTGCACACCCGTTACTTCCTGGTACGTCTCCGCGAGGTCGTCCAGCCAGAGCCGGAGGCTTATCGACGAGGCGTAGTTGGAGTCCCGGTCGTTGTCGTCGAACGCGCGGTCGGCGTCGTAGCCGCGCTCGGCGACCCACCCGCGAGCCTTCGCCCAGTCCGGCTCGTAGCCGTCCGAGGTTTCGAGGTCGCTGCCGAGCGCTCCTGCGCGTTCCAGCAGCCACGCGCGGGCGAGCGCGTCTCGGATGTCTGCGTCGGTCGCGCCGTCGAACACGGGCGTCGCCGCGCGGAACCGCAGCTTGTGGGCCGCGAGACCCAGGTGCGTCTCCAGCACCTGCCCGAGGTTCATGCGGGAAGGCACGCCGATGGGGTTGAGGATGATGTCCACCGGGGTGCCGTCCGGCAGGTAGGGCATGTCCTCCACCGGCATGATGCGGGAGACGACGCCCTTGTTGCCGTGTCGCCCGGCCATCTTGTCGCCCTCGGAGAGGGTGCGGGTCTGAGCGACCCAGACACGCACGAGCTTGTTCACGCCGGGGGAAAGGTCGTCCCCGTTCTCACGGGACATAACCTTCACGTCGATGATCTTGCCGCGCTCGCCGTGCGGCACGCGCAGTGAGGTGTCCTTCACGTCGCGCGCCTTCTCGCCGAAGATGGCGCGGAGCAGCTTCTCCTCCGCCGTCAGCTCGGTCTCACCCTTGGGCGTCACCTTGCCGACGAGGATGTCGCCCGGGCCGACTTCGGCGCCGACGCGGATGATGCCTTCCTCGTCCAGGTTGTGGAGCGCGTCCTCTCCCACGCTGGGGATGTCCCGTGTGATCTCGCCGGGGCCGAGCTTCGTGTCACGCGACTCAACCTCGTAGCGTTCGATGTGGATGGACGTGAACTTGGAATCGCGCACGAGGTTCTCGGAGACGATGATGGCGTCCTCGAAGTTGTAGCCCTCCATCGCCATGAACGCGCAGAGCACGTTCTGACCGAGCGCGAGGTCGCCCTCCTGCGTGGACGAACTGTCGGCGAGCGGGTCGCCCTGCGCCACGGCGTCTCCGACGGAAACGATGGCGCGCTGCGTGAGGCAGGTGCCCTGGTTGGAGCGGATGAACTTCCGCAGCACGTGGGCTAGTTCCTTGCCGTTCTCGTCGGTGATGACGACCACTTCGCCCGTTACGGACGTGACAACACCGGATGTCTTTGCGAGCACCATCTGCCCGGAGTCGCGCGCGATGCGCTCCTCCATGCCGGTGCACACGAGCGGGGCATCCGGCTTGATGAGCGGAACGGCCTGCCGCTGCATGTTGGAGCCCATCAGCGCACGGTTGGCGTCGTCGTGCTCCAGGAACGGGATGAGTGCGGTGGAGACGCTCACGATCTGTATCGGCGCGACGTCCATGTAGTCGACGCGCTCGGGCGGCTCCATCAGGTAGTCCTCGGACACCCGGCACTCGACGCGGTCGCCGAGCAGTTGGAACTTGTCGTCCATCGGGGAGTTGGCCTGCGCCACGACGAACTTGTCCTCCTCGTCGGCGGGCAGGTAGACGATCTCGTCAGGGTCGGCGGAGACGTAAGGGTGCACCGCGACCATGCGCTGGGGAAGCGCCGCGAGTTTCTTGGCGGCGGCTGTGGAGACAACGTGGTTCGCTCGGACGACGGCTTTGCCGTCGTCGCCGGTCACCGTTGCGGTGACGGTACGGCCCTTGATGTCCGGGTCACTGCTGGAGATGTCCTTCAGCACCTTCCGGTAGGGGGTTTCGATGAAGCCGTAGTCGTTGAGGCGCGCGTAGGTGGCGAGGGAGCCGAGCAGGCCGATGTTCGGCCCTTCCGGCGTCTCGATGGGGCAGATGCGGCCGTAGTGGGAGTAGTGCACGTCGCGCACGTCGAAACCGGCGCGCTCGCGGGAGAGTCCGCCGGGGCCCAGCGCGGAGAGACGGCGCTTGTGCGTGAGCTCCGCGAGCGGGTTGGTCTGGTCCATGAACTGCGACAGCTGAGAACCGCCGAAGAACTCGCGCACCGCGGCGACCACGGGGCGGATGTTGATGAGCGCGCTGGGGGTGGCCTCGCCCTGGTCGAGGATCGTCATGCGTTCCTTGACGACGCGCTCCATGCGGAGCAGGCCGACGCGGAGCTGGTTCATGATGAGCTCGCCCACCGCGCGGACGCGCCGGTTGCCCAGATGGTCGATGTCGTCCGGGTTCGCCACACCGTTATTGATGCGGATCATCATCCGGATCATCTCGATGATGTCGTCCTTGGTGAGCGTCCGGCTCTCCTGTGGAACGTCCTTGCCGGTGCGGCGGTTCATCTTGTAGCGCCCAACGCGGCCGAGATCGTAGCGGCGCGGGTTGAAGAAGAGGTTGTCCAGCAACGTGCGTGCGCTCTCTGCGCTGGGGGGCTCACCGGGGCGGAGCCTGCGGTAGACCTCCATCAGCGCCTGCGCCTCGTTCTGCACGCCGGTGTCGCGCTCGAGCGTCGTGCGGATGTAGGGGTGCTCAGGGTCGTCATCCACGTCGGAGAACATTTCGAGCAGTTCCGAGTCTTCCGCGAAACCGATGGCGCGGAGGAACGTGGTCACGGGCAGCTTGCGCTTCCGGTCGATCTTCACCGAGATGACGTCGCGCGGGCTGGTCTCGAATTCGAGCCACGCGCCGCGGTAGGGGATGAGCTTGGAGAAGGAGACGTTGCGTCCGGTGCTGGGGTCCTGCACGCGGGTGAAGTAGGCGCCCGGCGATCGCACGAGCTGGCTCACCACGACGCGCTCAGCGCCGTTGATGACGAACGTACCGGTGGAGGTCATCATCGGGATGTCCCCGAAGAAGAGCGTCTGCTCCTTGACCTCGCCGGTCTCCTTCACCTCGAGCTCAACGGTGACGTAGAGCGGAGCTTCGAAGGTGACTTCCCGGGCGCGGCACTCCTCTTCCGAGTACCGGGGCTCGCGGAACGAGTGCGCGCCGAAGCGCAACTCGAACCGGTTGCCGGTGACGTCCTGCACGGGGTTGATCTCGTCCAGAACCTCACGGATGCCGGTCGTCTTGAGCGCATCGAAGGACTCGGTCTGGATGTTCACGAGGCTGGAAGGCTCCAACACCTGGTGCGTACGTGCGTAGGACTTGACGGGATGCATCGGGGCGCGGTTGGCACGGGGCATTAACGACGTCATTGCTGGCTCGATCCTCCTCGCAGCGCATGGCCTGCGGATTCGCACAGACACGGAAAGAGGCCCAGCGGATATGCAACGCTAGACCTCGGCTAAGGCGATTTAAGGGATTCGGGGCTTCAGATGCTCAGGCGCGGTGAACATTCCCGCTAACACTAGCACGCGCGCGGAGTCCCGTCAAGGGGCACATGCCATTAGCCCCGCAAAGCGGGGCTCTTCGGAGCGGCCCCTGCGCCACTGGGCGCTAGTTGAGCCGCTCGAATATCGTCGAAACGCCCTGCCCCCCGCCGACGCACATCGTCACGAGGCCGAACTGCCCGTCCGTACGCGCCAGCTCCTCCATGAGCTTCACCGTCATGATCGCACCGGTCGCTCCCACTGGGTGCCCGAGCGAGATGCCGCTCCCGTTGACGTTCGTCCGCTCCCAATCCATCTCCAGCTCTCGTATGACGTAGAGCGCCTGCGCGGCGAACGCCTCGTTCAGTTCGACGAGGTCCAGGTCGGCTATCGACATGCCGGTTTTCTCCAGCACCTTGCGCGTGGACGGCACGGGCCCGATGCCCATCACCGACGGGTCGACGCCTGACACGCCGCGGCCCACCCAACGCAGGCGCGGCGTGAGCCCTTCCGCTTCTGCACGCTCCCGCGACATCACAACCACCGCCGCGGCTCCGTCGTTGATGCCGGCGGAATTGCCCGCCGTGACCGTGCCGCCCTCCTTGAACACGGGGCGCAGCTTGGCCAGTCCTTCGAGCGTCGTGTCAGCACGGGGGTGCTCATCCTGCGTGACGGCCACGGGGTCTCCCCGCCTCTGCGGGACGCTCACTGCCGCGATCTGCGCGTCGAAGTAGCCTTCCGCCTGCGCGTGGACGGCGCGTTGGTGGCTGTCCACGGCCATCTCGTCCTGCGCCTCCCGGCTCACTTCGAAGCGCGTCGCAACGTTCTCTGCGGTAACGCCCATGTGGTAGTCATAGATGGGGCAGGTGAGGCCCAACGTGAGGCCGTCAGTGACGCTGTAGTCGCCCATCCGCGGCCCCTCGAACCGAACGCCCCGCATGAGGTAGGGCACGCGGCTCATGCTGTCAGCGCCGCCCGCCACCACAACCTCGGACTCGCCTGTGGCGATGGCCTGCACGGCGAGGTTGATGGCTTCGAGCCCGGACGAGCATGCCCGGTTCACGGTCATAGCCGGGATGTGGTCCGGCAGCCCTGCCTTCAGCATCGCGCGGCGGGCCGTGTAGCCCGTCTCGTCAGCCTGGAGCACGTTGCCCATGATGACTTCGTCGACGTCCTCCGGGCTGATGCCTGCGCGCTCGACGGCAGCCTTAATGGCGACGGCGCCGAGGTCCGAGGCCAGCAGGTCCTTGAATGCGCCTCCGAACCGCCCCACGGGCGTCCGCGCGCCGCTTACGATGACCACGTCCTGCATGAGTTGTGCTCCCCTGATGATGCTGTGCGGATTGTCCGTGCGTGCTTCTCTGCGTGTCAAACGGCGGACTCTAGTAGCTGATCAATGCCACGACGTCGTGCCCCGGCAACCGCGCCCGGCCGTCCAGCGCAGTGAGCTCGATGAGGGTCACGATTCCCACGACGTTCGCTCCGGCCTGCTGCGCGAGCTCCACTGCCGCTGCCAGCGTGCCCCCGGTCGCGAGCACGTCGTCCACCAGTAGCACGTTGTCGCCCGGCAACATGCCGTCCTGGTGCAGCTCTATGGCTGCGTCGCCGTACTCCAGCTCGTACTGTGCGGAGAACTTCTCGTGGGGCAGTTTGCCCGCCTTCCGCATGGGAACGAACCCCGCGCCCAGTTCGACCGCCAGCGGCGCGCCGATGACGAACCCCCGCGCCTCGATCGCCGCGACGCGGTGGATACGCTGCTCCCGGAACGGCGCTGCGAGGTCCTGCACCACCGCCCGGAGTGCCTCGCCGTCGCCCAGCAGCGGCGTGATGTCGCGGAAGAGGACGCCGGGCTGCGGGAAGTCCGGTATCGCCCTGATGAGGCTTTCGTAGTCCAATGCCATCGCTCGCTCCAGCCTGGAGATACGCCCAGGCCGAGGAAATATAGCACGCTCGGGTAGGCGTCCCCGCCCGCGTGCGCCACGAGCGACTGCGCATGCCCCTGTGCTACAATCGCTCAACGCTCCGGCGCAGAACGCTCCGGCGTAGCCGTGGGGAACGTCGAGCCCCGCGGAGATCTCTTAGACCGACAGAAAGGCAGGTCCCATGGTACAGATACAGGCAGACGCGCTCCGTGAGGTTGCGCCTCAGGGGGACGAGTCACTCAGCATGCGAGCGCTGCTTGAGGCAGGCGTCCACTTCGGTCATCAGACGCACAGGTGGAACCCCCGGATGCGGCGCTTTATTTTTGCCCAGCGCAACGGGATCCACATCGTTGATCTTCAGCAGACCATGGAACTGCTGGAACAGGCGTGCGCGTTCGCAGCGGAGATCGCTGCAACAGGCAAGCGCATCCTCATGGTGGGAACGAAGAAGCAGGCGCAGGAGTCCGTCAAGGAAGAGGCCATGCGCGCCGGGCAGTACTACATCAACCAGCGCTGGCTCGGCGGCACCATCACCAACTTCGCCACCATTCAGACCCGTATCGACCACCTGGTGAACCTGGAAGAACGCAAGGCCCGCGGCGAGTTCAACCGCCTCCTCAAGAAGGAAGCCCTGAAGCTCGACGCCTCCATCGAGAAGCTCAACCGCTACCTCGGTGGCATCAAGGACATGACGAACCTCCCCGGCGCGCTCTTCATCGTGGACGTGGGCCGTGAGAACATCGCCGTCGCCGAGGCCCGGCGCGCAGGCATCCCCATCATCGCCCTCGTCGACACCGACTGCGACCCCACCGGCATCGACTGGCCCATCCCTGGCAACGACGACGCCATACGCTCCATCCGCCTCGTCTCCGGCCACATCGCGCGCTCCGCGCAGGCCGGCCACAACGAGTGGCTCGCGTCGCGCGGCGGATTCAGCCAGGTCGAGGACGAGCCGATCGAGCCGGAAGAGGTCCTTGAGGCTGACGAGGAGGCCGTCTCCGAAGACGACCTGACCGTTGCCGAGGATGAGATTCCGCCGGCGGACGTGGCTCAGGCCGAACAGTCTGAAGAGGCAGAGTAAGCCACTCCATAGAGAAGCGAGGTAACCAGTGCAGGTTTCCACCGAGATGATTCGCACGCTCCGCGAGCGCACCGGGGCGGGCATCATGGACTCCAAGCGTGCGCTCGAAGCAGCCGACGGCGACGTGGACCAGGCGGAGCAGGCCCTGCGTGAGAAGGGTCTGGCCAAGGCGGCCTCAAAGTCCGACCGTGCCACTGCCGAGGGCGTTATCGACTCCTACATCCACGCGGGAAGCCGCATCGGCGCGATGGTCGAGCTCAACTGCGAGACCGACTTCGTGGGCAGGACGCCGGAGTTCCGCGAACTGGCCCACAACATCGCCATGCAGGTCGCCGCGATGGCCCCCCTCTACCTGGACGAGGAAGACCTCCCTGGAGACGAAGAGGGCAGGCCGGAGGAGGTCTGTCTCCTCAAGCAGTCCTTCATCAAGGACCCGGGCAAGACGATCGGCGATCTGATCATGGACGTGCGGGCCAAAGTGGGGGAGAACATCAGGGTCGGGCGGTTCGCTCGTTTCGGGCTCGGGCAGTAGCACAGGAGCCGTGCCCATGGCCGGACTTTCCAGATACCAGCGGGTGGTGCTCAAGCTCAGCGGCGAGTCGCTGCGTGGACGCTCGTCCGATGGTATCGATTGGTCGGTACTGGCCTACCTCGCGGGCGAGGTGAAACAGGCCATCGAGCTCGGTGTCGAACTCTCGCTCGTCATAGGAGGCGGGAACATCTGGCGCGGCGCGTCGGCGGAGCGCCAGGGCATGGACCGGGCGACGGCGGACTACGCGGGTATGCTCGCGACGCTCATAAACGCGCTTGCCATGCAGGATGCGCTGGAGCGCGCCGGAGTGACGACCCGCACCCAGTCAGCGCTGGAGATACGCACCGTCGCGGAGCCCTACATCTACCGCCGCGCGCTCCGGCACTTGGAGAAAGGAAGAGTGGTCATCTTCGCGGCGGGCACCGGCAGCCCCTACATGACCACCGACACCACAGCAGCCCTGCGCTCCGTCGAGATGAGCGCTGACCTGCTCCTCATGGCGAAGAACAACGTGGACGGCGTCTACGACGCCGACCCCAGCGTCGAGCCGAACGCGCAAAAGTTCGAGCATGTGAGCTACATAGAGATCCTGAACCGCCAGTTGGAGGTTATGGACTACACGGCGCTCTCGCTCTGTATGGAGAACGACTTGCCCATACGCGTGTTCGACGTGTTCAATCAGGGCTCCATCCAGCGCATCCTTGCTGGCGAGCACGTCGGCACGCTGGTAAGCGCGCAGCCGGTTACCGTCTGACCGGCAGGACGATTTGGAGAGGCTCACACATGGCTGACGACAACGAAGAGGTGCAACTCATCCTGGAGGACGCCGCTGAGCGGATGGACAAGTCTGTCGAAGTCCTCCGCCACGAGGCCGACACCATCCGCACCGGACGCGCCAACGCGGCCATGCTCGACTCCGTCCGGGTCGAGCTGTACGGCACGGCGATGCCGCTCAACCAGGTCGCGACCATCAACGCACCCGACCCGCGCCTCCTCGTCGTGCAGCCGTTCGACCGTTCGACGCTCAGCGCCATCGAGAAAGAGCTGATGCGCGCCGATCTCGGAATGACGCCCAGCAACGATGGCACGGTGATCCGCCTTCCCATCCCCATGATGACGCAGGAGCGCCGCCAGGAGATGGTCAAGCGCTTGCACAAGTTCCGGGAGGACACGCACGTCGCTATCCGGAACGTCCGCCGCGACGCCCTCGAACACCTGCGGGGCCTCGAGAAGAACAAGGAGATATCCCAGGACGACCTCCACCGCGACCAGGACCACCTCCAGAAGGTCACGGACGAGCACATCGTTAGGGCGGACGAGGTCAGCAACAAGAAGGAAGCCGAGTTGATGGAGGTCTAGGCCGCTCATGACGCGCGCCGTACCTGAGAGGAGCGCATCGCTTCACGCAGACCCTGGCGCCCCCAGGCATATCGCCATCATCATGGACGGCAACGGCCGGTGGGCGAACGAGCGGGGGCTGCCTCGCCTCGCCGGTCACCGGGCGGGCGCTGACAACCTGCAGCGTGTGCTCCTGACCCTCGACTCCGTCGGTGTTGGCTTCGTAACGCTCTACGCCTTCTCCACTGAGAACTGGAACCGGCCCACCGCCGAGGTCACCGGGCTGCTGGAACTCATGCAGTCCGTCATCGGCGAGTGCGTCGACGAGTTGGACAAGCGCAACGTCCGCATCCGCCACCTCGGAGAACTCGACCAGATACCCGCCAGTCTCGCCGACGCCACACAGGAGGCGGTGAAGCGCACAGCGAGCAACACCGGCATGAACCTCTGTGTCGCCTTCGACTATGGCGGACGCACAGAGATGGTCCGCGCCGTGCGCCGCATCGTGGCAGCGGGCGTCGAGCCGCACGAGGTCACCGAAGACCTCATCCGCGAGAACCTCTACCTGCCCGACGTGCCCGATCCCGACCTCATCATCCGCACCGCCGGAGAACAGCGCTTGAGCAACTTCCTCATCTGGCAGGCCGCCTACAGCGAGTACTACCAGACCCCCGTCTACTGGCCGGACTTCGACGACGTGGAAGTGGAGCGCGCGCTCAACGAGTACAAGCGCCGCCGCCGGCGGTTCGGCGCCCTGCCCGAAGAGGTCTGATGAGCGCCCGCCCGCGGAGCGACTTGCGCCTCCGCGTCGCCAGTGCGGCCGTAGGTCTCCCGCTCCTCTTCCTCGTGCTCTGGGTCGGGGGACTCGTATTCGCTGCAGTCGCCGTCGTCGCGGCTCTCATCGCGCTCCGAGAGATGCTGGACCTGCTCCGCCGCGCCCGGACATTGCGCGATGGTGGTTCCATGCTGCTGGATGGTGTGGCCGCCCTTGCGGGTGTCGCCTACGTCGTCCTGCCGTTCGCCGCGCTCATCCTCATGCGCCTCGACAACGATGCCGGCCTGCAGTGGACCGTACTGGCATTCCTCGTGACGTTCGCAACAGACACGAGCGCCTACGCCGTTGGTAGAGCCGTGGGACGTCGCAAACTTGCCCCGTCCATCTCGCCCGGCAAGACGTGGGAGGGCGCGATAGGAGGACTCATCGGCGCTGCCGCCGCGACTGTTGCGCTAGTTGCCCTGCTCGACGGCATCGAGAGCCTTATTCTCCCCGCCGTAGCCCTTGGGCTGGGCATCGGCATCGTTGCGCAGGCAGGCGACCTGCTGGAATCGAAGGTCAAACGCTTGGCAGACGCCAAGGACTCCGGGCGCCTCATCCCTGGCCATGGTGGCCTGTTCGACCGCCTGGACAGCCTCATCCCGATCTTCCCCATCGTCTATCTCGCGTCTCAGGTCTGGTGAAGCGCATGAACGGGCGACACGCGGTCCTGAGTGTACTGGCGCTCCTTCTCTTGGTGGGAGCCCTGGCATGCGGCGGGGAAACTCCGTCGGGACAGGAGGCGTTCGATGCCAACTGCGCGACCTGCCACGGAGCTGGCGCGCTGGGCACCGAGAGCGGCCCGCCGCTTGTCCACGGGTACTATGTGCCGTGGCACCACGACGACCACTCGATCCGGCGTGCCGTACGCAACGGCGTCCCATCGCATCACTGGTTCTTTGGAGACATGCCGCCTATAGTGGGCGTCACGGACGAGGAGTTGGAGCAGATCATCCTCTACGTCCGTGAGCAGCAACGCGCGGGCGGCATCTACTAGGGCGAGCGCCACACACTTCATGAAGAACATCGTCGTACTCGGCTCAACCGGCTCCATCGGCACGCAGACGCTTGATGTCGTGCGCGCGCTGCCGGACGACTTCCGCGTCGCGGGGCTGTCGGCGGGACGCAACCTCGGTCTGCTCGCCGAACAGGTCGCCGAGTTCAAGCCGCGCATGGTCTGGTGCGAGGAAGGACGCGACAACGTCGGTGGCGATGGCGCGTCGCTCGTGCCGCCCGAGGAGATGGTCACCGATCCCGACGTTGACCTCGTGATGGTTGCGACCACGGGTCGTGCGGGACTCGTCCCCACGCTGAATGCGCTCCGCGCGGGGAAGGCCGTCGCGCTCTCCAACAAGGAAGTCGTCGTCATGGCGGGCGAGCTTGTCACCTGCGCCGCTGCCAAACACGGCGCGCCGCTGCTGCCCGTTGACAGCGAGCCTTCCGCCATCTGGCAGTGCATGCGCGGCGAGGACGAGCCCGTGCGCAGGCTCATCATCACGGCATCTGGCGGCCCCTTCCGAACCCGCCCGCTGGACGAAATAGCCGGCGTCACCCCAACCGAGGCGCTCGCACACCCCACCTGGGTGATGGGACGCAAGATCACCATCGACTCCTCCACGCTGATGAACAAGGGATTCGAGGTCATCGAGAGCCGCTGGCTCTTTGACATCCCGTTCGACCGCATAGACGTGGTCGTCCACCCCCAGAGCGTCATCCACTCGATGATCGAGTGCGCGGACGGCTCCGTGAAGGCGCAGATGGGCCCGCCGGACATGCGGCTCCCCATCCAGGCCGCGCTTGCCTACCCTGCGCGCCTCGACAACGGCAACCTGCCGCGCTACGACCCCCTCGCGTGGCCGTCGCTCACCTTCGAGCCGCTGGACCCTGCGCGCTATCCCTGCTTCGCCACGGCGGTCGCGGCGGGACGCAGGGAGCAGACCTACCCGGCCGTGCTCAGCGCCGCCGACGAGGAGGCCGTGCACTACTTCCTTGACGGCCGCATAGGGTTCGGCGACATCCATCGCATCGTGCAGAGTGTGCTCGACAGGCACGAGGCGTTCGATGCCTCGACCCCCGAGGCCGTGCTCGAGGCCGACGCCTGGGCGCGCCGCGAGGCAGCGACAGCGGCGGGCGTCGACTAACGCTTGCTCCGGTCTGCGCCATGACCGTCCTCCTTTTCCTCATCATCCTCGGTTCGCTCATCATCGTGCATGAGTTGGGACACTATTTCGCCGCGCAACTCGCCCGGGTGCAGGTGCTGGAGTTTGGAGTCGGCATGCCGCCGCGCGCGTTCGGGTTCACGCGAGGCGGCACCACCTACTCGCTCAACTTCCTCCCCTTCGGCGGGTTCGTGCGGATGCTCGGCGAAGAGGACCCTTCCGCCCCCGCGAGCTTCGCGGGGAAGGCGGCTTGGCAGCGGTTGTTCATCCTCGGCGCTGGCTCTGCGATGAATGCCGTGCTCCCCGTGCTCCTGCTCACCGTCGTATTCATGACCCCGCAACCCGTGCCGGTGACGGACGTGACCGTGCTCAGCGTCGCGCCGGGGTCGCCCGCCGAGCGGGCGGGCGTGGAGGAGGGAGACCTCATCCGCGAGGCCGACGACAGGAGCATCGACAACTCGTCAGACCTTCTCATGGCCATCAACCTCCGACTGGGCGCGGAAACGGCATGGACGGTCGAGCGGCGCGGGAGGCTCGTTGGCCTCTACATCCCGGAGGTGCGCGTTGATCCACCGGAAGGGCAGGGCGCCGTCGGCATCTTCCTCACCGACGCCCGGCTCACCGTCGCGTCGGTTGCCTTCGGTTCGACGGCTGCGCAGAGCGGCCTGCTCCCCGGCGATCTCCTCCTGTCGATCGGCGGCCTGCGCGTGCTGAACGAGGACAGCCCGCAGGCCGCTCTCGCCGCCGTCGTGCAGGAGTCCCCCGCTGGCCCGGTGGAGATGAAGGTGCTGCGCGGCGGCGCCATCGTGACGCTGAAACTGCCGCCGGATGAGGGTGCGCTCGACGGGCTGGCCGTCGAGGCCTATCCCGAAGGGACGCGCTCGATGGGTCCTCTCGCCGCGTTCCGAGCGAGTTTCGTGCAGATCGGCGAGATACTCCTGCTCTTCCGCAACGAGATCTCGCGCTGGATAGCGGGCGCGTCCTCCATCCAGGTCGCCGGGCCCATCGGCATCGCGCAGATGACGGGCGACGTGGCCGAGTCCGGCGTCAGTCCGCTCATCCTCTGGACGGCGCTCCTCTCCATCAACCTCGCCATCATCAACCTCATCCCGTTCCCCGCGCTGGACGGCGGGCGCATCGCCTTCGTGCTCGTGGAGATCGCGCGCGGCGGACGCCGCCTTGCACCGGAGAAGGAGCGCTTCGTGCACGCCGCCGGCTTCGCCCTCCTCATCGGCGCGATAGTCATGATCTCCGTGAACGACATCCAACGCCTGTTCACAGGCGCCTGATGCCCAAGGTGGCCGTCACGCCCTGCGCCACTCGTGGGGTGTATCATGGTTGCCAGCAACCCGAGGGGAGCCGGACATGGCACGCCGCGTAACCAAGCCTGTGTGGGTGGGGGACGTCAAGGTCGGAGGAGACGCTCCGATCAGCGTCCAGTCCATGACCAAGACCGACACCCGCGACGTCGAAGCGACGGTCGCGCAGATACACGGCCTCGAGGAGGTCGGCTGCGAGATCATCCGCTGCGCCGTGCCGGACATGGAGGCCGCGCAGGCCCTCGGCGCCATCAAGCGCCAGGTCTCCATCCCCATCGTTGCTGACATCCACTTCCACTACCAGCTCGCGCTCGAGGCCCTCAACCAGGGCGTTGACTGCCTGCGGCTGAACCCTGGCAACATCCGCGACGCCGAGAAGGTGCGCACCGTGGTGCGCGAGGCGAAGGCGCGACAGATCCCCATCCGCATCGGCGTCAACTTCGGCAGCCTGCCGCCGGTCGGCGCGATTGGCGTCACGCGAGGCCAGCATCGCCACGCCGACGGCGTCAACCGCCTCGTGAAGGGCTCATCGGCCTCCGGCGAGGGCGAGGAGGTCTCAGTCGTCGATCACATGGTCGCGACCGGCCTGTGGGAGATACAGGTGCTCGAAGACCTCGACTTCGACCTCATCAAGATCTCGCTCAAGGCCTACGACATCGACACGACTGTCGAGGCGTACCGCAAGCTCGCGAAGATGGTGCCGTACCCCTTCCACCTTGGCATCACCGAGGCCGGCACCGCGCGCTCCGGCTCCATCCGCAGCGCAATCGGCCTCGGCACGCTCCTCTACGACGGCATCGGCGACACCATCCGCGTCTCGCTCAGCGACGAGTCCCGCGAGGAGGTCGAGGTCGGCTACGAGATCCTCAAGGCGCTGGACCTCCGCAAGAAGGGCGTCCAGATGGTCGCCTGCCCATCCTGCGGGCGCGCAGACGTGGACATCCGCAAGCTCGCCAACACTGTGGATGAGATGCTGAAGGGCATGGACACGTCTGTGAAGGTCGCCGTGATGGGCTGCGAGGTGAACGGCCCCGGCGAGGCGAAGGACGCCGACGTCGGCATCGCCGCCGGCAACGGGCGCGCCATCATCTTCCGCAAGGGCCAGAAGGCGCGCATCGTCGAGGAAGCCGACATGCTCAGCGCGCTGCTGGAAGAGGTCGAAACCGTCGCCGCAGCGATGGCGGAGTAACCGCCGTCCCTTACGCCCCCGCGTCGCCCCACTTGTCGTAGAACGTTACCTCGGAGACCGGCTTGCGGCGACTGCCGCCCAGGTGGTCCGGCGGGGCGGGGTAGCCTATCGGGGTCATCGCCATCATCATCCAGTCGTCCGGCACGCCCAGCAGTGCAGCCACGTCCTCGTAGCAGTGCTGCCAGACCGTCGTGAGGCGTGTGCCGAGACCGAATGATGCCGCTGCCAGCATCAGGTTCTGCACCGCGGGGTAGATCGACGCTCCGCGGTACGTCTCGCTGCCCCGGAGCTCCCACCGCTCCACGCACACCATCACGAGCACCGGGACGTCCTCCATCGCGCCGCTGAAGTGTGCGGGCTCCTCTCCCGGCGCGCTGGCCGACGTCCCGCCCGTCATGCGCCGTTGCGCCTCGAGGTACAGCTCGCCCATCTGACGCTTCACCTCGCGGTCGCGCAGCACGATGAACCGCCACGGCTGGCGATTGCTGCCGCTCGGAGCGCGAGTCGCCGCCTCGAGTACCTGGTCCAGCACGTCGTCCGGTATCGGGTCGGGCTTGTAGTAGGCGGTGCCCCGCTGACTCCGGACGACATCGAGGAATTCCGGCATGGTGAGCCTCCAGTGCGTGCTACGGTTGCGCGGATTCTACCCCGCCGGGCAGGTGCAGGAGCGCGGTGGGCCCGCGGCGATGGTTCCACATGGACATAGTGGGCATCGGTTCAACGACTTAACGCCGAACGGCAGCACCCTCCGGGCGTGCTGCCGTTCGCACATGTGCAGTAGTGGGGCGCTGTGTGCGCCGTTCCGCGACGCTACCTCGCCTTCACCACGAACGTCTTCGCCACCTTGTCGTGCAGGCCCTGCCGCCGTTCGTCGAACAGGATCATGAGGACGATGAGGATGCCAACGATGGCGCCGACCGCACTTCCGATGCCCACGCCAAGGATGACGGTGATGATGGCGCCGAGCGCCCTCCCAATGAGCTCGCGGATCGCCACTGAGCCGAGTCCCGCCCTGTTACCGTCCGCGTCCACCACCTTCAGGCCCATCGCCATCTTGCCCAGTGTTGCACCGAGGAAGGCGGTGAATAAGAAGAAGTAGCCGAAGGCGACGAGGGCCTGGATGACGCTGCTTGCGGTGTTGGCTTCCTCCGTATCGCCAGAGACGTTGATGGAGATGATGCCGATACCGGAGAGGATGCCCCAGATGACAATCAGAATCACGAAGTCAATCACGAATGCGGCGAAACGATGGAGACGGCTTCCGTATTCCATGGTGCAACTCCTTCTCCCAGCCCTGCCAGGATTGCTTGGTTCCGGACTCCGAGGTGGTGACGATTCCCTATCGCGCCTTCACAACGAACGTTCCGCTGATCTTGTCGTGCCAACCCTGTCGCTTGCCGTCGAACAGTATCCAGATGAAGCCCAGGAACAGGATGATGCCTGAGACTACCCTTCCGATGGTCTCCCTGATGAGCACTTTGAAGACCCCTGCCTTCTGGCCACCCTCGTCAACCACCTTCATACCGAGCGCCATCTTCCCCAGCGTGGCCCCGAATGCTGCGGTGAGCACGATGTAGTAGCCAAAGGTGATGACGGCTTCCAGGAGCTGGTCTGTTGAACTGGGCTCGCCCAGGTTGATGACGCCGACCGCACCCAGGACCACGATGATCCCCGAGACGATGACGGCATCGATGACGAATGCCCCGAAGCGGGGCAGGCGGCCTGCGTACTCCATGGTCCAGCTCCCTCTAACCGAACCGGTCTATTGAAAGCGTAGCACACCACCCTCAGGGGAGACTCTCCGCCGGCCTTGCGGGATTAAACGGAAAGCGCCCCACTGCAGGGGCGCGCTGGGAGTGACGGAAGGTTGGTAGCGGGGCCAGGACTCGAACCTGGGACCTTCGGGTTATGAGCCCGACGAGCTGCCACTGCTCCACCCCGCACCGAAGATACCGGAACACAAGGAGAAAGGCGCAGCCTTTGCGCGCTAACAAGGGAAATCGAACGAGCAGAGGAGCAGGAGCGTATATGTGGTCAAGTCCTCGGCCGATTAGTACCGCTCAGCTGAACGCATTGCTGCGCTTACACTTGCGGCCTATCGAGCAGATAGTCTCTCTGCGGCCTTACCCCCTCTCGGGGTGGGAAGTCTCATCTTGAGGCCGGCTTCGCACTTAGATGCTTTCAGCGCTTATCCGTTCCGTACATAGCTACCCGGCAGTGCCCCTGGCGGGACAACCGGAACACCAGAGGTACGTCCTTCCCGGTCCTCTCGTACTAGGGAAAGCTCCTCTCAAACTTCCTGCGCCCACAGCGGATAGAGACCGACCTGTCTCACGACGGTCTGAACCCAGCTCACGTGCCGCTTTAACCGGCGAACAGCCGGACCCTTGGGACCTTCTTCAGCCCCAGGATGCGACGAGCCGACATCGAGGTGCCAAACCTTGCCGTCGATATGAACTCTTGGGCAAGATAAGCCTGTTATCCCCGGGGTAGCTTTTGTCCGATAAGCCACGGCCCTTCCACACGGGACCGTAGGATCACTTTGGCCGACTTTCGTCCCTGCTTGGCTTGTTGGCCTCGCAGTCAAGCCCCCTTCTACCAATGCGCTCTGCGGGTGATTTCCATCCACCCTGAGGGGACCTTTGCACGCCTCCGTTACCTTTTAGGAGGCGACCGCCCCAGTCAAACTGCCTGCCAGACACGGTCCCCCTGCTTGTTCAGGGGTTAGATCCAAAAACAGGGAAGAGTGGTATTTCAACGATGGCTCCACCCGAACTGGCGTCCTGGCTTCATAGCCTCCCACCTATCCTACACAACCGTATCCTCGGATCAATGTCAGGTTGCAGTAAAGCTCCACGGGGTCTTTTTGTCCTGCTGCGGGTAACGAGCATCTTCACTCGTACTTCAATTTCACCGAGACCATCCTTGAGACAGCGCCCCAGTTGTTACGCCTTTCCTGCGGGTCAGAACTTACCTGACAAGGGATTTCGGTACCTTAGGACCGTTATAGTTACGGCCGCCGTTCACCGGGGCTTCGATTTGCAGCTCTCACCGCGCCTCTTGACCTTCCGGCACTGGGCAGGCGTCAGCCCCTATACGTCGTCTTGCGACTTGAGCAGGGACCTGTGTTTTTGTTAAACAGTCACCAGGGCCTCTTTGCTGCGACCCCGAAGGTGCTCCATCCGCTAGGGATTTCACCCTCCAGGGCACTCCTTCTCCCAAAGTTACGGAGTCAGATTGCCGAGTTCCTTAAGGATGGTTCTCTCGTCCGCCTCGGTACGCTTATACCAGTCCACCAGTGTCGGTTTGCGGTACGGACACCTATGACTCTAGCTACGAAGCTTTTCTTGCCGGTGTAGCCTCAACAGACTTCCCCAGGGCCAGGCCCTGAAGTTGCTTCACCCCTCAGCTCAAACCCCACGGCGGATTTTCCTACCGCAGGCTCACCTACAGGCTCAGACGCACCATGTCCAATAGGCACGCTCTGCCTAGCTTCCCGTGTCCCTCCTTAGCCTTAAAACGATCCATAGGTGGCGCTGGAATATTGACCAGCTGTCCATCGCCTACGCCTTGCGGCCTCGGCTTAGGTCCGGCTAACCCTACGACGAACGACGTTGCGTAGGAAACCTTGGACTTTCGGCGGATGCGGTTCTCACGCATCTTTACGCTACTCATGCCGGCATTCGCACTTCTCTGCGCTCCACCTGCCCTCACAGGCAAACTTCAGCGCACAGAGAACGCTCCCCTACCCCTCCGTCTTGCGACAGAAGCCACGACTTCGGCAACAGGCTTAAGCCCCGATAAATTGTCGGCGCACGATCCCTTGACCAGTGAGCTATTACGCACTCTTTAAAGGGTGGCTGCTTCTAAGCCAACCTCCTGGTTGTCTAAGCGATCATACTTCCTTTGACACTGAGCCTGTATTTAGGGGCCTTAGTCGGTGGTCTGGGCTGTTTCCCTCTCGACCATGGAGCTTATCCCCCACGGTCTCACTCCTCAGGCATGGATGGAACGGCATTCGAAGTTTGATTGGGTTTGGTAGGCTCACACCCCCTAGCCCATTCAGAGCCCTACCTCCGTCCCTCTTCCTGAAGGCTGCACCTCAATGCATTTCGGGGAGAACCAGCTATCTCCGGGTTCGGTTGGCATTTCACCTCTACCCACAGCTCATCCCAACACTTTGCAACGTATACGGGTTCGGGCCTCCACCTCGAGACTATCGAGGCTTCACCCTGGCCATGGGTAGCTCACCCGGTTTCGGGTCTACCCCGTGCGACTGCTTCGCCCTATTCAGACTCGCTTTCGCTGCGGCTCCGGGACGTCTACATCCCTTAACCTCGCCACACAGGAGTAACTCGCCGGCTCATTCTTCAATAGGCACGCCGTCATCCGTCCGAAGACGGACTCCGACCGCTTGTAGGCCCACGGTTTCAGGTCTATTTCACTCCCCTTCTGGGGTTCTTTTCACCTTTCCCTCACGGTACTTGTGCGCTATCGGTCGTCAAGGGTATTTAGCCTTGGAGGGTGGTCCCCCCGGCTTCCCACGGGATTCCACGTGTCCCGTGGTACTCACGAACGCATCCGAAGTCCATAGCCTTTCGCCTACGGGGCTATCACCCGCTATGGCGGTCCTTTCCAGGCTCCTTTGGCTAGACCATGGATTGATCACTCCGTGCACTATCTGGGGTTTGTGCTGACACGCCGTACAACCCCGTTGATGTATAGGCCCCCAGGCCACTAAACAACAACGGTTTAGGCTGTTCCCGTTTCGCTCACCACTACTCAGGGAATCGCGGTTGCTTTCTTTTCCTCAGGGTAATGAGATGTTTCAGTTCCCCTGCTTACCCCCCTCAGCCTATGTGTTCAGCTGAGGATGTCCCGGATTTACCGAGACCGGTTCCCCGATTCGGGAATCCCCGGCTAAGCCTGCTTGACGGCTACCCGAGGCTTATCGCAGTCGTGCTACGCCCTTCATCGGCCCTTGACGCCAAGGCATCCTCCGTGGGCCCTTAATAACTTGACCTCACGCTCGGTTCGCAGTCGCTGCGAACCTTCCTTGGCTCGTACTCGCTCGATATTCCCTTGTTAACGTGCAAAGGCGGTGGCACTTTGGCGCGCCACCGCCCTTCGGTAGCATTGCAAACGCCTGATCGGTCCTATGTGCTCAACGGCACTGTCACTATGATTTCCCCATAGTCGGCTACGCAGCCTCCCGAACTGACGTCTAGTGAGTATATGCAGCCCGCTCATCCAGTGTCAACCACGCGGGGCGCCCGGCTTCCAGCCTCGACCCAACCTGAAACCAGGGTCAGTTCACCTCTGTACCCTTGACCCCCGAGCCTCGTCTGTGATATGCGTAACAATCGCCCCACTGGCGCGGGGATACGCAACGAACGTGACGACACCTACCGCTCATCCGCAGAACCTGGCAGCGACCCTCCGGCGGCTCCTCTACTTCGCTCTTGCCGCCGTTGCGCTCGTCGCCGTCCTGGCTTCCTGCGACACCCCCCTCACCACGTTCGAGCCCCGCTCCGACGCGGCCCAGCGCGTCCACACCATCTACATCTTCGTCATCGTCGCCGCCAGCATCGTGGGCTTCCTCGTCCTCGCAGGGATGGCCTACATCCTCTGGAGGTACCGCGAGCGCCCGGGGCAAAAGGCCCAGCAGATCCACGGCAACGCTACGCTGGAGATCACCTGGACGGTCATCCCCATCCTCATCCTCATTGCCATTGCCATCCCCACCATCGTCTGGATCGCGGGCACGACGGCAGACCCGGACGAGGACGCTCTCCACATAGAAGCAGTCGGACACCAGTGGTGGTTCGAGTTCCGCTACCCGGGCCTCGGCCCGAACGGCGAGGACCTCGTCACCGCCAACGAACTCCGCGTCCCTGTCGGACGCCAGGTCGCCATCACTCTCGAAGCGAAGGACGTCATCCACTCTTTCTGGGTGCCCCAGCTCGTCGGCAAGACGGACATGGTGCCAGGCAGAACGAACATCCTCGAGAAGTTCACCCCGACGGAGATCGGCACCTTCTACGGCCAGTGCGCCGAGTTCTGCGGCTCCGCCCACGCGCTCATGCGCTTCCGTGTACATGTCGACTCCCACGCTGACTTCGACCGGTGGGTCGAGAACATGAACGCCGCCCCGGTTGAACCGGAAGCAGGCAGCGTCGAGGCTGCGGGCGCGCGCGTATTCGGGAACTTCTGCGCGCGCTGCCACACCATCGAAGGCGTCTCGACTGAAGATATCGGCCCCAACCTCACCCTCTTCGGCGACCGCGCTACCCTGGGCGCGGGCATCCTCGACAGCACACCCGAGAACCTCAAGGCGTGGGTCTCCAACATCCGCGACATCAAGCCGGTGCTCGAGACCACCAACGCCATGCCGACCTTCTACGTCGGCGACCCGCTCATAGATCAGCTCACAGAGGCTCAGGTTGACCAGGTGGTGGCCTACCTGAAGAGCCTCAAGTTGCGGTAATCTGAGAGAGGAACGCCGGACTGTCGGCGTCGGCGACTGAGAGAGAAGGCATAGCGATGGCAGCGAACATAGGCATCCTGAGGCGCCCCGTCTCCACCGAAGGGGTTTGGGGATGGATTACCACCGTTGACCACAAGCGGATCGGCATCCTCTATGGGGTGTCGGCCTTCATCTTCTTCCTGATCGGCGGTATCGAGGCGCTCCTCATGCGCGTCCAGCTCGCGCAGCCGGACGGCACGTTCGTGGAAGCGGGCACATTCAACGCCCTCTTCACCATGCATGGCACCACCATGGTCTTCATGGTCGTCATGCCGGCCGGAGCGGCCTTCTTCAACTTCCTCGTCCCGCTCATGATTGGCGCGCGAGACGTTGCGTTCCCGAGGCTGAACGCCCTGAGCTACTGGCTTTTCATCTTCGGCGCCATCCTCATGAACTTCAGCTTCTTCAAGGCCGCCTTCCCGGACGTGGGATGGTTCGGCTACGCGCCGCTCACCACCTCTGAGTACACCCTCTCCAGCAGCACCGACTACTGGGTGCTCGGCCTCCAGATCATGGGAATCGGCACCACGGCGGCGGGCTTCAACTTCGTCATCACCATCCTCAACATGCGCGCCCCTGGCATGACCCTCATGCGCATGCCCCTCTTCCCCTGGATGACGCTCATCGTCTCCTTCCTCATCATCTTCGCCTTCCCGCCGCTCACCATCGCCCTCACCCTCCTCCTGTTCGACCGCTTCTTCGGTACGAACTTCTTCGACACTGCGGGCGCTGGCGCGGACCCGCTGCTCTGGCAGCACCTCTTCTGGATCTTCGGCCACCCTGAGGTCTACATCCTCATCCTTCCGGCCATGGGCATCGTGTCGGACATCCTGCCCACCTTCTCGCGAAAACCCCTCTTCGGCTACACCACTGTCGTGTTCGCCGGAGCGGTCATCGCCTTCCTCGGATTCGGCGTTTGGGCGCACCACATGTTCACCACCGGCCTCGGCGCCTGGGCGACAGCCGCATTTGCGGGCGCGACCATGGCTATCGGCGTGCCCACCGGCGTCAAGATCTTCAACTGGCTCGCCACCCTCTGGGGAGGCTCCATCCAGTTCAAGACGCCCCTGTTATTCGCGCTTGGCTTCATCAGCATGTTCATGCTCGGCGGTCTCAGCGGCGTCATGCACGCAGCCGTCCCCGTCGACACGCAGCAGCAGGACACCTATTTCATCGTCGCCCACTTCCACTATGTCCTCTTCGGCGGCAGCATCTTCGGCCTCACCGCCGGCATCTACTACTGGTTCCCCAAGATGACCGGACGCATGCTCAGCGAGCGCATCGGCAAGGTGCACTTCTGGGTAATGTTCATCGGCTTCAACATGACCTTCATGCCCATGCACATCCTGGGCGTGCTCGGCATGCCGCGCCGCGTCTACACCTACTCCGTGGACCAGAACTGGGCGGGGCTCAACCTCTTCGTCAGCATCGGCGCGTTCGTCATCGCCGTCTCCATCCTGCTCCTCATCATCAACATCGTCCGCTCCGCCCGGAAGGGCGAGGCCGCAGGCATGAACCCCTGGGCCGCCGCGACGCTCGAATGGGCCATCCCGTCGCCGCCCCCGCACTACAACTTCGCCGTGATCCCCACCGTCCGCAGCCAGCACCCGCTCTGGGACGAGGAAGCCAACGCCGTCGAGCCCCCGCCGCTGCCCGCGCACGGCGAGCCCCACATGCCGGACCCCTCCTACTGGCCCATCGTCATCGCTTTAGGCATCACGATGGTTGCCGGAGGCCTGCTCATATGGCAGGCCAACACGTGGCTTGGACTGCTCGTCATCGCGGTCTTCGGATTCGTCGGGATCCGCGGTATCTACGGCTGGGTGTTCGAGCCTGTCGCTGAGGAGAGCGCGGAGCGCGTCCACGCCCACCACTAGCGTGGCGCATCAACTGAAGGAAGCACAGCGAACCGAATGCAGTACGTAACGGGCATAGACGACCATCGCACCTCTACCGGGCTAGACAACCGGAAGTTGCTCATGTGGGCCTTCCTCGGCTCGGACGTGATGTTCTTCGGCACGCTCATCGGCACGCACCTCATCTACCGCAACCGCAACCTCTCGGGCCCGCAGGAAGAGATCCTCAGCATCCCCATCACCACCATCAGCACGTTCGTCCTGCTCATGAGCAGCCTTGCGATGGTGCTCGCCCTCGCGGCCATCCAGCGCGGCAACATGGGCAGCTTCCGCTTCTGGACCGCCACCGTTGCGATATTCGGCTCCATCTTCATCGGCTTCCAGATGTTCGAGTTCACGGAGTTCGCCCATCTCGGCCTCACTCCAAGGACCAACCTCTTCGGCAGCACCTTCCTCGTCATGACCGGGTTCCACGGCACGCACGTAGCGGTCGGCATCCTCTGGCTCTGGTCCATCCTCTTCGCCTCCTACAAAGGCAAGATCCACCAGGGCAACTCCCTGCAGGTGGAGATTGCCGGCCTCTACTGGCACTTCGTCGACATCGTCTGGATCGTCATCTTCGGTGTCGTCTATCTCATCGGCGCATACGGAGCGGAAGGACGCGCTCTCGAGGACGTCCACCACGCCGCGCACGCAGTGGGTATCGGCTAACGGAGCAGGCAGCATGACCACCGAGCACGCACACGTCGAAGAACACAGCCACCCGGGGGCGCGCCAGTACGTCATAATCGGCGCGATCCTCGCCATCATTACGCTGATCGAGTTCGGCGTCTTCTACCTCTCGCTCGACCCTGCGTTCATGACTTGGATCATCCTGATCCTCTCGTCCTCCAAGTTCCTGCTCGTGGTCGGCTACTTCATGCACCTGAAGTTCGACGACGTACGCTTCTCGGGGCTGTTCTTCGTCCCCTTCATCATCATGGTCAGCCTCGGCGTCGTCCTCATGGCGCTCTTCTTCAACCTCACCCGATAGCGCTACCGAGCCCCCATGTGCATCAACCGCCCTCCCCATGACGCTGGAGGGACGCTATGAACGACTCTCTCTGGCTCGCTTGGAGCGCTGACCCCACCGCCCTTGTCGGCATCCCTCTCGCCGCCATTCTCTACGCCCGGGGCCTGCGCAGCCTCGAACGCCGCCGCATCCACGACAGGCGCCGCACCGCGTCGTTCTACATCGGGCTCATCGCCCTCTTCATCGCCCTCGTCAGTCCCCTCGACGCACTCTCGGGCGAACTCTTCCTCGCGCACATGGGACAGCACATGCTGCTCATGTTCTTCGCCGTCCCGGCCATCCAGATCGGCGCGCCCGTCATCCCGCTCATGCGAGGCATCCCCCGGCCGCTCCGCCGGCGCATCGCGATTCCCATATTCAAGTCCCCGCTCGTACGCAGCGCCCTCCGCAACCTCTTTCGGCCGCTCATCGCGTGGCCGCTCTTTATCGGAGTCATCCTCGGCTGGCACTTCCCCGTCGCTTACGAGGCCGCGCTCAGGAACGAGGCCATCCACCTTCTCGAGCACCTCACCTTTGCCCTTGGCGCCTACCTCTGGTGGTGGAACGTCATCGACCCGTTCCCGCTCCGCTCGAGCCTCTCCTACCTCGCCCGGGTGCCCTTCGTCTTCATCACCATCGTCCCCACGTTCGTTCTCGGCGCGTTCCTCACCTTCGCGCCGAACGCTTTCTACCCCACCTATGAACTGACCGCCCCTGCCTACGGCTTCACAGCGCTGGAGGACCAGGAGATCGGCGGCGTCATCATGTGGATACCCGGCTCGTTCGTCGTCGCCGCTGCCCTCCTCCTCTCCCTCTACTACGCCGTCCGCTACGAACAGCAGCAGCAGCTGGTCCGCGAACGTACAACCGACGCCTGATTCCCAGGTCCCGTCATTCCAGGCGGATTCGAGGAATCTCTTGGCACTGGGTAGGGGAGTGCAGAGGGACATGCCCCTCTGTCGGGGGTGTGGGGGCGTCCCCCACAACGTCTCGGGCGGGTGGGTGGGAAGAACTACGACTGCGGACGCAGCCCCCTAGGTGTAGTTCCCATAGAGGTTGTTGACAAGTGAGAGGCCTCGCTGTTGCTGTTGTGTGAACGAAACCCAGCAGTAACAGGAGGCCTCTCATGACCCATCGTAACGCACGCTTGACCCCCGTGACTCGCGCTGAGCTGGTCGAACAGGTGATGGACGGCTGGCCCCAGGCCGAAGTGGCTCGCTTGTTCCGCGTCTCTCGCGCCACCGTCTCCAAGTGGGTGCAGCGGTTCCGAGAGGGTGGTCCAGATGCGCTCCACGATCGCTCCAGCCGCCCCCTACGCAGCCCTCGCAAGACCGCTCAGTTCCAGGAAGCAACCATCTGCGCTGCACGCCGTATGCTCGCCTGGGGACCGCACCGCCTCGCGTGGAGGTTGGGCATCGCCCGCTCCACCGTCTACGCCGTCCTGCGCCGCGCCGGGATTCACCGCCTCGCGTGGCTCCACCGCACCACGCGGGAGGTCGTTCGCTACGAGCATCCCCGTCCCGGCGCGCTGGTCCACTTGGACATCAAGAAACTCGGGCGTATCCCGCAGGGTGGCGGCAAGCGCATCCTGCCTGGGTTCGCAGAGACTCAGAGTGGCCCTAAGCGCGGCCCTCGCCTCGGATTCGACTTCGTTCATGTAGCCGTGGACGACCACTCCCGCTATGCCTACGCCGAGGCCTTGCCAGACGAACGCGGTGCAACCGCGACCGCGTTCCTGCTCCGGGCGCTTGCCCACTTCGACCGCCAAGGCATCACGGTCGAGCGCGTCCTGACCGACAACGGCGCCTGCTACATGAGCCGCGTCTTCACCTCTACCGCGTCGGTCAATGGTGTGCGCTTAAAGCGCACACGACCCTTCCGACCCCAGACGAATGGCAAGGCTGAGGCGTTCAACAAGATCCTGCAAGCTGAGTGGGCCTACCAGCGACCGTATACCTCCAACCGCGAGCGGCTCGACACGCTGCCTGCCTTCCTTGCGTATTACAATCACCGGCGTCCGCACGGCGGCATCGGCGGGATCACTCCCGCCTCGCGCATGTAAACAACGTCCCTGGGAACTACACCTAGTCCCCCGACAGCTGGAACACGAAGAGCAGCGCCACGATGTACGCGGGCGGCAGTGCGTACGTCAGGTGGCGCAGCGGCGCCAGCACGGCCGTCCGGAAGCTCCGGATGATGAGGAACCCGCCGCTCATCAGCACTACCGCGGCTCCCGCTGCCACGAAGTGCGCCGACTCCATCTCGGCCAGCAGCGGCCCGCCCACGAAGAACAGCCCCGCTATCGGGATGACGAACAGGTTGAACGCGCAGCTCCCGTAGATGTTGCCGAGCACCAGCCCGTACGACCGCCGCATCGCCGCCGCGACCGTGACCGACGCCTCAGGCAACGTCGTGACGATGGAGACGAGCAGCACGCCGATGAAGCTGCGGCCCAGCCCCGTCGCCTCCGCGATGCCGTCCGCGCTGATGGCCAGGAAATACGCCGCTATCAGCACGACCCCTGCCGCAACGGAGAAACCTATCCATACACGGGACGCGCTCGTCGTCTGCTCGCCCGCATCCCCGTTCTCCTCCTCCGCTGCCGCGGCGCGACCCTCGCGCCCTGCGTTGTAGACCATCTTCATCCCCACCACGTACCCCACCGCGATCACCACCGCGCCGACGCTCGTCGGCCCGAGCGCCCAGTCGCGCAACACCCCGAAGACGAACGCGATGATGCCCAGCACGATCGCCACGACCACGAGTGTTTGCGTGTCCCGCGGCTGGTTGTTGAACAGGTTCCTGACGCCGAACACGATCGCCACCAGCGAGATGGTGAAGATGTTGATCATGTCCGCGCCGAACACGTTGCCCAGCGCCAGCCCCGGCGCGTCGATCAGCACCGCCGTGATGTTCGTCATCAGCTCCGGCAGCGACGTCGCGACGCTCACCAGTATCGTGCCGACCCACAGGGTGCCCCAGCCGGTGATTTCCGCGACCTGGTCCCCGTACCGCGCGAGCGCGACGCCCGCGAGCACCACCAGCACTGCGCTGGCGAGGAATACGGGTACTGCTACGGCGAGGCTGTCCATGCGATAAGGCTCCTTGGGTGTTGCTGTTCGCGCTCCGTCATTCCCGCGAAAGCGGGAATCCAGACGCGGGCGTAAGACGCACGCATGCGGCACGGCTAGGCTTGTTCGTTGGGTTGATGTAAGGGTCTCCTGATATGGCCGAGGCCGGTACCGGAGGGTATCATAGGCTCACTGTGCACAGGGCTGCGGCGCACGTCTCAAGGCAGCCGTACAGGCGACACAACGAACCCTGTCAGGAGAAGGAGAGAACGAATGGACATCAACGTACTGGCGCAGACCGCACAGGCGCTCGTGGCCCCAGCCAAAGGCATCCTCGCAGCCGACGAAAGCTCCGGCACCATCAAGCGGCGCTTCGATTCCATCAATGTCGAGAGCACCGAGCAGAACCGCCGGGACTACCGCGAGATGCTCTTCACCGCCGAGGGCGGCGAGAATTACGTCAGCGGCGTAATCCTCTATGACGAGACCATCCGTCAGAACGGCGCAGAGGGCGCTCCGCTCGTCGAGGGTCTGCAGAGCAGGGGCATCATCCCTGGCATCAAGGTCGACACCGGTGCGATGCCGCTCGCAGGCTCCCCCGGCGAACTCGTCACCGAGGGCCTGGACGGCCTCCGCCCGCGCCTCGCCGAGTACTACGAACTCGGAGCGCGCTTCGCCAAGTGGCGCGCTGTCATCACCATCGGCAGCGGCATCCCCAGCGCGAAGTGCATCGACGCCAACGCCCATGGCCTCGCACGCTACGCCTCGCTCAGCCAGGAGGCCGGCCTCGTCCCCATCGTCGAGCCCGAGGTGCTCATCGACGGCGACCACACCATCGAGGCGGACCAGGAGATAACCGAGTGGACGCTCCGCGAGGTCTACGCTGCGCTCGCGCTCTACGACGTCGCCCTCGAAGGGACGCTCCTCAAGCCCAACATGGTCACCTCCGGCTCCACGGCGTCCAACCGCGCCCCGGCAACCGAGGTCGCCGTCAGGACGGTCGACGCATTCATGCGCTCCGTCCCTGCAGCGGTCCCCGGCATCGTCTTCCTCTCCGGTGGCCAGCCGGACGACGAGGCCACGCTGAACATGCACGAGATCGCCAGCCGTGGGATGGCGGTTAACGCCCCGTGGCAACTGAGCTACTCCTTCGGGCGCGGCCTGCAAGCCCTCCCGCTTAACACCTGGCTCGGCGACCCTGCCAACGTCCCCGCCGCCCAGAAGGCGTACCTGCACCGCTGCAGGCTCACAAGCGCCGCTCGCCAGGGCGCCTACTCCGCCGACATGGAGAAGGAACTCGCAGCCAGCAACTGAGCCCGCGCAGCGCACGCATAGAGCAACCGAGAGGGCGATGGCATCCATCGCCCTCTCACGTTCTCCGGGTGGTGTCTGGTGTAGGGGCACCCCTTGTGGGTGCCCTACCTCGTCCCTTCTCCTACCTACCCCACGCACTCTCGATACAGCGCCTCGTACCCATCCACCATGCGCTCCACCGTGAACCGACCCTCGACATGCGACCGCACCCCCCGACGGTCCAGCACGGACGCCCACGCGATGGCCGCGACCGCCTCGTCCTCCGACGCCACGATGCACCCCGACACGCCGTCCGCCACCAGCTCCGGCATCGAGCCGCGAGGGTAGGTGACCACCGGCGTCCCGCACGCCATCGCCTCCGCTGCCGCGAGCCCGAACGGCTCGTCCCACTGCAACGGGAAGAGGAACGCCTTCGCCCGCGACACGATGTCCAGCACCTCCGCGTTCGGCGCTTCCTCGATGTGCGTCACGCGGTCGCCGTCCACGTGCGGCAGCACCTCTTCCTCGTAGAACGCCCTGCTCCACGGCAGGTACCGCGACACCGGCCCGATGAGCACCAGCCGCTCCCCCGCCGCCCGCGCGATGCGTATCGCCTCGGCGATGCCCTTCGTCGGCGTCATGCGCGCCACGAGCACGAGGTAGTCCTCGGCTTCTGCCCCGAACGGGACGCGCTCGACGTCCAGCCCGTTGTAGACCACCGGCAGGTCCGGCTCGCCCAGCAGCTCGGCCTGTCTGCGGCTGACGCACACCGGGCGGAGGCTCGGAATCTCCCGCCGGTAGTACTCGTGCAGGTGACGCTCGATGTAGTGGTACGTCAACAGTGTCGGCGTTGCCGTGAACGGCGCGAAGTACTGAGCGAGCACCGGCCAGTGCGCGTGGATAACGTCCACCTCGCCCGCGCTCCGGTACGCCTCGAACGCGTTGCGCGCCTCCAACTCCTTCTCGATGTACAGAGTCACGTCCCGCTGATCGAGCGTCGCCCGCTCCGTCACCGCGCGCAGCGACGCCGCTGTCGAGGAGTCGCCGGAGGCGTGGAGCCGAACGTCGTGCCCGCGACGCACGAGCTCCTCCGTGAGGTGGGAGACCATCATCTCCGTGCCGCCGTGCGTTGGCGGCGGCACGGGGATGTACACGCTCGTGATCTGCGCTATCCGCACCGGGCGACGCTACGCCGGACGGTACGCCATCTGCAGCGTCGGCAGGTCGAACCCCTGCGGCTGCAAGCCGATCGCGTAGTCGTACAGCGCTGCCTTGAAGATGCCCTCCAGCGTCTGCACTACCGTCAGCGCTGCTGCCATGAGCACGACGCCCAGCAGGATGCCCGCCCCGGCGTTGACCAGCCCCACGAGCACCGCGGGTACGATCGCGATGATTGCAGCCACGATGTAGAACAGGACGAAGCTGAAGCTCGCCGTGATCTGCCGCCCCCACGTCTCGCGGACGATGCTCGCTGAGCGCTTGATGCCGCTGATGGGCCCCTGCTCCTCCGCGACGATCACCGGCACGACGAAGAACGTCAGGAATTCCCACACCCCGCCGACCATCCGCAGCAGCAGGCCGGCGAGCGGGATCCGCCGGGACGCTGCCCGGAGCGCCATCAGGACGATGGTGACCGTGGCAGTGATGAGCGCCCACAGCACGAGGTGGTGCGCGTGCTTCAGAGCATGGCTCAGACCTGAGCCCACGTCGGGGTCGCCCCCGCGCAGCCGCTCCAGCGCCGCCGACACGAGCGACGCGTTGAAGAACGTCGTGATGATGTACGCCAGCACCACGAAGACCACCATCCCTGCTTGGAGCGAACTCTCAGAGGTGGTTGTGCCGTCTCCGCCGGTGACCTCCCCCAGCAGCCCAAGCCCGCCGAACACGATGACCAGGATGAGTATCGAGATGGCTGAGAACACCGGGAAGAGCACCAGCTCCTTGTCCAGCATCAGCACGTTCCAGCTCATCTTCATCAGGTGGAACGTGTGTTTGATAGTTGTGCACATGCTCCCGTCCTCCTGCCGCAAAAGGGTTCGGTTTCCGGGGGCGCCCGCGCCGAGTATACGGCATCCCCGCCGTCCCGCTGATAGAATCTCCCCGCGCCCGCATCCAACCGGAGGACGTATCACCTGATGACACAACGAACCAGACAACCGATCGAACGCAACGTGGCCATGGAGCTCGTCCGCGTCACCGAGGCCGCCGCCATGTCCGCCGCTCGCCATATGGGGTTCGGCGACAAGGAGATGGTCGACCAGGCCGCCGTCGACGCCATGCGCCACACCCTGGACGGCGTCAGCATGGACGGCATCGTCGTCATCGGCGAAGGCGAGAAGGACGAAGCCCCCATGCTCTACATCGGAGAGCAGATCGGCGACGGCTCCGACCCCAAGGTGGACATCGCCGTCGACCCCATAGACGGCACAACGCTGCTCTCCAAGGGCATGCCGGGGGCCATCGCCACCATCGCCCTCTCCGCTCGCGGCACCATGCACGTCCCCGCAGACATCTTCTACATGGACAAGATCGCCGTCGGCCCCGGCGCTGCCGGCGTGATAGACATCGAAGCCCCCGTCGAGACCAACCTCGCCAATATCGGCAAGGCGCTCGGACGCAAGATGGGAGAGATCACCGTCGCCGTGCTGGACCGCCCCCGCCACGAGGACCTGCTCAAGCAGATACGCGGCGCCGGAGCGCGCGTGAAACTCGTGCCGGACGGCGACATCGCCACCGTCATCCAGGCCGCACTGCCGGACTCCCCCATCCAGGCTGCGATGGGCATCGGCGGCTCGCCGGAGGGTGTCCTCGCCGCCGCCGCCGTGCGTTGCACCGGCGGCGCGATCCAGTGCAAGCCCTGGCCGCGCAACGACGAGGAGCGTCAGGCCGCCATCGAGCGCGGCACCGACGTGGACCACATCTACGACACGATGGAGCTCGTCGGTGGAGAGGACGTCTTCTTCTCCGCCACCGGCGCGAGCACCGGGGAGATGCTGCGCGGCGTCCGCTTCTTCGCGGGCGGCGCCTCCACGCAGTCGCTCGTCATGCGCTCCCGCTCCGGCACCATCCGCTGGATCGACTCCTTCCACAACTTCGACCGCCTCGACAAGATCCGCTACGAGTCCTGATTCGCGCATGGCGTCCATCGGCACACCGCTCTCCCCGACGGCGACGCGCCTCCTGCTGCTCGGCTCCGGCGAGCTGGGCAAGGAGGTCGCCATCGAGGCGCAGCGTCTCGGCGTCGAGGTCATCGCCGCCGACCGCTACCCCAACGCCCCCGCGATGCAGGTCGCGCACCGCTCCCACGTCTTCTCGATGCTGGACGGAGCCGCGCTCCGCCGCGTCGTAGAGACGGAACGCCCCCACCTCATCGTGCCCGAAGTCGAGGCCATCGCGACTCCCACGCTCGTGGAGCTTGAAAACGAGGGCTGGCGCGTCATCCCCACCGCCCGCGCGGCGCGCCTCACCATGGACAGGGAGGGCATCCGCCGTCTCGCCGCCGAGGAGCTCGGACTCCGCACCTCGCCCTACCGGTTCGCCGACAGCGAGGACGAGGTACGTGACGCCGTCGACGTCATCGGTCTCCCTGCCATCGTGAAGCCCGTGATGAGCTCCTCCGGCCACGGCCAGAGCGTCCTGGGCGACACCGGCGACATCGCCCCGGCGTGGCGATTCGCCATCGAGAACGCCCGCGGCGACAGCACCCGAGTCATCGTCGAAGGCTTCGTCCCATTCGACTACGAGATTACGCTCCTGACCGTGCGCCACGCTGCCGGAACGTCCTTCTGCGAACCCATAGGCCACCTGCAGGTCGACGGCGACTATCGCGAGTCATGGCAGCCCCAGCCCATGACGCCGGGCGCCTTGGAGGAATCACAACGCATCGCCGAAGCCGTGACCGGCGCGCTCGGCGGAACGGGCATCTTCGGCGTCGAACTCTTCGTCAGGGGCGACGACGTCTGGTTCAGCGAGGTCTCGCCCCGCCCGCACGACACCGGCATGGTGACGCTCGTATCGCAGGACCTCTCCGAGTTCGCCCTGCACGTCCGCGCCATACTCGGCCTGCCCGTCCCCGCGATACGCCAGCACGGCCCCGCCGCCTCCTGCGCCCTGCTCGTGGACGGCACATCCTCCTCCGTCACCTATGAAGGCTTGGACGAGGCCCTTGCCGAGCCGGATACCGCGCTGCGCCTCTTCGGTAAGCCGGAGGTCACCGGCCACCGCCGCATGGGCGTCGCCCTCGCCCTCGGCGCAACCGTCGACGACGCCCGCGCCAAGGCCCGCCGTGCCGTCACCGCCATCCGCCCCGTGCTCTGAACACGTCACGCCAGCGAAGGCGGGCATAAGGTGGAGCCTACGGCAACGGCTCGATGGAACCAGGCGGTTCCGCGCGCTCGATGCGCTCCCAGGCCGTGCGCAACTCCTGTCGGTGGAACGAAGCCCACTCAGCCACCAGTCGGCGCGCTCGCGTTGGGAGACGTCCGGGTCCAAAGGCGAGAATGTTGATATCGACCGCCGCCCGCGCTCCCTGGTACGTGGCATGGAAGGGTGGAGGGCCGTGGTCGTTGAAGTACATGTGGATGACGATTCAGTAGAACCGGCAGGGTTCAGAATTTGGTTGGGAGGCTCTGCAAGCTGGGCATCAACTCTTCCACAGTCTTGCCCGTGATCTCCATGTAGAGCGCGTCGGAACAGATTTCGAGGTCGTCACCCTCTCCCCAGGCTATGGAGCAGTGCGGCGTGATACGGACCTCCTCAAAGAAGGAGCGGTCGTTCCATGCGGCGAACACGCCCTTGCCCCCGAGATGTGACAGGTCAACCTCACCGGATACGCCGTCGCTGTACCGGAGCCATATCCGGTAGCCGTCGCGTGCTTCCACTGCTGTTGGTTCAGGCAACTGCTGCTCGTCCATCCCGCCCTCCAGCGCCGATTGCATCGTATCGTACAAGTGCAGCAGGCTCCTCCATCTGCCTGTCCACATGTAAGTCCCGCCTCGCGGATGCTACACTCGCCCCGCAAACTGGCGCTTTAGGGGAGGTACCATGACCGAACAGCCCGATTTCGTAGCCCTCTGCAACGTGGACGACGTCCGACCCGGCGAAGCCCGCCACTTTCGGCCCACCGCAGGCAAGTGGCGCCTCAAGCCCATGGCTGTCTGGAACGAGAACGGCGAGTTCCACATCACCAACTACGTCTGCCCCCACAGCGGTGGCCCGCTCAGCGAGGGCAAGATCGAGAACGGCGTCATCGAGTGCCCCTGGCACGCATGGCAGTTCAACGTTGCCGACGGCAAGTCCGCCCGCGGCGACGGCCACGCCATCGCCATCTACGAGTGCAAGGTCGAGGGCGGTGAGGTCCTCGTGGGCGACGTCAAGTAAGCGAATACCCGCATGGGCCCCGTAACCATTTCTCGCCGGTTCGACTTCTCCGCCAGCCACCGCTACTACCGCGACGACTGGAGCGAGGAGGAGAACCGGCGTGTGTTCGGCCTCTGCGCCCTGCCCAACGGCCACGGCCACAACTACACGCTGGAGGTCGCCGTCTCCGGCGAGCCCGACCCGGCAACGGGCATGGTCATCAACCTCGTCGACCTCAAGTCCGCCGTCGAGGGCGTACTCGTCGATTTCGACCACAAGCACCTCAACCTCGACACCCCATGGTTCACCGACCGCCAGCCGACCACCGAGAATCTCGCCGCCGTCCTCTGGGACCGCATCGCGGGCACTCTGGACGGTGCGAAGCTGTCCCGCCTCCGTCTCTACGAAGCCGACGACCTCTACGTCGACTACTTCGGAGCGACCGCATGAGCACGCCCGTCGTCCACCTCCATTTCCCGTCACTCCCGCCCCTTTCGTCATTCCCGCGAAGGCGGGAATCCAGCAGCCCTGTCGCCTATGCTGATGCTGCGGCTCCGTTCGGAGCGACCGCATGACCGCGCCAATCGTCCACCTCTCGCGGCGCTACACCTTCGCCGCCTCCCACCGGCTCTACGCTGACGCGCTCTCGCCTGAGGAGAACGAGGGCATCTTCGGCAAGTGCGCCAACCCCAACGGCCACGGCCACAACTACGGCCTCACCGTCACCGTCGGCGGTCCCGTCGACCCCGATACCGGCTTCGTCATGCCGCTCACCGAGCTCGACGACGCGGTCAGGCGCAACGTCCTGGACCTCTACGACCACCGCTACCTGAACCTCGACGTGGAGGACTACTTCCACCTCGTCCCCACCGGCGAGAACATCGCCCGCACGATCTGGCAGCGCCTCAGCGGCCCCCTCGCCGGACGCCTCGAGCGCGTCACTCTGGACGAGACCCGCAACAACCGCTTCGAGTACCCCGCCGTCGAGCGCCGCGCATGATGGACCTCGCCGGAAAGACCGCCATCGTCACCGGTGCATCGAGCGGCATCGGCAAGGCCATCGCCCAGCGCCTCGTCGACGCAGGAGCGCGCGTCGCGCTCGTCGGACGCAGCGAAGAACGCCTGCGCGAGGCCGCATCCGGCTGGCCGTCCGATGCATGGCTGGCGCTCCCCTGTGACGTGCGCGACAGCGCCGCGGTGCAGGCGATGGCCGCCCGCGCTGAGCAGGAGTTCGGGCGCGTCGACATCCTCGTGAACTCGGCTGGCGCCTTCAAGGCGGCTGCGCTCCCGGAGCTCGACGACGAGATCTGGCGCGAGCTCTGGGAGACGAACGTCAACGGCACGCTCTTCCCCACGCGCGCGCTGCTCCCCGGCATGCTGGAGCGTGGCTTCGGCTGCATCGTCATCGTCTCCTCCGTTGTTGCGCACCGCGGCTTCGCGGGCATGACCGGCTACGGCGCGACCAAACACGCGGTCACCGGCTTTGCCCGCGCCCTCACGACCGAGGTGCGGCGGCAGGGCGTACGCGTCGTCAACGCCTGTATCGGGCCGGTCGACACGCCGATCTGGGAGGGCATGACCACGCCGCTCCCGCGGGAGGAGATGCTCACCGTGGACGAGGTCGCCGACGCCATCGTGGGCGCGATGGCCCTCTCCGGCAAACAGGTCATCGAGGACCTGCTCCTCCTCCCCCAGGGCGGCCTCTACCCGTGACGCCCGTGGTGATACGCTTTACCTGAGATGACCACGCTTATCCAGAACACCCTCACCGGCATCCGCCGCGCCATCAGCCTCAACCTGGGCCAACACGCCCACGGAGAGCAGCACCACCGTAGTGGAGGCGCGTCCGTCCGCGAAGTCGTCTTCGGCGCGAACGACGGCCTCGTCTCGAACACCGCGCTCGTCGCCGCGATCGCCGGAGGCACGTCGGACCCCTCTATCATCATCCTGGGAGGCGTCGCCGGGATGGTAGCGGGCACCATCTCGATGGCCCTCGGCGCGTACGTCTCCACGAAGAGCCAGCGCGAGCTCCACGAGTCCGAGGAGGCTCGCGAGTTCTGGGAGATCGAGCACATGCGCGAGCACGAGCTCGCCGAGACGCGCCGCATCTTCCGCCTCAAGGGCATCACCGGTCCGCTTCTCGACGAGGTCGTCGACGCCGTCTCCCGCGACCACGACCAGTGGGTGAAGCTGATGATGACCGAGGAGCTCGGCCTGCCCAGCAAGCCCGCGAAGCCGCACCTCGCCGCAAGCGTCATGGGCGTTTCGTTCGCCTTCGCCGCCATCGTGCCGGTGCTCCCGTTCTTCTTCGCCGAGGGCGCCGCCGCGCTCGCCTCGACGTTCATCATGAGCGGCATCGCGCTCTTCACCGTCGGCGCGTGGCGCGCGATGCTCAGCCAGGGCAACATGCTTCGCAAAGGAACGGAGATGGTCGTCCTCGCGGGCATCGCCGTCGCCGCCGCCTACGGCATCGGCACCGCCGTCGGCGTCGCCGTCTAGCCGCCTTTGTCGTTCCTGCGAAGGCAGGAACCTCGTAGCCCGTTCATGGTGAGCCTGTCGAACCACGCCGCCTTAACCCGCCTGCGCCGCCCGCACCGCCCCCAACACCTCCTCCGCCGTCACCAACCCCTCGTACCGCGCCGAGATGCGCCCATCGCCGCCCACCACGAACGTCCACGGCTCCGACGGCAGCCCCCACTCCACCGTCGCTGCCGATGGCGTGAGCCGCCCCTCGTTCCGCGCCGCGTCGAGGTCCCACGGTTCGATGTGGATGACCTCCACCGCGCCGCCAAGCTCCTGCTGCACGCGCTCCAGCGAGTCCGTCACCGGCCCGCACAGCGCGCTCACGCAGAACTGCGGCGACGCGAAGAACACAACGAACGCCTCGCCAGCGTCGATCGCCTCCGCGACCGACACGTTGTGCAGCGCGTCGCCCTCCACAGGGCGCGTTGAGATCTCCGCGAACGGCACGTCGTGGATAGTCAGGTTCTCTGTGCGCGGCGCAGCCTCGCCTACCAGGGGAGCGCGCGCCTCTGCCAGCACCTGGAACGCCGTTCCCTTCGTCTGAGTACTACCGGCCACCACGAACTCAGCGCCCCAGATGCCCGCTGACGGGAACGACACCTCGTCGACCACGTACACCCCCGTATAGTCGAGGTGCAGGTGCACCTCCCCGTCGTCGTGCAGGTGGGGCGTCACGCCCTCGACCTGCCGCCACACCGCCTGCGCCTCAACGTGGAATCGCGACGTCTCGCCGTCCAGTTCGAAGAACCGCACCGACACCTCAGCCCCCTCCAGGAACGCGCCGTTCTTGTCCACGAGCCCGAACGGGAACCTGTTCTCCCCCGGCACGAACTCCGCCGCCGCGAGGATGCCGCTGTACACCGGCGCAGATGGCTCCTCTGGCTTGCTCGCGCACCCGGCCAGCAACACCATCACCGCCAACCCCGCCGCCAACAGCAGCCCCAGCCTGGCCCCAGCAACGCGGAACCAGCAGGGCAGCTCATGCGTATTACTCTGTAGAGGCATACTCACGGGAAGCATAGACATGCGCATCATCTCCGCCACCATTCTAATCGCCGCCCTCGCGTTCACCATCGCCGCCTGCGGCGACCGCAATGCTGTCACCGGCACGGTCACCTTCGACGGCGACCAGACCATCCCCGAGGGCGCGGTCCTCGAAGTCCAACTCCGCGACGTCTCCCTCCAGGACGCCGCCGCCCCGCTCATCGCCTCCCAGACCATCGAGGACCCCGGACGCTTCCCCGTCGACTTCGCTGTCCCCTACGAACCCGGTGACATCGACCAGCGCGCCACCTACGGCCTGCAGGTCCGCGTCACCCTCCACGACCGCCTCATCTTCATCAACGACACCGCGTTCGACGTCCTCACCCGCGGCAACCCCAGCCGTGGCATCGACATGTGGGTCATCGCCGTCGGCGGGTGAGGACCTCCGGGGTGGGAGGGGTGCCCTGTCATGCCGAGCGTAGCCGGGGCATCTCTCAGGGCTGTCTGCTGTAGGGGCATCCCTTGTGGGTGCCCTTCCTTGTGGGTGCCCTCCAACGCGCTTTAGCCCGCCCCCTCCCTCATGTATCCTCCCCCCATGGCTCAATACGACCCCACCGCCCGCTACGACGTCGTCTCGCAGGACGTCGAATACCTGCGCGTCGATGGCGAATCGCTGCTGATGACCGTCTACCGCCCCGTGGGCGATGGACCGTTCCCCATGCTCCTCCGGGCGCACGGCGGCGCGTGGAACACCGGCGACCGTCTGGGAGCCTCCCCTATCGACACGCAACTCGCCGAGTGCGGCATGGTCGTTGCGGCTCACGACTTCGGCCTCGCCCCCGCGCACCCGTACCCGGCGCAGGTCGCCCAGACCAACTTCGGAGTGCGCTGGCTGAAGGCCCACGCGAGCGACTTCAACGGCGACCCCTCGTGCATCGGAGGTGCGGGTGATTCGAGCGGTGGCCACACCATCCTCCTCACCGCGATGCGCCCCGAAGACCCGCGCTACGCCGCCATCTCCGCCGACGGCATCAGCGACGACGCAAGCCTCGGTTTCCTCATCGCGCTTTGGACAATCGTGGACCCGCTCGCGCGCTACGAGTGGGCGAAAGGAGCGCCGGTCGAACGGCTCGTGCGCTCCACCGAGAACTACTTCCAGCCGTGGGACGCCGTCCACGAGGCCAACCCGCAGGAGATACTCGACCGCGGTGAGGACGTCGCCCTGCCGCCGCTGTTCGTCGTGCAGGGGACGGCCGATGGCAACATCCCGCACGAGATCCCCCAGCGCTTCGCTGAGTCCTGGAGCCGGGCTGGCGGGCACGCCGAGTACGAAGCGTTCCCCGGCATGCCGCACGGGTTCGCGCGCGAACCCGGCCCCGAGTCCGACCGCGCTATCGACCTCATGCGCTCATTCCTCGCGCGCCACGTCGGCGCTGCATCTGCATAGGCACGTCTGGTCACACCTCGTAGCAGGCCACCAGGTGTCCCGGGCTCTTCTCCTCGAGGGGGGGATGCGGATGGTTCAGGCAGTGCGCGGTTGCTGCGGGGCACCTTTCGTAGAACCGGCAGCGGGTAGGCGGGTCTATCGGTGTAGCGAGGTCACCGCGGATGTCCGGCGGCTCGCGACGGCTTCCCGGATCGGGCAGGGGCACCGCCGACAACAATGCCTTCGTATACGGATGCAGCGGATTGCGGAGCAACTCCTCCGTTTCGGCCAGTTCCACCACTTTCCCCAGGTACATCACGGCGATGCGATGGCACATATAGCGCGCCACCGCCAGGTCGTGCGTAACGTACAGGTAGGCCACTCCCAGCTCAGAGGCCAGGTCCTGCATCAGGGACATCACCCCCGTCCTGCTGGAAACGTCGAGCATGGAGGTCGGCTCGTCGGCCACCACGAAGGACGGGCGGATCACCAACGCGCGGGCGATCGCTACTCGCTGGCGCTGCCCGCCGGAAAGCTCGTGGGGATGGCGGAACAGGAACGCTCCCGCCGGTGTGAGGCCCACGAGAGTCAGTATCTCCAGCACGCGGTCGACCCGGTACTGAACGTCGCCCATGCCCTGCACCGACAGCGGCTCAGAGATGATGTCGTAGATGGTCCGCCGGGGGTTCATGGACTCATAGGGGTCCTGGAAGATCATCTGCACGCGCCTGCGGAAGGAGCGCAACTGCCGTCCCCTCAAGGCGGCGGGATCCCAGGGAGCCCCGGTCTCGATGTCGACCGGGTCACCGGCAAACCGGAAGAGTATGTTGCCCTCGGTGGGCTCCTGCAGCTTGACCAGCAGCTTGCCGACGGTGGTCTTGCCACAGCCCGACTCTCCCACCAGCCCGAGGCTCTCTCCGTGTCCCAACTGGAAGCTCACGTCGTCAACCGCATGGATGAAGCTGGAAGGCTTGCGGAAAGGACCGCCGCCGACCGGGAACAGTTTGGTCAGGCCGTGGACGGCCAGCAGAGGGCCGTCGTCCGAAGCGTCCGAGCCAGCGGCCTGGGCGTTCGGGGTCTCCGGCATGTTGCTTGCGCTTTCCATCCGTCAGCTCTGCGGAACCAGCGTTGCGTCCAGCGGATGCCAGCAGGCGGCCCGGTGACTGCCCGCTCTGACCTCGGGCGGGTACTCGACCCGGCACACGTCCGTGGCGTAAGCGCAGCGCGGATGGAACGGACAGCCAGGGGGCGGGTCCGAGAGGTTCGGCGGCTCACCGGGAAGGCTGGTCAACAGATGCCTCTCCCCGCTGACGCTGGGGAATGAGGACATCAGCGCCGCGGTGTAGGGATGCGCAGGGGCCCGGAACACGTCGGCGGTTTCCCCCATCTCCACCAGCCGCCCTGCGTACATCACTCCCACCACGTCCGTCACCTCCGCTACCACCGCTATGTCATGGCTGATGTAGATGAGGCTCATGGCGAGCTGCTGCTGGATGGCCTTCAGCTCCCGGAGTATCCGGTCCTGCACTATCACATCCAACGCAGTGGTCGGCTCGTCGGCGATCATCAGGTCGGGGTCGCACGACAGGGCCATGGCGATGACCGCGCGTTGGCGCATGCCGCCGCTGAACTCGTGGGGGTAACGCTCCATCAGCTGGGGGTCCAATCCCACCATTCGGAGCAGGCGCGCCACCCGTTCCCTGGCTCCGGAGTCAGTGGACTCGACGCCGTGCGTCTCGATGGCCTCGATGATCTGCTGACCCACCCGGTACACCGGGTCCAGGACGTTCATCGCGGCCTGGAAGACCATGGAGATGCGCCGCCACCGCAGGAGCCGCATCTCCTCCTCGGTCAAGAGTAGGATGTCCTGTCCGTCCAGGAGCACCCGGCCAGCCGACAACCGGGCGTTGTCGGGCAGCAGGCGCATCAGGCAGTTGGCGACGGAAGTCTTTCCGCAGCCGGACTCACCCACCAGCCCCAGGGCAGAGCCCCGGGCCAACTCGAAGCTGACATCCCGGACGGCCTGCACCTCTCCCTGCCTGGTCTGATAGCTCAGGCTCAGCCCGTCCACCTTCAGCAAAGGGTCGCGCCGGTCAGTCATGGCGTTGCCTCAGCCGGGGGTTCACCACCTCGTCCAGGGCTCGCCCTGCCAGGTAGAACGCACTGCAGAGGAGGGTGATGGAGGCTCCGGCGGGGACTATCAGCCACCAGTACCTGGTGCCCCCCAGCAGGTAGCCGCCGGTGTTGGCGGTGTGGATCATGATCCCCCAGCTCATCCTCAGGTCCAGGAGGCCGAGGAACGACAGCACGGCCTCGGCAAAGATGGCGCTGGTGACCGTGAACATCATGTAGAGCAGGGCCAGGGGCAACAGGTGCGGGATGATGTGCACGAAGATGATGTGGAAGTGGCCGCCGCCGGCCACGCGGGCCGCTTCGATGAATGGCTTCACCTTGATGCTCAGCGCCTGGGATTTCAGGATGATGGCCGTCCCCCCGAACCCGCTCAGTACGCCGATTATCAGCGCCAGGTAGAACAGGTTCAGATGGAAGAGGGCGCTCAGGACTATCAGCAACGATATGGCCGGCAGAGCGATCATCAGGTCGGCCAGCCGCATGAAGAAGGCGTCCAGCAGCCTGCCGTAATAGGCGGCGACCGCCCCCACAAAGGTTGCGATGGTCACAGTCACCAGTGCCGCGGTTATCCCCAGCACGAACTCGGAGCGGGTGCTGTACAGCAGTTGGCTGAGCACGTCCCGGCCCAACGGATCGGTCCCCAGGGGATGCTTCCAGCTCGGCGGGGCTGGTTGCTCCACCTGGTCGAAGGAGTATCCGGTCACGGGGTCGTACGTAGCGGGGTCCCAGACAGACGCCATCAGTATCGGATGAGCGACCGCCATCAGGGCGTAGACGATGATAATGAACAGGGACAGCCTGCCCATGTGGCTTTCCAGGAATGTGCCCCCGCCGCTTCTGAACGACCGCCACATCAGTCGCAGCCGCGCTAGTACGAAGCGCAGTCTGCTGCTGCCCGCGTCGACCGCGAGCTCAGGGGTGGGTGTGGGGCCAACCGGTTCCGGCGTAGTCATTGGTACCGGATCCTGGGGTCGAGGTAAACATACAGGACATCGACTATGACGTGCGCCAGGAGCGAGAGCACACCTATGAAGAGGATGGCTCCCATCACCAGGGGAAGGTCTTCGCTTCGCACCGCCTGGAGGAGGGTCAGGCCGGTGCCAGGCCAGGAGAAGACGCTCTCGATGATCACGCTCCCGTCGATCGCGAATATCAGGCTGTAGACGAGGCTGGTCACCACCGGCAGCATGGCGTTCCGGGCGGCGTGGCGGTCACGCACCTGCTTGTCGGGCAGGCCCTTGGCCCGCGCGGCCATCACGTAGTCCTCGCGGATGGTCTCCAGCATGCTGTTGCGGGTCAGCAGCATGGTCCCCGCGAAGGAGATGAGCGTGAGGGTAGCCACCGGCAGCACCATGTGCTTCACGATGTCCAGCGCCAACCCGCCGATACCCGAGACGGTCCAGGCCGCCGCGATGACCACCGCGCCACCGAGGACTATCGGAAGTGCCGCCGCCGACGGCACTCTCCGTCCGAACCTCCTGAGGAGCAGCATGACCAGCAGCGCGAAGACGATGAAGGCCACCGCGCTGAGGAGCATATTGCCGAAGACGTAGTTGGCGCTGACGTCGGCCCCCCGCCATACCAGGGGGTCCAGGAACTTGCCCACCGGAAACCAGCCCAGCTTGAAGGCGAACGCCCAGATCATCATCAGGGCGAAGGCCGGCGTGAACGCGGTGAACAGCACCGCCCCCGAGATGGTGGTGGCGTACTCGAACAGGCCGCCCCGGCGCCAGGCGATGGCCTTGCCGAGGAAGAACCCGATGTAGAAGGACACGGCGGTGGCGGTGAGGAACAGCATCAGTGTCCGAGGCACCCGCTCTGCAAGCACGTCTATCACGGGTCGTGGGTAGTTGCCGAAGGAGACGCCGAGATTCCCGGTGGCGGTGTTCTTGAGATGGATCAGGTACTGCTGCCACACCGGTCTGTCCAGCCCGAATGCGGCCCTGATCTGGTCCTTGACCTCGGGGGGGATGTCGGGGTTGAGGACGTAGAAGGAAGCGTAGTCCCCCGGCTGCGCCTCCACGAGGAAGAAGGTGAGCGTGATGATGAGGAACAGCGTCAGCACCATCTGACCGGCTCGCCTGACCAGATAGCCTGTCATCAGCCTTGGTTTCCCACCACGATGCTCAGCGCTATCCCTCGCTCGTGCTTCAGGGTAGCCCATGCCGGAGACTACGGGCTGCCGGGAAGGCTACCTGAAGTCCACCAGGCTGGGCATCCCTGCGACGCTCTGGAGACCGCCCCACGTTTCGGTGTAGGGATACTCGATCCGCTCACTCCGGTAGGTTTCCACGATGGGAGTGTCGAACAGCACGACGTACGGCAGGTCTTCCGCGAGGAATGCCTGCATCTCGAAGACCTGCTGACGCGCTGCCTCCAGATCGGTCTCCGCGAGCAATCCGTCGGCCAGGCGGTCGAAGTCCGGGTTGTTGTATCCGCCGGGGTTGTACCCCTCCAGCTCCGAATGGCGGCTGTGGAAGAACGACTCGAGGTAGTCAGGGAACGGGGTGAGGCCCCAGCCGAGGATCCACATATCGAAGTCCTGCTGGTCGAACACCTTCTCGACGATGACGTTGAACCCGGTGAGGTTGGCCCGCAGGGGGATCCCCACTTCGTTCAACCACCGCTCGATCCAGATGGCGAAGGTGGAGCGCAGCGGGTCGTATCCCGCACTGGGGGCAAACAGCCCCATCGCCGGCACCGGCTCGCCGTTGGGCATCTTCAGCCCCTCACCCGGTTGTTCGATGAAGTTGCCGTCCTCGCTGACGCGGGGCTCCGTCTCCCAGGTGAATCCTGCTTCCTTGAGCAGTTCGACAGCCCTGGCGACGCGCTCCTGGCGGGTCATTCCCTTCCCGATGAGCGGCACGTCGCTGTTGTACCAGGCCCCGTTGCCCTCCGGCACCATCGTGTAGATGGGGATTGCTACGCCCTGCAGCACGGTATCCACCAGGAATTCCTTGTCTATCAGGGTTGCAACCGCCTGCCGGAACGCCCTGTTGTCCAGGGGCGCTCTGCGGAAGTTGAACCCCAGATAGCGGACCCCGTCGGACGCATTCTCGATGGTGGTGAGGCTGCCCTCTCCCGCCAGTTGTTCCTGCAACCCCTTGGACAGCCCCACCGGGTTCAGCATGAAGTCGATGTCGCCCTTCTTGAGGGCCAGCACGGCGGCGTCCTGGCTGCCGTAGATGGAGTAGATGGTGCTTGCCGCGAAGGGGCCCTCCACGTACTCCAGCACCGTTTCGCCGATGGGTTCACCGTAGGCAGTGAACTCGTTGAGCCCGGGGGTGGAGGTCGAGTACGCGCCGTTGGCATACAGCGCAACCTCCGACCCGCTGAAGGAGTAGTCCGGGTTCCTGTCCTTCTCCGCGAAGGCGCCCCGCTCCCACTGGCCGAAGATGAAGCCCCCGGCGCTGGGTTCACCCTCGGGGACGTGGGAGAACAGCACCTTCTGCTGCTCGATGATGTCACCGGCCTGCCGGGCCTCGGCCACCACCGGATCCCAGTAGGACTTGGAGAAGATGGGCATGAACGCCAGCCCGAACTGCCATCGCGCCAGGCCCGGCTTCTGCTTGAAGAAGATCTTCAGGTGGTATGGGCCGTCGGTCTCGGCGTAGTCGAAGTAATCCGGGTCGACTATCGAGGGCCAGTTGCCGGTGAGCTCCATCTCCGCGGCTGTGCCGGCCGTGAACGCGAAGTCCTCGGCGGTGACGTCGTTGCCGTCGCTCCACTTCACGCCTTCTATCAGCTCCACCTCGGTGGTCCAGAGTGTCTCCCCGCCCACCACTTCTTCCTGGAGCGGAGTGGGGAAATCGGCCGCCAGCGAGGGGATCCAGTCGTTTCTCTGGGCCGAGTACCCGTAGAGCGACGGCTTGCTTCCGGCGAGCACGTAGCCGTTCCATACGGTCCCGTCCGGCCCCAGGTATGCCCAGTGGTTGGTGGTGGTCAGGTCCGCTGCGATGCCGATCCGGTAGACATGCTCTGTCTCTTCTCCGGACGGACCTTCGGTCTCCGTCTCCGCTTCGGATGGAGCGGTCGGTGTCGCACCGGGGACTTCACCGACCTCCGATTGAGGAGTAGCCGTGGCCTCAGTGACAGGAGTTGGAGTGCTGTCGGGGGCCTCTTCCGTTGTGCAGCCCGGCAGCAGCCACAAGGCCAGCAACAGCCCGCAGAATGCCATCCACCTGTTGAAACGCATGCCCGATTTCACCTCACGAGTTAGGCCGTGCGAAAGAGTAGCACGAAGCGCAGAGTGCGTGCGCTCGGAGGAAGACGGCATCTGGCCCCGTCATGCTTGCCGTGAGGTGGAATCCTCGGAGGCGTGCAGCGAGCCTCTCGTGGCGCGAGGCGGTGGGCTAACCCTCCCGCGGCGGACGCGACTCCGGTGGCCCGATGCAGAACTCGTTCCCGTCCGGGTCTGCGCACACCCAGAAGGCCGCGAGCCCGTTGTCGACCGGATGCAGCGCCTTGCCACCGAGCTCCACGACGAGCGCAACCGCGGCTTCCATCTCGTCTGTCTCGAAGTCTACGTGGGCGCGGTTCTTGCCCGTCTTCGGCTCGTCGCTCTGCTGCAGCAGGAAGTAGAGACCGCTGGGAAGCTGTGCCCGCCGGAATCCGGTCTGCGTGGACGCACCGAACGTGCACCCCAGCAGCCCCGACCAGAACGCCGCCGCGCGGTCGATGTCCGCAACGTCATAGCAGATGGCTTCGAGGAAACCGATGGGTGAATGTTGCGTGCTCATGCCTGCCTTTCCGTTGAGGACGTCAGTTCAGGTCCCAGCCGGGGATAGCCGCCGCCTGCCGCACCCACGCCGCCATCTGCGCCTCGTCGAGTTCGCCCTCGTGGACGTCGATATGGCGCGCGTCCGGGTCCTTCAGCCTGCCGGGCGGAGCAGGTTCGAGCGCAACGCCTCGGAAGAAGGTCACGCGCACGTGGCGGGTGAAGACGTGGAGGTTCAGGAAGAAGCCCATGCCCTCGACGCCGTAGAAGGGCGAGTTCCACCGCACCGCCTTGCGCACGTTGGGCACGGTGCGTTCGATGAGCGCGTCGAGGCGACGCCCGACGTCGCTCTTCCAGCCCGGCATCGCTGCGATATACGCCTGCACCGGGGCGTCGCCGTCGCCCTTCGGGATCTGCGGGTTGCCGCCTGAGAGGAGCACCGGCGCCGTGCCGTCCCGGCTGGCGTTGAACGCCACCGCCTCGCGGACCAGCGCCTGCAGCGCGGCCCCGTCGATCTCGTCGCCCTCGAGGATGACTATCGTCCGCATCGTGTCCCCGTCCAGGTTCGCGTTGAACAGCTTCCCGGGATCGGGGATGCTGGCCCCCTGCGCGAAGGTGACCCGCACCTTGTCCCTGGTCGCCTTCGCGGCGGCGACCACCCCGTCGTGCGACCACACGGCGGAGTTCTGCCATTTCCACTCCTCGACCGCCTCGGGGTCGGCTTCGAGGACGAGCCTGCGGACCTCGCTCAGCCGCTCGCCCCGCCAGTCGTGCAGTTCCGCGATCTTCTCGTCGATCTTCCGGGAAGCCGTTGACCGGCCTGTTGCCCTGGCCATCGCCGTACCCCTCCGTTGGCTTACGCCTGCTCGTAGTCCAGAACGTACGAGTGCTGACCCTCGTCGTGGTCGAGCTCCATCGTCCCCGAGATCCCGGCCAGCTCTCCGGTGCCCGAGTCGGGCACGATCGTGACCGTAAGCTGCGCGTCGCCCTTGTCCATCACGCCGCTGTGTTGCAGCACGAACGAGCCGGACTTCCCGTCCACCGAGCCCGTGAAATGCTCGATGGCCACGTACCCCGCCGAACCGGGCGTGCCGGTGAAGGCCGCCAGCATCTGCGCCTCGGACGTACCGTCCAAGTCGCCGGAGAACTCCTTGCGAACGAAGTTGCGGTTCAGCGTTACCTCGTCCTGCTCCACGAACGGCGGCTCAGGCTCCATGTTGACCTCGAAGGCTCCGCGGGCGATGGGCATGACGAACTCCTCTGGCCGCACATTCTAACCGGGGGTGTTCGATGACGAGTTGGTGGCGCATACGGGATTCGAACCCGTGATCTCCGCCTTGAGAGGGCGGTGTCCTGGGCCGCTAGACGAATGCGCCACGCGGTGGAAACGGCCTTCCGGCCTCGGCCCAAGGGTCAGTATACCTGAACACGTCGTTCCTGCGCAGGAACGACGTCTGGTGTAGGGGCATCCCTTGTGGGTGCCCTTTCGGGTCCCCTCCCCCTCGATGGAGGAAGGTTAGGAAGCGGGTGTCGTATGGATGCTCCCCCCGCACGCCTGAGCCGCGTATCATGCGCGCATGACCAACGCCCCCCTCGACGTCATCACCTTCGAGGTGATGAGCGCACGCCTCGACGGCATCGTCCGCGAGATGGAGAACGCCGTCTTCCGCACCGGCTTCTCCACCATCGTCCGCGAGTCGCACGACTTCTCCTGCGGCCTCATGGATGCCACCGGACGCCTCGTCGCGCGCGGCTCCCACCCCGGACACATGGGTGGACTGCCCGCCTGCGTCCACGGACTCTTCGACTTCCACGCCCCCGCCGGCATGCGCGAAGGCGACGCCTACCTCGCCAGCCACCCGTACCACAGCGGCTGCCCCCATGCCAACGACATGGTCGTGATGACGCCCGTCTTCTGGGGAGGCGACCTCGTCGCGTTCGCAGCCAGCATCGGCCACACGCCCGACATCGGAGGCGTCGCCGCGGGCTCCCGCAATGCAACGGCCCGCGACCTTTTCGGCGAGGGCCTGCAGATACCGCCCGTCCGCTTCATGCGCGACTACCGCCTCGAGCAGGACACCGCAACGTTCGTCCGCGCCAACAGCCGCGTGCCGGAGATGATGATCGGCGACCTCACCGCCAAGGCCGGCGTCTGCCACACCATCGGCGAGGCCCGCCTGCACGACCTCATCCGCACGTACGGCGCGCCCGCGCTCCTGCAGCAGTTCGACCAGGCAGGCGACCGCACCGCGCATCGCATCAGCGAGCAGCTCGCCGCGTGGCCCGACGGCGTCTGCGAGGTCGAGGCCATGGTGGACGACCCCAGCACCGGCGAGCCGATCCGCATGCACGTCGCCTCCATCAAGGAAGGCCAGCGCCTCGTGCTCGACTTCACCGGCACCGGCGATCAGGCCACCGCTCCCATCAACCTCCGCCCGCCATTCATCGAAGGACTCGCCCGCAACATGGCGATACGCCTCACCGACCGCCACATCCCCCTCAACCATGGCATGACGGATGCCGTCGAGTGCCGGTTCCGCCGCGGCAGCCTCCTCGACCCCGCCTTCCCCGGCCCCGTTGGCTTCTACTCCAAGACCCTTGCGCTCGCCGAGAGCGTCATCGGTGCGGTCATGGCCAAGGCCTCCGGCAGGCCCGCCCTCGCCCACATCGCCACCCAGAGCTCCATCGTCGTCGGCTACACCGGAACGAAGCGCCAGTACGTCCAGTACGAGTTGATGTACGCAGGCGCGCCCGCGTGGGACGGCGGCGACGGCTTCTCCGGCGTCGGCTCCCGCGCCAGTTACGGCGCCAAGTTCACCAGCGTCGAGGTCATCGAGTCCGAGTTCCCCGTCGACATGACCCGCTTCGAGGTGCTCCCCGACTCCGGCGGCGACGGCGCGTTCCGCGGCGGCCCCGGCTACGTCCGCGAGTACCGCGTCCGCGCGCCCAGCCGCCTCTCCGGCGGCGCTTCGAAGCGCGAGGCCGCAGGCGTCGAGGGCGGCGGCGACGGCCGCAACGCGTGGGTCGTCGTCCACCCCGGCGAGGAGCGCGAGCAGCGCTACCCCGGCATCGTCTCCAACATCGGCCTCGAACCCGGCGACGTCTTCCGCATCGAGACCGGCGGAGGCGGAGGCGCCCTCCCCGCCGCCGACCGCAACCCCGCCCGAACCCGCGCCGACATCGAAGACGGCATCCTCACCCCCACCAAAGCCCGCGAAACCTACGGCCTGGACGCCTGATCCCGCTTGGCTTGGCGTCGATCACGGGCGTAACGCCTGGGTACCCACAAGGGGCACCCCTACATCAAACCGCACGAATATGACGGGTATCGGGCGTCTGGTCCCTTCCCCCTCGATGGGGGAAGGTTAGGAAGGGGGTGAGACCTCCCCACACACAACCGCGCCTCACGGGTGTAAATTCCCATGAGGAACAGGAGGGACACACCATGCGCAACGGATTCAAGGTCTTCGACGCTGACACGCACCTCCAGCCGTCGGTCGAGACGCTGACGCCCTACATGGACGCCGCGACCCGGGCGCGCCAGCCGGAACTCGCTCAGTTCCTGCGCGAGGTGAAGACCGGCCGTGCCGGGCAGATACTCGAACCCCCGTTCACCCACTGGTACCGCTTCGAGAGCAGAGGCGGATGGGGGAGTGGGAAACCGCGCCACCTTGGCGAGGCCGGGCCGCGTGAGCAGGAGGACCGCCACTTCCAGAACTTCCAGGGCCGCATCTACCCATCGCGCTACTCCGAGGACGGGGACATCGAGACCCGTATCCGGGAGATGGACGAGGAAGGCGTGGACGTCGAGCTCATGGTGCACGGCGCGTTCACCGGCCACGACGATCTGGGCGTCGACGCCGGCATGATCGGCGCGGTCCACCGATTCCTGGACGACGTCTGCGGGCGCTACCCGGACCGCCTCACCTCCCTCATCAGCGCGAGCGCCCGCGATGTCGAGAATGCCGTCAGCGAGATCAAGACCTGGGGCGGCTCGCGCTGGGCGCGCGGCGTCATGCTTGAACTCCCTCTCGACTACCCCATCGATCACCCTGACCTCCATCCCGTCTGGGCCGCTGCCGACGACGCCGGACTGGCCGTCGTGCACCACAGCAACTCCGCCGGCTACCCCGGCTACCGCGACCTCTGGGACAACCCCTTCATCGGACGCACCGCCTCCCACCCGTGGGGGGCGATGCGCATGACCGCCGCCTTCCTCGGTGCTGGCCTGCTCGACAAGTACCCGAATATCAACCTCGCCATCCTCGAGTCCGGCTTCGGCTGGCTCCCCTTCTGGATGAAGCGCATGGAAGACCAGGTGCACTACATGGGCTACGTCGCCGAGGACCTCCAGCACACGATGGAGGAGTACATGACCGGCGGACGCTTCTTCGCCGCCGTCGTCCTCCACGAGGGCCCGGACATGGTGAAGATGGTCTCCGATTTCATGGGCGACCATGTCCTGATGTTCGGCTCCGACTTCCCGCACGCCGAGTCACGCTTCCCCGACTCCGTCGACCTCGTCCTCGGCTGGGACCAGCTCAACGACGACGACAAACGCCGCCTCTTCTGGGACAACCCCGCCACCTGCTTCCGCTGGGACTGACGCGTCGAGAACCCGTCATTCCCGTGAAAACGGGAAGGTGGATTCACATTTGAAGTGCAACACGTGGTCTAGCAGGACCTCGGCTGGGGTGAGGTAGTCGAGGCACTTGCGCGGCGTATTGTTGTATGCCTGCATCAACGCCGTAAACTCCTCGTCCGACACTGCAGCCAGGTCCGTCTTCCGGGGCAACACCCAACGCATCCGTCCAATCGCATTCTCCACGCCTCCCTTCTGCCACGGCGAGTACGTGTCGCAGAAGAACGTCTCGATATCCCAGGCGTGAAGTTCATAGTGGTGAGCGAACTCCGTGCCGTTGTCAAAGGTGACCGTCTGGCGGAACTCCGGTGGTAGAGGGCCAAGGATGCCCGCCATGGCCGTGGCGATCGGTGCGGCGGCCTTCGAAGCCTGCCGCACTCCTATCAACACTCGTGAATGACGCTCGTGCAACGCCAACACCGTTTGCCCTGCGCGGCCGAACTGCATCACGTCCGCTTCCCAGTTCCCGAACGTCTGCCGGTCGGCAACAGAGGCGGGACGTTCTGCTATGGGGCGACGGTGAGCGATGAACGAGGCTGGGCTATGCCTGCGTCGTCTCCTCCCGCGCTTCCACCTCTTCTGTCGCAGATAGTGGCGCCATCCATAGTCCTTGTGCCGTGCGCTCTGGGCATAGATGAAGCGGTAGATGCTCTCGTGGGAGATGACGCTCTTGCCACGTTCTCTCCTCAGCCGTCCTGCCACCGCCTCCGGCGACCAGCCCAGCTTCAGCCGCTCCAACACATCGTTGCGCAACTCCTCATCCCGCTCCAGCCGAACTCCGGACCAACGACGCGCACGCGCCTGCTCCTGCGCATATACCGCCCGGTAGCCGGCTCGTGAACCGTTGCGCTTCAACTCCCGAGCAACTGTCGATGCCGGGCGATCCAGACCTGCTGCGATCTCCCTGATCGAGGCTCCCTTGGTATGTAGACGGGCAATCTCACATCGTTCCTCAATGCTGAGCTGGCTATAGCACTCTCCCATGGCAACACCTTAATCTGGTGTTGCACTTCGTTTGTGAACTTAGGGAATCCAGAGTGACCGACAGGCCACACGGCGGGGCGGCGTGGTGCGGGGGTTCCGGTGTAGGGGCATCCCTTGTGGGTGCCCTTTCGGGTGACCTCCCGCTTGGCTTGGCGTTCGTCACGGGCGTAACGCCTGGGTACCCACAAGGGGCACCCCTACATCAAACCGCCCGAACCGCCCGAATATGACTGGTATCGGTGGGGGTGGGGTGGAGCGTCATGCCGGGCGAGACCCGCACTTCAGCGCGCGGCATCCTTTCGGGGGGTCCGGTGTAGGGGCATCCCTTGTGGGTGCCCATCCCGGAACGTCCAGAATTACCTCCGCCACATCCCCATGAACTGTTGCACTTTGTCTGTGAACTTTTCCGCGAAAACACGCGAAAAACACGTACGACAGAAAGCGTGTATTCCCACCGGTCACCACACCCATGCGTCACTGAATCATTGCGCTGACCCACGCACTCCTGTAGCCTGTTACATATGCCTTTTGAAACACTATCGACACGTCGACGTCCCACTAACCGTACCCAGCTCCACTCCACCGTTTGTGCAGACTGCAGTACGCCCACAACTGTCCGTTTCCGGCCTCGCCAGGGGAGGCCCATCTACTGTTCCCCGTGCTTCAAGGCTCGCCGCGCCGGTCTTCCGCCCGCGGTCGATGCCCGCACTCGGGAGATTCCCGTCGCGGATCGAACCCCACCCGGTGATGCCGTAGAGAGCGCATCCGTCTTTCCGGGGATCGCCCTGCAGGCAGCCACCAAGGCCGCCATCGGCCGGATGAACATCTCCGAGCCCACGCCCATACAGGAGAAGTCCATCCCTCACCTCCTTGCGGGGCGTGACGTGATAGGACAGGCGCGCACCGGCTCGGGCAAGACGCTCGCGTTCGCCGCCCCCCTCGTGGAGCAGTGCGACCCGTCGCTCCGGCGGGTGCAGGCTCTGGTGCTCGTTCCCACGCGTGAACTGGCCATCCAGGTGGCCGGCGTAACGGAGTCCCTCGCTGCATCGCGGCGCCTGCGCGTGACGATGCTCTACGGCGGCAGGTCCCTGCTGCCTGAGTCTAGGGCGCTGAAGGACGGCGCGCAGATCGTCATCGGCACTCCGGGCCGCACGCTCGACCACCTCCGGCGAGGCTCGCTCGACCTCCGCTCGCTCTGCTTCCTCGTCCTCGACGAGGCAGACGAGATGCTGGACCGAGGCTTCGCCCACGACGTGGAGGCCATCCTCGGCCAGACGCCCTCCGACCGGCAGACGGCCCTCCTCTCGGCGACCATGCCGGAGTGGGTGGCGAAGACCGCCTCCAAGCACCTGCACGACCCTGTCACCGTCGAGGTGGACGCCGGCATGCAGGCGGTCCCCACGGTGGAGCACCTCGTCTACTCCATCGAGAAGAGCGACAAGATAGGCGCGCTGCAGGCACTGCTGGACCAGCGTGAAGACGCCCCGATCCTCGTCTTCGGCAAGACCAAGCACGGCGTCAAGAAACTGGCAAAACAGCTCGACGCGCTCGGCTACCCGGTAGGCGCCCTCCAGGGGAACCTCAGCCAGAACGCGCGCGAGCGCGTGATGCTCGACTTCCGCTCCGGCGAGACCCCCATCCTGGTCGCAACGAACGTGGCTGCCCGAGGACTGGACATCGAGGGTATCGGCCAGGTCATCAACTACGACCTGCCCGACTCCGAACAGCTCTTCACGCACCGCATCGGACGCACAGGCCGCATGGGCCGCTCCGGCGAGGCCGTGACCTTCATCACCCCGGAAGAAGAGAGCAAATGGCGCGAGATCCAGCGCGCCCTCGGTCGCCGCTTCGAGCGCAGGCCCTGGCGCACCCTCCGCCGGTAAATCGTCGCATAACCCCGCGCTCGGGCAGGGCATGTCCGCTCATAATGAGCCTGTCGAACCACGCGTAACCCCCGGTGCGGGCAGGATATGTCCGCTCATGGTGAGCCTGTCGAACCACCCCGTTCCCGTGTAGGGGCATCCCTTGTGGGTGCCCTGGCCCCCGTTGCTCCCTGTGGCTCCCCTCGCCCGCTTTGAGGGAGAGGGCTTGGGGGTGAGGGCTACTGCCCCTCCCTGCTATCCTTCCCCGCAGGAGGCCAGCCCTTGGAGACCGAACGCATCTTCCCCGGCGTCTGGGAGTTCCGCACCGAATACGGACGCGACACCGCCGAGCTCTTCACCGACGGCGCGATGCCCCACGCCGCGTGGTTCGTTGCCGGCGACCACCCCGCCATCCTCGACCCCGGCCCCACTTCCATCGCCGAGGAGCTGCTCGACGCCATCCGCAAGCTCGGCCACGACACCGACGCCATCGAGTGGATCGTGCCGTCGCACATCCACATAGACCACGCGGGCGGCAGCGGCTGGCTGGTGCAGGAACTCCCCCGCGCCAAGGCCGTATTCCACACGCGCGGCGCGCCCTTCATGCGCGACCCCGCCCGCCTCATCGCTGGCACCGCCGATGTCTTCGGCGACACCTGGGAGGCCGTCTTCGGCGACATCCTCCCCGTGCCGGACGAGCGAATGGCCACCGTCGAGGACGGCGACATGCTCGACTTCGGCAGCGGCGCGCCCTACCGCATCGTGTTCATGCCCGGCCACTCGCTCGACCACATCGGCATCTACGACGAGGCGAACGAGGCCCTCTACTGCGGCCACGGCCTCGGCAACTACAAGCCGCCCCGCTTCCTCCCCGACCCGCCGATGACACTCCCGTACTTCGACGTCGACGCCAGCATCGCCTCGATCCGCAAGGCGCGCGAGCTCGCCCCGAAGTACCTCCTGCCCGTCCACTCCGGCTTCCTCGCCTCCAACCCCGCCTTCGCCATCGACGCCGTCGAGCGCATCACCATCGAGCTCGGCGAGCTCATCAAGGAAGGCATGGCCGCAGGCAGGAGCGAGGCCGAGATGGAAGTAGACGTCCGCACCCACCTCTTCGCCGACCCCGCGAAGGCCGATCGCTCCTACATGCCCGTCGTCGTCTCGTACGTGCGCTACTATGAGCGTCAGGCCCGCAGGGCGAAGAACGCCTGACCACGGAGGAATGTCCCATGCCCTCGTTCGATGTCGTATCCAAGGTCGATCTCACGGAGGTGGACAACGCCGTCAACGGCGTGAAACGCGAGACCCAGCAGCGGTTCGACCTCAAAGGCACCAAGGCTGGTGTCGAGCGCTCCGGCAGCGCCCTCACCGTCACCGCCGACAACGACCTCCAGCTCCGCCAGGTGCACGACCTGCTCCACACCTACTTCGCCCGCCGCGACGTCGACAGCCGCGCTCTCTCATTCGAGACGCCGCAGAAAGCCACCGGCGACAGCCTCCGCCAGCAGGTCACCATCCGTCAGGGCATCGACGCCGACCTCGGCCGGAAGATCGTAAAGGCCGTAAAGGGCACCAAGATCCGCGTCCAGCTCGCCATCCAGGGCGACGAACTCCGCGTCTCCGGGAAGAAGCGCGACGACCTGCAGGAAACCATCGCCTTCATCAAAGAGATGGGCATCGAGCAGCCCCTCCAGTACGTCAACTTCCGCGACTGAGGTCTCCGTCATTCCCGCGCAGGCGGGAAGGTGAGTTCACATTCGAGGTGCAACACGTGCTCTCGTAGCACTTCGGCCGGAGTCAGGTAGCCGAGGCACTTGCGCGGCGTATTGCGATACACCCTCAACAGCGCCGTGGACTCCCTCTCCCCTATGCATCCGGCCCATCCCTGCTGATTGTCGGATGTGTGACACGCACCCCTTGCGCGAGCGTCCCCCTCTGCCGCACGATGGTGGTGCGCGACGTAGAACGCGCCATTGACCCTTGCGGACGAGCCGCAGGAAGAACGCTGGCCCCCTCAGCGAAAGAGCGAGGGGGTTTTGTAGTTAACCCACCCCGTCTTTCCCGCGAAGGCGGGAATCCAGATGACCGGCAGGTCACGCGGTGGTCCCACACTTCCCCCTACCTAACACCCGCCTGCTACCTCTGACGACTAATGGGTGAACGTACCTCCGCAGGAGATGGAACCGCCTTCTCTAATCCCACAGATGTGGAAATCGAGTCCTGTGCTTACGGAGATGAAATCATCTCCTGGTGGTGCAATCGTAGAGGCGCCTTCCCACCCCCAGCAAGCGATAGAGCCGTCGTCCTTTACCCCACAACTATGGAGTCCTCGGGCACTTATCGAAACAAAGGTGCCTTCCGGTGACCAGCTTGGATAGCCCCAGCACTCGACTGAACCATCGTTCCTCAACCCGCAGGTGTGCAGCCATCCCGCACTGATGGAGACGAAGCTGCCATACGGTGGGAAGGTCTTACCTTCCAAGCCATTGCCCCAACAGGTAACTGATTCGTCGTTCCGTATAGCGCAGGTATGGAACATTCCGGCACTCACCGCCACAAAGGCTCCTTGAGGTGGCGTGCTCTGTCCGTCGGAATCCGCACCCGAACACGACACAGAACCCTCAACTCGCACTCCGCAGACATGGAACTCGTTAGCATCGATCGAGGTAAATGTCCCTTCCAGTGAACCAGGCGTTCTACCCCAACAGGCAACCGAACCATCAGCCTTTACTCCGCATGTGTACTCCGACCCGGCACTGACCGAGAGGAAGGCGTCCCTTGGAGGATTGGACTCCCCATGTTCATTGGAACCCCAGCAGCTGACTACACCGTTATCTCTCAGTCCACAGGCGTGGCTCCGCCCGGCACTGACCGCACCGAAAGAGCCTGCCGGGGGTGTGTCCAGGAACTTGGTTGGTTCAGGAGTTTCGGAGGGAAGAGCTGAGGTCCCAGGTGCTTCTGCTGACGGCGTGCCTCTGCTGGAGACTGAATCCAGGGTCCCTGCAGCGGTGCCCGAGGTGATGGGTTCATCGGTTGGCGCAACGTCGTTGGTGCAGGAGACAAGGACAGCCGCCACTAGCAGTACTGCTAAAGGCACTATCCGTGCTCGCATGCGTTGTTCCTGGATGCCCATGATTCTGACGCGCTGCAGGTCGGACGAACCTTATCCTATGCATCCTGCCCACCCTCGTTGATTGTCGGATGTGTGACACGCGCCCCTTGCGCGAACGTCCCCCTCTGCCGCACGATGGTAGTGCGCACCGAAGAACGCGCCATTGACCCTGGCGGACGAGGCGCAGGAAGAACGCTGGCCCCCTCAGCGAAAGAGCGAGGGGGTTTTGTAGTTAACCGGCGTAGGGGCGGTTTGCGAACCGCCCTTATCCGGGTGGAGAAGGTGGACCCGTGGCAGAAGACCTCACACGCTACAGGAACGACCCCGTCGGCTTCGTGCGGGACGTGCTCGGCGAGGCGGGGAAGCCGTACTCGAAGCAGATCGAGATGCTCGAGGCGGTGGTGGACCGCCGGCGCGTCAGCGTCGTCGGGGCCAACGGCTCCGGCAAGGACTGGACGGCTGCGCGCGCCGTGCTCTGGTGGATGGAGACGCAGGAGAACCCCAAGGCGGTCGTGACCGGCCCCACGCAGCGGCAGGTGGAGGAAGTCGTCTGGCAGGAGATGCGCGAGGCGTACGCCGTCGCGCCCGAACGCCTCGGAGGGAAGATGCTCGCCTCGAAGTACCGCCTCGACGACAACCGGTTCGCCATCGGCTTCTCCACCAACAAGGCGTGCAACATCCAGGGATTCCACGCGCAGAACCTGCTCGTCGTCGTCACGGAGGCGCACGCCATGCCCCAGGACCAGATGGACGCCATCAAGCGCCTGCACCCGACGCGCCTGCTGCTCGTCGGCAACGCCATGTCGCTCGACGGCGAGTTCCACGACTCCCACCACGCCAAGCAGCACATCTACAGGCGCATCAGGATCTCCGCGTACGACACCCCCAACTTCACCGGCGAGAACGGCGGCGTGCCTGCCGCGATCACCCCCGAGGACGTCGAGGAGCTCGCTCTCGATTGGTCGGAAGACCACCCCTTCTACGCCTCCGCCGTCCTCGCCGAGTTCCCGGACGCGCAGGAGGACTCGCTCGTGGGCCGCGAGGCCGTCGAGGCCGCCATGCAGCGCAGCGAAGCCGACCGCGCGGCGGCGGGTGAGGGAGACGCCGCCTCCGTCGTTCCTGCGGAGGCAGGAACCTCGCAGCCCGGTGTGGTGCCGCTCGACCCCCGCCTGCCTGTGTATCTGGGCGTCGACGTGGGACGGTTCGGCTTCGACAAGTCGGCGATCTGCGTGCGGCAGGGCGAGCGCGTATTCGACCTGCGCTCGTTCGCGAAGATGGACACGATGCGGCTCGTCCACGAGGTGCTGCGGACGATCGAGGCGTGGAAGGCGGAGGCGGTCTTCGTGGACGAGGGCGGCGTTGGCGGGGGCGTCGTGGACCGCCTGCGCGAGCTCGGCGCGCCGGTCTACGGCGTCCACTTCGGAGGCCGCGCGCCGCACCGCACGCGCTTCTTCAACATGCGCTCCGAGTTCTTCTGGGAGTTGCGGATGCTGCTCAACGACGGCCTGCTCGCGCTCCCGCGCGACGAGGAGCTCGCCGGGCAGTTGATCTCGCTCCGCTACGACGTCTCGAGTTCAGGGCAGGTGCGGCTGCAGGGGAAGAAGGAGATGCGCAAGCGCGGCCTGCCGTCGCCGGACAAGGCCGACGCCCTCGCGCTCGCCTTCCTCGTCCCGCCCTCGTTCGGCATCTGGACGGGCACGGAGCCGTTCCTCGACGACGACCGCGCCTCGCCGAACCGGCTCAGCCTCGGCTACCGCCTCCCGCCCCCCAACGACGATGACGACGACGCTCCGCCGAGTGCCCCGGCAAACCGCATAGGAGTGTGGTTTTGAGGGCCGGGATTCCCTGGTGGGACGTAGGGGCGGTTTTCAAAACCGCCCCTACACGCGTGCCGTACGCCTACATCCCGCTACGCCCCTGCCTTGTGACGTTGAGCGCAGTCGAAGGCCCTTGCCTTGTCATGTTGAGCGCAGCCGAAGGCGAAGTCGAAACATCTCTCGGGAGAACGTGGCATTTGGAGCAGCGCCACCTGGGAGATTTCTCGGCTCCGCTCGAAATGACAAGCCTGGGACGTAGGGGCGGTTTTGCAAACCGCCCCCTACACGCCCGCCTTCACCGTGCTCTCGATGGCGTCCAGCGCCTCGTCGATGTCCTCGGAGGTGATGCCGTAGTGCGGGACGAAGCGCACCCAGTTGAAGCGGCCGTTGCCGAGGACGCCGCGCTCCTTGAGCCGCGCGGACGTGCCGGGGCCGTCGCCGTCGTCCAGTTCCGCGTAGACGATGTTCGTCTCGATGGTGTCCGGGTCGACCTGGAAGCCAGGGATGCGCGCAAGCCCCTCGGCGAGACGCTTCGCATTCGCGTGGTCGTCCGCGAGGCGGTCGACCATCGTGTCGAGCGCGACCAGCCCCGCGGCGGCGAGCACGCCCGCCTGCCGCAGGCCACCGCCGACCATCTTGCGCATACGCCGGGCGCGAGCGACGAACTCCGCGCTGCCCGTGACGACGGAGCCGACCGGCGCGGAGAGCCCCTTGGAGAGGCAGAACGTCACCGAGTCCGCGACCGATGCCAGCTCGGACGGGGGTACGCCGAGTGCGACCGACGCGTTGAAGATACGCGCGCCGTCCATGTGCACGTTCATGCCGTTCGCGCGCGCCACGTCCACCAGCGGGCGCATCTGCTCGACGGTGTAGGCCGCGCCGTTGCCACGGTTGTTCGTGTTCTCGATGGTGAGCAGCGCCATGCGCGGGAAGTAGCCGCCCGGCGGGACGATCAGCTCGACGTCGTCGGGGTCCATGAGGCCGCGGTGGTCGTTCGGGAGCGAGCGCATCTGCACGCCGCCGAAAGTCGCGATGGCGCCCATCTCGTTGACGAGCAGGTGCGCGTCCATGCCGCAGACCAGTTCGTCGCCGCGGTTGCACCACGAGAGCGCCGAGACGAGGTTGCCCATCGTGCCGCTCGTGACGTAGAGGCCGGCCTCCTTGCCCATGAGGCGGGCGGCGGTCTCCTCCAGCCGGTTGACGGTCGGGTCCTCGCCGTAGACGTCGTCGCCTACCTCGGCCTCGGCCATCGCGCGTCGCATCGCGTCGGTCGGTTTCGTGAGCGTGTCGCTGCGCAGGTCGATCGTGCGGGGCGCTGTGCCGTTGTTCGCCATCGTTGTTCGTCCTTCACCGGGGATACGGGGATTCTACCAGCGCCTGCTGATAAACTGGTGCGCGATGGTTGTGTTCCTGTACAGACACGGGCTGGTCATCCTGACCGCGCTGCTGGCGTTCACGGCGGACCAGTTCTCGAAACTGGGCATCGAGTTCTACCTCCCGATGGGTTCATCCTGGCCGGAGGAGGGCTTCCTGCGCTTCACGCACGTCGCAAACACGGGCAGCGCGTTCGGGCTGTTCGGGGGGCAGAACCTGACGCTGACCATCGCCTCCGCCATCGGCATCGTCGTGCTCATCCTCTTCTACCGCTCGCAGGGCACGCCGGGCATCTGGGTGCAGACGAGCCTCGGCCTCATGTTCGCGGGCGCGTTCGGCAACCTGGCCGACCGCATCCGGCTGGGGCACGTCACCGACTTCATCGATGTCGGCCCCTGGTACATCTTCAACATCGCCGATGCCTCCATCGTCACCGGCATCATCATCTTCGGCGCGGTGCTGGTGCTCACGAAGCCCATAACCCGTCCCGCGCTCGTCACGACGAGCGTCCCCGGCGACGAGGAGTACGCCGACTAGCGTCCCGCCGCACGTCCCACACCGTCCGCAGCGGAGCCATGCAAACCAGAGAAGTGCGATTCACCGCCAGCGAGGCCGATTCCGGCTCGCGGGTGGACACGTTCGTGCAGGCGCAAGACCCGTACTTCAGCCGCTCGCGGGCCGCTGCGTTGGCGCGGGAGGGTCGCGTCACGGTCAACGGACGCCCCGTGAAGCCGTCGGCTGCCGTGCGCGGCGGCGACGTGGTGGTGGTCGTTGAGCCGCCGCCGTCGCCGCTCGATCTCGCGCCGCAGGACATCCCCGTCGGCATCGTGTACGAGGACGACCAGCTCATCGTGGTCGACAAGCCCGCGGGGCTCACGGTGCACCCCGCGCCGGGGCACCCGGACGGCACGCTCGTGAACGCGCTGCTGGCGCTCGTGCCGGACCTGCCGGGCATCGGCGGCGTGGAGCGCCCCGGCATCGTGCACCGGCTCGACAAGGACACGTCCGGCCTCATCGTCGTGGCGAAGACGGACGCGGCGCATCGCAGCCTCTCGCGCCAGATGAAGGACCGCACCGTCAGCAAGTCTTACGTTGCCCTGACCACGGGGACCGTTCGTAAGACTGAGGGCGAGGTCGACGCGCCCATCGGCAGGCATCCGAAGCATCGGAAGAAGATGGCGGTGGTGGAGGGAGGACGCGCTGCTCTTACGCAGTATCGGGTAATCGAACGCTTCGACGGGCCGCACGGCAGGTTCACGCTCGTCGAGGCGCATCCGGTCACGGGTCGCACACACCAGATACGCGTGCATCTCGCCTACATCGGGCATCCTCTCGTTGGCGATCCGGTCTACGGCAGGCGCTCGCCGCTCGTGCCTCGGCACTTCCTGCACGCGGCGCGGCTGGAGATAGCGATGCCTCCCGCCGAAACGGAGCGTAAGACGTTCGAGGCGCCGCTGCCGGACGACCTTTCCGACGCGCTGTCGGAGTTGCGCCGCGCCTAGCCGCCCGTGAACCAGTTGCGGATGAACGGCTCCGGGTAGATGACGAAGAGGATGTTGTCCAGGAATATCTTGATGAATGCGCCGACGACTGCGGCGGCGATGAGCGACATGAGGAACCGCCCGTGCCCGCGCAGCAGGACGATGGGCCCCGCAAGCGCGAAGGCGAGCGCCCCCCATCGCAGGCCGACGGTCGTGCCGATCAGCAGGAAGAGCGCGAACAGCCCCAGCATCCGGTACGCCGCCTCGCGCGCGCCCTCGACGCCTCCGCTGACGAGGCCGAGGTCCATGATGGTGGTGGGACGTGGCCGGCCACGGATGCCGCGCAACAGTTCGAAACAGAGCAGCCCCAGTGCTATGACCGGCAGCCAGAACGGGTAGGTGGTGAACCGCCAGCGGTCCTGCACGGGGTTCTGCAGTTGGTCCGACAGCATCAGCGCCATCCCGGCCATGACCACGAGCGGAATGAGCACGTCCGGGTTCAGGAAACGCTCCTTCCACCCGCGAGCGGGGGGGGCAGGCTCGGCGTCCGTCTCCTCAATGGAGATTTCCGTTTCGCGCTCCATGCGCCTGACGGAGCGTAAGAGCACAGCGGCGACGGTGACGGCGATGATGAGGATGGCGATGGTGATCGGGCGGCTGAGCGCGCCCGGGTAGCCGTGGATGCTGACCGCGTTGAAGTGGTTGCGCTCGATGACGTCCACTAGGATGAAGCCGAGGATCATGGGTGGCCTCGGCCAGTTGTAGCGCTTCATCACGAGCCCCATCGCGCCGATGCCGAGGGCGATCTGGATGCCGCGCCAGCTCGTCGTGTCGACGAACGTGGAGAGCAGCGCGATGGGGATAACGACCGCGCCGATGATGGGGTACGGCACGGCAGTGAGGCGGGCGAGGAAGCCGGTCACGCCCACGCCGATGCCGGAGATGATGAGGTTCGCGAGCGCCAGCGTTATCACGAGGAGGATGGTGATGTGGGCCTGCGAGCCCAGCATCTCCGGGCCCGGGGCGACGCCGTACGGGATCATCGCCACAACGACGAGCGCCCACGTCGGCGCGCCGGGGACGCCTAGCGCAAGCGTGGGCAGCGCCGCGCCGGCCTCCTTCGCGTTCTGCGCGGACTCGGCGAACAGCACGCCGTCCAGCGAGCCTTTGCCAAACTCCGACCTGTCTTTCGTGAGGATGATGCCGAACGCATAGGCCAGCCAGTCCACCACGGCGGAGCCGACGCCCGGTATCGCTCCCAGGAAGACGCCGAACGCGGACTGCCGCACCGTCATTTTCCACTGGGAGATGCCGTAGGCCACGCCTCGCAACACCTCCCTCCGTCCGAAATTGGCGCCCTCCGCCGCCACCGGACGGCGGCTCATCATGAGGTCCACGAGTTCCGGCAGTGCGAACAGGCCGATGATGAACGGCACGAGCGGCATGCTGACGAACGGGTCGACCGTGAGCCTGCCCATGGTGCCGATCATGCCGAGCAGCATCCCCACGAGTGCGGAGATGAGGCCGCGCACCATCGCGCCCCTGCTGAGCACGATGACCATGGCGATGCCTACCATGCCGGTTGCCGCTATCTCCGGGAAGCCGAAGCGCAGCACGAACGGGCGCGCGACAGGGATGGCGATGGTGAGCAGCGCCGCCCCGACGATGCCTCCCAGCGCGGAGACGGCGTAGACCGCGCCAAGCGTGTGCGCGGCGTACCCTCGCCGGGCGAGCTGGTGGCCCTCCAGGAACGTCACCTGCGTCGCGGCGCTCGGCTGTCCGATGAGGATGGCGGGGACGGAGTCGAGCGTGTTGCTGACGCCGCTGATGGTCGCGAGGGCGACGAGTCCGATGGCGGGTTCGTCGACCTCGAAGAGGATGAAGGGGAAGGCGAGCGCCATCACGAGGAAGGCGTTCATGCCGGGGATGGCGCTCGCGAGGGCTGCGAGCAGGACGACGCTGAGGAGCACGAACCAGTAGACGGGGTCGAGCAGGTAGCCGAGCGCCGTGAGGATGGCGTCCATGGGCTAGCGTTCTCCGAGTTGGGCGCCCACAAGGGACGCCCCTACACCGGACAGGCCACCCTCACGCTGGGGCATCCTTGCCACCCACCCACCCGCGTGCGCTTCCGCGCACCCTGGATTCCCGCCTTCGCGGGAATGACGAAGAGAGGCGCGGGCATGACGGGGCGATGGACGGGGACGATGGATGTCCACGCTAGAGGACGGCAATCGGGTTCAGGGGCGAGCCGGTCGCCAGCGGGAAGTGCATCGGCGCGACGGTGAACATGAACTCGTAGCGCCCGGCCAGTGCGCACGCCTCGGCGAGCGACTCGAAGTCGGCGTTGTCCACGAGCCAGAGGCCCATCGCGACCTGTCCGACCGAGTGGATGGGCCCGAAGAAGCGGTCGTAGCCGGTGGGACGCACCTCCTGGGCGCTGTCACACGCGAGCACGGAGATGCCGCGCTCGTGGAGCCAGGGCAGGCAGGAGGCGTGCAGCCCGGCGCGTCCGCCCTCGCGCGGGACGGGGCCGAGCATGTAGCGCCGCTTCGACCACCCGAAGCGCAGCAGGAGCGCATCGCCCTCCTCGACGCGGACGCCCTGCGCCTTCTCCGCGGCCTCGAGGTCGTCCACGTAGGCGGCCTCGCCGGGCTCGTACCAGAGGACGTCGCGCATCTTCGCTAGGTCGAGCAGCACGCCCTTCGTGACGAGGCCGTCCTTCATGCCGTCGACGGCGCCGAACGCCGCCTTGCCGCTCGACGATATGAGGCTGGAGGGGCGTCCGTTGTACATCTTGCCCTGCCAGAACTGGTGGCAGAGCGCGTCCAGGTGGGTCTGGCCGGGGCCGTGGATGGCCATGCCGAAGTAGTCGCCTGAGCTCTGGGTCACCCACTCCTTCTCGTCGTCGAGGCAGTACTCCTCGCCGGTGTCGACCATGAAGTGGACGGGCGTTATCGGCTGGTCGAGCGCGTACTGGGTGCTGACGGGGCGCGAGCAGCCGATGCTGAGGCCGTCCTTCACGAGCGCCGCGGCCTGCTTCCGCTTCTCCGGCGTGACGAGGTTGAGCGTGCCGAGCTCATCGTCGTCGCCCCAGCGTCCCCAGTTGCTGAGCGACTCGAAGTAGCCGAGCACTTCCTCTTCGGTGGGCAGTTGGCGCGTGGTCATGGCGAACCTCCGTCTTGGGAGATGGGCGTCGGGGCGAGCATACCAAAAGGAGGAGTGAGGCGTGGGGGAGACGGGGTTGCTCTGGTGCTATCGTTCGAGCTTGATAGAGACGCGCTTGATCCGCATTTGGAGGACGTCATGGCCCGCGCACGGTTACGAGACCTCGGCATAACCATCGGCCGCATGCCCACCGGGAGGTACAACGCCATCACGGACGTGGACGGCGTCCTGGTGGGGCATACGACGCTCATACACGACAACCCGCGCATCGCCCGGACGGGGGTCACCGTCGTGGTTCCGCGTGAGGGAGACATCTGGCGGGACAACGCCTTCTGCGGGTGCTTCTCCTTCAATGGCAACGGCGAGATGACCGGCATCCCGTGGATCGAGGAGTCGGGGATGCTGGGGTCGATCATCGGCATCACGAACACGCACCAGGTGGGGCTCGTCCGGGACGCGCTCGTGGAGTACGCGGTCGAGAACGGCTACGCCGAACGCTGGCTGCTGCCGGTCGTAGCAGAGACCTACGACGGCTTCCTCAACGATATCGACGCCTTCCACGTCACCAAAGAGCACGTGTTCCAGGCCATCGCCTCGGCCTCCGGCGGCATCCCCGCCGAAGGGTGTGTCGGAGGAGGCACGGGGATGATCTGCCACGATTTCAAGGGCGGCATCGGCACGTCCTCCCGGCTGGCGGAGACGAAGAGCGGCCGGTTCGCCGTCGGCGCACTGGTGCAGGCGAACTACGGCTACGGCGCCCGTGCCGACCTGCGCGTGGATGGCGTCCCCGTAGGGCGGGAGGTCGGGCCTGAGATGACTCCGCTTCCCGGAGGCACCGACGCAGGAGGCGGCTCCATCATCATCATCGTGGCCACGGACGCGCCGCTGCTCCCCATCCAGTGCCAGCGGCTCGCCAAACGGGCCACGGTCGGGTTGTCCAGAGCCGGGGGTTCGGGGCATAACGGCAGTGGCGACATCTTCCTGGCCTTCTCCACGGGGAATCACGTCACGGGCAGCGACGAACCGCTCGACGTCAGGATGCTTCCGCTGGATCAAATCGATCCGCTCTTCGACGCTACGGCAGAGGCGGTGGAGGAGTCCATCATCAATGCCCTGACCTCGGCCGAGACCATGACCGGCCTCAACGGCCGGACGGCCCATGCCCTGCCTCTCGATGAGCTGGAACGGGTGATGGCCAAGTACCGCTTCTGAGGCTGATGGCCAGCGGGGTCGATGCGCGGTTCCGAGGGGTGGTTCGACAAGCTCACCATGAGCGGGAAACCGACCGTGAGCGGGAAACCCACCACGGACGGGAAACTCACCATGGGACGGGAAGCTCATCACTAACGGCGGGCAGCGTCGTTGACCCCTCACTGCGCCGTCTCCATAATGGCCGCGTCACCAGGAAGGGGGTATCCCATCATGATCGAATGGCTTGGCATCGAGCACCTCTTCGAGCTTTCGGGGACGGAGGCGGTTTGGGGGTTCTTCACTCCGCTGATCGTCTTCGCCGTGTTCGCCGTGCTGCAGATCATCCTGCCAGCGCGGCGGGTGCCGGGCTACGTCATCGACGAGGCGACCGGCGAACCGCGCAGCTACCGGCTGAACGGCCTGCTGGTGTTCGTCATCGTGCTGATCGTGTGGGCTACCGAGATCACGGGGATGCCGCGCGAGTGGTTCTACCGGGCGTCGGTGTACTCCGTGGCGGGCGGAACGGTCTTCACGCTCATCTTCGCGCTGTTGGCGGTGCTCACCCAGCCGAAGGTCGGGGAGAAGGGCCTGCTGGCGGAACTGTGGACCGGGCGCGTGCGGGAGATCGCCTTCTTCAACAACCGCTTCGACGTCAAGATGTGGTTCTACGTCGTGGGCGGGGCGATGCTGTCGCTCAACGCGTTGTCCGGGGCCGCGTACCACTACGACCGCTTCGGCGACGACTTCAATCCGGGCGTTTTCCTGTACGCGGGGTTCTTCACGTTCTACATACTGGACTACTTCGTCTTCGAGCGCGTGCAGCTCTACACCTACGACCTCATCCACGAGCGGCTCGGCTTCATGCTGTTCTGGGGCGGACTCGTGGTCTACGGGTGGCTGTTCATCCTGCCGCTGTGGGGGATGGCCGCGCACCCGGACCCCGGATTCTCGACGGCGTGGACGTACGTGTGGCTCATCGGGACCGCTGCGCTGTTCCTGACGGGGTGGAGCATCTCGCGCGGCGCGAACATGCAGAAGTACACGTTCAAGCGGTGGCCGGACCGGAAGTTCCTCGGGATCATCGAGCCGAAGTACATCGAAGCGGGAGGGCGGAAGATCCTGTACAGCGGTTACTGGGGCAAAGCCCGCCACTTCAACTACATGGGCGAGGGGTTCGCTTCGCTCTCGATCGCGCTGGTGTTCGGGCACTTCGGCAACCCGTGGGCGTGGGTGTACTTCATCTTCATCGTCTCGATGTTCACGTCGCGCCAGCGCGACGACGACAAGCACTGCGCCGAGAAGTACGGCGAGGAGAAGTGGGCGGAGTACAAGTCGCTGGTGAAATACCGGATATTTCCGGGGGTGTATTAGCGTCAGCGGTGCGCGGTTCTTCCCACCCACCCGCCCGTGACGTAGTGGGGGACACCCCCACGCCGCGGGCTAAAGCCCGTGGCAGAGGGGAAACCCCTCTGCGCTCCCCATTCGAGGGAGGGCTGGTTCGACAGGCTCACCATGAGCGGGGTTAGGGTTGGCGGTGTGGGATTGGCGGTAGGGATCAGCGGCACGGGGTTAGCTGTGGGAGGCGCCGGGCAGGGCACCCACAAGGGGATGCCCCTACACCAGGCACTGCCCGTCCGCCTCACCCCACCGCGTGCCCTGGCGGGCACCCTGGATTCCCGTTTTCACGGGAATGACGGAGAGAAGGGGGAATGCCGTAGGGGCGGGCAGGACAGGTGTAGTAAGGCAACGGCGGCGCACCCCGGCGCCCAACCCCGATTCACCCCCATCCTAACCTTCCCCCATCAAGGGGGAAGGGACCAGGCCTAGGACTCGGTGAGGAGGGGGCGGAGGGTGGAGGTTGGGGTGGTGTCGAGGGCGTGGACGGCGGCGATGACGTCGCGGGCGCGTTGGTCGCCGTAGACGCCGCCGATGAGGTCGAGGGCTTTTTCGTCGACTTCCTCGGTGGTCATGGGGTTATCCGCGGTGCCGTGGACGGCGGGGATGTGGCGCTCCAGGACGGCGTTGGCGGTGTGGATGCGCACGGTGGCGGGGCGCTGGCGTTCCATGCCGGCGAACTCGGGATTGCCCTCCAGGCGGACCTTGGCCATGAGCTCGACGACGGCGGGGTCGCTCATGCGTTCGTAGGTATGGGTGGCCTGGAAGGTGAGCCTGCCGCCGTCGAGGGCGATGACGGCCATGCAGTACTGGAGGTTCACGTCCGGCATGTGGCGTCCGTTCACGATGTTGGCGCCCTGCGGCGGGAGCAGCGCCTCGACCTCGCGGATGTCGCCGGGCGCGACGCCGTGCTCGGTGACGAGGGAGGACATCGCCTCGGCGGCGGCCTGGATGGGCGAGCCGACGGAGTACTTCTTGATGTTGGTGAGCGTGATCTCGTAGTGGTCGCCGAGGCTGGCGACCCACTGGGGGAACTCGTCGCGGCGGGGGCAGAAGACGTCCAGGAAGCCGTTGTCGCCCTCGAAAGCGTCCTCCTCTCCGGACATGCCGGAGGCGACGAAGAGCGCCGAGGTGACGCCGGAGCGCGCGCCGTTGCCGCCGAAGACGAATGACTTCTCGATGTGCTCGGAGTCGCGGGCCCATGACGTGATGCCGGAGGCTTGCTGGGCGGTGTAGGAGAGGGCGTAGCGGACGCCCTGCGGGTCGAGGCCAACGAGGGCCGACGCAGCAGCAGCCGAGCCGAACATGGGGCCGATGGTGTGGGTCGCGTGCCCGTGCCAGCCCCGGGCGTCGATGCCGCCCATGAGCCGCGCGATGCGCGAGCCGACGTCGTAGCCGAGGGCGACGGCGCGCAGCAGCGCCTCGCCTGAGGCGTTCTGGCGTTCGGCCACCGCGAGGGCGGCGGGGACGACGGCACAGCCGGGATGGGTGAGCGACGGCGCGTGGGAGTCGTCGGTCTCGTCGGAGTGGGCGAGCATGCCGTTGGCCATGGCGGCGTTGATGGCGGTCGTGACGACGTTCGAGCCGACGACGGCGGCCTCGGGGACGCCTCCCTGGGAGCGAACGAAGTTGATGGCGGCTTCGCCGGGCTTGAGCCGGGCGCCGGTAACCATCGCCGCGATGGTGTCGAGGACGTGGTGCTTCGTCTTCTCCAGGACAGCGGGCGGGAGGGGACGGTCGAGTGCGCCTGCGACGTAGGTGGCGAGGGCTTCGAGCGTGGACTGCTGGGTCATGGGGTCTCCTCGTTGGGCGGTTACTGGAGTATCTCGCCGCCGTTGATGTGGAAGGTCTGGCCGGTCACGTAGGCCGCATGTTTGCTGCTGAGGTAGACGACGAGAACCGCGACCTCATCCGGCTGGCCGAAGCGGGGGATGGGGAGTTTGGGGTCGATGCCGGAGACGTCCACGTCGCGCTCGGTGCCGGGGTCGCGCTCGCCCTCGATGGAGGCGGGGGCGATGGCATTGACGGTGACACCGTGCTTGCCGAACTCGCGGGCGAGCCCACGGGTGAGGCCGACGACGCCGAGTTTGACGGCGGCCTTCATGGCGCCGCCGCCACGATAGGCGGAGACGCCGGAGTAGTTGACGATGCGCCCCCAGCCGCGCTCGACCATGCCGGGCAGCACCGCGCGGCTGGCGAAGATGGGGCCGTCCAGGTTGGCGGCGGCAGTCGCCCGCCAGTCCTCGTTGGACATCTGGAGGAAGGGGCCTTGGACGCGGTTCGTGGCGTTGTTGACGAGGACGTCGACGCCCCCGAAGGCGCGCTCGGCCGTAGCCACCGCGTCCCTCACCTGGTCCTCGTCGCCGACGTCGCAGAGGGCGGTCACGACCTCGGCTCCGGCGGAGCGGCACGCGTCGGCAGTCTCCTCCAAGGGGCCGCTGCTGCGGCGCGTCGTGAGCACGAGGCGCGCGCCTTCGGCGGCGAACGCCTCGGCGGTCGCCCGTCCGATGTTCCGTCCCGCGCCCGTGATGAGCACGACTCTGCCTGTGAGACCCATGTCCATGGTCCGGTCCTCCTGCGCCTCGAGGCGAGCATAGCACTCAACAGGGGTGGGGAGGGTGGAGGCGTGGTTGGCAGGCTCACCACGAACCGGCACCAAGCCTCGCGCACCCCACCCCACGCACCGCCCGCAGTACCCTCACCCTAACCCTCTCCCCTTGTAGGGAGAGGGGAAGAGAATCAGGCGGCGTTGTTGACGACGACCGTGCCAGCCTTCAGGACGGCGAGGACGCGGGTGACGTCGGAGATCTGCTCGTCGGGGTTGCCGTCGACGATGAGGAGGTCGGCTTCCCTGCCGGGGGCGACGGCGCCGACGGTGTCGTCGATGCCGAGCGCTTTGGCGTTGCCTCCGGTTGCGGAGGCGATCGCTCCGGCGGGGGTGAGCCCCGCGTCCACCATCGCGGCGAGTTCGAGGTCGAAGCGTCCGAACGGGTAGACGCCCCAGCCGCAGTCGGAGCCGGCCATGAGCTGGACGCCGTGCTCGATGAGCTTGCCCACCTGCTCGAGGGTCGTGGCATGGCCGCGGCGCATGCGGTCGAGCATCGTCGTCTCTTCTTCCGTGGCGGTCCCGTTGTCGACGCGCGCCTGGAGGATGGGGATGCGGCTGCGGGTGATCTGCAGCGTGGGGTTCACGCATATCCCGCGCTCCGCGATGTCGGCGGCGAGGTGCTCGTCGAAGACCCGCGCGCCGTGTTGGTCGGTGAACCAGCCGTGCATGATGGCGTCGTACTCGGCGTCGACGACCATCCGCATCGCCTCGTTCGAGCGGCAGTGCGCGACGACCTTGCGGTCGCGCCGGTGTCCTTCCAGCGAGATGGTGTTCAGCTCCTCGGGGGAGAACTGCGGGCGGAAGGGGTCGGAGCCCAGCGTGCTGCCGCCTGTCGCCATCACCTTGAGGAAGTCGGCCCCCTCCTTGATGAGCTGACGCGCGGCGTGCCGGACGCCGTCGACGCCGTCGGCCTCGGAGCCCATGAACCAGCAGTGGCCGCCGCTGACCGTGATCGGGCGGCCGGAGGCGAGCACGCGGGAGCCGTGGACGACGCCCTGCTGCAGGCCGTCCTTGAGGCGGAACGTGGTCTGGTTCCAGCCGCCGCAGTCGCAGACGGTCGTCACGCCGGTCTCAAGGGCGCGTCCCACGTTGTGCGCCGAGCGCAGCAGGCGGATGCTGTCGTCGTCGACGAGGTGCACGTCCTCGCCACGCCTGCCGTCGCCGGGCATGTTCGTGTGGGTGTGGCAGTCGATGAGGCCCGGCAGGAGCGTTGCGTTGGAGAAGTCAAGGACCTGCCCGCGGGCGGGCGCGGCGTCGGAGGCGGGGCCCACCGACACTATGCGCGACCCCTCGATGCGCACGACGACGTCAGTCGCAGCAGCGGCGCCGGTGCCGTCGAGCACCCTCCCCGCGTGGATGGTCAGCGAGCCATTCGATCGTTGCATGGCAGCACCTCTTTCGCAGGGGAAGATTAGCACTGTCGGCATGCGGGGGCATGTGGTGCGGGACCTCATCGCGTGCTGGACGCCCCGGACAGGGCACCCACAAGGGATGCCCCTACACCAGGCACCACCCGTCCACCCACCCCGCGGCGTGCCCGTGTGCGTTTACGCGCACTTCTGGATTCCCGCCTTCGCGGGAGTGACGGGGCGCGGGCGGTTCGCGAACCGCCCCTACATCAGAGGAGGAGTGATTGGACTTCCGCTCGGGTGGGCATGGCGTGCTGCGCGCCGGGGCGGGTAACAGCAAGCGCGCCTGCGGCTGCGCCGTGTCTGACAGCGTCCGCCAGTGGGCTGCCCTCGGCGAGGGCGCAGGTCAGGGCAGCGCCGAAGGCGTCGCCTGCGGCGACGGTGTCCACGGCATCGACCTCGAAGGGTGGGACGTAGCCGCTGTCGGCGTCCGAGAGGTAGAACGCGCCTGCTTCGCCAAGCTTCACGACGACTGCTCTTACGCCGCGTTGGAGAAGGGCGCGGGCCGCTGACTCGGCGGACGCTGCGTCGGTGACGTCGATGCCGGTCAGGGCTGCGGCTTCGGCCTGGTTGGGGGTCAGCACGTCGAGGAGGGCATACGCCTCCGGTGGGAAGGCGTCGACCGGAGCGGGGTCCCAGACGACGCGGACGCCCATGTGCTTTGCGATGCGGGCGACATTGAGGGACAGGGCGGGCGGTAGCTCGCACTGGAGCATGAGGGCGTCTGCGCCCTCCAGCGCCGAGGCTGCGGCGTCGACCTGGGTGTCGTCGCAGCGCATGTTCGCGCCGCTGAGGACGACGATGCGGTTCTCGTGGGAGGCGTCGAGGAGGATCATGGCGACGCCGGATGGGGTGTCGGGGTCCTGCGTGACGCCGGTGACGTCGACGCCGTTGGAACGGAGGTTGTCGAGGAGCGTTGGGGCGAACACGTCCGTGCCGACCCGGCCAATCATGCGGACGGATGCGCCCATGCGGGCCGCCGCGACGGCCTGGTTGGCGCCCTTGCCGCCGGGCGCGGTGGAGAAATCGCCGCCGAGGACGGTCTCGCCGGGCGACGGGAAGCGCGAGACGGCCCCGACCAGGTCCATGTTGATGCTGCCGAGGACGACAACGGTGGGGGGCACGATGGCTCAGCCCTGCCCGACGGACAGCTCCAGGTGGTTGCCGTTGGGGTCGTCGACGTAGAGGGAGTAGCCCGCGCCGTCGCGGTGCTCGCGGATGTGGTCGACGGCGAAGCCGCGCCCCTCGATCTCGCGCTGCAATTCGGCGGGGTCGCTGGGACCGTCGAGGTCGAATGTGTGGTGGGGGACGCCGGGATTCTCGCCCGCCGAGCCGTCGAACAAGCCGATGGCGAAGTCGCCCACTCGGAGCCGGACGACGTCGACGCCGCGCACCTGGTGCCTCGTCGTGACCTCGGCGCCGAATAACTCCTGGTAGAACCGCACGGAGTCTTCGAGGTCGGCGACGCTGTAGTTCCACGAGCGTATGCCTTTCGCTTTCATCGGGCTCTCCTTTCCATGGCAAGGGGGACGACGGGGGCAGCGTAGCGTGCGGGGTTGGGGGGTTCAAGTGTGGTGAGAGGGGAGACGCTCGGGAAGGGCACCCACAAGGGATGCCCCTACACCGGGCAGCCTGCCGACAGAGGCAATTAGACGGGAGGCTCCGTTCCCCTGACGTCGTGAGCGGGCCACGCGTTCCATTGCGGCTCCGGGTTGCGCACCCTGATCGCCAGTTCCAGCAGGCAGAGCGCCGCGACTGCCAGCCCCGCCACGCGAGGCAGGAACCAAGAGAAGAGATCCTCGAAACCTAGACTGCCCCACCAGAATGCGACGCCTGCCGCCAGCCCCAGCGCAGGCACGATGTTCCGGCGTTGCAGAAGCGCCGTTAGCACCGGTTGCCGGAGGGCAGCCGTGCCAACCTCGCCGGACGGCGTCCCGCTCTTGTGCAGGCGGTACGACAGCACTGCGAGGGCCAGGACCATAACGGCAAGCCCTAAAGGTATCGGCCGCTGAACGAGTCCTGGCAGGCCATACGTGGATATAGCAATGTGGAGGAACTTCTCAACAAGGGGTCCGCATATGAAGCCGAGCAGCAGGGGCAATCGCGGCCACCGGTACCGTTGCATGAGCAGACCGATGCACAGGAACGCCAGCGCCACGGCAACCGCAAACCCCATGTTCTCGTATAGGAGAGTTTCAGCGACCGCCCAGACAATGAGAGCACTGCCAGCCAGGATGAGCGATGCCCTCCTGATGGCGGTAACGCGGACCGGGATGTGCCACTTGTCCCTGTACCCAGCGTATGCGAGTGCTGCTCCGATGGGGATCTGCAACAGCCCGGAGAACACAGGCCCGACCGGGAGCCCTTCCCAAAGGGCTGACTGGCCAAATATGTACCGCACGTCACCCGTAGTGCCGGAAAAACCGACGGAGGCGAATGCGAACCCGAGGGAAGCGGCGGCAAGTCCGCGCACGATGCCGCTGGGGTTCAGCACGGCAAAGAACAAAGGTATGCTTAGGTAGTAGGCAGCCACTTCTGGAGCCCCGAAGAACACGAGTACCGGATTGCGGTCAACCGGTAGAGCGAAGGTTAGGCTGGCCACTGCAGACAGGTTCGGGAGCAGGATGAGGCTGAACGGAACAACAAGATACAGCACACCGTTCCTGTGCATCCGTGCGAGGAAGGCCCAACAGCTACCTACATCCCGTTTTAGCAAGGGCTCTCCCTTCCAATCCTGTCCTCCCATCTCGTCCCCAGACCGTACGGACTACCTGAACTCGATAGCCCCCCATACCACTCTCCAGGGGCGATGTCCCTGCCTTCGCAGGAACGACATCACCCAGCGGAAGCGCCCGTGTCCCTGGCGTCATCTATCGGCCACGCGTTCCATGGCTGCTCCTGATTCCGTACAGATAGCGTCAACTCCAACAGACAGAACGCCATCGCCGCTAATCCCGCCACGCGGGGCATGAACCAGACATAGATGTCTCCGAAGCCAAGGCTGCCCAACCAAAACGCGGCACCGGCCACGATTCCAAGCGCTGGCATGATGTTCCGCCACTGCAGAAGCGCGGTCAACAGCGGTTGCCTGAATGCGGGAGTTCCGGTTTTGGCGGAAGCCGTACTTCTCCTCCTAAGGCAGTACGCAAACCCTGCGGCGACCAGGACCATTGCGGTAAGCCCTAAGGGCATGGGCTGACTCAGCGCACCGGACAACCCATATCTTGCCAATGCATTGATGAATTCCCTCTCGCCGAACGTTCCAAGCATGAAGCCGGTAAACAGCGGCCATCGCGGCCACGCATACCGCTGCATGAGCAGGCCTGCGCACATGAACGTGATCATCACGGTAATCGCAAGCCAGATGTCCTCCTCGAAAACCGTACCTGCAATGGCCAGAATCATGAGCATACTTCCTGTCACGAGGAGGAGAACACGCCTCATGCGGGAAAGACTAAGGGGGACACCCCATGCCCCCCGATATCCTGCCAGTGCAAGTGCCGCTCCGATGGGGAGGACGAACAGCCCAGAGAAGACAGGGTCAACGGGGAGTCCGCTGAACCAAGGGTCCGACACGTACCGCGGACCAGCAAGCGGGACAGGAGGGCGGGTGCCAAAGGCGGCTAAGGCAAACCCAAGAGAAGCAGTGCTGAGTCCGCGCACGATTCCGCTGGGGTTCAGCACAGCAAAGAGCAACGGGATACTCAAAAAGTAGGCAGCCAGCCCAGCAAACCCGGCCAAGAACTCCGGCAGCTCAAACCCAGGCAGGACAAGAACGCCGTATGAGAGGAACAGCCACATGAGCAGCGTGAAGCTGAAGGGCACGAAGAGATACAGCACGCCGTTCCTGTGCATCCGTGCAAGGAAAGCCCAATAGCTGGCAATGTCCCGCTTGAGCAAGGGCCTCCTCCCAATCCTGTCCTCCCATTCTTCGTCCCCAGACCGTACAGGCTACCTGACTCGATAGCCCCACGCCGTTCTCCTGGGGCGAGGTTCCTGCCTTCGCAGGAATGACGGGAGAAAAGGGGCTCGCCGTGCGGCGAGCCCCTTTGTTCAGTGTCTCGTAAGACTGGTCTCTTACAGTACGTCGCCGACCATGCGGCTGCGGCGGACGGTGGCGGGGTCGTCTATCTCGATGCCATCCCACTCTGCCAGCTTGGCGCCCTCGCCGGAGAGTTCAGCCTCGATGGTGTTGTTGACGACGATGTCCTTGAAGGGGCCGCGCAGCCGACCCTCGTAGCCGGGGTACTCGAAGTGTTCCACCGGGTAGATGAGAATCTCGTTCTCGTCTGGGTTGCGGATGACGTTCATGGGCTCGCCGCCGCCCTCGACGATGCGCATCTGATCCTCCAGCATGCGGCGGAACATGATGAGGCCAACGTCGGAGACGCCGAGGCGCTCGGTCGTGCGGTCGGTGATGGGGCCCTGCATGACCCAGGCGGCCTGGTCCTGTCCGAGCACCCAGTCGGCCTTGATGCGCCCGTCCTCCTGGAAGACGGGGACCACCTCGTGGGGGACCACGTCCGGCTGCTCCTCGCCGGGTTCGAGCGGCTGGAGGTCGACGACGAAGTGGAGGGTGTGCGTGTCGTCCACCGGCACGCGGTACTGGAGGTTGGAGGTGATGTGCAGGACGTGGGGGAAGAGGATGGGGTGTCCCATCTGCCAGTAGTCGTCCTGCTCGGTCTCGTCGCCGACGAGCCTGCGCTTGATGACGCCGTAGTCCGTGACCTCGAAACCGATCTTGCGGTGGTCAGCGCCGCGCGAGCCGATGCGTGCGTTCCAGGCGTCGCGCATCTCGGGGGGCTTGTCGCGGTTCATGACCCAGCCACCCCAGTAGCGGTGGAGCCACTGGAAGTGGAGCGGGTCGAGCGAGTTCTCGTGGCACTGGAGCCAGTTGCACGGAATCATGATGGACTGCGTGCGGCGGACGCCCGGCCAGACCAGGACGTCGACGCGGGGCAGGAGCGGCGCGGGCTGCGGGCCCATGTAGGCGAAGACGACGCCTCCGAGCTCCTGAGCGTCGTACGCCTTGATGCGGACCTTGTCCTTGAACTTGGAGCCCTCAGGCTCGGACGGCTGGTCGACGCACTGGCCCTTCTCGTTGAATATCCAGCCGTGGTAGGCGCAGCGGATGCCGTTCTCCTCGGGGATGCCGTAGGAGAGGTTGGCCTTCCGGTGGGCGCAGGAGGGTTCGATGAGGCCGACGGTGCCGCTGGCGTCGCGGTAGAGGACGAGGTCCTCGCCGAGGAGGCGCACCTCCTTCGTGGGGTTGTCGGCGTCGAGTTCGACGCTGGCGGCGATGGGGTGCCAGTAGCGCCGCATGAGTTCGCCCATCGGCGTTCCGGGGCCTACGCGAGTAAGTCGTTCGTTCTGCTCTGCGGTAAGCATGAGGTCGCCTCCTCTCGTGGTGGCATTGCTCTTAATCGGGCCAAGTGTAGCGCAAAGGGGAGACAGAGGCGAGTGGTTGGGCGGGCCTCACCCCCTTCCTAACCTTCCCCCATCAAGGGGGAAGGGATCAGGCAGCATCGGAGGGGCGCCTAGGGTTCGCTCGGCATTGCGCACCCTACGCCCACGTCCGGGGTACCCTCACCCTAGCCCTCTCCCCTTGTAGGGAGAGGGGACCACACAGGGCACCCACAAGGGATGCCCCTACACCGGACAGCCCCACATCACCCCGCTCCGCCGTGTGACCTGCCGGTCACCTGGATTCCCGTTTTCACGGGAATGACGAAAGAGGACAAGGATGACGGGACAGGGGGGTGACGGGGCAAGGGAACGGAAGGAGACGGGTGATAGACTGGTCTTGTGGGGAATCGCTCCCACGCAGAGGCGAAACAGGAGGAGATTGACGGAATGCGGACGACGATAGAGTTCGACCCCAGTTTCACGATGCTTACGGCGGAGTTGTCGCCCGGGGAGTCGCTGAAGGCGGAGCCGGGAGCGATGGCTGCGCAGCAGGGGCTGGACATGCGGACGGGCATGGGCGGAGGCGGCGGACTGTTCGGCGGGTTCAAGCGGATGCTGGGCGGCGAGTCGTTCTTCCTCAACACGTTCACGGCGGGGCCGGGCGGAGGCTGGATCAGCCTCGCGCCGCCGACGCCGGGCGACATCATCTCCCACGACCTGATGCCGGGCCAGAACCTGTACATCCAGGGCAGTTCGTTCCTCGCGTGCACGGAGAACGTGTACACGGACGCGAAGTTTCAGGGCATGAAGGGCATGTTCAGCGGAGAGAAGATCTTCTTCCTGCGCGCCTACACCGAGGGCGGACATGGCACGGTGCACGTCAACTCGTACGGGGCCATCAAGAAGCTCAACATCCAGCCGGGCAGCGAACTGGTCGTGGACACGGGGCACGTCGTGGCGTTCACGGACAACGTGCAGTACTCGGTGGGCAAGGTCGGCGGGCTCGGCTCGCTCATCGCCGGAGGCGAGGGGCTGGTGCTGAAGTTCACGGGCAGCGGCGATGTGTGGATACAGACGCGCACGCTCTCCTCGCTGATGGACAAGCTCGCGCCGTTCCTGCCGTCGACCAAGAGCTGACGCATGACGGTCCGCGTCCGCTACGCTCCTAGCCCGACCGGCGATCCACACGTCGGGAACATCCGGTCTGCACTGTTCAACTGGCTGTACGCCCGTCACACCGGTGGGACGTTCATCGTGCGCATCGAGGACACCGACCAGGCGCGGATGGTGCCTGGTTCGCTCGAGACTATCCTCGACGCGCTCAGGTGGCTGGGCCTCGATTGGGACGAGGGACCGGGGTCGGACACGCCGTACGGGCCGTACGTGCAGTCGGAGCGGCTCGACCTGTACAGGGAGCACGCGCGTTGGCTCATCACCGAGGGGAAGGCGTACGAGTGCTACTGCACGCCGGAGCGGCTCGACGCGGTGCGGAAAGAGCGGCAGAAGGCGCACAAGCCGACGGGCTACGACCGCCGCTGCCGCGAGCCGGAGGGAGCCGAAGAGGCGCGCAAGGAGAATCCGAACCCTCCCGTCGTGCGGTTCAAGATGCCGACAGAGGGCTCGCTCATCGTCAACGACTTCGTTCGCGGCGAGGTGACGTTCGACGTCTCGCTGCTGGACGACTTCGTCTTGCTGAAGTCGGACGGGTACCCGACGTACCACCTCGCCAACGTGGTGGACGACCACCTGATGGAGATATCGCACGTGATGCGGGCGGAGGAGTGGCTGCCGAGCGCGCCGCGCCACAAGTTGCTGTACGAGGCGTTCGGCTACGAGATGCCGGTGCTGGTGCACCTGCCTCTCATCCTGGGGCCGGATCGCTCCAAGCTGAGCAAGCGTCATGGCGCGGCGTCGGTGCTGGAGTTCCACGACATGGGCTACCTGCCGGACGCGCTGGTCAACTTCCTCGCACTGCTCGGGTGGTCGCTCGACGAGACGAGCGAGGTGTTCACGAAGGACGAACTCGTGCAGCACTTCACGCCGGAGCGGATCGTGGCCAGCCCTGCGGTGTTCAACATCGAGAAACTGGACTGGTTCAACGGGCTGTACATCCGGGGTATGGCCGACGACGAGCTGGCGGACGCACTCCTGCCGTGGTTGGAAGATGAGGAGCACGGGCTGCCAGCGGACGCGCGTCCGGTCGACCGCGGATACCTGGCTTCCATCGTGCCGCTGGAGCGCGAGCGGCTGAAGCGGCTGTCGGAGGCGCCGGAGATGCTGTCGTTCTTCTTCGAGGAGCGGTTGACGTACGACGCGTCGATGCTCGTGCCGAAGGGGCTGGACTCCGACGGCGCTCGCGGAGCGCTCGAAGCGGCGCTTGCCACGGCGGAGGGCGCAGATGACTGGAGCGTCGCTGCGCTGGAGACGGCGTACCGGGCGCTCGCGGAGCAGTCGGGCTTCAAGACGGGGCAGCTGTTCGGAGCGATACGCGTCGCGGTGACGGGCCGCACCGCAGCGCCGCCGCTGTTCGACACGCTGTCGGTGCTGGGCAAGGAGCGCAGCGCCTCGCGGCTGCGGGCCGCGCTGGAGGCGCTGCAGGGCGTCGGCAGCACCGGTTTGCTATCATAGAAGTCTCCCGCTGGGGATTCGGCTAGTGGTAGGCCGCCTGACTCTGGATCAGGTAACGATGGTTCGAATCCATCATCCCCAGCCAATCGTTCACTCCTGAGACCTCCTCTGCTGTCATGTGCAATCCAAGCACGTCAGAGGATAAGGCGAGCCCTCATGCCACGGCTTCGAACTGCCGCCGGACCTCTCCGTTGCCTACGAACTGTGTAAGCAGTCGGTAGTTGCCGGTCTCATGGCGAATCCTGCCCGCGACGATGGCGGGATGAACCGAGGCCTCATACGCCAGATTTAGAACCGACATCGCTGTGGGCCCCGCCAGAATTCCGCTGGCACGCCATATCGACCCTGGGATGAGAGCTTCTTCTGCCCACTCGTCGGCTTGTGCCTCCTTCGTGTCCTCTCCTACTCCCTCCACGTCCCGCAGTGTCAGGTCGTCAACGAACGCGTCATCTTCGCCATCATCGAGGTGGAGGCCGATGTGCGCGAGTTCGTGCAGAAGACAGAACCAGAAGTTGCCTATGCGGTCGTACCGGAGGGTGAGGCCGATAACCGGACGTCCGCTTTCAAGCCGAAGCGCGGCGCCATCCAGGTGGGTACGCGGTAAGTGCGGCAGGATCTCGACGGCGATTCCTTGAGCGGCGAGAAACTCCTTCGCCTGCCTAGGGCCGTCTTCCGCCGCACTCAGTTCGGCCACTTGCTTGAGAAAGTCCGGCGTTACCGTGCCCGGTGCGTATACCGCATCGGTGGAGCGACTGTTGGCAAGCGCCATCAGTTGCAGCAGCCAGGCAGCGAGCGCGTACTCATCGGTCTTGGCGTTGAGCCGACGGTGGTCGTTCTTGCGGAAGAGAAATGCTGGGGTGGCCTGTCGTCCGCCTGCACGTTCTACCAATCCAGAGATCAGTTCTTCTGCTTTCTCCTGCAGACCAGCGATATCCGGAATCCACTTCCGCTTTGCCATCTCTCGCAGAGGGAATCTCCGTGGATCGATGCTGTCGAACGTAGGGTCAAAGGCTGCGTCTCTCTCGCTGAGGAGAATGTCCGCGGATATGCCCAGGTGCCTGTGAAGGGCCCGGGCCATGGACATGGTGATGCCCCGCTTGCCGGAGAGGACCTCCGACACCTTGGCACGGTTTCCGATGAACGGCACGAGGTCGCGCGGGGTCAAGCCGGCCTGCTCCATACGAAACTCTATCGCTGCGACGGGGGTGGGCAACTCCTTCTCCACATGCTGCGACTCGTAGAACAGGACGAGGTCCCCCAGCAGGTCGAGTTCCTCTCCCTCAGTTGTTCCCGGCGCGGCATCCATCAGTTCTCCGATACGCGCCACCGCGGCATCGTAGTCCGCTTCGGTCCGAACCGGCTTGACCGCAACCATGACTACACCTCCTCTGCATCGGCCCTGTCGTACTCTGCGTGAGTGCCCAGGAACCGTATGTACACTGCCCTGTACGGATAGTTGATCTGGACTACCAGCCGGTAGTTGTTGCCCTTGACGTTGAAGACAACGCGGTTGTTCCTGATGACGCTGGCATTGGGATACCGGGACTTGACAGCGGTGGGAGTATCCCAGTCCGCGTCTTCTGCATCTTTGTACCAGGCGAGCAATGGTTGCTTGGCGTCCGGGTGGCGCTCCCAGAACTCGCGCAATCGCTTGTAGGTGAAGATGCGCACTCAACCATCGCCTCTGCACACGAGTCATAAGATGTTCCCATTATAGTATGTATTACTAGAGAATGCTATAGGAACAGATAAGAAAAGTGGCCTTACCCTAATGTCCCACGGTGCACGCCGCATGCCTGACGCGCCCGTTCGGCGCTTGCGCTACACTTGCCGCGCTGTCGCAGGAGGGAGCGCCGATGACGAACAACGCTGGCGAACACCAACGGATGGGGACGGGGCTCGGCAGGCTGAACGGGAAGGTGGCGATCGTGACCGGCGCCGAGAGCGGCATCGGCAGGGCGACGTCCCGGCTGTTCGCTCGCGAGGGCGCGAAGGTCGTCTGCGCCGACGTGGCGGAGCGGGGCGACCCGCGCACGGACCGGCTCATCGAGGCCGACGGCGGCGAGGCACACTTCCTGCTCGGAGACGTGTCGCAGAAGGCGGTGTGCGAGGAGATGGTGAGCACCGCCATCGACCGGTTCGGCGGGCTGGACGTGTTGTACCTGAACGCGGGCACCGGCGTGCGGAAGAAGCTCCACGAGATGTCCGACGAGGAGTGGGACCACGTCATCAACCTGAACCTGTACGGCGTCTACCACGGCGTGCAGGCCGCGCTGCCGCACTTCATGGAGCAGGGGCACGGGAACATCGTCATCACGGCGTCGAGCTTCGGGCTGCGGGCGAGCCCGCGCTACCCGTCGTACAGCGCGACGAAGGCTGCGCTGGTGAACCTGACGCGGCAACTGGCGGTGGACTACGGGCCGGAGATACGCGTGAACTGCGTCTGTCCGGGGCCCATCGACACGAACCGCATCCGGGAGTTCCCGCCGCGTCCGCGTCCCATCGACGAGGACCAGCGGTATGAGGCAGGCCAGCGCGTGGCGGCGCTGCACCGGATGGGACAGCCGGAAGAGGTTGGGTACTGCGTGCTGTTCCTCGCAAGCGAGGAGTCGTCGTTCGTGACCGGGCACGCGCTGGTGGTCGACGGCGGGCAGACGATCACGGTGCAATGAGCGATCTGACGCCCGAACAGATGGCGGAGTTCCTGGAGCGCCCGCTCGTCGCGGTGTACGTGACGCTGCGGGCGGACGGCAGCCCGCACGCCATCCCCGTGTGGTACGAGTACCGGGACGGGGAGTTCATCGTGTTCACGAGCAGCACGTTCCAGCGCGTGAAGAACCTCGAACGGGACAGCAGGGCAGCCATCACGATCTCGACGCACGATGTGCCGTACATGTACGTGTCGGCGGAGGGGCGGGTCTCCATCACTCCAGAGGGGGTGGCGGAGACGGGGCTTTCGATATCGCGGCGCTACATAGGGGACGAAGCCGAGGGATATCTGACGGAGCTGCTCGGCGAGCACTCGGTGGTGCTGCGGCTCACGCCGGAGCGCATCCTGACGTGGGTGGAGGATTAGGGGGGCGGCACCAGCGTTCTTTCCTGCGGCTCGTCCGCCAGGGTCAATGGCGCGTTCTACGTCGCGCACTACCATCGTGCGGCAGAGGGGGACGTTCGCGCAAGGGGCGCGTGTCACAGTGGCGACGGGAGGTTAGGCCCGCAACTCTTCTTGTTCGACGAAGTCGATATGCTCCAGGGAAGGGAAGCGGAATGAGAACTTGGTGACTCCGCCAAGGTTGGTTACTGCAAAGTCCCCGGTGTTGATGATGTCCATGCCTATGAGGACGTCTGCTTCACCCAGGAGATCACCTTTAGTGACGCGAACGGGCGTGTAGCGGCCTCCATTGGGCAGCTCAATGGTCACGAGGTAAGTTTCCTGTATCGCATACCCGCTGACGTTGTAGACCTTGTCCATCCCGATAGCGACGACACCACAGGCGTCGACTACATCCTGTGTGATGACTGAGTTAGTGGCGCCCGTATCCCAGATGGCTGTAAAGGAGTGGGCTCGCTCGTCCGTTGCACCGGTGGCTGAAGAGACGGTGCATGGACTCATGAGGACGTTCAGCAGGCCGGCATTGGAGGTTACCGTGAACGCGGAGCCTCTTTGCTCCGTCATGCAAAGGACGCTCGGGAGTGGAACTTGGCGGTGTAGTCGGCTTCGCCTGCCGAAACCCTCTGGACGAGGAACGTGCCCAGCGGGTGGTCCTTCTGAGTCTCCGTGACCGCTTCGCTCTCGTTCTCGTACACCCCTATGACTTCGTGGGCCTTGAGCGCGATGACCTTCCCATCGTACTGAGCCACCATCTTGTCCTGATGGTCGAGATAGTACGTAAACTCGTCCAGCAGAATCTTGCGTACCGCTTTCTGGCTGGGAGAACGCATGGCCGGTGACCTCCTCACAATTTCAACGCTAGCCGCACATCCTCCAGGTGTCAACGCCGTTGTGTCATCGTCTGCGGGGCGTAGTAGACTGCGCGCGCGGCCACGCGCCGCGCGGACGAGAACCAAGCGGGGAGGCGTGACATGCCCGTTATAGACGCAGACACCCACATCGACGAACCGGAAGAGGCGTGGCAGTACATGGAGGGCGCGGCGGCGCGGTTCCGCCCCGTGACGATCTCTCCACGTGAGGGCGTGGTCCCCGGCGGGATAGACGCCTCGGCGAGCCGCTGGTGGCTCGTGGACGGCAGGCTCCGCCAGAGGATGATCCGCGACGACGAGCTGACCGGCTCGACGCTCAACTCGCGCGAGCTGCTGGACGTGAACGAGCGGCTGCAGCACATGGACGAGCGCGGCGTCGACATGCACGTCATCTACCCCACGTTCTTCCTCTCCTACATCACCGGCAACCCGGAGGCGGAGCGCGCGCTGGTCGACAGCTGGAGCCGCTACGTCTCCAGCAAGTGCGCGCCGACCGAGGGCCGGCTGCGGTGGGTGGCGGTCCCGCCGCTGCTCGACATCGACGCGTCCGTGAGCTACCTGCGCTGGGCGAAGGAGAACGGCGCGGTGGGTGTCTTCAAGCGAGGACTGGAGCACGGCAAGCGTGTCAGCGACCCGTACTTCTTCCCGTTGTACGAGGAGGCGAGCGCGCTGGACATGCCGATCTGCATCCACACCGGCAGCGGCAACCCCACCGAGGCGCGGGTCGGGCACGGCGACAGCCTGGGCGGCATCCCCATCATGGACGCGTTCCACGCGCTCGTGCTCTACGAGGTGCCGGACAAGTTCCCGAACATCCGCTGGGGCTTCATCGAGGCGGGCTCGACGTGGATCCCGTACGTGGTGGACCGGCTGAAGGCTGAGAAGAAGCGCCGGTCGTGGATACGGAAGTTCGAGATGGGCGAGAACCTCTTCAAGCGGAACAAGTTCTTCGTGGCCGTGGACGCGGTCGAGGACATCTCGTACGTCCTGGAGTACGGGACCGAGGACAGCCTGATGATGGGCACCGACTACTCGCACTTCGACACGTCGGCGGAGCCGGACGCGATCGACGCGGTGCGCCGCTGGGCGTCGGAGGGCCGCATCAGCGACACGGTCGCGCGGAAGATCCTGGAGGACAACCCGAAGGAGTTCTACGGGGTGTAGGAGCGAGGGCGACGGCTACTGTCATTCCGAGCGGAGCCGAGGAATCCCTCAGGAAACGCTCCGCACACGCGAACGCTCCCCGAGGGATGTTTCGACTGCGCCTCCGGCTCCGCTCAACATGACACACCCATCCCCACCCTCCGCCCCGTGTGCCCTGCCCGGGCACGCTGGATTCCCGCCTTCGCGGGAATGACGGGGAAGGGCGGCAATGACGGGCGCAACAAGAAGTGCCGGAGAGGTCTCTCGACCGCTCCGGCACTGGTTTGTGCCCCGAGCTCCCGGGGCTCACCTTCCGCTCCGTTGCCGTTCCCGGCGATCACTGCCGGATCCGGGCCGCCTCAGGCTTCTATGAGCCGTTCTGGGCGCTTCTGCCCGCTTGTTGTAACGGAGCTTCCGGCTTCCGTTTGCCCTCCTCCGGCTGCCTCAGGCTGCCGGGAGGGCCGTACAAGGGAAGTGCCACCGGTGATGCAGCACGTAGACCGCGCGAATGCCCATGGTGTACCTCCTTTCGCCGTCGACGCCCTCCGGAGCGGCACCTTGACCGCCCGCCTCCGTAGAGCGCTTATATCCAATGTAAACCCCGTTGCATGGACATGCAACCCTTATCTGTGCTGATTTCTCGGCGGATTACGCAAACATCGTGAAACAGGTAACGAATTCACTGCGTCAAGCGCCCTCGCGCCTAGCCTTTCCCCACCAGGCCTGGAGCCGCTCGCGGACGGTGCGCTCGTAGCCCTGGTCGCCGGGTTCGTAGAAGCGCTTGCCTGCGAGCTCGTCCGGGAGGTTCTGCTGGCCCGCGAAGTGGCCCTTGTAGTCGTGGGCGTACTTGTACTCCGCGCCGTAGCCGAGGTTGCGCATGAGGCCAGTTGGGGCGTTGCGCAGGTGGAGCGGCACGGGGTGCTGCTTCCCGCTCCGCACCTCGTCCATCGCGCGGTTCAGCGCCATGTAGGACGCGTTGCTCTTGGGGGCGGTCGCGAGATAGACCGTGGCCTCGGCGAGCGGTATCGCGCCCTCGGGCAGGCCGATGAAATGGACGGCCTGCTGCGCTGCGATGGCGACCGGCAGCGCCTGCGGGTCGGCCATGCCGATGTCTTCCGACGCGAGGATGACGACGCGCCGCGCGATGAAGAGCGGGTCCTCGCCCGCCTCGAGCATGCGCGCGAGCCAGTAGACCGCAGCGTCCGGGTCGGATGCGCGGACCGACTTGATGAACGCGGAGATGGTGTCGTAGTGGTTGTCGCCGGCCTTGTCGTAGTGGAGGGCGCGGCGCTGGAGCGCCTCCTCCATCAGCGGGCGGTCGACGCGCTTCGTGCCGTCGGGGTAGCGGAGCGCGATCTCGGTCGCGAGCTCGATGCCGTTCAGCGCGACGCGGGCGTCGCCGGAGGCGACCTCCTGCAGGAAGGCGAGGGCGTCGGGGTCGAGCGTGACGCTTTCGTTGCCGAGGCCGCGCTCGGTGTCGGCGAGCGCGTGGCGGACGACGTGGGCTATCTCGTCGTCGGAGAGGGGCTTGAGCGTGAGGACGCGGGTGCGGGAGAGGAGCGCGGAGATGACCTCGAATGACGGGTTCTCGGTCGTCGCGCCGATGAAGGTGACGGTGCCGTTCTCGACGTGGGGGAGGATGGCGTCCTGCTGCGCCTTGTTGAAGCGGTGCACCTCGTCGACGAAGAGGATGGTGCCGAGGTCCTCAGTGGCGCGTATCTCGCGGGCCTCCTCGACGGCCTGCCGGAGGTCGGCGACGCCTGAGGTGACGGCGGAGACGCCGATGAAGTGCGACTTCGTGAGCCCGGCGACGAGCCGCGCGAGCGTCGTCTTGCCGGTGCCGGGCGGGCCCCATAGCACCATGGACGGCACCTGGCCGGTGCGGATGGCGCGCTCCAGGACGTGGCCCTCGCCGAGCAGATGGCGCTGCCCGACGTACTCTTGCAGCGTTCGGGGGCGCATGCGGGCCGCGAGCGGGGCGTTCTCGTCCTCGTGCTGGCGCCGCACGTGCTCGAAGAGCGTCTGTTCCTTCCGCATGCCGCGCTGTGTCATGGCTGAAGGTTACACCTACGGCAGGAGGGGTGTGAGGTCTCTCAGTGCGCCTCCGACCTCGTCTCCGGTCGCCTGGTAGTCATAGGTGACGAGGAACGTTTCGGGGTAGCCGGCGCGTTCGTGGTAGTCGACCGAGATGCGGTCGGCGTTCCGCGTGATGGCGTCCTGCAGGAGGTCGAACACGTTCTCGACGAGGTAGCGCTCGGGTTCGGGGATGGCGCCGACGGCGGGGTCCTCCGAGGTGACGTCGGCTATCCGGCCGTTGAGGACGGTCACCTGCACTATCGCCCTGTACTCGGGGGGACAGGCGCAGAGCCAGACGCCGGTGTAGGTGTAATCGGCGACGCCGAGCTTTATCCACCGGCCCCGGTGCCGGAGGAAGTCTGCCAGGAGCGAGTTGGGGTCGTGCACGAGGTGGACGTTCTCCAGTCCAAGCACCTGTATCTCGCTTCCGTCCGGAGTGATCGCTACCACTCGACGAGCGTATTCGCCCTCGGGCAGGCTGGCGTCGATCGGAGGCAGGGGGAGGTCAACGAGGGGCAAGGGAAACACGTTCCCGGGCTCAGGGAGGGGGACAACCGCTTGCTGCGACTCGTAGCCGGTGCCGCTCGTGCAGCCATCCCAAGGGTCCGGGTCGCACTGCCAGAGTTCGATGCGCAGCGCGGTGACGGGTTGGCCAGCGTCGCACCCGCCGGTGTTGATCGCGTCGAAGGCCGTGGGGATGGGGTCCTTGCCGATGACGGCCATGATGAAGTCCTGTGCGTAGGCACGAGTGATGCGGCAGACCGGCTCGCTCGCTGCGGGCGCCGCCGTTGGTGTCGGGGTTGGCCTGGGCGTTGGAGTCGGGGGCACAAGCGTCGATGTGGGGGTTGCCGTGGGAGGCACGGGAGTTGGCGTGGGCGGGACGGGCGTCGGTGTGGGCGTTGCCGTCGGCGGCACGGATGTTGACGTAGGGGTTGCCATGGGAGGCGCGGGCGTTGCCGTAGGCGTCGAGGTGGACGTTGCGGTGGGAGGTGCAGGCGTCGGAGTGGGGGTCGGGTCGCCGTTCCCGCAGGCCGCGATGAACAGGAGCATCGCTGCTCCGGCCGCTGCCATGCGCATCGTTCTACTCAATGCTTCCTCCGCCGGTACGGGGCTGTGCCGAGGTTACACCTGCGGCCGGGGTTATTGCGGCGTGAAGCTGCTTATCGCGAAGCTGGTCTCTTCGTCCGCCATGCGTTCGTCGTGGTCGATGAACAGGTCCGTTGGGTAGCCGTACGTTTCGTCGTAGGAGACTTCGATGCGGGCGGCGTTGTTCGTGATGGCTTCCTGGATGAGGGCGAAGAGGTCGTCGATGGGAACGAAACGCTCCGGCGCGGGGATGGCATCGATGCCGGGGGCGGCGGGATCCACGCCGGTCACCTTACCGCCACTCACGGTTACCTGCGTGTCCGCGCGGTATCCCTCGGGGCAGAAGCAGACCCACGCGCCGGTGTAGGTGTAGTCGGCGACGCCGGATCGTTCCCACCGTTCCTGGGCCTGCAGGAGAGCCGCCTGAGGCGAGCCGGGAGCGCTCGCCGTGGGGGTTGGCGTCGGGGGCATAGGCGTCGGTGTGGAAGTGGCGGCCGGAGGAGGCGGAGTGGGGGTTGGGTTGTCCGCTCCGCATGCCGCGATGAGCACGAGCATCGCTGCGCCTGCCATCGCTACGCTCGCCCGCTTGATCATCTGTGCCCTCCCCCTGTTGCCGACCCTTCATTGAGTGATACGCGCGCGGGCGCTGAAGCGTTCCCCGGCTCTTCCATGTGCCGCCGCCCGTCGTGCAAGCCCACGCGAGGGGCGGTTCGCGAACCGCCCCTACACCGGGCAGGGTTCCCTAGCGTGGCGTGAAGCTGCGGACGGTGAAGCCGCGCTCTTCGTCCTCGACCTCGTCGTCGTAGTTGATGAAGAAGAAGGTGGGGTAGGAGTACTGCTCGTCGTAGTTGACGTCGATGCTGTGCGCGCCCTGGTCTACGGCCTTCTGCAGGAGTTCGAACAGGCCCGCGATGGGGATGAAGCGGTCCGTCACGGGGATGACGGCGATGTTCGGGTCGGCGGAGGTGACGGACGTCACTGCGTTGTCGCGCACGCTGACCGCCGCGGTGGCGACGTAGAACTCGTCGCAGGTGAGGCAGACCCACGCACCGGTATAGTCGTAGTTGACGAGCCCCGCGCGCTCCCATCTGCCGCTGTGGCGGAAGAGGTCCGCCTGCTGCGAGTCGATGTCCCGCACGAGGTAGACCTCATCGAAGCCGGGGATCTCGATCTCCACCTCGGTGTTTCCGACCCAGGCGAGCGCGGCCACCCGGCGGGAGTAGCGGCCGTCCGGCAGGTCGGCGTCGATCACTGGAACGTCCAGGTCATCGAAGGGGATGCCCAGGTTGCGTGCCGGTTGCGGCAGCCTGACGTCGAAGGGCAGGGAGACTTCGCCGCTGGTCAGTTCGATCCGCACCGCGTGGACGGCGAGGTTGAAGTCGCAGCCGCCCCCGTTGATGGCGTCGTATGCGGTGGGAATGGCGTCCTGGCCTATCTCGGCCATCAGGTATTCGGATGCGTAGGCCTCCGTTGTAATGCAGAGCGCCTCCGGTTCGTCCGGCGGCTCCTCGGTGGGCGTTGGCGTGGGAACCGGCGTGGGGGTTGGTGGGAGGGGAGTCGGCGTCGGGGTGAGCGTTGGCGGTATGGGCGTTGCCGTCGCTGCCTCAGGACGGGGCGTGGCGGTCGGGACCGGCGTTGGCGTGGCCGTCGGAGGCAGCGGTGTGGCGGTAGGCGTGGGGGTGGCCGTGGGAGTGGGAGCGGGGTCGGCGCCGCACGCGGCGGTGAAGAGGGCGGTGAGCAGGAGGGCGGTCAGTACGGCGAGTCGAGGCATGGGCGTGTGGTCTCCTTTCGTGGAATTATACGGGGTGGTGGGGTTGGTGGTTCCCGGTGGGAGGGGGAGCGGAGGATTGTCATTCCGAGCGGGGCCGAGGAATCTCTCGGGAGACGTCCCGTTGGCTGGAACGCTGCGCCGAGAGATGTTGCGCGGAGCCATGACACACGCCGGAACACCCCCTTCCTAACCTTCCCCCATCAAGGGGGAAGGGACCTGACGCCCCTCCACCCCACGCCCCCGGTTCACCCTCACCCTAACCCTCTCCCCTCAAGGGAGAGGGGACTAGACACGTATCCCTTCCCCAGGGCTGCGAGGTTCCTGCCTACGCAGGAACGACGGAAGGGCGTGGTTCGACAGGCTCACCATGAGCGGATGCAGGGTGGGCGGTTCGACAGGTTCACCATGAGCGGGCGCAGGGGGGCGGTTCGCGAACCGCCCCTACATTGGGGCGGGAATCCGGCTTTCGCGGGAGTGGCGGCGAAAGGCGGGGGTGACGGGGGCAGGGGTATAATCGCGGCATGGATGTGCTGATTCGCCTCTATGCCTCGTACCGGGAGACCGCGGGGATGGACCGGGTGACGCTGCCGTTGGACGACGGCGCGGTGGTCGCGGATGCGGTCGAGGCGCTGCTGGCGGCGGCGCCGGCGCTGCCTCGCGACTTCAAGCCGCACCTCATCGCGGTGAACGAGGAGTTCGGCAACCTGGCGTATCCGCTGCACGACGGCGACGACGTTGCGTTCTACCCGCCGGTGAGTGGGGGTGTGGACGTGTGGGTCGGGACGGAGGAGATCGACGTTGGGGAGACGGCGGACGCGGTGAAGCGGTCGTTCAACGGCGCGGTGGTGACGTTCGAGGGGACGACGCGCGACAACACGGGCGGGCGTCCGGTGCTGCTGTTGGAGTACGAGGCCGATGAGCGGATGGCGCACAAGGTCATCGGCCAGATCCTCGAAGAGACGATGGCGCGGTTCGACGTTCCGGCGATGTCGGCGCGGCACCGCATCGGGCGGCTGGAGATCGGCGACGTGAGCCTCGTGGTGGCGGCGGGCGCGCCGCACCGGCTCGAAGCGTTCCTCGCGGGGCTGTACGTGGTCGACCGCATCAAGCACGTGGTGCCGGTGTGGAAGAAGGAGCACTTCGCGGACGGCGAGGTGTGGGTGGGGGCGGCGTGCGACCCTGAGACACACGCGCTGCACCTGTCGGAAGCGCCGTACGCGGGGTTCCTCGCGGAGCGCGAGGGGGCGTCGCATATGCACGCGCACGCGTAGGGCGTACGGGGGCAGGGCACCCACAAGGGGATGCCCCTACATCGGGCGGCCGTTCCCACGCCCACCCCAGCGCGCGGCCTGACGGCCACTCTCGATTTCCGTTCTCACGGGAATGACGGGAAAGGCGTGGTTCGACAGGCTCACCATGAGCGGGCTGCAAGGGCGGTTCGCGAACCGCCCCTACACCGGGCGAAGGTTGCGCGCCAGGGCGCGGGCATGCGCAGGAACGACGGGGGCAGGGCACCCACAAGGGGTGCCCCTACATCGGGCAACCGTTCCCACACCCACCCCAGCGCGTGGCCTGACGGCCACTCTGGATTTCCGTTCTCACGGGAGTGATGGGGAAGGCGTGGTTCGACAGGCTCACCATGAGCGGGCTGCAAGGGCGGTTCGCGAACCGCCCTTGCAACGGGCGAGGTTGCGCGCTAAGGCACGGGCATGCGCAGGAACGACGGGGGCAGGGCAACCACCAGGGGTGCCCCTACATCGGACACACCTCCCCCAGCCACCCCGCCGCAGTACCCTCACCGCGCGCTAAAGCGCGTAACCCTCTCCCCTTGTAGGGAGAGGGGATCTTGCGCCTAGTGCAGGAGGCCGCCGCCGTCGACGACGATGGACTGGCCGGAGATCATGGCGGCGTCGTCGCTGGCGAGGAAGGCGATGAGGGAGGCGAGGTGCTCGGGGTAGACGCGGGCCTTGATGGCCTGGTTCTGCATGGTGCGGTTGAACATCTCTTCGTCGTTGTACTCCAGCGTGCCGGGGGTCGCGACCTGTCCGGGCATGACGGCGTTGACGGTGATGTTGTCGCCGCCGAGTTCCTTGGCCATGTTCCAGCTGAGGCCGATGACCGCGCCCTTCGCGGAGACGTAAGGCGTCTGGCCGGGGTTGCCCATGAAGAAGGTGCGCGAGGCGACGTTGACGATGCGTCCGCGCCCGCTGGCTTTGAGGAAGGGGTAGGCGGCCTTGATGGCGAGGAAGTAGCCGATGTAGTTCACCTCGGCGAACCGCTCGACCTCTTCCTTGGTCCACGTCGTCCACTCCTTGCGGGGGGCGATGAGGCCGGCGTTGTTGACGAGGATGTCGATGCCGCCGAGTTGGGCGTTGACGCCCTCCATCGCGGCGGCGAGCTGGTCCTCGCTCGTGGTGTCGCACGCGAATCCCGCGCCGCCTATGGCTTGCGCGACCTCGTTCGCTTCGTCGCCGCGGAGGTCGAGGATGCCGACCTTCACGCCTTCTTCCGCCAGCCGCTCGGCTGCGGCCTTACCCAGGCCGCGCGCTCCGCCGGTGACGACTGCTGTTCGCCCTTCGAGTCCTCGCATCGGTTGTCTCCTTCGGTTGTGTCGTTGGGTCCGCTTGGCGGATGTAGTTCTTCCCACCCACCCGCCCGGTAGGTTGTGGGGGACACCCCCACGCCCCCGGCAGAGGGGCGGAGCCCCTCTGCACTCCCGCTCCGGCCCGTTCGTGGTGAGCCTGTCGGGCCACGAACGGGTATGCAATTGTAACCGGTGGGCCGCAGTACCTTCGCTGCGCGCTGAAGCGCGTTGCCCTATTCCATTGTAGAGAAGGGGGACACCCCCATCCTAACCTTCCCCCATCGAAGGGGAAGGGATCAGGCACCCCGCTCCGCCCCGGCAGCGCACGCATGGGCACCCACAAGGGATGCCCCTACACCAGACGCGCTGTCGCGCACGTGTGACCTACCGGTCACCTGGATTCCCTAAGTTCACAAACGAAGTGCAACACCAGATTAAGGTGTTGCCATGGGAGAGTGCTATAGCCAGCTCAGCATTGAGGAACGATGTGAGATTGCCCGTCTACATACCAAGGGAGCCTCGATCAGGGAGATCGCAGCAGGTCTGGATCGCCCGGCATCGACAGTTGCTCGGGAGTTGAAGCGCAACGGTTCACGAGCCGGCTACCGGGCGGTATATGCGCAGGAGCAGGCGCGTGCGCGTCGTTGGTCCGGAGTTCGGCTGGAGCGGGATGAGGAGTTGCGCAACGATGTGTTGGAGCGGCTGAAGCTGGGCTGGTCGCCGGAGGCGGTGGCAGGACGGCTGAGGAGAGAACGTGGCAAGAGCGTCATCTCCCACGAGAGCATCTACCGCTTCATCTATGCCCAGAGCGCACGGCACAAGGACTATGGATGGCGCCACTATCTGCGACAGAAGAGGTGGAAGCGCGGGAGGAGACGACGCAGGCATAGCCCAGCCTCGTTCATCGCTCACCGTCGCCCCATAGCAGAACGTCCCGCCTCTGTTGCCGACCGGCAGACGTTCGGGAACTGGGAAGCGGACGTGATGCAGTTCGGCCGCGCAGGGCAAACGGTGTTGGCGTTGCACGAGCGTCATTCACGAGTGTTGATAGGAGTGCGGCAGGCTTCGAAGGCCGCCGCACCGATCGCCACGGCCATGGCGGGCATCCTTGGCCCTCTACCACCGGAGTTCCGCCAGACGGTCACCTTTGACAACGGCACGGAGTTCGCTCACCACTATGAACTTCACGCCTGGGATATCGAGACGTTCTTCTGCGACACGTACTCGCCGTGGCAGAAGGGAGGCGTGGAGAATGCGATTGGACGGATGCGTTGGGTGTTGCCCCGGAAGACGGACCTGGCTGCAGTGTCGGACGAGGAGTTTACGGCGTTGATGCAGGCATACAACAATACGCCGCGCAAGTGCCTCGACTACCTCACCCCAGCCGAGGTCCTGCTAGACCACGTGTTGCACTTCAAATGTGAATCCACCTTCCCGCCTTCGCGGGAATGACGGGGAGGGGCGGGAATGACGGGATTCTAGTCCGGGGCGGTTCTTGGTCTGAAGAGGGCGAAGGAGCTGGTGTAGCCGTGGAGGTAGGTGGTGCCGGCTACGGGGCCGATCTCGCCGTTGCAGAAGAAGCCGCCGAGGGGCAGGCCGCCGACCACGTTGCGGAAGATGTCCGTGTCGTAGTCGGGTCTGCCGTAGAGGTAGCGTCCGCGCCCGGTGCAGCAGAACATGAGCGCTCCGACGGCGGTGCGCTCGCCTGCGGCGTCGAGGTAGGTTGAGAGCGACTGCTGCAGGTCCTCGCCGGACGTCTGGGCGTCGCGGACGTGGAACTGCACGAGCTGGCCCTCGCGTATGAGCGCGCCCACGGCGAGCGCGCCGGTGTCCTGGTTGACGCCGAGCAGGTTGCGTATGAGGTAGCCGCCCGCGGCATCGGTCAGCTCGAGCGGGTCCATCGCAATGCCCATGAAGAGGTTGTGGCGCATGAGGTCCTGGTCGCGCGCGGACGCAGCCGCGTAGATGTTCTGCAGGCACTCCATGGGCGGCATGCCGTCCAGCGCCTCGATCATGTTCGCCTCGGCGTCGGTGACGTGCATCGGGTCGCCGATTGGGCGGCAGCCCTGCGCGACGACGCTGTCGATGACGACGTTGCCGGAGAGGGCGACGCCGATCGCGCCTTCGCGGAGCGTGTTGCCGTTGAGGACGAGCGTGTGCGGCGAGAAGCGCCCGCCGCCACTGGCCAGCCCACCGACCTTGACCGCGCCGGGGTAGGCGTAGTCCAGCCCCGCGAGGAGGGCGTCGCCGTCGGTGGTGTAGGGCTCAGCGAGGACGATGAAGTCCGGGCGCACGTCCGGCGGTACGCCGAGGAGGACGTGCCAGGCGTCGGGTGGGGCGTCGGGCGACGGCATCTGGTCGCGCGTCACATGGAACGCGCTGAGCGAGACGCCGGGCATGACGCCTGCGGTCACGGAGAGCGCGGGCGCTTCCTCCTCCTCACGCCCCGAGCCGATGACGCCCGAGCCGGAGCAGCCGATGACGATGGCGTTGGGGAAGCGCTCGCTGACAGCAGCGGGAAGGGGGTCCGTATCCGAGCCGTAGTGGTGCGAGGTGAACACCGCGACAAAATCGACGGCGGTGGTGTCGTCGACCTGGGCGCTGATCGAGGCTATGCACTCTTCCAGCGCGACGTTGAGGTCGGCGTGGCGTGAGAGGCCGGATCCCCATTGCATGACGCTCTCCTTTCGCCGGTGACCGCGAGAGGCGCTCAGTATAGAGCAAGCGCGCAAGGTGGGAGTGCATTGTGAGAGGCACCCGTATCCCTTATCCTCCGCCGTCACCAACGTTGCCATTCCACAAGGGGGTTCCCTATGAAGGGACAGGTCCTCGAATTCTCGATTCAAACGAACTCAGGCATCATCTCCGGAGACGATGGGCAACGGTACACGTTCACCGGGGCCGAATGGAAGGAGTCGCGACCGCCGAGCGCCGGCTCGTATGTCGATTTCGCTACCGAGGAAGGCTCATCCGAGGCGAGCGGCATATATCTTCTTCGCGGCGCCGCGGGATCATTGAGTCCCGGAAGCGACACTTCAAGCAGAATGGTCGCGGGGCTACTAGCGCTGTTGCTGGGAGGCCTCGGGATTCACAAGTTCTATCTCGGCTACAAGAACGAGGGCATCATCCTGCTTGCGGTAGCGGGCAGCGGCATCCTGTTCAGCTTCCTGCTTGTCGGGTTGTTGTGGGTATGGATACCTGCAACGATCGGCTTCATCGAAGGAATCATCTACCTTACCAAGACGGATGATGAGTTCGAGCGGACCTACGTAACAGGCCGGAGGCCGTGGTTCTAGGCCGTCCCTAAGCGACGAGCAAGGCACGAGGCGCTTCGGGCAATCAGCGCGCATTGCGCACCGAGGCCATTACATCTGAGCGACTTCACATGCGTGTGCGCCACGCCTCCCCGCCGGTCACCCCCATCCTGGCCTTCCCCCATCCAGGGGGAAGGGATCAGGCAGCGTCGTTGAGGGCGTCGCGGAGGTAGCGGAGGGCGAGGGTGGCGAACTCGGCCATGTTGGCGACGCGGTCGTCGACGCCGGTCTCGATGACGTCGGTGCGGGTGATGGGGCCCGCGACGCCGAGTGTCGTGCGTCCGGCGGGTGCGCCGAAGCGGCCAGCGCCCGGTCCCGCGACTCCGGACTCGGCGATGCACCACGTGGCGCCGAGTCGCTCGCGCATTGCCTCGGCGAGGGCGGCGAGCATGTCGGGCGTGGTGCCGCGGTAGTTGGCGTATGTTTCGGCAGGCACTCCGGCTAGCGCCGTGCGGGAGTTGAGGGTGTAGAGGACGCCGCCTCCGGCGTAGTAACGGGATGCGCCTGCGACCGCGAGGAGCGCCGCGGAGACGAGGCCGCCAGTCGTCGATTCGGAGACGGCGACGGTCTCGCCGCGGGCGGTGAGGCGCTCGGCGATGTCGTTGGCGAGGTTGGTTTGTTCGTCGGTTAAGAACATGAGTGCTCCTTCGGAGGGGCTTTGGGGTGGTTGCGCTTGGCGTAGTGTAGTCCTTCCCACCCACCCGCCCAAACGCTCATGGGGGACCTCCATGCACTCCTCGTTGGGAGGAGAGGTTACGAAAGGGTGTGTTGGTGGTGGGGTGACGCATAGGGCACCCACAAGGGGATGCCCCTACACCGGACAGCGCCGCCCCGCCGCGTGCCCTGACGGGCACTCTGGGTTCCCGCCTTCGCGGGAATGACGAGGGGAGGCGGGCTTGGCGGGGGAGATGCGGGCGTGGCCAGAGAGAGGTGGGGATGGCGGGGCGGGGGCGGTTCGCGAACCGCCCCTACACGAGGCGAGGTTGCGCGCTTAGGCGCGGGAAGGACGGGGTGGGGCTAGCGATGCTGGCCGCGCCATTTGTGGGGGTCGACGCCGCGGGAGCGGAACCAGTAGTAGATGCCGTCCCAGTAGGGTTCGGGGTCGACGTGTACGACCTCGCCGGTGGGGAGGCGGGTGAGGATGAGCTTGCCCCACTGCTCGGGGTCGCGCTGGTCGGCGTCGACCTCGAGGCCGACGACGGCGGTGTCGAGGTTCGACATGTCGTTGAGGAAGTCGGTGAGGACGTCGGGGTCGGCGTCCCAGGTGCGCAGGACGGTGTTGCTGTCCTCGCCGAACTCGCCGATGTAGATGAGGGCGTCGTCGCCCCGGCCTCTGGTTCTCCACTCGATGCGTGCGGTCATGGTCTCACTCTCTCTCGTTCGGGCACCCATGAGGGGGCCTCTGCACCGGACACCCTACCACGCCCCCGAATCACCCCCATCCTAACCTTCCCCCATTCGAGGGGGAAGGGACCGGGCGGGCCGGACACCCTGCCACGCCCCGCCGAGTACCCTCACCCTAACCCTCTCCCCTTGTAGGGAGAGGGGATCAAGCCCCAGTTCTCACTCCCAGCCACCTGATGGTCGCTCTGGATTCCCGCCTTCGCGGGAATGACGGGAAGGGCGGGAACGAGGGGACAGGACGGCTAGAGGAAGGTGTTGAGCACCTTGGGGAGCATGACGTTCTGGGCGAGGATGAGCTTGCGGAAGACGAGTTTGAAGCCGGTGTCGGGGTCGCGGCGGACGAGGTCCTCGCGGCGTCCGACGAACTGGTTCACCTCGTCCTGGAGGCGGTTCTGGTAGCAGAAGAACTTACTGTTGACCCGGATCTCGTCGCCCTCGACGCTCACGAGTTCCACGTTGGAGATGATGTGCTCGAACCGGGAGACGGGTTCCTCGGGCCAGTGCACGCCGGTGTTGATCTGGCGGATGCGTCCGGCGAGGATGTCCTTGCCCTCGTCGAACCAGTTGATCTCCTCGTCCATGCTGGTGAACTCGAGGTCCCAGTCGCCGAACTTGATGTTGCGGCGCATGGGCATCCAGTAGTGGAGGTCTTCGGCGAGCAGGTCGAGCCATTCTTCGAGCCTGCGCTCGTCGAGGAGGCGGGCCTCCTTGAAGAGGAACTGTTCGAGCTCGTGCCTGAGAACGACCATCTCCAGCGCGTTCTGGGTTTCAACCATGGCCTATCCTCCTCAAACGGGTCACCCCCATCCTAACCTCCCCCATCAAGGGGGGAGGAATCAGGCAGGGCACCCACAAGGGATGCCCCTACACCAGACATCGCCCATCCAGCACCCTCTCCCCTGTAGGGAGAGGGGGTCAGGCTTGCGGTCCTACTCCGTGGCCTCGCGGACCTCGTTGAAGAAGACGTACTCCTCCTCGCCCACGAGGGCCGGGTTGGCGTGCTCGGTGAACCGCACGAGCACGTATGCGCCGTCGCCGGGGTTGGCCGTTATCACGCCGGCGCCGTCGTAGATGGTGGTGATCTTCGTCCCCTCCGGCAAGGACATGAACGTCAGAGCCCCGTGGGGGCCGGACAGGACGTACTTCTTCGGTTCGGTCACGGTTCTCCTCTACCAGATGCGGTGGTCAGCGGACTTGTTGACCGGGTACAGGTCGTCCCAGCTGGCGGCTTCCATGAAGGCGAGCCAGCGGCTGAAGCGCGCGCGCTGGGCCTCCTCCGTGTAGGAGCCGTTGAAGACGACGCCGGGCATGCGGTCGTTGTACTTGCCGAGGCCCTTGCCGTTGGCGAAGAAGTAGTCCAGCTTCCGCGCCTTCGCGCCCTGGCTGGCGGGGAAGACGTAGTTCCAGTTCTCCATGTCATCGGACTCGAAGAAGCCGACGGGGCCGTTGAAGCGCTCCGAGTAGTGGCGGACGGCGTCGCGGACGTGCTTGGGAGCGGTCTTGTCGACGCCCGAGAGGGTCCAGCGTTCTACGACGCCGACGGAATGGGGCTGCCACCAGCGCAGCCGCCAGCTGTCCACCATGACGGAGGGGAAGATGGCGAAGTGTCCGCCGCCCCAGCCGTGGGGGGCCATGATCTTCTCCGCCAGCAGTTGGCTCTTGCGAGCAGTGGCCTCGCGGAAGTAGTCGTCGACTCCGTCCTCGTACCACTCTTCCTCGTAGTCAGGGACGCCGTGCTGGTGGTAGAGCGTGCACATGCCGCCGTGGCCGAGGTTGTGGTCGCCGATGGCGTACTTGTTCATGGGGAACGGGGTGGCCTGCCGTGCACGGTCGCGCCCGCCCTTCGAGCCGCGGTCCTGGTGCAGCCTGGCGGCTGCGGCGGAGCGGTGGGTCATCGCCGTGTGGGTGAGGTCGGTGACGGAGGTGAAGCCGGGCACCTTCCAGTTGGTGGGGAGGCGGTGGCGCTGGAAGGGGGTGAACATGTCCAGCCCGGCGTCTGTGCCGTCGCTGGCCTGCAGGCAGTGGCGGAGGCTCTCGGTGAAGGGGCCGAGGTACTCCTCGAACGAGGGAGCCTTGGGGTCCCACGTCGCCCAGAGGGAGCCGTAGAAGTTCTTGAACTGCGCGACCTCAGCGAGGCCCCACTCCTCCTTCGGGAGCGTTCCGCAGTAGGCCTCGGGGGAGTGCTGGAAGCCTGCGCCTACGAGGCGTCCCGTGGTGTCGTAGGTCCAGGCGTGGAAGGGGCAGGTGAAGATGAGGGAGTTGCCCTGGTCGTATCGGACGACCTTCATGCCGCGGTGGCGACAGGAGTTGAGGAAGGCGCGTATCTGGTTGTCCTTCCTGTCGCGCACGACGATCACCTCTTCGGTGCCCATGCGGCTGATGACGAAGTCCCCGGGATTGGGGATCTGGCTCTCGTGTCCGAGGAAAAGCCAGCAACGCTGGAATATCTGTTCCATCTCCTGCTCGAAGATGTCCGGGTTGACGTAGAGCTCCCGGCTCACCGTGCCTCGCTCGGGGTCGATGAAGTCGCGGATCGAGCGATCCCCGCGTGCTCGAATGATGGCCACCATGGCTGCCCTCCTTGCGAATCCAATCGTGCCTAGTTGTCCATGGTGCGAATCGTAATCATCTGTGGGCGCTTTGTCTACGGAGTAGACAGGGGGTGTGGCGTTCTGCCTGGCGGGCGTAATTATTCCCACCCACCCGCCCGGTGCGTTGTGGGGGACACCCCCACGCCCCCGGCAGCGGGCGTTGCCCCTCTGCACTCCCCCGGGCATGCCCCGTTCCACTCCCAAGCCCAAGGCCCATGACCAACGCCAAGCCAAGCGGGGGGCCACCCGAAGGGCACCCACAAGGGATGCCCCTACACCGGGCGGGGAACATCCTGGGTGTCCTCGAGCCTCGGCTGGTTCGGGGGTTTGATGTAGGGGTGCCCCTTGTGGGTACCCAGGCGCAACGCCCATGACCAACGCCAGGCCAAGCGAGGGGCCACCCGAAGGGCACCCACAAGGGGATGCCCCTACACCGGGCGGGGCTCCTGCCTGCGTGGGGACAAGGGGAGGGCGTACGCGGAGCGGGATTCCCGCGAAATCGGGAATGGCGGGGGAAGGACGGGAATGACGCGTGAAGAGCGGGATGGCGAGTGGTTTTACGAGTGGACGGGAGGCGGTTAAAGGAGTAATATAGGCCTGTTGAGAGTGGGCACAGCCCACTCTCGTGCTTTCTAGGGACGCCGATGCTGGAGGTAGAAGGGACGCATGAAGAGCGACTTTCTCATCGCCGTTACGCAGCTCGCGGCTGAGCGCAACCTGCCGCAGGACATGGTCGTGTCCGCGGTGGAGGCTGCGCTTGCCTCCGCATATCGCAAGGACGGCGCGTCCGGAGCCCAGAGCAACATCCGCGTTCACCTCGACCCTAACACGGGGGAAGTCGAGGTATTCCAGATACGGACGATCGTCGACGAAGTCACGAACGACCTTGCCGAGATAACGCTCGCTGAGGCGAAGCGCATCAGGAAGGGGCAGGTCCTCAGCGTCGGCGACATGCTCGAGGAGCAGCTCTCCGCTCACGCCGCCGGACGCATCGCGGCGCAGACGGCGAAGCAGGTGGTGTTCCAGCGACTGCGCGAGGCCGAGCGCGAGCTCGTCTACGCCGAGTTCGCGGAGAAGAGCGGCGAGGTCTACACGGCCACAGTGCAGCGCGGCTTCGGCGGCGCGATTACGATGGACCTCAATGGCCGGGCGTCGGCCGTGCTGCCCCCGAGCGAGCAGTCGCCGCTGGAGCGCTACCGCCCCGGCATGAAGATGAAGGTGATCATCACGGAGGTCACGCGCACGCAGCGCGGGCCCGAGATCATCGTCTCCCGCACGCATCCGGACCTGCTCAAGCGGCTGTTCGAGATGGAAGTGCCGGAGATCTACAACGGCATCGTGGAGATACGCGGCATCGCGCGCGAGCCGGGCTCCCGCGCCAAGGTCGCGGTCTACGCGCGGCAGGACGGCGTCGACCCGGTGGGCGCGTGCGTCGGTCTGCGCGGCATCCGCATCCAGAACATCGTCAACGAGCTGCAGGGCGAGAAGATCGACGTCATCCAGTGGTCGCGCGACCTGTCGGTCTACATCTCGCACGCGCTCAGCCCCGCCCAGCCGCTGCGCGTCGACCTGAATGAGGCCGAGCAGGCGGCGATCATCGTGGTGCCGGACCGGCAGTTGTCGCTGGCCATCGGGCGCGAGGGGCAGAACGCCCGCCTCGCGGCCAAGCTGACGAACTGGAAGATAGACATCAAGAGCTCGACCGAGATCGAGATCGAGCGGATGCGCATCCAGATCGAGGGCACGGTCGCCGAACGCCAGACGGGGGCGACCGAGCCGGCAGCAGCGGTCGCCGTTGCTCCGGAGGAGGCTGGTACGGAGGTGGTGGTGGAGCAGGCCGCCGCCATCACGGCGGATGAGGCCGCCATCATGGCGGAACTGCAGGCGGAGGCCGAAGCCACTGCCGCCCGAGAGGCGGAGGAGGCCGAGGAAGCCACCGGCGGCCTGAGCGCGGAGGAGCTGCTCGCACTCGAATCGCTCGACCAGATCGACGACGAGGTCGAAGAGATCATCGTCGAAGAGGTCGAGGAAGACGTGATAGACGACGCCATCTGGAAGGTGCCGGAGCCGATAGGCGGCGGCCCGACGATCAGATTCGCCGAAGACATCCTGGGCGCGCCCCAGGCGCGACGCGGGGGAGGCCGCCGACGGGGCGGTGGACCGCGCCGTGGCAATGCCAACCGCGGCCCACGGCGGCCGGGAGGGCCAGGAGCACCGGGAGGTGCTGGAGGTCCGGCCGGGGGTGGCAACTTCCCGGGCTAGACCCCCGCACGGAGGACTGTATGCGTAACCGCCACATACCGCAGCGTTCCTGCGTTATCTGCGGCGTGAAGACCTCCAAGCGCGAGCTGGTCAGGATAGTGATGACACCGGAGCGTGAGTGCGCCGTGGACGACACGGGCAAACGCTCAGGACGCGGCGCTTACCTCTGCCGTCAGCCCGGATGTTGGGACTCAGCGCTCAAGGGAGGGCGTCTCGCCGCCGCTCTGCGCGGCAGGATCGAGCAGGGTGACCGCGAACGGCTCACGGCGTTCGCCGAGGGTATACGAACGGCTGCGGAGACCGCCGGAAGCACGGCATAGGAGAGCAGATGGTCGAGGAACCACAGAGGTCGGCAACCGCCACCCGTCGAGTCACACTCCGCGCTCTGCCCATAGGCGAGGCCATCGCCGTCGGGACGCTTGCGGAGCGGATGCGCGTGGAACCCGTGCAGGTGATCAAACAACTCATGCGCGGCGGGGTCTTCGCGAGCATCAACCAGATCGTCGACTTCGACACCGCAGCAGGCGTGGCCCGCGTGTTCGGGTACGCCGCGCGCAAGGTGGAGGACTCCGTCAGCGCCGCGGGCGGCGCAGTGGCGGAGGACGAGTCCGCCGACCTCGAAACGCGTCCCGCCGTCGTCACGGTCCTCGGACACGTCGACCACGGCAAGACGACCCTGCTCGACGCCATCCGCCGGACAAACGTCGTCGCCAGGGAGGCGGGCGGCATCACGCAGCACATCGGCGCGTACCAGGTGGTGCACAACGGCACGCCGGTCACGTTCATCGACACCCCGGGCCACGAGGCTTTCACCGCGATGCGCGCACGCGGCGCGCAGGTGACGGACATCGCCATCCTCGTCGTCGCGGCGGACGACGGCGTTATGCCGCAGACGGTCGAAGCGATCGACCACATCAAGGCGGCGGAAGTGCCGATCATCGTGGCCATCAACAAGATGGACTCGCAGAATGCCGACCCCGAACGGGTGCGGCGCCAGCTCTCCGAGCACGAGTTCGTGGTCGAGAAGTGGGGCGGCGACGTGATCGACGTCGAGGTCTCCGCGAAGGCGGGCGACGGCATCCCCGACCTGCTGGAGAGCATCGAACTCGTTGCCGAGGTCGCGGAGCTGAAGGCGAACCCGAAGCGCCCGGGCGTCGGCGTGGTCGTGGAGGCTGAGCTGGACCGCAACCGGGGCGTGCTGGCACGGATACTCGTGCAGACCGGCACGCTGCGCGTCGGCGACCACATCGTGGTGGGCTCTACGCGGGGGCGCGTGAAGGCGCTCGTCAACGCGGAAGGGAAGCGTACTCACAACGCCGGGCCGTCGACGCCGGTCGAGGTGCTGGGCCTCAGCGAACTCCCCGGCGCGGGCGACCGGTTGGTGGTCGTGCCGGACGAGAAGACCGCGCGGGCGACGGTCGCAGAGCGGCAACGCCGCGAGGACCTGCACCGGGCGCGTGGAGCAACACTCGAAGAGATGGGCGCGCGCATATCGTCCGGGCAGACGAAGGAGCTTCGACTCATCCTCAAGACGGACGTTCAGGGCAGCGTCGCAGCCGTCCGGCAGGCACTGGACCGGTTGAGCACCCCCGAGACGCAGATACGCATCATCCACAGCGGCACGGGCGCGGTCACCGAGAGCGACGTGATGCTCGGAGTGGCGTCGGACGCCATCATCATCGGATTCAACGTCCGGCCGGACCAGGGCGCGCAGCGCCTCGCCGACCAGGACAACGTGCAGATTCGGCGCTACGACATCATCTACCGTCTCACCGAGGACGTGGAGAAGGCGCTGCACGGCCTGCTGGAACCGACGATCCAGGACGTGACTGAAGGCACCGCAGAGGTGCGGGCGGTCTTCTCGCTCGGACGCAACCGGAAGAGCGCGGGCTGCTACGTGACCGACGGGCGGCTCATGCGCGGCTCCAGAGGACGGGTCATACGCGCCGGGGAGACGGTGTTCGACGGCCCCATCGCCGGCTTGCGCCGGTTCAAGGACGACGTGCGGGAAGTGGCCACCGGCTACGAATGCGGCGTCTCCCTGGAGGGCTTCCAGGACTTCCAGGAAGGCGACATCATCGAGTCGCACCGCCAGCAGCGCGCCTGATCCAGGCCTCCGCGCGGACATCGAGCGACCCATGACCCGGAGAACGGAGCGCATCGCAGGAGTGCTGCAGAGCGAGATAGGCAGGCTGACCACCGGTCGCCTGAAGGACCCGCGGCTGGCGCGCCTCGTCACTCTTGCGCACATAAAGGTCAGTCCTGACCTCTCCCACGCCACCGTGGCGGTCACCGTCGCGGGGACACAGGATGATGCGAAGGAAGCGCTGGACGGCCTGCGGTCGGCGTCCGGCTACATCAAGAGAGAACTACACCAGCGGCTGGGCCTGAAACGCACGCCGGAGCTGCACTTCGTGCGGGACACCGCCATCGAAGAAGGCGACCGGGTGCAGAGGCTGCTGGACGACATCAAGGAACAGGAATGAGCGGAACGACAACAAGGGTCGAGGCTGACGGCGCGTTCGTCATCAACAAGCCGAAGGCCATCACCTCGATGGACGTGGTGCGCGCCGTCAGGCGCATCACGCGCGTGAAGCGCGTGGGGCACGCGGGCACACTCGACCCGATCGCGGAGGGCGTGCTGCCCGTCTGCCTCGGGCAGGCGACGCGGTTCATGGACTACCTCGTGGACAGCGGCAAGACGTACGTCGGCGAGATCACGTTCGGCGCGGCGACGGACACGTACGACGCCGAAGGCGAAACGACGGCGACTGGCGACTATGCGTCGCTCTCCCGCGAGCAGGTCGAGGAGCAGTTGCAACGTTTCATGGGCATCGTGCTGCAGCGGCCGCCGATGTACTCCGCCGTGAAGCACGAAGGCCAGCGCCTCTACGATCTCGCCCGCGCAGGCGTGGAAGTGGAGCGCCCGGAGCGCGAGGTGGTCGTCTACGGGCTGACGCTGCGCGAATGGGCGCCGCCGCGCGCGGTGGTTGAGATCAACTGCGGCAAGGGGTTCTACATGCGGAGCCTCGCGCACGACCTCGGCGAGGCCGTCGGCTGTCCCGCGCACCTGAGCGCGCTCACGCGCACGCGCGTCGGGCCGTTCTCGCTGGACGACGCGCTGACGATCGAGCAGCTGGAGGCGGAGGAGGACTGGGAGGGGCTGCTGGAACCACCGGACGCCGCGCTCAGGGCGACTCCAGCGCTCCTCGTGCCGTCGGCGGGCGAGCGTCACCTGCGGAACGGACAGCCGGTCAACCTGCCGGGCTCCGCGCCGTACGCGAAGCACCTCGAGCCTCGCCGCGCGTACTCGGAGGACGGGCGCTTCCTCGGCCTCGTTCGGTTCAACCGGGCGGAGAGCTCGTGGAAGCCTGAGAAGATCATGGCGAAGCCCGTGCTCTCGCGGTACGCGCCGGAGCCGTAGGCCGCGATGCGCTGGGAGTACCGCGCTGTCGCGCTGTGGCCACGGCTGGGGAACGACGCGGACGCCATGAACGACGCGGGAGACGTCACGAGCCTGCTGAACGCGCTCGGCGCGGACGGCTGGGAGCTGGTTGCGGTCGAGTGGCTGGAGGATGGGAGCGCTTCCGATGGCAGGGTGCTGACGGGGTTCATGAAGCGTCCTGTGGGTTGAGGGGGATGGCGTCCTGCACCGGACACCCCTCGCCGCCACACCCCACCGCGTGCGCTGCCCGCGCACCCTGGATTCCCGCCTTCGCGGGAATGACGAGTGAAAGCGGGAATGACGGGGGCGAGGTTCCTGCCTTCGCAGGAACGACGAGGACGCAGAGGAACGACGGGTGAGCGGGTGATGCGGCAGCCCATCGGCGGGACGGCATATACTGGGTGAGCCGTCCCTGAACGGAAGACGGAGGACTCACGAGTACCGTGATCGAGACAGCCACGCCCGCTCATCCCGAGCCGCCACATCAGGGCAACCACGCGGCGTTGAAGATAGCGCTCGTCTCGCCGTACGACTTCGGCACGCCGGGGGGCGTGAACGACCATGTGAACAACCTCGCCCGTGAGTTGCGGTTGAAGGGGCATGCAGTCACGGTCATCGGCCCGCTCGCGAACTCGAAGGAGCGCAGGCTGGAGCCGGGGTTCATCGCCATGGGCAGGCCTGTCCCCGTCCCGAGCGGCGGCGCGGTCGCCCGCATCACGTTCTCCGTGTGGCTCGAACCGAACGTCCGCAGGCTGCTGCGCCGCGAGAAGTTCGACATCGTGCACCTGCACGAGCCGATGACGCCGGCGCTGCCGTTCGCATTCCTCCACAACTCGACATCGGTGAACGTCGGTACGTTCCACACGTTCAATGGTTCGCGCTTCTACCGGGCGTGGCGGTACTTTAGCCGCCGGTGGTTCCGCAAGCTGGACGGGCGTATCGCGGTCTCCAAGCCGGCGATGGACTTCGTGAGCAAGATCTACCCCGGCGAGTACCAGATCATCCCGAACGGCGTGGACATCGAGCGGTTCGCGAACGCCAAGCCGATAGAACGCTTCAACGATGGCAAGCTCAACATCCTCTTCCTCGGCAGGCTGGAGCGCCGCAAGGGGCTGAAGTACCTCGTGATGGCGTACAGCAGGCTGAAGTGGCGCTACCCGAATATCCGGCTCATCATCGCGGGAGGCGGCAATCCGGGGGAGGACGTGCTGTCGCTCATCGGCGAGAGCAACCTCGAGGACGTGGAGTTCATCGGCCTCGCCCCGTACCAGGACGTGCCGCGCTACTACCAGTCCGCCGACATCTACTGCGCGCCGAACACGGGGCGCGAGAGCTTCGGCATCGTGCTGCTGGAGGCGATGGCCGCGGGCAAGCCGATCGTGGCGTCCCGCATCGACGGGTTCAGCAGAGTGCTGTCGAACGGCGTCGAAGGGCTGCTGGTGAAGCCGAAGAACGACGGCGAACTCGCGAATGCGCTCGAGCGGCTCATCGTGAACGAACAGCTGCGCAAGGAGATGGGCGCACGAGGCCGCATCACGGTCGAGCAGTACCGCTGGGAGCGTGTCGCCGACCGCGTGCTGACCCACTACCGCTCCCTGCTGTGGCGCAGGGCGCACCGAGAATCCGCGAAATGAAGAACCTCGTCCCCAGGCTGCGCGCAAGAGAAATGGCAGAGCGCTACTTCGCGCACCCCATCGCGCGAGTGCTCATCGTGCTCAAGGTTTCGCCGGACCTGTTGACGCTCTTCGGCTTCGGCGTTGCGGTCGTGGCCGCGTGGCTGCTGGCGGACGGGCTGCTGCTCATCGGGGGCATCGTGATGCTCGCGGGGGCCGCGATGGACATGCTGGACGGCTCCGTCGCGCGCCTGTCCGGCAAGGCGTCCACGTTCGGGGCGTTCTTCGACTCGGTGATGGACCGGCTCGGCGAGGCGGCGGTGCTGTTCGGGCTCGCGGTGTACTACATGCGCGACGCGGATGCCCTGGGCGTGTACCTGGCATTCGGGGCGCTGACGGCGTCGCTCATGGTGAGCTACCTGCGGGCGCGTGCGGAAGGGCTGAATGTGCCGGGCGACGTGGGGTTCCTCGGCAGGCCGGAGCGAGTGGTCGTGCTCGGCGTGACGCTGCTCGTGGGGTATCCGGCGTGGGGGCTGGGCATCATCGCTGCCGTCGGCGCGCTCACGGTGTTGCAGCGCGCCTGGCACGTGCGGAGGGCGACGCGGGGTTAGGGTGGAGGCGGCTGCGGGGCCGCAGGGCACCCACAAGGGATGCCCCTACACCGGACAGGTGGTCAGGGTCGGCTTTCCACCGGGCCGCGCACGAAGTTGAAGGTGAGTATCCAGACTCCGGTGGCGTGAACGGTTATCGTCTGCCTGCCGCGCTCCACGCTGCCCAGGTTCCCCTCGCCCACACGCACGGTCACCCTGCGGTCCAGCTCATCCACGGCGGTCTCGTTGACTGCCACCCACTCGCCGTCCTCGGTTGCGAACGTCACCTTGAAGGCGGCACTCTGGTTGTCGCGCAGCCAGATGTCCATCTCCCAGGTGCCCTCGTCGAGGCTGATGTTGGAGCGTTCGCAGCCGTCCGCGTCCGCGCAATCGGGCACGCGGTTGCCGTTCACGGTTTCCGGTCGCGGCGTCGGGGTGGGCTTGGGAGCGGAGAACGGCGGCCAGTTCTGGTCGTGCGAGTTGTCGCCCCAGCAGACGGGGGTGTTGTCGGGGCGTACGCCGCAGGTGTGGGAGACTCCGGAGTAGATGTTGGTGAGCACTTCGTCGCGCGGCGCAGCGGTCTGTCCGTTGCTGTTGTTGCCCCAGCACATGGGCGTGCCGTCGAGGCGGAGCGCGCATGTGTAGCGCTCGCCCGCTGACATCGTGCTGAAGACCTCGCCCTCCGGAGGCGCGGACTGGCGGTAGTTGTTGCGTCCCCAGCAGACAGGGGTGCCGTCCTCCCGCAGTCCGCACGCGTGCGCGCCACCCGTGGTGAGCGTGACGAGCTGCTCGTCCTGCGGCACGGGGATCGACCAGCGGTTGATGTCGCCCCAGCAGACGGGTGAACCGTCAGTCTGCAGGCCGCATGAGAACCGGAACCCGGCGCTGATGGCCTTGAACTTGACACCGGGCGGCGGGAACGACTGCCACTCTGAGTTGTCGCCCCAGCATTCCGCCGTGCCGTCGGGCAGGAGCGCACAATTGTGGTCGAACCCGGCGCTGACGGTGGTGAAGACCGCGCGTGGCGGGGAGAGGATCTCCTCGGTCAGGTCCGACGTGCGCGATTCCGATTCAGGGTAGGACGCGGAGAACGACCAGTACATCCGGTTCAACGACGGCGGCTCACTCAGCAGGGTGATGCGGACCACGCGTCCGTCGTCACTGGCCTCGAGGTACTCCACGCTGAAGTCGTGGGGGCCGAGCGTGCCGGTGTCGACCGTCCAGTTCGGCGATGTGGTGTAGTCCATGCCCAGGTCAGGGACGTCGAGTGAATAGGTATGCGCCCCCAGCTCGTTGTTGTTGTAGACAGGGCGCACGGAGAGGGAGAACGTGAGCCTGCCTGTGCCGTCGCCGGTCAGGGTGCGGGGGACCGCGAACATGAATGACTGTCCGTTGTTCCGAAGCTCTCCGGTGGATGTGCCTGCGGTTGTTGCGAGTGGGCGCGTGGAGGTGATGGTGTAGGTCTGTTCGCCCAGTCCTGCGGCGCCCCAGCAGACCGCGATGCCGTTCTCCTGCAGGCCGCAGTTGTGGTTGTAGGACGTGCTGAGCGCGGTGAGCCGGATGTTCGGCGGCGGCGCTGCCTGCCCGTGGTCGTTGCCGCCCCAGCAGAGGACGGCGCCGTTCGGGCGGAGCCCGCAGGTGTGCGTGCTGCCCCCGTGCATGCTCGCGAAGTAATCGAAGGGTATGGGGGTGGGGGTCGCCGTAGGCCGCGGTGTGGGCGTCTTCGTAGGTCCATCGGGGAAGGGTGTGAAGTCAGGAGGAATCGGCGCGCCATCGGGGCCCGGGGTCGGCGTCGGCGTGGGCGTGGGGGTGTTGGTGGGGATGGGGGTAGGCGTCGCGGTCGGGGCCGGCGTTGCCGTGGGCGTCGGCGTGGGAGTGAACGTGGGAGTAGGCGTCGCGGTGGGCGTTGCCGTCGGCGTGGGCACCGCGGTGGGTGTGGGCGTAGGGGTAGCTGTGGGCGTGGGGGTAGGCGTGACCCTGCCGACAACCGGCGCGACGGTCGGCTCAGGGCCGGCGCACGCGCCAACGAGCGCCAGCGCCGCGATGAGAGCAAGGGCGCATAAGACCGTGAGATTCGCTCTGAGCAGACGCATACACACTCGTCGGGTTATCGTACCGCATGCGGCAATCGTTTCCGCGTAGTTAGGGATGCGTGCTACGCCGTATCGTTGTTATGGTGTCCACGACCCCCTGAGAGCGGACGAGATGAGTTCACCCGACAGAATCGAGATGCAGGCAGCAGCGGTCGCGCGGCTGGTCGAGGCCATGCGCCTCATGGACGCTAACCAGGCGGAGCGCGACCAGATGCTGCAGGAGCACTGGGCACAGATACAGGAGAACCAGGGCCGCATCCGCGAAATCATCGCGCTGCTCACCGACATGCAGTCCGGCATCGCCCGCCTCGACGCCGCCTCGTAACCGTATCGCCGCACGGTTGTGCGGCGTACTACGCGGGCATAGCCTTTCCTCATGGGCGTCCTCACTCCACGCGGGAAGCCGTTCTACGGATGGACAGTCGCAGGCGCTCTCTGCGTGTTCGGGGCCGTGGGGGTCAGCCTTGCGGGCGCGAACTTCGCGCTGTTCATCGTGCCGATGACCGAGGAGCTGGGGTGGAGTTCATCCACGTTCGGCTGGGCGTTCTTCCTACGATTCCTCATGATCCTCGCAGCCGGGCCGCTCATCGGACGGCTCATCGACCTGCGGGGCCCGCGGTTGCCGGTTGTGGGCGCGGTGCTCGTGGCGGGAGCGGCGGTGCTGTGGCTGTCGCGCATCGCGGCCGTGTGGGAGCTGGCGCTGGCGTTCATGCTCATCGGTATCGTGGGCATGGGGCGCGCGAACGATCTGCAGGCGGGCGCGCCGATAGCCAAGTGGTTCGTGCGGCGGCGCGGGCTGGCGATGGGCATCGCGCTCGCGGGCACGCCGCTGGGCGTCGCCATCTACTACCCGGTCACGCAGGCGCTCATCGACGGCATCGGCTGGCGGGGGGCGCTGACAGCGCTCGCCGTCTCCGGCATGGTGATAGCCGTCCCACTGGCGCTGCTGTTGCGTCGTCAGCCGGAGGACTTCGGGCTGGTCCCGGATGGCGACACGCCCTCATCCGGGGAGGCCAGGGCAACGGCGCGGTCGGCATCCGATGCGGAGCGGTCACTCACACGCCGCGAGGCGATGCGCACCCGCCGCTTCTGGCTGATGCTGGCGGGCTTCACGGCGATGACGTACGGCCTCTCGACGCTCACCATCTACCGCGTGCCGCACTTCGTCGAGCGTGGGCTCGACCCCACGCTCGTGGCTGCGGCAATCTCTGTCGACGCGGTCATCGCCGTCGTTGCGAGCGTGCTGCTCGGGAGAGTGTTGGACCGCGCCCCGCTGCGCATCGTGCTGGTGGGCGGGATCGCGGTCGGAGCGCTGTGCGCGGTGGGGCTGCTGCTCGCGGGGAGCATCTTCTGGCTGTTCGCGGCGAACATCTTCTATGCGCTCGGCTTCCAGAGCACGCACGTCGCGCAGAGCGTCATGTGGGCCAACCAGTTCGGCAGGCGGCACCAGGGCGACCTGCGCGGGTTCACGATACCGGTGACGGTGGGCGTGGGCGCGCTGGCGTTCCCGGTGACGGGGTATCTGCGGGACGTTGGGGGCGAGTACACGGCCGCGTGGTTCGTTTCCATAGGGGCGCTGGTGGTTGCGGGGGTGTTGTTGCTGGCGGTTCGCCCGGCGGGGCGGCATGGTCACGGTCTCTGATAGCCTTAAGCGGTTATGTTCGACACGCTGACGGACAAGCTGACGGCGGTGTTCAACCGCGTCGGCAGCAAGGGACGACTCACCGATGAGGATATCGATGAGGCGTTGCGCGAGGTGCGCCTGGCGCTGCTGGAAGCGGATGTGAACTTCCGGGTCGCGCGCGACTTCACGGCGAAGGTGAAGGAGCGGGCCACGGGCGGCGATGTGCTGCGCGGCATCTCGCCGGGGCAGCAGGTCGTCAAACTGGTGCACGACCAGCTCGTCGAGTTGCTTGGTGAGGGGAATCACACGCTCACTCCCGGCCCGTCGCTGCCCGCCACGCTCATGCTGGTGGGACTGCAGGGCTCCGGCAAGACGACGGCCGCCGCGAAGCTCGCACTGCTGCTGCGCAAGCGCGAGGAGCGCTCGCTGCTCATCGCTGGGGACCTGCGGCGTCCAGCGGCGATTGACCAGCTGGAGGCGCTCGGCAAGCAGTTGGATATCCCGGTCTACCGGGAGAATGCGGACCCCGATGCGGCACCCCGCGTCGTGCAGAACGGCGTCAAGCGCGCCCGCGAGATGGGCGTGAAATGGGCCATCGTGGACACGGGCGGACGCATCCACGCGGACGACGAGTTGATGGCCGAGCTGGAGGAGATGCGGCGCATCCTCGAACCGGCCGAGGTGCTGATGGTGCTCGACGCCATGACAGGCCAGGACGCGGTGAATGCAGCCGCCCAGTTCAACGAGCGTATCGCACTCACGGGCCTTATCCTCTCCAAGCTCGATGGCGATGCGCGCGGTGGCGCGGCGCTGTCGGCGACGCACGTCACGGGCGTGCCGGTGAAGTTCGCAGGGACGGGCGAGAAGCCGGACGCGCTCGAACCGTTCCACCCGGAGCGGATGGCGTCCCGCATCCTTGGGATGGGCGACATCGTCAGCCTCGTCGAGCGCGTTCAGGAGCAGACGACGGAAGAGCAGGCGGCGGAGCTCGAGCGCAAGATGCGCCGGGCGGAACTCGACCTCAACGACTTCCTCAGCCAGCTACGGCAGTTGCAGCGGATGGGACCCCTGTCGTCGATACTGGAGATGATCCCCGGTGGACGGGGACTGGGGGCGAGACTGCCCAGCGGTCCTGAGGGCGAGCAGCGGCTGCGGCGCACCGAGGCGGTGATCTCGTCGATGACGATGTGGGAGCGGCGTCATCCGGAGCGCATCAACGGCAGCCGCCGGAAGCGCATCGCGACCGGCAGCGGGACGACGCCCGCCGACGTGAACCAGCTGCTCGCCCAGTTCCAGCAGATGCGCAAGATGATGAAGCAGCTTGCGTCCGGCAAGAAGCGGAACCTCCGCGGGATGGGGTTGCCCGGGTTCTAGGTGTGCCTGGGCGCACCTAGAAGGGAACCCACAGGGGGCGACCCGCGGGTGTAGTTCTTCCCACCCACCCGCCCGGAACGCTTGTGTGGGACATCCCCACGCCCCCGGCAGAGGGGATTGCCCCTCTGCACTCCCTCAATGAGCACCCAAGAGAGGTGCCCCTACATCAGGCGCCCCTTGCTGCCCACCTCCGCCGCGCGACCGTGCGCGCCTGCGCTGGTGTGACGGGTCACTTCCCTCGCTTCGCGGTTTCGCGGGCTACGCGGTCCTGGCGGATGCGGGAGAAGAGGTAGGTGACGGCGAGGCCGCGGTAGGGTTTCCAGCGCTGTTCGGCGAAGTCTTCCAACTCCTGCTCGGTGAGGCGTCTGCCCTCGAAGTAGTGGTCGCCGACGACGCGCTGGAGGGCGAGGTCGCCTGCGGGGAGGGCGTCGACACGTCCGAGGGCGCGCATGAGCGTCCACTGGGCGGTCCAGCGCCCGACGCCCCGGATGCCGCTCAGCGCGGCGATCGCTTCTTCGTCGCTCATGGGTGAGAGCGTTGCGTGGTCGAGGTCTCCCTTGAGTGCAGACTCGGCGATGCCGAGCACGTACTCGGCTTTCCGGTTGCTCAACTTGAGAGCGCGTACGGCCTCGAAGCCTGCTTCCAGCAGCGTTTGCGGGCGCGGGAAGGCGTGGATGACGTGGCCGTCCACGCTTACCTCTGCGCCGTACTCGGTGACTAGGCCGTCCCGTATCACGCGCGCCACGACGCCGGACACCTGCTGTCCAACGACGGCGTGTACGAGCGCCTCCCACACGGTTTCCGTGCGCGTGTGGCGCAGGCCGCGCAGTTCGCCGACAGCGCCGGAGAGGACTGGGTCGCTCGCGAGCATCTCGTAGAAGCCGTCCATGGGGACATCGAGACCGAGCAGCCATGCGACCCACTCCGCTGCGGCGTCGAAGGCCTGCGGTGAGCCGCCGTTCGGGAGCGAGACCTCGATGCCGTCGGCGACGGGGCGCGCGGCGACGCCGGTGGGCTCGCCGTCTAGCCAGAGGGCGCGATAGTAGACGCCGTCGACGAAGAGGTCGGAGCCGGCCTTGCCCCGGTAGTTGGTCTGGTGCGCGGCGGTGAGCGCGAAATCGAAGGGCTGAGGGGCGGGAATGGTCTTGGTGTGCGGCATCGTCAGTTCCGCACGAGTCCGCCGGGCTGGCAGGCGCGGCACCAACTGGTGATCTTCTGGTTGGGGCCGATCTCGGAGATGGGCGCGCCGCAGCGCGGGCACGGCTCGCCGCCCTTGCGGTGCACCTTCAGGAAGTCGCGCACCTTCACGTGGATCTTCGGGGGCATGCGCTCGCGCACCACCTCCGTCGCCTCGTTCAGCACCTTCGGGATGGCGTCGTACAGGCTCCGCAGTTCGTCGTCGGAGAGCGAGCGGCGCTTGCGGAAGGGCGAGACGCCCGCTTCCCAGAGTATCTCGTCCACGTAGGCGTTCCCGATGCCGGCGACGACCTTGCCGCGCGCGATGACGCCCTTGATCTCGCCGGTGTAGGGACGCAGGCGTTCGACAAAGTCCTCGAACGTGGCGTCGGGGTCGAGGGCGTCCGGGCCTTGCTCCTGGAGGCGGCGTATCTCGCCTAGTTGGGCCGTCGTGACGTAGTTGATGCGGCCCATCGACTTGTCGTCGAGGTAGCGGAGGTCCATGTCGTCGGTGCCGAGCATGAAGAACATGCGCTTCGACGGCTTGGTGGAGGGCTCGGTGTACTGGAAGCGCCCGGTGAGCATGAGATTGGTGACGAGGACACGGTCATCGCTCAGTGGGAAGATGAGGTCTTTGCCCTTGCGGAGGATGTTGCCGAACGTGCGGCCGACCACGTCTGCGAGGAAGTCGTCAGCGGCGAGCGAGCGGACGATCCATGGCTTGGGCGCCTCGGCGCGGACGATCTCGCGGCCTGCGATGCGTTCGTTGAGGAACTCGCGTATGACTTCGAGGTCGGGTATCTCGGGCATGGCGCCTCTCGCTTACGGCCTGTAAGGGAGGCCGCGTTCGTGAGTATAGCAAGGCGGGGCATGGATCCCGCGTTCCCGGACAGGGCGCCCACAAGGGACGCCCCTACACCAGGCCTCTCGTCCACCCTGCCCTCCCCGTGTGCCTGTCGGGCACTCTGAATTCCCCGTTGTCACGGGAATGACGAGGTGGACGGTTGGGTTGGATGCACTCTAGGATTGGATGCGCTCCGATGAATGCACCCCGCCCGGAACGAGTACCGCAGATGCCCGCCGCCGAAGTTCTCGGCGAGGCGGTGGCGCTGTACGGGCGCAACGCGTCCATCCTGGCCCCTGTTGCGGTGGCCGGAGCATTGGCGGGGAATCTCGCGGGTCTGCTGATGGCGCCTTCAGCCTTCGTGGTGGCGCTCGTCTGGAGCCAGATCATCGCCGCGCTGATCACCGGACTGCAGGCGCCCGTGTGGCTGCTCGCGGTGCTCGCACGCAGAAGGGAGCCGCTCACCAGCGGCGCGGCGCTATACGGAGTCGTTGCGCTTCTGCCGCGATTCTTCACCGTGGGGTTGACGCTTGGGGTCGGTGGCGGGGTGCTGCTGCTCATCGCCTTCTACTTCCCGGTGTTGGCGCTGCCCGCACTCCCCATCCTGATCTATTTCGCCGTGCGATTCTCGCTTGCCGGGCCGGCCATCGTGCTCGAGCGCCGCAGTCCGCTGCAAGCGCTTATTCGCAGCTGGCAGGTCGTGGAGGGCAACTGGGTCCGCACGTTCCTCATCCAGCTACCCGTGCTGCTGTTCGCCATCTTCCTGGTCTTCATGAGCGCATCTCTGGCGGGGGCGAACGAGTTCCTGTCGGCGGTCGCGGGGGCTGTCGCGCTGGGGGTGAGCGCGCCGCTCGTCGCGCTCGTGGAGACGGCGCTGTTCGAGGAGTACAGCGGGCGTCAGCCGCAGGCGATCGAGGGGGAGGCGTCGGAGTAGGGAGGCGCAGCGCCCCAGACCGGAGTACCCTCACCCCAGCCTCTCCCCTTGTAGGGAGAGGGGGCCAGACACCCCTGCCCCAGTTTCCCCTCCGCGTGATCTGACGGGCCACTCTGGATTCCCGCTTTCGCGGGAATGACGAGGCATGGGGCTGCGAGGCTCCTGCGCTGGAATGACGGAAGGGCACCCACAAGGGGTGCCCCTACATCAGTCCTGTGGCCGGTCCTCCGAGCTACTCCAGGAAGTCGCGGAGTTGGCGGGAGCGGCTGGGGTGGCGGAGTTTGCGGAGGGCTTTCGCCTCGATCTGGCGGATTCGCTCGCGGGTGACGCCGAAGTCGCGGCCGACCTCTTCCAGCGTGCGGCTGCGGCCGTCGTCGATGCCGAAGCGGAGCTGCAGCACGCGGCGCTCGCGCTCGCTCAGCGTTCCGAGCGCGCGGGCGACCTCCTCGCGGCGGAGCTGGGCGGTCGCGGCCTCGGGCGGGGCAGGCGCGTTGCGGTCCTCGATGAAGTCGCCGAGGTGGGAGTCCTCCTCCTCACCGATGGGTGTTTCGAGCGAGACGGGCTCCTGCGCGACCTTGAGGATCTCGCGGACGCGCTCCGGCGGAACCTCCATGCCTTCCGCGATCTCGTGCGTCGTGGGCTCACGCCCGTACTCCTGCACGAGGCGGCGGCTGACACGCATGAGCTTGTTGATGGTCTCGACCATGTGGACGGGAACGCGGATGGTGCGCGCCTGGTCGGCGATGGCGCGGGTGATGGCCTGCCGTATCCACCAGGTTGCGTAGGTGGAGAACTTGTAGCCCTTGCGGTAGTCGAACTTCTCGACGGCACGGATCAGGCCGATGTTCCCCTCCTGGATGAGGTCCAGCAGGGACATGCCGCGGCCAATGTACTTCTTGGCGACGCTGACCACGAGGCGGAGGTTCGCTTCCGCGAGGTGGCGCTGCGCCTTGATGCCGAGATCCTCCACGTCCCGGAAGTGCCGGTGGAGGACGAACTCATGGCTCTCCATGTTCTGCCCGATGTCCGCGTCCTCGATGATCTCAGGCAGGTCGGCGATAGCGACGTCCGCTCCGACGATGTCGAGGATGTCGTCCGGCAGGACATGGCTGTTCAGCGCAAGTTGGACGATCTGCTGGCCGAGCTCGGGGGGCTCCATCTCGTAGCGCGGAGCCAGGGTTTCGAGCATCTCCAGGTTCAATTCACCGTCCACGTTCGCGCGGAGCTTCTCGTTGTGGAGCAGCTCGCCGAGCGTTATGTCCTCCTCGATGGCGAGGAACTCGGTGATGTCGTCGAGCAGGCCGCGCTGGTCGTGGAGGCGGCGCAGCAGCAGTTTCGCGACGTCGCTGTCCCTCGGGGCGCGTCCGGTCTCCGCGCGGAGGTCGTTCGCGGCCTTCTCCACGTGCTTGAAGGAGGCGCGCTGGAGAGCGAGGCGGCGTTCGTCCGCGGCGGTCAGGAGCGTCACGCGCCCGATCTCGCGGAGGTACATGCGGACGGGGTCGTCGATGACGTCCCCTTCCATGTCGTCCTGCTGGGCGTCGGTGACGGCTTCCTTCGCCTCTTCCTCGGTGGCCTTGATGTCCTCCGGGTTGGGCTCGTCGGTAGCGGGGTTAGCCGCAATGGCGGCAACCGCGACGGCGGATGCGTAGGGGGCGGTGACGTCTACGGTCTCCACGCCGTTGCCAGCCCCGTTCGACGGGGCAGCGCCGTTGGCTTCAGGAACCTCGGGGTTCGCTGCAACGGTGGCGGCGGTCGTGTCGGATGCGGTCTCCTCCGCAGCGGCCTTCGCGCGGGTGCGGGGGCGCGCCGTCTTCGCGGCGGGCTTCACTGCGGTCTTCGCCGCAGGCTTCGCCACGGAAGTCTTCGCCCGGCTCTTCACGGCGACGCCGTTCGTCTCGGCGGCGTCCTCGTTATCGGTTACGGGTACCTGCTTGGTCGCCAATGCTTCCTCCTCTGATGGGGGAGAGGTTCTTCTGCTGCAGGCGGGTCAGTCGACCCCCTTCGTGAACAGATCCCGCAGCCGCTCGTTGATCTCCAGGGCCTGCCGTTGCACTGCTTGCACGTACTCAGGATCTGCAGGGGCGTCGCCGACGGCGTCCGAGGAGAACGCTGCCGCCTCTTGTGCTTTCAAGTTGCGGAGGCGCCTCTCCTCGAGCCTCCGCAAACAGCCGGTCCATTCCTCGGTGCGCTGCTTTCGATCGGCGGGAGGAAGCGCCTCCAGCGAGTGCCTGACAAGTCGGTCGGCAAGTTGGCCGTCGAGCCGCGCTATAGCACCTTCCATTGTACCGGCCTCCCGGAGCGCGAACAAGACGGCCCGGTTCTCAGGTCGGACGAATGTGTCGGGTTCCACGTCACCGATCTGCGCCAGGAATTCAGGGTCCTGCGCGAGCAGCGCGAGGACGCGCTCCTCAAGCGGGTCGTGCTCGGCGACGGCGAATACGGACTCCAGCTCCCGGTTCCCGGGACCCGGCGCGGGACGCCGGGCGCGCTGCTGGCTGCGCAGCGGCCCCTGCATGCGCCCCACCGCGGCTTCCAGCGTGGCGACGGGGACACCGACTATCTCCGCGAGCTTGCTGAAGTAGCGCTCCTGGTCAGCCCAGTTCGGCACCGCGAAGACGACCGGCAGGAGGCGCTCCACGAGCGCCGACTTCCCCTGGGCGGAGCCCATATCCAGGCGCGACGCCTCGGCCTGGATGAGGAACTCGACCGCCGGGACCGCGTCCGCCAGCAGCCGCTGCCATTCGGTGGGGTCGGTGCGTATCAGCTCATCGGGGTCCTTCCCCATCGTGATGAGGGCGATGCGGAGCGAGGAGATGTCGTCCGGGCGGTTCAGCATCTCGGTGCGCCTGCGACCCGCCGCGACGCTCCCCACGAGTTCCCACGTCGTGCGCAGCGACTGGAGCATCGCCTCCTGTCCTGCGGCGTCGGCGTCGAGCGCCAGCACGATGCGCTGCGCGCGCGCCTTGAGGAGCGCGACCTGGGTCTCCGTCAGGGCGGTGCCCATTGACGCGACGACGTTACGGTAGCCGTGCTCGTGCGCGGCGATGACGTCCATGTAACCCTCGACGACGACGGCCTCGCCCTCCGTGCCGATGGCCTCGCGGGCGCGGTCGAGCGCGTAGAGCATGCGGCCCTTGTCGAAGACCGACGTCTGCGGGGTGTTGATGTACTTGGGGTCGGAGCCGTCCATCGAGCGTCCCGCGAACCCGGCGATGCGCCCTTCCGCGTTGCGCAGCGGGAACATGAGCCGTCCGCGGAACATGTCCCGCGACGGCGCGCCGTCGTCGCCGCGCAGGACGAGGCCCGACCGGAGGAGCAGGTCGTCGTTGAACCCGAGCGCGCCGAGGCTACGCAGGAGTTCGCCGCCGGTGGATGGCGCGTAGCCGATGCCGAAGCGGGCGGCGGCTTCCTCTCCGATGTGCCGTCCCTCCGCGTAGGCGCGCGCCTGCGCGCCGCGTTCGGCGATGAAGGACTGCTTGAAGAACTGCTGCGCGGCGTCGTTGAGCGCGTAGAGCGGGTCATCGTCGTCGCGCTGCCTGCGCTCCTCGATGCGGACGCCGGCCTGCGCGGCCAGGAGGCGCATCGCGCTGCCGAAGTCCGTGTTCTCCATCCGCATGACGAACGAGAACATGTCGCCGCCGACAGCGCAGCCTCCGAAGCACCGCCAGACCTGGTTGTCGGGGAAGACGACGAAAGAGGGGGTATTCTCCTGGTGGAACGGGCAGCGAGCCTTGTAGCTGGCCCCGGAGCGCTTCAGATCAGGGACGTAGCCAGAGACGACATCGACGATGTCGAGGCGCGCCCGGATGTCGTCCACAGTGCTCATACTCCCCTACTGGATTCTACGTCGTGGAAGCCGCTGTGGTTGCATGTCTTGCCGCGCCGGGGGTGCGGGCTGTCGGCGTATACTGCGCCCGAGCGTTCTCTTGACCACCTCCAACACGAAACCCCAGCGGCGCATCTTCTATGGCTGGTACATCCTCGGCGTCATCCTGCTGACGGGGCTGTTCGCAGGCCCCACGAGCCAGGTCTTCATCGGCGTGCTCGTCCGGCCCATCAGCGAGGATACGGGATGGAGCGCCACGGCCATCGCGGGAGCCGTGACGGTAGGCGGCATGCTGTCGGGGATCGGCGCGCCGTTCGTCGGGTTGCTTGCTGACCGCTACAGCCCGCGCGTGCTGATGACGCTCGGCGTTGTGCTGATGGGCGCGTCGTTCTTCCTCATCGCGTCTGCGCCCACGGTCTGGGTGCTGGTGGTCGGCTACGCGATCGCGCGGGGCATCGCGCAGAACATGATCGCGGGCGTCGTCCCGCGGGTGGTCGTGGTCAACTGGTTCCGGCGGATGCGGGGGCGCGCCATCGGGCTCGTAGGCACGGCTCACCCGGTAGGGACGTTCGTGCTGGGCCCTGCCGCGCTCCTCATCATCAGCGCAGGATTGGGCTGGCGCGGTGTGTGGGTCATCCTGGGCATCGCGGTCATCGTCTTCCTCGTGGTGCCGAACGCGCTCGTCATCCGCCGTACGCCGGAAGAGATGGGGCTGCTGCCGGACGGCGAGGACGCCACCGGAGCGGCGGGACAGGCGGCGATAGAGGCGAGCGCGCGGGAGGCGGAGGCGTCGTGGACGCTGCGCGAGGCGATCCGGACGCCATCGTTCGCCCTCATCATCCTGTCCATCGTGCTCACGAACTACGGCGGGGGCGGGCTGCCGTTCCACATGCCGCAGATCTACGCGGACCAGGGGCTCAGGGAGGCGATAGGGGTCGCGGCCGTGAGCATGTTCGCCATCTCCGGCGCGTTCGCCAACACGCTCTGGGGCTTCCTGGCGGAGCGCATCTCGGAACGGCTCCTGGGCATCTTCACGATGCTCATGGGCATGGTGCTCGCGCTGGGCTTCCAGTTCATCTCGCACCCCGTCGCCGCGGTGGGGTACGGCATCCTGCTCGGCGTCGCGGCACGCGGCGAGGGTTCCATCCTCATGATCCTCATAGCGAACTACTACGGCAGGCGCTCCTACGGCGCCATCTCCGGCCTCGTGCAGACCGCGCTGCTCGGGGGCCTCGCCCTTGGCCCGTTGATCATGTCGGTCATCAGGGAGTCCACGGGGTCCTACGACGCCGTTTTCTACTCCGCTGCCGTAACATTCACCATCGCAGCCGTGCTGCTGTCGCTGGCCGTGAAGCCGAAGCGCCCGCAGCGCGCGCCCACTACCGCAATCAACTCGGGAGGAGACCCACAGCCATGACGACGAACACAGAGATCGAGACGCTGAAGCGCCAGGTAGCGGACAGCTCGCACGTGCTCGACCACCAGGGGCTGGTGGACTTCCACGGGCACGTCAGCGCACGCGTGCCGGGCACGAACGTGCTCTACATCAAGCCCGTGCTGCGCCCGCACAACCAGATACGCGCGGAGGACATCATCGCGGTCGACATCGACGCCTATCTCGAAGGCGGCGACTCGCAGTGGAACCCGTCCGACCAGCGCGGCCGGACGATAACCGAGCCGGTGCCGCCGCGCGAGACGGCGCTGCATGCGGCCATCATGCGGGCGAGGCCGGACGTGAACTCGGTCGTGCACACGCACCAGCTGGTGTCGACGGCGATAGGCGCGGGGAACGTGCCCATCAAGGCGCTCCAGAACCAGGGCCTCCCGTTCGCGCCGGAGACGCCCATCTACCCGAGGCCCGACCTCATCACGACGACCGCGCTGGGCGACGAGGTTGCGGAGACGCTCGGCGACCGCACAGCGGCGCTGCTGCGCAATCATGGCGTTGTCGTGGTGGGCGAGTCGATGGACCACTCGGTGTCGAACACGATCTACCTGGAGCGAGCGGCTATCACGCAAGTCATCGCGACCATCGTCGGGACACCGGTGCCGCTGACGGACGAGTACGTCGCGCGGTTCGGGCCGGACTGGTCGCGGCGAGCGTCGCACGCGTACGAGTATTTCCGGTCGCTGGTGCCGAGTTTGAAGGTGATGGAGTAGGGGGACCGGGCAGGGCACCCACGAGAGGTGCCCCTACATCGGACACCTCCCCATGCCAGCCCCACCGCGTGACCTTGCGGTCACCCTGGATTCCCGCCTTCGCGGGAATGACGATGATTAGCGCTGGGCGCGGGCGGCGTAGTGGTGCCAGATGCCGCTGGGCTTGCGCGGCGTCGGGGCGACCTCGGGCGTGAGGTGGTCGGCCTGGGGCATGGAGCGCATGTTGGCGACGAACTCGGCGGCCTGTTCCGGCGTCAGGACGGCATGCCCGCTGCCGACGGCACAGAACGCGAGGTAGTTCATCCGCGCCTGCTCCTCCAGGTGCAGCATGTTCACGATGGCGTCTTCCATGTCTCCACCGACGGTCGCCGCGCCGTGGCCCTGCAGGAGGATGGCGCTGTGGCTGCCCATGAGGCGCGCGACTTCCGCGCCGTCCTTCTCGTGGATGATGAGGCGCGGGCTGGGGAACATCGGCAACGGAGATGAGAAGAGGGGCATGCCCTCGATGCACATCGGCCCCATCTGCTCCTGGAGCACACTCATCAGGACGGTGTAGCGCGGGTGGACGTGCACGACGGAGTTGACGTCGGGGCGCTCGCGCAGCAGGCAGGAGTGCATCTTCACCTCGTTGGGGAGGTTCAGCTCTTTCGGCCCGCCGGCCTTGTAGCCGTTCACGTCGACGACGACCATGTGCTCGGCGTAGGTCTGCGAGAGCGCGGGGCCGAGCGCCTTGATGACGAACTTCTCAGGGTCGTCGGGCAGGCGCAGGCTCACGTGTCCGCGTTCGATGGTGGAGGAGTCGGCGAGGCCCATCTCGTACAGCATGCGGTTCGCGAGCGCGACCTCTTCCATGAGTTCGGTCAGGTCTGCCATGTCGGCCTCCTTCGTTGTCGTATCAGCCGAGCGGGGGCTGGCGCAGGTGCCAGTCGGTTGCGGTCTGGTAGGCGTGCACGGCGCGGAGCACGAGCGCGTCGTTGAGGCGCGCGCCGCCCAGCATGAGGCCGAGCGGCAGGCCGTCGGGCGAGAAGCCGCACGGCACGGATGCACTCGGCATGCGGGCGAGGTTGAAGACGCGGGTGAGCTTCAGCAGCGCCTCCCGCGACGTTATCTCGACGCCGTTGAAGTTGAGCGTGTCCTGGTCTGCCAGCGGCGCAGGCGTGGCGACGGTGGGCATCGCGATGAGGTCGACGTGCGTGAGCGCCTGCGCGACCGCCCGCGCGTACGCGACGCGGGCCTGCTGCGCCCGCGCGTAGGCCGTGGCCGGGACGAAGAAGCCGGACTCGAAGCGGCGGCGTATCGCCTGGTCCATGCGGTCGCCGTCGCGGAGCACGCGCGCGCCGTGGGCCATGGCCGCCTCGGCGGTCGTGATGCCGGCGGCGATGGGGGTCGTCCAGTCCAGCTCGGGCAGGGAGATCTCCATGACCTGCGCGCCGAGCCCTTCCAGCGTGCGCATCGCGGACTCGAACGCGAGTGCGACATCGGTGTCGATCGGCTCCCAGACGTACTGCAGGGGCACGCCGATGCGGAGCCCGGCCACGCCGCCTTCCAGCGACGCCACGTAGTCGACCTTCGGGGCGGTGATCGAGACGGGGTCGCGCTCGTCGTGGCCTGCGAGGACGTTCAGGAGCAGCGCGAGGTCCTCGACGGTGCGCGCCATCGGGCCTGCGGTGTCGAGTGAGTGCGAGAGCGGCGTGACGCCGAAGCGACTCACGAGCCGAACGTCGGCTTGATGCCGGATATGCCGCAGAGCGATGACGGGATGCGGATGGAGCCGCCTGTGTCCGAGCCCAGACCAAAGGGGAAGAAGCCCGACGAGACGCCTGCACCGGTGCCGCTGGAGGAGCCGCCGGGCATCCGGCCCTCGCCCCACGGGTTGCGCGGCATGCCGTAGGTGGCGTTCTGTCCGGTGGGGCCGAACGCGTACTCGACGGTGTTGACCTTGCCCATGGAGATGGCGCCCGCCTCGCGGAGCAGGCGAACGGCAGTCGCGTCCTCGTCCGGCACGAACTCGGCATCGAGGGCAGAGCCGGACGTCGTGACGATGCCGGCGCTCCAGTAGATGTCCTTGATTCCGAACGGCACGCCGTGCAGCGGGCCGCGCGACCGCCCCGCGGCGAGTTCGGCATCGGCGGCACGGGCTTCGGCCATCGCGTCGTCGGAGGTGCGCGTGATGAACGCGCCAACCTGCGGTTCGAGCGCGTCGGCGCGAGCGACGAATGCGCCGACGGCCTCTGTCGCGGAGAGCTCCTTCGCGGCGATGCGCCGCGCGAGGTCGGCTGCTGAGAGGGAGGTGACGTCTGTCATTCCACGCCTCCGACGGCGCGCTCAACCGGGATGTGGTCGACCGGCAGATCGTCCAGGGGCGCGATGCGCCCGAGCATCGCCTCGACCTCGGGGCGCAGCTTCTCGATGTGCTCAGGGCTGGCGGTAATCCCGGCGGCGCGTGCCATCGAGGCGAACGCGTCAGGGGTCAGTTCAGGGGACATCGCAATCTCCGCTGGACAGGCTGAGCGCAAGTATAGCGGCGTGGGGCGGAGGGTGGGGCAAGGGCGCCTACAAGGGACACCCCTACGCCAGACACCTCACCCCGAACCCGCAGATCAGGTCTTCTATAATGGGCGGGTGAGTATCCCCTTCCGCGCCATCGTTTTCGACTTCGACGGCCTCATCGTCGACACCGAGCAGCCCATCTACGAGGCGTACAGCACCATCTTCGAGGAGCTGGGCGCGACGCTGCCGCTGAGCGTCTGGCAGAACGTGATCGGGCAGGGCGTCGGCAACGACGCCGCGTTCGTCCACCTGGAGAGCACCATCGGGCGTGAGGTGGACAGGGAGGCGATCCGGGCCGAGGCCCGCGCGAGGCGCCGCGACGTGACGCTTGCGCTTCCTCCACGGGAGGGGGCGGCAGAGCTCATCGCGCAGGCGAAGGCCGCAGGGCTCACGCTCGCCGTGGCGTCGAGCTCGACGTCCGGGTGGGTCAACGGCCACCTCGACCGGCTGGGGCTGCTGCCGTCGTTCGCCGCCGTCTGCAGCCGTGACGAGGTTGGGGTACCGAAGCCGGACCCGGCGGTGTACTGCCTCGCGCTCGAACGGCTGGGCGTCCAGCCGCACGAGGCGTTCGCCATCGAAGACTCGCCGCACGGAGTGACGGCTGCGAAGGCGGCAGGCCTGCGCTGCGTCGCCGCGCCGAACCCGCTCACCGCGAACATGGACCTGCGCCACGCGGACTACCTGCTGCCGTCGATGGCGGGCGTTTCGCTCTCGGACGTCGTGGCGGGGCTGGCGGGGTAGCGGGGGCCCCCATCCCAGCCTTCCCCCCATCGAGGGGAAGGGATCAGAGCATCCTTAACGGTATCCCCCTCCGTGTATAACACGCTCTTCTCCTGTTGATAACACGGTGGCCCGCGCTCCGTGGTGTGATTGATGTACCTGCGTTCGCCCTCGGGTGGCAAGCGTGGGCATCACCTCCCTACCAAGGAGATCGCGTGGAACACCTCTCTCGATTTGGCAGACTGTGGATAGGACTCTTGCTCGTGGCATCGGCGGCGTCGCTGGCGCTCATGGGGTGCCAGGGGCCGGAAGGCGTACCGGGCGAGACGGGACCGCAGGGTCCCCAGGGACAACATGGAGAAACCGGAGCCGCGGGGACGCAGGGGCCGCAAGGGCCAGCAGGGGCGGCAGGGCCGTCCGGGCCACCAGGGCCTGCCGGAGTGACGGGCTCGAATGGAAGGCCCGGCGCGCCCGGAGCGGACGGTCGCGAAGTGGAGCTGGTCAGCGTGGACGGCGTGCTCTCATGGCGCTACGAGGGAGAGGACGACTCAGCCTGGCGCGAACTCACGACACTGACGGCGCCGCTGCCGCCCATCTCGCTCACGAAACTCGGCACGTACACGTCTGAAGAGGGAGCGGAGATCGTCGCGTTCGACCCCTCGACGGCCCGTGCGTTCGTCACCGCCGGGGCAACGGTGGAGGTGCTGGACCTGTCGGACCCGTCGCAGCCCATGGTTGCGCACGTGCTCGATCTGTCGTCCTACGGCGACGGCGTCACGAGCGTTGATGTGAAGGATGGACTGGTCGGCATAGCGGTGGACGCGGATAGAGACGCCGACCCGAGCGCACCGGGCAAAGCGGTCTTCTACAGCGCCACCTCGTTCATGCTGATCGCCGAAGCGGAGGCCGGCGTGCTGCCGGACATGATCACATTCACACCGGACGTGAAGTACGCGCTGGTGGCGAACGAAGGCGAGCCGAGCGACGACTACGCAACCGACCCGGTGGGGTCGATCACGGTGATAGACGTGGACGGCGGGTTCAGCACGACGACAGCCGCGTTCGACGCCTCCGCGTTCGATCTCGACGCGCTGCAAGCAGGCGGTCTGCGGATATTCGGCCCGGGCGCCGGACTCGCGGAGGACGTGGAGCCGGAGTACATCACGGTTTCGCCGGACTCCTCCACCGCCTTCGTATCGCTCCAGGAGAACAACGCCATCGCGGTGGTGGACATCGCGAGCGCCACGGTCACGAAGATACTGCCGCTCGGTTACAAGGACCATTCGCTGCCGGGCAACGAGCTGGACGCGAGCAACGAGGACGACGGCATCAACATCCGCAACTGGCCGGTGTTCGGCATGTACCAGCCGGACGCCATCACGTCGTACATGGCGCCGGACGGCGAGGTGTACATCGTCACCGCGAACGAGGGCGACGCCCGCGACTACGACGGCTACAGCGAAGAGGAGCGGGTCAAGGACCTGACGCTCGACCCGACCGCGTTCCCCAACGCAGCCGCGTTGCAGGCGGACGACATGCTGGGCCGCCTCAAGACCACGAGCGCCCACGGGGACACCGACGGAGACGGCGACCACGACGTCGTCTACTCCTACGGCGCTCGCTCGCTCACGATATGGGACACCGACGGGAATGTGGTCTTCGACAGCGGGAGCATCATCGCTCGGGCGCTGACCGAGTATGCGCCGGAGGCGTTCAACTCCAACGGCCTCGCCGACGGGTTCGACGGACGGTCGGACGACAAGGGGTCGGAGCCGGAGGCGGTAGCGGTAGCTCGGCTCTGGGGACGCACCTATGCCTTCCTCGGGTTGGAGCGCATCGGCGGCATCGCGGTGTTCGACGTGACATATCCCCGCGAGGCGCGGTTCCTCGACTACGTGAGCAACACGAACCGGTACGGAGATCTGGACGCAGGCACCGCAGGGGATGTCGGTCCCGAAGGGCTGGAGGTCGTCGCAGCCGAGGACAGCCCGACCGGCGCGCCGCTGCTGCTCGTGGCGAATGAGGTCAGCCAGACGGTGACCGTCTACGAGATAGCGCGCTAGGCGTGAGGCGCATGGCGCCTCCCCAGCGCGCACTTGCTACCCCGTCGCTGAGGGCACCCAGAATGCGAGGCGGCCTTCGGCGACGGGGCGCGGCGGAGCATCACCGACCGTGTCTACGATCCAGACCTGAGGGCTTTCCGTGCGCTCGAGGACGCCAGCGAACACCAGTTTCGTGGAGTCGGCGGACCAGACGAGGTGGGACGGCGCGAACTGGTCGAAGAACTGCAGGTGGGTGAGGTAGTCCGGGGTGGGGATGAAGCGGGTGAGCAGGCGCGTTTCGCCGGTGTCGGGGTCGAGGATATGCCACGCGATGCCGTCGTTGAGGGTGACGTAGGCGATGCGCGAGCCGTCCGGCGACCAGTAGAAGGCGGCGAGCGCGCCGCGCACGAGCGGCTCCTCGACGCCTGTGCCATCCTCGTTCACCAAGTAAAGCTCATCGTAAGACGGCTTCGAGAGAGGTCTCATCACGACTGCGAGGCGTCCATCGTTGGGGGCGTAGCCGAACGCAGCGACGCCTAGGACGCTCATCAGCGAGATGCGGTCTGACCCGTCGAGCCTGGAGGTAACGAGGCTGCCGGCGCCGCCCTCATCGACGACGTAGGCGATGCGTTCGCCGTCCGGGCTGAACGCCGGAACGCGGTAGCGGAACGACGCGGCGTCGAGGTCGCGGGTCGAATGGTCGCCGGTATCGTGGAGCAGCAGTTGCTCGCGGCGATGGGTGAGTATATGCGTCCCTTCCGGAGACCAGACGTGGTAGAGCGGAGCGTTGGCGGCGACCTCGTAGGGCTCACCGTTCTCGGGCTCGATCGAGTAGAGGCCGAGTCCCTGGCCGGGGCCTCGTGGAGCGACGAACGAGAGATGTCGCGAATCCGGCGCCCAGAGCGCGTAATGCGGGGCGCCGTTGGCGACGAGGCCGACAGAGCCGGGCCGGGTCTCGTGGAGCTGCTGCTCCGTCGAACCATCGGCGTCGAGCAGGACCAGGCTGGCGAGAGCGGCCCCGCTGCCCGGCGTGCGCGAGAGCGCGAGGGACCCGCCGTCGGGCGACCAGGTGGGCCATGTGTAACGGACGCTCTGCGCCTGCTGGGGGCGCAACGAGACGCTGGTGCCGGACTCGCGGGACTCGCCCGTTTCGCTGGCACCGGTAAGGCGTTCGGGGTTGCCGCCGTCTTCCTGCACGGACCAGATATCGAACTGCGGTCCGACGAAGACGATGCGCTGGCTGGCTGGAGGCTCAGGGGTTGCGGGCGTGGGTTCGTCGTTGCCGCACGCTGCGAGAGCGAACAGTACCGCGGCAGCACAGGCGAGGCGGAGGAGGTTCACGCTCCGTCCACATGGACCTCGAGGCTGATGTCGAGCGCCGCGACGGAGTGCGTGACGGCGCCTGTAGAGAGGAGGTCGACGCCCGTCTCAGCGACGTCGCGCACGGTGTCGATAGTGATGCCGCCGGACGCCTCTGTGAGCGCGCGGCCCTTGCAGATGGCGACGCCCTCGCGCATCTGGTCGGGCGTCATGTTGTCGAACAGGATGATGTCCGCGCCGGCCTCGACGGCCTCGCGCACCTGGTCGAGCGTGTCGCACTCGACCTCGATGCGGATGGTATGGGCGGCGTCGTGCTTGGCGCGCTGGATGAGCTCAGTCATGCTCTCGCCACGGGTGGCCATCGCCGCGATGTGGTTGTCCTTGATGAGGATGCCGTCGCCGGTGCTCATGCGGTGGTTGTGGCCGCCGCCCATGCGCACGGCGTACTTGTCGAGCAGCCGCCAGCCTGGGAGCGTCTTGCGCGTGTCGATCATCTGCGTGGGCAGGCCGTCGATGGCGCGCACGTACCCGTTGACGGCGGTGGCTATCCCGCTCATGCGCTGCACGAAGTTGAGTGCGGTGCGCTCCGCGCGGAGGATGCTCGACATGCGCCCGCGAATCGAAGCGACGTACATGCCGCGCTCGACGGGCGAGCCGTCGTCGACGAGGCGCGACGTTTCGAGCGTGGGGTCGGTCTCGCGGAAGACCTCGAGCGCCACGTCGACGCCCGCGAGGACGCCGTTCGCCTTCGGCATCATCAGCGCCTCGCTCGTGAGGTCGTCGGGTAGGAGCGAGGAGGTGGGGTCGTAGGCGACCTCGTCCTCGGCCAGCGCCATGCGTATCAGGTCTCGTGTTCCGTGCCAGTGGTGCAGCATGGTTTCACCTCGCGCCAGGTGGGATTCGCTTGTAGCGAGAGAATTCTACGGCGGCGCAAGGGATACCTTGTGACGGAACGCACAAGGGGGGGAATGAACAGGGATGCACAGGATGGGTCTACGAGGGGCTCGGCCGCCAGCTTCCTCGTGCTGTCTGCGGGAGAGTGACCGGTATGCACTGGGTAGTCTTCACTGGCAGGCTGTTGTCTCTGGGGAGTGGGTGTCGAGGCTGACTATTGCTCGTTAGGGAGCCAAGTGCATACAACTTCTCATAGAGGCCTTCCACTTCGTTGACCAGCACAGAGCATACGTTGCTAAGCCGTGCCCGCCTGACGTTACTCCCCCAACCGAGGACTACCTTGTTTGCACGGGTAGCGGTTCCTATGATGTGTTCGTTGTTATCAGACCCTCCAACGGGGTCTGTCTCTCTGCGCAGTACTTCCTGCTTAGGCGAGCGAAACGCGTACAGGTTGCACACCCACAAAGTGCCGTATCCCCACTCTTCGGCGAACTCCTTGCACTTGTCGATGGTTCGGTCGGACTGGCATGCACCTGCCTTGCTGGGGTTCAACATGAGGAAGACGCACACCTCGTCGGGATCGCCTGACAACCTGGCTTCTAGCAAGTACCGATAACGGCGGTCATCCGAGACACAGACGTTGTGCAGACTGCCCACGGTCAGAGACGTTCCGCAGCCGGGGCAAAGTGGGGTTTGCTGCAGAATTACAGCCCCATGTCCTGGCTGCTTCACGATACCCAGCCGTTAGGGCCTATCCGCAGTCGTCTACACTCGGCGTCCCTAGAGAGGAAGAGCGGGTGCCTGGGCTGGCCTCCCTTGCTGGGTTCGCCCAAGGCGTATACCTTGCCCCTGTCTACTTCAGATTGAAGCGTTGCGGCGATGTCGGAAAGGCGCTCTCTGAACGTGTCACGCCCCACCTTCCAGCCGCTCGTCCCCCACGCACAAACGATGATATCCGCTGCCGCTGCTGCTTGCCGGATACGGTCGTCGTTATCAGGGTTTCCCTGCGGATTGGCCTCAAAGCGAAGGGTCTTCGGATTGGAAGCACGACGGGCAAATAGGTTGCATGTCCACAACGTGCCATAACCCCACCTGTGTGTGAACTCTATGCACCTCTGCCTTGTCGGATGGTACCTCTCCTCATGTCCCTCTTCTGTGCCTGGATTCAGCATTATGAACAAGCAGGTACCGGGGTTATCTGAGATCTTGACTTCCAGGCGATATCGGTATCTTCCATCAACCGAATGTATTGGAGTGGTCACGGAACCTCCAGTGAGTTAGTGGGTTGTTGTCTCTTTCCTGCCTACGCTGGAGCCGCGATGCGCGCCTTGCCCTGCAGCGACCATGGCGTCGTGCGGGTGATGCGGACGTTGAGGACGTTGCCGAGGGCGATGCCGTCGTCGTCGGTGTGGTCGAAGAAGACGAGTTTGTCGGTGCGGGTGCGGCCCTGCCAGCGGCCCTTGTTGTGGCCGTCGACCAGCACTTCCTGCGTCGTGCCGAAGTAGGCGGTGTTGATCTCGGAGAGGATGGCCTCCTGCGCGGCCTCGATGGCCTTCAGGCGGCGGTGCTTCTCCTCCTGCGGCACGTCGTCGGTCATCTTGCGCTCGGCGAAGGTGTTGGGGCGCGTGGAGTACATCGCGGAGTGGACCTTGTCGAAGCGGATGTCGCGAACCATGTCGAGGGAGTCCTCGAACTGTGCTTCGGTCTCGCCGGGGAAGCCGACGATGAGGTCGGTGACCATCGCGACGCCGGGGACAGTCTCGCGGATGCGGGCGACGAGGTCGCGGTACTGGGCGTTCGTGTAGCCGCGCCGCATGTTCGTGAGCACCTCGTCGTTGCCGGCCTGGAACGGCAGGTTGATGTTCTCCATCACGCGGGGCAGCCCGGCGACGGCGTCGATGATGCGTTCGCTCATGTCGTTGGGGTGCGATGTGAGGAAGCGGATGCGGGCGAGCTCGGGCACCTGCTCATGGACGGCCTCAAGAAGGTCGGCGAGGTCGGGCGCGCCGGGGAGGTCGTGGCCGTAGGAGTCGACGTTCTGGCCGAGGAGCGTCACCTCGCGCACGCCGCGCGCGACGAGCATGCGGCACTCGCTCACGAGCTCCTCGATGGGGCGGGAGATCTCTCGCCCCCGCCGGTACGGGATGATGCAGAACGTGCAGAACTTGTCGCAGCCGTGGATGATGGGCACGTGCGTCGTGACCGACGGGTGTCCCGGCACGAACGGTCCCGCGCAGCCGTCGGGGTCGACGCCGATCTTGTCGCCGACCAACTCGATGAGGGGCTCGAACTGCTGCGGCTGCATGAAGACATCGACGTAGGGGTAGCGCTTGCGGAGGTCGTCCTGCTTCGGGCCGACCATGCAGCCCATCAGTGCAAGTGTTTTCTCCGGGAAGCGCTGCTTCCACGGCTTGAGCGACGTGAGCATGCCGGTGACGCGGTCCTCCGCCTGCTGCCGCACCACGCAGCTGTTGAGCACGATGACGTCGGCCTGCTTCGGAGTCTCGGCGGACTCGAGGCCCAGCTGCTCCAGCCCCGCTCCCATCCGCTCGGAGTCGGCCTTGTTCATCTGACAGCCAACGGTCCAGATGTAGTAACTCGGCATGGCGTCTACTTCATCAGAGCGTCTACCGGTGTGAGACGCTGGTTCCGCATATCCACGGCAAGGCTGAGGTTTTCCAATGCCGTGGCACCGAGCAGTGGGGATGCAGCGTCGTCTCCGAAGACGACGAGCACTGGCACGCGTTCACCTTCGTAGAGCAGGTCAACCGACCCTACTTCGTATTCGACGCGCGCCTCATCCGCCAGGCGGAAACCGCGCCGCCCGGATGGCTGCACGCCGATAGAACGCAGGGCTGCGGCGGGAACGACGGGGTAGGTCGCTGCCGTATCTACGAGCGCGTCAACGTTCAGCTGCCCCTGCGGGCCCTCGAAGGTTACTTGTACGGTGAATGTTCCCATGACTGCTCGTGTTGCTCGTTGATGGTGGCGGAGGGAGCGGGATTCGAACCCGCGAGGGAGCTCATCACCCCCAACCCGCTTAGCAGGCGGGCGCACTAGGCCACTATGCGATCCCTCCACGCCACTCGTCAGGATACCAAATCCGCCTTCCTCCGGTCATTCGGCGCCCGCACGCGCTAGAATGCGCCCGGAGGTTGCCGTATGCCCGACCTGACGACCGACGAAGTGCGCTCGCTGCTGCGGGCGCTCGATATGACGCCGCTCGACGACGTCGATCTCGATGAGATCACGAACCGCGTGAACGCCATCAACGAGGCGGCCGCGGCGCTCGAGGACCCCGAGGCCGACGCGATAGACCCCATCCCCGTCTTCTGGCTCACCGCCGAGGGCGCGGAGGCAGAGGAGGCCAGCGGTGGCCGATGACCTTACGCTCCGCTCGGCGACGGAACTCTCCGCGCTCATCACCAAGGGTGAGGTCTCGCCCGTCGAACTGACAGAGGCGTTCATCGCACGGGCGAAGCGCTTCGAACGGCTGAACGCCTACATCACGCTCGATGAGGAGGGCGCCCTGCGCACCGCGCGCGCGGCAGCGGACGAACTGTCGCGCGGCATGGTGCGGGGCCCGCTGCATGGGCTGCCTGTCGCGGTCAAGGACCAGTTCGACGCTAGGGGAGTGCGGACGACGCTCGGCGGCAACATCGTGGACTACGTTGCGGACGAGGACGCGACCGCCGTCGGCCGGCTCCGCGAAGACGGCGCGGTGCTTCTGGGCAAGCTGAACCTGAGCGAGTATGCGCTCGGCGGGAACGTGCAGCACCCGTTCGGCGTGCCGCACAACCCGTGGGACGAGACGCGGCAGGCGGGACAGTCGAGCAGCGGCTCCGGCGTCGCGGTCGCGGCGTCGCTCTGCGCGGCTGCGCTCGGTGGCGACACGGCGGGCTCGATACGCGGCCCGGCGGGCTGGTGCGGCATCGTGGGGCTGCGTCCGACGTGGGGCGCGGTCAGCCGTCATGGCGCGTTCCCGATGGCGTGGTTCATGGACACGATAGGTCCGATGACCAAGACCGTCGCCGACGCCGCGATGCTCCACCAGTCGATCGCGGGGCACGACCCGAAGGACCGCTACTCGTCGACCCGCTCCGTCACGCCGTTCGAGCCGAACGACGACCTGCGCGGGCTGCGCATCGGCGTCGTGCGCGAGAGCATCGACAACGGCATGGCGAGCGCCGAGGCTGCGGCCGCCCTCGAAGCCGCGATGCGCGTGCTGGAGGACGCGGGCGCGACCACTGGCGACGCGTCGCTGCCTCTCTTCGAGCGCGGGGGCCTCATCGCCAACACGCTCTCGGACGTGGAGGCGGCGCACACGCACCGGAAGTGGCTGCGGACGCGGGCGCAGGACTACGACTTCGCGACGCGGCGCAGACTGATGGCCGCGAGCCTCGTGCCCGGCGCGGTGTACACGAAGCTGCTGCGGTTCCGCACGCTGATGCGCCGCCACGTCATGCGCGAACTCGGCAGGTACGACGTCATCGTGACGCCCGCGCAGGCGGGAGGCGCACCGCCCATCCCGACGGAGACGGGGCTGACGTCCAAGGAGGCGGTCATCGGGCAGTTCTTCGGCATCCGCTCCCACCGCAGCCCGTTCAACCTCTCCGGCGTCCCGGCGATGTCGGTGCCGTGCGGGTTCACGGAGGGCGGCCTGCCGCTGAGCATCCAGATCGCGGGGCGTCCGTTCCAGGAGAACACGCTCTTCCGCATCGGGCACGCGTACCAGCAGCTCACGACCTGGCACGAGGCGCGTCCGCCGCTGGAGTAGCCGGCGTCCGCACAACCGGGGAGAACCCAAACCATGGACGGGAACCTCCAACGCTTCGGCAGGGTCCTGGTCAAGGTCGGGTTGGCAGCCCTGGCCATAGCCATAGCCCAGACCTTGTTGTGGCCGAACGCGCCTGACCCGGTCCAGACCGCGATGAACTTCGTCTTCTTCTTCGGTGTGGTGACGGGTCTCATGCCGACGCTGGCTACCCTTCTGTCCCGCCACTGGCCGCGGTGGTGACCCGCCCCGTCAGGTTGAACTACCCGCACCCAAACGTGCTGGCCGCACCTTGTGCAGCGTGGTATCCTCAAGAATAACGGCGTCGACGGAGACGAGTAGACGGGCCCACGGCGGTCGAGCGAGCCGGTGACGGTGTGAGACCGGTGCGCCGCCCCAGTCGAAGATCCCTCCCGAGCCGTCAGCCGAAGGCTCGCACAGCGAGTGAGTAGACCTGACCGGGTTCGCCGCCCGTTACCGAAGGCGGGAGCGTGATGGCGCTCCGCTGAGGGCCCTCGCCCTCCGTTCAATGGGGAAGACGGATGAGCGAGGGAACCAGGGTGGTACCGCGGGTGATGCCCGTCCCTGTCAGGGGCGGGTTTTTTTGTTGGACGTTGGCGCGCGGTTCCTGCCTTCGCAGGAACGACAGGGCAAGAGGAGTGGATGCCATGGCGAGCGTGAAGCTGTACGACACGACACTGCGCGACGGGTCGCAGATGGAGGGCGTGAGCCTTTCGGTGCACGACAAGCTGCGCATCGCGGAGCGGCTGGACCAGCTCGGCGTCGACTTCATCGAGGGCGGCTGGCCGGGCTCCAACCCGAAAGATGAGGAGTTCTTCCAGGAGGCGAAGAGCCTCAACCTCACGCATGCGAGTCTCACCGCGTTTGGCAGCACCCGCCGCGCCAACTCCGCCGTCGAGGACGACGCGAACATCAAGGCGCTGCTCGACAGCGGCGCGCCCGTGGTCACGCTCGTTGGCAAGGCGTCGGAGATGCAGGCTGCCCAGGTGCTCGAAGTGCCCCTCGAAGAGAACCTCGCGATGATCCGCGACTCCGTCGCGTACCTGCGGGAGCAAGGGAAGCGCGTCTTCTTCGACGCGGAGCACTTCTTCGACGGCTACGTCGCGAACCCGGAGTACTCGGTGCAGTGTATCCGCGCTGCGGCGGAGGCGGGGGCGGAGTACGTCGTGCTCTGCGACACGAACGGCGGCACGCTGCCCGTGGACGTGTTCGCGACCGTGAGCGCGGTTGCGCAGGCGGTGGACTGCGGCATCGGCATCCACTGCCACAACGACGCAGACGTGGCGGTCGCCAACACCATCGCGGCGGTGCAGGCCGGCGCGACGCAGGTGCAGGGCACCATCAACGGCTACGGCGAGCGATGCGGCAACGCCAACCTCCTCTCCGTGATCCCCAACCTCCAACTGAAACTGGGCATGGACGTCATCAGCGACGAGCAGATGAGCCACCTCACGGAGCTGCACCGGTTCACGGCTGAACTCGCGAACATGCCGCGCAGCCGGTACCAACCGTACGTCGGCGAGAGCGCGTTCGCGCACAAGGGCGGGCTGCACGTCTCCGCAGTCACGAAGGTGGAGGACAGCTACCAGCACATCAAGCCGGAACTCGTCGGCAACGCGAAACACGTTGTCGTCTCGGAGCTCGCCGGGCGGAGCAACATCGCGGTCAAACTGCAGGAGGCGGGGCTGGGCGCCGACGTCTCCGGCAAGCGGCTTAGCGCGCTGCTGCAACTCGTGAAGGAGCGCGAGAACCAGGGGTTCCAGTACGAGGGCGCCGAGGGGTCGTTCCGCCTGCTCGTCGAACGCACCGAGGCTGGTTACGAGGCGCCGTTCGAACTGGTCGACTTCATGGTCGTGATGGAGAAGCGGCGCAGGCCGGGGAGCCGGGCCGACGATGACTCGCTCTCCGAGGCGATGGTGAAGCTCTCCGTGAACGGTGAGGTCCGGCATACCGTCGCCGAAGGGAACGGGCCGGTGAATGCGCTCGACCAAGCGATACGCAAGGCACTGCTCGACTTCTACCCGCACCTCAAGGACGTGGAGCTGACCGACTACAAGGTGCGCGTCGTCTCGCAGGGGCCGGGCGGCACGGGCGCGGTTGTGCGCGTGCTCGTCGAATCGACGAATGGCGAGCAGACGTGGGCGACGGTCGGGGCGTCGACGAACATCATCGAGGCGTCTTGGCAGGCGCTGTCGGACAGCCTCGAATACGCACTGCTGCAGCGGTAGCAGGAGGCCGTATGGCCACAGAAGTCTTCCACATGGACGCGAACGGCGTCAGCATCTCTGCGCGGCGCGCGGTGTTCGCCGAGCACGCCTACGCTCCGCGCAACATCCAGAGCGTGGACCGCGTCGAGGACAAGGGCATCCGCTGGCCGGGGATGGGGATGCTGTTCCTCGGCTTCGGCATCATGATCGCCGGGCTCATACTGCAGCACACCATCACACTGATGGTCGGCGCAGTAGCCGTGATGTCGGGCTCGTTGAACCTGGCGCGGAAGAAGCCGCGGTACGGCATCCGCATCACGACGCAGCGCGGGCCGGTGTACGTGCTGGCGTCGAGGGACCAGCGGTACGTGGAGGTGGTCGCCAACGCACTCTTACGCGCCGTCTCCGTTGCCCACCAGGGGCGGGTGTCAGCGCGAGAAGAGCTTGAGGATGGCGGCAGCGGGGAGCACCGAACCGAGAGCGCGCCCGCACCGGAGTCGCAGGCGCCGCCCCGCCGTCACGGCGGTCGCCCTTCACCGCGTAGGAGGCGGCGCTAGCGCAGCGCGTCCGCGAGGTACTCGGCCCAGTGGCGGGGCTTCTTTGACGTGAAGTGGCCGATCTGCTGACGGCAGGAGATGCCGGAGACGGCGACCGGCCAACCCTTCTTCTCCTCGGCCTCGATGGCCGGGAAGAGCTTGAGCGAGCCCATCGCCTTCGACGTCTCGTAGTGCTCCTTCTCGAAGCCGAACGTCCCCGCCATGCCGCAGCACGCGGAGTCGATCAACTCCGGCTGGTAGCCTGCGAGGCGGAGCGCCTCGAGCGTCGGACCTGCGCCGACGAGCGCCTTCTGGTGGCAGTGGCCGTGGACCTGCATCTGCGCCCCGGCGCCCTCGGCGAAGGCGGCGCGCACGGCGTCCGGCTCCTCGGCAGCAAGCTTCACGAGCAGTTCGTCCAGCATGAACGCCTGGCTCGCGACGGACTTCGATGCGTCGTTGCGTAGCAGTTCGGGGTACTCGTCGCGGAGCGTGAGCAGGCACGACGGCTCTGTGCCGATGATGAGCGTGCCGCGCTGCGCGTGCGGCGCGAGCACCTCCACGTTCTTCTGCGCCCAGCCCTTCGCCTTCTTGAGCTGGCCCTTGGAGATGAGCGGCCTGCCGCAGCAGCCGCGCTGGGTCTCCAGGCGCACGTTGTAGCCGAGCGCCTCGAGCACGCGGACGGCGGAGCGCCCTACCTCAGGCGTCAGGTACTCCGTGAAGGTGTCGTGGAAGTAGATGACGTCGCCGCGCGTCCCCTTCTGCGCCTGCGTGTCCCGGCGCGCGAACCACGACGAGAACCGGCGCAACGCGAACTTGGGCAGCGGGCGCTCGCGGGCGATGCCGAACACGCGCTCTGCGAACATCTTGGAAGGAGGCAGGCTGCTGAGGAGGTTCGTGACGGGCGCGAGGGCCTGTCCGATGCGGCTGAGGCGGGCGACCTCACCGAACGCGCGGGCGCGCAGCGGCAGGCCGTGCTTCTCGTAGTACTTGCTCAGCACCTCGGACTTCAGCTTGGCCATGTCCACGTTGGAGGGGCACTCGGCCTTGCACGCCTTGCACTCGACGCAGAGGTCCATCGTGTCGTAGAGGCGCTTGCCGGTCATTTCGTCGGCGGGGAGCTTGCCGCTGATGATCATGCGGAGCATCGTGGCGCGGGCGCGGGTAGAGTGCTCCTCCTCGCGCGTCGCCATGAAGGAGGGGCACATGCCGCCGTCCAGCTTGCGGCACGCGCCCTGGCTGTTGCACATCTCCACGTGCGCTCCGAAGCCGCCGTCCTCGCTGAAATCGAGGTAGGTGGGGACGTCGATGGCCTTGTAGTCGGGGCCGATGCGCAGGTTCTCGCGCAGGCCGGGCGTTTCGATGATCTTGCCCGGGTTCATGGTGCCTTCGGGGTCGAACGCGTACTTGAGCTCCTTGAATGCCTGGTAGAGCTCGGAGCCGAACATCTTCTCGGTGAAGACGCCCCGCACGATGCCGTCGCCGTGCTCGCCGGTGAGGCTGCCGCCGAACTCCAGGACGAGGTCGGCGATCTCCTCCGCGATGGAGGCCATCTTCTCGACGCCCTCGTGCTGCTTGAGGTTGACGACGGGGCGGATGTGCAGGCAGCCGGTGGAGGCGTGGCCGTAGTAGGCGGCCTCCGTGTCGTGCTTCGCGATGATCTCCTCGAAGCGGCGCACGTACTGCGGCAGCTGCTCCGGCGAGACGGCGGTGTCCTCGACGTACGGCAGCGGCTTGGAGTCGCCCTTGAGCGCCATCGCCAGCCCCAGCCCCGCCTCGCGGAGCGCGTACCAGCGCTGCTGCTCGATGGGGTCGTTCGTGATCATGGTGGCGTAGCCGAGGCGGCGATGCTCCATGTCGGCCTTCATCGCCTCGAGCCGGGACTGCACCTCGCGCGGGGAATCACCGTAGAACTCGACGAACAGCAGCTCGCGCGGGTCGCCGATGAAGTAGTCGAGCAGGCTGCGGTAGCCGGGGTTCACCTTGCAGTTGTCGATGATCATGTGCCCCACGAGCTCGACCGCCGAGGGGCTGTGCTCCAGGAGCGGGACGGACGCCTCCATGCACTCGATGAGGTCGGTGAAGTGGACGACGCCGAGGCCTTTGTAGCGAGGGAGAGGCACGAGGTTGACGCGCGCCTCGGTGACGGCGACGAGCGTGCCCTCCGAGCCAACGACGGCGCGGGTGAGGTTCATGGGGCCGTCGCCGGTGAAGTCGTCGAGGTTGTAGCCCATGACGCGGCGCAGGATGCGCGGGAAGCGCTGGGCTATCTCGTCCGAGTGCTCCCAGGCGAGGCGGCGCGTCTCGCGGTAGATCGTGCCTTCGAGGTCGTTGCGCGCGAGCTTGTCCTCCAGCGCCTCGCCGACGACGGGCGAGAAGTGTGCGCGGCTGCCGTCCGAGAGGACAGCGTCGACCTCGAGGATGTGGTCGAGCGTCTTGCCATAGAGCACGGAGTGCGGGCCGCAGGAGTTGTTGCCGATGCCGCCGCCGACGGTGGCGCGGGCGCTGGTGACCGGGTCCGGCCCGTACATGAGGCCGTACTGGCGCACGGCTGCGGAGAGGTGGTTGTTGACGATGCCGGGCTGGACGCGCGCCCACCGCTCCTCCGGCGAGACCTCCAGCACGTTGCGCATGTACTTGGAGAAGTCCATGACGATGGTGTGGTTGGTCGTCTGCCCCGCGAGCGCCGTGCCTCCGCCCCGTGGCGTTACGGGCACGCCGTGCTCGCGGGCGATGCGGATCGTGGCCTCCACGTCGTCAGCCGTGCGCGGCACGACGACGCCGATGGGGGTCATCTGGAAGATGGAGGCGTCGGTGGAGTACATGAGGCGGTTGTAGTGGTCCATCCGCACTTCGCCCGCGATCTGGCCACGCAGTCTGTCGGCGATGGCGTTGACCTCGGAGGCGGATATGGACGCGCCCTTGCGGGCGGTTTCGTACAGCAGTGGCATCGAGTCGTTCTCCCTGGGAGCGGGGAGCACCCCGCGGAACTTCGACGAACGTCCCCTAATCTTACGACAGCGCGTGGCGCCGCGTGGACTTGCGGGTTGCGATGAATCCTCGAAGACTGCGACTCCCGACGGTTGACACTCCTCCCTGCGCGCTCTTACGTTGAGTAGGCAACACGTGCAACCGAAGGTGAGTGCGAGGCCATGCAGGAAACGACGGAGCGTAAGACACCGGTGACGTCGCTGGGGCCGCTGGAGACGCGGCTGATGGACGTCGCATGGGCGGCAGGGCGTTCGCTCTCCGTGCAGGACGTCGTGGACAGGCTCGGCGGCGCGAACTACAAGACCGTCATGACGGTCTTGAACCGTCTCGTCGAGAAGGAGATGCTGACCCGCGATCTGGATGGCCGCGCCTACCGCTACCGGCCGACGCACGGCAGGGAAGATTTCCTGCGCGCCGCGGCTGACGGGCTGGTGCGCGGGTATATCGAGGCGTTCGGGAACGACGCCGCGAGCCACCTTGCAGACGCGGCGACTGTTGCGTCGCCTCCGGCCGGAAAGCCTGCGGAGCCGCAGCGGTTGCCCGTTGCATACCGTATGTACCATCCGGCCACATCCCGCAAGGGTCCTCTGCTCATGGCCGGGGCTGCGGCGGTCATCGCCGCGGTCTTCCTCCTGTCAAAGCGGCGTAAGAGCTAGTGTCCTACGCACCGTTGGAGTGGGACGACTTCCCCGGCGCGGCGACGGCTGTGTCGCCGGATGCGCTGCTCTCCGGTACGCAGATCGAGCGCATCCGCCGGATGGTCGAGATGCTGCACTCTTACAACAGATCGGCATCGCTGATGTCGGACGCGGCGCTTGCCGACGTGCTGCGCGGGCATGTGCTCGACTCGCTCACGCTGCTGCCACTCATCAAAGGCGCTAAGCTGCACGAGGGACGGCTCGTGGACGTCGGAACGGGCGGTGGATTCCCCGGTCTCGTGCTGGCGATAGCCGAGCCGTCGCTGCGCGTGACGCTGATGGACGCCACGCGCAAGAAGACCGCGTACCTGGAGCGCGTCCGCGTGGAGCTGGGGCTGGAGATCGAAGTACTGCACGCCCGGGCCGAAGACGCCGGGCGCAAACCTGCGCTGCGTGAGTCGTTCGACGTTGCGGTCTGCCGGGCGCTGGGTCCGTGGCCGGTCGTGCTGGAACTGACCCTTCCCTTTTGTAAGACAGGCGGGGCGTTGTTCGGCCAGCGGGGGTCTGACGCGCCGTCAGAGGCCGCCGCGCACGCGGAGACTGCCGCCTTGCTCGGCGGTCGCGTCGTGAGGGTTGAGCAGGTAGGTGTCGAAACCGGCCTGGAGAACCGCCACGTCATCACGGTGGAGAAAGTAGAATCCACTCCACCTCGATATCCGAGGAAAGCAGGGATACCGGCCAAGCGTCCGCTGATTTAGGCTTAAGCACGTGGCAAACGTCCTGACATCGCTCAGAGCCAACCAATCCCTGAAGCGCAAGCTCCTGTCGCCGAAGACCGGCATCCCGCTGGTCGCACTCGTGCTCGTCATCGCGCTGCTCACCAACAAGGTGGACATCGGCTTCAGCGATACGTGGGAGCACATCACCACGCTGAACCCGTGGTGGTATGTGGCGGCCTTCGTGTCGCACTACAGCACGTTCATCTTCCGGGGCGCGCGCTGGCGAGTGCTGATCGCGAACGCGCACCGCCACGGCGGCGGACCGCCGCCTTCGGTGTTGTACGCCGGCCGGGTCATCCTGATGGGGTGGTTCGTGAACTCGGTGACGTGGTTCAGGATGGGCGACGCGTACCGCGCGTACGCGTACTCGAGCGACACGAATACGAGTTTCTCGCGCAGCATGGGGACGGTGATGGCCGATCGGTTCATAGACCTCGCGGTCGTCGCGTTCCTCATCACGATCGGTGTCGGGGCGCTGTTCATCGGCGGGCAGATCGTCCCGCCGGTCCTGCTCGTGGTGGTTGCTGCAGGGGCGCTCGTGGTGGTCGGCGTCGGACTCGTGGCAATGGTCCTCGCCCGCCGGTGGGTTGCACCGCGTCTGCCAGAGAAGATCAGGGAGGCCTACCAGCGTTTCCACAGCGGAACGATGGACAGCTTCGGGCGCATGCACATCGTGTTCGCACTGGGCGTCGCGGGGTGGCTCTGCGAGGCAGGGCGCCTGTTCTGCGTGGTCATGGCGGTCGGGACGCCGGTGGCCCTGGGGCTGGTGCTCTTCGTGCCTATGGCGAACGGCCTGCTCACCGCCGTGCCGCTCACGCCCGGCGGGCTGGGGCTGGTCGAGACGGGCGTCACGGGCCTGCTGGGGCTGGAACTCGCGGTGGAGGCGGCGCTGGCGGTTGCGCTGGTGGACAGGAGCATCAGTTACGTGAGCATCGTGGCAACGGGAGGCGCGGTATTCGTAGCGCGCCAGATTCAGGAAGCCAGGCGGGCGTACGTGCCCGACAAAGGAGAATCAGCATGATCGATGGCGCATTCAGGGCGAAACTGCGGTCGGGCGACCCCCTCGTGGGCGTGTTCATCAGCATCGAGTCGCCGACGACGGTGGAGCTGCTCGCGGTGGCGGGCGTGGACTACGTGATGATTGACGGAGAGCACAATCCCATAGCGGCTGGCGAGGCGGTGGACATGGTGCGAGCGGCCGAGGCGAAGGGCGTCCCGGCGATGGCGCGCGTGGGCGAGAACACGCAGCAGGTGATGTCGAAGTACCTGGACGCGGGCGTGCTGGGCGTCATGATCCCGATGGTGAACAACGCCGCCGACGCAGAGTACGTTGTGAACTCGGTGAAGTACCCGCCTGTGGGGAAGCGCGGGCTCGCAGGCGTGCGCGCCAACGACTTCGCCACCACCCCCGGCTACACCGACATGGCGAACGAGGCGACCGTCGTGATGGTGCAGATCGAGACGCGCGATGGCATCGACAACGCGGACGAGATCATCAACACGGACGGCGTCGACGCGGTGTTCCTCGGGCCGTCCGACCTCTCGGTCGCGCTCGGCTTTCCGGGCGAAGCGAAACACCCGCTCGTGCTGGAGACGATAGAGCAGCTCACAGAGAAGATCGTGGCGGCGGGCAGGACGGCGGGCACCATCGCGCGCACGCCGGAGGACTACGCCTACTGGCGTGACCGCGGCGTACAGCTCTTCCTGACTGGCGCGAACGCGCTGCTGCTGGGCGCGGCGAAGGCGTACGTGGACGGCGCCCGCTCTGCCGAGGAGGGCCGGTGATGGCTGAGACCGTCGGCGTCGTCGGGACCGGCATCATGGGCGCGCCGATGGCGCGCAACCTCGTGAAGGCAGGGTTCGAGGTCATCGTCTACAACCGCACCGCATCCCGGGCGGAGGCGCTGCGCGAGGACGGTTGCGCGGTCGCGGCCTCGGTGGCGGAGGTCGGGCAGGCGGCGTCCGTGGTCATCACGATGGTGCCGGACACGCCGGACGTGCTGGCCGTCGTTGAGGGCGAGGGCGGACTCGCTGGCGCGATGCGCGGAGGCTCGGTGCTCATCGACATGAGCACGATATCGCCCGCCGAGACGCGGGCGCTCGCGGGGCGGCTGGCGGAGCGCGGCATCGCGATGCTCGACGCGCCGGTCAGCGGAGGCTCGTGGGGCGCGCAGCAGGGCACGCTCACCATCATGGTGGGCGGCGAACAGGAGACGTTCGACCGGTGCCTGCCGGTGTTCGAGGGGATGGGCAAGAGCATCACGCTGATGGGGCCGTCCGGCATGGGCCAGACGACGAAACTGGTGAACCAGATCCTCGTTGCGGGGACGTGTGCGGCGGTTGCGGAGGCGCTCGTGTTCGCGGCGTCGCAGGGCGCGGACCTGCTCAAGACGGTAGAGGCGGTGTCGGGCGGCGCGGCGGGTTCGTGGCAGCTTTCCAACCTGGGGCCGCGGATGGCGCAGCGCGACTTCGCGCCGGGCTTCATGGTGAAGCTGCAGCAGAAGGACCTGCGGCTCATCCTGGAGGCGTCGCAGGAGCAGCACGTGCCGCTCGCGGTGACGAGCCTGGCGCGGCAGTACCTGACCGCGGTCGAGGCGATGGGCGGAGGCGACGAGGGCACGCAGGCCGTCGTGAAGGCGGTCGAGGCGCTGGCGGGTGTCGAGGCGCGGCAGGACGCGGGATGACGCTTTCCTGCCCCGACGCCCGATGAACGCGCGTGCCCGGCAAGCCTGGGACGCGCTCCACTACCCCATCGTGATGCTCGTGTTCGCCGTAAACGGCGCGCTGGCGGCCTCGCTGGGGCACGTTCTGCTGAACGAGGTCATCGGCGTCGAGGGCTCGCTGTGGGGCGGGCCTTGGGGCTACCGCGTTCTCTACGTAGCGCTCATCACGCCGTCGTACTCGGTGCTGCTCCTCGTCACCGGGACGGTGTTCGGGAAGGGCGCGTACTTCAGGATGCGCGTTCGGCGCATCTGGGGGCGTGTGCTGCCGGTGCCGTGGTTGCGAGAGTCGTAGGGACGGCGAGGGCGCCCACGAGGGGCGCCCCTACACCAGGCATCGGTTCCTTCGTCACCGTGTGCGCTACGCGCACCTCTGGATTCCCTAAGTTCACAAACGAAGTGCAACACCAGATTAAGGTGTTGCCATGGGAGAGTGCTATAGCCAGCTCAGCATTGAGGAACGATGTGAGATTGCCCGTCTACATACCAAGGGAGCCTCGATCAGGGAGATCGCAGCAGGTCTGGATCGCCCGGCATCGACAGTTGCTCGGGAGTTGAAGCGCAACGGTTCACGAGCCGGCTACCGGGCGGTATATGCGCAGGAGCAGGCGCGTGCGCGTCGTTGGTCCGGAGTTCGGCTGGAGCGGGATGAGGAGTTGCGCAACGATGTGTTGGAGCGGCTGAAGCTGGGCTGGTCGCCGGAGGCGGTGGCAGGACGGCTGAGGAGAGAACGTGGCAAGAGCGTCATCTCCCACGAGAGCATCTACCGCTTCATCTATGCCCAGAGCGCACGGCACAAGGACTATGGATGGCGCCACTATCTGCGACAGAAGAGGTGGAAGCGCGGGAGGAGACGACGCAGGCATAGCCCAGCCTCGTTCATCGCTCACCGTCGCCCCATAGCAGAACGTCCCGCCTCTGTTGCCGACCGGCAGACGTTCGGGAACTGGGAAGCGGACGTGATGCAGTTCGGCCGCGCAGGGCAAACGGTGTTGGCGTTGCACGAGCGTCATTCACGAGTGTTGATAGGAGTGCGGCAGGCTTCGAAGGCCGCCGCACCGATCGCCACGGCCATGGCGGGCATCCTTGGCCCTCTACCACCGGAGTTCCGCCAGACGGTCACCTTTGACAACGGCACGGAGTTCGCTCACCACTATGAACTTCACGCCTGGGATATCGAGACGTTCTTCTGCGACACGTACTCGCCGTGGCAGAAGGGAGGCGTGGAGAATGCGATTGGACGGATGCGTTGGGTGTTGCCCCGGAAGACGGACCTGGCTGCAGTGTCGGACGAGGAGTTTACGGCGTTGATGCAGGCATACAACAATACGCCGCGCAAGTGCCTCGACTACCTCACCCCAGCCGAGGTCCTGCTAGACCACGTGTTGCACTTCAAATGTGAATCCACCTTCCCGCCTTCGCGGGAATGACGGATGAAGGCGGGAACGACGGGACTTACGACTGCGGGAACATGTCGACCGGCGTCTGGCGCGGGCCGAGGCTCTCGTAGTAGACGTTGGTCTCCGTGTCGTAGCGTCCCTGGTTGAAGCCGCCGGACTTCTCGCTGCGGATGATGACGGCGACCGTGCGCTCGCCGACCGTGATTTCCGTGTGGATCTCGTACGGCTTGACCAGGTCGATCTCGCCGGGGCCGACGACGTCGCTGTTGCGCAGCGCGATCTCCGCGTAGTCCGGCTTCGAGCGGTCGTCCAGGCGGTCGTAGCGCTCGATGCGCTCGTGGCCGTCGAGCACGCCGTAGAGGGTGTAGATGTGGGCGTGGTCGTGGATGCGGGCACGCGCGCCCTGTCGCGCCTCGCCCTTGGTGAGGCCGTTCACCGCGAAGCCGTAGTCCGGGTCTTCGTAGAAGATGAGGTTCTCGGCGCGGCCGTCGGCGGGGACGCAGTCCGGCCAGGACTTCGCCGCCTCGACCACGGTGGGGTCGGCGAGCAGCTCGGCGAGGACCGGCGCGAGCGCCGTCCAGCGCTTCTCGAGGTCGGGCTCCGATGCGAAGAGTTCGCGGGTCTTCGAAACGAACAGGTCCAACGCGTTCTGGGTCCTCGTCTCAATCACCATGGCGTCCCTCCTTATGTCGTCTGCACTATACGCCGAACGTGGGTGCTGCGCACCCTGGGCGCCCACCAGGGACGCCCCTACACCGGACACCCAGCCCTTGCCGGTCACCCCCATCCTGGCCTTCCCCCATCGAGGGGGAAGGGAGCCGGGCAGGGCGGCCACCAGGGACGCCCCTACATCGAACCCGCCCCGCTCCCAGCCGCCCCACCGTGTGACCTGACGGTCACTCTGGATTCCCGCCTTCGCGGGAATGACGAATTATAAGGCGGGGCTGGGGACACCTGCGATGGAGTAGAAGCGGGCGCAGTTGTCCCAGAGGATCTTGCGGCGGTCCTCGTCGGTGAAGGGGAGCTCGAAGAAGTTGTCGACCGCCGCAGGGAACTTCGAGTCGCCGTGGGGGTAGTCGGTCGAGAAGACGATGTTGTCGTTGCCGAAGGCGTCGATGGCGTACTTCGCGGGGAGTTCGTCCGGCTCGACCGAGACGTAGCACTGGCGGCGGAAGTACTCGCTCGGCGGCATCGTGAGGTCTTCCATGAAGATGTCCGCCTCGCGCTCGTAGCCCTCGTCCATCCGCCAGAGCATCCACGGGAGCCACGCGCAGTTCGCCTCCAGGAAGGCGACGCCCAGCTTCGGGTGGTGCTCCAGGACGCCTCCCGCCGCGAAGCTGCCGATGGCCAGCATCTGCTCGAACGGCTGCGCGTAGATGCGGCGCAGGCCGAAGTTGGGGTCGTAGCTCTCCGCGCTCTGGCGCGACCGCGACCCCGACGCCTCATGGAAGCCGAGCGGGATGCCGAGCTCCTCCAGCGCGTTCCAGAGCGGCTCGTAGTAGGGGTCGTGCCAGCTCTTGCCGTTCACGATGTTGGAGCGCACGAACACGGCCTTGAACTTCAGGTCCTCGACCACGCGGTGCGCCTCCTCAACGGCGTCGTTGATGTCGTAGACCGAGATCATGCCTGCGCCGAGCAGCCGCGCGGTGTCGCCCTGGCAGAAGTCGTAGAGCCAGTCGTTGTAGGCGCGGGCGATGGCGGCGGCGAACCTCGAGTCGAGATCGGGGATGGTCAGCACGCTGAGGCCCCGGCTGGGGAAGAGCACCGCGACATCCAGCCCCTCCGCGTCCATCGCGTCGAGCTGGACCTCCGGCGACCATCCGCGCGCCGCGTGGTCGCGGTAGAGGAGCTGGTTGCGTTCGTAGTTGTGGCCGCGGTGCGGCGTGCGCGCGCCGCGCATCGAGCGCTCCATCTCCGGGAAGAACACGCCGAGGTCGCGGACGTTCTCGGAGGTCATGCCGCGCGGCGCCGCCGACTTGAACTCGGCGTCGATGTACCGCTCCCAGAGGTCGGGCGGCTCCATGATGTGCATGTCGCTGTCGAGGATGCTGAACCCGTTCTTTGCCATCGGTCTCCTCCCTTCCGTTCATGGGCGCCCACGAGGGACGCCCCTACATCGGACAGCCCGTCCGCCGCCCCGCACCGGGGGCATCACCCCCATCCTGGCCTTCCCCCATCGAGGGGGAAGGGAGCCGGGCCGGGCGCCCACAAGGGACGCCCCTACACCGGACAGCCCGTCCACCGGGGGCATCACCCCCATCCTGGCCTTCCCCCATCGAGAGGGAAGGGATCAGACACGCCCCGCCCCGCCTCTGGTTTCCCGCCTTCGCGGGAATGACGGGGAAGGGTGCCCTTACGCTTCCATGCCCCTGCTCCGCCGGACTGCGAGGTTCCTGCCTTCGCAGGAACGACGAGCCCTAAACGTTGAAGAAGCTCTTGGCGTTGCCGCCGAGGACGGCGGCCTTGTCGTCCTCGGTGAGGCCGGGGTAGTGGGCGAGTTCGTCGATCTCCTCCTCGGCCTTGAGGGCGTCGACCTCGTGGGGGTAGTCGGAGGCGTAGGCGAACGGCCTCGGGCCGACGCGGTCGACAAGGTGGCCGAGCGTGCCCTCGCTGCCCTCGCAGCCGATGAGCACGTTGCCGCTCTTGACCCACTCCACGGGGTCGAGGTCCGACCCGCGGGGGCGGTACTCGTCCTCACGCGCAAGGCGGTCGAGCACGAATGCGAGCCAGCCCGCGCCGCCCTCCATGAAGCCGATCTTGAGGTTCGGGAAGCGGTCTATCGCGCCCTGCCGGAAGAACGAGACGAAGTTGATGATGAGCGGCAGCGGATGGTGGAGGATGTGGGACGCGCCGTTGTCGGTGAAGCCCTCCATGCCGAGGTTGAGGTTGGAGCCGCCGTGCAGCGCGAGCACGCAGCCGAGCCGCTCCGCCTCCTCGTAGACCGGCCAGTACATCTCGTGGCCGAGGTTCACGGGCAGCCCGCGCGTCGGAAGCATCGCGCCCGGCAGGCCGAGGTCCTCCACGAGGCGCCGGAGCTCCGTCACGGCCGCCGGCACGTTCTGCATGGGGATGAGCCCCATCGGGTGCAGGCGGTCGCTGACCTTGCGGTAGGCGGCGTGGACGTAGTCGTTGAAGCCCTGGCAGACCGCGACGGCGTAGTCCGGGTTCTGGATGATGCCGACGGCGAGCCCCTGGGTGGTGAACATGACCGCCTTGTCGATCTCGGCGCCTTCGAGGAAGGCGACCCAGTCCTCGCCGGAGCCCATGCGGTGCTCGCTGGCGTTGACGCGCTCGCGCCCCGCTGCGCCGGACGGGCGCGCCTGCGGCATGTGCATGCCGTCCAGGCCGGGGAAGAGCCGGCCGACGTTCCGCCCGCCGCGTATGACCGACTGGAACGGCTCCGGCATGAACTCGAGCATCTCCGAACTGGCCTCGATGATGTGCCCGTCGCAGTCGACGACGGGGAAAGCGCGCTTCGCCATGGTTACTCCTCCCTCTGCGTTATGTCCTGTTCCTGCCGGTCCAAAATCCTACGTCCCGTGATCCCGCTCTCACGCCATGTTGGAGAGGGGATCAGCGGCTCGTTGCTTCGACCCAGGGCGTTTCTCCTGCCCACGTTGCCAGCACGCGCTCCACGTCCCTGACCATCTCCGGGCTCTCGCCCAGCTGAGCGGGCCAGTACGTCGTGATGCGCTCGGTCGAGTTCATGGACTGCCACCGCTCCAGCGGCAGTTCGATGGAGTCGTTCAGCGCGGGGTCGCGAACGACGGCCATGGGGTCGCCGCCGTCCTCAACGATGCGCATCTGGTCCTTCAGGAGCTTGCGGTACATGATGACGCCGATGTCGGATACCCCGAGCATCTCCTTCGTGCGGTCGGCGTTGGGTCCCTGCGTTATCCACGCGACGAAGTCCTGGTGGTTGCCGAGGTCGGACGTGAGCCGCCCGTCCGGGTCGTAGAGCGGCACGTCGAAGTACGGCACGCGCTCCTGCTCCGGGATTGCGTGCCCCTGCGCCGCGGGGTAGAAGAACTTGGTGATGTGCATCGTGTGGGTGTCGTCTACCGGCACGCGGTACTGGAGGTGGCAGTTCAGCGTTCCGCCGACGAACAGCACGTTGGGGAAGAGGATGGGGTGGCCGATGGCCCAGTCGTGGTGGAACTCGTCGCTGCCCTCCACGATGCGCCGCTTGATCATGCCGTGCTCGAAGACGTCGAAGCCGATCTTCTGGTGGCGCTTCGGTATCGTCGGGAACGTCTCGGCTTCGGCCAGCCCCAGCGCGATCGCCTTCTGCTGCTGCGTCCAGACGCCCCAGTAGCCGTGCAGCCACTCCAGGTGGACGGGGTCGAGCGAATTCTCCATGCACTGGAGCCAGTTGCAAGGGAGGTCGGCGACGCCGATGTCGCTCCAGGTGTTCTCCCACTCGTACGGCTCCCAGTGAGGGAGCAGGGGCGCGGGAGCCGGGCCCATGTAGGCGAACACGAGCCCGCCGTACACCTGGACCGGGTAGCCTGCGACCTTCACCTTCTCCTTGAAGCGCCCGTCCGGATGCACCGTCTCCTCGAACGGCTGCTCGATGCACTGGCCCGTTTCGTCCATCATCCAGCCGTGATACATGCACCGGAGACCGTGCTCCTCCGGTATGCCGTAGGAAAGGTCGACACGGCGGTGCGGACAGAAGCGCTCGATGAGGCCGTAGGTGCCCGACTTGTCCCTGTAGAGGACGAGGTCCTCGCCAAGGATGCGGACGGCCTTCGTGGGGCGTTCGTCGAGTTGGGCGGCGGCGGCGACGGGGTGCCAGTAGCGGCAGAAGAGGTCGCCCATCGGCGTGCCGGGTTCGATGCTGGAGAGCAACCGGTTCTCATCGGCTCCGAGCATGACATCCTCCCTTTGTCACGATTCTCGTCGTACGCGGATGGTACAGCGGCTGATGCGGTCTGTACACGGGCGCACGAGCGTGAGGGGTGGACGAGGTGGGAGCGTTCTATAGGTAATTGGTCGCAGAGTGTCGCATCGTGTCGTTTCCACTCGTAATCCCGGCAGCCCGTCTGCGACGCGTTCGCGACCTTTCGCGCCTGCGCTGCCGCGGCATGCGACTCCGATGCGCTAGGAATGCGACGGGGCGCGGAGGGCCTTGGCTGCGTGCCATGGGGACAGCGTAGGCGGGAGCGGGGCGTTCGCGAAAGGGGCGGGTGTCAGTAATTCGGGTTACGGGGACAGGATGCCGCACGCCCAGACCTTCTGCGACCCTCATGGTATGTTCTGCCCATGAATGACACGACCGGTGAGCAGGATACCGAATTCGCCATGACCTACGCTGCCATGCAGAGCGGGGTTTCGCTGAGTGACATGCTGTTCCCATCAGAGGAGTCGCAGATCGCAGAAACACTGTCTTTGGTCCGCCGAATCGTCTCTAGCGGGTGGGACAGAGAGTGGGCGTCTGACGAACATGGCAACCAAGTCGAAGAATGGAGCGACGATGCTGTCAACTTCAATCTCCTTGCGGCGATGCTGAAGGCGGGATACATCTTGGAAGATGTCGTGGACATCATGGTGCACTCCAAAGCGGTCGCACTGGTGGTTGCTGAGATACATGAGCAATTAGGGTCTACCGAAGTGAATATTCACGATTGGCAGACTGCTCATGAACGTACGAAAGACGGCATCCTGAACGTCATCGATAATGCACTTAAGAAGATGAAAGCAGGCTCAGATGGTTGTTAACCGCAGGTGGACGCGAGACGAGTTATTGGCAGCGCTCAACATGTACTGCCAGCTACCGTTCGGCAGACTTCATGCCAGCAACCCGGAGATTGTCCATCTCGCTCAGGCGATGGGACGGTCGCCTTCCGCGCTGGCGATGAAACTGGTCAACATAGCCAGCCTCGACCCTAAGATTACATCTACGGGCCGCAGCGGACTGCAAAACGCCTCCTCTCAAGACCGCCAGATGTGGGAAGAGATGCAGGATGACTGGGAGCGGTTCGCTATTGAAACCGAGCAAGCCATTGCCGGGTTTGGCTTGGAAGAAGGGAGTGCTGACGACCAAGCGGGAGAGGACGCTTCCACGAAACTAGGTGAAGATCGTCCGGTAGAGACAACTGCACGCATAGGGCAGAGGTTCTTCCGAACGGCAGTACTTAGTGCTTACAACGGGCGTTGTTGTATAACGGGTCTGTCATTCCCTAGGCTACTTGTAGCCAGCCATATCGTGCCGTGGAGCCACGATAAAAACAGCAGGGTCAACCCTCGTAACGGTCTATTGCTATCAGCATTGCATGATAAGGCATTCGATGCTGGAATATTGACGATAAGTGATGACATGACTGTTCGTGTCTCCAGCAGCCTTCTCGAAACTGCTGACAGATTCTTTTCCGAATCGATAAGCAGATACAACGGATACCCAATCACTCTTCCCCAGAAGTTCGAACCTCATAGGGATTTCTTGCGCTACCACAGGGAGAACATCTACATGGGTGACTGATAGGCGCTCCCCCACTGCCACCCTCCCCTTGCCCCTCCCACGCCCCGCCCCCTACCATGGAACGTCGGTGCGCAGCCTTCGCCGCATCGAGGGTCACCTTAGATCGAAGCGCCCCACGAGTGAGCGGGGCGTAGTCAGGAGTGCAATGGCCATCGCAGACAGGATGAAGATCGGCATCGCGTCGCCGCATATCTTTACGGATGGGAACGTGGACATGACGTTCGCGGCCTCGTACGTGCGCCGTGCCGAGGAGATCGGCTATGCAAGCCTCTGGACGCAGGAGCGCGTCACCGGCTCGCCCACCGTGCTGCACCCGCTCACGTTCCTCGCGTGGCTCGCTGGGCAGACGTCGACGGCCCGCATCGGGGTGTCGGTGCTGGTGCTGCCGCGCCACAACCCGGTGATGCTGGCGAAGCTGGCCGCCGATATCGACGTGATGAGCGGCGGGCGGCTCGTGCTCGGGGTCGGGCTCGGCAACAACGGCGACGAGCTGCCGATGTACGGCATCACGGCGGAGCGCCGCGTCACGCGGTTCGTCGAGCAGGTGCAGGCGATACGCGCCCTGTGGGGGCAGTCGCCGTCCGGCCACTCCGGCACGTTCTACGACCTGCCGGACGCGAGCATCTCGCCGAGGCCGGGGCATCCGCCCATCATCTTCGGCGCGAACGCCGACGCCGCCCTCGCGCGCAGCGTGCGCCACGCCGACGGGTGGATGGGCGCGGGCAGCGGTCCGCTCGCCGACTTCCCGCGCAAGGTGGCGCTCGTGCAGTCGCACCTCGCGGAAGCCGGGCGCGATCCGGCGTCGTTCCCCATCTCGAAGCGCCTCTACCTGGCAGTCGACAACGACGAGGAGCGTGCGCTGCGCCGTCTGCGGGAGTGGTTCGGCTACTACTACGGCAACCCGGGCAACGCGGAGCACGCCGCTATCTGGGGCAGCGCCGCGAAGATCGGCGAACTGCTGGAGGAGTGGGCCGAGATGGGCGTGGACGAGGTGCTGCTCAACCCGGTGTTCGACATGGAGGAGCACCTGGAGCGGCTCGCGGACATCACGGGACTGGCGTGACGACCTCGTCATTCCCGCCCCCTCCCGTCATTCCCGCGAAGGCGGGAATCCAGAGGGGCGTGGGGGTTCTGTCATGTTGAGCGCAGCCGAAACATCTCTCGGGAGCGCTGGTGCACGACGGCACGCCGCCCGAGAGATTCCTCGACTCCGCTGCACTCCGCTCGGAATGACAATGGGAGGGGCGTAGAGTTGTCATGTTGAGCGCAGCCGAAACATCTCTCAGGGGGAACGTCGGTGTAGGATGGCGCGCCGCCCGAGAGATTCCTCAACTCCGCTGCACTCCGCTCGGAATGACAATGCAAAGGGGAGCTGCGCTCCGCTCGGATGACAAGTAAACACTCACACACCCCTTTCATGTGCGCTAGTTGAACGTTGAACGCAGGAAGCAGGCCACGGCCTTGTCGATCAACTGTTCAATTGGACGAAACAGCCCCGCGTTCACTCGTAAGGGCCGACAGTTAAAGCGGACAGTTGAACGCGGAACGGCGGAAGGAGACGCATGACACGTATCGCGATCGTGGGAGGAACGGGGCCGGAGGGGCGCGGGCTGGCGCTGCGGCTGGCGATGGCAGGGCACGAGGTCGTCATCGGCTCACGGGACGCTGGGCGCGCCGCTGAGGCGGCGTCGGGGCTGCTGGAGGGGCGCGCTTCCGTCGTTCCTGCGGAGGCAGGAACCTCGTCCCAAGAGGGAGCCTTGGCCATCAGCGGGGCGGCGAACGCGGACGCGGTGAGCGACGCGGAAGCCGTGCTGCTCGCGGTGCCGTTCGAGGGACTTCGTCCGACGGCGGAGTCGCTGCGCGAAGCGCTCGCGGGGCGGCTCGTCGTGAGCATCGTCGCGCCGGTGGAGTTCGCGGACGGCCAGATGCGCGCCGTGAGCGTTCCTGAAGGGTCGGCGGGCGAGTTGACGCGAGACCTGCTGCCGGAGAGCCGTGTCGCCGCCGCGTTCCAGAACATGAGCGCGCGCGACTTGCTCCGGGCGCAGCATCCGCTCGAGGGCGACGTCGCGGTGACCGCGGACGACGACTCGGCGCGCCACGAGACGATGGCGCTCGCGGAGGCGATGCCGTCGCTGCGGGCGGTCGACGCTGGGCCGCTGTCGAATTCGCGGTACGTCGAGGAACTGACGGCGCTACTGGTCAACCTGAACCGCATCCACAAGGCGCACAGCACGATACGGTTCCTGGGGCTGTAGGGGGGCGGGGGACAGGGCATCCACAAGGGCATCCACCGAACAGGGCACCCACAAGGGATGCCCCTACACCGCACCGCCGCGAGCGGCTCGCCGTGAGGCCGCAGTGTGCAGGGGGTTGACGCATACACCGGATTGTGCGGGTGGTATGATTAAGGTGCCTGATTCGCCGGTGATCACGGAGGAGAAGAGGGCAGTGGCGCAGCGTTATCAACGCGAGATAGAAGAGATACTCGGCCAGACCGGGGAAGAGGGCGAAGGCGGCGGATCCGACGGCTCCAAGCCTCCCCGCAGCCCTCGCCGGGTCGCGCGCGCTCCCCGTCGCAGGCTGGGCAGGTTCATCCGGCCCACGTATGGCAGGCTCCTGCTCGCGGGGATCGCTCTCTTCGTGCTCTCGGTCCTCCTCAGGGCGCTCGATGCACCCGGCGTCACACCATTCCTATGGGCGAGCGTGGCGTTGTTCGTCTTCGCCTACGTCGCCTACTTCACCAGGCCGCGCCGGACGGTAGAGCGACGCTGGCGCGGGCAGCCGATGGATGATCCCGAACCTGCCGGCCCACTCTCCCGTCTGTGGCGGTGGATCACCGGAGGCTAGTTCATGCGCAGCTACCTGTCCCATCTCGAATGCACCGAGACGGGAGAGACGTATAACGCCGACGAACCGCACACCCTTTCGCCCGCTGCTCAGAAAGTCCTCTACCCCCGCTACGATCTCGAAGCGGTGCGCCGCGAGGTCGACCCGTCGGTGTTCGCGACGCGTCCGCCCACGATGTGGCGCTACTTCGAACTCTTGCCGGTGCGCGACGAGTCGAACGTCGTAACGCTCGGCGAGGGCGGCACGCCGATGCTGCGCGCCTCGAACCTCGAACGCTCGCTCGACGCTCGCACGCTCTACATCAAGGACGAGGGCCAGAACCCTACAGGCTCGTTCAAGGCCAGGGGGCTGTCGGCGGCGGTGTCGCGTGCGAAGGAGTTGGGGCTGACGCGGCTCACGGTGCCGTCCGCGGGCAACGCAGGAGGGGCGCTCGCCTCGTACTGCGCCCGGGGCGCCATGGAGAGCTACGTGTTCATGCCGGAGGACGCCCCCGTGGCGAACAGGACGGAGGTGGCACTCACCGGTGCACAGTTGACGCTGGTGAAGGGGCTCATCTCCGACGCGGGACGGCTCTCCCGCGAGAAGGCGGCGGAGCTCGGCCTGTTCGACATCTCGACACTGCGGGAGCCGTACCGGGTGGAGGGGAAGAAGACGATGGGGTACGAGATCGCGCAGTCGCTGGGCTGGCGTCTGCCGGAGGCGATCGTCTACCCGACAGGCGGCGGCACAGGCATCGTGGGGATGTGGAAGGCGTTCAGCGAGATGGAGTGCCTCGGCTGGATAGGGCCGGAGCGTCCGAAGATGATCGTGGTGCAGTCCACGGGCTGCGCGCCGATCGTGCGGGCGTTCGAGCAGGGCGTGCGTCACGCTGAGCCGTGGGAGAACGCGGAGACGATAGCGGCGGGGATCCGCGTCCCGGCTGCGGTGGGTGACTACCTGATCCTGGACGCGGTACGCGAGAGCGGCGGCACGGCCATCGCGGTGACCGACGAGGAGATACTCGCCGGAGTGCGCGAGATGGCGACAGCCGAGGGAGTCTGGGCTGCGCCGGAGGGCGCGGCCACGCTCGTGGCGTACCGCAAACTGCGGGAGTCCGGATTCCTCGCCCCGGAGACGGAGACGCTGCTCCTCGTCACAGGCGCAGGCAGCAAGTACACGGACGTTACGATGGGCGCGTAAAGACGCTCAATGCGAGCGCGCTCGAGGAGCGTGAGTGAATGAGGGGGATAGGCTGAAAGAGCGCCGCAGCGACTGCGGCGCTCCTGGTTGCCTGGGCGATGCCTAGAAGCGGGGTTCGCGGGGGCGGGCCTCGTTGACCACGAGCGCCCGGCCACTCACCGAGTAGCCATTAAACATCTGAACGGCCTGGTCCTTCGCGGTGTCGTCTTCCATCTGGACGAAACCGAAACCGCGGGGACGTCCCGTCTCTCTGTCCGTCGGGATGTGAACGGAAACCACAGCCCCTGCCTGAGAGAAGAGGTCGTGGAGTTCGTCCTGGGTCATCCTGAACGGTATGTTTCCTACAAACAAGCGATTGCTGTCCTCTGCCACTGTATCCTGTCCTCCAACTACGCGACGGCCCTAGGCCGAAAGATTGCCGCTACCAGCATAGCCAGCACGGCGCGGCGCATTCTAGCCGCATGACGGGCTACATGCAAGCGGCGATATTTCGCCGTCGAAAATCGCACGATTGCCTAGGGTGGCTGCCGGATTGCAGACATGACAGGCCACCGCGCTGCGCCTGCTCTGCATGAGTGCCGGACATTGCGATGGCGTTGGCCTTTCGTGAATAATGTGGGCGTATCGGCGCATCACGGCAGGAGGGAGCGTTCCGTTGCATCCATTCACTTACGTTGCCCCGCGCACATTGGATGAAGCAGTCGCCGTGCTCGAACAGCACGGCGAACGTGCAAGGCCGTTCGCGGGCGGCACCGACGTTCTCGTTCAACTGCGCGGCGGTCGGTTCGACCTCGACGCCATCGTGGACCTGAAGGGCGTCCCAGAGGCGACGTCCCTCGACCTCAACGGCAGCCTGCGCATCGGCGCGGCGGTTCCGTGCTACCGGATCTACGAGGACAGCGCGGTCGCAGCCGCTTTCCCGGGTCTCATCGATGCGGCGTCGCTCATCGGCGGGATACAGATACAGTCGCGGGCGAGCCTCGGCGGGAACCTGTGCAACGCTTCCCCCAGCGCGGACGGCATCTGCCCCCTGATCGTCCACTCCACCGTCGCGGTGGTGCGTGGCCCGCAGGGCGAGCGCCGCGTGCCGGTGGAGGAGTTCTGCACCGCTCCCGGAGCGAACGTGCTGGGACACGGGGAGCTGCTGGTGGCGCTGGAAGTGCCGGCTCCGGCGAAGGGGTTCGGCGCGGCGTACCAGCGCTTCATCCCGCGCAACGAGATGGACATCGCGGTGGCGGGAGTCGCGAGCGCGCTCACGCTGAGTGACGACGGCGCGAACATCGCATCAGGGCGCATCGCGCTCGCTGCGGTCGGGCCGACGCCGCTGTTCGCGGCGAAGGCGTCGGCGTACCTCGCGGGCAAGCCCGCCACGCCGGAGACGTTCGCGGAGGCGGGAGAGGTCGCATCGACCGAGGCGACGCCCATAGGCGACATGCGCGGGACGGCAGAGCACCGCATCGAGCTGGTGAAGGTGCTGACGCGCCGGACGCTCGCCATCGCGCTGGGCCGCGCACAGGCAAATCGATAAGAAGCAGGTGGGGATGACGCAACAAGAGACACCAGTCCGCAAAATTCCGGTCGCCTGCACGTTGAACGGGCAGCCGGCGGAGTTCCTCGCGGCCCCGTACCAGTCGCTGCTGGAGGCGCTCCGCGAGGTGGTCGGCCTCACAGGAACGAAGGAAGGCTGCAACGACGGCAACTGCGGCGCGTGCACCGTCTCGCTCGACGGGCGCATCGTGGACTCGTGCCTCGTGCTCGCCGCCGAGGTCGATGGCAAGAACGTCGACACCATCGAGGGGATGGCGCCCCCGCACGGGCTGCACCCGCTGCAGCAGGCGTTCCTGGAGGAGGCCGCGCTTCAGTGCGGCATCTGCACGCCGGGCTTCCTCGTGGCGGCGCGGGCGTTGCTGGAACGCGAACCACATCCCGACGAACACCGCATCCGCCTCTGGCTCGCCGGCAATCTGTGCCGGTGCACCGGATACGACAAGATCGTGCGCGCCGTGCAGAGCGCCGCGGACAAGACGACGTAGTGTGCCGAGCGGCACATCAAGGAGTCGAGTGACATGGCTATGACCGCTGACCGTCCCGGACAGGAATTCAAGGTAATAGGCAGCCGCCCCATCAGGCACGATGGCGTCGACAAGGTGCTGGGCCGCGCGCAATACGGCGCGGACGTGAAGCTGCCGGGCCTCATCCACGGCGCGGTGCTGCGCACCCCTTACGCGCACGCCGTCGTCAAGAAGGTGGACGTCTCGCGGGCGGAGGCCGCGCCGGGCGTGTTTGCCGCCATCACGGGCGACGACATGCCGGTCACCGGCTCCAAGGTCGTGGACATGGTGGAGGAGGTGACGAACCTCAAGTGGTCCAGCCAGCGCGTCATGGCGCACGGCAAGGCCGTCTACCGAGGGCACCCGGTCGCAGCAGTCGCCGCCGTCGACCAGAACACGGCGCTGGAAGCACTGAAGCTCATCGAGGTCGAGTACGAGCCGCTCCAGGCGGTCATCAGCCTCGAAGACGCGATGAAGCCGGACGCGGTCATCATCCACGACGACCTCGTGGGCGACCACCTGGGCGATAAGGTATCGCCGACCAACGTCGCGGAGCACACACGGACGGAGTTCGGCGACCCGGAGGCGGCGTTCGCTGAGGCGGCGCACGTTCTCGAACGGACGTACACCATCGCGCGGGCGCACCAGGGCTATATCGAGCCTCACAGTTCCACGGCCTTCTGGAGCCCTGACGACAAACTCTCGGTCTGGACGACCACGCAGGCCCCATTCGGCGTGCGGAGCAACGTGGCGACGGTGCTGAAGCTCCCGCTCTCGGACGTGCGCGTCGTGCCGATGGAGATCGGCGGCGGGTTCGGCGGCAAGATCGGGCTCTACATGGAGCCGCTCGCCGCGATGCTGTCCCGCAAGTCAGGCAGGCCGGTCAAGATGACGATGGACCGCAAGTCCGTGTTCGACGCCACCGGCCCCGGCCCCGGCGGGCAGGTCACCGCAAAGATAGGCGTTGACAAGGACGGCAGGATCGTCGCGGCGACGGCGGACATCCGCTACATGGCGGGCGCGTACCCCGGTTCGTCCATCAGCGCGGCGACGGCGGGCATCTTCGCTTGCTACAAGGTGCCGAACGTCCGCATCGACGCGTACGACGTGGTCATCAACATGTCCAAGACGGCTGCGTACCGCGCGCCGGGCACACCACAGGCGACGTTCGCCAGTGAGTCGCTCATCTCCGAGCTGTGCGAGATGATCGGGATGGACCCGATGGAGTTCCACCTGCTCAATGCAGCGGAAGAAGGCACCCGCAGGCCGGACGGCCCGGTGTTCCCGCGTATCGGCAACGTTGCGTGTATGGAGGCGATCAGGGACTCCGAGCACTTCTCGAGCGACCTGGGAGAGAGTTCGGACGGGAAGCTCCGCGGGCGCGGCCTGGCCACGGGCTACTGGAACGGCGGCGGCAACCGGTCGTCCGTCACGATTAACGTGAACGACGACGGCGACGTATCGCTGGTGGAGGGCAACCCGGACATCGGCGGGACGCGCACGACGATCGCGATGCAGGCCGCGGAGGTGCTGTGCCTCCCCGCGCACGACGTACACCCCACCGTGGTGGACACGGACTCCGTCGGCTACAACGACCTGACGGCGGGCAGCCGCACGACCTACGCCAGCGGACAGGCGGCGATAGAGGCGGCCCGGCAGGTGGTCGAGGAGATCAAGAAGCGTATGGCGATGATCTGGGAGACGGAACCTGAGAACGTCGAGTACGAGGACGGCGTCTTCCAGAACAAGGTTGCACCCGACCAGCACTTCACGTTCAAGGAGGCCGCGGGCAAGCTCGGCCAGACGGGCGGCCCGGTGTCCAAGACGGGGACGGTGAACGTCCGAGGCTCGGGCGGTGGCAGCTTCGCGGCGCACCTCGTCGACGTGGAAGTCGACACGGAGACGGGCAAGGTGCAGATACTCCGCTACACGGCGGCGCAGGATGCCGGTAAGGCGGTGCACCCGTCCTACGTGGAAGGGCAGCTCCAGGGCGGGGCGGCGCAAGGCATCGGCTGGGCGCTCAACGAGGAGTACTACACGAGCCCCGACGGCGTGATGCAGAACTCCAGCTTCCTGGACTACCGGATGCCTACGGCGCTCGACCTCCCGATGATCGACCCCGTCGTCGTCGAGGTGCCGAACACGAACCACCCGTTCGGGGTGCGCGGCATCGGCGAGACGAGCATCGTCCCACCCGCGCCCGCGGTCGGGAACGCGATAGCGGACGCCATCGGCACGCGGCTGTACCAGACGCCCATGAACCCCAGCCGGATCATGGAAGCGCTGGCGAACAAGCGGAACGGCAAGAACGGACACTAGACCGTGGCGACGGTCTTCCTGTCCATCCCGCTCAGGCGCTTCACCGACGGTGAGTCGAGCGCGGAAGTGCCGGGAGCGACACTGCGCGCGCTGGTGCGCAACCTCAACGAGCGGTATCCGGGCATCGCTGAGAGCCTCGTTAACCCGGAAGACGCCGACCGGCTGATGCCGGGACTCGCGGCCATCGTGGACGGAGAGCCGACGAACATGGGCCTGCTGACCCCCCTCGATGAGGGTTCCGAGGTGCATTTCATTCCGGCTATCTCGGGAGGCGCCCCTGTCTCGGAACGCACGGGAGACGGAGGGAGCAGATGCGGCTAGCTTCGCGGATGTCACGGCTGGGGACGGAGACGGCGTTCGAGGCGCTTGCGCGGGCCAAGGCGCTCGAGGCGCAGGGCCACAGCATCATCTTCCTGGGCATCGGCGAGCCGGACTACGACACGCCCGCGCACATCGTCGAAGCGGCGAAGGGCGCGCTCGACGCGGGGTACACACACTACGTGCCGTCGCCGGGCATCACCGAGGTCCGCGAGGCGATAGCGGCGGACGTGGGGCAGCGGCTCGACTGCGAGATCCCCGCGTCCCGCATCATCGTGACGCCGGGCGGCAAGCCCATCATGTTCTTCACGATCCTCGCGCTCGCGGAAGAGGGCGATGAGGTCATCTACCCGAACCCCGGCTTCCCCATCTACGAGTCGATGATCCGCTTCGCGGGAGCGACGCCGGTGCCGATGCGGCTGCGCGAAGAGCTGGGCTACAACCCGGACCCGGACGAACTTGCCGGGCTCATCAGCCCCCGCACGCGGCTCATCATCGTCAATTCCCCGAACAATCCGTGCGGAAGCGTCATACCGGACTCGACACTGCAGCGTATCGCCGAGCTCGCCGTGGAGGCGGACGCGGTGGTGCTCTCCGACGAGATATACAAGGACTTCTACTACGAGGGCTCGCACACCTCCATCACGAGTTTCCCCTCCATGTGGGAACGGACGGTAGTGTTGGACGGGCTCTCCAAGAGCTACGCCATGACGGGCTGGCGGCTGGGCTACGGCGTCTTCCCGGAGCCGCTGGTGGAGCCGGTGACGCGGCTGGTGACGAACAGCGTCTCGTGCACGGCGGCGTTCGGGCAGATCGCGGCGGTGACGGCGTTGCAGTCGTCGCAGGAGCCCGTCAGGGAGATGGTCGGTGAGTTCGCGGAGCGCCGAAGCCTGCTCGTTGCGGGGCTCAACGACATCCCCGGCATCTCTTGCCCGATGCCGGGCGGCGCGTTCTACGCGTTCCCGAACATCACGGGGACTGGCATGACGAGCAGCGAGTTCGAGCGCGGCGCGCTGCAGGAGGCAGGGGTATCGCTGCTCTCAGGGACGTCGTTCGGGGAGTATGGCGAGGGTTGCGTGCGCATCTCGTTCGCGAACTCGCAGGAGAACATCCGTGAGGCGCTCAACCGGCTGAGGCGCTGGCTCGCGGAGCGGTAGTCCCGGCCTCACCCAGCCGCGATCTCGTTCGCGAAGCGCAACACCGCCTGCTCGACGCGCTCCCATGCTCCACTCTCCGGCCTGGGCAGGCCGTGCAAGCCGTCCACCCTCTCGAAGCGCCGCACCGATGGCAAGCGTTCGACGAGGCGGGCGGTGTCGTCCGGCTTCACAAGGGTGTCACGCACGCCCTGCACAACGAGCGTCGGGGCTCGGAGTAGTCGCGCGGCGGTCCCCGCTGCCAAGCCGAGTCTGCGCAGCTCGTTCAGGAGTTGCGTGGGAACGATGAAGGCGCGCAGCTCCGCCTGCACGGCGGGGTCGTCTATCTGCAGGCCGGGGATGACGCTCAACAGGCCCCGCCGGATACGTTCGTCGGAGAAGTCTGCGCGCTTGAGCGGACGCCACCGTCCGAAGAATAGCCGGAGGAACGGCCAGAGGAGATGCACTGCCGGCCCACCGAAGCGCCAATACGGCGCGAGCAGTGCGTAGCCGTCGGCCATCTCCCGCTGCGCGGCCACGATGGACACCGAGGCACCGAGCGAGTGCCCCACGACGATGACCCGGTCGTGCTCCGTGCGCAGTGAGCGCACGCGCTCCGCTATAGCGTCTCGCCACTCGGCGTGGCGGCGGTTGGGGAGCGTGATGATCTGTGGGCCGAAGCCGGGCAGCAGCGGTGCGTCGACATCCCAGCCTGCGGCGGCCAGCGACGCGGCGAGCGGCCGCATGTCGGCAGGGGTGCCGGGGAAGCCGTGGACCAGGAGCGCGGCGCCGCGCATCGCGCCACGTGCGGACTTGCGGAACGGCTGGTGCTCATCCTCGGTGAAGAGCGGCAGGCTGCGGAGAAAGGGCGACGGTTCGTAGGGCATGGGAACAGGCTATCAGCGGACGTACATGCCGCCGTTGATGTCTATGCACGCGCCGTTCAGTTGGGACCAGTGCGGTTGCATGATGTCGAGCAGGACGTGTGCGAGGTCGGCTGCGCTGATGAGGTGGCCGGTGGGGGTGGTCTTGAGGTGCATGTCCAGCACCGCCGGAGACGTGCCGTCGTGCATGGCGGTCCCGGTCACCATGCCGGGGGCGACGACGTTGACGCGCGTTCGGGGCGTGAGCGACTTCGCCAGCGACTTCGCGAGGGCGTGCATGGCGCCCTTCGTTGCTCCATAGAGCGGGTCACTCGACCCGCGCTGGCCCGCCTGCGAGCCCAGGATGATGATGTGGGAGTCGTCCGAGAGGACGGGTGCGATGCGCTGGATGGCGCGGAACTGGCCGGAGAAGTTGACGTCCACGACGTCCGCTATCAGGTCGTCGTTGTAGGCGTCCAACGTCCTGCCGAGGGAGAGGCCGGGCAGGAGGAGCAGCACGTCAGCGCCCTTAGCAGGCCCGGCCAGCGCGTCGAGGTCGGCCGTCGAGCGCACATCGGCGTGCACCCAGGTTGCGCGGTCGAGGCCGTCCGGCACGCCGGAGCGGTATGTTGCGCAGACCTCGTGGCCTGCGTCGAGGAGCACGCGTATCGCGGCCTGTCCGATGCTCGACGATCCGCTGAGGACGAATACTTTCATGCGCTGTCTCCTACGGTGGACCCCTTCATCGCGTGAACAAGAATCTCAACGGAGGGGGCAATGAGATCCTTGTTCGGGGTCTTTACGAGTGGGACGGGGGCGCCGTTTGACATTCTTGTTCTCCTCCTGACAGGCATTTCCCAGGCCGTGGCCTGCTTCCCGGCGTCAAAGCAACAACAATCTCATGCGTTTACAAGTTCGGCCCCGGCGCGGGGGGGCATCCTGTTGCATGGTGCATCGCGGGCGGGGGCTGTGCGGGCGTGCGGTCATGGAGACATGGTAGGGAGAGGGGCATCGTTGGCGCAACGGAGCGGTGTCACAGCCGAAGGTGCTCGACCGGGAGACGGGAGCGAGGGGCCGAGTGGTACCATGAGCGGGCAGTGCCCCTGTAGCCAAGGAGGATAGAGCAGCGGTTCCCTGAACCGCGCCTTTCAGTGTAGTGGAACGCAACACGATGGTAGACCTCGAACAGCTTTCATCGAAGGCTCAATCATTCCGCGACCTGCATTCGGGACCTGGAATGCTGGTGATGGCGAATGCCTGGGACGCGGCGAGTGCCCGACGCTTTGAGGCGGCGGGCTTCCCTGCGATCGCAACGACCAGCGGAGGTGTATCGGCAGCGATCGGCCATGCGGACCACGAGGCAGCCCCGGTGGAGGAGATGCTCGCTGCGGCGGAGCGTATCACCCGTTCAGTTTCATCGCCTGTCACTGTCGACTTCGAGGCTGGTTACCGACTGTCCCCGGCTGAAATCGCTCGACGGCTGATCCACATCGGGGCCGTGGGCTTGAACCTCGAAGACACGGACCACTACGGGACGTTGGGGCTGGTGCCGGCCGAAGCACAGGCAGAGCGTCTGGCGGCTGTTAAGGTCGAGGCGCAGGCCCTTGGCGTCGACCTGTTCCTCAACGCACGGGTAGATGTATTCATCCGGCGCGAAGGGGACACGGACACGCAGTTGGCAGAGGGACTGCAACGTGCCAGGCTTTATCGCGAAGCGGGGGCAGACTGCATATACCCCATCAGCTTGAGCGACCCCACCGCAATCCGTGCCCTGGTTGAAGCAGTCCAGGTTGTCAATGTAACGGTACGCCGCGGGGGGCCTATCTCGGTTAGCGCCGCGGCTCAGGCGGGCGCGCGACGGGTGACGTACGCTACGAGCATCTTCCGCGAAACCATGTCTGTCGTTGACCAGATAGCTGCGGAGATTCGAGCAGAGACCCCGGACGCACCCCTCATGCACAACGCATAACTACCTCCCTCACGGGATGCTGAGGCCGGGCAGCGATTGACGGCGCACTGCGTCTGCAATTCCGTTGCCACGAGGAAGAGTCGATGGTCCGTGTAGGAGTACAATACGCCTGTGCCCCTGTAGCTCAGGAGGATAGAGCAGCGGTTTCCTAAACCGCGTGCCAGGGTTCGAGTCCCTGCAGGGGTACCAGCTCCGAGCGACGGCACCACGGCCCTTACACAGCGTTGACACGCCGCTCGCGCGTGCCTAGAGTGCGGGCAGAGTACTGGGAGGAGGCGAGCGATGCCCATAGAAGTCATCGACACGAAGGCGTTCGGCCACGAGACGAAGAAGCGCACGGTCGTGCTGGACACGAACCGCTTCCACGCGTGGGTGCACTACTACACGCCCGACCAGATGGACGAGATGCACTGCCACAACCAGGACCAGACGTTCCAGGTCATCGAGGGGGAGTTGACGATGAACTTCCCGGATGGCGGCAAGGCAGTGCTGACGCCCGGCATGATGGCGACCATCACGGGTGGCTCCTTCTACCAGCTGCACAACACCGGCGGTGCGCCGCTCATCATGATCGGGACGCGGTCCGGCGCGACGGCCAACACGGTGAAGGTAGAGCACGGCACCGGGCGCATCATCAACGACCGCATCAACTACGCGGAGACGGCGAAGCGGTAGCGGTCAGTCCTCGTAGCGGCGGAACACCAGACAGGCGTTCTGCCCGCCGAACCCGAAGCTGTTGGAGAGCACGGTGCGCACATCGGCTGCGCGCGCCTCGTTCGGCACGTAGTCGAGGTCGCAGGCGGGGTCGGGTGTCGTGTAGTTGATGGTGGGGTGGATGAGGCCGTTGAGCATGGTCTGTATGCAGGCGACGGCCTCCATGCCCCCCGCGCCTCCGAGCGCATGCCCAATCATGGATTTCGTGGAGCTGATGGGTATCTTGTAGGCGGCGTCGCCGAACGCGCGCTTGATGGCGAGCGTCTCCGAGACGTCGTTGAGCGGGGTGGAAGTGCCGTGGGCGTTGATGTAGTCAACCTCGTGCGGCCCGACCCCCGCGTCCTCCAGCGCCCAGCGGATGGCGCGCGCCGCACCAGCGCCGTCGTCGTCCGGCTGGAACTGGTGTCCCGCATCTGCTGACGCTCCGTAGCCCAGCACCTCGGCGAAGATGGGAGCGTCGCGCCTGAGCGCGTGCTCCAGGGACTCGACGACAAGGATGCCTGCCCCCTCTGCTGGTACGAAGCCGTCTCGGTCGGCGTCGAAGGGGCGGCTCGCGGCGGGCGGGTTGTCGTTGCGGGTGCTGAGGGCGCGCATGACGCAGAAGCCCGCGAGGCCGAGCTGGCTGATGCCAGCCTCTGTTCCACCGGTAATCATCACGTCGGCGGCTCCGCGGCGTATGACCTCGGCGGCGTCGCCTATGGACTGTGTGGAGGCGGCACACGCCGTGACGATTGTGCTGCAGGGGCCCCGCGCTCCGACGTGGCGGCTGACGTTCGCGGCGGCCATGTTGGGGAGGATCATGGGGAAGAAGAACGGCGACATACGCATGCCGCCGCGTTCGATGAGGATGCGCATGCTCTCGTCGATCGTCGGGAAGCCGCCATTGCCGTTGCCGAGGTAGACGCCCATCCGGTCGTTGTCGACGTTCGCGGCGGAGAGGCCGGCGCTCCGCATCGCCTCATCGGTGGCGGCGCTGGCGAGCTGGGAGAAGCGCGCCAGCCTGCGGGCTTCGCGCTTCTCGACGTACTGTTCGGGGTCGAAGCCGGAGACCTCGCCGGATATCTGGCAGGGGTAGTCGGTGGGGTCGGCAAGCGTCATGGGGCCGATGCCGGAGCGCCCCGTGGCGAGCCCTTCCCAGAACTCGGCGACGCTCTCGCCGAGTGGCGTCACGGCGCCCATGCCGGTAACGACCACTCGCTTGCGTCCATTCGCGTTGAGTCCGGTCATGTGCTCAGACTCTCCCCAGGGCGGATGCCTGCGGGTCGAACTCAGGATAGTGCTCTCCGGCGATGCCGAGGGAGTATTGCAGCGCCTCGGCGACGGCGAAGAGCGAACCGGTTACGAGCACGAGGTCGCCGCTTCCGGCTGCGTCCAGCGCCTGTTCGATGCCCTCGGCAACGCTGCTGGCGGTGCGAACGCTCGTACCGAGCTGCTCGAAGAGCGAGGCAAGCATACCCGGGTGTGCGGCGCGCGGGTGGCGTGAGGCGACGGTCCACACCTCGTCGGCAAAGGCGGCTGCCTCCTCGGTGAGCAAGTCGATCTGCTTGTCGCCCGATGCGCCGAACACGAGATGGACGCGCGCGTCCGGCAGATATTCCTGCACGGTCTCGCGCAGCCGCGCCATGGAGTACGGGTTATGCGCGCCGTCCACGACGAAGTAGGGGTTGGTTGAGAGCAGCTGGAAACGGCCGTCCCAGCGCACCGACGCCAGGCCCGCTTCGATGGCGTCACGCGTCAAAGGCAACGGGGCGTGCTCTAGTGCGGCTACGGCTACGGCTGCGTTCTCGGCCTGATGCGCGCCGAGCAGCGGCAGGCGGATGCGGTAGCGGTCGCGGGCGGTCGTGACGACCACCGTCTGGCCGGTGAGGTCATGCGCTTCCTGCGCGTACGTTACGTCGCGGCCCACCTCGGTGAGTGGCGCGCCCATCGCCTGAGCCTGCGCTCGGATGACGTTCATCGCGGCGGGATCCTGGGGGGCGGTGACGACGGGTTGCGCGCTCTTGATGATGCCGGCCTTCTCCACCGCGATCTCCTCGACGGTCGAGCCGAGGATGGCGGTGTGGTCGAGGCTGATGGAGGTGATCACCGCAACGCTCGACGAAGCCACGTTGGTCGCGTCCAGACGTCCGCCGAGGCCTACCTCCAGCACGACGGCGTCTGCTCCCTCGTCGCGAAAGACGTCCAGCGCCATCGCGGTGAGGGCCTCGAAGGTGGAGGGAGCGCCGATGGGTTCATCGGCCATCTCCTCGACGACAGGCCAGATGCGGGCGACGGCTGCGGCGAAGGTCCGCTCGGTGAGCGGGTCGCCGTTCAGGCGGATGCGTTCGCGGAACGAGTGCAGATGGGGGGAGGTGTAGAGGCCGGTGCGCAGGCTGTGGGCACGAAGCGTGCTCGCGGTCATGGCGGCGACGCTGCCCTTGCCCTTGGTTCCGGCGACGTGGATAAGCGGCGGCCCGCCGCTGAGCAGGCGCATCCGGTCTGCCAGTTCCCGCATCCGCTCCAGGTCGTACTTGTAAGCGGGGACGGCATGCCCCGTCATCCGCTCGAGGTCGGCGAGGGAGAGGAGGCGGTGCAGGGCTTCTTCGTAGGGGGTGTCGAGGGCGTGTTCGGGGTCTTGCGCAGGCATGGGGGATCCTACTGCGAGCGTAGCAGTGGGGCGTCGGCTCAGTCAACGGAGAGGCGGGGGACAGGAACGACGACCAAGGGCGCGTTGTACACAGGATGCTGTATGCAAGCGGCGGGACGATGGAAAATCCTGCATATTTCAAGGTTGGGCATGGTGGGGCCGTGTCCTTATAATGGCCGGACTTACCCCGGAGTGTTACAGCGGTGTCGTTCACTCATCTTCACGTCCACTCGGAGTACAGCCTGCTCGACGGTCTGAGCCGCATACCGGCGATGGTGAACCGTGCCAAGGAGCTGGGCATGACCGCCCTCGGGCTCACGGACCACGGTTCCATGTACGGGGCGGTGGACTTCTACGCGGCGTGCAAGGAAGCAGGCATCAAGCCGGTGATCGGGTGCGAGCTGTACGTCGCGAACGGGAAACGGACGGACCGCCACTCGGGCGGCAAGGGGCAGAACTACCACCACCTCACAGTCCTCGCGCAGAACAACGAGGGCTACCGGAACCTGATGAAGCTGTCCTCCAAGGCACACCTTGAGGGCTTCTACTACAAGCCGCGCGTGGACCACGAGTTGCTGGAAGAGCACGCCGACGGGCTGATCGTCTTCTCCGGCTGCCCGAGTTCCGAGATATCTGTTGCTCTGATCGACGGCAACTACGAGGCAGCGAAGGAGCTGGCCAGGTGGCACAAAGCGATGTTCCCCGCCTTCTACCTGGAGATGCAGCGGCACGAGAACCTCGATTTCCTCACTCCGCTGAACGATGGACTGCTGCGGCTGGGGGAGGACCTGGACATCCCCATCGTCGCGACGAACGACCTGCACTACGTCGACAAGGGCGACGCCAGCATCCACGACGTGCTGCTCTGCATCGGCACGAGCTCCAACATAAAGGACGAGAACCGCTTCCAGTTCTCCGATTCGTCGTACTACCTCAAGACGCACGAAGAGATGGCGGAACTGTTCGCCGACCTGCCCGAAGCGGTAGCGAACACGCAAACCATCGCCGATATGACAGACGTGGAGCTCGACTTCTCCACACTCCGCCTGCCGCGCTACCGGACGCCGGATAACGAAGACGCTGACTCGTACCTGCGCAGGTTGTGCTGGCAGGGCTTCGGCGACCGCTACCCGAACGGGGCGCCGGATGCGGCGAAACAGCGGCTTGAGTACGAGCTCGAGGTCATCACGGAGACGCAGTATCCCAACTACTTCCTCGTCGTATGGGATATCGCGGACTTCGCCCGGCGGGAGAGCATCGTCTTCGGAGTTCGGGGCAGCGCTGCGTCGTCTTTGGCGCTCTACTGCCTGGGCGTCACCGACCTCGACCCGCTCGACTACGGGCTGGTGTTCGAGCGCTTCCTGAACATCGAGCGCAAAGAGATGCCGGACATCGACATGGACTTCCAGGATGACCGGCGCGAGGAGGCGATCCAGTACGTCACGGACAAGTACGGTCGCGACCACGTCGCGCAGATCATCACGTTCGGCACGCTTGGCGCGAAGGCCGCGATCAGGGACTCAGGGCGCGTGCTTGGCATGACGTATGCGGACGTCGACCGTGTGGCACGGCTCGTCCCGCAGCGACTGGGGATGACGATAGACCTCGCGTTCGAGCAATCGCAGGAGATGAAGGACGCGTACGAGCAGGACGAGGAGCTGCGGAAGCTCATCGACACCGCGCGGAGCCTCGAGGGCGTGACGCGCAACGTGAGCACACACGCCGCAGGGGTCGTCATCTCCGAGGATCCGCTCACCGATCACGTGCCGCTGCAGCGTCCGACGAAGGGCAACGAGAACAGCGTGGCGATGACGCAGTACGCCATGGAACCGGTTGCCAAGCTGGGCCTGCTGAAGATGGACTTCCTCGGCCTCATCAACTACTCCATCCTGAGTAATACGATTGAGATGGTGCGCGCCCGGAAGGGAGTAGAGCTCCGGCTGCAGGAGATACCGTTCGACGATGCGAAGACGTACGAACTGCTGGCGAGCGGCGAAACGACCGCCCTCTTCCAGCTCGAGAGCCCGGGGATGCGGCGCTACATCAAGGAGCTGCGTCCGGGCACGCTGGGCGAACTCGCGGCGATGATCGCGCTCTACCGTCCGGGCCCGATGGAGCACATCGGGCGGTACATCGATTCCAAGCACGGGCGGGCGCCCGCCAGTTATCCCCATCCCGACCTGGAAGGGATCCTGAACGAGACGTACGGAGTGATCGTCTACCAGGACCAGGTGCTGCACATCATGCGGCAGTTCGCGGGCTACTCGCTCGGCGAAGCGGACGTGGTGCGGAAGGCGATGGGGAAGAAGATCGCGTCGCTGATGCAACAGGAGCGCGAGAAGTTCGTTGCGGGAGCACGGGAGAAGGGGTACGAGGAGCAAGCGGCAGCCGCAGTCTTCGACCTGATCGAACCGTTCGCGGGGTATGCGTTCAACAAGGCGCACAGCGTGAGCTATGCCGTGGTCGCGTACTGGACGGCGTACTTCAAGGCGAACCACCCGGTGGAGTTCATGACGTGTGTGCTGAACGCGTACCAGGGCAACGACCGGATGGGGCCTGCAGTGGCGGAGTGCGTGCGGCTGGGCATACCAGTGCTGCCGCCGGACGTGAACCGGAGCGGCGTCGACTTCAGCGTGGACTGGGCGGAAGACGGACGGGAGTCCGTGCGGTTCGGACTCGCGTCGATCAAGAACATCGGGGCGTCAGCCGTGGCGGAGCTTGTGGCTGAGCGCGACGAGAGCGGCCCGTTCCTGTTGCTGGAGGAGTTCTGCAGGCGTGCCGGATCGGAGGCTGCGAACCGTCGCGTGGTGGAGAGCCTGGCGAAGGTGGGAGCGCTCGACGCGTTCGGGTCTCGCGGGCAGCTCACCGCGAGCGCGGACAACATCGTGCACCTGATGCAGCAGGAAGCACGCCTGCGCGAGAGTGGCCAGTCCACGATGTTCGACATGTTCGGCGCATCCGCGCCCACTCCGCTGGCGGAGATAGAGCTGCTGCCAGCGCCCGAACCGTCGCTACGGGAACTGGTTGCGTGGGAGCGCGACCTGATAGGCGTCGCACTCGGTCGCCGGGTGCTGGACCCGGTGAACGCGCCGGCAGGGGCGGTACTCTCCCACGAGGAAGTGGAGTCGTGCACCGACGGGGAGAAGGTTCTACTGGCAGGCGAGGTGGCGTCGGTCCGCTTTGCGACGGACAGGCAAGGGAGGCCCATCCGGTTCGTGGGGCTGGAGATATTCGACGGTTCCGTGCTGGATGTGGCGGTATGGAGCCGGGTGGTGGAGAAGACCGCCGAGCTGTGGGTGGAAGGCAACCTCGTGCAGTTGAAGGGAGTGGTGCGGCATCGCGGTGACGAGACCTCGATTCATTGCGATGAGGCGCTCGAGTTCGAACTGCCCGAGACAACGGCCGACCAAACGCCTGCTGCCATGGCCGCTCCTGCCACCCCGAAGGTGGAGGAATGGAGGCCTCCCGTCGAGGAGCGCAGGAGCGTGCCGCCGCAGCCCGCCGTCAACGGCACGGAGACGTACTCGGGGAATGGCGCCACTCCACCTGTCGAGGTGGTACCTGCCGTGCACAGTTTCGAGGAAGGGCAGCACCGGGTTCGTGTAACGATGAAGGAGACGGACCAGCCTTCCGAGGACAACCGCCTGCTCAAATCCGTCCTGCAGACGCTGCTGGAGTACCCGGGCACGGACGAGGTCTACCTGGTCATCGAGAGCGACGGCGTCTTCTGGCGCGTTGAGATGCCGCTCATCCGTACGCAGTTCTGCCCTGCCCTCGAAGCGCAACTCAACGAGTTGCTCGGCGTCGGGTCGGCGGTGAATTTCGAGAGTACGGCTGCCTGATCAGGCGATCGCTGCTTCCAGGTTCAGCAGGCGCGCTTTCATGGCAAGGCCCGGGCCGCCGAACCCGTGTAGACCGCCGTCCTTGCCAATCACCCGGTGGCACGGAATGACGATGGGAATGCGGTTCCGCGCCATGGCCTGACCGGCGGCGCGCACCGCCTTGATGTTTCCCGCGGAGGCCGCGAGCCACTCGTAGGTGCGCGTCTCGCCCGGAGGGATGGAGCGGCACGCGTCCCATGCGCGGCGGAAGAACGGGGCCACGCCGTCCAGGTCCAGCGGAACATCCCATGTGGGGGCGTCGCCTCGCAGGTAGGCCTCGAGTTGGGCGCGGTAAGCGTTGAACGCATCAGGAACGTGCTCAGGGAGCGGGCCTCGCATGCTGCCTTCCAGATCGTCCAGGGCGCGTTCGGGGGACGGCTCCGGCAGTGTGGCGTAGCGTATACCCTTCTTCGAGCCGGCCACTGCCACCCACCCCCAGCCGGTCTCAAACACGTCGTAGTACAGTCCCATGTGGCCGTGCCTCCTCGCTCAGCGTGCGGCAATTGTAAAGTATGGGGCGGGTGTCCGACAGACTTGAGGAGATGGGAAGACGCGCAGGATTTCACACTGACGCGTAACATTTGGTAGAGTTGCCAATGAGTCGTCGGAGGCTCGTCAATCCTGAGTAGGGGAGAAGCTACATGGATCTCAAGAGTACAAGGGAAGGCTCGAATCTCATCGTGGACGTGGAAGGTCGCGTGGACGGGACAAACGCCATGGACTTCCAGACCGCGCTCGAGGGAGCAATCCAACCGAGTGACCAGGGAGTGGTCATGGATATGGGACAGCTGCAGTACATCAGCAGCGCTGGTCTCCGTGTCATTCTTCTGGTTGCAAAGTCGCTTCAGAAGCAGAACGCCAAGCTCCTGGGGTGCTCGCTCTCCGAATCCGTCCGAGAGATATTCGCCATCAGCGGGTTCGACAAGATCGTGCCGGTGCACGACTCCCGGGCAGACGCACTGAAGGCGCTCGAAGACTAACCCACAGAGTCAGCCAACCTGGGGCCGGCGACCGAACCGTCAGCCGACGCTGGGTGGTTATTCAGGCTGCCCGCGAAGAAGAGACGCGAGGAGACGATGTCTGAATCAGACGGGGAAACGTACAAGATACTGGTGGTTGACGACGAACCCGACGTAGAGCCGCTGATGTTGCAGCGGATGCGGCGCCACATCCGGTCCGGGCGCTATTCGTTCGTCTTCGCTCAGAACGGAGTCGAGGCGCTCGAGGTGCTGAACAGCGACCCTGATGTCGATATGGTCGTCTCCGACATCAATATGCCCCGGATGGACGGGCTGACGCTGCTGTCCCAGATCGCGGAGCTGAACCCTGATCTCCGTGCGGTGATTGTCTCTGCCTACGGGGACATGAAGAACATCCGCACCGCGATGAACCGCGGTGCGTTCGACTTCGTCACCAAGCCGCTCGACTTCGACGACCTGCAGGTGACGATAGAGCGCACGCTGGAGAACATGAAGGCATGGAAGGAGGCGCTCTCCTCCCGTGACAAGCTGGTATCGCTCCAGCGGGAGCTGGACGTGGCGAGCCAGATGCAACAGTCGATCCTCCCGGCGCAGTTTCCGCAAGGGGACAACTTCGAGGTATACGGGAACATGGAACCGGCGCGCAATGTGGGGGGAGATTTCTTCGACGTTGTGCTCCTGGATGACGGAAAGATCGGCCTCGCTATCGCGGACGTGTCGGGGAAAGGCGTGCCGGCGGCGCTGTTCATGATGTCCAGCCGCACGCTGTTGAAGGGCTCTGCCATCGGCCTGACCGAACCCGGGAAGGTGCTCCGGGAGGTCAATAACCTGCTCGCTGAAGATAACGAGTCCGCCATGTTCGTCACGGTGCTGTACGCGGTGTACAACCCTGCGACCGGACACCTCTCCTACGCCAATGGGGGCCACAACCTGCCCGTGATCTTCCACGGCGATGGGAGCTGCACCGTACTCCCTTACACGGAGGGGCTCGCATTGGCCGTCCTGTCCGGCGTCGAATTCGTGGAAGGTGAGCTCACGCTGGCGCCGGGCGATACGCTGGTCCTGTACACGGACGGCGTGAATGAGGCTATGGACGCTGAGAATGAAGAGTTCGGGATGGGGCGCCTGCAGGCGGTATTCGCAGGGGGCGCGCCACAGAGCGCAGAGGCTGCAAACGAGGCAGTGTTCGCAGCTGTTAGAGAGTTCGTAAGCGGAGCGCCACAGTCGGACGACATCACGTGCCTGACACTGCGGCGTAGGGGAGCGTAGGTATGAGCAACGGTCTGGCCCTGACACTCGAGACGCGCCCCGAAGAGCTCGAACGGCTGACTTCTGCGATCGAGACGCTGGCGGAGCAGGACAACTGGCCCGCCGCATTGACCTTCAGAGTGAACCTCGTTCTGGAAGAGTTGGTGCTCAACGTCATCAACTATGCATACGACGAGGACGGGCATCACGTGGACGTCCAGCTGACATGCAACGAAGATGACCTGGTCATCGAGATTACGGACGAAGGGAGGCCTTTCGATCCGTTGCACGATGCCCCCGATCCTGACATGGATTCGCCGATGGAGGAACGCCGCATAGGTGGGTTGGGCGTCTACCTGGTGCGGACGATGACCTCCGACATGCAATATCGCCGGGAGGACGGGAAGAACCGCATGATTGTGGCCATGTCGAGGGATGAGTGAGACTCGTGCCGCGTTCCGGACGTATGCCCGGATACGTCGCTGCACTCTTGGTCGTCGCAGGGCTGGTTGGCTGTAACGGCGATCCTACGGAGTTGCCTACCCCGACTCCCCGTCACGAGCCGACAACCCCGATGCCTACTCTGACGCCTACCGCGGTAGACACAGGGATGTCCGGTGTGACCACAGACCGGGTACTGTTCGGGCAGTCCGCCTCGTTCAGCGGCCCGGCTGAGGAACTCGGAACGAACATGCGGTTGGGCATCCTGGCAGCGTTCAACGAAGCGAACGCGGCAGGAGGCGTGCATGGGCGCGCACTCGAGTTGCTGTCGCTCGATGACTCCTATGAACCGGAGACGGCCGTCACTAACACTCTCCAGCTGATCGAGGACGAGGGCGTGTTCATGCTGATCGGGGCAGTTGGCACGCCTACGTCACGCTCTGCCACGCCGGTGTCGGTATCGGCAGGTGTACCCTACCTCGCGCCATTCACGGGAGCGGAGTTCCTGAGGACACTGGGACCGGAGAATGTTATCAACGTTCGCGCCTCGTACAACCAGGAAACGGAGGAGATGGTCGAGCGTCTGACCAAGGACCTGGGCATCACACGCATAGCGGTGATGTATCAGGACGACTCCTTCGGCCGCGCGGGCTACCAGGGGGCGGTAGAGGCACTCCATCGCAGGAACATGTCTCCGGTGGGCATCGGCCTGTATACGCGCAACACGACGGCGGTGAAGACCGCCTTGTTGGATATCGAGCGTTCGCTTCCCGAGGCAGTGATCATGGTGGGGGCCTACGAACCGGTGGCAACCTTCATCAGGTGGGCGCGGCATATCGGGATGGACGCGCAGTTCATCAACATCTCCTTCGTCGGCAGTAACGCCCTGGCGCGGGAGCTCGGTCCCGATGGCGCCGGAGTGTTCGTGACACAGGTAGTACCGTTCCCGAACGATCTGTCGATCCCCGTGGTAAGGGCCTATCGGGCCGCTCTCTCTGCCTACGATCAGAGCGCAGTTCCGAGCTTCGTGTCGCTCGAGGGGTACCTGGCCGGGCGTCTTGCCGCGGCAGGGCTGGAGGGTTGTGGACGAGACCTCACGCGGGAATGTTTCCTGGACAGTCTGACCACTCCCGCCATGATTGATCTGGATGGCTTCCAGCTGGGTTACGGGGAAGATGATAACCAAGGTTCAGACACGGTGTTCCTGACTGTGCTCGGGCCTGACGGAGCGTATTATCCGATCCAGGAACTAGGGGACTTCCAGGTGCTGCAGGAATCCTGGGCGTTGCAGGACATCGAGCCATGATTCAACCACTCAGGTTTCTCAGAATGCCGTCGCGCATCTCCACTCAGTTGCAGTTGGTGATTGCGGGCGCCGTTGCGCTGACGCTGGCCGCGAGCCTCGTGGCGTGGGTATCGTTCAGCAATGTGAGCGAGGCGCAGAGCCGGGTAAATGATGCGAGCCTGCCTGAGATTACGAACGCCTTCCACGTGGCGGAGTCCGCCAGCGTGCTGGTGGCGGCGGCCCCGCGGTTGACGACTGCAGAGGTGGAAGATTTCACGGAGGTGGTTGCTGAGATAAACGAGGCGGGTCGGGCATTCGATGAGGAGCTGGTTGCACTTGAGGAACAGGGGAGTGATGAGGAAAGTCTGAACGGTATCCGCGAACAGGCAGGCAGGCTGGTCGCCAATATCGATACGATCAAATCGGAGATGCCGGAGTTCTTCGCCTTTCAAGCCCGCAGCAACGTTCTGCGGCAGGACCTGACGGCACTCCAGGCCAGGCTCGAAGGCATCCTGATCCCGGCGTTGGACGACCAGCTCTTCTACATGATGAAGGGCTATACCAGCCTTGATTCACCACCTGTGCCAGTGGAGGACTCCTTCACAGGGGATGAGATCATCGAATACCGGCGCATCTCAGAGTTGCGGGGAGCCCTGAGCATAGCGGCGCAGGTGCTGGCCAGCGCATTTACTGTTTCCGAGCCGGAGTTGGTGGAGCCGTTGCGGGAGCGCTTTGAGGCGGAGTTCGCCGCATTCAGAGGCGCTGAAAGCACGTTCCTTGGGCAGGTGGATGCTGAACTGCTGGAGGTGCTCAGGCCGGTTGCGGACGAACTCGAAGAGTTGGGCTTGGGGGAGGAAGAGGGAGGGTTCGCCCTGGTTCAGGGCGGGTTGGAGCTTGCTGAGCGGCAGCGCGAGTTGCTCGCCCTGAACCGGACCATCGCGATCGAACTCGTGGAAGAAGTGGACAGCCTCGTAAGCCTGGCCAACGAGCATGCGGAGGCCGCGACGCTCTCGTCGGACCAGTCCATCCGCACTGGGCGTCAGCTCCTCATAGCGATCGGCATCGTGAGCGTGACGGGCGCGTTGCTCATCGACTGGCTCTTCGTGTGGAGGGTCCTGCTGAGGCGACTGGCGTTCCTCTCTCATCGGATGCGGCGGATGGCCGGCGGCGAACTGGAAGAGGAGATTGTCGTCAGCGGCCGGGATGAAGTAGCGGATATGGCTGCTGCCCTGGAGGTCTTCCGGCGGAATGCGTTGGAGGTTCAGCGGCTGAACCTGGTTGAGCATCTTGCCGGAGAGCTGCGGGAAAAGAACGATGAGCTGGAATCGGCGCTCTCAGACCTGGACAAGGCACAGGACCAGATCGTCATGCGGGAGAAGCTGGCGGCGCTTGGTGAGTTGACCGCGGGCGTTGCGCATGAGATCAGGAACCCGCTGAACTTCGTCAAGAACTTCTCCGAAGCGTCAGCGGAACTGCTCGTGGAACTGAAAGAAGCGGTCGACGATACGGGCGATGCGCTGACGGATGACCAGAAGAGATACATCGATGAGATATCCGCTGACCTGACCGGCAACCTGGAGCGCATCCAGTCGCATGGCGAACGGGCAAATCGCATCGTTCAGGACATGCTGATGATGGGCAGGGGTGGAGGCGAGGCGCGTCCCGTTGCGATCAACGATCTCGTCAACGAGCATGCTTCGTTGGCCTACCATAGCGCTCGGGCCCTGGACCCTGAATTCCAACTCACCATCCGGCAGCAGTTTGACCCGGATGCGGGCGAAGTGGAAGCCATCCCCGGCGACCTGGGCCGGGTTTTCCTGAATATGGTGAGCAATGCCTGCTACGCCGTGGATGAGAAGCGGAAAGCGAGAGAGGCTGCGGGAGACCTACAGTATGTGCCCGAAGTGGTGCTCTCGTCGAAGCGCACGAATGACTCGGTGGAGATTCGCATCAGGGACAACGGGAGCGGCATACCCCAGGAGGCCATCGACAAGATATTCAACCCGTTCTTCACCACCAAGCCTACCGACAAAGGGACAGGACTGGGACTCGCACTATCGAGCGACATCGTCCGGCAGCATGGAGGAACGATATCCGCCACTTCCGAGGCGGGCGAGTTCACCGAGATGCTGGTGAACCTGCCGTTCAAATACCCGGTGGTGACGGCCGAGCACGAAGACCATGCCAGCGATGACGATGACGCCGCTGACGACAGCGCCGATGATGATGACGCCGCCGACGGCGCCACTGAGGGCGCAGATGAGGCTGGGGATGGCTCGGACGAGGGAGCTGAAGACGACGGTAAGGCAGGCTAGCGAACGGGAGCGGGGAGCATGAACTTCGACTCCTATAATCTCGATGCTGCCATCTACGATGAGATGGTGCTGCCGGACGGGTCGCCGAGGGAACACTCCCAGCACCTGTACGAGACGTTGCTGAGCCTCTCTCCCGAACGCCTGGGCAGTGTCCAGGAAGGAGTGGCCCGCTCTTTCCTGCACGAGGGCATCTTCTTCACGGTCTACGGAGACGAGGAGGCCCAGGAACGGATCATCCCCGTGGACTGCGTTCCTCGCGTGGTGTCCGCTTCCGAGTGGGCAACGCTCGACGCAGGACTTTCCCAGCGCCTGCGCGCACTCAATCGCTTCATCGACGACGTCTATAACGGCGCGCATGCCATCGCAGACGGGATGATCCCCGAGGACCTGGTCATCGGGTGTCCGAACTACCGCCCTGAGATGCTGGGCTACTCTCCTCCGGAAGGGGTCTGGGTAGGTATCTGCGGATCGGACCTCCTTCGGACCAATGACGGCTTCTTCGTTCTGGAGGACAACCTTCGCTCACCCTCCGGTGTGTCGTACATGATTGCGACCCGCAATGCGGTGAAGGCGGGCCTGCGACGCCTGTACCGCGCATCGCGCGTTCGGGAGGTCGAGCACTACGGAAACCTGTTGCAGCAGACGCTCCGTGACCTGGCGCCCGGAGGCAAACCTGACCCCACGATCGTGCTGCTGACGCCGGGGGTGTACAACGCGGCGTTCTACGAGCACATGTTCCTCGCGCATGAGATAGGGGCGGAATTGGTGGAGGGAAGGGACCTGCTGACACGTGACGGTTTCGTGTACATGCGCACGACCACAGGACTTCGCCGGGTGGACGTCATCTATCGCCGGGTGGACGATCTGTTCCTTGACCCATTCGCCTTCCGCCCGGACTCGATGTTGGGCGTGCCGGGCCTGCTTGACGCGTGCAAGCGTGGCAACGTTACGCTGGTCAACGCTCCGGGAGTGGGAGTAGCCGACGACAAGAGCGTCTATCCCTATGTGCCGGACATGATTCGCTATTACCTCGGTGAGGAGCCGATACTCGGCAACGTGGAGACGTATCTGTGCAGGCGTCCAGCGGACCTCGAGTACACGCTGGACAACCTGGACAAACTGGTGGTGAAGCGCGTGGGTGAGTCAGGCGGCTATGGGATGCTCATAGGACCGCACGCCACGCCGCAGGAGCGCGACGAATACGCGCAGCAGATGCGGGCGGACCCGGCGGACTTCATCTCGCAGCCAGTGCTGACCTTCTCTCGTGCACCCTGCCTGGTTGACGGCGCGCTGGAGCCTCGCCACGTCGACCTGCGCCCGTTCATCCTGCAGGGCAAGGAGACGCGTATCGTGCCCGGAGCATTCTGTCGGGTGGCGCTGCGCCGGGGGAGCCTGGTGGTGAACTCCAGCCAGGGCGGCGGCGGCAAGGACGTCTGGGTACTGGAAGAGTAGACGTGATGCTTGCTCGAAGCGCACAGGGGCTTTACTGGCTGGGCCGTTACCTCGAACGGACGGAGTGCCTGTGCCGGTTGATGCAGCTCCAGACCGAGGCGCTGGTGGACCGTCCCGCTCGCGACATCTACGTCGGATGGCGCAGGCTCTACGGCGCACTCAGCCGGATACCGCCGGGAGGCGCGCTGGTGCTCCCCGACAGCGACGACTTCGCGCTTGCGGATTCGTATACGCTCGCGGGAGACCTGACATTCGAGCGGGCAAACCCGGACTCGGTGTGGAACTGTTTCGCACAGAGCAGAGAGAATGCGCGCCAGATGCGCCACTGCATCAGCGCGGAGATGTGGCAGCGTATCAACCTGGCCTACCTCCGCCTCCGCGACATGGAGATCGAGGACATATGGACGGCGCTGCCGGAGGGGTTCTACGCTGGGCTCGCGGCGGAGACTGACGCATTCGACGGAGCAGCGCAGGCCACGATGTACCGTGACGAGGGTTGGAGCTTCCTTCGCCTGGGCGGGTTCATCGAGCGGGTGCAGTTCGCGCCCGCCCTGCTCTTGCAGCAACTGGCCATAGACGCCGAGAGCGATGGCTATGCTGAAGAAGACTGGTCGAGCCTGTTGGAAGCCTCTCATGCACTGGAGGTGTACAACCGGCGCTACGGGGCTGCCGTGCACCCGGACGCTGCGCTCGACCTGCTGGCAACGGACCCGTTGTTGCCTGGATCGGTCTATCGATCACTCAAGCAGATCGCGGGAGAGTTTGCGACGCTTGGAGCAGGCCCTGGAACGGACTCCGGATATGCCGCCCAGCGGCTCATAGGACGGCTGCTTTCACTCATGCAGAACGAATGGCCGGACAGCAGGGACCGTGAGGGTCTGCTGCGCCGGGTCCTGAGCGAGGCGACGAACCTGCACTTCATGATCAACGAGGCTTACTTCGACTACCCGCTCAACGTTCGTGCAGGGTAGTCCCTCGTAGAACACTTGCCAGTGTTCGGGTAGCGCCTGCGCCGCACCGTATACTCTTCACCCACCTACACCCAGAACCACCACAGGAGCCCGAAAGATGACCGAAGCCCTCGCCCGTATCAGTTCCCGCAGACCATGGGTGACCATCGGGGTATGGCTGGTCATGGTAGTGATCGCCCTGGGGATAGTCGGGCAATTGCTTCCCACCGCAACCACCACCGAGCTTCGCATCATCCCGCGGTTCGGCGAGGTCGGCTCAGTGACAGTCAACGAACTGCTGGAAGGCAGCCCCATCGAACCTCCGCCTGCCGAGATCGTCATCGTGCATTCGGGGACGTTGACGGTGGACGACGACGCATTCAAGGCGAAGGTCCAGGAGGTCACCGGCAAGCTTCGGGAGTTGGAGCCTGAGGTCATACAAACCAGCGCGAACTACTACGAGGTTCTCGCAACCACCCCGTTGGACTCTCTTGCGCTGGTCTCGACAGACCGCAGAAGCGCCATAGTGGCGGTCCAGATGACCGGCACGCTCGGCGATGCGCTGGAGAACATCGAAGAGGTTATCCACGTCGTGGAGGAGGCTGACGACAAGGATGGCTTCGATGTGCTGGTCGTGGGCGATGTGAGCAGCCGCTTCGAGCAGGCGGAGCTGTCGGCGATGGACCTGGAGCAGGGCGAACGCATCGGCCTGCCGGTGGCGCTCCTCATCCTCCTCGTGCTCTTTGGCGCGGTCGTGGCCGCGCTGATACCCGTCGGATTGGCCATCATCTCCATTCTCATCACGCTGGCGATCGTCTCGGTCATAGGCAACATCTTTGGCGAGCTGGTCTTCTTTGTGCTGCTGTGGATAACGATGATCGGCCTGGCTGTGGGCATCGACTACTGCCTCTTCGTCGTGTCCCGGTTCCGGGAGGAGCTTGCGCGCGGCCTGAGCACGAGGGACGCGGTTATCAAGGCCGGGGCAACGGCCAGCCGCACGGTGTTCTTCAGCGGCATGACGGTGGTCATCGCGCTCCTCGGCGTGTTCATCGTGCCGCACACGTTGTTCTTCGCGACCGGCCTCGGTGCAATCCTGGTGGTCCTCGTCTCGGTGACGGCAACGCTCACCTTCCTTCCTGCCGTTCTGACGGTGCTGGGCCCGCGTGTCGATTTCCTGCGGCTCCCGTTCAGAAAGAAGGCGACAGCCCAGTCTTCGGGGGAGCAGAGAGAGGGTTTCTGGGAGTTCATCACGCGGAAGACGATGCGGTACCCCGTCATCAGCATCATCGTGGTCGGTGGGCTGATGGTCTGGGCATCGGTGAACTACTTCGGCATCAATACCGGTTTCAACAGCGTTGAGACGTTCCCGCAGGACTCGCACACCCGCGAGGCGTTCACCGCACTGGAAGAGGACTTTCCGCTCGGGTACGGTTCCGCGAACCCTGCGAGGGTCGTCATCGAGGGAGACATCAACGACCCGGCAGTTGCGGCTGCAGTGCAGGCGTTCAAGAGGTCCATAGTCGGCGATCCGGCGGTTACTGAAGCCCTGCAGAAGATCCAGCGGGCTGTGGAGAGCGATCCGGCTCTCATCGCAGCGCTGCTGCAAAGCAACCCGGAGATACTCAACGACCCGTCAGCCGCTGCGCTTCCAACGAATACGCACGGCAACCTCACCGTGATCGCGATACCGGTGCCCGGCGCGCCTAGCGGTGCTGAGGCGTTCGACCTGATAAAGCGGCTGCGGGACGACTACATCCCCGCGGCGTTTGCCGGCGTCCCGGCGGAGGCCCACGTGGGTGGCATCTCGGCGGAGTTCCTGGACTTCGACACGCAACTCTCCGCCTACCTGCCCATAATCTTCGCGTTCATCCTCGGAGTGAGCTTCATCCTGCTACTGGTCGTCTTCCGCTCCATCGTCATTCCCATCAAGGCGATCATCATGAACCTGCTCTCGGTGGGTGCCGCCTATGGGTTGATGGTTCTCGTGTTCCAGAAGGGAGTGGGGGCAGACCTCTTCGGGTTCCAGCAGATCGAGACGATAGAGGCGTGGCTGCCGCTGATCCTGTTCGCCATCCTCTTTGGGCTGTCCATGGATTATCACGTGTTCATGCTGAGCCGCATCCGCGAGCGTTACGACCAAACGAACGACAACGCCGAGTCCGTGGCGTACGGCCTGCGCTCGACCGCCAGTCTCATCACCGGAGCGGCGCTCATCATGGTGGCGGTGTTCAGCGGTTTCGCCTCGGGCGACATGGTCGTGAACCAGCAGGCAGGATTCGGGCTTGCGGTCGCCGTCCTGCTGGATGCGACGCTGGTGCGCAGCATCCTCGTTCCGGCCAGCATGCAGCTGCTCGGGGCGCGGAACTGGTACCTGCCAGGGTTCCTCAACTGGCTGCCCCAGATACAGGTGGAGGCTGAGGAAAAGGCGTGAGCGCCGTGGAGTGGCGCTAGCCGAGGAACCGGCGGATCAGGGCGGCCTCTTCGATGAAGTGCCGCGTCCGCGAGGTGCGGTTCCGCACGAGCCCTGCCCAGATCGCCGTGGTCAGCCCTTCGTGGACGCGGTCGATCTCCTGGGTGAAGCGTACGAACAGCCGCCGGTAGTCGTCGCCGAGGAGCTGCGTGATGCGCGTCTCGTTTGAGAAGCGCAGGGCTGCGCTGAGGTCTTCCTGAAGGCTGGGGTATATCTCCCGCAGGTAGTCGAAGTCGTCCTCGTTGAGCGCGGCGAGCCCCAGCAGGTCCGGCGGCACGCCGATGGAGTAGAGCGTGGCAGCGAATGCGATGGCGCGCGGGAGGGCCACGTCGTCCGCGCCCGGGAGCGTGCGCCCGTAGCCGAAGAGCCCGACGTGCAGCTTGCGCTCCCGCCTGCGGGGTATGTGAGCGGATATCGAGGCGATGGTAGGGGCGAGTTTGCGCACCTGATCCTGGTAGGCCGCTCCGGTCCTGTCGAGGATGTCATTGACACGTGCTTCGTCGACCGGTGGAGCGGGTTTGCGCTCGTATGCATGGAGCTGCGCGATGGCGTCGACCACTTGCTCGCGCGGGTAGTCGAACTTGAACGCGGATTGCACCGTAAGCGTCTGCACGCTGGGGTATTCCCGGAAGATGCGGTCCACGTTCACGGGGGAGAGGTGGCCGCGGAAGGGGGCTGAACCTGCGCCGATGATGGGGTAGAGGGGGATGCCCAGCTCACCTTCAAGGCGGTCCAGCCGGGCGAGGGCGGTCTTGAGCATCAATTCGGCGCCGACGATGCCGTTGTTCAGCGCAGGGTCGCTCCGGGCGAGGAAGACGCGCTGGAATTCGACCTCCCACCCCTGCAGGTATTCGCGGACGATGTCGTCCACGGTCATCATCTGCTCTCGTTCCTCGAAGAGGGGGATGACGCGGATGTGCTTGGGGTAGAAGTCGCCTATCCAGTCGCTGACGGTGCTTCCGTCCGGCAGGTGCCTGCTCTCCTGCCCGGCAATGAACTGAGAGTAGTAGTCCCGTACTTTGATTATCTGCTCGGCGTTGGTGGTGAAGGGGAGGATGACTTCCTGGATGGGGGGCTCGAGGTCGCCCTCGTAGAACTCGTTCGCGACGTCGTAGGCGATGGGGATGCCCTGGAGGGCCTCGATGAGGAGTTTGCGCATCTCCAGTTCGATGGAGGGGTTCGGGACGCGGAGGGTGATGAGGGCATCGCGCCCCAGCTTCATCTCATCAGAGAAGTAGCCGGGGTAGTGGCTGAGCAGTTTCTGGATGACGTGGGTGTCGGTGTCCTTGCCCTCGGAGTCCCACATCTGCTCGTCGCAACCGAGCGCCAGCACGTCGGCGGCTTCGATGATCTCGCCGTCGCCCTTGATAACGCCATCGATGGCGTAGGCGGGGGCCTCCGCGTTGTCCGGATGCTGGGTGCTCATCACTCGTGGAATCAGGGGCACGGCGGGAACCTCCTACGTTTGGGGGCATGATACCCGCATGGGCGCTCCAGCGGGGAATGCAGCTGTCTCACGCAAGCACGAACGGGAAATCGGGGTGCGCGTGATGCGGCGGGCACTATCCGCAATGCCGATGCAACGCGTATGCGGACAAACAGCAACGCTCATGCGGACAATCAGCAACACGAAAGCAACGAGAATGCCACAGAATGCGACAGTGGCCCCACTCCTGGAGGGGAGTCCGTCAGGCGTGCGGTGAGGGGGAGTCTTCTCTGTTTCGTGTCGCATTCTGTCGCTTTGCTCCAGTGGTTCGACAGGCTCACCACGAACGGGAAGCCGCTCGGTACGAAGGGAAGCTGCGTCCGATGACCAGCGTACCGCGTGGTCAGGTAGTGGTAAGAAGCAGATGTCACGGATCGCGCAGGAGACTCTTGTGTAACCCTCATCGCGCATCCAAACCCCGCCGCTTCACCCCCCATCCCAACCTTCCCTCATCAAGGGGAAGGGATCAGGCCCTCTACCTCCCTACAGGGTGCGCTGGATGAAGCCAGCCTTGCGGCGCCACCGCGTGTTCACCTTCACCCATAGTTCGAGGTAGGCAGGACGCCCCGTGAGCGCTTCGACCTCCGGGCGTGCGAGAACGCCGACCTCCTTGAGCGCCGCGCCCCCTTTGCCGATGAGGAGCCGCTTCTGGGAGGGAGTGTCGACGTAGACCACGGCGCGGATGTAGTCCGGCGATTCGCCCTCACGCTCCTCGAAGGCGACGACCTCCACGGCAGTGTCGTACGGGACCTCCTGGGCGTAGAGTTCGAATATCTTCTCGCGGACGAGTTCACCCGCGAGGAAACGCGTCGTGCGGTCGGTGAGCATCTCCGGTGGGAAGAGGGCATCCTGCTCGGGCAGATGCGCGCCTATCGCCTCCGAGAGAAGGTACAGGCCGTCTCGCGCGAGGGCGCTTACGGGGACGATCTCGGCGAAGGGATGCGTTTCAGCGTAACGGGCCATGACGGGCAGCAGCTTGTTCTTCGCGATGGTGTCGGCCTTGGTGAGCACCAGCAGTGCGGGCACGTCCGCGGCGGCGATCTGAGCGATGAGCGTTTGCTCGACGTCGCCGGGGTAGCGTGGCTCGGCTGCGAGGACGATAGCGTGGGCGTCGCCGAGCGCGCCGGAGAGCTGCCGCGCCATCGCCGCGTCGAGTTGGTCGCTGCCCTTCCGGAGGAAGCCGGGCGTATCGATGAGGGCAGCCTGGTAATCGCTTCCGTTCAGGACACCAAGCAGTCTATGGCGGGTCGTGTGGGGCTTCGCGCTGACGATGGACAGTTTCTGCCCAAGCAGCGCGTTGAGCAGCGTGGACTTGCCGACGTTCGCCCTGCCGACGATGGCCACGAGCCCGCTGCGGAAGTTGGGAATATGGCTGGTCACACTTCCAAGCATACTCGCTCAGGGAAGTCGGTGACTCTGGCGTATCCCGCTGTGTATAGTGACTCTGCCGCGGTAATTCGCGGGCAACGATGCGTACCTTCCACACTCGTTTCCTAAGCCCCATTGCCATCGCAGTCCTGCTGCTGTTGACGCTTGCCGCATGTGGAGAGCAGGAGCCGGGAGTCGTGCAGTTCGAAGCACGTGCGACGCCTGAGGGGCCCAGCACTCCCACTCTCACTCCTACCCCCACGCCTGTGCCGGCTCCGATGGCTACGCCAACACCGGAACCGACGGCAACTCCCACGCCGGCGCCGACCGACACCCCCACGCCGGCACCCTCTCCCTCACCGGAGCCGGAAGAGCCAGGGATCCTCACGCCGCAACCGGATGTTTCCATCGTGATGCAGTTGGAGACCGTCATCAGCGCCGGTGACCGCCATACGTGTGCGCTCCCGCCCGGCGGGACTCCCGTCTGCTGGGGCAGCAACAGCGTAGGGCAGGCGATGCCGATCGCCTTCCTCCCGCTCAGTACGATAAGCAGCGGAAACAACCACTCCTGCGGACTTACCCAGGAGGGAGCAGCCATCTGCTGGGGCGGCGACGCTTTCGGCCAGATAAACGCCCCCACCGACCAGACGTTCCTGGCGCTCAGCAGCGGCGACGATTTCACGTGCGCGCTCACTTTCGACGGCACTCCTGTCTGCTGGGGCGGCCAGGGGATCACGCCTCCCAATGGGGAGAAGTTCACTCAGATCAGCAGCGGAGGACGCCATGCCTGCGGACTCCGGCTGGATGGCAGTGCAGTCTGCTGGGGCGACGACGCGGACGGAAAGTTGAATCCTCCGTCCGGAGCGTTCTTCACCATAGCGAGCGGCGGCGACCACACGTGCGCGCTTACCGCACAGGGCGCCCCGGTCTGCTGGGGTAGCGACAGTTCCGGTCAGCGGACAGAGGCGCCGGTTGACGCCATGTTCCTCTCCATCGGTAGCGGAGGCTCGCATTCCTGCGGTCTGCGCGGCGACGGGACTGCGGAGTGCTGGGGAGATTGGGGAGGCGCCGAGGTTCCGACCGACGCCTTCTTCCAGATCAGCTGCGGGCGCAACTACTCCTGCGGTACGGTGAACGGAGTCCAGGAGTGCGCCGGTGAGGTGCACACGTGCGGAGTTACCTTCGAGGGCACCGTCGTCTGCTGGGGAGATGACAGCGCCGGGCAGTCCACTCCGCCTGCAAACCTGGCGGGTGGCGAACAAGCTGATGACGGCACAGGGGACGCGACGGACTCAGAGGCGGGGTCGGGGGACCTCGACGATATACCGCCGCCGCCTGCTATACCGGGCGTGCCGCCTCCAGACACAGCCACAACAACACCCGGGTCGACATCGACAGGCGGGGAAGAGATACCGCCACCACCGGCAGTACCAAGTGTCCCCTCACCCGGAACAGGAGCCCCTACGCCTGAGCCAACAATACCACCTCCGCCGTCACAGTCGGATATTCCCTCACCTGGAACAGGGAGCCCGACGCCTGAACCGACGATACCGCCCCCGCCACCTGTACCAGGCGTACCGCAACCCTAGTTCTACCCCACCTACTCGCCGCGTAGGCGGGGGATGAACTCCGCCATCTGAGATTCGGCACCGGACCTTGCGAGCGTCTCGAGGAAGATGTCGTGGATGATGGGGTCTTCGTCCTCGTATTCGATCTGCGCGCCGCCCTGCTTCACGTCCACGTCGGTGTCACCTTCCATCGCAACGCCCAAGGAGAAGTAGTACTTCTGGCTGCCCCAGCGGAATGCGAGGTAGCGCGCGGGAGTCGCGCCCCCGTTGAAGTGCTGGTGGAACCAGCCGTTCGGGGGGACGACGAGCGAGCCGGGCTTCCAGTCGACGCGCTCCATGCCGTCGTGCGGGCTGCCGTGGGACGGCCAGAGGAGTGAGTAGCCCTCGCCCTTGATGATGATGACGTGCGCGCCGGGACCGTGCCGGTGCGCCTTCTTGTAAGTGCCGACAGGGAACTGCGAGATGTGCGCGGTCTGGGTCTGGTCGGCGAGCTCGAACTTCATGTGCGCGCCGCCCGCGCCGCGCTCCTTCCATGCATACGTGGTGAAGGTCTCGATGTCCGGCACGAAGTTCGTCTCCCAGGCGTTGGTGCGTCCGGTGGTTGCCGTCCACATCCTGCCCTCACCCTGGAACTGCTTCGGGTTGCCGATGCGGTCTTCGAAGACGTACGTATTGTTGAAGACGAAGCCCTCGTTGTGGAAAAGGTTCATGGTGATGGGGGCCGTGGTCACCGCGACGAAGCGTGCGGGCTCCGAGCCGCTGCCGTTCAGGTGCTGGTGCCAGACGTTGATGGGGATGGAGAAAACGCTGCCGCGCTTCCACTCGAAGCTGACGCGGCTGTTGGGATCGTCGCCGACGAGGGTAGCGCCGCGCCCTTCGAGCACATAGATGTTCTTCTCGAAGATGTGCTTCTCAGGCGCCATCTTCCCGCCAGGCGGTATCTCCGCGACGTAGGCGCCGTTGGTGTCGCCGGCGCCGTCGAGATTGATGTACGTACCGAGGCAGTCGAGGCGCGCCCACGGCTTGACCTCGACGGTGCGGAGGTCGTCCACGGCGAAGCCGGTGATGACGGGTATGCCCTCCTTCTCCTGGAAGGCGCGGTAAGCGTCGTACTTGACGATGCGGTCGAAGTCCGGGCGAGTCTCCGGCGTGGACGTTGTCATCGGGCTCCTCCTGTAACGGACGGGCTGAGACGGGCCTGTGAAAGGAAGGGACTACCTGGAGCGGGCGATGGGATTCGAACCCACGGCCCTCTGCTTGGGAAGCAGATGCTCTACCCCTGAGCTACGCCCGCGCCGCGTGAGATTGTAGCGCGGTTCCCGCGAGTTGGCACGCGCTACGGGGCGAGGCGGGACCAGGCGACGGCCATCGCGACACCGACGGCTGCGAGGCGGAATAATCCGCCGATGGAGAGGTCGCCAAGCCCCCCGATCAGGAAAGGCAGTGTGGCGAGGGCCACGCTCCCCAGCGCCATCCACTGGTAGGTCCGTCCCCTGCGGCGATTGACGGCCCGGCTGACGGCCTCACCCAGGGCGTACCCGAGGCCCAGCATGATGAAGAAGGTGAAGAACCCTCCCAAGGGGATGAGCCGGAACACGATCTGCAGGGCGATGAACCCCGCCACTCCTGCTCCAAGGGCCGCGGCAACTCCCCGCGTGATGTAGCTGACGGACACGGCGTGGGTCGGCAGCCCTACCGGCGCGCCGCACTCCTTGCAGCGTATGCCGACCGGGTGCTGGCGCATGCATTCGGTGCAGATGGGCTTCTCGCAGTTGCCGCACCGCAGCCCCGTTTCCCGGGTGGGGTGCCAGTGGCATGTGGGCAGTTGCGTCATTCCGCCTCCGGTTGCGGCGTGTTGCGCTGGACCCAGGCGTCGTGGTCGGCGATGTCACGGTCGTACATGAGCCGGTTGAAGAGCAACTGCGGCAGCGGGACATCCGAACCGCGCAGCGAGTTCGAGGCGAGGCGCTTGACGACGGTGATGAGCAGCAGGCCCACCATGAGCAGCACGACGGCGGGGTCCCGCTGGAAGTAGAGCGCAACGAACGGCAGGGAGACGAATCCCAGGAGAACCCAGACCCCCGACGCCTTGGTGAACTGCCACCCGGCGCTGGTGATGACGATGAAGAAGGCAAGCTCCAGGCGTCCCAGAGCAAGGAGCGTCCCTACCGAGGGCGCCACGCCTCTGCCTCCCTTGAAGCCAAGGAAGACCGGCCAGTTGTGGCCGACCACGGAGAGCAATCCCGCAGCGGCCTGCACCTCGATCTCCAGGCCGAGGGCGCGTGCCAGGTAGACGGGCGTGAGCCCCTTCACGAAGAGGTCGAAGATGCCGACGGGCAGGATCCAGAAGCGCCCGACGTTGTAGTAGACGTTCGACGCGCCGATGGTGCCGCTGCCAACCTTGCGGAGATCAATGCCCTTCACGAGACGGGCGACGATATAGGCGGTGGGCACGGAGCCGAGCAGGTACGCGTAGAGAAGTACGAGCGCTATCTGTAGGGAATCGTCCATCGCAAGGGGCTCTTATCCCTCTCCGGCGAGACGCTCGAGCGCTTCGAATACTTCCGGAGGCGGGCCGTCCGCTCCGGGGAGCGCCTCGTTCTCGCTGCCCATCGCATGATAGTCGCTCCCGCCGCAGGGCAGGAGACCGTAGCGTTCGGCGAGGTCGAACAGGATGCGTTGCTCCTCTGTGTTGTAGTTTGCGTAGTGCGCTTCGAGTCCCACGATGCCCATGTCAGGCAGCCGTGGGACGAGCGTTTCGTACTCCTCGACGTAGAGCGGGTGCGCGAGCACTGCCGCGCCGCCTGCGCTCCGTATCGTCCGCGCCGCGTCTTCCAGCGTGACGCCGGTGCGGCCGACGAATGCCGCGCCGCCGTTGTCCAGCAGGCCGTTGAACGCGTCCTTATACGTCGTCAGGTAGCCTCGCTCCACCATCGCGTGGGCGATGTGGGGACGCCCGATACTCGCGCCGTCTGCGAGCTCACGGACGCGCTCCCAGTCGAGTGGGTAGCCGAGCCGGGCGAGGTTCTCGAGCATCCGCAGTCCCCGCTCCTCCCGCTCCTCGCGGAGCGCGGTGAGCTGCCGCTGCAACGCTGCATCGGCGCGGTCCACGAAGTAGCCAAGCAGGTGCACGTCCGAGTTCTCCGCCGTGGGGTGCGAGGCGCTGATCTCGATACCGGGGACGATACGCAGCGCGGGATGAGCGTCAGCGGCGGCGATGGCCTCGTCCAGTCCTTCGGTGGAGTCGTGGTCGGTGAGCGCAGCGACGTTTACCTCCCGATGGGCGAGGACTCCTACGAGTTCGGTGGGCGTCAGGCGTCCGTCCGAGCGCGTGGAGTGCATGTGGAGGTCTATCTTCATTGCTCGCCGGGCGGGCTGCCCGCACTCGGAACGGAGTGCGGGCAGCTGCATCCGTCCGTTCTAATGGGCGACTTCGGTGGCCCGTGTCTCGCGCACGACCGTGACGACGATCTCGCCCGGGTAGACGAGGTTCTCCTCGATCTTCCGGACGACCTTGCGCGCGAGATTTGAGGCTGCTACGTCGTCTATCGAGTCCGGCTCCACGAGGATGCGCACCTCGCGTCCCGCCTGTATGGCGTACGACTTCTGCACGCCGTCGAAGCTGTTGGCGACGTCTTCCAGGGCTTCCAGCCGCTTGAGGTAGAGCTCGACGGTGTCGCGGCGGGAACCGGGACGCGCGGCGCTGATGGCGTCAGCCGCCGCGACGACGAAAGCCTCGACAGAGCCTCTGTCGTCGTCGTGGTGCTCGTTGATGGCGGCTGTTACCCCCGGGGTGAGGGAGTAGCGCCGGGCAACCTCCTCGCCGAGTTCGATGTGCGTGCCCTCGAACTCGTGGGTGAGGGCCTTGCCGATGTCGTGGAGCAGCCCGCCTGCCTTGGAGGTCTGGACGTCTGCCTCTATCTCACCGGCGATCAGCCCCGCGATGCGCGAGACCTCGACGGAGTGTTGCAGGACGTTCTCTCCGTAGCTGTAGCGGTACTGGAGCCTGCCGAGGAGCTTGATGAGCTCGGGGTTCAGCCCGCGGACGCCTGCGTCCAGCACGGCCTGTTCGCCCGAGCGGGCGATGGAGTCGTCCACCTCTTTCTGGGCCTTGTTCACCGATTCCTCGATGCGCGCGGGGTGGATACGCCCGTCGGCGATGAGGTTCGTGAGCGCGACCTTCGCCACCTCGCGGCGGATGGGGTCGAAGCAGGAGACCGTCACTGCCTCCGGCGTGTCGTCGATGATGAGGTCGACGCCTGTGGCGGCTTCGATGGCGCGGATGTTGCGTCCCTCGCGACCGATGAGACGGCCCTTCATCTCGTCGTTCGGCAGCGCCACCTGGGAGGTGGTGGACTCGTTGACGACGTCTGAGGCAAGACGCTGGATGGAGAGGGCGATGGTCTTCTTCGCCTTCTCGTCCACTTCGTTCAGCATCTTCTGCTCGAGGGCGTAGTAGCGCTTGGCGAGTTCGTGCTCGGCCTCGTCTTCCGCGGCCTGAAGGATCTGGGCCTTCGCTTCTTGCACGCTGAGGTTCGCGACCTGTTCGAGCTTGGTGGCCTGTTCAGCCTTGAGTGCTTCCGCCTCTTCGTACTGGTGCTCGACGTCCTGCTCGCGGTCGGCCACGCGCTGCTCGCGCAGTTCCAGACCCTCCTGGCGGTTGTCGAGGTTCTCACCGCGGCTGGCGAGACGGTTCTCCGTTCGCTGCACTTCGCGCCGCCTGTCGCGCAGTTCGGCCTCGGCTTCCTGCTTCGCTTTGAGCGCCTCTTCCTGGGCCTCCAGCAGGGCGCGTTTCTTCTCTTCCTCAGCGCTTGCGAGTATGCGAGCGGCTTCGTCCTGGGCTGCTCCCATGCGCCTGCTCCGTCCCATGCTGCGGACGAGCAAGGCCACTACGACACCGATAACCAGTCCGGCTAATGCTCCTGCGATACCAATGATCAACGCTTCCATGAGCGTCTCCTTTCGGGCTCGACCTGCGCGCGCGTCCCCGTCGAGGAGGACCGGACAGGCCGGCCATGGCTATAGACAGACGACGGTTCCCCGGTTCCGGGAGCGGCAGCGAAGCGAATACGCCAAGACCGCCCAGCGGCGCGTAGGCCGCTGGCGCGAGAGAGCGGGTGTGGTGCCCGCTGGTTTGCGCGTTGGTGAAGCGCACGTTATCTGCCACCGCCATCCTTCATCTCCGGCGAGTGGCAGCCAGTAAGACGATGCCGGCTATCCGGTCGCCGGGGCCGTCGCTTGGAGCTCGGCCTCGGGAACCGGAGCCTCACTGTGCCCGTTCGCGGCTTCGATGCCACGAACCTTCGCCTCGATCTGATCGGCGATATCCGGGTTGCTGCGGAGGAACGTCTTGGCGTTCTCCCGGCCCTGTCCCAGGCGCGTCTCGTTGTACGAGTAGTTCGCGCCGGACTTCCGGACGATCCCCATCTCCACACCGAGGTCGAGGAGGTCTCCCTCCTTGCTGATGCCTATCTTGAACATGATGTCGAACTCGGCCTGCCTGAAGGGCGGGGCGACCTTGTTCTTGACGACTTTCGCCCTGACCCGTGATCCGACAGGGTCCGTCCCCTGCTTGATCGTTTCGATACGCCGCAGGTCTATGCGGACGGAACTGTAGAACTTGAGCGCTCTGCCTCCCGGAGTGACTTCCGGGCTCCCGAAGAAGACTCCCACCTTCTCCCGCAGCTGGTTCACGAACACGACTGCGGTGTGGGATGTGTTGGTGGCGGCAGTGAGCTTGCGCAGTGCCTGCGACATCAGCCGGGCCTGCAGCCCGACGTGGGTGTCGCCCATGTCGCCTTCGAGTTCTGCCCGGGGCACGAGAGCGGCGACGCTGTCTACGACGACAACGTCCACGGCGCCGCTGCGCACGAGGTACTCGACGATCTCCAAGGCCTGCTCGCCGGAGTCAGGCTGAGAGATGAGGAGCGAGTCCACCTGCACGCCGCACGTCGCGGCGTAGGTGGGGTCCAGTGCGTGCTCAGCGTCTATGTAGGCGGCGGTGCCGCCGCGACGCTGCGCTTCCGCGACGATGTGGCTGCAAAGTGTGGACTTTCCTGCAGACTCCGTCCCGAATACCTCGGTTACCCGTCCTCTGGGGATTCCTCCGATACCCAGGGCCATATCCAGCGAGATGGAGCCTGTGGGGATGGCTTCCACATGCAGGCTGTGGGCTGCTTCGCCCAGCCGCATGATCGCCCCGTGCCCAAACTGCCGTTCTATCTGCCCGAGAGCCAGTGCCAGCGCTTGTTCCTTGTCAGACATGTCCTTTTGGCCTCGTCTCCTGGCTGCCACATGCCAGTGTTTTCATCGTATCACACCCACTATCGCGGGCTGTGTGGCGGTTGCTGACGAGTTTGCCATGCATATGGTGCAACCGCGCAATGGGCGCGTGTCACAAATCCGGAAATCCGTAAAACCGGATGCCTGCAGAGGTGTATGGGAGGGCTGAGGCTCAGGATGGGCGGTAGCGATTGACGATGGGCAGGCGGCGGTCGCGCCCGAAGTTGCGGCGCGTGATCTTGACGCCGGGGGGCGCCTGGCGGCGCTTGTACTCGGTGCGGTCGACGAGCCGTACGGTGAGCTCGACGGCGTCGCGGGGCATCCCGGCGGCGAGCATCTCGTCGAAGCTGCGGTCGTCCTCGACGTAGGCCTGGATGATGGGGTCGAGCACGTCGTAGGGAGGCAGGGAGTCCTCGTCCTTCTGGTCGGGGCGGAGCTCGGCGGTCGGCGGTCGGATGATGATCGATTCGGGGATGACCTCACGTCCGGCCATCACGTTGCGGTGGCGGGAGAGCTGCTGCACGAGCGTCTTGGGGACGTCCTTGATGACGGCGAACCCGCCTGCCATGTCGCCGTAGAGGGTGGCGTAGCCGGTGGCCATCTCGCTCTTGTTGCCGGTGGTGAGGACTATCCAGCCGAACTTGTTGGACGCGGCCATGAGCAGGTTGCCACGGATGCGCGCCTGCAGGTTCTCCTCCGTCGTGTCCGGGTCCCTGCCGGAGAACTCGTCAGCGAGCGTTGAGAGGAACTCGTCGAAGATGGGGCGTATGGGCAGCGACACGAGCCGGATGCCGAGGTTGTCGGTGAGCGCCTTCGAGTCGTCCCAGGACTGGCCGGCCGTGTACTGCGACGGCATGAAGAACGTGGTGACGCGCTCCGGGCCGAGTGCGTCAGCGGCGATGGCGGTGGTGAGAGCGGAGTCGATGCCCCCTGAGAGCCCGATGACCGCGCCCCTGAAGCCGCTCTTGAGGACGTAGTCACGCGTGCCGGTGACGAGGGCCTGGTAGACCTCCGTGAGGGGATGCAGCTCCTCTTCGATAGAGTGGGTGAGTGGCTCACGGGGCGCCGAATCTCTCGCGGCGGAGATGAAGTGGCGGCTCGGCTCGCCGATGGCCTCGAGGCCAGGCTTGGCGAGCGCTCCCTCAGGGTCGGGAGAGCCGACCTCGTCGGCGTCGATGTCCACGAGCAGCAGGGACTCCTCGAACTGCGGGGCGCGGGCGATGAGCTCGCCGCGCGGGTTGAAGACGAGGCTCTGGCCGTCGAACACGAGCTCGTCCTGCCCGCCGATGAGGTTGACGTAGGCGATGAAGCAGCCGTGCTCACTGGCGCGGCGGGAGAGCATCGCGCTGCGCTGGGCGTAGCGCCCCTGGTGGTAGGGCGAGCCGTTGATGGTGACGACGACCTCCGCGCCTGCGAGCCGCTGGACGGTGGCGGGGCCGGTGTCGTACCAGATGTCTTCGCAGATGTTGATGCCCGTCTGCACGCCATTGATCTCGAAGACGGGGCACTCGTTGCCGCGGGCGAAGTAGCGCTCCTCGTCGAACACGCCGTGGTTGGGGAGGAGGATCTTGCGGTAGATGGCGGTGACGCTTCCGTCGTGGAGGACGGCTGCGCCGTTGTAGATGCGGCCCTCCATCTGGTCCGGGTAGAGGGCCGCGCCGAGGTGGAAGGGCTCGCCGTCCACGAATTCGGGGGCGCCGACGACGATGGTGATGCCGTGGGCGGCTTCGGCGATGCGGTCCAGTTGGGCCCGGGCGTCGAGGAGGAACTGGCGCTTGAAGAGGAGGTCCTCGGGCGGGTAGCCGGTGAGGGCCAGTTCAGGGAAGGCGACGAGGTCGGCTTGCTGTTCCCGGGCCTGTTCGACGAGCGCGAGCATCCGTTCGGCGTTGCCTTGGAGGTCGCCGACGGTGGCGTTCATCTGGCCGAGGGCTATGCGGATGGGCCTCACAAGTCGCCCCACAATGCAGATTCTGGTAACGGGGGCTGTGCGCTGGCTGTCCTGAGCTGCCAGCGCGTGCAGGCTCGGCGGAAGGGCTACATGCCTGAGCGGCGGCGGCGCCTGGCGGAACGGCGGGCCGCGATGCGGGCCTTCTCTCCCTTGGAGCGGAAGAAGCGCCGGTCCTTGTGGGCCTTGAGGATGCCGTTGCGGGTAACTGCCGCGCGGAACCGCGACACGATCGCCTCGGGCGGCTCCCCGTCTCTCATCTCAACGTATGCCATGAATGCTCCGTGCGCATGCGCCGCGCAGGAGCGATGCTAGCATAGCGCCACGCTCACCGGCAAGGCGGTGCGCCTCTTTCGGGACGTGCCGGCCCTCGCCCCGCAGCCCTGCCGGTGTGCGCCTGCGCGGTGTTTTTCTGTTTCCTGTTGCTTTCTGCTGCATCAGGCGTATTCCACTCGTGAGAGCGGCATCTCCTTTGCAACGATCGGGCTGCGCTTCGCCTCGGCGGTCCGTACAGATCGCAACACCAATGCAACGGAGATGCAACGGAAATGCAACGGTCTGCAACGGGGCCTTCGAAGGGGCGCGGGAGCAGGGTCGCGGCCGCCAGGAACAGGGTATGCAGGGTTGCTTCGTCTGCACAACGGGCAGATGTCGCTGCTCAGGTAACCAACGAAGGTGAACAGGAATAGGGTGAACCGGCGGGGCTGCGGGGAAGTAGTCATCAGGAGGCAGGGGCGATTGACAACCCGCGAGTGTGCGGGTATTTTGGCATTAGCAGTCGCCATACGCGACTGCTAACTGCGAAAAGGGCCTATCCTATGCCTACTTACGCATATCAGTGCGGCTCCTGTGGTAACGAGTTCGACCTGCGGCAGGGCTTCGACGCGAGCCCGGAACAGCCGTGTCCGGCCTGCGCGGGCACCGGCCGCCGCCGCTTCTCACCCCCTACGGTGATCTACAAGGGCTCCGGCTTCTACACGACGGACTACGCCCGGAAGGGCATTGACTCCTCGTCGTCTTCCTCAGCCTCGCCGTCTTCTTCATCGTCGTCATCGTCCGCCGCAACTTCTTCCGGAGAGAAGAAGAGCGACTCGAAGTCGGCGGACTCGAAGAGCAAGGCGTCCAGCACGTCCGAGTAATACGATGCGCGCGGTGATCCAGCGCGTCAGCAGCGCCTCGGTGTCGATCGACGGCGAGGTGGTATCGCGCATCGAGACCGGATTAGTGGTGCTGGTGGCGGTGGGACGGGACGACGCGGACGCGGACGCCGACTACATCGTCGAGAAGACTGTCCACCTGCGCGTGTTCCCCGATGCCGAGGGCCGATTCGACCGCTCCGTGGAGGACGTGGGCGGAAGCCTGCTGGTGGTGAGCCAGTTCACGCTGTACGGCGACGTGCGCCGGGGACGGCGACCGTCGTTCACCGATGCTGCGCCTCCCGACGAGGCGGTGGCGCGATTCGATGATGTCGTGGAGCGTTTCCGTGCGACCGGCATCCCCGTCGAGACGGGGCAGTTCCAGGCGATGATGGATGTCGCGCTGGTGAACGACGGCCCTGTAACGCTGATACTCGACTCGGCGGACCGGCGCCGCCCCCGGCGTTAGGGAAATGGAGATGGCCGCATGATGCTCCGATGGGCCGCTCCGCTCCTTCTCTTTGCTGTGCTCATCATCGCGCCTGCGTGCGGTCAGGACGAGCCGTTGCAACCGGTGACCGGAGCGGATGTGGAGCGCATCAAGGCGGAGCTGGAGGGCCGCTCCTTCCGCCAGTTCGAGCCCGGTAAGGACGCCAGTCCCCGGAAGGCGGTCGTTATCGACTTCTTCGGGCCGTTCGGCATCTACGCCCAGTACGCCGAGGGCGGGCACGTGGTCGACGAGTGGGATCTCTCTGCCGAGGACTACGGCATCGAGCAACGCGGCGGAGGCTCTGAGATAACGCTCCGGTTCATCGAGCCGCGAACGAGGCAGCAGTTTCCCACGCAGTGCAGTGACTGCGTTCCGGTCTCCGGTTTCTCCATCTCGATCAGGGATGTCTTCGATACAGAGGAGATAGAGTTCAGGCTGAACGACCCGGAGGGGACGCTGCCCTCGCCGTTCCCGGTGTTCACGTCCTGGACGAGGTTCCGGGAAGACGAGATCCAGTACTAGGCGCTCCCGGTGTACGCTGCCGGAGCGGCCCTCATCGGCTCACGCATCGCTGACAACGTGTAAGAGTCGCGCTTGACCGCGTCCGCTCAGGCTTGCTAGCGTGCCTACATCCGTTGGGAAGGAGGGCGTCATGAGTCCTGCGATGAACAGATTCGGAGGGTGGGCTCTCGTAGTCGGACCGCTGCTCGCGTTGGGGTTCTTCCTCATCGAACCGGGCGGCCTCCTGATAGACAGCGCCGACTCGACCGATGCGGTTGAGAGCATCACTGCGAGATCGGCAAACACTGCTCTCACGCACCTGACCACCCTGGTCGTGCCATTCGGCCTGGCGATCATGCTGTTCGGGTACATCGTCCTCCAGGCCGGAGCGATCCGTGAAGGCAGTGGCATCGGAGCGGCTCTGCTGGCCGTGGTGTTCCTGGGGATCGGAACGATCGTGTGGGGGATAACCCAGGCGTTGAACCACCCGATCTCCGAGATCGACGTTTCGTCGGCGGAATCGCTGTCGGTGGGGGTGGTGCTCAGCGAAGTGCAGGCTGCGTGCCGTGTCGTGGGCGGGCTGTTCGCCGCCGCCGGGTTCCTCGTCCTCGGCCTGAGCCCCTGGATGCGCGCCCGCTCCAACGTGCTTGCGGCGAACGGCATCGTGGTCGTCTCGCTCATTGCACTGGTCGGGCAGATCATCGGGATATTCGTGATTGACCTGCGCTTGGAAGGGACCACAATCGCGAGGGCATGCTACTTCGTGTGGGTTGCCTGGAGCGTCTACCTCGGGGTGCAGCTCATCAAGAGCAGCGACAGCGCCTCCGGCTGACGCGCCCGAGAGGAACGGCATGGGAGGGGCGAGCGTTGTCGTGAATGGCACAGGGGTCGAGCGCTACGGCTGCGGCGCTGCTTGCGCCAGCACGTCCTCGTCTGGCACAACTTCGAGGAACCGCCACGGGAACATCAGGCCCCGCGCCTCGCAGAAGGCGTCTATCACGCGCCACAGGTCGCGGTCGCTTTCGATACCGGCGAGGGCCGCGAACTCGCGGAAGCCGAGCGTATCGTTCCCCGTCGTAACAAGCCGGTGGGCTTTTTCGTCCCAGGCGACCATCAGGGTTTCGATGCAGTATCCCATAGCGGGATGATAGCCCCGCTCAACTCGATTGACACGCCCCGCCAGCAGTCCGGGCCCGGGCGGGGATGCGGGTCCGCTGGAGCCAAACCCGCGTTATACTCTCCACCAACTCGCAAGGGCTGGACGGAGGCGTGGCAATGGGAGACCTGCTCAAGGGAAGAGTGGCCGTCGTCACAGGCTCGGGCCGGGGCATCGGCCGCGCCCATGCGATGGCCCTGGCGGAGGAAGGCGCAAGCGTCGTGGTGAACGACATCGGCGTCGAGCGCGACGGCACCGGCGGCACACGCGCCCCGGCGGATGAGGCGGTCGCGCAGATCCGCGAGAACGGCGGCGAGGCCGTCGCCAGCTACGACGACATCTCGGACTACGAGGCGGCCGGCAACCTCATCAAGACTGCCGTGGACAACTTCGGGAGGCTGGACATCCTGGTTAACAACGCCGGGACGTTCCAGTACCGGCTCTTCCACCAGCTGACCGAGCAGGAGTGGGACGGGCTGATGAACGTGCACCTGTTCGGGACGTTCAACACCTGCCACCATGCCGTGAAGGTGATGATGGAGCAGCGCTACGGACGCATCATCAACACCGCGTCCAGCCAGTGGCGCAACCCGGAGGGGCGCGGGAACTACGGCGCTGCGAAGGGCGCCATCGTGTCGCTCACGTGGGGGTTGGCGTTCGAGCTGCGGAACCACAACATCACCGTGAACGCGCTCGCGCCGATGGCGGCGACGCGCAGTTTCGGCGACGACACCTACCGGGACATGCTGGCGGACGCCGGGCTGGACCGGAAGAAGAACCCGGCGGAGCAGGGCGACAACCGCGCAGGGCCGGAGTTCGTCTCGCCGCTGATCGTCTGGCTCGCCTCGGAGGAGGCGGCAGGGGTCAACGGCATCGTCTTCCGGGCGGGGTCGGGCAAGATCGGGCGGTACAGCCACCCGACGGAGATCAGGACGCTGTACCGCGAAGCGGGCAACGGCGACCCCTGGACGCTCGACGAGCTCGACGAAGTGCTGCCGTCGACCGTGCTGATGGGCGAGACGAAGGCCCCGTTCATCCCGTAAGGCGGAGGAGAAACGCTATGGCAGACGAGTACATTCCGCCGAGAGGGAACAGGCTCGAGGGCAAGGTGGCCATCGTCACGGGCTCGGGCCGGGGCATCGGCAGGGCGCACGCGATAGCGATGGCCGCCGAGGGAGCCAAGGTCGTCGTCAACGACCCGGGCGTCGAGCGGACGGGCGCAGGCGGGAGCGCAGCGCCAGCCGACGACACGGTGTCCTTCATCCGTGAGAACGGCGGCGAGGCCGTTGCGAACTACAACTCGGTCGCGGACTACGCCGAGGCCGGGCAGATCATCCGCACGGCCATCGACACCTACGGGCAGTTGGACATCCTGGTGAACAACGCGGGCATCGCACGGGAAGGCCTCTTCCACCAGATAACGCCGGAGGACTTCGCGGCGGTAGTGGGGACGCACCTCAAGGGAACGTTCAACACCTGCCACCACGCCGTGCCGCTGCTGATGGAGCAGCGCTCCGGCCGCATCATCAACACGGCGTCGAGCCAGTGGCGCAACCCGGAGGGGCGCGCAGCCTACGGCGCGGCGAAGGGCGGCATCGTGAGCCTCACGTGGAATCTGGCGTTCGAGCTTCGGTACCACAACATCACGGTTAACGCGATTGCGCCCATGGCGCAGACGCGCGGGTTCCTCAACTACCGCCACCCGCAGGTGCTGGCCGAGGCCGGCATCCCCGCGAAGAAGGCGGGCGACGAACTCGCGGCGAACCGCCCCGGCGGCGAGCACGTCTCGCCCATCGTCGTGTGGCTGGCGACCGATGCGGCGGCGCACGTGAACGGCTGCGTCTTCCGCGCCGGAAGCGGCAAGTACGGGTTCTACGCTCACCCCACCGAGGTGCGGACTGTCAACAAGGACTGGCGCACCAAAGGGAAGTGGACGATAGAGGAAGTGAGCAAGATACTGCCGAGCAGCCTGCTGTTCGACGGCTCGATCGCCCCGTTCATCCCTACGGACTAGGGCGACCGCGCCCACTCATGCCAGACCTGCCATTCGTCATCGGTTCCGCCGTCACCGTGCTGTTCGCCTCGCTCATCCAGGGCGCGACCGGCTTCGGATTCGTCGTCACGTCGGCGCCCATCATGGCCTCGTATCTCGACCCGAAACTGGTGATCCCCGTGCTGTTGATCATCGGTACGATCCTGAACTTCCCGCTGATGGTGCACACCCGGCACCAGTTCAGCATCGCCCGCATATGGCCGATGATGCTTGCCGGCGTGGTCTGCACGCCGATAGGAACGTTCATCCTGACGAGGCTCGACGCACCGCAGATCAAGATAATCCTGGGGGTGGTGACGGGCACGGTAGCGGTGGCGCTGCTGCTCGGGTTGCAGCGCACGGCGCGCAACCAACGCCTCGCCTCGATCCCGGTCGGCGCGGCGAGCGGACTGCTCACGGGGGCGACGGGCCTCGCGGGCGCGCCCGTCATCCTCTTCTTCGCGAACCAGGGGGTCGAGCAGCGACAATTCCGAGCGGATATCATCTATTATCTGGCTGGGGTGTCGCTCTCAGCGTTCCCGAGCTATGCCGTGGCGGGCGTGCTGACGCTCGAATCGGTAGAGTTGGCAGCGGTGCTCCTGCCCGCGGGGGCTGCGGGCGTCTTCGGCGGCATATGGCTTTCCAGCCGTATCCCGGCGTTGGTGTTCCGGCGCATCGCGCTGGGGATAGTGTTGATCGCTGCGGTAATCGCGATCACGTCAGGAGTGGCAGGGTGAGTCTCTCGAGTTCGATACGGCGTCGACTGGCTTCGTTGGCGGTGCTTGCACCGCTCTACTACACGTCGGTCACGGCGCGCGCGATGCGCAAGGCCCCGCCCGGCTACAGCTCGACGCAGCACACCATGAGCCGGCTCGCGGCGCGAGGCACGTCGAGCGCCAGGCTGATGAACGCCGCGTTCGCGGGTTACGGCGTGCTCGTGCAAGGGCTTGGCCCGGTGTTGCACCACGAGGCGAGAGGTGGGAAGCGCGGACGCGCCCTCTGGGGGCTCGTAGCGATATACGGTCTCGGCGCGGTCCTCGCGGCGAAGTACCCCACGCGCAGCGAGCGGCAAGTGCTGCCGGGCATCACGGAGAACAGCGCCCACAACATCGCGGGCGGGATGACGCTGTCGAGCATCGGCCTGCTCATGGCGCTGTCGCCTCGCGCGCTGAAGGAGCGTCCCGCGTGGTGCGGGTGGTGGAGGTGGTTCTCCTACACCATGTTCGCCGCGACCTGCATCCTCACGCTGCCCTACTACTCGCGCACCTGGCTCCGAAAGCGAGGGCTGTTCCAGCGCAGCATCTTCGTCACGACGATGACGTGGGTGATGACGACCGCGCTGCGCCTGCGCAACGTTTCCTGAGGACGGTCTCTCCCCTACCGGACGGGCGCCTGCGGGACGTCCGCTCCCATGCCGAAGCGCTCGACCTCTTCGTCGGTGCCGTCCCACGCGGCGATTGCGTCCACGGCGTCGCGCTCCTCGGGTGAGAGCATCCAGTCCGATGCGGCCGCGTTCCCCACGACCTGCTCCTCGGTCATCGCTCCCGCTATGACGGAACTCACCGCCGGATGTGCGAGCAGCCACGCGAACGCGAGGTCGAGGACCGAGTGCCCGTGCTCGTTCGCGTACGCGTCGAGGCGGGAGAGCACGTCGCGGGCGCGCTCGTCGCCCTGCAACTGGCCGACCATCCGCCTCGCGCTGCCGGGCACTTCCGCGCCCGCCGCGTACTTGCCGGTGAGCCATCCGCCCGCGAGCGGGAAGTACGGGAGGAAGCCGATGTTGTGCTCCGTGCAGTAGGGGAGCAGCTCGAGTTCAACCTGCCGGTGCATGAGGCTGTAGTTGTTCTGGGAGGAGACGAACGGGGCGAGACCGCGCTCGTCGGCGGCGCGGTTGGCGTCGGCGTGGCGCCAGCCGGAGTAGTTGCATTCGCCCACGTACCGCACCTTGCCCTCCTTGACGAGGTCGTTCAGCGGCTCCAGGTACTCCTCGTGCGGGACGCCGTGCGGGATGAAGTGGATCTGGTAGAGGTCGATAACGTCGGTCTGGAGTTTCGTGAGGCTCTCCTCGACGTTCTTCATGATGCGGTCGCGGGGCGACTCGCCGTCCAGACTGTTGAGATTGAACTTGGTCGCGAGTAGGAAGTCGTTCCGCTGGCCGCGCAGCGCCTCGCCGATGTGGACCTCGCTCTGACCGCCGCCATAGATGTTGGCGGTGTCGATGAGGTTGATGCCCACGTCCCGGCACTTGTCGAGCACGCGCTTGCTGTCTGCGTGGTCGGAGATGCGCGAGGGGTTGCCGAAGTTGTTGGTTCCGAGTCCGATGACGGATACGTTGAGGTCCGTGTCGCCGAGTCTGCGGTACTGCATGTGCTGCTCCTCCGAATTGCGCCGGTAGGGTCTGCGCCAAGCGCTGGCAAGCATGATAGCGGATGCACGCGCTGGCTGGCGGAACGAAGAGGGTTGGTATACTCGCGAGGCTGTTGCCGAGAGCGATTCCCCGAGGTGGCATGGTTACATCCACGTTGACCGCGGCCCGCGCGGTCCTGATCTGTGTGCTATTGCTGGGGTTGGTCGTGGCCTGCGCCAGCGACACCCCTCCGGCGCTGAAGATCGGGCTGCTGCTGGACTTCAGCTCCGGGTCGGAGGAGAAGGCGCGCGACCGGGAGCGGGCATTCGACCTGGCGGTGCAGCAGGTCAACGCTGCAGGAGGAGTGCTCGGGCGCCCCGTCGAGACGGTGACGAGGGACTCCACCCGCGATCCCGCGGTAGCAGTGGAGGAAGCCCGGCGCATGATCGAGGAAGATGGTGTACACGCCCTGGTTGGCCCCAACTCCAGCGGAAACTCGCTGCCCGTGGTGGAACAGGTAGCAGGTCCCGCAGGGATACCCGTCATCAGTCCATCGGCCACCTCCCCGCTCCTCACCACAGCGGCAGACAGCGATTTCTTCTTCCGCACCGCCCTGTCGGACAGTGCGCAGGGGCCCGTGCTCGCGCAGGTGACGCGCGACCTTGGCTTCACGAACGTTGGCCTGGTCTACCGCGACGATGCCTGGGGGCGCGGCCTCTTCGAGTCGTTCGCGGCGGCGTGGACGGGCGCTCTGCAGCCTGTCGTCCTTCCGCCGGGGCAGACGACGTTCCTCTCCGAGTTGCAGGAATCGGCGAGCGGGGGAACTGAGGCGCTCGTGGTGCTGACGTTCGAGGCGGAGGCGGCAGTGGTTATCCGTGAGGCGGTCGAGAGCGGCCTGTACAGCCGGTTCATGCTGGGCGACGCCCTGAAGAGTCCCGCGCTGAGCAGCGCCGTCGGTGGAGCCGTCGCGGGCGCGTACGGCACGGCCGGTGTGGCTACGCCGGAAAGTGCGACCTCGGCCGACTGGGACGCCGCGTTCGTTGCCGAATACGGGAACCTGCCCGAGTACGCCTACGTGCGGGAGACGTACGACGCCACGATCGCTCTCGCGCTGGCGGCGCAGGCCGCGGGGAGCGTCGATGGAGCCGCGATCCGCGACCAACTGCGCGACGTCGGCAGCGGGCCGGGTACAGTGGTCGCGCCGACAGCCGCGGGTGTGGCGGACGCGCTGCGCATCCTCGGCGAAGGCGGAGCGGTCGACTACGAGGGCGCCGCAACGACGATGGAATGGGACGGCAACGGCGACCTCAGGCGCGGCCATATCGGCGTCTGGCGGTTCACGGACGACGGCCGGATCGAGGACCTCTACAGCGTGCACTTCGACTACTAGAACGCGGCCTGCAGGAGCACAAGGATGGATATCGGATTCGTTGGGATCGGGATGATGGGCAAACCGATGGCGGTGAACCTGCTCAAGGCGGGGCACAACGTCACGGTCGTCAATCGCAGCCAGGGCAAGGTGCAGGAACTCGCCGGGATGGGCGCGACGCCCGGTGGTTCGCCCGCCGATGCGGCACGCGGCGCGGAGGTCGTTGGGCTGTGCCTTGTGGGCGATGCGGTTGTGGAGGCTGTGATTTGCGGCGAGAACGGGGTACTCGCGGGCGCTGAACCGGGAACGATCGTGCTGGACCATTCGACCGTCCACCCGGAGTTCGCGCGGCAGATGGAAGAGGCGTGCGCGGCGAAGGGCGTGACGTACCTCGATGCGCCGGTGTCGGGGACGGGCGACGTGGCGTGGGGAGGCAGGCTGACGGTGATGGTGGGCGGAGACGCTGCAGCGTTCGAGCGCACCCGGCCCGCGCTCGATGCGGTGTCGGCGAACGCGCGGTACATGGGGCCGGTCGGCAGCGGCAACATGGCCAAGCTGCTCAACAACATGGTGAAGGACATCAACCAGCTGGGCGTGCTGGAGACGTTCGTGCTGGGTGCGAAGCAGGGACTGGACTGCGGGCTGCTGTTCCACGTCATGCGCAAGAGCGCGTCCGTGAGCCGCCAATTGGAGCGCATCCTGCCCAAGATACTCGACCGCTCGTTCGAGCAGACGTCGTACGTCTCCACGAACATCAAGGACCAGGACCTCATGGAGTGGATGATCGAGTTGGCGGGGCTGGAGTTGCCGCTGCGGAACGCGGCGCGCGATTCGTGGCTGTACGCCGCCGAGCAGGGACTGGCCAGCGCCGACCCGCCGGAGGCGATCAAGGCGCTGGAGTCGATCGCGGGTGTCGAGGTTGCGGGAGAGCTGCTGCCCAGCGATGCGGACGTGCCCTCGCACGACGCTGGGTACGACGCGCTGGACGCGGCAACGGCGGCGATGTACGAGGTGGGCGTGTTCGAGGCGTTTGCGCTGACCACGAAACTGGGGATGGACGCTCAGGCCATGTACGAGGTGATGCGCACGGCGTCGGGCGCATCGGCGCGGTTGGAGCGCATCGGGCGGGTCATCCTCGGCGGAGCGTCCGAGGACGCAGGACCGTCGGTTGACGACTACGTCTCCTGCTACGAGCCGCTGCTCGAAGAGGCGAGGCGCGGCGGGCTGCGCATGCCGCTGCACGAGGCGTCGGCGTCCCTGTGGCGGAGAGCGGCGGAACGGGGGCTGGGGAGCGAGCCTTCGTCCGCCGCGTATGCGCTCTACGAATAGTTGCCGGTAGACTGCGCGCATGGAGTACGTTGAGGTAGACGTCGAGGCCGGGGAGAACTGCGACCTCTCGGTCACGCGCATGTTCGAGGCGCTGGAGCAATCCTACGAGGTGACGTGGGTCGAGTCCGCGTTCCGGCCTGACGGCTGGGAGGGCCCCTGCGACGTGGTCGGTTGGTCGGGCGGGGAGCCGATACCGGCGATGGCGGCGAAAGTGTCGGATTCCGGGGATGGCGTCGTGGTGCTGGTGTACGGCGGGGACGAAGGACTGCGCCTGCGCCCGTCCGGCTCGTCGGCGGAGTGGTCGCTCGACGACAAGGAGCAGTGGGGCGAGCCGTGCCTGCTGCTGGACCTGACACTCGGGGTCAGGTAGCCGCCTTAACCCGGCCACGCCGGAGGAGACGAAGGGGCATACTGTACAATGCCCGTACGAGTAACTCCCACGTCCCCACAGCCTTCAGCACGGTATCGAGAACGCAGCATGGCACTCCAGACGGCAAACGCAGACGCCGGGCAGGGCGGTGTTGAGTTGCGCTACCGGCGGATCGTGGTCAAGGCCGGCACGAACGTGCTCACCCGCAAAACGCCGAACCTGGACCGCTCCGTCATGGAGTCACTGGTCGACCAGATCGCGGACGTGGTGGAGATGGGCGCGCAGGTCGTTCTCGTCACCTCGGGCGCCATCGCGGCGGGGCATGAGGCTGCGCCCGGCGTCGTGCAGGGCAAGAGCGTCGCTGCGAGCCAGATGCTCGCGGCCATCGGCCAGAGCCGCCTGATGCACGCCTACCAGGAGCTCTTCTCGCGGCGCGGGATAGTCGTCGCGCAGACGCTGCTCATCGCGCGTGACGTGGACGACCGGGTGGGCTACCTGAACGTGCGCAACACCCTGAACGGTCTGCTTGAGCGCGGCGTCGTGCCCATCGTGAACGAGAACGACGTTGTCGACACGAAGGAGATCAACGGCCAGCGCTTCGGCGACAACGACACGCTCTCCGCCATTGTGGCGAACGTGATAGACGCTGACCTGCTGCTCATGCTGACGGATACCGGCGGGCTCTTCACCGCCGACCCTAACCGCGACCCCGCGGCGGAACTGATACCCCAGGTAGACCAGATTGACGACGCCATCATGTCCCTGGCGGAGGTGCATACGAGCACGGCGACCCGCGGGGGGATGGCTTCCAAGCTCCTGGCGGCGCAGCATGCCACCGGCATCGGCGTCGCGGTGGTGTTCGGTCTCGGCGGAGACCCCGCTGTCGTGCGGGAGGCCGCGTGCGGGGAGTTCACGAACGGCACGTTCTTCCCGGCGAGTGGGTCGGTGGTTGAGAGCAGGAAGCGCTGGCTCCTGAGCGGCATGACGAAGAAGGATGCAGGGGTGGTGGTTGACGATGGCGCGGTGCGCGCGCTCCGCGAGCAGTCGAGCAGCCTCCTGCCCGCGGGCATCCGCGAGGTGAACGGCCGCTTCGTGCGGGGGGACGTCGTCGAGGTCCTCTCGGTGAGCGGCTCGCGCCTCGCCTATGGAATAGCGAACTACGACTCGTCGGAGATGCGGAAGATCGCGGGAGAACGCTCCGACCGAATCTTGGAGCTGCTCGGGCACCACAACGGCGACGAAGCCGTGCATCGCAACAACATGGTCGTCGTCTGAGCACGAGGGGAGACACGCATGGCAACCGGAACGGCAACCTCTGAACTGATCACGAAAGCACACGCGGCGCGTGAAGCGTCCAAGCGCGTGCGCATGCTCTCCACCGAGCAGAAGAACAACGCGCTGCGCGCCATCGCCGACGCCCTCGAAGCGAACTGCTCCGCCATACTGGAGGCGAACGCGCGCGACCTCGAAGCCGGACGGGAGGCCGGGCTGAGCGAGGCGCTGCTGGGGCGGCTGCTGCTGAACGAGCAGCGCGTGACCGGCATGGCGAACGACGTGCGCGGCGTCGCGCTGCTGCCCGACCCGGTCGGGGAGTGTTTCGACTCCCGCACGCTGCCGAACGGGATACGCATCGAGCGGCGCCGCGTGCCGCTGGGCGTCATCGGCTGCGTGTACGAGGCCCGCCCGAACGTGACGACGGACATCGTGTCGCTCTGCCTGAAGTCCGGTAACGCGGTCGTGCTGCGTGGCGGTAAGGAAGCCGTCCACACCAACACGGCTGTTGCTGCTCTCGTGAAGGATGCGCTGGCGGCCGCGGACGCTGTGCCGGACGCCGTGCAGTTCGTCACTGACACGGACCGTGCCATCGTCGACCAGATGATCCGGCTCAACGACTACCTGGACCTCTTCATCCCGCGAGGCGGCGAAACGCTCATCAAGTACGTGCGCGACAACGCGACCGTCCCCGCCATCACCGGCGGCGTCGGCGTCGTGCACGTCTACGTGGACGCAGGCGCAGACCTGGAGAAGGCGTCCGGCATCATCTACAACGCCAAGACGCAGCGCCCCGACGTGTGCAACGCGCTCGACACGCTGCTCATACACGCCTCGGCTGCCCCGGCGCTGCTGCCCGGCGCGGCATCCCAACTGACGGAGGCCGGCGTCGAATTGCGGTGCGACCAGCGGGCGCTGTCGCTCATCGGGCCGGTGCAGGAGTCGCAGGTGCGCGCCGCGCAGCCGGACGACTTTGGACAGGAGTTCCTCTCGCTCACGATGTCGGTGAAGGTCGTGGACTCGCTCGACGACGCACTCGAGCACATCGACGAGTTCGGCTCCGGCCACACCGAGGCGATCGTGACCGAGGACTACAGCGCCGCGATGCGCTTCACCGACGAAGTGGAAGCAGCAGTCGTGCTTGTGAACGCGAGCACCCGCTTCAACGACGGCTCCCAGCTGGGGCTGGGGTCGGAGGTCGCGATCAGCACGAACAAGCTGCACGCTCGCGGGCCGATGGGCCTGCGCGAACTGACGAGTTACAAGTGGATAGCGCTGGGCGACGGACAGGTACGTCCCTGAGCAGCGCTTCCACCTTCTGCTAAGGCGCAGGCCGATTCAAAGGAGCACCGATGATCCGCTTCGAACGCGAGTGCCGTACGCCGTTCTCTGAGGTGTACACGCTCTACGAGGACGACCAGCCCCAGCCGCAGGGGCGTTTCGACGTGCACTTCTACGGGCGCATCATCCACGCCACCCTGTGCGTCTCCGAGCGCTACACCACCGACGAGATACAGGACATCATCGCCGACCTGGACGACGAGCTGCTGGACGCCATCGGCCTCGAGCGGGATGACTTCGTCGTGCACGTCCACCAGGGGCGTGAGGTCGGCATCTTCTCCGGCAGCGCGTTCGAGGAAGGCGAAGAGCCCGGCTCCGAGAACTAGGACCGGGCAGGCTGGCGAGGTCATTCATGATCGTTGACTTCCACACGCACCTGCTGCCTGCCTCCTTCCACGAACGGCGCGCCGACATCGCGGCGCGCGACGCGACGTTCGGCACGCTCTTCGGCGGGGGCGGATCGATGGCCTCCGCGGACGGCCTCATCGCCGCGATGGACGAGAGCGGCGTCGACTTCTCTGTCGTGCTCGGCTTCGGCTGGTGCGACCGCGACGTCGCGCGCGAGGCGAACGACTGCCTGCTGGACGCAGCCGCCCGCTATCCGAGTCGCATCGCCGCCTTCTGCTCCGTACATCCCGGCTGGGGCGACGACGCCCTGCGGGAGGTGGAGCGCTGCGCGGACGCGGGCGCCCTCGGCATCGGCGAACTGCACCCGACGTCGCAAGGGATCGACCTCGCAACGGACGAGTCGTTCGTGCCGCTGGCGCGTCTCGCGGCGGAGCGCGGACTGCTCATCAACGTCCACGGCTCGGAGCCCGTTGGGCACATCTACCCCGGCAAGGGCTCGACCACACCTGAGCGGTTGATCGCGATCGTTGAGCGCTTCCCGGACGTGCGCTGGGTGTTCGCCCACTGGGGCGGCGGGCTGCCGTTCTACGCGCTCATGCCAGAGGTCCGCGCGGCGCTCGCCAACACGTATTTCGACAGCGCGGTGTCGCCCTTCCTCTACGATGCGAAGGTGTTCGACGTTGCCACACGCGCCGTGGGCGCGGACCACATCCTGTTCGGATCGGACTACCCCCTGCTGCCCGCCTCGCGCGTAGCGGACCAGGCGCGCTCCACGCTCGATGCCGCGACTGCAGAGGCCGTGCTCGGCGGCAACGCCCTACGGCTCCTCGGGCTCGCCGATGACTGACTCTCCAACGCTGCCCGACTACCTGCGGCCCGGCCTCGACCTCGTGTTCGTCGGCATCAACCCCGGCGCGTACTCGGCGTCCGTCGGCAAGTACTTCGCGACCCCGCAGAACCGATTCTGGAGCGCACTCAACCGCTCCGGCCTGACGGACAGATCCGACCTCGCCCCCGGCGATGAGGCGTGGCTCTTCGAGCATCGCGCCATCGGTTTCACGGACGTCGTCAAGCGCGCCAGCAACAGCGCCTCGAGCCTCCGTGCCTCCGACTTCCGTGCGTGGGCGCCGCTGACTCGGGAGAAACTGCTGGAGGCGTCGCCGCTCGTTGTCTGCTTCAACGGCATCACCGGCTACAAGTGGTTCCTGCAATACACGGAGGGACGCAAGCAGAACGATGTCGCCCTCGGCGAACAGCCGGACCGGCTCGACGACAGCCGCATATTCGTCGCGCCGAACCCCAGCCCCGCGAACGCCTCCTACTCGCTGGACGACATCGCGGGCGGGTACCGCCGCCTCGGCGAGCTGATCGCCCGCGCCAGGGCCGAGCGCGATGGCTGACGACGCTCTGGCGCAGCGCGAGCGCAACCTTCGCCTCTTCGTCGCGCTCGCCTTTCCCGACGACGTCCGCGCCGAACTACGCCGCATCGCCGATGCTATCCGGGCGTTCGCCCCGAACGGTACGCGATGGGCGAACGTGGACGGCATGCACCTCACGCTGCGGTTCATCGGCAGCCCGCCGCCCGACGCTGCACCCGCACTCGGCGAGGCGGTCGTTCGTGCCGCAGAAGGCATCGCGCCATTCGAGTTGTCGCTGGCGAACGCGGGCGTCTTCCCCTCGCACAGCGCACCCCGCGTGCTGTGGGTGGGCGTCGGCGGCGCGCTCGACACGCTGACAAGCCTGCGCGACAGCGTGGAGGACACGCTTGCCTCGGCCGGGATTCCCAACGACGAACGCCACTTCGCGCCGCACGTCACGCTCGCACGCGTGAACGCGAAGCTCTCACGCGACGAGTCGCAGGCGCTGCGCGATGCCGTCGCGGCGCTGGACGTCCGGCGCGTAGCGTTCCCGGTCGAGGAGGTCGGCCTCTACCACAGCGACCTGCTCCCCACCGGCGCTGTATACACGCGCCTTGCGTCGGCCCGCCTCTCGTAATTTCCGCAAATGCGGGGACCCAGCCAATCGATTTCGGATTTGTGACACCGGCTGGTTTCGCAGTTGACGGCCTTGCGCTAACCTGATCCCGACAACCGAAGTTCGCCGGACGGATGTATGAACGGGGACGAGCCCCGGCCTTGAGATAGGGCCGGGGCTTTTTTCGTGCCCGGGCACCGCGCACGGCGGACGAATGAGGAGGGACAGGCATGGTGTCGTACGAGGTGAGCGCAGGGGTGAGCGAACGTGAGCGTTGGGAGCGGGAGCGGCTGCTCGAGTCGCTGGAGGCGTACCGGCGAGGGTTGGCCGACGCGCCGGTCGTGCAGAGGTTCTCGGTGTGCCACGCCGTCGCCTCGAACGACGACCGCCCTCTGACGGTCGTGGCGTCGGATGACTCAGCCGACCGCCTGGGCGACGTGGTGCGCGCCGATGGCTGGGAGCTGGACGCCTACAAGCGCAACCCCGTCTTCCTGTGGGCGCACGACTACACCCGCACGCCCATCGGGCGCAGTTCGTGGGTGGGCGTGGACGGCTCGAAGCTGGTCGCGACGGTGGAGTTCGCGCCCACCGATTTCGCGCAGGAAGTGGAGTTGCTCTACCGGCAGCGGTTCTTACGCGCTGTAAGCGTTGGCTTCCGTCCGAAGGCGTTCTCGTTCCGCAAGGGGCGCGACGGCTCGGTGGACGGCGTCGAGTACACGAGGCAGGAACTGCTCGAACTCAGCGCGGTGCCCGTCCCCGCGAACCCGCACGCGCTGGCGAAGGCGCTCGAAGGCGGGCTCGACGCGCCCCGGCTGCGCCCCCTGTTCACATTCGACCTCCCCGCGTCATGCATCGCCCCGGAGGACGCCCAGCGCGTCCTGAACGAACTGCGGCGGCTGCGCGGGCTGGTGTCTGGATAAACAAACGGCCCCCTCGCGGGCCGGGAAAGGAGGAGAGCGATGCGGATAGCACAGGTGGTGCGTGTGGCCTTGCAGGCGGCGCGGCTGGTGGACGTCCTCTGCCGGGTTGCGCCGGATGCAGCCGAGGCGCTGGAGAGCGGAGCGCGGCTCATGCGTGAGTCGGCCCGCGCCGCGCCGGACGGACTGACCCGCGCCGAGCGTGACGCGCTGGCGTCGTCGGCGCGCAGCTTCGGCGAGGCCCTCGCGGAAGCGATCGAGGCCGCGCCGGTCAACGAACAGGAGAACTGATCTCACAGAAGGAGGAGAGTATGTCTGCGATAGACGAGATACAACGGGAGATAGTGGAGACGCAGGAGTTCGTGCGCGAGCGACTCGGCCCGGTCACGAAGGAGTTGACGCTCATGCGTGAGGAGCAGGAGCGGCTCGCGGGCGAGGTGCGCCGCGTGCTGGAGCACGACCGCTCTGCGCGGCGTGACGCGCTGCTGGGACGAGGCTCGAACGACCGCGTCCGCGTGCGCGGCGGGAAGCTGGACGGATTCGACCTCGTGGACCTGGCGGTCATGCGAAGCCTGCTCACGGCGCAGCAGGCGCGCCCCCAGGACTACGACCCGCGCTCGCTCCGCGCGTGGCAGGAGAGCGTCGCGAAGGCGATGGACTCCACGACCGCGGGCGCGGGTGACGAGCTCGTGCCGCAGGAGGAGGCGCGCCAGCTCTGGGCGGACGTGAACGCGGAGACGGCGGTCGCGTCGCTCTTCGAGACGGTCACGATGCCGTCCAATCCGTTCGACATCCCGCTGCAGCTGGGCGACGTCAACTGGTACCCCGGCACGGCGAACACCGCCACAACGTCGACGGACCTGAAGACGGCGAAACAGACGCTGACGGCGCACGAGCTCGTCGGCATGGTGCCGTGGGCGTACGAACTGGACGAGGACGCCGTCATCGCGATGATGGCGGAGGTGCGCGGCACCCTGCTTCGCAACGCGGCGCAGGTGCTGGACGACGTGCTGCTGAACGCCGACACGACCGCCTCCAGCAACATCAACCACGACGGCGCGACGCTCGCTGCCTCCACGGCGGGGAAGGCGCACTACCTGGTGGGGTTCGACGGCCTGCTGCACCTGCCGCTGGTGGACCACACGGATATGCGGAACAACTTCAACGCGAAGCCGACCGTGGACATGTTCAACCAGCTGCGGCGGATGCTCGGCAAGTACGGCCTGCGCCCGTCCGAGCTGGCGTTCGTCACCGACGTAAGCACGTACATCGCGATGCAGGCGGTCGACAGCTTCCAGACGCTGGACAAGCTCGGCCCGCACGCGACGCTGCTCACCGGTCAGCTCGGAGCCGTCGAGGGCGTGCCCGTCATCGTGTCGGAGCAGCTGCGCCTCGCCGACGCGGACGGCAAGGTCACGTCGGACGGCAACATCGCGGACACGGGCCGCCTGCTGCTCGTGAACCGCACGCAGTGGCGCAAGGGCTTCAAGCGCGAGCTGCTCATCGAGACGGAGCGCGACATCCAGAAGCGCCAGAATGTCATGGTCGTCAGCATGCGCGTGGCCTTCGCCGAGCGCTCCGGCGACCGTGCCAAGGCCACCCACACCGCGCTGCAGTACAACGTGAAGCACTCGTAGGGGAGGGTGCCTGATGGTGAGGGCATGGCGGGCGCATCGCGCCCGCCATGCCTGTCTCCTTGTCATTCCGAGCGCAGCCGAGGAATCTCTCGGGTGGCACGCCGTAGCCTGCCCACGTTACCCGGGAGAAGCCTCGACTTCCCTCAGCATGACAACCCCGTCCAGTCCATCCCTGTCGAAGTCACCTCCGGCTCGCTGAACGCGAGCCGCTCCGCCATGACGCGCACTGCCTCCGGGTTGCTGTCCATGAGGAAGTAGCGCCTGCCGTTGCGTGCGGCAGCCTCGCCCGTCGTACCTGAGCCCGCGAAGAAGTCCAGCACCAGGTCGCCGGGGTTGGAGTGCACCCGCACGATGCGGTTCAGGATCGCGAGCGGCTTCTGCGTCGGGTAGCCCGTCCGCTCGCGCCCAACGGTCGGAACGATGGTCTGCCACCAGACGTCCGTGGGCGTCTTCCCGCGCGCGGCCTTCTCGGCGCCCGCGAGTCCGGGGGCTATGTATGGCACGCGGTCGATCTCGTCGTAGTGGAACGTGTACCGCGCGGGGTCCTTCACGTACCAGAGCAGCGTGTCGTGCTTCGCGGGCCAGCGGCTCTTTGGCCTGCCGCCATAGTCGTATGCCCAGATGATCTCATTCATGAAGCACTCGCGCCCGAACAACCCATCGAGCAGCACCTTGCAGTAGTGCGCCTCCCGGTAGTCGATGTGCAGGAAGAACGAACCCGTGGGCGAGAGGATGCGGTGCGCTTCCGCGAGCCGTGGCTCCAGGAATGCGAGGAAGTCGTCGAACATATCGTCGAACGACTGCGCGCCGAGCCGCACCGTCCGGTAGCGCTTGCCCTGGAACCCCGTGCGGTCGCCGTGGTCGTCGTCGCGCACCGTCCGCAGGCGCTCCCGGCGCTGCTCTTTCCCGGTGTTGAACGGCGGGTCGATGTAGATGAGCGCCGCCGCGCCGTCCTCGATGCCCGGCAGCACGTCCATGTTGTCGCCCAGCACGATGCGGTTCACGTCATCCCTCGGCCTCTTCCTCCCGGGCCTTCACATAACCGGGGAAGCGTGATCCTGGATGGGATGGGAGCAGGGGTCTGGTCCCTTCCCCCTTGATGGGGGAAGGTTAGGATGGGGGTGAACAGGAGGTGGGGCGTGGCGCTTTCCACGTCAACCCTCGCTCCCCAGCAGCGACCGTACGTGCGCCACCGCTTCCGTCAGCGACCCCACCACGGGCACGCCCCGAGGCGGACGCGGCCCCGGAGCGCGCTGCACGAGAACAGGCGCGATGCCGGCGCTACGCGCGCCCTCCACGTCCGCCGGGATGCTGTCCCCGATGTGCACGGCCTCATCGGGCCGCACCCTTGCCTGGGTGAGTGCGGACTGGAAGATGCGTGGGTGTGGCTTGCTCACCCCTGCAGTGGCGGTGCAGGAGCGCACTGGAAGGTATGCGCCGATGCCGAGACCCTCGAGCAACCCGTTCAGTTCGAATCCCATGTTGGAGATGACGCCGAGCGTGAGCCCCCGGCCGCGCAACTCTGCGAGCGCCGCCTCCGCGCCCGGGAGGAGTTGCAGTTCCTCCGGTGCGCTGCGCACGCGCTGCCAGACGCGCGCTGCAACGTGCAGGCTCACGTCCGGCGCGCCTGCGTCCGCAAGGAGCCGTCGCTCGTACTCGGCGAAGACGGCGTCGCGCTCCTCCTGCGTCCGCTCCCGTACGTGGCCTTTCGCATTCTCCTCGTCGAGGTAGGCGTTCGCCGTGCGATAGGCGCCCGCCACGGCGGACCGCTCAATGGCGATGCCCTCGGCGGCCGCAGCCGCCTGTTGCAGGTCTTCTGCCGCAGGCCAGTCGGCGAGCGTGCCGTAGAAATCGAAGAAAACTGCCCGTATCATGCGGCTCAGCCTACCATCCGGTTCTGCTCCATGGGCATCGTCCGGCCTCTCGTCATTCCCGCGAAGGCGGGAATCTCGCCCCTTCAGGTTTGGCTGGAGCAGGAGCTTGTAGACGGACGAACGAAGCGGAGGTAGAGGAGATCTCCATGGGCATCGTTTCCAACGTGCTGCGCTCTGGTCTCGACGTATTGTTCCCCGTTCGCTGCATCGGCTGCGGGAGGAGCGGTTCATATATCTGCGTTGCCTGCCTCGCGGAGGCGAAGCGTCCGCCGCCGGAGCCCCCGCCCGGCAGCGGCCCGCTCGCCGACGTGCTGACGCCGTTCGCCTACGAGGGCGTGGCGCGGACCGCGGTGCAGCACCTCAAGTATCGCGGCCTGCGCTCCCTCGTGCCGGAGATGGCGCGCCCGATGGCGTGGGAGCTGGCGGTCGCCGTCCCGCCGCCGTTCACGCTCGTGCCCGTGCCGCTGCACCCGACACGCCAGCGCGAGCGCGGCTTCAATCAGGCTGAGCTGCTGGCGAAGGAGCTTGCGCGCCTGCTGGACGCTCCGCTCGCGGCTGACGCGCTGCGCCGCACGAAGGAGACGTCGTCGCAGGTCGACACCTCAACCCGGGCCGAGCGCCTGCAGAACGTCCGCGACGCGTTCACCGCCCCGAGCCGGGTGGACGGCGAGACCTTCGTCCTCGTGGACGATGTCACCACAACCGGTGCCACGCTCCTGGCTGCTGCGCAGACGCTGCTCTCCGCAGGCGCCGCGCGTGTCTACGGCCTCACCTTCGCCCACGAGACATAATACGGCACTCCAGCGAATCTGTGCCCTATGCACCTTGACAAGGGCTTAGTCCGAGGCTGTAATTATGAGTGTGCCATACCGTGCACAGAGAAATACTGTTTCGCTTGCGCTAATGTGTTGGTTTAGCCATAATTCGCTTGACCAGCGGCAGGCTCACGGGTAAGCTATGCGCCGGAAAGCAATTTCATGTCGCCCTGGGCGAGAGGTGTAGGAGATGGTTACGAAGCCGAGGAGCCCAAACTACCCTGCGATTGATCTCAGCGTAGCAGTCGAGCGGGCCAAACAATTGTACGGCAGTGTGCAGCGCGGAGGATTCACGCCCGAAGATGCTGCAAAGGCTTGGGGGTATTCGGGGCCGACCGATCGCGTGAGAAGAGCACTTGGGGCTCTTCGGCAATACGGCCTAATCGAAGCCAAGAAAGGCAGTGATGCTCGGTTGACCAATGCGGCGTTGACGCTTGCGTTACGTGAACCGGAGTCAAAGGAGTTCCAGGCCGCCCTGCGCGAAGCCCTAAGGGGTCCCGGCTTGTTTAACGAGTTGATCGATAGTGGCCGGGCTAACGACGCGGTGGGAGCCCTTATGCACTATCTGGTGGTCAACAAAATGTTTACTAAGGAGGGAGCGAGCACTCTTGTCGAAGTCTTGAAGGCTTCACTTGCTTTTGCCGGAGTGGCAACAGACGAGGATACGACTGAGCTAGAAGAGAGCGTACCTAATGAAGGCGAGGACGACGTGAGACCCGCCACTCCGGCCTCCAACACGCCGTTGCCCCCTCCAGGTTCCATTACTATTCCGATTCCATTGAGCGACGGAAGCGTGGGTACCGTTACTTTGCCTATGGGAATGACTGCAAGCGACTGGAGACGCCTCGACATAATCTTGAAGGCATACAAGCCCTTGGACTCGGAAATAACTGCTCACGTAGTGTCCGGCTCCAGCGAGCCAGCAGAACCAGCATATGAGGGGTTGACGTAAAGTGACCTAGCAACCGTTCAGAACTCATGCCAGAAACCCCCGGGTGGTATCAGCACCCGGGGGCCAAGGGAAAGGGGGTGATTGACATGAGAGCCGGGAAGCTCCTCTTGGCCCTTCTCAGGGCCACCGCAGTGATCCTGCGGCTGTGGCGGGACATCGTTCGATGAGCGTTGTCCCTGTCCATCCCCTGCTCCAGTCCACTCGACTGGGGCAGGGTCCCCTTCCCTGTAGGTATCCTATCTGCGGCACTTGGCGGTTGACAACAACTTAGGCCCGATTAATGGCGATTGAGGCCGCTTGACCCTACCGGGTCTTGAAGGAGGACACCCATGAAACTTTGCCTGTTCGAAACGAGCGATGCCCCCGGCGTGCAACGCCTCGGCGCGGTGGTCGAGGGCGGCGTCGCGGAACTGACCGCGGCCCTCGGCGATGCGGCAGCACTCCCGCCGCAGGCGCGCATGGAAGCGGTCATCGACGGCTTCGAGGGACTGCGCGCCGCCTTCGACAGCATCGCAGCAGGTGGGCCGTCCCACGCCGACGGATCATTCCGGCTGCGCGCGCCGCTGCCAAGGCCGAGCAAGATCCTCTGCTGCATCGGCAACTACTGGGAGCACGCCGAACGCGAACCACGCCCCCTGAACATGTTCCTGAAGTCGCCGGACGCGATCGTAGGGCCCGGCGACACGATCGTGCTCCCCGAGACGACCGACCCATGGGTCTTCCAGCACGAGGCGGAGCTCGCCATCGTCGCGAGAGGCCCGGCGAAGGACGTGAGCAGGGAAAACTTCGCAAGCGCGATCTTCGGCTACACCGGCCTGATCGACGTCTCAGCGCGTGGCGAGGGACGCCGCACCTGGCGCGCGGGCAGTTGGATGGGCAAGTCGTTCGACACCTTCGGCCCGCTCGGCCCCGTGATCGTCACGGCTGACGAGATGCCCAACCCCAACGACGTGCACGTCCGATTCTGGAACGATGGCCAGCTGCGCCACGACTACAACACCGACGACATGGAGCACCGCGTCCCCGAACTGATCGAGTTCGCTACGAGCATCATGACGCTCAACACCGGCGACGTCCTCAGCTGTGGTACGAACCACGAGGGCCTCGGCCCCCTGCAGGACGGCGAGACCGTGGAGTTCGAGCTCGCCGGCATCGGCAGCATGACCCTCCACGTATCAGATCCGCTCAAACGCACCTGGGAACGCGGCATCTACATGGGCCCCGACTCGACCGCCCGCCGCTAGCAACCCCTCGTCGTTCCTGCGAAGGCTCGCGCTTTAGCGCGCAACCTCGCCTGATGCCCGGTGTAGGGGCGGTTCGCGAACCGCCCCTCGTCTGCGCCCCAACAGGGAACGCAGAGGAAGAACTCCACCCGCGAGGCACAGTCTGCCGATGCCGCGCGGTTGACCCGCGCCGCATATCGTCCTAATCTCGCGGCATAGAGACAACGAGAACGCCGTAAGGGAGGTCGCCATGCTGAGCGCACTGGATAACGAACGGTTGGCCCGCATCGGTCCCGGAACGGAGATGGGCGCGCTGATGCGCCGCTACTGGATACCGTTCCTCCTGACGGAAGACGTCCCCGACGCCGACGGCGACCCCGTCCGCGTCACGCTGCTGGGTGAGCGGCTCGTCGCTTTCAGGAACAGCGTCGGACAGGTCGGTCTCGTGGACCGCCTCTGCGCGCACCGCAACGCAGACCTCTTCTTCGGGCGCAACGAGGAGAACGGCCTCCGCTGCACCTACCACGGCTGGAAGTACGACATCGACGGCAAGTGCACCGACATGCCGTCCGAGGCGTCCGACAGCAGCTTCAGGGACAAGATCCAGCTGCGGGCGTACCCCGTCAAGGAACGCGGCGGCGTCCTCTGGACCTACATGGGCCCGAAGGAGCACATGCAGCCGATGCCGGAGTTCGAGTGGACGCGCGTCCCCGACGACCACCGCTACGTCTCCTGGAACTTCCAGGAGAACAACTACGCGCAGGCCATCGAGGGCGGCATCGACACCGTCCACTCGGTCTACCTGCACAGCGCGATGGACTCCCACCGCCGCCTGAACGACTGGCAGAACGAGGGCAAGGACAGCGGCGACGTGACGAAGATGTACCGCACGCGCGAGAACCCGCCCAAACTCAAGGCGCTCGAGACCGACTTCGGCCTCATCATCGGCGGAAGGTACCCCGGCGACGAGACGCAGGACTACTGGCGCTTCAACCTCTTCTGGATGCCGTTCTACACCGCCCCTCCGGGTGGCGGGGAAGGGAAGATGATGCACGCCTTCGTCCCTGTCGACGACGTCACCACCGCCCGCTGGTGCTTCACGTGGAGCACCAACGGCAAGCCGCTCTCCCGGCGGCACGTCGCCGACCTCCGCAAGGGGCAGGGCGTCCACGCGCAGACCATCCCCGGCACGCACTGGCCGGTGCGCAACATGCGCAACGACTACCTCATCGACCGCGAGGAGCAGCGTCACCTCACGTTCACGGGCATCAAGGGCACCGGCGAGCAGGACTTCTCTGTGCAGGAAGGCATGGGGAAGGTATCCGACCGCACGCGCGAGCACCTGGGCGTCACGGACATCGGCATCATCGCGATGCGCCGCATGCTCCTGCACTCAGCCGTGGCCATCCGCGAAGGATCTGAACCAACCTCGGCCCGCAGCCCCGACGCCTACCGCGTCCGTCCCGGCCAGACCATGATCCCCGCCGACGCGGACTGGACGACGCACGAGAACCTCCAGGAGGCCATCGCCGCCACCTACTAGCGCCTTATCCCCTCTCCCCGCAAGGGGAGAGGACTAGGGTGAGGGCACCCTGGGGCGGGGACGTGAGCGGCTGCCTGATTCCTTCCCCCTTGATGGGGGAAGGCAGGGATCGGGATGATTCGGGGCGTGCGGGGCGGTGTCTGGTGTAAGGGCATCCCTTGTGGGTGCCCAACGTGCCACCGCCACCTCACCCGCCGAAGTGCGGCAAAACCTTCGCGGCGAACTGCTCGTACGTCGGCAGCAGCGCCTCGGGCGTGCACAACGCATTCATGGTGAAATGCGTCACGCCCGCTTCGATGAATGCTTCCAGCGTCTCGATGCAGTCCGCAGGCGTGCCGAGCGGCAGCGTCGCCGGGTCTATCTCCCACGCGTCCTCCCCGAAGCGCTGCCGCATCGCGGCCTGGACCTCCCGGTACGCGTCGTCCTTGCTCCGCCCCATGCAGAGGTACATGTTGCACGACCACTCGAACGCCGCCGGGTCCCGCCCATACGCTGCGGCCACCTCCTCGATGGCAGCCTTGCCCTCGGCATAGCCCTTCGGCGTCATGCCGTTGGGGTGGAACCCGTCGGCCCATCGCGCCGTCCGCTCCAGCGAATGCCGATTGAACCTGCCATCCCACATCGCCCCGGTCCATAGGGGCAGGTGCGGCTGCTGAACGGAGCGAGGCTCCAGCGTGACGTGCTCCATGCTGTGGAATTCCCCGTGATGCGTCACGTCGGTCTCGGAGAGCAGCCTGCGCACGAGCGCGATCCGCTCGTCCGTGATTCCCCGCCGGTCCTCCACCCGCACGCCCTCGACTGCGAAGTCGTCGTTGAAGACGCCGCCCGACCCCAGCCCCAGCACCATTCGCCCTCCCGACAGCACGTCTATCGAGGTCGCGATCTTGGCTATCTGGTACGGCGTGTGGAACGGCAGCACGGCGACGCCCGTCCCCAGCCGCATGTGCGTCGTGCGCTGCGCGACGGACGCGAGCAGGATGAAAGCATCGAGCGTCGGTAGCGTCTCGAGTTCCGGCACGAAGTAGGAGCGGTAACCCAGCGCCTCCATGCGTTCGGCGAAGTCGAGCGGGCCGATGACGCTCGCCATCGAGGCCCCGTTGTACTGGACGCCGAATGCGGCCAAGGGCGACTAGCCGCCGGTTGCTGGCGCGGGCGCTTCGAGCGCGTAGGGGATCAACTCCGCCCCGCGGGCCCGCCGCTCGCTGCGGATGATGATGGCGGCGCTGCGCTCCCCGATCGTGATCTCCTGGTGCGCCAGGTGCGGCGGCACCACGTCCACGTCGCCGGGCTCGATGCGGAATGTGCTGTCGTGGACGACCTCGTCGCGGTCGCGGTGGAAGCGGTTGATGTCCTCGGCTCCCTGCACCAGCCCGTACATCGTCCAGATCTCACCGTGGTCGTGGACGGTCGTGTGGTGCCCGGCCTCCTTGGCCATCGCGGTGACGAGGAACCCGTAGTCCGGGTCTTCGTAGAAGAGCAGGTTGCCCGTCTTGTCGCGCCCTGTGCTCGTCCGGTCGGTCGCGGGCCAGTTCTTCGCGTGCTCCTGCACCTCTGCGTCGGAAGCGAAGTCGCGCAGGAATTCGCCCGTCTTCGTCCAGCGCTCCTCGTCGCTCATCTCCTGTGCGCAGAGCGCGCGGACCTCGCTTACGAACTTCTCTGCTGCTCCCAGCATCGCTCTCCTCCTCGGGCCTTTAGAGGCCGTACAGCGCTCGCGGGTTGTCGTACAGGATCTTGGCCTTCGCCTCGTCGCTCACGTCGTCCATCTCCTGGAACACCTGGATGGCGTTCATCGCGCTGGAGACGTCCGTGTGGCCGTAGTCCGTTCCTATCAGGATGTTGTCCTCCCCGCCGTGCTTCAGCACGAAGGGGATGTCGTCCGAAACCTCGCAGGTGACGTAGACGTTGAAGTGCTTGAGCACGTTCTCCGGCGGCGCGCCGAGGTTGCGAGCGATGAACCGCTGGCGCACCTCGCGCACGATCCACGGAACCCAGTTCGACGACGCTTCGACGAACCCCCACCGGAGCGTCGGGAAGCGCTCCGGCACCTCGCTCACCATGATGACGCCGCACTCCATCACCGTCGGGATGCGGAACGGGGTGAATCCTCCGGTCCGGTCGTAGGGCGACCGCAGCGTCTGGATCATCGCGCTGCTGCCGTTCGAGATGTGGATGGCCACCGCGAGGCCCAGCCGCTCGGCCTCGGCGTACAAGGGGTAGAAGTACGGGTCGACCAGCGTCTTCCCGAGTTCCAGCGGACGCAGGGCTATGGCGGCGGCGCCGTGCTCCTTCGCATAGCGGATCTGCTCGACCGCCGCCTCGATGTCGAGCGTCGGCATCACGGCGCACCAGCGCAGCCGCCCGCCCGCCTGCTGCCACACGTCGGCCATCCAGCGGTTCCAGCTGCCGCACAGGGCGACGTCGGCTTCAGGCACGTCCGTAACCGGCTCTATCCACATCGTGTTGTGGAGCACCTGGATGTCGATGCCCAACTCGTCCATGTGCTGGAGTCGTTGGGAGACGTCGGAGAGTTCGCGCGAGTCCTGAGTGGAGACGAGTTCGCGCCCCACCTGGGCGGAGAGCCTCCGCAGCTGCTCCTGCGTAGGCGTTGCGTTCCGGTGCCCTCGCACCTTCCCGCCGATGACCCAGTGACCCTGGTTGGGGTTGTCGGGATTGATGAAGAGCGTAGGCCGGAACCGCTCCTCGTGCGGGAGGAGATAGTCCCACGTGTGTTCGGACTCGATGACGTGGGCGTCGCTGTCGATGACCCTGGTCTTGGCCACAGTTGCCATGGCGCCTCCTTCTCGTCGGACGGGGCTGGCAGCCGAATCGTACCCTCGTCGCTCCCCGTTCACAAGGACGCGGCGGGACCCGCAACCCCGTCGTCCCTGCGAAGGCAGGAACCTCGTTCCCTCTCCTGTCATTCCCGCGCGGCAAGGATGCGGCGCGCTAAAGCGCGGGTCTTCGCCTGCGCCCTTCCCCCTCGATGGGGGAAGGTCAGGATGGGGGTGCTGTCCCCTACATGCGGTTCGACCACCCCGCGCGCGCGAACGGCAGCGTGAACATGACCACCACCAACGCTGCCGCGCTGATCGCCGCGATGTACCAGAACAGCGACTCAAATCCCCAGAAATGTACGACGACGCCGACCATCAGCGGCCCGATGCCCGTGAAGATGAAGTTCGCTCCGTCCAGCACGCCCAGCGTCGACCCTTCCAGCTTGCGCCCGTGAGCGATGTCCAGCGCCCATGTCTGCACGAGCGGATTGACCACGAAGTTGACCCCCCCCATCACCGCAACGAGCAGCGTAAATGCGACGCCGGCGCCGGAGAGTGCGAGGAGCACCGCTATCGCCACCTTCCGGTAAGCGCGATGACGATGACCGGCATGCGCCCGATACGGTCGGACAGGTACCCGAAAGCGGGGTTGGTGATAGTGCCCATAGCCGTGAGCAGGGCGAGATGGAACCCGATGCCGGCGGTGCTCATCCCCACATACTCCGACAGGTACAGCGGCAGCCACAGGAAGAGGCCTCCTTGCCCGAACCCCGCGACCGCCTTGATGAGTATGAGCAACGAGAGGATTCTGCGGTTCTCTCGGAATAGCCCCATGAGGTCGCGGACCTGCTCGCGGAAGGGACGCGCCTGCCCCCTTGAACGCGCGCCGACGTTCTGGAACGCTTCCGAGCGACGGAGGAGTCTCCAGAGGAGGAACGCGAATAGGAGCGCCAGCGGGAACGCGGCGAGGAATATCTGCTGCCAAAGCAGGTACGCCACCAGCCACCCGGCCAGGAGCGGGCCGGCGCTGTCCCCTACCGACCCGGCCGACCGGTCGACCGTAATCATGAAACCTCTGCGTTGGGGGTATGTCTGGGATAGCAGGCCGCGCGCGGTGGGGTGCCATATCGAGCCGGCTATCGAGGCCACTCCCAGCGCGGCCAGTATCAGCACGTAGGTCGGCGCCAACCCAACCAGGAAATATCCAAGCCCCATGGCGATAAGGCTCACGTAGAGGATCACGAGACGCCGGTGCTGCAGGCGGTCTACGAGGAAGCCGCCGATCGTTGAGGAGACTCCGCTTCCGACCTGGCGCACGGTCCCGACGAGCCCCGCCGTGATCGGGTTGAGTCCCAGCGCCGCGTAGATGGTTGGAAGTATCACCCAGAACGCGTGCCCGTACAGGTGCTGCAGCGTGTGGCTGGTGATGACCGCCCCAGCCGCTACATGGTCGCGTAACTCGGGCTCGGTGGAGACTTGGGTTACTGCGGCCATCGTTCCCCCTTCCCGGTCTGACGTCTGAACTGCGCTCTGCTGAATCGCGATTGTACTACCACGAACGATTCGCTGCGGACGTGGGGCCTGTCATGCTGAGCGCAGCGCAGCGGAGTCGAAGCATCTCTCAGAGACAACCCGCTCATGGGAAGCATGTCGCATAGACAACCGCTCATGGTGAGCTTCTCTCAGAGATAGCCCGCTCATGGTGAGCCTGTCGAACCACCCCCCGCCGTTCTTGAGAAATGGCATGACCCGGCACACCTCGTCATTCCCGCACCGGCGGGAAACCAGGGTGCCCGGGCAGGGCACGCGGCGGGGTGGAGCAGTGGGGAGGTGGCATTCGAGCACAACCGAGGCAGGTGCCGCCTGCTCCCTTCCCCCTCGAAGACACGACGCGTCAACTCTGATACCGAACGATGTCGCGCACCAGGAGCAGCGCGATTACTAGCGTCACAGCGCCGATGGCCGTGCCCACCAACAGCGCGTTCGGCGCGAGCAGCGCAGCCGCCATCGAGCCGACGATGACCTGCCCCAGCGACGGCCCGCCACGGTTGGAGAGTTGCAGCACCGCCGTCGTGCGGCCTCGTATGTCGTCCGGCACCGCCATCTGCACGATGGTCGAGCGCATGATCGCGCCGATGCCGTCGGTTGCTCCCACCAGCGCAAGCGCCGCGAGGGAGAACAGGAAGTTGGTCGACAGCGCGAACATCGCCATGGCAACGAGATAGGCGGCGTAGGAGCCCACCACCATCGCGCCCTTCTGCTTGAAGTCGCCCAGCAGCAACAGCGCGCCGGAACCGACCAGGAAGCCCGCAGCCGGGGCGGAGAACAGCAGACCGTACCCGAACGAGCCTGCATTCAGGATCTCCTCGAACACGGGCATGAGGCCCCGGTGGTGCGTGAAGAACATCGCCACGACGTCCAGCAGCAGCATCACCAGTATCGTGTGCGTGCTGAAGACGAAGCGGAACCCCGCGAGCATCGAATGCACGTCCATGCGCCGCCGTCCGGCGGATGGGTCGGGCGGCATCGGGCTGACGAGGAACAGCGCGCCGACCGTAGGGATGAACACCACGAAGACAGCCGCGTACGTCCAGCCCGGCCCGACCAGACCGATGAGCAGCCCGCCGATGGCCGGGCCGATGAGCATGGAGGCGTGGCGTGCCGCTTGGTTCATCGTGATCGCGTTCATCATGTGCGTGCGCGGCACCAGGCGTGGCAGCATCGCCATCCGCGCAGGCCCCTCGAACGTGTTCACCGCGGACGTGACGAGCGTGGTCATGTAGATGTGCCACACCTGGATGTTGTCCGTGAGCATGAGCGCCGCAAGGATGCCGGCGAGCGCGAAGTTGCCGGCCTGCGTCAGGATGAGCAGAGTCCGCCGGTCGACGATGTCGGCTATCGACCCCCCGATAAACACGAGGATGAGCATCGGCGCGAACTGAAAGATGCCAAGCAGGCCGAGGCTGAGCGTGGAGCCGGTGATCTCCCAGATGACCCACAGGTTGGTCACCTGCCGTATCTGGAAGCCCATGAACCCGACGACGAAACTGATGAGCACCCACCGGAAGTCGCCGAAGGCGAGCGAGCCCCAGGGGCTGACTCTGCCGGCGCTGGACGCTGGTCCAGCGGCTTCTGTCCGTCGGTCTGGAGGCTCGGTCACGCACGCTCCTGCACGAAATACGTCCGTTGTGTTCCATCTGCCGCCACGTTGAACCACGTCCGGCAGGCGGGGAGCATTCCTATATTAGGGGCAGTCCGCAACGGGAACAACGCTCGCCGGGTAACCCCGTCATACCGGCGAAAGCTGGCATCCAGTGCGGCTTCGTCACTCCAGCGAAACCAGGCAATCCGGTGCACGCCTGCCATGCCGACGTAGGCTGGCATCCAGCGCGCACCCCGTCTCGCCGGCGAAATCAGGCATCAGGTGCGACCTCCGTCATTCCAGCGAAGGCTGGAATCCAGATGACTGCCGGATCGCGCGGTGGGCTGTGGAGTGGCCCGCGTCATCCTGAGCGGAGCCGAAGCACCTCTCCGGACTGAACGGGGAGTGCAGGGGCATTACCCCTCTGCCGGGGGACGTGGGGGTGTCCCCCACAAGCGTACCGGGCGGGTGGGTGGGAAGAACCAACGTCCTCACGGGCAACTCCGGCGAAGTGCGGCGGCCCATATGTGACATCCGCCCCTTACGCGCCGCTGCCCCCATCCGCTACGCTGGGCCCATGACTCGCGCGCCAGCCCGACCCATAGACAGGATCTATAGCTCACGCCCCCACCTATAGGCAGAACCTATGGCGCTGGCAGCAAAAGTGAATTTCGATGGAATCTTGAAACCTTGAACGTAGGAAGCAGGCCACGGCCTCGAAAACCCCCCATTTCAAGGTGATCAAGGTACTCAATTCAAGGGTACCGCGCACTCGTAAACACGGTTCAAGATTCCAAAAAGCAAGGCCCGGTGGAATCTTGAACCGGAGCTTCGAAGGCGGAAGGCAAGGAGGGCCGCATGACCCAGCAGTCTGTACCCACCATCCGGTTCGGGACGTCCTGGTCGACCCAGTTCCGGTTCACGCAGGCCATAGGCCGCGGACTCAGCGAACTGAAGCGCGTCGACGCGACGGTGCACGTCCTCAGACCCGGCGGCGTGAGCGCGCTCGCAGATGACACCATCGACGTGGTCTTCTCCAAGTGGGTGGTCAACGAGCACCGCTACTCCGGCAAGGGCATCTACGCCGGAGAGAAGCCGGACGACTGGCTGCGCACCATCGCATGGCTCCCGCAGGAGGACCGCTTCCTCTTCGCGATGGCCCCGTGGACGGGCATCGAGTCGTTCGAGCAGCTCATCGCGGAGAAGCCGGCGCTGCACATGGCCGGAAGCGGCGCCGAGGTCGTCCTCCAGGAATACGGCTTCAGCTACGCCGACATCGGCAAGTGGGGCGGCTCCGTGAGTCACATGGACCATACGGCCCGCGCCGCCAAGGCCCGCTACGACGCCGGGCAGCTCGACGCCTTCTGGGGCGACGGCAGCGCCTACGACTTCTCCGCCTGGCCGTGGGTCGGCTCGCGCGGCTACCGCTTCCTCGACATCAGCGAAGAGGTCATGCAGCGGCTCGAGGCCAAGGGCCTGCGCCGCCAGGTGACCCCCGCAGGCTTCGTCCCCGGCGTTGACCGCACCCTCACCGCGCTCGACGACTCCCACATCGTCCTCTCCTGCCGCGCCGACCTCGACGACGAACTCGCCTACCTGCTCGCCAAGGCCATCGACGACAACAAGCGGGACATCGAGCTCACCTCGATCCAGATCGACTACGACAACGGCGAGGCCGGAGGCCTCCCCATGATCAAACCGACGTACTGGTCATCGCTCACAGGTCCTATCAACCGCCAGTGGGACGAGGCCATCACCGGCGCCCCCCTCCACGACGGCGCGAGGCGCTACTACCAGGAGCAGGGGTACCTGTAGGCCAGCCGGCCAGCGCTCCTACCCGGCTGCTTCTTTCATGGCCAGAGGCAACCCCGCAGCCATGAAGTACACCGCATCCGCCTCCTCTGCCACGATCTGGTTCACGCGCCCCAGCTCATCGGCGAAAGTGCGCCCCAGCTCGTTCGCCGGGACGACCCCGAGCCCCACCTCGTTGCTGACCACGACCCAGGAGGCGCCTCCTTGCCGATACAACTCCATCAGCCGCTGGACCTCCGAAGGGATGTCACGACGCCGTTCATCCAGCAGCAGGTTGCTGACCCACAGCGTCAGGCAGTCGAGCAGCACCGTGTCGTAACCGTGCAGCACCGGCTCAAGCGCCGCCACGACGTCGAGCGGCTCTTCGAGAGTGTCCCACTCCGCGGGACGGCTCGCCTGGTGCGCCCTGATTCGCGCCTCCATCTCCGCGTCGCCCGCCTCGGCCGTCGCCACGAAGAGCACGCGCTCGCCTTGGGCTGCGAGCTTCTGGGCGTAGGTGCTCTTCCCGGCCCGAACACCGCCCAATACGAGGGTCAACTGCTTGCTCATGCCCCCACACCTTCACCGCCGGGAACGCTAGGGACCTCGTTCCAGAGTTCGAGGACGCGCCCGCCGGGGTGGTTGCTGACGACGGAGAGACTGCCGCAGTCAACTCTGAACCGCCAGAACCGGTCGTCCGGCAGACCCAACAGGCAGACCAGGAGGGCGCGTATCGACCCTCCATGGGCCACGACCAGCACGTTCTCGGAGGGCCCATGCCGCGCCGCGACCCTCTCGTAGAACCGCCGCACCCGGTGCAACAGTTGACCGGTGTTCTCGCCTCCCGGAGCCGCAAACGCATCGACGTCCAGCACCATCCTGCGGGCGTAATCCTCCGGGCTCCGTGCCTCGGCCTCCTCCGCCGTCAGTCCCTCCCACTCCCCGTAGGAGAACTCGCGAAGGTCAGAGTCGGTCTCGACAGGAATGCTGTGGCCCTCCACGAGGATCTGCGCGCTGTCAACAGTGCGCGACAGGTCGCTCGCGTAGACCGCCGCGAACCCGCGCCCCGCGAGCCTCTCGGCCAGCGTGCACATCTGTCGCCTGCCGTGGTCGTTCAGCCCCACACCCGCGTGGCCGTGGATACGCCCAACTCTGTTCCACGCCGTTTCGCCGTGGCGTACCAGGTACCAGTGACCCGTCTCTCCGTCCTGTGTCACGAGATTCCCCAGAACGGCGACATGAACAATCCGGAGGCCAGGTGGAACAGGACGATTCCTCCGAGCAGCGCGATGACCTCTCCCACCTCGTTCACCGCCCCGTACGTGTCGCCGGTCATGCCCCCAAGCAGCCTTGTGATCCACCCTCCGATGGCTAGAGCTATCGCTACGGCTAGGCCCAACAGGACCAGCCCAGCCAATCCGATCAGCAGCCCGGCTGCGGTGGCGACAGTCGCAAATCCGAATGCCATCTGCCACCTGTGGCGCCCAACCTGGAACGCCGAGCCGAGTCCCTCTTGACGGGCGTACGGGAAGGCGCCCATTACCGCCAGCATGCCAAACCGCGAGAGGCACGGGAACAGCACCAGCAGCGCTGTGCGCTCCCCGTCCGGGAGCCCCGCGATGAGGCTCCATTTCAGCAGCAACAGGCTTGCGCCGCCGAGCACCGCGAACGCGCCAACGTGGGGGTCACGGAGTATCTCCAGCCGCCGCGCGCGGTCGAAGCCACCGAACAAGCCGTCGCAGGAATCGAGGAAACCCTCGGTATGGATCGCCCGCGTCAGCACCAGCAGAGCCACGACCAGCAGCGCGCTCACAGCCAGAGTCGGCAGCGCCTGCCTTGCTGCAAGGTCGAGCCCCGCCAATATGCCGCCGAGCGCCAGCCCCACGAGTGGAAACCAGGCGCGCGCATGCCCCATCTGCACCGCTCCGCCCGGCGCGAGCGGCAGCACCGTGAGGAATCCGATAGCCAGCCGCAAGCCGTTCAATCCGCCTCCTCGCTTGCACCGCCCGACACCCCGGCCTCGTCGAATGTCGCCATCCCCGAGAGGCACACCGCGGTTGCCTCGATCAAACCCATCGCCAGCACCGCCCCTGTCCCCTCGCCCAACCTCATCCCGAGGTCGAGCAAGGGTCGCAGCCCCATGTGTGACAAGGCGATGCGGTGCCCCGGTTCAACCGACAGGTGCGAGGCGACGACGTATCCGCCGACGTCGGGACACAGGCTGTGCGCGATGAGCCCGGCGGCGGTTGAGACGAATCCGTCGAGCACGACGACCCGGCGAGCGAGTGCGCCTCCCAGCACGACTCCGGCCAACACGCCTATCTCGAACCCGCCCACCTTCGCGAGCACGCCCAGTCCGTCAGTCGGGTCAGGCTGGTTCACCTCCAACGCGCGCTCCACGACGGCGGTCTTATGCGCCAGCTCCTGCTCGTCCCGCCCCGTCCCCCTGCCAGTCGTCTCATTGGGAGGTCTGCCGGTCAGCGTTGCCGTTATGGCGCTCGATGCCGTGGTGTTGCCGATGCCCATCTCCCCGGCTCCGATGACGTCGGCCCCATTCTCCGCCGCCTCCAGCGCGAGCGTGATGCCAGCCCTAACGCACTCCTCGGCCTGCTCTCTCGGCATGGCCGGGCCTTGCGTCATATCGGCAGTGCCGCGTCCCACATCCACGACCCGGACACCGGGATGTTCCGGCAGCGGCGTGGCCACGCCTGCATCGACGATCACCAACTCCACCCCCGCCGTACGCGCCATGACGCTGATGGCCGCGCCGCCCGCAAGGAAGTTCCGCACCATCTGCGCGGTGACCTCCTGCGGATACCCGGTGACGCCCTGCGCAACCACGCCGTGGTCGGCGGCGGCAACGATGACCGTCTTGCCGCGTATCGTGGGACGTTCAGTCCGGAATATGCCCGCCAGTTGGATGGACAGCTCCTCCAGCCGCCCCAGGCTCCCTGGCGGTTTGGTGAGCCGCTGCTGCCGTAGCCTGGCTGCCCGTTGCGCGCCAGGGTCAACCAGCTCGATGCGCGCAAGCACATCGTCGAGCGTCATCACTAGAACTCGATGCCCTGCTGGGCCTTGATTCCCTGCGTCTCGTAGGGGTGCTTGATCATCCGCATCTCGGTAACGAGGTCGGCGAAGTCGATCAACTCTTCCGGGGCATATCGGCCGGTGATGATGACGTGCAGCGTGCTCGGGCGCTGCTTGAGCGTATCGATGACCTCATCGACGGAGACCCACCCGTAGTGCATGGCGTAGGTGAACTCGTCCAGGATGATGATGTCTTCGTCGCCCTTCAGGATGGCTTCCTTGCACCGCCCCCACTGCTCCACAGCGATAGCCGTCGTGCGGTCCATATCCTTGGAGAGCCAGGTGAAACCGTCGCCCAGCGCCTCGATGCGGATGCCAAGCCGCTCTGCTGCCCGCTGTTCGCCGAACCGCGCGCCGGTGTGCTTGATGAACTGGAACATCCTGACGCGGAAGTTCCGCCCCCAGGCGCGGAAGAGCACGCCAAGCGCGGCAGTCGTCTTGCCCTTCCCTTCCCCGGTGTTGACGATGACGAGGCCATGCCGTTCGCGGCGTTGCGTGACGGGTGGCGCGGCTCCCTCTGTGGCTACTTGTTCGCTCACGGTTCGACTCCCTGGGCTACTGCCGGAACCTGCTCTGCAGACGGCGCGGGTGTATCTGCCGGGCCGATCAGGCTTATCGCGAGTGTGCCGGTTATCGGGTCAGGGTAGACGGCGCATCGCACGCCGAATGCGGACTCGACTGCTTCGGGCGTCAACACTTCCTCGGGCGTTCCCTCTGCTAGCACTCGCCCACCGCTCAGCAACACGAGACGGTCGCAGTAGCGCGCGGCCATGTGCAGATCGTGAATCGCGGCGATGGCAGTCAGGCCGTCGTTGACGAGCTGTCGCACGAGGTCCAGCACCTTGAGCTGATGGAAGACGTCCAGATTGGAGGTCGGCTCGTCCAGCAGGAGGATGCGCGGTTGCTGCGCGAGTGCACGCGATACGAACACCCGCTGGCGTTCTCCTCCGGACAGCGTATCGAGCGTCCTGTCGGCGAACCGCTCGGTGTCGGTCTGGCGCATCGCATCCCGGGCGATGCGATTGTCCTTGCTGCCCTCTATCTGGAAGCGCCCCAGGTGCGGATACCTGCCCATGAGGACGAGCTCGAACGACGTGAACCCGTGCGTGTAGGGCGCGATCTGGGAAACGAGAGCCATGCTGGCAGCGACATCCTTCGAGGACAGGGAGCGCAGGTCCGTTCCATCCAACAGAACCGTGCCGTCCTGGTGCCGGAGCATGCCGGAGAGTGCCCTGAGCAGGGTGGACTTCCCTGCTCCATTCGGGCCGATGATTCCGACGAACTGCCCTTGCTCAGCTTGCAGGTGGACGCTGTCCAGCAGCGTCTGTGCTTCGACACTGTAGGAGAGAGCCTCCGCGCTGACCACCTGTGGCCTGTCGCTGTTCATCGGCTGTCCGGAAGGCTGAACGGAGCGCTCTCTGACGGAGGGAACTCGTCCGGCCACAGCAGCCGGGAGAGCTCCTCAGCCCCAAGGATGTTCCAGTAGGAGAGTGTAGTGAAGTACTTGCTCTCGACCACGTGCACTGCACCGTTCTTCACCGCCGGGACCTCGGCGAGTGCTTCGTTGGCAAGCAGGCTCTGCCCGAACTCTTCCCCGCCAAACTCAACCGGCTGAGGGATGATGATGACCTCCGGGTTCATGGCGATGACCCCTTCCAGGCTGGTTGGCTGGTTGCCTTCGACACCTGCTTCCTCGGCTGTGTTGATGCCTCCGGCAGCGGTGATGACGCCCCCTTCCGTGGAGTTGCCGCCCGCTACCCAGAGCTGGTCCGAGTATTGAGTAAGCGCGAGCAACCGGGGACGAGGCTGCGCGGCGCCGGTGACCGCAACGAGGGAATCGTACCGGTCGCGCACTTCGGCTGCGAACTCCAGGGCGCGTTCCTCTTCGCCGAGGATATAGCCGATGAGCAGGATGTTGTCGATGCGCGCTTCGGGGTCGTGCTGTAGCTCCGTCTGCACCACAGGGATGCCGACCCTCGACAGGGCCTCGATGCCTTCTCCGGGGAAGAAGGGGCTGGTGACCATAACGTCCGGAGACTGGGCGATGATCGTCTCCGGGTCGCGTGTGATCTCAGGCTTGTCCTGCACCAGCGCGGCGACGTTGGAGAACGTCTCATTCTTCGTGGGGCTTCCCACTGCAACGAGCCTGCCACCTGGTGCAAGGGCGAGGATTACCTCATCGTGCCCGACGGAGGCGGTGACGATGCGCTCCGGCTTGGCCGGGATACTTACGACGCCGTTCAGCCCCTCGACCTCGCGCGGCCAGCCGAGGTTGGCAGGATCGACGATGCCCGGGACGTTGTCTGGCAGCCTGAGCATAGGTTCGGGAGTTGGCGTGGGCTGAAGGGTTGCCGTTGGTGTTGGATCAGGCGCTGCGGTTGCCGTGGCTGTCGGGGTAGCGGTCGGCGCGGGTGTTGGTGTCGGGGTTGGCTGGGAGCAGGCCGTCAGCGCGGTGATGGCAAGGAGTGCTGACAAAGCAACGATGAGACTGAGGAAGTGTCGTACCGGCAAGGTGACTCCTTTCGTGGGGTCGGGTCTCATAGCGAGTAGACCTGACGCTTGTTCCTGATGAGCAGGAGGATGAAGAACGGCGCGCCGACAAACGCGGTGAGGATACCGACGCGGAACTCGGCTGGCTGGATGATGGTCCTGGCCACCGTATCGGCCACGGTGACGAAGACCGCACCTCCCAATGCGCTCATGGGGATGAGCACGCGATGGTCCGGCCCGATGAGAAGCCGGAGGATGTGCGGGGTCACGAGGCCGACGAAGGCGATGGTGCCGCTGACGGCGACGGCAGCACCGGTCACCAGCGCTGCTGCAGCCAGCAGAATGACGCGCGCCATGCCGACACGAACGCCCATCGAACGCGCCTCGTCGTCGCCCAGCATCAGCAGGTTCAGGTCGCGGGCCATCAGTAGGATGACTGCGGCGCCGCCGAGTATCAGCGGCGCTGAGATGCGGACGTGTTCCCACGAACGCGAGTCCAGCCCCCCCGCGAGCCAGAAGAGGATCTCGCGGAGAGCTTCGTTGGCGGGCAGGAGGATGATGATTGCGGAGACGATAGCGCCGAGGAACGCATTGACCGCGACTCCGGCAAGCAGAAGCGTTGCCATGGAGAAGCGTCCGCCAACCGCGGCTATCCCATACACGAGGAACGAGGCGGCCATGGCACCTACGAATGCGAAGGCAGGTAGCGCGAGGAAGAAGAGGCCCGCCATGCCGGTGGCGATGGCTACCACTGCTCCCAGCGCTCCGCCTGCTGACACTCCGATGATGCCGGGGTCGGCCATCGGGTTGCGGAAGAGGCCCTGCATCGTCGCTCCGGCTACACCGAGGGCGACGCCGACCACGACTCCGACCAGTATGCGCGGAAGCCGGATCTGTTCGATCACGAGCCGCTCGGTGTTGCCGAACCCCGCTGCATCGAAGCCCAGGGATGACAGCACGATCGAGGCGACGTGGCTGGCAGGGATGCTGACAGGCCCAAGACTAAGCGAGACGGCGGCGCTCGCTGCGATCAGGAGGAGCAGCGCAGATGCGCCGATGGCCAGCCGGTTGGTAACGGCCATCCGGCGGTAACCGCGCAAGGTCGTGAGTCCGACGGCTCTCAAATCAAGAAACCTCCAGCACTCTCCGCTGGAGGTCAGGCTTCACTCAGCCAGAATTCGTGTCCGGCTGCCGAGGGACCCTCTCTGAGGCGGAGAGTGGTCACCTCTCGTTCAGGCAGGTCTCCTGGCTTGCGGGTGGGCTCATCCACCGGACCCTTCCCGTCGGCGTCTCCGACAGTGGACTCCGGCTCCCAAGATCCCGCTTACAGTGGCGCTACCGCGGCGGATTCGCACCGCCTTCCCTATTCTCCCTGGGACGGGCACCTGAACGAGCAGTGATCGTTTGTTCGTATCGAGAAGGCAGGCTATGGGGTCGTTAGTGGGCTGTCAAGGTGGACCACGCTTCCGCTCAGGGCTGCCTCTACGTCAACCCGGTTACGCGATAGACCAGCTCCATATCCAGGTGTTCCCGCACCAGTGCTGCCAGCTTGTCGAATTCGGCGTTCGGATCGAGTTCATCCCCACTCGCTGGCAGAGTCACTCCCTTGCGTGCGCTCACATACTCCAGCACTGAGCGACGGATGGAGCGATTGTGGAAGAGTCCGTGCAGATACGTCCCCAGCGTGAGGCCTTCCTCGTCCAGCGCACCGTCGGGCAAGTCAGTTCGCTGCCCTGAACGCGTCTCGATTATGAACGGGTGCGTTGTTCCCGCTGAGGACGTGATGCCCATATGTATCTCGTAGGCAGTGAGTGAGTCGCCCCTGCATCCGCTCAGCAGGCCCCTGCCTGCCACTACGCGCCCCGAAGCCTGTTGCGTGACCTTCTCTCGCAGGAAAGTAGTGGACACCGGCAGGAGCCCCAGGCCGTCCGTCCTGGCCCGGGGCGATTCGATCCCATCGGGGTCCAGAAGTTCGGAGCTCAGCATCTGGTAGCCCGCGCAGATACCGATGACGGGCGTTCCGTTCCGGCGCGCGGCCAGGACACGCTCTGCGATGCCCTGCTCGCGCATCCAGTCGAGGTCTGCCACCGTGGTCTTGCTGCCCGGAACTACGACAATGTCCGGCTCGCCGAACTCATCAGCCCTTCCAACGTAACGAACGCGGACAGCAGGCTCGCGATGGAGGGGGTCGAAGTCGTCGAAGTTGGCAATATGCGGGAGCCGAATGACGGCGACATCCACCGCAGCTTCATAATCGCCTTGAACGCCGGGCGATATCCCAAGCGAGTCCTCTTCAGGGATGTGGATATCCGTGAAGTAGGGGATGACGCCAGCGACTGGCACACCGGTCTTTTCTTGGAGGAGGCCCAGCCCGGGTGTCAAGAGCGAGGGGTCGCCTCGGAACTTGTTGATGACGTGACCCTTGACCAGCGCCCTTTCCTCAGGCTCGAGGAGCATCATGGTGCCGACGAGTTGCGCGAATACCCCGCCGCGGTCGATGTCGCCTATCAACAGGACAGGGGCATCGGCGTGGAGAGCCACTCGCATGTTCACAATGTCGTGCTGCTTGAGATTGATCTCTGCCGGACTGCCAGCCCCCTCGATCACTACGACGTCATAATCTGCACGCAGGCGTCCGAATGCAGAGGTTACCGTTTCCCAGATCCATGACTTCATCTCGTGATACTCACGGGCCGAGGCGGCGGCCATTGGCCGCCCCATCACGACAACCTGCGAGCGCCCGTCGCCTTCCGGCTTGAGGAGGATCGGGTTCATCTCGACCGTCGGGGCAACCATTGCTGCTGCGGCCTGCACGGCCTGAGAGCGGCCAATCTCGCCACCGTTCTGAGTTGCGTAGGAGTTGAGGGACATGTTCTGGGCCTTGAAGGGCGCGACCTGGTAGCCGTCCTGAGCAAAGATGCGGCAGAGAGCAGTTGCCAGGATGGACTTACCCGCGTGGGACGATGTCCCCTGAATCATGATGACCCTGGCGATGCTGCTACTCATGCCTCAGCACTTCCCGTAACGCTCCGATAGGCCGAGCGCACTCCTCCGCGGCCACCGAGCTGCCAGGCGTATGTGTTCGGCAATCCCATAACGTGGAGAACATGACAGGGATGATAGTCCGGATGGACTGGTACACGGCGGTGTGGTGCAGCGCCAACATGCCCGGCCTGAAATGGCCTACGAAAGCGGACTCCCCTATCATCACGACTCTGCGCTCTCCTACGGCCCAAGATGGGAGCGCGAATGCGCCCCTGCGCCAAGGAAGTAACCGATAGCAACCGACACCACACGCGTAATCGCCGGTTCGAAGTGGGCGGTGCTTGCCGCAGCCGGGACGAGCACGCTGCTGGGCACCTCCGACTTTTCTATCGTCGCGATCGCGCTCCCGTCCTTCACCGAAGTGTTCGATGCGTCGACTTCGACCGTCGTTTGGATCGCCTTGTCGTACCAGCTCATCGTGCTCGGCCTGGCGCTGCCGATGGGCCGGCTGGGGGACCAGTTTGGCAACAAGACGGTCTTCGCTTCAGGAGCCATGATCTACGCAGTCGGCCTGGTGGGCGCTGCGGTTGCGCCAAACATCCTGACGCTGATCGCCCTCCGGGCGTTGCAGGGCGCTGGCGCGGCGATGATGGTCTCCCTCTCCCTGGGGTTGGTATCGAGTGCCTTTCCACCCAACGAGCGCGGCAAGGCGCTGGGATTGATGGCTTCCGTCGCTGGATTCGGGCTTATGTCCGGGCCAGCGCTCGGCGGCATCCTCCTCGACACGCTGGGCTGGCGTTCCATCTTCTGGGTGCGAGCGCCGTTCGGGTTCGCAGGATTCATTCTGGCCATGGTCTATCTCCAGAACGTCCGGGCGACTGCCGACAGGCGAACCGATTTCACCGGCGCGCTGCTGCTGTTCGCTGCGCTGGTGTTGATGGCGGTAGGGCTGAATCGGGGTTCAGCTGAGGGCTGGACGTCGCCGCTGGTCCTCCTGGTGTTTCCACTGAGCGTTGCGGCCATGACAGCATTCGGGCTCCACTCGGTCCGCACGGGAAGCCCGGTCGTAGACATACGGATGTTCCGGAACCCGGCTCTCTCCGTGTCCAGCGCGCTGATGCTGATGTCCGGTGTTTCGATGATGGCGGTAACCTTCGCGATGCCGTTCTACCTCCTCCTCGCGCGGGGGCTGTCACCAGCGGCGGCCGGCCTGATAATGCTGATGGCCCCCGCCATGTTCATCGTGTTTCCCCCGTTCACGGGACGTCTCTCCGACCGGATAGGGCCTCGGGTTCCCACCACGATCGGGCTGAGCCTGTCGGCAGCGGCGCTCTTCCTGCTCGCGAACCTGAACCTGAGTACGCCGATTCCGGTCATCGTGGGGATCCTGATCCTGAGCGGCGTTGGCGGCTCGTTCTTTCAAGCGCCAAACCAGAGTGTCATCATGAGCGCGGCCCCGCGGGACCGCGTGGGCACAGTATCCGCGCTGATCCCGACTCTTCGGTACATCGGGATAATCGCAGGGGTCGCGACCTCCGAGGCAATCTTCACCTCGGGGCTGGGCGAGCCGGGACTGGGTGGAGCAAACGCGGCGACGGTGACAGCCGCTGCGCGCACCGTGTTCTTTGTCTTCGGCGGGGTGGCTGCCATTGCAGCATTGGGGGCGCTTTTCCGCACCGGCGGACGCTCCTGAGTGGACGGCAATCGCCAACCTGTCCCGCCGTGAGGAATGGGGCCCGAGGAGTCTGGTGGGCGAAGCAGGAATCGAACCTGCGACCTCCTGTGTGTAAGACAGGCGCTCTAACCGCTGAGCTATTCGCCCCTGAGCGATAGTCTACAGCGTGCGTTGCTGTAGGCGTGATAGCCTGAGGAGCCCCATCACGCCTCTCGGTGGTTCCCTTGCTCACGTCCCGGAGATTCTGGAGCGGCGCGCTCCACATCTACATCCCATCTCTGCTGATGATGGTTGGCCAGGGGATGCTCATCCCTGCGTTGCCTGCCCTGGCGGAGACGTACGCGGTTGCTCCCGCGCTCGCGGTGCAGGTCGTCACCATTCAGCAGGTGGGCAAGTTCATTGCCTTCATCCCCACGGGGGCAATCGTCGACCGGTGGGGCGCGAAGCCGCCCATGATGATTGGGGCGTTCGTCTCCGCAGTCTGCCTGCTTGGCGCGGCTGCCACTGAGAACTTCGTGCTGCTCCTGGGTACGCAGATCGTGTGGGGATTCGGCCAGAACATGTGGATGTTTGGCCGGGAGATCGCGGCGGCTGAGATGGTGCGGGCGGAGCAGCGGGGCCGGGCGTTGAGCACGCTGATGGGCATCAGCGGCGCGGGAATGGCGCTCGGCCCGGCGATAGGCGGATTCCTCGTCGAGCCTGTCGGCGTGCGGGGGCTCTTCCTGATCTTCGCAGGCATCAGCGCGGTGATATTCGTCCTGGCAGTCATCCACAAGAGCTTTCGTATCGAGCGGCCGAAGAGCAACCGCTCCATGTTCGACTTCACTGCCTTCAAGCAGATTCACCCCTATTTCCGGCTCACCTATTTCATCCTCTTCATCTCCACATTCGGCGTGCTCACGCGGACGCAGGTTACGCACACGATGCTGCCGCTGTACGTGGAGAACGAGCTGGCCTACTCCGCTGTCGACACCGGGCTCCTGTTCACTGTGCACGCCATTGCGACATTCGCAATCATCCTGCCCGCGGGGTTCGTCTCGGACAAACTGGGCCGGAAGTGGGTTGCCGCGCCCTCGGCGCTCGTTGCAGGGATCACGTTCATCGTGATGCCCTTCGCGGACAACCTGTTCACGCTGGGGGCGGTGCTGGTGTTCATGGGGTTCGCCAGCGGCATGGCGATGGGCTCCATGACCACCTACACGTTCGATATCGTGCCGGTGCACCTGCGCGGCCAGCTGCAGGCGCTGCGCCGGTCGTTCGGCGAAATGGGGGCGATAACGGGGCCGCTTGTCGCGGGAGCAGTCGCGAGTGTGTCCAGCCCGTCGACGAGCTTCTGGGTGTTCGCTCCGTTGCTTACCTGCGCGGGACTGGCGCTGGTCTTCTTCGCACGGGAGGGGCTGCCCTCCAAGCGCGCGCCCGGCGCTCCGCCGCCTGCTGTGGAGAGCGTTCCCTCCCGGTAGGCTGCTACCATGCGGATGCGGCGCTCCGCCGCATGACTCCCTGCTGGAACGGAGGCCTCTTTCGTGCGCTCCGACAGGCCGCCGCTACTGAAGGCGGCGCTCTTCATCTACCTGCCGTCCATGCTGATGAGCATGGGGCAAGGCATGATTATCCCCGCGCTTCCCGCGATAGCCCGGACGTTCAACGTCTCGGAAGCGCTCGCGGTGCAGGTGATAACGAGCCAGCTCATCGGACGCACGATCTCCATGCTGCCCACGGGCGCGATTGTCGACCGGTTCGGCGTGAGGCCGCTGATGATAGGCGGAGCCGCGCTTGCGACGGCCAGCACCCTGACTGCGGCCCTCGCGCCGAGTTTCACCGTCATCATCGTCACGCAGTTCTTCTGGGGCATCGGCATGAGCTCGTGGATGTTCGGCCGCGAGGTTGCTGCGGTCGACATGGTGCAGCGGAGCCAGCGGGGGCGGCAGATGAGCGCACTCATGGGCATCGGCAGCACGGGGATGGCGTTCGGCCCGGCTATCGGAGGAGTGCTCACGGACCTGATGGGCGTGCGAGGGCTCTTCTTCGTCTACGCAGGCATGTCGGCAGTCGTGCTGGCCATATCTCTGCTGCACCGGGAGGTATCCCGTCCCAAGACACAACGCTCCTCGGCGCCGCTGTTCGATCTGCGTGCCTTTGGACAGATACACCCCTACTTCCGCGCTACCTACATGGTCTTGTTCTTCGCCACCTTTGCTCAGATGATCCGCGGGCAGGTTACGAACACGATGTTGCCGCTCTTCGTGCAAAGCGAACTCGGGTACTCCGCGTCGCTGACGGGCCTGCTGTTCACTGTGGCGGGAGTGACGACGTTCCTGATGATCGCGCCGACGGGAATAATCTCGGACAAGCTGGGACGGAAATGGGCCGCCGGGCCTGCCGCCGTGTTCTCCACTATCGCGTTCATTACCTTTCCCCTGGCGACGAACATCCCGCAACTCTTTGTTGTGATGTTCTTCGTTGGGCTGGCGAACGGGCTGGCAATGGGGGCGATGACGATCTACACGTACGACGTTGTGCCGACGCACGTGCGGGGGCAACTGCAAGCGTTGCGGCGCGGGGTCGGCGAGTTGGGGGCGCTTACATCGCCGCCCATGGCAGCGATCATCGCCAGCGCGTACTCGCCGGGGATATCGTTCTGGTTCTTCGCCCCGCTGCACGTGCTCTCGGCGCTGCTCATCTTCGGGATGGCGCGGGAGAGCCTGCAGGGTCACCGGAGGCCGGGCGCGCCATCGACGCGGGAGATTGACGAAGGGGTGTCATCGGTGCGCCCACAGGACGAGTGAGGTGTGTGAGGCGTGGTGGCAACGACAGGATTCGAACCTGTGACCTAGCGCTTATGAAGCGCCCGCTCTGCCGCTGAGCTACGTTGCCACCGGGCACGCCGGGGAGCCAGCCGCTCGACCCGGTGCGCAGCCTTCCAATGATATGGACGCCCAGCCAGCCTCGTCAACGAGAGAGTGGCGCGACGGAACGCCTATGCAGACGCGCGTCGGGGGCTGCCGATGGGTGGCAGGAAGAGCGCTGCGATGGTCGCGAGCAGCGCAAGCACGGTGGCGTAGGGGAAGATGAGGCGGTAGTCGTCCAGGCCCGGCGGCGAGAACCAGGCGATGATGAAGCCGAGGAAGAGCGGGGAGAGCGCGCCGAAGAAGGCGTTGTTGCCCCAGAGCAGGCCGATCATGCTGCCCTCGATGTGGCGCCCCTCGGCGACGTCCAGCGACGCGGCCTGCGCGAGGTTCGCGCCCGCGAAGCGGACGATGCCAAGCAGGCCGACCAGCACGAGGAAGACCGCGCCCAGCTCGGCGGTGAAGGACATGATCCCCGTGATGACCGTCGAGAAGAAGAGGACGGCGATCAGCACCGGCTTGCGCCCAGCCCTGTCCGAGAACGCTCCGATGAGAGGCGAGACGATGATGGATGTGCCGACCATCAGCGCGAGGTAAGGCGCAACGACCGCGGCGATGCGCGCGTCGCTCGGGTCGTCCTCGACCTCGCGGAGGAGCTGCGCGATGAGGATGGGCAGGAAGAAGACGACGGCGCGGTCGGCCATGCCACGCAGGCCGGAGACGATGAGCAGCACCGGCAGGGCGCGGGTGGTGAACAGCCCGCCGATGCTCCTGAACTGCGCCCCTGCGGTCCGGGACACGGTCTCGCGGCGCGGGAGTCCAAGCCGCATCAGCACGAACAGGATGGTGACCGAGACGATGGCGATGACGAAGAAGCCGCCCACCAGCACGCCGCTCCACGTGGTGACGAGGAGTGCTGCGGCGACGATGAACGGCGTTATGACTTCGCCCACGCTTCCGGAGGAGCGGTGCAGCGACATGAGCAGGGCACGGTCCTTCGGGAACGTGAACGACAGGATGCCCAATCCTACGGGATGCCAGAACGAGCCGGCTGCCGAGCCGATAGAGACGGCGGCGATGAGGACGGCGGCGTTCGGCGCGATGCCTGCCAGTAGGTAGGCGAAGCCCATCGCGAACAGGCTTCCGGCGAGGAAGAGGCCCCGGTTACCCGCGAAGAGGTCCACCAAGAAGCCGCCGCCCATGCTGAGGAGGCCACCCGCCGCCTGCCGTGAGGCGGACAGGATGCCGAGCGCGACCGGCCCCATCATGAAGACGTCCTGGATGATGGGGAGCAGGACGAGGAAGCCGTCCGCGTACATGTGCTGGAAGCCGTGGCCGGTGACGATGACTCCGGCGACGCGCTTCGGTTTGGTGACGACGACTACGTCGGCTGCAGGGACTGCGGTAGTCATGACCGTTCGATGTGTACCTCTTACGTTCCTCGCGGCGCGGTCATAGTAGCACGCACTATCCGAGGGGTCTCAAAGGGCGCCCACGAGGGCGCTCTTACTCAAGGTGGAAGCAGCGGGCGGCGTTCTCCCACATGAGCTTGCGCATGCGGTCGTCGCCGAGGGTGTCCCAGCCGAGGACGATGTCCGCCGACCGGGGGAATCGGGATTCAGCGTGGGGGTAGTCCGAGCCGAACATCAGGACGTGGTCGCCCATGAAATCGGAGACCATTCGCGTCATCTGCTCGCCCTCGTGGATGACGATGCCGGCGAAGAAGCGCCCGCCGGTCATGTACTCCTCGATGGTGCGCAGGCCGTCGGCGACGTAGCCCATGTAGTGGACCTGGTCTTCCATGCGCTTCATCCAGAAGGGGAGCCAGCCGAAGCCGGACTCGAGGATGGCGAGGTTGAGGTTGGGGTACCTGTCGAGCAGGCCTGCGCCGATGAAGGCGGAGATCATGCGCATCGCGCCCCAGGGGTGGGAGGCTGTGCGTCCGACGAAGGGGTTGTCCCAGAGGTCGCGGTAGCCGGGGTAGCCGGTAGCGAAGCTGTGGTGGGTGATGGTGAGCCCCGCGTCGTCGGCGGCGGCCCAGATGGGGTGGAGGTCCGGGTGGTCGACGGGGTAGTCGACGGGCAGGCTGACCCAGACGCCCTTCGCCCACGGAGAATCCGCGTAGCGCTTGATCTCCAGGACGGAGCCCTCGACGTCCCGCGCGGTGGCGAGGATGAGCGACGTGAGCCGTCCGGGGTGGCGGCTGCACATGTCGTCCAGCTGGCGGTGGACGCTGCGGAGCATCGCCATGTCGACGGCGGGGTCGGGGTGGCCGGACGCCGCGCCGGGCACCATGAGGTGGACGTCCACGCCCTCTTCGTCCATGTCGCGGACGCGGATGTCGGAGTCCCAATCGGAGCCGCCGGGCGTGGGGAAGGTGAAGCCCTGGAAGTTCTGGAAGTGGCGCTGGGCGTTGGGGCGCGGGCCTGCCTCGCCGAGAACGCGCGGGGGCGCCTCACCCCATCCGCGCTCCTGGCCGAGGCGGTAGAGGTGGGTGTAGGGCTCCGGCATCTCCTCGCCCGCCCAGCCGGTGCGGAACTCGCGGGTCTGGAGCTCGTCCTTCATGTCGCGGAGGATGGGGTCGAGGAAGGGTTCGAGGGTTTCGGCGGACGCGTGGAAGTGCGTGTCCGCATCGAATATCCGGTAGCCGTTACGCATGGCAGTGCCTCACTCAAGGGGGTTCGCGCGGAGTATACGCCGGTCAGGAGCGCCCAGTTCTGTCCGTTGAAGAGTCCAATCCAAGAATCCAGTGTCAGGAGTGAACGCATGGCGATTCCTGCCCTAGGATCCTTGATCGACAAGGCCGTGGCCTGCTTCCGCGTCCTTCTGTCCAAGAACTGCGTGCAAGAGGGTGTGTGTAATCGTTTCGGGCATACACGCCGCACCCCGCCCCTCCTGCCCGGGAGAGTGTGGGCGCGCCAAGGCGCGGTCGAGGCAATGCCCGCGTTCAACCGGTCGGTCCTTCTGCAGACAATTACGAGTGAGCGCCGAGGGTTTCGCCCAGTTGAACAGTTTATCGACAAGGCCGCGGCCTGCTTCCGCGTTCTTCTGTTCAACTTCCGCATGGGATGGTGGTGTGTGCAATGGTTGGCCGAAGGTCCGGTGGATGCCCTTGCCGCGAGCCGGTGGGCCACGTTCGGGGTTGGTGCGGGGTGTGCAGTCATCCAAACAGCGTAGTGGACGCGAGGGTGATGGGGTAAGGGGCGGGTGTCACACGCGTATGCCTCCACTCAGTCAAACCTGAACCATCGAGGCCAGCACGTGGCTACTCGGACGGCGCGCCAGAATCATGTCGTGCGCTGAAAGTGATAGTGTGGCGCGGGACAGGCAGGTGGCTCGACCGGATCTGCTTCAGAATCCGGGCAGGAGCCCCACCCTACAAGGAGCACCAGGCATGGACGTATGATTCGGTTTGCCATCGGCCGGACAGTGGTATGCCTCGTGATGGCAGCATTGCTCCTCGTACCACTGCTGGTTGGATGCCAGTCTGCTCCACCGACCGCTATACGAGACATCGCGCCGGCTGTGAGTACTGCTACCGTCCCCGCGGCCGCGCCTGCGGAAGCACAAGCTTCAGGCTCCACCATTGCGCCGATGCCGGACGCCGTCCCCTCTCTCGATCCGACGCCCCACCCAACGCCGACCGTCACTACCACGCTCACAACCGGACAGGATCCAGCGCCGAGTCCGGCTTCCACTCCCGCACCCGGACTCGAACGATCCCCTACGCCGAGTCCAGTCCCCACCCCGCAAACGCCTGAAACATCCCCTGCGCCGGGCCCCGCCTCCACCCCAGCTACGCCTGAACCGAGCACCGCATCGACCCCAGCCTCCGGGCCCACACCAGAAGGGGCCCCCGCGGCAACCCCAACCGTTATACCTGCACGAAGCACGGCTCCCGTCCCTGCACCAACCCCCACCGATACGAGCCCAGCGTCCAGGCCGCAGAAACCAACGGGGTTGGTCGCGACCGTTAACCAGGGCCGTATAACGCTGAGCTGGGACAACCCCCATGATGACTCCATCACCAGGTATCAGTACCACTGGAAGATAGGCGTGCAATGGAACGTCATCCCGGACAGCGGGGCGAGCATGACTTCCTTCACGACGGGGTTTGTGACCCGATGCCGTGAGTACAGTGTCCAACTCCGTGCCGTGAACCCCATCGGCCCAAGCGATCCCTCAGACCCTGCATCGGTGACATCGCAGGAATGTCAGCCGGGAGCGCCAACAGGCCTAGCCGCGACGGGGGGCGATGGCCAAGTGACGCTGCACTGGGACGATCCGGGGGATGGCTCTATCCTCGAATACCGGTACTCCCAGAACGGGAGACCCCCAGCCAGCATCCCCGGCAGCGGAGCAAGCACGACCTCCTATGCCGTCACGGGTCTGGCTGCATGCCAAACGTACAGATTCGATATCTCCGCGGTGAACGCTCTCGGGACGGGAGGCAGATCGGACTCAGCGACCGCGTCAACATCCTGCCCCCCTGGCGCGTTGACCGGGCTCGCCGCTGTGGGCGGCGACAGCGAGGTAACGCTGCGCTGGGACAATCCCCAGGACAATTCCATCACCAAATATCAGTACCACCAGAAGGAGCCGGGAGGTACGTTCGGGGATTGGACCGACATCGCAGGCAGCGGGGCGAGCACCGTCTCGTACACGGTGACCAAAATCACCAACTGTGAGTCGTACACGTTCCAAGTACGTGCGGTGAACGTTAACGGCAACGGCAGGGCATCAGGCGCCGTAACCGCGACGGCAGGTGCTGCCTCCGCCTGCTCCCAGAGCCTCACAGGGTTCGTCGCGACCGGGCTCAGGGGGCAAGTAACGCTACGCTGGGTCAATCCACAGGACAACTCCATCACCAAGCACCAGTACCGGCAGAAAGAAGAAGGCGGTGCGTTCGGAAACTGGACCGACATCGCAGGCAGCGGTTCGAGCACTGTCTCTCACGCCGTGACCGGCCTCGGCGACTGCAAGTCGTACACATTCCAGGTACGTGCGGTGAACGCTTCCGGCCAGGATAGCGAGTCCCGCACCGTGACAGCGTCGACGGCATGTCCGCCGTGGCCAATAACCCTCAAGGTCGCCGGTGGAGAGGGCAAGGTAACTCTGAGTTGGAATAATCCCCAGGATAGTTCCATCAGCAAATACCAGTACCGGCAAACGGAGTCGGGGGACGTGTTCGGGAGCTGGACCGACATCGCAGGGAGCGGAGCGAGCATCGTCTCACACGTCGTGACCGGGCTCGCCAACTGCCAGAGCTATACGTTCGAGATCCGCACCGTCACCGCTTCCGGCGAGGGCTCTCCAACTGGCGGGGCAACCGGTACAACAGATTGCCTGCCAGAGGGCCCGACCGGCCTCACGGCTGCCGGCGGCAATAGCCAGGTAACGCTGAACTGGACCGATCCCCAGGATAGTTCCATCACCAAGTACCAGTACCGGCAGAAGGTGTCGGGAGGTACGTTCGGGAGTTGGACCGACATCACAGGCAGCGGGGCGGGCACTGCCTCACACGTCGTGACCGGGCTCACCAACTGCCAGAGCTATACCTTCGAGATACGCAGCGTCACGGCCTCTCGAGAGAGCTCCTCATCGGGTAGCGCATCTGCTGCGCCGGTCTGCCCACCAGGGAACCCGACCAGCCTCACGGCTGTTGGCGGCGAGAGACAGGTGACGTTGCGTTGGGACGACCCTCACGATGGCACCCTCACAAAGTACCAATACACCCTGAACGGAGGATCGACCTGGACCGACATCGCGGGCAGCGGGTCGAGCACCGTCTCGTACACGGTGACCAACCTCACCAACTGTGAGTCGTACACGTTCCAGGTACGTGCGGTGAACCCTAGCGGCAACGGCAGGGCATCAGGCGCCGTAACCGCGACGGCAGGCGCTGCCTCCGCCTGCTCCCAGGGCCTCACAGGGTTCGTCGCGACCGGGCGTAGAGGGCAGGTAACGCTACGCTGAGACAATCCTCAGGACAATTCCATCACCAAGTACCAGTACCGGCAGAAAGAAGGAAGCGGCGCGTTCGGAGACTGGACCGACATCGCGGGCAGCGGGTCGAGCACCGTCTCTTACGCCGTGACCGGCCTCGGCGACTGCAAGTCGTACACGCTCCAGGTACGTGCGGTGAACGCTTCCGATCAGCACAGCGAGTCCGGCACCGTGACAGCGTCGACGGCATGCCCGCCGTGGCCGATAACCCTCAGGGCCGCCGGTGGAGAGAGCAAGGTAACGCTGAGCTGGAATAGTCCCCAGGATAGTTCCATCACCAAGTACCAGTACCGGCAGAAAGAAGGAAGCGGCGCGTTCGGAGACTGGACCGACATCGCGGGCAGCGGGTCGAGCACCGTCTCTTACGCCGTGACCGGCCTCAGCGACTGCCAGAGCTATACATTCGAGATCCGCACAGTGACCGGTTCCGGTGCGGGCTCTCCAACAGGCGGCGCAACCGGTACAACGGACTGCCCGCCAAAGGGCCCGACCGGCCTAACGGCTGTCAGCGGCAATAGCCAGGCAACGCTGCGCTGGAATAATCCCCAGGACAACTCCATCACCAAGTACCAGTACCGGCAGAAGGAGTCAGAGGGTGCGTTCGGGAGCTGGACCGACATCCCCAGCAGTGGACCCAGCACCGTCTCGTACACGGTGCCTAACCTCACCAACTGTCGGAGGTATACCTTCGAGATCCGCAGCGTCACTGCCTCCGGAGAGGGCCCCCCATCGAGTAGCGCAACCGCTACGGCAGTCTGCCCACCAGGCAACCCGACCGGCTTCTGGGCTGTCAGCGGCGATACGACAGTGACGTTGAACTGGGACGACCCTTTCGATGGGAGCATCACCAAATACCAATACAAATCAGGTGAGAGCGACTGGATCGACATCCCCAGCAGTGGACCCAGCACCGTCTCGTACGCGGTGACTGACCTCACCAACTGCCAGTCCTATACCTTCCAACTCCGCGCGGTGAACGCTAGCGGCAACGGCAGGGCATCAGGCGCACTAACCGTGACGGCAGGCGCTGTCGGGAGTTGCCCATAGAGGCCACCGGTCTGCGCCGGCGACCATCCTACGGGCCCGTGACGACACGCCGTGCAAGCACCTCGGCTACGCCCGGCATGACCATGTAGGATGCGCGGCATGGTGAACGAGAAACGACGGCGGATCGGGCTGCACGTGGCTGCCGGGGGTGGGCTGACCCTCCAGGAGACACTCGACCTCGTTCGGCGGGCGGAGGAGTTGGGGTACGAGTCGGTGTGGGCCGGGGAGTCGTGGGGGTTCGACTCGTTCACGACGCTGGCGTGGCTCGCGGGACAGACGACGCGCATCGGCATCGGCACGCACATCGCGACGATGTTCAGCCGCACGCCGGCGATGACGGCGCAGAGCGCGGCGTCACTCGACACGATATCGGGCGGGCGGCTCACGCTGGGACTCGGCACGAGCGGGCCCATCGTGGTCGAGAACTGGCACGGGCAGCGGTGGGAGCAACCGTTGCAGCGGACGCGCGAGTTCATCGAGATCGTGCGCCTCGCGCTGTCGGGTGAGCGCGTCGACTACGACGGGAAGGTGTTCCGTCTGCGCGGGTTCCGGCTGCGCGACGAATCGCCGCGTTCTGAGGTGCCGGTGATGCTGGCGTCGATCGGGCCCCGGAACGTCGAGCTGACCGGCGAGTTGGCGGAAGGCTGGTTGCCCATCTTCCTGCGGTTCGATGCGCTGCCAGAGATGCGGGCCTTGATGGAGGCGGGCGCGGCGCGGTCGGGGCGTGATGCGTCGGCGATCGAGATAGCACCTGCGGTGCTGGCAGCGGCGTCGGAGGGCGCGCCGGAGACTGCGCGGGACCTGGCGCGCGCGCACATCGCGTTCTACGCGGGCGGCATGGGGACGTTCTACAACCGGATGCTGCAGCGGTTCGGATGGACGGAGGAGGCGGAGCGTATCGACCGGGAGTGGGCGCGCCCGAACCGCGAGGGCCGTCCGGCTGCCGCGGCCGCGGTCACCGACGAGATGCTGGACTCGACGAGTGCGGTGGGTTCGCCTGCACAGGCGAGGGAGCGGCTGGATGCGGCGTACGCCGCGGGCGTCACGCTGCCGGTGCTGATGTTCCCGTACGGGGCTGAAGCGGGGGTGATGCGCGATACGTTGGAGGCGCTTGCGCCATCGCGGTGGTGAGAGGGGAGATGGCTGTGCGGATAACGGCCGTGATGCTGGCATTGATGGTGTTGACTCTGTTCGGATGCGATAGCGCGCCATACACCCCTCCGCCTGCATCGACGCCGCTGCCTCCTAACACCGTGGCTGTGGTCTCGGGGTATCCCGTAAACCAAGCCGAATTCCTTGAACGTCGTCAGGAGATTGCCGACTTTACCGCGCTCGCAAGAGGATTCCTTGATTCGAAAGATCCATCAAACCAGCCATCCAACCATCCAACCAACGGTCAGATGGTTTTGCAGGCCGTAGACACGGTAGCTGTTGCGGAGCGCTACGGGTTCGGCAATCTGGCATTGGCACGGCTCATCTTCGAATACGCAGTGATGGCAGCGGCTGTTGACGCAGGCCACCACATTTCGGACGAGGAGGTCCAAGAAGCGACAGAACTGCGGAGGATGCGCAGGCCAGATTTGAGGCAGGATGCACGAAGGGTGAAGCGTGACCTGCTGAACCAGGAGTACCTAAATGCTGAGTTGGTGTCCCAGGAGGAGCTATCCCCAACCGAGATTCTCCGAGCCGTCGTTTCCAGTGCCGAAGTAGTGATTACAGGTAACCCCGTGATAGATGCGACGGAGAGTCAAGCCTTGGCATACCTAAGATCACTAGGGGTACGGTAGAGGCTGATTCCCGTCCGATGTCAAACGCCACGAACATTAGGCCAGTAAACGGAGGAATCGCCAAGGTCTTTAGGCCAGTTCGCCAAGGTCTTTAGGCCACCCCTGGGCACCGAATCCGAGAGCATAGCCGCACTTCATAGCGAGGAGCGGTGATGGCTTACAGGGAGGTGTCCAGAGTGGACATAGAGGAAGTTATCCGGCGGTGGCAGAGGGGGAACAGCCAGCGGCACATAGCGTCGGGGACCGGGCTGTCGCGAGAGACGGTTCGCAAGTATGTGGACGCGGCCCTGGAGGCTGGCGTATGCGAGAGCGGTCCAGCCCCCACGGAGGAGCAGCTCAGCCGTCTGGCGGCGATGGGGCGTTCCGGCCCTCGGAGTTCGCCGCGACCGGTCGACGGCCAACTGGTTCCCTGGGCTGAGCAGATATACCAGTGGCTCACGGTGGACCGTCTTCAGCTGACGCGTATCCTCGAGTTGCTGGAGGAACGGGGCTGCCGAGTCTCCTACACGACGCTGAGGCGCTTCATCCAACGGCGCAACTGGCAGCGACGCAGTCGGGCGACCGTTCGCATGGAGTCCACCGCGCCGGGAGAAGTGGCAGAACTGGACTTCGGACGGTTGGGACGGCTGCCCGATCCGGAGACCGGCCGCAACCGGACGGTGTGGGCGCTGATCGTGGTGCTGTCCCACTCTCGGCACAGCTTCGTCTGGCCGACCTACGGTCAGAAGCTGGAGGACGTGATCGCGGGGCTGGAAGCGGCGTGGGCCTTCTTCGACGGCGTTCCCCGCTACCTGGTCATCGACAACTTTCCTGCCGCGGTGGCGGGTGCCGACGCGCTCAATCCCCGGCTGACGCGCGGATTCCTGGAGTATGCCCAGCACCGGGGTTTCATCTGCGACCCGGCGCGAGTGCGCCACCCCAAGGACAAGCCCCGAGTGGAACGCGGGGTCCAATACGTGCGGGAGCGGTTCTTCAAGGGCGGCAGTTTCAGGGACCTGACCCACGTGCGGGATGAGGCTGCGCGCTGGTGTCGTGACGTCGCCGGACATCGGGTGCACGGCACCACCCGACGGCAGCCGCTGGCGGTCTTCAAGGCGGAGGAGCGCGATGCCCTGCTCGCGTGGGACGGTGTGCCCTACGAGATTACCGATTGGCGCACAGCCAAGGTGCATCCCGACCACCACGTGTCCTGCCAGTATGCCCTCTATTCGGTGCCGACGACCCTCTGCCCCCCGGGCCAGCAGGTGGAGATAGGGCTGGGCGCCAAGCTGGTGCGTATCTATCACCGGGGCAGGCTGATCAAGGTCCATCCGCGGCAGCCCCGCGGTGGTCGTGCCACCGACCACGCCGACTATCCCGCCGAACTGACTCCCTACACGCTCCGAGCTCCGGACTGGATCAAACGCGGCGCGGCCGAGCACGGTTCCGCAGTGGCTGAACTCGCCGAGCGTCTCTTCGACGGCCCATGGCCGTGGGCGAAGATACGCCAGGGCCACAAGCTGCTGCGCCTCGGCCAGCGCTACACGTCCCAGCGCCTCGACGACGCCTGCCGCAAGGCCCTGGCCGTCGACCTCATCGACGTGCGCCGCGTCGAGCGCATCCTGGTGGAGGCCCTGGAGCAGGCCGAGGTGCAGGAGCACCCACAGCCGTTGCCTCCGGGGCGCTTCACCCGCCCCGGCAGCGTCTTCGCCTTCAGCAATCACTCAACAACGGGAGGTCAATCATGACCCGCAATGCCGAACTCTCTCCGCTGCTCAAGCGGCTCAAGCTCAGCGCGATGCTGGACACCCTGCCTGAACGCATCGCCCTCGCCCGCAGGGAGCAGCTCGACTACGCATCGTTCCTCGAGATCATCCTCGCTGACGAGGTCAACCGCCGCGAGCACCGGCGCATCGACCTCCGGCTCCGCAGCGCCGGCTTCGAGGAGACCTGCAGGCTCGAAGACTTCGACTGGACAGCGTCCGTCACTCTGGACCGCCGTCTGCTGGACGCCGTGTTCTCCCTGGAGTTCCTCATCAAGCACGAGCACGTCCTGCTGCTCGGCCCTGCTGGCGTCGGCAAGAGCTTCCTCGCACAGGCCCTCGGCTATGCCGCCATCCGCTCCGGCTACACCGTGCGCTTCATCCACGCCGACGACTTCTTCCGCACCATGACCCAGGCAAGGGTCGACAACTCCCTCGACCGGGCATTCCGCTCCTTCCTCTCCCCCGACCTGCTCATCCTCGACGACCTCGGGCTCCACCGCCTCACCGCGCAGCAGTCCGCCGACCTCTACCAGTTGATCATCAGCAGACACCGCGTCTCCAGCTTCATCATCACCTCCAACCGCGCCGTCGAGGAATGGCTCAGCCTCTTCGAGGACCCCATCCTCGGCAACAGCGCCCTCGACCGCCTCGCCAACGCCAGCTACCAGATCGTCATCGAAGGCCAGAGCTACCGCGAACGGCTCTCGCCGCACCGTGCCATCTCGGCGCCGAAGGGGGTGTTTGACCCGCCAACCGCGACCTGATACAAGTCCTAGTCAGCCGTGCTCAGGGTGGCCTAATGACTGTGGCGACGACTGGCCTAATGACCTTGGCGATTGACACCGAGGGTGACACCGGGCTAATCTGCGACACGCAGAGAGGGCTGCGCCGTCGCGGTGGTGAGGGGAGGAAGGCTACCCCTCCACTTCCCGCCGAGGCACCCCCTTCCTAACCTTCCCCCGTCAAGGGGGAAGGGACCGGGCACCCCGCCCCACTTAGCCCCGCCGCGTGGCCGTGTGCGCCTACGCGCACGTGTGATCTGGCGGTCACTCTGGACTCCCGTTTCACGGGAATGACGGGTGGTGCTAGCCCATCTCGATGATGGCGCGACCGACGATGTCGCCGCTGGCGAGGGCGTTGTAGGCGTCGTTTACTTCGTCGAGGGTGTAGCGGCGGGTGATGGGGGCGGTGGTGTCGACGGCGCCGCGGCGGACGAGCTCGACGATCTCGGGCATGTCGCTGCGGGCCTTTGCGCCGTAGGAGCCGGAGACGGTGATGCCGCGCCGAACGAAGCGCGTGATCTCCAGCGGGACCTCGACGCCTGCCGCAGCGATACCGATGAGGACGACCTTGCCTCCGTCGCGGACGGACTCGAATGCCTGCCGCACGGTGATGGGCGAGCCGAGCGCCTCGATGGCGACGTCGACGCCGCGCCCGTTCGACAGTTCGCGGACGCGGGCTGGGGCGTCCTCGGTCGAGCCGTTGACGGTGTGCGTTGCGCCCATCTCCAGCGCTTTCTCCAGCTTGTCGCCGCGTATGTCGACGGCGATGACCTGTGATGCACCGAAGGCTCGGGCCATCTGGAGGACCTGGGTGCCGACGCCGCCGACGGCGAAGACGGCGACGCTCTGGCCGGGGTGGACGTCGGCCTGGTTCCGCACCGCGCCGTAGGCGGTGAAGATGGAGCAGCCGACGATGGCGGCGTCGGTGAGCGGCACGCTCTCGGGCAGCGGGAAGACGGAAGTGTCGGGGGTTACGGCGTACTCGGCGAGGCCACCCATGCTGTACATGGCGATGGGGTCGCCGTTGGGCCGGTGCAGGCGCGTCGAGCCGTCGTAGAGCTGGCCCTTGAGGCGGTTGTAGGCGAAGAACGTCTCGCAGAGGTCCTCGCGTCCGCGGACGCAGTAGCTGCAGTTGCCGCAAGGCATGATGAACGAGCAGACGACGCGGTCGCCGGGGGTGACATTTGTCACTCCTTGGCCGATGGCGTCGACTATCCCGGAGACCTCGTGGCCGAGCACGCCGGGGGTGGGGAAGGCAACCTCGCCCTTGAGGACGTGAAGGTCGGTGTGGCAGACGCCGCAGGCTGCGACCTTCACGCGCACCTCGTGCTCGTGCGGTTCCGGCATGACCAGTTCCTCGACGGTCATGGGCTGGTTGGGCTGGGAGAAGACCGCGGCGCGCATGACTAGAACCACCTGCTCATGACGACCTTGCGGTCGGTGAAGAAGTCGACGACCTCGCGGCCCTGGGCGTGGAGCGTGCCGAAGAACGAGTCCTTCATGCCGCCGAAGGGGAAGAAGGCCATGGGAGCGGCGACGCCGACGTTGACGCCGATGTTGCCCGCAGTGACTTTGTGCCTGAACTGGCGCGCGGCGCTGCCGCTGGCCGTGAAGATGCTGGCGGCGTTGCCAAACGGGAGGGCCTCGATGTGGCCAATCGCCTCGTCCAGGGAGTCCGCGCGCATGATGCCGGCGACGGGGCCGAATATCTCCTCCCGCGCTATGGCCATCTGCGGCTCGACACCGTCGAACACGCACGGCCCGGCGAAGTAGCCCGCGAGCTCCTCGTCCTGCCGGGCGGAGCGCCTGTCCACGATGAGGTTAGCGCCCTCCTCGACGCCCTTGTCGACGTAGCCGAGCACCCGGTCCAGCGAACGCTGGGAGATGACCGGGCCCATGCCGACGGTCTCGTCCAGCCCGTAGCCGAGCTTGAGGTTGCGCGCGGCCTCGGCGAGGCGGTCGCGCACGCCCTCGTAGGCGTTACCGACGGTGACGACGACCGAGCCGGCGAGGCATCGCTGTCCCGCCGCGCCGAAGATGGAGCCCATCATGTTGTCGATGGCGGAGTCGAGGTGGGCGTCGGGCATGGCGACGAGGAAGTTCTTTGCGCCGCCGCCGCACTGCACGCGCTTGCCCTCGGCGGATGCCTTCGCGTAGACGTAGCGGGCCACGGGAGAGGAGCCGACGAACGAGATGCCACGCACGTCCGGGTGCTCCAGCATCGCGTCGACGGCGTCCTTCGCGCCGTGGACGACGTTGAACACGCCGGGCGGGATGCCGGCCTCGATGATCAGCTCCGCCATGCGGGTGACGGAGAGTGGGGTCTGTTCCGACGGCTTGACGACTACCGTGTTGCCGGTGGCGATGGCGTAGGGGATGAACCAGTTGGGCACCATGAGCGGGAAGTTGAACGGGCCGATGACGCCAAAGACGCCAAGCGGCTGGCGTATAGCCTCGGCGTCGATGCCGCTCGCGACGTTCTCCAGCCCGAAGCCCTGCATGAGCGTGGGGATGCCGGCGGCGACCTCCACGTTCTCGATGGCGCGGCGCGTCTCGCCGCGCGCGTCCTCGATGGTCTTGCCGTGTTCCTGGACGATGGTGCGCGCGAAGTCCTCGAAGTGTTGCTCCATCAGCCCCTTGAGCGTGAAGAGGCTGCGGGCGCGGAGCACAGGCGGAGTCTCACGCCATGTAAGAAACGCCTGCTTCGCCGCGGCGACAGCGTCGTTCACTTCGCTGGGGGTGGAGAGCGGGACCTGGGCGATGACGCCGGTGGTCGCGGGGTTCTCAACGTCGAGCCAGCCGCTCGCGTCGGGCTCGACCCATTCGCCGTTGATGAGATTTCTCAGCTTGCCGTAGTTGGCTTTGACTTCGGGCAGCACGCGCGTTCCTCCTGTTCCGGTATGGGGCGCGGAGCATTGTAGCGGAGGAGGTCGCCATCGCGCCGCTGTCCTATAATCCCGCCGTTCCAGCAAGAGGAGGCACGCGATGGACGAGCAGCAGGCACGGGAGCGTCGTAACGAGTTGACGCGGTATGCGTCGCGGTTCTGGGCGGGTGAGGCCGAGATAGCGCGGACGTTCTTCTCGCAGCCGCGGGCTCCGGAGGAGCACCTTCGCTGGCTGCGCGTGCAGGCGTACAAGGAGCTGCAGCCTCGCGACGACGGCATCATCCTGCGGAACATCGAGCAACTGGCTCGGAACTACCCTTCCCTGGAGAAGGGGGTCGGGAGGGCCGACTTCCTCTACAACATCCAGTTCCTCGAAGAGGAGTTCCGGCACTACGTCGTCTTCGCGGACGTGATCGACTACATCACGGGCGGGCAGCTGACGACCGAGGAGCTGGCGACGTACGACATCGAGCACGAGCGGGAGCTGCGCGCGGTTCGGAAGCGTTGCAATGAGCGTCATGGCGAGCTGGGGCGGTTCGCGTCGTCGTTCTGCGAGGGCGGCGGAGCGTCGATCTTCTACGAAGGGATGCAGATAGGGGGCGACGAACTCAGCGACCGCATCGCGGCGGCGTGCGCCAACGTGTACGGCGACGAGGTCGACCACGCAGCGCATGGGGCGGACGACCTGAATGCAGTGGCGCGGACGGAGGAGGACTGGGAGCTGGCGAAGGAGATGGTGACGGAGATCTCCATACAGCGGATGCGGATGCGGAACGAGGAGTTCGGCTTCCCGCTGTCGGACGAGCGTCTGCAGGAGATCGCGGAGGGGCAGGTGGAGTTGCCGTCGCGGTTCGAGGCGTTGTTGGTGTGAGTCCGCGCTTGCGGGCGTAATTCTTCCCACCCACCCGCCCGTGACGTTGTGGGGGACACCCCCACGCCGCGGCCTACGCCCGAGGCAGAGGGCGTGGCCCTCTGCACTCCCCGTAGGGGCACGCACAAGCGATATTCCTACGCCGGGACGCACCTCAACACTTCAGCACCGTACCCGCGCACGCCAGCCATCTTCCGGGTAGAGACCTTTGCGTAACTGCCTTCAGCGCAGCGCGGTTTTTCCCACCCACCCGCCCGAACGCTTGTGGGGGACACCCCCACGCCCCCGGCAGAGGGCTACGCCCTCTGCACTCCCTCATCCCGCAGGCTCCCCCCTGGTTCGACAAGCCACGAGCGGGTCTGAGTTATGCGGGTGTGATTTGTGCGGGCGGGTCAGCGGAGCTCGGGGAGGCGGGTGATGAGGTCGCGGCCGATGTCTTCGATGCGGGCTTTGCCGCACATCATCATGGTGGTCTCGACCTCGTCGCGGAGGATGTCGAGCATGTGGACGACGCCCTGGTCGCCGGCGTAGGCGAGTCCCCAGAACATCGGCCTGCCGAGCATGACGGCCTTCGCGCCGAGGGCGATGGCCTTCACGACGTCCGTGCCTCGGCGGATGCCTCCGTCCAGGTAGACCTCCACGTCGCCTGCGGCGTCGGCGACCTCAGGGAGGGCCTCGATGGTGGGGATGGTGGTGTCGAGGTTGCGTCCGCCGTGGTTGGAGACGATGAGGGCGTCGACGCCGTGCTCGGAGCAGAGGGCGGCGTCCTCACGGGTGATGATGCCCTTGAAGACGATGGGCAGGTTCGTGATGGAGCGGAGCCAGGCGACGTCGTCCCAGGAGGCACCGGGGTCGACACGGCTGCGGGAACTGATGCCGGAGTTGAACTTGGTGAGGTCCTTGGGCGGGGCCAGTCCGGGCGCGTCTCCGGCGGAAGGCATCCGCTGGTAGGAGTTTCGGATGTTGCGCTCGCGCTTGGGCGGCCAGACGGCGTCCAGCGTTACGCAGATAGCGTCGTAGCCGTTCTCCTCGGCCATGTGGACGCGGTCGACGGTCTGTTCGCGGTCGCGGTAGAAGTAGGTCTGGTACCACTTGCGGCCGTCGGCAGCGCGGGCTATCTCGTCAGGAGCGTAGGAGCAGTTGGCGCTGACGGCGAGGATGGTCCCGGCTGCTGCGGCGGCCCGGGCGGAGGCGAGTTCGCCGTCCTCGTGGGCGCGCTTGTGGCTGCCGCACGGGGAGAGCATGAACGGGAGCCCGATGCGCTCGCCGAGCACGGAGACGGAGAGGTCGGCGTCGGGTATGCCCGCTAGCATGCGGGGGCGGAGGGCGATGTGGTCGAAGACTGAGCGCGTGCGTTCGAGGGTAATCTCGTCGGTTGCGCCGCCTGCGACGTAGTCCCACTCGTTCTGGGGGAGCGTTCCCTCGCAGATTGCTTCGAGCTCGTAGAGGTTGATGGGTTCTCCGGCCATGGCTTCCCTCCCTGGTTGCGAATCAGCAGGAGTCGTCGCCCGTGAGCCGTTCGAACGGCAGGGCGCGGTCCTGGTAGCGGGCGAGCATGAAGATGAGGTCCGAAGCGCGGTTGAGGTAGCGGATGAGTTCCAGGTTCTCGATCATGCCTTCGAGGTTCATCTGAACGGCGCGGCGTTCCGCCCTGCGCAAGATGGAGCGCGCGAGGTCTAGCGCGGAGGAGGCCTGGGTCGCGCCGGGGATGATGAAGCTGCGCGGGAGTTCCACCTGCGCGCCGAGGGTGTCGATGTCGTTCTCGAGCGCGGCGGTCATGTCCGGGGTGACGACGCTGAAGTGGCGTTGGAGGTTGGCGTACTCGGCGCGGTCGGTGGCGAGCTCCGCTCCGACGGTGAAGAGTTCACGCTGGAGGCGTTTGACGATGCGCTGCACATCGGAGTCGTCGGTGAGCGCGCGAGCGAGGCCGAGGGCGGAGACGGCCTCGTCGGTGGTGCCGTAGGCTTCGGTGCGGAGGTCGCTCTTGGAGATGCGTCCGCCGTAGAGGAGGCCGGTCTCGCCTTCGTCGCCGTACTTGGTGTAGATCTTGAGGTCGGTCATGTCGCGGGGATTATACGTGCGCCGGTGGACGGCTGCGCCCAGCTTGGCGATGAGGGTGTACGCGGTTGACACAGAGGTGACCTTGCGGTAGCATCCCCATGTTCGTGTCCTTATGGGTACGGATTCGGCTACAAGGCTTACGAAAAGCGCAGGGAGAACCGCACAAGTGCCTACCGTTAATCAGTTGGTGCGTCATGGACGCAAGCGCGTGGTGAAGAAGACCAAGGCGCCTGCGCTCCGTTTCGTGCGGAACAGCCTGCGCAACCGTGTGTATCGTGGAGACGGAAGCCCTCAGAAGCTGGGAGTCTGCGTCCAGGTGCGGACGGTTACGCCGAAGAAGCCGAACTCCGCTCTGCGGAAGGTGGCCCGGGTCCGCATGACGAACGGGATGGAGGTCACGGCCTACATTCCGGGAGAGGGCCACACGCTGCAGGAGCACTCCGTCGTCCTGATCCGCGGAGGCCGTGTGAAGGACCTGCCGGGCGTTCGCTACCACATCATCCGTGGGGCGCTCGACGCTACGGGAGTCAACGGCCGGAAGCAGGGGCGGAGCAAGTACGGGACCAAGCGCCAGTAGTTCACTGGAGGGTCCCGTTCTCCAATCCGTAATTGGCTAGGACGCGGTTCGCTGGCGCGATCTGCGGGCTCGGCGTCCTGGGTTGTTTGCGCTCCGGCGCAGGTGCCCCAAGGGGCAGGGGAGGAAAGCGAATAGATGTCTCGTCGACGACGTGCTGAGCGCCGCGTGCCGGTGGCGGACCCCCGCTACGGGAGCGTGACGCTGGCCAGCTTCATCAACCGGGTCATGCTGAACGGCAAGAAGACGGTTGCGCAGCGCAACGTCTACAAGGCGCTCGACCAGGTGGCGCAGGAGACGAACCGCGACGCGATGGAGGTCTTCCAGACGGCGCTGCGGAACGTCACACCGAGCGTCGAGGTGAAGCCCCGGCGTGTGGGCGGCGCGACGTACCAGGTGCCCGTTGAGGTGCCGGAACGGCGCCGTAACGCCCTGGCGATGCGCTGGCTCATACGCTTCGCGCGTGCACGTGCGGGGCAGCCGATGCGTTCGCGGCTCGCCGCCGAGATTATCGACGCGTCGCGGGGACAGGGCGCAGCAGCCCGCCGCCGCGAAGAGATGCACAGAATGGCCGAGGCGAACCGGGCGTTCGTCCATTACCGCTGGTAGGAACTCATAGATGACTGTTGACCTTCAGAAAGTCCGAAACATCGGATTCATCGCCCACATCGACGCCGGCAAGACGACGGTGACCGAGCGGGTGCTGTTCTTCACGGGCCGAACCTACAAGCTAGGTGAGGTGCACGAAGGCACGGCGGTGATGGACTGGATGGCCCAGGAGCGTGAGCGCGGCATCACGATCACATCTGCCGCAACGCGTGCCGAGTGGAAGGGCCATCAGATCAATATCATCGACACGCCGGGTCACGTGGACTTTACGGCGGAAGTGGAGCGAAGCCTCCGTGTACTCGACGGAGGCGTTGTTGTGTTCGACGCGGTCGCGGGCGTGCAGCCGCAGTCCGAGACGGTCTGGCGTCAAGCCGACCGATACGGAGTGCCGCGCATCTGCTTCGTCAACAAGATGGACCGCATCGGCGCCGACTTCGAGAAGACGATGGACTCTATCCGGCACCGGCTCAAAGCGGTGCCGGTTCCTGTGCAGTACCCGATCGGCGCCGAGGACCAGTTCCACGGCGTCATCGACCTCGTGGAAGAGAAGGCGTGGTTCTTCGAGCGCGGCGGCGCGTCCGGCGAGCTACGCGAGGGCGAGATCCCGCCCGAGTTGCGGGAGCAAGCTGCCCAGGTCCGCGAGGAGATGATCGAGCGGGTCGCGGAGAACGACGAGCACGTGCTCGAACAGTTCCTCTCCGGCGAGACGCCCTCCCCTGAGGAAATCAAGGCTGCTCTCCGCCGGGCGACGATAGCCAATCATGCGGTGCCGGTCGTTTGCGGCTCGGCGTTGCAGAGCCTGGGCGTGCAGCTGGTGCTGGACGCAGTGCTCGACTACCTGCCGTCGCCGCTGGACGTTCCGGCGGTGGTCGGGAAGGCACTCAACAGCGAGGACGAGGTCGAGCGCAAGGCGGATGCCTCCGAACCGTTCGCGGCGCTGGCGTTCAAGGTTGTGTCCGACCCCTACGTGGGGCGGCTCGTCTACTTCCGGGTGTACTCCGGTTCCATGAAGGCCGGCGCAAGCGTCTACAACTCCATCAAGGGAGTGCGCGAGCGGATGGGGCGCATCATGTTCATGCATGCGAACCACCGTGAAGAGGCGGAGGGCATCTCCGTCGGCGAGATCGGCGCGGCGGTGGGTCTGAAGAACACGTTCACGGGCGAGACGATATGCGACGAGAAACAGCCCGTCAGGCTGGAGTCGATCCGCTTCGCCGAGCCGGTGATATCAGTTGCCATCGAACCAGCTACGCGAGCCGAGCAGGACAAACTGACGGACTCGCTCATCAAGCTGTCAGAAGAGGACCCGACGTTCCGTGTCCGTTACGACAAGGAGACCGGCCAGACGGTGATGTCCGGCATGGGCGAGTTGCACCTGGAGATACTGGTCGACCGCCTGAAGCGTGAGTTCCACGTGAACGCTGCGATCGGGCGTCCGCAGGTGGCGTACCGCGAGGCGATCACGCGCCTGGCGAAAGCGCAGGGGCGTTTCGTCCGCCAGACGGGCGGCCGCGGACAGTTCGGCGACTGCGTGCTGGAGATCGAGCCCGGCGAGCCCGGTTCCGGCTACCGTTTCGAGAACCGGATCGTGGGAGGCGCGATCCCGCGGGAGTACATCCCGGCGGTGAACAAGGGCGCCGAGGAGGCGCTGCACACAGGCGTCATCGCGGGTTACCCGGTGATGGACGTGAAGGTGGCCGTTGTGGATGGCTCCTTCCACGCGGTGGACTCGTCCGAGATGGCGTTCAAGATCGCGGCGTCCATGGCCATGAAGGACGCGATGTCCAAGGCGGCGCCCGTGTTGCTGGAGCCAGTGATGGAACTGCAGGTCATCACACCGGGTGAGTACCTGGGCGAGGTGCTTGCAGACCTGAACAGCCGCAGAGGCAGGATCAAGTCGATGGAAGGACAGGGCGACACGCAGGTGCTCGAGGCTGACGCTCCGCTGGTGGAGATGTTCGGTTATGCGACGGACCTGCGGTCGGTGACGCAAGGCAGGGCGAATTACTCGATGGAGTTCGGGCGTTACGAGAAGGCGCCGGACTCCACCGTGCAGGCCGTGGCCCGGAGCGCGTAGGAGAGTGCAGCGTGGTTGAACAGACAGCACGAGTACGAGGCGCCCAACCAGCAGGGCCGGGACAGAAGGTCCGCATCATCCTGCGGGCGTTCGACCACAAGCTGGTCGACCAGTCGTCCGGCCAGATTGTGGAGGCGGCGGAGCGAACGGGCGCGGCAGTGTCCGGACCGGTTCCCCTGCCAACGCGGATCAAACGGTTCTGCGTTATCCGCTCGCCGCACATCGACAAAGACTCGCGCGAGCACTTCGAACTGCGGACGCACAAGCGGCTCGTGGACATCCTGGACCCCAACTCCAAGACGATAGACGCACTGACCCGCCTGCAGATGCCTGCCGGCGTGGACATCTCAATCAAGTTGTAGCGGAACGATGATCGAAGGACTGATAGGCAAGAAGATAGGGATGACGCACCTCTTTGCATCAGAGGCGCGGGTCATTCCCGTCACCGTGCTCGAAGTGGGGCCTTGCGTTGTAACGCAGGTCCGAACCGGGGACCGCGACGGATACGAAGCCGTCCAGATCGGTTACGGCTCGGTGAAGCAGTTGAGCAAACCCGCAGCGGGACACCTCGCATCGTCGGGCGCACGGGTTCGGCACCTGCGCGAGTTCGGTGCGGACGACGTCTCCTCCTACAAGGTTGGCCAGGAGCTACGGGTCAATCAGTTCCAGGCCGACGACATCGTCGACGTGGTATCGACGACGAAGGGCCGCGGTTTCCAGGGCGCCATGCGGCGTCACGGCTTCGGCGGCGGACAGAAGACCCACGGTCAGGGCGACCGCGGTCGGGCAGTTGGCTCCATCGGCGCGGGGACATACCCGGGCCGCGTGCTGAAGGGCAAGAAGATGCCCGGGCACATGGGGAACAAGCGCAAGACTGTCCGCAAGCTCAAGGTGGTCGAGGTGGACGCCGAGCGCAACCTGCTGTTCGTGCGGGGCGCCGTTCCGGGCGCGCGCAACACCACAGTGATGGTGCGCTACGCACACGGCATGCCCATAGCAGAGCGCATCGTCCCCGAGGAGCCGGTTGTCGAGGTCGAGGAAGAAGTGGCCGAGGAGGCGGTAGCGGAGGTCGCCGAGCCCGTACAGGAGGAGGCGACTGCGGCGGTTGAAGAACCCGCGGCGGAGGCACCGGCTGCAGAAGTCGAAGAGGCCGCCACAGAGGAAGAGCAAACCGAAGAGGCTGCCCCAGAAGAAGCTGCAATCGAGGCAGAAGAGACCTCCGCTGACGAACCTGAGTCGGAGGCCGAAGAGGCTCCTGCGGAGGAACCCGCGGCGGAGGCGTCGCAGGAAGAGCCTGTCGCAGAAGTCGAGGAGCCAGCAGCAGAGGCTGAGGAAGCATCTTCTGATGAGCCTGCGGCAGAGGCCGAAGAGGACTCTGGCGACGAGGTCGGCACCGATGAGGGTGAGGGCGAGGAATCCGAACAGTCCGACAAAGAGGAGGAACGTTCCTGATGCAACTTCCTCTGTATGACCTGAGTGCGAACGGCACGGACACGCTGGAAGTCAGCGACGTGGTATTCGGCGCTCCAGAGAACCACGAATTGCTGCACCAGGCGCTGGTGTACCACCGCTCGAACCAGCGCCGCGGCTCCAGCAGCACGCTGACGCGCGGGCAGGTGAACGGCACTGGCCGCAAGCCTTTCTCCCAGAAGGGCACGGGCCGCGCCCGGCAGGGTTCCTGGAAGTCCCCGCACCATCGCGGAGGTGGAGTGGCCTTCGGACCGACCCCGCGCTCGCACCGGCAGCGGATGCCGAAGCAGATGCGCCGGCAGGCGATCCGGACGGCGCTGTCGGGCAAGGTGGCGGCGGAGCGGCTGTTCGTGGTGGAGGGGCTGGACTCGATAGAACAGAAGACGAAGGCGATGGCAGGAGTGCTTTCTGCCTTCGAGGTGAAGGGCTCAGCGCTCGTGGTGCTGGGAGCGGAATCGCAGACCGGAGTCGCGGCGCGGAACATCCCCCGCGTGAAGGCCATCCGCGCCGACCTCGTGAACGTGCTGGACCTGCTTCGCTACGATGCAGTGCTCATAAGCCCGGACGCGGTCCGGCGCACGGACGAGATGTGGTCGGACACCCGCCGGGTGCGAACGCAGGAGGCGGCGGCCTGATGCATATCTTCCAGGTATTGAAGCGTCCGCTGATCACGGAGAAGTCGACATTGCTGCAGGAGCAGAACAAGTACGTCTTCGAGGTGATGCCGTCCGCGAACAAGATACAGGTACGCGAGGCGGTGCAACGGGCCTTCGAGGTCAAGGTTACCAACGTGAACATGGTGCATACAGCGGGAGAAAACCGGCGTCTGCGCAACGGGCGCTGGCTCCGGACTCCGGCGACGAAAAAGGCGGTCGTTACCGTCGCTCCTGGCGACACGATCCAGCTGTTCGAGGGAGCGTAGCGATGCCGCTGAAGCGATTGAACCCCACGAGCCCCGGCGTTCGCGCCGCGGTGCGCCCCGATTTCTCGGAGGTGACGCGGCGGTCGCCGCACAAACCGCTGACGAAAGGCCTCCACAAGAGCGGGGGCAGGAACGTCCGCGGCAAGATGACGGTCCGGCACCGCGGAGGCGGCGCCAAGCGCGCCTGGCGCGACGTCGACTTCAAGCGCAACAAGCCGGGCGTCCCGTGCAAGGTGGAGTCCATCGAGTACGACCCGAACCGCTCCGCGCGCATCGCGCTGTTGCTGTACGCGGACGGAGCTCGGCGTTACATCCTTGCCCCAGGCGGGGTGAAGGTCGGCGATGCCCTGGTGTCCGGTCCGGACGCGGAGATACGCGTGGGCAACGCGATGCCGCTCAGGAATATCCCTACCGGCACGATGGTGCACAACATCGAGTTGCAGCCCGGCAAGGGCGGCCAGATGTGCCGGGGCGCAGGCACCGGCGCGCAGCTGCTCGCACGGGACGACGAGACAGCGTTGCTGCGGCTGCCGTCCGGCCAGATTCGCCGCGTGCCAAGCACGTGTCAGGCGACGATAGGCCAGGTGGGCAACGCGGAGCACAAGAACGCGTCGCTGGGTAAGGCGGGGCGGAACCGGCATCTCGGCAAGCGTCCGCACACGCGCGGCACCGCGATGAACCCGAGCGACCACCCGCACGGCGGCGGCGAAGGCAGGGCAGGCATCGGGATGACGCATCCGAAGACGCCATGGGGCAAGCCTGCGCTGGGTCCGAAGACGCGCCGCCGCATGCACACGAACGTGTTCATCGTTCGCGACAGGAGGAAGCGGTAAATCATGTCTCGCTCAGTGAAGAAGGGGCCGTACGTGCACCCGAAACTAGCGAAGAAGGTCACCCGCGCCCAGAACTCGGGCACGAAGGTGGTCATCACGACGTGGTCGCGCGCCTCGACCATCATGCCGGACATGCTTGGCATGACGATCGCGGTACACGACGGACGTCGGCACATCCCGGTGTTCATCACGGAGAACATGGTTGGGCACAAGCTGGGCGAGTTCGCTCCGACCCGGACGTTCCGCGGCCATATCTCCAAGTCAGAGCGTCAGTCTTCGGTGAGGCGGTAGGCGATGCCGGTTCGAGCAACAGGCAGGCAGGTTGGGATATCGCCCAAGCGGGTGCGCCCATTGCTGCGCGCGCTGCAGGGGCGTCCCGTTCAGGCCGCGCTCAACGAATTGCGCTTCCAACCCGGGCCTACGGCGGAGGAAGTGCTGTCGCTGTTGAAGTCGGCGGCGGCGAACGCTGAGAACAACGAGCAGATGGACCCGACGAGGCTGGTAGTGGTGTCTGCTTTCGCGAACCAGGCGGTGAAGATACGCCGGTTCCGCGCACGGTCGCGGGGCCGCGTGAGCCGTATCGCGAGGCAGGCGAGCCACATCACGATCGTCGTGGACGAACAGGGAGACTGAGCGCGTGGGACACAAGACACATCCCATAGGCTTCCGCCTTGGCGTGATCAAGGGCTGGCAGTCGCGCTGGTTCGCGGGTACCGGCAAGCAGTACTCCGAGCAGGTCGTGGAGGACTGGCGCATCCGCGAAGTCATCCGTAAGCAGTATGCGGAGGCGGGCATCTCGCGAGTCGAGATCGAGCGGAGCACGCAGGACATCACGATCAACGTGCACACTGCGCGTCCGGGCATCGTCATCGGTCGCGGCGGCCAGCGCGTGGACGAGTTGCGGAAGCTGGTGGAAGGCGCTGCAGGCGGGAAACGGGTCAGGCTCAACGTGCTGGAGATACGCCAGCCGGAACTGGACGCGTACCTCGTTGCTCGGAACGTGGCGGACCAGTTGGAACGACGGGTTATGTACCGCCGCGCTACGCGACAGGCTGTGATGCGTTCCATGCAGGCCGGGGCTCGCGGGATCAAGGTGATGGTATCCGGACGCCTGGGCGGCGCAGAGATCGCCCGGCGTGAGAAGGTGATGGATGGCCGCGTGCCGCTGCACACGCTGCGCGCTGACATCGATTACGGGCTGGCCGAGGCGAGCACCACCATGGGCCGAATCGGCGTGAAGGTGTGGATATACCGGGGCGACGTGCTCAAGGAGCCCGAACGCGCCCAGCCCGCTGCGCCTGAGGTTCCGGCGGAGATCGTCGCCGCGGCCCAGGAGGCGCTCGCTGCGCAGGCAGCGGGCACGGCGACCGCCGTTGCTGAACCAGAGGCAGCTCCGGCTGCCGCAGAAGAGAGCGAGCCGGTAGCGGTCGAGGAAGCGGTTGCGGAGGAGACTCCCGAGGCGGTTTCGGAAGGCACCGTCGAAGACGCTGGGAACGAGGGAGAAGCAGATGCTTCAACCGAAGAGAACTAAGTACCGGAAGCAGCATCGCGGCCGCATGCGCGGTATGGCGCTGCGAGGAAGTGCCGTGCGCTTCGGCGACTTCGGACTGAAGACGCTGGACGCGGGCTGGATAACGGCACGCCAGATCGAGGCAGGCCGTCGCGCCATCACACGCCACCTCCGACGTGGAGGGAAGGTGTGGATACGCGTGTTCCCGGCGAAGCCCATCACCCGCAAGCCCGCGGAGACACGGCAGGGCGGCGGCAAGGGTCCGGTGGACGCCTGGGTCGCTCTGGTGAAGCCGGGGCGCGTGATGTACGAGGTCGGTGGGGTGCCCGCGGAACTCGCGAAGGAAGCGCTCGCTCGGGCGGCGCAGAAGATGCCGGTACAGACAAGGATGGTAAGCAGGGAGGAGCCGCTGGTTACGAGCTAGCGGTGAGATAGAGCATGAGAGCCAAGATAGAAACCGTACGGGCGCTGTCTAACGATCGCCTCAAAGAAGAGGAGTTCAACACGCGCCTGGAACTGATGAACCTTCGCTTCAAGGTGGCGACGCGCCAACTCTCTAATTCCTCGGAATTGCAGAACGCGAAGCGCCGCCTCGCGCACATCCTGACCGTGGCGCGGGAACGCGACCTCATGGGAGGCGGGCTATGAACGAAAGGGCTGCCCTCCGCAAGAGCCGCGTCGGCCGCGTGGTCAGCGACGTGATGGACAAGACGGTGGTAGTGGTCGTGGAGCGCCGTGTGCGCCACCCCATCTACCACAAGTCAGTGCGGCACGTGAAGAAATTCAAGGCGCACGACGAACTCAACGAGTTCAAGGTCGGGGACGTCGTCCGTCTGATGGAGACGAGGCCTCTCTCCCGCACCAAGCGCTGGCGCGTCGCGGAGCTCCTGCACCGTGAAGAGATCGCCGAGGCACAGCAGGTCGAAGTGGCCGCGGAGGTCGAGGAGGAGCTGGAGGCGACAGCGGTTGACGATGTGGTTGCCGCAGCGGAAGTAGAGGAAACCGACGCTGGGGAAGAGGCTGCGGTCGCAGAGGCTGAGGAATCAGAGGCAGCAGCGGAGGCCGAAGACGAAGCCGTCGTTGCTGAGGTAGAGGAATCGCAAGAGGAGTCTGCTGAGGAGCCGGTGGAAGAGGCGGAAGCAGAAGAAGATGCAGCCGCTGCCGAGGTGGAGGAATCGCAAGAGGAACCTGCCGAGGAGCCGGTGGAAGAGGCGGAAGCAGAGGAAGAGGCTGCCGTTGCTGAGGTAGAGGAATCGCAAGAGGAACCTGCCGAGGAGCCGGTGGAAGAAGCGGACGCAGATGACGCGGCTGTTACTGAAGTCGAGGAGTCGGCTGAGGAAACCTCCGAAGAAGCGATAGAGGAAGCTGAATCAGACGATGCTCCTGCGGTCGCTGAGGCCGATGAGCCAGCGGCAGACACAGAAGAGCCGGAGGCCGCTGAAGAAGCGGATGCTGACGAGGCGAACGAGGAGAAGACGTCGTGATTCAGCCACAGACGCGGTTGAACGTCGCCGACAACTCCGGCGCGAAAGAGATCATGTGCTTCAACATCCCGGGTGGGACGCGCAGGCGTTACGCCAGGGTGGGCGACATCATAGTGGCGTCGGTCAAGCACGCACAACCGAACAGCGCCGTGAAGAAGGGCGAGGTAGTGCGTGCCGTAGTGGTGCGGACGAGCGCAGTAACCAAGCGCCCGGACGGCTCCACCATCCGATTCGACGACAACGCGGCAGTCATCCTGGCACAGTCGGAGATGCCGCGCGGCACGCGCATCTTCGGGCCCGTGGCCCGGGAGCTGCGCGAACGCAACTTCATGCGGATCGTTTCGCTTGCGCCGGAGGTGCTGTGATGACGGCACGGTTGCAGCGGGACGACGAGGTCATGGTCATAGCAGGCCGTGACAAGGGCAAGCGCGGCAAGGTACAGCGCGTTATGCCGGACAACGGCAAGGTGCTCGTGGACGGCGTGAATATCGTCAAACGGCACCAGCGGGCTGGCGCAGGAGGCGCGCGGCAGGCGGGCATCATCGACAAGGAGATGCCCATCCACGCGTCGAAACTCATGCCGGTCTGTCCGGCGTGCAACAAGCCGACGCGCGTTGCCATCAGGATGCTCGATGACGGCAGGAAGTCGCGCATGTGTAAGAAATGCGAGGGGATGTTCAATTGACGACAGACGCTGAAAACAGCCCGGCGGAGCAGGAGCCAGCCGCGGCTGAAGAGAAGCCGAAGCGAGCCACCCGGACGCGCCGGAGCGCGAGCGCCGAAACGGCGCCGCAGCCTCGTACGCGCCGACGGACCGCTGCTGCCGAGGAGTCCGCGCCTGCTGCAGAGGTTGCTGTTGCTGAGGCGGAGACGGAAGCACCCGCGGCTGCGAGGACCACGCGGAGGCGTGCTGCGCCGAAGCGCACGAAGCCGGTTGTCGAGCAGCGCCCGATGCCCAGGCTGATGGGCCGCTATCGCGAAGAGATCCGTACGCAGTTGATCAACGAGTTCGGCTACTCGAGTGCGATGCAGGCGCCGGAAGTGAAGAAGGTCGTGCTCAACGTGGGGCTAGGTGAAGGGCTGACGAACAGCCGCGCCCTTGAGACGACGCCCGGCCACGTGGCGGCGATAACCGGACAGAAACCCGTTATCACGAAGGCGCGCAGGTCGGTTGCTGGATTCAAGGTGCGGGAAGGGCAGGCCATCGGCGTGATGGTTACCCTTCGCGGCAGGCGGATGTACGAGTTCCTGGACCGGATGATCTCGACGGCGCTGCCGCGTATCAGGGACTTCCGCGGCGTGCCGCGGGACTCCTTCGATGGCCGTGGCAACTATGCGCTGGGTTTCCGCGAGCAGATCGTGTTCCCTGAGATCGATTATGGGAGCGTCGACCGCGTGCGGGGATTCCAGGTGGTGATAACGACGAGTGCGCGCACCGATGCTGAGGGTTTCCGTCTGCTGGAGCTGATGGGGATGCCGTTCGCACGGGTGCAGACGAACTAGGAGGCGGAGGGACTTGGCGAAGAAGAGCAAACTGGCGAAGTGGAAGCGGGCAGCCCCGTACAAGGTGCGGGAGATGAATCGCTGTAACCGGTGCGGCAGGCCGCGTGCGTACATCCGGTTCGCCGGCCTGTGCCGCGTCTGCTTCAGGCAGATGGCGCTCACGGGCCAGTTGCCCGGCATACGGAAGGCCAGTTGGTAAGAGGCGCGCTATGACAATGACCGATCCCATAGCCGACATGCTCACGCGCATCAGGAACGCGCTGCTGGTCCGTCATCCTGACGTCGACGTGCCGTCCTCCAAAGTGAAGGTCTCCATCGCGGAGATACTGAAGCAGGAGGGCTACATCTCCGACTTCACGATCTCCAAGCAGAAGACGCGGAACTCGCTGCGGTTGCAGTTGAACTACAGGACAAACCAGGAGCCGGGGATAACCGGGCTGAAGCGAATCAGCAAGCCCGGCCTGCGCATCCACGTTCAGAGGAAGGACGTGCCGCGCGCCTTCGGTGGCGTCGGCATCTCCATCGTTTCTACATCGCAAGGCATCATGACCGGACGCGATGCGTACCGCCGGGGAATCGGCGGGGAACTCATGGCGTACGTCTGGTAGGAGCACGGAAGTGTCACGAGTCGGAAAGAAGCCCATACCCATACCCGGCGGCGTCTCCGTGGAGGTTGCTGACGGGGAAGTGGTCGTCAAGGGTGGCCGAGGCGAGTTGCGCCAGGCCGTGAACCCGGGCATCTCGGTGCAGGAAGAAGACGGCACCCTCGTGGTGCGCCGTGAGTCCGACGACCGTGAACAGCGGGCCCTGCACGGGCTGACGCGTGCGTTGCTGGCCAACATGGTCACCGGCGTAAGCGAGGGTTTCACGCGGACAATGGAGTTGGTTGGCTACCGGGTACAAGCCCAGGGCAGCGCGGTCAACATGCAGCTGGGCTTCAGCCATCAGGTTCTGATCGAGCCCATGGATGGTGTGGAGTTCGAGGTAGAGGGGGTCAACCGCATCCACGTGCGGGGGATAGACAAACAGATCGTTGGTGAGCAGGCGGCGCGGCTGCGGCGCTTGCGGCCCCCGGACGCGTACAAAGGCAAGGGCGTGCGTTACATGGGCGAGAAGGTTCGACTGAAGCCCGGCAAGTCCGCCGCGAAGAGGTCTTAGCGAGATGGCGAAGGTCAAGACGAACCGCGCTGCGCGGGTGGTGAGGCACCTCAGGTTGCGGCGGCACCTGTCGGGTACGACCGCACGCCCGAGATTGAACGTATACCGGAGTGCGCGATTCACCTATGCGCAGGTGATAGACGACACCGCAGGGCACACCATAGCGTCGGCGAGTTCGCGCGAACTCCCGAAGGACGCGTTCGGCAAGACGGACGCAGCCAAGGAAGTGGGTCGCCTGCTGGCCGGCCGCGCGAAGGAGAAGGGCATTCAGACGGTCGTGTTCGACCGTGGTGGTTATCAGTACCACGGTCGTGTGAAGGCGCTGGCGGACGGCGCACGGGAAGAAGGACTGGAGTTCTAACCCATGGTAATGACCGATCGTTCAACCGAAGAGCAGAACGAGCTGCAAGAGAAGGTTGTCCACATCCGCAGGGTCGCCAAGGTTGTGAAGGGCGGACGTAACCTCACGTTCAATGCTGTCGTCGTTGTTGGGGATGGCCAGGGCCAGGTCGGAGTCGGCTTCGGCAAGGGCAAGGCCGTACCGGACGCCATCCGCAAGGGCGCAACGATCGCACGGAAGGACATGACGCCGATCACGCTGAAGGGTTCGACGATACCGTATTCGGTGACGACGAAGTTCCGTGCATCCCAGGTGCTGCTGCGGCCCGCACGGCCTGGAGCCGGGATCAAGGCCGGAGGCGCAGTCCGTGCAGTCATGGAGGCGCTGGGCGTGAAGGACGTCGTCGCGAAGGCGCTCGGCAGCCGGAACCCGATCAACGTCGTGCAGGCTGCCATCCAAGGGCTTCGCCAGATGGAGACGCTCGCTCCCATCGAGGAAGAACACGCACGGAAAGCGGTCCTTCCTGCCGCGCCCGACCGGCGCGCTCCGCTGCGCCGCGAGGCAAGTTCCCGCCGCGACCGAGGCGACCGTGAGCGTCGTGACTCTGGACCACGTCCGGCTCAGGCCAGGAGCGCTACCGATGGCTAAACTGCGTATCAAATGGGTGCGGAGCGGGATCGGCTACGAGCAGAGCCAGCGCCGCACGATCAAGGCACTGGGGCTACGGCGCCTCCAGCATGAGGTCGTCCGGGAGGACAGTCCCACGATCCGTGGGATGGTGCACAAGGTGCGCCACCTGGTCTCGGTGAGCGCGGGAGAGGAAGGCTAAGCGATGCAGGCGCACACAGTTCGGTCTGCTCATACGCGCCCGGCGCGCAAGCGCGTCGGCCGGGGCGACGGCTCCGGCAGGGGCACGTACTCCGGGCGCGGAATGAAGGGGCAGAAGGCCCGATCCGGCGGCGGTGTCCGCCCCGGTTTCGAGGGCGGCCAGAACCCGCAGATCAAGGGTCTCCCGATGCTGCGCGGGTTCAAGAACCCGTTCCGCGTGGAGTACCAGGTGGTCAACGTTGGCAGGCTGGCCTCGCTGCCTGATGAGGTGAGCGGCATCACGCCATCGGTGCTGAAGGCGAGTGGGATGGTCAGGCACGCGGACAAGCCGGTGAAGTTGTTGGGCGGCGGTGAGATAGAGCGTGCTTTCACGGTGTCGGGAGTGAAGGTTACGGCATCCGCCAGAGCCAGGATCGAGGCGGCTGGCGGCTCAGTGGAGGCGTAAGCCGTGCGAGGCGGGCAAAGCGCCCGTGAGCAGCCGGGCCGACCGGCGCTCATCCAGGCGATGATCGATGCGTTCAGGACGCCGGACCTGCGGAGCCGGATCCTGTTCGTGCTGGCAATGCTGGTTATCTTCCGCCTGCTGGCCCACGTTCCCGTGCCCGGAGTCGAACGCTCCGCACTGGGTAACCTCTTCCAAAGCAACCCGCTCGTACCACTGTTCGACCTGTTCAGCGGCGGCGGACTGCGGAACATGAGTATCGCGGCACTGGGCGTGTTCCCCTACATCACGTCGTCCATCGTCATCCAGGTGCTGACACCGGTCCTGCCGCAGTTGCAGTCGCTGGCCCGAGAGGGCGACAGCGGTCGGCAGCGGATAAACCAGATAACGCACTGGATCACAGTGCCAATCGCGTTCTTCTCGGGCTACGGACAGTTGCTGCTGTTCTCCCGTGCGGGCGTGTTCACGCACCCTATAGGCTTCGTGGGCCCAGGCTCCTTCGAAACGCTGACCATCGTTATCAGCTTCGTGGGCGGGACGATGTTGCTGGTCTGGATGGGCGAACTCATCACCGAGCGCGGAGTTGGCAACGGCATCTCGCTCATCATCTTCGCGGGTATCGTGTCGGGCTTGCCTGGATTGTTATCCCAGGGATTCCTCGCGCGCGACAACACCGTGGGATTGCTCGCGCTCGCTGCCGCAGGGCTGATACTCGTCTTCTTCATCGTTGTCTTCAACGAGGCGCAGCGGCGGATCCCCGTGCAGTACGGCAGGAGCGTGTTCCGCGGCGGTCGGATGTATAGACAAACAGGCGCAACACACCTGCCGTTACGCGTGAACTCGGCCGGCATGATTCCACTGATCTTCGCGTTCGCCATCATGGTGCTGCCGGGCACGGTTGCAGGCTTCATCTACAACCCGTCCAGCACCGGCTTCCTGTCGAGCGTTGCAGGGTTCATCGTGCGCACGTTCGCCTACACGTCGCTCTGGTACTGGGTGGCGGTCTTCATCCTAGTGGTGGTCTTTACATTCTTCTATACACTCGTCGTGTTCCAGCAACAACAGCTGGCGGAGAACCTGCAAAAGAACGGTGGGTTCGTGCCCGGCATCCGACCGGGCGTGCCGACGCAGCAGTATCTGAACCGCGTAATCCTGCGTATCACGTGGGGCGGCGCACTCTTCCTGGGCACGGTGGCGGTGCTGCCGTTCTTCTTCACGCGTGTTACGGGAGTCGAGGCGCTGACGCTCAGCAGCACGAGTCTGCTCATCATGGTGTCCGTCGCGCTCGACTTCATGCGCCAGTTGGAAGCCCAACTGCTCATGCGCAACTACGAGGGGTTCCTCCGATGAGTGCGCGCGTTGTACTGCTGGGACCTCCCGGCGCAGGGAAGGGCACGCAGGCGGCGCTCATCGCCGAAGGCGGGGCCGGTGCGCATATCGCGTCCGGCGATCTGTTCCGCAAGCACCTGGGCGAAGGAACAGAGCTCGGCGTGCTGGCGAAGACGTACATGGACAAGGGCGAACTGGTGCCGGACGACGTCACGATCCGGATGGTGCTCGAGCGCATGGAGGAGGCAGACGCACGTAACGGCTACGTGCTGGACGGCTTCCCCCGGACGATGGAGCAGGCGAAGGCGCTGGATGCGGCTCTCGATGGCCAGGGACGCGAGATAGCGGCGGCGTTGCTGATAGAGGTGGAGACGGAAGAACTCGTTCGCCGTCTGGCCGGACGCTGGATATGCCGGAGTTGCCAGGCGCCGTATCACGAAGTGTTCTCTCCGCCGCAAACGGCTGGGAGCTGCGACTCCTGCAGCGGTGAACTGTACCAGCGCGACGACGACAAGCCGGAAGTGGTGCGGGCGCGACTCGAGACGTACGAGCGTCAGACAGCGCCGCTGGTGGGTTACTACGATGCACAAGGGAAGCTGGCGCGCGTGAACGGCCAGCGGAGCGTGGAAGAGGTTACAGCAGACTTGGAGGCAGCCTTTGGCGCATGAGCCAACGCTTTGCGTTGTCTGCGTGCGGCACGTACAATAGGCGTTTGCGGATGATGACACAGACTAAATCGGTGCTGCGGGACCTGGGCGTCAGGAGCGGACGCGGCGGCATCACGGTCAAGAGCTCGAAGGAGCTGGATCGGATGCAGGAAGCCGGACGCGTTACCGGCGAGGTTCTGCGCGTGCTACGCGAGTCGATTGCACCCGGCATGACGACGCGGGAGATGGACGCCATCGCGGAGCGCGAGATACGGGCCCGTGGGGCTATCCCCGCGTTCAAGGGTTACCGTGGCTTTCCGGCTACGCTGTGCATCTCGCTAAATGAGGAGATCGTTCATGGCATCCCCGGCGAGCGCCGCATCCAGATCGGCGACGTCGTGGGGATGGATCTCGGGGCGATCGTCGACGGGTTGTTTGGCGACTCGGCGGTAACCGTTGCGGTCGGCGAGGTGAGCGAGGGCATCCGCGCTCAGATGGAGACGGGGCGCGCGGCGCTGTTCGCAGGCATCGCGCAGGCACGCGCGGGCAACCGCGTTGGCGACGTCTCCTACGCCGTGGAGCAGGAGATCCTGCGCCGCGGCCGGTATGGCATCGTCAGGGAGTACGTTGGGCACGGCATCGGCACCCAGTTGCACGAGGAGCCGTCCGTTCCCAACTTCGGACCGGGAGGGCACGGGCCGCTGCTGCGTCCGGGTATGGCCATCGCCATTGAGCCGATGGTCAACTTCGGAGGCGACGCCACGACCGTGCTGGACGACGACTGGACGGTGGTAACTGCGGACGGGACAGTGTCCGTCCACTACGAGCACACGGTGATCATCACCGAGGGTGCTCCCATCATTACAACGAAGGTGGATTAGTAGGGAGATGTCGTAAGCCACATGGCAAAGAAAGAGTCCGTAGAGGTCGAAGCCACGGTGATGGAGGCCCTGCCGAACGCAACCTTCCGCGCGGAGCTTGCGAATGGCCACGAGGTGCTGGCACACGTGTCGGGCAAGATGCGGATGCACTTCATCCGCGTTCTTCCCGGAGACCGTGTGCTGGTGGAACTGTCGCCGTACGACCTCACCCGTGGGCGCATCACCTACCGGTTCAAGTAGAAGGAGCAGGGACGACGTGAAAGTATCAGCATCGGTCAAGCCGCGGTGTGACAAGTGCCGTCAGATTCGGCGTGGCCGCACGCTGCGGATCATCTGCTCCAACCCGCGGCACAACCAGAAGCAGGGGTGAGGCTATGGCACGCGTAGCAGGCGTAGACATACCGGACAACAAGCGCGTGGAGATTGCGCTCCGGCGCATCCATGGCGTCGGGCCGACGGCTGCAACGCGCATCGCGTCGCAGGCAGGCATCTCGGGGAACCCGAAGGTCCGAGAGGTCCCGGATGATCAGTTGGCCCGCGTCAGGGAGATCATCGACCACGACTACATCGTGGAGGGTGACCTTCGCCGTGAGGTGAACGACAACATCCGGCGGCTGATTGACATCGGCGCCTACCGGGGGCTGCGGCACCGTCGTGGGTTGCCGGTGCACGGTCAGCGGACGAAGACGAACGCACGCACGAAGCGGAGCGGCCGCAGGACGGTCGCCGGCAAGCGGCGTGTGATGAAGAAGTAGGACGGGCGGAGGAATCATCTTGGCCAGGGCCAACAGAACAAGGACACGGCGCAGGGAGCGGAAGTTCGTTCCCCGCGGCAAGGTGTTCATAACGGCGACGTTCAACAACACGATAGTCTCGCTCACCGACCCCGAGGGCAACGTTGTTGCCTGGGGATCCGGCGGGGGTGTTGGATTCAAGGGAGCGCGGAAGAGCACAGCGTTTGCGGCACAGCGCGTCTCTGAGACGGCTGCGCGCAAGGCGATGGACTTCGGTCTGCGCCAGGTCGAAGTCTACGTACGAGGTCCCGGCGCTGGACGCGAATCCGCGATCCGCGCGTTGCAGGGTGCAGGTTTGACTGTGACCAGCATCCGCGACGTTACGCCGGTTCCGCATAACGGCTGCCGTCCACCGAAGCGGCGGCGGGTCTAAGAGGCAATATGGCAAGATACACAGGCCCCGTGTGCCGACAATGTCGGCGCGCAGGAGAGAAACTGTTCCTGAAGGGTGAGCGCTGCTTCACGCCCAAATGTGGGGTGGAGAAGCGTCGCAAGACGCCCGGCGACCAACAGCCCCGCCGCCGCCGAGCATCCGACTGGGCGATACAACTGCGCGAGAAGCAGAAGGCGCGCCAGTCTTACGGCGTGTTGGAGCGCCAGTTCCGCCGCTATTTCGGCGACGCGCTCCGGATGCAGGGCGTTACTGGCGAGAACCTGCTCCAGTTGCTGGAGCGCCGGCTGGATAACGTGATCTACCGCATCGGGTTCGCGGACTCCCGTGCGCAGGCCCGGCAGCGCGTGCTGCACGGCCACTTCACGGTGAACGGGCGGAAGGTCAACATTCCTTCGTACCGTGTTCGCCTCGGCGAGATGATTGCCTGGAAGCCTTCCAGCAAGGACGCGCAATTCGGACAGGACGCGGTCCGTTCGGTCGGACAGCGGCCCGTCCCGGAATGGATCGAGCTCGACCGGAGCGAGATGACCGCGATGATTGCGCGGAACCCTGAACCGACCGACATAGACAGCAAGATCGAAACCCGGATGGTCGTCGAGTTCTACTCGCGCTAACGGGCTGGTTGGCTCGCCCGGCGCCTCCGAGGAGGGCCGGGGTGCATGAAGGATGGGATAAGAGATGTTGGACTACGGCTACGACGAGCCTCGTGACTCCAGTTTCGACCTCGCGCCTGTGCCCAAGCCCACGGTGAGGATGACGGATTCCGGTGAGAACTACGGGATGTTCGTCATCGAACCACTGCCTCGTGGCTTCGGTGTGACGCTGGGCAACCCCTTGCGCCGCGTGCTGTTGAGCTCCATCAACGGCTCCGCTATCAGTTCGGTCAAGATTGAAGGTGTCGAGCACGAGTACTCCACCGTCCCCTATGTGAAGGAGGACGTGGTAGACATCCTGCTCAACGTCAAATCCATCAACCTGCGAGCGCACACCAGCAGGCCTGGCAAGCTCCGCCTGCGGGTCGAGGGCCCCGGTGAAGTGAAGGCGGGAGACATCATCATGTCCCCGGACTTCGAGATCGTGAACCCTGAGTTCCACATCGCCACGCTGGACGGCCCAAACTCGAAACTAGAGATGGACCTGAACGTGGAGACCGGCAAGGGCTACGAACCGGCGGCATCAGGAGACGGACGCCCCATCGGAGAGTTGCCCGTCGACGCCATCTACACGCCGGTGCGCAAGGTGAACTACACCGTGGAGCGCACTCGCGTCGGACAGCACACGGACTACGAGCGGTTGAACGTCGAGGTGTGGACGAACGGAGCAGTCTCTCCCGCCGAGGCGATGCGCCAGGCAGGGCAGGAGCTGGTTGAGCACTTCTTCCGCTTCTCCACTGTCTCCGAGTCGCAGTCGCAGGACGGCGACCGGATGATGTGGGCGGCGGCGATTCCCTCCTCCCAGTACAACATGCCGGTTGAGAACCTGAACCTGACCATGCGGACGCTCAACTGCCTGAAGCGCGCCTCCATCCACAAGGTTGGTGAGGTACTGGAGAGGGACCGCGACGAGTTGCTGCGCATCCGGAACTTCGGCGAGAAGTCGCTCGATGAACTGGATGAGCGCCTGCGCGAGATAGGCATCACTCACCCCGGCTTGTGGACGCAGGACAGTGCGCCTGACCCACTCCCTGTAGGCGCCGCCTCAGAGCAGGCGGCAGAGGAGGAGGCGTAAGGCGATGCGACATCGAGTAGCAGGCCGCAAACTGGGCCGCCGCAGCGAACACCGCGAGGCCTTGATGAACAACCTGGTCTCGCAGTTGCTGCGCTACGAGCGCGTAACGACGACCGAGGCAAAGGCTCGCGAGGTGCGCGCACTGGCAGAGAAGGTCATCAGCAAGGGAAGGGACGCGACGCTGCACAACCGGAGGCAGGCGCTCTCCGTGGTGCCGGACAAGCATGCCGTAGAGCGGCTGTTCAATGAGATCGGCCCACGGTACGTTGACCGGCCCGGCGGGTACACGCGGATGGTGAAGCTCATGCCACGCAAGGGCGATGCCGCCCTGATGGCGTTGCTGGAGCTGGTGTAGAGGAAGACCGTGACGAGACGGATAGCGCTCGTCATCGAATACGATGGGACGGGGTACGCGGGCTTCCAACGCCAGGCGAATGCCCCTTCGATACAGGAGGAACTCGAAAACGCAATAGAGTCGCTCACGACAGTCAGAGCCACGGTTCGTGGAGCAGGGCGCACAGACGCCGGAGTCCACGCCCTCGCACAGGTGGCGGCGTTCGATACGGAGAGTGCACTGCCAACCGAACGCATGGTGGCCGGACTGAACCACTACCTGGGGGAGCAGATCGCGGTACGCGCGGCGTATGAGGCTCCTCAGGCGTTTGACCCCAGGAGGCACGCCACGGCACGGGCCTACCGCTACCGGTTACTGGAAAGCGGAACACCCTCCCCGATGCGCCGGGGTGTTACACACCGGGTGGCACGCAGGCTGGATACCGAGGCCATGAGCCTGGCAGCCGCAAGCCTGGTCGGAGAGCACGACTTCCGAGCCTTCAGTGGGCCGCAACCCGCGGGGAAGACATTCATCAGACGGATGACACGTGCTACGGTGTCCCGGGATAGCGATGAAGTAGTCGTGGAGTTGGAGGCGAATGCCTTTCTCCCGCAACAGGTCCGGCGGACGGCCGGAGCACTGGTGGATGTGGGACTCGGCAGACTGACAGTGAGCGGGTTCGAGCAGATGATCGAGAGCGGAGCGCAGGGCGCAGGGGAGACGGTTCTCCCCGCACGTGGCCTGACACTACAGGAAGTGAGATACGCGGGATTCCCGCCTGAGAACGATGCAACTACAACGCACGACGAAACATACGAAACCGGCAGCCCGTAAGGAGAGGTGGCACGTGGTGGACGCGGAGGGCGAGCGGCTTGGCCGCCTTGCCACGAAGGTCGCCGGCCTGCTTCAGGGCAAGCACCGCCCGGACTACAGTCGCCATCAGTTGTCCGATGACTTCGTCATCGTGGTGAATGCCGCGAAGATTGGGGTCTCCGGCAACAAGATTTCGCAGAAGCTCTACTACCGGCACTCCGGTTACCTGGGCGGCATGCGCACGCGCACGTTGGACGAGATGCTGACGCGTTTCCCTGAGCGAGTTATCGAGCTCGCAGTGAAGGGCATGCTGCCTCGCAACCGGCTCGGCCGCAGGATGCTTCGAAGGCTCAAGGTCTATACAGCCGAGTCGCACCCGCACGAGGCGCAGGTCCGCATCGGCATGGGTAAGGCGAAACAGGCGCCAGCCGCCCCTGCGCCTGCACCTGCACGCCGCAGGCGCCGCGCCGTGCAGGAGGAGACGGCTGCAGAGGAGGATGCTCCTCAGGCCGTTGTCGAGGCAGAAGCAGTTGAAGAGGCGGCTCCGGCGGAGGCCGAACCCGAAACAGCCGCCGCTGAGGCTGAGGAGACCGCTGTCGACGAGTCGCCCGAAGGCGAACCCGAGGCGGAAGAAGCCGCTGAGGGCGAACAGGACGAGGAGAGCGAGACCAGATGACGACGCAGGAGAGCTACTACTACGGAACGGGGAAGCGGAAATCTGCCATCGCTCGCGTGCGTCTCTACCCGGGGGGCACGGGCACGGTGATCGTGAACGGCAAACCGCTCGAAGAAGCGCTGCCGTGGATAGACTGGCAGAAGCGCGCGATGCAGCCGTTCGCGACGATCTCCGCCGCAGCTGACCGGTTCAACGTCGTTGCCAAGATCGAGGGAGGCGGCGTCTCCGCATGGGCGGACGCGCTGCGCCATGGCATCGCTCGCGCGCTGCTCCTTGCGGACCCGAACCTCAAGAAGGAGTTGCGCAGTCACGGGTATCTGACGCGCGACTCGCGCATCAAGGAGAGCAAGAAGTACGGTCTGAAGCGCGCCCGCCGTGCGCCTCAGTACACGAAGCGCTAGACGCTCTACGCTGATAACGGTTACAAGCAGAGCCCGCTCATCGAGCGGGCTCTCTCTTTACGCTCCTGCGAGACCGCGCAGTTCCTGCAGCATCTCGGCGACGCGCTGGGGGTTGTCGCCTTCCGCGTAGATGCGGAGAAGCGGCTCGGTGCCCGAGGGCCGTATGAGTCCCCAGAAGCCGTCCTCCAACACGTAACGCACGCCGTCCATGGTGTCGGTTCCCGTGACCTTCAGCCCCGCTATCGAGGCCGGCGGCCTTGCGGCAAGCGCTTGCGTGTCTGGTCTGGGGTCACCGGGTGCGAGGTCGACGTCGAGGCGATCGTAGGCGTGTTCACCGACCTTCTCGAACAGCAGCTTGACGAGTTCAGAGGCCCGCTTGCCGGTCCTGGCCATCAACTCCACGAAGAGGAGGCCACTGAAGATACCGTCCCGCTCCGGAATGTTGCCCTGGAACGCGTAGCCGCCGCTTTCTTCTCCAGCCGCGACCGCCTGCTCCGTGATCATCGCAGGCCCAACGAACTTGAAGCCGACGGGCGTCACGTGGACGGGCACGTCGTACAGCGCAGCGAGTTTGTCGATCATCGCACTCTGCGTGAGAGAGCGAATGACAGGCCCGCGCAGGCCCTTGCCATCCAACTGGTGGAGGCAGAGCACAGAGAAGGTGGAGAGCGTGTCTATGAAGGCGCCGTTCTCGTCCAGTACACCGAGGCGATCGGCATCACCATCGTTCGCGAGCACGACATCGAAACGTCCGGCGCGAGCGGCCTCGATGCTTGGGCCGAGGTTGGGCTCGATCGGTTCGGGCTGTTTCATGCCGGGGAACGCGGGATTCCGCTCGGCGCGCATCTCCTGCACGTTCGCGCCGACGCCGTCCAGCGCGGCGCTGACGAAGCCCGCCCCCGCACCGTGCATGGCGTCCACACCGATGCGCAGTCCGGCCGCTCCGATCGCTTGCATGTCTATGACGTTCGCCAGGTTCGCGAGGTAGGGAGCCGCCATCTCGACGGTCTGCGCCTTCGGAGCGTCCCGTCCGGGAGCGTCCACCCCTCCCGCAGCCTGGAGGGCGTCTATGTGGCGTTCGATCTTCCCGACGATCTCAGGCGGCGCACTGCCAGCGTAGTCGGGCTTGTACTTGAAGCCGTTCCACAGGCCGGAGTTATGGCTGGCCGTTATGATGACACCGCCGCCTGCCTGCCGATGGAGGATGTTGTAGCTGACGACCGGTGTAGGGGAAACGTTATCGGAGAGAAAGGCGGGAACGCCGTTGGCTGCGATGACAGCGGCGGCCTCCGCCGCGAACTCCGGCGAACCGAAACGGGTGTCATAGCCGACGACGGCCCCGCGCTCGCCAAGTCCCTCGTCTTTCAGGTAAGCGGCGACAGCCGCCGCGCAGACCCGCACGTTCTCGAACGTATAGTCCCGTGCGATGAGGGCTCGCCAGCCGTCCGTACCGAACCGGATGAGCGGCTCGTTGCTCACCGGGCGGCTCCGAGCTTCGCGTCGGCGCGCAGAGCCTCGGCCTTGTCCGTACGCTCCCAGGGCAGGTCGACATCCATACGCCCGAAGTGCCCGTAGGAGGCGGTCGGGCCGTAGATGGGCCTTCTGAGCCCGAGATCGCGGATGATGGCCTGCGGGCGCAGGTCGAAGTGCTTCTTCACCAGATCGGTGATGAGCGCGGTGTCCACCTTGTTCGTGCCGAACGTCTCGACGGCGAGACTCGTGGGCTCCGCAACGCCGATGGCGTAAGAGACCTGCACTTCGCAGCGGTCGGCGAGGCCGGCGGCGACGACGTTCTTTGCGACCCATCGGGCAGCGTACGTTGCCGAGCGGTCCACCTTTGTTGGGTCCTTGCCGGAGAAGGCTCCGCCGCCGTGGCGCGCGACGCCTCCGTACGTGTCGACGATGATCTTGCGTCCGGTGAGGCCGGAGTCGCCGTGCGGGCCGCCGACGACGAAGCGCCCCGACGGGTTCACGTAGATGCGGGTGTCGCTGTCGATGAGGTCTGCGGGAACTTCCGCGCCGATCACGTGCTCGCGTACGTCCCGCTCTATCTCCTCGTTGGTGACATCGGCGCTGTGTTGAGTGCTGACGACGATGGCTGCGATTCGCTTCGGTTTGCCGTGGGCGTACTCGACGGTGACCTGCGACTTGCCGTCCGGCTTCAGGTAGGGGATGACGCCCTCTCGCCTTGCGATGGAGAGGCGGCGCGTCAGCTTGTGAGCGAGGGAGATGGTGAGCGGCATGAACTCAACGGTCTCGCTGCAGGCGAAGCCGACCATCATGCCCTGGTCGCCCGCACCGAGGTTCAGTTCGTCAGTCGCGCCGTCCTTGCCGCGTTCTTCGAGCGCTGTGTCCACGCCTGCTTTGATGTCAGGCGACTGCTCGTGCAACCGAACGATGACCTCGCAGGTCTTGTAGTCGATGCCGATCTCCTGATCGTCGTAGCCGATGCGCCTGACGGTGTCGCGGACGATGGCCTCGTAGTCGACCTTGGCGGTCGTGGTAATCTCGCCGACCACCATGACGATGTTCGTGCCGGTGGCCGTTTCACAGGCGACGCGGGCCATCGGGTCCTGCGCGTAGATAGCGTCGAGGATGGCGTCGGATACCTGGTCGCACAGCTTGTCGGGGTGCCCCTCGGTAACGGATTCCGAGGTGAGCAGATAAGAAGGCGAGGTCTCGAACGTCGTTCCAGTCTGTGTCATTCCGCGGGTCCTCCAAACTCCAAAGTTGCTTGCCAGCGGGCTATGTGCCCGCTTCCCATCCTGCCAGGTAGGCGGCCTGTTCCTCTGAGAGAGTATCCATGGCGATACCCATCGCTTCCAGTTTCAGCGAGGCTACCCACTGGTCAATCTCCAGCGGGACGTCGTAGACGTCTACGGGCAAGGTAGCCGCGTTCTTCGCCATGTATTCCGAGCAAAGCGCCTGGTTGGCGAAACTCATGTCCATGACCGCGGACGGATGCCCTTCTGCGGCGGAGAGGTTGACCAGCCTACCCTCAGCGAGCAGGTTGATCCTGCGTCCGTCTGCCATGACGTACTGCCGTACCATCGGCCGCACTTCCCGCTTCTCTACGGCGCTGTCCTCCAGAGCGTCGATGTTAATCTCGACGTTGAAGTGACCGCTGTTGGCGACTACGGCCTCGTTCTTCATCACCTGAAAGTGCTGTGCATCAAGCGCGTGCTTGCCGCCGGTTACCGTTACGAATACGTCCCCGACTCGCGCAGCATCGTCCATGGGCATCAGTTGGTGACCGTCCATCGTTGCTTCGAGGGCGCGGACAGGGTCCACTTCCGTGACGATGACCTGAGCACCCATGCCTCTGGCGCGCATCGCGATGCCGCGTCCGCACCAGCCATAGCCCGCAACCACGACGTTCTTGCCCGCAAAGAGCACGTTGGTAGCGCGCGTGATGCCGTCCAGCGTGCTCTGGCCAGTGCCGTAGCGGTTGTCGAACATGTGCTTCGTGTCTGCTTCGTTGACTGCGATGATGGGGTACCGGAGCTTTCCTGCCTTCGCCATGCTGCGCAGGCGTATCACGCCGGTCGTTGTTTCTTCCATCCCTCCGATCAGGCCGTCGAGGAGGGCTTGCCGCTGCGTGTGGAGCATGGCCACGAGGTCAGCGCCGTCGTCCATCGTCATGTGCGGCTTCGCGTCCAGGACGGAGGAGAGGTGTTGGTAGTAAGTGTCGTTGTCCTCGCCCTTGATGGAATAGGTGGGTATGTCGTAGGCGACGGCGAGCGCGGCTGCGATGGGGTCCTGTGTGGAGAGGGGGTTGCTCGCGCAGAGGCGCACGTCCGCGCCTCCGGCCTGCAGGGCGAGGGCGAGGTTCGCCGTTTCCGAGGTTACGTGCAGGCAGGCTGCGAGCGTGAGTCCCTCGAAGGGCTTCTCCTTTGCGAAACGCTCCCTGATCAGGCGTATCACGGGCATCTCCCGTGCAGCCCAGTCAACGAGGCGGACTCCCTCGTCCGCCAGCGATGGGTCTTTGACGTCTCCGAGTTTTCCTTCCGGTTGCAAGAGTCTCTCCCTTCCTAGTCGCCGTAGTCGGTGGGCAGGTCCGCCTGAATCCACGTCGGCGTGCCAGCCTCGATGTTGTAGAGGCGTTCCGTCTCGAAGCCGAGCGCAGCGGCCATCTCGGCTGCCAGCGCGCTCCGCACGCCGGCTGCACAGATGAAGAGGAGGTCGGCATCCCTGGGGAGCTTCTCCTCCGCCTCTCCGAGAAAATCGTCCACGGGGATGTGGACCGCGCCTGAGACGTGTCCGGCTACCCATTCGTCGGGGCGGCGTACGTCAACGACGAGCGCGCCTTCCTGTTGCATCTCGTGGGCCTCCTCGACGGATATCCGCCGGTAAGGCTCGCCTGGGTCCTGTCTTCCTCGTGCCATGTCTAACTCCTCACTGGTTAGTGTACCGGGAGACGATGGGGCCTAGCCGCTCCAGCGTCTCCTGTGGGGCATGTCCGATAGGGGTGACTATCGCGTTGCGCAAGGCGTCCCCGCATCCGCACGTACGCTCGGACCCAAGCCGGGGTATGAGGCGGTTCAACGTCTCCCGGGACACCGCAACATTCCTCTGCAGGTTCTGTATCACCACCTCAACGGTTACGCTTGCGTACTCTTCGTGCCAAACATCGTAATCGGTCGCGCACGCGAGTGTTGCGTAGCACATCTCCGCCTCGCGAGCCAGCTTTGCCTCAGGCAGCGCCGTCATGCCGATGATGCTTGCGCCCCAGGAGCGGTAGAGAGCCGACTCTGCCCGGGTCGAGAACGCGGGGCCTTCCATCACCACCATCGCTCCGCCCCGGTGCACTGTCGCCGAGGCGTCTTCCTCGACGGCATCCGCCAGCCGGACGCTCAGGTCGGGGCAGAACGGGTCAGCGAAGGAGATGTGCGCTACTAAACCATCGCCGAAGAAGGTGTTCTCGCGCAACCTCGTGCGGTCTATCAGCTGGTCTGGCACCACCATGTGGAGCGGCGCGATCTGTTCCTGCAGACTGCCAACGGCGCTCACGGAGACCACGCGCTCCACTCCCAGTTGCTTGAAGGCGTGGATATTGGCGTGGGAATTCAATTCAGAGGGGGATATGCGGTGACCGACCCCGTGCCGTGGAAGGAATGCAGCAGCGACGCCCCCCATCTCGCCGGTGGTGATGGGTCCGCTCGGGTCCCCGTAGGGCGTGGAGAGCGTTACTTCATGGACGTTGTCCATGCTGATGTCGTACAGACCGGTGCCCCCGATGATGCCGACGGTTGCGCGTGGCAGGTCAGTCATGCCACTTCCGTGATCTCAGGCTGCACGGCGAGCGAAGCCAGCTGCGCATCGTACGGTGGACGGAGCACTCCGTGTTCCGTGATGATCGCGGCGATGAGACCGGCAGGCGTGACGTCGAACACGGGGTTCCAGACGTCCACATCCTCTACCGCGATGCGCTGCCCCGACAGCGACGTTACTTCCGAGCCAGGACGCTCCTCCACCGGGATGTCCTCTCCGCTGTTCACGTTCAGGTCTACCGTGGAGAAAGGCGCCGCTATGTAGAAGGGGATGCCGTTCGCAGCCGCCAGGGCAGCTAGGCTGTACGTCCCTATCTTGTTCGCCGTATCGCCGTTCGCCGCGATTCGGTCTGCGCCGGTTACGACAGCGGCGACCTGACCGGACGCCATGAGCGCACCTGCAGCGGAGTCCACGAGAAGCGTCGCGGGTATGCCGAGCCGTGCGAACTCCCACGCGGTGAGGCGTGCGCCCTGCAGCCATGGGCGGGTCTCGGTGTGAAAGACGTGTGGCCGCTTGCCGGACTCCCATGCCGTACGGATGACGCCGAGCGCGGTGCCATAGCCTGCCGTTGCGAGCGCGCCGGTGTTGCAGTGTGTGAGGATGCCGCCGGAGTCCGGCATGAGCGTAGCGCCGTAGCGGCCTATCGCCTGGTTGGACTCGATGTCCTGCTCCCGCAAGGTGTGTGCGAGTGCGAGGATGCGTGAAGCGGCTTGGCCAGGTGTGCTGCATGTGCGAGCCACGCCCTGGCACCGCTGCACGGCCCAGCCCAGATTGACGGCAGTGGGGCGTGCGGCGGCTATCTGCGCCGCCTGAGCATCCAACTCACTGAGGAAAGCAGGCATAGTGGAGGTCTCGATGCTGTGGGCGGCAAGGGCCATTGCATAGGCGGCGGCTATGCCGATAGCGGGCGCCCCACGCACTCGCATGGAGCGTATGGCTTCGACAGCACCGGCCACGTCGTGGACCGCCACCCATTCTTCGCTCGCGGGCAGCTTCGTCTGGTCGAGCAGGACGAGTTGTCCTTCCTGCCAGACGATAGGTTGGAGTTCCTCGGTGATGGTGGGTTGGTCGCTCACTGGATCCGTCCACAGACGTACTGAACAATGCTATGGGCGTAGGGGCGGAGTGTCAAAGCCTTGAGGGGTGCGTCACTCGATGGCTGCGGCAGGCTCGAATGAGACGGACATGCCGCGAGCCGCCCCTGAGGACGGCTCGCAACGATGAATGGCTGCTTGCGTGGGGACTACTGACCGAGTCCGCCTCCGGGCGGCGCCATCTCAAGCCCGCACGTCTGGGCGGCTCCCATCAGTTCACCCAGCTTCGCCAGATCTGGCTCGCCTCCGGCGAACAGAGTGAACAAGTCCTCCAAGCCACCCAGCTGCTCTTCCATGCACCGCATAACGGATGGAGGAGGCAACTCTGCGCCGCTGTTCGCCGCGAAGCGGGCGGCTTCCTCATCGCTCATGCAGAGTTGCATCTGTATGGCTGTGGTGAAGAGAGCACTGGGGTCTGCCGGTGGCTCACCGATCCCAAGTGCGCTGGGGTTCTCCATCGCAAGGGCACTGATACAACCTCGTGTCTCAGCGCTCAGCCCCCCGGCTTCCGCAGACATCATCGCGATGCTGATGCCTATGGCGTTCTCCGGTGCGAGGCATTCGAACGGAAGGGCCTCCATGGCTCCCGGGGGAGCATTTGCCAGGGGAATGTTCATAACAGCATCCAACGTGGCTTCGCCGACGGCGTCACGCAGGCAAGAGACCTCGCTCTCGGAGAGCACGGCCATGAGGTCGCTCACGGTGGTGCTTTCCGTGATGACCAAGTCCTCGACGGACCCCGCCTCCGGTTTGGGCATCATGGTGTCTTCAGCTGGCTCCGGCGCAGGTGTGGGAGTCGGGGTGGGCGGGATCGGCGTTGGAGTCGCCGTTGGCGTCGGTGTGGGCGTTGGCCGTGGGGTTGCGGTCGCTGCAAGCGGCGGCGAACGCTGCAAGCATGAGGAGCAAGAGCGTAAGGGCGGCGCCACGGAAGGCGGTACGGAGAGAGGCAGACTGGTTCGTGAGCATGAGGAACACCCTCGCTGTGTCGATTTCGGTTGCCGGGGGTATCGCCTCCGCACCGCACTTCAATTGTAGAGGGATAAGAATCATTCGTACAACACAAGAAATCGGCGCCTTTGGCCTCGATGCATGGAGGGTTGAGGACACGTTGCCGGCGTGAAGGGGTCCCTTCCATGAGAACAAGGCCCCCTTGGACTATCATGCCAGGCGTCGGCACCAGGGCTTACACAGTGCAACTCACGAATCTGACACTCACGAACTTCCGTTCCTACCGGCAACTTGACCTTGTGCTGGGGCCGGGTCTCACCGTTATCAGCGGCGAGAACGGACAGGGCAAGAGCAATCTGCTGGAAGCGGTGTACCTGCTTGCTATCGGCAAGTCGTACCGTGCGGTGACGGAGCGTGACCTCGTCTCGTGGCAAGCGGCGGAGGCTGGGGGTTACGCGATCGTGGCGGCGGCGCTCGATGGGCCGCAGGGGCCGCTGGAGCTGCGTGTCGGACTCGATTGCAGAGAAGGCAGCAGCACTTCGAAGCAGGTCCGAGTGAACGGCGCGCCGAAGCGGACGTCCGACCTCGTCGGGATGATGGGCGCGGTGCTCTTCGCCGCGGAGGACATCGAGTTGGTGTCTGGCCCTCCGAGCGGACGCAGACGCTATCTCGACGTGTTGCTCGCGCAGGTATCCCGCCGGTACGTGCAGACGCTTTCGCGATACCACCGGGTGCTGGCGCAGCGCAACACGCTGTTGCGCGCGATGCGCGAAGGGCGGGCCCGGGAGGAAGAGCTCGCATTCTGGGATGATGCGCTGGTGAAGGAAGGCGCGGTCGTGCTGAGCGAGCGCTGGTCGTCCATGACGACACTGGCAGATTTCACCGCGTCCGCGTTCCAACGCCTGTCGTCGCAGGATGTGCTTTCGATCGCATACGTGGGCACCGCCGCGGAACCGAAAGATGGGGATGGGGAAAGCGTGCTGAGGGAAGCGCTACGTGCGTCGCGAGACCAGGAGCGTGCGCGTGGCATGACGGTCGTCGGTCCTCATCGTGATGATCTGCGGCTGCTGCTGAACGGCGTGGAAGCGACGCGGCACGCCTCGCGAGGGCAGGCCCGGCTGGCCGCGCTGGCGATGCGGCTGGGCGAGGCGCGTCTGCTGGCCGAGCGCAGGGGCGACCAGCCGCTGCTGTTGCTGGACGATGCGCTGTCCGAGCTCGACGAGCGTCGCAGAGAACTCGTGCTGGAAGAGGCCTGTTGTTATCCTCAAACCATCGTGACGACCGCTGAGCCTCATGCGCTGCCTGATGTCTTCCTGAACGCTGCCCATCATCTGCGCGTCCAGGACGGGCAGATGGTGCCCGTGGATGTTGCATGAGTGAAACAGGGGTGCAGGCGCTCAGCGTTTCGGGTGTGTACAAACGTTTCGGAAGCGTGGAAGCCCTGCGCGGGGTCGACCTCGCGGTTGAGCAGGGCGAGATATTTGGCTTCCTTGGCCCGAACGGCGCGGGCAAGACCACAACAATCCGTGTCCTGACGGGGTTCATCCGCGCGGATCAGGGCACTGCCCAGGTGTTGGGGATGGAGGCGTGGGGCGAGACGGTTGCCATCAAGGCGAGGCTCGGCTTCCTGCCGGACGTTGTGGCGTTCGCCAGCGGATTCACGGGGCAGGACTTCCTGAATTACGTCGCGAGCCTGCGAGGCATCAGGGGCAGGCTTCCGCGCCAAGCGGAGCTGCTGGAGCGTCTGGAACTCCCGGACTCTGCACTCCGGCGGAAGGTGAAGGGCTACTCCTCCGGCATGGCGAAGAAACTGGGGCTCGTGCAGGCGATGCAGCACGACCCCGACGTGCTGATCATGGACGAACCGACCGAGGCGCTCGATCCGCTCATGCGGCAGGAGCTCTTCGCGATCATCAGGGAGGCGCGGGACAGAGGCGCCACGGTGTTCATGTCGTCCCACGTCTTGTCCGACGTGGAGGAGGTCTGCGAGAGAGTGGCGCTCATCCGTGAGGGCCGTATCGTGGGAACGGGGTCGGTGGAAGCACTGCGTGAAGGCAAGGCACGGACGATGGAGGTGGAGTTCCGCACTCCGCCATCGGGCGGGCTCTCCATCCCCGGCGTGGAGGTGCTGTCGCAGGAAGGGACGACGTGGGAGCTCGCTGTCTCCGGCGACATCAACGAGGTGTTGCGAGAGCTGGCGAGACATGACATAGCCGACATGACCTATGAGCGGTTGAGCCTGGAGAACCTATTCATGGGCTTCTACAGCGAAGGCGGGGGCAGGGAGCTGGCTGATGCGTAGCGTCTTCACCTACACGCTCAGTTCGCATCGCATCGGGTTGCTCGCCGTGTCGGTGGGCCTCTTCCTGATGAGCCTGATCATCGTCTACACGTTCGATGCGTTCGGCGGACTGGATGCGCTCGCCGACCTGTTCGAATCCTTGCCTGCGCCGATGGCCGCGATGTTCCGTGCCCAGGCGGGGTTCGGGACAACGATAACGAGCTACATCGCACTCGACTACCGGCATCCGGTCTACATCATCGCGGGACTCGCTTTCGTGTTGTCGGTATCGAGCGGCGCGGCGGCGCGCGAGATAGAGCGAGGCACGGCGCTGATGCTGCTCGCATCGCCGATAGCGCGCTGGCGTTATCTGGCGGCGAAGGTGGGAGTGGTGATCGTGGGGGCTGTGGTCATCGTAACGATGTCCTGGCTGGGTTCGATGGCAGGGACCGCGCTCACGGGCGTTGCTGGCGACGTGGAAGGTGGGACGCTGATGCTGGCCCAGCTGAACGAACTGGGCGTGCTCCTCGCAGCAGGCGGCATCGCGATGCTGCTCTCCGCCACGAACTCGGACGGCGGCCGCACGGTATCCGTAGCCGCCGGGGTACTGACGGTGATGTACTTCCTCGACTTCGTGGGGGCGATATGGGGCCCGGCGGAGCCGTTAGCGCCCCTGTCGCTCTTCTACTACTACGACCCCCTCGCGGTAGCGACGGATGGCGGGACACTGGTGCGCGACTTGCTCGTGCTGTTCGGCGTCGCCATCGCTGGGTTCGTGGCTGCGCTCGTGCTGTTCCAGCGGCGGGACATCACGCGCTAGCGGCGCGACCTAGAGGTCCGGGTGGCGGGTGTGCCACTCCGACGCCTGTTCGTAGGCGTAGGCGGCTCGGAGGAGCGTGGGCTCGCTGAGGTGCGGCCCGAGCAGCTGCAGTCCGATGGGAAGACCGTCCGCAAATCCGCACGGGACCGAGATGCCGGGAATGCCCGCGATGTTTGCGGGTATGGTGCAGATGTCATTCGCGTGCATGACGATCGGATCGACGATGCCGCCGATCTCGAAGGCCGTGGTCGGAGAGGTGGGGAGCGCGAGGACATCCACGCGCTGGAAGGCGTCGTGGAACTCCCTGCGGATGAGCGTCCGCACCTGCTGGGCCTTCTTGTAGTAAGCGTCGTAGTAACCGGCTGAGAGCGCGTACGCGCCCATGAGGATACGGCGTCGCACCTCTGCCCCGAAGCCGTTGCGGCGGGTCGCGTCCAGCGCGGCCCACATGCTGTCCGCTTCCTGGTCAGAATACCCGTACTTCACGCCGTCATAACGGGCGAGGTTCGCGGAACACTCGGATGGCGCGAGGATGTAATAGACCGCGAGGGCTGCGCGCGACGTGGGCAGCGCAACCTCTTCGATGACCGCTCCCTGCGACTCGAGAACGGCGAGCGCGGCCTTCACCGACTCTGCGACCACGGGGTCTATCCCGTCGCCGAGGTACTCCGGTACAACGCCTATGCGCAGCCCCTGCACGCCGTCCTTGAGGCCGTCCGTGTAGTCCGGTGGGTCTGCAGGGATGCTGGTGGAGTCCAGCGGGTCGGGCCCGGCGATGGCGTTGAGGACCACCGCGGCATCCTCGACAGACCGCGTCAGCGGGCCGATCTGGTCTAGCGAGGAAGCGAAGGCGATGAGGCCGTATCGCGAAACGAGTCCGTAGGTGGGTTTGAGGCCCACGATGCCGCAGAGCGCGGCAGGCTGCCGGATGGAGCCGCCCGTGTCAGAACCGAGGGAATAGGGCGCCAGCCCCGCTGCGACCGCCGCCGCAGGTCCGCCGCTCGACCCGCCCGGCACCCGGGAGAGGTCCCAGGGGTTGTGGACGGCCTTGAACGCGGATGTCTCGTTGGAGGAGCCCATGGCGAACTCATCCATGTTGCCCTTGCCCAGAAGCGTGCTGCCGGCCTGGATGAGGCGGGAGGTTACGGTGGCGTCGTAGGGAGGCGTGTAGCCGTCCAGCATGAGCGAAGCGCAGGTCGTGGCTATACCGCGCGTGGAGAGGTTGTCCTTGAGTTGCAGGGGGACGCCGGTCAGCGGCCCTCCCTCGCCCTGTGCGATGCGACGGTCAGCCTCGGCGGCCTGTTCCCGTGCCGTATCGGGCGTCACGGCGAGATAGGCGCCGATTCGTGGGTCGACCGCTGTGATGCGCTCAAGGTGGGACTCCGTGAGTTCCACGGAAGACACTTCTCTCTCAGCCAAGGCGCGGGACATCCCGGTTACGGTCTGGTAGTGCAGCTCGCTCATCGTTCAGGATTCATCCATCACGGCTAGTACCCGGAAGAAAGAGCCTTCACGACGGGGGGCGTTGGCGAGCACGTCCTCGCGCTCCAGTGGCGGGCGGGAGACGTCGTCGCGCATAACCGTGTGGACCTCTTCAACCGCGTGACCTGTCGGCTCGACGCCGGAGGTGTCTATGCGCTGAAGGACGCTCACTTCGTCGAGGAGCCTTGCCATCTCGGCGCGCAACTGCTCGGCCTCATCATCGGTGAGTCCGATGTGGCAGAGCGCGGCCACCTGCCGCACTTGCTCGACGGAGAGTTCGGGTTCCGGTTGGTTGGTCATGGTTGGTGACGCACGCAGTTGCGTGGCAGTTCGGGGACAGGCCTCAAGTCTATCAGACGCACTACTTCCAGCGGTCAGGGAGCTTCCAATGTGTGCTTACACGCAAGCGAATCTGCTTCCGGTGCTTCTGAGGCATGTCTAAACTGATTGCTCAGTTAGCGGAGGTTCGCCTGTCGAGAAGGACGCGCCGATGAAGATATCCCAGATCGCCAATTACAGCTTGCTTGCCGAGGGTGGGCTCCCCCCCTTGCAGGCGATGGTGTACGAAGAGTTGATGCGCCGCCCGGACGAGGTGTTCGAGTACCAGGGCGACGAACTGATCAGGACTTTTCCACGAATGAAGCGCTCTGCGCTCAACTGGTCACTCTGGTTGCTGGCAAAGACAGGGCACATCGGCAAGTTACGGGTCCGGGTGGATGGGCGGTTGACGACGGTCTACGGCGCTCACGAGGCGGTAGACGCGCTCAAAGAGCGCATGGGCATGGCCGCCAACTAGGCGGACCGGCCAGCCGACCTCAGGAACCGGCTGACTGGCCCGCGAGGTCGCGGAGCAGCTTGAAGGGGAATATCCCCGTGTCGTGCAGGTCGCTGAAGAGCACGCCTATGGCGTAGCGGCCTATCTCCAGGTACTCCTCTATCGTCACGTCCGACGGTACGTCGTCCACACCCACGCGGCGCGAGTGCGTGATCTCGTCCACGCACTGGGCGCAGCCGCAATGCCCCCGCAGATAGCGATGGGGCAGGAGGGTCTCCACTCCGTCCTTCCAGGTGATGTGGAGCCCGTCCGGCGAGATGTCTATCTGCAGCGGCTCGTACTGCTCTTCCGCCATGATGCTGTCTCTCTCCTCACTGGGACCGGAAGCTAGAGTTCCACCTGCCTGCCGGTCCCGCTTTCCAACGCCTTCCGGTAGATGTGCATGCCGACCGTAACGTCTTCCATTGCCAACCCCTGGGACTCGAAGAGCGTGATGGCCTCCGGCGACGGCCTGCCGGCCACACGCCCGGCGACCACGTCGCGGAGTTCCACGGCATTCTCCCAGCGGAACGCGCGGCGCTCGGCGGCCCATATCAACTCTCCGCACTCTATCTTCGCGTCCTCGAGGTCGTCCACGACGACGATGTCGCTGCGACGTATCGTCGTCTCGTCTACCTCACGCCGCATCCAGTGGTTGCTTCCCGCGGCATTGACGTGGGCGCCGGGGGAGAGCGAGTCCCCGTCGAACACCGGCTCGCGTGAGTTGGTTATGGCGCAGACGACAGCCGCCCCGGCGACGGCGTCGTGTGCAGACTCGGCGGGACGCACGTCAATGTCGAGGTCAGCCGACATCCGGTGTGCGAAGGTCTCTCGCCTCTCCTGGTTGCGGCTGTAGACGAGTGCCCGCTTGGTGGGCCGCACTGCGGCGACGGCTGCGAGTTGCGTACGGGCCTGGTAGCCGCTTCCTATGATGGCGACGGTGTCAGCATCCGGTAGCGCCATGTGGCGGGTGGCTACACCGCTCGCGGCTCCGGTGCGTATCTGTCCGAGCGCATTGGCGGCCAGCATGGCAAGAGGTGAGCCGTCCTCCGTGCTGAATAGGAGCACGACCATGCTGCTCGGCCCCTGCGTGCCGGTTACGTAGGTCTTCAGCCCAGTTGCCCCAGCGTTACTGGACATGCCTGCCATCACCTGTTGTGCGCCCCGCATGAGCGGCAGACGGTATCGCGGCATGTTGGAGACCGAGCCCGCTGCCCATTCGGCGAACGCGGCGTCGAGCACGTCCACGCACTCGTCCATGGGGAGCAGATCTCGTACTTCTTGTTCGTTGAGCAGCAGCAAGCGTTAGTTCTCCTCTTCGTCGTCCATATCCAGGGCAAGCTGCCCGGGAGCCTGAACGGGTCGTAGATTGCTGACGCCGACTCCGATGAGTCGAACGTTCGTCCTGGGTTCCCAGTTCGTGTCCAGCAGATGCAGCGCATCCGCAAGTATCGCATCGGCATGGGCTGTTGCGTTATCCCGGCTCGTCGACCGGGTGAGGGTGGTGAAGTCGGAGAGGCGGAGTTTGAGCGTAACAGTGCGGCCCACCAGCCCGTGCTGCTCCAGCGACCGCGCTACCCGCTCCACCATTCGCCGGAGCTCCTCCGCCAGGGGTTCACGAGCGCTGACGTCTTCCGCGAAGGTCTCTTCGGCACTCACGGACTTCGTCTCCCGGTCAGTCTCTACCGGCGAGGGATCTTCCCCCTGTGCCCGCCGCTTGAGTGCCGCTCCCCAGGGCCCCAGAACGGTTACGAGTGCTTCGGGGGATGCAGCGGCCACTTGGCCGAGCGTGTGGAACCCATGCGCCTTCAGGCGCTCCGTGGAGCGTGGGCCGATGCCGGGCAGAGAACGCACGTCCAGACCCGCGAGGAACGCTGACTCCGTCCCCGCCTCCACGACGACGAACCCTCCAGGCTTACCCGCTTCACAGGCGACCTTGGCAACCATCTTGTTGCTCGCGATCCCCACGGAGCACGGGAGGCCGAGGTCAACACGTACCCGTCCCTGCATACGGTGGGCGCGGCTGGCAGCTTCCTGCATGTCCTTCGATACGGGTGTGAGGTCGACGTAGGCTTCGTCTATGGACATCTGCTGGATGACGCCGGACTCGCGCTGGAGGATGTCCATAACACGTCCGGAGTGCTCTCGGTAGAGGTGGAATCGTGGGCGCAGCACGATCGCTTCCGGACAGAGCCGCACCGCGCGGGACATCGGCATGGCGGAGTGGCAACCGTACTTCCTTGCCTCGTACGAGGCTGCTGCCACAACGCCTCGCGAAGTAGGGCTTCCTCCGATGAGCAGTGGCTTCCCCGCAAGGGACGGCTCTTCGAGCACCTCCACCGAGGCGTAGAAGGCGTCCAGGTCCACGAGAGCGATGTACCGCTGGTCGTCCACGACCCTCATGGTAGCCCTGGCGCTACGCGAGTGGAAACGGCCGGTTGTCGTATGTGGGTTGGATGTGGTGTGTGGGGAATTGAAAGGCCACCTCCCGACTCTGGGGCGGGAGGTGGCACTGTAATCTGTAGTAGGGACTGGTGTGTCGTGAGGCTACTTTCGGACCGCCCCTGCGAGATCTGCGCCTGCTGTGAAGCCAACACGCTTGTGAGCGGGGACGTTGATGCGTTGCCCTGCCTGCGGACCGCGGATGGCCGTTACCTGCCGCTCCTTCACTTGCCGAGACTCGAAAGAGCCGAACCCGGTTAGGACAACGCGGTCTCCGGCTGCTACTGCTTCGGTGATGCTTTCAATCACTGCGTTGAGTGCGTCGTCTCCCGCTGCGCGGGTTCCGTTGAGCTTGAGTGAGACTCTCAGCGCCAGGTCTCCCTTGCGAATCGTTGCCACCCTTTCACACCTCCTCGCAGTGAGGCTCGGCGAGGCCTCAATGCCCTATGGTGCGGGAAGTATAGCACGGGCAAGCCCATACCTAGCCGGGAAAAGGGGCTCATTACGGAGCCTGCCTGGCGTTACCCCGACTATCGGTTCCACCATGCATGGAAGTGGTGCAGGGGGCCATGGCCTCCACCGATGTGAGGAGCGCCGGCGATAGCCGCGGTGACATAGGCTTTTGCGTCGGACACCGCACCTTCCACGGTGTTTCCGCGTGCCAGTCCGGCCGCAACCGCCGATGCGAACGTGCAACCTGTGCCGTGTGTGCTGGTCGTGGCGATGCGCTTCGCAGGGAACTCGGCGAATGCTGTACCGTCGTACAGCACGTCCACCGCGTCCTCCCCGAAGTGGCCGCCCTTCACGACGACGTAGCGACAGCCCATGGCGTGGATGGCGCGCGCGGCTTCCCGTGCCTGCTCCATCGTTTCGACGGGGTGCCCGCACAAGGCCGCTGCCTCACCAGCGTTTGGCGTGGAGACCAGCGCCAGAGGCAGCAGGCGGGCCGTCAGGGCCGTTATGGCATCCACGCGCAGCAGACGGTCTCCACCCTTCGCCACCATCACAGGATCTACGACAAGCTGCTGCACGCCGTGATGCTGTAGCCGCTCCACCACTGCCTCGATGATCGCTACACTGGAGAGCATCCCGGTCTTTACTGCGTCCATGCCGATGTCGGTCGCCACGGCATCTATCTGGGCGCTGATCACATCGACGGGTAGTTCATGGATCGCCTTGACTCCGAGCGTGTTCTGGGCTGTGACGGCGGTCAGTGCGCTTGCCCCATACACCTCGAATGCGGCAAACGTCTTGAGGTCGGCCTGTATGCCGGCGCCTCCTCCTGAGTCCGACCCCGCGATGGTCAGCGCGACAGGTGTATGCCTTTCGTTCATACCGGCCACTCCTCCTGGCTCCATGCCATCTCCCAGAAGAGGTACTCGTAGCGGGAGCTGGTCACGAACGTCTCTTCGATGCGTCCCAGCTCACTCTCCGGCAGTCCTTCCGCGACGCGGTCGAGCAGACCGCGGCACCACGCTGCCAATTCGGCGAACTCGGCGGACGCGTACATGTCTATCCATGCGGCGTAGCGCGGGTCTTCTGGGCGCCCCCGTGCAGCGAGCCGCTGGCCGACCTCAGAGAATCCCCACATGCACGGCAGCAGCGCCCCGACGACTTCGGGGAAACTACCTGTTGCAGCCGTGCGGACGAGGAAGTCCGTGTACGCCCGGCACGTGGGTGACATCTCCTCGCGCTCCAACTCTTCCTCGCTGATGCCGAACTCAGCTGCGTAGGAGCGGTGCATGGACATCTCTACGTTCAGCGTCTCGTTCGTGAGCTGGGCCAGCTTGGTCATGGCCTCGAGGTTGGGAGCGCGTGCCGATGCTGTCGCGAGCATCCGTGCGTATTCGATCAGGAAGCGGTAGTCCTGGCGGACCCAGTGCCGGAAGCTGGCGATGTCCAAGCTGCCGTCGCCGATGCCCCGGATGAACGGGTGCTCGTGCTGCGCCTCCCACACATCGGCGGCTGCTGCTTTCAAGCGAGCGCTGAACGGCTCAGCCATGGCGCTGTTCTCGACAGGGATGCACGGAGCGAAGGCTCACGCCTCGTTCTCCAGTGGGCGAATCTCGTCCGCCAATGCTTCCAGCTCGAACCCCGCGCCGCCACGCTGTCTGGCCGCGAGCACGAACAACGCCGTAACCACCGATGAAGTGACCACGGCGAGCAAGAAGCTGGCCAGCAGGTTCCCGGACGCGAGGATGTGCCACACGTTCGTGAGTCCGTCCCAGGTCCACCAACCGGCGAGGCTTTTCGTGGGGAAGAACGCAGCTCCGACCACGATCCCGGCTATGGCGCCGGTGACAGCCCCCACTCCGCTCAGATGTCGGCTCCACATGCCTGCGAATACCGGCACCATCGCGCCAGCGCACACCAGGTCTGCTATGAGGAAGAGATAGAGGACGCTGTCGAACGCATAGCCAACGACAGCGGCCGGGACGATGAGGAGTGCAGTGATGAGCCGTGTGGAACGGAGCAATCCCCGCCCCCCACGGATGCGGGAGAGGTCAGTCGTGAATACGCTCGCCATACCGTTGAGGAGCGTGTCCATGCTGCTCATCACGAGTACGAGCGCAAGCGCCACAAGGACGACGAGCGCCCAACCGGGCAGTACCTCCAGGGCCAGCGAGAAGAGTGCGATGGAGGCGGGTTGGTCGTCGTTCACCAGTCCGCTGCTGACGGCCCACAGTCCGAACAGGCCCGAAGCGATGATAAGCGGGACGACGATCGCTCCCGCAGAGAGGAAGCCGCGCCAGATGTCGGCGTCCGTCCTCGCCGCGTATACGCGCTGCCAGAGACCCTGGTGGAAGAGGTTCGCCGCGAGGATGGCGATCACGAGGGTGAGGCCGAACTCGATGCCGTGCAGTTGGGTGACATCGAGCAACGCTGCGTTCTCCTCCCGCACCGTATCGAAGGACGCGGTCCAACCTCCGAAATGAGCGAGCGTGGCGATGAGGACTGCGATGAGCAGGGGAATGATGATGGCGAACTGGATGTTGTCCGTGAAGATAGAGGCCCGGAGACCGCCGTAGACGGTGTAGGCCAACGTTGCGACGCCGACGAGCACGAGTGTCAGCACCAGTGGGGCGTCGGTGACCTGTCCCACCGCCCGCGCGATCGCTCCCATCTCGGCTGCAAGGAAGGTGAACATATAGAGGACGATGATGAGGAGCGTGATGAGGTACATCGCGCGGCCGTACCGCTGCCAGACGAATTCGCTGAGGGAGTGACCGTTCGGCGCCAGTTTGCGCATGCGCGGTCCCACAACGGTGAAGGCCACGATGGGCGCCGCCTGTCCGATGCCGTACCCGATGAGAGCGGCAACTCCTGCCCAGGTCGCCGCTTCGGCAGGGCTGAACAGGATCCACGCGCCGAGTAGGGATGCGGCCATGGTGGCCATCGCGGTCATGCCCCCGATGGAGCCGCGCGCGGAGACGAAGTCCTCGATGGTTTGCCGCTTGGTCCTCGCATAGGTGATGCCGGCGGCGGACATGATGGCCATGGTGACGATTGCTGCTGCGAGTGCCCAGGCCTCAGTAGACATTGCGTCTCCTCCTGTATAGCGAAGGGCCGCTCACTGGAGGAGCGGCCCTTTCGCGGCATTCGCCGGTTGCATCGCTCTTCCTACGCTGGCATCACCCAGGTCAGGTTCGGAGGGTCGCCCAAGACGGGCCTCTCAGCCGGACGTGGCGCCCGGCTCCCCTGAACGTTCGCTATTCGATTGCGCAGCATGGTATAACCGCCCGGTCGGCTGGTCAAACGAATACGGGCTGGGCGCGTATTCGCGGAAACTTGGATGTGAGGACACTGCAAAACCTATGGCGGAGCGGCGATGATGTACTATAATGCCGTGCAAAGCCTAGACCGGCTTCCGGCTTGGCGAAGGATATGATATGCATTAGGTGTGTCCGGAGAGCATCTACCGGCCATGCCTTGATGCGTAAAGAGTCACCGGACTAACAGGAGGCGGGATGTTCACACGCCGAAAGCTCTCCATCAGCGTAGCCCTTGTGCTGGCGCTGACCCTGCTCATGTCTCTCAGCGCGAGCGCGCAGTCCCCTGCCCTTGGTGGCACTGCCAGCTTCCGCGATGCCAACGCGGCAAGCGATAGCCTGGTGGTCGATTTCACCGGTGCGACCGTGCTTTCTCACGGCTCTACCTACGAAGGTTGGCTGATCGACGCCGACGACAACAAGTTGAGCACCGGCAGGCTTGGCCGTGGCCCGTTCCTCCAGGGCGAGTACGTCTCTCCCGGTGGTGCGGATCTCCTCGCGCGCTACGGCGTATTCGCAATCACAGTGGAACCGCTGGACGACCCCGACCCCGCTCCCTCCGGCGTCATAGCCTACGGGGCGGCGACTCGCGGAGCCGTGCTCTCGCACGTTAGCTCTCTCGTGGGTGAGAGCGGAGCAGCGACGATGGCGCGCGACCAGGCCGCGCAGGCGCTGGCCTACGCCGAGGCGGGAGACGCCGACATGGCTGCGGGCATGCTGGACGGTATCGTCGCTTCGGCGCGGGATGCGTCCGCGGTTGCCAGCGACTTGCTCTTCTCCTCAGCGAGCGGCGGTGACGAGGATGTCGATGACGTTGCGAACGAGATTATCGACGCGTCGAACAACGTGATAAGGCTTGCGGGCGAGGTGCGGGATGCCGCGTCGCGAGCGTCCAGCGCGTCCGGCATCGAAGCCCAGCAGGAGACCAAGAACCTCCTCGCATGGGCGACCCGGTTGTACTCGGGCACCGAGCAGGACGGCCAAGCGCTCGACCAGGTTTCCAGGCAGGAAGAGTCGCCCCACGGCGCAGTGCATCTCTACGAGTTGTCGCAGGACCTTGGCGCGTTCCGGCCCAATGTTGGCGCTCCGCCTGCAACCGGCGACTCGCTCGTGCCGATGGTCGCGCTGGTGGCTCTGGCACTGGGTGCTGCGTTCGTCCTCAGCGGTGGGCTGGTGGTCTTCCGCTCCCGCCACCGTGCATTCGCCTGATCCGTCAGCGCTGCACTAGCGAAACGATAGAAGAAGGCCCCGCTCAAGCGAGCGGGGCCTTCCCTATTATCTGGCGTATGCGGGCTCCGAGACGATTACGCGATCCGGAGGAGCAGTTCTGCGTGGGCTAGGTGAGCCCTAGCGTCTCTTTCAGCTCCCGCCACTCGCGAGGAGACATCTCCAGTTCCGCCGGGTCGATCTCCTCGCCGGCAAGCATGCGCTGGACGGCTGACAGCCCCTCCGCACTGAGGCGCGCCCCGCCGATGCGGTAGCGATGGAACGCGTTCGCCGTCAGCGGCACCCAGCGCTCCACGACGTCCAGGATAACGCGGGCATACTCCTGTATCTCCCATTGCGCGTGGGCATCGCCGCGAAGGGCGAGGAAATGCAGCAGGTTGTGGAGGTCGGTCTTCCAGTACCACTGCGTATACGTGCTCAGCGGCAGACCGATGCGTGCCAGCTCCCGGGCGAATCCCCCGGTGAGCAGGCTGTCGTACTGGTCGAACGAACGCTGAGCGTCCGTGGTCATCGACTCCTGGACGCGCTGCGCCTCTTCCTGGGTAGCCCGGGCGCGCTGTGCTTCAGCGGTTCGCTCTCGCGCCGTCCTGCGCTTTGAGCCTTGCTGCGTTTCCGTCTGCGGTTCGGGAACGGAACCCAAGGCGAGTTGTTCTCCGGCGCTTGTCTGGCCGCGTCCCTGGTTGTTGGTGGCCGACTGGGTTGCCAGTTGGTCACCTTCCGGCACGTAGAACTCTCTGTCGAGCACGGAGTAGCGCGCCGAGTACTCGTTCACGTTCGCCATGCGGTGGCGTATCCACTGCCGCGCAACGAATATGGGCAGCTTCACGTGCAGCTTGATCTCGCACATCTCGAATGGCGAGGTATGGGCGTTCCGCATGAGGTAGTTGATCAGTCCTTGATCATCGCGCGTCCGCTTGGTTCCGCGTCCGTACGAAACACGCGCGGCCTGCACGATAGCGGCGTCGTCGCCCATGTAGTCCACCACGCGCACGAAGCCGTGGTCGAGCACAGGCAGCGCCTGGTAAAGGATCTCTTCGACGGCAGGCACGGTGGCGCGGCGCGTCCCGTGCTGCTCCTCGCGGAGTGCGTCTATCTCAGCCTGCTGCTCGGGGGTGATGGGCATCTCGTCTGACGTGCGCGTTGCGCACTATGGAATGTTACACGCAGAGCAACCGGTGTGGGGCTCCAGGAAAGCGAACGGCCCGCGAATCGCTGACTCGCGGGCCGTCGTCGATGCGTTGTTGCGTTGCGTGCTACAGCATGCGCTGCACGATGCGATCGGCCTGCTCCTCGGTCAGCCCCACGGTGCGCTTGGCAACGGGGCCGTCGCGCAGGACGGGTTCCAGTGCCGTAAGCGATTCTTTCTCGCCTTCCAAGTGATAGAACTTGCCGACGTAGATCTCATCACCCCAGAGCATTGCCATCTCGCAGGCAGCGGCCCAACTGGTGACGTCGTGGTCCTCGTCCTCCAGCTTCTTGATGCGTTCCTTGAAGAAGTTGTGGGTGTTGTCCAGGTTGAAGGTAACGCACGGGCTGAATACATCGATGAGGGAGAACCCCTGGTGTTCGATGCCTCCCTTGATGAGTTCCGTCAGGTGCCTCACGTCGCCGGAGTAGCCCCGTGCGACGTAGGTCGCGCCGTTCATGATGGCGGAGGTGAGGGGGTTGATGGGGTATTCCACGCTGCCGAACGGGGTGCTCTTGGTCTTTTGCCCCACCCTGCTGGTTGGGGAAACCTGACCGGTGGTGAGGCCGTATATCTGGTTGTTCATCACCACATAGGTGAGGTCCACGTTGCGGCGGGCGGTGTGGGTGAAGTGGTTGCCGCCGATGCCGTATCCGTCGCCGTCGCCGCCGGTGGCGATAACGGTGAGATCGTGGTTCGCCATCTTCACTCCCGTGGCGAACGCGAGCGTGCGCCCGTGGAGCGTGTGCATACCGTAGGTGTTGATGTACCCCGGCAGGTTGGACGAACAACCGATGCCGCTGACCGTCACGATCTCGTGCGGGCGCAGGCCAAGCTCGGCGGCGGCGCGCTGCAGACTGTTCAGGACGCCGAAGTCGCCGCAACCCGGGCACCAGTCGGGGTCGATCTTGCCCTTGAAGTCACGTGCTGTCAGTTGAATCGTGGTCATGGTGTCTTTCTCCTTGGCTAGACGATGACTTCCTGGTAGGGGACGAATACGCCGCCCTCCCTGCCGAGCAGGTCCGCGACGCCGTCTGCTATGTGGTGAGGCGCGAACGGCTCACCGTCGTACTTGCGTATGTGCCCGTAGGCGCTCAACCCCGTCTCGCTCCGCATGTAGCGGGCGAACTGGCCGGAGTAGTTGTTCTCCACGATGATGAACTTGTTGGCGCTCGTGAGGGCTGCGGTGATCTCGTCCGTGTGCAGAGGGATGAGCCACTTGACCGCCAGCTGGTTCGCGGTGATGCCGCGGTCTGCGAGCTGTTCGATCGCCTCTTGGATGACGCCTGCGGTGGAGCCCCAGCCAACGAGCGTTACCTGTGCGTTCGCGGGGCCCTCGATCTCCGGGGGCGCGATGAGGCTGGCGGCGGCCTCGAACTTCCTCGCGCGCTTCTCGACGGACGCGCGACGGCGGTGCGGGTTCGTGAACTCGTCTGAGAGCAGCATCGAGTCTTCGTCGTGCTCGTCGGTCGCCACCGTGTGTACGTGGCCCTCGGTTCCGGGTACGGCGCGCGGAGAGACGCCGCTTGCCGTGTCTTTGTATCGCATGTAGGCGCCGCCGTTGGAGGTGCCTTCTGTGATGAGTTCACCCCGGTCGATGTCAGGGTGGAAGTTGATCGCCTTCGGGTCGATGCTGTACCTGCCCTCGGAGATGAGGAGGTCAGAGAGGATGATGCCGGGGCATTGCAGCCTGTCCGCCAGGTTGAACAGCTCTGGCACAGTGTCGTAGGCGTCGAGGGCATCCTTAGGACTGACCACGAACCGCTCGAAGTCACCCTGGCTTGCGCCGAGCGCCTGCCAGAGGTCGCCTTGCTCGGTCTTGGTGGGGACGCCGGTGGAGGGGCCCGCGCGCTGCACGTTGATGAACACGCAAGGGATCTCCATCATCGACGCCGCGCCGATCGCCTCGGTCATCAGAGCGAAGCCGCCGCCGGAGGTTGCGCACATCGCGCGGGCCCCGGTGTGGGCAGCGCCTACGACCATGTTCGCGACCCCGATCTCGTCCTCCACCTGGCGCACCATGATGCCCAGGTTCCGGGCGTTCTGCGCCATCCAGTGGAGCACGCCTGTGGACGGGCTCATCGGGTAGGCTGCGTAGAACTTCACGCCGGCCGCGGCGCCGCCCATCGCGAGCGCCTCGTTGCCGGACCAGACGCCCAACGGCTCCCCGCCTTCAGGCATCGGCATCGGGTACGGCGTGAAGTTCTCCTGTGCGTGCGTGTACCCAGCGAGAGCGACGCGCACGTTCTCGTTCACCACGTCCTCGCCCTTGCGCGAGAACTGCTGGGTGATGCTCGCTTCGAGCAGCCCGAAGTCGAGACCGAGCAGGTGCATCATGGCGCCCAACGCCACCGTGTTCTGGTTCAGCCCAGACCGCTGCGAGCCGGTGAGGTCGTTCACTGGTAGAGGGCAGAGCTGCACGCCGTCCGCGAAGTCGCCCGGAGAAATCGTGTCGCTGTTGTAGAGCGCCGCTGCCCCGGAGCCGAGCAATCGCAGGTGCCGGTTCATCGTGTCCTGGTTCAGCGCCAGCAGCATGTCCAGCTTGTCGCCGTGGCTGCGCACCTCCCTGTCCGATACACGAACGGTAAGGAAGATGTGCCCGCCTCGGATGATGGACTGATAGGCGTTGTAGGTGGACAGGTGCAACCCGCGCCGCACGACGATTCGGGCGAGCGTGTCGCCTGGTGTCGCGATACCCTGACCGGCTTCGCCTCCTATCGCAAGGGCGAAGTCGAAGTTCCCGTCGCTCATATATCCCTCCACTCGGCCTGTGGGCCGTACTGGTTTCGATTGCCGTCCGCCGCTCCGCTATACGGCGGCCAGCGCTGCTTCCTTCACTGCCTCGGACATACTGGGATGGACGTTCACCAGTCTTCCAATCTCGACGTCCGTTCCGTCGAGCAGCCGGGCCATGCTCAGTTCGCCCAGCAGCTCGGTGACTTCATGTCCTATGAGATGCGCGCCGAGCAACTCTCCCGTGGAAGAGTCGGCCACGATCTTAGCGAATCCCTCCCTGTGCCCAACGGCGAGCGCCTTCCCGTTCGCGAGGAATGGGAACCTGCCCACCTTCACTGGATAGCCCTGCTCGCGCGCCGCCGACTCCGTCAGCCCGATGCTTGCCACCTGCGGGTTGCAGTAGGTGGCGCGTGGCATGCCGGGGTAGTCTAACGCAGGAGGGTTCAATCCGCTGATGTGCTCCGCCGCGTGGACGCCTTCAGCGTGCGCCACGTGAGCTAGAGGCAGGCGTCCATTCACGTCGCCTACCGCATAGACGTTGTCGCCGTTCACACGCAGGCGATCGTCCACACGGATGAACCCGCGCTCGAGGGTCCCTCCCGCGTTCTCAACGCCGAGCCCTTCCGTGTTCGGGCTGATGCCTGTCGCTACGAGAACGCGGTCCGCTTCCAGTTCGAGCGTCTCGTCTGCCGCAGCGACGGTTACCCGTGCTGTGCCGCCCTCCACTGCAACCGCTTTGACGGAAGCCCCGGTAAGGAGACGTATCCCCTGGCTCCCCAGCGCACGGGACAGCGCCTGCGAGACCTCCTCGTCCTCTCTGGGCAGGATGCGAGGCAGGAACTCGACCAGTGTGACCTGGGCGCCGTATACGTTGTAGAGGTAGGCGAACTCGATGCCGGTGGCTCCACCGCCAACGATGACGACGCGGTCGGGAACGCGCTCGTCAACGATGACCTCCCTGTACGTCACCACCACTTCGCCATCTGCGGCCAGGGGTGGAGGAAGTGAAGGCCGGGCTCCCGTTGCGATAATCATGTTCTCGCAGCTGATCTGCTCGCCATCCACGGAGACCTCGCGAGGCCCGGTGATGGTCGCGTTGCCTTCCACATACACGACACCATCGCGGCGGAAGAGCGACGCGACTCCCTTGGCGAGACGCTCAACGACCTTCCGGCTTCGGGCGACGCCGGCAGCATAGTCCGCTGTGACGCCGCTCACTTCTATTCCGTATTCGGACGCGTTGCGGACGGTATTCAATACCTCTGCATTGCGGAGGAGCGCTTTGGATGGGATACAGCCCAGGTTGAGGCAAACGCCTCCGATGGACTCGCGTTCGATGCAGACAGTGCGCAGTCCCAATTGGGCGGCTCGAATCGCAGCGGGATATCCACCTGGACCTGAACCGATGACCGCAACGTCGTAGTCTGCCATAGATGAAATCTTTTGCTCGCGTCCGCACCGCTCTCCTTGCGAAGGGCGCTGGGATGAGTGGCAAGGGGGGCCGACGGGAGTCGTTGCAGTATAGCGGTCTCGATGTGCTGCGGGCAAATGGAGTACAGGTTCTGGAGCAACGAGAGGGCTCCAAACATCACAAGGTATAGATATTTTCTATAGCTTGCGGCTTCAGTTATACGTTTGCTCTTTAGTTGGCGGATTCCGCAAACAACGGAAGACCTGCCGCTTCAGCCACGGCAGGTATGACTGCAGCGACGCGAATCCCAACGGGCACTCTTCCGGGCACGGCTTCGACGACCCCCATCATCCGCAGGCCCGCATCCATGTCCACCACGACGATAGTGCGGGGATGTTGGTCCGCACTGCTGAGCGGTTCCATGAAACTGAACACAGTGCCGCCTCTTGGTGCAGCTTCCCATGCGAGCGCAGGCGACCCGCACCGCTCGCATGCTTCCGCATCTGCCTCTTGCCAGGCGCTGCAGACTCCGCAACGGGGGAGTTCGAACCTTCCGTCCGCTATCGCAGCCCAGAATCTCCGAGCGGTGGGTTGTGCTCGCGTCCGCATAACGCGGGAGATTCTAACTGACTCCCGCGTTATGCGGTCCGCGTGTGCATCAGGCTCCCGGGGCCCGGTAGGACACCGCCTTGGCGATCGCCTCGTCCACCGTCTCCGGCGGAACGAGCACGGTGATGCTGACGCTGAGTGCGCCCGCAGCGCCGATGTTCAACGAAACGGCCGTGGCCGTGGCGTCGTCGGGAAGGTCAGCGGTGATGTAGAGGTCGCTCTTCCCGAACGCATAGTAGAGCGACTCCAGCGCGCCGCCAGCGCTTTCGATGGTCTCCGCCAGCGCTGCCTGGCGTTTGGTGCCTCCCTCCTTCAGCAGGCCGGTGAGGCCTGCCTGCGTGTAGCTCGCCTGGAACAGGTACTTCCCCATAAGTCTTTCCTCCATAGGTGATGGCTTCATGGTTACCAGTCTCGTCGGACATGGTCAAGACAACGGACGTTTAGATTCCAGACAGCAATGAAAGACATGGCTGATGCGGCGCACCACGACGACCCCCAGACTATAATGACGGCATGGACGAACAGGACATTCGCCTCATGGAGGCCATAGCCAGCACGCGCGTTGTCAGACCTCCCCAGCAGGGACTCGCGACGTTCGGGTCCACTTCCGTCCGCTACTACCTTGTCACGGATCCGTCGTACCGCGACATCGATGCCCCTCAGGACGGGCATGAGGAGTCGGTTGTGCGCGAGGGCATCGTGCGTGCCGAGCGCCCCCGGGTGGTGACTCCGTACTACCTGCTCCGCCACGAGGGTTTCGGTGATAACGCCGACCGATACCTGCAGCGCCTTGCCGAGGAGGTAGGGCCAGACCATCCGGGCCTCATGTACCACTACAAGAACGAGGGAGCAGAGACCGCCGTCGTCTCTGGCACGGTCGAAGAGGTGACGCGGAGGATCGTCGACCGGCTGGACAAGGAGCGCAAACCGCTGGAAGCAGTGATTACCGGCACCGACGACCTGTGGGACCTCTCACTGATGAAGTTCATCTACGACTTCACGACCCAATCCGCGCAGACGAACGTCTCTGAGATGCGCGCCCAGGGGCTTCTTCGCACCGAAGGTGGCGTCCCGATGGATGCACGTCTGCGTATCGAAAGGATGCTCGAGGAAGCGCGGAGCGGCCAGCGGGAGCCGCGCGACGTTCACCGGGAGATTGAGCGTTGGGGCCTGTTTGAGGAATACCAGGACCGGTTCTTCGCCCTCTTCCGGTGAATGATGAGGCGTAGATTCAACCCGATTACGAGGGTTCGGGTTCCCCTGCGACGAAGGGTTCACCCCCGTACAACGCGCCCTCCGGAATCTCGCTTTCGTCCAGTACGCTGGAAGTCCCGCCTCATCAACCCCAGGCTCACGAGCGGCACGCGTGGCCGCATCCTGCTGCGCGTTTACTTCTTTCAAGTGGGGCTGGCGGTCGTGTCGCTCATGTTGGCGCTATGGGCAGCTGACCTGCTCACCGGAGATAGCGTGGCCCGCGCTGTCCTCGTTGCCGCCATCGCCTCAACCGCGTTCATCCTCTTCATCGGCCCCCGCAGCCCCACCGCTTACCCCCGGCATAGCATAGGCGGCCACCTCGTAGCAGTGGGCGCTGCCTCAGCGGTTGATTTCTTTGCCGAGTATCTCGCCGGCGCTCAGCTGACCGGCGACTTCTCCCTGCTGTTCGGCTTCTACGCTGCCATCGCTGTTGGAATTGCGATGCTGTTGATGGCGCTGACGGACACTGAGCACGCGCCTGCCGCTGGGACTGCTTTGGCAGTCGTCGCACACGGCGTGGACTGGCAGCTCGTCGTGTTCCTTATGACGATGGTGCTGCCGTTGGCAGCCATGCACTGGTTGCTCAAGGACCGCCTGCACGACTTCTTCTAGCGGTTACGGAGGTCTCCCCATAACGGCGGCGTGAAGTATGCGGTCGGGGTGGCGAGATGGCGCTGCGCCACATCCCAGTCCGGCGGCGCTTCGCTCACGAACTCCGCGTAGCAGGAGCCTGGCGCGGCGAACTCCGAGACAAGGGCTGCTGCATCGGCGTGGGATGCAGAGCGCACGAAATCGGTCATCGCCTGGCGGTCTTCCCATATCGTGTAGGTGTAGAACTCGCCCCGCCACCACCTCGCACGGATGCCCCCGGCGTAGTATCCCGGAGCCTCGGCCGCCTCATGGTAGACGCGCATGGACAGGCGCATAAACGCCAACGTCTGCGTGCAACGCCTCAGCCGCACGTACTCCACCACGTGGATACGCGGCTTGATCTCATACTCTTCGAACGACTCAACCAGTGCCGCTCTCTCCCGCTACGATATGTGCACGCCGCCGTTCACTTCCAGCAGCGCTCCTGTGACGTAGGTCGAGAGATCGGAGCAGAGGAAGATGATCGGCCCGACGGCTTCCTCGACCGCCGCTGCGCGCTTCAGCGGTATCACTTCGAGTGCCCGGTTCCGTGCCGCCTCCGGTATCCCCTGGGGCGCCCCGCTGACGAACTCGCTCTGCGATTCCATCGCTCGAGTCATCCGAGTGTCGATGAACCCGAACGCCATCGAGTTCGCCAGCACGTTGAACATCGCACCTTCTATCGCCACTGTCCTCGTCAGCCCCGCGATTCCGGCCTTTGCTGCGGAGTAGTTCGCCTGCCCGAGGTTCCCGAACCCGGAGAGTGACGAGATGGTCACGATATGCCGCGCGGGCACGGCCTCGCCGCGCTCCTTCTCTTGGCGTGCATGCTCCCGCATCACCTTGAAGGAGTCCCGCACGACGCGGAACGTCCCGCCGAGATGGACATCCACGATGGCGTTGAATTGCTCGTCCGTCATCCGGTGGATCATCCCGTCCCAGAGGAAGCCTGCCGCCGTCACCACGATGTGCAGACCGCCGAAGCGTTCCACCGCCAGCGACGCCAGCCGCTCACCGACGTCCGCGTCCGTCACGGATGCGGCGAGCCCCACAGCGGTGCCGCCTGCCTCCTCGATCTGTCGCAGCGTCTCGTCCAGTGGCCCTTGGTCGAGGTCATTCGCCACGACGTTCGCGCCCTCTCTCGCCAGCCGTAGCGCTACGCCTTGCCCGATGCCGCGCCCCGCGCCGGTAACGATGGCCACGCGGCCTTCTATGCCTTCCACCATGCTCCGTTCTCCCCTCTCGATCCGTCTGTCGTGCGCGTCATTCTACGCGAGCGGCTGCGTCGGTCGCAGTGCATATCCACAGGTACGCCTCGCTGCCGTTCTCGCTGTAGGGGTAGTCGGTGCGCTCCGGCTCGAAGCCTGACTCGACGAGCAGCCGTTCCCACGTGCTGATGGGGAACAGCCCGGTCGTGTGACGGTCGACCTCTACCTGCAATGCTCCGCTCTCGTGGAGGAAGAAAACGTAGACCGTCTCGATCTGCGTGTCGTTCGGGTCGGGGTCCCATGAATACTCGACGAAGGTGAGCTCGTCCCCGGCCTTGCGCTGCGTCTCGTGCCAGATGCGCGGTGGGGTGTACGTCTCCACGTAGTCGTCCGGTGCGATGAGCAGCAGGCCGCCTTGGCGCAGGTGTTCCCTCGCCGTGGCGAACGCCGCCCGCAGGTCGTCTTCGGTCGTCATGTAGTCGATGGCATCGTGGATGAGCACGGCGTCGAATGTCTCGCCGAGGCGTACGTTCCGCATATCGCCGACGTGGTGCGTCACCCCCGGGTTCAGGCGGCGCGAGTGCGCCAGCATCGCCTCGGAGAGGTCCACCGCGGTCGCCTCGAAGCCATCGGCGATGTGGTGCAGAAGGTGTCCGCCGCCCGTGCCGAGTTCGAGGATGCGCGCCCTGCCGGGGCCGAGGCGCTTGCGGAGCTCGCCCCGCCAGCAGTCACCCTCGTCCGCGTAGTCCTCCGGCGGACTCATCAGCGGCCAGAGGTGCGCGAGGTCGGCGTAGAGGCGGTTGAATTCGGGCGTCATCGTTGGCTCATCACGTGTGTCGGGTGTTGGCGTTCAGGGGTGGCGGTGTGCGGCGTCAGGGAACCAGCCCGCTCGCGGCAGTGCGCGCGACTTCGAGCAGGCCGCTCGGCCATAACCCCAGCACGAGGATCGCTGCCAGCGTTGTCAGGAGCGCGAGCCTTGCGGAGAACGCTACGGGGACAGGTGTGGTGTCTCCCGTGGGCTGGCGCAGGTACATCGTCCGGATGATACCCACGTAGTAGTACGCGGAGACGACCGAGTTGACTGCACCAACGACCGCGAGCCACACGAGCCCCGAGTTCACTGCGGCGTTGAACAGGAACAGTTTGCCCATGAATCCGACTGTTGGCGGGATGCCCGTGAGACCCAGCAGGGCGACGGCCAGTGCCAGCGCTGCCAGCGGGGCGCGTCGCCCCATGCCCGCCATCGCCTCGATGCGCTCGTCTCCGCTGCGCTGCGTGACCACGAGGACGGCGAAGAACGCCGCCAGCGTCATCGCTGCGTAGCCGCTCAGGTAGAAAAGGACGCTCGAGATTCCGGCAGCGTCCGGCGCGTCCTGTCCATGCGCCGACACGGCCGCCACGCCGATGAGCATGTAGCCCGCGTGAGCGATGGCGCTGTAGCCCAGCAGACGCTTTACGTTGCTCTGCACGACCGCGACGAGGTTCCCTATCGTCATCGTGATGGCCGCGAGCGCCGCGAACAGCGTCGACCAGTCTGCCGACGACCCGCCGAGCGCCTCGTAGAACAGGCGCAGCACGACAGCAAACGCGGCGGCTTTGCTGGCCGTCGCCAAGAACGCGCCAACAGGGGTGGGTGCGCCTTCGTAAACGTCCGGCGTCCACATCTGGAAGGGCACCATGGACAGCTTGAAGCCGAAACCGGCGGTCGCGAGCACGGCGCCCGCCATCACGGCGAGCCCTCCGAACGGCACTGTTGCCGTACCTGCGGCCAGCGACTGCGCGATGGTCGGTGCGCTACCGCTGCTCACCACCTGCATCGTACCCGACGCGCCGTACAGGAACGCGAACCCGTACAGCAGGAATGCCGACGACACGGCGGAGAGCAGCAGGTACTTCACGCCTGCCTCGATGGGCGCGACGCGCATCCTCACGAACGCGGCCAGCGCCACGACGGGCAGCGTCGCGAGCTCCAGCGAGACGTAGATGGTGATGAGGTCGGCTGACGCAGCCAGCAGCATCAGCCCGCTGGCCGAGAAGAGCACCAGCCCCGAGAACTCCGATTCATAGGGACGGAAGCGCTCCGCGTACTCCGAGCCCGCGATGAGCACGAGCGCCGCGGTTCCCGCAACGAGGAACTTGATGTAGAGCGCGAACTTGTCCACCACCAGCGAGTGGTTGAAAGCCGACTGCGTCCCGTTGGCGTGTACATCGCCCCACAGCGCGATGCCGAACGCGAACGTCGCGGCGAGCCCGAGCAGCGCGAGCCCGAGCGTCAACTGTCGTTGCCGGGAGACGAGGCCCGTCAGCACCACGACGGTCGCCGCCACGACAAGCGCAAGCTCCGGCGCGATGAGGAAGAGGTCTCTGACCGTGATGCCCACGCGCTAGCCTCCCAACCCTTGGGCGAAGGACGCGATGATGGGTGCGATGCCGGCGTCGAACACGTCCGTCAGCAGCGCCGGATAGACTCCGAATACGAAGATGGGCACGATGAGCACACCCATCGCGGCGACGTCCACACGCGTCGCGTCCTCGAGGTGCGCCCACCGCTCCAGAGGCGGGCCGAACATCGTGCGCTGCGCGGTCCACAGGATGTAGCCCGCCGCCAGCACGACACCGAACGCGCACAGCGCCGTCGCCAGCCCGTACGCCGGGAACGTGCCAAGGAAGACCATAATCTCCGCGGCGAATCCGCTCGTCGTCGGCAGCCCGAGCGACGCCAGCCCCGCGACCATGAACCCGATGGCGATGAGCGGCATGCGGCCTGAAAGCCCACCCATGTCCGCGATATGCCGCGTATGCGCGCGGTCGTAGACCAGCCCGACGACCACGAACAGCAGCCCCGTAATCGTTCCATGTGTGAACAGCTGCATTGCCGCTCCATTCAGCCCAGTGCCGTCCAGTTGCGACGCCCCCGCACCAACCGACGCCAGGCCCAGCACGACGAATCCCATATGGCTCACGCTGCTGTACGCGACAAGGCGTTTCAGGTCAGTCTGGCGCATGACGATGAACGCGCCGTACAGCACGTTCACGACTGCCAGCGTCGCCAGCAACGGCGCGGCCCTCGCGAGTTCGTCAGGGAACATCCCGGCGTTTATGCGGAGCAGCCCGTAGCCGCCCATCTTCAGGAGCACGCCCGCGAGCATCACGCTCACGGCCGTCGGCGCGTCCGTGTGTGCGTCCGGCAGCCACGTGTGCAGCGGCACGATGGGCAGCTTGACCGCGAACGCCACCAGGAAGCCGCTGAACACCAGCGAGGACGGCACGATGAGGTTGGTCAGGTCCTTGTGGATGAGCGCCGTCATGTCGAACGTGCGCTCGCCCGCCGGGAACGAGAAGTAGAGGGCGAGGATCGCTGCGAACATGAACGCCGAACCGAGGAAGGTGAACAGCAGGAACTTCATCGCCGAGTAGTCCCTGCGCCCCGTGCCCCATATTGAGATGAGGAAGAACATCGGCACGAGTTCCAGTTCCCAGAAGATGAAGAACAGGATCAGGTCCAGCGATGCGAAGACGCCCATGACTGCGCCCTGCAACAGCAGCAGCCACATGAAGTACTCGCGGACGCGCGTTTCCACCCGCCACGACACCAGCACTGCTGCTACGCCAAGGATGCCGTTCAGCAGCACCAGCGGCGCGCTCAGGCCGTCCACGCCCATCAGGAATTCGATGCCGAACGCGGACACCCACGGCGCTCGCTGCACGAACTGGTAGACGTCTCCTTCCGTGCTGAAGATGACGTACATGGAGATGGTCAACCCCAGCTCCGCCAGCACCGTCGTCAGCGCGATGAGGCGCGTCGTCCGCGTGGAGCCGCGGACCGCCAGCGCCAGCGCGGCGCCGATCATCGGTAGGAATGTGATTGCGGTCAGCATCTGCTCAGCGTTGCATCAGGTAGAAGATGAGGATCACCGCCGCGCCCATCGAGACTCCCACGCCGTAGACCTGGATGTGCCCTGTCTGCAGCTGGGCGATGGCGCGTCCGCTGTTGCGCCCCAGCCAGCCCGCCAGGTCGGCCACGCCGTCCACGATCCGGCGATCGAACCAGTCGGAGACGAGGAACAGCCCGCGGTAGAGCGCGCGGCGGACGATGAGGTCTTCGTAAAGCGCGTCCATGTAGAACCGTTGCACCAGCACCCGGTGTGCGAACCGCCAGAAGCGTCCGAGCCCGTCGAACGAGACGGTCCGCGTTCCGTAGACGAGCACCGCCAACCCGATTCCCGCGACCGCAACCACGGTCGATGTGAGCGCGATGGCGATGTCGAACTTCGGCGCGTCCTCGTGTAGCAGGTGCGAGAACCAGTGCGCGGGCACCGGTCCCAGATCGAAGAGCGAATTCGCCACGAACCCGGAGCCGACCGCGAACACCGCCAGCACGATGAGCGGCAGCGTCATCACGCGCGACGATTCATGCTGGTGCACGTGGTGGTGCGCCTCGTCCGGTATGCGCTCCTCTTGCGGGACCGAGTCGATGCCGCCCCGGAAGTCGCCGTGGAACGCCATGATGATGAGGCGGAAGACGTAGAACGCGGTCATGAACGCTGCCGCGAGCGCCAGCCAGAACACGAGTTGCGAGACGCCGGTGTTCGCAGCGTGCGCTCCGCTCCAAGCCGTGGTCAGTATCTCGTCCTTGCTCCAGAAGCCCGCGAGCGGGAATATCCCGGCGAGGCTCAACCCGCCGATGAGCGTCGTCAGGTACGTGATGGGCATCCAGCGCCGGATGCCGCCCATGTACCGCATGTCGAACGTGTGCACCGAGTGATGCACCGACCCCGCTCCCAGGAAGAGCAGGCACTTGAAGAAGGCGTGGTTGAACAGGTGGAACATCGCCACGCCCGGCGCTCCCACGCCCAACGCGAGGAACATGTAGCCCAGCTGGCTCACCGTGGAGAACGCAAGCACGCGCTTGATGTCGTTCGCGGCGAGACCCATCGCCGCGGCAAAGACGGCGGTGAACCCACCGATGATGGCGACCGTGTTCATCGCCGTCGTGCTCTCCTCGAAGAGCCCGAACAGCCGTGCGACGAGGAACACGCCCGCGGCGACCATCGTGGCCGCGTGGATGAGCGAACTGACCGGCGTCGGGCCCTCCATCGCGTCCGGCAGCCACGTGTGCAGCGGGAACTGCGCCGACTTGCCTGCCGCGCCCGCGAACAATCCGAGCGCTACCCACGTCGCCACGCCCGCTGACAGCATCGGCGCGGCATCGAGGATCGCAGGAATCTCGAACGGGTTGAGCCCCAGTGCCGTGAACTCGCCCCGGTTAAGGAACAGATAGAGGATGCCTAGCATGAAACCGAAGTCCCCGATCCGGGTGACGATGAACGCCTTCTTTGCCGCTGCTGCCGCCGCCGGACGGTGGAACCAGAACCCGATGAGCAGGTAGGAGAAGAGCCCCACCAGCTCCCAGAACACGAACAGTTGGATGAGGTTGTACGCGAGCACCAGCCCCAGCATCGAGGCCGTGAACAGCGACATGTACGTGAAGTAGCGCGGGTAGTCGCTCCACTCGCCATTCGCCTCATGCTCGTCCTTGCGCATGTAGCCCAGCGAGAACACCTGCACGACCATGCTGACGCCGGAGACGACCGCCGCCATGATGGCAGAGAGCGGGTCGAGGAAGATGCCGACCGTCATCTGGAAGCCGTCCTGCGCCCCGATGGCGCCGACGGCGAACCACGAGTGCGGCTCGTAGCCCGCGTCGCCGTTCCCCATCGCGCCGTTGACGGCGATGAGGCTCAGCACGAATGCTGCGCCGGTGCCCAGGATGCCCACGTATCCGGCGTACGGCCAGAGCGAACGCCGCCACGGCCTGAGCACGGCGATGTTGAACACCCCCGCGAGGAGCGGCAGGCCGATGATGAGCCAGGCTGCTGCTTCCGGGAGCATCGCTTACAACTTCCTCAGAATCTCGTCCGCCACGTGCTCGCGCCCTCGCGGCACCATGACGCGGAACGCCGACGTCTCGCTGTACTCCAGCAGCCCGCCTTCCGGCAGCAGCCGCACGGGGAGCCCCTCGCCCTCGAGGATCTCTTTCCACATCTCGGCGAGCATCAGGTTCGGTGCTTTCTTGTAGTCAACCCACATAGCGAGTCCCGCTAACGCCGCAGCGTGCTCAGGTCTGAGATATGGATCGTGTCGCGTCGCCGGGCCAGCGCGATGATGAGCGCGAGCCCCAGCGCGACCTCCGCCGCCGCGACAACGATGACGAACACAGCCAGCGTCTGCCCCTCCAGCACGAAACGCTCCACATCAGTGCCCGCCCCGGGGAACCGCAGCGCCGCAGGGACGGTGTAGCGCGAGAAGGCAACCAGCGCCACGTTCACCGCGTTGAACATGATCTCAACGGACATGATCACGGCGATGATGTGCCTGCGCGACAGCACCCCGTACAGCCCGATGCAGAACAGGATCGCCGAGATGATGAGCAGCCGCTCAAGCATCGTTCCGCTCCCGTACGAGAGATAGCGCCCCGATGACTGCTGCCAGCAGCAGTACGCCGGCCACCTCGAACGCTAGCACGTAGTCGCTCAGCAGAAGCCGCCCCAGCTGCGTCGGCGTCTCCACGAACACGGTCGCTATCGGCCCCGGCAGCGAGTCCGGCAGCACCGCCCACTCTGCCTGCACGATGCTGTACGCGAGCGCTCCGAGCAGTGCGATGCCCATCATGAGCGCCACCGGCTGCACGGCGGTCGAGCGGTTCCCTGTGTCCACGTCGCGCGTCATCATCACAGCGAATATCACCAGCACCGCGATGCCGCCGCCGTAGACCAGCACCTGCACGACCGCGAGGAACTCCGCGTTCACCATCGTGAAGATGCCCGCGATGCCCAGGAAGCTCACCACCAGCATGAGCGCCGCACGGAATATGCTGCGCAGGTGCACCACCAGCGCAGCCGACCCGATGGTGACCACCGCCAGGGCCCAGAACACGATTTCGGAGAAGAGGTTGTCGAACGCCACGGCTAAGGCTCGCCTCCATAGTCGCCCGCGGCGCTGGACCGGTGGTCCATCTCTTCCGGCATCTGCCCGGGACGCTTGGGATGCCAGAGGAACGGCTCGCGTCCGACGCTCTGCCACTCCTGGGACGCATCGTGGTGCGGGTCTGCCTTCTCGCGCTCCAACTGCGGCCGGAACCAGGTGCTGGGGTGCTTCTCCCGCTCTTTGAGCGTATCGATGTCGATCACGAGGTCCGCCCGGCGGTAGCGCGCCGCTTCGAAACCGGAGCCCATGTGCAGAGCATCGTAGGGGCACGCCTCCACGCACAGCCCGCAGTACATGCAGCGAGCCTGGTCGATGTCGAACACGTCCACCTTGTAGCTGCCGCCGTCCTGCTCGTTGCCCCCGTCGGGGTCGGTAACGATGCGGATGATGCCTAGCGGACAATACTTCGCGCAGCTTGCGCAACCCGTGCACCGCTGCTCGTACCAGGTGAACTCCTGCCCTCGGAAGCGCGGATGTTGCGGGATGCGCGCCTCTGGGTACTGGACTGTGAACGGACGCCGCACGAGGTTGCGGAGCGTCACGCCCAGCCCGCGCAGTATGCCTTCGCCGTACATCAGCGACCCTCCGTCGAGAATGCCGTTGCTATCGGCGGCGCGGTGCGCAGCGACACCACCTTCGACCAGAGCAGCGCCGCCGGGATCGTAACCGCCCAGTTGATCGCCGCCATGATGCCCAGCTCTGCCGCGCCCCGCTCCGGCCAGACGATGACCTCCGCCGCGAGCAGCAAGACGTTGATCAGGCTCAGCGGGAAGAGGTACTTCCACGCGACCGCGAGTATCTGGTCGAGCCGGTACCGCGGCAGCGTGGCGCGCACCCATACGGCGATGAACACGAATCCTCCCACCTTGAGCAGGAACCAGATGTGCGACGGCAGGATGGCCCACTTCCAGCCTTGCAGGAATAGCACGGCGAAGATGGCGCCTGCCACGACGGTGTTCGTGAACTCCGCAAGCATGAACACGCCGTACTTCATGCCGCCGTACTCGGTCATGTACCCGGCGACCAACTCGGACTCCGCCTCCGTCACGTCGAACGGAGCGCGGTTCAACTCCGCCGAGATGGCCGCAAGAAAGATGAGCGCGCCCAGCGGCGTCACGAACAGGAACGGCAGCGCCTGCGCTTCGACGATTGAGACGAGCGACATGGACTGCGCGAGCACCGTGACGCCCAGCAGCGCCATCACCAGCGGCACCTCGTAGCTCACCAGCATCGCCACCGCGCGCATGCTCCCGAACAGCGAGAAACTGTTGGGGGAGGCGTACCCCGCCATCATCACGGCAATGGTCGAGATGCCGCTTACCGCTGCGATGTACAGCACGGCGATGTTCAGGTCGGCCAGCCACGAACCCGCGCCGAATGGGATGACCCCCAGCACGAGCAGCGTCGGCGCGAGCATGACCACCGGCGCGAGCGTGAACACGATGCGGTCCGCGCCAACTGCGATGATGTCCTCTTTCGTGATGAGCTTGATCGCGTCGGCTATCGGCTGAAGCACGCCGAACGGCCCTGCGCGGTTCGGCCCCAGCCGTCCCTGGAAGCGGCCGAGCAGCCGCCGCTCGAACCACGTGTACATCGCACCGATGGCCATGACGGCGTTCGTCACCAGCAGGATGATGGCCATCCCCGCCGCCGCGTACGCCACCCACGACCACTCCTCGCCCAGCAGGTCCTGCACGAACTCGTAGACGTTCCGGTAGATGACGTTCCCTGCGAGCGTCTCGCCCATCAGCGGTCAACCTCGCCCATGTTGAAGTCGAGGCTGCCGAGCGTAACGATTGCGTCCGCCAGCTTCCACCCCACGAGCATCTCCCTGAACAGCGTGAGGCTCATGAAGGACGGGGAGCGCACGTGGCAGCGGTACGGCGCTATAGTGCCGTCGCTCACCAGGTAGAACCCCAACTCGCCCTTGGGTGCCTCTATGGGCACGTACGACTCCCCCGGCGGCGGGCGGAACAGCATCGCCATCGTCGTCCGCACCGGCCCCGGCTCGATCTGCTCGCAGCACTGTTCGATGATGCGGAGCGACTGCCGTACCTCCAGCATCCGCACCCAGAAACGGTCGTAGTTGTCGCCGCCCTCGCACGTCGGCACGTCGAACTCGACGCGGTCGTAGACGTCGTAGGGCGCGGCCTTGCGCCAGTCCCACTCGACGCCGGACGCGCGCAGGATGGGACCCGTGAACGACGCCGCGATAGCGTCCTCCGCCGAGACGGGCGCGACCCCTATCGCGCGGCTCCGCACGATCTCGCTGTCGAAGACCAACGCCTGCAACTCGTCGGCGTAGCCCGGCATGTCGTTCAGGAAGGAGCGCAGCGCGGGCCAGAACTCCTCCGGCGCATCCTGCAGCACGCCCCCTATGCGCATGTAGGAGAGTGTGATGCGCGCTCCGCACAGCATCTCGAACATGTCCAGGATGCGCTCGCGCTCGCGGAACGCGTACATGAGCGCCGTTCCCCCGAACACGCCGAGCTCCTGCAGGAAGAACCCCACGCCGATGAGGTGGCTCGCGACGCGCTGCAGCTCCGCTGCGATGACGCGCAGGTACATCCCGCGCTCGGGAGGCTCGATGCCCACCAGGCGCTCGCACGAGAGCACGTACGCCTGGTTGTTCGTCATCGACGCGACGTAGTCCAGCCGGTCGGTGAGCGTGATGACCTGTGTGTACTGCCGCTCCTCGGCCAGCTTCTCTGTGCCGCGGTGCAGATAACCGATGACCGGCTCCGCGTCGAGGATGTTCTCCCCGTCGAACGTCAGCTTCATGCGGAAGACGCCGTGGGTGCTGGGGTGGTGCGGCCCCACGTTGACGACGACCGGCTCGGTGCGCATCGTCATCGTCAGCCCCCCTGCGGCCACGTGTAGGGAAGTGGGGGCTCCAGGTAGTCCCGCCGCAGCGGGTGTCCCTGGAATCCCTCCCATGTCAGGATGCGCTTCATGTTCGGATGGCCGTCGAAGCCCACCCCCATCAGGTCCCACGCCTCGCGCTCCTGGAGCGTCGCGCCGCGCCACACGTTGCAGACGCTCGGCAGCGAGACGTCGTCGCGTCCGTACACCCGGGCCTTGAGGATGGCGGTCGCGTTCCTGCTGATGGACGTGAGGTGGTACACCACCTCGAAGAATTCGACGTAGTCGACCGCTGTGAGCGAGCCAAGCATCTTGTAGTCGTGCTCAGGGTCGTCCCGGAGGAACGCGCACACGTCCGCTATCGCGCTTGGCTCCACCCACACCGCACTCTCGTCCGAGTCGATCACGGAGTCCGGAAACTGGGAGCGCAGCGACTCGGCGAGCGCGTTGCCTGCCGTCGCGGTCGTCATGCGCGGTCCACTCCCGCGGCGTCCTGTCCGACGCTGTACCGCTTGATCTTCTCGTGCAGTTGCATGATGCCGTAGAGGAGGGCGTCGGGGCGCGGCGGGCAGCCCGGCACGTACACGTCCACCGGCACGATGTGGTTTACGCCCGGCACGACGCTGTAACCCTGGTAGTACGGCCCGCCGCTGGTCGCGCAGACGCCCATCGCGATGACCCACTTCGGTTCTGCCATCTGGTCGTAGATGCGGCGCACGGCGGGCGCCATCTTCCACGTGAGTGTTCCGGACACGATGAGCAGATCGGCCTGGCGGGGCGTCGCGCGCATCGCCTCCATCCCGAAGCGGGCGAGGTCGAAGCGCGACATCGCGGATGCGATCATCTCGAAGACGCAGCACGCGAGCCCGAACGCCACCGGCCACACCGCCGAGCGGCGGCCCCAGTTGAGCAGCGCGTCCACGGACGTAACGGCCACGTTGTTCGCGATGTTCTCCGGTACCTGGATGGCGGGGTCGCGGAACGCTTCCTGAGCGTTCCACTTCAACTGCTCGACCGCTTCGCCCTCGATGCGGTCGATGTCCCAGCCGGGCATCGCCTGCCCGTAGACCGCGCCGTGCACCTCCGCTCCCGTCAGGAGAGAGGGCGCGGGCAGTGAGACGTGCTCGTTCGGGTTGACCATGGCCTGCTCGACAGGCTCCTCCGATGGCAGGGTTAAACCCTGCCCGGTTTAGGGGTGACCACGAGCGCGAGCATAGCACAGCAGGAGCGTAAGTGAAACGCTGCACAATCCGGCCCGCCGCTCCTGCGAAAGGCGCCACGCCCACGATTCGTCATTCCCGCACCGGCGGGAATCCAGGTGCGCGGGCAACGCACGCGGGTGGGTGGGGGGAGTGGCGCTGCACGCCTCGTCTTCATCCCCTTACACGGCCTGACAAAGCCCGTCGTTCCTGCGGCGCCACACGCGCTTAGCGCGCCCTCGCCCCCAACTCTCCTTCTGCTAGGCTATGCGGCATGGACGACGCAACCGGCAACATGCAGTCCCGCATCGACGAGATAGCCGCCCGTTCGCTCGACGAGTTCCGCGCCAAACATGAGCGGCGCGAACAGGCGATCCGCGTTTCCCGCGAGGTCGTGCGGACCTCCGCAAACGCCATACGTGCCATCCATCGCAACGAACTCGACGAGGCGCGCGAGCTCATCGCGGCAGCGGACGCACTCGTCCACGAGACGCAGCAGACCCTCGAGGGCCACGCGGACCTCTACTTCACCGGCTACACCCAGGACGCCCAGAAGGAGTACGCCGAGGCGTGCGCCGTCTTCGCGTTCATCGCCCGCACAGAACTCCCGCTCCCCGCCGACATCGGCGTCGAGACACCCTCCTACCTGAACGGGCTCGCCGAAGCCGCGAGCGAACTCCGCCGCTACATCCTCGACTCCCTCCGGCGCGACGACGACTCCCGCGCCGAAGAGTTGATGCGCTACATGGACGACGTCTACAACATCCTCGTCGTCATGGACTTCCCTGACGCCCTCACCTCCGGCCTCCGCCGCACCACGGACCAGCTCCGCGGCGTTCTCGAACGCACCCGCGGCGACCTCACCATGACCATGCGCCAGCGCCGCCTCGAGCGCCTCCTCAACGACCGCTCCGACGTGTGATGAGGCGGGGTAAGATACCCCTGTGGTAACGAACACGCCATCTACTACAAATTGGGTAACGCCCTCAATGCTCAAGTGGGAAAGAGAGCAGATGGGGCTTGCCGTTAACGACGTTGCCGACACACTGAATATCAACCCATCGGAGATTCGCGCGTGGGAAGATGGCGAGGCGATGCCATCACTGGCCGACCTCCGCCGCCTAGCTGCGCGATACCTCTGCCCTGTAGGTCATTTCTTCCTCGACTCCCCTGCCCCGGAAACAGAGCAGTTGGACTTCCGTGGTCTCGATGAGAGCAAGACTAGGACTCTCAGCTACGAATCCCGAAAGAAGCTTCGGCAGTTCATCCGCCTAATGGAGATCGGGTCGGACTGGCTCGGGCGGTTGAATGCTTCGCAGGAGGCTCGGATACCTGTTCTCAAGATGAATAGGCCTGACGACGTTGCCGCAGAAGTGCACGACCTCCTCGGCATAACGTGGACTGCACGGGAAAAGTGGCAGACCCCGGGTGAAGCATTCACTGGCTGGCGAACTGCGATTGAGCAGCGCAACGTGTTCGTGTTCGCGTTCATTCTGCCAACCAGCGAGGTGCGGGGCGCCTCCACGTGGCCGGAGCGTGGACTCCCTGGCATTCTCGTCAACCATTCGGATGCGGAGGCTGCAACGGGTCGGATATTCACACTCCTTCACGAATTTACGCACTTGCTTGTCAGGAGTGCGGGTGTCGTCTGCGACTTTCGTGGTCAACGGGAGGTGGAGACCTTTGCGAATCGCGTGGCTGCCCGTGTCATCGTTCCTTCTGATGCGCTGGATTCCCGGCTATCCGACCCTGCTTTGCAGAGACTCGGAGGTGGCTGGACTGAAAGGAAACTGGATTTCCTGCGGGGCCCCTTCCACGCCAGCCGTGACACTATCGCCATCCTCCTGGAAGAGCGTGGGCTGGCCGAGCGCGGTTACTACCAGGAGCGCCGTGCCGTGTGGGAGAAAAGGAAGCCGTTCGGTCGTGGGGGAACTAGAAGGGGACAGACGAAGCCAGTACTCAAATACCGTGAACTCGGCATGGGGATGTCGGACCTCTTGCTGTCAGCGGCAGGGAATGAAAACGTGTCACCGCTTGACGTGGCCGAAGTACTGGACATGCCACTGCATCGGCTGCCGGAGTTTGCCAAGGTCGTCCAGGCGTCGTAGCGGGAATGACCTCTCAGTACGATGGCCCTCTCTTCTGCTGCGATGCCAATGTACTCATCCAATTCATACGAGCAAGGCGATTTGCTGAGTTGGAATGGCTAGTCGAGCGTGATTTGTTAAGAGTTCCCTTAGGGGTCTACCAAGAAGTATATCCTCAGCAGCGTGAAGGGCATGAGAAACGAGTCTTGACGCGCTGGAAATCTGAAGGAGTGATTATTGACCTAGACTCTGATCTTGCTGCAAGAGCGCTAATTCCAGGGATAGAGAGGCGTTACGGACCACCTTTCCACATAGGGGGATTCACCTACGGTGGACTGTGGAAAGGCAAATCCGGTCGTGCAGCCGCTGATGCGGAGGTCGTGGCAGCAGCGAAGGCCTTTGGCTGGGTAGTGATTTCAAACGACGTGCCTATTCATGGCGCATGTCTGTTGGAAGGCATCGATTGCTACCGTTGGGAGTATCTCTTGCGGTCAGGTGAACAGGCGAGGGCCGGTCAAGTGGAGCCACAGGAGCAACCGAGTCTCTCCCCTCAGCCGAGTCTGTTTGACCTGGAGACGCTCTGACAGAGACAATAGCCAACTGCCGGTATCCGGCGAGAATCACACACGCGGGGCAGTGGTGGGCCGTGCCCATGCCCCCAGGAGGTAGATGCTGATGGAAGGCCTCATACTGGCCATTGTTGCGGGCGCTGTGGCGCTCGCTTTTGCTGCCTATCTCGCAGTGCGCGTGCTCAAGGCCGACGAAGGCACCGAGCGCATGCAGGAGATCGGCGCTGCTATCCAGGAGGGTGCGAACGCCTTCCTCAAACGCGAATACACCGTGCTGGCGGGATTCGTCGTCATCGTGTTCATCGTCCTGCTCGTGCTCGGACTCGCTCGCGAGGAACAGGAGCCGGCGACGGCGATCTCCTACATCGTGGGCGCGATTACCTCGGCCCTCGCAGGCTTCATCGGCATGCGTATCGCGGTCAAGTCCAACATGCGCACGGCCTCTGCTGCGCGCACCGGCCTGAACCGTGCACTCCGCGTTGCCTTCTCCAGTGGTGGTGTCATGGGCATCACCGTGGTCGGCATCGGACTGCTCGGCGCGGTCATTCTCTGGCTGATCTTCAATGACAAGGACATCGTCGCCGGGTTCAGCTTCGGCGCCTCCAGCATCGCGCTCTTCGCCCGTGTTGGCGGCGGCATCTACACGAAGGCCGCCGACGTGGGCGGCGACCTCGCGGGCAAGGTCGAGGCCGGCATCCCCGAGGACGACCCCCGTAACGCCGCCGTCATCGCAGACAACGTTGGCGACAACGTTGGCGACGTCGCAGGCATGGGTGCGGACCTCTTCGAGTCCTACGTCGGCTCCATCATCGCGAGCCTTGCCCTCGCTGCGACGGGCACAGCCGTCCTGCTCGGCGTGGACGAGGCCCGCGTCGACATCGAGGTCGACTCCGCTCTCGCGGTCCTCCCATTCCTCATCGCCGCTGTCGGCATCGCCGCATCCATCATCGGCACGTTCCTCGTCCGCACGGGCGAGTCGACGAGCATCGGCAGCCTGCTCTGGTCGCTCCGGCGCGGCATCTTCGCCGCAGGCTTCCTCGCGCTGATCGGCTCCTTCGGCGCCATTTACTGGCTGTTCGAGGTCGACGGCGGGTTCGGCATGGATAAGGTGTGGCAGTTCTGGGGCGCGGTCGCCGTCGGACTCGGCGCGGGCGTCATCATCGGCGTCAGCACCGAGTATTACACCAGCTACGAATACAAGCCGACCAAGGGCATCGCCGCCCGGTCTGTCACCGGCCCGGCCACCATCATCATCAGCGGTTTCGCGACCGGCATGCTGAGCACCGCTATCCCGCTCATCGTCATCGCGGCGGCAGTCATCGGTGCGCATGAACTCGCAGGGCTCTACGGTATCGCCATCGCCGCTGTCGGCATGCTCTCGACCCTCGGCATCACGCTTGCCACCGACGCCTACGGCCCCGTTGCCGACAACGCGGGCGCCATCGCCGAGCAGGCCCATCTCGACCCCGAGGTGCGCGAGCGCACCGACGCGCTCGACTCGCTCGGCAACACCACCGCCGCCACCGGCAAGGGCTTCGCCATCGGCTCGGCGGTGCTCACCTCGCTGGCCCTGATGGCCGCCTACGCCAAGATCGTCGGACTCGAGGCCATCGACCTCCTGGAAGTCTCGACGCTGGTTGGGCTCCTCATCGGCGCGCTGATGCCGTTCATCTTCAGCGCGCTCACGATGGAGGCCGTGGGACGCGCCGCGCAGGACATGGTCGAGGAGGTGCGGCGGCAGTTCAACGAGATTCCCGGACTGCGCGAGGGTAAGGAAGGCGTACGCGCCGAGTACGCCCGCTGCGTGGACATCAGCACGAAGGGCGCGCTGCGCGAGATGATCATCCCCGGTCTGCTCGCCGTCATCGTGCCCATCGCCGTCGGCGTCATCCCGTTCCTCGGCAAGGAAGCCGTGGGCGGACTGCTCATCGGCGCCATCGCGGCTGGGTCACTGCTCGCCATCACCATGGCGAACTCCGGCGGCGCCTGGGACAACGCCAAGAAGTACATCGAGGCGGGCGCGCACGGCGGCAAGGGCACCGACGAGCACGCCGCCGCCGTTGTCGGCGACACGGTCGGCGACCCCTTCAAGGACACGTCTGGCCCGTCGCTCAACATCCTCATCAAGCTCATGTCCATCGTTGCCGTCGTCTTCGGCACCGTATTCGCCGGATAGGAGCGGAGAGTCATCGAGCATCATCGGGGCGGTTGCGCGTGCAGCCGCCCCGATTGTTCTAACCACGGAGGAGAACCATGGACCTCGGCATAACCGGCAAGCGAGCGCTCGTAACCGGAGGCACGCGCGGCATCGGCTACGCCATCGCCTGGGAACTGGCGCGCGAGGGCGTCGACGTAGCGCTCTGCGCCCGCGACGAGTCCGCGGCCCACGACGTCGCCGCTGAGATCGCCGCCGGGACCGGCGTGCGGGTCGTCGGCTTCCGTGCCGACACCGGAATCGCGGAGGACGTGATGCGCCTCGTGGCGGATGCGGCCGACACACTCGGCGGACTCGACATCCTCGTGAACAACGCGGCCCGCGTCGGCTTTGCAGGCGGCCCGGACACCCTCACGCAGCTGAACGAGGAGATGCTCCGCGATGACTTCGACGTGAAGATCATGGGTTACCTCCGCTGCGCCCAGCAGGCCGCCCCCCACATGGAGCGCGCCGGGTGGGGGCGCATCGTCAACATGGACGGCATGGCTGCCCGGAACGCCGCGGGCATCAGCGGCGGCCTGCGCAACGCAGCCGTGATGAACTTCACTAAGGTCATGTCAGAGGAGCTTGGCCCGAAAGGCATCACGGTCAATGCCGTCCACCCTGCTGTAAGCAGGACGGAAGCTCTTGTCGAGCGCCTCGAACGCACCGCCGAGCGCGAGGGCATCACGCTCGCGGAGGCAGAGCAGCGCGCCGCCAGCAGCAACGCCATACGCCGCCTCGTGACCGTGGAGGAAATAGCGTCCGTCGTCGTCTTCCTCTGCTCGGAGCAGGCGGGCTGCATCACCGGCGAGGCCGTCGCCCCCGCGGGCGGCAACTCCCGCGCCGTCTTCTACTAGCCCATGCCACGCACGAACGTCAGCGGCAACAGCCCCTACGAAGGCTCCATCGGCTTCTCCCGCGCCGTGCGCATGGGGAACTCCGTCTACGTCTCAGGCACCGTTGCGACCGCAGCCGACGGCTCAGTCGCGGGCGTCGGCGACGCCTACGCGCAGGCGGTGCAGACGCTGCGCAACATCGAGGCTGCGCTGACGAAGGCCGGCACGTCGCTCTCTGACGTGGTGCGGACGCGGATGTACGTAACGGACATCGCCAACTGGGAAGCGGTCACTCGCGCACACGGCGAGTTCTTCCGCGACATACGCCCGGCCTCGACGATGGTGGAGGTGAGCCGTCTCATCGACCCCGCGATGCTCGTCGAGATCGAGGCCGACGCCCTCATCGAGTAACCGGACTGCGCTACTGCAGCGGCAACGGCGGCTGCAGCCACGCCCCGGTCGTGTTGACCTCGATCCGCGTGATCCACTTCACCCACTCGAACCCCCGCTTCCCCGGGACGACGAGCCGCACCGGCGCGCCGTGACCGTGCGACAGCCGCTCGCCGCCGACGTGCGTCGCGAGCAGCAGCCTCTCCGCGTGCCGGAGCCCGAAGCGTCGGTAGTACCCCGTCGCCGACGTTACCGTGATGCTAGCCGCCGCGGTCTGCGGCCTGGCCTGCGCCAGCAACTCCCCGAGCCGCACGCCCTGCCACGTCTGCGTCGAGTGCCAACCTCCCGTGCAGTCGAGCACCGCGGTCTCCTCTTCCGTTCCCGTCACGTCCGCGTAACCGATGACCTGCGGAGCGTCTACCGCCCCCGCAATCGTGAGCGTCCACGTATCGCGATCTATGGGCTCGAGGATGTCGTTCAGCCACGACGTAGTCGGAAAGGCGTTGCCTGTGAAGTCGCCCGCCGCGTAGGAGCCCGTGAACCGCTTCGCCTGCGCGATGCCTGTCACGCCGTCGATCCGCGCCCCGATCTGCCACAGCACCGTACCAGCGACCGCCAGCCCTCCCAGCCGCAGCACCGAGCGTCGCTCCGCCCAGTAGCGCGGACGCAGTAGCTTCCGGTAGCGCGCCAGGTGCCACACGATCATCGGCGCGATGAGGAACACCAGCAGCGCGTGCCACGTCATGCCGGACGAACCGAGGTAGGAGAACTGCCCGATGTGCGACCACGCCACGCCCAGCATGATGTCCGTCAGCAGCAGCGAGAGTGCCCCAACCGCCACCCAGTCCTGCCCGGTCCATGCGCCCCAGCGCCGCTTGAGCGGCCGGATCAGGTTCGGCACCTTCCACATCAGCACCGCCACGACGGCCAGCCCGGCCGCGCGGTGTGCGCTCGTCTGCCACGCCTGCTCCGGCTCAGCCGCAACGAATGCGTAGTAGCCCGTCACGACCGAGCCCGTGGCGATCAGCAGCACGAACATGTTTGCCCACGGATGCTTCATCGCCCGCTTCGCCTGCCTCCATATCTATGGTACGCCCGCGGCGCCGCCATGGGTCTCTCTGCCTCTCCGCGTGTCGTGCGCCTACCGCTGCTAGAATAGCGCTTCGCCGCGTGGGAACGGCTGCATGATCCCTCTCCCTACAAGGGGAGAGGGTTAGGGTGAGGGTACTCTGGGGTGGGCCTGGGGGTGCCTCCGAGGAGACACAGATGACGGTTCTCAGCGACCGGACGATACGTGAGGAACTGAAGAGCGGGAACATCGTGATAGACCCGCTCATGGAGGGCTGCATCCAGCCCGCCAGCGTCGACCTGCACCTCGGTCGCAGCTTCCTCGTCTTCCGCAACAACCACGTCCCGTACATCGACATCCGCGCTATGAACGAGACCCTCACCGAGCAGGTGACCGTGGGCGACGACGTGCCCTTCATGCTGCACCCCGGTGAGTTCGTCCTCGGTAGCACGCTCGAGCACGTCGAGGTGCCCGCCGACCTCGTCGCGCGGCTGGAGGGCAAGAGTTCGCTCGGACGCGTTGGGCTGCTCATCCACTCCACGGCGGGCTACGTCGACCCCGGATGGAAGGGACGCCTCACGCTGGAGCTGAGCAACGTCTCCAACCTCCCGATCACGCTCTACTACCGCATGAAGATCGGCCAGATATCGTTCCTGCGCCTCTCGACGCCCGCCGAGCACCTCTACGGCTCAGCGGAGCTCGGCTCCAAGTACCAGGGGCAGCAGGAGCCTACTGCCAGCCGCATCCAGATGGACTTCGACCCGCCCTCTGCCTGATCCCCGCCGTTCCCCCGTCATTCCCGCGAAAGCGGGAATCTCGCAGCCCCATGGCCTGGAGCGGGTGTCTGATCCCCTCTCCCTCGAGGGGAGAGGGTTAGGGTGAGGGTGAACCGGGGATGGGGGCGTGGCCTCTGGGACCGGGCCATATGAGTGTGTCTACCAAGGGAGAGGAGTAGGCGTGTCCGGCAAGCGTAGGCGCCGTCTCCCTGAGACGCACCGCTATACTTACCTCTGAGGCCCGAACCCACGGCAGCCTCGGAGGAACGTCCCGCGGTGACCACCACGGACCACATGCAACGGGCTATCGAACTCGCCCGCGCAGCGGTTGGCAGCACGAGCCCCAACCCGCCCGTCGGTGCGGTGCTCGTGCGCGAGGGACGCGTTGTCGGCGAGGGACGCACCCAGCCGCCCGGCGGCCCCCACGCCGAGGCCGAGGCGCTCCGTATGGCCGGCGATGCCGCTCGCGGGGCCGACCTCTACGTCACGCTGGAACCGTGCGCGCATCACGGCCGAACGCCTCCCTGCGCCGACGCGCTCGTCGAGGCGGGCGTCACTTCGGTGCGTATCGCCGTGATGGACCCCGCCCCGCACACCGCTGGCCGGGGCGTCGAGCGCCTGCGTGAGGCGGGGATACCCGTTACCGTCGACGACGGCCCATCGGAAGCGCGACAACTCGTCGAGGCGTTCGCGAAACACGTCACCGCCGGGCTGCCGTTCGTCGTCGCGAAATTCGCCATGAGCCTCGACGGCAAGATAGCCGCCCGCTCCGGCGACTCCCGTTGGATATCGAACGAGACCTCGCGACGAGAGGCGCACCGCCTGCGCGCTGAGGCCGACGCCGTCATGGTCGGCATCGGCACCGCGCTCGCCGACGACCCTCTCCTCACCGTGCGCGATGCTCCGCTGCCCGCAGGCGGTCAGCCACGCCGCGTCGTCGTGGACAGCGCGGGACGCCTCCCCCCGAGTGCCGCCATGCTCGCTGCGGAAGGCACGACGCTCGTTGCGGTCGCTTCACCGGAAGCAGCGCGAGCGATCGAGACAGCGGGAGCAGAACCCATCGTGGTCCCCGGTGCAGATGGCCGGGTCGACCTGTCGCAACTGCTCGCGGAACTCGGCGCGCAGGACGTGATGTCGCTCCTCGTGGAAGGCGGCGCCGCGCTCCACGGCGCGCTGTTCGAGGGCGGCCTCGTGGACAAGGTCGTCGCTTTCGTCGCGCCGGTCGTCATCGGCGGCGACGGCGTGCCCGGCCCCATCGGCGGCGCGGGCGCCGACCGCATGGCGGACGCGCTGCGCCTCCGCGATGTAACGTACACCGAGTTCGACGGCGATATGATGGTCGTCGGATACCCCCTGAATATCCCCTCTCCCTCGAGGGGAGAGGGCTAAGGTGAGGGCGAAGATGTTCACGGGCATCGTCGAAGAGGTAGGGAAGGTTGTGGTGGCCACACCCCACCGGCTGCGCGTCGCCGGCGGTGCAGTCATGGACGCGCTCGCTGTGAGCGACTCCATCGCTGTCAATGGCGTCTGCCTCACCGTGACCGAGCGTACCGATAGCGAGTTCGCCGTCGATGTCGTGGAAGAGACGCTCTCACGCACTAACCTTGGCGACCTTGCGCCCGGCGGCATCGTCAACCTGGAACTCGCCCTTACCCCGTCGTCGCGGATGGGCGGCCACGTCGTGCAGGGCCACGTGGACGGTACGGGAGAGGTGGTGTCGTTCGGGGGCACGCCGGAGGCGCGCGAGCTGCGCATCGACCTCTCGCCTGATCTGGCGCGCTACGTTGTCGAGAAGGGCTTCATCGCCCTGGACGGCATCAGCCTCACCGTGGCGTCGCAGGAGGGGACTGGGTTCTCCGTTGCCGTGATACCGTATACGATGCAGCACACCGTGCTGAGGGTGAGGAAACCCGGCGACCGCGTTAACATTGAGGTTGATATCCTCGCGAAGTATGTAGAGCGTCTCACGGCTTCCCAGGCGCTCGGCGGGAGATGATTGCATGCCGGTCATCAGTGTTGAACAGGCGATAGAGGACTTCCGCACCGGCAAACTCGTCATCATCGTTGACGACGAGGACCGGGAGAACGAAGGGGACTTCGCTATCGCTGCCACGTGGGTCACGCCAGAGGCCATCAACCTCATGGCGACCCACGGACGCGGCCTCATCTGCGCGCCGATGACCGGGGAACGTCTCCGCGACCTCGACCTCGACATGATGGTCTCGAACAACACCTCCAAGCACACCACCGCCTTCACCGTCTCCGTGGACATAGACAACGGCGGCACCGGCATCTCCGTTCACGACCGTGCGGCCACGGTGAAGGCGCTCATAGAACCCGGCACGAAACCATCCGATCTCGCTCGCCCCGGCCACATCTTCCCCCTCCGTGCTCAATCGGGCGGCGTTCTCGTCAGGGCGGGTCAGACCGAGGCCAGCGTCGACCTCGCCCGCATGGCCGGGCTGCCGCCGGGTGCGGTCGTCTGCGAGATCATGAACGCCGACGGCACGATGGCCCGCATGCCGCAGCTTGAGGAAGTCTCCCGCGAACTCGACATCGACATCGTCACCATTGCCGACATCATCGCCTACCGCCTCGAACACGAACGCCTCGTTGAGCGTGTTGCCGAGGCCAGGCTCCCGACCCAGTACGGCACGGCCAGGGCCTTCGCCTACCGCTCCTCCGTCGACTCTGCTGAACACGTCGCGCTCGTGTTCGGCAACGTCCGCACCAAGGAGCCTGTCCTCGTGCGGGTGCACAGCGAATGCCTCACCGGCGACGTCTTCGGCAGCCTGCGGTGCGACTGCGGCGTGCAGCGCGAGATGGCGATCAAGGCCATCGCCGAAGCAGGGCGTGGCGTCTTCCTCTACATGCGCCAGGAAGGGCGCGGCATCGGTCTCCACAACAAGATCAAGGCCTACGCGCTGCAGGACAATGGCGCGGACACGGTAGAGGCCAACCGCCAACTCGGCTTCCCGCCCGACCTTCGCCACTACGGCGTCGGCGCGCAGATCCTCGTAGACCTCGGCGTCCGAAATATGCACCTCATGACCAACAACCCCAAGAAGGTGGTTGGCCTGGAGAGCTACGGCCTCTCCATCAAGGAGCGCGTGCCCATCGTCGTCCCCGCCAACGAGGAGAACGAGTTCTACCTCCGGACCAAGCAGGAACTCCTCGGCCACCTCCTCGACCCGCACAGCGCCGAAGCGCCGCAGTAACCCGGCGAAGGCACACGGCGGGCGCGCGGCAGGCTAGAATATCTGCATGGCCTTGGAGATCAGCGGAAGCCTGGACGCGCAGGGGCTGCGGCTCGGCATCATTGTTGCCCAGTTCAACGAGGCGCTGACCTCCCGCCTCCTGCGCGGCGCGCGCGAAGCCGCCGCCCGCCACGGCGTCAAGGAAGACGCGCTCACCATCGTCCACGTTCCCGGCTCGTTCGAACTGCCGCAGGCCGCGGAACGCATGGCCCGCAGCGGGGCGTGGGACGCCCTTGTCGCCCTCGGCTGCGTCATTCGTGGCGAGACTGCGCACTTCGACTTCGTCGCCGCTGAGGCCGCGAGAGGCATCGCCCAGGTCGCGCGCGAGACCGGCGTCCCCGTCTCCTTCGGCGTACTGACGACCAACAACACCGACCAGGCCCTTGCCCGCTCCGGCGGCGCGCAGGGCAATCGTGGCTTCGACGCGGTCGAGGCCGCCATCAAGATGGCAAGCGTCCACCGCCAGTTGAGCGCAGTGGAGTCTGACAAGGAGTAAGACTGACCCATGTCCATCACGGAGCAACTCGTCGAAGACCTGAAGACCGCCATGAAGGCGCAGGACGAGGTGACCAGGGGCGCGATACGCCTGATCCGCGCGGCGGTCAAGAACGCCGAGATCGAGAAAGGGCGCGAACTCGATGACGAGGGCGCGCTGGATGTGCTCGCGCGCATGGCTAAGCAGCATCGCGACAGCATCGCCGCCTACCGCCAGCACGGACGCGAGGACCTCGCGGCGCAGGAGGAGGCGGAACTGGCCGTCGTCTCGCGCTACCTGCCGGAGCAGATGGGCGAGGACGAGATACGCGCCCTTGCCGAGCAGGTCGTGGCCGAGGTGGGCGCATCCGGCCCCGGCGAGAGGGGCAAGGTGATGGGCAAACTGATGCCCCAGCTCAAGGGCCGCGCCGACGGCAACGCCGTCAACCGCATCGTAGGCGAACTGCTCGGGCAGGGGACGTGATGACCGCTTCCTACGGCGTCATCGTCTTCCCCGGAACCTGGTCTGACACCGACTGGCGCGACGCCATCGAGGGCGTGCTCGGCGCGCAGGCGGAGTGCGTATTCCACAAGGAGACCGACGTCTCCCGGTTCGACTGTCTCGTCGTCCCCGGCGGCTTCTCCTACGGCGACTACCTCCGCCCCGGCGCCATCGCCCGCTTCTCTCCCGTGATGCGTGCGCTCACCGACTTCGCCACCGCGGGCGGCCCCGTCATCGGGAGTTGCAACGGTTTCCAGGTGCTCTGCGAGTCCGGCCTGCTCCCCGGCGCGCTCATGCGCAACGCCAGCTTGGAGTTCCGCTGCCAGCCGCAGTGCCTGCGCGTGGAGCGCGTTGCTGCCCCGTTCACCTCCCTCATGCGCGAGGGCGACGTGCTCGCCATCCCCGTCTCCCACGGCGACGGCAACTACTACGCGGACGCCGACACCCTCGCCCGCATGGAGGCGAACGGCCAGATCGCCTTCCGCTACTGCGACGACACCGGCGCGGTGACGCCCGAGGCCAACCCGAACGGCTCGCTCGACAACATCGCGGGCGTCACCAACGAGGCAGGGAACGTGCTGGGACTCATGCCGCACCCGGAGCGAGTGATGGAAGAGGCGCTCGGCGGCACGGACGGCCTGCGCATCCTGCGGTCGATCGACGAGGCGCTCCACGAGCGCACCCGGAGCGTAAGCGCATAGATGGGCGTCGGTATCTTGCTCGCGATCGTGGCTACGTTCGCATGGGGAGCGGGCGACGTTTTCGTGCGCCGGGCGATGTTCGACGTGTCCGCAGAGCTCGTGGTCGTCGTCGTGGTGGGGATGGTGGCGGCTGTGCTGGGCGTCGTTATCGTCTCGACTGGGGGGATTGCGGCCTTCGGCGGTATCGAGTTGGCCTTCGTCGGGATTGCGGCGGCGATGGGAGCCCTGGGCTGGGTTACGGGCAACCTCTTCTACTTCCACGGCTTGAAGCGCGCGGGCGTCACCCTCGCCGCGCCCATCCTCGGAGCGGCGCCGTTGTTCGCCATCGCGCTTGCCGTCGTCTTCGCGGGGGAGCGCCCGAATCTCTATACGCTGATCGGGGCCTTCGCGGTGGTGATGGGGGTCGCCGTCATCCTCACGGACCGCAAGCGGGTGCTGCGGTGAGTGCCATGGCCGCGAGCGCCGACGCCCGCCGCATCACGATCGGCCTCGTCTTTGCGGTGCTCGCGATGCTCTCGTTCGTTACGGGTGGCCTCTTGGCGAACCACCTCGTGGGCAGGGGAAACTCGCCTGTGGTCGTCGCGTTCTACGAGGCGATGTTCGGTCTCGCGTTTACCCTTGCGATCAGGCTGCGGGCGTTGCGTTCGGACCGTTCCCCGGTCCGGTCAGGGTGGGGATGGATGCTGGCAGCCGGCGTCCTGTTTGCGCTGGCAACAGGCAGCTTCTACACGGCGCTCGCTCGGATAGACTTCAGTGTCGCCGCCCCCATCGTCGGGGCCGTGCCGCTCACCTCGTACCTGTTCGTACTCATCGTGCTGCGCGGCTATGAGCGCCTGACGCCCCGCGTGATGTTCGGCGCAGCGCTGGTGGTCGCCGGAGTAGGCCTCATAGGAGTCGCCAACTGATGCCCGTCTCACAGGAAACACTCGACGAGATCGCCCTCACGCGTGAGGAGTACGACCTCATCGTCAGCAAGATCGAGCGCGAACCCAACGGCGTCGAGCTGGGGCTGTTCGGCGCGCTCTGGAGCGAGCATTGCGGCTACAAGCACTCGAAACCGCTCCTGCGGGGCTTCCCCACCACCGGCGAGGCGGTACGCGTGCAGGCGGGCGAGGAGAACGCGGGAGTCGTCGACATCGGCGGCGGGCTCGCCGTCGTCTTCAAGATCGAGTCGCACAACCACCCCTCCGCCGTCGAGCCATACCAGGGCGCCGCGACGGGCGTCGGCGGCATCGTCCGCGACATCCTCGCGATGGGCGCGCGCCCCATCGCGCTCCTGAACTCGCTGCGGTTCGGTCCGCTCGACACCGCCCGCAACCGCTACCTCTTCCAGGGCGTCGTCGCCGGCATCTCCGGCTACGGCAACTGCATCGGCGTGCCCGACGTGGGCGGCGAGACGATGTTCGCCCCCACCTACAGCGGCAACCCGCTCGTGAACGCGATGTGCGTGGGCCTGCTCCCGCATGGAGGGCTCATGCGGGCCGCCGCCGCGAACCCCGGCTCGCTCTTCCTGCTCGCAGGCTCCGCCACCGGCAGGGACGGCATCCACGGCGCGTCCGGCCTCGCCTCCCGAACGTTCGAGGAGGAGCGCGAGATGCGCCCCACGGTGCAGGTCGGCGACCCGTTCTTGGAGAAAGTGCTCATCGAGGCTTGCCTCGAAGCCGCCGCGAGCGGACTGCTCGACGGCATGCAGGACCTCGGCGCGGCCGGGCTCACCAGCTCCGTCATGGAATGTGCCGCGCGCGGCGGGACCGGCGTCGAGATAGACGTCGCGCTCGTTCCGCGCCGCGAGGACGGCATGACGCCCTACGAGATCATGCTCTCCGAGTCCCAGGAGCGGATGCTCCTCATCGTCAAACCGGAGAACGAGGACGGCGTCCGGCGCATCTTCGACCGCTGGGACGTGTCGCTCACCGCCATCGGCGCCGTCACCGGCGACGGCGTAGCCCGCGTCTACGACGGCCCCGAACTCGCCGCCGAGGTGAACATTTCGACGCTCGTCGAAGCGCCGCAGTACCGCCCCGGTGGAACGCGCCCGGCGTACCTGGACGCCCTGCACGCAGCCGCCATGCCCCCGCCTCCCGGCCCCGAGCAGGCGGGACGCATCCTCCGCTCGCTGCTCGCCTCCCCCAACGTCGCGAGCAAGCGCGCCGTCTACCGCCGCTACGACCACGAGGTGCAGACGCGCACGATGGTCAAGCCCGGTGCGGGCGACGCTGCAGTCCTACGGCTTCGCGAGCTCCCCAAGGCGCTCGCCCTGGCCGTCGACGGCAACGGGCGCATCGCGTGGCTCGATCCCTACACCGGTGGAGCGATGGCCGTCGCCGAGGCATGCCGCAACGTCGCCGCATCGGGCGCGATGCCGCTGGCCGTCACCGACTGCCTCAACTTCGGCAACCCGCAGAAGCCGGAGGTCTACTACCAGTTGGAGGAATGCATCCGAGGCATGGCCGACGCCTGCCGTGCCCTTGGCGTCCCCGTCGTGAGCGGCAACGTCTCGCTCTACAACGAGACCCAGGGCGAGGCCGTCTACCCCACGCCCGTCGTCGGCGCCGTCGGCCTCCTCGACGACGCCCGAAACGCCCTCGGCGCAGCGTTCGCCAACCATGGCGATGCCGTCCTCCTGCTCGGCGCGTCCCCCGCGGACGACGCCGCGCTCGCCGGCAGCGAGTACCTCGCCCTCGAGCACGACACGGTCGCAGGCAAACCAGCCATCGACCTCGCCTCCGAGGCCCGCCTGCAGCGCCTCCTCGTGGACCTCGCACGCGAACGCCTCCTCTCCTCCGCCCACGACTGCTCCGACGGCGGACTCGCCGTCACCCTTGCCGAAAGCGCCATCCTCGGCGGCGTCGGCTTCACCGGCGGCGACGGCTGGCCCGAAGGCCGCTGGGACGCCGCCCTCTTCGGCGAGACGCCCTCGCGTGCCATCGTCAGTTGCGCGGGAGCCAACGCTGCGCAGGTTGAGACCGCCGCTCGGGAAGCAGGCGTCCCCTGCGTCAGGCTGGGCGCCACCGGCGGCGCGCGGTTCGCCATCCCCGGCCTCCTCGACGAACCGCTCGCGGACCTCGCTGACGCATTCCTCGGCGGCCTGGAGCGCGCGCTGAGCGCCTAGCACTGGTCTCTTGGAAAGCGCAAGCGAACGGCTCACCGGAATTCGATGAACTCTGCTGCGTGGGGCTGTTCGGGCTGTTGTGCCACAATCCGGGCGGCGCTGATAGTGACACGAGGCCCTTGCGCGATAATCGCGCGGAGGAGGAGCCTGTCCGGTGGTATGATGTAGCGTACGGCCAGCCTACTGGCCGTATCGTTATTGCCGCGCGAACGCGCAAGCGGCGCGCAAGACGCGGACTCATACCCCACAGTGCGAGGGATTTGCGAGATGAAAGTCATCTTTCTTGAAGACGTGGCCGGCGCTGCTGATGCAGGCGAGGTCAAGGACGTGAAGAACGGGTTCGCCCGCAACTACCTGCTGCCCCGAGGGCTCGCAGCCCCGGCGACTCCCGGCCAGTTGCAGCGCATCCGCTCCATCGAGGCTGCGGCCCGCCAGAAGCGCCTCCAGTACTCCGAGGAGTGGGGAGAGGTCGCCGGGATGATCCAGGGCATGGAAGTGCCCGTCGAAGTGCGCGTTGGCCCGAACGGACGCCTCTTCGGCTCCGTCACCGGACGCCACATCGCCGAAAAGCTCACCGCTGCCACCGGCCGCGCCATAGACCACCGGCAGGTGCTCCTCGGCGCTGCCATCCATGAACCCGGCGACTACCCGGTCAACGTCCGCCTCTACCGCGAGGTTATCGCCGAAGTGAAGGTCTCTGTTGTCCCCGAGGGCTACGAGGCCATCCAGGCTGCCGCTGCCGACTCCGAGGACGACGCGCCCGAGTCCGATGAGAACGTTGCCTACGACGACGACGAAGATGACCAGTCCCCCGACGACGACTATGACGAAGACGAAGATGAGCCCGGGGACGGCATAACCGGAGACGAAGAGGAGCCGTAGGAACGAGGCAGGATGTATGCGGAGAAGCTTCCACCACATGACGCAGAAGCGGAAGAAGCGGTAATAGGGTCCCTCCTCATCGATGGGGAGGTGATCAACCGTATCGCGCCGCTGGTCACGGTCAACGACTTCTACCGTGAACGCAACCGGTGGTGCTACGAAGCCTGCCAGTCCCTCTACCATCGCGGCGAGCCTATAGACCAGATCAGCGTTGCCCGTGAGCTCTCGCTCAAGGAGCGCCTGGAGGAGGTCGGCGGTCCCGGCTACCTCAGCCACGTCATCGCCGCCGTCCCCACGTCCGTGCACGCTGAGCACTTCGCCCGCATCGTCAACCGCACTGCCACCATGCGCAGGCTCATCCAGGCCGCGGGCGACATCGCATCCATCGGCTACGAGGACTCACCCGATACCGAGCAGGCCCTCGAACGCGCGGAAGACATCCTCTTCCGCGTCCGCAACACCCACGTCGTCCGCGACTTCGTAACGATCCGCGAGGTGCTGGACCAGTACCTCGAAGAATCGTCCGACCTCCCGCTCGACCACGGCGTCGCCCCATCCCCACCGGATTCGTCGACGTGGACAACGCGCTCGGACGCTTGCAACGGGGAGACCTCTTCATCCTTGCGGCGCGCCCCGCCTTGGGCAAGTCGACCCTCGCCATGAACATCGCCCGGAACGCCGCGGGGCAGGGCGCCGTCGTCGCCGTTGTCAGCCTTGAGATGAGCCGCGAGCAACTCGCTCTCCGTCTCCTCTCTGCCGAGGCTGAGGTCGACAGCCACCTCCTGCGCATCGGCCTGCTCGGCGACACCGCGCAGGCCCGCGTCATACACGGCATCGGCGCGCTTTCTGACCTCTCCATCTACATGGACGACTCGCCGGCGCAGACCGTCCTGGAGATGCGCTCCAAGCTCCGGCGTCTGCACACCACCAGGAGCGTGGACCTCGTCATCGTCGACTACCTCCAACTCATATCCGGGCGCGAGGACCGTGGCGAGAACCGGGTGCAGGAGTTGAGCGACATCACCCGGCAGTTGAAGGCCATCGCCCGTGACCTCAACGTACCGGTCATCGCCATCTCCCAGCTCTCCCGCGCCATCGAGCAGCGCCCCGACCACCATCCCCAGCTCTCCGACCTCCGGGAGTCCGGAAGCATCGAGCAGGACGCCGACGTCGTCGCGTTCATCCATCGTGCCGACAGGTACATGACTCCGGAGCAGTGGGAGCAGCGGCACCCCACCGACCCGTACCCGGAGAACCTTGCGCAACTGATTATCGCGAAGAACCGTCACGGCCCCACGCGCAACATCCACCTCTATTTCGACGGCAAGTTCTCGCGCTTCCTGAACCTGCAGACCGAACCGGCGGCCCTATGACCGCGTCCACGTTCCCCGGGTTCGGCGCTGCGGTGAAGCGCTTGCCCGTGCCTGCGCCGCTGCTCGCATCTCTCCTCGCCGACATCACCGACTGTGCAGAGTTGAGATGCACGCTGCGCTTCCTCTGGTACGAGGCCCAGCAGAGCGGCGCGCCGAAGCGCGTACCCCTCTCCGCCCTGCGGACGGATGGCGTCCTGCTGGAAGCCCTCGGCTCCGTGGACGAGATTGAGCGTGGCATCGCCCTCGCCCTTGAGCGCGGCACGCTCATCGAGGCAGAGGACTGGCTCCTGCTGCGCACGGCGCAGAACGAGCGCGCCGCCGAGCGGTTCGGCCCCGCTCCTGCGCAGGCGGTGGCCGCCCACCCGTCCGAACGCCCCAACATCTTTCAGTTGTACGAAGAGAACGTTGGTATGCTGACGCCGTTGGTCGCCGACGAACTGCGCTCTGCGGAGGAGGAATACCCCGCCGGGTGGGTGGAGGCAGCCATACGCGAGGCGGCTGCAGGCAACGTCCGCAGTTGGCGCTACATCGAAGCGATACTGGAACGCTGGAAACGCGAAGGAAGAGGAACGAGGTCAAGTGGAAAGCCTGGGAGACATTCTGAGGCGCTTACAGCAGCGGAACTTCTCGAACGTCGCCGACGTCCCTGAGTGGGTGCAACAGCTCGACGCCGAGTCCCCTGTCGCTGACGCCTGCCCGACCTGCGGAGGTCACGGCTGGGTGCGCCGCGACCTGCCCGTCGGACACCCGGACTTCGGCCGCGCCTTTCCCTGCCTCTGCCAGATGCAGCGCAACGAGACGGGCCGCCTCGCCCGGCTGCAGCGCTACAGCAACCTCGGCGTGCTGCACAATGTCACGTTCGAGACGCTGGCCCCGAGCGGCCCCGGCGTCGGCCCTGAAGCCAACGCTCGCTATGACGCCGCGCTCCGCGCCGCCCGGTCTTTCGCCGAGGAGCCGGTAGGCTCGCTGCTCCTCACCGGCGGCCACGGCACCGGCAAGACCTGTCTTGGCGCTGCTGCCGCCAACCGCCTGATGGGGCAGGGACGCCCCGTCCTCTTCACCTTTGTCCCTGACCTGCTGGACCAGCTCCGGGGCGGCTACGCGGACGACGCCGAAATCTCCCACGACGAGGTGTTCGACCAGGTCAAGAATGTCCCCATCCTTGTTCTGGACGACATCGGCGCGCACAACGGCACGCCATGGGCTGAGGAGAAGCTCTTTCAGGTCGTGAACCACCGCTACCTCAACGGCCTCCCCACCGTCCTCACGTCAGCCGTTCCCCTGGAGCGGCTGGACGGACGGCTCCAGAGCAAACTCACCGACCCGAGGAATGCGCTCGTCATAGACATGGGCGGCGCAACCGGTGCGAAGACCATGAGCCTCGGCGGCATACCCCACGCCATGCTCCGCGACATGACCTTTGACTCATTCGAACCGCTGGGCCGTGCCCGGACGAGGGAGGACAGGGAAACGCTTGCTGCCGCTCTTCATGCCTCCCGGGCGTTTGCTGGGGAACCGGACGGCTGGCTCGTCCTCGTGGGCGGCCCCGGCTGTGGCAAGACCCACCTCGCCGTTGCCGTTGCCAACCAGCAACTCGCGCAGGGCGGCGACGTATTCTTCGCCTTCGTGCCCGACCTGCTCGACCACCTCCGCTACACCTTCAGCCCGGACAGCCGGGTCACCTACGACGAGCTGTTCGACCGCATCAAGCAGGCGCCCCTGCTCATCATGGACGACCTCGGCGCCGAGAGCTCCACGTCCTGGGCGGACGAGAAGCTCTACCAGATCATCGTCCACCGGCATAACGCCCGCCTTCCCACCGTTATCACCATGCGCACCCTTCCATCCGGCCCCGCTGACCCCGTCGCTTCGCGCCTCAACGACGCGCGCATGGTGACGGAGGTCCCTATCACCGCGCCGGACTACCGCCAGACGGGACGCGTCCGGCAGGAGCGCCGCCGCGATGTCTCATAGCCCCCGATCGGGCGGCCCGGACGAGTGCGCGTTCTGCGGCATCGCATCCGGCGCGCTCCCGCGGGAGATCCGCTACCAGGACGATGAGCTCATTGCCTTCCACAACGCGTTGGACTGGGCACCGCTCATGTACCTCGTCGCGCCGGTCGTTCACATGAGCCAGCAGGACTTCTGGCAGTCGCCCCTCTTCTCCCGCGCCGCCCGGCTCGCCGTCGAGCTCGGCGAGACCGATGCCCCCGGCGGCTTTCGCATCGTCTCCAACTTCGGCGCCGACGCCATGCAGTCCCAGCCGCACGGCCACCTCCACGTCCTCGGCGGCGCGCACCTCGGCCTCTACATGGACTTCCCCGGCAAGAGCGACTTCTGGCTCCGCTTCTACGGCAGCGAACAACACGACCCCCTCACCTTCCGGAAGCGCCACCCGTGAGTAACTTGTCATTTCGAGCGGAGTGCAGCGGAGCCGAGAAATCCCTCAGGAGACGCCCCGCCCATGGTGCCCCACTCCCGTCATTCCCGCGAAGGCGGGAATCCAGGTGCCCAACAGGGCACACGTGCGCGCCAGCGCACACAGCGCCACGCAGAGAACCGCCTGCGTGGTCCAGCGCAACAGCCGCCTTGTCATTTCGAGCGGAGTGCAGCGGAGCCGAGAAATCCCTCAGGAGACGCCCCGCCCATGTTGCGCCCAGAAGCCCGCTCATGGTGAGCCTGTCGAACCACGGAGACCCTGACCCATGACTGACGTCCTCCTCGTCGGCATGGGCGGCTTCATCGGCGCGGCGTCGCGATACGGCGTGATCCTCGGCGTATCCCGCCTGCTCGGCCAGCCCTCCTTCCCGTGGGGAGTGCTTGCCGTCAACGTCCTCGGCTCCCTCCTCATCGGCGTGCTTGCCGGACTAGCGGAGACGCGCCAGCTCTTCGGCCCGGGCGCGCGCCTCTTCCTCTTCGTCGGCGTACTCGGCGGTTTCACCACCTTCTCCGCCATAACCAACGACACCCTCACCCTCCTCCGCAACGCCGCCTATCTCTCCGCCGCCGCGAACGTCCTCCTCACCGTCGCCCTCGGCCTCGCCGCTGTCGCCATCGGCTACGTCGCCGCCCGCGCCCTCTGACGAGGCGGGCGCGTCGCATACTCGGGCTGCGGTAGCCCCCATCCTGCCTCCATGTTGCTTTAGTGACACGCGCCCGTGGCACGGACGATTCCCCCTTCGTTATCATGACTCCATGACTGCGCGACCGGCCCGGACGCTCCCCGCCCAGCCCCGTATGCAACGGAATGAGACACCCGCCGCGCCCGGGAAAGTTGTTATTCGATGGAATCTTGAAACCTTGAACGCAGGAAGCAGGCCGTGGCCTTGAAAACGCCCTATTTCAAGGTGATCAAGATACTCATTTTGGAGACCCCGTTTACTCCTGAAACCACGTTCAAGATTCCAGGAACTGCGGCTCGGTGGAATCTTGAAGCCTGCTCCTTCTCCCGCTCCCGGTGGCGGGAGAGGGCGGGGCGCCCACCCCACGCTTGACCGTCATGCCGCAGGGGAACATACTCTGCCCGTTAGCCTAGATCAGAAGGAAACCGAGGAGGCCCGGGATGGGACACGTACTCGACGCGGACACGCACATAGCAGAACCACCGGAGATGTGGGACTTCCTGGACCCGGACTGGCACAAGCGGCGCCCCGTCGTTGTCCAGGTGCCGGAGGACACGCTCTACGGCGGCGTGGACCACATGTGGCTCATAGACGGCCAGATATACCCGCGTCCCGCCGGACGGGGCGGCAACTTCCTCGTTACCCCCACGGTGCAGAAGAACGTGCGTGACCGTCCTGACAGGAAGGCGCGCGAACTGCTAGACCTCCCGATGCGGTTCGAGGGCATGCAGGCCACCAACGTGGACTCGCAGGTCGTCTACCCCACGCTCTTCCTGGCGTACCTCACCCACGACGCCGCCTACGAGGTCGAGTTGTGCAAGGCCTACAACCGCTTCCTCGCGGACGTCTGGGCAAAGGCTGAAGACCGCATCCGCTACGTCGTCATCCCCCCGCTGCGCAACATCGACGCTGCGGTCAGCGAGCTCCGCTTCGGCAAGGAGCACGGCGCGTGCGGCGTCTTCTTCCGCGGCATCGAGGGCGACAAGACCCTGGACGACCCCTACTTCTTCCCGGTCTACGAGGAGGCCCAGTCGCTCGGCCTGCCCATCTGCATCCACCAGGGCCAGGGCGCGCCCGCGCTCAACTACCTGATCGACGTGAGCCGCAGCCACACCTTCACGCACGGGCGCATCCCGCCTGTCGTCGCCTTCCGCAACCTCGTCTCGAACAAGGTCCCTGAACTCTTCCCCGACCTGCGGTGGGGCTTCATCGAGACCGGCGCTTCCTGGGTCCCGTTCGCCATGTACCAGCTCCGCGGCACGCTCCGCGCCGACGAGGACTTCTGGGGCCCGCGCCTCTTCGACAAATACAACATGTGGATCTCCTACGAGGTCGAGGAGGACCTGTCCTACCTGATGCAGTACGTCGGCGAGGACCACCTCGTCGTCGGCACCGACTACGGGCACCACACCCCCGGCACAACCGACCGCCTCTTCGCCGACCCGTCAGCACAGGTGCACTGCGTCACCCAGATGCGCACCCGTGACGACATCTCTTCCGCAACCGCGGAGAAGATACTGACGGACAACCCGGCAGCGCTCTACGGCGTGTAAGGCGAGGACAGTCCGTATCCATGCGGCGGGTGGAGAGGCGGCCCAGGAGGCCGAATGGGCGTTCGCGCCGCCTGCTCGTGCTCGTCGTAGCGCTCGGAGCGCTCATGCTCGTGGCCGGGCCGCTCATCGGCTTCTTCCTCGTCTACACCGCCCCGAGCCAGCAGTGGTTCGCCCGCGTCAACGGCGTCGAGATACCCCGCGCCATCCTCGTCGACGTCCTCCGCGCCAACCAGATCGACGCCCTGCTCCAGCGGCAGCGGTTCGAGCCGGGCACGCAGGCCTTCGACACCGCCGGCCTGCTCATCGATAACGAGGTGCTGCGCCAGACGGCAGACGCCCTCGGCATCGCCGTGAGCGAGGCGGACATCGACCGCGAGCTCGCAGCCCAGCTCACCCCGCAGCTGGACGCCGCGAACCTCGACGCCTCCGCCCGCGCCGAACTCGCCGAGGCGAAGCGCCAGTACGCCGACCTCCGGCACCTCGACATCACTGAGCTGGAGAGACTGGCTGAGGGAGAATTGCTCCGCCGGAAGGCCACCGAGGCGCTCGGGCGCTCCATCGTCGACCCACAGCCACAGATACGCCTGCACTCCATCGTGGTTGCCGACGTGGAGACCGCCACGCGTATCCAGGGTGAGGCCGTGCAGGGGGCGCCATTCGAGGACCTGGCGCGCCGCTACTCGCTCGACCCCGCCTCCGGCGACCTCGGCTGGCTGCCCTACGCCGCGCTTCCGCCTGCTGCCGCGGACCTCCTGTGGAACCTCCCCCCGTCGGAGCTCTCCCCGCCGTTCCAGCGCGGCGACGGCGCGATTGTCGTCTACGCCATCAGCGCGCGTGACCCCTCCCTCGGGCTCGATCCCGTCGCAAGGCAGTTGCTGGAGGAAGCGGAGTTCGGGTCGTGGCTCGGCGAGACGCGTGCAGCGCAGGACATCGAACTACAACTGGACTCGGAGACGCTGGACTGGGTGGCCGACCAACTCGAACAGACGCGGAGCATCGCGCCACAGGGCTGACGTGGCGTGCGGGCGCTTATGGCTGGCGGTGAGTCCGCCGCCCCAGCCAATCCCCCAGCAGGAGCGACGAGAAGCTCTGGCGCTCCACGGCTGGAGCATGCGCTGGCGGAGCGTCGCGCAGTCGGTCCACTCGCGCCTCGACCAGTTCGACGAGCCGCTTCGCCGCCTCTGCGTAGTCCGGCTTCGCGAGCGCGGCCTCGCGCAGGCCGCTCGTTGCTCCAGCGAGCCGGTCCAACCACGAAGCGAATGTCTCCGGCGCACACTCCAGCACGACGGCAAGCTCCTCCGGATCGAGCTCGGCAGCCGTGCGCAAGGCTTGGGAGAACGCGTCTCCCTGGAGGCGGCGCACGTCGCGCCAGACGGGGCTTGCGGAGACCGCGTCCACCGCTGCGCTCGCGGCGATGCGCGGCAGGTACTCGGTGGCGATGACGAAGCTGTCGTGCTCCGCCGCGTCGAGGAAGAACGGGCTGGCGCCGACGGCTCTGGCAAGCCCGGTCACGGCCTCGACTGCCTCACCCGAGGCGGTCGTCGACGGAACGATGGCATAGTCCGTACCGTCGAACGGCGCCTCGGTGCCTTCGCTCGTTGTATGAGGCACCGGACGCCCGCCGACGAAGTACATCCCGCTCGGCAGACATTCTTCCGCCCAGCGCAGCAGCGGCGCTTTCAGGGGGCACGTATCCGTGACGACACTCTCGGCTGGCGCGAACTGCCCGATGATGCGCAAGGCGTCTCTTGCGGACGCCAGCGGTGAGGAGAGCACGACGAGCTTCGCGCCAGCCATCGCCGCTGCGGCGCTCTTCGGCGCATCGTCGAGCGCGCCTGCCTCGACGGCACGCCTTCCCGTCGCGGAGTCAGGGTCGAACCCTGCGATCGATATGCCTTGGACACGGGACCTGATCGCGCGTCCGAGCGCGACACCCAGAGGGCTGAGGCCGATGATGGCGATGTCAGGCATGATGCCGCCGGCCGCCCTACGACCCGGAGCGGTAGCCGCCGCCGGTGCCCCGCATGCGGGGGTCGAGCAGGTCGCGGAGTGCGTCGCCGAGCACGTTCCAGCCGAACACGGTCAGGCTCAGGAAGACGCCCGGCCAGATGGCGAGCCACGGTGCAATCTCCATGTATGTTCGCGACTCCGAGGCGAGCATCCGTCCCCAGGATGGGAACGGCGGCGGGACGCCGTAGCCGAGGAAGCTGAGCGATGCCTCGATGAGGATCACCTGTCCCAGGCGCAGGCTCGCCAGGATGATGATAGGCACCATCACGTTCGGCAGCACGTGCCGCACAAGGATGCGCAGAGTGGTCGCGCCGTTGACGCGCGCCGCCTCCACGAACGGCTGCTCCTTGAGCGCCAGCACGGCGCCGCGCAGCACGCGGCTCTCTCGTATCGCCACGAGACCCAGTACGAGCGTCACGTTCAGTGTGCTCGGCCCCAGGATGGACATCACGAACAGGAGGAGCAGCAGTGGCGGCACGCTCATCCAGGCGTCCACCAGCCGCTGTACCAGCGTGTCGAACTTGCCGCCCATGTAGCCACTCGTGATGCCGATGAGACCGGCAAGTATGCTGCCGAGCGTTACCGACCCGAGCGCTACCACGATGGAAACACGCGCTCCGTGCACGAGCCTGCTGAACAGGTCCCGCCCGATGAAGTCGGTCCCCAGGAAGTAGCTGAGGCTCGACCCCTGCAACGCGTCGGAGAAGTGCGGCTCGTCGTAAGGGTAGGGCGCTATCCAGTTGGCGAACACTGCCATGAGCAGCATGATCATGACGATGACTGCGCCGACCGCCCCCAGTGGCTTCTCGGTGAATAGCCTCGTCACCAGCCCGATGAAGCCGCCGCGTGCACGGCGTGGCAGCCTCGTCGCGGCGGGCGCTCCTTGTGCTCTTGTTCCTTCGACAGCCATGGCCTAGGCGTACTTTATCCGGGGGTCGAGAACGCCGTAGAGCAGGTCCACGACGAGGTTGATGAGAACGGTGGCGCCCGCGAAGGTGAGGATGATGGTCTGCGCGGGGACGTAGTCCCGGTTCTGGAGCGACTGCAGCATGTAGATGCCCATGCCGGGCAGATTGAATATCTGCTCGATGATGACCGTGCCGCCGAGCAGGAACGGGATCTGTAGACCGATGAGCGTCAGCACGGGGATAAGCGCGTTCCGCACTGCGTGGCGGTACCAGATGGTGCGAGGCTGAAGTCCCTTCGCCCACGCGGTTCGGATGTAGTCTTGCCGCACCACTTCCAGGAGCATGGCGCGGGTCATCCGGATCGTTCCGCCCATGAGCGGTATGCCGACGATAACGCCGGGCAGCGCCATCACGCTCAGGTTCTTGATGGGGTCCTCCGTGAACGGCACGTAGCTGAGCGGTGGCGCCCAGCCGAAGAACAGCGCCGGCAGCGTTACCACGAGGGTGCCGATCCACAGGATCGGCACCGCCACGAGGCCGATGGAGACGGAGCGCAGTGCGTAGTCGACCCACGTGTCCTGCCGGACGGCCGTGATGATGCCGATGGGGATGGACAGCACGATGCTCACAACCAGCGCGATGATGGAGAGTTCCAGCGTGACGGGATAGCGCCGGCCGAGCTCGTGCGTGACGGTGTTGCCTGTCCAGAGTGATTGTCCAAGGTCACCCACGAACAATCCTCCGAACCATTCACCGAACTGGACGTAGAACGGCTTGTGTAGTCCCAGCTCTCGGAGGATGGCGTCACGGTCTGCAGCGTACCCGAAGTCGGAGAGCATCAGGTCAACGATGTCGCCGGGGATCAGGCGCAGCATGAAGAACGTGAGCACGCTCACGACGAACATCGTGAGCGCGGCGAGCATCAGGCGGCGTATGACGAAGCGGTACACGGCGGTTCGGGCTCCAAACGTGCCCCTGGGCACGCTGGCGCGAGTCTACGGCGCAGCGTAACCGGAATCAAATCCGGTAGGCTCTACGGACGCGATTCACTATCCTCAAGGGTTGAACCGCAGCAGTGGACCTCCCATGGGAGAGCAGGTAACTTGGCAGAGCGGATGATTGAGGTTGAAGGACTCACGAAGTTCTACGGCGATTTCCTAGCCGTGAGCGGTGTCTCCTTCTCTGTGAACCAGGGCGAAACGGTCGGCCTGCTCGGCACAAACGGCTCCGGCAAGACCACTACTATGCGCGTGCTCACCGGATACATGCCCCCGACATCCGGCACGGTCCGCATCGCCGGTCACGACCTGGCCGCCGATTCGTTGGAAGCGCGGCGGCACATCGGCTACCTGCCTGAGTCCGTGCCGCTTTACAGCGACATGACCGTCGCTGCATCACTGCGGTTCTTCGGACGCGTCCACTCGATGGACACCGCGAGCCTTGCTTCCTCGATCGACCGCGTCCTCGATACGTTCGACTTGGCCGACTACCGCGATACGCTCGTCGGCAAGTTGTCCAAGGGGTACCGCCAACGTCTCGGACTGGCCTTGGCGGTGCTCCATGAACCGGAGGTGCTCGTACTCGATGAACCGACCGTGAGCATCGACCCCGTGCAGGTCGTCGAAGCCCGCGACCTCATACGGCGCCTCGGCAAAGAACACACGGTGCTTCTGAGCACGCACCAACTCGGTGAAGCCTCCAGCCTCTGCGAACGGGTCGTCATCCTGCACGACGGGGTACTCGTTGCGGAAGGTCATCCGGATGAGATAGCGGACCGCCTCCAGGGAACGCAACGCGTCAGGGTGGAGGCGCGTGGCCCCGCCGAACAAACGAGGGCTGCTCTCACTGCCGTGCCGGGCGTCCGCTCCGTCGGAGCGGCCACACTCATCGACGAGGGGGTCTACACGTTCGAGGTCACTGCTCCGTTGCGGTCGGACGTACGAGAGCCCATCGCTCAGGCGATGAGCGCTGCGGACATCGGGCTCCGCAGCCTTGCCCGCTCCACAGTGGACCTGGAGGAGGTCTTTCTGCAGCTCACGCGACGTGAACGAGAGGACACCGATGCGTAACGCTGTGCTCCTCGCCTGGAAGGAGACTCGCTCCTACTACGGTTCACCGATGGCATACGTCGTAAGCGCCGCATTCCTTGCGCTCACGGGACAGTTCTTCGTGTCCGGTGTCTCCGAACTACTCCCGGAAGCTTCGCTCCGCGACGTCTTCACGCCCATGACGTTCGCGCTCATCCTCTGGGCCCCCATCGCGAGCATGCGGCTTCTGGCGGAGGAGCAGAAGCTCGGCACGCTGGAGCTCCTGCTCACCGCTCCGCTGCGCGACTGGGAGATCGTCGTTGGGAAGTTCTGCGCGCTGGTGGCGATGCTTCTGGGCATCATCGCTCCGACGCTCGTGTACGTAGTGCTGCTCTACTGGTACGCCTCGCCGGACGGCGGACCGATGCTCACCGGCTATCTTGGCCTGCTTCTGTACGGTTCAGCTGCTGCGGCGCTGGGACTGTTCACCTCCTCGCTCACCGGTAACCAGATCGTCGCCGGTGTAACCGCCGCAGTGGCGCTGCTCTTTCTCACACTGGCGAGCGAGGCCTCTGGCCTCGTATCAGGCTTGCCGTCGGCACTCCTTGCTGGCGTTTCCCTGCCTTCCCACTACACGGCATTCGTCGCGGGTGTCATCGAGTTGCGAAACGTCGTTTACTTCATCACCTTCATCGCGCTCTTCCTCTTCCTGACCACGCTCAGCCTGGAGTCCCGGCGATGGCGGTAAATGAACGCCCACCGTCCGGTGGTGGGATTGCGGATCGGCTGCGAGGCTTGAGCCTGCTCCTTGCGGCGCTTGGGGGCATCGGCGCACTCGGGGGGCTGCTACTCGTCGTCTGGGCTCCCGAACTCCGCCCGTTCGCCCTACCGACGCTCATCGTTTCTGGCGTGCTACTGACGCTTGCTGCGGCCGGGTCGGCGGGTTATCTCATTGGTGCAGTCACTGGCCGAAGGGGCCGCCTTTCGTGGGTGAGCCTTGGCAGCGTCGCCGCCGCGCTTGCCATCGTGATCGTGCTGAATGTCATTGCTTCGGCGACTGACGCATCCTGGGACCTCACCGCGACGCGTCAATTCGAGATAGCGCCGCAGACAGTGCAGGCACTGGCAGCGCTTCCTGCGGATGTGGACATAACCGGGTTCGTCATAACGACGGATGAGGATGGCCTGCACTACCAGGGCACAGCGGAAGGCTACTTGCGGCAATTCGCAAAGCACGCCGGCGATAGGCTCTCTTACAGGTTCGTCGACCCGGAACTGGAACCTGCCACCGCACGGGAGTTCGGCGTGGTCGACGCTCCGCTGTTGCTCTTCACTGCGCCCTCCACGGGCCTCCGTGCCGCTGTGGGCGCTGGCGAACTATCGGAACAGCAGTTGCTCACTGCCATCCTCACGGTCACCGGCGCTCGGCAGCACGCCGTCTACTTTCTGACCGGGCACGGTGAACGAAGCATCTCCGACCTCCGTTCGGGCAGGTCCGGGTTGGGGCTGGCCGCCGCCGGACTCCGTGCCGACGGCTACCGTGTCGAGTCGCTCACGATGACGGAGACCGGCAGCGTGCCGGACGGCGCCTCGCTGCTCGTGATCGCTGCGCCCCGCCAGCCGATCCCAGATGTTGAAGAACAGGCAATCATCCGCTGGATGGCGAACGGAGGGCGGGCGATTTTCATGTTCGATACTTCCTCGGAGACGCGGGACGCGATGGGCGGCCTCCTCGCGGCATGGGGGCTCGAAACGGTGCCGGGCACCCTTGTTGACCACGAGCGCTCCGCTCCTGGAGACCCACGGACATTCCTCGTGCAGCGCGACCAATACCTGGGGCAGACTTCGGTTACCGAGGGAGGCGTGATCGTAGAACCGCTAGGCACGACGCTCTTCCCGGGAGCGGTCGCGTTCCGCCCGGTGGAGCAGATTGCGTCGCGCATCGAGCGAGGCGAACCTGTGCCGGTGCGGTTCGAGCCGCTGGCAACCACATCCGGTGACTCCTGGACTGTGGAAGGTATGGGAGGAGACCCAGTCGCTGGCAGGGATGTGCCCGGCCCTCATACCGCGCATCTCATCGTGCAGGCATCCGCCCTTGCCACTGAGGCTCCGACTGAGGCGTTCGACGCCGCATCTATCCGTACGACGCTAGCCGTCCTAGGCGATGCCGACTTCGCCAGCAACCGCCACTTCGGCGATGTGAGCAACGCGGACTTCTTCCTGAATACCGTGAATTGGCTGCTGGAGGACAGCGCCCTCATCGCCGTGCGTCCGAAGCAAGAGGTCTTCCGCCCTCTCGTCCTTACGGTGCCGGAGTACAACTTTGTGCGCTACGTCAGCTGGTTCCTGCTGCCTGCGCTGATCGCCGCCGCAGGTGTCGTCGTGTGGTGGCGGCGGCGGTAGACGAGGGCCCACCCAGAATGAGAAACGCGGTTGTCAGGTTCGTACTGTTGCTGCTCCTTGTGTTTGTGGCCGTTGCGGCGTGGGTATTCGTGTCGGATGGCGACGACAAACCGGAAGCAACGCAGCCCCATGCCCGCCTCTACACGGTAGCTCAGGATGACATCGTGAACGTCACGGTGCAGACAGAGACTGGCACGGCCTTGTTCGAGCGGCGAGAAGATGGCTGGTATTTCACCGAGCCCCCGGTGCCCGTGAACCTGGACCGGTGGGGTGGGGTCGTGTTGCTGCTCTCGGGCCCGGAAGCGGAGCGCCAGCTGGCTGCGCCGATGACCCTGTCGGAGTTCGGACTGGACGTGCCGGATGTTGTCAGCATCGGACTTGACGATGGTGGTGGCGTTGAGGTTCGGCTGGGTGCCGAAACCCCGGACGGACGTAACGTCTATGCGCAACTTGATGGCAAGTCCCAAGTGGCGCTCGTCAACGAACCCTGGGCTCGGGTGTTGCGCCGCCTTGCCGACGAGCCGCCGCTGCCGTACTGGTACTACCGCGTCGACCCATCGCTTGTGCGGATCTTCGAGATTGAGAGCGCGGACGGGATCGTTACGTTCCTCCTTGGTCTGCCGAGCGCCGATGGCGAGTCGCCCGATCGCGTAGTGCGAGGAGATGTCGCGTCGGACCTGACCGAGGAAGAGCGCGACGCGGTGCTGGGCGTTGCAGGCGGACCTCCCGGGTTCGATATCGAAGCCTGGCCGAATGGGCTGACCCTGGGGAGCGCAGGTCTGCAGCCGCCCCGCGCCGTCGTTCGGGTCACCTATGAGTTGACGGTTCCGCTGGAGGACAAGAGCGCCGTGAGCATGGTGTATGCGGTCGGGGCGCAAACGGCGGATGGTGAGGGTTACTACGCGGCGACGCCGGATTCGCCGCTACTCTTCACGTTCGATGCAGCCTGGGTGAAAGATGTGCTGTCCCTGGTTGGACGAGCGTACGTTGGGGAAGGTTGAGGCGCGTCCTTGCGTGGAGAAGGACGGGAGACAACGATAGGCGGGTCAGTCGTGACCCGCCTATGCTTGTTCCTCGATTGCAGCCGGGAATTAGGGTTCGCTGCGGTCTTTGTTGATCTCGATGAAGCGGGTCTGGTCAGCCGGAAGCGCGTCTTCGGCGAAGATTGCGGCGACGGGACAGACCGGTTCGCACGCAGCGCAGTCAATGCACTCATCGGGGTCGATGTAGAACATGCGATCGCCCTCGTAGATGCAGTCCACGGGGCAGACGTCAACGCAAGAGGCGTCCTTCAAGTCGACGCAGGGTTCGCTGATTATGTAGGCCATCTTGGAAGTGTCCCTCCCTTTATGCTAGGGCCGTCCGGGCCCCCTTCCTCCCAGGAAGATGGCTGCATTCTAGCAGACGCCTCGCTGGGGTGGGAACAGGTTATCACCCCTCGTCCTGGGGGATGAAATCTCCTACGTTCTTCTTGATCGAGAGGTTGATGAATGTCTCAGTCTGCCGGACGCCCGCAATCTCGCCAACGCGGTTCCTGAGGAAATCAGAGAGTTCGATCGGGGAGCCGAGGCTCACACGGCAGAAGACGTCGAACGCGCCAGTCGTGACTGCCGCGTAGTGCACTTCTTCCATCTTCGCCAACTCGTCCGCCGCCGACTGCACGTGGGCGGGGTCTACCTTCAGGCCGACGAGTGCGGACATGCGCCGCCCGAGCTTGGAGGTGTCAGGAATGGCGACCACCCGAATCACCTCTTCCTGGACGAGGTTTCGGAAGCGCCGCCGGATCGTTCCTTCGCTCACGCCGGTCTTCCGCGCCAGTTCGATGTTGGAGGCGCGTCCATCGCGCTGCAGCAGCTCTATGAGCTTCGTGTCGAGCTCGTCAAGGGGAGCCATGGCTACCTCCTCGTGAAAATTCGCACAATAGAGTAATGGTACGGCCTGCACATCTGCGCTGGCAAGGTGTGGAGGCATCTCCGCTACGAATCTGCTTCAGGTGTGCGACTTATAGGAACTGGGGTGGATTGTCTGCGAATGCGGTGCGGCAGCCGGGAGCGCAGAAATAGTACGTCTCCCCTTCGTGCTCGGCGGTCCCGCCGGGAGGGTCCGCTTTCGGCACAATCATCTTGCAGACGGGGTCTATGGCCGTATCGCCTGGTTTCCCGAAGATCACGTCAAGCCGGTTCATGCGCCTCTTCTCCCTCCGCACGTGCCCAAGGCTGGGCGGCTCCATCGATTCTACGGCATCCATCTCTTCAGGCGCAGGCTGTTAGTCACGACGGACACGGAGCTGAACGCCATCGCGAACGCGGCGAGCATGGGGTTCAGGAAACCGTGCTCGCCGAGCGCCCAGCGCCACGCTTCCGGCACGCCCCCGTTTCCGAATACGAGGTGGAGGACGCCAGCAGCCACCGGAATGAGCAGAAGGTTGTAACCGAAGGCCCATCCGAGGTTCTGCCTGATGGTGCGCATCGTGGAACGGGAGAGGTGCACGGCAGCGCCGGTGAGCCGGACGTCTGACGTCATGAGCGCAACGTCGGCTGCTTCCAGCGCTGCGTCGGTACCGGAACCGATGGCGATGCCCACGTCTGCCTGGGTCAGTGCTGGCGCATCATTCACGCCGTCCCCCACCATCCCCACGCGCTTGCCCTCTCTCTGCAGGCGCTCGATCTCGGCAGCCTTGGCGCCCGGGAGCACTTCGGCCATAACGCGCTGGATGCCGAGCTGGGCCGCGATGCCTTCAGCAACGGGCCGGACATCGCCGGAGAGTATCGCCACTTCCAGGCCCATCGCTCTCAGGGCCGCGACGGCTTCAGCCGATTCGTCTCGCACGATGTCGGCGACGCCCAGGATGCCGATGACGAGATCGTTCCGCAGCACGACGAGGGGCGTTCTGCCACGCTCCGCGAGTACACGTACTGCCGACTCCGCCGTTCCGCCAAGAGCGATGTCTGCACTCCGGACCAGCCCGAGACCGCCGACGGTGATGGCGTCCACGTCCACGGTTGCGCGCACACCGAGTCCGGGCGCCGACTGGAAGTCCGATGCCCGAGGGAGATTGAGCCCTCGGTCTCTCGCTGCTCGTACGACCGCAGCTGCGATGGGATGCTCACTCTGCTGTTCCACGGCAGCAGCCAAAGAGAGCAGTTCATTCTCAGAGATGCCTCGCGGGAGCACGTCTGTGACCTGGGGCTCCCCCTTCGTCAGGGTTCCCGTCTTGTCAAAGACGACGACATCCAGCTTATGCGCCTGCTCCAGGGCCTCGGCCCCGCGTATGAGTACACCGTGCCGCGCGCCCGAGCCTGCTCCGACCATGATGGCGGTCGGTGTGGCAAGTCCGAGCGCGCAGGGGCACGCGATGATGAGCACAGCGATGGCGTTGAGCATCGCCGTGTCCAACGCGGGCTGCGGGCCGAACTGCCACCACGCCAGGAAGGTGAGTGCGGCGATGGTGAGCACACCCGGGACGAAATAAGCCGCTACGGTGTCGGCGAGCCGCTGCACGGGCGCCCGGGATCCCTGCGCCTCCTGCACCATCCTGATTATCTGCGCAATGGCCGTCGCACTTCCGACCTTGGTCGCCTCGATGGTGATGCCCCCGGATGTGTTCACGGAGCCTCCGAAGACGACGTCGCCTGTCTGCTTCTCGACAGGGATGCTCTCGCCGGTGAGCATGGACTCGTCGACCGCGGTCGTTCCGGCAGTTACCAGGCCGTCCACCGGGATGCGTTCTCCGGGGCGGATGGTCACGCTGTCGCCGGGGACGACGTCGCTTGCGGGGACGTCATGTTCCTCGCCGTTCCGCGTGACACGGGCGGTTTGGGGCTGCATGCCGATGAGCGTTCGGATGGCGTCCGACGCGCTGCCCTTCGCCCTTGCTTCCAGCAGTCTGCCGAACAGGACGAGGGCGATGATGGCGGTGGACGTGTCGAAGTATGTCGCGCCGTTCCCGATTGTGCTGCCCGAAAGGGTCACAGCAGCGCTGTAGAAGTAGGCCGTCGAAGAGCCGAGCGCGATGAGCGTGTTCATGTTGGAGGTGCGATGCCGAAGGGCGCTCCACGCGCTGGCGTAGATCTGCCGTGCGGCCCTGAACTGCACTGGCGTTGCGATCACCAGTACGACGGCGTTGAGCCACGCCATCCCCAGCGTTCGCTCAATCGCCGGGATGAGCATGAGCAGCATGATTGCCGCCGCGACGGCGATGCTGAATGCTGCGCGGTTCCTGAGGTTGCGTATCTCCACCCGGCGTGACAGCCGCTCTAACTCTGCATCCATAGCGTCTGCGCCGGTCACGTAGGCGCCGCTGAATCCTGCGGCTGCTGCGGCATCCCGCAGCATGGAGGGGGAGACCGTCCCGGGGACTATGGTGAGCGTGATCTGCTCGGCGGTGAGATTCGGCGCCGTGCGGAGCACACCGTCGATGCTCTCAAGCTGCGCTTCGAGCGTCTTGGCCGAGTCTGCGTCAGCCAGGCCGGGGACTGTGAGCACCGGGCTCTCCTCCGCCATCCCGTAACCCACGGACCGCACGGCGTCCCGCATCGCCACGATGCGCTGCTCCGCAGGGGCGAACGTCACCGCCGCCGTCTCTGATGCGAGGTTCACTACGACGCCCGATACCCCGTCGACGCGGGCGATGGCATTCGTCACCGTGCTCACGCACGCGGCGCATGTCATACCCTCGATGGGCAGGACGACGCTTCGTTCGTGGTGCTGCTGGTGCTGCCCGGTTGCTGTGGACATGGTTGGACGGATGCCTGGGGGAGGTTAATGGCCGATGCGGAGATAGTACCACCGGTGCGCCAGCCCTATACTTGGTCGGATGAATGGCATGATGGCGATTGGGATCATCGTGATAGTCGGACTGGGGGTGCTGGCGGCCTTCGTGGTGCTGCTTGCGCTCCTCACGCCCCTGCCGTGGTGGGGAGCGCTGATCCTGCTCCCCGTGCTCGATGCGGCGCTCATCCTCTGGGCGCGCCGCAGGCTGAAGCGCCCGGCGCGTGCCCCAGGTAAGGCTGAGGCCTAGAGGGGCAGCCCCCAGATGGGGTACCACTCCTTGATGGCGCGGGAGGTAGGGATGTCCTTCCTGCATGCCTGCTCCATCCGCAGTTCCAGGGGATGGTCGCGGGTCTCCGGCTCGCCGCCAGTCGCCGGGGCGAACGGGGTGAACGCCTTAATGCGCGGCTGGTAGATCCAGTAGATCTCCTGCCCTTTCCAGGTGAACGCATAGACCGACGCGAGCACCCGCGGGCCGATGCCCATCGCCACGAGTGTTTCCCCGATGACGCGGGTCGAGTTCGCCAGCGCGGGCAGCCCGGAATCCCGCACGATGATCCACGGATGGGGGTGCTCGGAATCGTCCAGCACCACGTCCCACCGAGCCTCGGAGGACTGCAAGTGCGCCAGCGCACGCTCCAGTTCTGCCTTCGCCTGGACGGCGTCCTGGTCCTCGGACGGACGGACGAGCACACCGGCCTTGCCGGTCGTAAACGTGTCGAGCACTTCCTCGAACACCTGCGCGGCGCTGGCCATCGCCTCGTTCGCCTCGCTCCATTCTGCGTTACGTGGTCGGGAGAGGAACTTGCACATGGGGCTACCCGGTCAGCATCGTGGTGCGTTCCAGCTCGAGCAAGCGCTCGATCCGGCGCGCCATGGGAGGATGTGTGGAGAAGAGGCTGGCAAAGCCGTCGCCGATAGCGGGCATGATGAAGAAGGCGTTGAGCGATTCAGCGCGGCGCAGGTCGTTCTTGGGCAGGCCGGTGATAGAGCCGCTGATGCGCTGAAGCGCGTTGGCGAGGTCCCGTGGGCGATTGGTAAGCATCGCAGCGCCGCGGTCGGCCGCGTACTCCCTGTAGCGCGAGAGCGCAGCGATGAGCACCTGGCTGATGACCCATACGAGGATGGTGACGATGTAGGCAATCATGATGTAACTGCCGCCACTACCCCTGCTGCGTCCGAAGCCGCCGAAGAGCCCCATCCAGAAGAAGAAGCTCATGAGCGTCGAGGCGACGACCGAGAGGAAGCTGGCGTAGGTCATCACCTGCACGTCGCGAGAGGCGATGTGGCTTATCTCGTGAGCGAGCACGCCCTCGAGTTCACGTTCGTTGAGGACCTGCAGCAGTCCGGTGGTAACGGCGACCGCCGCGTGTTTCTGGCTGCGCCCTGTAGCGAACGCGTTGGGCACGCTCATGTCCGCGATGGCGACCTTCGGCTTGGGGATGCCCGCCTTCGTGGCGAGCCGGTCGATCGTCGCGTGCAGTTCCGGAGCCTGCTCCGGCGTTACGACCTTCGCGCGCATCGAGGTGAGCACGAGCTTGTCGGAGAGGAAGAACTGCACGAGGACGAGCACCACGGCGACTCCGAGCATCACGCCCGCGCCCGCGACGGAGATGAGGAACCAGAGGAAGAGGCCGTACACGAGGCCGAGCAGCAGCATCGTGAAGACCATGCGCGCCCGCAGCTGGTTGTCGCGACGCAGGCTGCGCGGCTGGAACATCGTCATGCTTTCATCCCCCTGTTCATCGCAGAGACCTCGATCCCATGATAGCGCGTCCGCCGGGGTGTTGCCTCTTGCAGGTGGCAGCCTCGCTAGGGCGAGGCCAGCTTGTTGATGGCAGCCCTGAAGCCGGGCGCTGCGCCCTCCAGAGCGGACTGGTGGACGCAATAGGAGATGCGGAAGTATCCCGGCATGCCGAAACCGCGCCCGGGAACGACGAGCACTCCTTCGTCCTGTAGCGCCTGGATGAGCAGCATCTCGTCCTCCACGGGCGACCGAGGAAAGAGGTAGAACGCGCCCTCCGGCTTGCGGACGTCGTAGCCCGCCGACGTGAGCACGTCGCAGAGGTAGTCGCGCTTGGCCTGATAGTCGCTGACGTCCACGGTCACGTGCTGGAGGCTGCGGACGAGGTGTTGCATGATGGCGGGCGCGTTCACGAAGCCGAGCACACGGTTGCAGAAGGCGAATGCGTCCATCAGTTCGCCAGCCTCCTCGCATGCCGGGTGCACGGCGAGGTAGCCGATGCGGTCGCCGGGGAGGGCGAGGTCCTTGGCGTGCGACGTCGCGGTGATGGTGCGCTCGTACTCGTGCTGCGGGAACGGGTAACCGAGGCCGTCGTAGATGATGCGGCGGTACGGTTCGTCGCTGATGAGGTAGATGTCGACGCCCAGCTCATCGCTCTTCCGCCGCAGCAGCGCTGCGAGGTCGGCGACGAATGACTGGGAGTAGATGACGCCCGCGGGGTTGTTCGGCGAATTGAGGATGACGACCTTCGAGTGCGGAGTGAGCTTGCGCTCCAGATCGTCCAGGCCCGGGGTGAACGATTCATCGCAGCCGACGACCACGGGTACTGCGCTGTGGTTGCTGGGATAGAAGAGGTACTCGGCGAAGTAGGGGGTCAGGACGACGACCTCGTCGCCGGGGTCGCAGAGGGCGCGGATGGCGACGTTGAGGGCGGCTGCCGCGCCGCAGGTCATCAGTACGTGCTGGGCTCCGTAGGGGAGGTCCGTCTCCGAGGCCAGCATGTCGGCGACGGCCTGGCGCGTCTCCGGGTAGCCCGCGTTGGGCATGTAGCGGTGCGCGCCGGGCGTTGGAGCGTCAGCCAGGTTGCGCAGCGCGTCGAAGAACTCGGACGGCGGCTCGACGACGGGGTTGCCGAGCGAGAGGTCGAACACGTTCTCTTCGCCGCGCTCTCGTTTGAGGGCGATGCCGAGCTCGAACATGCGCCGTATCCACGAGCTGTTCTCCATGTGCTGCCGGACGTTCGACGCTATGGCCACGCTCATCTCCTTACTTTCGCGGGCTGCCGCCTGATGCGGCGCGCCTGCCCGCCTCTGCTAACATTAGTTCGGTTAACCCTACGATACCGGAGGGACGGATGGCTGCGGAGACCGGCAAGCGTCTGGAGTGCGCCGACCTGGGGGCGCAGTACATGATCACGAAGGGCGGGGACGGGGAGTTGTCCTGCACGCCTGCCGCCGACGGCGAGGCCGACCAGTTGGGCAAGCGCTACCAGGACGAGGCGACGGGCATCATGGTGCTGTGCACCAAGGCGGGCACGTCCCGCATCCACTGCGACGGGCGCCCGATGGCGATGCTGGAGGCGCGCAAGCTGCCGTCGTCCGACTAGGGACCTGTACTGCCTGGCAGTTGTAGTTCTTCCCTCCCACCCACCCGGTGCGTTGTGGGGGACACCCCCACGGCCCCCGGCAGAGGGGCACGCCCCTCTGCACTCCCTATCGGGCACCCACTCCCTATCGGGCACCCACGCCCCATCGGGCACCCACTCCCCACGCCGAGTACCCTCACCCTAACCCTCTCCCCTTGTAGGGAGAGGGGATCAGGCCCCCGTTTCCAACCTCCTCGCTATGTGCGTCAAGGCTTCAGCCATTCGTAGAGGTGGTAGTGCTCGCGGGTCATGCCGAGCGATTCGTAGACGCGCTGGGCGGGCTCGTTGGTCTTGTCGACGTAGAGGCGGAGGCCCACGAGTTCGTCGGAGCGCTCGACCTGCTCGCGCAGGTGGGCGTAGAGCGTTGAGTAGACGCCACGGCGGCGCGCCTCAGGAACGACGTAGACCGAGTGTATCCAGAGCACGACGCCGTTCCGCCAGTCGCTCCACTCGGTGACGGTCATCAGCATGCCAACGGGAGTTTCGTCCTCCTCGGCGAGCCAGTACTCCGCGTGGACGCGGTCCTCCAGCACGGCCCGGACACCCTCGGTGAGCGTTGCGGGGTCGAGCTCCGCACCCTCGCTCTCGACGGCCATCGCCATCTGCGCGTCGACTATGAACCGCAGGTCGTCGCGGTTGGCGCGTCGTACGGCGATCACGGGGTTACGCCAGGGGAGGGGAGGGTGATGGAGGCGGGGCGCACGACTACGCGGCGACCCTGCGCATGACGGCGACGACCTTGCCGTGCACCTGGACGTCGCTCGCGGGGACGATGATTGGGGCCATGTTCGGGTTGGCGGGCATGAGGCGCACGTTCTCGCCCTCCAAGTAGAAGTGCTTGAGGGTGGCTTCCTCCTGCATCGGGAGCCATGCCGCGACCATCTCGCCGTTGTGGGCGTCGCGCGTGTGGCGCAGCACCACGATGTCGCCGTCGGTCACGAACGCGTCGATCATCGAGTAGCCCTTCACGCGCAGGGCGTAGAGGTTGTCGGGGTCGCGGGGCGTCAATTCAGGCGGGAGTGCGAACGACTCGTGGTCACCGCCGGCGTAGGCGGCGGCCTCGGGGACGGGGATCGGCTCGCCCGCGGCGATCGCGCCGAGCACGGGGATGCGGGCCACCTCGACGAGGTCGGCCTCAGACTCGCCGACAATCTCGATGGCGCGGGAGATGTCGGGCGAGCGGTGGATATAGCCGTCGCGCTCCAGCAGGCGGAGGTTGTAGTCGACGACAGAGGTGGAGCTGATGCCGCAGGCGAGTTGAATCTCGCGGATGGACGGCATGTAGCTGCGGTCGGTGTGGTACTCGCGCAGGAAATCGAGTATCTGCTGTTGGCGCGACGAGATGGCTGGCATGGGCGGCCTCCGGTGAGGAATCAGAACGGACGTTCTGCAGAATAGAGGGCCGCGCGCATGACTGTCAACGGGGTCGTGTCACGTTTTGGGCGGGTTGCTGAAGCGCAGGGTGGTTCGACAAGCTCACCATGAGCGGTCAAGGGCTCTCACCACGAGTGGTTAAGGGCTGCCACCACGAGCGGCCAAGGGTTGTTACGATGAGTGGTCAAGGGCTGCCACTACGAGCGATTAAGGGTTATCAGCACGAGCGGTGAAGGGGTGCCACTACGAGCGGTTAAGGGCTTCGAGGTTGCGCGCTAAAGCGCGTGCGCACTAAGGCGCGTGCGCGCTAAGCGCGGGCCTTCGCAGGAACGGCGGGGCGCGTTACTCGGCGGTCGCGGCGTTGAGCCGCTTCGTGAGGCGGGACTTGCTCCGCGCGACGGCGTTGCGGTGGATGAGGCCCTTGGACGCCGCGCGGTCCAGCCTGCTCACCGCTGTCAGGACGGCGCTGCCCGCCGCCTCGTTGTTGGTGTTGAGCGCGCGGACGGCCCTCTTGACTGCCGTGCGCATGCTGGAGCGGACGCGCCGGTTGACGATGCGGCGTCGCTCCTGGACTCTTGCTGCTTTCTTCGCTGGCATTGGTGCTCCGTGAGACCTGATCTTGTCGCTGACGGCCTATTATCGCTCACCGGGGCCGCGTTTGGCCAGAGGCAGGGCGGGCTGGTGACTGTGCGGGGCGCTCAAATGGCGGCTTTCGTTCTTCATCCGGTTCTTCATCCGGTCCTCACTCGTGGGCGGGGGAGCTTCCGTATCTTGCGGATCTTTATCGAGCAGGCCACGGCCTTGTTCCGGGTTCCAGATATCAAGATCCGGCCCTGGAGACGTGTGTACTGTGCTGCGCGATGCAGGGGCGCTCGTTCTTCATGACTTTCTTGATGCGGCCCCCACTCGTAAGCAGAGGGGGTAGATGACGCCTTGCCATCTATATCGAGCAGGCCACGGCCTTGTTCCGGGGGTAAGGCGTCAAGATGCGCGCTGAATTGCGTGTTGTGTTGCGGAAGGGCAGGGCCTATCCCGGGTAGAGCGGCCCGGCGGGGGCCAGTTGCTGTTGCTGCGCGGGTCATCCAGCCAGCGTACGTGGGCCGGGGCGTTCAGGGAAGGGGCGGGTGTCGCATCTTCAGCCTTCCGCCGACACCCGCAAGGTGCCGTCGTAGCCGACGAGCAGCCAGCCCCACGGCGTTTCGATGCGCACGCTCACGTCCATCGCGCCCGGGACGCTTGCGGAACGACGCTCCGTGCCCCACGTGTGGATCGAGAGCCAGCGCGGGACGGGCCATCGCCGTCCGAGGGCGTGTAGCAGCATGCGGTCGGACCAGTGGGTGAGCGATTCGTCGTCCGAGGTGACGGTCATGGGGAAGTCCAGCGAGCCGTAGCGCTCGACCAAGAGGCCATCCTCGGCCCGCTGCTCGGTGCGGAAGGGCCACGCGCCGATGCGCCTGTCCCAGTGCTCGCGCTCGCCCTCCCGCCGCACGTGTAGTTCCACCGGCACGCGCCCCTCTGTCCGCGGCATCTGGAGCGCCCATCGCACGAGACCGGCCCCTATGAAGCGTCCGAGGGTTACGTCCATCTCGCCGCTGGCGGTTACTTGGGTGTCCGTCCCGTGCACTTGTTGGAGCACGTCAGGGAGGGCGTGCCAGGCGTCGCCGAGGAGGTGTTGGTAGAGGTTCACAGTTTCTGTGCGGGCGTTGGCGGACATGGGGCTATGGTAGTGGATGGGGCGGGGCTTACCTGAGAGATGCCTCGACTGCGTTCGGCATGACGATCCGCTCGCCACCTCAACCCTCGCGTGGTCTGGCGGCCACTCTGGATTCCAGCCTTCGCTGGAATGACGGGGGAAGGGGCTGCGAGGTTCCTGCCTGCGCAGGAACGACGGGGCCTACCTGACCAGCAGTGAGATCGCCGCGGCGACGATGACGATCTCGACGATGTAGACGAACGCCTTGTCGGAGACGCGGTTGGTGATGGCACCGCCGACGTATGCGCCCACGACCATGACGAGGCCGAGCGAGAGGGCGAGGATGAGGGCCTGCGAGTCGAGGAGGTCGAATGTCCCGTAGATGCCTATCTTGACGACGTTGATGATGGTCATGCCGGAGGCCATCGTGCCGACGAACGCGCCGCGGCGCAGTCCGTAGGCGAGGAAGAACGACGCGCCGAACGGCCCCGCGCCGCCGAAGAGCGCGGAGAGGAAGCCCTGTCCCGCGCCGACGCCGGTGAAAGCTCGCGGGCTCATCCGCATCCCGCCCTGCGCCAGCGGCGTATGCCGGAAGGCGACGATGAGCAGCAGGAAGACGGCGAACCCCTTCTGCAGCAGGTCGGCCGGAAGGTTGGCGAACGCGGTCGCGCCGACGATGGACGTCGGGAACGCGCCGATGAAGAACCACTTGACCACGCTGCGGTCGATGAGGTGGCGGTTGACCCAGATGCGCGACCAGGTCTGCATCATCACTGCGACGGTGGCGATGGGGACGGCCTCGCGGATGCCGACGGCGAACGTGAGGGCCGGGATCATGATGATGGCGGAGCCAAGGCCCGCCATCCCACCGATGACCGCCGAGAGGAAGGCGATGACGCCGAGCGCGACGAGAACGACCGGGTCCATCCGCTATCCCGTCGCCAGCAGCAGCAGCCCGGAAACGATCATGAGCGCTTCCACCGCGTAGATGAACAGCCTCTCCGGCACGCGCTTGACGATGTGCGCTCCGGCGTAGGCCCCCACCGCCATGACGAGGCCGATGCCGACGGCGATGAGGAACGTCTCCATCGTGAAGAGCGAGAAGCTTCCGTAGACCATCGTCTTGACGATGCTGACGAGGAACGTTCCGACGGCGACGGTGCCGACGAACGCGTTCTTCGTGAGGCCGTAGGCCATGAAGAAGTGCGCGCCGAACGGCCCCGCACCACCGAAGATGGCGGAGAAGAAGCCCTGCCCGATGCCGACGGGCAGGAAGGCGCGGAGAGGCATCGCGCGGCCCGCAACGAGGGGTATGTGCCGGTAGACCACGAGCGCGAGCAGGAAGACGCCGAGCCCTCTCGCGAGCAGGTCGGTGGGGATGTTCGCGAACACGATGCCGCCAACGGCAGCGGCAGGCACCGCGCCGAGGCTGTACCAGCGGGCGACGCGCCAGTCCACGTAGTCCCAGTTCGCTATGGAGCGCGAGAGCGTGTTCAGCAGCATCGCGACGGTGACGATAGGGACGGCGAGGCGTATGCCGAACGCGAATATCAGGATGGGGATGGCGATGATGCCGGTGCTCATCCCCGTAACGCCCCCGATGACGGCGGCGACCAGCGACGTCGCGACGACCGCCGCAGCGACGAGCGGGCTGATCTCCGGCATCGGCGCGGCCTACAGCCGCTCGAGGATCATGTCGGTCATGTGCTGGGTGGTGGAGAACTCCGCGCCGGGAGGGGCGAGGTCGGCCGTGCGGTGGCCGTCGTTCAGCGCGCTCTCGACGGCGGCGTTGATGGCTGCGGCCTCCTCGACGAGGCCGAACGAGTACTGCAGCATGAACGCGGAGCTGAGGATGGAGCCGACGGGGTTCGCCTTGCCCTGACCTGCGATGTCGGGCGCGCTGCCGTGGCTCGGCTCGTAGAGGCCCTTCACTTTGCGGGGCTTGCCCTTCGCGTCGTTGCCGGGGAGTCCTGCGAGGCTGGCGGACGGCAGCATGCCGAGCGACGCGGAGAGTACGGCGGCCTCGTCCGAGATGATGTCGCCGAACATGTTCTCCATGACCATGACGTCGAAGCTCGTGGGGCGCGTGATTAGGACCATCGCGCAGGAGTCGACCAACTGGTGCTCGAGCTCGACGTCCGGGTAGTCCTTCGAGACCTCGATGGCGATGTCGCGCCAGAGGCGTGAGGACTGGAGGACGTTCGCCTTGTCGACGGAGGTGAGCTTCTTGCGGCGGGAGCGCGCGAGCTCGAAGCCGACGCGCAGGATGCGCTCTATCTCCTTCTCGGAGTAGAGGAGCGTGTCGACGCCCTTGCGTCCGGTCTTCGTCTCCCAGCGCTTCTTGGGCGTGGCGTAGTAGAGGCCGCCGGTGAGTTCGCGCAGGATGACCATGTCCGCGCCGCGCACACGGTCGTCCTTGAGCGGGCTCGCGCCCTCCATGCCGGGGAAGACCTTGACCGGGCGGATGTTGGCGTAGAGGCCGAGCGCCTTGCGGAGGCCGAGGATGGCCGCCTCCGGGCGCACGGGTTCGTTGTCCCACTTCGGGCCGCCGACCGCGCCGAAGAGCACCGCGTTCGCGCGGCGCGCTGTCTTCACCGTTTCGTCGCGCAGGGGCGTGCCGTAGGCGTCGATCGCGCCGCCGCCGACCACGTCGGTCTGGTAGCGGAAGTTGTGCTTCCAGCGCGCTGCGACGGCGTCCAGCACCTGCTGCGATGCGCCGGTTACCTCCGGGCCGATGCCGTCGCCCGGCAGAACCATGATGTCGAAAGTGGCCATGTGCGTACCTCGGGATGTGCGCGGTCAACCGCGGAATGGGGTCGGGGACTCAGGAGCTGGCGCTCTCGAAAGCGTCTATCGCCGCCACGTTCTGGAGGGTCAGGCCGATGTCGTCCAGCCCTTGCACGAGGTTCTCTTTGCGGAAGGAGTCGATGTCGAACGAAGCGGCGAGGCCGTGACCGTCGGTCACCTGCTGCGCCTCGAGGTCGACGCTGAGCTCGTAGCCTTGGATCTCCTGGGCGCGGGCGATGATCGTGTCCACCTCGGCGGCGTCGAGCATGACGGGGAGCAGGCCGTTCTGGTAGCAGTTGTTGCGGAAGATGTCGCCGAAACTCGGCGCGATGACCACGCGGAAGCCGTATTGCTGGATGGCCCACGGCGCGTGCTCGCGGGACGATCCGATACCGAACTGCGGTCCGCTCACGAGGACGGTGCCGCCGGCGTACTGCGGCTGGTTCAGGATGAAGCCGGGCTTGGGGGAGCCGTCCTCCTCGTAGCGCAGCTCGTAGAAGAGCAGTTCGCCGAATCCGACGCGGTCGATCTTCTTGAGGAAGCGCGCCGGGATAATCTGGTCGGTGTCGACGTTCGGCATGTCGTAGGGAACGACCTTGCCAGTGTGTTTTGTGAAAGCGTCCATCCGTCTACTCCTGCGCCGGAACCGTGTCCGGTCTCGTTGTTAGTTCAGGTCGCGCACGTCGACGAAGTGCCCCGCGATGGCGGCTGCCGCGGCCATCGGCGGGCTGACAAGGTGCGTGCGTCCGCCGGGGCCCTGCCGCCCCTCGAAGTTGCGGTTGGAGGTCGAGGCGCTGCGCTCGCCGGGGGCGAGCCGGTCCGGGTTCATGGCGAGGCACATCGAGCACCCGGCGTCGCGCCACTCGAACCCGGCTTCGGTGAACACCTGGTCGAGCCCTTCCGCTTCCGCCTGCTGCTTCACCGCCCAAGAGCCGGGAACGACGAGCGCGCGGACGCTGCCGGCCTTCTGCTTGCCCTTCGCCACCTCGGCGGCGGCGCGGAGGTCCTCGATGCGGGAGTTGGTGCATGAGCCGATGAAGACCGTGTCGATGGCGATGTCCTGGATGCGCTCTCCGCCGCTCAGGCCCATGTACGCAAGCGCCTTCTCGACGGCGCCCTGCTCCTGCGACGACTCGAAGTCGTCCGGCTTCGGGACGCGCCCGCCGACAGGGAGCACTTGCGCGGGGTTCGTGCCCCACGTCACCTGGGGCTGGATGTCGGCGGCGTCCAGGGTGACGACCGTGTCGAAGACCGCGTCGGGGTCGGTGCGGAGGGCGGCCCAGCGTTCGACGGCGGCGTCCCAGTCCTCGCCCTTCGGGGCGTACTCGCGTCCCTTCAGGTAGGCGAACGTCTTCTCGTCGGGGGCGACCATGCCGGTGCGCGCTCCGGCCTCGATGGACATGTTGCAGACCGTCATGCGGCCTTCCATGGACATCTCGCGGAAGACGGAGCCGGTGTACTCGATGGCGTGGCCGATGCCGCCGGACGTGCCGATCTTGCCGATGATGGCGAGGATGACGTCCTTGGGCGTGACACCGAAGCCGAGCGTGCCGTCCACGCGTATCTCCATCGTCTTCGGCTTCGCCTGCCAGATGCACTGCGTCGCCAGGACGTGCTCGACCTCGGACGTACCGATGCCGAACGCCATCGCGCCGACCGCGCCGTGCGTCGCGGTGTGGCTGTCGCCGCAGACGATGATCATGCCGGGCTGCGTGCGCCCCTGTTCCGGACCGATGACGTGGACGATGCCCTGCTTCTCGCTGAACATGTCGTGGTACTCGAGGCCGAACTCCTCGGCGTTGCGCTGCATCGCCTCGAGCTGTGCCTTCGAGACCTCGTCCGTGAGGGGCTTGTCGCGGTCGTTGGTCGGCACGTTGTGGTCGGCGACGGCGACGGTCTTGTCGAGCCTGCGGATGCGCCGGTTGTTGAGGCGCAGGCCGTCGAACGCCTGGGGTGAGGTGACTTCGTGGACGAGGTGCAGGTCGACGTAGAGCAGGGAAGGCTTGCCTTCCTCCTCCCGCACGACGTGCGTGTCCCATATCTTCTCGAACATCGTCTTGGGGGCCATCTGATCCTCCGCTTCTATTCAGACAGCGAAATCGTCCAGGACCAGGTAGGGGAGATCGCTGTTCCTGGCGAATGCGCGGTCGTTGCCGATGATGACGTCGCAGCGGTTCGCTGCCGCAGTCGCTGCGATGATAGCATCCGGCGCTTTCAAGTTGGTGGAGGCGCGCACTTGGGCCGCTGCCTGTGCGATGTCGCTGCTCATGGGAGTGACATACAGGTTGGGGTGGAGGGCGAAGAACCGGCGTATAGAGAACAACAGGCCCCTGTCCCGTATGCGGAGCGGGCGCACGAGCGTCTCCATCTCCACCATGGTCGATACGAAGCCGACCGCTGCGCCGCTCGCCAGGAGTGAGAACGCCTGCGCCGCGTAGACGCCGTACGGGTAGTTGCCCTCCAGGTAGTAGATGACGGCGTTAGTGTCGAACGCTATCCGTGTCCTGCCCGCGAGGGCGTCGCTCAGGGCCGACGTCATCAATCGGCCTTGAGCGACGCTGCTACCTCGCCGTCCAGCCGGTAGCGCTCCGGCTCTTCGTCCTGCGGGGGGATGCGCCGCACCCAGCGGTTGGATGTGAGCCTGTCCAGCGTCCGAGGCAGGTCGGTGGGGTGGCCGTTCTCAGGGATTAGCCATTCCAGGTCGGGGAACGTGGCCACGTAGTGCGGGCAATCCATGAGCGTGTCAGCGACTGCCCGCACGCCGCTGTCCGTGGCGTACAGATCCTCGAACCGCTTGCACCACTCGCGCGGGTCCGTATCACTCATGTGTTCGGACAGCGGCTCGTACCAGCTCTCGCGTTCGCGCAGGACATAACGGTCGATGCTCTCTTTGGTGCCGCCGTATGCCCCTTTCATGCTCCCTTGAAAATACTGCACCCAGCTCTCCGGCTCCTTGACGAGCACGATGTCCCCATCTATGACGGCTGCGGCGAGCGTGTCGCCGGGATTGATGCCGATCTCCCGGAGGATGGCGACGGGGATGGTTATCTGGTTCTTGCTGCTGACGGTTATCGTGCGCATAGCGGGCCTCGGCTGCTTGGTATTCCTTACCAGTAGGACAAATAGTAAAGCCTACCAAGCAGCCGGTCAAGCCCTATAGTCAAGCCCTGCAACAGAAGAGGCGGAACCCCCGTTAGACGGCGTTTGCCGCCTCCGGCGAGCGGGTGGTGTCGCCCATCGCGATCAGGCGGTTGAGCGCGTTCATGTAGGCGCGGGCGCATGCGACGATGATGTCCGTGTCCGCGCCGCGTCCGATGTATGGCTTGCCGTCCTGCTCGATGCGGATGCTCACCTCGCCGATAGCGTCGATGCCCTCCGTGACCGAATTGACGCTGAACTCCGTCAGCTCGTTCGGTACGCCGACGATCCGGTTGATGGCCTGGTAGACAGCGTCGACCGGGCCGGTGCCCGTCGCCGCGTCGGTGCGGACCGTCCCGTCCTCGAGGGAGAGTTGCACCGTCGCGGTCGGGATCTCGCCGGTGCCGCAGGTGACCTGCACGTGTTCCAGCGAGTACGTCTCCTCGATGGCTGTGCGCTCGTTGCCCATGAGGGCGATGAGGTCGCGGTCCGTCACCTCGCGCTTCTTGTCAGCGAGCTCCTTGAAGGACTCGTGCACCTTGTCGAGTTCCTCGTTGGTGAGCGCGTAGCCGAGCTCTTCGAGCCGCGAGCGCAGGCCGTGGCGTCCGCTCAGCTTGCCGAGCACGAGTTCGCTCCGGGGAACGCCCACGTCCAGCGGGTTCAGGATCTCGTAGGTGGTGCGCTCCTTCAGCACACCGTCCTGGTGGATGCCGGAGGCGTGCCGGAACGCGTTGCGCCCGATGACCGCCTTGTTGGGCTGCACCGGGAAGCCGCTCACCTGGCTCACGAGGCGGCTGGTGTTGTACAGCTGCTTCGTGTCGATGTCCGTGTCTACGCCGAAGTAGTCGCCGCGCGTGCGGAGCGCCATGATGACTTCTTCGACGGCGGTGTTCCCCGCGCGCTCGCCGATGCCGTTGATGCAGCCCTCGACCTGGCGGGCCCCCGCCTTCACTGCGGAGAGGCTGTTGGCGACCGACATGCCGAGGTCGTCGTGGCAGTGCACGGAGATGCGGACGCTGTCGCCCAGTTCCGGCACCTCGGCGCGCAGGTAGGTGATGAGGCCGCCGAACTCCTCGGGGACCGCGTAGCCGACCGTGTCGGGGATGTTGATGGTCGTCGCGCCCGCATCGACGGCTGCCCGCACCATGTGCGCGAGGAACTCGCGCTCCGTGCGGCTGGAGTCCATGGGGGAGAACTCGACGTCGTCGGTGTATTGGCGCGCCCGGGAGACGGCCTTCACCGCGATCTCCACCACCTCTTCCCGGTTCTTGCGCAACTGGTGCTGGATGTGCTGGTCCGAGGAAGAGATGAAGATGTGGATGCGCGGGTGCGCCGCGTCTTTCAGCGCCTCACCGGCGCGGTCCACCGCGGCCTCGTTCGCGTGCGCGAGCGCCGCGATGATCGGCTTCCGCACCTCGCGAGCGATCTTCTGGACGGCTTCGAAGTCGCCGGGAGAGCTGACGGGGAAGCCCGCCTCGATGATGTCGACGTTCAGCCGCTCCAGCTGCCTGGCGATCTCCACCTTCTCTTCCACTGTCATCCCCGCCCCGGCGGACTGCTCTCCGTCCCGGAGCGTCGTGTCGAAGATGAGCACTCGGTCTTCCATGTCATTCCTCCGCAAACAGGCCGCTCACGGCCTCCGCTGTGCCGGCGGTTACTTCTTCCCCAGGAACGTCATCATGCCGCGGAGCTCTGCTCCGACGGTCTCGATCTCGTGACCGGCAGCCGCCTCCCGCATCGCCTTGAAGCGCGGCTGTCCTTCGTGGTTCTCGGCTATCCACTCGCGGGCGAACGAGCCGTCCTGGATCTCCTGCAGCACGGTCTTCATCGCCGCGCGGGCGTGCTCGTCCACGACCCGGGAGCCGCGGCTGTAGTCGCCGTATTCCGCCGTTTCGCTCACGGAGTAGCGCATGTACTTCATGCCGCCCTCGTAGAGCAGGTCAACGATGAGCTTGAGTTCGTGCATCACCTCGAAGTAGGCGATCTCAGGCTGGTATCCCGCCTCCACGAGCACCTCGAAGGCGTTCGTGATGAGGCTGGTGACGCCGCCGCAAAGCACCGTCTGCTCGCCGAAGAGGTCGGTCTCCGTCTCTTCCTTGAACGTCGTCTCCACGATGCCGGCCCGGTCCGAGCCGATGCCCGCGCCGTAGGCCAGCGCGTTCGCCAGCGCGTTGCCCGAGGCGTCCTGGTGGATCGCCACGAGCGATGGCACTCCCTGGCCTTCGACGAACACCTCGCGCACCCGGTGGCCGGGCGCCTTGGGAGCGATCATCGTAACGTCCACGTCCGGGGGAGGGTTTATCTCTCCGAAATGGATGTTGAAGCCATGGGCGAACATCAACGTCTTGGAGCTGTCCAGGTTCGGCTCGATGGACTCCGTGTAGATGCTCCGCTGCGCGGTATCCGGCGCGAGCACCATGATGACGTCGCTCTCCTTCGTGGCTTCTGCCGGGGTCCCGACCCGCAGCCCCTCTGCCTCTGCCTTCGCACGGCTGGAGCTTGTCTCGAGCAGGCCCACCATCACGTCCACGCCGTTGTCGCGCAGGTTGAGCGCGTGCGCGTGCCCCTGGCTGCCGTAACCGATAACACCGACTCGCTTGCCGCTCAGCAGGCTGATGTCGGCATCTTCCTTGTAGTACACCTTCGCCATATCGCAGTCTCCTCCTCGTGTTCTGGTTCACGTCCGTCCCCTTGGGGACGCGCTCTAGGGGACGACTTCCGTGTCCGGCGCGTTCTCCGCGGCGGGGACAGCCGTCTGTTTCGTGCCCGCGGCCACGCCGCCACGGGTCATCGCTATCCGTCCTGTACGCATCGTCTCGCGGACACCGAAGGGCTGAAGGAGTTGGATGAGCGCATCGATCTTCTCCTCGTCGCCGGTCACCTCGACGATGACCGTGTCCTTGCCCACGTCCACGATGCCTGCGCGGAAGATGTCCACTATCTGCATGATCTCCGCGCGGTTGTCCTTGTCGGACTTCACCTTCAGCAGCGCCATCTCGCGCATGACGCTGCTCTCCGTCGAGATGTTCGTCACCCGCACGACGTCTATCAGCTTGTAGAGCTGCTTCGTCACCTGCTCCACCACCCAATCCCCTCCGACGACAACGAACGTCATGCGGGAGAGTCCAGCTGTCTCGCTGCGGCTGACTGCCAGGCTGGAGATATTGAACCCGCGCCGCGAGAACAACCCCGCCACGCGCGCCAGCACGCCCGGCTTGTCGTGGACGAGCGCCGTTATCGTGTGGACGTGCCCGTTGAGGCTTACGTCAGCCATGACAGCGCTTCCTGCCCGGCGGGCGACTCGATCATCTCGAACACGCTCTCTCCTGCCGGAACGTGCGGGTACACGTTCTCCTCCGGCTCCACGTGGAAGTCGATGATGGCGGGCCCGTCCACTGCCGCAGCTTCTTCGAGGGCGGCCCGCACCTGCGGTTCGTCCGCCACGTGTTTCGCCCAGATGCCGTACGCCTCGGCGAGTTTCACGAAATCCGGGTTGCCGGTGTAGCCGGATGCCACACGGGTGCCTCCGTAGAACAGGTCCTGCAACTGCCGCACGAGGCCGAGGTTGCCGTTGTTCAGGATGGCGAACTTCACGGGCACGTTGTGTTCCACGATGGTCGCCAGTTCGGACATCGTCATCTGGAAGCCGCCGTCTCCGGCGATGCTCCATACCTGCCGGTTGGGCTGCGCGAAGGCCGCCCCCATCGCCGCAGGCACCTCGAACCCCATCGTTCCCAGACCGCCGGACGTGATCCAGGAGCCCGGCTCCTTGAACACGTAGTGTTGGGCGGCCCACATCTGGTGCTGCCCTACGCCCGTTACGACGATGGCGCGTCCGTCCGTGACCTCGCACAGTTCGCGCACGACGTGCTGCGGACGAAGCCCCTTGCCCTGGCCGGGGTGCAGTGGATGCTCGGCGCGGAGCGCGTCCATCTCTGCTATCCACTCGGGGCGGGAGACCTGCTCTACCTGCTTCGCCAGCGCATGCATCACGCGCTTCGCGTCGCCGACGATGGGCACGGTAACGCGAACGTTCTTGCCCACCTCGGCGGGGTCGATGTCGATGTGGATGACCTTGGCGTTCGGCGCAAAGGCGCTCAGCCTGCCCGTGACCCGGTCGTCGAACCGCATCCCGACCCCGATGATGAGGTCAGCGCGGTCTATCGCCCAGTTGTTGTACGCCTGGCCGTGCATCCCCGGCATGCCCATGCTCAGGATGTGCTCGCCGGAGAAACTGCCGATGCCGAGCAGCGTCGTGATGACCGGTATCTGCGCCTTCTCAGCGACCTCCCGCACCTCTGCGAACGCGCCGGAGATGATGGCGCCGTGTCCCACGAGCATCAGGGGCCGCTGCGAGTCCGCAATGAGTTGCGCGGCGCGCTTGATCATCCTCCCGTTCCCCTCCATGGTTGGCTTGTAGGAGGGGAGGTTCACATGCTCCGGGTAGTCGAAGTCGGCACTGTCGGTGAGCACGTCGCGCGGCAGATCGATGAGCACCGGGCCGGGGCGTCCCGTGCGTGCGATGTGGAAGGCCTCGCTGATGATGCGCGGGATGTCGGCCGTATCCATCACCAGGTAGTTGTGCTTGGTGATAGGCAGCGTGATGCCGGTGGTGTCGGTCTCCTGGAATGCGTCGCGCCCGATGGCGGCGCGCGGCACCTGCCCCGTGATCGCCACGACGGGAACGGAGTCCATCATGGCTGTTGCGAGCGGCGTGACGAGGTTCGTCGCCCCAGGTCCTGAGGTCGCGATGGCGACGCCCACCTTGCCGGATGCTCGCGCGTAGCCATCCGCAGCGTGTCCGGCGTTCTGCTCGTGCCGCACGAGGATGTGCCGCAGTTGCGGATACTCCGGCAGCGTCTGGTAGAGCGGCAGTATCGCGCCGCCGGGAAGGCCGAACATGACGTCCGTCCCCTCCCGAACCAGGCTCTCACAAACCATCTGTGCGCCCGTCAAACGCAAGGTTGACTCACCTTCCCTTTCGTTCGTCCTTCGATCCGTAACCGGAGCGCTCCCTCCGAGGGTAAAAAAAGACCCGCCCCACGAAGGGACGGGCCGTTAACCCGCGGTACCACCCTAGTTCCCCGGCTCTTGATGGGCCGAGGCAGCTTTGCCTGCGCGGTAACGGCGCGCTCCGCTGGCCCTACTCTTGCTGTTCAGGCCAGCCGCTCGGGGACGAGTTCAGGGGGGCTTGTCCATCGCCGGTCTCGCACCAGAACGACCGGCTCTCTGAGGTGCGCTTGCCCCGTACTACTTCCCTTCCCAGCGGAACGGATGTTAGAAGCGGCGACATGATAGTACAAAGTCTCACGCCGAGTCAACTTTCAGGCGTGCACCGTGCTCATTCACGCATCGCGGTACTGAACACGATAGACTGTGCGCCATGTTGGACCGTCTGGAAAGCGCCCTGTCCCGCGCGCGGGGCGAAGGACGCATCGCCGTCGCGCCCTACGTCACCATCGGGTTCCCTTCGATAGAGGACACGCTCGCGATCATCCCCGCGATCGAACAGGCGGGAGCGGATATGGTCGAACTCGGCGTGCCGTACAGCGACCCGCTCGCGGACGGTCCCACGATACAGGCCGCGAGCTACCGCGCGCTGACCGGCGGTGTGGACACCCAGGCCTGCCTGGAGACAGCGCGACGCCTTCGGGATGCGGGGGTAAGCCTGCCGCTCATCTTCATGGGCTACTACAACCCCATCCTGCGCTACGGCATCGCCAAATACGCCGCAGACTGTGCGGAGGCCGGAGTGGATGCGCTCATCATCCCCGACCTGCCGCCAGACGAGGCGGGCGAACTGCGCGAGGCGCTGGAACAGCACGGCCTGGGCATCGTGAGCATGCTCGCGCCCACCAGCACCGAGGAGCGCATCATGCTCGGCTGCGAGTACGCGAGGGGGTTCGTCTACTGCGTCAGCGTCACCGGCGTGACGGGTGCACGGAGCGACCTGCCCGACGACTTCCCGGAGTTCGTTGCCCGCGTGAGGCAGCACACGCAGCTGCCCGTGGGCGTCGGCTTCGGCATCGCCGAACGGCGGCACGTGGAGCGGGTGGGGCAGGTCGCGGACATCGCGTTCGTTGGAAGCGCGCTCATCAACGTGATAGATTCCGCCCCGCCCGGCGAGGCAGCCTCCCGGGCTGGAGCGTTCATACGGGAGCTATCCGCAGCGCAGTGACCCGGTGCCACCATCCAAAGGAGTCCGCTCATCCTGAGCCTGTCGAAGGACGACATGGGATTTCACGTGTACCTTCTCCATTGTGCTGACGGCTCGTACTACACGGGACACACTGACAACCTGGAAGCAAGGTTGTCAGGATGAGCGGAGAATAAGGAAGACCCAGGACAACACAATGCCAACCTTTGGACTGCGCGGCGCAACGACAGCCGACGCCAACACGCCCGAGGCGATCCTCGACGCCACGGAGGAGTTGTTACGCGAGCTTACGGCAGCCAATGACCTTGCCGAGGAGGACATAGGCGCAGTATTCTTTACCGTAACTCCAGACCTCACCGCGGAGTTCCCGGCCAAAGCGGCGCGCTTACGGCTGGGTTGGGAGCAGACGGCGCTCATGGACAGTTGCCAGATTCCGGTGCCGGGTGCGCCGGAGTCCGTGATTCGAGTGCTCCTGCTCCTGAATACGGAGAAGCGGAAAGAGGACCTGCAGTACGTCTACATGAAGGGCGCCCATGCATTGCGGTCGCCCGACAGCGAATGAACCGGCGGAGGGAGATGCGCACAACGCTCGCAACCGAGCCCCGCATCCGTGGCGTCCGGGCCCTCGACGGGACCCGGCGGTTCTTTCTGTTTACGCGGCGGGGCAGCGCCAGCTACAGCTATCGCTAGGCTCCGCTTTCGTTCTTTCGCCTTCCGCATTGCCAGACAGAGAAAGGGGATTGCGTCATGGCGCGTTCCGTTACCGACCTGCACATCAAATCGATAGAACCCCTCGCTCCACCCGAGGAACTCCAGCGCAAACTGCCGCTCACGCCCGCGATGGCGCAGACCGTCGCCGAAGGGCGGGACCAGGTGGAGCGCATACTGACCGGCCAGGACCCCCGCCTGCTCGTCATCACCGGGCCGTGCTCGATCCACGACGAGAAGGCCGCGCTCGAATACGCCAGCAGACTGGGCGAACTTGCCTCGCAGGTGAGCGATTCGCTCCTCATCATCATGCGCGTCTACTTCGAGAAGCCGCGGACCAGCCTCGGTTGGAAGGGCCTCATCAACGACCCGAACCTCGACGGCTCGTTCGACATATCGAGCGGCCTCTACCGCGCGCGAAGGCTGCTCATGCAGCTCGCTGAGATAGGCGTGCTGTCCGGGACCGAGTTCCTGGACCCCATCACCCCGCAGTACCTCGCCGACCTCGTGTCCTGGGCCGCCATCGGGGCGCGCACGACCGAGAGCCAGACGCACCGGGAGATGGCCAGCGGGCTGAGCATGCCCGTGGGGTTCAAGAACGGCACGGACGGCAACTCCCAGATCGCCATCGACGCGATGAAGACTGCCCGCGCGCCGCACTCTTTTCTCGGGATAGACCGGCAGGGCCGCACCTGCATCGTCAACACGAATGGCAACCTCTACGGCCACCTCATCCTGCGCGGCGGCACCGGCGGCCCCAACTACACCGAGGCCAGCGTGCGGGACGTGCAGGCGAAGCTGGAGGGGGCGGGACTGCCCCCGCGCATCATGGTCGACTGCTCCCATGCCAACTCCGAGAAGGACCACAACCGGCAGCCCATCGCCTTCCGAGACGTGGTGCGCCAGCGCCGTGCCGGCAACGACCTCATCGTCGGCCTCATGGCGGAGAGCCACCTCTTCGGCGGACGGCAGGACCTCGGCGACGACCCGTCGCAGCTCCAGTACGGCGTCTCCATCACGGACGCCTGCATGGACTGGGAGGAGACAGCTGCCATGCTCATGGAGGCGCACGAGGCACTCGCTGTCGAGCCCGTGGCCTGACCCTCGAGTGGAGCGCCTTCGTGCCCGACCTCTGTGAGGAGCTGACCGCATACCGGCCGGACCGGCCCGCGGCTGTCGCGTTCGGCGTGTTCGACGGCGTGCACCTGGGGCACCGGCACGTGCTCGCCACGCTGGTCACTGCGGCAGAGCAGCGCGGACTCGATCCCGTGGCGGTTACGCTTTCCAACCACCCGTTCTCCGTGCTTCGCCCTGACGTGCAGGTGCGGATGCTCACCCCGTTGGACGAGCGCCTCAGCCTCCTCGCGGAGTGCGGCGTCGAGGCGGTCGTGCCCATCACGTTCACGAAAGAGGTGTCGCTGCTCACGCCCCGCGAGTTCATGACCAGCCTGAGGGACTGCCTCGGCATGGTCTACTTCGCCGCCGGACCGGACGTCACGCTCGGGCACAACCGGGAGGGAACGCTCCCTGTACTCACCGCACTGGGAGAGGAACTCGGATACACAATGGAGTGCGTCGAGCAGTTCACCCAGGACGGTGCCCCCGCCCGCAGCACTGCCGTGCGGCAGGCGCTGGACGCGGGCGACGTCGCACTCGCCGCGCGGATGCTGGGACGGGCGTTCTCGCTCGACGGCCCCGTCGTCGAGGGCGAGCGCAGGGGCGGCGGGCTGCTCGGCTACCCCACGGCGAACGTCGGGGTGGGGTCGCAACAGGCGGTCCCCGCGGACGGCATCTACGCCGCGTGGCTGTTGCACGGCACGGACCGCCTGCCAGCCGCCGTGAGCATCGGACACAAGCCCACCTTCCACGAGGGCGGCCCGAGCGTCGTCGAGGCGTTCGTCCTCGATTTCGACGGCAATCTCTACGGTGAGCAGGTGAGGCTGGAGTTCATCGAACGCCTGCGCGGGCAGGAGAGGTTCGACAGCGCCGACGCCCTCATCGCCGCCATGCGCGACGACGTAGCGCGCACGAGGCATATCCTTGCGCTCCCGCAGGAGGCGTCCTGACCATGCCCGCACTCGATCAGCAGACCATCGACCGCATCACGAAGCGCGGCGTCGCGCACATAATTCCGGAGGACGAGTTCATCAAGCGCCTGCAGGAGGGCAAGCCGCTCCGTCTCAAGATGGGGTTCGACCCCAGCAGGCCGGACCTGCACCTCGGCCACTACGTCGGACTTCGCAAACTGCGCCAACTGCAGGACCTCGGCCACGAGCTCATCCTCATCGTCGGCGACTGGACGGCGCAGATCGGCGACCCATCCGGCCAGTCCGACACGCGCACCATGCTCAGCGCCGAGGACGTGCGCGAGAACGCTGAGACCTACATGCGGCAGTTCTTCAAGGTCGTTGACCCGGACAAGACGCGCGCCGTCTACCAGAGCGAATGGTTCGGGAAGTTCACCCTGGCCGACGTCATACGACTCACCGCGCACTTCACCGTCAACCAGTTCCTGCACCGCGACGACTTCGCCACGCGCTACGCCGCGCAGCGCCCCATCGCCGTCACTGAGATGCTCTACCCGCTGCTGCAGGCGTACGACTCCGTTGCCATCGAAGCGGACGTCGAGTTCGGGGGCACCGACCAGCTCTTCAACCTGCTGGTGGGACGCGAACTGCAGGAGAAGGTGGGGCAGCGGCCCCAGCTCGTCTTCACCATGCCCATCCTCCCCGGCACCGACGGCGTCCGCAAGATGAGCAAGTCGCTCGACAACTACATCGCCCTCGATGACACGCCGCGCGACATGTTCGGCAAGGCCATGTCGCTCCCAGACGACCTGATCCCCCTCTACTTCGAGCTGTTGACCGACGTGCCTGACGACGAACTCGACGCCATCCGCGCAGCGATGAGCGGCAAGACAGGCGCGAACCCGATGGACGTGAAGAAGCGCCTGGGTGAGGAGCTCACCACGGTCTTCCACTCGCCGGAGGCCGCCGCCGCCGCCCGCGAGGAGTTCGAGCGTGTATTCCAGCGACGCGAGACGCCGGAGGACATCCCGGAGGTTGCCGTCGACCTGACCGGCCCCGCCGTCGCGTCCCACGACGCCGACGGCTTCGACGCCGATCTCTCGCACCTGCTGCCCGCGCTCAACCTCGCCGCGAGCCGCAGCGAGGCGCGGCGCCTGCTGCAGCAGAATGCGGTGCAGATAGACGGCGAACGACCCGACGGCGAGCGCGTCCGCATCCCCTACGGCGCGCTGATCCGCGTCGGCAGCCGACGCTTCGCCCGCGTAATCCGCGGCTAGTCTGCGCCCACGCTTCCTACAGCGGACCGAACCGCCGAACGACCAGCTTCCCGGTGACGATCGTTGCGGCGAAGCCCACCAGCAGCCCTGCCAGCAGGATGCCCCACTGCTCCAGTCCCAGAGGCACAGTGTCGAACGCAGCGCTGCCTATGGGCGTGTAGAGGATCACTGCCTGCATGAGCAGACTCACGGTCACGGATGCCCAGAGCCACCGGTTCGTGCAGACCGGCATCCCTTCCTGGACCCGGATGACCAGCAACCGCAGGTACTCCTGAACGACGAAGCCGGTGAACGTCATCGTCCGGGCGGTCTCCAGGTCCCACAGCCGTAGCCCGACGAAGAACGTGGTGACGAGGATGATCGTCATGACCACACCGACACTACCGACGAGCGCGGCCATCGAGCGCCCCAGCACTGCGCCGTGACGCGGAGGCTCGCGCATCGCTCCCTGCGGCGCCGGGTCCGACGCCAGCGCGACGGCGGGGCCGGAGTCCGTGACGAGGTTGATCCACAGGATCTGCACGGCGGTCACCGGCAGGTAGCCGAATACGGTTGCCACCAGGATGACGAGCACCTCGGCGAGGTTGCCCGTGAGCATGTAGTTCACGAACTTCTTGATGTTCCGGAATATCCGGCGGCCTTCCTCGACGGCGGCGACGATGGTCGCGAGGTTGTCGTCGAGCAGCACCATGTCCGACGTGTCGCGGGCGACGTCCGTGCCCTTGATGCCCATCGCGACGCCCACGTCTGCGTTGTGCAGGGCAGGGGCGTCGTTCACACCGTCGCCCGTCATCAGCACGACGTCGTGCTTCTCCTTGAGCGTGCGGAGGATGAGCACCTTGTGGCGCGGCTCTGCCCGCGCGAAGATGCTCGTTTCGTCGATGACGCGCTTGAGCTCCGCCTCGTCCAGCCCATCGAGCTCCTTCGCCTCGATGGCCTCCCCGTCCAGCCCCACTTCCTTGCCGATCGCCGCCGCCGTCAGGCTGTTGTCGCCCGTGATCATCACGACGCGGATGCCGGCCCGGTGCGCCGCTTCGATGGCGTGCACGGCTTCCGGCCTCGGTGGGTCGCTCATCGCCCCCAGCGCGGCGAACGTCAGCCCCTCCTCGACTATCGGCGCGTCGGCGGGCTGCTCCTTGTACGCGAGTGCCAGCACCCGCAGCGCCTGCCCCGCCAGCCTGGTGTTCTGCTCCAGCAGCGCGGTGCGCTCCGCGTCGCTCAGCGGCGACACGCCGTCGGGTGTCTGGATGCTCGTGCAGAGGGGGAGGACTGCTTCCAGCGCGCCCTTCGTAAGCAGCAGACCGTCGGCGGCCACGGGGTGTTGGACGGCCACCGACATCATCCGCCGCTCGGACGTGAACGGGACCTCGCCTGTGCGCTCGTACTCGCCCAGCGGCGCTCCGGCGCGCTCCGCGAACTCGAGCAGCGCCGTCTCCGTCGGGTCGCCCACGTAGCCGTGCTCAGGGTGCCGCTGCGCGTTGTTGCACAGCCCGGCGACCAGCAGCGACACCGCCAATGGCTCCGCGTGAGCACCGGGCGTGATGTCGTGCGCGTCCAGCTCCCCGGAGAGCGTCGCCACCCGGCGCATCGTCATACGCCCTTCCGTGACGGTGCCCGTCTTGTCGGTGCAGATGACCTCTGCCGCGCCGACGATCTCCACGACCGGCAGCGAGCGCACGAGCGCCCTTCGCTCCAGCATCCGGCGCGTGCCGAACGCGAGTGCGAGCGTGAGGACGACCGGCAGCCCTTCCGGCACAGCCGCGACGGCAAGGGCGACGGCGGTGATGAACGTTTCGAGCAGGCTCAGGTCGCCGGTCACCAGTTGCAGCACGACGACGATGCCGATGAGCACCGCGACGGCCCAGCCGATACGCCTCGCCAGACGGGCAACCTCGCGCTGGAAGACGGTCGGCTCGCTCTCCGTCGTCTGCACCTCGGCAGCGATGCCGCCGACCTCCGTCTGCATGCCGGTGCTTGCCACCAGCATCCGCCCCCGGCCGCGCATCACGACCGTGCCGCTGTACGCCATGTTGAACCGCTCAGCGAGCGACGCGTCGGCGGAGACGGGTTGCGTGCTCTTGCGGACAGGCAGGCTCTCGCCGGTGAGCGCGGCTTCGTCGACGCTCAGGTCGATGCTGCGGATGACTCGCCCGTCGGCGGGGATGCGCGAGCCTTCCTCCAGCAGCACGACGTCGCCGGGAACGAGCACTTTGGCGTCCACCTGCTCCGCCACACCGTCGCGCAGCACCGTTGCGGAAGGGGCGGCGAGCCGGTTCAGCGACTCGATGCCCCGGCTCGCGCGGTAGTTCTGCGTGAAGCCGAGGCACGCGTTCAGCACAACGATGAGCGCGATGAGCCCGGCGTCGATGTAGTGGTCGGACTCCTCTGCGATGAGCGCAACGCCCAACAGCACCGCCGCCGCGCCGATGAGCACGAGGACGAGCGGGCTGCGGAACTCGTCCAGCAGCAGTTTGAGCGCGGACACAGGGGGAGCGCCGGTCAGTTGGTTCGGCCCATACGTGGCGAGGCGCGCTGATGCCTCCCCGGATGACAGTCCGGAGGCTGAGGACGCGAGGCCTTCGAGGGCGTCCTCCACGGACGAACTGTGCCAGGATGCCTGGGGAGTGTCCTCGACCGGGGCCTGCATGCCGGAGATTATATCCGGGCGCCATTGACGCGCCGTTGAAGGTTCGTTAAGGAGCGTTATCGAATATCGTCGGAAGAGGTGGCGCTGCGCCTCCTCCGGTTGACCTCCCGCCCGGCGCTTGGCACACTCGCGGCTGGCCGGATGCACGGCCATGGAGGAACCCCTTGCGCATCGGCGTGCCCGACCTCGTCTCGAACTCGTATTTCCCTGCAATCGCAGCCGTCGACCTCGGTGCGTTCGAGGCCGAGGGCTTCGAGGCCGACATCGAACTCGTCTTCCCCATCACACGGGCGATGGAGATGCTGCGCGACGGCGAGCTCGACTACGTGGCGGGCTCGGCGCACGCGGTCCTGACGGCGTTCCCCCGGTGGGAACGCGCATCGCTGCTTGCCGCGCTCGCCCAGCACATGTACTGGTTCCTCGTGCTCAGGAGCGACCTCGGCGCGCAACGCGGCGACATCGAGGCCGTGAAGGGCCTCCGCATCGGAGCGGCGCCCGGCCCCCGGGATGGGCTGGAGCAGATGCTCCGCGAAGCCGGCATCGACCCGGAGCGCGACGGCGTGAGCATCGGCCCCGTGCCGGGTGCGACTGGCTCCGGCGTATCGTTCGGGGTGCAGGCGGCGAGGGCGCTGGCAGAGGGCGCGATAGACGGCTTCTGGGCGAACGGCATGGGCACGGAGGTCGCCGTTCGCTCGGGGGCGGGCAGCGTCGTGCTCGATGTGCGGCGCGGCGACGGCCCTTCCGCGGCTCGCGGCTATACATTCCCCGCGTTCGTGACCACCGACCGCAGGATCGCCGAACAGCCGGACGAGACCGCCGCCGCAGTGCGCGCCATCGTGTCCGCGCAGCGTATGCTGAAGGCCGATTCGTCACAGGCAACTGCGGTTGGCGAGAAGCGCTTCCCCGCGCAGGAGGCAGGGCTGATCGCAGAACTGATCGAGCGCGATTTGCCGTACTACGACCCGTCGATAACGGAGGGGACGGTCGAGCGGATGAACGGGTTCGCCCGGCAGATGGGACTGCTCGACGCTCCCGTGCCATACGCACAGGTCGTGGCGACTGGGTCCGCCGGGTTCTGGACGTCTTAAGAGTTGTAAGAGAGGAGTGAACGTGGCGAAACCTGAGTTGGAGTTCTTCGACCCCTCGGACATCCCGAGCGAGCCCATCCCGCCGGTGGAGGGCCTCAGCCAGCAGATACTCTCGCGCGACGAGGTGAGCGGCGACTACACGCGCCTGCTCCGCTTTGAGCCGGGCACGGACACCTCGGCGATGGGCCCGCAAGTCCATGACTTCTGGGAGGAGGTCTGGATCATCGAGGGCAGCATCCACGACATCCCGCTGAACCAGACGTTCACTGCTGGCATGTACGCCTGCCGCCCGCCCGGCATGCCCCATGGCCCCTGGATATCGCCAGACGGCTGCCGGACATTCGAGGTGCGGCACTATGAACGCTAACGGAACAGAAGCAACGAAGAGACCCAGCCGGATGCTCACGCTCGACCACGCGGGGTCGCCGATGCGATTCCTCGCGCGCAGGCTGCTCGCCGGTGGCTACACGGGCCGCGACCCTGCGGCGGTCGAGGAACACATCGCCGAGCTTGCGCTTCTGGGCGTGCCGCGCCCGGCGCACGTGCCGTGGATATTCGTTGCGAACCCGCAGGTGCTGCAGGTGGACGGGACGGTCTACGCGTACGACGGCACGTCGTCCGGCGAGGCCGAGTACGTGCTGCTCATCGGCAGGGACGACATCTTCGTCTGCATCGGCAGCGACCACACCGACCGCGGCCTCGAGAGCCTCTCCATCGAGAAGTCCAAGCAGATCTACCCCAAGATACTGAGCAGGCAGGTCTGGCGCCTCGACGACCTCCTGCCCCGCTGGGACGACCTGCGCCTCCGCAGCCGCGTCGCCGAGGGCGGCGAACCGGAGGACTACCAGGACGGAACGCTCTCCCAGCTCATGCGCCCCGAGCGGCTGCTCGATCTCGTCGGCCCTGACCCCGGCGCAGGCACCGCCGTCTTCTCCGGCACGCTGCCGGTACTCGGCGGCAACGTCCGCCCTGCCCCCCGCTTCGAAGCGGAGCTCTTCGACACGGACGGGACCCCGCTCGCATCGCTCGGCTACGACGTCGTGGCGCTGCAACAGCAGGTGCAACCCGACGAACGGTGAGGGGCCTGCGTCCGCTTCAGGCGCTGGCCACCTGCCGTCCGCGCTGCGGCGGGTATTCACCGCATATTCTGCGGTGAATAGAGCCGCTAATCTCCGCACGACGCCTGTCAGTCGCTCTGCGACATCTGCCCCTTACGCCGAAACCCGCCCGAGAAGTACGCTGGTGGCATGCTGAGGTTAGTGCTGAGAGGCCGCCCTGCCGGATGCAACACAATGCAACAGAATCTCGGCAGAACACCCCTCCACCACACTCCTGACGACCTCCTCTTCAGGAGTAACCGGACTGTTACATAGTGTCGGAATCCCGTTGCATTCGTGTTGCAGGGTGTCCGGGTGCCCGTTGCATGCTGTTCGCATCAGTGTTGCAGCGCGTTGCCCGAACACCTGCCGCGCTTGACGAATCGCGCGCCGCGAGCGAGAGTCCACACAGACAAGCCTGACAGGCTCGGAGGAGAACCATGGCGCAGCAGACAGACGTAGCAACGATCGGGAAGGTCAGCATAGACACGGACGCTCGGGCGCCACTGCACCCCTACGATCAGTGGGTCGAAACGCTCGATCTACCCGTCCACAAGGGCTACTACGTGGAGGACGTCCGCAACCTGGAGGTCGCCCCGTGGCCGGAGATGGGCTGCAATGCCGCGTTCATCCAGCTCGCCGGCATGGAGGGCGTCGCCGACGCCCGCATCACCGAGATTCCGCCGGGCGGCTCGACCAACCCCACGCGCTTCGCTCTGGACGAGGTCGTCTATGTTGCGGAAGGGCAGGGGCTCGCCACGGTCTGGGCTGAGGGCGTCGACCGCAGGACGTTCGAGTTCAGCCCGCGCAGCCTGTTCGTCATCCCCCGCGGCGCGGTCCGCCAGTTCGCGAACGCGCGCGGCGACCGCCCCGCACGGCTCATCACCAACACTTACCTGCCGGTTGGCATGTCGCTCGTCCCCGACCCCACCTACTTCTTCAACAGCACCTACGAGGACCCCACACTGCTGGAGACCTCCGAGGACGAGCTGTACTCGGTTGCCAAGCGCTCGCCGGGCGGGCGCGGCGCGAGCTGGTTCGGCAACTTCTTCACCGACCTCGCGGCGTGGAACGGCCTCGTCCCGCACCGCCAGCGAGGGGGCGGCGGACACGTCGTGGACATCCAGTTCCCGCACTCGGAGATGGGCGGGCACATGTCCGTCTTCCCGCCGGGCACGTACAAGAAGGCGCACCGCCACGGGCCGGGCGTCGTCATCATCATCCCCGCGGGCGAGGGCTACTCCATCATGTGGCCGGAGGGCGAGGAGAAGGTCATCGTTCCGTGGCACGAGGCAAGCATGTTCGTGCCGCCGAACCGCTGGTTCCACCAGCACTTCAACGTCAGTGTGGAGCCTGCGCGCTACCTCGCGCTCTCCCCGATCCGCCAGATGCGCGGCCTCGCCAACCGCATGAACCCGCTGCTCGACCAGGTGGAGTACCCGAGCGAGGAGTCCTGGGTCCGTGAGATGTTCGAGGAAGAGCTCGGGAAGCGCGGTCTGGAGAGCCTGATGCCGGAAGAGGTCTACACGGACCCCCACTACAAGTGGGAGTACGACGCCTCCGAGGAACAGGGCGCAGTCCTCGACGCCTCCGCAGGCCGGGGTCTGTAAGGAGATACACGTTCGGGAGGAGGGTGCTTTGCGCCCTCCTCCTAGGTCCGCGCAGGCTCGGCCTGCGGCAGCGCTACGTTGCGCAGCGCCGCCCCGAGCAGGGCGATAGCCAGGGCGACAGCGACCAGGGCCACACCTGCTCCGGCTACGGCGCTCGGCGCCCCGGTGCGCTCGGCGATGCTGTTCATCATCGCGCCGCCCACCGGCAGCAGCGCCCAGTGGACGCCGTACAGCGCCATCACGCGCCCGCGCAGGCTGTCCTCCACCAGCGTCTGCAGGATCACCTGCCCCGTCGTGATCTGCATCACGCCAACGGCACCTGCGAGGAACAACAGGACGAGCGCCGCCTCGAACCACGGCGTAAGCGCGAACGCGACCAGCGTGGCTCCGAACGATCCTGCCGAGGCCAGCAGCACGCGCCCCGCGCCCCGCTGCCTGAGATAGCGCGAGTACACGAACAGCCCCACCATAGCTCCCACACCTGCCGACGAGTACATGAATCCCAACTCGCGCGGGCTGACGTCATACACCTCGACCTGGAACACCGGGAAGGTGAGCATGTATCCCTGCCCGAACGCCGAGCAGGCCAGCGCCAGCAGCAACAGCGGGCGGAAGACCGGGTGGCTCCATACGTAGGAGGCCCCCGCCTTCAGGTCGCCCAGCATCGTTCCGTGCCGTCCGACGGCTGCCTGCTGAGGATGGACCATCCGCATCACCGCGGCCATCGCGGCTGCCCCGGCGGCTGCAACGAAGAGGCTCGGCCCCGCTCCCGCTGCCGCGATGACGAACCCGGCGATGGACGGCGCCACGATGCGTGTGGACGACCACGCCACCGACGTGAGCGGCACCGCTATCGGTATGAGCGACCGGTTCGGCAACAGGCGTGGGAAGAACGACGCCCGGGCCGGTTCGTCGAACGACTGCACCAGCCCGATCATCACCGCCGCTGCTGCCAGGTGCCACACCACCGCCTGGTCGGTGATCGCGAGCACGGCGAGGGCCATCAGCACGGCGACGGCGGTCGTCTGTGCCGCAACGACGAGTGTCCGCGGGTCGAAGCGGTCGGCGAGCACGCCGCCCGCAAGGTTCACGACGAGGCGAGGGGCGGCGCTCACGAGGTTGATGAGCCCAAGAGCCAGCGCCGACTGCGTCAGGTCATAGGCCAGCCACCCGAGGGTGACGATGGTCATCTGCTGGCCGGTGACCTGCGCGACCAGCCCGAACCAGAAGAGCCGGAAGTCCCGGTAGCGCAGCGCAGTGAAGAACTCGGCGAAGCCGCCGAACAGCCTCACGGCGTCTCCGGAGTCTCGTCGTCTTCGGCCGCTGCTGCTGTCTCCGGCGGTGCAACACCCAGGTGGTTCCTGAAGAACGCGAACGTCCGCTCCAGCGACTCCGCCGCTCCCGCCTCCCGCCGCGCCGAGGAGTCCTGGTTCGGGTTCAGGAACGAGTGCCCCAAACCCTCGTACATGAACAGCTCGTACTGCTTCTCGTAGTAGTCGAGGGCGGCGCGGAAGGCCTCGATCTCCGCGATGGGCGTCGTGTGATCGTTCGTGCCGTAGTGGCACATCATCGGCACGCGGATGTTCTCCAGTTCCGCCGAGTCGGGGAAGAGGCTGTGGTAGTAGACCACGCCCGCCCCGAATGTGTTCGTGCGCGCCAGCGCCAGCAGAACGAGCCCACCGCCGAGGCAGAAACCCACGACGCCCACCGGCGCGTCGTCCGGTGTCCACGGCAGCGAGCGCAGGAAGTCGGCCCCGGCGCTCAGGTTCTCAACCGTCCGTTCCACGTCCAGCGAGTTCTTGTAGTGCAACTGCGTGGCGCGACCCTCGGGCAGCGCGCCATCGAACAGGTCAGGGGAGAGCGCGACGAATCCGGCGCGGGCGAATGTTCGCGTGATCTCGCGCTGGAACCAGTTGAGCCCGCCCATGCCGGAAATGACGACAAGCCCCGGATGCGGACCCCTGTCCGCCGGTCTGCCAACGTAGCCGTCCACGAACCCGTTGGGGCCGTCGTATCCCGCGTGGATCGAGAGGATGCGATGCGCCATGCCACACCTCCTGCGGCCTGCATCATAGGGCGGGTCACCTGTGGCGACAACCGCTCCGACCTGGAGCGGGTCTCCCTAGTCCCCACTGAGCGCGCCGTTGTAGAGGCGATGCTCGCTCAGCGGACGCTTGCCGACGGCGATGGCATCGCCTTGCTGAGCGACAGCGGAGCGAGCGGGACCGCATCGTTCAACGGGTCACGGCTCTTCGCCGCTTCTACGTAGCGATCCGCGTCCTCTTCCAGCAGGAGCCCCGCAGCCTGCAACTGCCGGGCAGCCTCGGCCACCTGGCGTACGTAGTTCTCGTGGGACGCGTACCGCTCTTCGATGGAGCGGCGGGGATCGCCGCTCGCCTCCCGTTCAGCGCGCGTTCGGGCGAAGGGCACGAAGCTGCCCGCCAGCGACGCGAGGTCGCCCTCGGCGAAGCCCGCCCTGCGCAGGTTCCATCCCGTGTGCGTGCCGACGGGGACCATGACCTCCGGCGAGCGCAGCCCGCCGAGGTCGTTCCCGTCCTCGTCCACCAGCGGCATCTGCACCGTGTACTCCTTGCCCGGCATGGGCTGCGGCGGATGCTCGGTGACCAACCCCCGGTCGAAGTCGGGCCCGTAGTCGTACAGCGGCAGGCGGCTGGGGCTCGCTGGCGTGGGGAAGCCGGGCACCCTGGGGAACGCTGCAAAGGCTTCTTCAGGCGTCACCAGTGTGCCATTGGCCCGGCGGGGCACGATGCTCGGCGGCGGAGGGGCGCCATCGGTCACCCAGCGGTGCATCATCGTAAGGACGGCCCGCATCAACGGCCCGTTGTTCATCACGTTGGAGCGCTGCTGGCAGATGTCGTCAGGGGATGGCATCACGCTCGTGTGCTGCGCGCTTGCGAGGAAGTAGACCCGCACCGCGTCCGGGAACTCGATGTCCTCGCCTGTGCGCGGGCTCGTGTGTCCGAGCGATGCGTGACGGTTCCAGTACTCGGTATTCGTGTGCGTGTGCACGACAAGCGGGTCCGCCTCGGGTCGCTTCGTGACGCAGTCCAGCGAGTCCGAGAAGGCGTCTGGGGTGACGGAGTAGGCGAACGGGTAGCGCTCCGATGGCCACTGATGCTCCTCGTGCTGGCGTGGGTAGCGCCCCACCTGGGCGAACCGGGCGTTCGTGAACAGGCGCCCCGCGCCGGAGACGTGCGGGTAGGCAGCGGCGAAGACCTTCCGGCCCTCAGGGTCCGTGTTGTACCCGTCATAGATGAACTGGCGGATGACGCGCGCGCTCAGCGACGCTCCATAGATGTACGCCCGTTCGTGTCCAGCGAGCGGGTTCGGCGCGCCATCTGCGTCGACGGTGTCATGGAGCAGCATCGACACGAGGTCGCGGATGCTCACGATGCCGAGCCCCATGACGCGGGAGCCCTCCGTTTCGTAGACCAGCTCGTAGATCCAGCCGGGTTTGAAACCATCCTTTATGTAGCAGGCCGTCGACGACGGGCGCACCTGCAATGCGCCGTCGACCATCTCCGCCTCAGCGAAGGCCCAGGCGTCCGGCGGGAGAGGAACACGCGGGTCGCGCTCGTGTTCGCGCAGCGTCATCGTTGCGTGGGACGTATCGAGGTCGAGCGCGGGGTAGGAGCGGATGGTTGGCGCGCCACTCAGCGGCATCCAGAGCACGCCTTCCTGTTCGGCGATGAACTCCTGCCGCACCTTCCCCCGTACCGGCTCGCCGTTCTCCAGGGCCTCCGGCAGATCGATGGTGAGGAGGCCGTCGCCCGCCAGAAGGTCGCCCTGCCAGCCGGACCAAACGACGGTGTAGCCCTGCCGCATCAGAAAGCCGTTACCGGCAGCAGCGAGCGTGAGGGGGTCGTTGTCCGGCGGGGCGTCGTTGAATACCCGCACGACCGTCTTGTTCCCCCGGTTATTGACGCCGTACAGCAGGCATCCGTTTCCCCGCGCAGGGTCGACGGGCTTCAGGATGTCGAGGTCGGCTCTGAACTCGACGGCGCCGTTCGCGTTGCGGGGCGCCAGCGCCAGGTCGACGACGTTCGCGTTGGCAGGGTCGTCGGGGTCCAGTTCGAAGAACGCCGATCCGGTCAGTCGCTCGTAGGGTCCCGTATCTCCGAAGGGAAATCCCTCAGCGAAACTCACCTGTCGCTCGATGCTCAGCCGCACCTTGGTGTTCATGCTCTTCCTCCGCTGGGATAGCGCCAGACAGAGATTAGACGAGTCACAGGCGTTCGTCGACGGCGACCGCCAGAACGGCTGGCTGCGAGCGTACAATCCCCACCATGCGGCAGAACGGTGAGGGGAACCAGAGCGAGACGCCGGCCCGCAGGGGGCTCCATCCGCAACTCCGCTTGATCCTGGGACTCCACGTTCCGGCGATCGCGCTGGGACTCGGGAACGGCATCGGACTGCCCGTGCTGCCGGAGCTGACCAAGCTCTATGGGGTCAGCATCGTCGAGGCCTCGTGGGTATTCGTCTCGTATCTCCTCGGCACGCTGGTTGCCTCGCTCCCCACGGGTATGCTCATCGACCGTATCGGCCGCCGCTGGATCCTGCTCGCGGGGCCGCTGATCGTTGCGGTGTCTTCCCTCCTCATCGCCAAGGCCGCGTACTCAGGCTCGTTCAACGAATTGCTCGTATACCGCTTCATCGCCGGGGTCGGCACGCAGATGTGGATGCAGAGCCGCATCACGGTCATCGCAGACACCGGGACCGTACAGCAGCGCGGCAAGCAGGTCACGCAGATGTTCGGCGTGCAGCAGGTCGGCGCGCTTGCCGGTCCGCTCGTCGGCGGGTTCGCAGCGGTTACCTGGGGACTGTGGTCGCCCTTCCTCATCCACGCCGTGCTCACGCTCCTCTCCATCATCCCGACCTACTTCGTTATCAAGGAGACGGCTACGGCGGCGAAGCGTGCGGCCGACGCGGCCATGAAAGGACCACGTTGGGCGCTGCTGCTCAAGAACCCCATTCCCACCGTCTTCTCGATCCAGTTCCTGACGAACGTCACCCGTGGGGCAGTGTTCGAGGGTGGCGTGATCCTACTGTACCCGTCCTACGCCTACGGCCTCGACCCCGCCGAGCTGGGCGTGCTGCGCAGCGCGATGGCGGTGGGGACCGTCCCCATCCTGTTCTCGACCGGATTCGTGATGGACCGGTTCGGAAGGAAGTACACCATCGTGCCGGGGCTGATACTGACGAGCCTTTCGATGGCTTCTGTGTCGGTCACTGCGTTCGCGGGGTTGTCGCTGGCCTGGTTCATCGCGAGCTTCGTGTTCGTGCACCTTGCCATCAGCATCATCTCTGGCAACATGCAGACGCTCGGCACGGACGTTGCCCCGCCGCAGGCGCGCGGACTCTTCTTCGGGATGTCGCGGCTGGTTGCACAGGGAGGCTCGACGGCCAGCCCGACGAGCTTCGGCCTGCTATCAGGCGCATTCGGGTTCGGCGCGGCGTTCGTGCTGCTCGCGTCGACGGCGTTCGCTGCCGCCATCGTCGTGGTGTTCTTCCTGGAGGAGACCCTCAGGAAGCCGGACAAGACGGCACCCGGCGGCTGATTCGCCTAGCGACCGTAGGCGCTGCTGCGCAGGAGCCGTCCGGGGAGGGCCCCGGTGTGCTCGCCAGCCTCTATCAGCACCTCGCCGTTGACGATGGTGCAGGCGACGCCTTCGCTCGGTCGGCGCATCCGCACCGCGTCTCCGGGGTAGTCCGCGACCTCTTCCAGCTCGCCTGCGCCGATGGTGTCCGGGTCGAACACCGTCAGGTCTCCGGCCAACCCCGGCCTGATGAGGCCACGGTCGTGCAGCCCGAATGCGCTCGCGCCCATGAACGTCAGCTTCCGCACGGCCTCCTCCAGGGAGAGGGCCTGCTGTCCCCGCACCCAGAACGACAGCAGGAATGTAGAGAAATGGCTGTCGCAGCGGCGGGTGACGTGCGCCCCGCCGTCGGAGAGTCCGGGCAGCACGAATGGGTCGGCGAGCACCTCCGCCATCGCCGACGTGCTCACGTCGGAGCGGAAGTAGAAGAGCGTCTTGAGGTCCTCCTCGAGTGCGAGGTCGAGGAATGTGTCGAGTGGGTCCTTTTCGAGCTCTTGCGCGATGTCGCTCACGCTCCGCTCCACATAGGGACGGTGCTCGTCCAGGGCAACCCTGGCCACGTGCAGCAGGTCCCAGCGCACCTGGGGCGAGCCGGGGTTCCGCTTGTCCGGCGCATCGGCGTCCGCCCTGAGTCCGGCGCGCACCGCGGGGTCCTGGAAGGCCAGGCGCTTCTCCTCTGGTGAGCTGCTCATCACGGGCAGCCAGTGCGCGAAACCGTCGAAACTGCCCACGGTGAGCAGCGTCCAGCGCGCGGTGTTCTCCATGAAGGGCGACACCATCGCGTACATCCGGGCGTCGTTCCGGGTGGTGCCTGCGCGTCCCGCAAGGCTGGAGATCACGGGGCGTCCCGTTGCACGCGCCGTTCGCGAGAGCAGGCCTTCTGACATCTCGATGCGCTCCGAGTCGCCGAACTGGATGGAACCGGCTCCGACCTCTGCGAGCGCTTCTGCCACGGCGAGGAACTCGTCGGGCGGCGCGGCGTTCGCAGGCAGCAGGCGATTCTCGAGGTCCATGTGGCGCAGGTTGCGCTCCGAGGACAGGCCGAGCGCTCCCGCGCGGATGCCCTCGCGGACGATCTCCTTCATCTGTTCGATCTGCTCGGGAGTCGCGACCGCGGAGTAGGCCGCCTCGCCCATCACGTGTCGCCGCACCGCCGAGAATCCGATGAGCGAACCGACGTTCACGCCGAGCTCGCGGTCGATGGTCTCCAGGTATTGCGGCACCGACTCCCACGACCACTCGACCCCGGCCTGCAGCGACTCGACGGGGATGGCCTCGACCCGCGACAGCATAGAGATGAGGTCGGCGCGCTCCTCGGGCCGGGCCGGGGCGAGGCCCAGCGAGCAGTTGCCGTTGATGACTGTCGTGGCGCCGTGGTAGCACGCGAACGTGCACAGCGGGTCCCAGAGCACCTGCGCGTCGTAGTGGCAGTGGTTGTCGATGAAGCCGGGAGCGATGACCTGCCCTTGGACGTCGATAACCCGCTTCGCGGATGAACCGAGCCTGCCGGTCTCCACGATGCGTCCGTCCACGACTGCCACGTCTCCCTCGTAGGAAGGCCCGCCGGAGCCGTCCACCACTCGCCCGTTCTTGAGCAACAGGTCGTAAGTCATCGTCGTCCTCCCCTAGAGAGCTTCCGGTATCGCTATGTCGTACAGACGGCAGACGTTCGTGCTGAGGACCTTCGTGCGCGTCTCAGCGTCCAGGTGTCCGAGGTGCTCCGCGATCACTTTTCGCGAGTTCGGCCAGGTGGAGTTCGCGTGGGGGTAGTCGTTGGACCACATGCAGGCGTCCGCGCCCCAGCTGGAGAGGTATCGCGTGCCGATGGCGTCGTTGAAGAACGTCGCGTATATCTGGTCCGCGAGGTAGTCGCTGGGCATCTTGTCCGGTGCAGGGCCCGGCTCCCGGTCCCGGTGCCGGCCCAGGTAGTAGCCCCACTGCTGCAGCGCGAACGGTATCCAGCCGATCTCGTTCTCCACGATCACGATCTTGAGGTTGGGGAACCGGTCCAGCGCCTTGTAGAAGATCAGGTCGAAGAGGCTGTCCATCACTTCCGCGATCTTCAGGTTCACGCTGGAGCGGTAATGTTCCGTGCCGTGGCGGAGGTGGGCCTTCTTCATGTAGCCGTGCCCGGTGAGGATGTGGAGGCTCACCGGCATCCCGAGGTCCTGTGCCGCAGCCCAGAAGCGGTCGTAGCGGTCCGACGAGAACGGCATGTCCTCAGGCGGGTTCTGCCAGACCATGGCCCCGCGCAACCCTGCGTTGCGACAGCGCTCCAGTTCGGCCACTGCGTTGTCGATGTCGTACAGCGAGATGAGGCCGACGCCGAACAGGCGCTCAGGGCTCACTGCGCAGTACTCGATGAGCCAGTCGTTGAAGGCGCGGACGCATGCCTCCTGCAGCGGAACATCCTCCAGGCGGAAGAGGGTCATGCCGCGCGTGGCGTAGAGCACCTCGAGGCTGACGCCGTCGACGGCCATCTCCTTCAGCCGTTCGGTCGGGTCCCAGCCGCCGGGTTTGGACTGGTCGGAAACCGCGTCTGGGAAGGTAGGCGCCTGGTCGCGCATGGCTTTGGGCACGCGCGTCGTCCAGAGGTCGCCGGGCTCCATCACGTGGGAGTCGGCGGAGATCAGCAGTTCGTCGACGGCCCCTTCTGTACATGCACTCGCGATCGTGGTGGTCATAGCGTCCTCCCCTCGCGCTCTACGCCCTGCAGCACTGTAACGGCACTTAACCACCGCACCAACCGCCTGTCAACGAACGGCAGGCTTACGTTCTCCACCGCCACGGATGGGGGTCGTCGCCCTCCGAGCGGAACCAGTGTGCGACGCGGTCCCAGTAGAGCTCGGGGTCGACCCTCAGCACGTCGCCATCATCGGACCGCGAGATCACGAGTTGGCCCCACTCCTGAGGGTCGCGTTGGACGTCGTCGACGATGCTCCGCTTGCTGTGGGCGTCGAGGCTGGTCATGAGGTTGAGGAAATCGGACAGCAGCGCCCTGTCGAGCTCCCAGACTTCCAGCGCGGTCGCGCCTTCCTCGTCGACGGTGAGGAGGGCGTCTTCGTCGCTACGGTATCGCCACTCGATGCGCATCGGCACGCTCCTCCTAGAAGAAGGTGTTGACCACCTTCGGGAGGAGCACGTTCTGGTCCAGGATGACATCGCGCTTGACGATCTTGAACACCGTGTCGGGGTCGCGCCTGAGCGTGTCGTACCGCCTGCCGACGAACAGGTTCACCTCGTCCTGCAGGCGGTTCTGGTAGCAGAAGAACTTACTGCTCACCCTGACCTCATCACCTTTCAATTCAAGCAGCAGGATGTTGGAGATGATGTGCGCGAAGCGGGAGACCGGCTCTTCCGCCCAGTGCACACCTGAGTTGATCTGCCGGACCCTGCCGGTCAGGATGTCCTTCCCCTCGTCGAAGTAGGAGATCTCCGATTCCGGATCGCTGTACTCCAGGTCCCAGTCGCCGAACTTGATGTTCCTGCGGATGGGCATCCAGTAATGGATGTCCTCTGCCAGCAGGTCGAGCCATTCGTTGAGCCTGCGCTCATCCAGGAGAAGCGCTTCCCAGTAGAGGAACTGTTCGATGTCTTTCAGCAGGACGACCCGGTCCATCTCCTCCAGAGCCGCGTTGGCGCGTTCCGTCATCCCATGACTCCCTTCGTGCTGCCTGCCCCGGTCCGCCTGGGTTGCGCTCCTACCAGATCCGGTGCGACTTCGCTCTGTTTATCGGGTAGAGGTCGTCCCAGCTGGAGGCCTCCATGAAGGCGAGCCATCTGCTGAAGCGCGCGCGGTGCGCCTCCTCGGTGTGCGAACCGTTGAACACGACACCGGGGTGCTGGTCGCTCTCGATCCCACGCCCCAGCCCATTGGCGAAGAAGTAGTTGCGCTTGCGAGCCCTCGCCCCCTGGCTGGCGGCGTAGACGTAGTTCCAGTTCTCCATGTCGTCCGACTCGGTGGCCCCGGTCGGCCCGTTGTACCGCATCACATAGTGGCGAACGGCGTCCTTCACGTGCTTGGGCGCGTTCTTGTCGACACCGAACAGGCTCCACCGCTCGACGACTCCAACGGTGTGCGGGTGCCACCAGCGCCACCGCCAGCTGTCCATGATGAAGTTGGGGAACACGCAGAAGTGTCCGCCCTCGTGGCCGTGGGGAGGGAGTATCCGGTCGGCGTACTTCGCTGCCTTGCGGTCGCGAGTCTCGCGGAAGTAGTCGTCGACCCCGGCCTCGAACCAGGTGTCCACGTACTCAGGCACGCCGGGCTGCTGATACACGGTCCAGTTGCCGCCGTGGCCGAGGTTGTGGTCGCCGGCAGCGTACCGGTCTGCAGGGAACGGAGCGCGCCTCTTGTGGCGTTCGCCCCCGGACATGGTCCCGCGGTCGGGTCCTATGGCCGCAGCATTCACCGAGCGATGGGTCATCGCTGCGTGCGTCAGGTCGGTCGATGAGGAGAACGCAGGCACCTTCCAGTTCGTTGGCAGGCGCCACTTCTGAAATGGCCTGAAGACCTCGATGCCGGCCTCTTCTCCGTCGCTCGCCTCGCAGTCGTACCGGATCCCCTCGGCGAAAGGCCCGACGTAGTCCTCGAATGAGGGGGCCTTCGGGTCCCAGGTTGCCCAAAGTGAGCCGTAGTAGTTCTTGAACTGCGCCACCGGCGTCAGCCCCCACTGCTCTCTGTCGATGCCGCCGTCGTAAGCGTAGGGAGCGTACTGGTAGGCTGCTCCCACCAGAGCGCCGTTGCAGTCGTAGGTCCAGGCGTGGAACGGACAGGTGAACACGAGAGCGTTGCCCTGGTCGTATCGGCAGACCTTCATGCCCCGGTGAGCGCACGAGTTGAGGAAGGCGCGAATCTGGTTGTCTTTGCGGCCACGTATCACCAGCACTTCTTCCGTGCCCATCCGTGTCACGATGAAGTCGCCCGGATTCGGTACCTGGCTCTCATGGCCCAGGAACAGCCAGCATCGACCGAAGATCTGCTCCTGCTCCTGTTCGAAGATGTCCTCGTTGACGTACAGCTCCCGGCTCACCGTGCCGCCTTCGGTATCGATGAGCGTTCGAAGAGACCGGTCCCCGCGTGCCGTGATGAGATTCGCCATGGCGCTTCTTCCTCTCTCCTTATGCGTGGGCGGGAGGGGTGTCCAGAAGGGTAGCCGCAGATTTCCTGATAGGAGGCACTAAACCACCGGGACTCCCGGCTGTCAAATGCGCGGCTGGAGGAGCGATCAGGTGCAAGCTGGGCCTGGATGGCGGGTTCCTCCACACGTTCGGGAGCTCGGAGCACTGGCCGAGGTGCACTTGTGTATACGAGGCATGCGTATATACTGCGCGGCAGGCGCACATTCGGAACGATGGCTCGTTGCATGCAGACTCACGTTGGAGGCTGATTATGCTAACCGCCGAACAGAACGAACTCCTATGCCGCATCGGCCCCGGCACTCCTATGGGCGAAGTAGTTCGACGCTATTGGGTCCCCGCCTTGCTCTCGTGGGAACTCGCACCCGATGGGGCACCAGTCCCGTTCAGACTCCTTGGTGAAGACCTGGTGGCGTTCAAGGACACCAGCGGCCGCATCGGGGTGCTTCAGTCCTTCTGCGCTCACCGCGCTACGCCCTTGTGGCTTGGCCGTAACGAGGAGAACGGGCTTCGCTGCCTTTACCACGGCTGGAAGTACGATGTTGACGGCAACTGTGTCGACCAGATGAACGAGCCGGATGAGCTGCGTTTCAAAGAGAAGATCAAGATCCGGTCTTATCCGAACGTAGAGGTAGGTGAGGTTGTCTGGGTGTACTTCGGGCCGGCCGACAGACAGCCGCCGCCACCGAACTTCGAATGGACGCAGGTTCCTCCCACCCACAGGGACGTCTCGAAGGTCGTCCAGGACTGTAACTGGGTGCAGGCGGTAGAGGGCGGGATCGATCCGTCCCATGCCCCGGTCCTCCACGGAGCGATAAGTGTGGAGGCTGGGCCTGAGGCTGGACTCCACCCCAACTATGCGTCCATGCGTGCGAAGCCAGGGAAGTACGAGATTCGGATAACCGACTACGGGCACGAGTTCTGGGCTGTCCGCCCCCTGCCTTCCGAAGGAAAGGAGTTGGTGCTCTCGCACCACTTCGTGGCTCCGTGGACTCAGATCCGTTCTGTCCAGAAGCCGTATCGCTCTCCAGGCCACATGTACGTGCCGATCGACGACGAACACTGCATGGTCTGGAACTGGGAGTACAGCTTTGGGGAAGAGCCTCTCTCGGACTCAGAGCGCGAGAGCGCGGACATCGGAATGGCAAACGGCCCGAGCGCAGTAGACCAGAAGACCTTCCGGTCGAAGATAGGAGCGGAGCAGGAATGGGGGCTGGACCGAGAGTACCAGAAGACCATGTCCTATTCCGGTATCCGGGGAGTGAACCAGCAGGACCGGGCCGTTCAGGAAGCGGTGGGGCCGATTGTCGACCGCTCCGTCGAACGTCTTGGGCCGGCTGACCAGCCCATCATTCAACTTCGGCAAGTGCTTTTCGATGCCGTGAAGACGGTCGCCGATGGAGGCGACCCACCTGGCACGGGGACTTCGTACTACGGCTTGCGCGGTATCGCGAAGCTTCTCGAAGCCGGGTCTGACTACAAGGGGCAAACGCTCGGCGAGATGCACCCGGCTGAGTTCGCCGGGTCGCGATAGGCCGTGGCGAACGTTCCGGCCATGCCCTTAGGCAGAGCTGTTCTCTAGTATGGCTGAGGCGACGAGTCCAGGGCGCGTAGGGATAGGCCCACGCCTGTTGGACGCGGTGCGCATCGGCCCGGCGTCAATTGTCTTCACGCTCGTCCTCGGGGTCGTCGCCCTTGTTTCCGTCTATCCCATCCTGTTGCTCTTCCTGAACAGCCTGCAGGTAGGACAATTCGGTACGGACACCACGTTCGGATTCGACAACTGGGCGGCCGTGTTCCAGGAGCGCCAGCTTCGCGACGCATTCGTGAACACGGTTACGCTCACGGGCACTCGCCAACTGATAGCGTTCTTCATAGGCGTTGGTCTTGCCTGGGTCTTTGCCAGGACGGACTTGCCGCACAAGGGCTGGCTGGAGTTCGGCTTCTGGACCGCCTTCTTCATTCCCTCATTGCCCGTCGTCATCGCTTGGTCGCTGATGTTGGACGGGAACCGGGGGCTCTTCAATCAGTTCCTGATGCAGCTCCCATTCATCGATGACGCGCCGTTCCAGATCTATTCGTGGTGGGGCATCACGTTCATTCACCTGATGACCACGACGGTCGCCATAAAGGTCATGCTCCTCACCCCGGCATTTCGCAACATGGACGCCTCTCTCGAGGAAGCGTCGCGCATCGTCGGCGCAGGCACGCTCAGAACGCTGTTCCGGGTGGTTGTGCCTGTGATGGCCCCAACCATCCTCGTGATATTCCTGCTCGGGACGATTAAGTCGATGGAGGCGTTCGAGGTCGAGCTCATCCTTGGGTCACCAGCCAGGATCGACGTCTATAGCACCTTGATCTACCGCCGTGTTCTGCTCAAGGAACCACCGGAGTTCGGCGAGGCCATGGCCCTCAGCATGATGGTTCTCGCACTCCTCTTGCCCTTGATCGTTCTGCAGCAATGGATAAGCAGGCGGCGAAGCAGCCAGACGATTTCCGGCAAGTACTCTGCTCGTCTGCACGAGCTTGGTCGGCTTCGCTGGCCTCTGTTCTCCGTTATCGCCTTTATGGTCCTGATGATGACGGTCTTCCCAATCATCATGGTCACACTCGGCACATTCATGAGGCTGTTTGGTTTCTTCGATATCCCCAACCCGTGGACGGTAAAGAACTGGGTCGTAAGCCTTTCAGACCCGCGGATCCTGGGAGCGCTCAAGAACACCTTCCTCATCGGCATAGGCGCTGCACTCTTTTCGATGGCTGCTTTCTCGCTTATCGCCTATATCAGCGCCAGAACGCGTTTCGCGGGCAGACACGTGCTCGACTTCCTGACCTGGCTGCCTGCAACGATCCCTGGCATCGTGATCGGACTTGGCTTCTTGTGGCTATTCCTCCGGACTCCCGGCCTCAACCTGCTCTACGGAACGATGTTCGTCCTCGTGCTTGCAGTGAGCCTTGCGAGCATCACGTTGGGAGTACAACTGCTCAAGACCAACATGATGCAGATAGGCTCCGAGCTGGAAGAGGCTTCGTGGGTGAGCGGGGCCTCGCACCTATATACCTTCCGGCGGATATTCCTTCCGCTCATAGCCCCGGCCTTGGTACTCGTGGGGCTGCTCTCCTTCGTGCAGGCCGCGAAGGCGATCAGTGTGGTGGCCCTCCTGTCGACAAGGAGTTCTGAACCGCTTTCGATGCTGCAGCTCGACTATATGGCCGAAGGGAAATTCGAGGAAGCGTCCGTGATTGGACTACTGATACTGCTGCTCACTCTCGGCATGGCTGCGGGAGCGCGCCTCTTGGGATTGAAGCTTCGAGGCATCTCGACAACCGACCCATCCACGTAGCCCAGACAAGAGGCGGGCGCCCTGCGCTGATCAGGCGGCGACCCCCCATGCTTGGGCCTGCAGCGCATCGAAGTGCAGGGAGATGTCCTGACCTTCTTCCCAGTCCTCGGACACAGGGAGGTAGATCTGCACATCTTGGCCCCACGGAAGACGCACCCGTGCTTCGTATCGTTCTCCGACGAAGAGGATCGCGGCAATAGAGCCCACGAGTTGCGCGCTGTCATTTGAGCCGTCGGCGACACGAATCACATCGACGACCTCCGGCCTGACCGCAACGCTGCATCTCTCGCCGGGCCGAAGCACGCTGCCGGTCGTGACGCGGGCCCGGATGACAGGTCCTCCCGGCTCCTCGAGTTGCACTGGAATCGTTTCGGAGTTGCCGCCGCTGGCAACCGTGCCTGTGAACATCACAGTTCGCCCAAGGAAGTCTCGTACTGCCGGAGTCTGCGGGTTCCTGTACAAATACGTAGGGGTGCCGACCTGTTCCACGTTGCCGTGGTCCATCACAACGATGCGGTCCGAGAGGCTGAGTGCTTCGATCTGGTCGTGGGTGACGAATAGGACAGTGATGCCCAGGCGGCGCTGGAGTTCCTTCAACTCAACCCGCATCTGCTCACGGAGCTTGGCGTCCAAGTTCGAGAAAGGCTCGTCGAGGAGGAGCAGATTGGGCTCGAACACGAGGCTACGGGCAACCGCGACTCGTTGCTGCTGGCCACCGCTGAGCATCGTCGATTGACGGTCGCCCATGCCTGTGAGCCCAACTTGATCGAGGACCTTGGCCACTCGCTCCCGAGTCTCGGACCGTCCGACTCTCCTCACGTTCAACGGGTAGGCGACGTTCTCGGCGACCGTCATGTGAGGCCAGATGGCGTAGGACTGGAACACCATGCCCATGTTCCGCTTGTTCGGCGGCACGAAGCTCCGGCTGTTGCCGCTGTCGATGACCATGCCTTCGTAGAGAATCTCCCCACTCGAAACACGTTCGAGGCCGATGGCCATGCGAAGAGTGGTCGTCTTTCCGCATCCGCTCGGCCCGAGCAGGGTAAGCACTTCCCCTTGGCGAACTTCGATGGACGCGTCCTTGACTGCTTCCACTGCCCCGAAGCGTTTCCAGACGTTGCGGAGTTCCAATAACGTTTGGCGCTCTGTGGCGGCTGAATCGGTCATGAAGTATTGGCCTTGTCTCCTGTGGCTTAGCGGTGCAACGGGAGCCGTTGGGAACTGCGGCGCAGCTTACGGGCGTGAATCTCGGAGGGTCAAGCTTGCCACGTGGCCGAATCCTTAACGAAACTCGTACAACGCTGCGAATCCGTCCTTGACACACGAGTCAGATAGCCCTATAACGACTGGCACGCTACAACATCGATAGCGTGGCCCGCGACGATTGCAGTTGCTGTCCGACGGGAGGACTGAGGCTACGAGCGATCAAGGCAGATATTCGCCGTGGGCTTTCTCCCGAACGTCGGCATCGGTCGCTCGTCCGAGAAAGGAAGTTCCCATGAGAAGGTCACTGTTGTCAGCGCTGTTGGTGGTATTTGCGGGAGCGCTGGCGTTGATGGTAGTCGTTGCGTGTGGCTCGGACCCCACGCCGACTCCCGCGCCTACGCCTACGCCAGTCGTTGTGGAAGTCGAGGTTCCGGTCGAAGTCCCGGTAGAAGTGCCGGTCGAGAAGGTAGTGACCGCGACTCCGACGCCTCCAGGCGCTCACGTGGCAGAGTGGGCTGCAGTGCAAGAGGCGGCCAAGAGCGAGAAACTGGTCATCAACACCAAACCCGGAGATGGTGCGAACTTCCTGATAAAGGAGTTCAAGAGGACATTCCCGGACATTGAGGTGGAGCACACCACGGCCTTTCCCAGCAGGTTCGGACCGCGGATCATCGCTGAGCAACAGGCTGGCCAGTACCTCTGGGATGTCATGGCCAACTTCGCGGGGAACATGACCAACGTCATGGCGCCCGCCGGCACGTTCCAGGACCTCGAACCCTTCCTGATACTGCCCGAGGTGACCGACGACGATAACTGGTACCTGGGCTTTGATGTGTACGGCAACGACGCCAGCGGGCTCGACCAGGTCTTCTACTTTGCCATGGACCTGCGAGGCGGCTTCTACGTCAACCGTGATCTGGAGCCGGCCGGCCTGACAGACGTTGACGAACTGCTCGACCCCAAGTGGAAAGGGAAGATACTCATCCATGACCCCGCTGCAAATGGAGGCGGCACAGCGGCGATCGGATCCCTGCTCGCCTTCAAGGGCGAGGAATTCGTCACCCAGTTGCTCAGGGACCAGGAGCCGATCATCATCGAGGACCCGCGCACAACTGCGGAGTGGATGGTCACGGAACGCGTGCCTATCGGCATCGGGGTGTACGACAACTTCCTGGACGAGTTCAACTCTGAGGGCGTAGGCCTGTCCATCGAGCGAAGATTGGGTTGGGGGCACATCAGCCCGGACGGGTTCGCCGTGTACAAGAATGCGCCTCACCCCAATGCTACAAAGGTCTTCGTCAACTGGTTCCTCGGCGACGACGGCCAGCGCATCTGGGCCTCCACGATGGCGAACAGTCGCCGTAAGGGGATGCCGCATCACCCGTTCCAGAACCACCCGGACTACGACCGTATCGAGACCTACACGGTGCCCGACTTCGAGAGCAACTCGAGCCTCTTGAAGGACACCATCGCGTTGGCCGAGCAACTAAGGAACTAGTAGTCCAAGACAGAACGATAGGGCAAGAAGAGGCCCCCGCCAAGCGCGGGGGCCTCTTACTATTGGCTTCCGAATTCGCGAGGCTCGCCTACTGTCCCCACACGCTAGCGGTGCCGTGCGCCTGGACGGGCAGGGGAACCTCTAAACGACACTGCTCGCGGGGTGCATGAGAGGCATCAGGGCAGTCCGCCAGTCTTCATCGGAGCCGAGGGTGCACTCTGCGGCTCGAAGGTCATAGTAGGTGGGTGCGATGCCCGCAGGCTCGCCGCCGTCCTTCACAACATCGATCGCCTGCTGAAGCATCCGCCGTGTCACGATTATGGCGCGGTCAGCCTGACCGAGATGCTCCTGTTCGCGGTCGACGATTGCCCCCATCGACTCCTGTACGGCTCGGTCCTGGGTATTGATGCCGTAGATCCCGGTGAATGTGTCGGTCTTCTGGACCTGTCGGTCGATCATCCAATCGTTCGACTTGTTGCGGTAGCTGCGAAAGCCATCGTTGATGTCGATGTCCGTGGTGAAGCTGTTGCCACTCACCTGGGGGTCCTGGGCTTCTTCGGCCAGAGGCGCGTCACCGTAGGCGTAGTACCAGTTGTAGACCATGACGCTTTCATCGTCGATGGGTACCCAATGATGCCCGTGTACCTCGGCCAGACCCAGTCCGGGCGGACGCAGCTGAGTGAACGGCATGATGAAGTGATAGCCCCTCACGTACCGCCGGTCCTCGCCCAGCTGGCGTACTCCGAAGTAGCGGTAGCCGTAGTCCGTCTCGTCTAGCTCGAGGAGCGGTGGGCTCCCCTGTACGAACGCGCTCTGGAAGGGGGTCCCGGGAAGTGTCACGCCCTCGCGCAGACGGCGGTGCATTATCGGCGCATGGGATGTATCCACGCCTCCTTCTAGGGCCTGGAGCCAATTGCATTCCTGGACCACTTTGGTCAGGGTTCGCTGCTCCTCGGGGACGCGGGTCCACTCGAAGTCTGGCAACGAGGGCTTGCTCTCCGGGGGGCCCATGTAGGTCCAGACAAGGCCACCCATCTCTTCAACAGGGTAGGAGTTGGCGCGTACCTTCTTGCTGAAGTCGAACTGGCCGGGTTCGTTCATCTGGTCAACGCATTGCCCGGACACGTCGTACTTCCAGCCGTGGTACACACAACGGAGCCCATCCTCCTCGTTTCGACCCAGCCAGAGCGACGCTCGGCGGTGTGGACAGAACTCGCTCAGCAATCCGATCCTGCCGCTGGTGTCGCGGAACGCTACGAGGTCCTCTCCCAGCAGTTTCACGCGGACCGGCGGGCAGTCAGGCCCCGGCAGCTCTATGCTGAGCAACGCCGGTATCCAATACCGCCGCATCGCTTCTCCCATCGGAGTTCCGGGACCCGTACGAGTTAGGCGTTCGTTCTGTTCAGTGGTCAGCATTGCTCACCTCGCGCCGCAGGCCATGGGGCATCGGGCCCTCCGATGCATACATGTCCTGCCGAGGATTCATGGTAAAGACCTCCCAAGGTACCGTCAACGAACCGAACGGCTCAGATCAATGGACGGCCTTATCGCCGTGACAGCGCCTCTGGAATTGCTGCTACGTCATCGAGATTTTCGAGCCGATCGATGAGGTCAACCACTGATTCGAGCGCCGCGTGCGAAAGTGGCAACGGGGCGTGAGACGCACAGTCCATGAATTTGTCGACGAGTTGCTCGCGGCTCAATGGCCTGTCCGGATGCCCGAGGGGTACGTCGACGCGCCTCGTCACCGTGGCGCCTGAACTGAGAACGACCTCCACTATGCCTGCGTGTGGCGACAAGGAAGGGTCAAGCTCGTGACTGCCCTTCACCGCCAGCCGCAATACCTCTTGCTGACCGAGGCCCTCGGAGGTGAAGTCGGATAGCGTCACGGCGCCGTTAGCCAGCGCCTTGGCCGCGCCGAAGTAGACGCTGTTGGCCGCCGAGGCTGCACTGCTGGGCTGCTGGCGCTCCTCCACCGGCTCGAACCAGTTTCTCGAGCTGGGGTGACCGGTGAGTCTGAGCTCGACGATGTCCTCGGGGGCGACCCCATCCTCGTTGCGGAGTTGAAGGCCGGCCTCGATAAACGCATGGATCAGCCCGCTCGTGGGCCAGGGTTTGAACGAAGAATCGAGCGTGTAGTATGTATCCCCCAACCCTTCGGTGATGACCGAGGCGTCGTACACGCCGTCGTAGAACATGGCGAAGAAACCCGCCTGTCCCTCGAGGGCGTCGCAGTGTGCGCCCAAGCCTTCCTGAGCAAGAAGCGCTGCAAGCACTCCTCCCTGGTTTGGGAAGGCCGCGTAGATCCCCTTGGCCGGGGGGTCGCCGTACACCACCACCTGTCGGCTTCCTGAGGCCTGCATCAGCATGAGTCCGAGGGCGCTGTCGAGCTGGTCGACCGAGAGTTCGAGCGTCCGGCCTGCGCTGAGCGTGGCGCCCAAGTAGCTGAGGAGCTGACCCTCCAGGAAGCGGCCCTTGGTGTTCACTCCGGCTCGGAGCAAAGCCAGGACGGACCGCATCTCGACCTCAACGCCGACTACGAGGGCATTGATGAACTCCTTTCCGCTGACGCCACCTCGACGTTCAGCGATCGCGAGAGGTGCAGTAAGTGCGAATGCTCCCGGGTGTCCACCCTCGGCGCCGATGGCGTCATAGTTCAACGAATGCACCATCGCGCCGTTGGCAAGGCTCGCCATAATTGCCGACACCTTCTTGCCGTAGCCGAGAACTGTACTCTCAGGCTGGCCTCCGGAACTGATGACGACAGCTGCTGTCTCTGGCCCGCCGTCCCCAAGCGTCCCTCCGGCAAGTGTCGTGCCCAGAGAGTCCAACGTTAGCCTCCTTGCTACCTCTATGACATCGGCTGGAAGGTGGCTGTAACTGCTGGCGGCGACGTACTCGCAGACAGCGCGCGTGAGTCCCTGTGTGCTGGGGGTCATATCGCCTTCTCCAGAGCAGATGTCAATCGTTGGAATCCAAGACGTCCTCGCCCCCTAGGGAACGCAGCGCGGAGCTGAACACCTCGATGGCGCGGAGTGGGTCCTGATTGGCAAGTTCTACGCGCGCGATGAAGTGGCGCGCCTTCATTCGCTCCGCGAATGAGAGCACCTTTGAAGCTGCCTCTTGGGGGGTGCCTGCTATCACCATGGCGTTAATCAGGTGGTGCAGTTGCTCCGACGATAAGTCGGACACTTGCGAGACGCCATCAAGCGATGGCATACGGTCTCGCAGCACACTTGAGAAGACCCTGCTCCTGGTCAACAGGTTTCCAAGAGCGTATTCGGCAACGCTCTCATATGCCTGTGCTGTGGACTCAGCCATAAACACCGGCAACCCGAGTGCAACTGCGATGCTGTCCGAAGGTCGCCCTGCTTCGCGATTCCCTGTGACCACATGGTCCATCGCCGTGGCCACTACCTCAGGATCGACGCCGACCATGGCATAAACCCCATCGGCTGCGGCTCCCGCAGCTGATAGCATCTTGGGGCTGCTGGCATTAATGTACACCGGCACGGGCGGCCCGGAGGCAAACTCGGCAGCCAAGGTTCGACGGACCATCTCCACAGCTCTCGCCACCTCGGGCGCCATGGCTCTCGTCCCCTCCACGTATTCAACCGCGGCCTTCCCGCTGCTGATTGCCAGGCGGGCTCGCCCCGGCGCAAGCTCTCCAAGTGTTGCGCCCAGAGTCGCGAGCATCTTGGGCGCGCGCGACACCGGGTTTGTGACCGACGGGAATAGCGCCACCCGAGTTGTGCGCTGGGCTGCGAGCGCGAGTCGCACGAACACGTCCCTGCCGGTGTGTGGATGGTCGGGCATCCCCACTCCGGCAAAGCCCAGTTGCTCGGCCCTCTCAGCGAATCGGGATGATTCGGAAAGTGGCTGGTTCGTGGGGTCGTTGACGTCGATGCGCAGGCGGGGAGCCGTTGGGGAATAGGACATCGGAAGGTCACCTCTTCAGAGTCCCAGCAATGAGTCACCTGCAGCATACCACTGGGCAATCCGATGCATGGCGCCCTTCCACAGAGGCAGTAGGAGCCGACGTTCTCTACGGCTTAGGTAAGAGGCTCGTGCAGGCCATAGAGCGAGGCGGGGTTGTGGCGGAGCATTCTGTCCACGACGCGCGGGTCCACGTCGCCGCGCTTGGCCATCTTGCGCATGGCGTCGATCTGCGTTGATTGGCCCGTGTGCCCGTAGTCCGTGCCGACCACGAGGTTGTCCTCGCCCGTGTACTCGATGATGTGTGGCAGGTCCTCATAGACCTCGTACATCATGTACATGCGATTGTCCGCGAACACCGTCGGGCTCAACTCCTTGCCTGCGCCTTCTTTCGGGCCCCGTACGCGCTGGCGCAGGTCCGTGACCACGTGGGGTGTCCAGCCCGCCCCGGACTCCAGGAAAGCCCATCGGAGTCCTGGGAACAGCGACGGGACCTCACTGAATATCAGGGCGTGGGCGCACGCGACCAGCATCAGTTTGAACGATGTGAAAGCCGACTCGCCGGGAGCGCGCCCAAGGACGCTGTTGATCTCTTCGTTGGCGTTGCCGACGTGGAGCACGATCGGCACGTTGAGCCGTTCAGCTGCCTGGTATACCGGATAGAAGTAGGGCTCCGTGACGATGCCCTGCGCTTCAACCGGACGCATGAAGACGCCGCATGACCCATGGGCGACGGACCATTCGAGCTCCACGATGGCCTCGTCGATCGCCATGAAAGGAAGGACAGCGGTCCACCGAAGGCGGCCGTTGCTCTGCCGCGTCACGTCCGCCAGCCAGCGGTTGTAGCTGCGCGTCAAGGCGACCTCGACCTCGGGCCGGTCCGCGACCCGTCTGATGAAGAACGACGTATGCAGCACCTGGATGTCGACGCCAACCTCGTCCATGTGGTGCAGCCGTGCGTCCACGTCGGCCATCTGCGCGGACTCTTCAGGCGTCAGAATCGTTCGCCCGGAGGTCTTTTCCCGCTCCTCCATCTGGCCCGGCTGCCGAGTGGGGGAACCGAATCCGCGTACCTGCCCGTCTACGAGCCACCGCGGGCGTTCCGCACTGCCATGGATAGGGGCGACGAGCACCGGGCGGTATCTCTCGTCGGAGGCGTCCATGTACTCCCATGTGCGCTCGGTTTCGATGACATGGGCGTCAGCGTCGATGGTGGGGAACGAAGTCGCTCCTTCGTTCGTCAGTGCCGGTGCATCCTGCTGCTGGGTCGCCATGCTTCCCTCCTTGGTGCATAAGGGGATGGCCCAGAGGTCGGTCACTCCCACTCGGCGAAGGCCATCGCGCAGCCCACCCCGGCCAGGTTCCGATAGCAGGGCTGGTAGTCGATGACCCGTCCGGCGCTGTCGCTCGTGGCTGCGGCGATGATCCAGTTTCTGATCTCGGACGTTCCGCCGACCAGCACGTCGGGGTCCATCGCCGCCATGTAATCGATGTCGTGCGCTTCCACCGCTTCGAGGTACTCCCGGTCGATCTGCTCGTCGATCATCATGTGGGAGAGCCCGCCGGACGCGATGACCACGACCCGCCGGGACTCGTCGAACGACTCGATGGCCTTCGCAAGCGCGCGTCCGAAGTCCACGCACCGGCGCGGCGAACTCGTGGGCGGGTAGTACGTGTTGACCATGACCGGAACGATGCGGTAGCGGGCGTCGTCGTTCGTGGTGTGGAGCGGACGGCCGAACGCGTGGCCGAGTCCCTGCTCATGCCGGGTGGCGGTCGACCATGCGGGGTCGAACCCGGAATCGAGCAGTGACTCGATGGTCCACCTGGCAAGCGGGACGTCGACCTGGTACCTCGTGACCGTGTCGGTGAACTTGTCGCCGAGGCGGTAGTGCGAAACCCGGGTGCTCGCGTCCGCCTCATCGCCGATATAAACGAGGAATGGCGGCGTGTTGTCCGCGAGCAGGTTCTCCCGCTGGTCGTCTCCGATGAGCACGATCGTGTCGGGCGCGACCTCGTCGACTCTGGCGCTGATGGTGTCCATCGCTTTCATGCACGCGTCGTATCGACGCTGCATCATGGCCTCCGAGGTCTGCTCACGCATCCCCGGTTTCTCGGCGCCCATGTCGTCACGGCGGAGGATGTTGGGCCACAGTTCTGGAGGCACGTAGAGCTGAGGGCCATGCGACATACCAAACCTGCCTGCGATGGTTGCCATTGCTTCTCCTCTCGCCTGAGCCGGATTGGCGCCATTGTAGCCCGCGCTGCGGTGACAGTCCTCAAGCCTGCGCTATGCCCGGCCCCCGGCGACGAGGCTTCGTACCATCTCCACGGCTCGTTCGACATCTACTCCGACCGCTACCCTGACCGTCCCGTCTCCGTATCTCGCGACAGTCCGTCCTCGCTCGTCGGCGTCCGTCACGACAGAGACCTGCGCCGGGCGGCACGACAGGATGTCCGGGTCGATCGTCGCCGCCACGGCCAGCGGGTCGTGCAGGTAGAACTCCTGCAGGTCGCCCCGTTCCTGGAACCGGTTCGCCAGGATGCGGTTGCCCAGCAGGGCAGATCTGGACGTGCCTTCGAACCACTCGGGGCCGTTCCACCGATGCATGGACGTCTGCCGAGTGACGTCGAGGCCGACGACGGTCATAGGTACACCCGAAGCGAAGACGGCGTTAGCGGCTTCAGGGTCTTCGTGGATGTTGAACTCGGTGTGCGGAGTAATGTTGCCCGGCGCCTCGAACGCTCCGCCCATGACGACTATCTCTGCGAGCGCATCCACGAGGTCCGGGCGACTGTCCAGCGCAGTGGCAACGTTGGTCAGCGGGCCGAGCGCGATGACGGTCAGTGGCTGCATGGCCTGAAGGGCGCGGTCGCGTATGAACTCGACCGCGCTCATCGCATGCGGCTTCAGCGTGGGGGCAGGCAACCGAACGCCGAGCCCGCCCGCCCCGTGAACGTGGTACGCATGGGTGAACGAGCCGCGCAACGGCTGCTCGGCGCCGACGGCCACCGGTATTGCGCTCTGCATCCCGTCGAGGTGTTCAACGAGCCTGAGCGTGTTGTCGGTCGTTTCCGCCAGACTGGCATTTCCGCCGACCGTGGTGATGCCTTCGACCTTCAGAGCGGGAGAGTTCAACGCCATCATGAGCGCGAGGGCGTCGTCGGTGCCCGGGTCCGTATCGACTATGACGGTACGCATACGAGTGACATTCGCATCTGTGGAAGTGGCGAGCAGAGACGCGCTGGGTTCCATTGGGTTGATAGCAGGCTGCTGCCGCGGGCGACAAGCATCGCGTCGCAGCGGCTACCTTCCCTGTCTCCAGCGCGCACGACTGGTCCCGTGAAGTCTTCCCTATCGGACCGACGTACCCGTCAGTCCAGACCTGGCGGCGACGCTGCAGTCATCAGCTCGAAGCTGTGCCCGTTGGGATCGATGAAAAAGGTGCGGCGACCACCGTTCAACTCGTTCGTCTGCATGTTCATGTCACGGGCGCTCGTGCCGTACTTCAGACCCTCAGCGATGATGCCCTCCAAGATCCTGTCGAACTCTTCGGCCTCGACGCAAAACGCGAAGTGATGGCTCTTGGGCTCTCTGCCCGACTCCTTGTCGTCGAACCGCATCACCAGTGTGTCGTTCACTCGAACGTGTCCTTGAGAGCCGCGAACGCCCAGAAACTCCCAACCCATCACGCGCGCCATGAGCATGCTCGCCTCTTCCTTGTCCTTAACCGGGATGACCGTGTGATCCAAGTCCATGGCTACCTCCCCGCGCGTGCCACTGATGCTGGAATCATGCTCCCCTCACCTTTTCGAGTCAAACGGTGGATTGGGAAACCGGGAGCCCGGTTCCACGAGTAAACCGGCTGCTCCTCACCCCTCGTCCTCCGGCGGCGACGAGCGCCCCTCCCCGTTGCTGCCCCAGCAATCCGGCGTGCCGTCCTCTTGCAGCGCGCACGTGTGCTTCTGGCCCGCGCTTATCTGCACGAACGTCGAATCAGCAGGAGGCGTGGATTGACCTTCGTCGTCCTCTCCCCAGCAGACGGACGAACCGTCGGACGTCAGTGCACAGGAGTGCCGTCTTCCGCATGAGAGCGACACGAATGTCTGGCCCGTGGGAACGGCGGACACCTGGTTCTTGTTGTTCAGCCCCCAGCAGGCTATGGAGCCGTCCGTCTTGATGCCGCAGGTGTGCAGGTAGCCTGCGCTGATCGCCGTGAATGTGGTGTCTGCAGGCGGCGAGAGCTGGCCATAGTCGTTGTCCACGCCTCCCCAGCAGACGGCGGCGCCCGTGGAAGTAAGGGCGCATGTGTGCGCCTCCCCGGCGCTTATCGCCGCAAATGTGGAGTCAGCCGGCGGTGACGATTGGTCCTTCTCATCGTCGCCCCAGCAAACCGGTGTGCCGTCACTCTCGAGCGCGCACGTGTGGATGAATCCGGCACTGATGCTGATGAACGTCTTGTTGGCGGGAGGGGAAGCCTGGTCGTAGTCATCCTCACCCCAACAGATGGCTGAGCCGTCGGCGTCGAGCCCACAGTTATGACTCCCGCCGACGCTCAGGGTGGTCAACGTGGTGTCTGCTGGAGGCGAGGATTGACCGGTACTGTCGTCACCCCAGCACACAGGTGTGCCGTCTGAATCGAGCATGCACGAATGCAGACCGCCTGCTCCTATGGTTTGCTGGGACGTTGGTTCGGGATCAGGTGTTGGTTCCGGCGTCGCTGTTGGCGTTGGTGTTGGAGTCGGTGTCGGAGTTGGCGTCGGCGTAGGTGTGGGAGTAGGAGTCGGTGTAGGGGTAGGTGTGGGAGTAGGAGTCGGTGTAGGGGTAGGTGTGGGAGTAGGAGTCGGTGTAGGGGTAGGCGTAGGGGTAGGCGTAGGGGTAGGCGTAGGGGTAGGCGTAGGGGTAGGCGTAGGTGTTGGGGTAGGCGTGGGCGTGGGTGTGGGCGTAGGTGTTGGGGTCCGCGTGGGAGTTGGAGTTGGCGTTGGTGTAGGTGTAGGCGTGGGAGTAGGCGTCGGATCCGTGGAGGATGGCGACGATTGTCCCGAGGCGTCGCCGCCCCAGCAGGTGGGCGTACCGTCCTCTTGAATCGCGCAGGTGTGCTTCTCTCCCGCGCTGATCTCCAAGAACGTCGAACCAGCGGGCGGTGTGGACTGGCCTTCGTCATCCTCACCCCAGCACACTGGCGTGCCTTCGGGAGTCAGGGCGCAGCTATGCCGCCGCCCGCCTGAGAGCGACGCGAACGTCTGGCCCGTGGGAACGCCGGACACCTGATTCTTGTTGTCCAACCCCCAGCACGCGATGGAGCCGTCCGTCTTGATGCCGCACGTATGGAGGTAGCCAGCGCTGATTGCCGTGAACGTGGTGTCCGCGGGTGGCGAAACCTGACCATGGTCGTTATCCACGCCGCCCCAACAGACGGCGGTGCCCGTGGCGGTAAGGGCGCAAGTGTGGGCTTCCCCTGCGCTGATCGCGGTGAATGCCGAACCTGCGGGAGGCGACGACTGTCCTTTCTCGTCGTCACCCCAGCAGACCGGTGTGCCATCCCTCTCCAGTGCACAGGTATGGATGAACCCGGCGCTCATGGGTGAAACGCAATAGCTACAAAACGTACCGGTACTCGTGGGCAGTTGACCGAGCGCTCTAGGCGAGCGGACGGTTGGCGACGCGCCATAAGGGTTCGAGGCCAGCTAGGTGGGGCGAGGGCAAGAGCGTGGCTTGTGCGTGCTATTTGTTGACGGTGAGGTCCGCTGGGTAGCAAGGACAGGGCTGTGGAATGCACTTGCCACCGATGGTAGCTGGCCGCCAACCCCAACTACCCCCAGTCTCGTGATCTTCGATTGCGATGGAGTGTTGGTCGACAGCGTACCGCTGATTGAGAGTGTGCTCAGGCGCGCTCTCGCGGACTAAGGCCTCCGATTTCTTTCGGATGAGTCATGGCCTTTCCACGGGGTTGCGAACAGCCTTGTGGCGGAAGCTGTAAGAACGCGCTGGGGCGTGTCACTGCCGGCTGACTTCTCTGATGCAGTCAACCGTGAGGCGTGGAACGTCATGGAGTGCGAACTCCAAGCAGTTCGCGGAGTGGCCGACGCCGTGCGCTCTGTCGTTGCATCGGGAATCGCTACCTGTGTGGCGTCGAGCGGTTCTCGGGATGCGATAGAGCATCGGCTTCGACTCACCCGGTCTGCACGATTTATTCGAAGGAAGGCTGTTTGGCGCCGCTCATTGGGCTTGGCCTAAGCCCTATCCCGATGTGTTCCTCCACGCTGCCCGGACTATGGGGTTTGCACCCTCCGAGTCTGCCGTCATCGAGGACAGCGGGCCTGGAATACGGGCCGCCCTCGCGGCGGGAATGCGGGTCCTGGCATTCACACGGCAACCGGACGCCGCTCCGGCTGAGTCGGCTAGCGTTGAGCGGTTCACCGACATGGCATCGACCGGCTCGATGCACTGCCTTGGTTTCTTGCGTATTACAATCACCGGCGTCCACACAGCGGCATCCGCGGGGCTACTCCCGCCTCCCGGCTGTAAACAACGTCCTTGGGAACTACATCTAGGCAGGCGCCGAGCGCCTTTTCCGGAACTGACGGTCCACTGCGGTTACGCGTCTGCGGAAGCTCAACATCTGGTTGCTCACGCCGTAGCGCTCGCAGATATCGGCGTCTGTAACCCGTCGTCGCTGGGCCCAAACGAGTGCTTCTCTCGGCAGCAGCAGCGCTCCAGCAAGCCAGTTCGCCTCTTCCTCGGCAGCGGAGTCATATCCTCGCAGTGCCAACTCCTCACTCCCGGCAAAGAACACCGTGCTGGGTTGGTGTCCCAAGAGCAAGTGCGCCAGTTCGTGCATCACGTCGCTCGAGTACCGCCCGCCACGGTGTCTCGGGTTGACGATGATGGCCTCGCGTCTTGACGTGGAAACGGTGATCGCGGACCAGGCATCGGGATCTTCATCGACGAGTTGGCAGATGTCCTCCGGTGGCAGGTCGAGCTCCATGACAGACCAGATGGACACGTCTAGGAAAGAAGCCAGTTGGTCTGGGCTGAGCGGGGCGGTGGGGTCTAGGTCGAGTTCGAGGCGCAGTGAGTGCGCCATCTCCTCGCAGCGGGACTTAAAGCCGCGCTCCATGCCTGCCCTCGTCCCCCGGCTGATCCGCAAGCATCCGTTGTGCCCTGATGATTGCGTGAGCCAAGGCCGATGCGGTTGCCGGGGCTATCTCACGATTCGCCTTGAGATGGGCCACGACCATGCCTTGATCCGGGGTTTCCGGCATATGCGCGGAGACTCCGAGAAGGGCACCGGGGTCAACCTCCAGCCAGCGACACAGCTTCCCAAAGGTCTGTATGTCCGGCATCTTCCCGGCTTCAATCCTGGACAGGGTCGGCGCGCTGGTGCCTATATCCGCAGCTACTGCCCGGAGCCCCCGGTGGCCTCTCTTCTCACGGACGATGGTTCCCAAGTTCTGGAGAGTGACCTTAGCCACGCCCACCTCCCGTTATGACCTTGCAACCACGTCTTGACAATGAAACACTCCGCCCCGTAGATTAGGTGCGCACATCCGTGAAACAACGTCTTGGCAGTGATACTAGGCATCGACCGGGGACCTGTCAAGGCATCGTCGAAGCGGGTGTAGACCGCCATATGCCCATACAGGGGAGGAGAGGCGCACGATGGACCTACCCAGCTACTTCAACGACATGCTCTCCGAGATTCGACCCTCGCAGGAACTCCTTGACGAGTGCGCCCGTGCTCACACGGAGTTGCGGGAGTTCCTCTTGGAGGATCCCGACCTGAAGGACATCATTGTCACCACGTTTCTCCAGGGAAGCTATCGCAGGAGCACCTTGATCCGCCCGAAGGAGGACTCCAAGCCCGACGTAGACGTAGTCGTGGTGACCAACCTCGACCCGGACACCCGGACACCCGCAGAGGTACAGGAAATCTTCTGCAGGGTCTTGGACAAGCATCCGGACTACAGGGGGAACTACCAGCGTCAGGGCCGTTCGATCGGCATAACGCACGGACCGGTCAACCTCGACCTCGTTGTCACGGCGGCCCCGTCGGAAGTTCTCAAGGGCATCCTGACGTCGGAGTCCTTCGGTTCAGCGTTCACCGTGGAGGCCAGCCCCTCTTGGATGCTCCGTGAGGGCCAGGCGGGTGGACAGGACTGGAAGAGCGAAACGCTGCTCATCCCCGACCGAGATGCCAACCGGTGGGAGGAGACACACCCCATAGCCCAGATCGAGTGGACCCACGACAAGAACAGGGCGACCAACGGGCACTACGTCAACGTCGTCAAGGCCATCAAATGGTGGTGGGCCCAGGAGAACTCCGGCGAGAGAGGAACCCCCAAGGGTTACCTCATCGAACGGCTGGTGGGGCTGCATTGCCCGGACGGGATCGAGAGTGTGGCCCGTGGGGTCACGGAAACGCTGGAGGGAATCCGCGACGCCTACGCCGTCGAGGTGCAACTCGGAAGGACCCCATTCATTTCAGACGCCGGCATCCCCACCAACAACGTCTTCAAACGGATAGGCCCCGAGTCATTCCGGGCCTTCCACAAGTCGGTCGGCACCTGTGCGTACCAGGCCCGGGTGGCTCTGGATGACCCCGACCCCAGCGCCAGCGCCGAAGAGTGGGCCGGGATCTTCGGGGATGTCTTCCCCAAGGCTCCTGACGGGGGCGGCAGCAACGCAGGGAAGACCCCTCAAGAGGCTCTCTCCCGTCCCACCCGTTCCGCCGTGCCGAAGGAGGGCAGATTCGCCTGAGATGATTGGTCACAGGGCCCCAGAAGCGCTTATCGTTGGCCGACGGGCACTCGACGGGATATCAGGGTACCGTCTGCTGGACGATCTGGCCTGGCGCAGTGACGTAGGCCGGTGGCTCCTGCGCTGCAGCCTGACGATCTGTAACGTGGGGAATGGCCCAATCCCGGGCACGACGGATTGGAGCGTCCTGGTTGCAGACTCCTACCCGGCAGGGAGCATCAAGATTTTTCCCGCCGCAGATGGGGGCATCACCGAGACGTTTCCACACCAGCGCTACAACGCGGCACCGATAGGAGACAGGCCGTGGAGGAGGGGCGAGATCTGCGTGACGACTCCGGGCAGAGTGCTCGGCAGGCTTGCGCGGAGCGACGAACCGGACACTGCTGAAGCGCGTCTGAGTTGGCACGTGGAGCGAGCACTGGCATGGCTGGAATGCGCCTCGGCCGATGAGTTGCGCCTGCCCGGAGACCCATACGAGATACCGGACTTCCCATTGGGCGAGGACGCCCCCTTCGCCTTCGCAGAGGACAGTTCGACGCTGAACACTCTGTTCGACGGTGGTCATCGAGTCGGGATTGCCGAAGTGGTCCGGTTCAGGCGTCCGTTGCGCGACACGCGCGTTGTCAGACGGTTCTTGTCGAAACGGAAGCAAGAGCTCAAGAGAGTGTCCTGGGGAGCGGCCGTCCCGTCGATGGGCCCGGGTGAAGCCGAAACAGCCCTGTGGCTGCTGCTGCAGTCCGAGCCAGTCATCGGTCCTTGGCAGGCGCCCGGCGACGTTCGGCGAGTTGCGCCGAGCGCTGAGGGCCCAGGGTGATTCTTTCGACGACCTCGTGCTGCCCCTCTGCCACCGGATCCGGGACGGGCGCCCTCACCTGCTGCTCCTCGGGTTCCCCATCCCTGATGCGATAGACGGTCCTCCGATGCAACTGCACTGGCAGGCCATGCGGGTGCCGCCTCTGGCCCGGAGTCCCCGGGCGGGGTTCCGAGCGAAAGATGTCGGGTGGCGCGAGACCGACAGGCGAACCACGTTCGCTCCTGACAATAGAATCGAGTGGGTTGCCTCAGACAATTGGAGCGAGGCCAACGCACACGCCCGGGGCCGCTTTGCCGAACGGCTTCTCGCCAAGAAGATACTGCTCATCGGAGCGGGAGCCTTGGGATCTGCTGTCTCCGAGATGCTCGTCCGTGGTGGCGCGCGGCGTATGGTGATATGCGACAGCGATACGTTTGAGCACGGGAACCTGTCGAGGCACACGCTCACCATGGGGGACGAGCACGCTTCCAAGGCCGCCTCGCTGGCTGCCCGCCTTACGATGGCGTCCGCCCACGTCAGGGTAGACTCCGTGGATGCCGAATTCCCGGAGCTTACGCCCGAACAGCAGGCCAGCATCTCCACCTGTAATCTCATTCTGGACTGTACGGCCAAGGACGATGTTCTCTCCGGGATCGAGGCGTACGGGTGGGTTGAGGATGCGTATGTCGTATCGATGTCCTTCGGCTGGCACCTCCACAGGCTGTACATCGTGGGTGCTCCCGCACGGGAGTTCACCAGGAGCGCTGTAACCGGGTTGCTGGCTCCGCTGGTACAGAAAGACTTGGCGAACCACGAGACTGAGGGCCTCCTCCGCGAGGGCCCAGGGTGCTGGCACCCGGTATTCCCGGGCCGGACCGACGATGCCTGGATGATGGCCGCAGCTGGGGTCAAGGAGCTGGAGCGTCTGATTGAACGAGGCCCCGACGGCGTTCAGGGCGCGATGTACAGATGGACCGAAGCTGACGGCTTCGAGGGAGTGTCCAGGCAGGTCTTGACCCCATGAGCCCACTGTTCCGGGACGATGCTGTTCCCTACCAGATCGAACTCGACGAAGATGCCCTCGCCTCCATGCTCTCCGCTTGTGAAGAGGCAGGGCACGTTGAAACCGGTGGCATACTCGTAGGGACCTATTCTGACGATGGGGCCCTGGCGCGAGTCAGCGGAGCAGTGGGCCCGCCCGAGGGATCAGAGGCAACGTCCACGAGGTTCGTGCGAAGCCAAACAGGGCTGGCCGAGCTGCTGAGGCAACTCTGGGCCGTCCATCAGCATTACCTGGGAGAGTGGCACTCCCACCCGAAGGGAGCAGGGCTTCCCTCCCCCCAAGACAGACGACAGATGGCCGCGATCAGCGATGACTCGGCGTATTCCTGCCCCCATCCGATATTGGTCGTGGTCGGACGCGTAATCACTTGGCAGCCTGGGGTCTGGGTGTTCCATGCCGGGGGTTTGGTCCAACTGCGGAGTTCGGTGTAGCGTCCGGAATTGAACGAGGTGGAACATGCTCGACATAGCGGAGACATTCCGCGCCAAGCAGATGGAACTGCAGGTCATGCTGCTAGGTGGGCGTAGCCTGATTGCGCACCCGGGTGAGAAGGGCGCAGCGACCGAAGAGAATTGGCGACGGCTGTTGCGCAGTTATCTGCCAGCCCGCTACCAAGTCGCCAGCGGTTGCGCGGTGGATGTGGACGGAAATGTCAGCGAACAGATAGATGTCCTCCTTGTGGATAACCAGTACACCCCCGTGCTCTTCGAGACCGGCGGAATCCGCTACTTCGCTGCAGAGAGCCTCTACGCCGCGTTCGAGGTGAAGCAGGACATCAACAAGGACCACATCGAGTACGCCGGCGCCAAGGTGGCCTCAGTGCTGTCAATCGCCAAGGTCATTAGGCCAGTCGTCGCCACAGTCATTAGGCCACCCTGAGCACGGCTGACTAGGACTTGTATCAGGTCGCGGTTGGCGGGTCAAACACTCCCTTCGGCGCCGAGATGGCACGGTGCGGCGAGAGCCGTTCGCGGTAGCTCTGGCCTTCGATGACGATCTGGTAGCTGGCGTTGGCGAGGCGGTCGAGGGCGCTGTTGCCGAGGATGGGGTCCTCGAAGAGGCTGAGCCATTCCTCGACGGCGCGGTTGGAGGTGATGATGAAGCTGGAGACGCGGTGTCTGCTGATGATCAACTGGTAGAGGTCGGCGGACTGCTGCGCGGTGAGGCGGTGGAGCCCGAGGTCGTCGAGGATGAGCAGGTCGGGGGAGAGGAAGGAGCGGAATGCCCGGTCGAGGGAGTTGTCGACCCTTGCCTGGGTCATGGTGCGGAAGAAGTCGTCGGCGTGGATGAAGCGCACGGTGTAGCCGGAGCGGATGGCGGCATAGCCGAGGGCCTGTGCGAGGAAGCTCTTGCCGACGCCAGCAGGGCCGAGCAGCAGGACGTGCTCGTGCTTGATGAGGAACTCCAGGGAGAACACGGCGTCCAGCAGACGGCGGTCCAGAGTGACGGACGCTGTCCAGTCGAAGTCTTCGAGCCTGCAGGTCTCCTCGAAGCCGGCGCTGCGGAGCCGGAGGTCGATGCGCCGGTGCTCGCGGCGGTTGACCTCGTCAGCGAGGATGATCTCGAGGAACGATGCGTAGTCGAGCTGCTCCCTGCGGGCGAGGGCGATGCGTTCAGGCAGGGTGTCCAGCATCGCGCTGAGCTTGAGCCGCTTGAGCAGCGGAGAGAGTTCGGCATTGCGGGTCATGATTGACCTCCCGTTGTTGAGTGATTGCTGAAGGCGAAGACGCTGCCGGGGCGGGTGAAGCGCCCCGGAGGCAACGGCTGTGGGTGCTCCTGCACCTCGGCCTGCTCCAGGGCCTCCACCAGGATGCGCTCGACGCGGCGCACGTCGATGAGGTCGACGGCCAGGGCCTTGCGGCAGGCGTCGTCGAGGCGCTGGGACGTGTAGCGCTGGCCGAGGCGCAGCAGCTTGTGGCCCTGGCGTATCTTCGCCCACGGCCATGGGCCGTCGAAGAGACGCTCGGCGAGTTCAGCCACTGCGGAACCGTGCTCGGCCGCGCCGCGTTTGATCCAGTCCGGAGCTCGGAGCGTGTAGGGGGTCAGTTCAGCGGGATAGTCGGCGTGGTCGGTGGCACGACCACCGCGGGGCTGCCGCGGGTGGACCTTGATCAGCCTGCCCCGGTGATAGATGCGCACCAGCTTGTTGCCCAGCCCGATCTCCACCTGCTGGCCCGGGGGGCAGAGGGTCGTCGGCACCGAATAGAGGGCATACTGGCAGGACACGTGGTGGTCGGGATGCACCTTGGCTGTGCGCCAATCGGTAATCTCGTAGGGCACACCGTCCCACGCGAGCAGGGCATCGCGCTCCTCCGCCTTGAAGACCGCCAGCGGCTGCCGTCGGGTGGTGCCGTGCACCCGATGTCCGGCGACGTCACGACACCAGCGCGCAGCCTCATCCCGCACGTGGGTCAGGTCCCTGAAACTGCCGCCCTTGAAGAACCGCTCCCGCACGTATTGGACCCCGCGTTCCACTCGGGGCTTGTCCTTGGGGTGGCGCACTCGCGCCGGGTCGCAGATGAAACCCCGGTGCTGGGCATACTCCAGGAATCCGCGCGTCAGCCGGGGATTGAGCGCGTCGGCACCCGCCACCGCGGCAGGAAAGTTGTCGATGACCAGGTAGCGGGGAACGCCGTCGAAGAAGGCCCACGCCGCTTCCAGCCCCGCGATCACGTCCTCCAGCTTCTGACCGTAGGTCGGCCAGACGAAGCTGTGCCGAGAGTGGGACAGCACCACGATCAGCGCCCACACCGTCCGGTTGCGGCCGGTCTCCGGATCGGGCAGCCGTCCCAACCGTCCGAAGTCCAGTTCTGCCACTTCTCCCGGCGCGGTGGACTCCATGCGAACGGTCGCCCGACTGCGTCGCTGCCAGTTGCGCCGTTGGATGAAGCGCCTCAGCGTCGTGTAGGAGACTCGGCAGCCCCGTTCCTCCAGCAACTCGAGGATACGCGTCAGCTGAAGACGGTCCACCGTGAGCCACTGGTATATCTGCTCAGCCCAGGGAACCAGTTGGCCGTCGACCGGTCGCGGCGAACTCCGAGGGCCGGAACGCCCCATCGCCGCCAGACGGCTGAGCTGCTCCTCCGTGGGGGCTGGACCGCTCTCGCATACGCCAGCCTCCAGGGCCGCGTCCACATACTTGCGAACCGTCTCTCGCGACAGCCCGGTCCCCGACGCTATGTGCCGCTGGCTGTTCCCCCTCTGCCACCGCCGGATAACTTCCTCTATGTCCACTCTGGACACCTCCCTGTAAGCCATCACCGCTCCTCGCTATGAAGTGCGGCTATGCTCTCGGATTCGGTGCCCAGGGGTGGCCTAAAGACCTTGGCGATTCCTCCGTTTACTGGCCTAATGTTCGTGGCGTTTGACAGAGGGGAGTGGAAATGCAAGCTGATGAAGACCATTTGGTCTCTATGGCTGTGGCGGCTGCGCAGGGCTCTTGATGTCTTCTACATAGGGCGATGACGTACAACCCAGAGTGGATATCGGACGAAGACGGGATGGAATCCCACTTGCGATTCCTGTTTGCACGAGCACATGCCGGAGAGTTGCCTACTTGTATGGAGGAGTATGAATGTGAAGACTGTCCTTGGGGGTCAACGCTCTCTTGTCCAGTGAGCTCCGATAGGGATCTCAGGGGCTTGCTCGAATACTATAGCTCGAGGCATGCTGCCGCCGAGCAGCTCAGGGAACGGCGGATGGATGCGGTCGCAAGAATTCTCCGCCGACACAAGATCGCCATGCATTGGGAACTGCTAGCCGCCATAGTCATAAGTGGTGAGGATGGCCTGTTCCTTTCTGAGAGGGCTGTACTAGCTACGCTGGCCCATAACCCTGACTGGTTCTTGGAGGAATCCCCAGGCTGCTACCGCCTGCTCCCCAGGCGCATGTAGAAGATTAATGGCTTCGCGAGTTGACGCCGAGGTCGGATGGCATGGGCACTAGGGAAAGACAGCAAGCAATGCCGACCAGGCTACCGTGCCGTCAAGACAGAGAAAGCCCTTCCCCCGGAGGTAAGAGGCTAGGTCCAAGACTGCTCCGTCAACGGCCACTTGGAATTCGTCACCAGTGATTGGATTTCGAGAGAGCGCCTCTCCTATGCGCGCTAGGCAGTTGCTGCCTGCACCAAAGTACTCCCACATTGCATCTCCACGCAGCCGCAGTATCTGGTCAGGCTGAGACTTGTCCGCGGATCCCCTGGCAACTGCCCATACTTGGAGCACTTCTCTCTGAACTGCTGTTGAGTCACCTTGTTGCCGGTTCTTTTCATAGTGTTTCCAGTATGCCGCCGCATCTGATAGGTCCCGGCGACTCTTGCTGCGTGCCCCTCCATTCTTGGTGCTTGAGCCCGATGCCAAGTCGACTAGTCTGACCTCTGCAGGCGTAATCTGGATGAAATCTACCCCCTTGTACCCATTCATTTGCCTTTGTTCCTTAGAAACCTTGACGGGGCCAAGCAGAGACAAGATGAGTTCATAGAGGTCTCCCATTGTGTTCTCAAGGCTCGAAGCTATGTAGTAGTTCACCAGACGATCGGCGAGGGGCCCCGGCTGCGTAAAGCCGAGGGCCATGTACATGGCGAGGTTCTTCCTGCGAAGTAGAGACACGACATCTATTGCCCGCAGGACTCGCGTGACACGTGAGTTCCACTCCAGCACTACTTGATCCAAGTCGACGTCACTGAGCGGCATTGCCCTCCCCCGGCAACCATGTGAGGATGGACTGAGTACGGGAGGCTGGAGTGCGCCACTATGGCAGGGAGCAAGCGTCGAGGACACAACCGAAGCCTTCCATTCCGTTCAGTCTATCAGCGGAAGCATCAACTCGTGGTCGGACTGAGGGACTGGGGTGCAGCCAACTATCGGAACTTCCCGTGGAGAGAGCCCGGGCAATCTCTGTATCGGATCCTAGTTGCAGAGCTATTGCTCAAGCGGACAACGGCTACCGCCGCCGCCAAGGCGTACCCAGCCTTCCTGGCTAGGTTCCCCAGCCTGGAGAGTCTGTCACATGCCACTGTCGGAGACCTTGAAGAGGCCCTGGCTCCTGTTGGCCTCCAGACCCAACGTGCCAAGTCCATCAAGTCTATGACCGCCTATCTCCTAGCTGAATATGGAGGTAGGTTGCCTTGCACGCTCCAAGAACTGAGCGCGGTGCCAGCGCTAGGGCCATATAGCGCACGGGCCCTGCTGACCTTTGGGTTAGGGAAGGCGGTGGCCGTCAGCGATACCAACGTCAGGAGGATCCTACGACGCGTGTTTGCAAAGGCAGGGACCGGGGATTTGAATGATGACCACGTCCAGGCCTTGGCAGATGCCCTCTTACCCGACGACGGGTATGTGTTGCACAACTACGCGTTGCTCGACCTGGGTTCTGCGGTCTGCAGGTACGACCGCCCCCGGTGTGAGCGTTGTCCCATTGAGGAATGGTGCGATAGCGCCGGGACTCGCCAGTGAGCCACCGCACCCCGTTGGATCCCGGGCCCAGGGTCTGCCGCACACTGGGACCGGGGCGCCCGAGGTCTCGGGGTATTGACAGGTATTGTTGTGTTACTACAATACTCACGAAAGGAAGGAGTGAAGGTGGCCCAAGGTACTCTGCACGAGGTCTTACGTCAGCCGGAGGGTGGGCTAAGCAGTCCTGTCCGGCGGCGAACCAATCCCGTGCGCCAACCCTAGCTCACGTCCAGTGATGCCGTTAGAAGACTATCTCACAGCCAACGAGGCGGCCCATCGTCTGAAGATTCACCCAGAGACGGTCAAGCGTCTCTGTAGGCAAGGGGATCTTCCAGCCGATAAGGTCCACAACACTTGGTTGATCCGCCAGGAAGTGCTCGACGTGTTCTGGGGGACTTACGACCCTCGGCGCGGGGCCAAGAAGAGGCTGCTCTGATGGGTTCTCTTTCGCATGTCTCCCTGTTCTCAGGCGCAGGTGGTCTCGACCTCGGGTTCGACCGTGCTGGCTTTGAAGCCATGGTCATGGTCGAGAAGAACCGTTACGCCCGGGAGACTCTGCAAGCCAGCAAGGAGCATTTCCGCCCTTCGGACTTCGAGTTGTTCGAAGACATCAATGACCTGACCGGGGAGGACCTACTGACCGCCGCAGGCGTCCAGAGGGGCGCTCTTGACCTGTTGAGCGGTGGCCCGCCATGCCAACCGTTCAGTACGGCTGGGCACCGCCGTTCAGTGGTGGATCCACGCGGAAGTCTGTTGGGGCGCTATCTACAGCTCGTCGGCGAGCTAGAGCCCAGGTTCTTCGTTCTAGAGAACGTGCGAGGTGTCCTCTCGGCCGCGTTGAGGCATAGGCCGTTAGCACGCCGGGGCGACGGCCACAGGCCCCTACGGCCCGATGAGCAGCTTGGCAGCCTCTTGTCCCAAGTGATTCTTCCGACAATCCAAGACGGTCTGGGGTACCAGGTTGCGTACGGGCTAGTGAATGCTGCTGACTATGGAGTGCCTCAAGTCCGCGAGAGGGTCATCTTCATCGGAAGCCGGGATCATGAGCTGTGCGAGGCCGGACAGACACCAGAGTTTGACGAGCTCTTGCAACCTACCCATGCCAAGAGCCCCACGCAAGGGCGACCGGCGTGGCGAACACTTGGGGATGCGCTTGGAGGGCTGGTGCAGACAGACTTCGAGGTGTCTAGGTACAGTCCCACTAGGGCCTCTGTCTTCGACAAGATCCCTCCCGGCAAGAACTGGCGGTACATTCGCGACCATTACTCTGACGGCTACTTGCGGTCCGTTATGGGAGGGGCCTACTCGTCTACTGGCGGCCGCGTGGGTTTCTGGCGCCGCTTGAGTTTCGAAGGACCCTGCCCTACGCTGCCGACCAGCCCGATCCAGAAGGCAACCAGCCTCTGCCACCCCTTGGAAACCAGACCCCTGAGTGTGGCGGAGTATGCGCGAGTCCAGCAGTTTCCTGATGGTTACCCCTTCATGGGCCCCACGTCCGCCAAGTATGTGCAGATTGGCAACGCAGTCCCGGTTGGCTTAGCCGAGGCCGTGGCGAGAGCAGTGGCCCGCCTAGCGGGAGGGAGAACCCCCTCGGAGCCCCCCCGGAGCCCGCTGACCTCAAGCAGGGCGCAGTTACCAGCGTGTCAGAGTGCAGCAAGTGCTGTTGCCTAGGGGAAACTTGCGACCAATGCAGGCCAGTTGACTTGCCCATTGGGGGTCACGAGCCCCTGATTTACGAGGTAATCGGTAACTCGTTGGACGACCTTGGCTTTCTCAGCTTGGTGTCGGAAGTAGGACAGCGGGTTACGTCCGAGCGCCTCGCTTAGCCGCCCCAGGAGGCCTGCCTCTGAATCGAAGTATTCCCACATCGACGCACCGACAAGCCAGTGGATGCCTTCCTTCGTCGTCGTAGAGCTACGGGGACCGCGAGCTACAGCCCTCACCATTACTACGTTGCGGATGCGCTGCCTCAGTGGGTTGTCATCGGCCTGAGTGTGCAGATCCCAGTACCCTTTCGCCTCGACCAAGGCCTCAACGCCTGCCGTTCTTCTTTTCGCATGACGGTGTTCGCTCCCGGCGTACCCCGCAGGCCGTCGACTGTCCGGCCTGCGGGGCCAGGGTCGTCCGCTACCGCTTGGGGCTGGGTGATTCCTCGCTTTCGCTGACTCGCTCTTCCCAGTCCTCGGGCCGCTCGTCCCATCCTCGGGACTCCCAATATGCATCGTTGTTCGGGTTCATCTGGTTCGCGTGGTTGTCCTGTTCTGCCTTTCCCATGGTGTACCTCCCTTGATCCTGGATGTATGGGGATGACCATCCCAGCCCCAGTATCCACCCCATAGACGGCCGGGTCAGCCAAGCGGAGCAGACTTATCCGCGCCGGCATCGGGCTCTTCGGCCAGCCCCTTCCCTCCGCCCAGAGCCTGTGCATCGGAGGCGCGCGAGCCCCTCGCTCGATCGCTCGGGGCAGGCGTGCAGCGCGCTCCGGCGTTCACCGGCTGCCTCAGGCCGCGTCCCCGGGCTCGCCCTCGGCCTGATCGGGCGCCCGCTTCGGCTCAGTGAAACTGCTCCGCGACCTGCGGCGGCTCCGCAGCACCATGGTGGATGCGCCGTAAACGACGGCCAGCGCGCCCGTGAAGGCGACGAGCCACGTGTACCCGCCGCCGCCAAGGAGGGCGGCGCCGGCGAACAGCGCCAGGCCAGCGATGACGAATCCCACGGGCTACCTCAATGCGGCCATCACTCGCACACCACGCCGTCGTTGTCGCGGTCGTCCATGAACGGGTACGCGGGGTGGCCGCGGCGGACGGGAGCGATGCCGTGCTCTCGCGCCTCGGCGCAGGTGATGCGACCGTTCCCGTTGTCGTCGTACAACCGGAGGGCGTCGCCCGTCTGTCCGCCTCCCGTGGCGGGAACCAGCGTCGCCGTTGGGGCAGGACGGCCTTCCCGCACCACCATCCCGGTCGACGCGCAGCCCGAGAGGATGCCCTCCAGCACGTCGCGCTCGCGCCGGTCGACGGTGAGGGAGTATGCCTGTCGCACCTCCACGACACGGTTAGCGAACCAGCACCGGTTCAGGCCAGGGAGCCATTCCGCTGCGTCCTTGCCGCTCTTCTGATGGCGGTTGACCGTGGGGCTGGCCAGCGTCAGGTTCAGGAGGTCGGAGGAGAACCGCCGCTTCGTTGCGGCATCCACCGCGCAGAGGCCGCTGTCGTGGGCCTCGGAGCGTGCCACGATGTGCTCGATGTCGGTCTCGGACGTGCTGTCGAACCACGTTCCGGTGTACGGGCCGTAGACGATGCCGCCCATGCCCGCGACGATGCGCGGCTCGACGGACTGCCGGTACGGGTAGTCGTCGGGGTCGTAGTCCGCACAGCGGTGCTCCGCGGCGACAACGAGTCCCCGCCAGGTCCCGGGCGCAGCGGGGAGTGACGCCGTGGGTGCGGGGGTCGGCGTCGCCGGTGCGGCCGTGGCTGTGGGAGCGGGCGCCGGTGTTACGGTAGCGGTGGGGGTCGGCGCAGGAGCGGCGGGCGTGTCGGTCGGGACAACCTCGGGTACCGCGGGGGCGGGGTCACACGCTGCGAGCGCCGCGAACAACAGCAGGAGAGAGAGGAGGGGGCGGGTCAACATCCCCGAATTATAGCGGACGCCCGGGCGGGCCATATCCAGGAGCCTAGGGGTTCAGTATCAAAACCCATCTTGACGGGACCCAGGTTGGGTCCGAACGTCATCTAGAGAGGAACAACCACGGAGGAGGCACCGGGATGACTAGCGACGCTTGTCAGCACGAGTGGGTTAGAGTAGCAGGGGTATCAATGACTGATGCCGTAGTTGACCGTGTTCCTTCAATGAGTGACCTGCGCCCACTCTTCCGCTGCACCAAGTGCGAGGTGTGGGGCCATCAGCAAACTGATGGGACAATCCTAACCTAGGACGCTTTGCCCGATGGTCCCACGAGTGTCACCAGCCGGACTCCCAGCGGTCTTTGGTTATCATCGCCTCGACCATATGGGATTCCCGCTTCCACCCAAGTAGGGGCCTTGATGCTCTCGTCCAGACGGCGCAACCGGTCTTCTACGCTTATGGTGGACCTTGCACTCCCGATGGCAGGGTAGAGCAGGACTCTATCTGCTCAGCCGTAAGCTTCTCCGATAGCGGGCGAATGCTTCTGGCTGCTGCATGCGCATCTCGTCTAAGGCTACTTCCAGTCGGTGCCCGGGACTGGAGTGTCTACTGTGTAGCACGCGAGGGGCATCCACCAAGGCGTCACGAATACGGTCCACGTCCTCGCTCGGCAGCCAGCCTTTCAAGACAGGCCACTTTCCATCACGCTCAAAGCACAGTGCAAGTTGGTTAGTTCTGTATGCTAGATCCTCCCCGATAAGGATACTAACGATTGGCTTCTGAGGCACGCTCCACGGCATGAATGCTCGCCACCCTCGTGAATAGGCTCGATTGAGGCGGTTCAGACTGCCGGTGCCGTCAAGGGATAGACAGAAATCAACTCGCCACTGAGGCATCACCCCTCCCCAGTTGGGGTACACCCGCACGGTCATGTGGTCGATCACCACGCGGTAGTATTGATCGTGGTTGAAGAGGATGACATCCCTGCCTGGGCCATAGATATTGGCGACGAAGTCCAATCTGTTCTCCTATGGGTTCTCGTTCTCAATCACCGCATTCAGCAAGACTGCCCCGAGTATAGCAGCGTGCTGCTGTAGTCACTCTTGTCGCCTGAGCTCAGGTATGAATCCCCGCCGGAGGCGTTACAGGCATTTCCCGATGGATGTCAGACTAGGGGCTGACAGAGGCTGGAGAGCCTCGGTGTGGAGTCACTCCTTGGTCATAGAGGGCAGCAGCGGAATGAGGGATCGAACGAAACAGAACCGATGCAAGAGGAACCGAGGCCGCAGAGCGGGCCCCGAACTCAAGGTGGTTCGCATCGAGTGCAGGCCAACCCATGACGCCGTGCAGCGGATGCAGCGCCTGTACGCTCTCTTCGTGGAATGCGCCATGAAGGACCGGCCGGTGTCTCCTACGGCAGACTCATCACCCGCCGATGAAGTCTAGAGCGATGGCCTGAGTTGCCTTCCTCCCGACGGGCCGCTGTTCTCCTCTGTCCACGATTAGCAGATGGCTATCAGCCTCAGCGTCGTAACAGTGGAGGAGTCGTCAGGACTGAACGCCACGCAATCGGCACTCGATAGCAGAATGCCCACGGATGCATATGAAGTACGCGGGAGGTGATTCCGTCCCAGGGCGGCGCTTCAAGATGACTCAGACCCTTTGACGACGCTCCCGGTTCGCGGTACGCTGCCTGACAGCGGTTGGCCCGGCGGTGCGCTAACACCCCGGGCCGCGGCGCCACCTGATGGGACAGGTGATGCGGAAGGGATTGTACTACCCGCAGACCCGCCTCCTACCGGGAGGCGGGTCTCTTCAATTCTGTGGTACAGGCATAAGGAGGGAAATGATGAAGGGAGCAGGCCAGGAGAAGGCAGGGGCAAACCGCGCGGCCATCTATGCCCGCGTATCGGACAAGAGCCAGGCCGAGGAGGATAAGACCTCCTTGGGTGAGCAGGTCCTGGAGATGGAGTCCTACTGCGAACGCAGAGGCCTGACCGTCGTCGCCCGCTATCAGGAAGTCGGCAAGGGTTGGTCGAAGAAGCGGCCTGAGTTCCAACGCATGCTCACGGACGCACGGCAGGGGCGCTTCGACACCATCATCTGCTGGAAGTCTGACCGCCTCAGCCGGGGCCTGTACCCTGCCGCTGCGCTCATGGAGGTAATCGAGGCATATCAGATTCGTCTTGAGTCAGTCATGGACTCCATCGACATGAAGACCTTCGGGATCATGGCGGCGATCGGGAAGATAGAGCTGGATAACCTCAGGGAGCGCTCGTCGATGGGCAAGCGTGGGGCGGCCAAACTGGGACGGATACCAACCTCAGGAGTCCCCTACGGATATCGCATAGGAGCAGACGGTAGGCCTGAAGTGCTGGATGCTGAGGCAGAGATCGTCCAACGCATATTCCACGAATACGTCTACGAGGGTATGGGTGCTCGTGCGATCAGCAGGCGACTCACGGAGGAGGGCGTACAGACGAGACAGTTCGCCAGGCGATGGGACACGTCCTACTTGCACCGCCTTTTGGGGCATACGGCTTACAAGGGTTATTCGGCCTACGGACGGAAGAGGAAGATTGCCACTGAAGAGGGAGTGGTGGTGTACGAACAGCCTCAGGAGACGTGGATATCCATCTCCTATCCCCCCTTGGTCGATGAGGCGACGTGGAACCTGGCGCAGCAGGTGAAGAAGGAACGGTACGCACTTTCAAAACGAAACACCAAACAGTTCTATCTGTTGCAGCGCCTAATTCGGTGCGCCGAGTGTGGGCGTAGATTCGGAGCTGTCTCGAACTGGTATGCCACCAGTAGGCGCAATGGCAAGCTATACCGCTACCGTTCGGCAGTCGCTCGGCGCTACTACCGCTGCAACGGCGTAGGCAAGGGGGATTGTTGCAGAGAGAAGGTGTATATCCGGGCGGAGCGTCTGGAAGAACTCGTGTGGAGTGAGGTACGACACGTCCTCGAGGATCCTTCACCCATTCTCGACGTCGTCGAGTCTGTAGGCGAGGGCACTGGCGACTTGCAGGAGAAGATAGCCCGGGCGGAGCGTGAGCTGAATGGTGTTCAGTTGGAAGAGGACCGGGCAATCCGGCTATTCGTGTCGGGGAAGATCACGGAAGCGCAGCTCGACAAGCAACGGAAGTTCATCACTGAACGGCTGGAGGGCCTGCGGGAAAGGGTGGAGTCCTACCGAACTCAGGAAGTGGCTAGGGCTGAGAAGCGCTTTGTACAGGAGAGCGTTCTGGAATGGCTGGGGAAGTTTGACGGGGGGCTGGACGAAATGAGCCCTGAGCAGATGCGGGAGACTCTGCGGACGGTGGTGGACGAGGTCGTGATTGATGGGGTCAACAACGTCAGTATCACACTGGCCATCCCTCTGGAGGAAACTGCACCAATTGCGTTGCAGCCATCCTGATGGTGACGAACGTCTTGCCAGAGGGAGGGGAGGCCTGTCCGCTGTCGTCCTCTCCCCAGCAGATAGGTGAGCCGTCTGCTTTGAGGCCGCAGCTATGGCTTGAACCGACGCTCAGGGTAGCCAGTGTCGTGCCTGCAGGAGGCGATGCTTGACCGGCTCCGTCGTCACCCCAACAGACCGGCGTGCCGTCAGCCTCCAGTGCGCAGGAATGGAGTCCGCCCGCTCCAGCACCATGCTTCGACCCTTCCACGATCGGCATCGGGGTTGGTGTCGGCGTGGGGGTCGGCGTAGGCGTGGGCGTCGGAGTAGCCGTAGGTGTGGGAGTAGCGGTAGGCGTAGGTGTGGGTGTTGACGTAGGAGTAGCGGTAGGCGTAGGCGTAGGCGTGGACGTTGGTGTCGGGGTCGCCGTGGGAGTGGGCGTGGAGGTCGGATCCGACCTGCGCCCTTGGCTGGGAGTTGGCGATGGTCCGGATGGAGTTGCATCGAACGGGGGTCGAGGCGTTGCCGTAGGCGTAGGCGTTGGGGTGGGCGTCGGCATGATGGTAGGGGTGGGAGTTGGGACGGGAGTGGGAGTGGGCGTGGGGAGTACAGTCGGGGTCGGAGTAGGCGTGACGGTCGGTGTAGGAATGGGGGAATAGGAAGGCGTGGCAATTGGTACAGGTGTACTTGTTGGAGTTGGCGTAGGCGTTGGAGTGGACGTGGGAAGCGAAGTAGGCGTAGGAGGTGGCTCAGGGATTCCATTTGCAGATGAGGCTGAGATGTCACCACACGCACATGCCAGTACTACCAAACTGACACAGGTAAGAAGTGATAGGCAGAAGCGCGGTACCAAGTGACGTTAGGCAGCCTACAGATGCAGCAGATTAGCATCCGGCAGGTGGAAGATACCGCGAGCATATAGGTTCTATAGTACTGTTATCAAGATACTGCTACCTGGTAAGGCCTAGTGGTAGCCGGACACTCTCAATCCGGAGCGTGCAGCCAAGTACGGCGGGGATACAGAGGCAGGCTAGGCGGTGCTGTACTTCTCGAGCGCTTCGTCGGTGAAATTGGCGTTGGTGAAGACCTGCTGGATGTCCTCCAGGTCCTCGATGTTGTCCAGCAGGCGCAGCGTCTGTCCGGCGTGCCCGCTGTCCAGTTCGACGGTGTTGGAGGGCACCATGGTCACGGTGGCCTGCGCGGGCTCGACGCCGGCTTCCTTCACGGCGGCGGCTATGGGCTCCAGCCCGTTCGGCGCGCCGGTAATCTCCAGGACGCCGTCCTCCACCTTGAAGTCCTCCGCGCCTGCGTCGATGGCGGCGAGCGCAATCTCCTCCGCCTGTTCCTCGGACACTTCCTCGACGGTGACGACGGACTTGCTCTCGAACATCCAGGCGACAGACCCGGCCTCGCCGAGGTTGCCGCCGCCGCGCGAGAACACGGCGCGCATGTTGGAGGCGGTGCGGTTGCGGTTGTCGGTCAACGCCTTGACCATGATGGCGGCTCCGCCGGGCGCGTACCCCTCGTAGACGATCTCCTCGAACGAGATGCCGTCGCCTCCGATGCCCAGGCCCTTCTTGACCGCGCGGTCCACGTTGTCCGCGGGCATGTTGGCGGCGCGGGCCTTGTCCATCATCAGGCGCAGCCGGAAGTTCATGTTGGGGTCGCCGCTGCCGCCTTCACGCGCGGCGACGGCGATGTCGCGCGCAAGCTTGGTGAAGAGCGCGCCTTTCTTAGCGTCCAGCGCGGCTTTCTTGTGTTTGATGGTGGACCACTTGGAGTGACCGGACATGCTGGGGCTCCTCTCACATGGGTTGGACGGAATCAGGATAGGACAAAACCGCGCCCGCGTTCTACCCGCCAGGCGTGGGTTTCGGCCCGCGTGGCGAGCGTCGACGGGGTTTCTTCTTCTCGCGCGGCGGGTTCAGCGCGCGCCACGCCAGTCCCTCCGGCACGGCGGCGGTCATGCGGTTGGCCTGGACGTCCACGCTCACGACGACGTCCGCCATCGCGGGGAGGAGCAGTTCCGCGCTCTCGGCGGTTACGACGTACACGTCGTTCGCTCCTGTGGCGATGATCTCCGTAAGCGTGCCCAAAGGCTCGCCCGCCTCATCCTCAACGCTCATGCCGACGAGCTGGTAGTGGTAGTACGTGCCGGGCGGGGCTTCCGGCGCCTCATCCGTCGGGACGTAGAGCGTCTCCCCCTGCAGAGCTGCGGCGTCATCTCGCGCGGCGATGCCCGCGAAGCGCAGGAGCAGGGAGCCGTCGGGCATCAGCTGTACGCGTTCGACGCGGAGCTCCCGGTCCCCGGCGAGGAGGCGGGCGCCCCTGCGGAAGCGCTGGGGGTTGTCGGTCTCCGGTTGAACGCGGACACGGCCATCGCTGCCGTGCGCGCGGAGGACGACGCCGACGGCGACGAAGTTGTCAGGCTGGTTCTGGGGCGTGTTGCCGGAGGTTGTCGGCACGAGGCGGGACTAGACGATCTCCAGGCTGGTGCGGGTGCCTTCCTTGATGGCGGCGACACGGAGCAGCACGCGCATCGCCTGCGCCACGCGGCCCTGTCTCCCGATCACCTTCCCCTTGTCGTCAGGATGGACTTCCAGCTTGAGGATGAGCTGGCCGTCCTCTTCTTCCTCGGTGACTTTCACGTCGTCGGGATGAGTGGCGATGGCCCTGGCGATGTATTCCACCAGTTCCTTCATGGATTACCCCGCTTTCTCGACGACTCCTTGCGTCTGGAGGATGCGCTGAACGGTGTCCGTGGGTTTCGCGCCGACTCCGAGCCAGTGCCGGGTCTTCTCCTCGTTGACTACGACCGTGGGCGGGTCGGTCAGCGGGTTGTAGTGTCCAACCTGGTCGACGAACCTGCCGTCGCGGGGCGACCGCACGTCAGCCACCACGATGCGGTAGCTCGGCTGCTTCTTCTTGCCTACTCGGCGCAGACGGATTCGGAGCATGAGAAGTTGTCGCCTCCAGTGATTGGACGGTATAAGCCTACAGATTCTATCACTCAGTCAAGGGCAACGGAAGGGGTGCAGGTCAGCGCCCTGCGCTCAGGCGTGAGATGAGCGGCTCCGGCAGACCAACCTGCTCCATCGCACGTTGTGTGGCGGCGATGTCGTACGTCGCCCGGCATAACGAGAGCGTGTCCGCCTCGCTGTCGTAGACGGCAAAGGCGGCGCGCGGGTCGTGGTCGCGAGGCTGCCCTACGCTCCCCGGGTTCACGACGAGCCGTCCGCCGTCCCGCGTCACGGTCAGCCCGCCGGGCCCCGGCATCGCTGCGCCACGACCGTCCTCGAATGCGAACTGATGATGCGTGTGGCCGACGAGCACGTCGCGTGTGCTGATGCTCGCGAGCGCTTCTACGGCGTCGGCATAGCCGGTCAGGTACTCCCAGAGCGGGTCCCTCGGCGTGCCGTGAACGAGCGTGAACTCCTCTACAGCCACGGTATCGGGAAGCCCCTCCAGGAAGGAACGCGCATCCTCGTCCAACTGTGCTCCGTTCCACCTGCATGCCTCTCGCGCGGCTTGGTTGAACGTGTCCAGGCTGATGCGCCCGATCGCTCCGGCGTCGTGGTTGCCCTGGATGCAGACCGCGTCGAGTGAGCGGATGCGCAGAACGGTTTCGAGCGGCCACGGCCCGTATCCCACGATGTCGCCCAGGCACCACACGGAGTCCAGCGGTCCGTCCGCCTCGGCTGCCGCGATGACGGCGTCGAGCGCGGTGAGGTTGCTGTGCACGTCGCTGACGATGAGCGTTCGCATGAGGCCATGCTACTACCCACGGACGTGATGGGCTTCCTGCTCTTCCTTGGCTACGCGACGCTCGTTTTGGAGCGGTTGGCGCAGGGTGCAGCCCTGCACCGCAAGCCGTCATAATGCACACCGCTGACAGAGCCGGAAGGAGCGTGGAATGACGACACGGGACGCAGGCACGGAAGAGCTGACCTCGTTATGGGCGCGGTTCGGCGCAGAATTGGCGTACGACGACCTCCCGGACAGCGTGCGCCGCACGGTCCGCTCTATCACCCTCGATACGCTCGCGACCTCCATCGCGGCCAACACGCTCGGCATCGGCATCCCTGAACTGCTCGCGTGGGCGCGCAAGGCAGGCGGCACGGAGGAGGCATCGCTCATCGGCCTGCGGGACAGGCTCCCCGCTGCCGTGGCCGCGATGCTGAACGGCGGCATGGCGCATGCGCTCAACTTCGACGACACCACCGCCGTGGGCTCCGGCCACCTCGGCCCCGTGACCTTGCCTACGGCGATGGTGGCTGCCGAGCTGCTGGGCGGCGCCTCTGGCAGGGAGTTCATGACCTCGATGGCGGCAGGGATGGAACTCATGTCCCGCATCGGCATCGCCATCACCGCGACGCAGGGCGCGTTCACGGAATCGAGGCCGCAGCCGACGCAGATGCCGGGCTGCTTCGCCGCAGCGCTAAGCGGGTCGCGCATGCTCGGCTTCTCCCCGCTGGAGACGCACAGCGCGCTCGGCCTCGCGTTCATGCAGGCGTCCGGCGGACGGCAACCGGTGCTGGAAGGACGCCCTGCCAAGGCGATCTACGCTGCATTCTCCTGCCAGGCAGGTATGCAGAGCGTGCTGCTGGCGCGCGAGGGCTTGCTGGGCGACTGCGATGCGTTCGAGGGCGCGGCAGGCTTCTTCCCCACCTACTACGGCAATGTGTTCGACCGCCCTGCCATGAGCGACGGGCTCGGCGAGGAGTGGCGTCTGCTGAACGTGGGCGTCAAGCCGTGGCCCACCACCGGCGTTGCGCACGTCTTCATCGAAGCCGCGTCGAGACTGCGCGCGTCCCGCCTGCCCGACCCGTCGGCGGTGACGCGGGTGCTACTGCGAGGAGAGCCGCACATACAAACGTTCTGCGAGCCCCTGCAGACCCGGCGCAACCCCCAGGCGCCCGTCGAGGCCGAGGACTCCATCATCTTCGCCACGGCGCGAGCGCTCACCACCGGCAGCGTGACGCTTGCCGACCTCCAACCGACGCCGCAGGGGCTGTTCGAGGAGACGTGCTTGCGCATCGCCAACCTCACCGAGTACGAGGTGGACGAATCGCTCGGCAAGTCCGGCGTCGTGGAAGTGACGCTCGCCAGCGGCGAAACGCTCTCGGAGCGCGTGGACGCTGCCCCGGGCCACCGCGACAATCCCCTCACGGACGAGCAGCGCCACCAGAAGTTCCGCGCCTGCGCCGTCCACGCCGGGACGCCCCTGAGCGACGCAACGATCGACGAGGTCATCGACACCACGGAGCGCCTCGACGAGGTGCCGGATGTCACTGCGTTTCTTCGTCTGCTGCGAGGAGGGTAAGCCGACTCGTTGACAGGCTCACCCTGCGGGGCGTACAACCATCCAAACTCACGAATCATGCGAGGAAGCCCACGATGCTTTCGACCAGGGACAACGAGCGACTCACCCGTATAGGGCCCGGTACGCCGATGGGCGAGGTGATGCGCCGCTACTGGCAGCCGGTCCTCATCTCCAACGAGGTGCCGCACCCCGACTGCGACCCGCTGCGACTCCGCATCCTCGGCGAGGACCTCATCGCGTTCCGCGACACGTCCGGCCGCGTCGGCCTCATGAGCGAGTGGTGCCCCCACCGCCTCACGTCGCTCTGGCTGGGCAGGAACGAGGAGAACGGCATCCGCTGCGTCTACCACGGCTGGAAGTTCGACGTGGACGGCACGTGCGTGGACATGCCGAACGAGCCCGAGCAGTACGACTTCAGCCGCAAGGTGCGCGTCACGGCGTACCCCACGGTGGAGATAGGCGGCGTCATCTGGACCTACATGGGGCCGAAGGAGCAGACGCCCCCGGAGCCCTCGTTCGAGTTCACACGGCAGCCCCAGACCCACCGCCACGCCTCCAAGGTCATCGAGGAGTGCAACTGGCTCCAGGCGCTGGAGGGCGGCATCGACTCGGTGCACTCGTCCTTCCTCCACCGGAAGTTTGGCACGGGCGGCGCGATAGGTCTGGACGGCCTGCGAGCGAAGGGCATCGCCTCGAAGCTCGAGGTAGAGCCGACGGACTACGGCTACCGCTACGGCTCGATACGCGCTCTCCCCGGCGAGGACGCCAACTACGTCCGCACCTACCACTTCGTGATGCCCCACATCCAGATCCGCGCGGCGCAGTTGAACAACGACGGCTCCTGGTTCAAGTTCAAGATCGCCGGCCACCACTGGGTGCCCATCGACGACGAGAACACCATGGTCTGGAACTGGTTCTACACGTTGGACGAACCGCTTACCCAGCCCGAGCGCGACGAACTTGCCACCGGCAACGGCCCCGACGACGTCGACCAGACGACGTGGCGCAGCCTCCGCAACCCGCGCAACAACTGGATGATCGACCGTGACCTGCAGCGCTCGGACACGTTCACCGGCATCAAGGGCATCAACGCGCAGGACCGCGCCGTGCAGGAGGCGATGAAGCCCATCGTCGACCGCAGCCAGGAACACCTCGGCCAGACCGACCGTGCAGTCATCATCGCGCGCAAGATGCTGCTGGAAGCGGTTCGCACCGTCGAGGACGGCGGGACGCCCCGCGGCGCGAACGACGCCTACTACAACATCCGCGCCATCGAGGAGGTCCTGCCCGACAGCGTACGCTGGCAGGAAGCTCTCATGCAGAAGATGTACGTGGGCGCAGCCTGAGCGCCTGGCCAACCTTGAGGATCCGGCTGATTACGGCTCGCGGAACGTTCCGCGAGCCGTAACACTCTCTTAACGTTCGTGTAACCGGGACGCAACACGCCCTCTGTAGCATGGGTGTTGAAGCGAACACCGACACGGACATGGGTGGCTCCGCCCTAGATACGCAGAGGAGCGACGGATAAGAGGTGTGTCGGGAACGCTGGCAGAGGAATGAATGGCGGGGAGACCCGCCTTCTTCCTTTTAAGCGGCCAGGCGCAACGTCGGCGCGGCCAGCCCGTTGTTCCCGTGCTTGGCCCTGTTCCGGTGTAGGGGCGCCCCTTGTGGGTGCCCTGCCTGACTCCGGGGTAGGATGCCTGGCCTAGCTGCTCCCGTAACGTGCGGTGTCCGGGTGGAACGAGAACCACCCGTGCCAGAACGACGTTATCGTCGGTATGCGCGCCAGCGTCTCGGCGCCGTCTGCACGGGTGAGCGCATCCTCGCTGATGCTCCACGAGTTGCCATCTGCGTCCCGCAGTCCGTCACCATCCGCGGCGAACGCCCGTGCACCCCGCTCGTAGACCCTGCCTGTGCCCCACGTGCTCGACCCTACGATGACGATCTCCTGCCCGCCCACCACGTCGTTGATGACGGGCTCGTCGGCGAACGCGGAGACGGGGTACGCCTTGTAGTCGTCGTTGATGCCCACGCCGATGACCGTCTCCTTGGGGAGCAGCGCCTCGTCCCGGTTGAAGACCGGGAACATCGTCCTCGGCGACGAGAAGTAATCGAAGTAGATGGCGTGCGGCTCCCACTCGTGGGCATAGGTAGTTGGTGAGTAGACGCCGGTATCGACGTTCAGCACTGTCGTGTCCGGATGTTCGGCCAGCCACTCCTCCCACGTCGTAAGCACGGACGGGAAGAAATCGAGCTTGATGCCGCTGTCCGCCAGCGGTCCGACGACGGGTTCGCCGGTGAACTGGTTCCAGATCGAGTTCGTCGTGCGGTCGTACATCAGCTTGTTGCTCTGGTAGAGCATGCCGGACGTGCCGAACGTGGTGGGCTCCCCGTCTATCTTTGCGGAATACACGATTCCGCTGAAGCAGAGCGTTCAGTAGGCGAGCGCTATCGGCTCGCCTCCTAACCAGTCGTTCGCCATCTCGTGCGGGTTCATGATGCGCAGCGGGTAGGCGCGGTGCTCGCCGTTGATGGAAACGCCGAAGACGCGGTCGCGCGCGTCGAGGTAGTCTGCCTCGTCCGGCGTGAGCGTGGGCGCGGACTGCAGGTCGGGGATGCCGTCGGTGCGCACGCCGCCCCAGACAGCCTCCGTGAGATCGATGCGCTCCGAGCCGGGCGCGGCGGTGAAGAACGCCGCCATGCGCGGGTCGATGAGCCCCAGGATGTTCACCTTCCAGTCCAGGTAATCGTCCGGCGGAGGGAACTCGTCCCGGCGGGGCCCGAGCCACTCCATCGCCGCGTTCCACGCAGGCGGATCGAGCCAGAAGTCCTGGCCGGTGAGGCTCACGAGCGCCTCCCGGTACGCTTCCATCACCGCCGGCGCTCCGCTGAAACGCATGATCTCCACGATGATCGGCACCTGGGAGACGTCGTTCGCCGCAACGGCGTCGTCAAGGGCAAGTTGCAGGCCCTCGAACGTCTGCTCGGTGGTGCTGAAGATGCGCCACATCGTGTTGTTCGGGTCGTAGGAGGCGTCTGAAGTGGAGGGGGAGAGAGGGGTGTTCGTACGGGCGGGAGTCGCCGTCGGCGCAGGGGTCGGTGTGTGCGTTGGGGTCGGCGTGGGCGGCTCGGGCGTGTGTGCCGTGGAGGTGCAGCCCGCCAGGAGCACGGCAGCGGCGAGCAGGATAGTGAGGGATAGTCGTGACATGTTGCCCTGCAATCAGTATACGCCCCGCCATAGCCGCACGGTTTTGCGATAATGCCTCCATGACCACGGTCGGAGAACTGGGGGAAACGGCGCTCATCGAGCGCATCATCGAGCGCGTGCGCCGTGTCAGCCCCCTGCAGTCGATGGGCGGTCGCGTCATCACCGCTATCGGGGACGACGCCGCGGCGTGGCGCGTGGCCGGCGTACAGGCCGCCACGACCGATACGATGGTCGAGGGCGTCCACTTCCGCACGTCCACCATGTCGTGGACGGACGTCGGTTGGAAGGCGTGGGTCTCCAACGTGAGCGACATCGCCGCTATGGGAGGCTCGCCCTTCGCGGGGCTCGTGACGCTCGGCCTGCCAGCCGACCTCGACGTCAGCGACGTCGACGCGCTGTACGACGGCATGCTGGAAGCGTGCGTCGTCTACGGCACGGAGTTGATGGGCGGGGACATCGTCGGCTCGCCGGTTCCGTTCGTTACCATTGCCATGACCGGCGTATGCGGCGCCACCCCATTGTCCCGGTCGGCGGCCCGGCCCGGCGACGTGCTCGCCGTCACCGGCCCGCTCGGCGGCTCTCGTGGCGGACTGCTGCTGCTGGAGAGTGGCGCCGAGCTGGACACCCCCGCGCGGCAGGCGCTCGTGCTGGCGCACCGCAGGCCCGCGGCGCGGACGGACGCTGCCGCAGTCCTTCGCCGTGCCGGCGTGCGCTGTGCGATGGACCTGTCGGACGGGCTCGCCGCCGACCTGCCCAAACTCGCGAAAGCGTCCGGCGTCGCGGCGCGGGTCGAGGTCGACCACGTGCCGGCGGCGGACGCGCTCCGGAGCGAGTTCCGCCCGGATGCCATGCGGCTGGCGTTGGGCGGCGGCGAGGACTACGAACTGCTGTTCACCGGCCCGCCGGACCTCGTTCAGGCCACGATCTCCGAGATCCCCGGCAGCGCGGTCATCGGTGAGATTACGGAGGGGCGCGCTGGCGAAGTCTCGTTCGTCGCGGGGCGCGGCGAGCCTGTCTCCATCGATATCGAAGGATGGGAGCACTTGCGGTGACGGATACACGATTCGAGACATACAGCGCCGAGGAGACACAGGCGCTCGGGCGCAGGCTCGGAGCGCTTGCGGAGCCCGGCGACCTCTATCTGCTGCGCGGGAACCTCGGCGCAGGCAAGACGACGCTGACGCAGGGCCTCGCCTGGGGCGCGGGCGTAACCGGCTACGCGCACAGCCCGACGTTCGTGCTCGTGCACGAGTACGAGGGCCGCATCCCTGTCTACCACGTGGACCTCTTCCGGATGGATGGCGGCGACCTCGAGATTGACGACCTCGCCTTCGGCGAGATGCTGGAGGAAGGGGCGTGCGTCGTCGAGTGGCCGGAGCAGGCGCAGGCCGTCTTCCCGGAGGAACACCTCGCGGTCGGCATCGCTTTCGGCGACGCGCCGGACGCCCGGGTGCTGACGCTGGAGCCCCACGGCGAGCGCTACGTCCGGCTGCTCGCCGCCCTGCAGGGAGGAGCGGCATGACGGCCTACCTCGTCATAGACACCTCCACGCGCTATGGGGCGGCGGCGTTCTGGCAGGACGGCCTGTCGCGCTCCGTCTCGTGGCGTTCCCGCAACAACCACACTGCGGAACTCATGCCCGCGGTCCGCTCGCTCACGGAGGCGGAAGGCGTCGCGCCGGATGCTCTGGACGGCGTTATCGTGAGCGTGGGTCCCGGCGGCTTCAGCGCGCTGCGTACCGGCATCGGCGTCGCAAAGGGGCTGGCGGTGGCGTGGTCGCTTCCGGTTGCCGGCGTAAGCACGCTCGAAGCCTCGGCATACCCCTACCGCTCGACGGCAGAGCGCATCTGCGCCGTGCTCCCCGCGGGCAGGGGCGTCGTGGCCTGGGCCGTCTACGGCATGAGCGACGGCTCGTGGAGCGCATTGAGCGAGGAGCAGGTCTCCCCCATCGCTGACTTCGCAGCCGCGCAGTCCGGTGGGACACTCTTCTGCGGCGAGTCGGCGGCTGACGTGGAAGAGGCGTTGCGCGAGCGCATGGGCGCGGACGCGTGGTTCGTCACCGAGTCCGCGCCGCTCGCGCGCCTGTCCGGCGCGGCGGAACTCGGCGCCGCGCTCCTGGCGTCAGGCGAGACGACCGGCGCAGCCGCCATCGCCCCGCGCTACCTCCGCTCCCCCCGCATCACGCCTCCCGCCGCGCCGAAGCCCGTCTCAGGAGGCTAGCCCCGCTCGTGTGGTACCCTACGAATTCCGCCGCACGGTGCGGTGAATCATCTTGTGGGTGTGCCGGGCCGGTGGCCCAACGGCACGAAGGAGTAACCAGTCTTGTCTGAACGTACTCTCGTTCTGCTCAAGCCGGACGCGCTGCAGCGCGGCCTCGCGGGCAGGATCATCTCACGGCTCGAAGACCGTGGCTTGAAGATAGTCGGCCTGAAACTGATGCAGATGGACATGCCGATCGCACAGCGGCACTACGCTGAGCACGTGGAGAAGCCGTTCTTCGCGGGGCTCGCCTCGTTCATGATGTCCCGTCCGCTCGTCGCGATGGCGGTGGAAGGCAAGAACGCGGTCGAGGTCGTGCGCAAGACGATGGGGTCCACGAACCCCCAGAACGCTGAGCCCGGCACCATACGCGGCGACCTCGCGGTGGACATCGGGCGGAACCTCATCCACGGCTCCGACTCCCCGGAGTCCGCGGCGCGGGAACTCGCCATCTTCTTCGAGGATGCGGAGCTGCTGGACTACGCCCGTGAGGTCGAGCCCTGGGTCACTGAATCCTGACGAGCTCTCTGCCCGCCCGCCACACCTGCTCCAGCCGATAGAAGTCCCGCTGCTCTTCGCTGAAGACGTGTACCACCACGTCGCCGAAGTCGAGCAGTACCCAGCCGGACTCCGCTGAGCCTTCCCGGTGATGCAGCCTCGGCCCCGACCTCTCCACGGCTTCAACGAGGTCCACTGCGAGCGCATTCAGTTGCCGGACGCTGCCCGCCGTGAGGACCACCATGAAATCAGCGAACGCGGACACCTCCCGCACGTCCAGCAGCACGATGTTGGAACCTTGCTTGTCCGACGCCGCGTCGACGGCCGTGCGCGCCGCTACGCCCGCGTCCGGAGGTGTGCTCTGCCGCGTTGCCATGCACCCAGATTATAGGCGGCGCGGGCATCGACCGCGAAAGGGGCCCCGCAGCCCTCAGTCTCATCATTCCCGCGCAAGCGGAAATGACGCCCGATGTAGGGGCGGTTCGCGAACCGCCCCGCCCCCCACGTGCCCCCCTCGTCCCCACCCCGCTCATGAGGAAGGGGGGAATTCCGCTCATGGTGAGCCTGTCGAACCACTCCCCCTCGTCATTCCCGCACCGGCGGGAATCCAGGGTGCGCGGGCAGCGCACGCGGTGGGGCGTGGGGAAGGGGGGTACGTCATGCCGAGTGCAGCGTTCGCCTTGGCGCGCAGCATTCCGGTGTAGAGGCATCCCCTTGTGGGTGCCCTTCGGGTGACCTCCCGCTTGGCTTGGCGTTGGTCACGGGCGTAACGCCTGGGTACCCACGAGGGGCACCCCTACATCGAACCGCCCGAACATGGCGGGTTTCGTATTCCCTGCCCGGTGTAGGGGCATCCCTTGTGGGTGCCCTTGCGCTTCGCCATCCCCCCGCCTCTGCCATTCCTGCCCCGCTCACCATCCCTGCAGGGATTCCTGACACCCGCCCCTTTCGCGGTCGCCCCGCCTCTCGCTACCCTGATCGCACTACCGTCGCGCCCTCCGCACCTGCGAAAGCAACGAAATGCAACACTTTTCAGAAGAACGCCCCTCCTTCTCACTCCTGATGCCCCCTGCTCTGGGAGTGGGCGGACTGTTGCTTTCCGCTGCATCCGCGTTGCCTTCTGTCTGCATCGGTGTTGCACACCGTCCGGGTCGGCGCTGCAATGGTGTTGCACCGCATCGCACGCACAGGAACGGCGGACACCAGGGCGGGTTGGTATCATGGCTGCGGGCATAGAGAGTATGAACGGACTCCTTAGCACATCAGGGCATGGGAAACGCGTCATCGCCGCGATGTCGGGCGGCGTCGACTCGTCGGTCGCCGCGTACCTCCTGCACCGCCAGGGCTACGACGTCATCGGCGTCACGATGCGACTCTGGTCTGGGGACGAGGACGACATATCCTCGGACCACCAGGGCTGTTGCTCGATCCAGGACATCGAGGACGCGCGCCGCGTCTGCCAGACGCTCGGCGTGCCGCACTACGTCGTCGACGCACGGCGCGAGTTCCGCGAGCACGTCGTCGCCTACTTCGTGAGCGAGTACGAGCGCGGGCGCACGCCGCACCCCTGCATCGCATGCAACGACCGCATCAAGTTCGACTTCCTCATGCAGCGAGCCGCGATGATGGACGCCGACTACGTCGCCACTGGCCACTACGCCCGCATCGAGCGCGATGCCTCCGATGGCGCTTGGACGCTCCGGCAGGGCGTGGACGCCACGAAGGATCAGTCCTACGTGCTGTTCGGGCTCGGCCAGGAGCAATTGGCGCGCGTGCTGCTGCCGGTAGGTGCCCACTCCAAGGAGGAGATCCGCTCGCTGGCGAGAGAGGCCGGGTTCCACCTTGCTGACAAGGCCGACAGCCAGGAGATCTGCTTCATCCCCAGCGGCGACTACCGCGGGTTCATGCGGAAGGAGTCCGCGCCGGAACCGGGCGAGGTCGTGGACGCGGCAGGCCGCGTCGTCGGCGAGCACCCGGGCATCGAGTTCTTCACCGTCGGCCAGCGGCGCGGCATCGGCGTTGCGCCGTCGGCCCTGGGCCTGCCCGAGGGCGAGAAGCTCTTCGTTACCGCTGTCGACCCTGAGACGCGGCGCATCACCGTCGGCGCAAGCCGCGACCTGCTCCGGCACGGCGTGCGCGTGGGTGGCGTCCGATACGTCGCGGGCATACGCCCCGCTGACACATGCCGTGTCTCCGCCCGCATACGCTACAACGGACGCCCCGCGTCAGCCGTCCTGCACCATGATGGCGACGATGCGGTGTTATGGTTCGACGAGCCGCAGCGGGCCATCACGCCGGGTCAGGCCGCCGTCTTCTACGACGGCGACCGCGTGCTCGGCGGCGGCTACATCGACGGCCCGGCCGGAGCACCGGCTGCCGTCTGAGGCCGGACCACGAACGGACACCCCATCCCCACTCAGGACGAGGAGCGGCGCCTCCTGCTGGAAGGCTACGCGCGCGTCGCGGGTGTGGACGAGGTCGGTCGCGGCCCCATCGCCGGCCCGGTCGTCGCCGGAGCCGTCGTCCTCCCCGACCTCACCGGCTTCGAGCACGACGACCTGCCGCTCCTGCGCGACAGCAAGACGCTCAAGCCCGCGGAGCTGCGCCGCGCCGACCGCCTCGTGCGCGGCATCGCCCTTGCCATCGGCATCGGCGAGGCCAGCAACGAGGAGATCGACAGCGAGGGCATCGCCCCCGCCTCACGCATCGCCATGCGCCGCGCTCTCGAATGCCTCGACGAGCCTCCAGACCACGTGCTCGTGGACGCGTTCCCGCTCGACTGGAAACGCAAGCCGTGCACCCCCATCATCAAGGGCGACGCGCTCTGCTCCGCTATCGCCGCCGCCTCCATCGTGGCTAAGGTCTACCGCGACACGCTGATGCGTAGGCTCGACAGACGCTACCCCGGCTACGGGCTCAGTGCCCACAAGGGCTACGCCTCGGCCCGACACCTCGCCGCCGTCGCCGAGAAAGGCCCCTCGCCCGTGCACCGGCTCACCTTCTCCCCATTCAAGCCGACGCTGTTCACCGATGCCTAGCGAACGCACCAAACTGGGCACGCAGGGCGAACGCATCGCAGCCGCGCACCTGGGATCGCTCGGACTCACCATCGAGATGCGGAACTACCGCACGCGCTTCGGCGAGGTAGATATCGTCGCGCGGGACGGCGAGGAGACGGTGTTCGTCGAAGTGCGCACGAAGCGCAGCGCGGCCTACGGCACGCCGGAGGAGTCGCTGACGCTGCGCAAGCAGGCGCGGCTCATCCATGCCGCGGAGGAATACCTGGCTGAGCGTGGGCTCGCTAGCGCATCGTGGCGTGTTGACCTCGTCGCCATCACCCTGCAGCCCAGCGGCCCCGCGCACATCTCGCACATCGAGTCCGCGGTCGAGGCTCCTGACGCGTAGCGCTGGTCGCGCTCCAGCCGTTAGGCCTCTTTCCGAAGTGCGAAACCGATGACGCCGGGGCCCGTGTGCGCGCCGACCGATGCGCCGACCGCCGCGGTGAGTACAGGGTTCGACGTGAACTGGGCGAGGTGCTCGGCCATCGCCCCGGCCTCTTCGTCCGACACCCGGTGTATCACCGCCGCCTCCCGGTACGGACCGCTTCCGGCCCCGATGTCGCGCATGCGCTGGATCGCCTTGGCCCGCGTGCGAACCTTCTCGTGGGGGTGCACTTCCCCGTCCGTCAGCTTCAGGATGGGTTTCATCGACAGCAGCGAGCCCAACAGCGCCTGCGCCCCCCCGATGCGGCCTCCCCGCTTCAGGAACTCCAGCGTGTCGAGCACGAAGAGCACATCGGTATTCGCCGCCGCGTTGCGTGCGGCCTCCGCGGCCCCTGCCGCATCCGCGCCTCCGGCGACCGCGTCCACTGCGGCCTTCGCCGCGAGCGCCACCCCCATCGACGCAAGCTCCGTGTCCACGATCTCCACCGTGGTCCCCGGCAACTCATTGGCGGCGAGCCGCGCCGAGTTGCACGTCCCGCTCAACTTGCCGGAGACGTGCACGGAGACGATATCGTCACCGGCTTCAGCCAGCGGCCTGTAGACCTCCAGGAAATCACCCACCGAGGGCTGGGTCGTGGTCGGCATGATGCTCCCCGTCGTGAGCCGCTCGAAGAACTCCTCCTTCGTGATCTCCACGCCGTCCTTGAACGCATCGGCCCCGAAGAAGACCGTGCAGGGCACGACGGAGACACCGAGCTCCTCGGCGAGTGCTGCTGGGATGTCCGAAGCGCTATCGGTTACGACTCTGACTGCCATGCTGTCCTCCTTCGCTGTCCTCGCGTTCGACTGAGGCCCCGTCTCCCCGTTACTCGATGGAGACGAGGTAATGATAGTGCGGCTGCCCGCCTTCGTGTACTTCAACCTCGATGCCGCCGTCGCGCGCACCGATGGCTTCCGCTGCCTCCCCCGCCGTCTCCTCCGCAAGTCCCGACCCGTAGAAGAGCGTCACCAGCGACCCGTCCTCGAGTTCAGCCGCGTCCAGCATCGCGGCGAGCGCGTCGTTCGGACTCGCCGCAGCCGCGGCGAGTTCGCCGTCGAGTATCGCGATCGCCTGCCCCTCCTCGACCTCCACCCCGTCTATCGTAGTCGAGCGCACCGCCGTCGTGACCTCGCCCGACCGCACGCTGTCCAGCGCGCCCCGCATCGCGTCCGCGTTCTCCTCGCCGTCCAGATCGGGATTGAACGCCAGCATCGCCGCCATACCCTGTGCGACGTCGCGCGACGCTACGACCGCGATGGGCGTCGCGGAGAGCTCCGCAGCCTGCTCCGCCGCGAGCACGATATTCTTGTTGTTCGGCAGCACGATGGTGAACGCCGCGTTCGTCCTCTGCACTGCGGCGATGATGTCCGCTGCGCTCGGGTTCATCGTCTGCCCGCCCGAAACCGTCGCCGACGCTCCCAGGCTGCGGAAGACGCGCGCGATGCCGTCGCCCGGCGCAACCGGGATGACCGCCAGTGCCACGGCCTCTGCCTGCTCTGCAGCGCCCTCCCCATAGCCGTGGAGCGACATGAACTCCTGGTGCTGCAGGTCCATGTTCTGGATGTTGATCTGGTCGAGCGCACCCAGCGCCGCGCCCATGCTCAGCAGTTGACCGGGGTCCTCTGTGTGGGCATGGACACGCACGACGCGGCCGTCCCCCACCACCACCGTCGACGCCGCCATCGCCATCACGCGCTCGCGCACCGAGTCCGGGTCGAGCTCCTCGCCCTGCACGACGAACTGTGTGCAGTAGCCGTACATCTCCTCTTCCGTGTGCTCGAGGAACTCGTGGCTCACGCTCGCCGCAGCGCTCTCGAGTCCGCCCTCTGGCGCGGTGATGCGAAGGACGATCTGCTCCTCGCTCACGAAGTTCACCATCCCCGCGAGGAACGCCACGACGCCCTGGCCGCCCGCGTCCACGACGCCCGCCTGCTTGAGCACCGGCAGCTGCTCCGGCGTGTACGCGAGCGCGCGCTCGGCTGCCTCGTACGCCGTGCGCAGCACGTCCGCCGCTTCCGGCGTTCCATCCGGCGGATGAACGGCCTCCGCCGCAGCCCGCATGACGCTCAGCATCGTCCCCTCAACCGGATTGCCCACGGCCTGATAGCCCGCGTCTGCTGCTGCCTGCAGCGCCGTTGCGAACGCTGCGCCGTCTGCCTGCTCACAGTCCGCCAGCCCGCCCGCGAGCCCCTTCATGAACTGGGAGAAGATGACGCCACTGTTGCCCCTCGCCCCGAGCAGCGCCCCCCGCGCGATCGCGCTGCTCATCGACCCTACCGTAGCGGACGTCGCATCCGGCATTTCGGCGGACGTCGCAGCGCGGAGCGTCAGCAGCATGTTGATGCCGGTGTCGCCATCCGGGACCGGGAAGACGTTGAGCGCGTTGATGGCGTCGGCGTTGGCCTCGAGGCAGCCTGCGCCAGCGAGGACTAGCTGATGGAAGTCCTGGGCGTCGAACGCGGAAGATGCCTGTTCGTTCATGGGTTCGCCAGCGGCGCGAGAGTTTGCTAAACTATGCGTCTGCGCCTCGTTGAGAGTGCGCGTATTCTAACCCCGCCGGGCAGCCCGGCGACAGAGAGCGTCATGGCCAGCTGTGAACTATGCGGAGCCCGCCGCCGCGCGGGCAAGAACGTCAGCCACTCGAACCGGCACACGAACCGCTGGTTCTTCCCGAACATCCAGCGCGCGATGCTCACCATCAGCGGCAAGACGAAGCGGATGAAGGTTTGCACCCGCTGCCTCCGCACCGTCCAGAACAAGCGGATGATCTCCGCCTAGTTCCTCCGCCTTCTACCCCTCACCCAGTTCGAACGCGTCGTGCAGTGTCCGCACGGCGTCATTCACCTGTCCCTCGTCAACGACGCACGTGATGCGTATCTGCGAGGTCGTGATCATCTCGATGTTCACGCCCGCCTCTGCCAGCGCGGAGAACATGACCGCGGCGACGCCCGGCGCGTTCTGCATGCCCGTGCCGACGATGCTCACCTGGCCCAGGTTGTCGTGCGAGACGCACTCGCCCGCGCCGATGGCCCCCGCGACGCCCTCGGTCACGGCCAGCGCCTCGCGAAGGTCGGTCCGGTCCACCGTGAAGGAGAGGTCGGTCAGCCGCTCGGCGCTCGCGTTCTGGACGATGGTGTCGACGCTGATGTTGGACTCCGCCAGCGGCTCGAACACTGCGGCGGCGATGCCCGGGCGGTCCGGCACGGCGCGCAGCGTGATGCGCGCTACCCCGCGCTCGTAGGTGACTCCCCGCACTTTGTTGGCGACTTCCATCCCTTCTCCCTCCACGCCAGCCTCTGTTGGCGCAACCTCATGGATCAGCGTGCCCGGCACGTCCCGCGCGCTCGACGCCACCAGCACCGGCGTGTTGTACCACGCCGCCAGCTCTATCGAGCGAGGGTGCATCTTCGCCCCGTAGCTCGCGAGTTCCAGCATCTCCTCGTAGCCGATCTCCGACAGCTTGCGAGCGTCCGGCACGATGCGCGGGTCGGCGGTGTAGATGCCGTCCACGTCCGTGTACACCTCGCAACGCTCGGCCCCCAGCGCCGCTGCCAGCGCGACCGCGGTCGTATCCGACCCGCCGCGCCCCAGCGTCGTCACGTCCATCTCGTGCGTGACGCCCTGGAACCCGGCGACGATCACGATGCGCCCCGCGTCCAGCGCCTGCTGCACGCGCTCCGCGTCGAATTCGACGATGGAGGCGCTCCCGTGTGCCGTATCGGTGCGTATCCCAGCCTGGGCCCCGCTCATGCTGACGGCCTCTTCTCCGAGCTCCCGGAGCGCCATCGTGACGAGCGTGCAGGAGACCAGCTCCCCGGTGGAGAGCAGCACGTCCAGCTCGCGCGGATCGGGCGCGCCGCTGACAGATTCTGCAAGTTCGATGAGCCGGTCGGTCGTGTCCCCCATCGCCGAGACCACGACTGCGATGCTGTTGCCCGCGCGCCGTGCTGCCGCGATGCGTCCTGCGACGTGGCGTATCTTCTCTGCGTCGCCGACGGACGTGCCGCCGTACTTCTGGACGAGAACGGCCATCTACTCCAACCCCTTGGGGTGCGGGATCACTTCCGCCCCGCCTCGTGAGGGTTTCAGCACCTGGAAGGTGCCAGTGAGGCCGGACTTGTCGCCCGCGTCCGCCATCTCGTAGCCGATGGTGAACGCCCTGTTCTCGCCCTGTTTCGTGAACGCGACGACGGACGAGCCCGCGCCGGAGAGGAACACCCCCCGAGCGCCCGCCGCCAGCGCATGGTCGAAGATGACCTTCATCTGCCGGTACACCCCCTGGCGCTGCGGCTGGTGCAGCCTGTCCTGCGTCGCGAGCCGGAGGTACTCCGGCCGGTCCAGCGTGAGGCTCGCCACGAGCAGGGCAGTGCGCCCCGCGTTGAAGACGGCGTCAGCGCGCGGCACCTCGGAGCCGAGGACGCCCCGCGCCTCGTGCGTCGCCATCGGCATGTCAGGGATGTAAACGACGCACTGCAGGTCCTTCGGCACCGGAACGGGCGCCGCGTGCACCGTCGTGCCGTCCGCAACGACGATGCTCATGCCGCCCATGAGCGCGGGCGCGACGTTGTCCGGGTGCCCCTCTATCTCCGTTGCCAGTTCGAGCAGCCGGTGCGGCGACAGCGGGTAGCCGAGCAGCGCGTTCGCGGCGTAGAGGCCGCCCACGATGGCCGCCGAACTGCTGCCAAGCCCCCTGCTGAGCGGGATCTCCTGCCACGCCTCTATCGAAAGGCTGCTCCCGGCGTTGCCGGTCTCCACCAGCACACGCTCGGCGGAGCGGTACATGAGGTTGCCGGGGTCGCGTCGCAGGTGCTCCGCGCCCAGCCCGTGCAGGGTTATCGTGGGCTTGTCGGCCCACCCCACGCGCATCGTGTTCCACAGCGACAGCGCCATGCCGAGGCAATCGAAGCCTGGCCCGAGGTTCGCTGTGGTCGCGGGAACGCGGATGGTGAGTACGTCTGACATGGAAGGCTGCGCGCCGTCTCCGGCTGCCCAGCGATTATACAGGCACGTGTGGTTCTATACGGACGTGTTGTTGGTGCGGGTCGGTTGGTGGTGGCTGGTTACGCCGGTCCGCGTTGCGCCTCATGAGAGGCACGAGAGTCCTCCGAAACCTAGCTGACGAATCGCGGCATCACCTTCGTGGCAAACGTCTCGAGGTTCTTCAGCGTCTTTCCCAACGGGATTCCCCGGTGCGTGAACTCGACGAGGAGGTAGTCCAGGTGGCATACCTCCTGCAGCTCATGGAGCCGCTCCACCACGTGCTCCGGAGAGCCGACGAGCAGGGTGCGTGGCTCGAGAAAGTCCCAGTCCAGGTTCACGCTGGGGTCCAGTTCCTCGTCCGGGTTGGTGAAGACCTGCCTCCCGCGGAAGGGATCGTTGAAGATGAATGAGGACATGATGCCCTCTTCGGCGTCGCGGCGCGCCTCCTCCATCGACGATGCGACGTATGTTGAGCGCATGACTCCCTGGTCTTCTCCCAGGATGAAGGGCCTCCCCTCCAGCTCGGTCCGCACCTGTGCATAGAGTTCCATCCGCTGCTTGATCCTGAGAGGTGGGGGCTGCCAGTAGCATGCCTTCAGGCCGAGTTCGGCAGCGGTTGTCACGGAGCGGTCGGTGGAGACGGTCATCCATAGCGGGGGGTGCGGGTTCTGGAGAGGCTTCGGCGTCACCCGGAGCTTCGTGACCTTGTCCCCGTCCTGCCAGGCAGGGTTGGACGGATACTTCGGGTGGGAGAACTCTGTGCCCTCGGCAGGGAAACTGTAGTTGGTCCCGTGGTATTCGAAGTACTCATTGGCCCATATCTCCCGCACTATCTCAATCGTCTCCTGGAACAGCTCCCTGTTCTCGCTGTCCTTCCGAGGGTCCGCGTTGGGATGGAACTGCGGGCCCTCGTACGGCCAGATGCCTCTGCCGAAGCCAACCTCCAGACGCCCCCCGGACATGTTGTCCAGTATCGCGAGGTCTTCGGCGAGCCGGATGGGATGCCAGTGCGGAGCGATGTTCGCCATCTGCCCGATCCGGATCCTCGACGTTCGCGCAGCGAGGTCGGCCCCGAGCAGGATCGGGTTCGGGAGGTCGCCCACGCCATAGGGTCCGAAGTGGTGCTCCCCGAGCCATATCGCTTCGAAGCCGAGCTCCTCGGCCAGGATGGTCTGCTGCCGGAGATTGTTGACCATCTCCTCTGAATTGGCGGCTTCCCCGGCAGACCCTGCCACGGTGGTGAACGCTGCGAACCTCATCTCGCGTGCCTCCCTTGCTGAGTGTTCGGTACCCCTGCACTGATTAACATTGTCAGGCATTCGCCCACTGCACGTCCCGTTCTCGGGCATAGGCATGCGCCGGTCTTACGCCCCTGAACGGGTGCTGCTACACTCGCGCATCAGCATATGGCAGGGAGTATGGCGATGCCATCAGGGCAGAATCAAGGCCTGGTCCAGACGGTGCTGGGTCCAGTGCCTCCATCGGAGCTGGGCGCGACTACGACCCATGAGCACCTCTACATCGACTTTTCATTCATGTATCGCCCCGCTCAGGACTCGCCGCGCCCGGAACTCGCAGACGCGTGCATCGCGCTGGAGAACCTCGGGTGGATACGCCGCAACTACTACAGCAACCGTTTCAACCTGCACCTGATGGACCTCGACGAGACCATAGGAGGGGTCACTAAGTTCAGTGAGGTTGGCGGCGGTGCCATGGTGGATGCGACCTCGAGGGGGATCGGGCGCAACCCGCACGCGCTTGCTCAGATATCCCGAGGGGCAGGCGTCCACGTCGTTATGGGCTCTGGCCATTACGTGGCAGCCGTCCATCCTGAAGACATGGACGACCGCACCGAGGAGGACCTGGCGCGGGAGATCATCGTCGATGTCGTTGAAGGCGTTGAAGACAGCGGCATAAAGGCAGGCATCATCGGGGAGATCGGCTGCACTTGGCCCTTGGCCCCGAACGAGCGCAAGTCGCTCGCGGCGGCGGCGCTCGCCCAGCAAGAAACGGGCGCGCCGATATCGATCCACCCGGGACGGAATCCGGATGCCCCCACTGAGATATTGGAGATACTGTCGAACAGCGGTGCGGACCTGTCCCGGGTCATCATGGGACACCTGGACCGGACTCTGTTCGATTTCGATGCGCTTCTGAGTCTCGCCGCGTCAGGCTGCTACCTTGAATGGGACCTGTTCGGCAACGAGGGGTCGTACTACCCCCTCGCCGAACTCGATATGCCCAGTGACGCTCAGCGGCTGGGCTTCATCAAGCGAATCGCCGACGCCGGCTACTCCCACAAGATCGTAGTCGGCCACGACATCTGCACGAAGCACCGGCTCGTACGGTACGGCGGACACGGCTACGGCCACATCCTCGAGAACATCGTCCCCAAGATGCTCCGCAAAGGCTTCTCGGAAGATCTCATCCGAGAGATAACCGTCGAAAACCCCGCCACCGTTCTCGCCTTCGCATAGGGCCTGCCCGGATTCCCTCTCCCTACAAGGGGAGAGGGTTACGCGCTTTAGCGCGCGGTGAGGGCACCCCGGGCGTGTGGTGTAGGGGCACCCCTTGTGGGTGCCCTGTTCGGAACTGGCGGGGCGTAACGCTACGCCCCGCTCTCATCCTCTTCGGACTCGTCCGGCTCCGGGAAGAGCGGCGCCTGCATGGCGTGCCACATGTCGACGGTTGTGTCGCCGCCGTCAGCATCCGAGGCATCGGCTGCGCCGCTGGGCGTCTCATCGCCCTCGGCATCCTCGCCTGCATCCCCGGCGTCGCTGCCTTCGAGCGCAACCTCAGCCTCGGGAGCGTCCTCGTCACCGGTCGCATCCTCGGCTTCAGGGGCATCCTCGGCGACTGCCTCATCGAGCGCCGCGGCTGACACATGCCCGTTAGTGGACGCTGCTCGCGCCTTCTTGGGCTCCACCTTCGGCAGATTCTCGAAGTCCTCCCACGTGCGCTCGCGGAACGCACTCATCGAGATGACCACGTCGTCGTCCGCCAGCTTGGTCATGATCTTCACGCCCTGCGTGTTGCGGCCGAGCGTCCGGATCTCCGCGAGCGATGTGCGGTAGATTATCGCGTTGCGCGAGCCCACCATGATCTCCTCGTCGTCGGAGCCGGTGACGACGGCGCCCGCGATGGGGCCCGTCTTGTCCGTGATCTTCATGGCGATGACGCCCTGCGTGTTCCGTCCCGTGGTGCGGAACGTCTCCACCGCCGTGCGCTTCCCGTAGCCGAGCTCGCTCATGATGAGCAGCCGCGCGTCCGGGGTAACGACTTCCATCGCTACCACCTCGTCATCGTCCAGCAGGCGCATGCCGCCGACGCCGCCCGTGCTCCGTCCCTGCCGCTCCGTTACCGCCTCCAGGCTGAACTGCACGCCCTTGCCCTTGCGGGATATGAGCACTGCGGTCATGCCCTCTTCTGCGAGACGGGCCGTCAGCAGACTGTCGTCCTTCTCCAGGTCGAACGCCGCCAGCCCTACGCGGCGGATGTTCTGGAACTTGTCCAGGTGCATCTTCTTCACCTTCCCCTTGCGGGTGGCCATGAAGATGAACTGGTCGGCCAGCGGGTCCGGGATGGCCACGACGGCGGTGACGGTCTCCTCGTTCGGGTTGATGGCCTCGATGAGGTTCTGGATCGGCGTGCCGCGCGTCTGGCGCGACGAATCCTCGCCCACCTCGAACACGCGTTTGCGGTAGACGCGTCCCTTGTCGGTGAAGAAGAGCAGGTAGTCGTGCGTGTCCGCCACAACCAACTGCTGCACGGCGTCGCCTTCGCGGCGCTCCTGCCCGCGGACACCCTTGCCCCCGCGCTTCTGCAGACGGTAGAGCCCGATGGGCAGACGCTTGATGTAACCGCGGTCGCTCAATGTGAAGACCACGTCCGCGTGGGGCGTCAGCTCCTCCTGCGACTGGTCCCGCGCCTCCTCGTCCGATATCTCGGTGCGGCGCGCGTTCCCAAACGTCTTGCGCAACTCGGCTGTTTCGGTCTTGACCACCGCCAGCACCTTGGCTGGATCGGAGAGCAAACTCTGCAGCTCGTCGATGCGCTTCATCAGCTCCAGGTACTCGTTCTCGATGCGCTCGCGTTCCAGCGCCGCCAGGCGCCGCAACTGCATCTCGAGGATCGCCTGAGACTGGGCCTCGGTCAGCCCGAACTGCTGCATCAGGCCGTTGCGCGCCGCTTCCGCGTCGGCGGACGCGCGGATGAGCGCGATCACCTCGTCGAGGTTCTCCAGCGCGATACGCAGACCCTCCAGGATGTGCGCGCGCTCACGGGCGCGGTTCAGGTCGTACTCGGCCCTGCGACGGATGACCTCCTTCCGGAAGTCCAGGAAGCGGTTCAGCGCGGAGCGCAGGTTCATCACCCGCGGCTGACCGTCCACCAGCGCGACCATGTTCACGTGGAACGCGTTCTGCATGGACGTGTGCTGGTAGAGGTTGTTCAGCACGACGCCCGCCGAGGCGTTGCGCTGCAGTTCGACCACCATGCGCATGCCTTCGCGGTCGGACTCGTCCCGGACCTCGGAGATGCCCTCGATCTTCTTCTCTTTGGTGAGCGTGGCGATCTTCTCGACCAGCGCGGCCTTGTTGACCTGGTACGGCAGTTCCGAGACCACGATGCGCTGGCGAGCGCCCTTCTCCATGTCTTCGACCGTGGCCTTGGCGCGAACCATGATGCGCCCGTGCCCGGTCTGGTACGCCTGCTGGATGCCCTCCCGGCCCATGATCGTCGCCGCGGTCGGGAAGTCCGGCCCCTGCACGAACTGCATCAGCTCTTCGGGCGTCGCGTCGGGGTTGTCCACGAGGTAGTCGAGCGCGTCGCACACCTCGCGAAGGTTGTGCGGCGGGATGTTCGTCGCCATCCCCACTGCGATGCCGGACGCGCCGTTGACCAGCAGGTTCGGCACGCGGGCGGGGAGCACGGTCGGTTCGCGCTGCGAGCCGTCGTAGTTGTCAACGAAGTCGATGGTGTCGCGGTCGATGTCCTGCAGCAGCTGCTCGGAGATGGGCGCGAGCCGCGCCTCCGTGTACCGCATCGCCGCGGGCGGGTCGTCGTCCACGGACCCGAAGTTCCCCTGACCGTCGACCAGCGTGTGCCGCATCGAGAAGTTCTGTGCCATGCGCACGAGGGCGTCGTACACCGGCGAGTCCCCGTGCGGGTGGTACTTGCCGAGCACTTCGCCGACCACGGCCGCGCTCTTCTTGTACGAGGAGCCGGGACGCAGCCCCATGCCCTGCATCGCGTAGAGGATGCGCCGGTGCACGGGCTTCAGCCCGTCGCGAACGTCCGGCAGCGCGCGAGCGACGATGACGCTCATCGCGTAGTCCAGGTACGCGCTGCGCATCTCCTCTTCTATGCGTACGGGTCTGACGTTGTCGCGGTTCCCCGTTACCATGCGGCTCCTTTCACGCTATGGGGGGAGTGGCCGCCGAACTACCACAACATGTGGTGGGCGGGGGGACTGCCGTCTCCCAGATGTGCCGAAATAGTCCCAAGCATTATAGCAGGTGCGCGCGCAACACCCAACAACCCCGCCTCATCCCCTCTCCCTACAAGGGGAGAGGGTTAGGGTGAGGGTACTGCTGGCGTGAGTCACCAACCTGCGCACCGCCACCCCAAACACCCGCTTCAACCCCGCCTTATCCCCTCTCCCTACAAAGAGAGAGCGACGCGCCTTAGCGCGCGGTGAGCGTACTGTGTGGCCGTCTGATCCCTTCCCCCTCGATGGGGGAAGGTTAGGATGGGGGTGAGTCGCCAACCTGCGCACCGCCACCCCTGCCACCCCTACGACCCTCCCGCGTACCCCTTGTAGATCGCCACCGGCAACCGCGACCACCGCAGATGCTCGATCAGCAGCGTATCGCCCGCCTCGAACATCCGGTACGTCTCAAGGTCGATGGGAAAGCGGACGCGCCCCAGCGCCGTCACGTACCGCTTCGGCGGCAGCGGGTTCATCGGATGCCGCTTCGCGATGGGCCCCAGCTTCCCCGGAACGAACCCGTGCCGGGCGTACAACTCGAACCCGCCCAGCAGCGTCCGCGTGAAGAACAGCACCGCGATCACGAGGAACACCGACGACAGGATCTGCGAATCCCCGAGCGGGAACGCCCGCGTGGGCACGAGCAGCGCCACGGCTATCACCGCGAAGATGAAGTTGCGCGTCGTCGGCTTGACCAGGTCCCGCCGCTCCGACGCCCACGCGAGCCTGAACTGCATCCCGCAGTGCACGCACGTCGCGTCGCGCGTCAGGTAGAGATGACGGCACTCGCCCGACGCATCCACCTGCTGCTGCGGCTGTTGCTGCTGACGCCTCCTCATCTCGGCATATCTCCTGCTTCGTATCGCTCCGCCCACCCGGCAAGCCACTCGAACAGCTTCGCGAAGCTCTTCGGCACCTCGTCCTCGCGCTCAGGGTGGCACTGCACCCCCACGAGCCACGGATGCTCCGGACTCTCCAGCGCCTCCACGATGCCGTCCTCCGGGTGGTAGGCCGACGCCATCAACGACGGCGCGCGCTGCGCCTCCTTCAGCCCCTGGTGATGACGGCTGTTCGTCCGGTAGATCGCCCCCGCGCCGATGATCGCCCCGAACCGGCTCCCCGGCGACACGTACACCTGGTGCACCGCCGACTGGAACTCCGGCAGCGTGTGCCCCGGCAGGTCCTGGATGAGCCTGCCCCCCATCGCCACGTTGATGAGCTGCATGCCCCGGCATATCCCAAGCGTGGGCATGTCTTCCTCTATCGCGTAGCGGAACAACGCCATCTCCATCTCGTCGCGCTCCGGCTCGATGCCCATCGATCCGTCGAGCGTTTCGCCGTACAGCGCAGGGTCGACGTCGCCGCCGCCGGTCAGCAGCAGGCCGGACACGCCGTCCATCGCCTCTTCGAGCGAGGTGAAGTGCTCGGGAGTCAGCACCCGGACCTGCGCGCCGCGCGACTCCAGCGACGCGACGTACCTGCCCGCGCTGCTCCCGTTGGACGTCGTTACCCCGATCAGCGCCAAGCGTCAGCCTCCGAGCGCCGCGCTCAGCGCCGATGCGTCGACGCACTCCCGCGCCATCGCACCCGCGCGCTCCGCCTTCGCCGCGTGATGCACGCTCACCGCGTCGCTCAGCGACTCCAGCGCCGCCGCCGTGTCGTGCGTGTTCGACCCCACCGCGATGAGCGGCACGTCCAGGTCGTCCGCGCGCTGGTACACGTACTGCGACGGCGTCTCGCACCCCGTCAGGAACAGCGCATTCAGCGGGAAGTTCAGCGCGCTCATCTGGATGTCGATCCGCCCCCCGCGCACGACGACCGCCTGGTTGGGCAGACGTCCGAAGTAGTTGCCGCCCCACTCGGTGATGAGCCCGCCGATGAGGAAGTGCTCGATGAGTTCGCCGCCGCCGTCTTCACCCGCGAAGTACGTGCCGCCCAGGTGCTCAGCCGCCTGCTGCACCGTCGGCGCGAGCAACAGGCGTTCCTCCGGCAGCACGCCAAGCACCGGCATTCCCGCGTCCTCCAACTCGACCGCCAGCCGCGCCGCCGCATCGTGCTCCGCGTACCGCGTGCGCTTGTTCACGACGCACCCCGCGAGCGCTTCGCCGAACGCGTCCCGCCACGCCCCGGAGGCCCCTGCGCCGAGCGTCCGCTCGTACTCCAGCACCCCCACCACCACAGCGCCCGTGCTCCGCGCCAACTCCTCTGCCTCGTCAGTGAGCGGCGGCCCCTCCACCACGACAACGTCCACGCCTGCCGCCGCGCCCTGCACGATCTTCGCCGCCTCCGCCACCTGCTCTGCCGACGCTGCCCCCTCGACCGCCACCGTCTCCGCCGATCCCCCCAGCGACGCCAGGAATGCCGGGTCCGCGTCGCCAACAGCCGAAAGCGGCTTCACCAACGTCACCCGCTTCCCCTGCGACCGCAGCACCGAAGCCAGCCCGCAAGCGACCGTCGTCGCCCCGGCCCCCGGCCGCGCCCCCACAATCTGCACCACGCTCATCCTGACTCCTGCCCCTCCCTCACGGATCCCCGCGAGTATACCAGCGCCCCGTTTTCTCTCGTCATTCCCGTGAAAACGGGAAGGTGGATTCACATTTGAAGTGCAACACGTGGTCTAGCAGGACCTCGGCTGGGGTGAGGTAGTCGAGGCACTTGCGCGGCGTATTGTTGTATGCCTGCATCAACGCCGTAAACTCCTCGTCCGACACTGCAGCCAGGTCCGTCTTCCGGGGCAACACCCAACGCATCCGTCCAATCGCATTCTCCACGCCTCCCTTCTGCCACGGCGAGTACGTGTCGCAGAAGAACGTCTCGATATCCCAGGCGTGAAGTTCATAGTGGTGAGCGAACTCCGTGCCGTTGTCAAAGGTGACCGTCTGGCGGAACTCCGGTGGTAGAGGGCCAAGGATGCCCGCCATGGCCGTGGCGATCGGTGCGGCGGCCTTCGAAGCCTGCCGCACTCCTATCAACACTCGTGAATGACGCTCGTGCAACGCCAACACCGTTTGCCCTGCGCGGCCGAACTGCATCACGTCCGCTTCCCAGTTCCCGAACGTCTGCCGGTCGGCAACAGAGGCGGGACGTTCTGCTATGGGGCGACGGTGAGCGATGAACGAGGCTGGGCTATGCCTGCGTCGTCTCCTCCCGCGCTTCCACCTCTTCTGTCGCAGATAGTGGCGCCATCCATAGTCCTTGTGCCGTGCGCTCTGGGCATAGATGAAGCGGTAGATGCTCTCGTGGGAGATGACGCTCTTGCCACGTTCTCTCCTCAGCCGTCCTGCCACCGCCTCCGGCGACCAGCCCAGCTTCAGCCGCTCCAACACATCGTTGCGCAACTCCTCATCCCGCTCCAGCCGAACTCCGGACCAACGACGCGCACGCGCCTGCTCCTGCGCATATACCGCCCGGTAGCCGGCTCGTGAACCGTTGCGCTTCAACTCCCGAGCAACTGTCGATGCCGGGCGATCCAGACCTGCTGCGATCTCCCTGATCGAGGCTCCCTTGGTATGTAGACGGGCAATCTCACATCGTTCCTCAATGCTGAGCTGGCTATAGCACTCTCCCATGGCAACACCTTAATCTGGTGTTGCACTTCGTTTGTGAACTTAGGGAATCCAGGTGCCCGGCAGGGCACACGTGCGGCTCAGCCAGCCGCACGCGGCGGGGTGGGGCATGGCATGGGGACGGGCGTGTCTTGCCGAGCGCAGCCCGCGCTAAGCGCGCAGCATCCCCTCAGGTTGTCTGGTGCAGAGGCATCCCTTGTGGGTGCCCCTTGCCCCTCGTGTCCCGCCCGGAGTGCTACTTGGGAATCGGCTCGAACCGTCCAACGTAATCTATCGGGTCCCTCGTGCCCAGCGGTACTCTGGCCATTACGATTGCTTTTGGTAGCACTATGCCGCCTGAGAACACGAGCTTCATCGCGTCGTCCACCGAGATGTTCGTCTCCATGACGTCGTCTTCGATGATGAAGGCCATGTTTCCGGATGTCGGGTTGGGGACGGTTGGGATATACACGGCGACCATGGACTTCTCCCTGTCCTCCGAATACACCTGCCCGGTCACGAACCCCATCGCCACCATCCCTTCCCTCGGCCACTCCACGAACACAACCCGGCTGAAGTTGAACTGGCCGGAGAATGAGCTGATCGCCTGGTGGGTGACTCCGAATATGGCCCCGACCATGGGAACGTTCAGCAGGACCCCGTCCTTCACCCGCATCAGCATACGTCCGAGTGGAGTAGCGATGATGATTCCCACAAGGTAGGAGACAACGATGACGATGACCAGCCCAACGCCGGGGAAGTCCCACGGTTGGCCGGCTATGAATGGCAGGTCTCTCACCAGGTCGGCGTAGCCGATGATGAACATGATGACGAGCACCGTGACGATCAGGGGGCGTCAACTCCAGTAGCCCCGCAACCACCCTGCTCTGGAAGTGACGCTGGACCCGCTTCGGCCGGGAAGGGGGCGGCTTTGGCTGGCGTAGGCTCTCGGGACTATTCTGATCGACCATGGCTTCCTCCTCTGCTGGCATTTAGCAAGCCCAGGCTCCCGGTCCGAAGTCATTACCCCCGTGCCCTCTGACATTCCAGACCCGACCCCTCGCGGACAGCCCTGCGGCCTGTTTGTCTATTGACGCCGCCAACCTACACCAAGCGCCGGATAACTGCTAACGCACAGATGCATCAATCTCGATAGGCAAAAGTTCCCTACGGAACTATGCAAATAGTAGGTGCGCGGAGCATATGAAGACTCATCATTCCCAGCGCAACTCGCGCTCGAGCGCGCAACATCCTCTCGGGGTGCTCGATCCCATCCCCCTCGGTGGGGGAAGGTTTGTGATGGGGGCGACCCGGCATCGGCCCGCGCCACGCTCCCCTTGCCCCCTGGCACTCCTATCGCTTAGAATCTCTTGGTTGCCATGAACTACGCCATAATAGAAACAGGTGGGAAGCAATACCGCGTCCAGGAGGGCGACTCCATCACCGTGGAGAAACTCCCCGGCGAGGAGGGCGGCACCGTCGAACTCGACAACGTTCTGCTCGTCTCGAAGGACGAGAAGATAACCGTCGGCCAGCCCCGCGTGGACGGAGCGAAGGTCGTCGCGGAGGTCGCCCGCCAGGGCAAGGCGGACAAGATCACCGTCCTCAAGTACAAGTCCAAGACCCGCTACCACGTCAAGAGCGGCCACCGCCAGCAGGTCACCAAACTCTCCATCAAGCAGATCGTCGCCGGATAGGAGGCTCACTCGTGGCGCACAAGAAAGCGGGCGGAAGCAGCCGGAACGGCCGGGACAGCCACGGCCAGCGGCTCGGCGTCAAGCGGTTTGCGGGCGAGAGCGTCCGCGCCGGGACCATCATCGCGCGCCAGCGCGGCACCAAGATCCACCCCGGCGTCAACGTTGGCATGGGACGGGACTTCACCCTCTACGCCCTCGTGGACGGCCAGGTGATGTTCGACCACGCCAACAAGCTGCGCAAACGCGCCAACGTGTCGCCGGCATAGCAGGAGCACGCGAGCGATGAAGACAGAGATTCACCCCGACTACTACCCCGACGCCGTCGTGAACTGCTCCTGCGGGAACACATTCACCATCGGCGCCACGAAGCCGCAGATCAAGGTCGAGATATGCAGTGCCTGCCACCCCTTCTTCACCGGTGAGCAACGCATCGTCGACACCGAAGGCCGCGTGGAGCGCTTGAAGAGGCGCTTCAACCTCCAGTAGGACCCCACCGTGTTCCTCTCTCCTCGGTACTATCCCCTCTCCCTTGATGGGAGAGGGCTAGGGTGAGGGTGAAGGACAGGGTGAAGGCTGGCTGAGGGCATGGCGCAGGCACAACAGCATTCGGTCTACGGAGGCCAGGCCGTCATCGAGGGCGTGATGATTCGCGGGCGGCACGTCTACTCCGTGGCCGCGCGGCACCCCACCGGCATCATCAAGACCATCACCCGCCCCGTCCCCACCTGGAGCGTCAACCGCTTCCGCCGCATCCCCTTCATCCGCGGCACCCTCGTCCTCTCCGAATCGCTCATCGTCGGCATGCGAGCCCTCACCTGGTCCGCCCAGGTCTCCTCCGGCGAGACCGAGGACGACGAACAACCCATCCCGCCCCTCGCGATGGCGCTCACGCTCGCGACCTCCCTCGTGCTCGGCATCGGCCTCTTCTTCATCCTCCCGCTGCTCATCACCCACAGCTTCGTCGACCGCTTCACCGACAACTCCATCCTGAGCAATACGGCGGAGGGCGTCCTGCGACTCGCCGTCTTCTTTGCCTACCTCACCATCATCGGCCTCATGCCAAGCATCAAGCGCGTCTTCGGCTACCACGCGGCTGAGCACATGACCGTCCACGCCCAGGAAGCCAGACTCCCCTTGGAGAACGAGAACATCAAGCTCTTCCCGGCGGCGCACCCCCGCTGTGGAACCGCGTTCCTCCTCACCGTGATGATCGTCTCCATCATCGTCTTCGCCTTCCTCGGCACCCCGGACCTGCCCATCCGCATCGCCTCCCGCATCATCCTCATCCCCGTCATAGCAGGCGTCTCCTACGAGGTCATACGCATGAACGCCGCCCACGCCGGCAACGCTCTAGTGCGGGCCGGCACCCTCCCCAGCCTCGCCCTCCAGTCGATGACCACCCGCCCCCCCGACGACGGCCAGATCGAGGTCGCCATCGCCGCCATGAACGCCGCCGTCGAAGGCGACGCCCAGGCCGAGTCAGCCGCAGCGACCGCCTAGCCTCCTAGCCCGCCGCCTTCCCCTGCGCGGCGCGTTCCAGCATCTCCCGCGCGACCTGCCCCACCGTCGCCCCGCTCCCCAGCATCCCTGCCACCTCTCCGACCCGCTCCTCCTCGCTCAACGACTCCGCCCCCGAGTACGTCCGCCCGTCCTCCACCGCCTTCCCCACCCGGAAGTGCGTGTCCGCCCACGCGGCTATCTGCGGCAGGTGCGTCACGCACAGCACCTGCGCCCGTCTGCCCACCGTCCACAGCTTCCTCCCGACCACTTCCCCGGCGCGGCTCCCGATGCCCGCGTCTATCTCGTCGAACACCAGCGACGGCGCGCCGGACGCCGTCTGCAGTGCGCTGTTGAGCGCCAGCATCATCCGCGACGTCTCACCGCCCGACGCCACCTTCGCCAGCGGCCGCGACTCCTCCCCCGGGTTCGTACGCGCCGAGAACGTGACCCGGTCTATCCCACTCCCGGAGAAGGCGTAGCGCCGCCCGTCCGGCACAGGCAGGCCGTCGTCCGCCTCGTCCTGCTCGACCGCGATGTCGAACGACGCCCGCTCCAGCCCCACCTCCCGCAACTCCGCTGCGACCGCCTCGCCCAACGCCGCCGCCGCGCTCCGGCGCGCCTCCGACAACCCCCACGCTAGCCCCCCCGCGCTCCGCGATGCCTCCTCCAGAGCGCGCTCCAATTCCTCCCGCCGCACATCGGCCGTCTCGATGCGCTCCAGCTGCGCGCGAGCGTCCTCAGCGAACGCCAGCACCGCGGACTCGGAGCCCCCGTATCTCCTCTTGAGGTGCCGCAGCAACTCGACACGCTCCTCTATCTCCGCCAGCCGTGCCGGGTCGGATTCGACGCTCTCCGCGAGGCGCCGTACCTCGCGTGCCGTATCGCCGAGCTGCACGAGGGCAGACTCGAGCGCCTCGATCTGCGCGCCCAGCGCCTCAGCGGCGCCCGGAGCGCGGCGAAGGTGGTCGAGCGCCCCCGCCGCGAGATCAGCGGCGTTGCGGTCGCCCTCGCTCAGCGCCTCGTACGCGGCGGCGCAGGCGTCGCGCACGCTCTCGGCGTGCTCCAGCACGTTGCGCTCGCGCAGCAGCGCCTCCTCCTCCCCGTCCACCGGAGCGGCAGCCTCGATCTCGTCCACCTGGAATGCCAGCAGATCGCGTCGTTGCTCCGCCTCCCGTATGCCAGCTTCAGCGTCGTCGAGTTCGCCCTGCACGCGCCGCGTCTCCGCGACCGCACGCTCGACAGCGTCACGCCGCTCGCCGAGACCAACGAAGTCGTCCAACACGCGCATCTGGAAGCGGGCGTCGAGCAGCGAGAGGTGCGACCCTTGCCCATGGATGTCGACCAGCGCCCCGCCGACTGCACGCAGCGTGCTCACCGGCACCGCACGGCCGTTCAGACGCGAGATTGTCCGCCCTTCCAGGTGCACCTCGCGGAACAGCACGGCGACCCCGTCCTCGTCGTCCACCTCCACACCGAGCTCCACGAGCGCCTCTTGCGCTGAGGACTCCCCGCCTACCGCGAAGACCGCCTCGACGCTCATGGAGTCTGCCCCGCGCCGCATCATCCCCCGGTCCGCCGCTCCGCCGAGCACGAACGCCAGCGCGTCCACGAGCAGCGACTTGCCTGCCCCCGTCTCTCCGGTGATGACGTTCAACCCCGGCCCGAATGCAAGGCGTGTCTCCTCGATTACGGCAAGGTTGCGGACGGTGAGTTCGGCCAGCATGGCGCGCCGATTATACGTTGGCCCGCCGCCCCTCTCCGCTCCGAACGGCGATGTAGACGCCCAGCAGCAGCAACACTCCGCCGGGCAGCACCGTCCACGGCGGGATCTCCCCCAGCACCGGAATTGCGAGCAGGGTTGCGAGCACCGGCTCACCGCGCACAGCCAGCGTGACATTGACCGCGGGCATGTAGCCCAACGCCCAGTTGAGCAGCGAGTGCCCCACCGCCTGTGGCAGCAGCGCAGCCATCGCCATCCAGAAGTACGACTCCGCCGGGAGGCCGAGCATCGGCGCTCCGCTCCCCACCGCTGCCGCCAGGAGCACGACCGCTGCGACCGCGTAGACGACCGTGATGTAGGGCAGGGTAGGGATGCGTCCGCGCACGCGGCGCCCCACGAGCAGGTACCCCGCGACCGCGACCGCTCCACCGAGCGCGAGCGCGTCACCCAGCAGGTGTCGTTCACCCTCAGCCCAGTCCCCGGCCGCAATGATGACGCCCCCTGCCACACTCACGACGACCGCGAGAGCCGTGAGCCGCCCCACCTTGTCCGGAGAGGCGAAGTGCGCCCCTACCGCCACGAACACCGGCGTCGTCGTGACGAGCAGCACCGAGCTTGCCACCGACGTGTGCGATAGCGACGTGATCCAGAGCGCGAAGTGGGCCGCGAGGAAGACCCCTGACCCCACGAGGAGCGGAAGGTCGGAGCGGCGCACAGCGGCGAAGTCCTTCCTCCCTGCGATTGCGGCAGTTACGCCGACGATGACGGTGGCGATACACATGCGGTACGCCGCCACCGTGAGCGGAGGCGCGTCCGCCAGCCTGATGAAGATGGAGGCGAGTGAAACACTCACAACCCCCACCCCGACCCATACGTACACCATCACTGGAACAGGTTACCTTTCTGTCAGAGCAAACGTCTCTCGCCTGATTAGGCTGCTTCGCAGGCTGGAGGTTGGGCAGTCAGCTGCTCTGAACCCGCAGCACGCGTGGGGCTGGTAACCTTAACGCCACCCCATGCAACCACCTCGACAACGCACCGAGCCGTCCGACCGCCCGAGGCAGGCCAGAGGCTGGAGCGGGACATTCTCCGCGCTCCGCTACCGCAACTTCCGGCTCCTCTGGTTCGGTACGCTCTTCATGAGCAGCGGCACCTGGATCCAGCAGGTAACGCTCGGTTGGCTGGCCTATGAGATGACCGGGTCGCCGGTGCAGGTGTCCATCGTGCTGGGGTTGCGCGCCCTGCCGATGCTCGGGGCGCCAATTGCAGGCGTCATCGCCGACAAGTTCGACCGCCGCGTCGTCCTCCTGCTGGACCAGTTCTACCTGGCGCTTCTTGCTGTCATATTCGCTGCCATCCTCCAGTTGGGGTTCGTGGAGCTTTGGCACTTGCACGCCTTCTCCTTCCTCACTGGCGCCGGTTGGGCGCTGAACAACCCCCTACGGCAGACGCTCGTGGGCAACTCGGTCCCGCGCGACCGGCTCATGAACGCCATAGCCCTGAACTCCATGGCGTTCAACTCCATGCGCATGATCGGCCCCGGTATCGCAGGCGGCATGATTGCGCTGCTGGGGCCGGAGGTGAACTTCATCCTGCAGGCAGTGATGTATGGCGCCGTCGTCCTGCTCGTGTTGCCGTTCCGTGCTGAGTACGCAGAGGGACGCGAGGGCAGGAAGCAGCAGTCGCCGCTCGCCGACCTGCGAGAAGGGCTGGCCTACGTTGCGCGGGAATCCGTGCCCCGCTATGCCGTCATCCTGAGCCTGATACCGACACTCACGCTGATGGCGTTCATCCAGACCCAGATGCCCGCATTCGTCGCGGAGGACCTGGGCGACTCGGAAGGCGCGCTGCTTGGCTTCATGTACGTCGGCATGGGTGTGGGGGGCTTCGTCGGCGCGGTGCTTGTGGCGCGCTTCCATGCTATCGAACACAAGGGACGACTCTCGCTCTTCGGAGTCGGGGGGGCGGCGTTGGCCGTGCTGGCGCTCTCGCAGGTGGACGTCTGGTGGCATGCCTGGGCCATCCTCGTCGTGCAGCAACTCTTCTTCATCATGGTGATGACCACCAACAACAGCATTCTGCAGTCCGTGACGCCGGACTACATGCGCGGGCGCGTGATGGGCATCTACATGCTGGACGTGGGGATGCAGCCGCTCGGGGGCGTCATCGCTGGGATAATCGCCGAGGACTACGGTGTGTCCACGGCTTGGCTGATGGGGGGCGCGGTGGGATTGGTGCTGGTCATCCTCGTCACCGCGATTGCACCATCGTTCAGGCGTCTGCGGCTGTAGCGATCGCGGTAGCGACAGCCTCCGTAAGCTCAGCATCGCACTCGGGAGGGATGGTGCGCAGGTCGAGCAGTAGCCGCTCGTCCTCGATGCGCGCAACCACGGGAGGCGACCCGGCCCGGAGCCGCCGCGCGAGTTCGTCGGGACCGCCCACTGACGATGCGTCGATGCTGACGAGCCGCGACGGCAGCTCATCCGTCGGCAGGCTGCCTCCGCCGAGCCTGGAGGAACCATCTACAACTGTCGCCAGTTCTCCGACCTGCTCCTTGACCACCAGCGCGCGTTGGTCCAATTCCTCCAGCGAGGTGGAGATCATGCGCCAGACCGGTACCTGCTGCATGGCATCCCCACGTACGTAGTGGAGAAATGTGCGGTGGAGCGCCGCGAGCGTCAGCTTGTCGGCTCGCAACGCTCGTGCAAGCGGATGCGCGCGCAACGCCGCTATCAGGTCTGCGCGTCCGGCTGCAAGCCCTGCCTGCGGCCCGCCGAGCAGCTTGTCGCCGGAGAAGAAGACCACGTCGGCGCCCGCTGCCAGACTCTCCTGCGGCATCGTCTCGTGCCCGATGCCGAACTGCGCGGTGTCCAGCAGCGCGCCTGATCCGAGGTCGTGCAGGACCGATACGCCGTGCGCCGCGCCGACCGCTGCGATGTCTGCTAGCGATGGCTCGTGTGTGAACCCAGTGACACGGAAGTTGGAGCGGTGCACCACCAGCAGCGCGGCGGTTTGCTCCGTGATGGCGCGCTCATAGTCCGCTGCATATGTCCGGTTGACCGTCCCTACTTCCACGAGCCGTGCGCCGCTCTGCACCAGAACATCCGGAATCCGGAAGCCTCCACCTATCTCGCTCGCCTCCCCACGGGACACGATGACTTCGCGCCCCGCAGCCACAGCAGCAAGGCCGAGCAGCATCGCTCCTGCGTTGTTGTTGACGGCAATTGCGTCCTCGGCGCCGGTCAACTGCCTCAGTAACCGCGCGATTGCCCCGTACCTGCTGCCGCGCTTCCCGTCCTCCAGGTCCAGCTCGAGGGTCGAATATCCCTCTGAAGCGGCGGCAGCGGCCCGGATGCTCTCCTGAGAGAGAGGAGCGCGCCCCAGGTTCGTGTGCAGGATGACGCCCGTGGCATTGAGCACATGCACGGGCCAGTCGGATTCGCTTTGCTGAGTCGCTTCCGCCACGTCGTGCGCCACCTCTTCTGCGGTCGGCGAGGCTGCACCATCCGCAATGGCCGCACGGGCCCTGGCGATGCGCTCGCGGACGACCGAAGTGATGATGTCGTGGCGGTAGCCCTCGGCAAGCAGCGCCGCTACGGCAGGCTGCGCGAGCACGTCGCTCACGGCTGGGAGGTCTCGGAACGCGCTGTTGACCATGCGTTCATGTTAGGGGTGAGGCGAGAGCGGGGCAAGGAATCAGAGGGCAGGACGCGATACCCCCGGGCCTTTATGCCCATATAATCGTAAGAGCGTGCCGAGGTGGCGGAATGGCAGACGCCGCGGACTTAAAATCTGCTGTCCATAAGGGCGTGTGGGTTCGAGTCCCACCCTCGGCACCATAAACCTATGCATGTACGAGTAAATACCACGGCTATTTGTCATGGTTGTCACTCGTGTTATCACAAATCGAGAAAGAAGAGGTCTGCCTGCGGGCCTCGCCGGATGCCTGTCCGCCCTTGCGGCTGCGGCGGGCCTGGAGCCGCGGCAGCCGGAGGTTGCGCCAGTCCGCCCGCCAATTCTCGACCGCGTAGCGTGCGGTCGACCTAGCGATGCTCTGGACCTCGGATGCCGGCAGCGGCGCATCCGGGCTCTGCTCGATGGCGTGGCGCTGGACCTCGTCCTCCCATGCCGGCGACGTCGGCCCGTCCACGGCGAGCCTGCGCGGCCACTCGCCCTGCAGGGAGGCCTTGACGGCCCAGGCGAAGACGTCGACGTTGCGGCCGTCTCCGCGCGGCCGCTAGCCGGTGAGGGTCATGAGCGGTTCCGGTATCCACTCGCGGAGCTCGCCGAGGGTAAAGGGCGTCTGCCGCATTCAGGTGGTGATGGCGTCCGGCCCAGGCGCGATCGGGTTGCGCACGAGCTGCATCACACCGGTTGAGCCGGTCGAGCACGCGTCCGCCTCGGCCCGCCTCCGGAGGCCCTGGGCGATCCGGCGGTAGAACATGAGGGCGTTGGTCTTCGCCTGCCGCGGTGGACGGGAGTCTCGAGGACGTAGACGGCGTGGCGGTGGTTCGTCCGGATGTTGGCCACGATCCAGGATGGCCGTGGTCCGTCCAGCTCGCCGGCGTGGTCGACGTCGAGGACGATGCACGTGGCCCGCAGTGGCGGCTGCAGCTCGATGTAGGGCCAGGTCCAGGCCTCGTCGATCCCCGGCCGCGTGGGCGGCTCGAATGCCTCCCCATCGATGCGGCCGTGCGATGCGAGCGGCCAGTCGTGGAGGTCGCGCAGCCCGTATGCTGCGCGCTGGTCGGTGACGTGTGCGGGTGCGCGCTGTCTGCGGGTGGCCGGTGCGCCCTACTCCTCCTGCGCCGGCGCCTGGCCCCGTTGTGCCGGTACCTCCTGGGCCGGTGCGCCCTTCTCCTCCTGTCGTTCCGGCGGGTCCCCGTGTTCCTGGTCCGGTGCCTCCTGTGGTGCCGGCGCGTCCTCCTGTTGTTCCGGCGCGTCCTCGTGCTCCTGGTCCGGTGCCTCCTGTGGTGCCGGTGCGTCCTCGTCCTCGTTTGCCTGCGCCTGCTCCTGTTACCTCGGTGCCTTCCCGGCCGGTGGGTCCTTCTCCCGTGCCGTCTCCGGTGGGTGCTCGTCGTCCTGAGCCTGAGCGACGTCCTGGTGATGTGCGTCGGGTGGCTGCTCCGCAGCGGTCGGCTGCGCCTTCGTACGGTTCGACGAGGCGTTCATCGGAGTATGGGGAGCGTCGGCTGCATCCCCGTGTGGTGTCGTTCCAATCCGGGAAGCGCAGGTTCGTGGTGGATCTGGTGACGGGCGAGCGCCGTGTGCAGAAGACGCAGTCGGTTGGACATCCGCAGTCGACGTTCAAGGTGCTGTCGCGCTCGCAGCATCGTCCGACGTCTCGGAGGGTGGCCGGCATGTTGGTTCAACCACACGGGGTTGCCAAGCGGCCCAATAGCAAGCGTGAGAGCCGAGCGCTGACGTACAAAGTGCGTCAGCCGAGGACTCCGACCTACCGGGCGCCGGTCTACCGGTCCCGGTACTAGCCGTACCATCGTGTGATGATTTGATCGACGAGAGGGCGGTTCTTCTGTGAGGCGTGCTTGGAGAAAACGCCTCTAATCCAGACGTGTCTGGATGATGAGCTCAGCTCGTTGTCGTGTCATGTAGTGAGTCAGGAGCGGGTTGCCGTAGACGGTGTAGACCTCTTCATCAAGCGGACGCATTGCGAGGGCTTTAGGCCAACGTGGTCCGAGTGGGCGATAGCAGTCTGGGTTAACACACATCAGCCCGGCTTGCGCGTGTTGCTCTACGTGGTATAGGGCGTGTACTGCCTCGTGCAAACCGATTTGGTAGAGGATTTCATCTGGATATGGTTTGCCGTTCCAGGTGCTGTCATAGAGCACGATGATTTCTGCATTGCCTGGTATTGCGCACCCCGCAACTCGGTAAGCGTCGCACTCGTAACCCCAGTCATGTGGTGCATTGTTATACCATCGTAAGATGTCTGCTCCAGGTGGTTCCGGTCCTTTGAGCTCACGCCATTCTGCGTTGGTCCATTGCGCGAGTGTTGGCATGATCTTGTTGCGTATGACATCCTGCCAGTATTCGGGGCCGTTGACTAGCCAGTATTCGGCGTAGCCGGTGCGTGCTGCCTCTCGTAGCGGGAGGGCTTTTAGGACGCGTTGTCTGTACGGATTGGCGAAGAGCCCGCTGCAATCTGGGTTGAAGAGGCATTGGCGCGCTTCCTCGCTTGCGAAGATTTGGGGAATCGGCGTAGGCGTGCCTGTCGGAACCGGCATTGCCGTAGGCTGCGAGTTCATCGGCGCAGCTGGCGGCGAGCCCCAGGGAGGTGTCACTGGTAGAATTACCTCCGACGTCTCTTCGCAGGCAGGTATGTCAGGGGCAGGGGATTGAGAAGACATAAGCGTCGTGCGGTTTCCGAGTGTGAACAGTTCCACCCGAGACGGGGTTTTGCAGGCCACGATTTCCTGAGAGGCGTTGTAGGCTACGTTCAGGTGGCTGTCCGTGATAGTGAGGCTTTGCTGCTGAGTGTACCCCAGGGCCTGCAGCGCGGCCCGTAACGCAGCGTTGTGTCGTTCTCTGGTAGCGAACGGAGCGAGGTTGATGCTGATTGCCTTCGCCGGATCTGTTGCTGGGAAGGTGTAGTAGAGGTCGTCGTAGTAGCCGGAGTGCCATGACTCGTCGGTAGGTCCCTTGGTCTCCCATCCTGATCCAGCACCTAGCACGGTATCGGCTATGGCCTGCAGTCGTGACACTAGTTCATATGACGAGTCCGCTAGCACTATGTGCGAGGGCGGGTATGCCGTGGCTGTAGGCGTTGCAGTTGGCGGCACCGGTGTAGCTGTTGGTACTGGTGTCGGTGTCGGCGCGGAGCAGGCGGCGAGAAGAAGGATGGGGCCTATTATGGCCAGTGCAAAGCGACTCCAACCATGTGTGCCTTTGCTCTTCATGCAAAAAAGTGGTGCCCCCTTGCTGCCACGGGATTGGCGCTTGGCACAGCGATTCCGCCCGTAAGGGAGCTAACAAGGGGGCGCAGAGCGCCCTAATCCCTTTCCGGAATCGCTGTGCCAAGCCACATGTTAGCCGCTTAAGGTGCTGGACGTCATTGCTGCAGAGTGCGTAGCACGGTGCGCATGGAGGCCTCGCGCTTGGGTTGGTGCTGGATGTTCAGCATCTGTTCGACGTCGGGGATCTTGACGGCCTCGATCGGCACGTCGCCGTCGTCCAGGCGCACGGCATACATCTGTCCGCCGGCTCGCAGGAGCACGAGCTCGCTCCAGCCGTCTGGTGGTGTCGTGGTGTCGTGCATCTGCGGGTTACTCCGGCGGTGCCTGCTCTGCGGTGAGCGTGGCCGCGATGTACGCGGCGATCGCGGGCGCCTCGTTCTCGAGGTCGAGGTCGTTGGCCTCCAGTGTCTCGGCGATGTCGCATGCGGCGCGCAGCGCTGCGGCGCTGATGAGGTAGTGAGCGATGGTGTAGACGTCGCTGTCGAGCTGCCGGGCGATCTCGGCGATGACTTGCTCGAGGTCGTTGGAGACGGTGACGGTCATGCTGCGTCTCCGAAGGGTGGCGTCTCTTCTCCCAACCCATCCCAGAAGTCTTGAAATGGGCTTCGCTCACCAGCGGCTAGAGCGAAGCAGGTGATGCGTATCATGGCCCGAACATCATTGTCGGGGAGCGTAGCGAACTCTGTGTCGAAACCGCTTGCCTGGGGTTCGGCCCCTGATTTTGTCGGCCTCGTTGATGATCGGCGACGGCGGATTACGCCTACGAAGTGCGGGATCGCGCCCACGTGGTCGATGACACTCGCGCATCAACTAAGCGATACAGGGACTTGCATCGAACCAAGACTCAGCTTCCCTGGAGGTGAGCAGCGTGACGAAGCTCCCCGAGGCAGTTGGATATGAGAACAAGTTGATTCCTGACGGGGTGGTACAGGACCAGTTGGATTTCAGATCGTCGTCCCTGGTAAAGGGGCGGTATGAGTCACGGAGATGACTACTGGCTATGGAATCGGCTTGAGCTTCGTTGTAGCCGAAGATGGTCAACACTCTGGTCAACTCCGGGTGGGTGTGGTACTGGTTCATAACCCATACTTCCATGAGGGGGCCGGAAGACTTTCTGAGCGCATATAGGACAGGGCCGTAGCACGCCTGACAGCGGTGTGAGTCAGCGCCGTAATAATAGAGGAGGATTGTACCATCTTGATGTCGCCCACCTCCACGCCAACAACCTTGCAACTGGTGAGGTAAGCAAAAGGGCCCCAACGCTGTCATTAGCATTGAGTACGTCGCCGGAAAGCCGGGCGTGGGCGTCGGTGTCGGCCTCGGCGTGGCTGTCGGCGTTGGTGTTGCGGTTGCCGTCGGCACCGGTGTAGCTGTAGGCGTGGCTGTGGGCGTCTTTGTCGGCGTAGGCGTCGCAGTTGGCGGCACCGGTGTAGGTGTTGCCGTGGCTGTAGGCGTCGCAGTTGGTGGCACCGGTGTAGGTGTTGCCGTGGCCGTAGGCGTCGCAGTTGGCGGCGCTGGTGTCGGCGTAGGCCCGGAGCAGGCGGCGAGCACGAGTGCGAGCAGGATGATAGCAAGTCGGAACATGGAACCTCCTCTCATTGCAGCAGCGTGTTGAGCACGGTGCGCATGGAGGCCAGGGTTCCGCGCACAATCGCGTTTATGTCGAGTAGACCGGTTCCGTCGTGCCTCGACGATTCGCATTGCCTCGAAGGCCTCCGCGGACGTCGGAATCTGGTACGCCGCGTGTCGGTATTCGTCGCGCCGGTCGACGTCGCTCACTCGTAAGGTCGGCAGCTGGCGGATTCCGTTCACTTTACGGGACCTCCGACCGTCGGACGGGTACTGGGCAGAGATCGATCATGCCCTTGCACGCGCTCGGTAGGAGGTACAGCAGCTCCGGCGGTATCTCCCCTCTCAACTGGTTCCCGTCGAGGCGCAGCAATTCCAAGTTGACCAGGCTGCCCAGCTCCGGTGGTATCTCCCCGCTCAACTGGTTCTCCTGGAGTCCCAGCGATCCGAGATTGGCGAGGCTGCCCAGCTCCGGCGGTATCTTCCCGCTCAACTGGTTCCCGCCGAGGAACAGCCTTTCCAGGTTGACCAGGCTGCCCAGTTCCGGCGGTATCTCCCCGCTCAACTGGTTCTCGAGGAGTATCAGCGATTCCAGGTTGACCAGGCTGCCCAGCTCCGGCGGTATCTTCCCGCTCAACTGGTTCCCGCCGAGGACCAGCGATTCCAGGTTGACCAGGCTGCCCAGTTCCGGCGGTATCTCCCCGCTCAACTGGTTCCTGCCGAGGAACAGCCTTTCGAGGTTGACCAGGCTGCCCAGCTCCGGCGGTATCTCCCCGCTCAACTGGTTCTCGTCGAGGGACAGCCATTTGAGGTTGGCGAGGCTGCCTAGCTCCGGCGGTATCTCCCCGCTGAACTGGTTCCCCTCGAGGACCAGATGCGTAACGCGTCCGCCGTCGTTGGTGATGACGCCGTACCATTCGCCCAGTGGCGCGTCGCTCAGCCAGTTTTCATTGCGGTACCACTCCGGACCGTCCGTTGCGTTGTAGAGGGCAACCAGTGCCTCCCGGTCCGTTGCCGCCGAAGTAGGTGTCGGCGCGGAGCACGCGGCGAGCACCAGAGCGAGTAGGACGATAGCGAGTCGGAACATGGGGACCTCCCTGTTCATGGCTGCAGTGTCCTAGAGAGGCTCGAAGCTGTCCAGCAGAGGCCATAGCCGGACCGTGCACGGTAGCGGACACACCTGAACTATGGCCTTGACTTGCTCGAATGGAGTGCCATGCTCCAGCTGTCCGTAGATTCTCATGACCTCGTCGTCAAAAGGGGCGTATGTGCGATCCCCTAGCGAGCGTTCGGCCGCCATGAAGCCCTCTGTGGAGTGTTCTGCGTCGAAGAGGACGTACGCTGCTTCGTGGAGCGCTACTTCAACGTCGATTGAGTATAGGACGATTTCTTGTCCTTTGACCAATGCGCAGCCTGCAACACGGAAAGGGTCACAGAGGAACTTGGAGTCACTGTGCCAGTGTGTTGGTATGAAGGGATACCAGCGTAGAGCGTTTGCACTTTCGTCTGTGGTTTTTGTCCACCGTTTATGAGTCCATTGCTCGATCTTCCGCATGACCTCATTTTCTATGGCGATCCCCCATTCCTGTGACTCTGATGGGTCTATCCCGTAGAGTGGTTTTTCTGCTCTCAGTACTGGCGCGTGGTATACAGGACGGTTGCGACAGCCGGACGAACCACCGCCGAAGCTGCATTCGAATTTGAATAGTCCGCTGCATTCGTGGTCCAGCAGGCAGTCGCGCACTTCCTTTGTGGTGTAGATAGGTGTTGGCGTCGGCGTGGGCGTCGCCGTAGGTCTGGGCGTGGCCGTAGGCGTTGCTGTCGGCGTAGCCGTTGCTGTCGGCTTAGGCGTTGCTGTCGGCGTAGGCGTCGCAGTCGGTGTTGCTGTCGGCGTAGCCGTCGCCGTCGGAGCGGCTTCGATAGTGGCGATGCGTGATGCGGATGCGTCGACGGCTGTAGCGGCCGCATCAGCGTCGGTTGCTGGCTGTCCTGGTGAGCACGCGGCGAGCACCAGGGCGAGCAGGACGATGGCGAGTCGGAACATAGGGACCTCCTCGTTCATGGGTGCAGTGTGTTGAGCACGGTGCGCATGGAGGCCTCGCGCTTCCGTTGGTGCTGGGTGTTCAGCATCTGTTCGACGTCGGGGATCTTCACGGCGTCGATCGGCACGTCGCCGTCGTCCAGGCGCACGGCGTACATGTGTCCGCCGGCTCGCAGGAGCACGAGCTCGCTCCAGCCGTCGGGTGGTGTCGCGGTGTCGTGCTCACGGGTGATCATGCCCGGTTGTGTCCGCGGTAGACGTGGGTCATGCCGCATGCTCTGCAGCGGACGCCTATGGGCGGCTTCGGTGCGAGTGTGCGGACCGGCTGTCCGTCTTCGTCGACGAACTCGACGGCATGGGCGCCGCACGTGAAGCAGGGACCCTGTCCCTGCTCGAAGGCTGGGAGTATCTGCTCGGTGAGCGTCAAAACAGGAGTCTCCGGCGGGTCCACTCGGAGACCGAGAGGCCTGCGTTCTCCGCGGAGCGGATGATGCGGAGCTCCTCGTCGGCGGTGACCTTGATGTGGATCTGCCTGCTGCGTTGCTGCTCGGGGGGCTTGAGCCTGCGGTCGGGCCGTTCCTGGTTCATCGCTGGTCCTCGAGGAGATTCTCGATGGCGGCGCCATCGTATCTGCGCATGAGCTCATTGGCGAAACGAGTCCGGCAGGTGGCTGATGAGCCAGCGGACGTCCACCTGCAGCTGCTGGTGGCGGTAGACGCTGTCCAGGACGTCCTCGAGGATGGTCTCGGTGGTGTCCTCGTCGTCGTTGAGCGCGACGATGAGGGCCTTCGTGAACAGGTGCTGGGCGTCGTCGGCCAGGCTGTCGAAGTGGAGCGCTATGCGCTGCTGCGGTGTCATGGTCGGGTTCTCCCTTCAGCTGCCGTTCCGCTGCAGTGCGGCGGCGATCCGCTCCTCGGTGGTGCCGGTGACGCCTCTCAGCAGGCGGGCGACGTCGGCCTGCGGGAAGCCGAGTGCCGCGAGGGCCTGCGCTGCCTCGTCGGTGGGCGCTCCGGCGTCTGCGGCCGAGCTGGTGAAGGTGAACGCCTTCGCTGCGGCCGCCGGCGGCCGCACTCGTTTCGAGGCGGTGCGCTCGTCTCTACAGCGGCTGCACTGGTAGCGGACCGTGATGGTGACGCCCTGTCCGGCGTCCTCGATGGTGACGGCCTGGCGTCGCCACGTTTGGCGGTGTGCTGGCATCTGCTGATTCCTGCTGCTTTCTGCTTCCTCTACGAGACACTCTATAGGCTACGGTATAAGCACGTAGGCTATCGTAGGCGGCGATGTGCTACAGGATTAGACACGGTAGGCTACAGTGTGCAAGTGGGTGCGCCCCCGGTAGTCGCGGTCCTCAGCGTCGGCGCGGTGTTCGTGGTCGACAGCGTCGGTTTCCCTGCCCCTGCGGCGGCCAGTGGGCGGCCTGCAGGAGATTGGGTTGACCGGGATGGTCGATTCCGCCTTCGTCAGGGCCTTTCTCGGCCATCTACGGGCGGCTGCTATATTCCGGGGTGTTCCCCGGAGGTGCTCACGTGGTGATACTGAGAGCGGTCGTCATCTTCTTGTGGATCATCGTCGTGTTGGATGCTGGCTTGATCTTGTACACAGTCGTTGACGAGACAGTTGCATTCGCGGCATTCGTCAGGCTAGCTATCGAGATCGGGCTTGCAATCTGGGCGTCGAAAGCATGGTGGCGCCGCGCGGGACGGTGATCACTTAATCGACCCGGGATTTGTGGGCGGCGTGCGCCGCGTCCAGCGGGCTGGGTCGATGGGTTGTCATCCTGGCATTCGTCAGGGGCTTCACGGGTCCTTACCAGCCGTGCACGAGCATTCTCCCAGAATACCGGCAATGAGAGCCACGCCGATCAGACGTCTGCTCTCTCGGCCAGTTGTTCCTGCCACGCCTCGATATCCGATCGCCTCCAGGCAATCGTCCTGGATGTAATTCGAAGCGGGGGCGGAAACGTACCTGCCTTGACCAGCCTCCATATCGTCGTACGGCTGATCCCCAGCTCCTGTTGTACCTCTCTTGCTCTCATCAGTCGCATCACGTGTACTTCTCCTATCCTGAACGAATCCTCCAGGACACTCTCCGCATCCAATGTGCGCGCAAGGGCTCCGGTGTCCTGTTCTCGCCGAGGGGACGCCTGCGAGTCCCACTGGCCCCAGGCGACCTCATCTTGTTTACCGTGCTCGCCTGTCTCACGATGTGTAGTCCGTCGGATTGGTCGCGGGCCAGGCTACGACGCAGTCTGACTGAACCGCGCAACATCACCGGACATGGGCCTCCTCACACGGACAACCCACGCGTTGCCCGGCTTCTGGGATCGCAATGCAGAGACCTTGCGGCAGCAGGTGAGCCAACCCCAGGTCGCTCGCAACGGCAACGAGGGCGACGAGGTGCCTTCCGTCGGGTCGCGCTCCGGCGCGCCAGCGCCGGATGGTAAGCGCATTGGTTCCCAGCCGGCGCGCCAGTTCGTTCCACGGCAGCCCTGACGCCACTTTGATGCGCTCCAGGCACTCAGCGAAGTCCTCAGGAAAGACGTGGACTGCCCGTTTGTGCAACATGCGTTGGCGCGGCATCAGCACGCCCCCAGCGATGCGAGGAATCCCTCGCCCATGATGATGTCGAGGCCACCCTGAACGGTGCTGGCCAGCCGGAAGATCGAGAACAACGCTCCTCCGCACGGTTCCGTGCCATGGCGCCAGCGCAGGACCTGCTTCGGGTCAACGCCGAGCGCGTCGGCGAAGCCGTTCCACGTAAGACCGGTTGCCTCCTTGAGCATGCGGATGCGCTCGGGGAAATCCTCAGGGAAGAGGCCGGTGTCGTAGAGGGCGAATCGTCCCTCGATGCCGAAGCTGCCGGTCTCGTAGGGAGGATGAAGTGCGGAAGAGCCGAACGTATTCATGATGAGAGTCCCTCCACGGTGAACAGGTCGTCGAACTGCTGCACGCCGAGCACCTTCTGCATGCGGCGCCGGATGCGCCCTGAAGGAGCTCGCCCGGTGTTGATGAGCACGGAGAGATAGCCGGGACTGATGCCGATCTCACGAGCGAGCCAGTTCTGGGAACGGCCGAGCAGCGCTAGGCGGTCCCAGAGGGCTTGCTTCTTGAGCAAGACCGTGGCCTGGGTAGTCGATGGCATGGTGTCTTCACCTCCGGCTGAACTCTATCTAATGGTCAGGGCTATACTATGCATGAATAGTAATATCGCCGTCAAGAACATATGTGCTATTATGGCGGCGTCCGGTGGGGATGCCCACATCGAAGGAGTGCGAACGACATGACCGAGGAGAGAAGCCGGAGGTGGGAGAACATCGGCAACCGGATCAAGGAAGCCCGTGTCAAGGCGGGGATGACCCAGGCGGAGGTGGCCAACCTCGTGGGGGTCAGCCCGCACGCCGTCTGGTCATGGGAGAGCGGAAGGTCAAAACCGCGCCATGACCATCTCCTCGAGTTGGCCCATCGCTGCGAGGTGACAACCGACTGGCTACTGGGACGCGAAGTGGTGGAGGCCGAGGTGCTGAAGGAGATGGATTTCTCCTTCAGGAAATCCGTCGAGGGTCTGCCGATGGAGGACTTGGAGTCGATCTGGGAGTTCATACGATTTGTGCGCGAGCGAGAACGAAGGAGGAAGCGGAGATGATGACAAGGGCGCAGCGTGTGGGGAGGGAGATGCGTCGGCAACTGGGACTGCAGGGCGAGGTGGACGCGGAGGCGGTCGCCAACCGGCTGGGCTGCGAGGTGGTGACGTGGCCGCTCCTCACGTTGGAGGAGATGGCGAGCGGGGACGCGATAGCGGTTGCCAAGCGTCTCAATCCGTCGTGGAGGCGTTGGGTGGTCGCACATGCGTTAGGCCACAAGGTGCTGCATCCGGGGAACCACGCCTGGATGCGTGCTCGGACGCAGTTGGGGCATCGCCTCGAACGCGAGGCCGAGGAGTTCGCGGGTGCGTTGCTCATGGACGGGCGCGAGGTGGCGGAGAGGAGGCTCCTCTACTCGTGGGAGGTCGCCGAGTACTTCGGCGTGCCGGATGAGTTGGTCCGCCTGCAGATGCCCCTGGCCATCGAGTGATCCCCGTCACTGTATTCCAGATGGCGGGGTCAGTTATGGACACGAGGGAGGACTATCTTCTCCGGAGGGCTCACCCGCACCGGGATTCTGGGTGGGGAAGCTTGGGGGCCGTGGAAGAATGGCGGTCGCCGGGGTAGCGGTCCTGCTTCGGACGGCCACACGATTGCCGAGGACATGCAGGAGGAGATGGTTGGTGCTTCAGCCGCTCCTGCCGACGGAGTAAATCGGATTACGACAACAGGAGGAACAAGCGTTGTTTACGGAAGTGCGATACCCGAACATAGAGATCACGATCCGGGAAGAGTACCCCTTCGACTACGACGGGGAGGACGACGAGGCCTACAGCGTGGAGAACCCCGACGCGTCCCGCGTACTGGAGCGGGTGCGAAACGCCCTGAGGGAGAACGGGGTCTGCGACGAGGAGATTGAGGAGTACACGAGGGAAGCAACTCGTCGTTGCTACAACCACCTGATGTACACGACGATGATGTGGGTGCGAATTCGCCGGGGCGGCCCCGGCACCGCGCCTGATGAGGCGTAGGGTGTGCGGCTTCCGGCGTGACCATTCCCGCCTATCGGTTCTGGGTCATGGCCGGGTCACATCACATTCCCTCCATGGCCCCAGATGAGCTACTTGCGAGAGAATCAGGAATGACGCACCCCGGACTGCCGCGAGGGGTACGCAGGTCCCGGGGCGCATTGACGGGATTGACAATCGAGCGGAGGGCGTAACCATGCAGGGAGAGCACGACGCCGGAAATGGACAGGAACCGTGGGAGGACAGCGAGGAGTTCCGCAGGCAACTGGATAGCGTGAGCCCCGATGCGCGTCGGGAGGTGCTTGATCAGTTGGACGCGGACATTTCGGCCAATCCGAACGCTGCCCATCGTCTGTTTGCAAGGGGATTAGTTCACATGGAGATGGGAGACGACCGCCGGGCCGAGGAGGACTTCAGCCGGGTCGTCGAACTCTTACCCGGAGACGCCAGGGCTCACCATTACAGGGGACTCGCCCTCGCAGAGATCGGGAAGCACGGCGAGGCGATTGAGGCCTTCGACGTCGCCATCCGTCTCGACCCAGACGAAGCCGGGTCCCGTTACAACAGGGGAATATCGGCAGCGGAGCTCGGCGACATGGCTGGGGCGATCAGGGATTTCGACAAGGCCATCGACTTGGACCCTGACGACGCCAACCCCTACTACAACCGGGGGCTTGCCCGCACCAAATTGGGAGACTCACGCAGGGCGGTCGAAGATTTCGACAAGGCTATCGACCTCGGCCTTCATGTTCCCGAGGTATACCACAACCATGGCGCCGCCTACCGCGACCTGGGAGACCTCGACAGGGCCATCAGCGACTTCGACGAGGCCATTGAACTCGAACCGCTGAGCAATCTTTCCCGCTACTCCAGAGGAGTCTCCAAGATCAATCTCAGAGAGTTCGATGCTGCACTGCAGGACCTCAACGCTGTCCTTGACCTTGATCCTGACAATTCCGGCGCCCTGCGCGCCCGAGGGGTCGCTCTTGGCAACCTGGGGAGGCCCGGCGACGCAATCGAGGACTTCGACCGCTGCCTCAGCCTCGATCCCGACAACACCGAGGCCCTTTCTGCCAGGGGGCTGGCCTATGCCAGTCTGGGACAGTACAGCCAGGCAATTGACGATTACACAAGAGTCATTGTGCTTGACCCCAGCGCCGTGAGAGTCCTCTATGAGAGGGGAACGGCGCACCTGCACCTGGACGAAACGATGGAAGCCATCGCCGACTTCAACTCCATCTTGGAGATTGACCCCGAGAACATCGGTGCCCTCTTCGGGAGGAGCATGGCCTGCATGTCGCTGGGGAAGGACGAGGAGGCGATTGAGGACTACGGCAGACTCATCACGCTCTATCCGGATGATGCCCTGGTATACCAGGGCCGTGGATGCGCCCATTTCAACATCGGTGAACCGGGCCGTGCCGTGGAAGACCTTGAGAGGGCCATCGCCCTCGATCCGAACGATGTCCAATCCCTGAGATACCGGGCAATGGCCTACATGAACCTGGGCGACCACGAGAGGGCAATCGCGGACTGCGGCAGGCTCATCGAACTTGCTCCCCATGATGCACTCGCTCACTACATCAGGGGAGGTATCCTGAGTCAGCTCGGCGATTACGCCGTTGCCGTTCAGGACTTCAGCAGGGCCATCGAACTGGACCCAGACGGCGTGGACTTCTACTACCAGCGGGGGAAGTGCCGCGTCGAGCTTGGCGAATACTACAGCGCCATAGAGGACTTTGACCAGGTTGAGCGGTTGACCCCTGGCTACCCGTCAGTCGAACGGGAGAGGGAAAACGCCGTCAGGTTGGCCAGGGGATGACATCCGGTTTCGCCGCCGCACTACAGCGGAACGGCAGCTGAACAAGAACCCAGGGATGCAGAACATCAAGAGACAGATCGTCCAGGCGCTGCGCGAGAAGCTGCGCAACCCGAGGCTGCGAAACAAGGACCTCGCAGCAGGAGTTCCAGCCACGTCGAAGCAGAGCCCGGGGAGGTCTACGCCACCGTCGAGGCCATGGGCATGCAATATCACTGCTGCGTCCTCGAGAACACCGACCGGAGGCCTCACCTCTCCGAGAAGGAGTAGATTGGAGCCCTTCTTCCACGTCCAATTCGGCCTCGGGGACAACCCCGCGAAACGAGGAACCGTCATGACACCGCAGCAGCGCAGCGTCTGGTGGTGGTCCAAGCAGTATTACGAGCAGAAGTTCTAGTTATGGACTTGGTGGCCGCCCTGCTTTGGTTGCACGGCCTGCATACGTTGTTCGTGCTGCCTCTTTCGATGCTGTGGTCGCTGGGGCAGTTGGTCTTCATGGGCACTGACCCACTCCCCAACCCACGGCGCAGGGTAGTGGGTGTGCACTTGGTGTGGGCACTCTCACCCATGTTGGGCGCGGCGGTTGCGGCAACGGTGGCAATCATCGGTGTGAACGAGTACGGCGTGCAGGAAGGGATCCCTTACATAGTCGCCTACGTGCTGCTCCTCGTGCCGATCTCCGCATCCTGGATATGGTCGCTGCGCAGGAGCTCTCCTTTTGACGAGGCGAGCATCGATAGGGTCAGGGCCGCTCTCTTCGGCGTGTCCCTGTGGACGGCATGCGTCTTGGGGTTGACGCTCGTCTGGTGGGCCAAATCACTGACGTTCTGAGCACCGGGGAGTAGTTACCAGACCGCCGTGCGGGCCTTGAGGTCCGCCCCATAAGACTGCGAAGGAGGAACCTGCATGCCGACTCAGGCGGAGCTGGAAGCAGAGATTGAGCGCCTGCGCCGGCAGACAGGGTCTACGGGGGGTTGGCGTACGCACGAGAGTACACGCTGAATGCGGCTTCTTAGGGAAGGCTGCTCAGACACCTGTTGGACGGCCATTGCGCTGGGCCTGTCATATGTGGCAGCCAATCTCATCGTTTTAGCGGTGGCCGCATGGGGAGGGTCGGTCGATGGTGCAGCGTACCTGGTTCACAAGGCTGGGACCATCGTCATGGCTGCCATCAGTGCAAGTGCCATCGTGACCCAGCTGCCCACGAGGGGAAATAGACGCAGGCTGGTGTGCGCGGCCACTTTGGTCACGCTGGTGGTGCTGTTCGGATTCCTAAGCTGGCTGTGGGTGACGGCGGCGGTGCTAGTGGTCGTGTTCGTTGCGAGTAACATCAAGCGGCGGAGAGAAGCAGATGAACCCAGTTGCTAAGCAAGCAGCAATCAGCATTCTCGTGTGCTTCTGTGCGGTCCCGCTCATCTGGATCGGCGTGTACCTGATTCTGTTTGAGCGCAATAGCTACCAGGGCGATCCGTTCTCGGCGGTCAACGACATCTGTGCGTTCTTCGGCTGGGTGAAGGTGGTTGTCGGCGCGGTGGGCATCCTCTGGGCAGGATGGGCATTCTGGCGAGCTCTGCGCGTTCACTCCACCACTGGCGACGATGGTGAGCACGAGCCAGCGGAGTAGGCGAGCCTCTAGGTCGCCTACTCCGTCTTGTAGTCTGCCGTTAGTGACAGCAATCCGCCCAGGTTGAAGGGGGGTGCGGGATAGCAGCGTCCCGCGGCGCCGCCACAGATGGTTCCATCCGGCACGAGCGCGCCTTCCTCGATGCGGTAGTGGGTGCTCGTGATCTCTTCCTCAGACTCGTCCGTCCAGACGTAGTGACCGCACCGTTCGCAGCGCGCGATGGTGGCGACGCTCGCGCCGTCCATGACGTGGCGGTAGCCGATGCGGTGAGAGGACTGGCGGAAGGGATACGTTGTTAGCATGACCCTGTACCTCCGGCATCGGGCGACTGTGGAACAGGGTAGAGTGAGTCGATGCTCCCTAGCTGGCTGAGGGCCGTTGCTAATCGACGGCGTTCATAGGGTGAACACATGGCGATAGCGTCCACGAGCTCGCGCACCCTAAGGTCATACTGCCCGGACCCGAGGCCGATGTCACGAAGGAATAATGAGCGCGAGGTCCTGGGCTTGATAGGTGGGTCAGGGAACCAGTTCAGCAAATCATCTTCAGTCTTGACCTCAATCACTACCACGTCCACGCCGCGCCTCTCCAGGGTGTCCAATTTTCGCTGCTTGTCCGCGCTCACCGGATTGGTGACGACGATCTCGATGATGCGGTGGGGCTTCTCCTCTACCCCGTAGAGGATGAGGTCAGGAACTATCCCACCAACAGAGTCCCATTCCGTCCGGAACCTTCACCCTTGCAACACCTTCAGCTAGGTCATGGGGGAATTCTCCGCCTGGGCTGAGACGTACTCTCGTCGGCCCCTTACCATAGGATCCCCGGAGTGCCTGCACGAGCATCGCCACCGCTCGCTGATGTACTTTGCCTTCCATCTGCTACCGCAATCCCCGGCAGAGCGCAGCTGCGACGTCCAGGGCTTCCATCGCAATCGTAGAACCGCCTACAGGCAGTTCTATGGCGCGCCGAGCGGACCGGAGTGCATCGGCGATCGAATCCGGGTAGATGGCCAGTTCGGAATCGGAGAGCGCGGCGAGCAATTCGCGGGCCTCGCGCAACGCCCTCTCCCCATCCGTGTCCGCCCAATCGTCGATCGCGATGATTTCGTCGCAAACGTGTGGTTCGGGTGTAGGTGTGGGCGTGGGGGTGGGCGTAGGAGCGGGCGAACACGCTCCCAGCGCCATGAGTGCCGCTACCACCATCAGTATCAGTGTCGGGTTCAACCTAATCACGGGGGCGTCCCTGCCTCTTGTGGTACGTCGCTCGTTTCCCTGTGCTTGGGGCTTTAGCGCGAGTGAGTGCTTTGCGCTGAGCCGCAGTCAGGACGATCAGCTCAGCGCTCCGCCTGATGAAGTAGACCCGAGTAGTATAGTGGGCAAAACCCAAGCGGAGTCGCGGCCTATGGCTGACAAGATATACGTGCGAAAGGGAGACGATCTGGAACCGATGGTGGAGCAAGGGTTTCCAGACGAAGGCGAACTGCAGGAACTCATCGCAGATCACCTTGAACTGCTGGACGGAGAATTGATAAAGCCCGGGGACGCCAGACGTTGGATACTCATCACTCGTGAGCAGGGAATCCCCGACTCCCCTGACAGCGGGGACCGGTGGTCGCTGGACCATCTCCTCATCGACCAGGATGCTACGCCCACGCTCGTCGAAGTGAAACTGCGTGATAACTCCGAAGTGCGGCGCAAGGTCGTCGGGCAGATGCTCGACTATGCCGCTCACGCCGGGTATTGGACAGTCGAGAAGTTGCGCCAGACCTTCGAATCGAAAGCGGGGCACGACGAGAAGCTGCAAAGCCTCCTCGCCGAAGAGATAGAGGGAGAAGACGCTTGGGAAGAGCGCAAGACTGAGTTCTGGCAAGCCGTAGAGACGAAGCTCGCGGCAAAGCGCTTGCGCCTGCTGTTCGTAGCAGACGCGATACCGGCCACGCTTGCGCATGTTGTGGAGTTCCTCAACGAGCAGATGCCGCGCATAGAGGTACTGGCAGTTGAGGTCAAGCAGTTCAAGGGCGAGTCCGGCCAGACGCTCGTGCCGCGAGTGTACGGGCATACGGCTCCGCTGCCAGGTATTGCTCAGGGTAATGTGAGATGGCGTTCCCCAATCACCATTGACGAATTCATGCACCAACTCCCTCGGGAATTGCGTGCAACAGCAGAACGGCTTATAGAAGTCACCACCAAACGAGGGGGCAAGGTCGAGCGAAACGATAAGAGCCTCACCCTACGTGTAGATGTGCCGAAAGAGTTCTCGACACCGCCCATAACGGTAGCATGGCTATACCCGGTTCCCGATATCGCTTTCTGGAGCGGGACCAAGAACTTCTCGTTCGGTAGCGCCAACTACTCCGAATGGCGCGAACCGCTGCACTCAACCATGGATAGCTGGGTTGAGCAGTTTGCCAACGATGATTTTGGTGAGTACGCCACTCACGGAAACCTCCGAGTACGTGTGCTTACCTACGAGCAGGTAGTGCAGCACCAGAAGGTACTTGAGGAGCGTCTGGTGAAGGTGATCGAGACACTGCGATCGCTTCATTCGGCATGACAGGCAAGGCTATGGCCTGAGGCTGAGGAGGTCTTTGTGATGACGGGAGACACCTTGGAGGTGGTGGTTGAACAGCCTTCGAACTAGAGGATGATTCTACGCTGGGTGTGACGGTTCCCAACTGGGAAGGAGCGGAGAAAGGGGTGGGTTGAGTACTTGCAGCCGCCCATGTTCGGCCATCGTCGGCCCAAGCTGCTCGGTTCATCCGTAGTAAGGCTGACAGCGGCGCTATGCGAAGGGCGGTTGCGTCGGTTCCCACCTGCCCGGTGAGCGCCATGCCCTTCCCATCGGCCCGGCCTTCTTCAGGGCAGCGGCGTCTGAGACGCGGAGCGTGAAGTGCACTCCCGTTCTCGCCATCTCCCGGCGTGCGATGCGCTGAAGGAGGATTGCTGCGAGCAGGTCATCAAAGACGACGAGGACGGCGGGCTGCGGGCCGTGTTCATCGCGGCGTGCGGAGAAGTAGCGCAGGTAAGGGGTCAGCCGCGCGGTGATCGTGGAGGGCCTGACCGCCCGGCGCTCGCACTCCAGGAAGAAGGACTGCTCCCGCCCGCCCTTGCGAAGGATACCGAAGGCGTCTGGACGCACCGCGTGCAGCGCGCCGTCGTGGCGGAAGAACCGGGAGGATTGGTGGGAGGGCGCGAGCAGAGCGGGCTCCCAGCCCGTCTCGCGGGCCTGGCGGGCGAGCGCCGCCAGGAACCCGTGCACGGCCTCGGTGTGCTCGACCTGGCGGAGCAGTGTTCTGCTCCGCGTGCCCGAGACGTTGCGCCATGCGAGGGGGAGAGCCGCGTCCACGGGCCCGGTGCTCCAACGCCTGAGCGCCACGGCAACCGAGGTGCGGTCCCGGTGCGCGATGAGCCTCAGCCCGCTGTCTGACAGGGCCAAGCGGCATCGGCCTGCGGCGAGGACAGGTGTGACAAGGCCACGGGACTCCAGGGCCGCACCCAGATGGGCGGCGCGGGCATGGGAGACGCCCAGCAACCCGGCCAGGTCGTTCAGCGCGGCCCACGGCCAGTCCGCGAGCAGATTGAGCATACGCTTCTCCGCAGACCTGAGTCGCGCAGGCCACAGCCAGCCGGGGACGCGCGCCAACGGAGCGTCGAGTGCAGCCCACTCGGGGAGCGACGCCCGCGCCGGTTGGGGCTCGTCCTGCACGGCGCCACGCCGGTCGAAACGGGAGAGCACAGCCCGCAGTGCGAATGCCCGCTCACCGGATGGCGTGCGCCACACTCGTCCCCTGCCGCCCGCTGCCACCACGTCACGCTCGACCGCGAGGAACGCAGGAATGGGAGCGTCTACCAGCAGGGCGTGGGCACGGTCGAGCCGAACGACGTCAGGAACAACGATCAAGAGCGCTCCCGGCAGGTCGCCCAAGCGCAGCCGCCAGAGACGTCGAGAGAAGGCGGTCCTCCCTACAGTGGAGCCCTGACGGACGATGCCGAGGGTCCGACCGCCGGGCAGGACGATGGCCGCATCGAGCGGTGCGATTCTGAACCATTGGAAGCGTATGGGGTGCGCAGCGTTGGCGACGTCAGCGGCGAGCCGGTGGATGACGGCGGTGGCATCGAGCCTCCTGAGCAGGACGCGCCGCCACTGGGCGGAGACGGGGCGTGTGCGCAGCAACTCCTCCACGGCGACACCCTCGGCGTGGGCGAGTCGGTGGAGCCCGGCTGTCGTGAGGCTGTAGCGGCGCGTCGGACGGACCAGTTCGGAGGAGTGGAGCACGGAGGACACCAGCCCGTCGCGCTCCAGCGCCTCGATGGCGTTGTAGACGGCGCCCTTCGACCAACCGGAGACGGCCGCCGCCTCCAGCCGGTCGAGGAAGGGCATCTCGGCGAGGCGGCGGAGCACCTCCTCGGTGCATGCAGACCGCCTCATGCGTCAACCTCGTTCTCGGAACGGAACACGTCCTGCTTGGTGGACTGATGCGACCGATCCGGGCCCGAGGAGGCGGCATCGTCCGCATTCTCTTCCCCTTCTCCCGCCTCCGCCGCTGCCGCCTGCCCGCTCTGCTTCACGTCGTTCGCAGCGGCGTTGCTGTTCCCGGGCCTCCGTTCTTCCTCGGCGGCGGCAATCGTCTCCATCGGGGTGGTGTAGGCGGACGTCTCTGCGCGGATCCGGGCCGCGATATCGGGGTCTCCGGGTTCGGGTGCGAGGACGGTCATGGAGAAGGCGGGCTCGCGCCTGCTGCCGACGGTTGCGCGGACGTAGCACTCGTGGACGCCGAGCGAGACTATGTCCTCCTCGGAGAGCCGGTCCCTGCCGAGTTCGTAGACGAGCTGTCGTGCGTCGGTCCCGGCGACCTGGAAGACAGCGAGACAGCCGGTGTTGGCGAGGACGGTGTCCCGCATGGTGGGAGAGAGGTCGTCGAGCTTGGCGAGGCTCTGGGTGGCGAGGATGAAGGAAGCGCCGAACTTGCCGAGCTCGGAGAGCATGGACTCGTAGTCGACGCCGGGCATCGACTGCATCTCGTCGACGACAATGAGCGCCCCACGCCGCCGGTCGCGCGGCAGGCTGCCCTGCTCGCGGATGACGCTGTCCACGAGATTGAGGATGGAGGCCCCGAGCAGGGCGGCAACGTCGTGGCCGACGACGCCCTGTGCAGTGGAGACGAGGAGGGTGCCGCCGTCGAGGATGGTCCTCCTCAGGTCGACGGTGGATCGGGGCTGGCCGAGGAGTGCGCGTGCGCGTTTGGATGAAGCGTAGTAGGCGAGGCGTGTCTGGACGGGCGCGATGGCATCTGCACGGTATTCGGCGCGCCAGCCCCTGAACTCCCGCTCCCACCACTCCGTCAGGTAGGGGTCGGAGACCCTGGCCTGGACCTTCTCCCGGAACTTGGCATCGGCAATCAGGGGCAGCCCGTCGAGGATGGTGTACTGGCGGGCGGGGTCGGTATCAGGGTGCGCGTTCGCCTCGTGGAGGGTCTTGACGACGTGCTCGAGGATCGACTGCATGCGCGGCCCCCAGTGCTCCCACAGTCCCTTTGCGATGCGCACCACGGCATCAGCCGTGCGGTCGCGGTCGGTGAAGATGCGGGTGTCCAACAGGTTGATGCCCACCGCACCGGTCTTGTCGGCGAGGTCGATGAGGCGCACCTGGGATATGAGTTCCTCTGGGACATGTTCGAGGAGGTCGCCCACGAGATCGGCGTGGGGGTCGACGACGATGATGGCGTCGTGGTCGCGCCCCGCCGCCTTCTCCTGCATCTTGTGGACCACGACGTGGCGCATGAGGGTGGACTTGCCCATGCGGGTCCGCGCTACGTACAAGTGGTTGCAGCGCGTCGTGTCGTCGGAGAAGCGAACCTCGCGAGGGTTCTCCTGCATCGTGTGGCCGACCAGTGCACCCGTGCTGACGCTGTGGGGAGCAGGGACGAGGGAGCGTGGGCCGGTCCGCTCCACGGAGGGGGTGTCGTCGACGGGGGAAGGCGGGTGCCAGAGGCAGGCCGCCTCCCGCACGCCGATGACGCTGCGCGTGCCGAAGAAGCCCGGCGGCTCGGGGCCGAGCCCGGTGTCCAGGACGTCGACGGGTTCCAGCTCCCCGACGACGAAGCTGGCGCCCGATGGGTTGTTGTAGTGGCGGTAGGCCGCCGCGACGCGCTTCATGATGATCCCGGCCCGCTCAGGTCTGCTGCCAGGCGGCAGGATGATGGTGGCCTGGATGTCGGCCTCGAACGCGATGCGCGATATCTTCTCGGCGACGAGGGCGGGTGGGTAGAAGCGCTTGGGCTTGAAGAAGCGGGCCTTGACGTAGCCGGCGGCGATGAGCGCGGCGACGAAGGCGATGCCCATCAGCACCGCCTTCCACGTCTCGCCCGCCTGGACCCAGGTGTACGCCCTGAGGCCGACGAGGGCGAGGAGGCCGAGCACGGCCATGCGGACCGGTTCGGCGGACGAGGGCGTGCCGGGCTGGGCGGACTGCGTTGGGGATGGCGGCGGTGTGGGCCGCTCGTGGGCGAGCCGCTGGTGGTGGACGGCCCAGTCGGGGCCGAGCGAGCGCATACGGAGGCGGGCGACGACGCGCTCGCCGGGGTTCAGGCCGGAGAGCGCGCCGATCGGCGCGAGGATCGGGTCGGAGCCGGGATCGGTGAGGTCCCTGTCGTTGAAGGTGCGGAGCGGCACGTATTCAGGGCCTGAAGGGCGAAAGACTGCGGTGTACGCCTGCTCGCCCTCGTCGAGACGCAGTGGGTCTTCCTCCGGCGCGACCTGCCGGATGCGCGCCTGGGGATAGTGGGAGGCGATCTGGCCCCTGAGGGCGTCCTCGTCGTGGCAGCGTGCCATGAAGGCGACGCCGTCGGCGTCTCCGGCCGTTTCGAGAGAGAACGACTCGGTATCGTTGATGGAGCCGAGGAAGTTCTCGACGGCGACGAGGTTGCGCTCGCCGGTGCGCGGCGGCGTGATCTCCAGCAGCACCGGGGTCTTCTCGGTGTTGTCGTCAGCCTTGTTGTTGTTGTTCAAGAAGGGCAGTTTCATACGGTTCTTTCCTTTCCACGTGGGAATAACCACGTGTTCCGTGTCTGTTCTTCGTGTTTGGATCTGCGTTCCGTTCGTCGGCCTACGTCATCGCTGGCCCTCCTGCCTGCCGGGGCGCCACTCGATGACCTCGGTCTCCTCGGGGGTCGCCTCGATGCGTATGGGGAAGCGCCCGCCGCGGGCGAGCAGCAGCCCGTCGCCCCTGGGACACGAGAGGAGCCAGCGCTGCAGCTCGACCGGCAGGTCGAACGCATCACCCACCGTCGAGATGGCGGCTGCGTCCTGCTGAAGGAGCAGCTTGAACGCGGCGTTCTGCAGGAGCGCCCTGCCGGAATGCCCGGTGATGGCGCGCGAGGTGTCCTCGGAGAGGAGGTCCTGCACGTCCTGGGTGATGAACTGCAGCCCCAGCCTGTGCTTCCGCGCCCGCTTGGCCATCGACACCATGAAGGCCGCGCCCTCAGGGTGCTGCATGATCGACCACACCTCGTCGACCACCAACAGGCGGGGCCTGGGGTTGTGCGATGCTGCGGCCCAGACGGTCTCGGTGCAGACCATGGCGGCCGCGGGTCTGAGTTCGGGTTCGAGGAGGCGCAGGTCGAAGACGGTGACGAGCGCCTCGTTGGACAGCAGGTCGTCGCCCTCGTCCGAGAGCAGATGGCGGAGGCTGCCGGTGGCGAAGGGTCTCAGCAGGCGCGCAAGGACCTCGTCCTCACCGTTCTGCAGATATGCGTAGAAGTCTTTGAAACCGGTGCGCTCGCGGGGCTCGGCGTAGTAGGAGGCGAGGGCGTGATCCAGGGAGGCCCGGCGCTCGGCCGGGAGCCGCTCGCCCACCATCACCTCGATGAGCCTGCGCAGGCTGCCGATGCGCAGCAGGAGCTCCTCGGCATCGGTGCGGTCGATGACGAACGGGTTCATGCCCTGGCCCGGGACGCCGGGTGAGATGACGCGCCCGCCCGCAGCACGGGCCATGTCCGCGTATTCCCCCTCCGGATCGATGACGTAGGCGGTGATGCCGCGTGTGACGCCCCGCAGCACGCCGAGCTTGGTCGCGAACGATTTCCCGCTGCCGGACCGCGCGAGCACGGCGGTGTTGGCATTCAGGTGCGTGCCGTCCCACGGGTCGTAGACGATGGGGGAGCAGGCGCGCAGGTCGATGCCGTAGAGGGTGCCGCTGCGGGTGTCCAGGTCCGGCGGGCAGAAGGGGAAGAGGCGGGCGACGGAGGAGGTGTCCAGCGTGCGCCACTCCGCCACCGCGTTGAGGGCGATGGGCAGCGTGGACAGAACTCCCGCACGCTGGCGGAAGGGGAGCGCGTCGACCTTGCCGAGGGTGGCGGCGAAGTGCGCCCTCACCCGCTGGGTCATCTCCTTGAGGGATGCCTCGTCGTTGGCGTGGAGGGTGATGGCCAGCGAAGCGTGGAAGAGGCGCTCGCGCCCCCGCTGCACGTCGTCGCGGAGGCGGGTGACGTCCTCGAGGGCGATGGCGGCCTCGGGGGACATGGTGCGCCCCTTGCGTAGGGAGAGGGAGTGAGCGGACTCGAAGCGCACCTTCTGCCATTCGAGGGTGCGGGCGGCCTGCTCGGCGGGGATGGGGCCGAGGTGGATGGCGAGGTCCATGGGGGCGCCCGCCGCCATCAGGGCCTGTAGGAAGCCGGGAGCGAGTGCGCGGGGCCAGCGTGCGAGGTGGAGGGAACGGATGAGGTGTTCGCCGACGCGCATCTCACGGCGGTTGACCGTGGCCTCCACTGCCTCGTTCTGGTGTCGGTCGGCTGGTGAGCCGCCGAGGGCGGATGCGAGCATGAGGCGGCGCAGCGCGCGGCCCGTGAGCGGGTGAACGGAGAGTCCCGCCCTGCCCAGCAGGCCGTGGAGGTCGGCGATGCGCTCGAACGGGCAGACGGCGTAGAAGCGGCGGTCGAGGATGCCGCTGCGGGATTCCAGGTTGGTGAGCAGGGAGCGCAGCGATTCCGCGGCGGCTGCGGTCTGCGGCGGCAGGTGCGAAGGCTCAGCCGTGCGCAGGTTCTCGCGCATCGCGCCGAGGTCGGGCGGGTGCTGGCGAATGAGGAGCTGGACGGGGAAGTCGAGGGCGTTCAGCGCCCCCGCGAACGCGCCGAGCTTCGGCTCGTCGAGCTCGAGCCCCATCACCTCGCAGACGCCGAGTTTCGTCCTGTCGGCGCGGACGGGACCGTCGTCCTCGACGTGGGAGAGCATGAAGCACAGGGGTAGCGGCAGCGGCGGTTTCACCCGCTCCGGCTGCCGGTCTGCTTCGAGCGTCGCATCTTTAGAAGGCAGCACGCGCCGGAAGAGATTGGCACGCTTGGGCTGCCGTGCGCCCTCCGGTTGCTGCGGCTCATGGCCTGCTTCGGATGGCGCACCCTTCCTGCGGCGCGTCATCCGCCTGGTTCGGTCGATCAGATTTCGCATCTCGTGCGTGTGTTCCTTTCCTGCCGGTCAGCGGGCTTAGTGGGTGTGGATCAGGGGACGGGGACGATGCCGGAGCGCAGCACGAGGGCGACGGCCTTTGCGGAGAGGACCACGACAAGGCCGATGAGCGCCCCTGCGATGGCGCCCCGTGCTCTGCCCGCGTTGCGCGGCTCGGCGCCCTCCGCCATCAGGACGAATCCCGCCCAGACCACGGCGAAGAGCGCCAGCCCCGCTGCCGCGTACGCCATCGCGGTCAGCACGCCGTCGAATGCGGCGAGCATCGTCGCCTCCTCGTGGTGCGCGGCGGTGGAGACCGCCGCCGCGCCGGGGACTGCCATGGTTGCTGCGACGCGTCTCACCACGGCCACTCCCACCCGAAGAGCCCGAACAGGCCCTTCGATTCGCCATCGGTAAGCGGCGCCTGCGCAGGCGTGGGCGTCGGCTCCGGCATCACGGGCGGAGTGAACGGCTCATAGGGAGCGTCCGCCCCGATGGTGAGCGCCATCTCGACGGTCTCCTCCCTGCTGCCGTAGGCGCTGCCGCGCGGGCGCACCTCAGCTGCGATGTACTCCTCGTGCTTGATCAGGACCTGGGGCACGACCGTGATGATCTCGGGAGGGATGGTGAGGCGCGCCGAGACCTCATGGGAGGAGGAGGTGCCGTCCTTGTTCCGCACGTTCACCGTCTCGGTGACGGTTTTGCTCGTGCCGGGCCGCAGCACCTGCACCGGCACCAAGCGGGTCTCTTCCCGCTCCGGGATGAGCGTGAGCACCACCAGCGGCGGGGCGTTGCCCCGCAGGCTCGCCTCCATGACGGCCTCGATGCTGAGCTCGTGCACCGCCTCGCCCGCTGGCACGGGCAGCCGGAAGGACGCGCTGTCCGGCGGATCGAGGTTGACGGTGGCGACCGCGTCGCCGGATGAGACCGTCACGGCGCCGAAGACGTCCGTTACGCGGGTCTTCATGACCATGGGCCCCGCGATGTGCTCCTCTCCGGTGACCAGGGTGAGGTCGATCGGGTGTTCGATGGACTGGACGCACTCATCAGCTGCCAACCGCCCGGTGATGGAGCTCGGACTCCAGCGCAACTGGGTCACCCTCACGTCGCAGAGATCGCCCTCCGCGACCGGCAGGGGGTGCGGCACCTGGTCGCCCTTGAGGCTCACGGCGCCGGACTGCCCGGAGCCGTCCACCCAAGCGAAGGTGAAGGACGGGGCGTCGCCGGTCAGCGGCAGCGTGTAGAAGGTGGTCTGCCCCGCCCTCACCCGCGCGTCGCCGTAGAACAGGATGTCCCGTCCGCCCGGGCCGCCGAATGCCTGGGCGTTGAGGTCGAGCTCGGTCGCGGCGCGCAGGGTGACGGTCGCCTTCTCCTCGAACACGGCCAGCGTCTCGACGTACAGCCTGCGCCCGGGCACGGGCACTACGGGGTCGAAATCGATCTCGTTGCGCCAGCGCTCCGGGCTCGTCTGCGGGTACGGGGTGCCGGGCCCCGGCGTCGGGGCCGGGATCGGGGTCGGCTCCGGGGTTGCGGCCACAGCCGCAACCACCAGCAAGGTGGCGGCTGCCACGGCCACGGCGATGCGCCACATGGCGGCGTGACCGCCGTCCCGCTTGCCCCGGTCCTGGGGCCTGCGCCGGTTGCGCAGCCAGCGCTGCAGGCGCGGCGACCTGCGCCCGTTCCGGTGCTCGCGCCTCCTCCGGCTCCCGCGCAGCCTACGCAGAGCACGCAGCCTGTTGACGCGTCTGCGCGTCTTCTCCCTGACGAGGTGGGGCAGGCCCAGGTTGTCGCTCTCAGGGAGCGGCTCGCTCCGCACGAGCTCGGCTGGTGTGCCGGCATAGCACCGTCCCCCGAGCCGGTACTGGAGCAGGTCGGAGGTGACCAGCGGCAGCCGCCGGCCGCCGATCCTGCCCACGATGGCGGCGACGCCGACAAGTGCGAAGACCACTGCGAGCCCGAGGCGCACCTCGGGCCACGGGATGGGCGCGTACCGGTAGAAGCCGTAGGCCAGCGCGCCGACCGCGATCAGCCCGACGACCTGCTGGAAGGTGAACCAGCCCAGGACCTTGTCCTCGGCCTGGACGTGGGTGGGCACTTCGTGTGCTTGCATGATGACTCTCCTCCTTGTGCTATCCCGACTATCCACTGGGAGTGGGCGTCGCCGGGTCGGGGACGTTCGGCGTGACGGCGGGGTTGACGACGGCGCTCATCACGAGGTCGACGATGCCGTAGGCCACCAGGATCAGGACGATGCCCACGACGGCGGTCACCATCGCGGACTTGCCCCGCTCCATCTGGTGCGGCGCGCCGCTCGCGGTCAGGTACAGGTACGCGCCGTACACGAAGTAGCCGGCGCCTATCGCGCCCGCGAACCCGATCAGGATCCCGACGAGGTTCGATATCGTCTGCGTCAGTTGTTCCATAACGTTGACTCCTTGTTTGTCGTATCGCTGTTCTGTTTCCCGTTCTGTCCGTCCGATCATTCCGGCCTACTTGCACATCGCCGCTCCTCCTTCTCCATGCGTTGAGATGGCGCGAGCCGCCCAGGACCCGCGTGGTGTCGTTTCACTCGCTGCTGCTCCGTGGGCTCGCAGTTCCGCCCGCGTTCGGCGGCGTGCCCGCATCTGCCGCGGAGCGAGAGGCACCCACGCCGGAGGCTGTTGCCGAACCCGCCGCGGATGCGGCAGACCCGGCGCTCCCCATCGCCGACGCCCCTGCTCCGGCTGCGGAGCCGCCCGACATGGCGCCGGATGCCATGCCGCCGATGCCGCTTGCCATGCCCGCCACGCCGCCTGCCGCTGCCGCTCCCGCCGCGATGCCGCCCGGACCCGCGAGCAGCGGGCCCATCGACCGCGCCGCACGCATCGCCGTCCCCGGCAGCGAGAGCCCGAAATAGAGCGTGTGCAGCCACGCGTCGAACGTCCCCGCGTTCCCCAGCATCGCGGGCACCCTTGTGGCCAGGTAGACGAACGCCGCCGACAGCACCAGCTTCCACACCAGGTCGCGCACCGGCTCGAATGCACCGATCGCCGCGAACTCGTTCAGCATCGCGAAACCCATCGACAGCGCGATCAGCTGCACCCCCTGCTGGAACACCGCCGTCATGAACAGACGCAGCCAGTGACGCCCCCACCCCGCCGTGTGCGGGACGATCCACAGCCCCAGGGCGATGGGGGCAAGCGCCACCAGCAGGTCGATCAGCGCGACGCGCAGCAGCATCTGCACCAGCACGTAGAGGACGAAGAAGCCGTAGACGAGGTAGAGCAGGCCGATCAGCAGGGCCATCCCCACGCTCCCGGCCCCCACCGCCGTCAGCAGCGTCTCCTTCGATGCCCGCAGCAGGTCGCCCGCCGTGAAGCCGAGCTCTGCTGCGATGAAGCCGGAGACCGCATCCGCCACGTCGATGACCAGCGCGCACCACCAGAGCGACGAGGCCGCAGCGGCCAGCCCCAGCACCAGACGGGGGACGATCTCCCGCCAGCCCGCCTGCGCCCTGCCGAGGTGCTCGGACACGATCAGAGTGAGGCCGAGCCAGCCGACGATGACGACGAGCAGGCCGGAGGTCACCGCCCAGACCGCCGTCCATGCCTGCACGACGATGGGGTGCGCATAGGTGAGTTCTGCCGGGGTGCCGGTGAGGACGTCGTTCATGGGGTCTCATCCATTCCCGCAGGCGTCCGCGCCGCTCACCTGCTCGACGATGCCGCAGAGCGCGCCGTGGACGGCCTCGACCATCCAGCCGGCGAACGCGCGCGCCCACCGCCCCGGATCGAGGGCGGCCAGTACGCGGTCCCAGATGCTGGTGGGTTGATAGATGGGAATCACGACGTTGAACGTGTGAGCGTCGCCGCCGTGCATGGCGACGATGACGAGGAGGAACGGCCCCTCCCTGTCGAGGTCGGGCTGCTGGGGGATGGCGGGGTATGGCCAGGCGTATTCCCAGCCGTCAGTGATGGATTTGCCCGCGGCGTGGACGCGGAACATGGGGGTGAGCCAGTCGCCGGTCTCGGGGTGCCGGATGCCGTAGTGGATGGCGCTGACCTGGCGGTCGAACACGGGCCGGGCGACGAAGCCGCCGTCCTTCTTGCGTTCCACGAGCTCCCTGTCGTGGTTGACGAGGGTGAGGCCGCCGCCGTCCTGCGCCTGGGCGAGGTTGCTTGCCGGAATCGCGGCCAGCGCTGCCAGAATCAGCGCTGCGGTCAGTGTGATGAGTCGCCGTGTCCTATCGGTCGCGGCCCTGGTGGGCGGGTGCGGTTTCACTGCGAGGTCCTCCTGAGAAACAGGACATATGTTCTGTTTCTCAGTGTGCGCGGGCCTGCAGGATTGGCGTAAGGGCTTGTGAGGGGATGCGTCGATGAACTCCCCGGCGAAAGGGGGTTCGTGCATGAACCCGCTCCCAGGGGGTCGCATGTACCAGGGGGCTATGGCGTCATTAACGTGTACAGGGATCTGGAGTCAGTGCCGGAGGGCATGACAGGGTCGTGGGCAAGGCCGTGGCCTATTGGACGGGGCATCGCGCAGGTGGAACAGCAAACACTTTGGTCTTCGTGCTCATTCCACCTTCGCGGGACGGAACTTACGAGTGAAGGGGTACATTCTTGTACCACCGGCGGCGGCCTGACCGGTGGGCTCATTTACGAGTGGCTGGTACATTTTTGTACCAGCCTGTCAGCCGACCGGAACGTGAGGAGAGAGGGCAGTCTCGACACGGAGGATGCGATGGAGACGGAGCGCGAGGGCGTTGAACTGAACGACGGAGAGAAGGGCGGCCATGACGAACGGCTGATGGAGATGCTGCGCGAGCTGTCGGGGAAGCTGGGGAGCAGAGGGGTTGCGCGGCTGTTGGACACCGACCGGCGGACCGTGCGCGCCAGCCTGGACTCCGGCGAACTAACGCGGCGGATGCGCGTCGCGCTGGAGCGGCTGCTGCTGGAGCGGGCGGAGGCCGAGGCGGCGCAGGAGCGTGAGCGGATCGTGGCGATTGTGCAGGGGATGGAGGCACTGACGGAAGAGGTGCGCGCCGTCTCGAGCGACGTGGCAGCGCTGCAGCAGAAGCACGAGCAGGCGATCCGGGTCCTGAGCGGGCGGCTGTCGCGGTTGGAGGAGCGGGTGACCGCGGCGCAGCACGAGCGCGTTGAGGAGAAGCGGGTGAACGCCAATGGAACGGATACTCCTCATTCAGTGGGGCGGAAGCCTCCCCGCCGCGAGCATCCCGACATCGTGACCAGAGAGCCTGCGCCCGACGACGAGGAGGTCTACGGCGAGGCGTGGCCGCTGGTGGACGAGTGGCGCAGGCTGTGGGCGAGGCATCCCCAGCGCGGGAAGGGGCTGGCCTGGCTGATCGACGACGAGCGCATCCTGGAGCTGGAGGTCGCGATGCTGAGGGAGCACCTGCTCACCTTGCCACCGGAGACCCAGCCGGTTGGCGGGCACCGGCGCTCGCACCTGCAGTGGCGGGAGGCTGCGCTCCTGCGGGTGCGCCGCGAGCGAGCGGAGGCGGAGCGCCTGCGTTGGCTGAGGCGGGTGCTGACCCTCGGGCTGTGGTGGGAGTAGCGGGAGGATGGGCGGTTAGGGTTTTAAGAACACTTCGGCCCCGATGAGGCGAAAACCGTTGCGCGGGTCGTAGCGGAGCCCGATACTGAACGCGTTGTTCGGCTTTTCCAGGTGTTCCGAGACCAGAGAAAACCTGGGGGCATGATCCCTGTATGCCCGGGTCCGAGACCGCGAGGTTGGCCCAAGAGGGAGTCCTGCTGTGGGGCGCAGTGTAGAAGTCCTTCGCCCGCAGCGCCGTTCCGAACCGGGCAGGCACGCTGACAAGCCTCGCCCACCTGAGACCGCTGGAGCGCGAGTCATGCTCTGGCGACTGCCACGCGTGCGCGGCGTAGCCCGTTGCCCACGCTGAGGCTTCTTCCCGCACGCCGGTCTGCCGTGTGAGTGACACCTGGGTCAAAAGTAAACCGTCATTGACAGCCGCAGATACCGCAGGCTGGTTCGTGACGTTGACGCGGCGACTGGCTTTCCCACCGTAGGGTTTCCGCAGTCCGCAAGCGCCCCTGATGTCCCCTCTCCCCAGGTGGCGATGAAGTGCCGCCATGGCTGCTGAACCGGCACCCCATCGCCGCCGATAACATACTCCAGCGGCTTCCTCGGGCATCGCTCGCGGTCGCGGGGCCGTGGCGTGCTGAGTTGTCCGACGCGCCGGTGTGGACCTCGGCAACGCACCTCTCCCCCACTGACCACAAGACCCGGTTCCCCACCGAAGGGTTTCGGTTGGTCCCGCATGTCTCTCACCACGGGCCGCTCTGCGTTCGATCCGCGCGCAAGGCCGGCCCCCATCCCGCAACGTTTCGTCTTCGTGACTCAGGCATCCACACCGGGGGCGACGTCTGTCCATTGCACAACGCCATCAAACACGTCCGACGCCGCGCATGCCTGCGTGGGGCAACGCGACGCCAAGGAGATGCGCACGCACTGACCATTGTACGGTGACGCCGCCCGCATGACGTGGCGGCATCACCGTACAAGGGTCCCCGCTGAGGTCATCGCGGGGACCGGAGAAGGAAGCGGTAGGGATAGCGAGAGGCCGGGGAGATGCACTCCTCCCCGGCCTCTCTTCCACCTGCGCGACAGAGGCGAGAAGGCCCGGCGCAACAGGAGGTACGACCCATGCTAGCACGACACGCATCGGACCCACGAGGACTCCATGACCATGCCCCGGGCTATGCGCCCCGGCAGTGCGGGGAGGTGTAGCCATGGCCACCTACCTCATCCAGAGCACCCGCCAGCTCCAGCTGGCACTGCGCGACGTCCACAGCGCCCGCATGGGCACCGTCTCATGGCAGGCTGCAGCCGAGCGGCTCGCATCCGCCGTCCGCGGGAGCGTGAACAAGCATCGCGACCGCCCCGGCATGGGCCGCAGACCCGTGCGCCTGCTCAACCGCGACGTCTTCTTCACCGCATCCGAGCGCCTGCAGCTCACCCAGCGGGCCCTCAGCCGCAGCATCGGCCTCGCCGAGGACACCCTCGGCAAGATCGTCTCGCACCAGCGGGGTGCATCAGCCCAGACCATCGAGGCACTCAGCGCCGCCCTCGGGGTCTCCCCCGACGACCTCTTCTTCGCCAGCGCGTACCGCGCGGGAGGTGCGGCATGACCACACACCCGGTTACCTACTTCAAGACGACGGGGGATAGCTCGTTCATCGAGCGCACGCCAGGGCCCGCGCAGCCCCGCTGGCTCAGGCGGGACAGCGAACGCATCAACCGCATGGACGACCGCGAGCTCTTCGACCGTATCGCGGCGGCCATGGTGCGCAGCGGAGGTGTGGCATGACCTCGCCGAAGGTGCGCTCACACGCACGCCACGCCCCGCGGCCGGTGCCGGTGCGGGACGAGCTCCAGCACATCTCCGTGCCCCTGGTCGTCCAGGTGGCGTGGTCGGCCCAGCGCAATCGCTGGGTCTGGTTCGAGTACCTGGACGAGATCGAGGACCTGATCGAGCAGCCGCTCTGCGGCACGGTGGAGATACGCGACCCCGCGGTGGACGGGGTGCTCGCCATGCACGAGGGCGGCACGGCCTATGGCCAGCTCTCCCGTAAGCGCAGGTCGCAGACGGAGGTGGTGATGTCCGCCGAGGAGCTGTCGGACTACCGCGAGCTGCTGCGGCTCGTGACGGAGCCGGTCGACTGGCGTGGTTCGGCTGAGGGCTCGCGGCGCTGGCGCGCCATCGCCAAGCGGGCCATACGAGGCTACTTCTACGAGAAGGAGACGGGATAACCTGCTTCCGCATCCCTGATCCTCGTCGTTCCACCGGGACGACGGGGGCGAGGAACGGTGCGCAGTCCTTGGGAGGCCGCCCCAGCGGCGGCCTCCCAAGGACTGCGATGTATGCCTGGTTTCATTGTTGTTGTCCGGCGGCGGGGACGAGAGGGCGGTTCTTCAACATCGCCTCCCTGGAAGATAGACGCGGGCAAGGCCCGCGCAGGCCGCCTCTGTGCGGCGCTTGAGCGAGATCGCGCAGAAGGCGGCTCAGTCGGGGGGAACAAGCAGAGAACCCCCTGATGCGGACACACGATTGTCATCGGGCGTCCGTTCGCGGTGGTCGTGCTGGCAATCTGGTCCGGGGATGTGAACGTTATCAGGCTTGACCCGCGCAGGCTGTTTGGAGCCGACATGCAACCCCGAAGCATCTGTCGGGCGGACTGCAATCCGGGCTGATCTTCCGGCGACGTCCCCGGCGATGTCTGGGGTGGGGACGTAGTACAATCGGAACGTCCTACGCGGCCTGCAACGCTAACCTACCGCCACACCTGGCACTCACCCAGCGCGGCCGCGGTAAACGTTGTGTCAGGGTCTTCAACGAGCACCGACCACACAACAATCTCAAGCTGCTCGTACTTCAGGATAGAGGCTGGCAGCGGTGCGACCACCTCGAATCTGTCCCGGGTCACGTTGTACACAGCGGCGAGCCCACTCGGCTTGGTATGCCCCGATACCCGCTCGGCCATCTCACTCGGCCATATACGCCCGATCGAGGAGGAGTTGCCTCTCGTGTAAAGCGCGAACGTGGGGTGAATGTTTCCGCCGTATGACTTGCGGGCGTCCTTGATGCTCGGCGCACCTTCTTCAATGCTGCCCCTCAGGGTCAGCACACCATCGGCGTCCAGCCTCGGGTAGATCTCCCATACCACTGCGTCGAGGGCACGGCTTGAGCATCGAGTGCCTGCGGCGATAGCCGCCAGTTCCTCGGCCGTTGGCCCGTCGAGTGGCAGCGGGGTTGGAGTCGGCTCTACTGCAACGGCCACCCCGAACAGGGAAGCAACCTCCGACAGCGTCATCCCGTTCTCTATGACAGGAAGGCCGAACAAGGCGAACATCTCGGCATCCAAGGGCCGCATCTTGAGGTCCCAGCTATGCCCTCCGACGCTCACGCTGCTGACGACCGGGCAGTCAGGCCACTCGCACGTGACCCCGGCAGACACGTGCCGCGCCTCCCACAGCGCATGGAGAGCCTCGTGCACCGCTACCTCAAACAGCACTTCGGGCGGATACGCCCGCCCCGTCGTTGCGCTGGACTCCCACAGCCACACATGGTCATCTTCCGCGCAGCCACGCACGGGGGCCGTGCCTCCGCACAGCCTGTCGGTGCGGGACCCGTCGATCCACGACAGCTGGGGCATGGGCGGCTCCACTCCCGACACTCTCTCCGGCGCGGCCTCGGACTCTATCCATTCGCCGTGCGTCCACTCCGCGAGTGCCGGCATGACCTGCGTTCGGATGACGGTCTGCGTCAGCGCGGGCAGCGCAGGGTCTACCCAGTACACCCGCGTATTGGCGGCAGCGGACTTGTTCACCTGCTCCCACCGGAATAGCCCGCTGCATTCGTGATCCAACAGACACGCCAGCGCCTCGGGGTCCGCTGGTATGGGCGCGGGGGTAGGGGTTGCCGTAGGCGTAGAGGTCGGCGTGGGAGTGGGCGTCGGGGACGGCGTAGGCGTGGCGGTCGGCGGCACGGGCGTAGGGGTTGCCGTCGGAATGGGAGTGGGTGTTGCGGTCGGCCTAGTTGTAGGCGTAGCGGTCACCGTGGCTGTCGGCGTAGGTGTCGGTTCGGACATCGCGGTCGCTGCGGGCTCCGGCGTCGGCGGCGACGTTGCCGTCGGTAGTGGCGCAGGTGTGGACGTTGGCGACGGAGAGGCGGGCGGCGCGGGCGCAGAGCAGGCACCGAGTAGCAGTGCAATCAAAACAGACGTGAGCCGAAGAACCGGAACCACCGTGCCCTCTGGGGGTTTCCCATAGAGGTGACACCTCATACAGAGACAATCTCCAAGCCCTCCAGCCGCTCGAAGTGTCTGCGGTTGTTGCTGAGCAGCGTGAGGTCATGGCGAAGGGCTGTCGCACCGATCAGGAGGTCGAAATCACCTATGGGGGCTCCGGCGGCACGGAGTCGACCACGCTCACGGGCGAATATCCGGCACACCGTTTCGTCGACCGGCAGGATCTGTACGATCTGGAGGAATCTCGCAAGCGCGCCGGCACTCGCTTCCGGATCGCGGGAATAGTGGACACCTTCATACAGTTCGGCCAGCGAGATGATGCTCAGCCCCAAACCGTCGCCCGCCAACTCCGCGACGCGCTCGGCTACAGTCGACACACCGCGAAGGTAATCGATCACCCAGTCGGTATCTACGAGGAAAGCCATGGCTATGGGTCGGACCATGGCCGGGAGCCAGTCAGCCTGGCCTCGTAAATGAGGTGTTTGAACGCGTCCCAGTCAGCCAGGTCCGACCACCCTCCCGATGCGGCCAGTATGGCATCGCGGGATTCCGGAGGCCGGGACGCACGGTCCAGCGACACGTCCACCTCGGCACCCTCTTCGAGGTCAAGGGGTTCCAACGGAGTCAATACGCCCTTCGAGTACCTGGCCCGCACATGCAGAATCATGGCTGTCTTCCTCTGAGGGAACGGCTACCGATGATTCTAGCATCCCACGGGGCTCGGTAATCATTCGTTCGCTGGCGCTGGAGGACAGGATAGCCTGCTGCGGCAGGCTCTTGATGCCCTGGCCCAGGATGCCACGGCTGCTGGGGTGTCGGGGCGCTTTCGTGTTTAACCCGCCTGAATCTACAATCGGGGGCGAGGGAACGCATGAACGTACGCACCCACACGGAACTCGTGAACTTCATCTGGGGCATCTGCAACCTGCTGCGCGGCCCGTATAAGCGGAACGAATATCGCAAGGTCATCCTTCCGCTCACCGTGCTGCGCCGTTTCGACTGCGTGCTCGCCGAGACGAAGGACGCGGTGCTGGCGGCTGACGCAGCGTACAGCGGGGACAGCGTGAACGTGCGCCAGAGGCGGCTCGAGGCCGCATCCGGCAGGCCGTTCTACAACACGTCCAGACTGGATTTCGTGCGGCTGCTCGACGACCCTGACCGGATCGCGCAGAACCTCAGCCGCTACATCCACGACTACTCGGACAACGTCTTCGACATCATGCAGCGGTTCGGTTTCGAAGACCATATCGCACGCATGAACGAGCGGAACCTGCTCTACGAGGTCATCCGGCGATTCGCTCGCATCGACCTCTCGCCGGAGCGCGTCGACAACGTGCAGATGGGGTACGTGTTCGAGGAGTTGATCCGCATCGGCGCCGAGCAGGCGAACGAGGAGGCGGGAGAGCACTTCACGCCGCGCGAGGTGATCCGGCTGATGGTCAGCCTCCTGCTCTCGCCGGAGTCCGACCTCGGCAGGAGTCATGTCGTCAAGACCGTCTATGACCCGGCGTGCGGGACCGGCGGCATGTTGTCGGTTGCCGAGGAGTACCTTCGCGAGCACAACAGTGAGGCGAGGCCGCTCCTCTACGGGCAGGACTGGAACGACGAAGCGTGGGCCGTCTGCAGGTCGGATATGCTCCTCAAGGGCGAGGATGCCGAGAACATCATCCTCGGCGACAGCTTCTCGCAAGACGGATACTCGTCTGCGGGGAGCAGCGGCCGTCCCTCGAAGTTCGACTACATGCTTGCGAACCCACCCTTCGGCGTAGAGTGGAAGCAGCAGCAACGCCACGTCGTGCGCGAGCGTGACACGCTCGGTTATGGGGGGCGCTTCGGCGCGGGGCTGCCGCGCATCAACGACGGCTCCCTGCTCTTCCTGCAGCACATGCTGTCGAAGATGCAGCCGGTTGATGCGGACGGGGGAGGCGGCAGCCGCATCGCCATCGTCTTCAACGGCTCGCCCCTGTTCACCGGAGACGCTGGCAGCGGCGAGAGCAGCATCCGCCAGTGGATCATCGAGCACGACTGGCTGGAGGCGGTTGTGGCGTTGCCCGAGCAGCTCTTCTACAACACCGGCATCGCAACCTGCGTGTGGGTGCTGACGAACCGCAAGGAGCCTCGGCGAAGGGGCAAGGTGCAGCTCATCGACGGACGTTGCTTCTTCGTGAAGATGCGCAAGAGCCTCGGCAACAAGCGCAACGAACTCTCACCCGGACATATCGACGACCTCACCCGTATCCACGGCAACTTCGAGGACGGCGAGACGTGCGACCTCACGGACGAAGACCCGGTCACGCACGAACCGCGTACGCGGCCGCGCGTGGTGAGCAAGGTGTTCGCGAATGAGGAGTTCGGCTACCAGAAGGTGACCGTCGAGCGGCCCTTGCGGATGAATTTCGCCGCCACGGATGAACGCATCAAGAGGATCGAGAGCGAGCGGGGATTCCAGGGCCTTGCGAAGAGCAGGAAGCAGCCCGGGCCAGCTCGCGATGCCGAGGTCGCCGAGGGGCAGGCGCGCCAGGAGGCCATCCGTGGACTGCTGCGCTCGTTGGCTGACCAAACCTGCAGGGAGGTGGTGCGCGACCGGGACGAGTTCGTCGAACTGCTAAGCAACTCCGAACTGGCTGCCGACATGAAGCTGACCGCGGCGGAGCGCAGGATGGTCCTGTCTGTGCTCGGCGAGCGCGACACTCAGGCCGGAGTATGCCGCGACCGCGACGGCAACCCCGAACCGGATCCCGAACTGCGCGATACCGAGAACGTGCCGCTCACCGAGGAGGTCGATGCGTACATGGCGCGCGAGGTGCGGCCTCATGCGCCATGTGCGTGGGTGGACCCGAGCAAGACGAAGATCGGCTATGAGATTCCGCTCAACCGCCACTTCTACGTGTACGATCCCCCACGGGCTCTCGATGAGATCGAAGCAGACCTCCAAGCGCTGGAGCGCGAGATCGCCGACCTCCTATCGGAGGTGACGTCGTGAGAACGATTGATGCTGCTGCGGCAGTTCTGGCAGAGGCGAACGGCCCCCTGCACTACGGCGAGATCACGGAACGGATCCTTGCCCGAGGACTCTGGCTCTCAGAGGGGAAGACGCCGGAGGCCACAGTCAATGCACGGTTGGCGGTCGACCTCCGTAGCCAGGGGACGGCATCGCGCTTCGTCCGTGTGGGTCGCGGGCGTTTCGCACTCAATCTGCAGAGGGATCAAGGCAGCGACCGTCGTACATCCTCTCCCACTGCTGTGACCGGTGGAGGCGGCCGAAGCAGCAGTGCATCCTTCACCGACGCTGCGGAACAGATACTCGTCGAATCCCCTGACCGTAGGCCCCTGCACTACGCCGCCATCACCGAACAGGCGCTTGAGAGAGGACTCATTCACACCGAGGGGCGCACGCCCTCCGCCACGATGTATTCGCAGATACTGACGGATATCCGCCGCCGCGAGACCCGCGGCGAATCTCCACGCTTCGTCCAACACGGGCGTGGCATGGTCGGTCTCGCCGCTTGGCAGCCGGTGGAAGTTGCCGGCCTCGTCGAGAAGAAGAACAGGGAAGTGCGGCAGGCGCTGCTCGAACGAGCGAGGAGTGCCTCCGCAACCGGGTTTGAGCGACTGGTAGGCGAACTGCTCTCCGCGATGGGGTGGGACATCGAGGTAACCAGGGCTTCCAACGATGGCGGTGTCGACCTCCGGGGCACGCTGGTCGTCGGCGATACAGTGCGGATACGTATGGCCGTGCAGGCCAAGCGCTGGAAGGCGAACGTCCAGGCTCCGATCGTCCAGCAGGTGCGAGGGTCGCTGGGCGCGCATGAGCAGGGACTAATCGTTACCACCAGCGATTTCAGCCGCGGCGCGCGGGAAGAGGCCCTTCGCCCCGATGCTGCGCCGGTGGGCTTGATGGACGGCCAGCAGTTCGCTGCGCTTCTGGCCAAGCACCAGATCGGTGCGCGCATCCAGCCCTACGAACTCTACGCTCTCGCTGACGACGAAGACGGCGAAGGATGAAGGCCATGACGAGTACCGTCGTTGGCACGGGCCGCAGAACAACCTCTCCTTACCCTCGCTACAGGAAATCCGGAGTAGAGTGGCTGGGCGAGGTGCCGGAGCACTGGGAGGTCAAGCGACTGGAGCATGTCGCGTGCTACCGCACCAGCAGCGTCGACAAGAAGACTGCAGAAGATGAGGCAGTAGTGCGGCTCTGCAACTATACCGATGTCTACTACGGCAGCCGCATTCGGGTCAGTGAAGGCGATTTCATGCTTGCCTCTGCATCCGCAAGTGAGGTGCACCGCTTCAGGCTCCTCGTAGGTGACATCCTCATTACGAAGGACTCGGAGGATTGGCGGGACATCGCAGTACCGGCCATCATCGATGAAACCGCCGATGACTTTGTGTGTGGCTACCACCTTGGAATCATTCGGCCTGGTCCAGAGATGCAGCCGTCGTTCCTCTATCGCGCCTTGCAATCAGTGGCAGTCAACCGGCAACTCTCGGTGTCGGCGTCGGGAGTGACACGCTACGGACTCCCGAACGCGGCGGTCGGTGACGTACTGCTGCCCCTGCCGCCGCTAGCTGAGCAGCGTGCGATTGGAGCGTATCTTGAGCGTGAGACGGAGCGAATCGATGCGCTGGTGGTGAAGATGCGGCTGCTGATCGAGCGGCTCGGCGAGTACCGCTCGGTGCTCATCACGCGCACGGTGACGCGCGGCCTTCCTGCCGAGGCCGCCCGCGCAGCCGGTCTCGACCCCTCGCCGCCCCTCAAGCCTTCGGGAGTAGAGTGGCTGGGCGAGGTGCCGGAGCACTGGGAGGTCAAGCGACTGGAGCATGTCGCGTGCTACCGCACCAGCAGCGTCGACAAGAAGACTGCAGAAGATGAGGCAGTAGTGCGGCTCTGCAACTATACCGATGTCTACTACGGCAGCCGCATTCGGGTCAGTGAAGGCGATTTCATGCTTGCCTCTGCATCCGCAAGTGAGGTGCACCGCTTCAGGCTCCTCGTAGGTGACATCCTCATTACGAAGGACTCGGAGGATTGGCGGGACATCGCAGTACCGGCCATCATCGATGAAACCGCCGATGACTTTGTGTGTGGCTACCACCTTGGAATCATTCGGCCTGGTCCAGAGATGCAGCCGTCGTTCCTCTATCGCGCCTTGCAATCAGTGGCAGTCAACCGGCAACTCTCGGTGTCGGCGTCGGGAGTGACACGCTACGGACTCCCGAACGCGGCGGTCGGTGACGTACTGCTGCCCCTGCCGCCGCTAGCTGAGCAGCGTGCGATTGGAGCGTATCTTGAGCGTGAGACGGAGCGAATCGATGCGCTGGTGGTGAAGATGCGGCTGCTGATCGAGCGGCTCGGCGAGTACCGCTCGGCGCTCATCACGGCGGCTGTCACCGGGAAGATCGATGTGCGTGAAGCGGTGGAGTCGCATGAAGCGCGTTCGGGGGGCCAACTCCGATGACGTCACACACCGATGAACGGGCTTTCGAGTCGACCGTCGAATCGATGCTCCTTGAGGCTGGCTGGCATACTGGCGACCGTGCTAAATGGGACATCGAACGGGCGCTGTTCCCCTCGCGTGCCGCCGCATTCATCCGCGAGACCCAGCCGGACGAATGGGCGCGGATGGCGTCTCTCCATGGCGACGACGTCGAATTCCTCATCACCGAGGGGCTGGTGCGGGAACTCGACCTCAAGGGCAGCCTCGAAGTCCTGCGGCAGGGCTTTCGCTTCTACGGGCGGACCTTCCGCATCGCGTACTTCGCTCCTTCACACGGCCTCAACCCGGATGCCCTCGCTCGATTCGAACGCAACGAACTGACCGTGACGCGGCAGGCGCCGTGTCATCCCGGCAAGGCCGACACCGTCGACCTCGTCCTTGCGCTCAACGGCGTGCCAGTGGCCACCTGCGAGCTCAAGAACCCGATGACCGGCCAGACCTGGCGCCATGCCGTCCGCCAGTACCAGCGGGACCGCGATCCTGACGCCCCGATCTTCCGCTTCAAGCGGCGCACGCTCGTCCACTTCGCGGTTGATCCCGACGAAGTCCATATGACCACGCGCCTCGCCGGAGCTGCTACGACGTTCCTGCCGTTCAACCGTGGCAGCAGCCCCGGCTCCGTCCACTGCGGCGCAGGCAACCCGCAGCACTCCTCGGGTTACCGGACTGGCTACCTCTGGCAGGAGGTGCTCGCGCCTGAGCGTTTCCTCGACATCATCGGCTCCTACGTCTTCCTCGAAACCCGCGAAGAGAAGGTCGAAGACAGCAGGGGCGTCCGCACGGTGAAGCGCGAGACGATGGTGTTCCCGCGCTACCATCAATTCGATGCCGTCAGGGGGCTTGTCGAGACCGCCCGCACCGATGGACCGGGCCGCAACTACCTCATCCAGCACTCGGCTGGCAGCGGCAAGACGAACAGCATCTCATGGCTCGCGCACCGCCTCGCCAGCCTGCACACCGCGTTCGACGAGAAGGTCTTCGACTGCGTCGTCGTCATCAGCGACCGTCGCGTGCTCGATGATCAATTGCAGGACGCGGTCTACCAGATCGAGCACGCTCAGGGCGTCGTAAAGGCCATCGACAAGGATTCACAGCAACTCGCCCAGGCCCTCGTGGACGAGACCAAGGTCGTCATCACGACGTTGCAGAAGTTCCCCTTCGTCATGCGCGGCTTGCTGCGCTTCGCCGGCGCCGATATGGACGAAACGCCATCCGAAGCGGAGCGGGCCCAGACAGCCGCCTGGCGCAAGGCCATCGCGGGCCGCCGCTACGCGGTGATCGTCGACGAGGCGCATTCGAGCCAGACGGGGGAGAGCGCACGCGAGTTGAAGGCGGTTCTCGGCTCCCGCGCACAGGAGGCTGCCGGGGATGCTGAGGATTGGCAGGACGGAATGAACGCTGTCGTCGAGTCGCGCGGCCCGCAGCCCAACCTCTCGTTCTTCGCATTCACCGCGACGCCGAAGGGCAAGACCATCGAGTTGTTCGGCAGGCCGGGGTCGAGCGGCAAACCGGAGCCGTTCCATATCTATAGCATGCGCCAGGCGATCGAAGAGGGGTTCATCCTCGACGTGCTGCGGCACTACATCGACTACGACGCCTACTACCGGATCGTGAAGCAGGCGGAGGACGACCCGAACCTGCCCAAGCGCCGCACGGCCATCGCGCTCACGAAGTTCATGACGTTGCATCCTCACAACATCGAACAGAAGACCGAGGTGATCGTCGAGCACTTCCGCAACCACGTCCGCCATCACATGGAAGGTCGTGCGAAGGCGATGGTGGTCACTGCCTCGCGCCTGCACGCGGTGCGCTACATGCAGGCGTTCCGGCGATATATCGCCGGGCAAGGCTACGGCGACGTTCGTCCGCTCGTCGCGTTCAGCGGTACGGCCCACGACCCCGATACGGGTGAGGACTTCACCGAGCCGGGCATGAACACCGACGTGGTGACGGGCAGGCCCATCGGAGAGTCGGCGCTGCCGAGGAGGTTCGCGTCGTCCGACTACCAGATCCTGCTGGTCGCGGAGAAGTACCAGACCGGCTTCGACCAACCGCTGCTGCAGGCGATGTACGTGGACAAGCGCCTCGACGGGGTGCAGGCGGTGCAGACGCTCTCGCGTCTCAACCGTATCGCGGCGGGGAAGGTCCCGCCGTTCGTGCTGGACTTTGTGAATGACCCCGAGGACATACACGCGGCATTCGCGCCGTACTACGACCGGACGGAGTTGCTGGAAGTCTCGGACCCGTACCGGCTCGATGAGCTCAAGCACGAACTCGACGGCATGCAGGTCTACCACCATGCCGAGATCGAGGCCTTCGCCCGGGTCTTCTATCTCCCGCCAGCGAAGCGGCCTCGTGAGGGTCATGCACGCATCGAGGCGCAGTTGCAGCCTGCCCGTGACCGCTTCGCCGCGCTCGATGAGGATGAGCGGGCGAGGTTCAGGGACCGGCTCTCCGCCTTTGTCTCCCTCTATACCTTCCTCAGCCAGCTCATCCCGTACGCGGACGGCGACCTCGAACGTCTTTCGGCGTTCGGGCACGCGCTGCTCCCGCACCTGAAGACGGACGGCGAGAGCGCGCAGGTCGACCTCGGCGGCGACGTGGAGCTCGAGTACTACCGGTTGCAGCGCGTGTCCTCCGGCGTGATTCAGCTCGGCGAGGAGGAGGCCGCATACGTCACGAGTCCGTCCGCGGTCGGCACCGGCGACCCCGAGGAGGAGAGGGCCCCGCTCTCGGAGATCATCGAGCGCCTCAACGAGCGTTTCGGCACGGACAACTTCACCGATGAGGACCGGTTCTTCTTCGAACAGGTCAAGGCCCGCGCCATCCGCGACGAAGCAGTTCGCAGAATGGCCCTCGCGAACTCGTTGGAGAAGTTCACGCTCGGTATTCGGCCGGAGTTCGGCAAGTTCATGATGGAGCGCATGTCGGGGAACGATGCCCTTGTGACCCGCTACCTGGACGATGCGGACTTTCAGGAGATCGTCGCGAATGCGCTGGCGGAGGCGGTCTACGGGGCAGTCGTACGGGCGCACCCTGCGCTGCCGCTGGAAGGGATGTCTGAGGTGGACGAGCCTGAGGGACTGACAGAGACACGCGGGACTGCACTGCCGCAGTGACAATCGAAGGAGGAAGAGATGCAGGAGACGCTTCGCATACGGGCGACCGTACAGCCGGGGAGCAGGATCGAGATAGTGGATTGGCATCTACAGGCGGGAGAGGAGGTGGACGTAGTGGTGAGTCCCGCCGCAACAGGAAAGCGGCGGTCCGCCGTCGACATTTTGAAGGAGGCCCCGGGGCACTTGGTCTTCAAGACCGCCGAGGACGTGGCGGCCTACCTGAAGGAAGAGAAGGATTCATGGGGACGCTGACACTGCCCGCGAGCGGATCTGTCTACATAGACGCCAATGCGGTCATCTACAGCGTGGAGCGCATTGAGCCATACCACCAACTGCTGGCCCCGATGTGGGAGGAGGCCAGGGCGGGGCGGTTCACGATTACCAGCAGCGAGAGCGTCGTATTGGAGACGCTGATCAAACCGCTCCGAGACGGCAACGTCCGCCTGGAGGGGTTGTTCCGCTCCATTCTGGATTCCGAGGAACTGCATCTCATTCCCGCCACACTTCCGGTGTGGGAAGACGCGGCGCGCATCCGCGCGGCGACCGGATTGAAGGCGTCCGACGCTCTCCACGCCGCCACGGCGCTTCGCCAGGGTTGCTCGCTCTTCATCACCAACGACAGCGACTTCCGCCGCGTTCGCGAACTGCCTCTCGTGGTCTTGGACGACCTTCTCACCGAGTAAGCTTGGACGCGAATGGAGGAGGAAGAGATGCCTGGATGACGCCCGCTATACCGGTTGGGCCTCTTGGCTCCGGGGGTTTCCTTGCTGCCTCTTTGTTCTCATAGCCTGAGGTTCAGGTGTACACTCCACAATCGTTGAGATTGGCCTATAGATAAGGGACTTCAACCCTGTGGCCGTCTCTGGATGGATGATTCGGCAACCTCCCACATATGGGGTCGTCGAGCATGAGAGAGGTTCAAGTATCATGGCAGACACAGTGAACGCTGACCGACTCTTGGCAGCCTGTGCAGACGACTCTTTCGACGACGGAATCCGGATTGACGCGGAACTCGAGCCCCTTTCGGGACCGGGTGGTTCAGTCAAGCCCGCAGTGTACGAAGGAGGAAAGTATCAGCTAGACAGGCGCTGGGCATCACCCGCCGATGCGGAGCCAACACAGGTCATCGTTATCGACAACGTCCCCTCCCAGGCCAACCGACTTGAAGACGCTTTGCGTCGGCACCGTGAAGGGACCGCGATTCCGGAGTTCATCCTCGACCTGTCCGAGTTGACAGGGTTGCCATCCCACCTTCCGAAGGTGCTATCGAGTCTCCAGTTCCCTCATCGCAATGCAGATGCATACCTTCGAGACGCCCGCTTGGACGGTCAGGATTTTCTCAGGACTGAGATGGGACAAGCTATATTTGGCGCCACGGCGCAAGAGTGCGGGCCGCTGATGGCGTGGTTTCCACAAGCACTGCTGTACGGGTTCTGGCAGTCGCACTTGGGGAAGAAGCGCACCAACAGCAAGCACGCTCGCGCCTGGGTATCCGAGATCATCGGGTGGCGTCCAGCGTCGGTCGAGACCAAGGCGCTGGGATTGAAGGGTGATCCTCTGAACCTCGGCATCGACGATGGCGTGACGTCCAACCCGGATGATCGTTTCATTTGGAGCATCGGGGGAGGCGAGAGCATCGAAGGCGGCAGGAAGAACAAGCTCTCCGATATTGGCCACGGCCAAGTGCCCTTCATGGACAGTGATGCAGCCGCCGCGACTGTGTCGTTCAATCGCGTTACCCAGCGCGCGACGGTCTCCTTCGCACAGTTGCGACGAGTAAGCCTTGGGCAGAATCCCTCGCCAGAGGCAGACGCGGCGGCACGCGCCCTCTTGGTTGCCCTCGGCCTCCATGCCCACCAGCTGGCCTTTGGACGTGGGTTCTCGCTGCGTTCCGGTGCTGACCTCAGACCCACGAAGGTAACCACAACTTGGCTTGGTGCCCACGGTGACGAAGGCTGCAGTACAGGTGACGCAACTACGACGCTGGCGCTTCTCGAAACGGTTCGCAAGCGCGCTGAGGCAGTAGGTGTCCCGCTCGACGGATGGGGTCAACCACCTATCATCCTTCAACCCAGGGAGAACCTCGCTTCGGCGATTCGTTTGACATGGCCGAACCTCGGTGACTGAACGTGATGCTTGCGATATCGATAGAGTTCCTGCACGGGACGTTTCGCGGGGATCCGGATGGCAGTGCCGGCACTGGCAGCGCGAGCAGTGGAGAATGGCCACCGTCTCCCGCGCGCCTTTTCGCGGCACTAGTGGCGGCTGACGGTACGGGCGACGCCTGCCGCGTAACTGAGGGCACAGAGTTGGAATGGTTCGAGCAGCTACCGCCACCCATCATCTATGCGGACCCCGAGCCTCCTCACCAGCCGATTCTCCCCCGGTGGGTTGTCAGACATACCGGGAGTGCAGTCAGGTCAACTCACCAGGAGTACGTGGGCCGGTCTCCCGCGCTCAGCCGCGCAGGTGTGCGGGTCGCGCCACGCTGTCCGTATGTCGTCTACATATGGAAAGGAGAACAACCTGCCGAAGAGGTCCTCACGGCACTTCAGCGCCGAGCCGCGCGGGTTGGCTATCTCGGGGCCTCAGACTCGCCCGTGCGGATCCGGGTCAGCACTGCCATGCCCGCATCCACCATCGAGTCCAGTGCCTTCGTTCCTGACCAGGACGGCAGCGTACTGGTTGGTGTTGCCCAGCCCGGTGACCTCGAGCGATGGAACCACTTGTACGCGGAGTGGACAGTGCGCGGTGCCTCGGTAAGTCGGCTGCAGTTCCCAGCGCTGCGCCACGAGGCGGCATATCGCTCACCTTCTCCAACGGAATCGAGGGATAGGAGTGGGGAAGTCGTGGCGTGGATGCTGCTCCACCCCGCCGTGTCTGGGCGGCGGATTTCGCTGCTGACGGGGCTATTCAAGGAGGCCGTCCTCAGCCACTATCAGCGAAAGTTCGGCGAACCGCCACGGATTCTGCATGGGCACGGCTTCACAACCAAGGGCTACGAAACCGCCCGTTACCTGGCGCTTCCCGACGTTGGCCACCAGTGGTCGCGCGGGCGCATCCATGGATTGGCCCTGTGGTTGCCTTCAGAGAGTGACGTGGCGGTCCGTCAGATGACCCACGACGCCGCCTTCTCCGTACGGAGGCTGACCGGAAATGGAGTCGACGTGGCCGTTTCCCCGCACGATGGAGGAGCGCGCCCCATGGCCGCTCGTCCGAGCTACTGGATGCGGCGATCCCGTGCTTGGGTCTCGGCCATCCCAGCGATACATGAACGGCGGGGGCCACTCTACCAAGCTGAGATTGCTCGTTGGTGCCAACATGCGGGGCTCCCTGACCCCGTGGCCTTCCGGTTCGCACGCACACCACTCATACACGGAGCGATTGACCTTGCTCCTGTCGAGGTGAACCGGCCTGGCAGGCCGGCGCTGCCTTATTCGCATGTCGAGTTGTGGTTTGATCAGATGATTCAAGGCCCGGTTGTGATCGGCTCCGGCCGCCAGCGTGGCTTCGGCCTCTGCTTGCCACTCGACCACAATGCCCACGAGCCCACAATCCTCTGACGGAAGTAACCATGAACTCTGCGCCGACCTTCTCAGACTTCTATCAGGCAATCAATGGCCGTCCACCCTTCCCTTGGCAGGCGCGTCTGGCCGAAGGAGTCGCCGAGACCGGCGAGTGGCCAGCCGAGGTTGGCGTCCCGACCGGGATGGGGAAGACTGCGTGCTTGGACATCGCGGTGTGGTACCTTGCGTCTCAGGCCTACCGGGAACCGGGACAGCGTGCTGCGCCGACACGCGTCTGGTGGGTCGTCAATCGGCGCTTGCTGGTGGATTCCACAGCTGAGCATGCTGAGAGAATGGCGACGATACTCGCACAGCCCAGTGCGAGCGGCCTGTCTGGAAGGGACCGCGAGGTTGTCAGTGCAGTCGCCGAACGTCTACGTTCGCTATCGGCCGATCCCAATGCACCACCGCTTGATGTGATTCGGCTGCGCGGGGGAGTGGCCTCGCGCACACCCGTCGACCCGTCGAGTCCAACCATCCTGCTGTGCACGTTGCCTATGTACGGCTCGCGGCTCCTGTTTCGTGGCTACGGGTCAACGCTGCGTCAGATAGACGCCGCCATGGCGGGAACCGACTCTCTTGTCCTTCTGGACGAGGCACACCTTGCCCCTCACCTAAGGGCGTTGATTCCCGCGCTTGCAGAGTGCATGCCCGGGGCCGAGCTTCTACTCGGCGAGTCGCGCTCGCGACCGAGGATTTCAGCGTTGACGGCGACGGGCGATCCTTCTGGAGGCCGTTTCGACCTCGACAAGGAGGACGAGGCGAATCCTGTCATCCGGCAGCGGCTGCACGCCGCGAAACCGCTGGAGTTGCGTAAGGCGCGGGAAGCGAACAACCCAGCGAAACATCTCGCTGACGCGGCCATCGAATTGCTCCAGCAGGCGCAGAAACCGAGCGCGTGCCTCGTATTCGCCAACACTCCGGCGACAGCGCGAGAGACTCTGGAGAACCTGAGAGGGCGGTTGAGGGACGACGAAGCCGAGACGCTCCTACTGACGGGCCTCTCCCGAGAGCGAGAGGCCGAACGGATTCGGGCGCGCATCCTTGATTCAGAGGATGGCATGGCAGCAACGCGGTCGCCGGGGCTCGTCCGGCAACGGCACCTCATAGTCGTTGCGACCCAGACTCTCGAGGTCGGGGCAGATGTCGACGCGGAGTATCTGGTCACGGAGGCATGTGGAGTCCGTGCACTCACACAGCGGCTGGGCAGGTTGAATCGCTTAGGGCATCATCCTCACGCGCGGGCTGTCTACGTGCATCTCCCTGCCCCCCAACAGCGCAGGGGCACAGCGGCCGAGGGGTCGGTAAACGAGTCTTGGCCTGTCTATTGGCATGAACCCGCCCAGGTTCTGGAGAGACTGGAGAGCGCATGTACTCATGTGGACGATTGCGTTGTGGACTTGTCACCTGTACGAGTTGCTGAAGTACTGGGACCTCCAGGCGATGAGCTCGGCAGGGCGCCGGAGGTGCTGCCTGGAATCCTGTGGGAATGGACGAAGACGACCACGCCACCCGAGGGAGAGGCCCCCGTAGAGCCCTATTTCAGTGGCATCGCGGGTGCCCAATACATGGTCTCGCTCATCTGGAGGGTTCACGTGCCGGAGGAAGGTGAGCGTTTGTGGCCGCGTGCTTCTGATCGCGAGGCGGTCGATGTCCCACTTATCGAGGCGAGGGATGCACTGAAAGACGATCAGGACCTCCGTCGGCTGGCCTTCGATGGCGCTACGGTGGAATCGACCCACGCGGGGGACTTGAGACCGGGCGATCAGGTCGTGTTGCCTGCGGACAGCGGTCTGCTCGATTCTTTCGGATGGAACCCCCGCGCTTCCGAGTGCGTCGTGGATGCATCCTTGACAGGGAACGGCCTGCCGCTCGATGAGAAGGCCATCGAACGGCTGTGCGGTGTGAATATGGGAGAACAACTCAGGATTGCGCTAGGGGGCGACGGCGATGAGGACATTGAGCAAGCCGACCGAGAGGAAGCTGTAGAGGTGCTTCTGGCCAGACTCCGGTCTGTGGCTTCACCACACGGTTGGGGTGCGGAGGAGTGGGCCGGTTTCATTGGCGCACTAAGTTCGAACATCGAACAGGCACGAGGAGAAGTTGCCCGGCTGAGGATCACAGAGCCCCAAGTCCAACTTCCTAGCAGCGACTTCAGCGGCGAATTCGACGAACTGTCGCTCGGCGCCGTCACGATTAGGCTGGATGAGCACGGGCAGGCCGTGGGCGCCCGGGCACGGTCTATTGCAGAGCGCATTGGCCTCCCCGTCCACTTGATCGACGTTGTGGGGCATGCCGGAGCTTTGCACGATGTCGGTAAGGCAGACGTACGCTTCCAGCGATGGCTCGACCCCGAAGGACAGCACAGCGGGACTATTGCCAAGTCGAACATGCCACGGCACCGGTGGGAGGCGGCCCGGGCCGCCTCGGCATGGCCGCGCGGGGGACGACACGAGGATCTGTCGGCAAGGTTGACGCATGCTCGGCTGGCTCGTGGCGCTGACTGGATCGCATCTGACGAGCGCGATCTCTTGCTTCACCTCATCATCAGCCACCATGGCAAGGGTCGTCCACTGGTTCCGCCAGCCCTCGATGGTAGCGCTGGCGTGGTGGTGCACGAGATTGTGGGGATGGCAGTCCAAGCGCCGGCAGACCTCGCCGCCGTCGACTGGGACCAGCCTCGCCGCTTCCGGAAGCTCAACGAGCGCTTTGGTCCGTGGGGATTGGCCTTGCTCGAGGCAGCCGTCATCAGGGCCGACCATGCGGTGTCAGCGGGGGCCTCCCTGACACAGGAGCGATTGTGATGGGGGAGATGATTTGCCCTGGTCTGCCAGGGGGTTGGATCAACGCTTGGCTTGCGGCGGTGGGCGCTACAGTTCTGGATGATCGCCTCACCCTTCGGTGGACAACCGACGGGGCGCCCGTGGCAGTGCTCTCAGCCGAGGCGGTCGACCCCCTTGCCGTTTTGGTCGAGTCGTGGCCGACCAGGGAATTCCTGTGCGACCTCCCGCTTGCCGAGGACTGGAGGGGAGCAACAACTCTACGGCGGAAGGTCCAAGTTGAGGCGTTTCGACAACGGGTTCGAGCCGCCCGCAGCCACAGGCACTCGTGGACTCTGTCCTCAACGATGACGGACCTCTGTGTGGACCGAGAGGGCGATGTGGGGCATGCGCCCTTTGATCCTGCAGGCCCTGGGACAACCAAATGGCTGCATCACCGGCTGGTGAAGGTGCATCAGGGCGCTGAAGCGACCGTGGATCGAATCCGGGACTCACTCACGGGTCAGGCATCTCGCGTGAAAGGCAATGGGCTTGGGTTCGACCTGGCAAGGCTCGGTTCCCAGTCGGATGATGCCGGAAACTGGGTGGACCCGGTTGTTGAAGTACTCGCCTTCTTTAGCCTGGCTATCTTGCCGGCGCGTGGCCTGGGTGGCGACGAGCGGATGGACCGCCGCGCTGACATCAACGTTCGGCAGAGAGGCTGGCGACCGGTCGAAGGACTCAGACAAGGTGAGGTGCGGAGAAGCTTCTGCTACCCGGTGTGGCGCCAGTCCCTCGGTACTGATGGCATTGATGCACTCTTGGATTGCTGGAGCCCTGAGCGCAAGGACAGATGGTCGCGAATAGGCGTCCATGCGGCGTGGCGAACCGTCGCGTTCCAGCCCACCGGCACGTCGGATACAACGAGGGCCTTCGGATCAGCACGGCTATGACTCCTGAACCCATCGTCCATATCTCTGCGATTGAACACTTCGCATACTGTCCGCGCCAGTGCGCACTCATCCACTGCGACGGAGTGTGGAGCGATAACGCCCATACTGTGAGAGGCGCCCGTGCTCACCGACGGGTGGACAGCGGACGTGACCGGTACGAACGCGGCCATCAAGTGCTGAGGGCCATCCCCCTTTGGTCGGAAGAGCTCGGGCTTTCTGGCCGTGCGGACGTCGTTGAGGTGGAAGGCGAAGAAGTACGGCCTGTCGAGTACAAGTCCGGCGTGCCGCACGGAGCGGCTGCAGACCTGCAACTCTGCGCACAGGCGCTTTGCCTTGAGGAGATGCTCGACACGAAGGTGCCGTACGGCTACGTCTGGTACGGAGGCCCAAGGCGGCGTGTCCGAGTGGACTTCACGGAGGCGCTACGCTTTGAAGTGCGCGAGATTGTCGTTCAGATCAGGTCGCAACTGATGACATCCGCCTTGCCAGTGGCCCCGAACGATCAACGATGCAAGGAGTGCCAGCTTCTCTTCCATTGCCTACCGGAACTCACCAGTTCACCCGGCAAGGTGAAGCGGTACATGAATGACGTGGTGTTCCGGTGCGCTACCTGAGCACGGTATACGTGCGGAACCACCGCGCTCGTGTACAGCATCGCAAAGGGGCCCTGGTCGTGTCTTCACCAGAAGGCAGCCAGCGAATTCCGCTTGAGGCGGTTGATGCTGTCGTTGTGATGGGGGGTGCACAGGTCACGACTCAGGCCCTCGATGCATGTGTGCAGCGCGGAATTCGCGTAGCTGCTCTCCAGATGAGCGGCGCTATTCGATTCGTGGTCCATGGGCCTACCAGTGGGAACGTGCACCTGCGAACGGCACAGTTTGGTGTCGCTACGGATAACCAGCGGTCGTTGGAACTAGCCAAGGCCATAGTCGCGGCCAAACTGCAGAGCAGCAGCAAAGTCGTCGGCCGATGGGCACGAGATGAATCGGATCCCGTCGAAGCGGAACAGCTCGCTGTACGCAGTGAGCAGATTCGGGAACGCGTCGCACGCTTGGCGGGTGCAGATACTGCCGACCATGTTCGAGGCATTGAGGGAGATGCAGCAAGAATCTACTTTCGCGCTGTGGGCTTGGCCGTGGGGTCAAGCGAACTGAGCTTCTCAGGGAGAACGCGCCAACCGCCGAGAGACCCTGTCAATGCGCTGCTGGGATTCTGTTATGCCATGCTTGTAACCGAATGTATCGGTGCGGCGGAAAGCGTCGGCCTAGATTTCCAGATGGGATTCTTCCACCGTCCTCGCTCGGGACGACCGTCGCTCGCCCTTGACCTTGCTGAGGAGTTCCGTGCGCTCACGGATCGCTTTGTCGTTTCACTGGTTCGCCGTCGGCAAGTGAACGCAGATGACTTCAACTACACACCTGGAGGAGGCGTTTATTTGAGCGACAACGGAAGGGCACGGTTGGTCGAGGTTTGGGAGCAACACAAGGAAACAGAGATTCGCCATCAACTCCTCGGTCGATCTGTAGAGCGATGGGCACTCCCCTCAGTGCAGGCTACTCTCCTTGCTCGCAACTTGCGGGGCGACTTGCCAGCATATGCTCCATTCGTGTTGCCTTGAACGATGGACATCCTGATAACGTACGATATCGCCGACACAGATGGGGCCGGAGGAGCACGACTAAAGCGCATCGCCGAAGTTTGTGAAAAGTATGGCCAACGGGTGCAGTTCTCAGTCTTCGAGTGTCGACTCTCCCCCACACGACTGACACGCATGCTTGGAGAAGTCGAGGACATCATCGACCGCCAGAGCGACTCGGTCATCATTTACCGTTTCCCCGGGAGAATCGAGGAGGCCACTCTTCACTTGGGGCGAAGACAGGGACGAAGACTCGGCCAGCCGTGGATACTATGATGGACTTTGCGAACCTTCGGTGATTCTTCGGGTGAGGACACTGCTCAAAGGCGTAGGAGGGAGATGTGTAGTCCTGGTTTTGCCCTTAGACAGAATGCTTGGTTGACAGGGAGGAGCACGAGTAAATTACTTCGTCTAAATGGCCATCCTTAGTAGGATTAGCAGTGTCGCCGGGGTTCAGGCTCCGGCCTTCGTTGAGCGAAAACCAACCCGGACGACCGACGCACACAACGGCTACAGGTGTCGCCGGGGTTCAGGCTCCGGCCTTCGTTGAGCGCAGTGGGAGCGGGGCCGTTTGCAGGGGTTCTCTGCTGGTGTCGCCGGGGTTCAGGCTCCGGCCTTCGTTGAGCGCCTGGTGGCGAACGCGCTTCCGGGCGCGATGGACCGGTGTCGCCGGGGTTCAGGCTCCGGCCTTCGTTGAGCGACGCACAACGCCGCCTATCGAACAGCGGGCAACGCCGTGTCGCCGGGGTTCAGGCTCCGGCCTTCGTTGAGCGGTGTCCCTGTGAGGGCTGATGCGCGCGGCGTTCCAGGTGTCGCCGGGGTTCAGGCTCCGGCCTTCGTTGAGCGACGGAGACGTACGACGGCACCTGCACTCGACAAAAGTGTCGCCGGGGTTCAGGCTCCGGCCTTCGTTGAGCGCTCGCGGTACGCGGAAACGCCCCCTGCGTAGACGAGGTGTCGCCGGGGTTCAGGCTCCGGCCTTCGTTGAGCGGACTTCTTCGCCAACTTCATTGAGAACGAGGGGAAGGTGTCGCCGGGGTTCAGGCTCCGGCCTTCGTTGAGCGGTACGGCGGGTTGCCCACGACATGGCTGAACAGACTGTGTCGCCGGGGTTCAGGCTCCGGCCTTCGTTGAGCGGTCCCTGGTCACGCGGCGGAAGATCGCGATGATCCCGTGTCGCCGGGGTTCAGGCTCCGGCCTTCGTTGAGCGACGGCAACCGGTTCAGGCGTGCAACCTGCTGGGCCCGTGTCGCCGGGGTTCAGGCTCCGGCCTTCGTTGAGCGGAGGTCCAGTTGGTGGTGGCCGGGCCGCTGCTGCGGGTGTCGCCGGGGTTCAGGCTCCGGCCTTCGTTGAGCGGAAACCAAGCCACTGAGCGACAACGAGACGGTCGACGTGTCGCCGGGGTTCAGGCTCCGGCCTTCGTTGAGCGGAGATACAGCAGAGGGGCGGCAGTTACACTCTCACTGTGTCGCCGGGGTTCAGGCTCCGGCCTTCGTTGAGCGACGCACGACGGAACGCAGACCTCGCGCAACGTTTCCGGTGTCGCCGGGGTTCAGGCTCCGGCCTTCGTTGAGCGGCCGTCTCCGAGATCGTGACCGTCGTCGCGCTCCTGTGTCGCCGGGGTTCAGGCTCCGGCCTTCGTTGAGCGATCGTTACCAGGGGAGATGAAGGCGAGGCGCTGAGCGTGTGTCGCCGGGGTTCAGGCTCCGGCCTTCGTTGAGCGATCGTGGCGACGCTGGTGTTCGTCATGCGCGTGGGGGTGTCGCCGGGGTTCAGGCTCCGGCCTTCGTTGAGCGGATGACGGCGACTACGGTCATCGTAGCGTGCCTCCTTGGTGTCGCCGGGGTTCAGGCTCCGGCCTTCGTTGAGCGACCTGGTTCCATCCGGTGGCGGCGGCGCCCTCGAGTGTCGCCGGGGTTCAGGCTCCGGCCTTCGTTGAGCGGTGCAAGCGAACGAGCGCATCGCCGGCGCAACCGCTGTGTCGCCGGGGTTCAGGCTCCGGCCTTCGTTGAGCGGCATCAGCAGTATGCAGGGACCTCAGTTCTGCGGTAGGTGTCGCCGGGGTTCAGGCTCCGGCCTTCGTTGAGCGTCCTGCGCCTGCTCCAGTGCCTGCGCCTGCCCCTGTGGTGTCGCCGGGGTTCAGGCTCCGGCCTTCGTTGAGCGCAGTGGGAACGAGGCCGGCTGCTCGGCTTCTCCGGGGGGTGTCGCCGGGGTTCAGGCTCCGGCCTTCGTTGAGCGAACTTGGGGGAGGTCGACAGGATCCGCAGTTCGTGTGTCGCCGGGGTTCAGGCTCCGGCCTTCGTTGAGCGACCTGCGCGGAGTCGTACACCAGCGCGTCGCCGTAGTGTCGCCGGGGTTCAGGCTCCGGCCTTCGTTGAGCGTTTCATGCGATGTTCTCCCCCGGTGGGTTCTGGAGCCGTGTCGCCGGGGTTCAGGCTCCGGCCTTCGTTGAGCGGAGTTGTTGATCGACGTTGCCCCGTGGGGTGCGCGAGGTGTCGCCGGGGTTCAGGCTCCGGCCTTCGTTGAGCGACGCACTGAGAGCACGAGCGGGGATGGTCTATCGTGGTGTCGCCGGGGTTCAGGCTCCGGCCTTCGTTGAGCGGATTATCTCGCCTGCCTTCTCCGTAGGCCACGTCACGAGTGTTCCTTGGGGTGGCCGTAGAGGTAGTGCTTCTTGTTCTTCGCTAGGTCACTGGGCAGACCATCCCAATCTTCTGGAGGAATATCCCTTTGAAGTTCCTTGACCTTGGCCACAACGGATGCGAGCCCTCCCAACACTTGGGGCTCATCCTCTATTGAGACCACAACATCTCTGCCATCCTCTATGTCCAAGGGCTCATGAGGCGTGAGCACGCCGTTTGAGTATCTGGCCTTCACCTTCCTAATCATGACGCTCCTTCCCATCAAAGGGTTCGCCACCAGTAGCCATTGCACATGCACCGATTCTGAGTGCCTACCCTTGTTTTGGCCATCCTGTTCGCATCAGCTGCAGTTGCACGGAGGCGGTGTCTAGGAACGACAGCCTGCTGCCTCTGTCAATCGCCAAGGTCATTAGGCCAGTCGTCGCCACAGTCATTAGGCCACCCTGAGCACGGCTGACTAGGACTTGTATCAGGTCGCGGTTGGCGGGTCAAACACCCCCTTCGGCGCCGAGATGGCACGGTGCGGCGAGAGCCGTTCGCGGTAGCTCTGGCCTTCGATGACGATCTGGTAGCTGGCGTTGGCGAGGCGGTCGAGGGCGCTGTTGCCGAGGATGGGGTCCTCGAAGAGGCTGAGCCATTCCTCGACGGCGCGGTTGGAGGTGATGATGAAGCTGGAGACGCGGTGTCTGCTGATGATCAACTGGTAGAGGTCGGCGGACTGCTGCGCGGTGAGGCGGTGGAGCCCGAGGTCGTCGAGGATGAGCAGGTCGGGGGAGAGGAAGGAGCGGAATGCCCGGTCGAGGGAGTTGTCGACCCTTGCCTGGGTCATGGTGCGGAAGAAGTCGTCGGCGTGGATGAAGCGCACGGTGTAGCCGGAGCGGATGGCGGCATAGCCGAGGGCCTGTGCGAGGAAGCTCTTGCCGACGCCAGCAGGGCCGAGCAGCAGGACGTGCTCGTGCTTGATGAGGAACTCCAGGGAGAACACGGCGTCCAGCAGACGGCGGTCCAGAGTGACGGACGCTGTCCAGTCGAAGTCTTCGAGCCTGCAGGTCTCCTCGAAGCCGGCGCTGCGGAGCCGGAGGTCGATGCGCCGGTGCTCGCGGCGGTTGACCTCGTCAGCGAGGATGATCTCGAGGAACGATGCGTAGTCGAGCTGCTCCCTGCGGGCGAGGGCGATGCGTTCAGGCAGGGTGTCCAGCATCGCGCTGAGCTTGAGCCGCTTGAGCAGCGGAGAGAGTTCGGCATTGCGGGTCATGATTGACCTCCCGTTGTTGAGTGATTGCTGAAGGCGAAGACGCTGCCGGGGCGGGTGAAGCGCCCCGGAGGCAACGGCTGTGGGTGCTCCTGCACCTCGGCCTGCTCCAGGGCCTCCACCAGGATGCGCTCGACGCGGCGCACGTCGATGAGGTCGACGGCCAGGGCCTTGCGGCAGGCGTCGTCGAGGCGCTGGGACGTGTAGCGCTGGCCGAGGCGCAGCAGCTTGTGGCCCTGGCGTATCTTCGCCCACGGCCATGGGCCGTCGAAGAGACGCTCGGCGAGTTCAGCCACTGCGGAACCGTGCTCGGCCGCGCCGCGTTTGATCCAGTCCGGAGCTCGGAGCGTGTAGGGGGTCAGTTCAGCGGGATAGTCGGCGTGGTCGGTGGCACGACCACCGCGGGGCTGCCGCGGGTGGACCTTGATCAGCCTGCCCCGGTGATAGATGCGCACCAGCTTGTTGCCCAGCCCGATCTCCACCTGCTGGCCCGGGGGGCAGAGGGTCGTCGGCACCGAATAGAGGGCATACTGGCAGGACACGTGGTGGTCGGGATGCACCTTGGCTGTGCGCCAATCGGTAATCTCGTAGGGCACACCGTCCCACGCGAGCAGGGCATCGCGCTCCTCCGCCTTGAAGACCGCCAGCGGCTGCCGTCGGGTGGTGCCGTGCACCCGATGTCCGGCGACGTCACGACACCAGCGCGCAGCCTCATCCCGCACGTGGGTCAGGTCCCTGAAACTGCCGCCCTTGAAGAACCGCTCCCGCACGTATTGGACCCCGCGTTCCACTCGGGGCTTGTCCTTGGGGTGGCGCACTCGCGCCGGGTCGCAGATGAAACCCCGGTGCTGGGCATACTCCAGGAATCCGCGCGTCAGCCGGGGATTGAGCGCGTCGGCACCCGCCACCGCGGCAGGAAAGTTGTCGATGACCAGGTAGCGGGGAACGCCGTCGAAGAAGGCCCACGCCGCTTCCAGCCCCGCGATCACGTCCTCCAGCTTCTGACCGTAGGTCGGCCAGACGAAGCTGTGCCGAGAGTGGGACAGCACCACGATCAGCGCCCACACCGTCCGGTTGCGGCCGGTCTCCGGATCGGGCAGCCGTCCCAACCGTCCGAAGTCCAGTTCTGCCACTTCTCCCGGCGCGGTGGACTCCATGCGAACGGTCGCCCGACTGCGTCGCTGCCAGTTGCGCCGTTGGATGAAGCGCCTCAGCGTCGTGTAGGAGACTCGGCAGCCCCGTTCCTCCAGCAACTCGAGGATACGCGTCAGCTGAAGACGGTCCACCGTGAGCCACTGGTATATCTGCTCAGCCCAGGGAACCAGTTGGCCGTCGACCGGTCGCGGCGAACTCCGAGGGCCGGAACGCCCCATCGCCGCCAGACGGCTGAGCTGCTCCTCCGTGGGGGCTGGACCGCTCTCGCATACGCCAGCCTCCAGGGCCGCGTCCACATACTTGCGAACCGTCTCTCGCGACAGCCCGGTCCCCGACGCTATGTGCCGCTGGCTGTTCCCCCTCTGCCACCGCCGGATAACTTGGCCGGTATGGAGGAGGACCGTGACCGCTTGCGGAACGCGCCTCAGTTACTGCGGGACTTCTTCATCGACGCGCCACCGCCTGACCCAGACTGGCTCGATCACAATGCCTTCGGCCCGGGTATCCGCTCGTTCCAGAGGAATGCAGTCCCGATTCTTGCGGGTTTCGTCACCGGCGTGCTCATAGACGGCTTTGCGACGCTGATAAGCAAGTCGTTCGTGCAAACCGGGCGCATATTCGACAACGGGGTCTGGCGGCTCAAGCAGAACAACCGGCATCAGATGGAGATCTTCTGGCCTGGTGGACTGGAGCGGCATGGCGACGGATGGAAACTCTCTGTCCGCATCCGGTTCGTGCACGCCCAGGTCCGCCGACTGCTGGGGCAGACCGACGAATGGGATCACGACGCCTGGGGAGTGCCGATCAGCGCCGCGCACGTGGGCTATGCGGTTGCCTGTTTCGCTGCGCGCGCGGTCAAGCACTCGGAGTCGTTGGGAGCCCGTTACAGCAGGGAGGAGCGGGCCAGTTTCCACGATGTCTGGCGCTACGCCGGGCACCTGATGGGCATCCCCGACACCATCCTCTTCACCGACGAGCGCCACGCCCTGCACATATACCGTATCGGCTCTATCTGTGAGCCTCCCCCCACGCAGGAGGCGATTCTCATGACGAATGCGCTGATCAACTCCGCCCCGCTGGTCGCGGGCATCACGGACCCAGCGGCGCGGAAGAGTCTGGTGGACAAGGTCATCTACCCCGTTTCCCGCGGCCTCATAGGGAGCAATCTCGCTGCCCAACTGCAATTTCCTGTGAGCGGACTACCCTTCGCGCTGTTCTGGTACCGGCTGGACCAGCGCATTCAGAAGCTGAGGACACGGTTGCGCAAGGAAGCTGCTAAGGATTTCTCGACGCTTCTGGTCGCGTCTGCCTACGACGACGCCGGTCTGACATACCGGTTGCCTGACCACGCGCACGATGAACGGTCCGGCAGGTGGTAAGGGCAAGCTCTTCCCGAAACGCGAGTCCAGCATGAGATCAAGCGATTTCACCGGCCTGCTCGGTGCATCTGCGTACGACGACGTTGGGATCAGCTACGCAACGCCTGACCAAGCTCATGCGGAGGAGTCGGCGTTCTGGTAAGGGCTCCTTTCCGGTCCCTACCGTCGCACCATCGCCCACGCCACCACCAGCACACCAAGCGCTGCGAGTCCGCCCATCAGCCACAGGTCCAACCCGGTGAGGAACCCCAGCACGGCATAGAGCGCTAGTCCGATCCCAGCGCCGACACCCGTGTTCCGCAGGATGAAGATCATCGCAACCCCGAGCGCCATCGACGGGAGCGCGATCAGCCAAGCAGCTCCGAAACATCCGCCCGCGAGCGTCGCGAGCCCCACGCCGCCCGGCAGCCGCGACAACCCCAGCAGCGGCCAGTTGTGTCCCGCCATAGCCGCAGCGAGCGCAGGCAGGGCGAGAGCATCCTCCGCGCCGATGGCGTTCGCCAGAGCAACGGCCGCCGCCCCCTTGCCAGCATCCCCCACGAATACCAACACCCCCCACCGACGCCCGACCTGCCGGAATACGTTGGCCGTCCCCGCAATCCGTGTATCCACATCACCGATGGCGATGCCCTTCCGCCGTGCGGCAAGGTACGCCCACGGCAGCGAACCGAGCAGATAACCGGCGACGATGGAGACCGCAACCGCAGCATAGACCGGCATGGGCGTAGTCTAGCGCACGCTCAGGCGTTTCCTGGCGGCGCTGCGGAGGAGCGCACTGCCCGTCGCGTGCGGCCTGTGGTAGTCTCCGACCGCTAATCCCTGCTGACACAGGACCGAGATGAAGGCTATCGCAGTAGACACTGGCGGCACGTTCACGGACATGGTCATCCTGGACCAGGACACCGGCGCCCTCTCGGTGCTGAAACTTCCATCCACGCCCGACGAACCGGGCAGGGCCATCATCGACGGCATCCGTGAGACCTTCGTCAATGGCGTCGCCCCCGCCGACGTGCTCTCCCTCTCCCACGGCACCACGGTTGGCACCAACGCGCTGCTAACCGGCGCGGGCGCGCACGTAGGCCTGTTCGTTACCGAGGGATTCGGCGCCATCAACGACGTCTGGCACCTCGCGCCCAGCGAAGACTCCTCGCGCGCCACGAGCGTCTATGTGGAGAAGAAGCCGCCCGTGCTTCCGCGCTACCGCCGCGAGGCGAAGGAGCGCGTGAACTACAAGGGCGAGGCCGTCATTCCGCTGGACGAGGACGCCGCAGTTGAAGCGGTGCGCTCCCTCGGACGGCGGGGCGTCGAGTCCATCGCCGTCGTGCTCCTCTTCTCGTTCCTCAACCCGGCCCACGAGGAGCGCATCGCCGAGATCATCGAGCGCGAACTGCCGGGAACGACCGTCTCGATCTCCTCGAAGGTGCTCCCGCAGATGCGCGAGTTCCCACGCCTCAGCACGACGGTCGCCAACGCATACATCTCGCCGAAGATGGGCACGTACCTCGCCACACTGGAGGAGCGCATCCGCGCCGAGCAGGTGACGAGCGACGCCCTCTACGTGATGCAGAGCAACGGCGGCGTCGCCCGCATCGGCAGCGTCACGCCCGTAACGACCGTCCTCTCCGGCCCATGCGCCGGAGCCATGGCTGCCATGGCCGTCGCCTCCACCGCCGGGTTCGACAACGTCGTCTCGCTGGACATGGGCGGCACGAGCACGGACATCGCCCTCGGCCAGCAGGGACGAGTCCTCGAGACGACGAGCGGCCGCATCGGCGACTGGGAGCTGGCCGTTCCCATGCTCATGATCAATACCATCGGTGCGGGTGGCGGCACCATCGCAACCGTCGAGTCCGGCGGCGGCCTGCGCGTCGGACCGGAGAGCGCCGGCGCCGACCCCGGCCCCGTTGCCTACGGCAAGGGCGGCGTGCAGCCGACCGTTACCGATGCGAACCTCGTGCTCGGTTTCCTCAACCCCGAGTCGAAACTCGCCGGACGCGTGAGCCTCGACCGCGACGGCGCGGAACGCGCCATCGCCGAGATGGCCGGACGGTTGGGACTCGGCACGCTGGAGACCGCAGAAGGCATCATCCGCATCATCAACGCGAAGATGGAGGAGGGCATCCGTGCCGTCTCCACGGAGCAGGGCTACGACCTGCGCGACTTTGTGCTCGTGGCCTTCGGCGGAGCAGGCCCGGTGCCGTCCGGCAGGCTTGCCGCCGACCTAAAGATGTCGAAGGTCATCGTCCCGCCCGCACCCGGCGTCACCTCGGCGCTCGGCCTGCTCATGGCCGACCCCCGCCACGACTACGTCCGCTCCCGCCTTCGCCTCATGTCCGAACTGGATGCAACCGAGCTGACCGCCATCATGCAGGACCTCCGCTCGGAAGCGGAGCGGGAGTTCACTGCAGAGGGCTACGCGCTGGACCAGCTGGTGCTGGAGTTCGGCATCGACGTTCGCTACCTCGGCCAGGGCTACGAGCTCACGATACCGCTGGGTGCGGAGAGCGAGATCTCACAGCAGGACGTAGCCACCGCGCGGACGCGGTTCGACGCGATGCACGAGCAGATGTTCGGCCACGCCGCCGCTGACGAGGAGGCCGAGGCCGTCAACTACAGGCTGCGCGCCTCCGCCATCGTCCCCAAGGCGACGCTCAAGCGGCAGGCGCACGCCGACACCGACGCCCGCGTCGCGCGCGTCGGCGAGCGGGACGTCTGCTTCGACAGCGCCCAGGGCATGGTTCCCTGTCCCGTCTACGACCGCTCCCTCCTCGCTCCCAGCCACCGATTCGATGGCCCCGCCATCGTTGACCAGTTGGACTCGACAACCGTCGTCTACCCCGGCCAGCGCGCCCTCGTGGACGACTACCTCAACATCATCATCGACGTGACCTAGGGAGGTTCTGCCATGGCACGCGTAGACCCCATCACCTACGAGGTCCTCAGGGCACGGCTGGACGGCATCGTCCGCGAGATGGAGAAGGCGGTCTTCCGCACCGGCTACTCCACCATCGTCCGAGAGTCGCACGACTTCAGCTGCGGCGTGCTCGACAGGCAGGGGCGGCTCGTCGGCCAGTCGTTCCACCCCGGACACATGGCCGCCTACCCGGAGTCGATCAAGGGGTTGCTGCAGTTCTACAGCCTCGACGACATGGCCGAGGGCGACGCCTTCCTTGCGAATCACCCTTACTACAGCGGGTGTCCCCACGCCAACGACATGGTCATCATGACGCCCATCTTCCACGAGAAAGAGGTCATCGGCTTCGCCGCGAGCATGGGCCACACGCCTGACATCGGCGGCGTGTCCGCGGGCAGCCGCAACGCCACCTCCCGCGACATCTTCGGCGAGGGCCTGCAGATCATGCCCGTGCGCTACATGCGCAACTACGAGCTCGTGCAGGACACCGCATCCTTCGTGCGCGCCAACAGCCGCGTGCCCGAGATGATGATCGGCGACCTCTCCGCCAAGGCCGGCGTCTGCTTCACCATCGGCGAGGAGCGTGTGAAAGACGCCCTCCGCACCTACGGCAAGGAAACCCTCCTCCAGATGTTCGAGGACCTCGGCGAGCGGACGGAGCAGCAGGCCCGCGAGTACATCTCCCGTTGGAAGGACGGCGTCAGCGAGTCCGAGACCTGGGTGGACGACCCCTCCAACCCCGGCAAGCCCATACGCCTCCACGCCGCCGCCATCAAGGAGGGCGACCGGCTCATCGTCGACTTCACCGCGACCGGCGACCAGGCCTCGGCTCCCATCAACGTGCGTGAGCCGTTCATCCGTGGCCTCGTCTACAACGGCGTCATCTGCATGACCGACCCCTACCTCCCCATCAACCACGGCCTTGCGAACGCCATCGAATGCCGATTCCGGCCCGGCAGCATCATCTCGCCGGAGTTCCCGGGCCCCGTCGGCTTCTACTCCAAGACCATGGCCATCGCCGAGAGCGTCATCATGACCGCGGTCGCGAAGGCCGCCGGACAGCCCACGCTCGCCCACGGCTCAACCCAGAGCTCCATCGTCATCGGCTACCAGGGCGACGGCGACCGCCAGTACGTGCAGTACGAGTTGATGTACGCGGGCGCCCGCGCATTCGACGGCGGCGACGGCTTCTCCGGCGTCGGCGCGCGTGCCAGCGGTGGACGCTTCACGAGCGTCGAGATCATCGAGTCCGAGTTCCCCGTCGACATGACCCGCTTCGAGGTGCTGCCCGACACTGGCGGCGACGGTAAGTCGCGCGGCGGCCCCGGCTACGTGCGCGAATACAAGGTTCGTTCGGGCGGTCGCCTCTCAGGTGGCGCGGCCAAGCGCGAAGCAGCGGGCATGGAGGGCGGCGGCAACGGCTCCAACGCCTACGTCGTCGTGCATCCCGGGACCGACCGCGAGGAGCGCTACCCCGGCATCGCCTCCAATCTCGGCATGCAGCCCGGCGAGGTGTTCAGCATCGAGACGGGCGGCGGCGGCGGCGTCCTGCCCCCCGCCGACCGCGACCGCGAGCTCGTCAAGGGCGACATCCAGGACGGCCTCATCACCCCGCAGAAGGCGATGGAGGTCTACGGCCTCACCGAGGCTGAGGTCGCCGAGGCGCTCGCGGACTAGGTTACGAAAGTGTTGCTCTAGAAGGGCATCCTTGAAACGTGAGGGATACAGGGATGACGACGGTTGTTTCATTTATCAACTATAAAGGCGGAGTGGGCAAGACTACATCTGCATATCATGTTGCGTGCTCGCTTGCACAACATCATAAACAAAGAGTTCTGATGATTGATATCGACCCGCAAACGAATTTGACGTTTCTCTGTGCTGAGATTAGTCAATGGCAACGCCGCAAAAGGACAGTGGGAACGATAAAGAACCTCTACGAACATTACATAAACCGTAGCACGCTTGACGTACGAAGGTTCATTTGGAATGACGTAGTGACTATTGGGCGGTACCCGATTTCTGGCCTAGATTTACTTCCATGTGACATAGACTTGCTTGGTGAAGACCTCAGCAGTGGTCAAGTTGCCAGTGCATTCCCTACGATGGAAGCAGCACGAAAGAACGCCCAACAATACCTGAGAGAGCGTACATTCCTAAAGCAGACTGTGGACGCGGTCCGTGACAGGTATGACTGGATCGTTATTGACTGCCCACCTAATCTATACTTAATGTCAGAGAATGCACTGCACGCGAGCGACTATTACATAGTGACAGCCATCCCCGACCACCTGTCTACTGTCGGTTTGAACATTCTTACGAGTAAAATAAGAAATATGGGAGAGCGAATTTCTAAAGCCCAAGTCTTAGCGGGGGTAGGCAGCGCGCGAAGCATGGCGGACCTTGGTGCTATCGTGTTCGTGAAAGTGCGTAGCGGCGGGAGCATGATTGTAAATACACACTACGACACGATGGACAGAATCGAGTCAGACTTTCCCGGGAAGGTGATTTCGAAATACACAACAGAACTGATTGGCTATAGTGAAGCGGCATTGAACCGAATGCCAGTATGGGAACTCAATTCAACGAATGCTCGTCGAGCAGCGCGCGAGAATCAGTATCCAGAAATAACGCGTCAGCTTATAGCAAACCTAAGACAGGTACCGTAGGATGACAGACAAACAACAACCATACCAGACGGACGCTCTATTTCGGGGGTTACGTACATTATTGACATCTCTGCCTTCTGAAGACGAGAAAGCCGAACTCCTTCGAACCCTAACGGAAACCCAACTCTTCTTGGATGAACTACGCTCACTAGTGGAAGCAATTCCAACCATGGAATCTAGTCGTGATTTATCGGAAGGACTCTCACGATTGGACTTGCTCGCCAATCGCGCACGCCAGGATACCGGCCTACGGAGAGTCCTAGGCCTGAGAACTGTGGTTGGGAGTAGGCCCGCACGCCGTGTGCCTAAAGAGGATGTGGTGAATCGAGCTGACCGTCTGAGGGAAGAAATGTCGCGTGTGGAGACTTCAGACATTCTGACTACACTTGAACAGTCACGAGAACCGACCCTGATCTTGCGGGAACTAGCGAAGATTATGGGCATGCGCATCCCCGTCAAAGAACGGCGGGAAGACCTTGCAAGAAGGATCGCTACGCATATTGAGAACCAGCGAGGGTATCGCTTGCTGCGGGGTGACGGACCAGATGAAGGTCACTCTCCCCTCTAGCGCCTTCTCGGTAGGTGTAACATACCCCTAACGCTCCAGCGGAGGTGTGCGATGGCATTCGACCTGCTCATCAAGGGCGGCCTCGTTGTGGACGGCACGGGCGATGCCCCGCAGGTTGCCGACGTCGGCATCGTGGGGGGCCGCGTCGCCGCTGTCGGACGACTCGACGGCCCCGCGTCGCGCGAGATCGACGCCAGCGGCTGCGTCGTCACCCCCGGCTTCATCGACCACCACACCCACTACGACGGCCAGGTGACCTTCGACCCGCTCTGCACCTTCTCCTGCTACAACGGCGTCACGACCGTCGTCAGCGGCAACTGCTCTCTGACGCTCGCGCCCGTGCGCGAGGGCGACGAAGCCGCGCTCGCCGGCATGCTGGCGAAGGTCGAGGCCATCCCCTACGACGTGCTGATGAACGGCGTGCCGTGGGGCTGGCGCACGTTCGGCGACTACCTTGGCTCGCTCGACAACAACCTCGGCATCAACTACGGCGTGATGGTCGGCCACTCCGCGGTCCGCCGCTGGGTCATGGGCGCGGACTCCCAGGAGCGCGAGGCCACCGGCGACGAGATCGAGGCGATACAGGCCGCGGTGCGCGACAGCGTCGAGGCAGGCGCCCTCGGCATATCGTTCGACCGCAATCCTCGCCACGCTGGCATGGACGGCAAGCTCCTTCCTGCGAACATCGCCTCCATCGACGAGTTGTATGCCGTCGCTGGCGCGCTGCGCGACCTCGACACCGGCGTCATCCAGGTCGGCGACCCGACGGACCTCGAGCTGACCGAAGGCATCTGCACGAAGATGTCGGAGATCAGCGGCCGTCCCGTAACCTACCTCTCCATCACGCAGAGCGTGCTGCGCCCGGACAAGTGGCGGGAACACCTCGCCCACCTCGCGGATGTCGCTGCGTCCAGCGCAGCCCGCATCTACCCGCAGATCAACCCGCGCCCCGGCCTGCGCTTCTTCCAGATGGACAGCGCGGAGTTCTTCAACTTCATGCCCACCTGGAAGCGCATCATGAACAGCAGCACCGAGGAGCGCGTCACCGCCTTCGCCGACGCCTCGCTCCGCCCCCAGCTTGCGAAGGAGGTCGCGGAGCGCAGCGACACCACCGCGCTTGGCTTCTCCGGGCGGTGGGACCACGTCGTCATCGTCAAACCCGCGCTGGAGAAGAACAAGGACCTCGCGGGCATGACCGCCGCCGAACTCGGCGCGCAGCGCGGCATCAGCCCCATGGACGCCTTCCTCGACCTCTCCGTCGAGGAAGAGATGAAGACGTGGTGCGCGCGCAACCAGCAGAACAACGATGACGATGCGATGGCCGCCATCCTCAATGATGAGCACACCCTCATTGGCCTGTCGGACTCCGGCGCGCACGTCGTGCGGGAAGGCGGCTACGGCTACGGCGTCCACTTCCTCAGCCACTGGGTGCGCGACAAGGGCATCATGCCGATAGAGGAGGGCGTGCGGCGCCTCACCTCGTTCCCCGCGGACGTCTTCGGCACGCCCGGACGGGGCAGGCTCACTCCTGGGAGCAAGGCGGACCTGCTCGTGATGGACTACGAGAACCTCGGGCTCGACCCCTCCGAAGAGGCCTATGACCTGCCCGGCGGCTCCATGCGGCTGAAGCAGGTTGCGCACGGCATCCCGTACACCATCGTCAACGGGCAGGTGCTGCTCGAGGACGGTGTGCACACCGGCGCACTCCCCGGCCACGTCGTCCGCAACTCGCGGTACGAGGCCAGGAACGGGAATGGAGCGGTGGCCTAGATTTTGTCCTGGGTAGTCATCGCGCTCGCAGGTGCGGCGGTCTCCGGGATCGTCAGCATATTCGATAAGACCGTCATCTACCGCTACGCCACCACGCCCCACACGCTGCCGCTCCTCATCGGCATCGCGCAGACGTTCGTCGGGGTCGTCGTGCTGGCAGTCGTCCGCGTGCCGGAAGAGGCAGAGTGGGAACCCGTTCTCTGGGCGCTCGTCTCGGGCGTGGTGTTCGGCCTCAGCGCGCAGTTCCTGATACGTGTTCTCTACTGGAATGAAGTGTCGCGCACCATCCCGGTCTTCCAGAGTTACCCCATCTTCACTGCCATCTACGCCTTTTTCTTCCTCGGGGAGAACCTGGGCGTGGTCGAATGGCTCGCGGTGGGTGTCGTTGTCGCGGGGGCGGTGCTCATCTCGTTCCGGCCCGGCTCCACCTCCATCCGCAGCATCCTGATGGACAAGGCGTTTGTGCTGCTCATGATTGGCAGCGCCATCCACGGCAGTGCGCACATATTCGGTAAGGTGGCGGTCGACGAACTGCCGGTGCTCTTCACGCATGCCATCCGCTCGCTCGGACTGGGTGCCGTCTTCTTTGCCTTCAACCTCCGCAGCGGCTCTGTGGACGACGTGCGCTCGTTCATCCGCACCCGCAGCCCGGCGCTGCGGTTCGTCGCCATGAACGAGCTGATCATCGCCACGGCAGGGCTGCTGCTGCTGCTCTGGGCGCTGGCGCTCGGCCCCGCCGCGCTGGTCACCGCGCTGTCCGGCGCACGCGCCTTCTTCCTCGTCGTCTACAGCACAGCGCTTGCCCTCGTCTGGAAGGGTGCGCTCGGTGAAGTCACGACGCCGGGCGCCATCGCGATCAAGCTCGTGTCCACCACCCTTATCGTGATTGGCGTAGCGGCGATAGCGCTGGGGAGCGCATAGCGGATGTCATGGGTAGCAGTGGTGCTGGCGGGCACGGGGCTCGCCGCGCTCCTTAGCGTTTTCGACAAGACTGTCATCCACCGCTACGCCCGCATGCCATACCTGCAGCCGCTCGTCATCGGCATCACCATGATGCTGATCGGGCTTCCGCTGCTTGCGGTAACCCGCATCCCTCCGTCAGCGACGTACGAGTCCGTGGTAGCTGCCCTTGCTTCCGGTGTCTGCTATGGCCTCGGCACGCACATCCTCGTGTACACGCTCTATAAGCACGAAGTCTCCCGTGTTATCCCCGTATATCAGACGTACCCCATGTTCACCGCGCTCATCGCCTTCTTCTTCCTGGGCGAACGGCTGGAAGCCGTAGAGTGGCTCGCGATGCTCGCTCTCGTGGGAGGGGCGGTGCTGCTCTCCTTCCGCCTGGACCCGTCCGGTTGCAGTTTCCTGCTGGACAGGGCATTCATACTGCTCATCCTCGGCAGCGCCATAGAAGGCACCTCCTTCGTGTTCGGCAAGTCGGCGGTGAACGAGTTGCCGGTGTTGTTTGCGCATGCGCTGCGTCTGCTCGCCATCGGCAGCGTGCTGCTCGCGTTGAATCTGCGCCGGAACTCCCTGGACCAGGTACTGTGGTTCGTCCGTACGCGCAGCCCTGCACTCCGGTATGTCGCCCTCAATCAGCTCATCATCTCCAATGCGAGCCAGTTCCTGTTCCTCTGGGCGCTCTCGCTTGGCCCCACCACGCTCGTAACGGCGTTCTCCGGCCTCCGTACATTCTTTGTCGTCGCCTACGCCATCGTCCTCTCCCTGGTATGGCGCGGGGCATTGGGCGAGATAAACACCCCCGCAACGGTCACGGTTAAACTCATCTCCACCATCCTGATCGTTGGCGGCGTTGCCGTCATCGCGCTGGGGAGCGGATAGCCGATGTCCTGGGCAACGATCGTGCTGGCTGGTGCGGCGCTCGCCGCCTGCATCTCCATCCTCGACAAGACCATCATCCACCGCTACGCTCGCACGCCCAACACGCAACCACTCGCCATCGGCATTGCCCTGCCGGTCGTCGGGATGACGCTGCTTCTGGTCTTCGGCATCCCCGAGTCGGCCACGCCGGAGGCTGTGCTCTTGGCGCTCGTCTCCGGCGCGCTCTACGGCCTTGGCACACACATCCTCATCCACTCGCTGTATACGCGGGAGGTCTCTCGTGCCATACCCGTCTACCAGACCTACCCCATCTTCACCGCGCTCATCGCATTCTTATTCCTTGGCGAGCGGCTGGGCGCTGTCGAATGGCTCGCGGTGCTCGCCGTGGTGGCTGGCGCGGTGCTGATTTCGTCCGGCCCAGGCACGTCCCGCGGCTTCCTGCCGGACAAGACATTCATGCTGCTCATGCTCGGCAGCCTCATAGAGGGCAGCTCTTTCGTATTCGGCAAGTCGGCGGTGAACGAGTTGCCGGTGCCCTTCGCTCACGCGCTGCGGATGCTGGCCCTCAGCGGCGTCCTGCTCGCCTTCAACCTCCGGCGCCCGCCGCTGGACGACCTCATCTCGTTCTTCCGCACCCGCAGCCCTGCGCTCGGGTACATGGCCGTCAACCAGTTCTTCGTGGCCAACGGGAGCCTCTTCCTGCTCCTCTGGGGGCTCTCACTCGGCCCCGTCACGCTCGTCACCGCGCTCTCCAGCCTGCGGACGTTCTTCCTCGTCGTCTTCACCATCGGCCTCTCGCTCGTGTGGCGGGGCGCGCTCGGCGAGGTCACGACGCGCGGCACGGTAGCGGTGAAGCTCGCCTCCACTGCCCTCATCGTGGGAGGCGCCGTCGTCATTGCCCTCGGCAGCGGATGACTTATGTCGCCGCTGTGACACTTGCCTCTTACCCGGTCGACCCTGCGTCGGTTACGCTGGATGCATGACTACGTGCCCTGCACCAGCCATAGACTGCGTCTATAGCTCACTCAGCTGCTATAGACAGGATCTATGGTTCCGGCCGCAACTCTTGAATTCGTTGGACACCTTGGACACCTTGATACGCGAAGCAGGCCACGGCCTGGCGGAAGCCCATATCAAGGTGTCCAAGGTGTCCAGAACCAAGATTCGATTTACTCGTAAGCCCACCATCAAGGTGTCCAGATTTCCGTGAGGTTGGACACCTTGATCGGCCCCGTTCCGCCTCGGCCTCTGCCACCTGTGCAAGAATGAGAATCCCCGCCGATGAGCAGCAACGCACCCGCACGACGCATAACCCTCTACCCGTCCTTCCGTGGATGGTGGATCGTCGGCGTCTCGTTCCTCGCGCTCTTCACCCACGGCGCGGCTACCAGTTACCTCTTCGGCCTGCTCGTCGTCCCGATGGAGAACGACCTCGGCTGGAGCCGCACGACGCTCACCGGCGCGCTCACCGTCGCCACGTTCGTCTCCGCCGGGCTCGGCATGGTGCTTGGCCCGTTGTTCGACAGGAGCGGCGCGCGGCTCGGCATGACGCTCAGCGCCCTGTTCGGCGGCGCATGCCTCGTGCTGCTGGCGTTCACGGACGTGCCCTGGGCGTACTACCTGCTGCTCGGCGTCGGGGTCGGCGCGGCGCGAACGGGACTGGAGATCGTGGGGCCGCGCACCGCCATCGCCAACTGGTTCATCCGCCGCCGCGCTGCCGCGTTCGCCTGGTCCAGCGGAGGGCGCGCCGCGTTCGGATTCCTCATGGTTCCGGTATTCGCCATCCTCATCGAGCAGACCTCATGGCGTTCAGGATGGGCTGTCCTCGGCGTCGTCGAGATATTCATCCTCGCCCCGCTCGTCTGGGTCATCGTGCGCCGCAGGCCCGAGGACTATGGGCAACTGCCCGACGGCGACCTCCCCGGCGCCGTACGGACGTCGGCGCGAGAGCGGTCGCGCACCGTCGCTGACGAGGACAGCTGGACGCTGCGGGAGGCCGTGCGCACGCGAACGCTCTGGCTCATCGTCATATCGATCATGCTCACCGGGTTCCCCGCCACCGGCGTCATCGCCAACATGGTGCCGTATTTCATCGACGAGGGCCTGACCTCGACGTTCGCATCCAGTGCGTTCGCATTCTTCGGCTTCGGCGCGATGTTGGGTCGTCCGTTCTGGGGCTATATCGCCGCCCGATTCGGCGTGCACGCCGGCCTCACGCTCTGGGGGTTCGGCTACTCCCTCGCCATCGCGCTGTACGTCCTCGCGGACACGCCCGCCACCCTGTTCGCTGCGGCGTGGCCGATAGGCCTCGTCATCGGCGGCTCGCAGCAACTCCAGTCTCAGGCGTGGCCGGACTACTTCGGGCGCAGGCACGTCGGCGCTATTACGGGCCTCACCGTCCTGCTCGTCACTCCCGCGATGGCGCTCGGCCCGCTCGTCACCGCCGCCGCCTTCGACCTCACAGGGAGCTACGAGCCCGTGCATACGGCCTACGTCGTAGGTGCGTTCTTCGCCGGGTTCTTCTTCCTCGCCGCCCGCCGCCCGCGGCGGAAGTCCTCGTCCCCCCTCCCTACAAGGGAAGATGGCTAGGGTGAGGGTACTGTGGAGGAGGGGCTGGGAGGCGCCTGGTGTAGGGGCGACTCTTGTGGTCGCCCAAGAGCGTAGGGCGGCCTGCTACGCCTGCCGTCCCCCGCGACGCCGGAGCGCCAGCACGGCTATCGCCAGCGGGATCGCGATGACCACAACTGCGATGGCAGTGACGATTACTACCGGCCCTTGCCCGAGGATCGAGTCCAGCGTGTGCACGAGCCACTCCAGCAGCTCCGAATCCGTCGGCTCCGAGTGATGCGCGCGTATGCCCACGGCCTACGCCTCCGCGAGCCGCATGGGCCGGTAGCGCGCCGAGACCTCCCGCTCCCGCAGCGTCCACGCCATGAACGACGCTCCTCCCAGCATCAGCACCGACACCACCCAGAATGGGTCATAGGAGCCGAAGTAGTCGAAGGAGAACCCGGCCACGAGCACAGCGACTGCCCCCGCGCACATGTGGACCATCGTGAGCATGCCGGTGATGGTGCCGACGTTGCGCACGCCGTACACCTCCGCCGTCAGCGCACTCGTCTGGGGCACCGTCGCAAGCCACGAACTGCCCGCGACGACCGCGAACACCCAAAGCCCCATAGGGGACGGGAATACCAGCAGCGCCAGGAAGCCCAACCCTCGCACCGCGTAGATGACAGTGAGCGCGTTCTTCCGCTGGACACGGTCAGAGATGAAGAACCCCATGATGAGCACGCTCGCCATGTTGGCGAAGCTGAGCAGCGCGAACGCGAGAGCAGCAGTCGTCTCGTTGATGCCCTCAGTCTTCGCGAACGAAACGAAGTGCACTGCGATGACCGCCGTAGTCACGCCGCAGACAACGTAGGTGAGCGTGAGCTGCCACATCGGGGCGGAGTGATACGCTTGCCGCCAGTGCGAGACGGTGAGCGGGCCATCGTATATCTGGGGTCTCCGGGAGCCGTCCGCGTTCGTCGCCGCATCGCCGTCCGGCCTCAACCCCATGGCGGATGGACGGTCGCGGACCACCAGGAACACGAGCGGCAACACCAGCACCAGCATGATTCCCGCGATGACTGCCAGTGCAACCCGCCAGTTGGCGAGTTCCAGCAGGTAGGCCGCGAACGGGATCAGCAGCATCGCGCCGCCGGAGCCGCCTGCTGTGATGACGCTCAGCGCGGCGCCCCGCCTGCGAACGAACCAGCGCGAGATGAGCGGCGTGAGCGGGGTGAACATCGCCCCTGCGTTGGAGAACGAGGCAAGCGTGGCGTAGAAGAACGCCAGCGCCCAGATGTTGAAGGAGAACGCCATCCCTATGGTGCTCACGCCCAGCACAGCGATGCTCACGCCGGCAACCACGCGCGCTCCGTACCGGTCGGCGAGTCCGCCCACCACCGGCTGCGCTATGCCGTTCACCATCCATCCGACGAAAGCAACGGTGGACAGGAACGAGACCGACACCTCGTACTCCTCCGTCCACGACGGGAGGAACAGCCCGTAACTCTGCCGGAAGCCGATGGAGACGAACACCATGAAGAAAACGGCCGCTACGATGTACCAGCCGTAGAAGATGCCGCGCTGTCCCGTCGTACCCTGGGACCCGCCAGTCGAGCCGCCTGATGCCACACCTGCTCCCTTCACCGCACTCTCGCCGATTATACGCGCCGCTCTCCTGCGCCGTTTCTGCTATCCCGGCCGCCTACAGCTCCAGCCGGCGGTAGCGCGGGAACGCAATGGTTGCGAAGGCGATGATCACTAGCCCTGCGATACCCGCGATCAGGAAGGCGTTGTCCACGCCATACACCCGGGAGAGCCCCCCTCCCACCAACCCCCAGAACGGCATCATGCCGATCTCCATCTGGTAAACGCCTATCACGCGGCCCCGCAGCCGGTCCGGCGTCAGCGACTGGACGATGGTCATGTTCATCGTCATCACCACCTGCACGAACATCTGCTGCAGCAGGAGCGCAAGCATCGCCATCCAGAGTTCGTCCACTTGCGAGAGGACGACGACGCTGACCGCCGACAGTACGAAAGCCACGGAGGCGATTACCCCCTTCCGCCGCGCCGAACTGAACACTGCGATCAGCGTCGTTCCCAGGAATCCGCCGATGCCCATCGCCATCAGGACCAGCCCGAGGTACGTTCCATCCGTGTTGAGCAGGATCTCCGCGGTGTAGACCGGCAACTGGTTGAACACCATCGCCAGCATGGTGATCGACATCGCGAAGGTCATCAGCACGGTGATGCGTGTGGATGGGTCGCTGAGGACACGGGCGAATCCTTCCTTGAGGTTCTGCAGCGGCGAACTCTCCCGGGCGCGGTTCTGGTCCGTGTTGGAGTACGGCGTCCGCATGCGGGTGACGAGCAGCAGCGCCGCCAGGAAGAGGACGCCCTGGATGAGGAAGTTGACGCCAGGCCCGAAGAAGGCGATGACCAGCCCGCCGACGGCTGGGCCGACAGCGCGCATGAGGTTGAACGACATGGAGATCATCGCCGTCGCGTTCATCAGCGCCTCGCGCGGCACCGTGTTTGCGATGAGCACGTGACGCACCGGGTTGTTCCCCGCCCACAGCAGCCCGAACGCCAGCGCGAATGCGTACAGGTGCCACAACTGCTGCAGGTCGTACAGCAGCACGAACGCGAAACCGAACACGAGCACAGTGACCAGCGCCTGGTCCACCAGCAGCAGCTTCCGCCGGTCGACGCGGTCAGCGATCACTCCCGTCACCGGCGACAGCAGCAGCGGAAGCGTCCGGACGCCGACGACGCCCGCAGTATGCAGCGCATCGCGGGTGAGGTCGTAAGCGAGCCAACCGAGCGTAACCTGCTGGAACCAGATGCCCCCTGCCACGAGGGCCGTGGTGAACCAGAGGATGCGGTAGTCCGGGTAGTGCAGCGCCTGCCGGGAGACGGTGCTCTGCGTTGCGGACGTGGCTGGCTGCTCGTTCGGAGTGCGCATGGGGCTGCCCCACTATACGCCCCTGTACCCTCCTGCCATTCCGTTCCCGGTTTGGACATGGACAGGGCGGGGTCTATACTCCGCGCAGCAGAAGCCTGGGTGCGAAGGAGGAAGGCCATGAGCGCGAACATCGAGCTGGTCATCGACGCGGACGGGCATGTCCAGGAGGACAACGACGGGATCAGGGAGTTCCTGCCGACCCCGTTTCTCAGGGACAGGATGCGGACCATCTTCCCGCCCTTCGATCACTTTCACCGCTACCACCTGATCCACCCGGACCCCGAACGGGTCAAGCGAGGCGTGGTTGGGCCGGACGAGTGGATGACCTTCCTCGACGACGTCGGCATCGACACCACCGTGCTCTACCCGACGCAGGGACTCGCCTACGGCAAGATTACCGCCATCGATTGGGCGGTCGCAGCGACGCAGGCGTACAACGACTGGCTCCACGCCACCTATTGTGCCCGGGACTCGCGCTTCAAGGGCATGGCGCTGATCCCGATGCAGGACCCCGTCGCCGCGGTCGAAGAGCTCCGGCGAGCGGTGACCGAGCTCGGGATGGTGGGCGCGATGCTCCCCTCCCGCGGGCTGATCGGGCACCTGGGGGCCAAGATGTACTGGCCCGTGTACGAGGAGGCGGACCGGCTGGGCTGCGCGGTTGCCATCCACGGAGGCTGCCACGACGGCATGGGGTTCGACGACCTCAACCGGTACGCGCCCGTCCACGCGATGGGGCACCCGATGGGCGTGATGATCGGGATGGCGAGCATCGTCTTCAACGGCGTGCTTGACCGGTTCCCCAACATGCGGATGAGCTTCCTGGAAGGCGGCATCGGCTGGTTCCTGATGGTCATGGAACGGTTCGACCGCTCGCACGTCACGCATATCGAAGACGACCCGGACGGCGAGTACGGCCCGCACGGCGACGAGATACCCAGCGAGTACATCCTGCGGCACATCCGCGAAGGTCGGCTGTACGTCGGGTGCGAGGGTGAGGAGCCCGCGCTCGGGTTCGCGGCGACGCGGTACAGCCCTGACGCTTTCCTGTACTCCAGCGACTTCCCCCACGAGGTCACGACGGAGATGTGCAAGCGGGAGATACAGGAAGTACGCGAGAGCGAGGAGTTGGCGGACACCGACAAGGAAGCGATCCTGAGCCGGAACGCCTTGCGCTACTATCGCCTGTGAAGTGCAGTCGGCTCGCTGCGACATCGTCCTCTTGCCCCGCGCCTCCGGGCGCTCCTACCATGAGGTTGGCGCATATGCGCGTCGGCGGCGCCTTGCAGGGGCTGGAGAAGCAGAAGTAGATGTTGCAGTTTGTTGCAGAATGTTGCTGATTGCGCGGGCTCATGGCTTCGGGCAGGAGTGCGGAGGAGGCTGGTACGCCTGTGTACGGGGTAACATCTCGGAACAATCCGTTGGCTAAGGCAGCGTAAAGGCGTACGCAAGTTGAACGTTCTGGTAACAGGCGGGGCGGGCTTCATCGGCTCCCACCTCGTGGACACGCTCATCGCGGACGGCCATAGCGTCGCTGCCGTGGACATCCTGGCCACCGGCAAACGCGAGAACGTCAATCCGCAGGCAACACTCTACGAGATCGACATCCGCAGTCCGGCGCTCGCGGCTGCGTTCGAGGCCGCACGGCCGGAGGTCGTCTTCCACGTCGCGGCCCACGCCAGCGTCAGTGAGTCCGTCCGCGACCCGATGCACGACGCCGAAGTGAACGTGCTCGGCACGCTGAATGTCCTCCAACAGTGCGCCGCTTATGGGGTGGGACGCTTCGTGTTCAGTTCGACGGGCGGCGCGCTCTATGGCGACCCCGAGCGCCTGCCCGCAGACGAGGAGCATCCCGTCAGTCCGCTCTCGCCCTACGGCGCGTCCAAGGCGGCAGCCGAGGCATACGTGCAGACGCACTGCGCTCTCTCGGGCATCCGTTACACGATCCTGCGCTACGGCAACGTCTACGGCCCGCGGCAGGACCCGTTCGGCGAAGCGGGGGTCGTCGCCATCTTCGCCAATGCCATGATGCGCGGGCAGTCTCCCACGATCTTCGGCGACGGCTCGCATGAACGGGACTACGTGTACGTTGACGACGTGGTGCGCGCGAACGTACTGGCGCTCGCGCAGACCGAGGACGGCGTATACAACATCGGAACGGGAGAAGGGACGACGGTTGCGCAGGTGTTCGACGCGCTCGCCGGGGCCACTGACTACGGCGGCAGCCCGGAACACGCGGCGGAGCGTCCGGGCGATGTGCATCGCATCTACCTGGACGTCCGCCGTGCGGAGCGAGGGCTCGGGTGGCGCGCGGCCGTGTCGCTTGAAGAGGGCATACGTTGTACCGTCGATGCGATGCGTGAGGCGGAGGCAGGCAAAGAGTGACGTTCGGCTGTTCGCGTTCGCGTTGACAGCGGTGCCGTCAGCCCGACTATGATGGCGTTAGTTCCACGAGGAGTTGATTCGTGAAAGACCTGATCTGGCCGTTCAGCAACGCTGAAGACATCGGTTACATCCTCTGGCCAGTGGCCGCTGGAGGCGTCATCGCCACCGGCGCCCTGCTCATCATCCTCAGCTTCGTCTGGCCGTAAGCACTCCATGGGCGAGGCGCGGTTCGCCACGGTCAACGGCGTACGCACGGCGTACGAAACATCCGGGAGCGGACTCCCGCTGCTGCTGCTCCATGGCTTCCCGCGTACGCGCCGCACGTGGGAACAGATAACCCCCGCGCTGTCAGAACGGTTCACCGTCGTCGCACCGGACCGTCGAGGCTACGGCGACTCCGAGCGCATCGCTGACCCCTCTGCCTACGGACTCGCGTCGATGGCGGCCGACGCGATTGCCCTGATGGACCACCTCGGCCACGAGCGCTTCGTCGTCGTTGGACACGACAAGGGCGCGCCCACCGCGAGGCGCATCGCCGCCGACCTGCCGGAGCGCGTCGTTGGCATGGTGCAGATCGATTCGGGCCCGCAGGGCGTTGGTCCGGAGCGCCGCGACCCCGGCGGGCGGCAGTGGTACTTCGACTTCTTCCGCCAGCGGAACGTGGCTGAACCGATCGTGAACGCGATACCGGAGCTGTTCTTCGGCCTCTTCCTGGACCGGAACCCGCACCTGTCACCGGAAGAGCGCGCCTTCTACGTGGAGATGTTCTCCCGCCCTGGCACGGCAGATGCCGTCATCTGGGACTACCGCCTCGTACTCGAGGATGACCCGGACTACTGGCGTGCCGAGGTTGCCGCCGGGCGGAAGATCACCGTGCCGGTGCTGTCGATATGGGGCAGGTCAGGGCCTTCGGCGAACGCCGACGTGCTCGGCGCATGGCGGGAGGTCGCAGACGACGTTCGCGGCTGGCCCGTCGAGGGCAGCGCGCACTACGTTCAGGAGCAGCAGCCGGAAGCGGTGATAGCCGCCATCCTCGGCTTAGCCGACGAGTTGGGCCTGCCGTAGGGCTGGATCATCGGCCTAGCGGGCCGCTGCAGCCTCCTGGACCTGCCGGGCCTCGTCCGCCTTCGCGAAATCCGCCTCGCTGAAGTTGTACAGCGTCGCGCCGCCATAGAGGATGGCCTCTGCCGTCTCCCGTGATACGCCGTTCACCAGATTGTTCGACACGTTCGGGAAGTTGGAGTCGAAGTGCGGGTAGTCGGTTGAGATGCACATCCGGTCCGCCCCGATGAGCGAGGCGGTCGCCTCAATCTCAGGCTCGCTCCCTTCGACGGCCGCCCAGCAGTTGCGCCGGAAGTACTCCTTCGGCGTCAGCGAAAGGTAGGGTGCGTGGGTGTCCAGGTACTGCGGGTAGTCCCACTCGATGCGGCTCAGAAGCCCCGGCGCCCATGAGTTCTGCGCCTCCAGGAAGCCGACGCGCAGGTTGGGGTGGAACTCGAAGATGCCGCCGATGATCATCGCCACCAGCGCCTGCTGCATCTCTATCCAGTGACTCGCAACGTGCCGGTAGAAGCGGTTCTCCCCGTACAGCGTGTTCATATTGGAGTACCAGGCGCCGGTGCCCTCGTGGAAACCCCACGTCACATCGAGCTCCTCGTGCAGGCTGTAGAGCGGCTCCCAGTAGTTGGAGTGCCAGAAGCGCCCGTTCACGAGGTTCGGCCGCATGAAGGAGCCGACCGCACCGAGCTCGGTCACGCAACGGCGCAGCTCCTGGCAGGCGAGCGTTACGTCGTGGAATGGCAGCATCGCCGCGAACTTCAGCCGGTCAGGGCTGTACTGACAGAAGTCGTGGATCCAGTTGTTGTACGCCTGGCAGAGCCCGTGGGAGAGGAGCGGGTCCATGCCGTTCCTCGCGATGAGCCCCAGCCCCATGGTGGGGAAGAGGACGGCGATGTCCACTCCCTCCATCTCCATCCCCATCACCTGAGCGACCGGGTCGTAGTTGCGCTCGATGGCGAAGCCCAGGTACGGAGCGGAGCGCGAACCGGAGAGAGGCTGCCGCTGGTTGGCTGAGACGTTCCTGTTGCGCTTCCGGTACTGCTGCAGGTCGTCGTCGCCAGCGCGGGAGAGGCCGTCGATCACCACATTAGAGCCGCCTGCGCGCCCGGGAGCGCTGATGACACGGTCCTTGAACTTCGGGTCGAGGTACCGGTCGAAGATGTCTGCCGGTTCCATCACGTGCATGTCGCAGTCAACGAACCGCATGCCGTCCTTCATGGTGTCTCCTCCTCCTGGGTAGCTCGCGCAGAGTATAGCGTCTGCCGAGAGCAGTAGCGTCGAGGACTACAGGGTCGCTCTCACCTTCGCGATGAAATCGCGTACGTGCGGAATCATCGTGTCCGCGACTTGGAACGCCTGCGCGTGCGTGTGGTCAGGCAGTGAGAGAAACGAGGCGTTAGGGGCGAGCGACGCGCACCGCTTGGCCGGCTCGTGATTGCGTGTGTCCTTCGTACCTGCGTAGACGAACGTGGGCAGCGTCATGTTGACGATGTCCTCGTCCGGCGCGCCCCAGTCGAGGTTCGAGAGTTGCTGTGCAGCGTACGCGTCTTTGTCGTTCGCCAGCAGGCGTTCGCGCTGCTGCTCTGATAGCGGCCCGGCGTCCATCTCCATCGCAGTGACGTACACATCCATGCCGAGCCGCATGATCTTTGCACGGGCCTGCCAGCGGGCGCGGTCGAAATCGGGGACCGGCAGGGGGATGACCGGGTAGGAACCGAGGACGAGGGCTTGGAAGCGGTGTGGGGCAAGCATGCCAAGCGCCCAGCCGATGCTCGCGCCCATGGAGTAGCCCCAATAGAACGTTTTCTCGATGCCGATGTCGTCAAGCACGGCGGTAACGTCGGCTACCTTCTGCGCGCGACCGTAGTCCGCAGGGTCGGTGAGCTTGTCGCTCTGGCCGAAGCCGCGCGAGTCGATGAGGATAAGCCGGAACTCACCGGAGAGGGCCGCCGTGTAGCCTGCGTTGTGCCAGTTCTTGGTGCTGCCGCCCATGCCGTGCATGAGCACGAGCGGTGGCGCATCGGCCGGCGCATCGTCGTTCACCTCGTAGTGGATGCGGACGCCGTTGTTGTCGATGAACCGGTCTTCGAATGCCATGGCGTAGCTCCTTGGCTTCAGGTAGGCCCTAGCGCGTGCCTTCAACCCCTGCGATGAACTCTCGTACGTGGGGAATCATTGTGTCCGCCGCCAGGAACCCCTCCATGTGCGTGTGGTCCGGTAGCGACAGGAAGGACGCATTGGGGGCGAGCGACGCGCAGCGCTTGGCTGGTTCGTGGTTGCGCCTGTCCTTCGTGCCCGCGTAGACGAACGTGGGCAGCGTCATGTTGACGATGTCCTCGTCCGGTGCGCCCCAGTCGAGGTTTGCGAGCTGCTGTGCGGCGTAGGCTTCCTTGTCGTTCGCCAACAGGCGCTCGCGATCTGCGTCCGGAAGAGGCCCGGCGTCCATCTCCATCGCGGTCACGTATACGTCCATTCCGAGCCGCATGATCTTCGCGCGAGCCTCCCAGCGGGCGCGATCGAATTCGGGAACAGGCAGAGGGATGACTGGGTAGGAGCCGAGCACGAGGGCGTGGAAGCGGTCTGGAGCCAGCATGCCGAGCGCCCAGCCGATGCTCGCGCCCATCGAGTAGCCCCAGTAGAACGCCTTCTCGATGCCGAGGTCATCCAGCACAGCTGTCACGTCGGATACCTTTTGCGCGCGTCCGTAGTCCGCTGGTTCGGTGAGCTTGTCGCTCTGGCCGAACCCTCGAGAGTCGATGAGGATCTGCCGGAACTCACCGGAGAGCGCTGTCGTGTAGCCCGCGTCGTGCCAGTCCTTCGTGCTCATGCCCATGCCGTGCATGAGCACAAGTGGCGGCGCGTCTTCCGGCGCGTCGTCCACCTCGTAATGGATACGGACGCCGTTGTTGTCGATGAACCGGTCTTCGAACGGCATTGCGCTGCTCCCTCGTATAAAGGTCTCTCTAGCGTGTGTCTTCAACCATGGCGATGAATTCCCTGACATGCGGAATCATCAGGTCCGCCGCCATGAAGGCGGACATGTGCGTGTGCCCTTCCAGTGGCAGGAATCTCGCGTTGGGCGCGAGGGACGCGGAGCGCTTGGTGAGCGTGTGGTTCCGGGGCATGGGGTAGTCATCGTCGGTGCCGGAGTAGACGAGGGCGGGCAGCGTCATGTTGACGATGTCTTCGTCGGGCGCGCCCCACTCCAGGTTCGCGATCTGCTGCGCAGCGTAGGCGTCCTTGTCGTTGGACAAGAGCCTGGCTCTACTCTCCTCCGGCAGCGGGCCCTGGTCCATCTCCATCGCGGCGACGTAGACGTCCATGCCCAGGCGCATGAGCTTCGCGCGGGCCTCCCAACGCACGCGGTCGATCTCAGGCACATCCGGCGACAGCACGGGATACGCGCCGAGAACCAGGCCGTGGAAGCGTTCAGGCGCGAGCATGCCGACCGCCCAGCCGATGCTGGAGCCCATGGAGAAGCCCCAGTAGTAGGCCTTGTCCACGCCGAGGTCATCCAACACGGCGGTCACGTCGGAGACCTTCTGCGCGCGCCCGTAGACGGCCGGGTCTTTCGGCTTGTCGCTCTGCCCGAACCCGCGCGAGTCGATGAGGACGACCTTGAACTCGTTGCAGAGCTTCTCCGGGTAGCCGGCGTTCCGCCAGTCCTTGGTGCTCATGCCCATGCCGTGCACGAAGACGATGACGGGCGACTCGACCGCCCCTTCCTCCACCTCGTAGTGGATATTGACGCCGTTGTTGTCAACGAAACAATCCTGGTATGGCACGTTGCTTCTCCTTGCTTCTTGTTGCCTAACGCGAGTCTTCAACCATCGCGATGAATTCCCGCACGTGCGGGATCACCACGTCCGGCGAGGCCATCGCGGATGCGTGTGTGTGCCCTTCCAGTGGCAGGAACTTCGCGTTGGGCGCGAGCGACGCCGAGCGCTTGGTAAGTGCGTGGTTGCGGGGCATCGGGTATTCGTCCTCGGTGCCGGAATAGACGAGCGCGGGCAGGGTCATGTTGACGATGTCCTCATCCGGCGCTCCCCAGCTGATGTTCGCTATCTGTTGAGCGGCGTAGGCGTCCTTGTCGTTCGCCAGCAGCCGGGCCTTGTTCTCCTCAGGTAGGGGTCCCTGGTCCATCTCCATGGCAGCGATGTATACGTCCATGCCGAGGCGCATGAGCTTGGCTCGGGCCTCCCACCGCACACGGTCGATCTCCGGTACCTCCGGCGACAGCACGGGGTAGGCCCCGAGGATGAGCCCATGAAAATGGTCTGGCGCGAGCATGCCGACGGCCCAGCCGATGCTGGCCCCCATGGAGTAACCCCAGTAGTAGGCCTTGTCGACGCCGAGATCGTCCAGGACTGCGACCACGTCCGACACCTTCTGCGGGCGTCCGTAGGCCTCGGCGTCTTTCAACTTGTCGCTCTGCCCGAATCCGCGCGAGTCCATGAGCACGACCTTGTATTCGTCGCGCAACTTCTCCGGGTAGCCGTGCATCCGCCAGCCTTTCGTGCTGCCGCCCATGCCGTGCACGAAGATGATGACGGGCGAGTCGGCAGGCCCCTCTTCCACCTCGTAGTGGATGCGTACGCCGTCGTTGTCCACGAATCGGTCTTCGTATGGCATGTCTTTGCTCCTTGCCGTGCTTCGTGCTTCTGCGCCTCTCTACCGCCGACCGCCGTCCGCTTCGATGGCTGTGCCGGTGATGTAGCCCGCGGCGTCGGAGACGAGCCAGAGGACTGTGCCAGCGTGCTCGTCCGGTGTGCCGAGCCTGCCCATCGCACTGCGGCTCGTCGTGGTTGAGCGGACGCTCTCGTGCCACATCGGGCGGTGCGGTGTCTCGATGCCGCCGAGCGCGATAGCGTTGACACGAACCTCGGGCGCCCACTCGTACGCCATGGACTTGGACATGTTGATCACCCCGGCCTTGGCCGCGCCGTAGGCGGCTTGGCCCGTGCCGGGATTGACGCCCGCGCCCGAGGCGATGTTGACGATGGCGCCCTTGCCCTGCGCCTTCATGATGGGCTGCACGGCCTTGGAGCACATGAACGCTGTGAGCACGTTCACCCGGTAGCACTCGATGAAGTCGTGCGGCTCGAGCTCCATGAGCGGGCCGGAGCGGAACGTCTCGCCCCAGCTGCCGCCGACGACGTTGACGAGCGCGTCTATGTGCCCGAACTCGTCCATCGTCTGCGCGACCATCGCGTCCACCTCGTCCTGGTTGCGCACGTCGGCTGTGATGCCAAGCGCGCGGCTCCCGATGGCGCGTATCTCGTCTACAACGGGGTAAACGGGAGCGTGGGGCCGTTCCCTGCCGACCGTCACCTCCTCCGGCTCGCGCGCCGCCACGACGACGTTCGCGCCCTGGTGTGCCAGCGCAAGCGAGATAGCCTTACCGAAGCCCTGCGATCCTCCGGTAACGATGGCCACACGGTCTGTCATGTCGAAACTTGGCATAGCATCTCCTTCCCTCAGAGCGAGTGGATGATACATCCGCATCGGCGTGGGACTATCGTGCTAGAGTCTACGCGATGAGCGAGGCGGACGAAGCGGCGGTTCTCGCCGCCAACAAGGCGTTCTACGACGCGTTCGGTACACTGGACATCCGTCAGATGGAGGAGGTCTGGTCGCGCGAGGACGTAGTGACGTGCATCCACCCGGGATGGGCTGCGCTCGACGGCTGGGCCGAGGTCATGGAGAGCTGGGAGCGGATATTCGATGGCGCCGCAATGATGACATTCACGATTACAGGCGCGCAGGCAACGGTCGAGGGAAGCGTTGCATGGGTCACGTGCACCGAGAATCTGACGTCGGTTGCGGGGGGCCGCGTGATGGACGCGCGCATAGAGACGACGAACGTCTTCCGCAGCCTAGGCGGGCGGTGGCTGATGGTGCACCATCACGGCTCGCCCGTGCTCGGCGGGTAGGCGGCAGACGCAATTGACGGCAGGGCGCGGATGATGCAATCTTCACCCGTTAGAAGGAAGAATGGTCTGGGCACTCTGGGAGGTGAACGATGCTGACCGTAGAGCAGAACGACCGGTTGACTCTGGTGGGCCCTGGGACTCCCATGGGGGAACTGATGCGGCGCTACTGGCAGCCCATCGCCGGGGTTTCCGAATTCAATGAGAACCCCACGAAGGCGATCCGGCTCCTGGGCGAAGACCTCGTGCTGTACAAGGACGAGAGCGGCACGTTCGGTCTCATCGACGCTTCGTGTGCCCATCGCAGGGTCAACATGCTGTGGGGCATCCCCGAACCGAAAGGCCTCCGCTGCTCTTACCACGGTTGGCTGTACGACGAGACCGGCCAGTGCCTGGAGATGCCGGCCGAGCCCGCGGACTCCACCTTCCCAAGCCGCGTGCAGTTGAAGGCCTACCCGGTGGAGACGCTTGGTGGCCTCGTGTTCGCGTACCTCGGGCCGCAGCCTGCTCCGCTGCTCCCCCACTACTACCCGTTCGTGGAGGAGGGACGAGTCAGGAGCATCGGCTGGACGATCGTTACCTGCAACTGGCTCCAGATCATGGAGAACTCCCTGGACCCAATCCATGCCGAGTACCTTCACGGCTACTTCTCCAAGTACGCTCTCCAACGGGTCGGGCTTCTCAAGCACCGTGGCGACATCTATGGCAAGCGCCCGCCGGAAGAGAACGAGGACTTCGGTCCGTACTGGCGGAAGGCAGGCCGCACGATGCGCCACATCTCCGCGTCGACAAGCAGGTTCGAACACGGCGTCCTGAAGCACCGCTGGTTGGAAGGTGAGGAGAAGGAGGAGTCCATAGGCTGGCGTTACGGCCACCCGATACTGTTCCCGAACCTGGAGTCCGGCACAGGCGGGCACGACTTCCAGATCCGCGTGCCGATGGATGACACACACACCTACTATGTCTACTACCAGTCTCACTGGCCGCGCGAAGGAGAGAACCCGAACCAGCGAGAGGACGAGATTCCCGTCTACCACGTTCCGATCGCGGGAGTGGACGAGTGGGGGCAGCCCATCTGGGAACAACTCGACAACAACAGTGGCCAGGACCACTTTGCGTGGACGTCGCAGGGCCCGCGGACGCGCCGCTACCTGGAGAAGCTGGGGCAGTCGGACATCGGCATCATCCTCTTCCGCCGCATGCTCCTGGAGCAGATGCAGATCATGGAGGACGGCGGCGAGCCCATGAACGTGTTCCGTGACCCCGCGAAGAACGACATCATCTGGATCCCGTTCGACCGCATGGACGATGAGGTCATCGAGGGGAAGACCGCCACTCCGAAGAACCCGCACCGCAATGTCGAGGGGATGTCGACTGGCTCTTCAGGCAAGTTCAACACGTTGAACCTGGAGTACGCCAAGCGTATTGGCGCTACGCTGCCGCCGCCATTCCCGAAGTCGGCTAAGACGGCGGTCGAGGTCTCTCCCGGATAGCACGAGATTCGGAGTCGAAGCATGAACCTGGAAGGCATCGAAGCAGGCACGCGCCTGGTAACCGTTAGTGGGGACGTAGTTGAATTGCTGAGCGTAAGCGCGGACGGCACCTCCGCGAGCGTCCGGTTCGTAGATGTCCTCGGTGGAGCGGACGTCGCCGAAGGCGATGAGGCGTCGCTCCCATCCGAGGATATCGCCACGGTGGACGGCAACCGATTCGTGGGCCCGGGCCGCACGTCCTCTTACACCGGTGACAGCCGCGCCTGATGGAGCAGTACTACACGTCGGAGCAGATGGAGCAGTTCGCGGAACTGCGGGCCGAGACACCGCCTGAGGAGATCGAGGCCGTCGAACGCGAGTGGACCGCACTTCTCGCTGAGGTGCGAGCGTCGCTCGGCCTTGACCCTGCCAGCCCGGAGGCGAAGGCGCTCGTGGCACAGTGGGACGCGCTGCAAGAACGGACGATGGCGCACTTCGCGAGCAAGCCCGGCCTCGTTGAGGCGATTGGTCGCAACTACGAGGCGGGTTCGTTCGAGGGCATGGACAGGGCGCCGCAGGCTGAGGATTTCGCGTTCATCCAGCGTGTGCGTGAGGCGTAGGCTCGGACTACTACACTCCCAGGTAGCGAAGCGCGTTCTTCCAGCCGATGAGTTCGCGCTCCTCCGAACCGAGGCCCAGGGCGTCGAACTCTTCCTCAGGCGACGGCGTCTTCGGCCCCGTGCCCTGCCAGTCCGAGCCGATCATCACCTGGCTCGCTCCCACATGGTCTATCAAGTAGCGCAGCGGGGCCGTGCCAAAGGTGATGTCGTCGTAGTAAAGCATGGAGGCGTACTCCATCGGTGCCCTGGGGAGGAGCTTGCGCACAGGCTCGCGCGAGTGCCAGTTCTCATCGCTGCGCGCGAGAAGTTGCATGAGCACACCTCCACCGTGGCTGATGCAGATGCGCAGGTCAGGGAGTTCCTCGAGCAGCCCGCTCCATATGATCGATGCGCCTGCGAGGCCTGACTCGATGGGGAACCCGAGCGGGGCGTCGGCCACGATGGGCGGGATGTGCGCCAGCCTGTCCGCGAACGTGGGGCGGTTCGCGTGCGGGAATACGGCCAGACCGAGTGAGGCGGCTTCATTGAAGAACGGGCGGAACCGCTCCTCGCCGAGGCTGCGTCCCTCGATGTTGGAGCGTATCTCCACACCGTGGAGGCCGAGCTCTTTGATGACGCCCAGCTCCGCCACGGCGAGTTCCACATCCTGCATCGGTACGGAGCCCAAGCCGTAGAAGCGCTCCGGCTCCGCTGCAACCATACCGGCGATGGTCTCGTTCAGGTGTCGGGCGAGGTCGGCGCCGTCCTTCGGGTCGAGGTGATACATCAGCAGTTCGGGCAGGGGAGAGAGCACCTGCTTGTCTGTGCCCTGGCCCGCCATCTCCGCGGCACGCTTCGGGGCGTCCCAGCAGACGTCGCGCACCGTCCGGTACTCCTCACCGCTGATCATGATGGTGGAGCGCTCTTCATCCTTCGAGGCCATCGAGGGGAATGCGTCGCCGGATGGCCGGTCGGGTAGGTGGGGGAAGTCCTTCGGGACGATGTGTGTGTGCATGTCGATGATCATGGGATGTTGCCCTCAGCGGTTGTGTGTGCGGCGCTAGCCTACCATCGCGCGCAGTCCCTTCGCAGAGGCTTGCGGGCGGAGTATGCTTTGGGCAGAACGAGCAACTCACAGGAGGTCAGTCATGGCGCTTCAGTTGGACCACACGATCGTTCCGGCCTACGACAAGGTGAAGTCCGCCGAGTTCATCGCGCGGATGTTCGGGCTCACGTACGACGGCCCCTACGGCCACTTCGCTCCGGTGAAGGTCAACGACAAGCTCACCCTCGACTTCGACGACCTGAAAGAAGGCGAGCAGAAGCCACGCTCGAACCACTATGCGTTCCTCGCCTCCGACCAGGAGTTCGACGAGATACTGGGGCGGATCAAGGACGACGGCATCGTGTACGGCAGCGGCCCGGGCACACGCACGGACGGCAAGATCAACTACAAACACCAGGGCCGCGGCTTCTACTTCGAGTGCGAGAACGGCCACGTCTGGGAAGTCATCACTCACACCTACATCGCCAGCTCGATGACCAACTGATCCCCAGGCGAAGGAGCGGCACCTTGGACGACGCAGCACGCCAGGCACTGGAAACCGACAGACTGGTCGACATCACGACCACCGGACGCAAGAGCGGGAAGCCGCATCGCAAGGAGGTACGGCTTCGCCAGTTGGACGGACAGCCGTACCTCTCCAACAACCCCGGCACGCGGGACTGGGCGGCGAACCTGTTCGCGAACCCGGAGTTCACGTATCACCTGAAACAGAGCGTGCAGCGCGACCTGCGGGCACGCGCCACTCTGGTGCGTGACATCGACGAGAAGCGCGCGCTCCTCACGCGTATCTTGGCGAAGGAGGACGCGCTGGACACCGTCGAGGCGCGCGTTGCTGGCAGCCACCTCTTCCGGATCGAAGTGCTCGACTAGCGAGTAACTCTACCTAGTCCGGTAGGAAGTCGAGGAGAGCGGCGTTCAGTTCCTCCGGCGCTCCGGTGGGGATCCAGTGGTCGCAGTCAAAGACCACCATGTTGGACCCCGGGATGCCCTCGTGGGTCATCTCGCCCATCTCCAAGGCGTTCGTCGAGTCGTTCCTGCCCCAGATCACGAGTGTTGGAACGGGGATATGTGCGAAGCGGCGAACGGTGTTGTAGCGGCGTCGCGTCTCCATGTTGTTCATGTGGTTCAGCACGCGCTGATAGGCCGCGAGGCGTTCCGGATTCTGGGTGAGCGCGTAGTGGTAGTCGGCCATCTCCTCCAGGTCCACGTCGGCACTTATCCTGACCTGCAGACTGGAGAGGATCTGGTCGCGTGACGGGGGCTGAAACTGCACCATGCTCGGCAGCTGACGCGGCATTGCCCCGCCGCTGGCAACGAGGACGAGCTTGTTGATTCGGTGCGGGCTCTCGTAGCCGAAGAGTGAGGCGAGCCAACCTCCCATCGAATGGCCCACGAGGTTGGTCTTCTCGAGCCCCAGCGCGTCCTGGAACTCGCGCAGGAAGTCCACGAGGTAGGCGAAGGAGTACTCCTGGTCCAGCCAGCCTTCGCCCTTGCCCCACGCAAGCGCATCCACCGCGATGACACGCAGCTTGCTGGAGAGCGGCCCGATGTTCAGCATCCAGTCGTGAGCGCCGCTCGTGAAACCGACACCGTGTACGAGGATGGTGGGATAGCCGTCGCCCGCCTCGATGTAGCGGGTGGTTCCGTGGCTCATCTCCACGAACTTCTCTTCGGCGTTCTCTATAACCACGCTGCCCAGATTCACGCTCATATCGTCCTCCGTCATGAAAATGCGCCCCTGCAGGGTGCGCCTGCGTATCGTGCGAGTGTGAGGTAGCGGTGTCAAGTACGAGCGCGGTCGTGTACGCTTTCGGCATGCAGCCCAGAACACCATTCCTCTTTGCCATGCCACCGTTGTTCGCCTGGATGCTGGCTATCTCGACCAGCTTCGCTCTCGTCCTTGCCGTTAATCTGGTTTTCGTTGAGCCATCGGCGGAGAACGGAAGCAGTGCTGAGGTTCCGGCCGAGGGCGGAACCTCAACCGAGGCTTCGGAAGAGGCTCCGGCGCAAACGCAGGTACTCAGTTCAACGGGACGGAACGCCCTCATCATTCTGCTCGTCGTGTCCGTCGGGTTCATCCCCTTTATGGCTCGCCGCAAGCGGAAGAAGGCCATGTGGTGGTCAGCGGCAGCTGTGGGCACGGGCTTCTTGTACCTCCTCGCAGGCGGGTTGCCGTTGATCCATCCGCTGATCCTGCTGCTTGCTCTCGTGTTCATCCGTCCCTCGTTGCCTGCCGTGCCCGCTGTGGTGTCGGACCTGCGCTTGCCCGGAACCCAGGCCGCCGCGCCGATGGACGCGCCATCCGAGCAGGAGGAATCGCCCCCGCCACCTACACGCCGCCGTCCGCCGCGCCGCCGCAGGCGTCCCCGGTCCTAGGCGCGTAGGGTACGATGGGCTCCGTGGGGAAGTGGCGGAACGGCAGACGCGCATGATTTAGGATCATGTGCCCTCGGGCGTGGGAGTTCGAGTCTCCCCTTCCCCACCAACGTGTTATCAAACCCACCCTATCCCGGCTTGGACGAGGCCAACTTCCATTCCCAAATCGCTTCTAGCCCGCGCGGACGCCGCCGTCCACGGTGATGTCGGAGCCGGTGATGAAGTCGGCTTCGTCGGAGGCGAGGAAGGCGACGACGGCAGCGACGTCCTGCGGGGTGCCCTGCCTCCCCACGAGGTTGGTGACCTGCCAGGTCCGTGGGGGAGCACCCGGCTCGGCCTCGGTGAGTACGCGGTTGGGAGTGACCGTGTTGACCCTGATGCCGTGCGGGGCGAGCTGGATGGCGAGCGAGCGGCTGAGGTTGTAGACACCAGCCTTCGCGGAAGGGTAGGCGACAGCTCCCGTGCGCCCCGAAAGCCCTGAGGTGGAGCCGATGTTGATGATGCGTCCGCCGTTTCCCTGATCGGCCATGCGCTGGGCGACGTACTTGGAGACGAGGAAGACGCTCTTCAGCGAGATGTTGATGACCCGGTCCCATTCGGCCTCGTCGGTCTCGAGGATGTTCTTCCGGTCGACCACGCCAACGTTGTTCACGACGGCATAGATGTCGCCCCAGGCCTCGACGACCGTGGCCACCATCGCCTGAACGTCGGCGCTGTTGGTGACGTCGCAGGCGATCGGGAGCGCCGAGCCAGGGTGTGCGGCGTTGATGGCACCGGCGACGGCCTTGGCGCGCTCGCGGATGATGTCCACGACGGCGACCCGTGCACCCTCGTTGGCAAGCGTGTGGGCGATGCCTTCGCCGATGTTGCGTCCGGACCCGGTTACGATGATCGTCCTGTTCTGCAATCGCATGGGCTTCCTTGTTCTGGTGGTCTGTTGCCGCCGGGCGGCCGAGTCTGGTCAGTGGGTCGGCTGAGGCGCAGCGGCGAGCGCGCCGCGGAAGAACTGCAGGAGCAGCCGCCACGATTCCGCGGCAGGAGCCGGCGTCCAGCGCACGGGGTTGAAGGGGTCGTTGAAGGCATGGGGCGCTCCCTCGAATCGGTGGAAGGTATGGGGAACTCCCAACCTGTCGAGCTCGCTGTCCACCTCGTCGACGTCGGCGGGGCTGGGGTTCTGGTCCTCGCTCCCGAAGAAGCCTGCGAGCGGACAGCGGATGGCGGAGGCGAAGGAGAGGGGAGCCGGGTCGTCCCCGCGTCCGCGGTTCATGTCGGTGCCGTAGAAGATGGCGGAGGCGGCGAACTCGTCGGAGACCCCGGCCATGTAGAGGGAGACGCGTCCCCCGAGGCAGAACCCGGTGATGCCTACGGGGGAACTCCCGACCTCCGGCAGTGCGCGCAGGCAGGCCAGGGCAGCCAGGCAGTCGTCTTGGAGGGTCTCGAGGGTGGTGATGCTTCTCCTGACGGCAGCCTCCTCCTGCCGGCGCGGATCGTGGAAGGGGATGGAGCTGAACTCGTGGACGCTCATGTCCGTGTTGCGATGGTAGAGGTAGGGGGCTATGGCCGCGAAGCCTTCGAGCGCCAGGTCGTCGCAGAACTTGCGGACGCCCGCGTCGACGCCGTAGGCGTGCATCGCTACGACAACACCAGGGAACGGCCCATCGCCTTCAGGCAGGGCCAGGTACGACTCCATCGAGCTGCCGTCCACGTCTATGGTGGTCCACGTCGTGGCCATGAGCGCTTCTCTCCCTTCTGGAGACCTTCGAGTAGCCCTCTCCTACGCGTTCGGCAGGATGACGGCGACCATCGCCTCCAACGACTCGTGTACCTCGAACGCCTCGTTCACCTGCGCGAGGGGGAACTGGTGCGTGACGAGGTCCTCGACAGGCACGTCGATCATCGAGCGCAGGGCCTCCATCGAGCGGACGATGTGACGCGGTTCCGAGGCGACGACCCCGCTGACGCGCAGCGCCTTCTTGGTGATGAGCGTGGGGTTGATGTCCTGCGTGCCGTAGTCGGTCCACGGGCCGACGAGGAGGTGCTTCCCGCCGAAGCGGACCATGCGCAATCCCTCCTGTGTTGCACCCATCGCGCCGGAGCATTCGACCACCACGTCGGCGCCGCGCCCGGCGGTCAGCTCCAGTACGGCTTCGACCCGCTCGTCGGCAGTGGTCAACTGGTTGATGCTTATCGTCTCGTCAGCGCCGAGGCGGGTGGCGAGTTCGAGCCGTCCGGTCGGCGCGCCGATGACGATGACGCGCCCTGCGCCCAGCAGCTTCGCCTGGAGCAGGCCGCCGATGCCCATCGGCCCCGATCCTTGGATGACGACGGTGTCGCCGAGGTTGAGCCCGCCGATGCGCTCGTAGCCGTTGAGGAGCGTGTGCGTGCCGACGACGCTCAGGAGCGCGCGCTCGTTCGAGAGGTCGTCTGGAATGCGGAGGAGCCACGGGTTCGGCGGGAGGTGGAGCTGCTGGCCAAACCCGCCGTAGAGGTACGGGGGCTCGTTCGAGGGCGTGAAGCCGGGCTGGCGGACGTTCATGCAGAACTCGCCGATCGTGCAGTTGAAGCAGTGTCCGCACGGCGACGCGCGGAAGGTGACGCGGTCACCCTCCTTCAGCGGCTGGCCGAGCGCATCGGTGCTGCGTTCGAGGCGGCTCGCCGCGATGGTGCCGATGTTCTCGTGTCCGAAGATGGTGGGCGTTGGGGTGTCCGGGTGATGGATGGCGTGGGCGTCGGTGCCACAGATGGCAGCCATCTCCATGTGGACGACCACCGCACCCTCCTCTGGGTCAGACTGGGGGAATTCCCATATCTCCAGCGGCTTGTCCTGGCCTGTGAACACCGCGGCTTGGCTGCTGCTCATGTGTCGCCTCCTCCCAGTGGTGGCGCAAGGATAGCGGAGCGGGGGCAGGCGGGCGATTAAGGATGCCAACCCGCCCCGAAACTGGCGCTCTTAATGCCAGCCTTACGAGTAAACCGGCCGCCCGATCTGGCACTCTTGGCACTCTTACTCGGGGTGTTTCCCAGGCCGTGGCCTGCTTCCCGCGATTAAGGATGCAAGGATGCCAATGTCTTGAAATATCTGCGGCGGACCCATAGACCCCGTTGATAGCTGGAGGCCTGAGCTATAGACGTTGTCTATGGGTGCTGCCGGTACGACGGTCATGCAACCAGCGTACGCGGCTGCCCCGCGACTGCGAAAGGGGCGCGTGTCAGCAATCCGGGGGAATGAGCAGAGATGGGGACGCGGTTCATTCGCAGGTTCGACGGGTTTGCCATGGTCCTTCGACAAGCTCAGGATGAGCGGAGGGTTTGCCTTGACACTCTTCACGCCTACCCATATAAGGTTGCGCGCGTGGCCTGCTGTGAGCACTGCCACGATCCGAGCGAGGCGATGGCCACGAACCCAAAGGTTGCGATTGCGGGAGTCGGTGAGGCGCGCGGTGGACGCGCCACCGGCAAAACGACGGTGCAGTTGTATGCAGAGGCCTTCCTCGACCTGCTGGCCGATTGTCCTGTAGACCCCGCCTCGATAGACGGCGTGCTCACGTCCAGCCCCGACGCGGAGCCGCACCACATGTTCTCGACGTGGCTGACCGAGTACCTCGGTCTCCGGCCCAAGTTCACTTCCGCTGTCCAGATGGGCGGCGCGACGCCTCACTCCAACATGGCGCTTGCCGCCGCGCTTATCGAATCGGGGCGTTGCAGGGCGGTGATGGTCGCGGATGGCGACAATCGAGCCACCAAGTTCTCGCGCCAGGACAAGGTGCAGGCGATGAGTTCGCAGGTCGGGCACCTGGGCAGCATCGAACCGCCCCACGAATTCGACGGCCCCTACGGCCCGACCGCTCCCGCGTTGTACGGGATGATGGCCACGCGGCACATGTACGAGTACGGCTCCACGCCGGAGCAGTTCGCACGCATCGCGGTTGCGTTCAGGGCTCACGGCGCGCTCAATGAGCGGGCGCAGCTCCGCAAGCCGGTCACCGTCGAGGACGTACTCGCCAGCCCCATGATCGCGTGGCCGTTGCACCGCGACGAGTGTGCGCTCATCTCGGACTGGGGCAGCGCCATCCTCGTGACGACACCGGAATATGCGAACGAACTTCGGCGCGACCCCGTGTACCTGCTCGGCCTCGGCCAGGCGCACCAGGGCTACAACCCGTACCAGGCCCCTTCCATCACGTCGTTCCCCATCAGCGAGTCCGCGGACGAGGCGTTCGCCGCCGCGGGGATCAGCCGCGACGAGGTCGACGTGCTCGAGCTGTACGACTCGTTCACGAGCACGGCGATGGTGACGCTGGAGAACATGGGGTTCTGCGGGGCCGGGGAGGGAGGCGCGTTCGCGGAGGCCGGGAACATCGACCTCGGCGGCAGCCTTCCCACGAATACGCACGGTGGACTGCTCTCCTACAACGGCGGGCACGGGCATTTCATCGTGGAGGCCACGCGCCAGTTGCGCGGCGAGTGCGGCGAACGGCAAGTGTCCGGCGCGAAGATCGCGGTGTCGCAGGGAACGGCGGCGCTCGCGTCGTCGTCCATCACACTGGTGCTGGGGACGTAGCGATGGAGCGAGCCAACACCGTTACGCAGCAGTTCTGGGACGGCGTGGAGCAGGGGAAGCTCCTTCTGCAGCACTGCTCCGCCTGCGGCGCGTACCAGTACTACGCGCGTCCGCTCTGCGCGAAGTGCCACACCGCCGAGCCTGAGTGGCGCGAGGCGTCCGGCAACGGCGTGCTCTACTCGTACAGTGTTGTGTACCGTGGTCCCAGCCCGGCGTTCCAGCCCATCGCGCCGTACGTGACCGCCATCGTGGAGCTGGATGAGGGACCGCGCATGTTCACGAACATCGTGGATGCCGAGCCTGAGTCGCTGCGCGTGGGCGAACCGGTGAGCGTGGTATTCAGGGAGGGGCCGGAAGGGCTGCAGCTCCCCTACTTCAGACCGGCTGGAGCCTGACGTTGCGCGTACGGATCACCGAATACCTCGATATCGATCTGGAACGTGAACTCTGGTGCTGCAACCGGTGCGGCGGGGACCTGATCTCCGCGCGGGAGCCATACAAGCGGGGCTGCCTCCTCTATGAGCGCAACCCGCGTGAGATACACCAGCCGATCAGCGACCACCCGGTGTTCAACTACTCCTTCGACCCGGACTGGGTCCGCATCATCGAGTTCTACTGCCCGCACTGCGGGGTGATGATGGAGAACGAATACCTGCCGCCGGGGCATCCGCTGACCAACGACATCCAGCCCGATATCGACGCTCTCAAGCGCAAGCACGCCGGCGGAGGTGCGTCGTGAGCGCGCGCCTGGGGCTCGACATCGGCGGCACTTTCACGGATGCCGTAGGCGTGCTGAACGGGAACCTCGTCTGGGCGAAGGCTGAGACCACCCACCACGACCTGAAGGACTGCTTCATGGAAGCTGCCGCCCGCGCCGCCGAACGGCTGGGGGCGGACCTCGCTGACATCGCGCAGGACGCCGAAGCGCTCATCTATTCGACCACCGTCGGGACGAACACGCTCATCGAGCGGACGGGTCCGAAACTCGGCCTGCTGACGACGATGGGGTTCGAGGACACTCTCAAGGTGGGGCGGTCGCGCAGCTGGGCGGACGGGATGCCGCTGGAAGTGCGGTTCGCCAAGGGCCGGGCGCGCAAACCGGAACCGCTCATCCCGCGCGACGAGTTCACGGTGAGCCTGCGCGAGCGCATAGACAGCCGTGGACAGGTGCTCATCCCGCTCGATGAGGACGAGGTGCGGAGCCAGGTGCAGCGGCTCGTTGACGTGGGCGTGCGCGGGTTCGTCGTCGTTCTGCTCAACTCGTTCATCAACCCGGAGCATGAGAAGCGCGTCCGCGATCTGATCCACGAGGAGTACCCCGAGGTCTACCTGGGGCGCATGCCCGTCTTTCTCTCCCACGAGGTCTCGCCGCAGATGGGCGAGTACCGCCGGAGTCTGACCACCATCATCGACGCTTACCTGCGCGTGAACACGGAGGAGCACATCCTCGACATCAGCAACGACCTGCTGGACATGGGATATCGAAAGCCGTTGTTCCTCGCAAAGTGCACTGGCGGCATCTCGTCGGTGTCGCGCACCCGCCCCGTGCATCTGCTCGGCAGTGGGCCGGTAGCCGGCGTGTTCGGCGCTCGTGCGCTCGCCGAGGTGTACGGCCTGCGCAACGTGCTCCTCACCGACATGGGCGGCACGAGTTTCGACGCGGGATTGGTCGTCGAGGCGCGGGACCGGCTGTACGAGTCGGACCCCGTGTTCGACCGCTGGCGGGTGCAGGTGCCGGTCATCGCGCACTGGTCGATCGGCGCGGGCGGCGGTTCCATCGCGTACATCGAGGACCGGAGGTTGCACGTGGGGCCGCGCAGCGCGCGCTCGCGCCCTGGCCCGGCCTGCTACGGCAGAGGCGGCACAGAACCGACCGTTACCGACGCCGACGTGGTGCTCGGCTACATAGACCCGGACTACTTCCTCGGAGGCCGGATCAAGCTCGACGCCGCCCTCGCCGCCGAGGCGGTGCGGACACGGGTCGCAGAGCCGCTTGGCATGACGGTGGACGAGGCCGCGTGGCACATCCGCCACCAGATAGACGGCGTGATGGGACAGGAGTTGTACATGCGCACGGCGCTGAACTCCGGCTCGGACCCGAGGGAGTTCACCGCCTTCGCGGTGGGCGGCGCGGGGCCGGTGCACGCGGCGGGCTTCGCCGAGTTCGCCGACGTCCGCAGCATCGCGCTGCCGCCGTTCGCGGGAGCTTTCGGCGCGTTCGGGACGCTCTCCATGGACCTCGTTCAGACCTATGAGAAGGGACGGAAGGTCGTCATCCGGATGCCCGGCAACACCGAGTTCGAACCGGCTGCAGCCGACGTGCTCAACGACGAGATCGAGGAGCTGCTGGTCAGCGCGCGCAGAGACATCGCAGAGGAAGGGCTCGACCCCGATGGAGTCTCGTTCGTCCTTGAGATCCAGATGAGCTACGGCATGCAACGCCAGACGCTGGACGTACCGCACTCCGGCCTGCATATCGACGGCGCAGCCGATCTCGCAATGCTCTTCGACCGCTTCGAGACAACCTACGCCGACAGCTTCGGCGAAGGCTCGACCTCGCCGGAGTCCGGTGGAGAGGTGCGGCTCGTGCGGCTCAACGTCATCGGCGCCTCGGAGAAACTCGCTCTGCCGTCTTTCGAGGCTGCCACGGCGGCGCCGAGCCCCACCGGCGAACGGGGCGTGCTCTGGGAGCTAGAGCGCGGCTGGGAAGAGACGCCCGTCTATCGACTGGATGAGCTGGGGCCGGGGGCTGCGATGGAAGGCCCCGTGCTGGTGGAGGCGGAAGACTCGGTGGGCGCGGTGCCGCGCGGGTGGAGTTTCAGGCTGGACGAACACCGCATGGGGTGGTTGGAGAAGCAGACGTGACATCCCTCAGAGACCAGATCAAGCTGCACGAGGGACTCGTGTACGACCGACACGCCTACGGCAAGGGGCCGGGCTGGGACCCGGAACTCATCGTGGAGAAGGCCGCAAAGCCGAGCCCGATCGAGGCGGAGGGCTACGACCTCCTCTCGGACGTGGAACTCGAGATCTTCTACCACAAGATGCTCACCATTGTGGAGGAGGCGCGGGAGGTCTGGCAGAACCTCTCGATCTCCGACATCATCCTCGCGGGCGACATGTCCACCGCCATCTTCACGCCCAGCGGCGACCTGGCTGTCGCGTCCACGGGCATCCACTTCCACGCGCTCCTCAACTACGCCCAGTCCAAGTTCATCCTGAAGTACTACCGGCACGACCCCACCGTCGGCCTCAACGACGGCGACATCTTCTTCTTCAACAACCCGCTTGCAGGCTCCACGCATGCGCCGGATATGTTCACGGCGATGCCGGTCTTTCACGAGGGCGAACTCGTGGCATGGGCCGAAGTGGGAGGGCACCAGGGCGACTGCGGGTCGGTCTCTCCCGGCGGGTTCAATCCCCACGCCACGAGCCGGTTCGAAGAGGGCTTCCACATGGCGGGGGTGAAGATCGGCGAGAATTTCCGCCTGAAGAAGGACATGCTGGACTACCTGTGCGGCTCGGTGCGCAACCCGTTCGTGTTCGCCGTGGAGCTGCGTTCACGCGTCGCGACCTGCCTCCGGATGCGCAATCGCATCCTCCGCGAGGTCGAGCGTAGAGGGCCGGCCGCCGTGTCCGGGGGGCTGCGCAGGCTGATCGACCGTTCGAGCGAACTGGCCTCGGAGCGTCTGAAGCAGATCAACGACGGTATCTACCGCTCCATCCTCTTCAACGACACCATCGGCGCCGAGAAGGGGCTGGTGCGGATACCGGTTACGGTCATCAAAGAGGGCGGGGAGATGACCATCCTCGTGCAGGGCGTCTCGCCGCCGAACGGCAAGGGGCCGGTGCATGCGACGTGGCACCTCGTTCGCGCCTCACAGGCGGTCTACCTCTTCGCATACTTCTTCCGGGGGCTGATGCCGAACGTGGGGCTGTTCGAGCCGCTCACGTTCCTCATCGAAGGGCCGTCGGTGGCGAACTCGCCGGAGGACGTCGCTCATACGGAAGGCACCATCATCTCGGCGGCGGTGGTGCAGAACTTCCACATCATCGGCTCCAAGATGCTCTTCGACAGTCCGTTCAGGGAGAACGTTTCCGCACCCTTCTCGCGGAACATGGTGGCGCTGGTCTTCTACGGCTCGAACCTCTTCGGCTATCGCGCCACGGGCATCACGACCGCCGGCAACGGCGCCGGGCAGGGCGCGCGTTTCGACGGCGACGGCGAGCACTCGACCGGCTTCTACTGGGCGTCGATGACGGACGCAGGCGAAGTGGAAGAGTTCGACGCGCGCTACCCGTTCACCATCATCGCCCGAGGATTGCTCGGCACGGACTACCACGGGTTCGGCATGTATCGAGGCGGCTCGGCGCTCATCGAGGTCAGCATGGCCTATCCCAATCCCGTCGTGATGACTTCGTGGGGGACCTCCGACGTCATCTCTCACAATCCGGGCCTGTTCGGCGGCTACTGGGGCCCGCCGAACCCGCGCCTGACCATCACGAAGAACGACGCGCTGAAGCTCATGGCGGAGGGCGCGCTGCCGGAACTCACGCACCACTCGCTGGCCGCAGAGCAGCGGCTGGACGGCGAGTACACTTTCGAATCGTCCAGCGTGAACCCCAAGGAGTTCGAGGTCGGGGACGTGTTCCTTTGCGATACCGGCTCGGGCGGCGGCTACGGCGACGTGCTGGAGCGCGACCCTGAGTCGGTCATGACCGACCTGCGGGAGGGCATGATCTCCGCGGACGTCGTCTCGCGCGTCTACAAGGTCGCCTGGGACGAGGAGACGCTCGCGGTCGACTACGCCGCCACCGAGGCGCTGCGTGAGGAGGAACGGCGGTCGCGCATCGCTCGCGGCAAGCGGTTCGACGACTTTATCGGGGGCTGGCTGGCGCAGAAGCCGAAAGAGCATCTCCTCACCTACTACGGCGACTGGCCGGACCCGCGCGTTCCCGGCTACGACAAACCGTTCTGGGGAGAGCACGACTGATGTACACCATCGACCTCGACGTCGGTGGGACGTTCACCGACGGCTTCTTTTCGGACGGACAGACCTACCGCACTGCGAAGGTGCCCACGACCGCGCACGATGTCCCCGCATGCGTGCTGGAGTGCGTCGCGGCGGGAGCAGCAGCATTCGACACGGACACCGTCGGACTGCTGCGCGAGGCGTCTGTGTTCCGTCTGGCGACGACCATCGGCACGAACATCATCGTTCAGGGGCGCGGCGCGAAAGCGGGGCTGCTCGTGAGCGCGGGCGCCGAGGATGACCTGTACGGTGACGGGCCGGCCAGCGTGCTGGCGCAGGGTTTCATCAGACCGGAGATGATTGCTGGCATCGGCGGGGCCATAGACGAGACCGGCACCGAGGCTGCGCCGGTGGACCCGGAAGAGGTGTTGGCCGCCGTCAGGGAGTTGGTACACCGGGGCGCGCGGATCGTCGGGGTCTGCCTTCGTAATGCGTGGCGGAACGACGCCCACGAAGCGCGCGTACGCGAGATCATCCACGAACGCTACCCCGTGCATTACCTGCGCTCCGTCCCGCTCCAGCTCAGCACCGAGGTCTCGCCCGTCTCCGACGACCACGCGCGGGCCAACTCGCTCATCGTCAACGAGATGCTCCATCGGGAGATGACCCGCAGCCTGTACGACCTCGAAGACCGGCTCCGCGACGCGGGCTACCGCTGGCCGCTGCTCGTCACCCACGCGAGCGGAGGCTGCGCGCGTGTTGCCAAGACCGTCGCGGCGGAGACGTTGCAGTCCGGGCCTGCGGCAGCGGTGCTCGGCGCATGGCGCATCGCACAGATCACCGGCGCAGAGCATGTCGTCGCCGCGGACATGGGAGGCACCAGCCTCGACGTGGCGTTCGCATCGGCTGAGCAACCGCCGTGGAACCCGCGTCCGACCGTCGAGGGCGTACCGCTCGCCATCCCGATGCTGAGCGTGGAGTCCATCGGCGCGGGCGGCGGAAGCATCGCCCACGTGGGCGGGAACGGCGTGCTGTCGGTTGGCCCGGACTCCGCGGGGGCGTACCCCGGCCCGGCGTGCTACGGTCAGGGCGGCGCCGAAGCAACCGTCACCGATGCCGACCTCATCCTCGGTTACATCGACCCCAGCCATCTTCTCGCGGGACGGATGCCGCTAGACCTCGCGGCGGCGCAGGATGCCGTAAGGGAGCGAGTTGCCGCTCCGTCCGGTGTGTCTCTGGATGCTGCTGCTGCGATGGTTCGAGAGACCATCGACAGCGAGATGGCGGCTGCCATCCTGCGCGGGGTGCAGGAGCGTAGCCTCGACCCCGCGAGCGTCACCCTGTTGGCGTTCGGCGGCGCGGGGCCGCTGCACGCGGCTTCCATCGCAGAGCGCGCAGGTATCCGGCGCGTGCTCGCGTTCCCGTTCGGCTCCGTGTTCAGCGCCTACGGGTCGAGCACGACCGACGTGATGCACCTCTATCGCGACACGCACGGCTCATCTGCAGCAAGCCCCGGTCTGGCTGATGCCATCGAAGTAGGCACGGAGCGCATGCGGAGCGTCGCCGTGAAGGACATGCGCGGCGAGGGCTTCCGCTCTGACGAACTGGATTACCAGACCGTGCTGGAGCTATGGACCGGAGGCCGCGCGACACTCGTCTCAGCGACGAACGGCGATGGACTCGCCGATGCGGTGCAGCGCATGTTGAATGGCTCCGATGCGAGCGTTGGCTCCGTTGCCCTCGAAGCGGCATGGACCGTCGTCTCGGCGGGGGTGCCGCACTGGTCGCCTGAACGCGTGAATGGCTTCGCCGCGCACGCGCCCGTCGTCTCGGGCTCGCGGGAGGTAACGTGGTCTGCCGAGCAGGGGCCAACCGCCACACCGACATACGAACTCACGAGCCTCGCGCCCGGAGCGGTCGTGGAGGGGCCTGCGGTTATCGACGCGTCGGACACGGGGTACGTCGTCCCCAAAGGATGGCGGCTAGCCGTCGACGGCTACGGGTTCCTCGAGATGACGGACATCCGCCATGACTAGCAACACCGGCCAACGTCCGCTCGAAGGCTTCACCATCGTCGAGATGGGCAACTTCATCGCGGGCCCGTACGCCGGGATGCTGTTGGCCGACCTCGGTGCGGAGGTCATCAAAGTCGAGGAGGTGAAGTCCGGCGACCCGTTCCGCGCGTGGGGCAAGGGCTTGTACAGCCCGGCCTTCTGCGCCTTCAACCGCGGCAAGAAGAGCCTCACGCTGGATGTTCGCCAGGATCAAGGCAGACAGACGCTCCTCCGGCTCACCGACCAGGCCGACGCGCTCATCGAGAACTTCCGGCCTGGCGTGATGGCGCGGCTCGGCGCCGATTACGAGACCGTCTCCGCCCGCAATCCGCGCATCGTCTACTGCTCCCTTTCCGGGTTCGGGCAGAGCGGACCCTACCGCGACAGGCCGAGTTACGACACCGTGGGGCAGGCGATGGGCGGGCTGCTCGCACTGCTCACCGACTCGGACGACCCACGTCCCAGAGGCCCCGCGCTGGCGGACTCGCTCACCGGTCTCTTCGGCGCGTTCGGCGTCCTGTCCGCCCTGATGGCGCGCGAGCGCACCGGCGTTGGGCAGAAGGTCGAGACCTCGCAGATGGAGTCGGTCGCCGCATTCGTCGGCGAGACGCTCACGTTCTACGAGGCGCAGGGCATGGTCTCCAACGCGTGGACGAGGCCGAGGCTCGCGCAGGTGTACGGGTTCGATACCGCGGACGGGAAGCAACTGGCCATACATCTGTCGTCGCCGCCCAAGTTCTGGGAAGGGCTGACCGATGCTGTCGGACGCCCCGACCTGCGGGACGACCCACGCTTTGCCGACCGCAACGCGCGTGCTGAACACTACAACGAGCTGTACGAGGAGCTGACGCCGCTCTTCAAGCAGCGCACGCGCGACGAGTGGCTCGCGCTCTTCGAGCAGCACGACGTTCCCGGCGCTCCGGCGTACCGGGTCAACGAACTGGTCGATGACCCGCAGTTCGCGCACCAGGGCATACGCATCGAGCACACCCATCCGGAGGGAGACTCAGTCACGGCGAAGAACCCGCTCAACCTGCTCGGCACGCCGCTCACCTACGACGTGCCGCCGCCCGGCCTTGGGGAGCACAACGAAGAGGTGCTCTCCCGCCTTGGCCTTGCCGTAGACGAGATCGCAGCCCTGCAACAGGCAGGCGTCATCCGATAGCAGGCTCGTCGCCGACATGAGGTGCGCCTCGACGCAGCAAGGGCCGGGCAGGGCACGTCTGCTAGGATGCCCAACGCTATGGACGCGCTGACCGAGCACCTCAGTTCCTACGTTGCCGGGCTTGCCTACGACGACATCCCCGCAGACGCGTTACATGGCATGAAGGTCCGCCTGGTCGACACCATCGGGTGCGCCATCGGAGGGCAGGACGGGGAACCCGCCAGGGTTGCGCGGGCGTTGGCGCAGGAAGCGGGGGCCGCGACTCCGGCGCGGGTGTGGTTCACCGGCGAGCGCACGACGCCGGAACTCGCCGCGTTCGCCAACGAACTGATGGTGCGCTACCTCGACTTCAACGACACGTATTTCGCGATGGACGGCGGGCACCCGAGCGACACCATCGCAGCGACGCTGACGCTGTCGGAATCACTCGGGCTGAGCGGGAAGGACGCGCTCGTTGCGTTGGTCGCAGCGTACGAGGTCTTCTGTGGACTTGGCGAGGTGCAGAAGCCCTCAACGAAGTTCATCGACCACTCGCTGCACGTTGCCATCGGCTCGGCTGCAGGCGCGTCGAAAGTGCTCGGGCTGGACGCACACCGCACCGCGCACGCCATCTCCATCGCGCTTACGTCGAACCTTGGGCTCCGCATCTCACGCGACGGGCGGCTGTCGATGTGGAAGGCGGGTTCGGCCGCCAACTCTGCGCAGGCCGGGGTATTTTCGGCAAGGCTCGCAGGGCAGGGGATGACGGGCCCGGAAGAACCCTTCTACGCCGACAGCGGGCTCGCGGGGATGCTCGAGAGACGAACGCCCCTCCCCGCATTGGGCGGAGCGGAACACCGGTTTCACACGAGTCTCAGCAGCATCAAGGCGTTCCCGGCGCAGTTCAACGCACAGGCGGCGATATGGGCGGCGCTCGGGCTGCGTGAACGGCTCGGAGGCACGCTACCGGACAGGACCAAGGTATCCAGCTATCGCCAGGCGGTCACGAGTTCCGCAGACCCCGAGAAGTGGCGCGTCCACGACCGCGAGACTGCCGACCACTCTATGCCGTACGTCGTCGCGGCAGCGCTCCTCGACGGCGAGGTCACTGTGCGGCAGTTCACGGACGAGCGCATCGCAGACCCTGCTGTGCAAGAGCTGATGGCGCGCGTCGAAGTGACCGAAGACCCGGAGATGACCGCGCTCTTCCCCCGGGCGCAGGCGGCCCGCATCGAGGCTGTCGCAGGAGGCGAGACGTACGTGGTCGAGATCGAGAACTCGAAGGGGAACGCCGCGAACCCACTCTCGGACGAGGAAGTGGAGGCCAAATTCCGAGCGCTCGCAGGTGACGTGATGGGACGGGAGCAGGTCGATTCCCTGCTATCGCGGCTGTGGGCGTTCGAAGAGGAACCCTCGGTGCCTGGAGTCATCGACGCGATGGCCCTGTAGAGGGGTCTACGGCTCCTCGGGGTCGTCTCGCTGCACCTTGCCGAGGAACACTTCCGCCAGGATATTCGTCTCGCGGACAGACGCAGGGGTTCCCTCGAAGACGACGCGCCCGGTGTCCAGGATGTAGGCGCGGTCAACGATATCGAGAACGCCCTTGATGTTGTGCTCCACGACCATGATCGTGGTGCCGAGCCGTTCGCTGATGAGCGCGACCGTTTGGAAGACCTCTTTCACGATGTTGGGGGCCAGCCCAAGGGTAGGCTCATCCAGCAGCAGCAGCTCCGGGTTGGCCATCAGGCCTCGACCGAGCGCCAGCATCTGCTGCTGGCCGCCGGACATCTGGCTCGCGAGGTCTCGCCGCTTCTGGTGCAGCATGGGGAAGAGGTCCATGACCGAGTCCATGCGGCGGCGCACCTCGGGCCGGTCTCTGAGGTACGGGCATCCCATCTCGAGGTTCTCTTCGATGGTGAGATGGGTGAACAGCCGCCTGCCCTGGGGGACGAACGCGATGCCGTGCTTCACGATCTCGTGCGTAGCGGACGTCAATCGTTCGCCGCGCCAGTACACCTGTCCGGCGACCACGGGCGCCAGCCCCATGAGCCCTTTCAGCACGGTCGACTTCCCGGCGCCGTTCGGCCCCATCACCGCCACCACTTCTCCCTTGCGAACGCCGAGGCACGCATCTTCGAGGGCGCTGACCGCCCCATAGCGCACGGAAACGTTGACCATCTCGAGGATGAACGAATCATCCAGCGCGACGCCTTCCGCTCCCGTGTTGTTGTTCTCCGGTGTTATGGCCGGTTGTCCGTCTTGTTCTTCCATGTCGCTCAAAGCCAGACTGGCTGGGGGCGCTACACCCCCAGGTACGCTTCGATCACCTCAGGTTGGGCCAGGACTTCCTCCGCGTCTCCTTCGGTGAGCAGCTTCCCGCTGTCCATCACGATCAGGTGGTCGGACAGTTCCCGCACGATGTCCATGTTGTGCGATATGAACAGGATCGTCCTGCCTTCGCTCCGCAACTGTCGTATGAGGTCCTTCACTCGTTCGAGCATCTGCGGAAAGAGCCCGGCGAAGGGCTCGTCGAAGAGGTACGTATTGACGTTCAGGGCCATCGCCCGGCCTATCTCCAGCAGCTTCCGCTGGCCGTAGGAGAGGTCCATGGCCAGCGAGCGTCGTTTCTCCCACATGCCCACGCTCCGCAGTATCTGCTCCGTCCGCTCTCGCTGGCCGGACTTCCCTCGTTCGAGGAGCGCGGGCAGGAGGCGCCGCTCCGTCAGCACGACCATGATGTTGTCCCAGACGCTGATCTGGTCGAACAGCCGAACGTCCTGGAACGTACGGGTTATGCCGAGACCGGGTGTCTCGTGAGGCCTGACCACTCGAAGGCGCACCCCGTCGACGATAACTATCCCGTCGTCCAGCGGCAGCATCCCGCTGAGGAGGTTGATGAGCGTGGACTTGCCGGACCCGTTGGGCCCGACGATGCAGGTGATCTTCCCGCGGGGTATCGCTATGGAGAGCCCGTCAACCGCGTGCACGCCGCCGAAGTGTTTCGCTACCTCGATCGTTTCCAGGGCGAAGCGCTCCCCATTCCCCTCTGTGCTGGTGCTCATAGCTTGTACCTCCCGAGGAGCCCCTGGGGTCTGAACAGCATCAGCAGGACCAGCAGCACTCCCAGGATGACCTGGCGCGCCTGACCGACGTACTCGTCAGGCAGGAACGGCAGGAAGCGCATGCCCTCTTCCAGCAGCACGAACACCATCGTTCCGAGGATCGAACCCCATATCGTGGCCAGCCCGCCCAGGATCACGATGGACACGAGCAGGATCGACTCCAGCAGGATGAAGGAGTTGGGGTCGATGAACGTCGTCCAACTGGCGAACAGTCCGCCAGCGGCGCCAGCCATCATGGCCGAGATCACCCAGACTGCGAGCTTGTAGTGCGTCACCTGGTAACCGAAGACCTCTGTTGCCCGCTCATCCTCGCGTATCGCGGTGAGCACTCGTCCGAATGAGGAACTCACGATGAACCAGGAGATGAGGACAACGACCGCCAAGAACACGAGGGCAAGGATGAGGAACGCCACCTCGCTGCCGAAGCTCCAGCCGCCTACCTCGGGCTTGGCGATCTCGTGGATGCCGAACGCTCCCCTCGTGAGCCCCCGCGAGTTCAGGAATACGTTGAAGCAGATGACGGTGAAGCCGAAAGAGACCAGCACGAAGATGTCGTCCCTGAACCTGTTGAACACAGTGCCTACCGCAATGGCCGTGAGACCGGCCAAGACGATGCCGACAGGCAGCGCGGCGAAGAACGGCCATCCGAACGTGGGGATGGCCTCCGTGCGTAGCTGCTCGTACTGTGCGTTGGAAGTGAGGATGGCGACGGTGTACGCGCCGATGCCGAAGAACCCGATGTGACCGACGGACAGCAGCCCGGTGAATCCCACAACGAGGTTTAAGCTAACCGCCAGGATCGCCCAGATGGCAAAGACCGTTCCCAGCGTGATGGCGAACCCGGTTCCCTGCCATATCGCGAACACCACAGCCCATGTGATGACGACGAGATTGACCCACAACTCCAGGTTGCCCCTGGCCAACCGCGCGAACGCACCTGGCTCCCGCACCGATCTCAGGAGGCTGGCTGCTTCGTTGGGGTTCGTGGACATGGCCCTATCCCCTCGGCAGCAGTCCCCGGGGCCAGAAGGAGAGGAAGAGGATGAGCAGGACGAAGGAGATGACGTCCTTCCACTCTCCAGCCAGGTCCCAGATACCGAATTGCTCCACCATGCCGAGCGCGAACCCGCCCACTACCGCGCCATATAGGTTCCCCATCCCGCCCACCACTGAGGCGATCCAGCCCTTCAGCAAGAGCAGCAGCCCCATCCGCGGCTGGATGGCCGTGTCGTGACCACTCAACAGACCGGCCGCAGCCGCGAAGACCGCTCCGATGAAGAACACTATCGCGATGACGACGGTCGTGTTGATGCCGACCACCTTCGCGACTTCTTCATCGTCGCCGATGGCCCTGATCGTCCTGCCCAGCGAGGTGCATTTGAGAAGGAGCAGCAGCCCGATGAACCCGGCGATGGCCACACCGATGGTGAAGATGTTGAAACCCTTGATGTTGCTGCCCCAGAGCGTCCACGGCTCGCTCCCGAATGCTCGAGGTAGCGGGCGCGGTGCGCTCTCGAAAACGATGGCGGTGGCTGCGGTGATGGCGAGCAGCACTCCGAGTGAGGCGACCAGCATGATGAGGGGTGACCGTGCCCGTTTGCGCATGGAGACGTACAGGCCCCTGTACAGCGCAACCCCCACGGCCCCTGCCACCAGGCAGGATACCGCCCAGCTCAGGTAGAGCCTGGACTCAGGAGCGCCCGCGATGAGCAGGCCGCAGTACCCCCCGAACAGAGAGCCCACGATCACGGAGACCACCAGGACTGGCGTGCGGCTGACCTTCGAGAAGAGGCGCTGCATGACCCTGCTCACGACCAGGCCAACTGCGATGGCAGCCACGGCTCCCACAGCGGGGCTCAGGAGCACATGAAGGTTGTCCGGGTTCGTCAGGACGAACCCGCTGTAGATGCCCGTGGCCGCTGCGAGCAGCCCCCCGGCGATATACAGCGACTTGTGGGTGAAGCGGCTCTGCAGCCGGATGAAGAAGGACTCGTAGAGCACCCAGGCGACCACTCCGGCTACGACCAGGGCGAACAGGGCGCTCACGTACGGGTTGTTGACGTGACTCCCGCCCACAGTCTCGGAGGTCCGCAGGTAGAAGACGCCGTACGCCCCCATCGCGGCGGCGGCGCCGTAATACAGGTCAAAGAACCACACGGTGCTGTAGACGAGGGTGAACCCCAGCGCGAGAAGCGCGTACACCGCGCCAACAGACAGACCGTTGAACGCGAACTGCATGGCCTGATCGGGAGACTCGGTTATCTTCCAGACCACGTAGGCAGCGGCTACTGTGGTCAGAGACGCCGCAAGGATCCGGCCTCGGCGTTCACGATATGCGGCATTGCGTAGCACTGAGGGTTCTCAGCCCCCGCGGCTACGGCCAGCGGGGGCTCAGATGATGCCTCCTACTTTGTAGGAGCTCCGCCCAGGACCTTGTAGCCATTGTTGTCTTCGGTCCTCTGGCTTGCCGGCAGAACCTCCACAACTACGTTGGAGAGGCCCACGACTTCACCCTTCTCGTCGAAGCTGAAGTTGTCGCCGATAGCCCCGCTCCAGGTGATCTCGTACAGGCAGTCCCTGAATCCGTCTGCATCCTGGTCGTCGCCGGTCTGCTTGAGACACTCGGCAGTGATGTACACGTCATCGTATGCCGACCCCAGGTACCAGGGGAGCGTGACGTAGTTGTAGGTCTCCCGGAAGCTGTTGATGACCTCCTGGGCCTTCTGGTTGGCGGGATCGAGGTCTGCCGTGATCGCCTTCACCCCGGTGGCGGCTTCGCCTGCAACCTCGAGGGCGGTCGCTCCGATGACTACGACTTCGCCGTAGATGGGACCGTCGAAGCCAAGCTCACGGGCCTGTTTGACGATGGTGCCGCCGCTGAACTCCGCCTGGGCAGCGATGTGGAGTGCGTCGGGGTTCGCATTGATCAGCTTCGTCAGCTGGCTCCTGAAGTCGGTGATGTCGGACGGGTACCGCTCCTCGCCCACAACCTCGCCGCCCAGACTCTCGAACTGGGCAACAGACGAGCGACGCACGCCCTCGGCGTAGTCGGTCGCCTCCGTGATGGTGGCCAGCGTGCGGATGCCGTCGGCCCACAGCACGTTGCCGGTGTCGATGCCGAGCTGTGCGTCGCTCATCGAGGTTCTGAAGATGTAGTCACCGGCTTCGGCGATGTCCGGGTTCGTAGCCAGTCCGGAGAAGAGCACCACGCCGTCGGCTTCTGCCAGGGGCGCAGCTCCGAGCATCGCCCCGCTGCACGATGTGCCGAGGATAATCTTCACCCCGTCCACGTCGGTGAGCTTGTTGTACGCGGTGATGGCGTCCTGGGCGCTGCACTTGGAGTCCTGCACGATGAGCTCGATCATGCGCCCGTCGATACCGCCCGCCGCGTTGATCTCGTCGACTGCAAGCTGCTTGGCCTGGCTGGACACCGTCCCGTAGGTCTCGCCAGGGCCGGTGAGTGACTCCATCACTCCTATCTTGAACGACTCGTCGCTCGTATCGTCGCCACAGGCGGCAACTAGTAGAGCCAGGACAGCCAAGAGGCACACCAGGGAGACTTGACGGATGGACATGGCAACTCCTCCGGAGCCTGTAGTCGTCGCTACCTCTCACGGCGTGAGTGGTACCTCCGATCTACGGCCAGTATCCCGCACGCGCGAATCTGCCTGCAAGGTATTCGGGAACTTGCCGACGTATTGAGACTCGTTATCAGCGCCACTAGGAGCCGTCGTCGCGACGAACGGCTGACAGGCGAAGAGATAGGAGATCGATCGTTAAGGAGCCCCGTCTGAAGGCCGGTTCCCTGTCGCTAACGGAAGGCCGGCATGACCTGCTCGCCGAAGAGGCGAAGCGAATTGAGCGCCGTTGCGTCATCGAGGTCGAGCCAGTGGTAATCGATGACGAAGTGATTGAACCCGAGCTCCTCGTACCGCCTGATCTCCTCGATGCACTGCTGTGGGTCGCCGAGCACGAACCGGTCTGCGGCCAGGGCATCGAAATCGCTCTCGAAGCGGTCGCCAGGCGGCAGCTGCTCGTCCTGACCCTGTACGGCATACACGCGGAACCGCTCGTGCAGGGCGGGTTGCGCAACGCGTATCGCTTCCGCGCGCGTCTCAGCCACGAATACCTCCCGGCTGATGACCACGTCCTCAGGCCGTTCGGTCCCGTATTCGGCGAGCGCAGCCTCGTAGATGCCCATCTGCTCGGCGAGCGTCGAGAACCGGGCGTGGGGGTTGGCGAACCACACGTCGCCGAGGCGCGCCGCCCGCCTGACAGGCCCATGCCCGTTCGCCGCTATCCACACCGGCGGGTACGGCTTCTGCACCGGCCATGAGGACGGCCGCGCGTGCAGCGTGAAGTGCTTCCCCTCGAAGTGCACCTCGTCCTCGGTCCACAGTTGCTTCATCAGGCCGAGCGACTCCTCGAACCTTCCGACGCGGTCTGACACCTCGAGACCGAACGCCTCGAACTCTTCCTTCTCGTAACCCAGACCGACGCCGAAGATGAACCTGCCGCCGGTGATCTGGTCGAGCGTGGCGACTTGCTCGGCCATATCCACCGGGTGCTGCAGCGGCAGCAGGACGATGCCCGTCCCGATCCGCATATCCCCGGCCTCCGCGGCGAGGCGCCCCAGCAACGGCGTGGGCTGCAGTATCTGAACGGGATAGCTGAGGTAGTGCTGACCGGCCAGCGCGCAATCGAAGCCCAGGTCACGCGCAAGTCGCACCTGCTCGACGAGAGCATTGACCCTCGCCGCCATCGAGCGGCGAGCCGGATACTCGGCGCCGAGGAACAGGCCGAACTTCATAGATGCCTCGCAGTGGATAACTTTCGCCGTGGTCCGTGGGAAGGCTGAAGTGGGTGGTGGGCCAAGCGGTACTGTACTACGAACTTTCGAGTGGGAAGTGTTCCTGTAGTCAGCATCAGTAGAGCGCGACGGCTCGCGCCTCTCAGGAGCCATCTCCATACCAGTGCGCGCTCAACGACGCCATCCTCCGCTGTTAGTCCGGTTATGGCGGGGATTCCGTCCATACTTGCGGCGGAAGTGAGATAAGCGACTGGCTTCAGACCGACGGGCCGCCCGATGACTGGAGAAGGCTCGCTCGATTCTCATTCCGCCCGTCTTGCCCGCCTGTCGATGCTGCGAGGCGCGACGTTTCGGGTTAGTGGTCTTGCCAATGTAGGTCGTCTTGCCACTCTTCACGAGGGAGTACACGAAGTGTTTGATGCCCACAGCCAACCTCCGAGAAGTGGATGGCGTGCAGGATACACCCAGTGGGTCTCCTCGTTGAACAGATCCCTAGCCTCTCGGTAACCTTACAAAAGAGTTGATGAAGTGAACTGGCTGGAAGTCGCACTGCTAGCCGGTAGAGCGTGAGTGAGTGTGGGCTTTTCCCATACCCCCATGCACGCGGGCTGGGGAAATCCTCAGCGGTCGTCCCTATGTTCGTTGTGCTCCGCCACAATGATGTTCCCGTGAGCGGCCTCGTTGAACACGACGCGACTCCTCTTTCCGCCGTGAATCCGTGGTTCAGAAGCCAGCTTGCGCCTCAGCAGGTCTATGGGACCATGCTCCGCACAGAGCGATTCTGGCAACCCAAGCACATCCACCAGCAGACGGCGGTCAAGTTCCGCTCGCGCTGGGTCCTCGTCTATCTGGTCGAAGGGTAGGAAGGACTGCTCACGCATAGCCTCAAACGCTGCCTTGGCAGCGATATGCTGGGCGGGCGTCAATACACGCGTGTCCAGCGTCGAGATGCTTGGGATGCCTGTTACCGTGGTACTGCCCCTGCCCGACTGTGTCTTATTGGACATCCACCAGTGCAGGAGCAGCCCGAGCGTTGAGTTGCACCAGAGGGTAAACGCGTACTCGTGTTCGGGGCGCTGCAAGATTATCGATGGCCAAGCGCGACCTCCGATGCATGGACGCTCCGTCATCGCCACGATGAGCGACTGCGAGTTGAATCGCAGGTCCCGGTTGTAGTGTGCACGAGTAGCGGTTTCCCACACAGCTGCTGCCCTAGCATCCATACCCCGCTTAATTTCACCTTCCGCGTCTGGCTCTACGACCAAACGTCGTTCGCGTCTGGCGTTGTGCGCCCACAGCATGGGATACACGGGATATGCGCTAACAGGTGGCGTGAGCCTGCGGAAGGGTCCGCGAGGTGTCCCGTCGTAAGCATCTCCATCGATATCTCGGTCGATAGGCCCACGGCCAGCAATGTCTCTCACCCGAGCAATGGGGATGCGTAGCAGTTGCGCGTTCGGTTGTCCCAACTGGACTAGATTTCCCTCCGACAGGGACGCCGCCACTTCGGCCAATCCTGTATCGGCGAGTCCGACAAGCGGCCAAGGTCCTGACTCCGGTAACTGCCCTTGCCACAGCACGCCGTACGACGAGGAACCCACGTAGAGCCGTGCTCGGTCGTCATCTGCGTTCTCACCAGTCGAGGCATCGCGCAATGCCAGAATTCGCGAGGCCAGCAATTCCGCCTCAGCGGTCGATGAGGGAAACCGCTCCAGTGCCACGAATGTCGCCTGCGCGCCTCGCTCCCCGCCGTCGTGGCCACTTCTGTCTCTGGCGATCAGTAGGCACTCGGCCATACCCGTATCTGCGGAGAAGGACGCCTCATGCGAACCGGCTGCAGCAATCGTCACCACAATGACCTCGGAGTACTGACTGCGCCACCTGCTACGAACAGCCTCCCACGATAGCCCGCTGAGAGCACTCAACGGAAGCACGAAGGCCATCGTTCCATCCTCGCGAAGCTTCCGATACGCCAACTCGACGAAGTGGGAAGCCAAGCCAGCGTTGTCATTCGAAGGCGCGTCACGCGTTAGCTCCCGGACCGTCTCCGACATTGCCGCCTGGTCAGCAGGTGTGGTCTCGAAGGCCGCGTAAGCGGGTACCGGCACGTCCGCATGGCTGGACTCGTGGTTCGTGGGGCGTGTGAACGGCGGGTTCATGATGACGAGGTCGAACTTGCCATGGCCAACTCGCGACACGAGGTCGTGCACCTCTTCAGGCGCACGCCCGCCAGAAGTCACCGCAGCAGCCTGTCCCAGCAGGCTGGGCTGCACACTCTCGGCGAGCAGGTCGAGGGAGCCGACGGTCACCGCCTCCTTCGGCTTGCCGTTCCCTTTCCCATTGCCGTTTCCATTTGCCCGCGTGTACCGGTCTCCGTAGGGCATCGTCAAGAGGCATTCGCCGTCGAACGGCGTATCGGGATGACTGCCCGCGAGCATCGCTGCGGTGAGGTGCACAGCGATGTTCACGACGTCCAGTCCCACGAGCCCGTGTTTCATCATCGGTGCGTGGAGCAGGCGCGGGTCACCACCGTGCAGTTCGTGCAGCAGGGAGAGCCGCTGGTAAGCAGCTGAGAGCAGTGTGCCCGTTCCACAGGCGAAGTCGCCTATCTGCACGCCGGCGAGTGTGTCAGGGTCACCCCAGTCCGCACCCGCAGGAGGCCCATTGGCAGGCAACGCAAGCCCCGCCAGCAAGGCGGCTGCTTCGGGGCGTGTGTAATACGTGGCGAGGAACTTCCTGTCCGCGATGAGTTCCTGAAACACGATGCCGGTCAGGTCATGCGAGCGGGTCACGCCTCCTGCAACCAGCCGGCTCGCCATCTGCCAGAGCGGAGTCAATACGCTGGCAGCGGTCGCCGTCGGCATGTAGCTCAGAGTCTCACGCGCAGACCAGAAGATGGGCCAGTAGTTCACCTCCAGGATGCGCTGCCACTCAGAGCGCAGGTCCTCCTTGTTGAAGATGTCGCCGGGAGCGAACCAGGCTACCGAACGAACCCCGCGCTTCCTCCCATCGGAGTCATCTGTCACCTCGAAACCCGCCTCCGCGAGCGACTCGTGGAAGATGAGGGCGTTGGCTATCACCGTCATCGCCATCCGGCGCGTCTGGCCCTCCTCGTCGTCCTCCTGTCCCAGCACGCTGGCCACTGAACGGCCGATTTCTCTCCCATGAGGCTGCCGAAGTGTGAACATCCCTGCCGCCTGCTCGATCCCCGACTCGAACTCCGTGGCGAGTGCGGCCACACGCGGTGCCGGAGTGGCCGCCCGGTTCACGAGTGTGGCGAGATCGCGAACGCTGCCGCTTATCCAACCCTGCTCAGGAAGCCGATCGGGCTGTTCGTCGACACGTCGCGTGTACAGCGCGTACTGGAAGGCACCCGTGTGGTCGATGGCCTCGCGCAACAACCTGCCATCCAGGTACGTCAGTTCGTCGGGGTAGACAAGGGCGATGGCAGTCTCGATCGTGCGGCCGTTAGGCATGACCACACGCCCCAAGCGCGCTACTGCGTCCCGCTCCGCGCTCGCATGGTCTGCCCGCTCAGCCTCTATGACAACAGGCCAACCGCTGGCGTCCTCCACAAGGATGTCGGGCCGTCCGCCGCCTTCAAGGACGTTTCCCGTTCGTTCCGCACGGGCGTGCCAACTCCGGCGCAGGCCATCCAAAACCTCGCCAAGGGCAACATTCAGGGTCTGTTCATGGGTCGTACCGGGCATGATGACGTCTACATGTTCCTTCTCATGACCTGACTGAGGATTGAAGATTGTGGGGTGACGTACTGGCCACTGGTGCTCCTCCTTCCGCACCACCCCTTGCTTCCGGGGCATGGTTATTCAGAAGCGCGAGGTCCCTGCCTAGCCACGCCGTACCATACCCCGCCTTGCCATGCCGAACCGTGCTCTGCCTAGCCGTGCACTGCCGGGCCCTGCCACGCCTTGCCAAAGCACTACTCTGCCATGCCTTGAATCAAACCCTGCCATGCCCTGCCTTACCGGACCATGCCACACCATACCTAGCCCTGCCGGGCCTAGCCCAGCCGCGAACTCAGTCAATCGATTTCACCACTGCTTCGAAGCGTCCGTAGGTTCCCGACTTCTCAGGCCGCCAGTCACCCAAGCCAATCCGGCGTCCAGCAATGTCCAGCCAGGACTCCAACTGCTCCTTGTCTACGAGTTCGTCGTCGCAATCGAGAGTGAAGGTGCACGCCCACTCGTCGAACTTGGCCCGCGTTCGCAGGATGCGGCTGCGCTGCACCACCACGCCGACCGTGAACTGCGCGCGCTTGCCCAACTCCTCGACCGTCTCGCCGAGGGCTTTCCTGTCATAATCGAACGACTCGACCCGCTCGACGACCAGCCCCTCCCGCACCTGCGATCCCTGCTTCAGTTTTCGGGCTCCTGTTTCGATGCAGGCCCTGATTGCTCCCTCCGGGACCGTAGGCGCTCCGCCCTGGTTGAGCCAAAGCGAGGTTTGGCATTCGAGCTCTTTGATCCGCTCGTCGTCGGTAGCGGTTCGGTTGGAGCCTTTCTTGCGGGCGATCTCTGCCTTTTCGACGTTGGCAGGGGAACGGGTGTCGAGTCCGGCCGCTCCGTTGTGAGTGATGAGCGGGCTAAGACTTGTGATGGTGACTTCGTATCGCATTGTTGCAGCGCCTCCTCCAGTGCCTTCGGTATCTGGAACGGCTTGCCGCCGTTCCGGTAGTGGCGGCGTATCGCCGTCGCGACCTCATGGCAGCGGTGGCAGAGAGCGGTGAGGTCGTCAGGACCGATGACGTCGTCGGGCGGGTACTTGCTGAACGCCCAGTGATGCGCGTGCGTGGCCGCGTACCGCCCGCAGAACTGGCATGTCGGATTCCGTTCAAGTGCTGCCGCCCTAGCCCGCCGGTAGCCTTCTCCATAGATTTGCTCCACTATGCGACCTGTTCTCCCCTTCCCATCGGAAGTCAGACTCCCAATGGATGGTACCTCTCAAACATCTTCCCGCATGGCGCACAGGGGAGATTCTACTCAACGTGGAGCCGACTCCAAAGTGGCCAATGTCGACGGGCACAATCCCCTGTCCTGTCAGTCCGTGGGCTGGACTACGGACTGTTTGATCAGCAGGTTCGAGTTCCCGTCGAACACGACGACAGTATAGACCCCCGGCCCCGTGGCGCGACCTCCCCGAGAGACGCGGCGACGCTGAACGTCGGTCCGGTCTCGATTCAGTTGTCAGCCACGACGTAGGCCGTGCCGAGGTTAGTGCAGGAAGAGCCAGCCGGAGCAAATGGTCTTCCCATTTGTCCAGTCCTTCATCAAAGACGCAAAGGCTCTCCCCAAGTGCAACGTCCACTGCTGCTCGCTCCACCTACGCACCCAGTCTCTCAAAGCTGCGGAGAGTGACTGCGGGGCCAGTCAGGGGTGGGCTTTACCGGTGAGAGTGGGCGTGGCTGTTGGCAATGGCGTCGGAGTCGGGGGAACCGATGTTGGCCGTAGGCTGTCCACCGTGCCCCTGTACGCATCGCAATGAGGGCGAGGTGGGCCTTTATTGCATCTGCGGGGGCAGCGGGGTAGGATGCCGCAAGAGAGGGAACTCCCATTGCTCCGGCTCACGTCACTTCTGCTCGCCCTGTTAGTCGTTGCCTGCTCTTCCCCTGACCCGACGCCCACAGCCGCGCCTACACCAACGGTAACGATCACACCCGCGCCCGATCCTCAGGCGCATCCCACTCCAACGGCGACGCCAAAGCCCACCTCAACACCAGTACCACCTACTGCAACGTCGACGCCTACCGCTACTCCGACACCTGAGCCCACGGCGACCCCTACGCCGACGGCTACCGCAACGCCAACGCCGAGTCCTACTCCTACACCGACCGTTACACCGCTTCCCACGGATACGCCTGCTCCGACTCCTACACCAGAGCCCTTGGATGCCTTCTATGAGAAGTACTTGGATGCCGGTGGGATACCTATAGTTGCATCCTCAAGAGTGCCAGACGCAGCTCTCGTTCGAGCCCGTGACATAATCGATGAATTGCTCGCCAACCGGCCCGACTTGAGGGCTACAATCGCCGGAGAGAGTAGAAGAGTGACTGTCGTAGCAGACTCAGAGGTTATTACCGACATCCCCGAGTTTCGCGACCTATACGAGAAGTATCCGGGCACTGATTGGGACCAGAGGATAAAGAGCGGACTTGCTGGCAACCAGCAGGATAAGACGACGGCAATCTGGGCACAGAACCTCCTATGTGGAAATGGGGATGCCCATCCGGATGAGGATGTATTTGTGCATGAGTTTGCCCATACTATCTTGCGTATGGGAGTAGAACCCCAATCGGGAGGACAGGATTTCAGGAATCGGCTAAATGCGGCCTATAAGGAGGCACTCAGCGCCGGACTCTGGGAAAGCACCTATGCAGCTACAAACCCAGATGAATACTGGGCCGAAGGTGTCCAGTCTTGGTTCGGGCTGAATGATCCGCCAGACCAGTCTCACAACAACATAAACACTCGAAGCGAACTGGAGGTTTATGACCCAACGCTGTCCGGATTGATCCGTGAGGTGTTTGGAGACACAGCCGTGACGTCATCCTGCCATTTGACCAAAGACATCAATCTCTTCAGCATTCAGGGTCGAGTGGTTGGCCCTGATGACCAGCCGTTGGAAGGCATCGGTCTGTGGGCTTGGCAAGGAGTGAGAGAGAACAGTGGGTCTGGCAGGACAGGTCCAGACGGCACATTCGTCTTGCGCGTGCCAGATGGTTCGTTCACCTTGGACGTCTACGCTGATTTTGACGCTGGATGTACCTTTGTTGGCTGGCTCGGCCCAGGCGGGTTCACTACGTTGCGTGAACATGCTGTTCATGTAGAAGTGAACGATACCGACGTAGATGACATCCTAATCAAGCTTCCTGATGAACTCGACCACCTCCCGTTTATTGAACACTGCTCCTGACCGTTGGCGACTTCAAGACCCATTGCCAGATGCAATCTTCGGTAACGGGCCGCAACAGCTCGTAGAAGTCTTACAGCTCCTCGATGGGCATCACCACCTCGGTCTGCGACCTGCAGCGCCAAGAGGGCTGTCCGTGGGTGGTGCCTCCTCGTCCATGGTGAGGACCCCTCGCGACCTCCCAATCTGGGCCGTGCTCAACACAAGCCCGGATCATGCCAGAGACATCCGTCTCTTCAAGCTTGCGCCATGGCCTCAGTGAGAGGCAGAAAGGCAGCCCGAACTCCTCCAAGACCGCAATGATTCACCTGCTGCTTCTTCGTCGGGGCAGGCCTGAAGCGGATGACGTGGTATCCCCTAATCCAGTCTCCCGCCGCGGGCGGTTCAGGTGCTTCACAAAGACTCTTGCTCTAACGTCCTATCAACTCACTAGCGGGACCGCATCACGCTTCAAGAGGAACGCACCACCTCCGCTTTGGAGGCGTCTGAATTGACGATCCCGCCCGTGATACCGCTCCCTGAGCGGTGATGCGCACCGCTTACCCTCAACCTGGCTCTCCTGTCTCCGGTTCAGCATCCGCCGCAGCCGAGGCTCTCTCGTGCGCCTCTTCCTCGCTCTGGCCGTCTGCCCTCGCTGCTGAGTAGGCCCGCTCGTAAGCGGTCGCGTAGACCCTTGCTTCCTCTTCCGGTGCGCCGTCGAGCCTCTGCCCGGCGTATGCGCTGGCGTAGGCATGCGAGCGCGCCTCGTTCCAGCCCAGCTCGAAGGACCGGTCGACGTACGCCAGGTAGTACTCCCATGCATAGTCGTAGTAGTCGTCTTCGGTATCGTCGAACCCGAGTTCATACGCATGGTTGCCGCCGCGCATGTAGGCATCCGCGCTCACGAAGGCCTTCTGCTCCGTGAAGTCCCAGTCGCTCCTCGCGTGGGCATAGAGCGTTGCGAAGTCGAACCCCAGGCTGGTGGCGTCCAGCCATCTCCTGTTCGTGGCGCGGAGCCAGCCGAACACGTACCCGTCTGCGTATGAGTCCGCCCACACGTGGTCCCGTCGAGGTCGTCGAACTCGTGCGTCTGGTGCGCATGCTGGTAGCCCAGGAGGTAGGCCGACGCATACTTGATGCGCAGCTGCGCGTCCCGCTGGTCCGATTCACGGTACGCACGGGCGATGATGCCGCCCGCCTCGTCGGAATGCTCCTCGGGGTAGCCGAAGTACCTGTTCCCCGCGTAGAAGAGAGCGTATTGGTGTGCGGCAAGCCCGACCTCGTCCGTCCGGGCGAACGCCTTCGCGTAGTCCTCCGCGAGCGTTCCTTCGTAGGGACGGCCTTGAAGTCCTGCGAGCGGCCACCACTTGCCAACGACACGGAACGCCTCGTCCGCCAGGCCGAGCGCTTCGACCGGCGAGGCTCCATCTGCGAGGGCCTCCTGGAACGGTTCGACGTATCGCTCCCTCGCGTAGGCATCGTAGTCCGCATAGCGGCCCCGGCCCAGCAGTACGTCCTCAGCGGTGATCGCGAAGTAGAGAACCCCGCTCGCGAAAGCGGCGGCATGCTCGTCCGACAGATCCAGCGACTTCCCGTGGACGAACGCCGCCGCGTATCTCGCGGCGTCCTTGCCCTCCAGCCCCTCGGCGCGGGCGTGCTCCAGCCCCGGTGCGTAGTCGGGCGATGCCGACGGGTCGGGAGTAGGCGTCGGCGTGGGCGCCGCAGTCGGGGTCGCGGTCGGCCTCGGCGTGGGCGTCGCTGTGGGAATGGGTGTGGCAGTGGGAGCCGGGACGGGGGTTGCCGTCGGCACCGGGGTTGCGGTTGGGGTCGGCGTAGGCGTGGGAGTCGGGAGCGGCGTAGGTGTAGGGGCAGGCAGGACCGGCGTCGGAGTTGCCTTCGGTGTGGATGTGGGAGCGGGGGTATCTGCCGGTACGGCCGTTGGCGCCGGGTCGGTAGTGCAGCCTCCAGCGAGTACGCTCACCACGACTGCTCCCGCAGCCAGCAACGAGACTATGCCTTTCTTCACCGCTCACTCCCACTTGCAGATAATACGAGAAGGCACTATACACGCGGCTGCCGAGCCTTCAGGCGATATTCGTTATCAGTATGCCGGTCGTCTTTGATACTGGCGCGGCAACGGTGCATCCCCTTGTCCCGGTGTATCCGATCGAGGGGGCTTAAACGCAGAAACTCCCCACATACGGGGGATACCGTCGGTTACAACCGGCGGTATCCCTTCAACCAGGGCCGTCACCTTGAGGCTGTGACGAGCTCGGCCTCTCGATCCTGCTCCATGGTCAGCGCCCACGAGAAGAGCGACACCGAGGGCTCCGACCTCTTCCGGCTGCGGCTGCGCCGCACCGCCGGGACCTCCGCCATGAACTCGGCCTAAGAGAACAACGTCTGCTGCGGCTCCGGTGCCTCATCGTGGGGGCCGCTGTCCGGTACCGGGCTCGACGGTCTTCGGCTCAATGTCCACGGCCTGCCAGCCGTCGTCCCACCAGCAGCTCTTCGGCGGTGGACTCGGCGTCCCCTGCAGCCGCGAAAGACTGCCTCCACCGTCTCCGCCTCATCCTCCTCGCCGTTGACGATCTTGCGGGCCAACGCGAGCATGAGGTCGTCTCCGTCATCGCCGTAGGCGGCAAGGCCGTCCTCCGGCAATTCGCCCTCCACCGCCAGCGAAGACTGCAGTTTGAGCACGTCGATGCCCTTCTCCACCTGCTCGGCGACCCACGCCTCGCGCCGGTCGGGCGCGACCGCATCATCACCGCCACCCGGAACCCGTGCCGGGTGACCATGTCCTCTATCCGTCCGGTGATGTCGCGCGTGCCGGTGTGCGTCGTACACCAGCACCCGGCGCCCCTCCAGCCGCTCGGCGGCCACGAGGTCGACCAGCGCCCTTCTCCTTGAGATACGACCGCTCCTCCAACATCGGGGGAACCGCCGCGATGGGCTCGCCCGTCGCGGGGTCGAAGACGGTCTCGCCCCGCGTGCAGCCGTCCGGATAGGCGAGGAGCGTCTGCAGGTATAATCTCCGGGCAGTCCGCCATGATCGACGGCGGTGGCCTACTGCACTAACATTAGGACATGGCAACGACCAAACGCATAGTATGCTTGGCCAACTCTCGGAGACCTGATGGCAGATGCGTCGCTGGCAGGGAACTCCTGACCACTGGGAGCCTAGGGGAGTGGATTCGACCTGTAAGTTCGAGGAAGGGTGGAGCAGTATCCCTCGCCGAGCAGCGGTATTCAGACGGGAGTCTACCTCAACTGCTTGACGTGGTGGAAATCCGCTTCCTTCATCCTCAACCTTCATATCATCAAAGGGAGAATTGGGTTCTAGATGGCCAATACCGTTGGAAAAAGCAAACACGACTTTCGTGGAGCGAGCTCGCAGATGTATGTGATGCTCCGCCACTACTCTGGGTCAATGGACATAGTACAAGCAAGGGCGAGAATGATAAAGTTCCGCTCCAACTTGCACGTCAGCAGAGCAGTTCACTGCAACTATTAGAGGTCGACTCGATGGAAATAGTAGTGCTAAGCTACTCAAGTCAGCGACGTCGAGTACAAGGACGATTCCGTCACAGAGGAGTCGACTACGGGCTGTGGGTAACCGACCCGGTCTGTGAGAATGCTCATCTAAACAAGGCTAACGGATCATACCTCTTGGGGAAAACCTACTTGACCATTAGCTTGAGTGAGCAATTCTACAATCCAAGTGTGAACGCATTGGAGTGTTACAAGCTGATTGCGGGCGTGATCATGAAGGGAGCGTTTGAATGAATACTACTCTCAACCCTCTCTTTACCATCGGCCATTCCAATCATACATTGGATGCCTTCATTTCCCTTCTGCGCCGACATGGTATTACAGAGCTAACTGACATTCGTTCGTCTCCTTACAATCGCAACACCTACACTGCCCATTTCAACAAGGGTACCCTGGCAGAACTGCTCGCTAGCCATGGTATTCGGTACGTGTTCATGGGGAATGAACTTGGTGGACGACCCGCTGACCGGTCCTGTTACGACGATGAAGGACGCGTTGTATATGGACGTTTGGCGAAAACTGACGATTTTTTCTTTGGCGTACAGAAGCTCCTGCGCGACGCAGAGGGATGTCGCCTTGCCTTGATGTGCTCAGAGAAGGAGCCTTTGGATTGTCACCGTACTCTGCTGGTAGCGCATGCTTTGGTTGCTGAGTACGGGGTGGACTGCAACCAGGTGCAGCACATACTCGCTGACGGACGTTTGGAATCACACGAAGCAGCGATGGAACGCCTAGTGGACAGTGCTCAATCGAAGAAAGCTCAGATTAGGCAATACGACATGTTTGGTTCTCCGACTAGCTCTGATGAGAATGCTGAGCTTATTGAGAGAGCAATCCGGCAGCAGGCTGCTCGTATCGCCTATGTTACCACCCCATGGCCTGCATACCATTCCCGCGAGGAGGATACGTTTTGAAGTTATACACTATCGGCTTCACTCAGAAATCAGCAGAAAGATTCTTCGGGCTGTTGCATGATTCCGGTGCTAAGCGCCTAGTAGACGTCCGACTACGACCCGATGGACAACTCGCTGGTTTTACCAGAAAGAAAGACCTCGAATTCTTTCTCCCCATAGTCTTAGGCAAGAAGCGGGGACGGTACTGCCATCTTCAAGAACTTGCTCCTACATCGGAAATGCTGGACGCATACCGAAAAGAGCATCACGATTGGGACAGGTACGAGCGCGAATTCCTGGCCCTAATAGCCCAGCGCCGTATTGAAAAAATGCCTATCAGACGACTTCTCAATGATGCTTGCCTTCTCTGTAGCGAGCCAGAACCCCATCACTGTCATCGCCGTTTGGTCGCGGAGTACCTTCAGCAGCATTGGGGCGATGTGGAAGTCGTCCACTTGGGTTAGTCCTGTGAGTCGAGATACCAATGCTGAGTGACTTCTAACCCTCTCTCCGCCTCTCCTGCCGGTGGTGCTGACGTCGCCTCCCATCACGCCGAGTCTTGCGCTTCTTGCACGCGTGGTCAAGGTTCGGCGAACGTCTGGTAGACTGGCACGTCCTCACTGCCCCCTGCTTTGCTCCCTCCATGGTATCCTCCCGCAAGCCCCGTGGGGACTTTTTCGGAGCATCTCTAGCATTGTTGCTCCCAAATCAAATCGGACGATGCCCATGACTGAAACGCACATCGACCGCTTCCTAGACCGCCTCCGCAACCTCGACGCCCTCCGCGATGCTGACACTATAAGGACGGGCGAACTCGGCAGCGTGCAGCCCGCATATGCCGACGACTGGCCCAGGCAACTCAACCCGGACGTCCGCAGCGCGCTCGCCTGGCTCGTCGACCGCCCCTACCAGCATCAGGCCGATGCCATCGCTCTAGCATTGAGCGGGGCCGACGTCGTGATGGAGTCCCCCACTGCCAGCGGGAAGACGCTCGCCTTCGCTGCCCCGATGCTCCATGCCCTCAAGGAGAACCCCGGCGGCTACGCAATGATGATCTATCCGATGAAGGCGTTGGCCTTCGACCAGCGAGAGCAGATCCGCGCCCTCTGTGAACCTCTCCACATCGACTCATGGCCCTACGACGGCGACACGGACGACTCCGAGAAGGAGCAGGTTCGGAAGCAGCCGCCCCACATCCTGCTCACCAACCCCGAATACCTGAATATGTCCTTCCTCGGCCAACGGAAGGCATGGAACACGCATGCAGGAGGCGCCCAATTCCTGCGCAACCTGCGCTACGTCGTCATCGACGAGATGCACGAGTACCGAGGCTTCTTCGGCAGCAATATGGCGCTCCTGCTGCGCCGCTTCTTCCTGCACCTCGACCGCATCAACGCGCACCCTCAGGTCTTCCTCTCAACGGCAACTTGCGCAAACCCCAAGGAGCACGCCAAGGCCCTTACGGGGCGCAACGTCGAGCTGGTGTCTGCCCGCGGCACGCTCCGCCCCAGGCGCTCCTTCGTTTTCGTTCAGCCCGAAATACCCGACTTCCGGTACTGGGACATCCTCCGGCATCGTATAGAGCAGGCTGCGGTGGCCGCCCTCGCCGAGGGGCTGCATGTGCTCATCTTCTGCCCCACTAAGAAATTCCTAGAGGAAGCGTTCGGCAACGCACGGCGCCGGGCCGGTGACGAGGGCCTGAACCCCTTCGAAATCTCCGCCTACCACGCCGACTTGAAACCCAGCGACCGGCAGGACATCCAGAGCCGGATCAAGTCCGGCGAAATCCGGGTGGTCTTCACGACAAACGCGTTGGAGATTGGGCTGGACGTTGGCGGGCTGGACGGCGTCATCCTCGCCGGCTTCCCCCCCAGCGTTATGTCCGCATGGCAGCAGATCGGCAGGGCCGGTCGAGCGTGGAACCGAGACGCCTTCGTGCTTTTCTACGCGATGAACGACCCCATCGATCGCTTCTTCGTCAGTAACCTCGACGCCTTCCTCGACAAACCGTTTGACGAGTTGGTCGTCGACCCCGGCAACGACGAACTGATCAAGAGGCACCTCCCTTCGCTGCTCGAAGAGACGGGCGGCGATATCGCGCCATCCGACGAGGCCATCTTGGGGGGCCCGTTTTACAGAGCCGCTAGCGAGGCGCAAGGCGCCCCGCCTCGAGGCGACATCCCCCAGCGCCGGCTTAACCTTAGAGGTGCCATAGGCCAGTCGTACGCCCTGAAACGCGGCAACGACGAACTGGGGCAGGTGGGCGCGATGCGACAGTTCCGCGAAGCCTACCTCGGCGCAGTCTTTCCTTTCTTCGGGAAGAAGTACCGCGTAAGGGCACATGAAGAGAGGGCGGTGTTACTCGAGGAGTGCGACCCGCACCTCAGAACGGACCCGTACTTTTGGAACGTGCTCACTCCCTCAGACTATTTCGATGGCGTCGGTTACGGCGATATCGAGATCTACCACGGGGCGCTGAATATCGTGGCGAACTTCAACGGCTACAAGCTCGTGAACGAACAGTCAGGGGAGATTCTGGACAGAGGGAACGAGTCGGATGCCCTGTACCTCAACAACTTGCACGCATTCTGGATGAAGTTGCCGCAGACCGAACTGGCGGCCCAGGGCGTGGGGGCGGTTGAACATATGATTCGCGTCGGGACGATGTTCGTCATCCCCACCGACCGGTTCGACACGAGCACCTACTCACAGGCGGGAAGCGATATCTCTGCGTACTGCTACGAGAATTACCCGGGAGGTTTCGGGGTCGCCCGGAAGCTGTTCGACGCCTGGCACAAGGCCCTCGGAAAGGGTGTCGAAATCGCCCAAATGTGTCCCTGCCCTTCGGGCTGTCAGAACTGCATTGAACCGGCCAAATCCTGGGACATCAGCAACGAGAACATCGACAAGACGAAAGGATTCGCACTAGCCGAGGACCTCCTGGCTGCGTTCAACAGAGGCCCGGACAGGCGATACCGCGACGGCCTGATGGAGCCGGTATAGCACGCATCCCCGCAACCGCCGACCTCAGAAGCTCATCGTGACGCTCCCGCTCCGGTCCAATGTTGTTCCATACACCGACGCCTGACGCCTGGAGATAGGTAGAGGCGATATCGCCGACCTCGTTAGGGAGTTCGGCACCCCGTTGTACGTGTTCGACGAGGCGACCTGCGCGTGCCTCTCCATGCTCGTCGTCATGGGACAAACGCCAACGCCCACGTCACGCTGCAGGATATCTCTGAGCCGATGTTCGGCCACGCGAAGGAGCGCCTCGCGGCGTACACCGACCGCACGACCACCAACGCTCTGTCTGGATGGTCCTTAAACGCAGAAACTCCCACACATGCCGGGGGATACCGCCGGTAACAACCAGCGGTATCCCCTCAGCCAAGGCCGTCACCCTGAGGCTGTGACGAGCTCGGTCTCTCGCTCCCGCTCCATGCCGAGCGCCCACTCAAACATGGAGAGGCTCGCGGGCTGGGGTTTGCGGCTGCGGCTCTTCCGTTTCACCGGCTCCTCGGCCATGAACTCCGTCCAGGAGAAGAGCGTCTGCTGAGGCTCTGGGGACTCGTCGTGGCGGCTGTTGTCGAGCACCGGCTCGATGTCGGTGGCTGTGCCGTCTACCACGACCGTCTCCGGTTCCGCCTCCGGCGCTCCCCAGCCGTCGTCGACGAGATACTCCTCGGCGTCGGTCTCAGCGTCCCGCACGGCTGCGAATACCGCCTCCACCGTCTCAGCCTCATCCTCGTCGCCATTCACGATCTTCCGCGCCAGCGCGAGCATGAGGTCGTCTCCGTCGTCGCCGTAGGCGGCCAGGCCGTCCTCCGGCAACTCGCCCTCCACGGCGAGCGAGCTCTGCAGCTTCTTCGCCACCAGCTTCAGGGCATCGGCCTGCAGGCTGTTCCGGTAGGCCATGAAGACCACCCGCACCGGCCTCGTCTGGCCGATGCGCCACGAGCGGCGCGACGCCTGTCTCATGACGTAGACGCTGTAGTCGGTCTCGTACCAGCAGATCGTCGGGAACTCGATCAGGTCGAGCCCGGTCTGCACCAGCCTGGGGTGGCAGATGAGCACATCGAGCCCCTTCTGAACCTGCTCGGCGACCCACGCCTCGCGCCGCTCAGGCGCGACCGCATCGGCCTTCATCACCGCCACTCTGAACCCGTGCCGGGTGAGCATGTTCTCCATCCGCTCGGTGATGTCCCGCGTGCCGGTGTGCGTCGCGTACACCAGCACCCGGCGCCCCTCCAGGCGCTCGGCCGCCACGAGGTCGACCAGCGCCTTCTCCTTGGGATACAACCGCTCCTCCGACAGCGGGGGCACCCCGGCGATGGGGAAGCCCGTCGCGGGGTCGAAGACCGTCTCGCCGCGCGTGCAGCCGTCCGGGTAGGCGAGCAGCGTCTGCAGGTAGGTGGCCAGCAGCCGCTTGGAGCCCGTCGCAAGCGCCGCGCCCAGCGCCTGCTTCAGCGCCCCGTAGAGCGTGTCATAGGCCGATCGCTGAGAGAACCCCGTGTAGTCTGGATCGGAGTCCATGGTCGAGAGCAGCACCCGTTCCTCGTAGGGAGGCAGGCCGGATGCCACGTCCGAGAGCCGCAGGAAGATCGAGTTGCCGATCAGGTGGAAGAGCGCCGATGGGGCAAGGCCGGGACGCTCGCGCACCACTTTGCGGTAGCGGCGCCTCCGGCTGTTGCGCCCGTCCTCGACCGGGGCGTCCTCGCCCTGCTTGTAGACCGTCTCCTCGGTGAAGCCGTAGCGGTCGATCCAGCGCCCCTCCTCCGCGTGCTTGAACTCGGTGCGGATCTCCGGGGAGAACCGGTAGAGGAGGTGGAAGAGGGTGCTGGCATAGCCGCCCATCAGCGTGCCGGAGAGCGTGAGCGACCGGCCGCACGACTCTGCGAGCACGCCTGCGGCGATGCCCTGGGCCGAGCCTCTTCCCTTATATTCATGGCATTCGTCACCGACAAAGAGGTCGAAGAAGCCCCGCATCCGGTGCTTGACGTAGTCGGCCAGCGGATAGCGGCGGGGACCGGCGTTGTCGGCCTGCCAGAGCGGGGAGTTGCACACGTCGCAGACGCGCCGCCTCCGGGAGAGGTCCTTCAGGGAGAGGGGCACACCCTCCTTGTCGAGCACCTGCTCGCCGCAGGCCGGGCAGCAGGGGATGCGGAAGGGGTCGCCCGTCACCTCGTCGCGCACGAGCCTCCCGCTCGCCACGGCCCACCGCTCGTTGACGGCGGGCTGCCACCGGTAGGAGAGCTTCGCGCGCTCGCGGGACATGACCGCGAAGAGGGGAGCGGAGCCGGGGAGGAGGCGGAGGCGTTCGAGGTCGGTGATGGAGCCGACGATGGCGGCGCGTGCGCCGGGCACCGTCTCCTCGACCTCGCGCTTCCACTTCCGGACGAGGTGCGGCGGGCAGAGCACCAGCACGCGCCTGAAGCCCGCCGCGTGCGCTGCGCTCGCCGCAATGTACGTTTTTCCGGTGCCCATCTCGCCGACGACGGTCGTGCCCTGGTTGGCGCTGAGAGAGAGGGCTGCGCCGCGTATGGCATCCGCCTGCGCGCCGAGCGGGTTGCGCAGGAGCGGGGGAAGGTGGACGGCCTGCTCGGACGGCCGGTAGAGGGGCGGGTACGACTCCACCACCCGCTGGGCGATGGAGTCCCTGAAGGTGTCGATGAATCCTGCCAGGTTTATGGGGGTCTTCTCCTTGGGAGCCGTGAGGATGTTCCCCCACGGGCTTCAGGAGAAGCCGCCTGCGCCGGTATCCGGTGGGGAGATGGCGCACGGGCACGCCACCCCTCCATGCGCAGCACGGAGGAAGAGGGTGCGCCCGAAGGCGGTTCCTGGGGAGTGCCCGTGGGGGGCACCCTCTCGTCGTGTTGTTTGCTGGATGCGATGCGAACGTTTAGTCCGTCTCCTTGTCGAAGGCGTCGTCCTGTTCGTCCGCAGGAGTCTTGGGTTGGAACGGGACGATGTGCCTGCTTCAGCCAGGCGAAGCGCCCAGCGCGAGGCGCAGTTGGACGCTCGCCGGTGCGGCAGCTTCTTCGGGGAAGGAGCCGCGGTCTGCGTCGTCCTGGCGGTACCGCCACGCGCGCCAGGGCGACGTGGGCGGTTCCTCCCGTGATGCTCTCCTCTGCGCGATGATGCGCGCCGTAAGGCTCGAGCAGGCGGTGCACGCCCACCTGGCGGTTGGATGACCCCGAGGCGCACCGCACAGGCAGCGTTCCTCGTCCCCATCGTCCCGGTGGCGGACGACGAGGCCGAGGGATGCGTAGACCATCATGCTGGCTCCCTCTCGTAGAAGTAGCCGCGTATGGCCCGCTTGGCGATGGCCCGCCAGCGCCGCGAGCCCTCGGCCGAACCCCGCCAGTCGATGGGCTCGGTGACGAGCCGCAGCAGCTCGCGGTAGTCGGACAGCTCCTCGATGGACATAACGACCTCCGTCTGCGACCTGCGCTTGCGCGAGAGCTGTCCGTAGGCCGTGCCGCCCTCGTGCACGGTCAGGACTCCGTCCACCGTGGGGTCGCGTATCTCCACCGTGCCGTAGAGCGGCTGCTCGATCAGGTCCTCGATCTCGTCGAGGTACTCGAACCAGACCCAGCGCTGCCGCTGGGTCGACCACGCCACCTGGACCACCAGGGGCGCGGAGATGTGCTGGAGCTCGTCCCGCACGTGCTCTTGGACGTGCGGCGCGTAGCGCGCCTTCGGCAAGGTCATGCCCCACCTCCCGTGCGCCGCATGGCCGCCGCGATACGCTCGAAGAGCTCGCGGTCGTCCATGCGGTTGATGCGGTCGCTGTCCTGCCTGCGCCAGCAGGGCTGCGCGGGCCTGGGGGTACGCTGGATGAACGAGCTGTCCCCCGTCGTCTTGAAGTAGGTAACCGGGTACGTGGTCATGCCGCACCTCCCGCGCGGTACGCGCTGGCGAAGAAGAGCTCGTCGGGGGAGACCCCGAGGGCAGTGCTGAGCGCATCGATGGTCTGTTGGGATGCTCCCCGCTGGTGGGAGACGATCTTGCCGAGGGTGTCCTCGGCGAGGCCGATGCTGCGGCTGAGGGCGCGCTGGGTGAGCTGCAGGTGCTCGGATGCGGTGAAGAAGACGTCGCGGTTGAGCAGGCGCACGGGCCTGCGGCCCATGCCGGGGCGCTCACGGTGCTTGTTCACGCTCCCGCGGACGGCGGATGCGAGCCGTTCGGCTGCAGCCTGCCATGAGACGGTGCCCATGCGGGCGCTGTGGACGTCGCGGAGCGCCAGCTGGAGCTGGCGGGTGCTCTGGATGAGGTAGGTGGCCATGGCTACACCTCCCCGCACTGCCGGGGAGCGAAGCCCGGGGCATGGTCATGGAGTCCTCGTGGGTCCGATGCGTGTCGTGCTAGCATGGGTCGTACCTCCTGTTGCGCCGGGCCGTTCGTCGCCTCTGTCGCGCAGGAGCAGAGAGGCCGGGGAGGGGCAAATCTCCCCGGCCTCTCGCTATCCCTGACGTTCCTCAGTGGGAACCCTTGCGTGGTGGCCGCCGCATCCTGGGCGGCAGCTCAGTGGGTCCGATCAGTGCATCTGCACCTCCTTGGCGTTGCTGCCCCACGCGGGCATCCGTGGCGTCGGGCTTGCGGAATGGCTGGTTGGTGAACGGACAGACGTCGCCTCCGGTGTGGATGCCTAGGCGGAGACGGACGTTGTGGGAGATGGGTGCCCGGCTCGCGCGCGAATCGAACGTGCGGAGACCGTGGGCGAGAGACGCGCGGAACCCTCCAGTGAGGAACCGGCCTGTGATTAGGGGGGGGGAGGTGGGCGTGGCCGAGGCAGACGCCGCGCCAGACACGCGACGACGGCGCTGGCAATGCCGCTGCCAGCGCCGCCGTCAGGTACGCGCCGGGGTCGCCCGAGGGAGGTCCGAGGCACCCGACGCGCCGCACAACCTAGCACGTCTCCGCCCGCGCCGCGAGAGACGCGGACGGAGCTATGGTAAGTATCCTCGCCGCCGGCGGTGGGGTGCCGATCTAGGGGAGCTGGGGGCGGGCACTCCATCACCACCCTAGCGAAGGCAAGCCGGGCGGCAGGGCGCTTGCAGGCTACCGGGACGCTACGGTGGGGAAGCCCAGTCGCCGCGCCAACGTCACGAACCAGCCTGCGGTACCTGCGGCAGACGGGTGCGTGGGTAGAGGCTCAGCATCGGCAGCGGTCTACGCCGCGCACGCGAGGCACCACGCCAAGGCATCACTCCCGCTCCGGCGCTTGTGAGAGGCGAGGCTTGTAAGGATGCCTGCCCGGTGTCCCGTCTTCGATGCGGCCTGGGGAGAGCAGCGCTCCATCCCTCCAGCCGTATCCCGCAACGGGGTCAGCGGTTCGTCCCTTTTGGGTCCACCATCGGGAGAGCAGCGCTCAATCCCTTCTGGTCAGCCAGGGCCGGGATGCAAACCCTCCAGCGTTCTCAATGGCGAAGCGCTGGGAAGCCAACAACAGGCTCAGTATCCAGCTGGACATCCGACCCAATCAAGGCTTTCCCGCCCTCGCCCCGCACATCGCTCGCAACGACAATGCAGCGATGCAGCAGGTTTCGCGCAGCAGCAGTGTCCTACTCCCACCAGAACCCCAGGGTCAGCGCCCTGAGCAGCCACTTCCGGCGCAGCAGCCGGCCGCGCTCCCTCCGGTTCAGCCGCTGCAGCTGACGCCGGTTCCACAGCTGGTCCTGCCGCTCGTGCTGGCTCCACGGGTACCGCGAAGGCGGCAGCGTCAGCCCGTGCTCCTCGATCAGCGCTACCTCCAGCTCCAATCTCCGCTCGTTCACCGCGTTGTTCCGCAGCGGGGGGCCGGACTTCTCCAGCCGCATCATCTCGGCATACGTCCTGCGCCACTCGACGATCACCGCCGCAGCCTCCCCGTACACGAGCTCCTCGCCTTCCTCCGCCTCCTTCGTCACCACCTGGGGGTATCTCTTCGGCGGCACGTACCGGGGCCGGTCCCCCGGCTGCCCCGCCTGCCCGCCACCGGTTGCCGACCCTGAGGCCGCGTCGCTGCCCTGCCGCACCGCTTCCAGCGCTGCCACACGCCACTCCACCAGCCGCATGGCCTCAGCCTGCTCCTCCTGTTCTGCCCTGACTGCCGCGATCTCCGCAGCCACGGCTTCGCGCAGCCCATCGGCCAGTTCCCCGGACCGCCGCTCCAGCGCATCCATCCGCTCACGCTCACGCGCAGCCGCCGACCCGCCTCCCAACAGCAGCAGTCGCTCCAGCGCCACGGCCATGCGCGGGGTGAGCCTGTCCGATTCCACCGCCCGCGATACCGTGCGGTAGCTGACCCCCAGCACCGCCGCCGCCTTCTCGCCGCCCTCGGTCCCGACGAGGTCGCGCAGCAGCGCCAGCAGCCGCTCTTCTCGCAGCTCCTCCACGCTCCGGCTCGATCCCGAGTCCAGGCCGTGGTCGTCGGTGTCCTGCTCCTCGCTCACTGACATTCTGTCCACTTCCCCGAGTGACATTGTCCACTCACCTCCGAGCCGTTCGTCGGCATCTCACTGACATTCTGTCCACTTCTCCGAGTGGCGCTGTCCACCCGGAGTGGCAGGAGCCCCGGAGCCGAAGTGCTCGCAGATAACGAGCGCGATGCCCCGTCCGATAGGCCACGGCCTTGCCCACGACACAGCCTCACCTTGCGTACAGAAGTCGAATCTCTGTACACGGCTATCACATCACACCCGCCCCGTTGCTCGTCAAGGCCTTGACGCGACCCACCCCGCTTCCCCCACACTTGATGGTCGGGGTGCGCCGATAGCACGCATCCACCCGGCAGGAGCCGAGCAACAATGCCGAACGGAGGCACGACATGACCAACGAGATGCCGAACACCGAGACACGCAATGCACACGAATGGCACGACGAAAGGAAAGAACCATATGAGACTGAACCCCTTTAGCAGGAATTACGACGATGCCGATAGGGGCCCGGTGCTCCTCGAGATCACGCCTCCGCGCAGCGGCGACCGCACCTTCCTCGGCGTCGAGAATCTCCTCGGCTCCATCGCCGTCCCCGAACCCTTCTCTCTCGAGCTCGCGGGCAGCGCCGACGGCGTCTCCGTCATGGCGCGCTGCATCGAGGGGCGGGTGATACGCGGCCAGATCGGCGCCCACTACCCCCAGGCGCCCATCCGCGAGGTCCCGCCGGAGGAAGATCCCCTGCGCATCGACGAGGGCGAGCAGGCCTGGACCATGACCCTGCGCTCCGAAGGCCCTGAATACGTCCCCCTGCGCACCTTCCGCGACCGGGACCTCGCCGACCCCGGCTCCGACCCCCTCCTCGGCGTCCTCGGCTCGCTGTCCGATCTCGAAGACGGCGAGCGCGTCGTCAGCCGCATGCGCATGCGCTCTCTCGGTCCCGAATGGGCCGTCCATCATCAGCGCCTCGCCTACGAGCGGCCCGCCGCAGCGCCGGCGCAGCCCCCGCAGGCCGGGACGCCGCAGGCCGGGAGCGGCCTCGGCATGGTCGTCCTGGGCGTGGGCGCATTCCTCGCGCTACAGGCCTACAACTGGGTGCAGGCCGACGAGACATGGAAGGCCGTCCTCATGGGTCTCGCCATCGTCGCAGCCCTCGCGGTCATCGGCTACATCAAGGCCCGCTTCTTCAAGCGCCCCCGTCTCTATCCGCCATCCCTCATCGAGGAGAAGATATCCCGCATCGCCTACGACGCCGATATCCAGGTCACCGCCATCCTGCCCGCCATGAGAGCGGAGGACGCGCAGCGCCGTGCAGGAGAGCTGCTCGGGCCGATCACCGCCGCCTACCGCCACTACAACAATCCCTCCGGTGCCTGCCTCGCCATCGGCAAGGTCCGGCCCGCGCCGGTCCTGGATGCCTCTCTCGCACCCACTCCGCGGGGACTGCTCGGCGGGCGCAGCATCATCGGCGTCCGCGAGGCCGCGGCCCTCTGGCATCCCCCGGCCCCCGGCGACGACTCGCCTCTCGTGGACCGGTCGGGAGCCCGGGTGCTGATGCCGCCGGCCGGGAGCCTCCGCTCCGGCGTGCCCGTGGGCGAGACCACTGTGGGCAGGCCCAGGACCGTCCACCTCCCCGGCGGCAGGCGCCAGCACCACTTCTATGTCGCCCGCACCCAGATGGGCAAGTCCACCCTCATGCATCACGTCATCACCCACAAGCTGCGAGAGAGGGCCGCAGGAAGCGACGACGACGCCATCATCGTCGTCGACCCGCACGCCGACCTCGTCGACGCCCTGCTGCAGCACATGCCCGAGGAGGTGATCCCCCACGTCCGCCTCATCGACCTCGCCGACGAGCGGGGCGCCGTCGGCATCAACATCCTCGACACCCGCGTCTTCACCGACCGCGACCGCACCGCCGATGCGGTGGTGCGGATAGCGAGGGGCCTGTGGGAGCACTGGGGGCCGCGCATGCAGTCCATCCTCGAGCAGACCGTCAAGACCCTCCACGAGGCGAACGCGCATCCCGCGACCGCCCCTGAGCAGCAGTTCACCATCATCGACGGGCTCACCCTCATCGCCGACGACCTCTTCCGCGAGGGCGTCCTCACCAGGGTGACCGACCCCTACCTGAGAGAGTGGTGGAACCGGGAATTCTCGGGGTGGCGCCACGAATACCGCGCCGACGCCCTCGCTCCCGTCCAGACCCGCCTCGCCTACTATGCGTCCTCCATGCGCGCACGCGCCATCCTCGGACAGCCCCGCTCCACCATCGACATCCGGCGCACGATCCTCGACGGCGGCATCCTCCTCGTCTCCACCGCTCAGGGCGTCGTCGGCCGCGACGTCGCCGCGCTCACCGGCGCGTCCATCCTCAATCTCGTCGATGCCGTCATCCGCGAGCAGGGCAGCCTGCCGCGGGACCGTCGCCGCGGCGCGCTCGTCGTCGTCGACGAGATGCAGTCCATCCCCGGCGTCGACTACGAGTCCATGCTCTCCGAGCTCGGCAAGTTCGGCGCTTCGTTCATCCTCGCCACCCAGAGCCTCGCCAAGCTCGACGACCTCTCTCCCACCATGCGCGACACCATCCTCGCCAACGTGGGCTGTCTCGCCGTCTTCCAGGCCGCAGGCTCTGATGCGCGCCAGCTCGTCTACGAGCTCGGCAGAGACCGCGTCAGCGAGGAGGACATCGTCTCCCTGCCCGTCCACAACTGCTACGTCCGCACATCCATGGACGGCGACCGGACCTCCACCTTCTCCATCAGGGTCCACAGGCCCGAGCAGGGCGATCCCGCCATCGCCGAACGCATCCGCGACGAGGCAGCCTCCTACCTCACCGGCGAGCAGGAGATCGGCGCCCTCTACGAAGACGCCCAGGCGCGCGACGACGGCTACCGCGAGATGGCCCGCACGATCAGGAACACCAAAGCGGCCTCCGACCCCGCGCCCGGGCCGCAGGGCGGCGGCAAGAAGGCCCGCAACAGCCGGGAGCGCAGCCGCACCAGGCACTCGAGATCCTCACCCTCCACCGCAGGCCCCGTGCGCGACCGGGAGCAGGTGGGGTGAGACCCTCCGAGCTCCAAGCTCTCCGGCTCCTCTCGCACGCGCCCCTCGTCGACCGGCTGGAGGCCACAGCCCTCTCCGGCTTGTCGGCGAGCGCCGTCTACTATGCCGTCGAGTCCCTCGAACGCCAGGGGCTCGCCGAGTCCGTTCCCCACGCGTCCGACCTGATCCCGCCGACGCGCCGACACCACCTCACCGCCGAGGGACTCCGCGTCCTCGCGCGCGAGGACGGCGTCGGACTCGATGCGCTGCTCCGCAGCCGCCCAGTCTCGGCGCAGCGGCTCCGCCTGCTCCTGGAGCGACTCGATGCCGTGGCCGTCGTCTACCGGCTCGCATCCGCCCTCTCCGACCTCGCCTTCCCCCTCAAACTGCGCCTCTACCGCGCAGCGCCGCTGGACGCCGCCATCACCCTGCCCGACGGGCGCGTCGCCGCCGTCGTCCGCCAAGGCACTGCAACCGACCGCACCGGCTTCGCCAAGCGGCTCTGGAGGCTGCGCGGCGTGCCGAAGCCCGCTGCCCTCCTCCTGCTCATGCCCGACGAGGTCCGGCTCAGGCAGACGCGCAGACTGCTCAGGGACGCCCCGTTCATCGCATACCTCGCACTCGAGCGCGCCGCCGCCGTCGCAGGACCCGAGACGCCCGTCTGGCGCGCATCGACGGGGACGGCCCTCCTCGACCTCCGCAGCGCGCTCGATCGCACCGGCCCGCCGGAGAAGTGGCCGTCCGAGCAGCCTTCCGCGCGGGCCTCTCTCCCCGGTGGTGACATCGAGAGGGATGCCGGCACGGACCGGCTGCTGCCTGCCCTCCTCAAGCCCGTCGAGAAGCGCGCACTCGGGCTCATCGCCGACTGGCCATGGCTCAGCCCCGCGCACCTCGGCGGCATCCTGGGGCTGAAGCGCTCCAGGCTCTCCGAGATCATCGGACGGCTCGCGCAACTCGGCCTCGTCCAGGACACCCCCGTCGAGCGACAGCGGCGTCTCGCCGCAACCGACAGGGCTCTCGCCGGGCTCGCACGCGCGGACCGCGCGTCCGTCGGCGCGGCGCGGCAGCGCTGGAGCCCGGCTCCCATCGATCCCGATGAGCCGCTCACCTGGCGCAACGTCTCCGGAGCGCGGACCCGACAGCTCCTCCGCAACCTCCAGCACACCGAAGCCGTCCACTCCTTCATCGCCGCGCTCGCCCGGCAGGCACACGTCACCGGCTGGGATGTCGTCCAGGTCGACCCGCCGCGCAGGGCCTCCCGCTACTTCCGCCACCGGGGCAAACTCCACTCCGTCCAGCCCGACGCATTCGGCGTCCTCCGCCGGGGCGATGCGGTGCGGCCCTTCTTCCTGGAGTGGGAGCGCCGCGCCGTCCGGCCCGTCACCATGGCCGCCCGCCTCGCTCCCTATCTGCGCTACTTCGCATCGGCCCGTCCCTTCGAAGACCACGGCGCCCAGCCCGCCGTCCTCGTCGTCTTCGACGACGACCTCGCCGCGCTCCACTTCCTGCGCATCGCAGACAGCGAGATGACGCGCTCCGGCGTGCACGTGCCGCTCATGGTCTCCCATCGCCTTCAGCTGGAGCGCGAGGGCCCGCTCGGGTGCGCGTGGTTCGCCCCCGGCGTGATGGAGTGGACGCACGTGTTCCGTTCGCCCTGAGTCCGCTCCGCAACGAGCCTCGGCGCGGTTCCGCCCGGATCACGGTGTCCCGCGAATGGATACGAGGGCAGCCATGCCGCCGCCGTGCCCCGGTTCCCCGCCAGCGCCATGGTTGAAGGGTGGCGCTCACGTGCATGAGAATCCCCGAGAGGGGGACGCATGAACGAAGAGCAAGCCCGGCCGGTCGTTGAACGCCGACTCCGGCGCGTGGCCGCGGCAGGTGAGACCATCGCCTATTCAAAAGTCGCCGATGAGGTGGGGTGGGCGCATCGCGCTCTGGGGAAGCTATCGGGGAAGGTCGTCGCCGACGAAGACCGTGCAGGAAGCCCCCTGCTCACCGCAGTGGTGGTGCGGAAGGACACGGGAGCGCTCGGGGATGGGTTCCTCGGCATGGCCAAGAGCCTTGGGGGTTGCTCGGATGCCCGGACCAGCCTCGAGTGCTGGCGGGAGGAACTGCGTAAGGTTCACGACTATTGGGGATCACGAGCCCGCGCTCTTCCGTGGCAGCATCTGAGTGCGTCGAGGTCCGGTACGACCCGACCTCGGTCTGGGCACCTGCCCCGCTCTGCCCTCGGCAGCCCGCCTCCCGGTACGGCTGGAGTTCGGAGGAGTCCATCAGCAGCACCGTGGCGCCGCCCGCGACCGGGCATGCCCGCTCCATCCCGGTGGGCGGCAGTCCGGCGTCGGGGTCCGCTTTCCGAGAGCAGCGTCCCCTCCTCCTTCCCGCGCACCACGCCGCCGCAGACCCTTAACGTCGATCCCTCCGGGCAGGTCCAGATCGGGACGCATCAGGATGCCGTCCCGCAGTCCCATCACACCGGCGACCGTCAGCACCGCGAACAGGTGGGCGGGATTGGGGTCGTCTCTCCCTTGCTTCCAACACCGCAGCCGGTAAGGGCTGACACCCAGGAGACTCGCAAGCGCCCTCGTGGGCAGACCACTCGCCTGCTGGAACCGTGTGATCCGCTCGGGGAAGTCCTCGGGAAGGCGCCACTCCGCCCGCCTGTGTCTCTGGCGCTGAATTCCCATGGGCCTATCCCCTCACGCCGCTGAGGCCGGCGCTGACGCCGGCTGGCTCCGGCTGCAGGATGTGTCTCCTCAGGATCATCTCGCCGCCGCCGGAGACCTGGGCGGCCAGCTGGAGCAGCGCGTACAGCCCGTCCCCGCTCGGTTTCGTCCCGTCGCGCCACCGCTGCAACTGCCGTGGGTCCACGCCAAGCACGTCGGCGACTTTGTCCCACGTCAGACCGCTCGCCCTCCTTGAGGCTCCACAGAGCTTCAGGGAAGTCCTCCGGCAGGAACGCGCTGTCCAGGTAGGGACGAGCCGGGCTTCGTGCGCTGCGCTTCATTCCTCGACGGCCTCCAGTAGGAATAGGTCATCGAAGTCGGCGACGCCCAGCGCGTCCACGAGCCGCCTGCGCAGCCCCGCCGAAGGGCTGCGCGTCCCGCACATCAGCTGGGAGAGGTAGCCCGACGACGTGCCCACCATCGCCGCCAGTTCGTTCTGGCTCAGGTGCCGACGGTTCTGCAGCTCCCACACGCGGTGGGGGTTGAGCTTCACCCGCGAAGATGCCCGTCTGCGGTTCACGCCAGTTCCTCCTCTCGTGCAGCCTCCACATCGGGGGTGCCGTCGCCGTCAGGACCCGTCGACCCCTGGTCGACGCCGGGCGGCAGGTCCGCAAGGCAGCGGCGCGCGATGAGACGGGCCAGTATCCGCAGCCCGCTCAACCGCAGCTCCTCCTGTTCTCTCGTCAGCCGATGCCTCTTCACGCGCACGTCTCCGTTCTTCCATCGCTCGCACGGTCCTCTTCCAGCACGGCAGCACGGATGGGATGCAGCCAGCGGAAGGCGCCTCCTCGGCTGACCCGCCTCACACCGCCCCCCACCAACCGCCCCTTGCTATTGGTAGAGCTCCCGGTCAGGCCCGGGCTCAGGGACAGCCCCGAGGTTCTGTGGTCGGAAACCTCGGAGAAAGCCGCACATCTCCCCATTGTGACAGAGCCGGAGCCGAAAAAAGAGGGCCTGCAGCACCCCCCTGCCAAAGTTCTGATTGCAGAAGACCAACGTCGACTCCGCAGCACCAGCATTCCCGCTTGGGCGACCGTTCCGGTCAAGCCCGTGCAACAGGGATCACGCACCCAGGTTTGCTATGGCGGGAAACCCTGGAAAAGCCAGACAACGCAGTCATTATCAGCGGGCTTGAAACCCTGTGTGAAGTCCCTTCGCTTGTCTCAGCCCAGATCGTTCAATCCGATTCATATCCAGTTCAACAAAAGTTCACATCTTTCTTCCAGGAACCACGCACAACCCCCGACACGATTCAATCCCACCACAGCCCGAAAGTGAGCGCCCGCCGCATCCAACGCTGCCGCTCCAGCTTGGCCCGCTCCCTGCGGCGCGCGAAGAGCGCCTTCCAACGCCCCGTGGTCTGCCCGTCGCGGTCGAAGCCGCGCAGTGGCCGCTTCTCCGGCGGCAGCGTCATGCCGTGGGTTTCGAGCAGCGCCAGCTCCACCACCAGAAGTCGTTCCTTCTCAGCCAGCCATGCGAGTCCCTTGCCTTTGTTGGGGTGCGTGTTCTTCAGCGTCCGCCACTCGACGATCAGCGGCCAGGCGTCCCCGAACACCTCCTCGTCGTCATCGGCAGGCTCGCGGGTCACGAGGTCGGGGTGCTCCCTTCGCATCCTCGACTGCGGTGTGGGCTTCCTGACTTGGCTCGACGCACTACTCTCCGACATACCGAAACCCTCCGGCTGAGGACCGGCCCCAGTCCCCCGGGAGTCGTCCCTCCGCGGTGCCGCGACCTGGCCCTCGATGGCAGCCAGCCGTCTTCGCAGCTCCTTGCCCAGCTCGTCCTGCTCCTTCTCCAGCGCGTCATGGCCCTGTTCCAATCCATCGACCCGCGCCTCCAGCGCCTCGTTGCGCTCCCGCTGACGCTCCGCCGCCGATCCGACGCCCTCCTGCAGCGCCCGCTCCGGGGCGTGGCGCACCCGCCGCGACAGCTGCCCCGTCTTTGCGCTCTCGGCCACGGTCTGCGGATCGACCTCCAGCAGCCGCGCCGCGCCCTTGTGCCCGCGCGTGAGCACCAGCTCACGCAGCAGTGCCATGAGCCGCAGGTGGTAGACGTCCTCGACGTCTCCGCTGCTCTCGATACCGTGTTCAGTCGTCTTCATCGCTCATCCTCCCTCGCTGTGCGTCGGCAGTTCCGACCCGGTTTCTCGCCCCGGTTCCGCCCCCTCTCGAACCCCGGTGCAAAAAGTACCGATTCACTCGTGGCTGATGTACCGCGACTGTCTCCCGGCGGGTGTGCGAAATGTCATTCCTCACCTCTGGCGATGTCATTCACATATGGAACCCGCCCTTTCGAAAAGTGTTCACTGCTCCACTGACGCGATCCCTCCCTCCGATAGACCACGGCCTTGCCCACGACCCCCATCCGCCCTTTCGACACAACTTCAGATCCCTGTACACCCCAAATACATCACGGAATGGGCTGAAAAGAGAAGGCCCTGAAAGCCCCCGCATACGTGCGGGGTGCTACGAGGGAGGGGCTTGTCAGGGGAGGGCTCGCAGGAGGTCTTTTTTCGGCGTTCGATCGTTCACACTCTTTCACGTTGCCGCTGCGGCTCACCGGGGCGCGGCAGAACGCACGGAGGTGAACGGGACCGCGATGCGAAAGAGATTCAGATTGGTGAGGCTCCTGCCGCTGGCGTTTGCGCTGCTGCTGGCGGCGCTGGCCGCGATCCCCGCGAGCAGCATCGCCCTCGCGCAGGACGGCGGCGGCCTCGCCCACGTCAACCACGACAGGGAACTCGTCGAGCGCAGGGAGGGCAGCCAGCGCCCCGCCCAACCGCCGCTGCGACTGCGGGACATGAGAGGCGTTAGGAGAGAGAACAGACGACGACGGCTCGCTCAGGATGTCCCTGAGGCAGGGGTCGTCGAGGTCGATGTCCGCCCCGAGGTCGGCGCCGAGGCGCGGGAACTGACCGAGCAGGGGCTGCGCATCCTCGCGAGGCTCGCCGTGCGCGCTTACCTCCGGCGGAAGGCGTCACTGCCCACCGCAGCCTCTGGAGAGCAGCACTCCGACAACCCGGCTGAGGACCGAGAGTGATCCGCAACGCAGTTGGAACGCGGAGCGGCCGTGGCGAGAGACATGCGGAGCCAACCGGAGCCCCTTCGATGCGAGGCCCGGTTCCACAACGGACATGAGACACAGCCCTACCCGGGTGATCCGTTGCGCGTCGACCTGGGACAGAGGCGGCGGAGCGAGAAGCTGCGGCCAGTTCTGTCAGGACCGTGCGCTCACAGCAGACGTGGAGAACCGGTCAGTGTGCTGGGCGCACGCCGACCAGAGCCTGCACCCGAATGGTGACTTCTGACTTCGAATAGTAACTGATTGCTTGTGATCTCTCGAAAAAAGATATCGACGCTGGTCAGGGTGTATCCCAGGCTGTTGTCGACTATGTCCCGCCAATCGTTCCGTTCAACTTCGGAACCGCATGGGAGGTGACCACAGGTGGTTGACATTATCTGCCACTAAGTCCTCCTTTGCCCTTTGGTAGAAACCCATCAACTCGAGCAACTCACCGTTGGCAAGACGCAGGCCTGCTGAATCCGGTTCAGCGGCGATCAGATCGTCCCTTCGTCCCAGCAACTCATTCCTAGTTGCGGCAGTCTCGATTGCATAGCAACCGCATATTCCATCCGCAAACGCTACGCTGAGCAATAGAAGCCATTTCCCGTCCTGCTCCTCAACTTCTGCACGATGGGAGACAACATACATTGATACGCTCTTTAATTCCGGCATATAGCGCCACCTAACGGATTCCACACCGTCTACACGGAGCGCATCGTGACCGTACCACACCCCAAGTTTGTGCAGAAAGTCAATCACATGGTGTGGTTGCAAGTGCATCTTCTGGCCTTTCCCACGGAACCATCGAAGCTGCTTACAGCGAGCAGTCCTAGCTTGCGTCACCGCACCATGCTTGATCAGGTCATTGCGGATAGCATGGAACTCCCCCATCAAGGTCATCTCCATGCCGTGCTTTGACAGACCACCTGGGTCGCCAAACGGCTTTGCAGTTCGATATCTTTCCCAGGCACCGTCTATCTCCGCCATCCAGCCGACGTAGGCGAGTTGCGCGAACTGGCCGCTTGAACCGTACTCCCAAATGAGATGGTTAGTCGCATGGTATTCGTACGAGAGTCGAACTGGCATCCAGGACTGCGCCGCGAAAGCCGGCGTCGAGGGTCGCGTAGCCCAGATGTCAGGATGCAGGTCCGCAACGCGTTCCGCTCCCTCAAGCAAATAGAACAGTTTGCATGTGGCACGCACCACGAGGAACGTGAACTCCTCGAATGTGCGCGGCTTGTCGACGACTGACAGCTTCTCCCGCAACTTGCGGTCGTTATCTAGGTTGCTTGAGTCAGTCATTGTCGAGGTCTCCTCCCAATGGCATTCACGACACCTGAGCCCGCTCTATAAGGACTCACAACTTACGATTGCCCGAAAGATCGGAGCGGTCTGAAGCTAGGGTCTCGTCTTCTACGTCCTAGAATGCTGGCTATCATGTCATTCTGTTCGCCAGGGTCATTAGGCCAGTCGTCTGTTTGTTTGTTTGTTTGTTGCCACAGTCATTAGGCCACCTCGGGCACCAGTGATGGGGACTTGTATCAGGTCGTAGATGACGGGTCAAACACCCCCTTCGGGGCCGAGATGGCACAGTGCGACGAGAGCCGCTCGCGGTAGCTGTGGCCTTCGATGACGATCTGGTAGCTGGCGTTGGCGAGGCGGTCGAGGGCGCTGTTGCCGAGGATGGGATCCTCGAAGAGGCTTAGCCACTCCTCGACGGCGCCGTTGGAGGTGATGATGAAGCTGGAGACGCGGTGTCTGCTGATGATGAGCTCGTAGAGATCGGCGGACTGCTCCGGTCTGAACCAAGTGCCACTGAATGACGCCCACGACCTCCCAGAAATCGGCGTTCTCTTGGAAGCACCCTTGACGCTGCACTCCTGATTTCGTGGGGCAAGGGTTATCGATGAGGAACTGGGCCGTGAGCCTTGCCGCAACGCTGCTTCTCCTATATTGCCAACCCCATATCCACGTACACGATTGCGACACTTTGGCGGATTCGGCATGGCCGTGGACGAGGCTGCCCGCGTGTCCGTCGTGGAGCCGAACCACGATCGCGCTCCTGTCGCGGTCCTCATCTGGTTGCCGGTCGCCGCCAACGTCCGGCCATGCGATTACCACCTCAACCTCGCGAATGTCGTCCTTGCCGAGGTTTCCGTCCACGTCATGCGCGTGTCCTGCCCCCGGTCATCGTCACCGACGGTGTCCAACGTCCAACCCCGGCCATCGACGGTGTGCGCTGACACTCCGACGGCGCCCCAGCAACACGCGGTACCCCCACGCTCCCAACATCGGTCTCGAACCGCGAACCTCCGGGCACTGGCAGCGACCCGTTGGTGTTGTATGGTTCACACGGAAACGGGTCCACCAGGCATGAGACAGGAACTCGACTACAAGGAGCTTGCCAGGAACCGTGACGCGCTCGCCCCAGACGGTTCGGAGATTCGGCTGCTGTCAGAGACGAGCAGGGGAAGCATGGTCCACTGCAGCCTTGGTCCGGGAGAGGTGTCGACACCCGTCGCCCACAGGACGGTCGAGGAGGTCTGGTACTTCCTTGAGGGCATGGGCCAGGTGTGGAGGAAGCGTGGCAGCGAGGTGCGGGTCGTGGAATGCCGCCTTGGCCCGGCGAAGACGAGGCGTTCCCAGTAGCAGGGTACTGGCCCGTGCAGCCGTGACATCAAGGTCCGGCCACCATCCCGCAACAAGCGGGTGTGCTACGCTGGGAGCGGGTTCGGGAGAGGGAGGGAACGATGGACAGTGGCAGCGCTGCCGGGATGCTGGAGAAGGCGGAATGGCTCTCACGGTTCGCTGCGGAGATCATCGACGTGATCGTCTGGACGGTAGCTCTCTCGCCGCTGGTCGTGGGCGTCGGGATCGGGTTTGGCCTGGTCACGAATAACGGGCTGGTATTCGCCCTGTTCCCGCTCGTCGGGATGCTCTTGAGTCTGGCCATCCTGACATTCGTTTCCCTGAGCTACTGCGACGGGAGGAGCGTCGGGAAGCGGGTGATGGGAACGCAGGTGGTGCGCGTCGATGGCAGCCCCGTCAGCTGGGCCTACAACTTTTGGCTGCGCACCGTCCTGGTCAAGGGAATCATCATCGGGACGGTGGGCAGCATGACGTCGGGGTTGCTCTCCGTGGCCAACTACCTCTGGCCACTTTGGGACCGGGACGCGCAGGCGCTGCACGACAAGATGGTCAGCACATGCGTCGTGAAGGTTCCGCCACCGTCCCGACCCGCCGCACGATTAGGGACGTAGCGCCGGTGCCGGGCGCGCCGGTGTGGAGTAGGCTTCGGGCGGCCCATCAGCCAACTGCCCCTGACGCCTGTGGTTCCTCAGCGAGCTGGCGCTTGACGATTCCCGAGATGACGTTGTCTTGGAATTCCGCACCAGAGTGCGAATGCCGCTAGGATACCCGCGTGAGTATGACTCCTCCCTTCACGCTGCAGGATTCACGCTTAACCGATTGCCCCCTTGTGCATACCGTGGCGGTGGTCAGGGCGTCAGGGGGCTCTACGGGCCGCTGGGGGCCGCGCTGCACCGGCACATGTAATCGGCGAAGTGCTTGAGAGCTTCGCACTCCTTGCCAAGCGCGGGGTAGAGGTCGTACTTGTAGTGTCTGTATTTCGGCTTGCCCCACTTGCCGGGATTTCGGATACGCCATAAGTCGGGGCAGGATTCTGCCAACTGAAGATACTCTCGGTTCGGTTGGAACCTAGCGTCATTCGGGTTGCAATTGAGGGTGATACAGCGCGGATTGCGGCCTGGATTGAGGTAGGTGCCGTCAAAGCCGGTGTCAGTGTCCTTGCACCGCAGAAGGTTACCCGGTTTGTGTCGTACCCCGTGTTGGCGAAGGCAGGATAGGATGTCCTCTGTCATCTGGCTTCTCTCCATGCGCTACGGGGCGATGTCATCTTCGACCCGTGGCGATTGCCCGTTGCATGTCCGTGTCCCTTTTCCACACCCCAACCGGTGCCAGAGGGATAATCCTCCTGTAGCCTAAGAGTTGGCCTCCTCTCCAGCTCCTCAGCAGCCATCTCCTACCAGTAGAGGCGTTTCACCGCCCGATATAGCAGCACCGCCCCGAGGTGTCAACCACCGCTCCCACCACGTCAGCAACGGTATCCCCGGTATTGCCTGCGGACGTGCTCGATATGGTCAGCATCAGTCCGCATCCGAAACAGGAGCATCAGCGACAGCACCAGCAGGGCTACGGGGTCCACACCTTGTCTGCGCTTCCTGCTGTTCCTCCGGTGGTTGCTTGCTCATCGCCATTCCTCGTTCTGTGTTCTGGCAAGACCTAGGCACCTTCGGGTGAGACGGGCTCCAACCCGAACTCCGCGCGGATTCCGTTCACGAGCGGCCAGAAGTCGTGCTCGAAGAATTCTTGGATTGCCTGATCAATCTCTAATCTGGTTAAGTCTGGATCAGATTGCTCTTCACTCTTTTGGAGCATAGGCCTCCGGTAGATGGGCGAGTATTCACCACCCTTAGGAGGAGCATGGAACGGATGCCCTGTTTCGTGTGCAACTCTATACAGGCGTTGGCGCACGTCTTCTTTGCATGGGCCTACTACCAAATCAAGCCACAGTGAACTCCAGTCCTTGAATTCGAATAGAAGCATGCGCCCTGAACGAGTCCAAGACTTGCCATCCTTGACTTCCAACAGTTCTGCTATGTTTTCAAGTTCATGAGCAAAGAACCGGTGGTAAGTTTTGGAATGGTAATCATGGCCCAGAGAAGGTGCATGTTCCTCGACGGCATGGTCGATGATTGTCCAATCAACAGCAAAGGTCCTTGATTTTGAGGCGATGATTTGGTCTATAGCTTCGCGATGTTGGTTGTAGACTCGCATTGCAAGTTCGTCGATGTCGCTTGGGGTGTCCAACACAAACCTCCGTATGGTCTTGGTGTATTGCTCTAGGAAACTGCGTACGGACACGCTGATGGTTGATCCTTGCGCTTGCACCAACCCTTCAATGACGTCGGCCACTTGCCCGTAGCCGAACGGCACGTAGTCCGCCTGGTCACACTGTTCCAGCGGCTTTCTGCCGTCCGGCGTCAGGAAAATCGGAAACGGTCTGAGACTGGGGTAGGTGGCCTTGACAGTTTCCAGATATCGGCGGAGTTGCCCCGGAATCTCATCGCTGAATATCTTGTTTTCTATGATGCAGGCGAGAGCGTCTGCCTCACTGAGGACTAGGATGTCGATGTAGTGGCGTTCCCTCGCTATTTCGATGTCGGCAAATCGCCATTCGACGCCACCGCGGGGTGAAGGCACTGAGATACCGCGTTCCTCTGCTGCTGCGGTGGCCTGTGCGAGGAAGTCTCGTAGAAACGCGTCACCCAGATCGTGTGAGCCGCTGGGATCGAGTAGCCATGAGATTAACCACGAGTGCTGGAGTTCCATGTGCCCGATCTGAAGCACGTCGAACAGGTTGAACTCCCCGAGGAGGTCTTCCAACCGTTTCAAATCGGGGGCGTCGCTGAGTGCCCAGAGAGCGGCTTCCACTGAACTTGTCATCTCACTCTCTCCGGCCTTCATGGCGCGGTCCGGTGCTTAGGCCGTATTCGCAGGAGGTGCACCTGCATTGCCACCCGTGCCCGGCCGTCTCCCCAACTACGGCGATGCGCTCTGCCGTACGGTGCTCCAACACGGCGATTTGGCCCCATAGGATACTCCCTTCACATCACATTCGAGATACGTGCCCATCCCATCAGGCTCTAGCCAGAGAAGGGCCTTGTTTCCTGCGCAAATTAGACAAATACGGACAACGGGATGGCGACCACCATCCAGAAGTTCGCTCATGCGTAAGGTCTGAGCAGGCTCCAAGGCCGGTCGGGGAGCAATCGCACCTGTGGCGTGCTGGACACGCGCAGGAGAGACACGAGGCTGCAGGGCGCGGATACCAAGCCACGCGGGGATTGGTTCCTGCCTCAGCAGCGTCAAAGTGCCCCTGGCTGCGAAAGATGAAGAAGAAGAAGACGGTCGGCCCCAACAACCACAGGAGATAGACGGCCTGCAGGTGGAATACCCACGAGCCAGTGCGCTGCCTTTCGAGGTCTCTCATCATGTAGACCCACGGAACGACGAGCAACGCACCGGCAATCATCCCAGACCGCCGCAGTGTGCGACGGTCCTGCCACACTCCGGCTGCCGTGGCCGCCCGCTCGTACATCCAGCCAGCGAATGGAGCGAACATCAGGCTCGCAATGACCCACAGGGGCGACAGATACACCACCACGAGGGAGAACACCGCCATGGCGGCCACCGGTGCACCTAGGAGGATTACCAGTATCATCTGTGTCCCTGACGAGTCATCGCTTCACCCTCATCCGCGAGACGGCGGTACAGGAGAGGATGAACATCTGGCTGCGACCGGTGCACGGCATGAACTCCAGACCGGATTATTGTGTGCAGCTGTTGCGGGTCGACCATGGCGCCCTCCTACATGAGTAGCTGACGTGCACGGGGCGTGGCTCACGGTGACACGGCGATGCCAGTGAAGTTCTGGTCGTGGCCAACGACTGCCTCTCATCTTCCTCACACGAGGATCGCAATTCTACTCAACCGGCTTCTTACGCGGCCTCCCCCGCCGGCGTCCTTCCGACGACCAGAAGTAGACCGCAGTGTCCGTCCGGCGAAACTCCAGGTTCTTTCCCAACACCTCGGCGGCCGCGTTCAGCCTGCGCCGGATCGCCTGCGTCGTCTCGCCCTCCCCGGCCTCAAGCTTGCCCGCCTCGCCGAGAGCGACGCGCTCGATGTAGCCGACGTACTCCTGGAGCAGCGCAGCGCGCTTGCCAGTCGCGCTCCTCGCGCGGGCCTCTGCGATCGATAGCATGCTGAACGTGGGCATACCCTTCACCTCTCATAACGGGCGGCCAGTCTCCGCAGCCGCCCCACGGGCAGAGACTATAGCATCGTTGCTCGCGCCTCTTCGTGGCGTCAATGGACCCGGGTGGGGTGCTTCCCCCGCACGGAGCAGGTGCACGCAAGCGGTTATCCTGATGCGAACGATAATCAGAGAGGTGAGGTGGTTGAACCCGACGAGGCGGAACAGTGAGAGGCGGCGTCCGCGCCGCCGCGGGATAGGAACGAAGGATCTCAACCTCGATGACGTTCGCGGCTACATGGGCGTGGTCGAGGGAGACAGCAGCCCGTATCCGCGAGCGCAGCCGCTCCTAGTGCAACTGCGCCCGCGTGCCCGGCCCGGGCTTTCACGTCGGTATCGAGTGCGCACCGGAGCTCCATGCGCTGGACATGGCGGTCCACGTTGTCCACGAGGAGTACCGCATGCTCGGCCGCCTTCCCACGCCAGAGCGCATCTGCGAGCTGTGTCGGGGACGGCCGCGCGGACTAAAGGCCACAGAAGGGTAGGTCAAGTTGAGCGAAGTCGTTCGCCGGAACATCGCGCAACCCCTCGGGTATGCACCCTATGAATCGGTTCCCTGAGAGGTGGAGCTCTCCGAGGTTGGAGAGACTCGCCAGCGCGGCCAGTATCTCCCGCTCAGTTCATTGCTGCTAAGGTTCAGTGATCGGAGTTCCCCGATATTCCCAAGCGCAGGCGGGATGGCTCTGCTGAGTTGGTTTCCGTGCAGCCACAGAGCGAACACACGACCAGGAAGGACACGACCCCCATGAACGAGAAGAACACTCCCACCTCAAGCTGCTGCTTCGGTGGCTCGACCACATGGATGGGGATTCTGCTGTCAGTCGGCGGGCTCCTTGTCGCCTGCGCCTCTCCGGCTCCAACCGCCACGCCGGACATCCAGGCAACGGTTGATGCAGCAATCGCGGCGACGGCGACAGCACAGGCTCCGACCGCCACCCCATCGCCTACCGCAAAGCCGGTACTGCTCCCCACGGTATCGCCTCTCCTTGTGCCGACATCTACGCCTGCGCCCACGGCAACTGCGACGCCCACGCCTACGTTTACACCCACCTCCACCCCGACCGCTACCCCCACGGTAACCGCCACACCCACCCGCACACCGACGCCCACGCCTACCCCTATCCCAAGGGGACAGTTCTACTACTCGGATGCCGATGGCTCCTGGCACGAGCTAACGGCACTGATGGAACAGTATCCTCACACCACGTTCGAGAACTCCCGCTTCTATGGCGCCAGCCTGAAGTTGCATGATGCCTACACACTTGACATTGAGTGTACGTTTGATGAGGACATCTATCATTACCATGTCGAGAGCACAGGGAATGTCTACCCGACGCAGGCATGTTTTGACAAGCACCAATCCCTTTGCGGAGAGAACTACACGCCAGAGATCCTTCCGTCCGAGCCTGGATGTTTTTCCGAGGGCACATCAGAATCGAAATTCATACAGGTCCTGAGTTTCGATTCCCAACTATTGGATGCGCCATGGATGGCAAAGGACGTGCTTCGCCGGAGGAGAGCAGAGCACTTTGGTGGCTGAGTCATGGCTATGAAAAGGATGAGGCGACAGGGCGTCAGATCCTCGAGATGCCGTTCATGAAGACGATCAACGATCGAGATGCCGTAGCGTTGGAGTCCTTGGGTTGGCTTGAGCCAGCCACCATCCAGCACGTGCTCGCCCATCCCTCGTTGCGTGACGGGGTAACCGACGAATGGACCGACGTTGTAACAATCCTACGTCTCGTCCTGCCGGCCTACGAAGAGTTTGAGGCCACTGAGCGGGAGATTGCTGACAAGCGGGAACTCATTGACACCATCTTGACTCCCGATCAGACGACGGTCGTCAGGCGCTCGATCGATCTCCCTCTTGCGGGTGAGGTTCCAGCAACGGTCATCTGGCCTGACGCAACGGACAAGGCGCCGGTGCGCTTCATGGATATCTTGGAACATGCGCTCAGGACGCAAGAGGAGTTCATGGGCGTGCCGTATCCGGAGTCCTTCGTCGTCATGATCGTTGCCGACATCATCGAATACGCAGGATTTTACGCCGGTGATGGAATCATTGTCATAGCAGATGGAGAATACTAAAATGCTATTACTCACGAAGCGGCACATGCGTACTGGAGAGTGTCTAATTGGCCTCTATGGATAATTGAGGGCGGCGCTCAATTCCTGGATGCTGTGACCTTGGGTGGAGATGCTCTGGGGCCTGTGAGCGTCCCCTCGAGATGCGAGAGATACGCGAATATTGCGGAGTGGGAACGAGTATACGAAGAAACCGATCTTATTGTGATGCTCGATGAGGGATGCCACTACCCGTTTGGCAAACAGCTATTCCTAGCCCTGTACAAGGGGTTAGGAGATCAGGCATTCAGGGAAGGATTTGCGCGCCTCTACCTGAACAACGCCAATGAATTAGACTGGGCATGTTCCGGCACACACGCGGGGCTGTGTCAGGTCAGGGCTGCCTTCGTGGAGGGCGCTTCTCCTAAGGAAGCGGCTATCGCTGACGAAATCATCGACCGCTACTACGGTTCAGTGCCGTGAGGCCCAGAGGCCACACGAATCTCATCGGCCATATGCCGCTTTGAAGTGGCTTGCGTTCAACTGCTGGTTTGATTCACCCGACATGGCGTACGCCACGAGGTGTGGACGTTGGCGCGTGACACGCACCCGTTGACGGGGGCGGCGCGGATAAGCCACAGTAGGCGTGTGGCGGCTGTGGCTGCCATGGGGACAGCCCGATAAGGGCAGACTCTAAGAGAGAACGACAAGAGGTACAGCCATGAACGCGAAGAACACCTACACACCCGCAGCCGTCTATGCCCGCGTCTCCAGCGACAGGCAGGACGTCGACCTCTCCGTCGCCGCACAGCTCCGAGCACTCCGCGACTACGCGCAGAAGAACAACTACGCCATCGTCCGCGAATACGTCGACGAGGCCGAGAGCGGACGCGTCGCAGACAGACCGCAGTTCCGGCGCATGATCGACGAGGGCAGCAGCACCCATGCTTCATTCAACGTCATCCTCGTCTGGAAATTCTCCCGCTTCACCCGCAAGCGCGAACACGCCGTCGCCTTCAAGTCCATGCTCCGCAAGAAGGGCATACGCGTCGTCTCCATCACCGAGCACGCCGACGACACCCCCACCGGCAAGCTCATGGAGGCCATCATCGAGTCCGTCGATGAGTTCTACAGCGAGAATCTTGCCCAAGAGGTTGTCCGAGGGATGCGCGAGTCCGCATCACGCGGCTTCTGGGTCGCACCCCAGGCCCCCTACGGCTATCGGAAGGTCCACGTCCAGGACGGAGTGAAGAAGCGCCCCGTCCTCGAACTCGATCCACCCCGCGATGCCGTCATCAGGCGCATCTTCAGCATGGCCCTCAGCGGCACGAGCATCCTCGACATCACCAAGTCCCTCAACACTGACGGCGTTCCCTCCCCCGACGGCAAGCGGTGGATGAAGACCACTGTCCACCGCATGCTCGGCAACGAGGCATACACGGGAACGCTCGTCTGGGGAACCACCGCCAAGGACAACACGCCTCCCGTCCGCGTCGAGAACGCCTTCCCCGCCATCGTCTCCCCGCGGGAGTTCAAGAAGGTGCAGCGGCTGCTCAAATCCAAGGCCCCTAAGGTCACCCACCCCCGCCGCACCGCGAGCCCCTACCTCCTCAGCGGCATCCTCACCTGCCAGACCTGCGGCAATGCACTCTCCGCAGCAGAGGCCAAGGGTGGACGATACACCTACTACGTCTGCCATTCCCTCCTCAAGCGCGGCAGCGGCGAGTGCACGACACCACGACTCAACGCCAAGCGCTTCGAGCGTCTCGTCGTCGACCAGATCAGGCAGCACATCCTCACCGAGTCCAACATGCGCGATCTCGTCAAGATGGTCAACCAGGAGATGGACTCTGTCATCAGGGAGCAGCAGGAGCGCGTCGAGGCTGCCGATGCCGAGCTCGCCGACATCCGCAGGCGCATGGACCGGCTCTGGGAACTCGTCGAGAAGACGGACCTCACCACCGAGGAGATTCTCCCGCGCATCCGCCACCACCTGGACAACCAGGAGCGGCTGGAGCAGGCGGCAGACGAGGCGCGTTCCATCCTCGCCCTCCGCAGGGCCAGCGTGCAGGACGTGGAGCGGATCGCGGCCTACGCGAGGGAGATGAGCGACTTCCTGATGGAGAGCGAGTTGACCGAGACAAAGGCGTTCATCAGGTCGTTCGTCAAGGAGATCGCGGTTCGGCCCGGGAGAGCCGTCATCCACTACACCATCCCCACGCCGCCGGACAACGACATCGACGGGGCAGACGTCGCGGAGGTCGCCCTCAGCCGACGAGTTATGAAATCAGTAACGCGTGGTGGAGATAGGGGGACTCGAACCCCCAACCTCCGCATTGCGAACGCGGCGCTCTCCCAGTTGAGCTATATCCCCACGACTGCGCGCTGCCCGGCCATGTGGGCCGGTGCGCATGCCTACTATAGCATAGGCGACGCTCGTTCCTGGCCGGTGCTTGCTTCCCCCTTTGCCTCGTGACGCTCGCCGTTTGCTACAATAGCTTCGCGCTACGATAGCGCGCGCGTTCCCGCGTAGCTCAGTGGTAGAGCGGTCGGCTGTTAACCGATTGGCCGTAGGTTCGAGTCCTACCGCGGGAGCCAACCTTCATCGAACTCTGTGCCAAGGAGAGTGAGACAGAATGTGCTTATGTTGAAGCCCAACGGAGAGAGCCAAGACGCAACCGCGAGAGACTGAACCCCGTGGTGGCGAACCCCCGCGGGTGATTACAAGGAGACGCACATCATGGCGCTACGCATCAACGACACTGCCCCCGACTTCACCGCCGAGACAAGCTCCGGCACCGTCAACTTCCACGAATGGGCCGGCGACGGCTGGGCCGTCCTCTTCTCCCACCCCAAGGACTTCACCCCCGTCTGCGCGACCGAACTCGGCTACGTCGCCAGCCTCAACGACGAGTTCGCCAAGCGCAACTGCAAGGTCATCGGCCTCAGCGTCGACAAGGTCGAGGACCACCAGCGATGGGCAGCCGACATCGAGGACATCGGCGGCACCGCCCTCAACTTCCCCATCATCGCCGACGACCAGCTCAACGTCGCCAAGCTCTACGACATGCTCCCCGCTGAAGAGGAGCCCGGAGAGAACCGCACCGCGGCGACGAACCAGACGGTGCGCACCGTCTTCCTCGTCGGACCCGACAAGAAGATCAAGATGAACCTCACCTACCCCATGAGCACGGGGCGCAACTTCGACGAACTCCTGCGCGTCCTGGACTCCTGCCAGCTCACCGCCGGCCACAAGGTGGCAACCCCCGCGAACTGGAACAAGGGCGAGGATGTAATCATCCTCCCGGCCGTCGACAACGAGGCCGCCAAGGAGCTTTTCCCGGACGGATGGGAGACGGTGAAGCCCTACCTCCGCAAGGTGAAGGACCCCAGCCAGTAGCCGGGTGGTCCGCTGTGCCCCTGTCATGTTGAGCGCAGCCGAAACATCTCTCTGGGAACGTTCGTGTACAGCGGGGTGCGCCCGAGAGATTCCTCGACTCCGCTGCACTCCGCTCGGAATGACAAACAAGAAGCCCCCGCGCAATCTGCGCGGGGGCTTTCTTTTACTGCTGCCGCTGGCGACCCGGACCGGATTTGAACCGGCGATCTCCGCCTTGACAGGGCGGTGTGTTAAACCAGGCTACACCACCGGGCCGCGGTAGCTTGCCCCGGCTCCACCGGGGCGGTCAGAACGCTCAGCCGATCCCATGATACCCCACGATGATGAGGCTTCCCTCCACCATCACCGGGGTCACCCGCTCTCCGCCGGTAAGCCGCTCCAACTCCTCGACGTGTTCGGGATGCTCTTCCAGGTCGATCTCCCGGTACTCCACTCCGTCCTTCTTGAGGTCGTGGAGCAGCGCATCCGAATACGTGCAGTCGGGGCGGGTGTAGACGATGAGTTCGGGGTCGCTGACCATCGTGCCCTCCATCATACCAGTGCGCAGCCTGATAGGCTAGGCAGCCATTCGAGAGAAGCCGGAGCCGGAACCATGCCCATGATGCGAGCCGCCATCCTCAGAGGTCTGCGGGATATCGTCTGCGATGAGGTCCCCGCGCCGGAATCGGACGGCCAGAAGGCGCTCGTGCGCATGCACATGGCCTCCATCTGCGGGACGGACCTGCACTACGTCTACCACGGCTGGCCGCGCAACAAGTACCCGATGGAGCCGGGCGAACCGGGGCACGAGGGCGTGGGCACCATCGTGGACCCCGGCGCCACAGGGTTGGCCGAAGGCGCGCTTGTCCTCACCGTGCCGAACATCTGGGAGGCGCGCAACTTCGCCGAGTACCAGGCGGTATCGCCGCACTTCATCATCGAGTTGCCTGAAGGTCGGCCCCTCGCGGAACTGATGATGGCCCAGCAGTTGGGCACCGTCATATTCGCCTCGCGCAAGCTGCCCGAGATGGCGGGCAAGACCGCCGTCGTCATCGGGCAGGGAAGCGCCGGCCTCTTCCACGACTTCTACCTCCGGCGCCTCGGTGCGGAGCGGATCATTACCGTCGAGCCCAACGACGACCGGCGTGCGGCGGGCGTGGCGCTCGGCGCGGACGATGCGCTGGACGTGACCGGCGATGCCGCGGTGGACGCCGTGCTGCAATTGACGGACGGGCAGGGGGCCGAGGTGGTTGTGGACGCCGTGGGCGGACACGAGACCCTGGACCAGGCAGTGCGGATGGCGAAAGCGGAGGGGCATGTGCACGTTTTCGGCCTGCCCACTGGTTTCGATCATGTCCCCTTTGACCTTGGCACCTACTTCCTCAAACGGCTTGACGTCCGCACGATTTTCGGCGCTCAGGACGAACCTGGCTTGGTGTCGTTCCGGCAGGCGCTTCGACTCATAGCCGAGGGAGAGATCGATATGTCTCCCTACGTCACCCACACGCTGCCGCTGGAGCGCGTGGGCGACGCCTTTGAATTGGCGCACGAACCCAGCGGAGGCGCGCTCAAAGTGTCTCTGACGATGTGATGGGTTGCGCATTCCCTGCAAAGCAAGAATCGGGTATGATTGCGGAACGCTTGACACGCAGCGGCAAACCCTTATAGCCTCTGCGCCGCACTCGCGGCACGCACGAGTTGTTTGGCCGTGAGCATCGGGTTGAAGGAGGAAAGCCGTGACTCGAACGCATTCACTACTGTCGCCGCGGTTCGCATTGGTTACATTGGCCGCTGCCGCTCTGGTGGGGCTCGCCCTCGCGGCGGCGCTCTACACGAACGAAGGCGCGCGCGCCGATAGTCACGTCACCGGCGGGGAGACGCTCGTCGTAACCCCGAACGAAGCAGACTTCGAGCCGGGGAATCGCAGTTCTTCCACCGCCGTGTGGGTCTACGGTTCCGGCTTCAACCCCGGCCAGAGCGTTCTCGTTCTGATCGCTGACCAGCGCGGCGTCGCTACGGACATTGGCGCTCTCTCGAGCGTCGACGTCGCTGCCAATGACGACGGCGCATTCGGCTTCAAGTGGACGTTCGGCCGCTTCACCCGTACAGGCGTCGGCGGCGAGGGTATGCAATCGGTCCGCGTAGTGGACGCAGGCTCGTTCGACGAACTTGCCACCGCTCCGCTGGCGCTCTGCAACCTGACGCGCAATGACGACCTCGCGGAAGGCGCAGAGGCCGCCGCAGTACCCAGCCACTGCTCATCGTAGTGAGCAGGCAGGGCTTCAGTAAGCTTTCGTTGAGCAGGAGGACTCAGTGACAGGTGTTACGACAACAGTTACCAGGCGGTCAGCGACCATCTTGATCGCGGCCGGTCTCATCGCAGGTCTGGCGCTCGCCATTGCCCTTTCGGCATACCAGGGCGTACGGGCAGACGGGCACGTCACAGGCACCGAGAGCATCGCGCTCTCTACGAACGAAGTGAACTTCGTAGCCGGTACAAGCCGGTCGTCTGAAGAAGTCTGGATTCGTGGCTCTGGCTTCACGCCAGGCAGAGAAGTGGTGCTTCTCCTGGATGACTACCAGGGCGCCCTCTACATCATCAGCAACTGTCGCTTGGACGACGAGGGTGAGTGCGCGCCTGGGAACCGCCGGGACGGCGGAGGCAGCGTGTGGCCGCTCATCGTCAACGACGACGGCGCGTTCGCAACGAGTTGGCGGATCGGCCGCTTCACCCGTACGAACGTGGGCGCTGGTGAAGGGAACGAAGAGCGCCTGAGCACTCTGTGGGCGGTGGACGGCGAAACCTACGACAGTCTCGCAAGTGCGCCTCTCGGGCTCTGCAACCACGAACGGAATGATGATCTTGAAGAAGGCGCGGAACCCGCGGAAGTTCCGAACTTCTGCTCGAAGTAAGCGTTAGGTCCACAGGAGGTAATCGTGACTAAGGTAATCGCAACTCACCCCCGGGCCGTGGTTCTCACGCTTATTGCCGCGGGGCTGCTGCTCGGCCTTGTGGCGGGCAACGCCATCCTCACCCCGAGGGCGTCTGCAGATGGACACATCTCCGGTGTCGAAAACGTCGTCACAGGAGACGTGGTCGTCAACCACCAGTTGGGCTCCCGCTCGTCTGGTGTGAAGGTCCGCATCTGGGGCTCGGGTTACGCTCCCGGGCAGGAGGTCATCCTCGTCATCAACGATGGCCCTGGCACTCCTTCCGACATCACGAACTACGTGAGCAACAAGAGTGCCAACAACACCCTCGTCGCCAACGACCAGGGCGCTTGGACAACCGTCTGGACGCTCGGCCGGTTCACCCGCCAGCGCTCCGGCATCGGCCCCGGCGACGGCGACGTTGAGCGCATGCGTACGCTCAGCGTTATCGACCCCGGCTCGTTCGATGTCATCACGAGCACGCCGCTGGCCTTCTGCCGCGTCAGCGACCGTGTCGCTATCGCGGCGAACCTCGCCGCCCTGGAGACGGAGCTTGGGCTCGTCCAGGCTGACAGGGACGAGGGTCTCGGGGAGAAACCGGTCAACGTCTCGGACGCTGCCTGGGCGCTCGCGACCGCGTTCTACCCCTCCTACGAGGCCACGCTCGACGCGAAGATCGCCGAGCTGACCGCGGACATCGAGACTGAGAAGGGCAAGCAGGGCGTTCCTGACCACTGCGCCTCGTAAGCCACACGACCCATAGGCGACACTTAGAAGCCCTCCGGTCCCCGGAGGGCTTCTTCTTTGCCCGCTCCTTCCGTCGTTCCCGGGAATAGCATCCGTCGTTCCTGCGGAGGCAGGAACCTTGCCTGGCGTGCAGATGCTGATGTTGTGACATCTGCCCCTTCCCCGGCCGCCCCTGCGTCCGCTACGCTGGTTGCATGACTCGGCGTCTCACACTGTCCGCCAACTGCGCCCCTGAGCTGGGGCCCCAGCCCTCAACGGGATCCAGGATTCCGGCCCAACTTTTGAATTCATTGGACACCTTGTTCGTTTTTCACGGGAAGCAGGCCACGGCCTTGCTGCCAGCATCACAAGGTGGCCAAGGTGGCCAGATTGAGCGCCCGGTTTACTCGTACGGTGGACAACAAGGTGGCCAGATTCGGACGGCGTTGGCCACCTTGTTCGCTCCCCGAAGATTTGAAAACATTGGCACTCTTGAGATTCTTGATGCTCTGGCGTCCGGGAAGCAGGCCACGGCCACGGAAACGCCCCGATCAAGGATCTCAAGGATGCCAGACGGCGCGGACGGTTTACTCGTGGAACACGGATCAAGAGTGCCAGAACTCTGGCAGGTTGGCATCCTTGATCGCACAGGGCGAGCCGGTCCCCGCGCTTGCTAGAATCACTCCCCGGATGCTGAAGTAGCGAGGTTCCCGTATGCAGCCCTATCGTGGTATAGACCTACTGGACATCGAGTCCCAACTGACCGGCGACGAGCGCCAGGTGCGCGACACCGTCCGCGACTTCGTCGAGGCGGAGGCGATGCCCGCCGTAATTCCGCACTTCCGCGAAGGCACGTTTCCGCTGGAGCTCGTCCCCCGCATGGGGGACCTCGGCCTCTTCGGCGCGCACCTGGAAGGCTACGGCTGCGCCGGCCTCGGCCCCGTCGCCTACGGCCTTGTCATGCAAGAGCTGGAGCGCGCCGACTCCGGCTACCGCTCCTTCGCGTCCGTGCAGTCATCGCTGGCGATGACTGCCATCTACGAATTCGGCACCGAGGAACATCGCGAGCGTTACCTGCCGGACATGGCCGCGGGCCGCACCCTGGGCGCATTCGGCCTCACCGAGGCCGACCACGGCTCCGACCCCGGCGGAATGGAAACGCACGCCGTCGAGACCTCGGACGGTTTCACGCTCAACGGCAGCAAGATGTGGATCACGAATGCCGGAATCGCCGATGTCGTGGTGGTATGGGCCAAACTGGGCGATGCGATACGAGGCTTCCTGGTGGATACGACACTACCGGGTGTTCGCAGGGAAGACATCCACAACAAGCTCTCCATGCGTATGAGCGTCACCAGCGCGCTCTTCCTGGAGGACGTACGTGTGGGAGAAGACGCGCTGCTCCCCGGCACGCGCGGCCTCGGCTCGGCCCTGGCGTGCCTCAACGCGGCGCGCTACAGCATCGTCTGGGGGGTCTGCGGCGCCGCCGCGGACTGCCTGCACACCGCCATCGAGTACACGAAGGAACGGGAGCAGTTCGGGCGTCCACTGGCGTCGTTCCAACTCGTGCAGCAGAAACTCGCGGACATGGCCACGTCGCTCTCCAAGGCGCAGTTGCTCGCACTGCAACTCGGACGGTTGAAGGCTGCGGGGACGCTGCACTGGTCGCACGTCAGCATGGCGAAGTACAGCAACACCCTCGCCGCGCTGGAGATCGCCCGCACCTCCCGCGACCTGCTCGGCGCAGCGGGCATCACCGACGACTTCCCTCCCATGCGCCACGCGATGAACCTCGAGACGGTGCACACCTACGAGGGCACGCAGCACATGCACCAGCTCATCCTGGGGCGCCACCTCACCGGCATCAACGCCATCTCGTGACCGGCGACAGGCGGGTTTGCCTGCCGTGCTCCCCAAGCGGATAATCGCATTGCGTAGGAGGGTGAACAGATGAAGGCCGTGCGATACCACGAACTCGGTGGCCCCGAGGTGCTCCACCTCGAAGAGGCCCCCGACCCCGAACCCGGCGACGGAGACGTACTCGTACGGCTCGCGGCTTCCGGCGTCAACCCCGCGGAAGTATCGCGGCGCGCTGGGCGCATGGGGCAGGTGGTGGAGTTCCCCGCGATGCTCGGCATAGAGGGCGCGGGTATCGTCGCAGAGGTGGGCAAGGACGTCGCGTCGGTGAATGTTGGCGATCGTGTCATCGTGCGGCAGCCCCCCTACTCCTACGCGGAGTATGTTGCCGTACCGGAACGCTCCATATATGCCGTCCCGGACACCCTGAGCCTCATCGAGGCGTCAACCGTCGCCATCATCTTCACCACGGCCTGGTCAGCGCTCCGCGTCCGCGGCGGCGGCGAGGCTGGAGGCACGGTTCTCGTGCAGGCCGCTGCGAGCGGCGTTGGCGTCGCTGCCATCCAATTGGCGAAGCAGTTGGGCATGACTGTGCTCGGCACGGCCAGCAGCGCCGAGAAACTCGAATGGGCAGCGCAGTACGGAATGGACCACGGCATCAACTACACAGAGCAGGACTTCGTCGCTGAAGCGAAGCGCCTGACCGATGGGCGCGGCGTCGATGTCATCGTGGACGGCATCGGTGGTGAGGTCCTGGCGAAGGGCATCACCGCCCTGGCACGAGGCGGACGGCTCTCGGTGTTCGGTGGCGCTGGCGGACGAGAGACCGCCTTCCCTGTGGCCGACCTCTACCGCAACGGCGTATCGATAATGGGCGCGGGCGGCGGACAAACGCCGCGAGAGGACTTTGAGATGATCCTCGGCTGGTTCGCCGAGGGCAAACTCAAACCCACCATAGACCGAACGTGGCCGCTCGCCGAAGCCGCCGAGGCCCACCGCTACCAGGAGTCCCGCCAGATCAAGGGTAAGAGCGCACTCGTCATCAGCGACGAGAACTGACCCGCGCACGAAGGAGGAAGGCGATGGCATCCGAGTGGGTGAAGATAGACGTTGACGGCAAGCCGGTGGACGCATACCTCGCTCTGCCGGACGCTCCCGGCCCGCACCCCGGCGTCGTCGTCGCGATGCACGTATTCGGCGTGGACCGGTTCGTGCGCGAGAAGTGCGACGGACTCGCCGAGGCGGGCTACGCCGCCATCGTGCCCTACCTCTTCCACCGTTCTGACGTGACGAACGAACAGCTGACGGGCTATGCCTTCGAGGACCCTGTGCGTCGCGAGGTCGCCATGCCACTGAAGGACAGCCTCCGCGACGACGAACTGCTGCAGGACATGCTCGCCGGGCTGGAGTGCCTGCGCGCCTTGCCTGATGTGTCCGGCCCGTTCGGCGTCACCGGTTTCTGCATCGGTGGGCGCATCGCCTACATGCTCGCGGTGCGGACGAACGAGTTCGCTGCCTGCGCCGACTTCTACGGCGTGGACGTCGACCTGCCTTGGGGCGACGGCCCTGTTCCCCTCAGCCTCACCGCGGAGCTCGACTGCGCGCTGATCGGCTTCTTTGGCGACCTCGACGCGAACCCTGCGCCGCCCGATGTGGACAAGCTGGAGACCGCCCTCCGTGCGGAAGGCAAGCCGTTCACCTTCCACCGTTACCCCAACGGCCAGCACGCCTTCAACGACCCCTACAACCCGGTGCGGTACGACCCGGAGATTTCCGCCGACTCCTGGCCGAAGCTCATCGGCTTCTTCGACAGCGCGCTGAAAGCGAGGGAGCCGGTCGCATGACCGCCGTCGTTGGCATATTCGAGCACCGCACGGCTGCCGTCGCCGCCGAGCAGTTGCTGGAAGAGGCAGGCTTCGGCGACCGCACGGGTGTCACCTACGTGCTGCCGGATGACGGTCCTGCGCCCCCGCGTCTCGCGCGCCGTGGCGAGAGCATGCTGCGAGCGGCGATAAAGTGGGGCATCTGGGGCTCGCTCATCATCGAAGTGCCGTCGCTCATCGCACTGCTCGTCTACCCGATGGACATCAACGTGAAGATCCTGCTGGCCGCGACGGTCTGGAAGTTCGGAGCGGCCTTCGGCTCCTGGATCGGAGCCATGTCCGCTGGCGAGGAAGGCCTCGATGACGAGCATGCCGCCGAATACGAGGCGCTGCTAGCCTCGGGCTACGCGCTCATCGCCGTGGACGTCCGATCGCGTCACCGCCCCGGCATACGCGGCGCAATGCTGGAGAGCGGCGCCCTCAGCCTGCGCGACGTCCGAGGGTCGTTCGTACTCAAGCAGCCGCCCCGTCCGAAACCGGTCCACGCCCCCTCGTAGCTTGTCACGTCGTAGGCTGATCGAGCCGCTTCGCCATCGGCACATGGTCTATCCCAGCCTCAACGAAACCTGCCCCGGTAACCGCATACCCATGCCGCTCGTAAAGCGCCTGCACATACGTCTGTGAGTGCAGGCTCACCTCCGCTATCCCGAGCCTGCGTGCCTCGGATTCCAGCGCCGCGAGCAACAACCCCGCGATACCGCGCCGCCGCCACGCGGACAGCACTGCCACACGCCCTATCCGTGCCTCGCCATCCCGCGTCAGCCGCGCCGTGCCGATGACCGCCGCTCCGTCGCTTGCAACAACGTGCACGGCACTGTCGTCCGCGTCGTCGCGCTCCAGCTCTGGCGGCACTCCCTGCTCGACGATGAAAACCTCGTGCCGCACGGCGAACGCGCCCTGCATGTCGCCGTCATTGGAGGCCACACGTATTTCGATGCTCTGTTGTCCGGCCATGCCGCGATTATAGGAGCGCGGCTATAATCCGGTTCACCCTTCCCCGGAGCACATCCATGAAACTTTCCACAGACCGCATCCTCACGACCCACGTCGGCAGCCTCCCGCGGCCGGACGATGTTGCCGCGCTGCTTCTGAACAAGGAGCGCGAGGAGCCGTACGACGCCGAGGAGCTGGATGCGCTCGTGCGGCAAGGGGTGGCGGACATCGTCGCACGGCAACACGCCGCCGGGGTGGATGTCGTCAGCGATGGCGAGATGAGCAAGGTTGCCTACTCCACCTATGCCAAGGACCGGCTCACCGGGTTCGCGGGGGACAGCGAGCGCCGTCCTAATCTGGACGTTGCCCCCTATCCCGGCTTCCGCGCGAAGATGCTGCGCATGACTGGCGACCAGCCGATGCGCCGCCCTCAGTGCGTCGCGCCGGTGGAGGTGAAGGACCGGGAGCCGCTGCGGAAGGACCTCGAGAACTTCCGGGCGGCGGTCGAAGACGTGGGAGTGACCGAGGCGTTCATGACCTCGTCCTCTCCGGGTGTGGCCTCCGTGTTCATGCCGAATGCCTACTACCCGACGCACGAGGCGTATATCGAGGCGCTGGGGGCGGCGATGCAGGAGGAGTACGAGGCCATCGTGAATGCGGGGTTCGTGCTGCAGGTGGACTGCCCCGACCTGGCGATGGCCTTCCACACCGGCTTCCAGGGGTTGAGCGAGGAGGAGTTCCTCCGGCGCGCCGAGCATCACATCGAGGTGCTGAACGGAGCGCTGGAGAACGTGCCCGCGGAGTCGGTGCGGCTGCACGTCTGCTGGGGCAACTACGAGGGGCCGCACGACTACGACATCGCGGTGTCGAAGATCATGCCCATCGTGCTGCGGGCCAAGCCGTCCGCCATCCTGTTCGAGGCGTCGAACCCCCGCCACTCCCATGAATGGAAGGAGTGGCGGGATGCCAAAGTGCCGGATGACAAGGTGCTCATCCCCGGCGTGCTCGACTCAACGAGCAACTTTGTGGAGCACCCGGAGCTGGTTGCGCAGCGCATCGAGACATTCGCCGCCATCGTGGGGCGCGAGCGCGTGCTGGCGGGTTCGGACTGCGGTTTCGGGACGTTCGCGGGCTTCGGGAAGATGGACCCGGACATTGTCTTCCGCAAGTTGGAGGCGCAGGCGGAAGGGGCAGCCATCGCCTCCGAGCGGCTCTGGGGCTGAGCCGCCTGAGAGAACACCCCGCCTCGCCCGACCCCACCGCGTGGCCTGATGGCCACCCTGGATTCCCGCCTTCGCGGGAATGACGAGGGGGGTTAGCGAGAGGCCTTCAGGAGGACGGTGCGGTCGTTGATCTCGACCGCTTCGACGGTGGGGAAGCCGGCTTCCTTCAGCCACTGGACGTGCATGTCCACTCCGCCCGCCTGTGCGGCGTAGTCCAGGTTTGCGAACATGCCGCCGTCGGCGATGATGTCGTGGATGTCCTTGTAGATGCTGGCGATGAGGCCGTCGTCGTACATGTTGTGGATCGCGATGGCGGACATCACGAAATCGAACGGTCCGCCGAGCCCGGACGCCCAGTCGCGCTGTGAGAAATCGCTCTTGACGTAGGCCGTGCGGTCCGCGTACGCCGCGAGGCGCTCCTTCGCGTGGCCGAACATCGGCTCGGATATGTCCTGCAGCGTGACGTGGGCGTTGGGGAACTTCGCCAGCAGGTGGCCGGAGAGCAGGCCGTAGCCCGATCCGACGTCCAGCGCGCGGATGGCCTGGTCTGTGGGGAAGGGCGCGGCATCCACCGCTGCCTGAATCATCGGCCCGCGCTGGTCCTGTCTGCCATCGTCGCGCGTGACCCAGTTGTCAACGAACTGCTGCTCTTCCCACTGCTCCGGCACGTCGTGCGTCTGCGCCCATGCAGCCTTCTGGTGGCGATCGGTGGTCATTGTCCGTGTCTCCTCTCTGGTCAACCGAGCGGATGGGCTCCGTTGAGAATGGCTTCCAGCGTCTCGTGCAATGGCTCGCGCAACCGCGCGCCGAAATCGGTTACGACCTTCGCGGATGCGAACGCGCCGAGCTTACCAGCATCGGTGGGGTTCAGGCCATGCGTGAGCCCGTAGAGCGCGCCTGCGGCGAAGACGTCGCCTGCTCCAGTGGTGTCCACGACAGGCACAACGTATCCCGGCACGTGCGTGATGGCGCCATCGTCGAAGACCAGAGCGCCGTCCGCTCCGCAGGTCATGAACACCAGCGGGGCATCAGCGCCAACCGCCCGCAGCCGCTGCTCCCGCGAGCCGCTTCCCCCGTATATCTCTGCCTCGTGTTCGTTGCAGAAGAGGATGTCGATGTACTGCCGGGTGACGCGCCGGAACTCGTCGATGAAGATTGCCGCGATGGCCGGATCGGAGAGGCTGAGCGCGACCTGCACCTCTGCCTCGGATGCAACGGCCATGGCGCACTCGGCAGCTTCCGCGCATGAGGGAGTGCTCAGCAGATAGCCCTCCACGTAGACGATGCGGCTGGACCGGAGCGCGCCGGAGGCGATGTCGCCCGGCTCCAGTGTGGAGGCCGCGCCGAGGCTCGTCCGCATCGTGCGCTCGCCGTCCGGTGTGACGAGGATGACGCAGGCACCGGTGGGGCCTGTGTTCGCTGGCGTCATGTCGAACTCGACCCCGGCCTCTGCGAGGCTCTCGCGGTAGAGCGCGCCGTGCATGTCGTTGCCGATCTTGCCGGTGAAGAATGCGCTGCCGCCGAAGTGGGCCACGGCGGTCACCGTGTTCGCCGCCGAGCCTCCGGCGGAGCCGTGCTGGGCATGCCCGGCGAGACTCTCCAGCAGTTCCGCCTGGGACTCGGCGGACACGAGCGTCATGATGCCCTTGTCCAAACCGTGGCCCGAGAGGAACGAGTCCTCCACCTCCACTTCCGTATCCACTATCGCGTTGCCGACGCCGTAGACGTCGTACTCGTTAGCCATCGTATCCGTTGTACCTCATCCGTTCTGGTTATCGCACAAGGGGGGAACCTACACTGGCTTCAGCCGGAGCGTCAACGCGCGACGGGGATGGCTCCTACTTGAGGTTCTTGAGGAGGGTGAGCGCTTTTTCGAGTTGTCTGAGGCGCCGCTGATTCTCCCTGGCCTTACCGACCTGAATGCCCACGACGAGCGCAAGGCGAACGGCCTGCATCCTGACCCGTGGGTTAGGGTCTTCCAGGAGTTCGGCCAGTGCGGAGATGCTCTTCAGCGCGAGGCCGTCGAGTTCGACTTGAGCGAGGTCCGAAGTTTCCTGCCTCTGCCGACGGAGTTCCTCCCGGAAGGCGGGGTCCTGCTGCCATCGTTTGAGCGTCGCGATGCTGATATCCGCAGCTCTTGCGCCTTCGGCGTTCGTAGCAGCACCGGCGACGTGCGGGAGCGCCACAAGCTGCCTGTCAGAGAGATTTTCCTGAAAAACCGGCTCATTCTGGCTCATCGTATGCTCCTCCGTTCGTAAATCGGGCTTCTCTGGTGAGCCCTTCGGGGGCTCAAGCGGGCTCATCCGAGCCTTCTTATGAGCCTTTCTGCGCAGTTTCGAGCCCATCCGAACCCTCCATCCGCGTTGCCCAGGCAACGCCTACCGTTCATGGTGAAGGACAGGGTAAGCAGGGGTGTATAGCCTGCACAACGGGCGGATGTCACAAATGTGAATCCGACGGGAATGGACTGAGGAGCCTCTCGCGGCCATGACCAGAGAAGGGCACCCACGAGGGGTGCCCTTACATCGAACAAAGCCACCCGGCCCTCGCAGGCCGGTGCGCGCCGGTGCGGACATGCCGTCCGCACCGGCAAGATGCTTCCTTAGTTGACGGTCAGGTTGCCGACTCCGCTCAGTCCGAGCGCTACGTCACGCGTCTCCTGGCTGGCGTTCCGTACCCGGTTGATGATCTCCCAGATGTCGTCTGAGGTGCCGTACCCGTAGGAGTCCTCGTATCCGGCAATCTTAATCGCCTCAATGAACTGTGGATCCGCCACCAACCTGTCGAAGGCCGACTGCCAGTACTGCGTGACGTCGGCGGGCACTTCTTCAGGCATCACGAAGACGCGGGAAATCTCGACGACAAGCAGGTTCAACTCAAGCCCTTCTGCCTGCGCCGGGTCGAACGTGAGGCCAGGCAGGTCACGGAAGGAGGGGAGCGGTTCGTTACGCCCGAGGTTGGCCAACCATTCGTCGTTGTACGGCTTCTTGTTGTAGAAGATAGGGACGAGGCGACCCTGCTCTATCCACTCGGGGTAGAGACGGCCAGCGGTGCCCGGGCCGCAACGGCCTGTCCCGTCAACCTCGCCGCGGTCGAACGCCGCCATGATCTCGGACGAGCCGCCATAGCCGTAGATGAGCTTGAAGGGTCCGCCGTTCTCGATCATGAACTCGATCTGAGGCTCGTTGCCAGGCCCCACTGAGCCGACCCTGATGGTCAGGTCCCTGTCCAGTACTTCCTGCCACGACGAGGCGAAGTCCTTGTCGAGGCAGAAGCCGCTCTCGGCAATGGTGAAGGTTGGAGAGCCGAGGATGTAGATCCTGTCGAGGTCGAAGCCGTCGACGTCGCCCACGAGCATTTGCCGAGCGAACCAGCGTGAGTGGACGGGGCCGACGGTGAGGCCGTCCGGCTTCGAATCGAGCACGGCTCGCAGGCCCCGAAGCTGTCCCGCGCCGGGCAGGTTCTGCACGATGAAGCGCGTGCTGTCGGGGAACTGCCGCTCGGCCGCCTGAGCGACGAGCCTGCTGAAGGTGTCGTAGCCGCCGCCCGGGCTGGTGCCGGTGATGATGCGGATGGTCTTGCCGCCGAAGTACTCTTCCGCGTCAAAGCCGAGGGGCGGGGGTACCAGCGTAGGGGTTGGCCGAGGCACCGGAGTTGCGGTTGGGTCTGCCGCCATCGCCGTCTCTGCGGGAGCGGGCGTCGGGTCCTCCGTCATAGTCCCCGCGGGAGTGGGCGTTGGGTCTGCCATCATGGCTTCCGCCGGGGTCGGCGTCGGCGTGGCTGCCGGACGCGGCGTTGCAGTTGGGTCGTCATCGCCGCCGCACGCTGCAAGGAGCGCCAGAATCACTGCTATCGCGCCAAGGGCCAGGAATCGGTGAATCTTCATCTTTCCCTCCTGCCTTCCACTTCCCCTGGATGTGCGTTGCTTGGTCTCGTAGGCGAACGGCTGATGTGTACTGCTGTTTCGTTGCGGCAAGCCGCAAGTGCTACGATTCGCTGCGGCATACTATACCCGCGCACACGTCTGTGCAAAGCGCGTCAAGCGGGCGAGGCAGCCATGCACGCGTTTGACACCCTTGGGGGTGGGGGATAGACTCGTCTTGTCCCCCGGAGCGCTGGAGACACACTCGCAGCGCGGTCGTCAGAAGACGGCTCACCTTCGCGGGGTCTACGGAAGAAGTTGCGTTAGATGTACGGCGAACGCCGACCCGAATTTGATCCGGACCAGGTGGTCCAGAACCTCCGACAGAGCTGGGATGGCATACGCTCACGCCTTCCGGGCGGCGGTTCCCGTCTATTCATCCTCGGACTCATCGTTGTTGCGGTGGCCCTCTGGCTCGGCACCGGCTTCTACACCGTGCAGCCGTCCGAGCAGGCGGCACTCCGTCTCTTCGGCGAGTTCCGCGGCACCGAGGAACAAGGACTCCACTGGTACCCGCCGACGCCCATCGGCACGGTGGACGTCGTCTCCGTCGAAGAGACCCGGGGCATGGAGCTTGGCTTCAGGACCGGGACTGCCGGCGTCATCACGGATGAAGTGGGCGAGTCCAAGATGATTACGGGCGACCTGAACATCGTAACCATCGGCCTCGTTGTTCAGTACCGCATCAGGGACCTTGGCGCGTTCCTCTTCAACGTCGCCGACCCCGGCGACCCGGCCCGGCCGGAAGCGGTGGAAGGCCGCCCCGACGGTCGGACGCTCAAGGATGCAGCAGAGGCCGCGCTGCGGCAGGTCGTCGGGCAGCGATCGATAGACGACCCGTTGCGCATCGGCAGGGAAGCGGTGCAGACCGACACGCAGGACCTCTTGCAGGTAATCGTCGACGACTACAACGCGGGTATCGAGATATTGAGCGTTCAGTTGCAGGAGGTCCAGCCGCCGGAGGACGTGCGGGAGGCGTTCGACGACGTCAACAGGGCGCGCGTCGACAGGGAGAGCCGCATCAACGAGTCGCTCGCGTACGAGCAGGACAGGCTCCCGGTGGCGCGCGGTGAGGCCCGGCAGATCACCGAGGCGGCCCAGGCGTTCAAGGACGCCCGTATCGCCAGGGCGCAAGGTGAAGCGGCCGAGTTCACGGCAGTCTTCACCGAATATGCGCTCTCTCAAGAGGTGACGCGTACGCGTCTCTTCCTCGAGGCGATCGAGGACATCCTTCCCGGTGTCACTCTCTTCATCCTGGATGAATCCACCGACAACGTGGTGCCGTTCCTACCACTGACGGAAGGCGTACTTCCTTCGACCACCGGCCCGGCTGCTGTGGCTTCGGGGGACGGGGGCTAACATGAAATTCCTCGTTCCCTTCCTCATACTCATCATCGCGGCGGTCATCGTCGTTCCGCAGGCCTTGTACACGGTCGACGAGACGGAGTACGTGGTCGTCACTCGATTCGGTGAGATACAGCACATCGTGCGCACGCCTGGCCTGAAGGTAAAGGCGCCGTTCGTGGACACCGCGAACGTGCTGGACAAGCGCATCCTTCGGATAGACGTGACGCCCACGTCCATGCCGGACCAGGACAACCAGTTCCTGGAAGTGGACGCCTACGTCCGCTACCGCATCGAAGACCCACGCAAGTTCATCGAACGTCTGCGCAGCGAGAGCAACGCCGACTCGAGGATCCAGCAGATCGTCATCGCGGCGCTCCGCGACGAGGTCGGCCGCAGCACGCAGCCGGAGATCATCGGCGGGCGGCTCATCGGCATCGAGGAAGACCGCACCACCGTCGAACCGCTGGTGAATGAGCAAGGCGTCGCCACACGCGCGGCCATCGTTGACCGCGCGCTGACGACGGCCAACGAGATCGTGAAGGCCGCCGAGAACGACTTCGGCGTCGACATCGTCGACATCCGCATCAAGCGCGCCGACTTCCCTGGGGCCACGGAGGCGAATATCTTCAACCGCATGAGGACAGAGCGCTCTGTGCAGGCGCAGCGCCTCCGTGCGGAAGGCCAGGAGTTGTACCTCCAGCGCATCGCCGACGTCGACCGGCAAGTGGAGATCATCGCGGCAGAGGCGGACGAAACGGCCAACCAGCTCCGTGGTGAGGGTGAAGGAGAGGCCATCCGTATCCTCGCCGAGGCGCTCGAGCAGGACCCTGAGTTCTTCGCATTCCGGCGCAGCCTTGCAGCGTACCGGGCAGTGCTCGGCGGCCAGACGACGCTGGTGCTCCCCGCCAACTCCGACCTCTTCCGCTACCTCCAGTCGTCTGAAGGCACGGACGACTCCGATGGAGCAGATGCGCTGGAAGGGCTGTTCGGGCTCATCGGCGCCCTGGCGGAGAGCGGCGTGATGTCAGGGGGCAGCGAGGCGCCCAGCGACACTGATGGCTCGTAGAGCCACCCTGCTAGAATGAGGGGCGTGGACCCCTCCCTCATCCGCAACTTCTGCATCATTGCCCACATCGACCACGGCAAGTCGACGCTAGCCGACCGCATCCTGGAGATCACGGGCGCTGTCTCCGCGCGAGAGATGCACGACCAGCTTCTCGACTCGATGGACATCGAGCGCGAGCGCGGCATCACCATCAAGGCGCAGGCCGTCCGCATGGGGCTCGCCTACCAGGGCCGCGACTACGAACTGAACCTCATCGACACGCCGGGCCACGTCGACTTCTCGTACGAAGTCTCGCGCTCGCTCGCGGCATGCGAGGGCGCGCTGCTGATCGTCGATGCTGCGCAAGGCATCCAGGCGCAGACGCTCGCCAACGTCTACCTCGCGCTAGAGCACGACCTCACCATCGTCCCTGTCGTGAACAAGATCGACCTGCCCTCCGCTGAGCCTGATCGGGTCATCGAGGAACTGGTCACGGCGTTCGGTTTCGACGTGGACGAGGTGTTGCAGGTCTCGGCGAAGGACGGCACGGGCGTGCGCGCGCTGCTGGAGGCGGTCGTGGAGCGCGTCCCGCCGCCCGAGGCGCACGAGGAGAAGCCGCTGCGCGCGCTGGTCTTCGACTCCAAGTACGACTCGTACAAGGGTGTGATGGCGTACGTGCGCGTCATGGACGGCGCGGTGAAGAGCACGGACCGCGTTCGGATGATGGCGACGGGTACCGAGGCGGACCTGCTGGAGGTCGGGGCGTTCCGACCGGCGATGGCCAAGGCGCCCACTCTCACGGCGGGCGAGGTGGGCTATCTCGCGACGGGGCTGAAGAGCGTGGGCGACTGCCGCGTCGGCGACACTGTCACGCACGCCCGCGCGGGCGCAGTCGAGCCGCTGCCCGGCTACGGCGAGCAGAAACCGATGGTGTTCGCCGGGCTGTACCCGAGCGACGGCAACGAGTTCCACAACCTGCGCGAGTCGCTGGAGCGTCTGCAGATGAACGACGCTGCGCTCGTGTACGAGCCGGAGAGCTCGCCCGCGCTCGGGCCCGGTTTCCGGTGCGGGTTCCTCGGGCTGCTGCACATGGAGATCGTGCAGGAGCGGTTGGAACGCGAGTATGGGATGGACCTCGTGGTGACCGCGCCGAGCGTCGTCTATCGCGTGACGATGAACGATGAGTCGATACGCGAGGTGTCGCGTCCCACGGACCTGCCTACAGGCGGGGAGTCGCAGCAGGTGGAAGAGCCGTGGCTCGACCTGTCCATCCTCACGCCGTCGCGTTTCGTGGGCCCGATGATGGAGCTGATCAACTCACGCAGGGGCGAGTTCAAGCGCACGGAGTACCTGGATGCGACCGGTGGCCCCGCTGGGGGCGCCGACGCCGCGCCGTCGTCCGACCCGCGTGTGCTGCTCGAAGCGTCGGCGCCGATGGCCGAGGTGCTGGTGGACTTCTACGACCAGGTTAAGACGCGCAGCCGGGGGTATGCGTCGTTGGACTACTCGTTCAACGGCTACCGGGCCGCGCCTCTCGTGCGGCTGGACATCCTAGTGAACCAGTCGCCGGTCGACGCGCTATCGCTCATCACGCACCGCGATCGTGCCTACCAACAGGGGCGGATGCTGGTCGAGCGTCTGCGGAAACTCATCCCGCGTCAGATGTTCGACGTGCCTATCCAGGCGGCTATCGGAAGCAAGGTCATCGCCCGGGAGACCGTCACCGCGATGCGGAAGAACGTGCTGGCGAAGTGCTATGGCGGCGACGTGACGCGCAAGCGGAAGCTGCTGGAGAAGCAGGCCGAGGGCAAGAAGCGCATGAAGCGCATCGGGCGCGTCGAGGTGCCGCAGGAAGCGTTCCTGGCGGTCATCAAGATGGACCGCTAGCGAGCTTCGTTACAGCCGCGCTGCCAGTTCCTTGATCCACGCACGCATCTCGTCGGTGTAGTCCGGACGGCGGAGGGCGATCTCCACGGCTGTCTGCATGAGGCCGAGTGGCGTGCCGGCGTCGAAGCGTTCACCCTCGAAGCGGTAGGCGTGCACGTGTTCGCGCTGGGCGAGGAGGGCGATGGCGTCGGTAAGTTGGAGTTCGCCTATCGCGCCGGTGGTTATCTCTTCGAGGCAGTCGAAGATAGCGGGCGAGAAGACGTAGGGGCCGACGATGGCGAGGTTCGAGGGGGCCTCTTCGCGCGGGGGCTTCTCGACGCTGCGCGTGAGCCGCGTCTCGCGGTCGGAGAGGGGCTCGCCCTCGACTACGCCGTAGCGCGAGACGTCGTCCCAGGGCACCTCGACGACGCCGATGGCATTGCCGCGACGCTCGTAGGCGTCGAGCATCTGGCGGGTCACGGAGGGCTCGCCGAGAAGTATCTCGTCCGGCAGGTAGATGATGAACGGCTCGTTGCCGACGGCCTCCTTCGCCATGAGGACAGCGTGGCCGAGGCCGAGTGGCTCCGGCTGGCGCACCGCGATGATGCGGGTCATGCGCCCTGCTTGCTCAACCGGCTCGAGCTTGGCGTTGCCGCGCTCGCGGAGGGTGCGTTCCAGTTCCGGGGCGACGTCGAAGTAGTCTTCCATCGCTGTCTTGCCGCGCGAGGTTACGAGGACGACGCGCTCGATGCCCGCCTCGGCGGCCTGCTCGACCGCGTACTGCAGGACGGGGCGGTCGACGAGCGGCAGCATCTCCTTGGGAACGGACTTGGAGATGGGGAGGAAGCGCGTGCCTACTCCGGCGGCGGTGATGACGGCGGTGCGGACTGGCATGACAGAGAGAGGATAGCAGGCAGCTGGGAGTTGGGGGAGAGGCGCCGCGTTGACCTGCCGTGTCTCGGCGCATAGCATGACTGTGGCCGTGCTAGACGGGGAGCTAGCGGTGCCCTGCACCCGAAATCCGCTTCAGCGGGGTTGAACTCCTCTCTAGAGGGCCGGTCTCGCCGCCTCTGGCTGGGAAACGGACGTTGAGAGCCAGACCCTGCGCGACGGAGCCCTGTGAACCGCGTCAGGTCCGGAAGGAAGCAGCGCTAAGCGGAGAGCTCCGAGTGCCGCAGACCAGTCTGGTTCGAGTCCGGGTCCATGGCTAAGCGCGCGGGCTCCCGGTTCGACGAGAGGTGCACGGCCTCTCTTCTGCAAACCCGCCGCGCCGGAGGCATAGATCGTCTCCGGCGCGTGCGTTTCCGAGGCCAGCCATGGCGTATGGCGCTCCCAGAAAGAGCCTGGGGCAGCATTTCCTGACCGACCGCAACATCCTCGGCGCCATAGCAGACGCGGCGGACGTGGGCTCCTGCGATACGGTCATCGAGGTCGGGCCGGGGCGTGGAGCGCTCACTGCTGTGCTGGCCGAGCGAGCTCAGCGCGTCATCGCGGTCGAATTGGACGGTGCGCTGGCGCGTTCACTAGCGACTTCTGTGCCATCCAACGTGGAGGTCGTAGAAGCGGACGCCCGCGTAGCCAACTCTGCCGCGCTGCTCGGCGGCTGCGCGCCGTACAAGATGCTCGGCAACCTGCCGTACTACGCCGCGATGCCCATCCTCCGGCGGTTCCTGGAGTCGGACTGTCGTCCTGAACAGGCGGCGGTGCTGGTGCAGCGAGAGGTCGCTGAGCAGATGTGCGCGCAGCCGGGAGCGATGTCGCTGGTGTCGCTGGCGGTGCAACTGTTCGGGAGTCCACGCATCGCACGCATCGTGCGTCCGGGGTCGTTCACGCCTCCGCCGAAGGTGACGTCGGCGGTGGTTGGCATTGTGCTGCACGATGGATTGGCTGAGGGTGTGGACGACGCGGCGCGGTTCTTCGTGCTGGCGCGGGCCGGATTCAGCGCGCCGCGGAAGCAGCTGCGGAATGCGCTGTCGGGTGGCCTGAACGTCGCGCCGGATGAGGCGGAACGGCTGCTTGCGGCTGCGGGGATCGAGGCGTCACGCAGGGCGCAGACGCTGTCGATGGCGGAATGGGCATGGTTGTACCGTGTTTGGCGGGGTACAGCGTGAGCGTCGTGGTGAGCAGCGGTGAGGGCGGGCTGCGGATGGAGCCGCCGTGCGAGCATTGCGGCGCGTCGCGCGTGCGGGAGGTGCCGTACTCGGAGCGCGGCCAACCCCTGCTGCCGAACGAACTCGACGAACTGGCGTGGACGGACTACCTGTGCGACTGCGGCGTCGTCCGCCTGCGCATCGGCAAACGCCCGGAGTAGAGACGCTCGTGTTGGACGAGTACACTTGCCGCAAGAGCAACAGGCCATGAGCAGATGAGGAGGCCGTGATGAGTGAGTTGGTGCTGGGAACAGACGAGGGTGTGTTCGCGTTCCACCTGGACAGCGGCAAGTTTCACGCGGAGGATGGCCCTGATTCGCGGGTGATGCTCGCGGGCGCCGGCGACACGGTATACGCCGTCACGGACGAGGCAGCGGTCTGGCGTCGAAGTGGTCACAATCACTGGGAATTGATGAACCCCCGCGCGGTCGAGGACCAGCCCTGGACGCTGGGGGCCGATGCCCGGGTGCCCGGGCTCGTATGGCTTGGCGTATCGCCCGCGATGATGTACCGGAGCGGCGACGGCGGGGCCACGTGGGTTGGCTGCGATACGTTCAACGACATCCCCGGCCGCGAGACGTGGACGTTCCCCCCGCCTCCGCACATCCCCCACGTACGCTCAATCTTCCCTGACCCCGCGCAGGCGGGCGGCGTCTACGTCGGCGTCGAGGAGGGCGGGGTGTTCCGCAGTGTCGACGATGGCGTGACGTGGGAGAGTCTGAACGAGGGACTCTTCTTCGATGTCCACGAGGTGGTGGCGGACCCCGATGCGCAGCACATGTACGCGACCACGGGATGCGGGTTCCACCGCAGCGAGGATGGCGGCCAGAGCTGGACCCTGGTGCAGGAGGGCCTGGAGCGACCGTACACGATGCCCCTCGTCGCAGCGCCGGAAGACCCGAGGCTGCTGTACACGGCCGCCGCCGCAACACCTCCGCCGGGATGGCGTGCGAACGGCACGGCGAACGCCGCGCTCTACCGCAGCGAGGACGGCGGGGTCAATTGGCTCCGGCTCGCGAACGGCCTGCCCGATTCCTTCGAGGCGATGGTCAGGACGATGGTCGCAGGCCCCGGCGGCGCGCTTGTAGCGGCTGCTGCCAACGACCTCTACGTGAGCGAGGACCACGGGGAGCACTGGAGTCTCGCGAAGTCCGGGATGCCCACTGTGCGATCGATGGTGTTGGTGTAAGCATCATGGTACGAGTGGGCAAGCGTCCCGAATAACCGGGGCGTATGACAAAGGGGCGGCTCCAAGAGCCGCCCCTTCGGTGTTCCGGTTGCGATCGCTGCCGCTAGCGGCTGCTCTGCAGGAGGCCGATCACAGCGCCCTGCTCCTCGTCGGAGCCGTAGCCCCACTTGAAGTCGGGGTTCTTGTAGGCCTCGTCCGGCATGAGGCTCTCCAGGCCGCGCTTGTCGAGCTCTTCCTCGAACTTCTCGCGGATCCAGGCTTCCTCATACGGGTACTCGATCTGATCGCGCCTGCGGTCCTCCACCTTCTCGCTGTGCCCGCTGAACTGGGGCAGCGGGGCGAGCGCCAGGTAGCGGGCGGGCTCGACGCTGACGTTGAAGTGCTGGTGGAACCAGCGGTCGGGCGGCGTGAACATGCTGCCCTCGTGCCAGGGAGCGATGATCTTCTCGCCGCCTTCCGGCCAGAGTATGGAGTAGCCCTCACCCGCGGGGATGACGATGACGCGTCCGGGCCCGTGCCGGTGTCCCTTCTTGTAGGTGCCGGGCGGGAAGACGGACATGTGTCCGCCCATCTGGGAGTTGGGGAAGGAGACGTCCACGACGTGCCCACCGCCACCGCGCTGGCGGTGGGGGACCAGGTCGTTCCACGCGGCCATGTCGGTGAAGTAGTTGCCGTACCAGGTAGCGCCGCGCCCCATGTCCGGAGCGCGCTTGGCGACTGCGTACAGCTCCTCCTCGCGTGGCTGCAGCAGCTCAGGGTGAAGGTAGGAGTTGTTGAAGAAAAAGTCCGGGTCCGGTTCGAGCGACATGGCGACGGGGAGGTAGTTGTTGTGGACCATGCGCAGCGGTTGGTCGCCGCGGGCGTTCGCGAACTGCCGGTGCGAGCCACGCGGGATGAGGAAGAGGCTGCGCGGGCCGAACTCGAAGCTGTGCTTGGGGACGCCGTCCGTCCAAACGGTAGCGATGCCCTGCCCCGCGAGCGTGTAGACGACCTCGTCGAGTGCGAACTTGTAAGGAGGAGCACTCGCTCCGGGTGGAAGCTCGGTGATGCGCGCCTCCGCGACACCCTCCATGCCGGATACCTGGATGAAGGCACCATTGCACTCGCGCTCGTGCCACGGGGCGACCTCCACGGTGCGGAGGTCTTCGATGAAGTAGCCGCGATGGATGGGGAGACCCTGCGCCTCCATCCACCTGTCGTAAGCGAACCTGCCGTCGCCGCCTCCGCGCGCGATGGCGTCCTTCGGTGTGCCGTTCTGGGTCATTGCGCTTTCCTCCGCTATTTGTCAGTTGCTGTACGGATGGTACCTGATTCAGAGGGGATGTGTCGCAAGTTGGCGTCAAGTGTGACATGTGCCACTGGCGTGGAGTTGCCGGTGCTGGCGTAGAATCGCGGTGCCAGGAGGATGAGGTCTATGACTACGGGAGATCGGGAAGACCGTATAGAGTTGATCGCGCAAGCGATAGAGCGGGTGATCGAGGGCGTCCGTGCAATGGACGCCAGCCAGCGCGAGTTGCGTGAGTCGAGGCGAACGCACGAGGAGTTGTTCCTCGTCCACGAGGCGCGCTTCAGGGAGCATGAGGAGCAAGCCCGAGAACTCCACTCCCGGATAAGCGTGCTGGAAGAGAGCGGCGAGCGCACCAGCCAGACGGTACAGGGGTTGCTTGCCGTGGCCACGGAGTTGCAGGCGGAAGTCACACGACTCGGAAGTTCGTAGCCCTGCGCGCGTGCGCAGGCGAGAGGAGCACGAAATGGCGGACGTTTTCGGCTATGAGGGGTTCCAGTACGAGTACGTCCCGGGATGGCCCAATATCCCGGAGGGATACAGCCTGCTCGAGTGCCCGGGCGTTGCCGTGGACTCGCAGGACAACGTGTACCTGCTCACGCGGGGCGACCACCCGCTGATGCAGTTCGACAAGGACGGCAACTTCATCAAGTCCTTCGGCGAGGGCTACTTCAGCAACCGCACGCACGGGCTGTACATCGCGCACGACGACACGCTGCTCGTTGCCGATGACGGCATCCATACCATCCAGCAGTTCAACAGCGCAGGGGAGCAGCTGTTCGAACTGGGGAACCGCGACAACCCGTCGCCGAAGTGGGGCGGCGAACCGTTCAATCGCCCTACGTCCGCAGCGATCCGACCGTCGAACGGCGACTGGTACGTATCGGACGGCTACGGGAACGCTCGAGTGCACGTCTACACAAGTGGGGGCGACTACAAGTTCTCCTGGGGCAGCCCCGGCATCGCCGCCGGAGAGTTCATGCGCCCGCACAACATCGCCTTCGACGGCGAGGACAGGGTCTACGTGGTGGACCGGGAGGCGCACCGCATCCAGGTATTCGATGCGGATGGGCAGTTCATCACCATGTGGAGCAACATCCACCGGCCCGACGCGATGGTGCTCTGGCAGGACCACATCTACGTGGGCGAGTTGAACGGCATAGGCGGCTTCGATTCGCCGAACATGGGGCACCGCGTGGAGGTGTTCGACCTGACCGGCAAGCTGGTCTGCCGGTTCGGCGCTCCGGTGGAAGGCGAGGGGCCGGGCGAGTTCGTCGCTCCGCACGGGATAGCCGTGGACTCCGAGGGCAGCCTGTACGTGGCGGAAGTCTCGTACACCATCATGGGCCGCCAACTCGACCCGCCTCGCGAGATGCGGAGCATCTCCAAGTACAAGCGCCGCTGGTAGTCATCTGTGCTGCGGCTGCTTGCCCCCGCGAAGGTCAACCTGACGTTCGAGGTGCTCGGACGCAGGGATGACGGCTACCACGAGGTGCGGACGATCCTGCAGTCGCTCAGCCTCGCTGACGAGTTGATGTTCGAGGCGTCCGGCGACCTGAGCCTGACGGTCGAGCCGGAGGGCGCCGCGCCGGTGGAGGAGAACCTCGTGCTGGCGGCGGCGCGGCTGCTGCAGCGCGAGGCAGGCGTCTCGGCAGGGGCGGCGATCCACCTGACGAAGCGTATCCCTATGGCCGGGGGCCTCGGTGGTGGCAGCAGCGATGCTGCGACCGCGCTCCTTGGCCTGCGGCGGCTGTGGGGGCTCGACCTCGATGCCGATGCGTTGCGTGAACTTGCGGCGCAACTGGGCAGCGACGTTCCGTTCTTCGTCTCCGGCGGCACTGCGCTGGGGGAAGGCAGGGGCGAGCGGCTGACGCCGTTGCCGACTCCGCAGGGCGAGGCGATCGTTGCGGTCCCGGATGCGTCACGGCCCCGGGACAAGACAGGGCAGATGTACGGGCTGCTGAGGCCGGAGCACTACACGGACGGGAGCGTCACGGCGGAGGCGGAAGCACGCATGCGCAGAGGTGAGCCGCTGGATGCGCACGCGGTCAACGTGTTCGATGCGGTTGCAGCCGAGGCCTATCCGTTCTACGCGGCGATGCGGGAGGCGTTCGAGGAAGTAGGGTTGCGCCCGGCGCTGTGCGGCGCCGGGCCGTCGATGTTTGCGTTGGTGGGAGAGGGCAACGCCTCTGACCTAGCAGAGAGCTTTGCCGCTCGTTCTGGCTGTACAACGCTGGTTGTTCGCTTCAGGGAGGGGTGGGGCTTGGACGGAGTGGCACCGGAGCAGTAGGACTCAGAGCAGCAGCCTCGCCGCGGCGATGAGCAATCCGGTTCCGATGACGCCGAGCACGAGACGCCCGCCTACCTTGGGCGCCAATCGCACGCCGATCTGCGCGCCGATCGTTGCCCCCAGACCGGCGATTCCAGCCCGCAGCCAGAGGCTCGCCTCGTCGCTGCTGTACGCAAGGTGGATGGCCAACGCGGCCGCGGCGGCGGCGGTCAGCTCGAGCTGTGAGGTCGCGACGGCGACCGCCTTCGGGATGCGGATGAGGAGCATCATGACGGGCACGTTGATGATGCCGCCGCCGATGCCGAAGAATCCCGCGACGAAGCCTGCGAAGGGTGCGATGGCTGCGATGAGCGGCTCGTTGACACGATACCCGTAGATGTGGCCTGTCTTCTCGGTGATAGTGCGCTGCCGTCCTCGCGGGGAAGGTTCCTGCGGCCGGGACTCGAGCGCGCTGCGGCCGATGAGGTAAACCGCTCCCAGCAGGAGCGCCACGCCGAAGACGACCTCGAACGCGCCGCGGTCGGTCACGCGATTGATGAGCGCCCCCACTGCTGCGGCGGGAACCGCCAGGGCGATGAGGATGAGGGCGGTGCGGAAGTCCTGCAGGCGCCAGAGTCGGTAGCCGACGCTCGCGGAGGTGGCGTTGAAGAAGACCGCTGTGAGCGAGATGGCGGTTACGGTGGCAGGGTCGGCGTCGGGGAAGATGAACAGCAGCATTGGAACGAGGAGGAACCCTCCGCCGACGCCCGCGAGCGCGCCCACCGCACCAACGGACAGTCCCAGCAGCGCGAGGACAGCCGCCTGGGCGATGGTCAGCTCCGGGAGCATGGGGCGCCTGTCCTACTGCTTCTCGGGGTCAGGGCTCCGAGGCGCGAGCGCGAGGCCGAGCTGGTCCAGCTGGTATTGGTCGACCGGAGAGGGCGCGCCGAAGAGGGGGTCAGCGCCGATCTGAGTCTTGGTGAACGCGATGGTGTCACGGATGGAGTCGGCCTTGTCGGACAGGATCATGACCAGCCGGTCTATGCCTCCCGCGAAGCCACCGTGCGGCGGAGCGCCGTATTCGAAAGCCTCCAGCAGGTGACCGAACTGCGCTTCCACGTTCTCCGGCGAGTGGCCGAGCGTGCGGAAGATGGACTCCTGTCGTGCACGTTCGTGGATGCGGATGCTGCCGCCTGCGAGTTCGTAGCCGTTCGCGGCGAGGTCATACGCCTTGGCAACCATGTTCCCAGGGTCGGAGTCCAGCCGTTCCCAGTGGTCGTCAAAGGGGGCAGTGAAGGGGTGGTGCACCGAGTCCCAACGATTCTCGTTCTCGTTCCAGTCGAAGAGGGGGAAGTCGGAGATGACGCAGAGGGCGATGGTGTTCGGGTCGGCGAGGCCAAGCCGTTCGCCCAGGTGGAGGCGCAACTGGCCGAGCGTGGAGGAGGACTGCGGCTCTTCTCCTGCCACGATGAGGATGAGGTCGCCGGGGGCGGCGCTACAGGCGGTCGCCATCGACTTGATCTCGTCGAGCGACAGCGCGCGGGCAGGCGTGCGTACGTGGTCGAGCGTGAGCGCGTCGAGCGAGCCTGCAGCTTCGTCGAGGGCGATGGTGACGAGTCCGCGGGCGCCGTAGCGCTTGGCGAGCTCGACCAGCTCGTCGGCCTGGCGTCGGGGGACCGAGGCAAGGCCGGGAGCGGCGAAACCCTTGACCACCCCGCCGCCTGCAACGACACCCGAGAAGACCTTGAACTCGCTGTCCGCGACGACGGAGGAGAAGTCGGCTATCTCCAGCCCGAAGCGGATGTCAGGCTTGTCGCTGCCGAAGCGCGCCATGGCCTCCTCGTAGGTGAAGTGGGGGACGGGGAGGGGTACGTGCTTGTCCGGGCGGATGGCCTGGATGAGTTCGGTGTAGAGGTCGGACATGAGGGCGATGATGTCGTCGCGGTCGACGAATGCCATCTCGAGATCGAGTTGCGTGAACTCCGGGAGGCGGTCGGCGCGTGGGTCTTCGTCACGGAAACAGCGGGCGATCTGGAAGTAGCGGTCGGTGCCTGCGACCATGAGGAGCTGTTTCAACTGCTGAGGAGACTGGGGAAGGGCGTAGAAGCTGCCCTGGTGTATGCGGCTGGGGACGAGGAAGTCCCGTGCGCCCTCCGGTGTGCTCTTGATGAGGATGGGAGTCTCGATCTCCACGAAATCCCGCTCGTCGAGGTAGTCGCGTATGAACTTGACGACGCGGTGGCGCATGCGGAGGTTCTCGCGCATGAAGGGGCGGCGCAGGTCCAGGTAGCGGTAGCGCATGCGGAGCAGTTCGTCGACGGGGCCGTCCTGGCTCACGTCGAACGGAGGCGTCTTGGCGGCGTTGAGGACGACGGTGGCGTTCGCAAGCACCTCGACGTCTCCGGTGTCGAGGTTGGGGTTGGCGGTCCCTTCGGGGCGCGGTCGTACAGTGCCGGTTATCTGTGCGACCCACTCAGCGCGGAACTTCTCCGCTACGCTGAATGCCTCCGGCGCTTCCTCCGGATGGAACACCACCTGCACGATGCCGGTGCTGTCGCGCAGGTCGATGAAGACGAGGCCGCCATGGTCGCGGCGCCGGTGCACCCATCCGGCCAGAGAGATAGTCTGTCCCGCGTGTTCGAGGCGTAGGCTGCCGCAGCCGATGGATTTCAGCAATGCACTCACGAGTCCCAGTCGGTTGATTGGGCGGCCTCGCGGAGCGTTGCTCCCGCTGCAGTGGTGACCGCCGTCCGATTACCTTATCGCAAGCGTGCGTAGCGGCGCTATCGGCGGAGGTGTGGGAGAGCGTGCACACCTCCAGGTTGCACACCAACGCCGCAGGAATGGCAAAGGTGTACACTCCGCTCAGATACGAGAACGGAGGTGCACGATGGCAGAGATCGTTCTTGGGATGGCCTCCTCCCATGCTCCGCAACTGGAGATGCCGCCAGAGAACTGGCGGACCTACGGAGACCGCGGACGCACGCAGGCGGTCCACTGGTTCGAGGGCAAGACGTACACGTTCGGTGAACTTGCGGAATTGCGCGCCGGAGAGCACTTCGAGAAGGAGTGCACCGACGAGAAGTTCCAGACGCGCTGGGACGCGTGTCAGAGCGCCATCGGGCACCTCGAGAAGACGCTGGCAGCGGTCAGGCCCGACGTGTGCATCATCCTGGGCGACGACCAGAAGGAGTCGTTCGACGACGAGAACATGCCCGCCCTCTCCATCTACTACGGGGACACGGTGAACGATATCCCCAGCCTGAACGGCGCGCGCGGCTCCCTCAGCGATCCGGAGGTCGCTCGGCGACCGGCAGGCCAGATGACTCACCCCGCCGATGCGGCGCTCGGCGAATACCTCATCGAGACGTTCATCGAGAACGAGTTCGACGTGGCGCGGTCGAGCAAGCTCCCGGCGGGACGCGACGGCGACGGCTCCATCGGCCACGCCTTCTACTACGTCTACCGGCGGTTGATGAACAACGTCGTCACACCCAGCGTGCCGGTGCTCGTCAACACCTACTACCCGCCGAACACGCCGACGGCGTCCCGGTGCTACCGCTTCGGCCAGACGATCCGGAAGGCTATCGAGGACTGGGACTCCGACAAGCGCGTCGCGGTCTTCGCCTCGGGCGGCCTGAGCCACACGGTCATCGAGGAAGAGCTGGACCACCGGATCATCGACGGGCTGAAGCACGACGACGTGACGAAACTCACCGATTACCCGGACGTGCGTTTCCGTGCAGGTACCTCCGAGATAAAGAACTGGATAGCGCTCGCGGGCGCGATGTCGGGCAGCGGACTCGCAATGAACATGGTGGACTACGTTCCCTGCTACCGCACGGAAGCGGGCAACGGTTGCGCCATGGGATTCGCCGAGTGGGTCTAGCCTGTCAGGGCTAGCTGAATCAGCAACTCAACCCGAGGAACCGCGCGCCTGACGCGCGAAGGAGGGAGCATGCCCGTAAAGGACAAGGTGGTCGTCATCACCGGCGGCGCTATGGGGATAGGCCGGTACAACGCGCGCGCGTTCGCGGAGGCTGGCGCGCGGCTGGCAATCGCGGACATCGCGCCGATGGAAACTGTCGCTGCGGAAGTGGCCGAGCGCGGAGCGGTGGTGTTCCCCGTACAGGTGGACATCCGCGACGAAGAGCAGGTGCGCGGGATGCTGGCCCGCGTGCACGAACACTATGGGCGCATCGACGTGCTCATCAACGATGCGGCCATCGTGACGCACTTCCAGGCAGGCTCGCCCCGGTGGCCGCGCATCGCGGACATGGAGTCGTCGTTCTTCGACAACATCATCCGCACGAACCTCATCGGCACGTTCCACTGCACCAAGCACGCCATCCCCTACATGCGGGAGCAGGGCGGCGGCCACATCATCAACTTCGGGCAGGGCAATGTCCGGAACGACCGCATGCCGGACTCCATCGGCGCGTGCGTCTACCGAGTCTCGAAGGTTGCGATACGGGCGTTCACTGCGGACGTCGCCATGGAAGAGCGGGAGAACAACGTCTGCATCGTCAGTATGGGGCCGGGCGGCGCACCGCCGGGCAGCGGCCTGCGCGCTATCGCCACCGACGAGACCCCCGTCGAGAACCGCGCGACGATGCACTGGGTGGGCGACATCGTCCAGGACCGGTACATCCTGGCCTGCGACACGCCGATGGAACTCACTGGCAAGCAGGTAACGGTGAAGGACGGTAAAGTCGTTCCACTGGACGACTAACCATCCGCTGCACGGCTACGCACGCCCTGGCAGTCCGGCGGCAGCGGACTAATATGGCGGTATCCGGCCTGCGAAGACGGCGCTGAGGAACACGGAGGAGGTGTCGGATGGCAACGGTGATCGACGCTGACACGCACGTGATCGAGTCTGAGCGCATCTGGGACTTCTTCGACGAGGAGATGGCGCACCGTAAGCCCCAACTGGTCGCCAGCGCCGATCCGAATAACGGGGCAGTCCGTAACTTCTGGATCATCGACAGCCATTTCGTGCCGCACCCGCCGGGCAAGGGCGGACAGGCGCTGGCGACGCCGCCCATCGAGGACGAGGTACGCAACTCGACCGCGTGGCACAAGCGCGCGATGACCGACATCGACGCACGGCTGGACGACGCGACGAACATGGGCGTCGACGTGCAGATCATCTACCCCACGCTGTTTATCGGGTTTCTGACGCATGACGTGGAACTGGAGGTGGCGCTGGCGCGGTGCTACAACCGGTTCATGGCCGACGCCTGCTCCCGCTCCGGAGGGCGCATGCGCTGGATCGTCGTTCCGCCGTTGCGCGACCTCGACAAGAGTATCGAGGAGATGCACTTCGGCAAGGAGAATGGGGCCTGCGGGGTGCTCTTCAAGGGCGTCGAGAAGGACCGCTCGCTGGCGGAGCCGTACTTCTTCCCGATCTACGAGGAAGCCCAGCGACTGGACCTGCCCATCTGCATCCACACCGGCCCCGGTTCCCCCGTCCTGACGGAGTTCTTCGACAGCCGCCTCAGTTTCGTGTTCCCGGACGTGCGGCTCCTGCCGGTCATGGCGTTCTACGACTTGGCCTGCAGCAAGATCCCGGAGCGCTTCCCCGACCTGCGGTGGGGGTTCATCGAGGCGAACTCCTCGTGGATACCGTACCTCGTGCACTTCCTACACCGGCGGCTGAGGGTCCCCAGTTCGGAATTCGGGCCGTCGTACTTCCAGGAGAACCGGCTCTTCGTCGCGTGTGAGGCGGACGAAGACCTGCCCTACATCCTGCAGTACCTGGGCGAAGAGAACATGATCACCGGCTCCGACTACGGCCACGGCGACCAGTCCGCCGAACCGGAGCTGGTGCACCTGCTGCGCGGCCGGGAGGACATCTCCCCGCAAACGCTGGAGAAGGTGCTGTCGCACAACCCCGCCCGCTTCTACGGGTTCTAGCGAGCGGCCGTTCAGGAGGAAACGAGCGATGCTTACCCAGGAACAGAACGAGCGCCTGACCCGGGTCGGCCCCGGCACACCCATGGGCGACCTGCTCAGGCGGTACTGGTACCCGGTAGCCACCGACCAGCAGCTTGGCGAGAACCCGGCGAAGAGCGTCCGCCTGCTCGGTGAGAACCTCACCCTGTTCAGGGACCGCCAGGGACGGCTGGGGCTCGTTCAACAGCGGTGCGCCCACCGGAGCGTCGACCTGAAGCACGGCATACCAACCGACGAGGGGCTGCGCTGCCCGTACCACGGCTGGATGTACGACGCGAGCGGCCAGTGCCTCGAACAGCCCGCCGAAGACCCCGCGCACAACTTCGCTGCGCGCGTTCAGATAGCGGCATACGACGTTCAGGAACTCGGAGGGCTCATCTGGGCGTACATCGGGCCTCAGCCCGCCCCGCTGCTGCCCCGCTGGGACATCTTTGTCGTAGAGAACGTGTTCCGGCAGGTGGGCACCACCACCGTCCCGTGCAACTGGCTCCAGTGCCAGGAGAACGCCGTGGACACCGTGCACGTCGAGTGGATGCATGGGGCATTCGGAGCGTATGCACTGGAGCGCAAGGGCATCACCGACGAGGCTGCCTTCAACCAGACGCGGAACTTCCTGCGCCACCACATCAAGATCGGGTTCGAGCGGAACGCGTTTGGTATCCAGAAGTATCGCCTGCGCGAGGGAGAGGACGAGGCCACTGCGGCTTCCTGGCTGGAAGGCCACCCGTTGGTGTTCCCGAACTATGTGCTCATCGGCGGCCCCGGACGCGAAGAACTGCAGATGCGGGTGCCCATCGACGACACGACCACCTGGCACCTCGCGTACCAGATCTACCATCCGGCGGACGGCGTCTCCCTGCCCTTGCTGGGAGAGATCGAGACCTTCGACGTTCCCCTCGAAGACTACCCGGAGTACGTGCTTGGGCAGGACGTGCTGGCCTGGCCCGCGCAGGGGCCTATCACTGACCGCACCGTCGAGAAGCTCGCGGAGACGGACCGCGGCCTCATCATGTTCCGGAAGATGCTTGAGGAGCAGATTCAGGTCGTCGAGGACGGTGGCGACCCCATCAACACCTTCAGGGACCCCGTGGCCAATGTGTGCATAGACCTGCCAATGGAACACTACCCGGCACTGAGTGCCTACAGGATGGGAACAGCGCGCTTCGGTAGGGGTCCCAACAACCCCGTCGAACGGTACATGGACCTTCTGACGGGCGCGGCAGCGCGCTGAGTCCTGCCATGACGGAGTTCGGAGCGAGTGCACCGCCGTCGCTGTGGGTCGATCTCCTGGGCGCTACGGTGCGCGTTGTCTCCGGCGCCAGGTACAGGACGCGGGCGATCGAGGCCGGTTCGGGCGACCCCCTCATTCTCATACATGGGGTGGGCAGCAGCGCTGAGCTGTTCGCCCGCAACGTCATGCGGCTGGCGAACGACTTCCACGTCTACGCGATCGACGCGCTCTACCACGGCTACTCATCGCTCGAGCCCTACGACTCCGAGCACCGGGTTGAGCGTCAGGCGGAGGCGGTGCTGGACTTCATGGACGCGCTCGGCATCGAGTGGGCGCACATCGAGGGCGAGTCCATGGGCGCGGGCATGGCATTCCACATCGGCCTCCATCACCCCGAGCGATGCGGCAAGCTCGTGCTGAACTCAGGCTCGTACTACGTCAACTTCAAGCGTGAGTTCCCGGATACACCGGAGGGCAACCTGCTTGTGCCACTCTGCAGGGACTCCGTGACGAACTTCAGCCGGGAGACGGTGAGGAGGCGGATGGAGTACCTCGTTGCTAGCCCCGACCACCTGACCGAAGAACTGGTGGACGTCCAGTACCGCATGTACGCGGCGCCGGAGATACGAGAATCGATGGCGAGGGTGTACGGCATCTCCGCACCGAGGCCCCGGCTGATGCACTACGAGGAGGAGGTCGCCGCCACGCTCAAACCTCCCGTGCTTGTGCTCTGGACCGACCGGAACCGCGGCGCAGGGCCGGAGGTGGGCGAGTACCTCGCGAGCGTGATCCCCGGAGCGCAGTTCCAGTTGATCGAGAATGCAGCCCACTGGCCTCAGTGGGAACAGCCCGAGCAGCACGACGAGGCTGTCGTGGCTTTCCTGAAAGCGTCAGCCTGAGCTCGCAGAGCGGACTGCTGTTCGTAGCGCAAGGGAACGGGTGCCGGTAGACTCCACGTCGTCAGCAGCCCATGAGCCAGGGGTGTAGCCGTGACCATCTCGCCAGCGCCAGCGTTCACCATCATCGGGAGGCCGATCCCGCGTATAGAAGGAGTCGACAAGGTCAACGGCTCGGCAGCCTATACCGCCGACGTCACTCCTCCGGGAACGGTCTGGGCGAAGAACGTCCGCAGCCCATATCCCCACGCTCGCATACTCTCCATTGATGCTTCACGGGCGCGCGCCATGCCGGGTGTGCTCGCGGTCGTCGCCGCGGCTGACATCGCGAACGGCCACACTGGCAGGAACATCAAGGACGTGCCGCTGCTCTGCGATGACAAGGTCCGGTTCATCGGAGACAAGGTGGCGACGGTCGCGGCGGAGAGCCGTGAGATTGCGGCGGCGGCGGCGCAACTGGTCGACGTGGAGTATGAGGAGTTGCCCGCCGTCTTTGACTCGGAGGAGGCGATGCAAGCCGGAGCGCCGGTGCTTCACGATGATGCGGGCGCCTACCTCGGCTTCCCGGAAGTCCCGGCGGACATCCCCAACCTCTGCGGCTACTCCCTCACCGAGACCGGCGACCTCGAACAGGGATTCAAGGAAGCGGACGTCATCGTGGAACGCCGGTACGTGACCCAGTTATCGCACCAGGCGTACTTGGAGCCGACAGCCTGGTTGGTGGACGAGCAACCCGGGCGCGTGGAAGTGTGGGCCTCCAACAAGGTGCCGTACACGACGCGGAAAGAGTTGGGCAGGCTGATCGAGCGTTCTGAGGATGACATCCGCCTGAATACGGTGGTCATCGGAGCAGACTTCGGCAGCAAGAGCGCGACGGGCGATGCTCCCGTCGCCTACCACATCTCGCGCATGCTCGGCAGGCCCGTCAAGTTCGTCAGCAGCGCCATCGAAGACCTGACAACCGTGTCACCGAAGCACGCGTTCGTCGTCGATCTGCGCACGGGACTCAAACGGGACGGCAGGATCGTCGCGCACGACGCCCGTGTCGTCATGAACCGCGGCGCGTACACAGGCCAGAACACGTCTGCGAACGGCCTCCTCGGTGGGGCTGGACGCGTCGGCAACTTCTATGACATCCCCAACATGCGCATAGAGGCGTTCGCCGTCTACACCAATCGCGTCCCGTGCGGCTATATGCGCGCGCCTGGGTCGCCGCAGGCGCTATTTGCCATAGAGGCCCACATGGACATCATCGCCGCGGAACTCGGCATCGACCCCATAGAGCTGAGGAAGCGCAACGTTCCCGAAACGACTCCAACCGGAACCCCACATCTGGCCCCGCATGTGCTGGACGAGGCTGGACACGCCTTTGGATGGAGCGACCGGACGCGCGCCGGTTCACGCGAACGGGGGGACAACAAGCTCGTGGGGCAGGGGGTCGGCATGGCCGACCGTGGACACGGCGCAGGCCAGGCCTCGTCATCGATCAGGGTGAACCCGGACGGCTCCATCACCGCAACGACCTCGCTGCCGGAGAACGGGACGGGCGGCCTCACGGTTGTCGCGGCGATCGTTGCTGAGAGCTTCGGCGTGCCGCTGGACCGCGTACGCATCGTCCATTCGGACACCGACGAGTTTCCCATCGACGTGGAGGCGGGCGGCAGCAAGACGACCAACAGCTCGGGCACTGCGGCGCTGACGGCGTCCGATCAGGTCAAGGAGCAGCTTGCGCCCCTCGCTGCGCGGGCGCTTGGCAGTGAACAGGTGGAATGGCGTTCGGCGCAGTGGAGTGAGGACGGAGCGCTCTCTCCCGGGGGCTGGCAGTCCGAAGACGGGCGCTTCATCTCGCTGGAGAGCCTCGCGACGGAACTGATCCGAGATGATGAACCGCTAGCGGCCGCCACGGTGACGCTGCAGGCCCCGCGCACGCCCGACCCAGGGGTCTGCGTGCAGATGGCCGAGGTGGAGGTCGACAGCGAGACCGGCCAGGTGACTCTTCAGCGCCTCGTCACCGCGCAGGACGTGGGGACGATCATCAACGAGTTGGGGCACCAGGGCCAGATCAACGGCGCAATCATCCAGGGCGTCGGCTACGCGCTGATGGAAGAGCTGCTCGTCGAGGACGGCCGTGTCACGACGCCCAATTTCGCCGACTACAAGATACCCACGGTGCAGGACATCCCGGAACTCATCACGATCAACGTGCCGGACTACGGCGACGCGCTGGGGCCGTTCCACGCCAAGTCGATCGGGGAGATACCCACCATCCCGACAGCCGGGGCCATCGCCAACGCGGTTGCTGATGCCATCGGCGCGCCGGTCGTTGAACTACCGCTAACCGCTGAGCGAGTGCTCCAGGCGCTCTCGGCGAAGCGTGGGAGCTAAGGGAGAGTGGGGGGGTATCGTCTGCCACGTGGCTGCGGCACTCCCCGCAGGGGTTCGGTTTCTCCGTCGAGGGCATCCGTGCTAAAATATCAAGTGCGCCGTCCGTGCGCAGCACCCCCTCGGAGGGTTCCGGCGGGGATACGAGCCGAGTGTGAAGATATCCACTGAGCAACGCGAGCCGCGCGAAGCGGTTCTCACCGTAGAGCTGGACAACGCCGACATCGAGCCCTATCTCGACCAGGCGTATCGCCAGGCGGTTCGCCGTCTCTCCATCCCCGGGTTCCGTAAGGGCAAAGCGCCCCGCCGCATCGTTGAGCAGATGTTTGGGCGGGGCTATCTGCTTAATGAGGCGTTGGACACGGTCATCCAGGAGTTCACCTCCAAGGCTGTGCTGGAGGAGGGGCTGGACATCGGCGGCGTGCCGTCCGTGTCGCTCGACGAATTCGACCCCCCGCAGTTCACGGCCACCGTTCCCCTGCAGCCGACCGTGGATCTCGGGAATCTGGACAGTGTGCGCCATCCGAAGGAAGAGGCGTCCCTGGCGGACGAGACCGTCGACGCGACGCTCGAGCAGATGCGGATGGAGTTGGCGGTCTGGGAACCGGCCGAAGACACGGTGCAGATGGACGACCTCATCAATCTGACCATCGTCGGTTGGATCGACGAGGAGGGCGAGCGGCGCGAGATCGTGCGCTCGGAAGAGACGGACTACATCCCGAGACCAGGTTCCACGTTCCCGGTGCCAGGTCTCGACGAAGGACTCGTGGGGCTACCGATCGGAGAGGAGCGGTCGTTCGACGTCGATGCACCGGACGATGCGCCGAATACTGAGGTCGCCGGCAAGACGGCGCACTTCGAGGCGACGATCCACTCCATCAAGCGCAAGAGTCTTCCCGAACTCGACGACGAGTTTGCCAAGAGCGTCGGCGACGACTATGAGTCGTTGGATGCGCTGCGCGAGAAGATTCGGGAGAATCTGCTGGAGCGCGAGAAGCGCATGGCGGATATGAAGCATCAGGATGAGACGCTGGCCAAGGTGACCGAGGAGGCGTCCATCACGATTTCTCCGCTCATCATCGGGCACGAAGTCGAGCATTACGTGCACAGCCGTGAGGACGACATCAAGGCTGGCCGCGTCGGTTTCGAGGAATACCGGGAGTACCTGACGTGGCAGGGGATGTCCGACGAAGAGGTTCACGAGCAGGCGCGGCCGAAGGTCGAGGAACGCCTGAAGCGCGCACATGTCATCCGCGCCGTCGCCCAGCGAGAGAACATCGAGGCCACCGACGAGGATGTCTCCGAGGAGATTGAGAGGCTGCTCGAAGGCTCCGGTGAACTGATCGACGAACACCGGAAGCAGTTGGATGATCTGGACAGCCGCGAGTCCATCCGGCGTATGCTGGTTCAGCGGCGGACGTTGGAATACCTGAGCAACCTTGCGCTCAGGGACGCGCCCGCGGCAGCAAAGCCGAAGGCAAGAGCAGCCGCAAGCAAGAGCGGCGCCAAACCCCGACAACCGAAGACCCCCGCCAGACAGACGCGGGCCAGGAGACAGCAGGGAGGAGCGAACGATGCGTGATTGGCCTATCCACGGCTCGCTGAGCGCGGGTGCGATGCAGCCGCCGGAGAACATCATCCCCATGGTCATCGAGACCGGGGCCCGCGGTGAGCGCGCCTACGACATCTACTCGATGCTGCTCAAGGAGCGCATCGTCTACCTGGGCACCCCCATCAACGACCAGGTGTCCAACCTCATCGTTGCGCAGCTGCTCTACCTTGAGCGCGAGGACCCGGACAAGGACATCAACCTGTACGTGAACAGTCCCGGCGGGGTCATCACGTCCGGCCTGGCGATCTACGACACGATGCAGCTCATCAAACCCGACGTCTCCACCATCTGTGTGGGGATGGCCGCGAGCATGGGCACGGTGCTCTTGTGCGCAGGGGCGAAGGGCAAGCGGTTCGCGCTGCCCAACTCGACGATCCACATGCACCAGGCGCTTGGCGGCGCCCAGGGACAGGCTGCGGACATCGAGATCGCGGCGCGGGAGATCCTGCGGATGCAGGACAAGATCCGGACGATACTTTCGACGCACACGGGCCAGCCCTACGAGAAGGTAGCCCGCGACAGCGACCGCGACTTCTACCTTCCTGCGGAGGAAGCGAAGGATTACGGTCTGGTGGACGAGGTGTTGGGGGTTCCACTGGGATCAACGAACGGCGCGATTCTCAACTAGGACGGTCAACCGATGCCGAGCAACTCCGGAACGTTACCGCCCCACGGCGAGCATGTGTGCAGCTTCTGCGGGAAGGCACAGAACGGAGTCAAACGTCTCATCGCCGGCCCCGGCCGGGTATTCATCTGCGACGAGTGCGTTCGCCTATGTCAGCAGATCATCACCGAAGAGAGCACGTCCAGCAGGGATGAACAGGCCAACCTGCCCGGCAGCCCCTCGCCGAAAGAGATGGCTCGACGGCTGGACGAGTACGTCATCGGGCAGGACCGGGCCAAGCGGGTGCTCAGCGTTGCGGTGTACAACCACTACAAGCGCATCCGCTCCAACTCCTCCGCCAACGACGTCGAGATAGAGAAGAGCAACATCCTGCTGGTGGGGCCCACGGGCTCAGGCAAGACACTGCTGGCGCAGACCCTTGCGCGCATCCTGGATGTCCCGTTCGCCATCGTCGATGCGACCTCACTGACCGAGGCGGGCTACGTCGGCGAGGACGTGGAGAACATCCTGCTTCGCCTCATCCAGGCCGCGGACTACGACGTCGCCAAGGCGGAGCGCGGCATCATCTACATCGACGAGATCGACAAGATCGCGCGAAAGAGCGCGAACCCCTCCATCACGCGGGACGTTTCGGGCGAAGGCGTGCAGCAGGCGCTCCTGAAACTCATCGAGGGCTCCACTGCCAACGTTCCCCCACAAGGGGGCAGGAAGCATCCCCAGCAGGAGTTCCTGCAGTTGAATACGGCGAACATCCTGTTCATCTGCGGCGGGGCATTCGACGGCTTGGAGAAGGTCATCGCCCGCCGGGTGATGTCGAATCATCGCATCGGCTTCCACGCTTCTGGTACGGGCACGGGCACCGATGACGAGATACGCGAGGCAGTGGAATCGGAAGACCTGCTGGACTACGGGTTCATCCCCGAGCTGATCGGCAGGCTGCCGGTGGTAGTGGGACTGCAAGGTCTGGACAAGGACTCCCTGGTGCGTGTGCTCACCGAGCCGAAGAACGCTGTGGTGAAGCAGTTCCAGCATCTGTTCGCGCTGGATGGTGTGGACCTGAGCTTCACGCAGGCGGCGCTGGAAGCTGCTGCGGAGCAGGCGATCGGGCGGCAGACCGGCGCGCGAGGCCTGCGCTCCATCATCGAGGATGCACTGCTGGACGTGATGTACGAACTGCCGTCGCTCGATTTCGCAGCACGGTGTGTCATAGATGCAAATGGTGAGGGCGGCCTTGGCCGCCCTGTCTTGTACTCCAAGGCAGACCAGGTCATCACCATCCAGAGCATCGAGTCGCTCAAGACGGCGTAGACTACCCGATTCTCCTATACACGAGGCTTGCGGACGCGCCGGACCAGCTTGTTCAGCGTCGTATAGACATGGACGAACGAGCCTGCCGGCGACTCGGTGAGGGTTGCCTCCGCGAGCGCCTGCCTGAATCCCTCGGGCGTGCCGTCGAATTCCGGGAACTCGGTGAACGTGCGCCCGAGTTCCCGCGCCGTGTGTGCGTCGCTCACGGCGGTGACGGGGAGGTCATGCTCGGCAGCGAATCGGCGGGCGTCCGCGTTTTCGCTCGCGCGCATGGTGCGGGCGTTGAAGCCTTCCACGATGTCGATGTAGGGGAGCAGGTCTGTTGCCGTCGCCCTGTCCAGCGCGGAGCGCCCCATCCCGGTGAACGGGTGCGGCACCGAGACGAGCGCGTCCTGTTCCTTGATGCGGCGCGCGGTCTCGACCGGTTCCAACCCTGCAGGGATGTGCTCCTGGAGGAAGAGGCCCGTTATCTCTCCGGCGGTGGACTTTATCTCCGCGCCTACTATGACAGTGAACGGCGCGATTCTCTGCACGGCTCGTCCGCCTTCCAGCGAGTTGTGGTCGGTCACTGCGATGCAGTTGAGACCGACCCGCAGGCACCGCTCCACGAGCGCCTCGGGAGTCGTGAGGCAGTCGTGGGAGAAGTGGGTGTGCATGTGGAAATCACCGCGGAGCGTCATCGAACATCCCGAAGTCTTGCTGAGGGGCCATGGGCTGCGGTGGCTCTTCTGCCATCTCCGCTTGCCCCTGGAAGTTGCGCCGGATGCGGCTCACCTGCAGCTCGGCCCTCGCTAGCAGATCGTTGCACGTCTTGGCGAGTTCAGCGCCGCGCGCGAGCAGCCGGGTCGCCTCTTCCAGTGAGACGTTCCCTTCCTCCAGTGTCTGCACGGTTTCCCGGAGTTGTGCGAGGGCTTCCTCGAAGGAAGGCTCCCGCTCGGCGTTTGATGATTGTTGTTCCATCCGGCTCACTTCTTCGCGGTTACCATGGCTTCGAGCTCTCCCTCATGCAGCGTGGTGCGGATGAGGTCTCCCGGCGAAACGCTGTCGGCGGAGGTTACGGCTCTGCCGTCGCGCACCGAGGTTACCATCGCATAGCCCCGCCGGAGGATGGCGGACGGATCGAGCGCGGCTAGCGTCGTACGAAGGCTGTCGGTCTGCTCCTGTCGAAGACGGATGAACGTTCCGAAGCCCGTGTAGGCATGCTCCAGCAGCTCGTCCACGCGCTGGCGATGCGTGGCGGTATCGGGGAGATGGCGCTCCATGCGGGTAATGAAAAATTCGACCTCGCTGGTCCGCTGCGCGGCGTAGTACGCGATGGCGCTCCCGGACCGGGCAGTGAGACCGGCTATCTCCTCGCTGAGCACGCGCACGTCCGGCGCGACGGCAGCCGCAGCCGCCGATGGCGTGGGAGCGCGAAGGTCGGCGGTGAAGTCGGCGATGGTGTAGTCGGACTCGTGGCCAACGGCACTGACGACCGGGATGCGGCTGGCGTAGATGGCGCGGGCGACCTCCTCCGAGTTGAAGGCGCGCAGGTCTTCGAGTGAGCCGCCGCCCCGAGCGACGATGATGACGTCCATGTCCGGCAGCCTGTTCAGCGCGCGGATGGCGCTCGCCAGTTCGGCGGGGGCCTCGTCGCCCTGCACGCCGGCGTCGCAGAGGACGAGCTCGCCGAGCGGATAGCGTGCACTCAGGACGGTCTGGATGTCGTGGATGACCGCCCCTTGCGCGGATGTAACGACGCCGATCCGTCCTGGGAACGGCGGCAGCGCTCGCTTGCGCGCCGGGTCGAACAGGCCTTCGGACTCGAGTTGGGCGCGCAGGCGCTCGAACTCGGCGGCGAGCGCGCCTTCCCCTGCTGGAACGACGGAGTCGGCGTAGAGCTGCGTCTCGCCCCGGTTGGAGTAGAACGAGACGCGGCCGTGGGCGATGACCTGTGCGCCGTTCACGAGGTGCTCACTGCCGAAGTTTCCGCTGAAGTGCACGGCCTTGAGTTGGTGCTCAGCGTTCTTGAGCGTGAAGTAACGATGGCCTGCGCCGGACGCGAACAGGTTGGAGACCTCTCCGGTTATCCAGACGTTGCTGAGGTACACGTCGCGGTCGAGTACCGCTCTGATGTACTCGGTGATCTGGCTGACGCTGTAGACCTGCATGACGATGCTCGCGGGCCTGATGCCCTCGGCGCTAGTCGTTCACGCGGGTGACGTAGTCGCCGGAGCGGGTGTCCACGCGCACCTTGTCGCCGATGGCGACGAACATGGGCACGGTGACGCGGATGCCCGTCTCCAGTGTGGCGGGCTTGCCGCTGCCGGACGCGGTGTCCCCCTTGTAGCCCGGTGGGGTCTCGCTGACGATGAGGTCCACGGTGGTAGGCATCTCCACCATGAGGGGCTTGTCGCGATAGAAGACGAGCTCACAGTCGGTCTGATCGACCAGGTAGTCGGATGTATCGCCAACCACGTCCTTGCCGACCTCGTACTGGTCGTAGGACGTGGTGTCCATGAAGTTGTAGATCCCGTCCGCCTCGTAGAGGAAGGTGCATTCGCGGTTCTCAACGGGCGCCTTGGTCAGCTTGATGCCGTACCCGGAGAACGACTTGTCGAGCAACTGTCCGGTGAGCAGGTTGCGCATCTTGATGTGATAGACCGGCGCGCGCTGCTGCATCTTCTGCTGGTAGTACTCCTCCACCTTGAAGGGCACGCCGTCCATCTCGATGGTCGTGCCTCGGCGGAGGTCTCCAAACTCCATAACCATATGTAGGACTCCTTCTTATACGGGGATAACGTCGCGCTTGTGGGCCTTAGTGAGGATGCGGGGCTTGCCGTTCTCCATCACCACCAGGTCTTCTATGCGAACGCCGCCCCAGCCGGTGAGGTAGATGCCGGGCTCGACGCTGAAGACCATGCCGTCCTCTATCGGGTCGTCCGATGTCGGGCCGACGCGCGGCAGTTCGTGAACAGCGATGCCGATGCCGTGACCGAGGCTGTGACCGAAGTCGTCGCCGTAGCCCGCGTCCGCGATGACCGCCCGCGCGATGCCGTCGATCTCCCCGCCGGTCATGCCGGCAGTCGCGTTTGCTTCGGCGGCCTCCTGGGCGGCCAGGACGAGGTCGTATATCTCGCGGAACTTCGGGCTCGCCTCGCCCAGCACGAAGGCGCGTGTGATGTCGCTGCAGTAGCCCTCGTAGAGCGCGCCGGTGTCGATGTAGACACCGTCGCCGTACTCCAGCGGCCGGTCGGTGGGACTGTGGTGTGCCTTCGCGCCGTTGGGCCCCGAGGCGACGATGGTGGGGAAGGAGAGGCCATCCGCCCCAGCGTTCCGCATGGCACGTTCGATGTCCCATGCGATCTGTCGCTCCGTCATGCCAGGCCGGATCCCGGCGGCAACGGTCTCGACTGCCTCGTCCGCGATCTCGATTGCCCGGATGAGCGTTTCGAGCTCCGCCGCGTCCTTCACGGCGCGGAGTTGGTCGGCCATGTCCTTGGTGGGCACGAGTTCCGGCGCGGGGTCGAGCGCCTGCAACTTCTCGGTCAGAGCCTTGTGGGCGGCGACGGTCACCGACTCGTCCTCGATGCCGATGCTCTTCGCGCCGGAGGCCGAGACAACCTCCGAGAACCAGTCGTAACCGACCGCCATGCGGATAACGCGGTATTCCGGCGCCTGGTGCTCCGCCTGCTCGGTGTAACGGAAATCCGTGGCCAGCGCCGCGTCATCCGGCGTTATCCAGAGCCAGCCGTGCGTGCCGCGGAAGCCGGAATAATAGGTGACGTTCTTGCTGAGGGAGCGCTCCGTGTTGAAGATGAGCATCGCGTCGAGCCCATCCTCTGCCATGCGGGCGCGGAGCCGTGAGATGCGATCTGCGGTACTCATGCTGCGTTCTCCTCCGCAACGAGATATTCCAGCGCCAGGATATAGCCGCGCGGACCGAGTCCGCTGATGATGCCGCGCGCGACTGGAGCGGTGAGCGACGTGCGGCGGAACTCCTCCCGCGCGTGGATGTTCGACAGGTGAACCTCAACGACCGGAAGGCTGATCGAGGCGATGCAGTCCCGCAGCGCGACGCTCGTGTGCGTGAAGCCGCCGCCGTTGAGGATGACGCCGGACGCGGATGCGGCGTTGGCTTGCAGGTAGTCGATCAGCCCGCCTTCCGAGTTGGACTGGAAGAAGTCCACGTCCGCGCCGAGCTCTGCTGCCCGCTCGCGCACGGCGTGTTCGATGTCGGCGAGGGTCGCGCTGCCGTAGATAGAGGGTTCGCGTTGGCCCAGAAGGTTCAGGTTCGGGCCGTTCACTACGAGGATGGTCATTCGGAGTCCCGGTGCTCTGGGGCGGGCGCGTGCGCCAGCGGGTGGGCTGCAAGGTACACGCGTCGCGCTTCCTGTTGGCTGACGTGAGTGTACACCTGCGTGGCGCTGGGCGTGGAATGACCGAGGAGTTCCTGGACGATGCGCAGGTCTGCGCCGCCGTTCAGGAGGTGGGTCGCGTAGCTATGGCGCAGCGTGTGGGGGTGTACGTCCTCCCGGAGCCCGCTGCGCTTCGCGTAGTTCCTGACGATACGCTGGATCGAACGTGCGCCGAGCCTCCCGCCGCGCGCGTTGCGGAACAGCGGGCCGCCCTTGTCGTCCGGCGCGCTCTCCGAATTCAGATACGCGCGGAGGGCGTTCCGCGCTTTGGCGCCGAGCGGCGTTTGGCGCTCCTTCGCTCCCTTGCCCCACACGCGGACGGTGCTCTCCTCCAGCGAGACGTTCTCCCGGTCCAGGTTGGCTGCTTCGCTCACGCGCAGACCGCACCCGTAGAGCAACTCGAGGAGTGCGGCGTCTCTCAGCCCGTTCTCCTCATCACCCGATCTCGATGGCGCCTCGACGAGGCGGGCTGCTTCGGACTTGGAGACGAGGTCAGGGAGGCGGCGTTCCAGTTTCGGCGTGAGCCTGCCCATGAGTGTGGACTTGGGATGCCAGATCGGTGCGTCCGGCAGGAGGCCGCGTTCGATCAGGTAGCGCATGAACGAGCGGAGCGATGCGAGCATCCGGTGGACGCTTGCGCGCGAATGGCCTCGGCTTCCGGCTGCACGTCCGCTCTCGACGGTGCGGCGCTCCAGCAGCCATGCGACGTAGTCGCGGACGAGGCTGCGGTACTCGCGTGAGACATTCGCATCGCCCCCCCGGCGCACGAAATCGCGAAGCTCCTTCGCATCGGGTCCGAGCGGGCAGTTCTGCCCATCCAGGTATCGCAGGAAGGGAGCGAGGTCGGCCACGTAGTTGCGAACGGTGGCGTCCGAGAGCGCTCGAGTGGTGCGCAGGGTGCGCTGGTACTCAGCGATGAGCGGCTGACTGGTTTCGGAACCGGGGCGGGTTGTGTGCGGGCTTTCCATGACGCTTCGCGCTAGGCGACGCCTGCCGGTTCCTCTGCGGGGAGAGGCCCCTTCCAGGCGCAGTTGGTGCAGTTCGCCTGCTCGCGGGGCCCCACCACCATCAGGCCATCGCATTCAGGGCACGGCTGCGGCAAGGGCTTCCGGTTCACGAGGAAGTTGCACGTGGGGTAGTTGGAGCAGCCGTAGAAGGGACCGCGCCTGCCACGGCGTTCCACGAGGTTGCCGCCGCAGCGGGGACAGGCCACACCGGTGTCCTTGGGGGCGTCCTTGGGGAGCCGCTTGATGTTCTTGCAGTCCGGATACCCGGTGCAGCCCAGGAATGGCCCGAAGCGTCCGCGCTTCAAGGCCATCGGCTTCCCGCAGATGTCGCAGGACTCTTCGGTCGCGTCGTCGGCCTGTTCGCCAGAGTCTCCCGAGACCTTGGAGATGTCCTTGCTGTTCTTGCAGTCGGGGTATCCGGTGCAGGAGAGGAAAGCGCCGAAGCGTCCCAGCTTCACGATCATCGGCTTGCCGCAGACGTCGCACGGCTCGTTGGTCGACTCGCTCGCTGCCTCCTGCGTCGCTTCCTTGATCGCCTGCCTTGCCTTATTGAGCTCTTCGCTGAACGGGCCGTAGAAGTCGTGGAGGAAGGCCACCCACTCCTGCTTGCCGTTGGCGACCTCGTCCAGTTGGTCCTCCATGCGTCCGGTGAAGTTGACGTCCATGATGTCGGGGAAGTGAGCGATCAGCTGCTCGCAGACCAGCTTGCCGAGGTTGGTTGACCTCAGCACCCGCCTGTCCCGGGTGACGTATTTCCGGTTGACGATGGTGTTGATGATTGCCGCGTAGGTGCTGGGGCGACCGATGCCCTGCTCCTCCATCACGCGCACCAGGCTCGCTTCGGTGAAACGTGGCGGAGGCTGAGTGAAGTGTTGCTCAGGGGTCAGCCCCGAGCAGTCCAGGGGTTGGTCCTGCTGCAGCGGGGGCAACACGCGGGAGTCATCGTCTTCCCCATCGCGTGTGTTGCCTTCGTCGCGCTGCTCGATATAGAGCGCACGGAAACCGGCGAACCGCACAACGGAGCCGGTTGCCCGGAACAGGTAGGCGGGCTTGCCGGACGCTGCCGCGTGCACGTCCACCCGGGTTGCGTCCAGCACCGCGTCGGCCATCTGGCTGGCCACCATCCGGTTCCAGATCAATTCGTAGAGGCGGGCCTGCTCGGGGGAGAGGTGCTGACGGATGTTTTGCGGCGTGCGCCGTACGGCCGTCGGCCTGATGGCTTCGTGCGCCTCCTGCGCGACCTTGGAGCGGGAGGTGTAGCGCCTCGGGGTCGACGGCACGTAGTCCTTCCCCCACCGCTCTTGGATGTAGCGGCGGGTCTCCTGGATGGCGCCCGGCGTAACCTGCGGCGAGTCCGTCCGCATGTAGGTGATGAGACCCTGCCTGCCCTCGGAGCCGATGGCGATGCCCTCGTACAGCTGTTGGGCGATGGTCATCGTCCTCGTGGCGGAGAACCCGAGCCGTCGCGACGCTTCCTGCTGCAGTGTGCTCGTGATGAACGGCGGGGCAGGCCGACGGTTCACTTGGCGTGTGGTGACGGAGTCGACGCGGTACGCGGCGCCGTCAAGGTTCGCGAGAACGGCGTTGGTGGCGGCCTCGTCTGGCAGGGAGAGTTCATCCTTCTCGTCAACGAGACTGCGCAGCGAGGCGGTGAACGAGGCGTTCTCTCCGGTGAGGAGCGCGGCGTCGATCGACCAGTACTCCACCGGGACGAATGCGTCTATCTCCTTGTCCCGCTCCGCGACGAGGCGCAGCGCAACGGATTGCACGCGGCCTGCCGAGAGTGAACTGGTCGTGTCGAGGTCCTCGGCCGTCAGGATGTTACGGTTGCGGTTCAACTCCTGCCCGACCAGCGGCTTGAGCAGGGGGCTGAGCTTGAAACCGACGAGCCTGTCCTCGATCCGGCGCGCCTGTTGCGCGTTGACGAGCTCCATGTCGATGTCGCGTTCGTGGGCGAACGCCTCCTTGATGGCGTCCTCCGTGATGGAGTGGAAGACCACGCGCCGCACCGGCTTGCTTCGCCAGCCTGCGGCTTCCATCACGTGCCAGGCTATCGCCTCGCCTTCGCGGTCAGGGTCGGTTGCGAGGTAGACGTCCTCTGCACTCTCCCCCGCCGCGCGTATCTCGTCGACGACCCTCCGCTTGTCCTCTGGGACTTCGTACCACGGGATGAAGTCCTTATCGGGATTCACGCCGAGCTTGCGTTTCGGCAGGTCCCTGACGTGCCCCATGGACGCTTTCACGGTGTAATCGCGTCCGAGGAACCTGCCTATCGTCGTCGCCTTAGCGGGCGACTCCACGATGACGAGGTGGCGTGATGCCGATCTGCCATTGCCTGCGCTCGAGGCCTGCGTTGCGCCGCTGCGGGCGCTCCTCTTTCCGGAAGACGTTCTTCGAGTAGTGGGTGTCTTTGCCATGCTTCCAACATACGGGCTGGGGAGATGCCCTTGTCAAGTGAGTTAGCGGACGGATGCGGTCCTGGCCCGGATATAGTTCATGCGCCCCACTTGCAGAACGGAGCCCTTGATCTCCATGACGGCGAGCGTTCCGCTGGCCTGCGTTATGGACATGCCGGCGCTGCGGCTCAGTTCGTCTATGTGCTGCGGCTCGTGGGTGAGCGCTTCGAGCAGCCGCGCTTCGTCTTCCGTGTCGGGAGAGAGCCCGGGAAGCGGCTGCTGTCGCGGCGCACCGCCGATGTGCAACTCCTCCAGCACGTCCTCGACCCGCATCACGAGCTTGGCGCCCTGCTGGATGAGCCAGTTAGTGAGCTCGCTCGCAGGCGAGTGGATGCTCCCGGGCACGCAGAGCACTTCCCTGTTCTGTTCCAGCGCGAACTCGACGGTCGACCGTGCGCCACTGTCCTTCGGCGCTTCTACGACCAGCACGCCCAGGCCCAATCCGCTCAGCAGTCGATTGCGCCGGGGGAAGTGGCGTGCCTCTGGCTTGGCGCCGAGCGGGTACTCGGAGATCACCGCCCCGTTGTCCACGATTCGTTCGAACAGCGACCGGTGCTCGGGCGGGTAGACGACGTCCAGGCCGGAGCCGATGACCGCGATCGTCCTGCCTCCTGCCCTGAGGGCAGCGTCGTGCGCGACGCCGTCGATGCCCCGCGCCAGCCCACTGACAATGGAGATACCGGACTCCGCCAGGTCGCTTGAGAGCTGCCGTGCTACCTCTTTGCCGTACGGGGTCGGTTTGCGTGTGCCGACAACAGTGACGCGGACCTCGTCGTCCGGTTGCAGCGCTCCCTTGACGTAGAGGATGGGAGGTGGGTCGTCGATGTTGCGGAACATGTGTGGGTACTCGGAGTCGTGCCAGGTGAGCACCGCTACGTTGGCGTTGCGCACCCGTTCGAGTTCGCGTTCAGGCTCGACGACTCTGCGCACCTGCTCAATCGCACTGACGACGCTTGGTGTGAGGCCCGATGCGCCCAGTTCACTTCCCGAAGCCTCCCACGCAGCCTTGAGCGACCCGAACCGCTCTTCGAGAAGGCCGATGCGCACGCGCCCTACGGTGGGTACACGTGAGAAAGCTATCCAATAGGGGAGGTCGTGTTCGATCGTGGTCACTGTTTTCTCTCTCGACTGATCCGCCGCATCCGGCGCTCCGCGTGACGCCGCTGGGCTACGGGTAGGTTGTCCACTGCCAGTACGCGCTCGACATCCTCGACGGACACGTCCTTGGCGTGGCGGACGTCGCTCAGCAGTCGTATCGAGATGCGGGCCGGGTGTGGCTCGACTAGAGTTGCCTCGTCACCTGCCTGCACGGGGCCTTCCTCCAGGACTCGGTTGTAGAAACCGACGCGCCCACTGCGCCGGAAGCGCGCCGCGAAGTAGCGGATGCCCATCTTGTGGTCCAGCTTGAAGCAAGGCGATCGCGGCTCTGTTACCTGCAGCAGCGCACCACCGACGCGCCAGACATCGCCGAAACACATCGCGTCGGACGACGCGCCCTCAACGGTGAGGTTCTCGCCGAACCACCCGAAGGAATCGAGCTCACGTTTCAGCTGTGCCGTCCAGAAGGCGTAGTCCTCGAACGCGTAGACGTAGACCGCGGCGTCCGGGCCGCCGTGGACGGCCGGGTCGCCCTGGGCGTCGCCGTCCACGTTGAGGCGGCGGACCATGACGGAGCCCTCGACGGGCCGTTTGTGGATGGACGACATCACGTCGCCCCTGGCGGTTCCCGTGAGGAGTTGAGGCTTGGCGACGTTGACCGATTTGAGTTGCATGAACGTCCGTCCGTGAGTGGTGAGGCTATTCTTGCGGATGCCAGGGCACAGGTACAGGGGCTGATGTCACAAGCTGGCGGAGAGGGCGGGATTCGAACCCGCGAGAGACTTGCGGCCCCTACACGATTTCCAGTCGTGCCCGTTCGGCCACTCCGGCACCTCTCCGCGCTGTGAGCAGAACCGGACGCGCAGAACATCCGGCTCGTAGCCTTGCAGTGTCTGGCGGAGAGAGTGGGATTCGAACCCACGGTGGAGGAAGCCCCCACAACGGTTTTCGAGACCGCCGCCTTAAACCGCTCAGCCATCTCTCCGTAGAGAGAAGATTCTATCATGGCCCACAGAGGGTGGCCTTAGAGACTGGACATCGGTTCCTTGACACTCCATTAATCCCGTCCGTACCATCCCAGTGTTTGATGGATCGGTCCAGCGGCATCCCAGGCGCGCCAGGGGGGCCGCGTGGCAGGACGGCGGCGAGAGTCCGTCCGAAGAGGAGAAAGAGGGCTCGCGACCGGAGTCGGTCGCCGATGCACACAAAGATGGGTGCTTGGACAGCCATCGTGCTGGCAGCGGGCAGGGGCACTCGTATGAGGTCGTCCCGGCCTAAAGTCCTGCATACCGTAGCAGGCGTTCCGATGGTCTCTCACGCAACTGAGGCAGCGCGCTTCACGGATGCGAACGACGTCATCGTGGTGACGCGGCCCGCAGACCGCGCAGAGGTCTCGTTGGCGGTTGGCGGGGATGCGGAGTGCGTCGAACAGCCGGACCCCCTCGGTACGGGCCACGCGCTGGCTACAGCCGTCATCGCCGTCCCTTCCGAATCCCAGCACGTACTCGTGGTCAATGGCGATGTGCCGCTCGTTCAGAAGGAGACGGTGCAGGCGCTGGCTGCGTTGCACGAGCGCCGCAAGGCGACCGCTACACTGCTCTGCTGCTCGATGGAAGCAGCCTCAGCCCAACAGGTCGGACGCCTGCAGCGGGGCGCGCGAGGCAAGCCCATAGGGGTGCTGGAGGCCGAGGACGCTCCGATGCCTCGGAAGGGCGAGGTTGAGGTCAACGTCGGGGTGTACGCCTTCGAGGCACGATGGCTTCGCCGGGCCTTGGGCCAGCTGAAACCGCGTCCCGGCGGCGAGTATTACCTGACTGACCTGATCCCCCACGCCGTCGCGGACGGGAAGCGCGTCGAAGCGTACGTCACGCAGGACAAGGACGAAGCGCTGAGCGTGAACGGCCGCCAGGACCTCGCACGCGTGGAAGCGGCGGCCCAGCGCCGCTTGCGGGACGCTGCGATGGCCGGTGGCGCCACACTCGTAGACCCGGCGACGGTGTATCTCGATGCGACCGTGCAGTTGGGCCACGACGTTACGGTATACCCGAATACCTCGATCCGGGGTGCCTCAAGGGTGGCGCGCGGCGCATCGCTTGGACCCAATGCTCAACTGTACGACGCAGAGGTCGGGCCAGATGTGCACGTGGGGTCTGCCGTTGTAGAGGGGTCGGTGCTGGGGCCGCGCGTCAACGTAGGGCCGTTCTCCCACATCCGCTCCGGGTGTGTTTTGGAGGAGGACGCATTCGTGGGATCGCACGTGGAGATAAAGGCGAGCCGCATCTGCTCCGGAGCGCATGTGGGGCACTTCAGCTACATCGGCGATGCGGTCGTCGGCGCTGACGCAAACATCGGGGCTGGTACGGTTACGTGTAACTTCGACGGAGTACTCAAGCACGAGACAGAGATAGGAGAAGGCGCCTTCATCGGCAGCGACAGTCTTCTGATCGCGCCGGTGAAAGTGGGGGCGGGAGCCGTTACCGGGGCAGGCGCGGTTGTTAACCGAGACGTGCCACCGGGAGAACGGGTTGCGGGTGTTCCCGCGAGACCGCTGGGCATGAGGAGCGGAAGGGCGCTTGTACAGAAGGAGGAGGGGATATCCCTTGGATAGTGGCGATACGGCATTAGCGATCCTGTTGGTTCTTTCGGTAATGAGTTTCATGGGGCTGCACGCCGGGGTTGCGGGGCTGCCCCTGTTGAGGCGAGCAGCAGTGCGCGATGCTCTGCCCAGGTGGGGCCCCAGCGTGTCGGCGGTGCGCCACCTTCGCACCAGGCGCCTGGCGTATGAGGAGCTGATCTCGCTGCTGTTGCTCATGAGCGCGGCAGCCATATCTGCGTCCGCACTGGCCCTGGTCATGCGGGTCTTGTCGCTCCATTGGACGGCTATGGCCGGAGTGCTTATCGGCCTGTGGCTGCTGCTGCTGTTGCTGGTTCCCCTGGTGAAGTACATGGTGGAGCGTCTTCCGGTGGCGCAGTTGCTCATCTTCTGGGCGATCGGACAGACGTTGCTCTGGCCGCTGCTGCCCATCCGCCGGTTCTTCCGCTCCGGCCTGCGTTTTGCAGGCGGCGAGCAGGAGGCCGAACAGGGGGGGAGCAACGGCGCCGAGAACGGGACCCCTGTCCGGGACGTGCACGAGGAGATAGCGGAAGAACAGCTTGAATATCACGAACAAGAGATGATCCACGCGATCCTCCAGTTGGACGAGACGCTGGTGCGGGAGATCATGGCTCCCCGCGTCGACATCGTCAGCGTGGAGGCGGGCACTTCCATCGAACGCGCCGCAACGCGGATGCTGGACAGCGGCCACAGCCGCTTGCCGGTGTACGAGGACGTTCCGGACAACATCGTCGGCATCCTCTACAGCCGGGACCTGCTCGCTGCCGCCCTGGCCGGCGTTCAGGACCAGCAGCTACGCGATCTCATGCGGCCCGCATTCTTCGTTCCGGAGAGCAAGCGCGTGGACGAGATGCTCACGGAGTTCCAGGCGCGCCGTATCCACATGGCCATCGTCGTCGACGAGTACGGAAGCACTGTCGGCATCGTCACGGTTGAGGACCTCATCGAGGAGATCGTTGGTGAGATAGAGGACGAGTTCGACAAGGGCCAACCGGACATCCAGTGGATCTCTGACGACGCGGCGCTCGTCGAGGCGAAGATGCCGGTCGACGATTTCAGCGAGACGTTCGGTGTCGCGGTCGAGGGCGACGGGTTCGATACCGTCGGTGGCCTGCTGTTCAGCCGTCTGGGGAAGGTCCCGGCTGTGGGCGACCTGGTGGTGGAGAGTGGACTGGAACTGCGGGTGATGACGACGATCGGCCGTCGCGTGAAGCGGGTGAAGGTCGTGCCCGCTCCCATAGAGGTGCCTGCGGGGGACGCTGACTAGGCTTACCCCTCGTTTGCGCCCCACGCGCTATTGGTCCTGGTCGTGGATGGCAATGGAATAGCTTGGCTGTCTGCGATGGCGGATGCCAACTGCGCTCGCGAACTCAACGCAGCCTCGGAATGAAGCGCGGATTCGCGGTGGACCCACATCCGCTTCTTCCCACGAAGCGTAAACCGCCCATCACCTCTGCCTCTCCTGACTTGCAGGGAGAGAGTCAGGGCATAGTGGCGCTCTGGCACAAGGGGGGCACAGTGGCGGGCGTAGGGGCGCCTCTCGTGAGAGCCCTCTGGGCATGGGATGGAGAGGTTTCGCTTATCCCGCGGCACCCTCAGGCGTAGGGGCAGATGAGAAGGGTTTGGGCGCTGCTTGTTGAGCGCTTGCCCGGTGCCCCCGTTATTCAGGGATCCCCCATGCAAAGGGCAACAAGAAGAGGCCTCGGACGCATCCGGGCCTCTTCTCTGTTGTGCCTTGCGTACTCTACGTCAGGGGGTTACTTGATGAAGAGAGCAGCGCTCGCCTTGCCGCCGCCATCGCCGACAGCCTCGACCGAGTACATGCCTGCACCCAGCCCATCGTGCCTGACATCGACGGATGCCATTCCACCGGCATTGGCGGTTGCGGAGCCGAGGGATGTCGCGCTACCGTCGTCGGCCTTAAGGGTCACTTCGACGCTCTCGCCTTCGCCGAAGCCGGTGAGCGCAGCGGTCGTGCTGACAGGCAGGTCAGCGTTGAAGGTGTCGCGTACCAGCTTGACGTTTGCGGCAGACGAGTCGCCGTCAACGCCGGGGACACCAGGAACGCCGGGGACGCCAGGCGTACCGGGGGCGCCATCCGCGCCGTCGGCGCCATCCGCACCATCCGCGCCAGCGGCGCCAGCGGGACCAGCGGGACCAGCGGGACCTGCAGCGCCATCAGCGCCAGCGGGGCCTGGCGGGCCTTGCGCACCGTCAGGGCCGGTGCATGCGGCCAACAGCAGGCCGAAGATTGCCACGAGGAGTACCAGGGACATGCTCTTGAGGCTGAAGCGGTTCATCGAACCCCCTTTCCGAATCGTACGAGGTGGCCATCCGGGGGACAGCTTCTGTGTCTGAAGCCCACCACCATCAAGTCCTTTACGAACAACCGTCATGAATCATAGTAAGGCGACACTCTCAGGTCAATACTTTTCGACGCGCTTGTAATGCGCTTCCGTGCAACCGCCAAGTGCGGCGTCGTCCGGGGAGCGCACGCGGAAAGCATACACGGTACCCCGCTGTTTGGCGATACGCCGGTGGCACTTGATTGGGCTGGGAGGTAATGCATGCGAGGATGATCACTTGACGACGAGCAGGGTGCCAGCTCTGGCGCCTCTTTCCGTACGGGCCAGGACGGAGAAGGTGTCAGGAGGCAGGCCGTCGTGCCGGATTTCTAAAGATGCTTGGCCGTTCCGGTTGGCGGTGGCCGAGCCCACAGGCGTCTGCGTCCTGTCGCTCCCGATCAGCACAATCTCGATCTCCTCGCCGGGCTGGAAGCAGACGAGCGCGACTTCTGTAGATATGGGCAGGTTAGCTGAGAAGGTGTTACGGACCAGAATGACAACCTCTGATGAACACTCCGCATCGCGTTCGTTGATGCCGGGGATGGTCTGTGCGGGGAGCGGAGTCGGTGTGGGGAGCCGAGTCGGCGTGGCCTCCGCTCGGCAACCCGTCACCAGCAGGCTGATGGCGATGGCCAGGAGCACGAGCACACCATAGAAGTTGAAGCGATACATGGGATGACCCCTGAGGCGAATGGGCGGCAGGCATTGGAGTATACGTGCGATACCCTTGGATGGTTCCCGCGTACGCTATACTTTGGCCCATGCCCCCGTAGCTCAGTGGATAGAGCACCGGCCTCCGGAGCCGGTGGCGGGAGTTCGAGTCTCCCCGGGGGTGCCACCTTCCGCTCCGATCTCGCCGGAGCCGCAAGAGGTTCTTCCATGACCACGACTTCGTCCACACGCCTGCCGGAGAACGTCCGTCCGGTGCACTACCGCCTGACACTGGAGCCTGACCTCGATTCGTTCACGTTCGTAGGACGCGAGGAGATCGAGGTGACGATTGAGTCGCCCACCTCCGACGTGACGCTGAACGCGTCCGAGATGAACGTCTCCCGCGCCGTAGCGGAAGCAGCGGGTGGCGAGTCAGAGGCGACCGCCATCGAACACGATGAGGAGCAGGAACGCGTAACGCTCCGCTTCGCGTCCCCGCTTCCGGCCGGCCAAGCCGTGCTGCGCCTGGACTTCACCGGTGAGCTGAACGACCAGCTGCGCGGTTTCTACCGCAGCTCCTACGTGGACAGCGAAGGCGTCGAGCGGCGCCTCGCTACCACGCAGTTCGAGGCCACGGACGCCCGTCGCGCGCTCCCCTGCTGGGACGAACCCTCGGTGAAGGCGTCGTTCGATGTCACGCTCGTCGTGCCGGAGGAATTGGAGGCGATCTCCAACATGCCCATAGCTTCCACGGAGCCCGCGTCAGGTGGCCGCAAGGCCGTCACGTTCGAGCGGACGCCCGCGATGTCTACCTACCTCCTCGCGTTCATCGTGGGCGACATGGCATGCGTTCAAGGGCACGCCGTCGATGGCACGCTGGTGCGCGTCTGGGCGACGCGCGGCAAGGAAGAGTTGGGCCGTTTCGCGCTGGAGAACAGCATCGCCGCGCTCCGCTACATGAACGACTACTTCGGCATCCCGTACCCGCTGGCGAAGATGGACCACATCGCGGTGCCGGACTTCGCCGCAGGCGCGATGGAGAACTGGGGCGCGATCACCTACAGGGAGACCGCGCTGCTCTATGACCCTGAAAACTCCGCCCCGCAGGCGAAGCAGCGGATACTGGAAGTCGTCGCGCACGAGATGGCGCACATGTGGTTCGGCGACCTCGTGACGATGGAGTGGTGGGACGATCTCTGGCTCAACGAATCGTTCGCCTCATGGATGGGCGACAAGACGGTCGACCACCTCTACCCGGAATGGGAGATGTGGACGCAGTTCGTTTCCCACGACACGAACGCCGCGCTCGGTCTGGACGGCCTGCGCAACTCCCACCCCATCGAGGCCAACGTGGACGACCCCGCGGAGATCCGCGAGTTGTTCGACGCCATCAGCTACAGCAAGGGCGGCTCCGTCCTCCGCATGCTCGAGGACTACGTCGGCGCTGAGACGTTCCGCAAGGGGCTGCACGCCTACCTGAGCGGCCACGCCTACGGCAACGCGCGCGGCGCGCACCTGTGGGACGCCATCAACACGGCGGCGGAGGCAGAGGGCCTCGGGCTCGGTGTGCCGGTCGTTCCGCTGATGGAAGCGTGGATCAAGCAGACCGGCTACCCGGTGCTTACTACGGAGATAGCGCGAGGGGCGGAGCAGGCAGAAGCAACTGTCGAGCAGTCCCGCTTCCTCTACGACCACCTGCTCGGCGAGGCGGCGGACGCGGCGCTCTGGCCGGTGCCCGTCTCGATAGCGCACGGCGGGAACGGTGCGCCCTCCAAGCACGTCCTCTCTGGCGAGGGCGCGCGATTCGCGACCGGCGCAGGCGCCGATTGGGTGAAGCTCAACGCTGGGCAGACCGGCTTCTTCCGTGTCGCCTACACCGAGGAGGAGTGGCGCAGGTTGGGCGAAGCGATCGCCGTGGGCGCGCTGCCGCCCGTCGACCGGCTCGGCCTGCAGAACGACGCCTACGCGCTGGTGAAGTCCGGCCACCTGCTTGCGACCGTGTTCCTCGAGTTGGCCGAGTCGTTCGTTGGCGAGACGGACGCCATCGTGTGGGGCGACCTTGCGGCGAACCTGCGCGGGATGGAGAGCCTCCTCGCCTCCACACCGCACCTCGACGCGTTCCGCACGTACGCGCGTTCCTTGTTCGCGCGTATCGCAGCACAGGTGGGTTGGGACGCGCAGCCCGGCGACGGCCATCTGGAGTCGCTGCGCCGCAGCATCGTCATCAACCAGTTCGGCGGCTATGGAGACGAGGGAACGCTCGCCGAGGCGCTTACGCGGTTCCGCAAGCACGCGAGCGGGGAGCAGACGCTCGTGCCCGACATGCGTGCCGCTGCGTTCGGCCTGTCGTCACAACAGTCGGGACGAGACGTCGCCGATGCGCTCTGGCGCCTCTACGACACTGCCGACCTGCACGAGGAGAAGGTGCGCATCCTCGGTGCGCTGACGCGCACACGCGACAGCGAACTCCTCGCCGACCTGCTCGACCAGTCTCTGAGCGAGAGGGTGCGTTCTCAGGACACACCAATCGTCCTCATTCAGGCCGGCGCCAGTCCTGACGGACGCGAGCAGACGTGGAAGTTCGTACGGGACAACTGGGGCGAGCTGGACCGGCGCTACGGAAAAGGCGGGTTCGCAATCATGCGTCTCGTTGGCATCGCAGCCGGCTTCGCCAGCGCGGAACGCGAGGCAGAGACGCGCAAGTTCTTCGAAACGCACCCTGCGCCGTCTGCCGCGCGCTCGGTCCAGCAGTCGTTGGAGAGCATCCGGCTCAACACGAAGTGGGTGGAATTGAACGCGGAAACGGCGGGAGCATGGCTCGCATCGCGCCCCTGACGCGCGTCCGCTCTCGTTGTTCGTGGAAGGGCGGCTTTGCTATAGTTGTAGGACGTTCCGAGATTCCCGAGGCAGGTGAAAACAACATCCATGGTTGACCATGACGTTCTGGTTGTGGGGGCGGGGCTGGCAGGGATGAGGGCCGCGATCGCAGCGCACCGGGTGGGCGCGAACGTGGCGATGATGAGCAAAGTGCACCCGGTGCGGAGCCATTCGAATGCTGCTCAGGGCGGCATCAACGCGGCGCTCCGCGGTGAAGACGACTCCGTCGATTCCCATATCTTCGACACGGTGAAGGGCTCCGACTACCTCGGAGACCAGGACGCCATCGAATACATGTGCATCGAAGCGCCGGGCGAGATCATCGCGCTGGAGCACATGGGTGTCATCTTCAATCGCGATGACGAAGGCCGGCTGGGGACGCGGGCGTTCGGCGGCGCGAGTTACGCGCGCACCTTCTTCGTGGCCGACATCACGGGGCAGGCGATCCTGCACGTCATGTACGAGCAGATCATCAAGGCCGGCGTCCGCTCCTACGAGGAATGGTTCGTCACCGACCTCATCATCGAGGACGGCCAGTGCCGCGGCGTCATCGCTATGGAGATGCTCACCGGCAAGATTCGAGCCATCACAGCCAAGGCGGTCATCCTCGCCGCTGGCGGAGTCGGCAGAGCGTTCGAACCGAGCACCAACGCCCTCATCTGCACCGGCGACGGCATGGCGCTTGCCTACCGCGCGGGCGCGACGATGTTGGACATGGAGATGGTGCAATACCACCCGACGACCCTTGCAGGCAACGGCGTGCTTCTCTCGGAAGCGGCACGCGGCGAGGGTGCATACCTGCTCAACTCCAAGGGCGAGCGCTTCATGGAGCATTACGCTCCCAAGATGAAGGAGTTGGCCTCCCGCGACGTGGTTTCCCGCTCCGAACAGACGGAGATCGAAGCGGGACGCGGGGTCGACGGCTGCGTGCTGCTGGACCTGCGCCACCTCGGACGGGAACTGATCCTCACGAAACTCAAGTACATCCATGAAGCCGCGCGGGACTACGCGGGCGTTGACATGGTGGATGAGCCCGTGCCCATCAGGCCGGGCCAGCACTACATCATGGGTGGCATCAAGACGGACGTGGACACCCGGGCGTGGGACATCACCGGCAGCGCCGGTTGGGACGGCCCGCGCGGGCTGTTCGCTGCAGGCGAAACGGCATGCGTCAGCGTGCACGGTGGGAACCGCCTCGGCGCGAACTCGCTGCTGGAGACGGTTGTCTTCGGGAAGCGCGCGGGCGAGGTCGCTACTGACTATGCGCGTGAAACGCCGGACTTCACCGTCTCCGAATCGCATCTGAAGGAAGCGGAGGGGCGCATCAAAGCGCTGATGGACCGTCCTGACAACGGCGAGATGACTGCAACCCTGCGGCTCCGCATGGGCCAGGTGATGAACGAGCACCTCGCCGTGTTCCGCACGGAAGAGGGTATGCAGACCGCGCTCAGCAACATACACCTGCTGAAGGAGCGGTACGCGTCTCTGCCGGTGAAGCACAAGGGCAGCGTCTACAACACGGACCTCATCTTCCACATGGAGCTCGGCTACATGCTGGACGTATCGGAGACGATCGCGGCGTCCGGCCTGCTCCGCAAGGAGAGCCGCGGGGCGCACTTCCGCCGGGACATCCCGGAGCGCAACGACGCGGACTGGATGAAGCACACTACTGCACGCCTCGGCGACAGTGGCGCGGAAGTGGGAACGCTGCCCGTGTCGGTGACGCGGTGGGAACCCCAGGCGAGGGTCTACTAGGTGCGAGCGCGCTTCCCGCTCTGGCGGCGGGACGATATTGAGGCAGGGCGGGCTCGCTGCCGTTGTTCAGGATAGAGGGAGGAACGAGACTACATGCAGGCGAAGTTACGGGTTCAGCGGTACGACCCTGAGAGTTCCGACCAGCCCCATCTGCAGGACTACGACGTTGATGTGCCGGAGCACTTCTCAGTGCTGGACGCGCTCGTCAAAGTGCGCGAGGAGATAGACCCAAGCCTTGCGCTGCGCTGCTCCTGCCGCGCGGCCATCTGCGGCTCCTGCGCGATGCGCGTGAACGACCGCGCTCGGCTTGCCTGCAACACGCGCATCACCTCGGTCATCGATGAGGGCGGCGAGGTGAAGGTCGAGCCGATGGGCAATCAGCGGGTCGTGAAGGACCTGGTGATCGACCTGCAACTGTTCTGGGGCAAGGTGCGCGCGGTGGAGCCGTACCTCCAGCCGGACCAGGAGCCGGAGGAGGAGTTCATCGCCTCCAACGAGTCCATGCTCAACCTGCTCACACCCATGGGCTGCATCATGTGCGGCGCGTGCGTGTCCGACTGCACGGCACTGGAAGTGGACGAGAACTTCCTCGGCCCCGCAGCGCTGGCGAAGTCGTACCGGTTCGTCGCCGACCCTAGGGACGACCAGGGGAAGCAGCGCCTCAGCACCCTAAACGAGTACGGCGGCGTGTGGGACTGCACGCGCTGCTACATGTGCGTTGAGGTCTGCCCGAAGGGCGTCGCGCCGATGGACCGCATCATGGAGCTACGGGAATCGGTGATGCAGTCCGGCGCGCCGAGCACCTCCGGATCGCGGCACGTCGAGTCCTTCGCGCGCTCGGTGGCCCGCACCGGCTGGCTGGACGAGGCGATGCTTGCCGTGGATTCCTGGGGCAAATTCAACGTGCCGAAACTGCTGAGCGAAGCGCCACTGGGCATCCGCGCGCTGCGCAGGCGCAAGTTCCCGCTGCCCGCACCGCTGCACCACAAGCGCCCGGGGCATGAGAACGTCCGCCGCATCTTCGAACGCGCGGAAGCAACCAAGGAGTAGTTGATGAAGTACGCTTTCTATCCCGGATGCGTATCGCGCGGGGGAACGCCCGAGCTGTACACGTCCACCATGGCCATCGCCGGGGAACTCGGCCTGGAGCTGGAGGAGATTCACGGCGCGTCCTGCACAGGCGCCGGCGTGCTGCAGGAGAAGGGCCAGAAGCTCGGCGACACGCTCAACGCCCGCACGTTCGCGATGGCGGAGCGCATGGGGCTCACGACCATCCTCAACATCTGCTCCACCTGCCAGGGCGTCATGGCGCAGGCGAACCATCGTTTGCTGGCAGACCCGGACTACCTCGCAGACGTGAACAGGGAACTGCGCTACGAAGGCCTCGAATACACCGGGCGCGTCGTCATCAAGCACCTTGCCTGGGTGCTGGTCGAAGAGGTGGGCTTGGACGCGTTCAGGAACCTCGTGAAGAACCCGCTGCGTGAGCTGAAGGTCGCGCCGTTCTACGGCTGCTACATCCTGCGCCCGTCGTGGGCGCTGGGGCTCGACGAGAACCCAGGACGCGAGCAGTACCTGGAGCAGATTATCGAGGCGTGCGGCGCCGAGCCGGTGAACTTCCCCGGACGCACGAAGTGCTGCGGCTTCCCCATCATGCTCATCAACGAGCGCAATTCGATGAGGATGGTCGCGAACCACACGACGAGCGCCCGCGAGCACGGCGCCGACACGATGGTGACGCCGTGCCCGCTATGCCATCTGAACCTGGACGGCCAGCAGCCCAAGGCGTCCGCCCAGCGCGGCGAGAAGATCAACATGCCCATCCTGCATCTGCCTCAGATGATCGGCCTTGCGATGGGCCTCTCGCCGAAGCAACTCGGCATGGGCCAGCACATCATCAGCACGAAGCCGCTGCTGGAGAAGGCAAGCGTCCACGCCTAGGGCGTCATCGCATCCCACGATTCCGTGTGAACAAGAGAGGGTAGTCAACGATGTCGAAAGTAATCACCGGCGCATCCGTTGTTGTGGCTGTCATCGCCCTGGCCGTGGCGGTCTTTGCGCTGACGAGCAGCGATTCCGATGAAACCGCCCCGACGAAGGCGGACCGTGCCGCATACACGGTCGCGTACGTGGACGAAGTGCTGCGCCGATACGAAGAGGACGGTCTCGACTCCACGATTGCGTATTACAACTCGCAGGAGAGTGTGGACGGGCCGTGGTACGGGATCATCATCGATGAGAATGGGTACACCATAGGCCACCCGCGCGAGGAGATCCGTGGGCGCGACCCGAACCTGCGCGTGGACGCGACCGGCTACTTCTACGGTGACGACCTGCTGGGTGTGGATGAGGATGGCGGCTGGGTGAACTACGTCTTCCTGAACCTGGCCACGGGTAATCAGGAGATGAAGCACACGTGGGCCGTGAAGCGTGACGGGATCCTCTTCGCTTCTGGCTGGTACGAGCGTTACATCGGTGCACCGCTGAGCAAGTCAGACCCGGCGGGGTACACGGTCGCCTTCGTGGAGCAGGCTGTAGACCGCTATGAGCGTGAGGGGCGCGAGGCGTCGTTCGCGTACTTCGACAGCGAGGACAGCGAGGACGGGCAGTGGTACACGTTCGTCCTCGAGGACGGGCGCATCACCGCGCATCCCACGGCGGACCTGCGGGGCGAAGAGGTTGCGCCCTTGACCGACGTCAACGGGTACAACTACGGGCCCGACCTTCTGGCCGTGCCGGAGGAAGGCGCCTGGATCACGTACGTCTTCCCCAACCGGGAGAGCGGCCGGGACGAGCGCAAGCACACGTGGGTGGTGCTGCACGACGGACTGCTGTTCGGCTCCGGCTGGTACGAGCGCGACTACTAGGAACCACGCTCGCTCTCTTCCCCCTTGATGGGGAAGGTTAGGATGGGGGTGAGCCGGCGAAGCCGATGTCTGCCTCGTAGGCGGACATGATTTCCGCTGCGAACTCCTGCAGCGACTCGAACGGGGCCGGGCCGGGGGGCATATCCTCCTCGTCCGGCTCCTCTTCATCGAGTTCCCCTACTGCCTCTTCCTGCGCGCGGTTGAACGCGTTGCGCAGCACGAGCGCGGCTGAGCGGCGGACGCGCGCGAGGATGAGGCCGTACTCGAAGCTCATGCTGAGCGCGTTCTGCGCCGTTTCGAGGTCGGCGTGCTCAGCCTCTTCCAAGGCCTTCAGGAGGTCGTCGATGAAGTCCTCAGGCTCCAGCGGCTCGGTGGAGCGCCGGGCGGCGTCGGCGTGCTGCTCCAGCGGCTCCCGGCACTCCGCGACGATGTGCTCCACGACGTTCGGGTGCGTCTGCTCCAGCACCGGTTCGATGCGGTCGGGGAAGTCCACGCCTACGGCGCAGCCGAGCGCGAACGCGGCTACGGCAGCCTCGGAGAGCGGGCCGCTGTCGAAGAACGGCTCGCCGTCGTGGTCGTGCGGGGCGAGCCCTTCCAGGTAGAAGACGACGACAACGTCGGTGAATGCGGCAGGACCTTCCGGGCCGCCGCCACTGCTGACGGGCTCCAGCGGGATGATGCGGTCCGCCACGGCGTCAGCCAGCGGGCGCGTTCGCCATCACGTCAACGAGCTCGCGCACCCCGTCGGCGGACTTCTCGAGCAGCGCCTTCTCGTCCGCGGTGAGGTCGAGTTCGACGACGCGCTCGACGCCGTCAGCGCCGAGGATGACCGGCACGCCCATGTAGATGCCGTCGATGCCGTACTCGCCCTCGAGCAGTGCGGCGCAAGGCAGCAGGCGCTTCTGGTCCAGCAGGATGGCGTCCACCATCTCTGCCGATGCGGCGGACGGAGCGTAGAACGCGCTGCCGGTCTTCAGCAGCGCGACGATCTCGCCGCCGCCGCCCTGGGTGCGCTTGATGATGCGGTCCAGCGCCTCGGCGTCCAACAGCTTGCTGATGGAGACGCCGCCGACGGTGGTGTACTGCGTGAGCGGCACCATCTGGTCGCCGTGGCCGCCGAGGACGTACGCCTGCACGTCCTTCACCGAGACGCCCAGCTCCCACGCGAGGAACGTGCGGAAGCGGGCGGTGTCCAGCACGCCGGCCATGCCGACGACGCGGTTCTTCGGGAAGCCCATTCCGGAGGCTATGGAGTAGGCGTGCTGCACCATCGCGTCCAGCGGGTTGGAGACGACGACGATGACCGCGTTGGGGGAGCGGGGCGCCACTTCCGACACCACCGACCCCACGATCTTCATGTTCGTGAAGAGCAGGTCGTCCCGGCTCATGCCTGGTTTGCGGGCGATGCCCGCCGTGATGACGACAACGTCCGAGTCGGCGGTCTCATCGTAGCCGTTCGTGCCCACGATGGAGCCGTCGACGCCCAGCACCGGGCCGGACTGGGCGAGGTCCAGCGCCTTGCCCTGCGGCATGTCCTCGACGACGTCAACGAGGACGACGTCCATGTAGCCGCGCTCGAAGAGGCGCTGTGCGGTGGTTGCGCCGACGTTTCCCGCGCCGACGACGGTTACTTTCTTACGTGCCATGTTCCTTGTCCTGGTTCCTCGGTGTCTGATCCCCTCTCCCTACAAGGGGAGAGGGTTAGGGTGAGGGTATCCCGGCGGGGAGGAGTGCGTTATGCAATCTCCCCGCTACGCGTAGACGTAGCCTTCCCACTTGCTCTTGAGGCCGGAGTCGCTGACCGTGGCGACGATGTAGTCGCCGAACTCGCCGGTCGTCGCGCCGGTGTTGCGGCCCGTGGTAACGGCTTTGCGCTCGTACTGGCCGCAGACGTCCAGCGCCATGTTCACATTCTCCGCGAGGTCGGAGAAGCCGATGTGCTCCAGGAGCATCGCGCCTGCGCGCACCATGGAACTGGGGTCGGCGTATTGGGCGCGGCCCTCCGTCACCATGCGGGGCGCGCTGCCGTGGATGGCTTCGAACATCGCGCTGGTCGTGCCGATGTTGGCCGAGCCCGCGGTGCCGACGCCGCCCTGTATCTGCGCCGCCTCGTCGGTGAGGATGTCGCCGTACATGTTGGGGAGGGCGAGCACCTGGAAGTCGCTGCGGCGGGCGGTGTCCAGGAGCTTGGCGGTCATGATGTCGATGTACCAGGCGTCCCAGGAGATGCCGGGGTAGTTCTCGGCGACCTCGCGGGCGACATCGAGGAACTTGCCGTCCGTCGTCTTGACGATGTTCGCCTTCGTGACGATGGTGACGCGTTCCTTGCCGGTCTTCTTCGCGTGGGCGAAGGCCGCGTCGATGATGCGGCGGGAGCCCTGGGTGGTGATAACGCGGAAGTCTATGGCGAGGTCTTCCGTGATGTTGATGCCGTTGGAGCCGAGGGCGTACATGTCCTCCGTGTTCTCGCGGAAGAAGGTCCAGTCGATGTTCTCTGCGGGGATGCGGACGGGCCGGACGTTGGCGAAGAGGTCCAGCGCCTTGCGCATGGATACGTTCGCGCTCTCGATGTTCGGCCAGCCGTCGCCCTTCTCAGGGGTGTGCGTCGGGCCCTTGAGCGTGACGTGGCACTCCTTGATCTCTTCGAGCACGTCGTCCGGGATGGACTGGAGCTTGGCGGCGCGGTTCTCGATGGTGAGTCCATCGATGTTGCGGAACTGCACCTTGCCGTTCTTCACCTCGTCGGCCAGGAGCTGTTCGAGGACGCGCTGCGATTCGTAGGTGATGGTGGGGCCGATGCCGTCGCCCCCCAGCATGCCGATGACGATGGGGTTAATCTTGGAGTAGTCGGTGGGCGCAGGGGCGCTCTTCAGGCGCTCGACGCGCTCCAATTGCTCCTCAACCAGTCCTCCGAAATGGTCTCTCGCCCTGTCGATAACGCTGTTGTCGGCCAAACCGACACCTCCTTCTGCTGCGATGGGCCGATTCCCGCGCCTGTCTGGGAGCCCGTCATTCCCGCGAAGGCGGGAATCCCGTCCCTGCGCGTCCTTGCCGGACGCAGGCGTTACGGGCCAGAGGCTCACGGGGGTCGTTTCTACACACGCCCGCCGGTCTCGCGCCGTTCCGGTCGGATGCGGCGATTATACGGAGGAGCAGGCGTGGCGGGCAAGCACGGAGACTCCCTGCCAGGGAACCGGCCATGGCTACGCGGGCGGGGAGGCGCCGCCAACTGGCTCGCTCTGGTAGGGCATGTACCCGGCGCTGCGCACCCGCTCCCATACCTCCTCAGAGTGAACGTAGTTCCTGGTCTCGAGAGTGAGCTGGATCTCTACATTTCCCAGGTGCACCGTCGGGGCATGCCTGAGATGACCTATGTCCAGAACGTTCACCTGGCATTCGGATACGACGCTCAGCAGTCGGCTCAACTGACCCGGGCGGTCCTCCAACATGACCCGTAGCACAAGGTAGCGCCCGGCGTGGGCGAGGCCGCTTTCCACCACTCTCGCGATCAGGTGCGAGTCCACGTTGCCGCCGCTGAGCACCACCGCCACCTTCTGCCCGGCGACCTGAATCTTCCCTCCCAGCACCGCGGCAAGCCCAACCGCGCCAGCCCCTTCCACAAGCAGCTTGCTCCTTTCCAGGAGAAGCATCATCGCCTGAGTGACCTCATCCTCCTCAACGACAACCGTGTCGTCCACGTAGCGCATAACCAGGGGAATGGTGAACTCCCCCGGCGTACCCACGGCGATGCCATCGGCTACGGTGGGCTCCGGCTTCACTGTGAGGCGCTGGTTGGCCTTGCTCGAGTCGACAAGGGCGGTGGCCGCTGCCACCTGCACGCCGACCACCCTGACGCCAGGCGCCGTCTCCTTTATCGCCAGGGCGATGCCCGATATCAGGCCTCCACCCCCCATGGGCACGACAACCGTGTCCAGGTCTTCCACTTGCTCGAGCATCTCCAGGCCGATCGTTCCCTGCCCCGCAATGATGGCCGGGTCGTCGAAGGCGTGGATGAAGGTCAGGTCGTTCTCCTGCATTACCCGCCTGGCGTGCATCTGGGCCTGGTCGAAATCATCGCCTTCGAGCAGCACCGTCGCTCCGTAGCCCCGTGTGGCTTCCACCTTGGGGAGGGAGGCCCCAACGGGCATCACAACGGTGCAGGGTATGCCAACATGCCCGGCCGCCAGGGCAACTCCCTGGGCGTGGTTTCCGGCACTGGCGGTGATCACGCCTCTGGCCTTCTGTTCCGGGCTCAAGGCAGCGATCTTGTTGGCAGCCCCCCTGACCTTGAAGGAACCCGCTCTCTGCAGGTTCTCTGCCTTGAGGAGAAGCTCGCACCCTGCCAGATCACCCAGCGAGCGCGCGGGTAGCATGGGTGTCTGGAGCACCAGATGCGCGATGGAGCTCCGGGCCCGGTGGACATCCTGCAGGGTTACAGACGGTCTCATCCTCTACACCAGCCCCTTCGAGCGCGGTCTCTCTTCGCAGCGTAGATGGTGCACTCCTTCGGAGTCGCCTCGCCTACCTCTCAATTCTAGGCGGTAAAGAGAGGCGCCGCCACCATTCCGGACGCTTGCATGGACGGCTGCCACTCCGGCGATTAAGGCGTCGTTCAAGGCGTCAAGGTTACGAGTGAACGCGGGCCGGTTTGACGTCTTGACGCCTTGATCGGCAAGGCCGTGGCCTGCTTCCCGTACCAAGGCGTCAAGACGTGCGTATGAAGTGTGCGCCACAACCCGATCCAAGATCCGAGCCTTACGAGTGATTACAAGGGGTGTTCTGTTCTTGGATCCTTGCTCGGCAAGGCCGTGGCCTGCTTCCGCGTTCAAGAATCCAAGAACAGAACGAGGAGAGGGTGTGCAATCTTTCCGTCGCAAGCCCCCGCCCATAGGCGGGCCGCAGATTCCGGCATGGCCTGCGGGCACTGCGCGTACAAAGGTCATCCATCCAGCGTAAGCGGACCGGGGCAACTGCGATAGGGGCGGGTGTCACAGCCCGGTGATGGGACGGGACGGCGGAAGGGCTGACCGTCCTTCAGCGCAGGCGCACCACGTTGCCGGTGATGAGGCGCGCATCGTCCGAAGCCAGGTAGGCGATGACAGTGGCGACCTCTTCGGGCTCGGCGACGTTGAAGTGGTCCGTGCTCTCCCGCACGAAACGTCTGACTTCTTCATTCACCCAACCGGTGTCCGTGACGGGTGGGTGTACGACGTTGGCGGTGATGCCCAGGCGGGCAAGCTCGAATGCCGCCGACATGGTGAAGTTCTCGAGCGCGGCCTTGGCGGCCCCATAGGAGACCTCGCCGGGGAATCCCTCCGGACTGCCCGACGCCAGGCTGACGATCCGGCCCCACGTGGCGCCCCTCTCCGTGTGGCGCCTCGCGAACTCGGCGATCATGGCAGCTCCGCCGCGGGCGTCCACGGAGAACTGCCGGTCGAAGGTCTCGGCGGAGACCTGCTGAAGCAGGCGGTCGTACCTGTCGCGAGTCCTTGCCGTGAAGGTGTCGGCCAACCAGCCGGAGGCGTTGTTGACGAGGATGTCCACCGGCCCCAACCCGGCCTCCGCAACGTCGAAGAGCCGCCGTGGGGTCTCCGGATCGGCCAGGTCAGCCTCTACTGCCGTTGCCATCCCTCCCTTCGCCCGGATGTGGGCTATGACATCTCCGGCATCGGAGGAGCGGGCCTGTCGGTATGCCTCAGGCATGGCAGGATCGTCGATGTCAGCGAATGGGAGGTACGCCACAAGGACGCGGGCGCCGCACTCCGACAACGTACGCGCGGTCGCAGCGCCGATGCCGTGGTTGGCCCCGGTGACAATGGCGACGTGGCCGGTGAGGTCGAAGAGTGCCATAGGAGTGGCTCATGGTAGTGCGGCGTCCGGCCTCGTACAAGAGCGCGCCGAAGGCAGGATGTTCAGGCCGCGTCAGCGAGCGTCTGGCTGACCAGCGACAGCCCGGACCGCAGCCTGTCCTGCCAGTCCGGTTGGGGATAGCGAACGACGTTCGTGCATATCCTGAAGATGCAGGCCGCCTCGCGGAAGGCAAGCTCCCGCTCGCTCCAGCCGAGCCGCTGGAGCGAAGCGCGGCGGAAGACGCCGTGGTACGCTCCCCTCGCGCGGGCGCTCCCCTCGCTTCTGGAGTGAACCGCCCACCGCAGGTGTGCCAGGAAGTTACCCACGTCCAGCAGCGGGTCCCCCATCCCGATCTCCTCGAAGTCCACCAGCGCGACCCTGCCGTCCGGCAACGCCAGCATCTGGTCGTCATAGAAGTCGTTGTGCGCCATCCCGCTCGGCTGCCATGAGTCGATGAAAGGGGCCAATGACCGGACGACGAGTCTCAGATGGGCAAGCGCTTCCTCGTTTCCCTTGAGGGCGAACGCGATGATTCGCCTTGCGTGGCGGTACAGTCCCGGCAGATCGAAGGGACGCCCGCCGTCTACCGGGGGCGGTGCGTTCCACAGCGTTTCCAGCCCGTCGAGCAGGACTGCGGGGTCCGGTTGGCTGCCTCGCCGGATCTGCTCTCGCAGGTTCTTGCCCGGTATCTCCGACAGCCACACCGTTCCTCCCTTGCGCCAGTGGCCCGTGATGCGGGGCACGACGAAACCGGACGCCCCCACCAGTTCCGCGGCGCGCAGCAGCGGAGGTATGGCCGCAGGACGCATCACACGGGCGTAGAGCCTGACCTTGTCCACTCTGTGATGCAGCACGGCGCGGTTGCTGGGCCGGTAGCGGACCACCTGGACGCTGATGCGGCGCGCAGGCACTGCCATGACGTGCCGGTTGACCAGGCCGAGAGCGGTCTCCGGGTCCGCTGCCTCTTTCAGCCCAGGCAGGTAGGGATCGTCCGGGAACTGGAAGACCTCTATCGGCCGCTCCCGCCGGAGCATGACGGCGAAGTAGTCCGAGGGGATGTAGTCGTCCGCGCCCCACTCAACGACGTAGCTGACCAGCGCGCTCCTGCCGGGGGTGTGCGTGAACTGCCGTACGCGGACCTGCTCGGGTGACACCTCGAGGTCTCCGACGTGTTCACGGTACCTTTGCCATACCCACTCCGCGTCAAAGAGGTTGGACAGATCTTCCAAGCCGGGGTCGTCGGGCGGGGCGATCTGCGGAGACAGCGGAACGGCGGCGAACGGAGCCTTCGCTCTGTTCTCAACTGTTGTTGTCGTCACTGTCGTCGCTGTCGGGTGCGGACACGGCAGTCTGAGGCGTGGGGGTATCAGGCGTGGGAGTATCAGGCGTGGGAGTATCAGGCGTGGGAGTATCAGGTGTTGGGGTATCGGGCGTGAGGGGATCAGGCGTGGGAGTATCAGGTGTTGGGGTATCGGGCGTGAGGGGATCAGGCGTGAGGGTATCAGGCGTGAGGGTATCAGGCGTGGGGGTGTCGGGCGTGGGAGTATCAGGCGTGAGGGGATCAGGCGTGGGAGTATCAGGTATTGGGGTATCAGGCGTGAGAGTATCAGGCGTAGGGGTGTCGACGCCGTCGTTGTTCGTCTCCTCGTTTCCCTGGCCGACGCCTTGCTGCGTAGATGTAGGTATGGGAGGAGGAGCTGGAGGGGTGTCGTTGTCTGTGGGGGTAGGCGTGTCGATGCCGTCGTTGTCGGTCAGCAGCCCGGTGGTGTCGATGCCGTCGGAGTCAGTGCCGTCGTTGTCTGTGGGGGTAGGCGTGTCGATGCCGTCGTTGTCGGTCAGCAGCCCGGTGGTGTCGATGCCGTCGGAGTCAGTGCCGTCGTTGTCTGTGGGGGTAGGCGTGTCGATGCCGTCGTTGTCGGTCAGCAGCCCGGTGGTGTCGATGCCGTCGGAGTCAGTGCCGTCGTTGTCTGTGGGGGTAGGCGTGTCGATGCCGTCGTTGTCGGTCAGCAGCCCGGTGGTGTCGATGCCGTCGGAGTCAGTGCCGTCGTTGTCTGTGGGGGTAGGCGTGTCGATGCCGTCGTTGTCGGTCAGCAGCCCGGTGGTGTCGATGCCGTCGGAGTCAGTGCCGTCGTTGTCTGTGGGGGTAGGCGTGTCGATGCCGTCGTTGTCGGTCAGCAGCCCGGTGGTGTCGATGCCGTCGGAGTCAGTGCCGTCGTTGTCTGTGGGGGTAGGCGTGTCGATGCCGTCGTTGTCGGTCAGCAGCCCCGTGGTGTCGATACCGTCGGAATCAGTGCCGTCGTTGTCGGTGGGAGTGGGAGTATCCCCATCATCGTTGGCTTGAACTGCGGGCTGGACTGCGGGCTGGACTGCGGGCTGGACTGCGGGCTGGACTGCGGGCTGGACTGCCGCCTGGGCGGCAACGTTCACCAGCGCTGTTGATCCTCCGTCATCTGTGGGAGTGGGGGTATCGATGCCGTCGGAGTCGGTGCCGTCGTTGTCGGTGGGAGTAGGGGTATCGATGCCGTCGGAATCTGTGCCGTCGTTATCGGTGGGAGTTGGCGTGTCCTCCTCATCGTCCCCCACGGCAGCAACCCGGGGAACGCCGGAGAGGAGGCCGTACCCATCGGCGTCGGGAGTATCGGCCCCGGAGTCCGGAGGGTCGCTCTCTACGCCTTCGTCATCGTCCAGGTCATCATCGTCGTCGTCCAGAGGCACGGCGGGTCGAGAGACGAGCACTGCATCGTCCGGTGAATCGCCGTCAACGTTGTCCAGGGGGATGGACGCGCAACTCCACACCAGGGCGGATGCCGCCACCAGCGAGAGCATGGTCATCGCAACTCGGAGCAGCTTGCTTTGCATAGCACGCACTCCCAACAAACCGAGGATGCAAGAGCGCCATCATCCTCAATGTACTGAGATAATCGTACGCCCCGTTGTCAATGGGGGCAACGTTGGCAATCACGGGTGAGACCGGACTGCGAGGTCGCGCGCTGAGCGCGGGCTTCCCAGGAACGACGGAACGCGTCTCATCCTCCCGAAGTCACGGGGGCAGGCGTGCCCGGCAAGCACGGGGCGGGTAACCGGCATTGCTGAACGCCCCACCTCCAGAGACAAGCGGCCCAAACGTGGTAAGATGTCTGCACCTGTAGATTTTGTGAGCTGCCGTTCTGTTCGCTAGGTCCGACACGCCAGGCCTGTGCTGGCGCTTCCAAGTCAAACGGGCAAACCCGACTCCAAAGGAGCGCCAGATGAAGATATTCGTTGGAAACCTCAGCTTTAACACCAGTGACGACGACCTGCGAGACGCCTTCGCCCCCTACGGCGAAGTCGCCAGCGCACAGGTCATCACGGACCGGGAGACCATGCGATCGCGTGGCTTCGGTTTCGTCGAGATGGCCGACAGCGATGCAGAGCAGGCCATCCGGGCCATGAACGGCTCGGACCTTCAGGGCCGTGCCCTCAATGTCAACGAGGCCAGGCCTCGGGAAGACCGCGGCGCACGCGGCGGTTCCTGGGGCAGGTAGTCGCCCATAGGGCGTCAGGTCTGAGCGCGCCCCCGGTGTCGGCGGGGCGCCAACGACCAGGCCACGACTCCTGATCGCGAAAACGGGGGCGGCTATGCCGCCCCCGTTCCTTTTAACCTCATCCCGTAGGATACGGCCACCCAGGGATGAGGAGGACAGAGCGTGATTACGAATCGAGAGGATCGATTGAAACGGGTCGAGCGGCTTACCGAGACTCCGATGACGCTCTTCGCCATCTTCACGATACCCCTGCTGCTCGGTCCCTACCTCTGGGACGATGCACTTCACCTTGGATGGGACTTCGCGGTCTGGGGCATATTCGCTACGGAATTCCTCATCAGGGTGAGCCTTGCGCCGGACAGACGTTCCTATCTCAGGGCGCACTGGATAGACGTTCTCCTGGTGGCGGTGCCCTTCTTCCGTCCGCTGCGGCTCTTGCGTGTGGCGGTCATCGCCCTGCGGATCGGTGCTGGAGTTGGCCACGCCCTCTCCATCGAGCGGATGCTCATCTATGCGACAACTCTTGCGGTGGTCTGCGCGTGCGCCGCGCGGATAGTGGAGCCGGAGACATTCCCGACGCTTACCGACGCCTTGTGGTGGGCGCTGGTTACGATGTCAACGGTGGGCTACGGCGACATCTCACCAGCGACGGATACCGGGAAGCTCGTGGCTGTTCCCCTGCTGATAGGAGGGATCACGGTCTTCGGTGTGCTGACGGCCAACCTCGCCTCAGTGATGGTCAGGGAGCAGGCCGAGGCGCGGAGGTCGGAGTAGGGAGCGTTTCTGCGACCTATTCTAAGTCGACGGAGTTCCGCCCCTTCCCACTGCTTTCCTAAATTTTGCCAAGTTCTCTTATGGTGTGATTTCCATTATATCCAACAAAGACAGCCCATTAACTAAGTTCTGGTCTCCATAAATCTTGTATATTTCAACCTCTTGCGGTACTAGTCGTGTGAATCTCCATATGAATCCGTTCGTGGTTATCCTGGCATTCGTGTACCTGTTATTCATTGTACTCTGGCCATTCGTGTGAAATGCTCCAAATACTGCATGCAACACTTCGTGTACTATAACTTCCCGGAGAACAGCCTGAGGTCTCATCAATCTTCCACGTTGTTCAAACCGATGATAATCACAGATCGCCATCAACCCTCCTGAGAGTCTGGCAAAACCACCGATCTCCGAATAGCCGTCCTCGTTCTGCGCATCACACGTGTAGCCGCTGTCGAACACGTTGTTGTATGCGGCTGCAGCGGCAAATACCATGTAGTCGTTACTGTTGTCTATCACACATTCTGCGGTCTCTCTGGCCGGGATGTGCAACCATTGCGAAACGATCTCATCCATTACCTCGTGTATCAGTTCTTCGGTTCTGACCGGATTCCAGAAATTGTCTGTGGTGAACGATTCATGTATGCAATACAGACCCGTGAAAGCCGACGCGTGCTTATTGACGTTCAATGGCAGGCCATACGCTTCACTTGCGATCAGGTTGTACTGCTCGCTCGTTACCCTGACTCTAAAGACTGGCGTAGGCGTTGCGGTAGGAAGCGGCGTAGCTGTGGGTGTTGCAGTGGGTGCTGGAGTTGGGGTAGAAGTTGCCGTTGGTACCGGCGTTGGTGTGTGCGTGGCCGTGGGTGTTGGCGTTGGCGCGGGAGTCGCCGTTGCCGTCGGCGTCGGTGTGTGCGTAGCCGTAGGAACCGGTGTAGGCGTTGCCGTAGGAACCGGCGTTGGCGTGTGCGTGGCCGTAGGAGTTGGCGTTGGGGCGGGTGTCGCTGTAGGAGTTGGTGTTGGTGTAGCTTCCGTGCAACCCAGAAGAACCAGCAGCACACCTATCACTGTTGCTCTTATCTTCACGTTACGGCCGGTCTACTTCTTCCGTCAGGCCCGGATGCATGTCGTCCCATCGCATCCTCAGCCTCCAGCCATCGGGTTGACCGGCGACTCCTCCAGCGGGACGACGTCCTCGCGGGTGGTGGTGCTGGTGTCCCACTCTTCGTAGGGGATATCCTCGGCAGCGTCGGCGGCCTCCTTCTCGTTGGAGGCTTCGACGGTCGTCCTGTAGAGGACCTCGTGGCTGACCAGGAATTTCATGAGGGCGCCTGGAAGGTTCGTGGTGGTGCGAACCTTAGAGCGGGATGTTGCCGTGCTTCTTGGGCGGCAGGGTGTCGCGCTTGTTCTGGAGGGCGTCGAGCGCGTGGATGAGCCGGGGTCGCGTCTGCGCCGGGTCGATCACGTCGTCGATGAAACCGCGCTCCGCGGCCTGGTAGGGGTTCGCGAAGCTGTCGCGGTACTCCTCGATGAGCTCGGCGCGGGTCGTCTCGGGGTCCTTGGCGTCGGCGAGCTGTCGCCGGTGGATGATGTTGACGGCGGCGTCCGGCCCCATGACCGCGATCTCGGCGGACGGCCACGCTAGGTTGATGTCGGTGCGGAGGTGCTTGCTCCCCATGACGACGTACGCGCCGCCGTACGCCTTGCGGGTGACGACGGTGATCTTCGGCACGGTGGCCTCTGCGTAGGCGTAGAGCAGTTTCGCGCCCTGCCGGATGATGCCCCGGTGCTCCTGGTCCTGCCCCGGCATGTAGCCGGGCACGTCCGCGAACGTGATGATGGGGATGCTGAAAGCGTCGCAGAAGCGGACGAACCGCGCCGCCTTCACCGAGGCGTGGATGTCGATGACCCCCGCGAGGTAGGCGGGCTGCTGCGCAACGATGCCCACGCTGCGGCCGTTCATCCGTCCGAAGCCGATGATCATGTTGGGCGCGAACTCGTGCTGGATGTTGAGAAACTCGCCGTGGTCGACGACGCGCCCGATGACGTCCAGCATGTCGTAGGAGCGGGCAGACTCTTGCGGCACGACGTCGCGCAGCTCTTCGTCGGCGCGGTCCACGGGGTCGTCCAGGTCGCCCATGGGTGGGTCGTCCATGTTGTTGAGCGGGATGAAGCTGAGGAGGAAGCGGATGGTCTCCATGCATTCTTCCTCGGAATCGAGGGTGAAGTGGGAGACGCCCGAGAGTGTGGCGTGGGTGTCCGCGCCGCCGAGGGCCTCGTGGGTGATCTCTTCGCCGGTGACGGCCTTGATGACGTCCGGCCCGGTGATGAACATCTGGGAGATGCCCCGCACCATGAGGGTGAAGTCGGTGATGGCCGGCGAGTAGACCGCTCCGCCAGCGGATGGGCCGAGGATGGCCGATATCTGCGGGACGACGCCGGAGGCGAGGGTGTTGCGCATGAAGATCTCGCCGTAGCCCGCGAGGCTGACGACGCCCTCCTGGATGCGCGCGCCGCCGGAGTCCGAGATGCCGATGATGGGCGCGCCGTTCCGCATGGCGAGGTCCATCACCTTGCATATCTTCTCGGCGGCAACCTCGGAGAGCGAGCCGCCGAAGACGGTGAAGTCCTGCGAGTAGATGTAGGCGGTGCGGCCGGTGATCTTGCCGTAACCGGTGATGACGGAGTCGCCGGGGAACTTCTTGTCCGCCGAGCCGAACTCGCTGGAGCGGTGGGTGACGAACGAGCCCAGCTCCTCGAATGAGCCAGGGTCGACGAGGAGCTCGATGCGCTCGCGGGCGGTCAGCTTGCCGCGTGCGTGTTGCTGTTCCGCGCGCGCTTCGCCTTCCGACGAAGTGATCTTGTCTTTTCGGCGGCGGAGCTCATCCAGCGCCTTGTTGGTGGTCTTCTCAGCGGTCATCACATCCCTGCGCGCGGCGTTCGCCGCACCTGAGGAATCCTATCATCGCCTGCACGTGCGGGCAAAACCGCGCACGCCGCGATGAGATGGGGACGCTCCACCGCTGTAAGGTTGTTGATTCGTGCAGGCGTGAGTGGGAGTCCGAGGATTGCCCTATGCGTTATGATGTAAGGCGGACTCTGCGCACAGAGACAGGAACCGCATGAGCACAGGCCACTACTACCAGTCCGACGAAGAGATCATCAGGCGTCTCCAGGTGATCCTTCACGAGCACGGAGACGGACCCAGGGACCGCGCGCGCTTCGAGAACGGAGTCCGCGAGGTGCGGAACCTCACTGCCGAATTGGCCGAGCGCATCTACCGCGAACCCGACGTCTGGGGCATCGACGAGATCCCTGCGGAGTACCGCACGGACGCTGCGGCAGACGCACTGCTGCAGATGCTCTCCCGCGTGTCCACGATGGGCAGCCCCCGGAACATCCGGGAGTGGTACGTGAACGCGGTGGAGGTCCGCTTCAAGGAGCTCTGGAGCGAGGCGGACCGGGAGTCTAAGGCGCGCGAGAGCGAGGATGCTATCGCGCGTTCCAGGGAAGAGGCGGCGGAGAGCGGCCATGGCGCGTCGTCGGTCTTCGAGGAGAACGCGGAGCTATGGCAGCGCTTCGAAGGTGAGTTCCCGCGGGACGCCTTCGCCCTGCGGCTTCGCTACCAGCTGAGCCGGACGCCCGATGAGATGGCGGTCATGCTGGATGCGCCGAGCGACCGCGCGATCACGATACGCCTGAACCGCGCCAAGGAGCGGTTCCGCATGTACTGCGAACAGGCCGGGTTGAGCCAGCGGGAGACCGCGGGGATACTGGCGCAATTCGCAGAGGAGCGGTCTTCGTGACACAACGTTCTACCACTACCTTCCGCTCGGGGAAGGGGCCATGGGTGCGTTTCGCCATGGGAGCCGGCGAGCGCTGGCTCGGCCTCTCCGGGCGGATAACGACCGAGATGCGGCAGTTCGGGTCGTATCTCCGGCTGATGCGCTATCGACAGGGCTACAGCATCCGCGAACTCTGCGACGAGCTGGAGATCCCGTACGAGGACATCATGATGCTGGAGGTGGGCCTCCTCAAGCCATCGGAGGTGCCGTCCCCCGTGTGGGTGCGCCTGATGCGCCTGCTGGAAGGCCGGGAAGTGCTCGTCCGGCGCGCGTACGCGGACGAGGCCGAGGAGGAGCTTGACGCCGATGAGCTGTGGGCCGAGGGAGACGACAGCGACCCGTCCGGCAAGATAGCGCTGGGCCTCGGCCAGACGCTCGGCGTGGCGAGCATCAAGGTGGTTGGCGTGGGCGGCGGCGGCTCCAACGCGGTGCGCCGGATGTACCAGCAGCGCGTTCCGGGCGTCGAGTACATCGCAGTGAATACGGACGCCCAGCACCTGATACGGCTCGACGTTCCCAGGAAGGTGCGCATCGGCGACCGGCTCACCCGTGGACTCGGCGTGGGCGGCAACCCCGAGCTGGGCCGCGAGGCGGCGGAGGAGTCCCGCGAGGACCTGTACGACCTGCTCAGCGGCACGGACCTCGTGTTCGTGGCCGCGGGCATGGGTGGCGGCACGGGAACCGGCGCGGCGCCTGTCGTGGCGGAGATCGCCAAGGAGGTCGGGGCGCTCACCATCGCCGTGGTCACGAAGCCGTTCGGCTTCGAAGGGCAGCAGCGCTCGGTGCAGGCGGACGAAGGCATCATGCGTCTCCGCGAGCACGTCGACACGTTGATCCTGATCCCGAACGACCGGCTCTACGCGGTGTCCGACGAGCGCATGACCGCGGAGAACGCCTTCCGCATCGCGGACGACGTGCTACGCCAGGGCGTGCAGTCAATCTCCGAACTGGTGATGGTTGCCGGCGACATCAACCTCGACTTCGCCGACATCCGCGCGGTCATGGCCGGCGCAGGCTCCGCCTGGATGGCGATAGGCCACGGACGGGGCAAGGACAGGGCTTACGAGGCCGCACGCGCGGCGATGGCAAGCCCGCTGCTCCACGTTCCGGTGGAAGGCGCGACCCGCGTGCTGCTGAACATCACCTACGGCCCGGACGTGACGCTGCAAGAGGTGTACGAGGCCTCGGACATCATCAAGGGCCTCGTCGACCCGCACGCGAACATCATCTTCGGCATGATCACGGACCACAACATGGAAGACGAGGTGCGCGTCACGGTGGTGGCAACCGGCCTCACCGGAGGCGAGAGCGTCGTATCGCAATCGCTCGACCAGATCCTCCAGGGGGCGCTGGACTCCAGCGAGTCCAACAGTTCGATGCCGGGCTTCCTGCAGCGCATCGCGCGCTTCTTCAGCAACCTGTTCGGCGGCGGCGGCAGAAACTAGCCCTCCCCCCGCCGTTCCCGCGCTCTAGCGCCCCGCCTTAGCGCATCCCCCCGCTCATGGCGATGTTCCCCGCTCATGGTGAGCCTGTCGAACCACCCTGCCGAGGCCCGCGCCTCAGCGCGCACCCCCTCCCCCGCGCTCATGGTGAGCCTGTCGAACCCGCGCCGTAGACCGTCGTGTGCGGCTTGAACGCCGCCCAGGCGAACCAGAGGTGGTCCTGAGCGTTCACGCGCTCGAGTTGCCGCCCCGCCAGCGGGCCGCTCACCGCCTTGCCGAGCACGTTCCACCTGCTGCCGGTGCCCTCGTCCGTTATCCCGTCGCCATCGAAGGCGAACGTCAATCGCTCGCCGTCCAGCACGGGGCGGAAGACGCCCGTTGCGCCGACGTCCTCGGCGTTCGCGATGGTCCCGCTGCCCAGCGCGGTAAGCGTGCCGAACTCGAAGAAGACGACGATCTCCTCGCCGCCAACCTCGCCGTGGACCACACGCTCTTCGGCCAGGACTGAGTACGGAAAAGCGGCAGCGTCGCCGTTTATCTCGACGGCGGCAACGCGCTGCTTCGCCGGGAGGCGTGGGTCGGCGTCGTCGAAGAAGAGGAAGGGATAGGAGTCCACGTTGTCATAGTAGGGGTAGGGATTGCGCCCGTAGGCGCGGCTGAATCCGGGTCGGTCGAGCACCAGTGCACCGGGGTACTCCTCGGCGAACGCGGCCCACGAGACGACCTGCGCGGCCACGAACCGGAGCTGCGCGCCGGCGAGTTCGCCCGCGATGCCCTCGCCGGTGAGCTGCTGCCACCAGCTCTGCGTCTGCCGGTCCCACATCACGAGGTCGCTGTTGCGCAGGTTCCCGGAGACGCCGAAGTCGTAGACCGTGCCGTCGAGCGTGCGGTCGAACACGACGGCGGAGTTGCACAGCGGGCAGTAGGTGACCGTTACCGGAAGGCCGCCAAGTTCGTCGTTGACGATCTCGTGCCAGAGAAGGATCTGCAGCGGGTACGCCTTCGCCTCGCCGTTCACCTCCAGCGCGATGACCGGCTCCGTGTCCGTGAGCCATTCACTGGCGTCGGCTACGGAGACGAACGTTGGGTCGTCGATGGGCGGGATGCCGTCGCGTCCCACGCCGCCGGAGCTGATCTCGCGGTACGGAACGGTGTGGAAGCGGAAGTCGGTTTCCCAGATGGGAGCGTAGATGCTCAGGCTGTCGGCGTAGTCGTCATCGGCCTCGACGCCGTACGCGTTACGGACGACGTTGGGATCGAGGGTAGGCGTGGGGCTATCCGGCGCCACGAGCGCCGACACGGCTGCGGTCGGCGTGGGTGATGCTGACGGAACGAGGCCCGACACAGCGGCAGTGGGCGTGGGTGATGCCGACGGGATGAGCGCTGATACCGCGGCGGTGGGTGTTGCGGCAGCGTCAGGCGTTGGAACGCGCGCCCCGGCGGGTGTCGGGGTGGGGGTGTCCGTAGGGACGCACGCGCTGACGATAAGGACGAGTGCAGCGCACGCGATGGCGAGCGCTGGCAGAGGAGCGCCGAGGCGGCGGATTGTGGGTTTCTGCATCAGGGCTACTGGGTTTGGGCGGGCCGGCCACCGGTGGGCCAGGGATTGTGGAACGTGATGCCGGAGATGATGTACGCGCCTTCCTCGTCCGAACCGGTGAAGTCCTTGAGGATCTGGGTTATCGCTACATCCATTGTAGCGAAGTATTCGCCCGTGCCGGTCAGGTGCGCCGGTATCTCCTTCGCCGTGCCCTTCACGTAGTAGGTGAAGCGCTCCTCCACGAACGCTATCGTGATCTTGCCGTTCTCCCGCATATTGCGAGTGGTGGTGCTGCCGTTGTAGGTGACGAGGCGGATGGTGTTAGGGTCGCGCGCTCCGACCTCGCGGAAGGAGAGCAGGGCAGGGTGCGGCCAGCCGTTCTCGTCGGCGGTGACGATGAGGATGGCGCGCCCGCGCTCGACGGTCACGTCCTCGTACCAGAGGGCGTTGAAGAGGTCCGGCGGGAGTTCTCTGCCTATGTCGTCGGACATCCCGGCCCTACTCCTCGGAGGAGGGGTCCTTGCCCTCCCAGCGCTTGAACTGGGTGTTCTCGATGCCGAGCAGGTCGAGCACCTTGCCGACGGTATGGTTGATGATGTCGTCTATCGTCTGCGGCCCGGAGTAGAAGCCGGGGGTGGGGGGAAGGATGACTCCGCCCATGTCCGTGACGGCGAGCATGTTGAGCAGGTGCCCCCGGTGCAGCGGAGTCTCGCGGGCGACGACGACGAGGCGTCGGCGCTCCTTGAGGCACACGTCAGCGGCGCGGGTGATGAGGTCGTTGTTGTAGGAGTTGGCGATGCCCGCTAGCGTCTTCATGGAGCACGGCACGACGACCATGCCGTCGGTCTTGAACGAGCCGCTGGAGACGCTGGCGGCCATGTTGCGCGGGTCGTGGACGACGTCGGCCATCGCCTTGATGTCGTCTATCGCCCAATGCGGCGCTTCGTACCTGATCGAGACGTGCGCCCCCTCCGAGAGGATGAGGTGCGTCTCCACATCCGGCATCTTGCTCAGCGCGCGCAGCGTGTAGATGCCGTAGATGGGAGCGGACGAGCCGCTGATGCCGACGATGATCCTTGGCATGTTCTTTCCTGTGTGGGGGAGACGCCCGCTCTCTCAAGGAACGGGGCGTCTCCCCACGGTAAGGCTTACGGCAGGCCGAGCTCGTCCCAGCGCTCGCCGACCTTGTCGAGGATCTCCATCGTCGGCTTGGAGGGCGGCGGGACAGGGAACTCGGTCGTCTTGTGCTCGCGTGTCGCGTCGATGCCCATGCCCTGCGACGGCGGGATGAAGTCCATCTCGCCGGGGCGTCCGAGCGGACGCGGCAGGTGCGCGCCCAGGTGGACGTGCTGCGTGGGCTCCGCGAACGAGACGATGCGCCACCACACGTCGTTCCAGTCGCGCACGTCGCAGTCCTCGTCGACCACGACGACCCACCGGTAGCGGAGGTGGGAGTAGGCCGCGTCGATGATGTCCTTGGCCTGACCCTCCTTCTCGATGGCTGCCCGGATGATGATGACGCCGCCGGCGCCCGCGTCAGGGAAGTGGACCTCCCTGATGTTCGTGAGGCCGGACTTGCTGACGAGCGTCTGCAGGATGGAGCCGGAGCGCATCAGCGGGCGGGGGTAGTCCTCGATGCGCCCGCAGATGAGGCCGAAGTTGATTGGGTCCTTCCGGTGCGTGATGGCGTTCACCTTGAAGACGAACACCTCGTAGTTCTTGTTGTAGAACCCGGACGACTCGCCGTGGGGGCCGTCGAAGTGGCGCTCGCCCGCGACGATCTCGCCTTCCAGGATGTACTCCGCCTGCGCGGGCACCCACATGTCGATGGTGTCGCACTTCACGAGCTCCACGGAGCGTCCGGCCCACGCGCCTGCGGCCTCGTACTCGGAGAGGCCGTCTTCGTTCTCGGGAACGGCGGTGCCTGCCGCGAGGACGAGCAGCGGGTCCATGCCGATGGCGATGGCGCACGGCGTGTTCTTGCCCTCGGCCTCGTTCTCCAGCACGTGGACGGCGCTGTTGCGGTCGCCCGCGCCGCCATAGGAGGAGCCCTTCGGCGGAGCCGCGCCGACCTTGAAGTCGCCCTGCACCTTCACGGTGGTGTGGTTGCGGTCGATGATCATGGAGCGGTACTGCCCCATGTTGTGCGCGCCGGTCTTGGGGTCGACCGTGATGACGCCCGCGGTGGTAGCGATGTAGCGTCCGCCGTCCAGCTCGTGCCAGAGGGGAGTGGGGATCTCGCCGAGGTCGACGTCCTCGCCGAAGACCTTCACCTCTTTCACGGGGCCGTCGTCCACCTTCGTGCATGGGAGGCGGTCGGCCATCCCCTGCTTGACGATGTCGTGCAGCTTCACCCAGTCCTTCGGCCCGTTGAAGGCGATGGACAACTGGTCCAGCGAGTACATGATGTTGGTGGTGAGCTGCTTGTCCGGGTTGTCCTTGATGTTCTCGAACAGCAGGCCCGGCCCGGTGCGGACGAGGTCGCGGTAGCTGATCGCGCCGACCTCGTAGTCGAGGTCCACTTCCGCGGTGATCCGCTTGAGCAGCCCGCGCTCCTCCAGGATCATCATGTATTCCCGCATGCTCTTGTACGAGACGGGGTCTCTCTGTGGCGTCGTAGTCACGTCTCTCCTCCTGTATCTGCTGCGATGTTAAGCGGCCTAGCTGAGGCCGAGTTCCTTCCAGCGCCCTGCGATGTGCTCCATCATCTTCATGCTGGGCTGCGCCACGCCGGGCCTGGGGTGCTCGTACTCCTTGAACGGGTAGGTGGCGTCGAACGCCATCCCGTAGGTGGGCGGGATGAACTCGACCGCGCCGGGGCCTGGGACCCTGAACACGTACTCGCGTCCGCGGTACATGTCACGGTCCGGCACGACGGACGAGACGATGCGCCAGAGCACGTCGTTCCAGTCGCGCACGTTGCAATCCTCGTCCACGACGATGACCCAGCGGTAGCGCATGTGCTCGTACGCCGCGTCGATGATCTGCTTCGGCTGCTCCGGGCTGGTGATCTGCGCCCGGATGATGAGGAAGCCGGAGCGCCCCGCGTCCGGGAAGAAGACTTCCTTGATGTTCGTCAGGCCGGACTTGGAGACCAGCACGTCCAGCAGCGTGTTGGAGCGCATGAGCGGGCGGGGGTAGTCCTCGATGCGCCCGCAGATGAGGCCGAAGCTGATGGGGTCTTTCCGGTGCGTGATCGCCTTGATCTTCACCATGAAGGTGGACGTGTACTGGTTGTAGAAGCCGGTGGACTCGCCGTGCGGGCCGTCGTTCACGCGCTCGTACGGGACGACCTCGCCCTCGAGCACGATCTCCGCGTTCGCGGGCACCATCAGGTCGCTCGTCTCGCACTTCACGAGGTCGACCGGGCGCCCTGCCCACGAGCCCGCGGCCTCGTACTCGCCGTGGCCGTTCTCGTCGTGGGGTACGGCGGTGCCGCAGGAGAGCGTGAGCAGCGGGTCCATGCCCAGCACGATGGCGCACGGCGTCGGGAGGCCATTAGCCTCGTTCTCCAGCACGTGCGTCGCGCCGTTGCGGTCGCCTGCGCCGCCATAGTTGGAGGCGCCGGGCGGCGTTGCGCCGACCTCCCAGTCGCCCATGATCTCCACGGTCGTAGTGTTCTTGTCGATGATCATGGAGCGGTACTGCCCCATGTTGAGGTTGCCGGTCTGCGGGTCGCGCGTCACGAACCCGGCCGTCGTGCCGATGTAGCGCCCGCCGTCCTCCTCGTGCCAGCGCGGCGTGGGGAGCATGTCGAGGTCCACGTCCTCGCCCATGATCTTCACGTCCTTCACCGGGCCGCTGGGGACGACGTTCGTGGCGGTGCGGTCCTGCATCCCTTCGTGGATGATGTCGCGGAGGGAGGCCCAGTCCGGGTCGCCGTTAAGGGCGAGCGCCAACTGCTCCTCCGTGTACATGATGTTGGCCACGAGCGGCATGTCCGGGTAGTCCTTGACGTTCTCGAAGAGCAGGCCAGGCCCATCCCGCACGAGGCTTCGGTAGGCGATGGCGCCGAGCTCGCCTTCCAGGTCGACTTCGGCGGTGATGCGCTTGAGCAGGCCGTTCTCTTCCAGCAGCTTCAGGTAGCCGCGCAGGTCGTCATACGGGACGCGTTGACGTGTGGTCATACGCCCTCCTCCTTCGGTCGATTATGGGCGTGGCGAGTCTAGCACTGCGCTCGCCGGGCGGCAAAAGTCGGCTGCGCGTGACGGGGAAAGGCTTGATCCCCCCTCCTGAGGGAGAGGGTTAGGGTGAGGGCCCTCAGGGCGGGGCGGAGGGTGCCCTGTCATCCCGAGCGGAGCGCAGCGGAGCCGAGGGACCCCTCACGCTCGTAGGGGCGGTTCGCGAACCGCCCTCGCCCCCTAGAACACCCGCGTGAACATATCGCTGAACGGGTAGAGCACACCTATCAAGCGGAAGAAGACCGGCTCGAACCAGAAGATGTCCAGCGTCATGTCCAGGATGCCGATGATGAACGCCTCAAAGCCCAGCCCGGCGATGAGCGCGTAATACCACTTCGCGCGCGTCCAGAACAGGAGGTAGGCCATGACCCAGAGCGGCAGACCGATGTGGAACCCGATGAACCACACCAGCAGGACGAGTCCCAGGATGGAGCCGAAGTACAGCGCAGCGCGGCGCTTCTCCCCTGCCGGGTCCTCGCCGAGGCGGAAGCCCAGGTCCATGATCATGCCCTGCTCTATCGCCTTGCGCCTGCTCAGCACGGTGTAGAGCCGGATGAACCAGAGCGGCGTCGCGATGACGATGACCACCGTGGGCAGCCAGCGCCCCGGCAACAGGATCTTCGGCAGGTCGTCCTGGAGGAACGGCGGACGGTAGAGCGAGATGACGAACGCGAGCATGAGCAGCGCCATGAGGCCGAGCAGCACGAGTTCGCCGATGATCTCGGGCGACTTCCAGGAGACCGTGCGGTGGGCCTCCGGTTGCTCCTGCGGGTGTCCGGGTTCTGCTGCCATCACGGTTGCTCCGCCTGCTGTCCGTCCGTGAGGGGTGCTTCAGTTTCCGCGCGTTCCCGGACCCGCTGTGCGCCGCGCTGTACGCGCAGCGAGAAGTAGATCGCTGCGATCACGACCACGAGGATGCCGATGAACGCGGGCTGCCAGACCATGGAGATGCCCCGCGCCTGGATGGAGATGCTCATGAACTTCTCCAGCGGCTCGGCCAGCACGATGGCGATGAGGATGGGCGGCCTCGGCCAGGCGTACGCCTTCATGAACATGCCGAGGGCCGTGAACACGAGCACCACCGTGAGGTCGGAGATGTCCAGGTTCGCCTGGAACGCCGAAAGCGTCACGATGCCGATGACGAGCGGCGCGAGCACGAGCGGGGGCACCGCCGCAACTTTCGTGAGCAACGGCGAAAAGCGCAATACGATGGGGACGACGATGATGTTCGCCAGGATGATGACGTAGACGAACGACATCGTGAGGTTCAGGTTGCCTTCCGGGTCTGCCATCTGCGGTCCGGGCTGGATACCGACGATGAAGAGGAAGGCGAGCACGATCGCCATGGGCGCGCTGCCGGGGATGGCGAACAGCAGCGTGGGCATGAGCACGCCGCCGTCCGTGGAGTTGTTGGACGACTCCGGCGCGATGACGCCTCGTATGTCCCCGGTGCCGAAGGTGTCGATGGCGCCGGGCTCCGTCTGCCGCGCCTGGGCGTAGGCCAGCCAGTGTGCCGGTGTGGGGCCGAGGCCGGGCATCGCGCCGATGAAGACGCCGATGAGCGACGAGCGCGTGATGAGCCACTTGTGCCGCAGCGCCTCCCGCATCCCCCGGTAGACGTCACTCTTCCCCTCCTTGAGCATCTCGCTCAGCCGCTCCTTCGCGATGGTCGTGTTGCTGATGACGAGGTCGGCTATCTCCGGGATTGCAAAGAGCCCAACGACGACCGGAATGATGTTGACGCCGTCGTAGAGGTAGTCGACGCCGAAGGTCGCCCTCGTCTGCGAGGCGACGTTCGTGAAGCCGATGAGCCCGATGAGGAGGCCGAGGCATGCCGTGAGCAGTCCCTTTACGAGCGCGCCTGCGCTGATGATTCCGACTGCGGCGATGCCGAGCAACGAGAGAAGGAAGAACTCCGGGGAACCGAACAGCCGCAGGAGTTCACGGGCGAACGGCAGGACGGCGAGCAGCGCCAGTCCGCCGATGATGCCGCCGATGAGCGACGACGTATAGGAGGCCCCGAGCGCATACCCGGCGTACCCCTGCCGGGCGAGCGGGTAGCCGTCCAGTATCGTCGCCTGCGACGAGCGCGCGCCCGGAATGCCGAGCAGGATGGAGGGGATCGGCTCGGTGAGGTCGTTCGCGGCCATGTAGCCGATGACGACCGGCAGCGCGATGAACGGGTCCAGCTCGGTCGCGAACGAGAGCACGACGACGAGGAAGGGGAGCCCGCCGCCGGGCATGAGGCCCGAGACGAGCGCGATGGGGATCATGATGACGAACGCGATCATCGGGCCGGGACGGAAGAGCCGGTCCGCGCCGTCCAGTGCCGCCGAGAAGAACGCGCCGTCAACCGTAACGCTGTAGCCCCAGCCGAGCACCACCACGACGACGACGCCGAAGAGCAGGGGGATCCGGTTGACCATGAAGAAGTTGCCTTGAAGGTGATGCGGGCCGTTCGCGATTGAGCCGCTACGCTACGCGGGGAAACAAGAGTGCGTCAAGAGCGCCGCCGCTTATACAAGAGAGGGCGGGCTCGTGAGCCCGCCCTCTTCCTGTCTTCTGTGCTGTTCCCTTCCGGCCTAACCTGCGCCGTAAAGGGTGGCGAACAGTTCCCGCGCCTCGTCGCTGAAGCCCGCGGCCGTCCTGAGGCCCTCGACGAGGATCGCCGGGTCGCCGTACTTCACGGGACGCTCGGCGAGTTCAGCCTTCGCGATGAACTCGGGGTCGTTCACGATGTCGCGGAAGATGCGCTGCCACGTCAGCACGATCTCCTCGGGTACGTCGGGCGGCAGGACGAACGTGCGCGCCAGGGACTCGAGGCTCTGTGCCAGCTTGAAGACGGCCTGCTGTTCCTCATTCGCGTCGACGACGTCGAAGAGGTGCGGGAGGTCGTCGGACTGCAGACCGGTGCCCATGCGGTCCAGGAACTCCTGGGAGACAGGAGTGCGGGACCAGAAGAGCGGCACCAGGAGGCGGTCCTCGTACCAACCCGGGTAGAGGTTGGAGATGTACTCGAAGTCGCACCGGGTGGTGGCGTCCAGCTCGCCGCGGTCGATCGCCGCGAGCACCTCGGACGTGCCCTCGTAGCCGTAGATGACCTTGATGGGCCCCCCGAGAGCCTCGACGAACTGCCCGCCGACCATGTCGCCGCCGGGGGCGGACGTGCCGGTCGTGAGGGGCCTGCCGAGAGCAAGCACCTCTTCCCAACTGGTGGCGATGTCGCGGCGTACGCACATCGTCAGGTGGTCGTCGTTGAAGCTCGGGGTGCCGATGAGGTTGACCGTTTCAATGTCGAAGCCTTCGCGGTCGATACCGGCCGCCTCGGCTGCGGGGTGACGCGGCGCCATCGGGTGGATGGTGAGGCCGTCGGGCCGGGAGCGCATCGTCTCCTGCAGGCCGCGGAGTCCGCCGCCGCCCGGAAGGTTCGTGACGATGACCTTCGGGTTGCCGGGCATCAGCCGTTCGATGGCCTCCGCCAGGAGGCGGGAGTAGCCGTCGTAGCCGCCGCCGGGCGAGAACCCGACGATGATCTTAATGGTCTTGCCGGAGAAGTACGCCTCGGCGTCGAAGCCTTCCACCGCAGGGATCGCCGTGGGCGTGGCCGTGGGGGCGGGCCTCGGCGTGGCTGTGGGAGGAGGCGCCGTCGCGCCGGGCGGCAACGGGGTCGGCGTGGCGGTGGGGTCCGGGGCCGGAGCCGACGTGTCAGGAACGGGCGTCGCGGTCGGTGCTGGCGCCGGGTCCGCTGGCTGCGGCGTAGCGGTGGGCTCCGGGTCGTCGCCGCCGCACGCGGTCAGACCGGCGAGCAGGGCGATGCCCAGCACCACGAGTACGATTGTTCTGCTGGCCCAGGACATGAGCATTCCTCCATTACACGAAAGCCCGCGCCGGGTTGGTACCGCACGCGGATGCGGTGGAATGCTAGCATCCTGTTCCTGCAAGGGCAACCGTAGCCCGCAAGACGGCCACGTGACGGAGGAGACAGGTGACGAGCGCAAGAGTGTACGACGCCATCGTGATCGGCGTCGGCGGAATGGGCAGCGCAACGGTGTACCAACTCGCGAAGCGCGGGCTTCGCGTGCTGGGGCTCGAGCGCTTCCGCGTCCCGCACGAGATGGGATCGTCCCACGGCATCACGCGCATCATCCGGCTCGCCTTCCACGAGGGACCGAAGTACGTGCCTCTGGGGCTTCGCGCATACGAATTGTGGCATGAGCTGGAGGAGCGCGCGGGCGAGCAGGTGCTGCACATCACCGGCTCCGTGCACGCGGGCGTTCCCGGCTCCACAGGCTTCGAGAACACGCTGCGCGCCTGCGTGGAGCAGGACGTGCCGCACGAGGTGCTGTCGAGCGCGGAGGTGTCGGCGCGCTTCCCGGGCTACGGGCTGCCGCCGGAGATGTCGGCGGTCGTCCAGCCGCAGGGAGGCTTCCTCACGCCGGAGCGATGCGTCGAATCGCACGTGACCGTTGCGCGTGGCTTGGGTGCCGAGGTTCGTGAAGAAGAGCAGGTGCTCGACTGGGAGGCGTTCTCCGGCGGCGTGCGTGTCCGGACGGAGTCGGGCACGTACGAGGCAGGTGCGCTCGTGCTCACGGCGGGCGCGTGGGCGGGGAGGCTCGTGTCGGAACTCGCGGAGACCGCCGTGCCGGAGCGCCAGGTCATGGGCTGGTTCGAGCCTGAAGACTCCGCCCTGATCGCGCCGTCGCGCTTTCCCGTGTTCATCGTCACGATGGACGGCGACGAATACTACGGATTCCCTGAGTTCGGCGTTCCGGGCCTCAAGCTCGGCAAGTTCGACAACACGGGCGTCGCAGCCGACCCCGACGCCCTCGACCGGACGTGGCGCTCAGACGACGAGGAGATGCTGCGCGAGTTCCTGCGCCGCTGTTTCCCCCAGGCGGCGGGCCGCCTGCTGCGGATGGCGGTCTGCATGTTCACCAACTCGCCGGACAAGCACTTCATCATCGGGAAGCACGCCGTGTGGCCCCAGGTATCGTTCGCTGCGGGATTCTCCGGCCACGGGTTCAAGTTCTGCAGCGTGATCGGCGAGATCATGGCCGACCTCGCCGAGCGCGGAGAGACGCGCCACGACATCTCCCTATTCTCCCCCACCCGCTTCGCCTGACCCCACACGGTCATCTGACCCCCTCCCCCTCCACCGCTCATGGTGAGCCTGTCGAACCACCCTGCGAAGGCACGCGCTTGACCGCGCAACCTCGCAGCCCCTTATCCCTTCCCCCTCGATGGGGGAATGTCAGGATGGGGGTGAACAGGGCGGTGTCTGGCCCTGTAGGGGCGGTTCGCGAACCGCCCTGCCCCCTACTGGGGCGTCCGCGGTTTCGGCGACAGCGCCAGCAGCATCAACCCTGCCAACAGGGCGCCCGCCGCCGCAAGCCAGCCCACGGTGAAGCTCGTCAGGTCGAACAGCATCCCCAGGACGGGCGTGCCGATGCCGGTCATGATCAGCGTGATCGGTGTCGCAGCCCCTCGCACCGCGCCGATGTGATCGCGTCCGTAGTAGGCGGGCCAGATGTGCGTCTGCGTGAGCATCCCCGCGCCGAGCCCGATGCCCGCCAGCGCAGCGCCTGCGAACCCGTGCCACGTCGTGCTGGCTACCGCGGCGACGAGCATCCCGGCTGCCACGCTCGCGAATCCGGCCATCGCTACGTAGCGGGGCTGCACACGGTCCATCCACGGCGCGATGACGATGGCCGAGGCGACCTGGGTGAACGCCTGCACGGAGAAGGCAAGCGCGGCTACCTGCGGGGAGATGTCCAGCGATCGGAGGAATGCGACCCAGAACACGCCCACGGTGCCCATCGCGGCCATGAGCAGTCCAAAGGCCACGCTGATGCGCCAGAAGGCGCCGGTGCGCATCGACTGCCGGACGGTCCACGAGTATTCGAGGCGGTGCTCCATCCGGGCGCGTTCGTTGGCATCGAGCGAACCGGACTCGCCGTCGGGGAGCAGGCCGAGGTCCGACGGCTTGTTGCGGACGAACGCCAGGGAGATGGCAGCGATGGAGAGCCCGCCGATGATGCCGAGGATGAACCACGCGTCGCGCCAGCCCACGGTGTCGACCAGCATCTGCGTGATCGGGCTGGAGATGCCGATGCCGAAGGGGATGCTGGGGAAGAAGACCGACATGGCGCGTCCGCGCTTGCGGACGAACCACTTGGCGATGGGGATGGTGAGGAAGAGCGTGCTGCTGCCCCAGAACCCCATCATCCCGCTGAACAGCGCGAGACCGATCATCTGCCAGCCCGAGTTGATGAGGCTCATCGACGCTGCTGCGCCGCCGAGCATGAGGCCGGCCACCGCAAGCGGCACGCGGGAGCCGCGGCTGTCGAGGAGGCGTCCGATGAACGGGCCCGAGAGCGCGAAGCCGAATAGGCGCGCGGACAGCGCCCAGCCGAAGGCGCTGTTCCCGAGCCCCAGCTCCTCGCTCATGGGCGCGACGAAGATGCCGAAGTTGCCGATGCCTACGAACATGCTGGCGCCCCCGGCAACGCCGAGGGCGGCAACGATGACCCAACCGTAGTAGGGACGTGAGGGGCGTGACGAACGGCGCGCCTGGCCGGGGAGCGGCTGCTCCAAGAGGCTAGCTGCTCTCTTCTTCGCCGGGGCCGGTCAGTTTGCCGAGGAACTCCTCGACGGAGGGCGGGAGCGGTGGAAGCTCCTTCTTCTCCTCGGACTGCCGCTCCTGCTGGCGCCTGCCGCGCCTGGCGTCGTAGTCCGACTCCAGCCGTTCGACGAGCGACTTCACCTGCGCGTTGCGCTGCATCTCAGAGGTGACGCGTGCGTACTGCTGGGTGTCGCGCTGGCTGGCGGCGTACTCGGCGGGAAAGCCGTAGAGGGTAGAGAGCACCTGGAGCATCTTCGAGCGTCCCGCGAAGTCGGCTTCGAGTTCCACGTAGTGGGGGAGCCTGCACATGAGCATCATGTTGTCGACCCCGCTCGCACTGATGCGGTCGCCGACCATGTTCATGATGGACGTAGGGCCCTGGTACGGCCTGCGCCGGTTGCCCTCGACGCCCTCCACGCCCTGCAGCGGTTCGCCGTTGAGGGTGCCCATGACCAGGAGCGGCCGCGTGTGAGGGACGGCGTCGTACATCGCGCCGATCCGGCAGAAGCGGTCCACGTTCAGGTAGGAGATGACCTCCACCAACGCCTCGATGTACTCCTCCGCGTTGGAGTGCGGCTCCAGCATGTGCAGGAAGATGAAGTCGTGGCTGCCGAGGCCGGTGGCCCAGCGCAGGTCGGCGTTGGGGACGCGCATCTTCCGCTTGCCGTCCTCGAAGTAGACGACCGGCCGGTAGCGCGTGAAGTCGAAGAAGTGCCCCGGCTTCGCGAGCGAGCCCAGGTCACGGGCGCGCATGTAGCGCTCCAGCCGCTCGATGCTCAGCGACCCGACGCTGCCGGCGTCGATCCACGGCGTCAACGACGCGATGATGTGCGGCGACCGCAACTCCGGCAGAGGCTCTTGTATCTCGAACTCGCCTACTCTCATGGCCCTATAGTGTTCCCCTCATGCGCGGATTGCAACCCTTCTGTGGGAGAATCCGCACCGGTCTGTGACCTACCGGGACGCCTGCCGCGTGGCGCGCCACACGCGCTCCGCCGTGAACGGGATGTCCACCATCGGCGCGCCGATCTGCCGCAGCGCGTCGTGGACGGCGTTGGCGAGCGCGGCGGGGCTGGCGCACGACGGCATCTCGCCGATGCCGCGCACGCCGAGCGCGCCGTTCCTCGCCTCCGTCGCATGCGTCTCGACCACCATGTGCGGCAGGTCCTCCGCAAGCGGCATCGCGTAGTCCATGAACGACCACTCGCGCGGGCGTCCGTCGTCAGCGTAGGAGACAGCTTCGCACATCGCCTCACCGAACCCCTGTACGACGCCTCCGTGTATCTGACCCTCCACGATGATCGGGTTGATGAGGTTCCCCACGTCGTGCACGGCAACGAAGTCCCGGGCGCGTACGTCTCCCGAGTCCGGGTCGATTTCCACGTACGCGATGTGCGTGGCGAACGCGAAACTCCCCGGCGGCAGCGTGAAGGTCGAGTAGTGCCGGAACCCGCCGTCTGCATCCCCCGCCATCCCGGCGAGCCTGCCGAGCGGCACGGACCGCGCCGGGTCCGAGCGCGAGACAGCCGCGCCGCCCTCGAGCGTCACGTCGTCCACAGGCGTTTCGAGCAGGTGCGACGCCGCGTCCAACAGCTTGTCGTGCGCCTGGCACGCGGTCTGGTAGACGGCGTGCCCGCCGATGACGAGTCCTCGGCTGGCGTAGGTGCCCGCGCCCGGCCCGAACGGTTGGATGGCGTCGCTGTCGCCGTGCTTCACGGTGATGTCGTCCGGCGATACGCCGAGAGCGTCCGCCGCTATCTGCGCGAACGTCGTCGCGTTGCCCTGCCCGTGCGGTGAAATGTCGGTCGTGAGGCGGACGTGGCCGTCCGCATCGATGTCGACCGCTGCGGCGCTGGAGCGCGCGGCGTCGCCGCCCGTGCCCCCGGAGCCCTTCGTCGACAACGCGATGCCGAGTCCGACCGTGCGGCCCTCCTGCCGCTCGCGGTCGCGCCGCGCCAGCAGGTCGCCGTACCCCGCGACCTCGAGCGCCCGGTCGAGCACTGGCTCGTAGTCGCCGTCCACGTACGGGGTGCCGGACATCGTCGTGTAGGGGAACTGGTCCGGCGGTATGAGGTTCCGGCGCCGCACGACGACGGGGTCGATGCCCAATTCCTCCGAGACGAGGTCCATCATCCGCTCCATGCAGAACGTGCCCTCCGGCTGTCCCGCGCCCCGGTACGAGGTGATGGGCGGCCGGTTCGTCATCAGGCAGACCTGCTCGCCGTCGAAGGCGGGCACGTGATACGGACCGGTGAAGCGCTTCACCGCGTTGTCCGGCGACGTGAACGCGCCGTTGATCCAGTAAGCGCCGAGGTCCGACAGGAAGCGCCCCCTGAGTCCGAGTATCTGGCCGTCGTTCTTGACCGCTGCCTCGACGTGCGCCTCCAGCCCCCGGGCGTGGGACGAGTGGATGTTCTCGCTCCTGTCCTCCACCCACTTCACGGGGCGGCTGAGGCGCATCGCGAGGATGATGGCCGCAGCCTCCTCGGGGTAGACGTGGTGCTTGTGCCCGAAGCCGCCGCCCACGTCCGGCGTGATGACGCGCACGTGGCCCGGCATCGTCAGCGCCTCCTCGATGTGGTGCTGGGTGTCGTGCGGCGACTGGTTGGACGACCAGAACGTGAGGTCGCCGGAGGCGTCGAAACTCGCGATACAGCCCCGGCCCTCCATCGGCATCGGCGCGAGGCGCGGGATGACGAACGAGGCGGAGACGACCCGGTCGGCGGCTGCGAAGGCGCCGTCCACGTCGCCTCCTCCCGAACGCTGCGACGCTCCGACGTTCGACCCGATCACGGGATGGAGCGTGGGATAGTCGCCGTCCGCTGCACGCTGCAGGTCGTTGATGGCTTCCAGCGGCTCGTAGACGACCTCGACGCGGGCGGCGGCGTCGGTGGCCTGCGCGGCCGTTTCCGCTGCGACGGCGGCGACGGCCTGCCCTGCGTAGAGCGCCCGCCCCAGCGCGAGGATGGGGTGCGCGCCACCCGGGTTGATCTGCATCCCCGGCCTGCCGATGCTCTCCAGCACCGCGCCTTCCTCCACGTCGTCCGACGTGATGACGGCAAGCACGCCGGGCATCGCCAGCGCCTCGCTCGCGTCGATGCGCTCGATGCGCGCATGCGCGTGCGGGCTGCGTACGATGGCTGCGTGCGCCATGTTCGGAAGCGTCATGTCGGCGATGAACTCGCCATTGCCACGGAGGAGGCGGTCGTCCTCGAAGCGGGGGATCGATTGTCCGGTGTAGGGAGTGCTGGCGTCTGGTGTTGTCGTAGTCATGGGCGGGATTCTAGCCTCCCTCGTTCGTTCATGTTTCCACCGTCATTCCCGCACCGGCGGGAATCCAGGGTGGTGTAGGGGCAGGTTTGAAACCTGCCCCTACCGGGGGCGGGGACGGGGGTGCGCCGCAAGCACTGGCGGGGCGCGTCCTGTCGCTTCCCCATTTTCATTCCCGTACACGGCCTGACAAGGCCCTGGGCCGTCCCTGCGAAGGCAGGAACCTCGTCCCCTGGGTGTAGGGGCGGTTCGCGAACCGCCCCTGCGGGAGGCCATCGTTACAGACCGTAGAAGGTCCAGGGGTTGTCCTCGAGGATCTTCCGCTTCGCGGTCTGGCTGAACTCTCCCTCGTCGGCCCTGCGGCGCAGGATGTCTATGGCGCCGATCTCAGCCGACAGGTCGGCGTGCGAGTAGTCGGTGCCGATCATCAGGTGGTCCTCGGTGCCGAACGTCAGCAGATACGGGATGTCCTCCTGCGATTGGCAGGTCACATAGAGCCGGTGCTCGTGGAAGAGGTCGCTCAGGTCGTCCGAGTAGGTGAACGTCCTGTATGCCCACGCCATGCGCTCCCGGCGGGCGTAGAGCCTGTCGACCACGAACGGGATCCAGGACGACCCAGCCTCGATGAAGCCGAACCGCAGTCTCGGGAACCTGAACGCGAGGCCGGAGAAGACGATGGCGTGGAACGCGTCTATGACGTTGGTGCCGGTGACCCCGTCGCCGAGGAGCGGCGCGCTGCTGCCGGCGGGCGGGTCGCCCGAGCCAGTGTGCATGCAGAGCGCAAGGTCGAGGTCGTTCGCCTCCTGGTAGACCGGGAAGAAGTAGGGATCGGTCACGCGCCTGCCCAGCTCCGTTGCCAGCTTGAAGACCCCGCAGGCCCCGTGCTCGCTCGCCCAGCGGACCTCATCCACGGCGGCTTCGATGTCCAGCATCGGCAGGACGGCCACCCACCGGAGGCGTCCGTTGCTCTCGGCGGACCTGTCGGCCATCCAGCGGTTGTAGCTCTTGCAGATGGCGGTCTGGGCGTGCGGGTCGTTCGTCAGGTAGGTGAGGAACATCGTGGGGTACATGACGTGCACGTCCACGCCCATCTCGTCCATGTGCCGCAGGCGGGTCTCGACGTTCCTCAGCTCGCGGGCGTCGATGGTCGTGCCGGTGCGCCGGTCGTCGCGGATGCGGCGGATCGACAGGTTGCTGCCGATGAGCCAGTGCCTCGTGTAGCCGGGGGCGGGAGCGCCATCGCCCATGTCCTCGGTAGGAACGACCGTGACCGGCTTGTAGCGCGCGTCCTCGGGCGGCATGTAGCGCCACGTCTCCTCGCATTCGTCCACGTGCGTGTCGGCATCGACCACAGCCATCGGCTCAGCTCCTTCCCCGACTTCGACTCGACACTCGGAGCACCAACGCCGCGAGCATAAGCCGGGCGCCCGGCGGTGTACAGTCCCGCCGGGCATCGGGGTGGACCGGGAGACCGACAGGACCCATCCGTGAGCCGCAGCGGCCACCAACCGCCCGTCCCATGCGGGAACGGCGGGGTTCGGGCTGGTATCATCTTCGCTGCTATTGATACAACGTATTGACAATATGCAGGCGTGTTTGGTTCTATCTATGCCGTCACGCCGTTCGGGCACCGGGCTGAACCTGCACCATCGACTCATAGTGGATGCAGATGCGCAGCAAAGGCCGCGCAGGTCTCCCTGTGCACGGACCATGTATACCCTTATGGAGGCGATAGAATGAGACGAAGTATTAGTAGTGTGTTTCTGCTGCTCATCGTCACGGCCCTGGCCCTGGCGATAGCGGCCTGCTCGGATGAGCCTGAGCCTACGAACACTCCCACCAGCGCTCCCGATCCTGCCAACACCCCCACCAGTGTCCCCTCCGAGCCACTGAGCGTGGTCGCGAGCATCTACCCGATGCAGTACTTCACCGAACGCATCGGCGGCGACCGGGTGGAAGTCGAGACCATCGTGCAGCCCGGCACCGAGGCCCACGGGTTCGAACTCACGGCGAGCGACCTTCTCAGGATCGCCGATGCCGATGTCGTAGTGACGAACGGCCTCACTCTGTTGCCCTGGCTGGATCGTGCGATCGAGTCCCTGGGCGACGACCTCTCCGGCATCGTGGTTGAGGCTGCGTTCCCAGAGGCGGCACTGCCCATCCAGGAAGGCGCAGACCCACACGGCCACGAAGACGAAGACGAGCACGGCCACATGGAAGAGGGCGGCCACGAAGACGAAGACGAGCACGGCCACATGGAAGAGGACGAGCACGGCGACGAAGGCGAGTCGGCCTTCGACGGACGCCTGCTGGTCGCGGACCTCGATGCGCAACACCTCTCAGTGATCGACCTCTCGACGGAGGAGGTGGACGTTGGCGCCTTCGAGATCAGTGCTCCGCCGGCCGCGATCTACCCCAGCCCGACGCACCGCTACGCCTTCGTCCTCGCCAGGGGCCCGGGTGAGGCGGATGACGGCATCCACATCTTCGACGGCGGCATCTTCCTCGTGGAGCACGGCGACCACTTCGACCTCGTGCGTGAGCCGGTCTCGCGTCACCCCCTCGTAGCGACGGTTGAACGGCCGATCCACTTCGTCAACAGCTACGGCTGGACGGCAGTGTTCGCCGACGCTCACGGCGACGTCTACCTCTACAACGAGGACGAGCTCGCCAGCACGCAGGGCGACTACCAGCCGATCGTGTTCGAAACCGGCCCGCAGCACGGTGCTGCCCTGGCGATCTCCCCCGACGAGTTCATCGTGACCACGAAGAACCCCGACTACCCCGAGAACTCGGACGACAGCCTGCCCGTCGGCGTTGAGGTACTCAACCTGGACGGCGAAGTCGTCTATGACGCCAGCAACCGTTCCTGCCCCGGCATGCACGGCGAGACGCACAACGAGGAAGGCGCCATCTTCGGCTGCGTCGGCGGAGTGCTCTTCCTGCACCCGCACGGCGGCAGCTACGACCACGAATTCATCGAGAATCCGTCCGAGATGCGCGAGGAGTCGCGCATCGGCTCCTTCTTCGGGCACCACGACCTGCACCATTTCTTCGGACGCGCCTCCTACTTCGACGGTCAGGGTTTCGCCAACGACGGCATCTGGCTGATCGACCCGGAGTCGGGCGAGTTCCGGCGGGTATTCAGCGAGCCGGTCGCGGCCGGTGGCGTCGGCGCGCACGCGGAGCGCCTCTACCTGCTCACCGCCGAAGGCGAACTGCACGTGCTGGATGCCCACGACGGCGATGAGATCGCGCACCTCCACGTCATGGACCCGGGCGAGGGTGGGCGGCCCCGCCTCATCATCGTCGGCGAGACGATGTTCATCACGAACCCGGCCCAGGGTGAGGTCATCGCGCTCGACCTCGAACACCTCGAAGTGGAGGAAGCGTGGGACGTCGGCGGTTCGCCCTCCGGCCTCGCCTTCGTTGGCACCCTCGGTGAAGACGAGCACGGCCATGAAGACGAAGATGAGCACGGCCATGAGGACGAGGATGGCCATGAAGACGAGGATGACCATGGCCATGGCGAGTACGACCCGCACTTCTGGCTCGACCCGCTGCGCGCCGTCAGCCAGGCAGAGCGCATCGCAGAGGCGCTGATCGAGGCGGACCCCGAGGGCGCGGACGTCTACCGCGCGAACCTCGCCGCACTCTCGGCAGACCTCCGGGCGCTGCACGCGGAGTTCGAGGCGGGTCTCAGCTCGTGCGTCCACCGCGAGTTCGTCACGTCCCACTCTGCATACGCATACCTCGCGCTGGCCTACGACCTGGAACAGGTCGGGATCGCGGGCCTCTCCCCGGAGCCAGAGCCGTCGCCGCAGCGTCTCGCCGCCATCGCGGACCGCATCAAGGAGCTCGGCATCACGGCGGTCCTGCTCGAGCCCGTGCTCTCCGGCGCGAACGAGAAGGCGCTCGCCGACGAGACGGGGGCCGGCATCCACCAGATCCACTCGATAGAGAGCGTTACCCAGACTGAGCTGGACGAACACGGAGACTACCTCGGCCTGATGCGCGACAACCTGAACAGCCTCCGCATCGCGATGGAGTGCTCGTAACCGGGTAGGGAAGCGATACGGCGGCCGCAAATCTGAATACGGCCGCCGCGAGGGAAGGAGAGGCGTGCGATGAAGTGGTACGGCGAACCAGAGCGCATCGACGCAGATCAGATGCCGGACTGCGAAGCATGCGACAAGGAGTGCGCGGACTGCTCGGGGCAGACGGTCAACGGCGGCTTCGCGACGCCGCTCTGCCCGGAGCCACGCGGGTTCGAACTGGATGAGCTGATCAACTTCGCGACCATCGCGGCCAACGCGGCAGGGCACCAGCTGGACCCCGAAGAGACGGACGCTGAGTTCAACGCAGTGCTCGTCGACCTGGACGCGGGCGATGCCAGTTTTCTGGTGGACCTGATGTTCTATCAACTAACCGGCCCCCTCCTGGGGGGTGCGCCGAAGTCCTCCCCGGCGCACCCCCCTACCTCGGCTGAACCGCTCGCTGAGCAATGCGATCTGACCCAACCGGACTCACACGAAGTATCCATACAGGAAGCCACGGGAAACGAAACCCCATAGAAAGGAGACGGAAATGGTAGAGATGACGGCATATTCGGTGAAGCTGAAGAAGATGGTGACCATCAAGGACCCGGAGGTGGTAACCCTGAAGAACGGACGGAAGGCGATCCGCGGTGTAGCCGCGGAGGACCCGTCCAGCAAGGTCATCAGGATCGTGAGTGACAAGGACGCGGCAGAACTGGGGGTGCGCGGCTGACTCGCGCCGTCCCTGAGTAGCACCACCGGGAGCGGACTCGCCGGTCGCCGGCTGGAGCTGTACCTGGGGGATGCGGGGGCGCGCCAAGTCCTCCCGGCGCGTCCCCGCCATCCCCCTTTGTGGTTGGCGGGGTCGGTGAGCATGGAGGGTGGCAGGGTTGTGGTCGATTCCGTAGTGGAGGCGCGGGAGGTGGCGCGACGGTGGAAGGGAGGGCGAGGGCGCCCGCCGTCACTGGGGCGGTATGATTGCTCGCAGCAGTGAGTTGACCGGCATGAATCAGGAACTGGACTACAGGGAGTTGCCCACGGAACGGGACGTCCTTGCGCCGGACGGCTCGGAGATCCGGCTGATGTCGGAGACGAGCCGGGGGAGCATGGTCCACTGCTCGCTGGCTCCGGGAGAGGTGTCACTGCCTGTTGCCCACCGGACGGTTGAAGAGGTCTGGTACTTCCTCGAGGGCACAGGCCAGGTGTGGAGGAAGCATGGCGGCGAGGAGCGCGTCGTGGACGTGGTTCCGGGCGGGAGCCTGTCGATCCCCGTCGGCGCCCACTTCCAGTTCAGGACAACCGGCGACCGTCCGCTGAGGTTCGTGATCGTTACCATGCCGCCCTGGCCCGGCGACGATGAAGCCTATCCCGTGGCAGGCTGCTGGCCTGTTACACCGTAGACCCCGATAGCCCCACCTCCGGAGGGAGTCATGACACGCATCACGCCCATCACCGACAAGACCCAGCTCCCACCGGAGCGGCAACACGAGTGGGACGCGGTACTCGCTGAACGTGGACGCGTCCGAGGGCCGTTCGCGGTCATGCTCCAGAGCCCCGGACTCGCCTCGGGCTTCCTGTCGACCCTCCGGAACACGCACGACGACAGCGTCGTCAGCCCCGCGCTGCACGAGCTCGCCATCCTCGCCGTCGCCTACGAGGACGACGCCCCCTACCAGTGGTCGGTCCACGTCTCGACCGCCCGCGCCGCGGGCCTGGGCGCCGCCGCCATCGACGCCGCCCGCACCGGCGCTGACGCCAGCCACCTCGACGACGACGAGCGCGACGTCATCGAACTGTCCCGCCAGCTCTGCCGCACGAACCGGGTGGAGCAGGCGCTGTTCGACTCCCTCATGGCAAGGCACGGCCAGCACTGGCTCATCCTCATCGTTGGCACCATCGGCCTCTACCGCTACGTCGCCGCCTTCAACAACGCCTTCGATATCGACGTGATCGCGGGCGACGACCAGTTGCCGCCGCGTGGCTGAGCCAGGGGCGTCCGCGCTCGCAATCGGGCGAGGGAAGGCAAGGGCGCCCACGAGGGACGCCCCTACACCAGGCCACCGGAACCGGGCTGCGAGGTTCCTGTCTCCGCAGGAACGACGGAGGTGGTGGGACGCCTCCCGAGAGATTTCTCGGCTTCGCTCGAAATGACATGGCATGGCGCGCTACCACCAGACCTGGATGCGTGGGACAGGAGGACTGCTGCTGTCGCCGGGGGCGTCGGCGGGCGGGTGGCTGGGGTCGGCGCCGGGTTCCGGGGGCTCGGAGAGCGATGGGCGCGGGAGCTCGTAGCCTATGCCGTACTGGGGACGCGGGAGGCGGCGCGACAGCGGGAGGTCGTCGTCCAGGAAGGGTTCCGTGCCGGTCCAGATGCCGAAGGACGGCGGCTTGAGGAAGGCGAGGGCGAGCGCGTCCGCCTTGTCGGGCGAGGGGAGGCCGCGCTTGCGCATCTCCCGCTTGCCCTCCAGCCGCACCTGGCCGGAGCTGGAGACGTCGTAGCGCAGGGAGACGAGCTGACCGGCGAGTTCTTCGTCCGGCGGGAGGACCATCAACCCGTCGTTCAGCAGCATCCGCACTTCCCAGAAGATCTCGGAGCGCGTGTTGAAGAAGCGGGTGCGGTGGGGTGCGCGTCCGCCGAAGTGGACGCCGTAGACCGGCTCGCCGAGTTCGCGCAGGCGGTCGATGACGCCGCCGCCGAGGCCGCCCTCGTCGACGAATATCGCCTCGGCGCCCGTCTCCTCCCGCGTCCGGATGATCTCGTGGACGAGGCGCATCGTGTCCATGCGCGAGAAGGAGGTGAGGCTGTGGACGCGCTGCCCCTGCCGCACGCAGATGGCGGACTTGTCCGGGCCGAACCGCCCGACGTCGACGCCGAGGTAGACGGGTTCGTTGGGGTCGAGGGGCAGCGTTGTCATGCCGGGCGTTGTCATGTTGAGCGGAGCCGAAACATCCCTCGGGGAGCGTTCGTCCTCAGCGGCATCCGCGCCCGAGAGATTCCTCGGCTCCGCTGCACTCCGCTCGGAATGACAATCGGCCCAGCGCTCCATGGCGTGTTCCACGGCGTCGCGGCCGACGAGGGAGTCTTCCTGGGCGTTGGGGAACTCGGCGAGGACGCCGGCGACGTAGGAGGGGTGGTCTTCGGACCAGTCGAGAGCGAGCTCCTCGGCGTCCTCGGGGGTGATGGCGCCGGGGAGGCCGCCGTTCTCGCCGGTGAAGTTGGGGGTGTCGTAGGCGGATATCTTGATGCGGTGGTAGCGCGCGCGGCGGGAGTGGTGGGACTCGTAGAACTCGCCTTCGAGCGTCATGGCGTTGCCGACGAGGAGGAGCCGGTTGGGGTGGAGGCGCTTGATGGCGTCGATGTGGTCCTGGGGCATGGCGTGGGCCTCGGTGACGACGACGAGCAGGTTGGGCGAGTGGAAGCCCTGGATGTTGCACGCCTTGTTGGTGGAGAAGCCGAGCGCGAACCGCTTCTCGTCGATGCGGTACTTCGAGGCGAGCATCTTCCCGCCGAGGCGCTCCTCCGCCACGGCGTACGCCTCGCGCATCTCCTGCCAGACGATCTCCTCGACCTGCCGCTGCGTGGGCCCGGTGACGACGACCTTGGACTCCGGCCGGGTCTCGATCCACCAGAGCACGGCGCGCGCGGCTGCCCAGTCCTTGCCGCAGCCGTTCGCTCCGACGACCGAGACGCGGCGGTGCTCCACGACCGCCTCCAGCATCTCGACCTGCTTCGAGTACGGCATCCCCGCCTCGCCGAGCACGTCGTTCACGAACCCGACGGGGTCGTCCACGTATCGTGTGAGGTCTTCTGTCACGGGTCCACCTTCTCCACCCGGATAAGGGCGGTTCGCGAACCGCCCCTACGCCGGTTAACACAAAAAGCCCCCTCGCTCTTTCGCTGAGGGGGCAGCGGTCTTCCTGCGGCTTGTCCGTCAGGGTCAATTGCGCTCTATGTGCGCTGTGCAGGCATTATGCGGTGGGCGTGGACACTTTGGCAAGTGCCAAATGTCATGCTGGTGACTCTTACTGCGAATTCAGAGTCTTTTCGAGTGTCATGCGAAGGTCACGCTGGGAGAGTGGAACGTGGCGGTGTAGTCAGCCTCGCCCGGTGAGACCTTCTGGACGAGGAATGTGCCCAGGGCGTGAACCTTCTTCGCCTCCGTGACGGCCTCGAGGTCGCTGTCGTAGACCGCAATCACTTCATCATCCTTGATCACGATGAACCTGCCGTTGTACCGCTCGACCATCGCGTCCTGGTTGGCAAGGTAGAACGCGAATGCTCTCTTGAGGTCGTTGCTCATCTGGTCACCTTGCACAAGCGTGCCGGGAGGGGGTAGTACGCCTGTCCCTGCCCATCGTGCTGCAGGGGTGGCCATTCGCGCAAGGGGCTCGTGTCACATCAGGGGACTACGCTACGAACTTTAGCTTGACGCCGGAGGCGGCGGACATCTTCGCAAGCGTGTCGAGCCTGGGATTCCGGCGCCCCGACAAGGTGCGCGAGAGGGCCACGCGGTCCAGATTGGCCTTCGCCGCCAACCTTGACACGCCTCCCTGCGCCTCGGCGACGTTGCGGAACGCCTTCATCAGCAGGCGAGGGTCATCGCCCATCTCTTCGATCACCGCGTTCAGGTATGCGGCGATGTCTTCAGGAGTCCTGAGGTAGTCGCTGGCCTTATGTTCTCTCATGGGCATAGCTTGATTGTAGCCATTTGGCTACAGACTGCAACACCGATCAACCTGCTGTGACAAAGGGCGGGGCGTGCGGGTAGCATCGCGGCATGGTTGAGGAGCAGCAGCCCGCCCGGAGCGCGGAGCAGGGGGACGAGGTTCCCGCTTTCGCGGGAATGACGGACCCCGGAGGCACAGGAACGGCGAGACGGCGGCGCTGGTTGCCGCGGACGTTCGATGCGCTCGAGTCCCCCGCGTACCGCAGCTACTTCATCGCGATGCTCTTCTACTTCGGCGCGATGCAGGCGACGATGCTGGCGCGCCCACTTCTGGCGTACGACCTCGCGGACCGTGCGCCCATCGTCCTCGGCATCGTGATCGCGGCGAACAACGCGCCGTCGCTCGTGCTGTCGCCGTTCGCAGGGGCGCTCGCGGACCGGGTCTCGATGCGGAACATCCTCATCGTCGCGGCGGGGTTGATGGCCGTGTTCGCGGGCATCACGGCGGTCGGCATCGCGATGGACGTGCTGGAGTGGTGGCACGTCATGGTGATCGGGGTCTTCCAGGGCTCCGTGATGGTGTTCATCACGCCGTCGCGCCGCGCCATCATCGGCGGGCTGGTGGAAGAGCGGCACCTGCTGAACGCGACGGGCCTGCACACGATGTCGCAGAACGCCAACCGGACGTTGCTGCCGCTGGTGGCGGGCGTGCTGTTCGCGCGGGCAGGAGCGGAGTGGGCGTACGTCCTCATCGTCGGGCTGTACGTCGTGGGGCTGGGCCTGATGTTCTTCACGCCGATGCAGGGCGCGGGCGCCGCGCGCAGGCGGAACCGCAGCAGCTCGCCGCTGGAGGGCTTCCGCTACGTGTGGCAGGCGCCCCCCATCCGCACCCTCATCCTGGCCGGTTTCGTCATCACGGTGTTCGGCCAGCCGTTCCAGCACCTGCTGCCGCTGGCGCAGGACCTGCTCCAGATAGAGGCGGACGGCGTGGGGCTGCTCGTCACGTTCTTCGGGCTGGGGTCGTTGTTCGGCTCGACGGCGGCTGCGTCGCTGGGCGACTTCCAGCGGAAGGGACTGCTGTTGATCGGCTTCTTCACGCTGTTCGGCGCGGGCGTGGTCGGGTTCGCGGTATCGAGCTGGTACGTGCTGTCGCTGCTGCTCATGCTGCCCATCGGCATCGGCCACTCCGGGCGGACGGTCGTCCACCTCGCGGCATTGCAGACGTACTCAGAGAACGAGATGCGCGGCCGGGTGCAGGCGCTGAACGCGATGATGGGCGGCCTGATACCCGTGGCGATCCTCGGCATCACGGGGCTGGCGGAGCTGTTCGGGGGGCGCATCGCGCTGGCGTCGGCGGGGAGCGTCATCCTGGCCTACGGCGTATGGGAGACGTTGTTCTCACGGACGCTGCGGTCGATGCGGTAGGGCGTTCTCACGTGGTTCGACAGGCTCACCATGAGCGGATGGGGGGGTTACTCAGGTGGTTCGACAGGCTCACCATGAGCGGATGAACAGGGGTTACTCACATCGATGGACAGGCTCACATCGGGAAGCGCGACGTTGGTGAGTGCAAGGTCTGTCTCGGCTGAGGCCGGTGGCGCACGTGTGACCTGCCGGTCACCTGGATTCCCGCCTTCGCGGGAATGACGAGGATTGGGGGGCAGGTCAGCGGGAGCGGGGGAGGCGCCAGGTGCGGTCGATGTTGTCCCAGCCGATGTGGCCGTAGAAGGCGTGTCCCTCCTCGCTGGAGTGGAGCATGATGGTGCACTCCTCGCTGGCCTCCTCGCGGAAGCGGCGGAGGAGTTCGCGGCCGATGCCCATGCGCTTGTAGGGCGCGGCGACGGCGAGTTCCGTCACGAGCGCGTAGACGGCGTAGTCGGCGAGGCCGCGCACCATGCCGACGAGCGCATCGCCGTCACGTGCGGTGACGATGACGTCGGCGTTGCGGAGCATGCGCTCGACGCGGGTGAGGTCGTCGAGGGGTCGGTTGAAGCCACCGGCGCGCAGGAGGTTGGCGACTTCGGCTGCGGCGGGGATGTCGGTTGTGGAGTAGGTGATGGGCATATTGCGTGCTCCTCTGGGGAGGGCGGTTCGCGAACCGCCCCTACGATGGCCGTGAGGTTGCGCCTGTCAGAACGTGGCGGACAGAGGCGCGCCTTCACCCCCATCCTGGCCTTCCCCCATCAAGGGGGAAGGGATCAGAGGTCGTCGTTTGTTCCTTGACACTCTCCTCTGCCAATCCTACGATTCCCGTGCTCCGTGCGGAAGGCGCGCACGGCACGAAAGGAGCGGGTTATGCCGGAGGAGAATGTCCGACAAGACAGGCTGGGAGGGAGAGCGACACGGCGGAACATCGGCGGTCGCGACCTGACCGGTGCGGGCGATATCGACTACAAGTACATCTCTGCGGACAACCACATAGACCTCGTCTGGTATCCGCACGACATCATCCAATCGCGTATCGAACCGGAGTTCAGGGAGAAGGCGCCGAGGGTCGTCGAGTCGCACAAGGGCACAGCGTGGGCGTGGGAAGACGACATCCACGCGTTCGCCGCCGACGGCAAGGACTGGGCGAACCACGCCAAGCGGTTCCAGCCCATCGAGGTCGAGGAGGGCCGGCTGCCTCCGTCCGACCCGGAGATCCTGCTCCATCACATGGACATCGGCGAGTTCTACGCGGGCGTGTACTACGGGAACACGCGCAAGTGGGTGTTCAAGGACAAGGAACTGGAGAAGGCGGTCTACCGGGCGTTCAACGACTGGGCGGTGGAGCTGTGCTCCTACGCCCCGGACCGGTTGATCGTGCTGCCGTGGTTGCACGCAGCCTTCCCCGAGACGTGCGCTACAGAGGTCTACCGGCTCGCCGACCAGGGCATCCGCGCCGTCGAGCTCAGCCCGAACGACATGGCCGAGGGCGTCTGGTCGCCCGTATGGGAGCCTGTGTGGGCAGCGGCTGAAGAGACGGGCATGGTGATCTGCGCGCACATCGGCGACGCGGCAGGCACACCGTACCCGCCGAACGAGCACGGGCAGTCGCTCGCGCACTTCTCGCAGGTGCCGTTCAACCCGGCGGGGAAGCACATCGCCCAGTACGTGTTCAACGGCATGTTCGACCGCCACCCGAACCTGCACGTTTCCATGGCGGAGTGCCGCATCGGCTGGCTGCCCTTCCTCTTCCAGTGGATGCGGCGCTGCTACAACGACCGTGTCCCCGACACGATCCACCAGATGGAGCAGGAGCCGATGCACTACCTCAAGAAGAACATGTCCTTCACGTTCGAGGAGGACTACATCGGCGCGAAGATGATCCCCGACCCCGAGTTCCTGATCCGCGACAGCGTCATCTGGGGCTGCGACTACCCGCACGAGCAGGGGCAGACGTGGCCGGACGCCACGCCCGCGATGGAGCGGATGTTCACCGGCGTGGACCCGGACCTCGTGCACGAGGTCGTATGGGGGCGGTCGCAGCGCATCTTCGGCATCAAGGGACCGAACGGGTCGAACGGGGGTTAGACGCTTGGCCGAGAACCGACACAAGAAAGAAGTCCTGCTCGGCGACGAGCGCAACCGGCAGATGGCCGCCGTGCTCCGGTACGGCCCCTACGTCTTCCTCTCCAGCTCCGACGGCTACCGTGACATCGACACGCAGCAGGTCAACACGGAGCTGGACGGGCAGGCGATACCGCAGTGCAACAACGCCTACGGGCGGCAGGCGCGGCGGCTGGAGCAGGTGGGATACGGCGGCGACGCCACAGTGTGGATAGAGAACTTCACGTCCGGACAGTCGTGGCGCCTGGAACGCATGGCGACGTGGCCGGACCACTTCGGCGAGGAAGGCCACAAGCTCGCGGTGAGCTTCGGGGCGCAGTGCAAGATGGCGGGCGTGAACATGCTCACCGCCGTCGTGATGGCGATGACGCCGGACCTCGAGCGGGAGGTGTTCGTGCACCAGCCGCACCGGGGACGGGCGTCGCGCATCACGCGCTGCGGCGACTTCACGTACGTCATCGGCGTGCGTGGGCGCTCCAACCCCTTCACGGACGAGGAGGCCGCCGAGGAGGTGCCGGAGCAGTTCAGCACAGAGCTGTTCTACACCTACGAGTGGCTGCGCTCGCACCTGGAGAAGGGGGGCGGGAGCCTGGACGACCTCGTGCGGACCGACTGCGCGCTGAAGCGCATCGGCGACGTGGGGCCGTACTACGACCAGTTGAAGGAGCGCTTCGGCGGGAAGGTGCCGTTCGCGGCGTACTCGGTCGGGACGCTGCTCGGCGGTCGCGGCGTCATGGAGATCGGCGGCCTCGCCATCAACCCCGGCGGGGTGAAGGAGACGGCGTGGTTCGCGGAGGACCCGAACCGGGCGCAGGCCGTGAAGGCCAACGGACTCGTGTTCGCGTCCGCCGCGTCGGGGCTCGAGGACGAGCAGACCGGCGCGGTGAAGCAGGAGTTGTACGGCGACCGTACGGGGCAGGCTCGGCAGGCGCTGCGCCGGCTGGACGCCGCGCTCAACCGGTTCGACACGTCGCTGGAGAACGTGCTGCGGCTCGAAGTCTTCCTCGACGACATCTACTTCGAGGACGAGTTCGTGGCGCTGGCGGCGGAGCACTGGGGCGGCGATCCCCCGACGATGAACATCGTCGGCGTCGACCTGCACGGCAACGCAGAGGTCGAACTCTCCTGCATCGCGGGAGCGTAGAACATGACCGAAGCCAAGCCGGTTGCGGTCGGGGTCGAGGCCTCGGCCATCGTGTCGGAGTTGCGCGCCCTCGGCATAGACCACGTCATCTGCATCCCGGACTCGTACCAGAAGACGCTCATATCAGCACTGCGAGAAGAGCCGGGCATCCGCTTCATCACGGCCTGCACCGAGGACGAGGCGATGGGCATCAACGCCGGGCTGTACATGGGCGGGAAGAACCCGATGCTGGTCATCCAGAACAACGGCATCTTCGCGTCCATCAACACCATCAAGGCGATACCGCTGGACGCGCGCATCCCCACGTTCATCTTCGTGGGGCAGTACCAGCGCGACCCGATGGTGCCGATGGAGGAGAGCAGGTCCCGCGCCGTCCGCATGGTGGAGCCGACGCTGGACGTGTGGGGCGTGCCGCACTGGCGGCTGGAAGGGCCGGACGAGATCGGCAACATCCGGGCAGCCTACGAGCGCGCTCAAGAGACGCTGGGCCCCGCGGCCCTCATCGTGGGCGCGCCGACACTCTGAGGAACCCATGGAACGCAACGAGGCGATAAACATACTGGCAGAGGGGCGCGGCGATGCCGTGTCCGTCGTGACGATGCAGTCGGTCTACCCGTGGCACCAGGCGGGGCAGGGAGAGATATTCCACGTCGACGCGTCGCAGTGCATGGGCAGCGCGTCGTCGATCGGGCTTGGGCTCGCGGTTGCGCGCTCCGACAAGAAGGTGATGGTGCTGGACGGCGACGGCAGCCTGCTCATGCAGCTGGGCTCCCTCGTCACCATCGCTGGGCAGTCGCCCGCGAACCTTTACCACTTCGTCTTCGCCAACGGCCTGCACCAGAGCACCGGCAACCAGCCGCTGCCCGCGATCGGGCAGTTCGACTGGGTGGCGCTCGCGAAGGGCGCGGGGTATGCGGACGCGCTCCGCATCGAGGCGGCGGAAGACCTCATCGAGCGTCTGCCGGGGATCTTCGCGATGACGGGGCCGGTGCTCATCGAACTCACTATCGAACGCGAGGACCGTGAGCCGTTGTGGGCGGGCGTCCCGATGGCGAAACAGACCGCGCTGCTGAGAGAGCAGCTGGGGGCATCATGACCGATGCGGGATTCTGGCGGCTCTCCGCCACGGAGTTGCTCGACGGCTACCGCAGGCGCGACTTCTCGCCCGTCGAGGTGACGCGCGAGGTGTTCGAGCGCATCGAGCGGCTCGACCCCAAGCTGAGCGCATTCCTCGCCGTGAACACGGACGACGCCATGCGGGCCGCTGAAGCGGCTGAAGCGGCGTGGCTCGGCTCCGGTGAGCGCGGGCTGCTGTGCGGCGTGCCGATATCGCTGAAGGACAGCATCGAGATGGCGGGCCCGCCGACGACGTACGGCTCGCTGGCGTTCGTCGACAACCGGCAGCCGGACTCGGAGATAGCGCGGCGCATCAGGCGCGAGGGCGGGGTGCTCATCGGCAAGACGAACCTGCCGGAGTTCGCGCTGCACGGCGCGGTGGACAACCGCATCAGCCCGCCGGGGCGCAACCCGTGGAACCTCGACCACACGTGCGGCGGCTCCAGCGGCGGCGCGGGTTCGCAGGTGGCGGCAGGCCTCGGGCCGCTCGCCATCGGCACGGACTCAGGCGGCTCGATACGGATGCCCGCCGCCATCAACGGCATATTCGGCATCAAGCCGACGTACCAGCGCATACCGGCAGCGCAGACGTGGCGCGCCGCGCCCGGACGCTCCCACAACGGGCCGCTGACGCGCACCGTGCGCGACTCCGCGCTCGTGCTGCAGGCGCTCGCGGGCTACGACCCGCGGGACGGCGAGTCCAACCTGCCGCCGGTGAGCGACTACTTCGCGTTCGCGTCGGGCGACCTGCGCGGGCTTCGCGTCGCGGTGAGCTACGACTTCGGCAGGGGCTTCTCGATGGACGGCGAGGCGCTCGAACTCGTGCGCGACACGGCGCGATTCTTCGAGGACGCGGGCTGCATCGTGACCGAGGCGGACCCGCCCACCATCGACGAGCCGGAGGAGCTTGAGCCGGGCATATGGGCCTACTCCGGCGACCACTACGCTGCCGCCGAGGCGATGATTCCGAACTTCCTGGAGAAGCACCTGGACGACCTGAGCGACGTTGCGCGCCCCGTCTACGAGGCAGGGCCGCACGCGAAGGCGTGGCAGTCCCGGCGCATCGTGCGGCGCAACCGGGGCTACGGCCTGCGGGTGCAGGAGTGGTTCCGCAGCTACGACCTGCTGCTGAGCCCGGCGATGGGCCCGGCGCAGCGGATAGACGCGGTGCGGATGCCGGACCGGTCGCGCCCGCCCCAGAGCTTCACGACGCCGTTCAACCACGCGTACAACCCGGCGGCCTGCGTGCCGGTGGGGTTCCACTCGAACGGGCTGCCGCTCGCGGTGCAGATCGTGGGACGCCTCTACGACGACGTGGGCGTGCTGCGGGCATCGGCGTCGCTGGAGCGCGCCCGCCCGTGGGGGCATCTGTGGCCGGAGCTGGCGGTGGAGGGTTAGGCCTCGACGAGGGAGGTCGTGGTCGTTGGTTCCGGGATGGGGTCGCCGTGCTCGCGCATCAGTTCGAGGTGGAGGCAGATAGCCTCCCTCATCAATTCCTCTGTTTCCTCGGCGGTGTCGCCTGCGGCGATGCAGCCGGGAAGGTCGGGGGCATACGCGCCGTAGCCGTTGCCGGTCTTCTCGATGATGGCGACGTACTTCATTGCGTATCTCCTTCTTGGTGGTCCGCTTCCCGAGAGATGTTTCGACTCCGCCTTCGGCTTCGCTCAACATGACAACTCCCCTACGCTCCCACTCCACACCCCTCGGGCTGCGAGGTTCCTGCCTTCGCAGGAACGGCGAACCTTATCAGGCGAGGTAGGCGTCGCGGGCGGAGCGGTAGTCGGCGGCGCCGGTGGCGGTGGCCATCATCTCGGGGGTGGGTTCGCGGTCAGCGAGGTCGGCGGAGGGGGCGCCGGAGGCCTGGTGTTCGAGCGATTCGTAGATGGTGCGGACCGTCTGGGTGAATGTGCCGTGGCCGCGCAGGGCGATCTTGACGCCGTAGGGGGCGAGGATGTCGGGCGTGAGCGAGTCCGGCGTCGTGCCGAGCATGAAGGGCAGGCTGGTGACGGCGCGCACGGCCTGCAGGTGCGCCTCTTCCCGGATGCCCATGAGGAAGATGGCGTCCACGCCTGTCTCTGCGTAGGCGGCGACGCGCTCGACGGCGTCGTCGAGGCTCGCGGCGTTGATGGCGTGGGTGCGCCCTATGATGACGGTCGCATCGTCCTGGCGGGCGGCGACTGCGGCGCGCAGCTTGCCGGTCATCTCGTCGAGCGAGATGAGTTCCTCCTTGCCGCCTGAGCCGTAGCGGCTGGGGAGCGAGGTGTCCTCGATGGTCATGCCGCTCGCGCCTGCGTCCTCCAGTTCATGGATGGTGCGCATGACGTTCAGCGCGTTGCCGTAGCCGTTGTCGGCGTCGATGACCTGGCTGATGTCGGACGCGCGGGTGATGCGGCGCACCTGGTCGGCGAGTTCCGTGAGGGTCATGACGGCGACGTCTGGTGCGCCGAGGATGACGGCGCTCGCTATCGAGCCGCCGAGCATACCGACCTCGAAGCCGAGGGCGTAGGCGGTGCGCGACGAGACGGGGTCGAACACGGACGCGGGACGGATGCAGCCCTCGCGCTGGAAGTAGTCGCGCAGGCGGAGTCGGCGGTCGGTGACGTGCATGGCGTGGCTCCTGTGACACCGGCCCGTTGTGCGTTCGCAGTGGGGGCCGGTAGGTTGGTTCTCGGGGGATGATAGCCCATGATTCGACAGGCTCACCATGAGTGGACGGCGAGGTGCGCCATGAGTGGAGGGGGCTGCATCGTGAGCGGAGGGGGTGAACCATGAGCGGGGTATGCCCCGGCGCGTGCCTTCGGCACCTGGATTCCCGCCTTCGCGGGAATGACGGGAAGGGGGCGCGAGGTTGCCTGCTGAAGCGCAGGCCTTCGTGGGATGGTTCGACAGGCTCACCATGAGCGGAAAGGGGCGGCACCATGAGCGAGGGGGTGCAGTGTTATCCTCTTGGAAGGACAGAGGCAGGATGACTGGTACGACGTACGCGATAGAAGCGACAGACATATACAGGCAGTTCGGCGAGGTGCGCGCCGTTGAGGGCGTCAGCCTTGCGGTGAGTCCGGGCGAGATATACGGATTCCTCGGCCCCAACGGGGCAGGGAAGACGACGATGCTCCGGGTGCTGACGACGTTGCTGCTGCCGTCGAGCGGCAGCGCGACGGTTGCCGGGTTCGACGTGGTGTCGGAGGCGGTGCAGGTCCGGCTGCGGATAGGGACGGCGCTGCAGGAAGTGGGGCTCGACCCGAAACAGTCCGGCCTCGAACTGCTGCGCCTCCAGGGCTCGTTGTACGGCCTCTCCCGCAGAGAGACGAACCGACGCATCGACGAACTCGAGCACCTCGTCGATATCGGCGATGCCATCAACCGGCTCATCGGAACGTATTCCGGCGGCATGAAGCGACGCCTCGACCTCGCGGCGTCGCTGATCCACGCGCCGGAGGTGCTATTCCTCGACGAGCCGACGACCGGCCTCGACCCCATCAGCCGCTCCCGCGTATGGGAGTACGTGCGCGCCATCAGCCGGGAGATGGGCGTGACCATCTTCCTGACGACGCAGTACCTGGAGGAGGCGGACGCGCTCGCGGAGCGGGTGGGCATCATCAATCATGGTGTGGTGTCGGCGGAGGGCACGCCAGCCGAGCTGAAGCGATCGGTCGGCTCCGACGTCATCGTTGCGCACGTGCGCGAGCCGGAGCAGGGCCGCGCTGCGCTGGAGCGCGTGCGTTCCGTTCAGCAGGTGGACGTGTACGAGAACGAGATATCCATCTCCACGGCGAACGGCGCTGCGCTGGTAAGCGACGTTGCGCTCGCGCTCAACCAGGCGGGAGTCACGGTGAACTCGCTCACGCTGCGCACGCCGACGCTGGACGACGTGTTCCTGCACGTCACCGGAGCGCGCATGGAAGCTGAGGCGGAAGACGTGGAGCACGACGGGGAGCCGCAGGGGGTGGCCTCGTGACCACCGCAACACGCTCCATGACGCCGGTAACGGCGCGCCGCGCGGGGTTCTTCCGCGACGTGATGAGCCTGGGCGGGCGGGCGCTGCGCTCCATCCCGCGCGACGTGGAGACGCTCATCCCGGCGCTCATCATCCCGGTGTTCTTCTTCGTCATCAACGTGGGAGCGCTCCAGGACCTGACCGAGATACCGACCGGCGCCGCGTCGGAAGGTTTCGACTACAAGGCGTTCCAGATACCCGTCGCCATCCTGTTCGCGGTTACGGGGCTGAGCCGGGCCAACATACTGGTGCTGGACATACAGAACGGCTACTTCGACCGGCTTGCGCTGTCGCCGGTTAACCGGCTGGCGATGCTGCTGGGCTTCATGGTGGCGGACATGGCGCTCGCTGTGGCGATGTCGATACCGGTGTTCATCCTGGCGTTCGCCATCGGCGTGGACTTCGCGGCAGGGCTGCTCGGCATCGCCGCGCTGCTCGTGCTCACGGTCATCTGGGCGATCGCCTACAACGGATTCCCGTACGCGATTGCGCTGAAGACGGGCAATCCGGCGGCGGTGAACTCCAGCTTCATCATCTTCTTTCCGGTGGTGTTCCTGAGCCCGGTGTTCGTCCCACAGGAGGCGATGACCGGCTGGATGGAGACCATCGTCCGGTACAACCCGGTGACTTACCTTCTTCGCGGGATGCGCTCGCTCATCAGCGATGGCTGGGTGCCGGAGGACATCTTCGTGGCGCTCGTGGGCATCGCAATCATCGGGGTCGTGACGATACCGCTGGCGGCGCTGGCGCTGCTGGGGAGGGTGCGGAGGTCGTAGGGGGTCTGGCTGGACGGGCGGTGCGCTAAAGCGCGGGGTGGTTCGACAGGCTCACCATGAGCGGGGTATCCCGTCACCGCGAGCGGGGAATGCCGTCACCACGAGCGGGCTATGCCGTTACCGTGAGCGGGGTAGCCCGTCACCGTGAATGGGGTATGCCCTGCCGCGTGCGGGGAGGGCACCCACAAGAGGTGCCCCTACACCTAGCCGTCCGAGAGATGTTTCGGGTCCGCTCGACATGACAGCCGTCCCACCCCGACGCCCCGGCCCCGCCGTGTGACCTGCGGTCACCCTGGATTCCCGCCTTCGCGGGAATGACGGGGAACCTCCGAGAGATGTTTCGACTCCGCCTCCGGCTCCGCTCAACATGACAAGGCTGCGCCGCACAGACGGGCGTGGCGTGTATGGTAGGGGCCTCATGGAGAGCGGCCCGGCGCGCATACAGCAGTTGCCTCGTTTGTGGCCGTCGCGCGCCTACTACGGTTGGGCAATCGTCTTCACGAGTTTCTTCATCTCCATAGCGCAAGTGCCGATGTACGGCCCTGTCTTCTCGGTGTTCGTGAAGCCCATCGAGGATGAGCTTGGCTGGTCGCGCACGACGATAACGGTCGCGTTTACGGTGGGGAGCCTGGGGGGTGCGTTGCTGGCCTCGGTCGTCGGGCCGATAGTGGACCGCTATGGGGCGCGGGGCGTGATGAGCGTGACCGGGCTGCTGGTGACGGCGGGACTGCTTGCGATCGCGGCGATGACCGAGCCGTGGCATTTCTGGGTGGCGTACGGGGTGGCGCGCACCGTGTCTGTCGCGGGCGTGGGGCTCGGCACGTCGGTTGCCATCGCCAACTGGTTCATCCGCAAGCGCGGACGCGCCATCGCGATGCGCGCCGCCGGGCAGCGCACCGGGCAGGCCATCGTGCCGCTGCTCATCCTGCCGGTGCTGCTTACGTTGGGATGGCGCGAGTCGTTCGTGGTACTGGGGGTCGTGGCGGCGCTCTTCATCACCATTCCGTCGTTGATGTTCATACGGCGGAGGCCGGAGGACTTTGGGCTGCGCCCTGACGGGGACAGCGCTGCGGCAGCGGATACGCCGCGCGCGGCAGCGTCAGCCGAGTATTCGTGGACGCTCCGGCAGGTGCGGGCGACGCGGACGCTCTGGCTGCTGACCCTGGGGATGGCGGCCGGGCTTTCGGCGCAGATCGCCATCAACGTGCACGCGGTGGCGAACTTCGAGGACAAGGGCATCTCGCAGGGGCTGGCGGTGACGGTGGCGAGCATCTTCACCGGCGTGGCGGCGGTCTCGATGATGGGGTGGGGGATGCTGGTGGAGCGCATCCACGTGCGCTACGTGAGCATGGCGGCGATGGGGCTGTTCTTCCTGGCGATGGGCGTGCTGCTCATCGCGGATACGTACCCGATGGCGGTGCTGTTCGCCGTGCTGTTCGGCCTCGGGACGGGCGGTTGGACGGTGGCGCAGATGATCATGATCCCGAACTACTTCGGGCGCCTGCACGCAGGGTCCATCAAGGGGTTCATCTCGCCGGTCGAGGGGTTGCTGGGCATCAGCGGGCCGCTGGTGGCGGCGTTCGTGTTCGATGCGACGGGGAGCTACGACGCGGCGTTCGTCGCGGCGGCGGGGACGTTCGCCGTGGGCTGCGCCGCGTTCTACCTCGCGAAGCCGCTGCGCGTGCCGTCGACGGCGGGAGCGTCGGCCTGATGCGCGAGCAGCAGCACCACCAGCCGCTCTCGCGGCTCTGGCCGTTCAAGAACATCTTCTATGGCTGGGCGATCGTCAGCACGTCCGTTGTGGTGACGTTCGCGCAGGTGTCGATGTACGGGCCCGTGCTGTCCGTGTTCGTGACGCCCATCGAGGAGGAGCTGGGATGGGAGCGCTGGGAGACCGCAATGGCGTTCACCATCGGCAGCCTGGGCGGGTCGATCGGGTCGGCGGCGGTCGGGCATCTGCTGGACCGGTACGGCGCGCGGACGGCGGTGGTGGTCGCGGGGATGATAGTGACCGCGGCGCTGCTGGGGCTGGCGGTCATGCAGGAGGTGTGGCAGTTCTGGTTGTTCTTCGGGGTGGGGCGGACGGCTGCGCTCACCGGCGTGAACCTGGGCCTCACGGTTGCGCTGGGCAACTGGTTCATCCGCAAGCGCGGGCGGGCGGTGTCGTTCATGAGCATCGGCCTGCGGGCGGGACAGGCGCTCGTGCCGCTGGCGATCGTGACGCCGCTCATCCTTGCCTACTCTTGGCGGCACGCCTACTTCGCGCTTGCGTTGATGGCGTTCCTGTTCGTCGCACTCCCCGGCTGGCTGATCATCCGGCGCAGGCCGGAGGACTACGGTCTGCCGCCGGACGGCGTGCAGCCCGGCGAAGCCGCCTTGCAGGCGCCCGGGGCTCCCCCTCCCGACCCGGACGGGGAGGTGTCGTTCACGCTGGCGGAGGCGAAACGCACTCCGGCGTTCTGGCTGTTGACGATCGCGACGATGACGGTGATCTTCGCGCAGACCGCGGTGAACCTGCACGCGGTGCCGAGCGTGGAGGACAGGGGAGTGAGCCAGGCGTTCTCGGGCGCGTTCGTCTTCATCATCATGGGGACGGCGGCGCTCTCGGCCTACGGCTGGGGCGCGCTGATGGACAAGTTCCACGTGCGATGGGGGACGGCCATAGCCACCGTGTTCTCAGCGGTCGCCATGATCATCCTCATGTTCGCGGACAACATCCTCATGGCGTCGATCTTCGGGGTACTGTTCGGGCTCGGCACGGGCGGCTGGACGATCGCGCAGACGATGCTGTTCGCCAACTACTTCGGAAGGCGGCACCTCGGGGCGATACGCGGGCTGTCGCAACTGCTGTCTGCGCCGCTCTCCTCGTTCGGGGCCGTGCTGGCGGGCGCGATCCAGTCCACGACGGGCAGCTATACGCTGGCGTTCCTCATATTCTTCGGGGCGCTGGTGATCGTGGTGCTGGCGCTGCTGCTGGCGACGCCGCCGCGGAAGCCTGTGGGTTCACCCCCATCGTGACCTTCCCCCATCGAGGGGGAAGGGACCGGGCCACCGCCCTGCGCCCCGTCGGGTTCACTCCCCCATCCTGACCTTCCCCATCAAGGGACCCTTGCGTAACTGCCTCTAGCGCAGCGCGGCTCTTCCCACCCACCCGCCCGTACGCTTGTGGGGGACACCCCCACACCCCCGACAGAGGGGGTCCCCTCTGCACTCCCGTCATGCGGCAGCCTGTGCGGTGGTTCGACAAGCTCACCATGAGCGGAACAAGAGTTATGCAAGGGTCTCGTCGAGGGGGAAGGGACGCACTAGAGCGCGGAACAGGGCACCCACAAGGGATGCCCCTACACCAGGCACCCCCCACCCACGCCGCCGGTTCACCCCCTTCCTAACATTCCCCCATCGAGGGGGAAGGGATCGGCTACGCGAACAGGGGGAAGGGACCAGACAGGCCCGGGGTCGGCCAGCGCGGGCATGCGGAACGGGGCGAGTGTGGCCTGCCCGGCTACCCTGGATTCCCGCCTGTGCGGGAATGACGGAGGTGTGTCGGCGTGTTATTTCATAACAACGACGGGCTTCCCATCGAGGGGAAAGGGACCGGCTAGACGAAGCCGCGCAGTTTGATGGCGCGGGCGACGCGCTCGACGCCGATCTCGTAGGCCGCCTCGCGGTATGTCTGGCCCGTCTCGCCAGCCTTTGCGGCGACCGCTTCGTAGGCGGCGACGATGCGCTGGTGGAGCTCCTCGTTCACGCGCTCCTCCGGCCAGCTGAACTGCTGGAGGTTCTGCGTCCATTCGAAGTAGGAGACGGTGACGCCGCCGCCGTTGACGAGGATGTCCGGCAGGACGGGGATGCCGCGCTCCCGGAGGATGCGGTCTGCCTCGGGAGTCGTGGGGTGGTTGGCGGCTTCCAGCACGAGTTTCGTGGGGAGCGTTCGCGCGTTCTCCTCGGTGAGGGCGTTCTCCATCGCGGCGGGGACGAACACGTCACAGTCGATGGAGAAGATGTCCTCCGTGCGGCAGTTCTCGCCTCCCGTGAACCCTGCGACGGTGCGGTGCTCCCTTGCGTACTCGGTGAGCGCCGGGATGTCCAGTCCGTTCGCGTTGCAGACCGAGCCGTGCAGGTCTGCGACGGCCACGATGCACATCTCATGCTCGTGCGCGATGCGCGCGAACCAGGAGCCGACGTTGCCGAACCCCTGCACCGCGACGCGTGCGCCCTTCACCCGCATGCCGAGGTCGCGCATCGCCTCCACGAGCACGAACACGGCGCCTCGCCCGGTGGCGGCCTCGCGCCCTGCGGAGCCGCCGAGTTCGATGGGTTTGCCGGTTACGACGGACGGGTTGTAGCCGTGCATCTGGCCGTACTCGTCCATCATCCATGCCATCGTCTGGGCGTTGGTGCCCATGTCGGGAGCGGGAATGTCGCGGTGGGGGCCGAGGAGGTGCTGGATGCTGCGGGTGTAGCGCCGCGTGACGCGGTTGAGTTCGGCTTCGCTCAGCGTGTGTGGGTCGAGCTCGATGCCGCCCTTCGCGCCGCCGAACGGGATGTCGAGCAGCGCGGTCTTCCACGTCATCAGCGAGGCGAGCGCGCGCACCTCGTCCTCGTCGGCGTGGGGGTGGTAGCGGACGCCGCCCTTGTACGGGCCGCGCACGGCGTTGTGCTGCACGCGGTAGCCGATGAACACCTCCACGCGGCCATCGTCCATCCGCACGGGGAGGGAGACGCGGAGTTCCCGCCACGGTTCGACGAGCATGCTGCACATGCCCTGCGGCAGACCCAGCCGGTCCGCCGCGCAATCGAACGACAGCCGGACGTCTTCCTGTGCGCTTCGCTCCTTGACTGCCATGGCCCCACCTCCCCTCAATTCAAGGATATCAGCCTCCCTCTGCATGACCCGTTCACAGGAGGAGCACCGCGAGGCGCGGAGGCTGCTATGCTCGCTCCATGGCGACGGGTAACGCATGAGCGCGTCAGGCCGGCGGAGGCACCCCGCCCTGACTCATGCCCCCATCTTCTTCTCCTTCTTCACGTGGGGGTTCGGCACGGGCGCTCAGAACCTGGGACGCCCGCTGTTCGTGCTGGCTGTCACGGGCAACGTCTTCCTCGTGGGCGTGATGCTTGCCGCCAATGCCGTGCCGCGCGCGTTCACCGGTCCCATAACCGGGTTCCTCACCGACAAGCTGGGGCGCAAGCCGATGGTGCTGATGGGCCCCATCGTGCGGGGCGTCACCAACGTCGGGCAGTACTTCGCAGATGACTTCGTCACGTTCTTCGTGCTGGAAGTCATCGGGCAGATCGGCGTCGCGATGTGGGCGACGAGCTCGAACGTGCTGCTCTCCGACGTCACCACGATAGAGAGCAGGGGCCGTGTTCTGGCGTTGCGCAACATGGCGACGCGGCTGGGGTTCGTCGCGGGCCCCGCATTGGGCGGCGTGCTGGCGGCGACGTACGGGCTGGAGTCGGTGTTCCTGCTGAACGGCGTGAGCAAGGTCGTCATCGTTGTGGTCGTGCTGACGATGGTGAAGGAGACACGTCCTGAGGAGCTTGCGGCGCCGGACGCACCGGGGCGGCAGCGGGCAAGATTGTCGTTCGAGCCGTTCCGCAACCGGACGTTCGCGGTGGTGGCGATGGCGACGGCCGTGTTCTCGATGGCCAATGCGGGCATCGTGCAGACGCTTCTGCCTGTGCACGCGGTGGATGCGCTGAACCTGGACGAGGCGGTCGTTGGCTTCCTCATCAGTCTCACTTCTGCGCTGGCGTTCCTCTGGGCCTTCCCGAACGGAATGATCGCGGACCGCTTCGGACGGAAGTGGTCGCTCGGGCCGGGGTTGCTGCTGATGGCGGCGGCGGCGGTAGCGCTGACCGTGGGCGACGTGTACGCGGCGCTCCTCGTCGCGGCGGTCTTCCTCGGCATGGGCGAGGCGGCGGGCATGGGGACGTCGCAGACGTTCGCGATGGACCTGGCGCCGCCGGAGAAGCGCGGGATGTACATGGGCCTTTCCATGCTGGCGAACTCGGTGGGGGCTACGGCGGGACCCCTGCTGCTGGCGGCCCTGTACCACTTCGTCTTCCCGGACGTGTCGTTCTTCACGATGACGGTGTTGCTGCTGCTGGCGACGCTCATGCTGGCGCTGCTGGCGCGGGAGACCGGCGGTCGGGCGCGGCTTCGTGGGGAGTGAGGGACGGGCCTTCGCAGGGACGACGGATGCGACGAGAGGCGGGGGCGGTTCGCAGAACCGCCCCTACACGGGGGGAGGTTGCGCGAAGCGCGGGGTGCGGGGACAGGAGCGCTTCCCGAGAGATGTTTCGACTCCGCTGCGCTGCGCTCAACATGACATCCCTTCCGCCCCGCCGGGGGTGCGAGGTTGTGGGATAAGCGGGTCTTCGGAGGGAGGACGGATGCGACGAGAGGCGGGGACCGGTTCGCAGAACCGCCCCTACAACGAGGCGAGGTTGCGGGCTGGGCGCGGGCGTGCGGAGGGACACGAGCGCTTCCCGAGAGATGTTTCGACTCCGCTGCGCTGCGCTCAACATGACATTCCCCCTTCCCCCCTGCCTGGGCTGCGGAGGTTGTGGGATGAGCGCGGGCCCTTCGGAGGGACGACGGATGTGGCGAGAGGCGGGGGCGGTTCGCAGAACCGCCCCTACACCCACGCCACGCCGCTGATTCACCTCCATCCTGACCTTCCCCCATCGAGGGGAAGGGACAGGGAAATGACGGGACAGAGGCGGAGTTGCGCCGATACCCGATTGACCGGCATCGCGGATACGGGGCATCATCGCAATATCGAATCACACGTGGCATCTCCCTCCAATCCAACCGTCGCTCCGCCGTACTCGTTCCTCGACAAGCAGCAGGCGCTCGACGATGCGGTCGAGGCGCTTGCGTCTTCCTCGATGGTCGGCGTTGACACCGAGGCCGACAGCCGTCACCACTATCCGGAGAAGGTCTGTCTGCTCCAACTGTCGAACGGCGAGCGGACGTACATCGTGGACCCGCTGGCCGGTCTGGACTACAGCGCGATAGGCGATCTTTTCCGCGATGACGCCGTCCAGAAGGTGTTGCACGGCGGCGACTTCGACCTGCGCGGGCTGCACCGGGACTTCGGCTTCACGTTCGCCAACTGCTACGACACGTCCATCGCGGCGCGGTTCGCTGGCATCGAGCGGGTCGGGCTGGCGTCGCTGCTCGAAGAGCTGCTGGAGATCAGCATCCCGAAGGACCAGCGGCTGCGCCGCGCCGACTGGTCGCGGCGTCCGCTGCAGGAGGATGCGCTTACCTACGCCGCTTCCGACGTGGTGCACCTGCCTGACCTGCGTAACGTGCTCGAGGAGCGGTTGCGCGCGCTCGGCAGGGAGTCGTGGGTAGCGGAGGAGTGCGAGCGGCTCACGGAGATACGCTACGTCCCGCCCGACCCGGAGACGGCGTGGATGTCGGTGAAGGGCGCGCACGTGCTGGATGGGAAGGGCCTGGCCGTGCTGAAGCCGTTGCACGGGTTCCGTGAGGCGGAGGCGCTGCGGCTGGACCGCCCGCCGGGGTACGTGCTCCCCGCGCACGCGCTCGTGCACATCGCGGCGCATCCGGACACGGCGATGGAGGACGTTCCGGGGATGAGCCCGACGCTCGTGCGGCGCTACGGGCGTGGCGTCCGCGCCGCCATCAAGGCGGGCGTGGCGTCGCCTCCGCTGCAGCGTCCACGTTCTCCGCAGCCGTTGTTCCCTCGCATGACGAAGGCCGAGACTGCGCGGTTGACACAGCTCAAGCGATGGCGTGCCAACCTCGGAGCAGAGTTGGAGGTCGACCCCTCGATCCTCTGGCCGATGCGGAGCCTGGAGCGGCTGGCGCGGGCGCCGGGGTCGCTCGAGGCCGAGTGCGTGTCGGCGGACGTGCGCGCGTGGCAGCGGGAGCGGTTCGCGGAGTCGCTGGGCCGGGCGCTGGGGACGTGATGCAGCCGCCGACGATACGGGACGTTTACGAGGCGCGAAGGACCATCGCGCCGTACCTGGCCCGCACACCGCTGCAGTATTCGGCAGGGCTGAGCCGGCTGTTCGACGCCGAGGTGTACCTGAAACACGAGGAGCACCATCCGCTGGGCGCGTTCAAGATGCGCGGCGGCATCAACCTGCTGGCGCACATGAGCGAGGAAGAGCGGAGCCGTGGGCTTATCACGGCCTCGACCGGCAACCATGGGCAGTCGATAGCCAACGCCTGCCGGATATTCGGAGCGAGGGCGCTCATCGTTCTGCCTGAGAAGGACCCCAACCCGCAGAAGGTGGCGGCCATGGAGGCCCTGGGCGCGGAACTCGTCTTCCACGGGGACAACTTCGACGAGGCCAAGGCTCTCTGCGACCGGCTGGCCGCGGAGGAGGGCTACCGCTACGTGCATCCCGTCAACGAACCGCTGCTCATCGCGGGCGTGGCGACGCAGGCGTTGGAGATCATCGAAGACCTGCCGGACGTGGAGGTGTTGTACCTGCCGTTGGGAGGCGGGAGCGGTGTGGCCGGCGCTTGTGTGGTCGCCAGCGCGGTCGACAAGAACATCAAGGTCAGGGCGGTGCAGTCTGAAGGTGCGCCGGCCGGATTTCTGTCCTGGCAGCAGGGCGAGTTGGTGCAGGCCCCAATGAACACCTTCGCCGAGGGTATCGCCACGATGTCCGGCTACGAGCTTTCCCAACAGATCATCCGCCACGCACTCGATGACTTCGTGCTCGTGAGCGACGACGAGATACGCCAGGCCATGGGTCTGCTCATCGAGAAGGCGCATACGCTATCGGAGGGCGCGGGGGCCGCGGCCACGGCGGGAGCGTACAAGCAGCGGGAGTCGCTGGCCGGCAAGAAGGTGTCCATCACTGTCAGCGGCGCGAACACGACGGCGGCGCAGTTGATGGCTGCGTTGGAGACGTACGCGAGGATGGAGGGGTAGGCGAGCCTCGCCGGTTCACGCCTGGGACAAGGGCGGTTCGCGAACCGCCCCTACACCAGACCGGGCTGGATCAGGCGGCCATCCCGAGAGAGACTGCTCGGCTTCACTCGGAATGCTCCCCCCGGCCTCCCGTCCCCGCCGTGTGACCTGCCGGTCACGCTGGATTCCCGCCTTCGCGGGAATGACGGGACCCCCGTACGCGCAGAGCCCTCACTCTCTCCTTCAGGAGAAGGGGCGGGCGCTCCGTGCTATCCTTGCGGCATCCCTGATCTTTGCCGGAGTTTGCGATGGTTGCTCAACCCAGCGGGCGCGCTATCGGCGTGCCCACGCCCCGTATCGATGGCGTCGACAAGACGACAGGCCGCGCCAACTACACCGCCGACGTACAGCTGGACGGAGCGCTCTTCGGGAAGACGCTGCGCTCTCCGTTCCCCCACGCGCGCATCGTTTCGATAGACACGTCTGCAGCCTCGCAGGTGCCGGGCGTGCACGCCGTCGTCACCGGCGCTGACATCTTCGAGGGAGCGCGGCACGGACGCGCGGTGCTGGACATCCCGGTGCTCGCGCAGGGAGTCGTGCGCTTCATCGGTGAGCAGGTGGCGGCCGTGGCAGCGGACGACGAGGACATTGCGCAGCGAGCGCTCGACCTCATCGAGGTGGAGTACGAGGAGCTGCCTGCCGTCCTGACGATGGATGAGGCGAAGGCGGAGGGCGCGCCGCTCGTGCACGAGGACATGATGCAGGTGAAGGGCTACCCGAAGGAGCTCACGGAGCCGACCAACGTCTACACCGTCTGGGAGTGGGCGAAGGGCGACGTGGACGCGGGCATGGCAGGGGCGGACGTGATTGTGGAGAACACGTTCACGACGCCGCGCCAGCACCAGGCGTACCTGGAGCCGCACACCTGCCTCGTGCAGGCGCATCCTTCCGGCAAGGTGGACGTCTGGGCTGGGAACAAGTCGCCGCACCCGGGCAAGCGGATGGTCGCGATGGCCATCGGGCTGGACGCCTCCGAGGTGGTGTTCAACCCGGTCACCATCGGCGGCGACTTCGGCGGCAAGGGCTCCGCGATGGCGATCCCCGCCGCATGGATGCTTTCCACGCGCACGGGCAGGCCGGTGAAGATCGTGTTCGACTACTCGGAGGACTTGACGTCCGCGAACCCGCGCCATGCCTCGCGTGTCACGGTCCGCACGGGCGCGACGCGCGAGGGGGTTATCGTCGCGCACGAGGCGCTGGTGGAGTACGACAGCGGGGCGTACGCGGGGTTCAAGCCGGGCGGGCACCTCGGCGGCGCGAGCGCAGCGGCGGGGCCGTACCGGGCGGCGAACACGCGCATCATCGAGCACCAGGTGTACACGAACAACGTCCCGTGCGGGTACATGCGCGGCCCCGGCGAGCCGCAGGCGATGTTCGCGGCGGAGTCGCAGATCGACTGTCTCGCCGCGGCGCTGGGGATGGACCCGGCGGAACTGCGCCGCAAGAACCTCGTTGTCGAAGGCGAGGAGGACTCGCTCGGCACCGTGTTCGAGCAGGTGCGCTCCGTCGAGACGCTGAACGCTGCGCTGGACGCCGCGGGCTACGCGGAACCCAGGCCATCGGACGAGCGTTTCGCTTACGGCAAGGGCGTCGCCATCGGCGAGCGCGTGCAGGCCGGCGGCGAGACGCACGCGGGCGTCACGCTGCACCCGGACGGGTCGGTCACGGTCAATACGTCCGTGTTCGAGCAGGGCACCGGCTCCTACACCGTCATGCAGCAGATCGTCGCGGACGAACTGCGGATGCCGATCGAGCGGGTGCGCGTTGCGGTGTGGGACACGGCGAGCACGTCGTTCGACTCCGGCATCGGCGGCGCGCGCGTGACGCGGATGGCGAGCGCGGCGGTATGGAATGCGGCACAGGCCGCGAAGGGCGAACTGTTCAAGCTGGCGGCGGACATCCTCGGATGGCCCGAGGAGTCGCTGGAAGTGGACGGCCCGGCGCTGCGCCGTACCGACACCGGCGAGAGCACCGAGTGGGCGTCGCTTGCGGAGCGCACCGGCGCCCCCATCGTGGGGCTCGGCGACGTGCAGGACACGGCTCGCAACCCGTACACGGCGTTCACGGCGCAGGTCGCCGAGGTGGCGGTCGACCGCGAGACGGGGCAGGTGAAGCTGCTCACGATCACGACGGCGCACGACACCGGGACGATACTCAACCCCATCGGCCACCAGGGACAGGTCAACGGCGGGGTGGTGCAGGGCATCGGCTTCGGGCTGCAGGAGGAGTTGGCGGTCGAGGACGGTCGCGTCACGACGGCCTCGTTCGCGGACTACAAGATACCGACGGCGGCCGATCTGCCGGAGCTGCGCACCGTGCTGCTGGACGAGGAGCACGGTGGCGGATGGGGGCCGTACCAGGTCAAGGGCATCGGCGAGCAGTCCAACTCGCAGGCCGCGCCCGCGATAGCGAACGCCGTCGCTGACGCCGTGGGCGTTCGCGTGCGCGACCTTCCCGTCACGGCGGAGAAGGTCTACCGGGCGCTGCACTCTTAGTGATGCAGCAACCGGAGCGCGGAGACGCGTCTTCCGACGGTGAGCAGAGCAGCGCCGGGCGTTCTCCGCGTACGTTCGCCGCACTGGGGTTCGCGCAGTACCGGCGGCTCTGGGGCGGCACGTTCTTCACGTTCGCGGCGGGTCAGATGACGCAGGTTGCGCGTCCGTGGCTCGCCTACGAGTTGACGGGGTCCGCGTTCTGGGTGGGAGTCGTCGCGCTTGCGCAGGGCATCCCCATGTTCTTCATGTCGCCGCTGGGCGGCGTCGCGGCGGACCGGCTCTCCAAGCGTGCGGTGCTCCTCGCCTCCCAGACCGCGCTGTTGGCGATGGCGCTGCTGTTCGTGGTCCTGCTGTACCTGGAGATCGTGGAGGTCTGGCACCTCGTGCTGTTCTCTCTCGTGCACGGGACGGCGATGCCGTTCAACATGCCGGTGCGCCAGTCCTATGTGCCCCTGCTCCTGCCGAGGAGGCTGATCCCGAACGGCGTCGCCCTGCAGGCGGCGGGACGCAACGTCAACCAGGTCGCCGCGCCGGGCGTCGTCGGCATACTGCTGGGGATAGACCCGCTCATCGCGTTCGCGACAGTTGCGGCGTTCCACGTGGTCTCCATGGGGATGTCGCTCACGTTCCCGTCGGGGCGAGCCGAGCAACAGCGCAGTCGCGGGATGCGCGGCGAACTGCTGTTGGGGTTCCGCTATGTGATCTCGACGCCGCTCCTGCGGGCCCTGTTTGGGATGCTGCTGCTCATGCTGGTGCTGGGCATGCCGTACGTGCATCTGCTGCCGGTGTTCCAGGAAGTGCTGGAGATCGGGCCGGAACTGCTGGGATTCATGTACGCGGCTATCGGCTTCGGCGGGTTCTGCGGCTCGCTGACCGTCGCGTCGTTCTCGCGGCTCGCGAACGGCATGCCGCAGATGATCGTCGGCATCGCTTTCGGGGTGGGGCTCGCTGGCTTCGCGCTCTCGCCGTACTACCCGCTCAGCATCGCGCTGCTGTTCTGCACGGGCTTCGCGCACCAGGCGTACACCACCATCAACCAGACGCTCATCATCACGCGGACGGACCCGGCGCTGTACGGGCGCGTGATGAGCATCAACCTCATGCTGCGCTCCTTCATCACCATGGCCATCCTGCCGTTCGGCCTGCTCGTGGACGCCTTCGGCGCGCCGGGCACGCTTGCGGTGACGGGCGTGGTGCTCGCCGCGGCGCTGCTGCTCATCGGCGTCGTGCGGGGCACGGCGGTGCCCGAGGGCGTGCGGAGCGTGTGATGGGGGGCGGGTGCCGCCTCCTATGTCCCATCGGATAGAATTTGTTGTGCCTCGCAGGGCGCCGCCTGGGGTACTGTTGGCAGGAGGGAAGAGTGGGCGTGCAAGCGATGACGGTCTCGGTGACGGAAGACGCCCTCGCCGTCCAGTTGTCGGACGGTCGCGATATCTCTGTGCCATTGTCCTGGTACCCCCGGCTGGTCCACGCAATGCCGGAGGAGCGAGGCCGCTGGGAACTCATCGGCGGGGGAGAGGGCATCCACTGGCCCGATCTGGACGAAGACATCAGCGTTGAGATGCTGCTGGCGGGCCGGAAGTCGGGCGAGAGCCGACAATCCTTCAAGCAGTGGCTGGAGGCCAAACAGGCGGGCAGGGAACTCACCCTCTACGAATTGTCCGGCTACGAGAAGGAAAACCGTGGGTGAGTGGGAAGCCTCAGGGGACCGGCTCGACCTCGACGAGCCAGTGGTCACGAAGCACGGCAAGCCTGTCGCCCGCGTTGTTCCCCACGGCAAAGACGCCGACCTCATAGGGAGCCTGCGCCACAAGACCGAAGTGAGGGGCGACATCTTCACGACCGGCGTCAGCTGGGCGGATGCAGAGGCTGCATCCTGAAACGACCAGCATCGTGCACGGCGTCCCGTTGCTTACGCGCGATCGCGTGATCAGGCAATCGAAGGCTGTTCCCCTGGCGTCGTAGGGCATTCCCGCAGAGGGATTTGGGGCACTGTGCGGCGTTGCCCGCCGCCATCGTGCTTCGGTAGACTGCGAATGCGTGGAACGCCGCGCGCGAGGCAACACCATGGACGAAGCTATCCGTGACCGGATCGAAGCCGCGTTGAAAGACGCGGGCGGGCAGTATGTGGAGGTGCACGTCGAGGAGGCGTCGTCGTCCACGATCCGCTACCGGGCCCGTGACCTGGAGGAGATCGGGCGTGGGAGCGCGATCGGCGGCAACGTCCGCGCGCTCGCGGGCGGAGGTTGGGGGTTCGCGTCGTTCAACGACCTGGATAGCCTCGAGTACAAGGTGCGGCAGGCGGTCGAGCAGGCGCGTGTCATCGGTGGGGAGCGGGTCGAACTCGCGGAGACGCCCCCGGTGGTGGACCACGTTCCGCCCGTGCTGGGGCGCGATCCGAGCGCCATGGCGCTCGCTGAGAAGAAAGAGGTGCTGGACGAGTACGCGGACGTCATGATGGGCACGCCGGGGGTGCAGTCGGCCAGCGTTGGCTACACCGACGCGCGGCGGCGCATGGTGTATGCGAACTCGGAGGGGTCGTACATCGACCAGGAGCGCGTGGACGTGAACCTGCGCCTGAACGCGCAGGCTCGGAACGGCGCTGACGTGCAGCAGTACGGCATCAGCCTCGGCAGTCTGGGCGATTTCGAGTTCGTGATGAACCTGCAGGAGAGCGCGAGCGAGGCGGCGCAGAAGGCGGTCCAGTTGCTGGACGCGCCGGAGGTGAAGGGCGGCGAATACACCGTGATCCTCGACCCGATACTCGCGGGCGTCTTCATCCACGAGGCCTTCGGCCATCTGTCGGAGGCGGACCACATCTACGCGGAGCCGCGCCTGCAGGAGCTGATGAAGCCCGGCAAGCGGTTCGGCGGCGAGCACCTGAACGTGAAGGACGGCGCGACCATCCCGCGTCCCACGCTGCGCGGTTCTTACCTGTACGACGACGAAGGCGTGCAGGGACAGGAGACTGACCTTATCCGCGACGGCGTGCTCGTTGGGCGGCTGCACTCGCGGGAGACGGCGGCCAAGCTCGGCGAGCGTCCCACCGGCAACGCGCGAGCGCTGAACTACCGCTTCGCGCCCATCGTGCGCATGACCAACACGTTCATCGTTCCCGGCGAGTCGAGCGTCGACGACCTGTTCGCTGACGTGGAGGACGGGCTGTACGTGAAGAACTGGTACGGCGGCATGACCTCCATGGAGATGTTCACGTTCTCCGCGGGGGAGGCGTACCGCATCCGCAACGGCAAGATCGCGGAGCTGTGCAGGCCGGTGATGCTCTCCGGCAACGTCTTCACGACGCTGCACAACCTGGACGCCATCGCGGGCGACCTCGAGATGAACGAGGGCGGCGGTTGCGGCAAGGCGGGGCAGAGCCCCCTGCCGGTCTCCAACGGCAGCCCCCACATCCGCATCCGCCAGTGTCTCATCGGAGGAGCGTAGCCATCGTTTCCCCGGAGCAGGCCAGGGCAGCGGCGGAGCAGATACTGGAGCGGGCGCTCCGTTCCGCCGACGAGGCGGAGGTCTTCTACGCCGCGTCGTCCAGCACGCCCGTGCGGTTCGAAGCGAACGTCATCAAGGGCGTCGACGCGAATGACGCCATGGGCGCGGCGCTCCGCATCATCAAGGACGGGCGTGTCGGGTTCAGCTCCACGTCGAACCTGGACGAACCACAGGCGCTGGTCGACGCCGCCATCGAGACGGCCCCGTTCGGCGCCGAGGCGCACTTCGAGTTTCCCGGCGCGCAGACGTATCCGGACGTTCGCCCTTACGACTCCTCCGTCGAGGATGCGACGCTCGAAGAGATGGTGGCGCTGGGCGAGCGGGCCATCGCGGACCTGCGCGCCTACTCCACAGAAGCGCAGGTAGAGGGTGGCGTCGGCAAGTCCACGTCAACGCTTGCACTGGTGAACAGCCGGGGCGGGAGCGTTGCGTATGAGCGCTCACGCTTCCAGTTGGGGTTCGAGGGGACTGTGATACGCGGCGAGGACATGCTCTTCACGATGGACAGTGAGAGCAGCATCGCCGCCCTGCACGACCCTTCCGGCGTCGTGAAATCCGTCATCCGGCAGCTCGAATGGGCGAAAGAGACGGCGGCAGCCGAGACGAAAACCATGCCTGTGATCCTGATGCCGACCGCGGTGCGGAGCGTGCTGCTCTCGCCGCTGCTCGCCGGGCTGAACGGCAAGTCGGTGCTGCAGGGCACGTCGCCGCTCGTGGGACGGCTCGGGGAGCGCATCGTGGACGAGCGGTTCAGCGTGACCGACGACCCAACGTTCACCGGCGCGGCGGGCGCGCGGCCTGCCGACGACGAGTGCGTGGCGAGCCGCCGTATGCCGCTCATCGAGTCCGGCGTCGCGTCGGCGTTCTTCTACGACCTGCAGACCGCGGGGCAGGCTGGCGTATCGAGCACCGGCGCGGGCGAGCGCGGGCTCGGCTCGCTGCCGGGACCGTCGACGAGCGTGCTTCTCGTGGACGAGGGCGACACCGCGCTGGACGACATCATCGCGGGCATGGAAGAGGCGCTCATCGTGGAGCGGCTGCTCGGCGCGGGGCAGAGCAACGTGCTGGGCGGGGACTTCAATGCGAACATACTGCTGGGGTATAAGGTGGAGCACGGCCGTGTCGTTGGCCGTGTGAAGAACACGATGATTTCCGGCAATGCATACCGCGCCCTGAACGACGTGCTGGCGCTGGGGAGCGAGGGACGCTGGATGGGAAGCCTCTACGCTCCCGCCATCGCCGTCGGTGGGATCTCGGTATCCAGCACGGGTTAGTCATGGCGCTTGGCGACGTCATCCCCCAACTGCTCGACGCGGGCTCCGAACTGAAGCCGTCCCTGCTCGGACGCCTCAGCGGGCTGGCGCCCGAGGAACTGCGCGAGTTGCTACAGGTATGGAGCGACATACCCACGGCGCGCCGGCTGATGATCATCCGCGCCGTGACCGGCATGGCCGAGGACAACATCGAGATGGAGTTCACCGCTCTACTGTGTGCCTCGCTGAAGGACGACGACGCTTCCGTGCGTGCGAGCGCCGCTGCCGGACTGTGGGAGACCGTGGACCGCATTGTTATCGCTCCGCTCACGGCGATGCTCGAGAACGACGATTCTCACGAAGCACGGGCGGCTGCCGCCAGCGCACTCGGCCACTTCGCGGAGATGGCCGAGGCGGGGAAACTGATCGAGCGAGACGTCGCAATGTTGCGGAGCGCGCTCCTCGGAGCGGTGGAGGACGAGGCTGAGGAGGCCGCGGTGCGCCGCCGAGCGCTGGAGGCGATAGCGCCGATGCGCCACCCGGACATTCCGGGCTGGATCCGGTGGGCCTACCAGAGCGGCGAACCGCTGCTGCGGCAGAGCGCCGTCTACGCGATGGGGCGCACCTGCGACCCGGCGTGGCTGCCCGTCGTCGTGGCGGAGTTCGGCAGCGACATCGCCGCGATGCGTTTCGAGGCAGCCAACGCGGCCCGCGAACTCGCGGATGCGAAGACGCTGCCCCACCTGCACGAACTGACGAACGACGACGACCCGCAGGTGGCGCTCGCGGCGGTGCATGCCGTCGGCGGCATCGGAGGCACCGCGGCGCGCAGACTGCTCAAGCACTACGTGGAGCAGGGCGATTCGACGCTGAGCGAGGCCGCGCAGGAGGCCCTGCGCATTCTGGAAGCCGACGAGGGCGACTTCTCCATGCTCACGTTGCAGGAGCCGTAGCCATGGCAGGCGGTTCCCGGGTTACGCAGGCTGTGTCTGCGGGCGGCGTGGTCTGCGAGGAGCATGGCGGCGAGGTGATGATTGCCGTCTGCGGCCGGTTGAAGACCGGCCTGTGGGCGCTGCCCAAGGGCACTCCGGACAGCGGCGAGACGCTCGAGGAGACGGCGCTGCGCGAGGTGCGTGAGGAGACCGGGCTGTCAGTGGAGATAGCGGCTCCGCTTGGGCACATCGAGTACTGGTTCACCAGCGATAGCGAGCGTATCCACAAGCGGGTGTACTTCTACCTCATGCGACCGTGCGGCGGCTCGTTCGACGACCACGACCCGGAGTTCGACGTCGTGCGCTGGGTTTCCGCCGTGGAAGCCCACGACACGCTGACCTACCCATCGGAGCGCGAGGTGTTGCAGCGGGCGATGGCGGCGTTGGACGCAGGGGAGCCCGTTCGATGAGCGAGAACGGCATCCGCGGACAGAAGGTCGTGATCCGCGACAAGCGCATCGAGGATGGCGAGGACGACCATCGCTGGCGGTCGGACCAGGAGCTCGCGGAACTCGACGCCGCGCCGCGGCTCCGGCAGCCGCTGGAAGACTTCCTCCGCGACTACGCGAACGAGTTGAAGTACCCCACGCCATGGGTCCGCCGCTACGGCATCGACACGCTGGATGGCCTGCACATCGGCAACTGCATGGTGTACGACATCGACAACTTCAAGGGCCAGTGCGAGGTCGGCATCCTGGTCGGGAACCGGGACTACTGGGGCAGGGGCTACGGCCGGGAGGCGGTGCAACTGCTGGTGGGCCAGTGCTTCAAGAACGTGGCGATGAGCCGGCTCTACCTGCACACGCTGGAGTGGAACGCCCGCGCCCGGCGCGCGTTCGCGATGTGCGGGTTCCGCGAGGTGAAGCCCGTGCGCCGCGCGGGGTACAACTTCATCCTGATGGAGTTGACCCGCGAGGAGTGGGAGGCCCTGCAGGACGGAGCGTAGCTTCGTCCACTCTGCTCAGGGACGGGGTTCCTGCCTCCGCAGGAACGACGTAGGCGGGGGCTTAGCGCGAGGGCAGCGCGACGACCGCTTCGCCCGTGGTCGTTCGGACGCCTGCGCCGTTCTCGATCCAGATGTCGCAGCGCACGGAGCCTGCGTCCTCGTCACGCTCCACCACCGTGCCCCCGCACGTCAGCACGTCACCTGGGACGTCCATCTCGCGGTAGCGGACCGAGAGCGACAGCAGCCGCCCCTCCGCCCCAACCCAGTCCGTGACGAGCTGGCCGAGGTATGCGCTCTTCAGCGCGCCGTGCAGGATCACGCCGGGGAGGCCCTGCTCCGCGGCGAAGTCCTTGTCGTAGTGGATCTCGTAGAAGTCGCCGGACGCGCCTGCGTACATCACCAGCTGGCGGGTCGTCGGCTCCTTCACCAGCGCGGGGATTTCCGTGCCGACTACGGCGTCGTCCAGGTACGGCTGCGTGCTCATGCTACGGGCATCCTTATGAGGGTGTTGCGTTGCGATGCGGCGAGTTCGCCTCGCTGGTTCGTGTAGCGGGTGACGTAGGTGGCGATGAGCATCGACCCCATGCGCCCCTCCCGCTCGATGAGCGTCTCCATCTGCGTCACGATCGTGATGGCGTCGCCCGGACGCACCGGCTCGCCGTACGTCCACTCACTGCCGCCGTCCAGCACGCGCGGCACAGACTCGCTGTCGGGGAGGGTGGGGATGGCGAGGCCGACGGAGCGCAGGAACGTCGGCGGCGCGACGTCGGGGTAGGCGGGGTTGTCGTCGCCGATGGCGGCGGCGAAGCGCTCGATGGCGCCGCGTTCGATGATGGCGGTGCGCGCCTCGCCGTCGTGTCCGACGGCGGCCTGCATCGCGGGGGTGAGTATGGACACGTCTACTGCTCCGGTGCTGGGGTCGGCGGGGAGGCTAGTGGCGGGCGTCGGGAGTGTCAAGCGGCGCTATCTGGCATGAGGCAGCAGCAGAGGACGTGCCTGAGGCAGATGTTTCCGTAGACTCTCTGGATATTCTGGTTGGAGATTCGCAATAGAGACGTATTGACAATGCGTGGCGCAGGCGTTAATGTCTCGTGCTCAAACGGTATCCGTCGTGTAACGTTGTGATTGAAGACGGTATGGGTTGCCGGGCCATCCAGTTCCCGCAAGGCCTACCGCCCGTCAACAGCCCCTCCAGAGCGGAGGGGCTCTGACTTTTAAGTGGCGGGCTGTCGCCCGTGCGCGATTGACCCTCAGAGGCGGCGAGTGCTACGCTTTGAGGTAGCGCAGGAGTGTAGCTCAGCCTGGTAGAGCAGCGGTCTCCAAAACCGCCGGCCGAGGGTTCGAATCCTTCCACTCCTGCCAGATCACCGCTTCGGAAACGGAGCAAATCGGGCGCAGGTGGTGGAATAGGTAGACACGCTGTCTTGAGGGGGCAGTGGGAGCAGTCCCGTAAGAGTTCAAATCTCTTCCTGCGCACCAACCCGGCATTCAACGAGAAGCCCCGGCAAGCCGCCGGGGCTTCTTCATGTTCCGCCCTCACCCGCCGCGCTGTCGTGACCTCTCCAAGGGGAGAGGTGAGACACCCCTATCCCACCCTTACCCCGTCGAGTAGGCAGGGGCCAGGCGGCGCCTGAGATGACGCCCTGGTTGTGCTCGAAAGGCCACCTCCCCACTGCACCGCCCCGTGTGCCCTGCCCGGGCACCCTGGATTCCCGCCGGTGCGGGAATGACGGGGAGGGGTGGCTTGGCGGTACAATCCGCTCCGCACGCCCACACCCACGGAGGAGCCATGCCAACCGTTTCCCACGACAGACTACAGACCATCGCCGACCGCCTGCTCCAGTGCGCCGGAGCGAGCGGGGAGGAGGCTGGCGTCATCGCCCGCCACGTCATCGGGGCGAACCTCGCGGGACACGACTCCCACGGCATCATCCAGATACCGACCTACATCGACCGCATCAAGCGCGGGCACATCGTCCCAGGTGCACCGTTCGACATCGTCAACGAGACGCCGTCGACGCTCGTGGCGGACGGCCACTGGGGGTTCGGGTACGTCGTTTCCGAAAAGGCGATGAGCCTGCTGATAGAGAAGGGGAAGCAGCAGGGCTCTGCCGCTGCCACGGTCTACCGGCAGAGCCACGTTGGGCGTGTCGCCGACTACCCGCTGATGGCGATGCGCGAAGGCATGATAGGCCTGATGACCGCAGACTCCGGCAGGACGACCAAGAACGTCGCCCCGTTCGGAGGGAGCGAGCCGAGGCTTGGGACGAACCCCATCTGCGTGGCGGTGCCGAGCGACCTCGAAGGGCCGCTGTTCATCGACATGGCCACGAGCGCGGTGGCGGCAGGCAAGGTGGACCTTGCGGCGGCACGCGGCGTGCCTATCCCGGAGGGGTGGGTCGTCGACAGCGACGGAAACTCCGTGACGGACCCGAGGGTCATGCGCGAGCAGGGCGGCGCGCTGCTGCCGCTCGGCGGCTCGGAGGGGTACAAGGGCTACGGCCTCTCCGTCATCGTGGAGATACTCTCCGGCCTGCTGACGGGCCTCGGCTTCGGCCACGACCCCCGCGGGTTCCACAACGACGGCTGCTTCATGGCCGTGTTCGACGTCGCGGCGTTCCGCCCGCTGGACGATTTCAAGCGGCAGGTCGCGGAGCTCGCGGGCTACCTGAAGGCGTCCAAGCGCGCGGCCGGGTTCGACGAGATCCTCTACCCCGGCGAGATCGAGCACCGGAACACGCAGCGCCGCCTGCAGGAAGGCATCTTCGTGGAGGACGCGACGTGGGGCAAACTCGAGGGGCTCGCCGAGGAGTACGGCGTCAGCGCCGAGCTGGAGCTCTAAGGGCTGAGGCGTCCCGAACGAACAGCGGCGCGACTGCTGCGCGCCTTTCGCGAGGTGTAGGTACGTGCGCACGGTACCCGGTGCCTGATCCGGCAGCTGGTGTACGCCCGCATGCGAACCTGTCTCTGCAGCAGTCGTGTGCGTGACGTGTAGGTGGTCAGTTCCTCGTGCCGCCGCTTCCGGATGGAATCGAGCTCCCGGCGGGCCTTCCACACCTTCCTGACTTCCCTAAAGAGGGCGAATGCCAGCAGGAGCGGCGCCACGACGAATGCGGCTACGCTGACGACGCCCAGGGCTACCCGGAGGCTCAGGCCGAAGACCAGTGAGCTGCCCGTTCCGACCGCTGGGGCCGCACTTGGGAAGAGCGTCAGCAGCCTGGCACTTATCGGACGCACGATGTTGAGGACCGTCGCGGACCACACCTTCCAGACGGTGCCTGCGGCGAAGCCGGCTCCCTGGCGTCCGATGATGCTGGCGCGGGAGTGCGGAGAGCCGTCGGCGACGGTGCGCTTCTGGCGCCTCAGGACCCGCCGCCACAGCGGTGGGGGATCAGGGAGAGTCTCACGCTCCAGGAGTGAAGCCGGGTAGTCCGGCTCCGGCACACGCAGACGGTGGCAGAGATGCACCTGTTGCTCGTACAGCGGGAGGATCTCTTCCTGGTGGTGCGCCTCCAGCTCTTCCAGCTCGGCGCGCAGCGCGTTGAGGCGCTCGTGGCTCTTCAGCTTCGCTGCTGCCTGGACAACGGCTGAGCCACCGGCGATGGCGAGGGGGATGAGCAGGGCTGGTAATGGCATGGTCGTGTTGCGTGGGGACGGTCGGCGTCGCGTCGGGCAGGCGCTTCCTGCACCCCAGAACATTCTACCAATCGCGAATCCACTCCCGGCGAGGCTCCGTTATCGTTGACGGAGAGGCGCGTTTCTCGTTAACCTGATTCGTCACGGCGACGTAGCCAAGTGGTTAAGGCGGAGGTCTGCAAAACCTCTATTCGGCGGTTCGATTCCGCCCGTCGCCTCCAATCTCACTCAGCACGGCTCGCAACCTCATCGGAAGGAGCGGCTCATGGAAGAGATCGTCAGGAAGGTCCAAGAGGGGGAGTCTGTCCCCAACGCCGCCCGTCAGGACGGTGTCCGGAGGGAGATCGTCATCGAGGTCGAGGCGGAGACTCTCGAGCGCCAGCGCAAGCTGGCCCGCGTCCGCGCCGGGGGCGGCACGGGCAGCACGTTCGAGATGATCTGCGACGAGGGGGTCCGCATCGGCGGCGACGACACCGCTCCTTCACCGCTCGCCTACTTCTCGGCGGGCGTCGCATTCTGACTGCTCACCCAGCTCGCTCGGTTGAGCGAGATGACCCACATCGCCTACAGCAAGGTGCGGATGCAGCAGACGACGCGCTTCTACCGCGACGGCTCCGCGCTCGCGGGCACCATCGTTGGCGGCCCTGCGGGACTCGAGACGACCGTCAACGTGGAGTCGGACGAGCCGCCTGAGCGCATACGCCGTCTCGTCGACATGGCGGAGTCGAGTTGCTACGCGCTGCAGTCGCTGGTGCAGAACATGGAAACGACGTCCGTGTTCACGCTCAACGGCGAGGCGCTTCCGGAGGGCGCTCCCGTCTAGGGATCGTCTGACGGGCCTGCAGTACACCCCCATCCTAACCTTCCCCCATCAAGGGGGAAGGGATCAGGCAAGGGCTGCGAGGTTCCTGCCTTCGCAGGAACGACGAGGCCTATCTCTTGGTCAGCGTATTCCCTGCAAGGTATTGGGGGGCTAGTCCGCGAGGTTCTTGCCCACCTCGTTCATGAAGCGCTCAGCGAGCGCGAGGTGCTCGGCGGCTGTTGTGAACCCGCCGCGGCTCGTGTTGACCGCGAGGTGCGTGGCGTCGAGTTGACGCCAGCGCTCGGCGGCCAGGGCCCATCCTTCAGCATCGCCTCCGACGAGCGGCATGCGCCCCTGGACCTGGACGGCGTCGCGCGGGCGGCCGGCGGCCTCCGACGCGTTGCGGATGGTCTCGAGTTGCGATTCGGCGTCACCCTGGGCGGAGCTGCTGGCGACCCAGCCGTCGGCCAGGCGGCCGATGCGCTCCAGTGGACGCCTGCCGTGCCCTCCGCCTATCCAGATGGGGATGGGCCGCTGCACGGGCAGCACCGTGAGGCCGCCGTCGATGATGTGGTGCCAACGCCCCTCGAAGTTCACAACGTCCTGTGTCCACAGCATCCGCATGACCTCGATCTGCTCCTCGACGCGGGCCCCTCGGTTGTGGAAGTCAGTTCCGAGGCCGATGGCCTCCTCCTCGTTGCTGCCGAGACCGATGCCGAGGCGTATGCGTCCTCCGGAGAGCGCGTCGATCTCGGCTGCTTGCCGCGCCACGACGACCGTCTGCCGCTGCGGGAGGATGAGTATCGAATTCGCGAACTGGATCGTGCGGGTAACCGCGGCGAGGAATGCGAACAGCACCATGGGCTCGTGGATGTGGACTTCCGGCGTGTAGCTGGCACTCGTACGGACGCCGAGGGTGTGCTCGAGCGCCGTCATGTGGTGGAAGCCGAGTTGCTCCGCGCCCTGCGCGAAGGCCTTCATCTCTTCAGGGTCTTGCAGCTCGATGGTAGGGAAGGAGATTCCGATCTTCATTTGGCGCGCCTCCGTTGGTTGGTTCCATGGTACCGCACGAGGTCAGTCCCACCGCTGCAGCAGACCGATAACCACGGTCAGCGTCACGAGACTCGCGACCGTGCCGATGATGACCGAGCTCGCCACGAACCGCGGCACGATGCGGTACTCCGTCGCGAGGATGGAGACGAACACGGCGGCAGGCATCGCGGCGATGAGCACGACGGTGTTGCGGACGACGCCTTCGAGGCCGAGGAGCGTCGTCACCCCGGCGCCGACCAACGCCCCGGCGATGAGCCGCGTAGCGAGGACCGTCGTCATGCTGCCCGGCTGCCGGAACTCGATGCCCTGCGCCAGCTGATAGCCGAGCACGAGCAGCATGGCGGGGATCGCGGCGTCCGCCATCATGGTGATCGGCCTCTCGAGCGTCGTGGGGATCGTCCAGTCGAACCCGCGTATCGCCAGCGCCATGGGGACGGCGTAGAGCGTCGGCGCTCTGACGGCATGGAGGAACGGGGCCCAGCCCCTGGCGCGTCCGCGCGCGGCGATGTAGATGCCGACGGGCCAATTGACGGAGGTGTGCGTCACGAACACCATGATCGCCACCGAGAGTCCGTCTTCCCCGAACGCGAGGAACGAGATGGGGATGCCCATGTTGCCTGAGTTGCCGAACGCTCCGGCGAGCATGAAGCCGCTCTCCGTCGTCCTGTCGTGCCGCAGCAGCCGTGACACCACCCAGGCGACAGCGACCATAGCGAGCATGGTGGCGGCTGCCGCCGCGACGATGCGCAGGGACACGTCCAGGGGCAGCTGCGTCCGTAGCAGGCCGTTCAGCACGAGCGCCGGTCCGAAGATGTAAAGCGCTGCGGGTCCCAGCAGGCCGAGCGCCCCGGGCCGCATGCGCTGCAGCGCCGCGCCGGAGCCGGCGACGATGAAGATGGGCAGTACGACGGTGAGGAATATGTTGAGCAAGGCGGCGCCTGAAGAAGGGGGCCGGGGCAGTGTACCTTCCCGCCCAGAGGCCAACCAGCCTGTACGAGTACACGAACCCTCAAGCTGCAGTTCGACCTGGTCATCCAGGCGGATGGCCGGGTCACGCTGCCTGCTATAAGCTCTGGGCTGTGAATATCCAGCCCTATACCATCCATGTCACAGACGACGTCCTCGACGATCTGCGCGAGCGGCTCGGCAGGACCCGGTGGCCGGACGCAGTCGATGGGGCAGGCTGGGACTACGGGGCCAACCTCGACTACATCCGCGAGCTGGCAGAGTACTGGCGCACGGGGTTCGACTGGCGCGCTCAGGAGGCACGGCTGAACTCCCTGCCCAACTACCGGGCCGAGGTCGGCGGGATGGGCATCCACTTCATCCACGTCCGCGGCAACGGCCCCCATCCCCTGCCGATCGTGCTGACCCACGGGTGGCCGAGCACGTTCCTCGAAGAGTTGGAGATGCTCCCTCTGCTGGCCGACCCTGCGGCGCATGGCGGCGACGATGCAGATGCTTTCGACGTCGTTATCCCATCGCTGCCGGGCTATGGGTTCTCCGACCGGCCGTCAGAGAAAGGCATGAGCGCAAAGCGCACGGCCGCGCTGTGGTCGGAGCTCATGCAGGGACTTGGCTACTCCCGGTTCGTGGCCCACGGGGGCGACTGGGGCGCTGCCGTCACCACGCAGCTCGGCCTGGGGCACTCCGATCATGTCACTGCGATCCACCTGACTTCGGCAACCATCGTTGGGCCGTATCTCGGTGAAGGGTCTGCGCCCCTCAGCGCAGCCGAACAGGCGCTCATCAAACACCGGGACTGGTGGCAAGCCACCGAACATGGGTACTCGCACGAACAGCGTACGAAGCCGCTGACGCTCGCCTACGGGCTCAGCGACTCACCCGTCGGGATGCTGGCCTGGATCGTCGAGAAGTTCTGGAAGTGGAGCGACAACGACGGGGACGTCGAGGAACGGTTCACCAAGGACGAACTGCTCACGAACGCCACCATCTATTGGACCACGCAAACGATCTCGTCGTCCGTCCGGTTCTACAAGGAGTCGGCGGAGGACCCGGTGCGCGTCGGACCGGGCGAGCGGGTCAAGGTTCCCACCGGCTTCGCGGTATTCCCCGGCGACTCGAGCCAGCCGCCGCGCGAATGGGCCGAGCGCTCCTACAACGTCCAGCGCTACACGCTGATGCCGACCGGTGGACACTTCGGCGCATGGGAAGAGCCGGAGCTGTTGGCAAACGAGCTGCGGCAGTTCTTCCGGCCGCTCCGGGGCTAGTTCTTCCCCCGGGCTCCAGGCGATGGCGCCCCGTCCGCCCGGAAATGAGGCTGCCTTCTGCCGGAGCAGCGCCTAGCCCAGGACCACTATCCGCAGTTCCAACCCGGCCAACCGGGCGGCAGCGGGCTGTCGCCCAGCTTTGTTACAGATTTGTAATAAGAAAGAAACATCGGCGCAAAACCTCTTCCGCAAACTGTTTTCATCACTGATAGGGAGGGTGCCGCCATGGACAGTGGTTCGATAGCCTGGTTGCTGACCGCATCGGCTCTGGTGTTGCTCATGACGCCAGGGCTTGCCTTCTTCTACGGAGGCTTAGTCCGCAGCCGCAACGTCATCAGCACGATCATGCTGAGTTTCATGAGCATGGCAGTGGTCAGCGTCGTGTGGGTCCTCTGGGGCTACAGCGTCGCGTTCGGCGAGGGCAGTGCGATCGTGGGAGACCTCTCCCTCCTTGGCCTGTCCGGTATCGAGCCCGGCGAAGACATGCTGTTCGCCGTGTTCCAGATGATGTTCGCCATCATCACACCGGCCCTGATCACGGGAGCGATGGTAGAGCGGTTCAAGTTCACCACCTACCTCGTCTTCCTGGTCGCATGGGTAACGCTGGTCTACGCGCCCATCGCCCACTGGGTGTGGGCCGGTAACGGCTGGCTGTTCGAACTTGGTGCGCTCGACTTCGCGGGCGGCACCGTCGTCCACATCAACGCCGCCGTGGCCGCGGTTGCAGCAGCACTGGTTGTTGGCAAGCGGCGTGACCCCGGTCTGGAGCCCGGCAACGTGCCGTACGTCGTTATCGGCGCTGCGCTGCTCTGGTTCGGGTGGTTCGGGTTCAACGCAGGCTCCGGTCTCGCCGCGGACGGAGTCGCCATCAACGCGTTCCTCGTGACGAACACGGCTGCCGCAACTGCCGCGCTCACGTGGGGCATCCTGTCGCAGATCCAGAACAAGCGCATGAGCGCGGCCGGTGTCGCGACGGGCGCGGTTGGCGGTCTCGTCGCCATCACCCCCGCTGCGGGCGCGGTCGGCGTCATGGGCGCGCTGGCCATCGGCCTGGGCGCGGGCGTGTTCTGCTACCTTGCAGTGCTCATCCGTCCGAAGCTGGGGATCGACGACTCGCTGGACGTGTTCGCGGTCCACGGTATCGGCGGCATCTGGGGCGCGCTGGCGACCGGTATCTTCACGGTCTCGGCGTTCGCCGGAGTCGGGGGACTGATCGAGGGCAACGTCGAGCAGCTGGGCATTCAGGCAGTTGGCGTGGGCGCCACGATCGTCTACTCCTTCGTCGCATCGTTCATCATCCTGAAGGTGCTGGACCTGATCCCGGGTCTGGGCGTGCGGGTCAGCGAGCGTGACGAGGGCACCGGCCTGGACGTGGCCGCTCACGGTGAGCGCGCCTACGTCAGCGACGGCGCCGACTAACAAAGAGGAACGGCCTGGGGGTATGCTGAGGCGGCATACCCCCAGGGAACGAGGAGAGGGGATACAAGCCATGATAAGCATTGAAGCGATAGTCAGGCCGGAGCGTGTCCACCGGGTGACGGAAGCGTTGCAAGACGCGGGATGCCAGGGCTTCTACTACTGCAACGTGACGGGCGAAGGGCGCCAGCGCGGCGTCGAGGTCTTCGTCGGACGCGGCGGCGCGATGGCGAGCCGTGCATCGGTGCCGAAGACGCTCGTCCGCACGGTCGTCACCGACGACATGCAGGAGGCGGTGATCACCGCCATCATCGAGGCGGCCCGCACGCCCGACGAGGGCGAGATCGGCGACGGCAAGATATTCGTCACACCGGTCAACGAGGTCGTGCGAGTGCGCACCGGCGAGCGGGGAGAGGTCGCGATCTAACCCCGCGCCTGATAGAGGGTCCGTTGGAGGGCTCGGCTCCGCTTGGGGCTGAGCCCTCCTGCCGTTAAGGCGCGTGGTTCGACAGGCTCACCATGAGCGGGACCACTGTAAGGCTCACCATGAGCGGACCATTGTCACTTCGAGCGGAGCCGAGAAATCTCTCGGGAGACGCCCCGTTATGCTCCAACGCCCCCGAGAGATGCTTCGACTCCGCCTTCGGCTCCGCTCAGCATGACACTTCTGCGGAGGGACACGGCTGCGAGATTCCCGCTTTCGCGGGAATGACGGAAGAAGGGCGGGCATCACGAGGTTGTTCGGCTGCGAGGTTGCGCGCTAAAGCGCGGGCCTCCGCAGGAACGACGGACCACTCGCGCTGTACGGCTCACTCGCGCCATTCGGCGAGGGCGTCCCACTTCGGTTCGAGGCCGAGGCCGGGCGTGTCGGGCATCGTGGTCCAGCCCTGCTGGGGGCCGACGCAACCGTCGAACACCATCTCGCCGCACTTCCACATCACGTAGTGGTACTCGATGCGCCAGCCGTTCGGGACGGCGGCCTGCAACTGCATGTTGTGGTGCGGCCAGCCGCCGCCGTTGGCTATCGGCAGGTTGAACGCCTGCGCCAGCGCTGCGAACTTCATCCCCTCCGTGTAGCCGCCGCAGTAGACGACGTTCGGCTGAAGGATGTCGATCGACTGGTGCACGAGCAGTTCGCGGGCGCGGAAGCGGTGTCCCTCGTTCTGCCCGGCGGAGAGGGGGATGCTGGTGCGCATCCGCAACTCGTGGAGGAGCGGTGCGTCGTTCCCCCAGATCGGCTCCTCGAACCACTCGACGTTGCACTCCTCGACGGCCTTCGCGAGGTTCAGGGCGTTGTTGAACTGGAACATGTAATTCGCGTCCAGGGAGAGCTGCACGCCGGGGCCGATGGCGTCGCGCACCGCGTGGACGCGGTCGGAGTCCTCGCGCCAGGCCTGGTGGTCGCCTGCGACGCCCACCACCATCTTCAGCTTGTCCTCGCCCTGCGCCACGAAGTCGCGCGCGACCTGTACGAGCTGCTCCTCCGTGTACTCCGGCAGTCCGAACGTGATGTAGGCGGGGACGACCGGCTGCGCGCCGCCGAGCAAACGCCACACGGGCATACCGAGCGCCTTGCCCTTGATGTCCCACAGCGCGATGTCGATGGCGCTCACGGCGCTCGACCACGTGCCGGTCTGCGAGCGGGGGTTGTGCTCGACGTAGCAGAGGTGCCAGATGCGCTCCGTGTCCATCGGGTCCATGCCGGTGACGAGCGGGCCGAGCTCGGCGTTGATGTGCTCGCGCACCGCCTTCCGCTGGATGGGGCCGGAGATGCCGTAGCCGGTGACACCGGCGTCGGTGTCGACCTGGCAGAAGACGAACGGACGCATGACGGGCTCGTCCATCAGCGGGACGGGCACCGGCACGTTATGGGTGGTGGCCTGGACGTTGGTGATCTTCACGAGTGCTCCTCATGGCGGGGAATGGATAGGGAAGATAGCGATGCGGCGCGGGAATGGCAAACCCGCGCACGCCTGCGGGGGCGGCTACAGAGGTGGCCGGTCCAAAAAAGTGAGCCATTTTGAGCCATTTCTGGCCATTTCACTCCCAGGAAGGCGGGTTGGAACCCGCTCGCTGCAGGGGAACCAGCGTAGCGGGCGGAGCGTCGAGGGGGCAATGGGCTGGTGTCACACTCGGCTATACTGCGGCAATCCTCGCCGCACCACTGGGAGCCTCCGCTTGCGCCCACTCCGACTCGTTGTATCTCTGATGGCCCTCACCGCGTTGCTTCCCGTGGCGACCGCCTGCTCCGACTCCTGGTCTGTTTCCGTGACGAGGTCCACGCCGACACCCACGCCGACACCAACGGCGACGCCTGCTCCCACGCCGACCCCCACGGCGACCCCCACGGCGGAAGTCGAGGCAACCGTCGTACTCGAGGAGCAAGCGACCGAAGCCGCTGAACCTGCGTCTACCCCGGCGCCAACACCGACGGCGACGCTCACTCCGACGCCGGCGCCGGAGCCTACCGCGACCTCCAATCCGACCCCGACCGCAAGCCCTACGCCTACGCCCGTGCCTTGTCCGTTACCCGACGAGGAAGCGTACCTCGACAAGCTGCGCGAGGCAGAGGGGGAGCTGGCGCAGGCCACGACCGCGCTCGGCGAGCTGGCATTCGGGGTTGTCAACGACCCCTCACGCCTGGACGATCAGGGTTGGAACCTCCAGTTGGACCGGGTGTTGTCGTTGCTGCAGACGAGCGCTCAGCGCATCCGCGAGATACAGCCGGTGCCGGCATCCGTTCAGCAGATACATAACGGCATGGAGGAGACAGCTGACCTGATCGACAGGGGCACCGAGGCGTTCAGCCGTGGCGTAGAGAACGGGGACCCCGGGCGCATACGTGCTGGAAACGAGTTATTCCAGGAAGCGGCGGCGATACGAAGTTCAGTTGCCCTGACGCGCTTGAGTTTCTGCGGTTAGCTGTATGCGGCAGCCCTCATCTATGCCGCCGGAGCCCCGCTTGCGCGCATTCCGGCTCACCGCATCTCTGCTGATACTCACCATGTCGCTCCCCCTTGTGGCCGGTTGTTCCGACTCCTGGTCTGTTTCCGTGAGCAGAGGCACGCCGACGCCGTCCCCGATGACTGCACCTGCTCCCACACCGACCGCCACGGTCGAGGCCGCGGCAACCGCAGAGACAGAAGAGCGGGCGGTGGCAGGGCCGGAACCTGCGTTCACGCCCGTGCCGACACCGGAACCCACTCCCAGTCCCAGCCCTGTCCCCACGGCAACCGCCACCCCGACTCCGACCGCAACCCCCACGCCTACCCCGACCGCGACCTCCACACCTACCCCGGAGCCTTGCCCGCCATCGGACGTGAGCGCTTACTTCGACCGGGTGGGCGAGGTATACACGTCTTTGGCGGAGCCAATGAGCACCCTTGGCGGACTGGCATACCGCCTCCTAACTGATCCTGCTCTTGCCGGCGACCAGGCATGGAATGCTCAGGCGGCGGCGGTCTCGCCGGCGCTGCGAGCAAACGCACAGCGGATCCGCGACATACAGCCGGTGCCGTCGTCCGTTCAGCGCATACATGCCGACCTCGAGGAGCTGGCAGCCCTGCTCGACGGCGGCTTCGAGGCCTTCCGCCAGGGCCTGGAGAGCGGAGAACTCGAAATCCTGGCTGTCGGGGACCAGCGGTTCCAGGTCCACGTGGAAGCGCGCGCCAGAGTTGCCGTGGCGATCGCAGAATTCTGCGGCTAGCGCGGTCGGTTCCGGCCTAACTCAGAACACCGCGACAGGGTTGACCGGCGAGCCGGTGCCGCCCTCGATGCGGAGCGGGTTGATGGTAATCATGAACTCCCAGCGGTTCCGCTCGGCGCATGCCTCCGCGAGGCGTTCGAGGTCGGCGTTGTCAAGTATCCAGAGGCCCATGGCCACGATGCCCACCTGGTGCACCGGGTTGGTGAGCCGGTCGAATCCCGGGTGGATGAGGCTGTTGCCGGTGTCCGACCCGAGCATGGAGATGGAGCGCTCCTGGTAGAAGGGCAGGCAGTTGGCGTGCGTGCCGGTGCCGCCTTCGGCAGCGATGTTCCACGGGCCGAGTTCCGCGCGGCGGCGCAGCTGCCCCGTCCGCACGAGCAGGACGTCGCCCGGCTCGACGCGGACGCCCTCGGCGGCTTCCGCGGCTTCGAGGTCCTCGCGCAGGATGCCCTCACCGGGGTTGAACCACGGCACGCCGCGAAGGCGGGGGATGTCGAGCAGCACCCCGCGGGCGAGCACGCCGCCCTGCAGCACCTCTATCGACTCCCTCAGCGCGCCGTAGCGCGTGGAGACGAGGCTGGAGGGCTTGCCGTTGTACATCTGCCCGCCGAAAAAGAAGTGCGACAGGCTGTCGACGTGGGTGATGACGTGGCCGTGGAATGCGACGGCGATGAAGTCCGACGAGGTCTGCGCCGGACGCGGCGGTCCCGCCTTCTCGTCGTGGGCGTAGCCCTCGCCAGACTCAATCATGAAGTGCATCGGCTGGAACGTGACGTCTGGGCCGGTGGCGTTGCTGAGCGTCCGCGCGCACGACACGGTCGCGCCCTCCTGCACGAGCGACACCGCGCGGCGGCGCGTCTCCGGCGTGATGTGGTTCATCGTGCCGAGCTCGTCGTCGTCGCCCCACCGTCCCCAGTTGCTCAGCGAGTCGAAGTAGGACAGGACTTCATCCTGGGTCGGTAGGTCCGGCATGGCTGGCCTCCTCTCGCTGACCGCGATGGCGGGGCAAGCATACTATGGCGCGGCAGCGGGGCGAGACGGGAACAGGGCTGCCCTCAGCCATGCCAAGGGCAGCCCTGTATCCAGCCTGTCATCCCCCCAGCCGTCGATTACCTGTCGGCGAAGGCCCCGCCGTCCACGAGGTCGTAGTGCCGCGAGACGCTGCCGTCATCGTAGTGGACGTAGGTCAGGTAGAGGTGCATCTCGACCTCGCTGGCGAGCAGGTCAGTTGTGCCGTCCGCCACCTGCTGCGCCGTCAACCGGTCACTCCAGCCCTGCGGGTTGTCCGGGTGTGCTTCGTCCCGGTTGCCGGGGATCTCCAACGCCTGCACGGGAACGTCGTGGTTCCGTCCCGGCCCCAGTAGTGAGCCGCTGTAGTGTTCCGACGTGTAGGAGTCTCCGTAAGCTTCCAGTTGCTCGACCGACGTCGGCTCACCGGATGGGTCTACGCGGACGTTGGTGATGCCGTTGCAGGACCAGGCGTAGCGTGTCACCTCGCCCTGCTGGTTCCTCTCCACACCCCATGGCCAGCAGCCGTTCACGCTGGGCTCGGTGTAGTGGCTGTTATCAACGGGGTTCCCGTCACGCGTGAAGTTGTAGCGGTACATGAACCGGAGCCGCTGCACGGTGTAGCGGTCGATGTTGTCCTGTTGGCCTGCCCAGGCGCTCCAGTTGATCTGGTACTCACCGTTGGGACGAATGGTCTTGACCGAGAAGCGGTTGGCCGTACAGGCCACCGCGCGTCCGGCGTCGATCTCCTCCCGGCACTCTGCCATGGTTGCGGGGCTGTCCTGGTGGCTGACACTTGCCGGCGAGCCCTGTGCCAGGGGCGGCGACAGCGCCAGCAACGCGGCCACGGCGGCGACCGCTGCAACGATCGAAAGCGCGATCGTGCTGCGACGCCATGCAGGCAGATTCCAGTAACGCATCAGTGCACCTCCTGTCTGTCCCCCAACTGCTCGATGAGGTCCCCGGACGATGCTGGCCGGACTACGCATCCCGACCGCGCGTCCTTTCCGTGGCCCTGGGAACAACGGTAGGCGGCGCTTCGCGATAAGTCTGTGCAGGGACGTTTTTTGACGCTCTCTTCACATGTTGTGCGACAATTGAGGTAGGCGATAACGAGATACGTAGAGATGCCCGAACGGGATGTGCAGAGCGCCAGGGCGGTCCAGGTAGGGGCCTTGATGAGGTCCTACCGGGAAGCCTTCCTTTCCGGCGATGGCCGGAGGGGGCTCACGCAGGAAGCGTTGCTGGCGCGAATGGCGGCGGTGGACAGTGATTACGCTGAGCGGTACAGCCACGGTACCGTTTCGCGGTGGGAGTCGGGCGGTACTCGTCCCACGCTCCGGCGCCTGAGAGTCTTTGGCACAGCCCTCAACCTCTCACGGGCAGAGACAGCCGGCCTGCTACTGCTGGCAGGGCTTGCGCCGGACTATCAAGCGGCCCTGCGCCGGGTCTCCGGGGACGATGGAGACGAGGCTGCCTCCGCGGCAACGCGTGACGTGCCTGCCCCCAGTGTTCCGGACGGCGTAAGGGAACCCATACCCGCAAGCGCATCGCCAGCCCCGAGGGCAGCCCTCCGTTTCTGGGTGTTCAGGAGCCTGCCGCTTGGGGTCTGCATCGTTGGTTGTGGATATGCCCTGTCATACTTCGGCATGGGCGGCGGCTGGATGCCCTTCGTGTACATCGCTTTCGTCCTGGGGGTCGTGCTGGCGCAGGGGTTCCTGTTCCCGGACCCCGACGCCGGACTGAGGGAGTTCTTCTGGGTCTCGCTGTTCTTCCTGTTGACAACCCCCCTGCTGCAGTTCGCCCAGATACGGACCGACCATTACAACTTCTACGCCATCAGGAGCCTCACGGGCACCCAGCTTCCCTACATGCTGGCCCTTATCATGAACCTGGTGGTCGCATCCATCGCCGCGCGGATGTTTCAGCGGCTGTGGCAGTGGCAGTACGCCAGTGGCAAGGGAGGCAGCCATGCCCTTCAGCGGGCAGTCTGGGTGACGCTGCCGCCGGTGGTCTTCGTGTATGCAGTTGTGCTCGTCACCACGAATATCTGGGTATCCATGCAGCTGGCGATCCTCCTGCCTGCATTCGGAGCCGTGTTCACGATGCTGATGGTCCTGCGCGACCCCGCCCTCAGCCTCAGCGAGCGCGACCGGCGGTTCCTGCTCTCGACGACGATGGCAGTGGGGATGGTTGGGACGGCCCTGGGAACTATCACCGTTCTCACGATATTCGTGTCCCCTGACCTCCCGGGCGTCCTGCCCGACCACAACCTGCTGCGGTCCTGGGAGATCGACTTCGCAGCGTTGGGCCACTCTCGAGAGCAGGCGCTGGACCGCTTGAACCTGGGATACGCGTGGCACGCGGCGTGGGTCCTCGGCTATATGGTCATTGTCGTTGGCGGCCACCTCATCGTAGCCATCCACCGCATCGGCAGGGGTCAGGTTCCCGGTTTGAGGCACTGAGGCGCGCGCGTGCGGGCCGGTTCCGTTGCTGTTGGCCATGACTGGCGACCGCGTCCCTTCACACCTGAACGGGATGGTGTATACTGAACGGCGAACAAAGAAGAGCGGACAGACGATTTAGGTCCCGCGGGACGGAACATGCTGGATACAGCTACCAAGCAACGCATCATCGGAGAGTATCAGGCGAAGCCGGGAGACACCGGCTCTACGGAAGTGCAGGTAGCGCTTCTCTCCGAGCGTATACGCGGCCTTACCGATCACCTCCGCCGGAACCACAAAGACCACGCCACGCGCAGAGGTCTTCTGAAGTTGGTCGGGCAACGCCGCCGTCTCCTGCGATATCTCGCGAGAGAGGACGTAGGACGATACCGGACGGTCATCAGCAGGCTTGGGCTCCGCAGATAACGCGACCCCGGAAACAGCGCTTCACCAGAGGCGCTGTTCCTCTATAAGCCAGCCGACACTCCTGCCCCCGCTTCGAGTTTCCCCCGCGCATGGCCTGCGAAAAACAGGAGTTGTTACTTATGCCCACTTACCATGAGATAGAGCTAGCCGGACGAACCCTCTCCATAGAGACGGGCAAGCTGGCACAGCAGGCGCACGGCTCAGCCGTCGTGCGGTACGGCGACGCCGTCGTGCTCGTCACCGCCGTGATGGGAGGCGTCCGCGAAGGACTGGACTTCTTCCCGCTCACCATCGAATACGAAGAGCGGCTCTACGCCGTTGGCCGCATCCCCGGCAGCTTCTTCCGCCGCGAGGGACGCCCGACCACCGAGGCGACGCTCGCCGCACGGCTGACCGACCGTCCCCTGCGCCCGCGCTTCCCCAAGGGGATGCGGAACGAGGTGCAGATCATCACGACCGTCCTCTCCGCCGACCATGTGAACCAGCCGGACATCCTCGGCATCATCGGCGCGTCCGCTGCGCTCTCTGTTTCCCAGGTCCCGTTCAACGGGCCCGTCGCCGCGACGCGCATGGGCTACGTTGACGGCGAACTCGTCGTGAACCCCACCTTCGAGCAGCTCGCCGAGGGCAAGCTCGACCTGACCATCGCGGGCAGCCGCGACGCCGTCATCATGATTGAGGCCGGGGCGAAGGAAGTGAGCGAGGAGATCGTCCTCGAAGCGCTCCGCATCGGCCAGGAGAACAACGTCAAGGTCATCGACCTCCAGGACAAGATCGTGGCCGAGGTTGGCAAGGCCAAGGTCGACGTCGTGCTCGCCGAACAGGCCGACCCTGCACTGGTGTCGAGCATCGAGGGCATCGCCAAGTCGGCGATCGAGAGCATCATCGACCGTGGCGAGGGCCGCGGCGAGCGCAACGAAGGCATCAAGCAGGCCGAACGCGAGGCCGTCGAGCAGCTCAGCGAGCAGTACGACGCCAAGACCGTTGCCAAGGTGTTCGACGACGTGCTGAAGAAGACCGTGCGCGCCAAGGTCATAAAGGAAGGCAAGCGCCCGGACGGGCGTGCGCTCACCGAGGTGCGTCCGCTCTCCAGCGAGGTCGGCCTGTTGCCGCGCACGCACGGCTCCGCGCTCTTCCAGCGCGGCGAGACGCAGATCCTCACGGTGGCGACGCTCGGCTCGATGTCCATGACGCAGAAGCTGGACGGCCTGAGCCCCGAGGACACGAAGCGCTACATCCACCACTACAACTTCCCCCCGTTCTCCACCGGCGAGGCCCGCCGCATGGGCACTGGCCGCCGGGAGATCGGTCACGGCGCGCTCGCTGAGCGGGCGCTCGCGCCCGTCATTCCGGACGATGCAGACTTCCCGTACGCGTTCCGCGTCGTCTCCGAGGCGCTCGGTTCGAACGGCAGCACGTCGATGGGAAGTGTCTGCGGCAGCACGATGGCCCTCATGGACGCAGGCGTGCCCATCAAGCGGCCCGTCTCCGGCGTCGCGATGGGTCTGATGACGGACGAGGAAGGCAACTTCCAGGTGCTCACGGACATCCAGGGCGTCGAGGACTTCTTCGGCGACATGGACTTCAAGGTCGCGGGCACCAGCGAGGGCATCACGGCCCTGCAGATGGACATCAAGGTCTCCGGCATCACGCCGTCGATATTCCGGCAGGCGCTCGCGCAGGCGAAGGACGGGCGCGCCTTCATCCTCAACCACATGCTCGGCACGCTCGCTGAGCCGAGGACGGAGCTGAACCCGAACGCGCCTCGCATGACGCGCGTGACCATCCCCGTCGACAAGATCGGCGCGCTCATCGGCCCCGGCGGCAAGACGATCCGCAGCATCATCGAGGCCACCGGCGCATCGGTCGATGTGGAGAACGACGGCGTCGTCACCATCGGCGCGGCGGACCAGGCTGCTGCAGAGCACGCCATCCGCATGATCGAGGGACTCACGAAGGAGATCGAGGTCGGCGAGCGATACGCCGGAACGGTGACGCGGCTGATGAACTTCGGCGCGTTCGTGGAGATCCTCCCTGGCAAGGAAGGCATGGTGCACATCAGCGAGCTCGACACGACCCGCGTCGAGTCCGTCGAGGCCGCCGTGAAGGTTGGCGACGAAGTCGAAGTGATGGTCGTCGAGATCGACCGCATGGGACGGGTCAACCTCTCCCGCCGCGCGGTGCTCGAAGACCTCTCACCCGAGGACGTGGCCAGCCGTTCCAACGGACGCAGCAGCGACCGCGGTCCGCGCGACCGGAGTGGCCGTCCGGGTGGCGACCGCGATCGCGGCCCGCGCCGCCCGCGCGAGTTCGGACGCCGGTAGTCCGCCGGCAGGCATACGGCAGAAACACGGCGCTGCGGTCGACTCGACCGCAGCGCCGTTTCTCGTCACTGGAACGGGGGATACACGCGGCTGTCGGCGCAGTATCAAAGATGGTCGGCATACTGATAACGAATATCGCCTGAACACTCCCCAGCCGCATGTATAGTCTCTGACTGTACTGCTACACGAGGGAAGCGAACGGTGAGGAAACGCATAGTCCCATTGCTGGCTGCGGGAGCAGTCGCAGCAGTTGCTATCTCAGGGGGGTGCACCTCCGACCCCACACCAACGGCCGTCCCGACCGACACTCCCGCTCCCGTTCCGACGGCGACGGCAACGCCCACGGCGGCTCCACCCGCCCCAACCGCGACGCCTACGCCTACACCAACGCCTACCCCGACGCCAACACCAGCGCCCACCGCAACCCCAACGCCTGTTCCGGCACCCACCGCTACACCTGCTCCCACTGCTACCCCCACGCGAAGGCCGACGGCGACGCCAACCGTGGCGCCCACCCCGACCCCCACTCCCGACCCATCCGACTCGCCTGCGTATGCTCCGGGCCTGGAGTACGCCGACGGGGAAAGATTGGAGGGGGAGGACGCTGCCAGGTTCGCGGCGGCGTTCGTCCACGGGAAGTCGCTGGACCTGTCGGACGAGCACGCCGCCGCTTTCGCGAGCGGGGTCCTCTACGTTGCGATCACTGCGGAGGACGTACTGCTGGGCCGGGGCCGCTTACGGGACTACGACGCCTACGCGAGGGAGCTGTACGTTGAGCCGTTCGAGGGGGCGCTGGCCGACGGAGCGTCGCCCGTCGAGGCGCTCGGCCAGGCGGACGAGGCGTTCCGCGTCGTCGGCAAGTGGTGGCCGCTTGTGGGGCTCCGAGGGCGCCCCTACGAAGGAATGCTCGCGGAGGACTACGCCAAGGCATTCGCACAGACGGACGAGGTCGGGCTTGCCGCGCACCAGTACTCCCTCTTCTACGCAGGGAACAGGTACTTCGGTTTCTCAGAGGAGGAGTCCCACATCGCGGGCAGCATCATCGCCCAGGCGTACCGTGCATCGGACCAGCGGGACGTGCAGCTGCGCATAAAATATGCGTCGGCCTACCTGTTGGGCTACCAGCACGCACACCTGACGCACGAGTTCGACGACCTCGGCAGGGACCACGTGTGGGCGGACTCGTACGCAAACGGGTACGTGTTCGGCTGGCTCCGCGCCACGAACAGGAGATGGCTGGACGCCACCAGCCTGGGGTTCGATTTCGCATGGCTCTATGCCCACGCGAGGATCGACTGGGACTTCACGGAGCAGGAGGCCTTCGTGAGCGCGGATGCCTACATGCGCGACGGCAACCATGCGTATGAACTCGGGTTCGACGATACCGAAAGCGACTACTACGACTATGCATGGGAGTACTACCTGGCGTACGTCGACCGGTCCTTCGAACTCGGCTGGAACGAGGCGCGCTCGCACGCCTATGCCAGCGCCTACGCGGGGCAGAGGCTCGACGGCGCATCGGAAGAGGAAGCAGTGGTCTACGCGACCGCCTACGAGCGGGCCTACTCAGCCGCGAGGGCGGACGGCCAGAGCGAGGAAGAGGCGCACGAGACGGCCTCGGCTGCTGCAGAGGCGAAGACGGCCGGATAGACCCACCCCTGGCTTCCGCGCCCTTGCTACCATAGCGCCATGGCTTTCCTGAAACGGCTCATCATCTGGACGGCGCTGGCCGTTCCGCTCGGCATCGGCATCGGAACGGTCGTCTCTTTGACCTGGGGGCCGGACTCCAACATCGACCGCGCGACCGCCGGGTTCAACGGCGCTATCGCGGGACTCTGGCTCGGCCTCATCGGCGCGCTGGCGGCTGCCGTGACGACGCGCATCGCGCGTGACCCGCTCCGGCGGGCAGGGGGCTCGGAATGCCTCACCGGCGGCGTTATCGTGTTGGGTCTGTTTGCGGTGGGGCTTGGTGTGCTGACGCAGGCCTGACCGGTTACGCCGCTGCGCCCACCGGCAGGTCGATCTCGTACTTCGCCAGCATCCCGTCCAGGAACGCGGCGGTCTTCTCGTCTGCCTCCACGAGCGGGAGGCGAAGCCCGCCCACGTTGAAGCCCGCCTTGTTCAGGCAGTACTTGACCGGTATCGGGTTCGAGACGACGAAGAGGCCCGACGACATCGGCAACTGACGCTTGTGCTCCGCCGCCGCTTCCGCGAGGTCGCCCGCCGCGGTGAGCTGGATGAGCCGCTTGATCTGTCGCCCGATGAGGTGCGACGCCACGCTGACGACGCCCCAGCCACCGAGGCTGACGACGCCGAAGGTGTCGCTGTCATTGCCGCTCCAGACGCGGAAGCCGTCCGGCGCGTCGCGGATGATGGTACCGATCTGGGCGAGGTCGCCCGACGCCTCCTTCGTGCCGACGATGTTGGGGACGTCGTGCGCGAGGCGCAGGGTCGTCTCCGCGGTCATGTTGACGATGGTGCGGCTCGGCACGTTGTAGAGGATGCAGGGCAGGGAGGTGCTCTCCGCGATGGCCTTGAAATGGCGGTACAGCCCCTCCTGCGTGGGCTTGTTGTAGTAGGGCACGACGAGCAGTTGAGCGTCCGCGCCCGCCTCCTCCGCCATCTGCGCGAGCTTGATCGTTTCGCCGGTGCCGTTCGTGCCGGAGCCTGCGATGACGGTTGCGGAGTCGCCGATCGCCTCTTTGACTTCGGTCCAGAGGCGCAGGTTCTCCTCGTGGGCGAGCGACGGGTTCTCGCCCGTCGTGCCGGTCACGACGAGGCCGTCGCTGCCGGACGCCACGAGCGCCTGCGCTAGCCGCCGCGCCTGCCCGTAGTCAATCTCCATCGCCGCGTCGAACGGCGTAACCATCGCTGTGATGAGACGGCCTATGTCGGTCATGCCCCGCCTCCTCCCGAAGGGGTCTGCGCTTCAGATTCTACCTGACGGCGCAACGGGCAGTGGGACGCGCTCCGCTTGCGCGGGGACGGGATATGACAGACCATCCTCTCTGCTATGGCCCTCGACCTGACCAAGACCGCCGGACAGCTGTACGCGGCGATGCCCTCCATGCGCGAGCAATGGGGCTCGCACGAGCGAGCGCTCGAGCGCGCCGCAGCGCACTTCGCGACCGCCGACCCGCACGAGACGGAGGAGCGTCGCGCATCGGGCAGGGCGACGTGGCTGGCCGCCCGGCTGGACGGTGCGCTCCGTGGCGCGTACCCACCGCCGCCGCTGCAGCCCGACCACGTCGTCGTTGCGGTGGACGGCTCGCACGTCGACGTCGACCGTCATGCGGCGGCGCGCTGCTTCCTCATCAACATCGGCTACGTCACGTTGCGCTACGGCGAGGTGCCGCACGCCGAACTGCGCAGCGAACCGCACCTGTACGCTGACGACTCGTCGCTCGCGCTGCGCGATCCGCATGGCGTGCGCGAGGCGAATATCGAGGGCGCGCTGCTCGGGATGCACCGCGCCGTCATGGAGATCGAGGCGCTGGCCGATGCGGTCGAAGCCGCGCCGGAGGGGCTGCCGGTGCTCGGCCTGCTGGACGGCACGCTCGTGCTCTGGGGGCTGACCGGCGGCATGGATTTCGTGCGCGAGGAGCTGGTGGACCGTCGCCTGACACATGCGATGGACCGCCTGCGCGCGGAGTCGGAGCGGCGCACGCTTGCCATCGCGAGCCACATCAGCCGTCCGCGAAGCGCGGAGGTGATGAGCGCGCTCCGCATCTCGCGCGACGTCTGCCAGCACGAGACGGTCAACTGCGACGCCCACTGCGGCCAGCTGCGGCGCGGCGAGCGCAACTGCGACGTGGTCGGCGGCGTCACGGACGCGGCGCTCTTCGCACAGGAACTGGAGCCGGGGGAGCGCTCGGCGCTCTTCCACAGCGCATCGAGCATCGTCACCGAGCACTACGGCGACCACCAGGTGTGCTTCTTCTACGCGAACGTCGGCGAGGAGGTCGCGCGCATGGAGATGCCCGCGTGGACGAGCGAGGAGGGCATCCGGCTGGCGCACGCGGGACTGCTCGCGCAGACGGATAAAGGGCACGGCTACCCGCTGGCACTGCAGGAGGCGCACGAGCAGGCGGTCATCAACGTGGCTGACCGCGACTACTTCGCGCGGCTGCTGTACGAGACGGTATCGTCGGAGCGGCTGCCCGCCCCGACGTCGCAGAAGGCGCGCAGCAAACGGACGCGGTTCGTGTAAACCGGGGCTGCCGCACACAGACCAACACAGGGAGGAGCGCGGAATGGCGCAGAACGGCTACAAGGTCATGGACTCGGATATGCACATCGTCGAACCGTCGGACATGTTCGACAGGTACCTCGACGCGCGGTTCGCCGACCAGGCGCCGCGCATCTCCCGCGCGCCGGGCAAGCGGGTGGGAGTCTTCCTGTTCGACGGCGAGCGGCTGCCGACCTGCGACGTGGACAACCCCCATCGCATGCAGGGCATGACCAATCGCACCGACGCCGCCACCCGCCCGATGCGCGAGCGCGGCTACGACGGGCCGTCGCAGCTGGAGGCGATGGACATGGAGGGCATAGACGTGGCGGTGATGTACCCCACGGTCTGCCTCTACGTTCCGAACGGGCTGGACGACGTGGACGGCCCGCTCTCCGCGGCGGTCTGCCGTGCCTACAACAACTGGCTCTACGACTTCTGCCAGACGGACCCGGCGCGGATGAAGGTCGCGGCGATGGTGCCGCAGCACGACCCGAAGGAGGCGGTGTGGGAGGCGCGCCGGGCGGTGAATGAATTGGGCGCGGTGGGCATCTACATGCGCCCCAACTTCGTGAATGGCGTGACGTTCCACAGCGCGGACTACGCCGAGCTCTGGGCGACGCTGGAGGAGCTGAACGTGCCGGTGGGCTTCCACGAGGGCACCGGCTCCGTCTACCACCAGGACGGCTCCGAGTTCGCCGACAACCGGCTCATGCTGCACGCCTGCTCGCACCCCATCGGCATGATGAAGGCGATGATCAGCATGATCTGCGGCGGCGTGTTCGAGAGCTTCCCCGGCCTGCGCGCCGCGTACCTGGAGGCGAACGCCGGCTGGGTGCCATTCTGGCTCGGGCGGATGGACCGCGACTACTCGCTCTACCGGGAGTGGGACGCGCCGTTCCTGACGCGCCTGCCCAGCGAGTACTTCGCGAGCAACTGCTACGTCGGCACGGAGGCGGACGAGGCCGAGCTTCGGTACACGGTCGACGCCGTGGGCGGGAGCAACATCGTGTTCTCGTCCGACTATCCGCACCACGACTCAGAGTTCCCGGATTCCGTCAACGAGTTCCTCAGCCACGAGGACCTGGCGGACGAGGTGAAGCGCAACATCCTCTGGGACAACTGCGCCAGGCTCTACGCGCTCGACCGGTAAGGGGCGGACATGACCGCACTTCTCCCTGCGTGGATCACGCGGGACGCCGCGCTCATCATCGCGGCGCGGGCGCTGCACACGTTCTCGCAGGGCCTGCTGGCCGTGATGCTGGCCGTCTACCTGAGGGAACAGCTGGGGATGGCCGTATTCCTTGTGGGGCTGTTCTTCAGCCTGGGGTTCGCGAGTACTGCGGCATTCTCGTTCCTCTCCACGTTCGTCAGCGAGCGCGTCGGGCGGCGCAAGCTGATGGTCTCCTACTCGTTGATCACGCTGGCTGGGAGCGTGGGGCTGGTTGTCACATCGAATCCGGCGGTACTGCTGCCGTTCGCGTTCATCGGCTCGTTCAACGGCGCCGCCGGCAACGTCGGGCCGACGCAGTCGCTGGAACAGGCGGCGATCGCGGGTGTGGTCGAACCGCAACGTCGCACGGAACTCTTCGCGCTCTACCGGGTGGCCGCGGCGAGCGCCGGTGCGCTGGGTGCGCTGGCTGCGGGCCTGCCCGTTGCCCTGCAAACGCTGGAGGGTGTGAGCGAGCCCGCATCCTTCCGCATCGTGCTGTGGGGGATGGTGGGACTGCGACTGGCGATAGCGCTCCTGTTCATGCTGGTCTCCGACAAGGTGGAGGCCGAGCAGGGGCGGCGGGAGTGGGTGAACCCGTTGCGGCTCCCGTCCAGCAGCCGGATATTCACGCTCTCGGGGCTGTTCAGCCTGGACCAGCTTGCGGGCGCCATCATCGTGCGCGGTCTGCTGGCGCTCTGGTTCGTCGAGCGGTTCGGGCTGGACCTCGCCTCGCTGGGGGTGCTCTTCTTCGTCGCGCAGATCATCGGCGTGGCGTCGCTGGGGATGGCGGGGAAGATCGCGAACCGCATCGGCCTCATCAACACCATGTCTCTGGCGCACCTGCCGTCGGGACTGCTGCTCATCTGCATAGCGTTCTCGCCGTGGGCGTGGCTGGCCGTGGGGCTGCTGCTCTTCCGGTCCCTGTTCGACCAGATAGACGTGCCCGCGCGGGACTCCTACATCATGTCCGTGGTCCAGCCGCACGAGCGAGTGGCGATGGGAAGCATCCACATCGTGGGGCGCTCCATCTCCGGCACCATCGGGCCGACGCTCTCTACGGGCGTGCTCGCGGCGATAGCGCTCAGCGCGCCGCTCGTCGGCTCCGCGCTCGTGAAGGTGACGTACACGCTGTCGCTTTACTTCATGTTCAGGAACGTCAAGGCGCCGCAGGAGATGAACGCCGCCGAGCGGCGGGAGGAGGAGGAGAGGCGCTGAGCGCGTCTCCCAGAGCGCCCTCGTCAGCCGTATACGCCGGTTCGCCAGCCCTCGCACCTGTCTGCAGACACCCATCGCTCATCTGAGACAGCCCTGATGTCGATCGCCGTCCACAACTCGTTCTCCAGGTTTCTCACATATGCGTACAGATGGAGCTGCGACGGGGCATTGCAGGCGCGGTTATCCTCGTCGCCGATGAGGTCTGTAGCAACAACATGCGCAGACTGTTCTGTATACCCCAGGCCCATCAGGACCATCGCCGTCAATGAAACGGAAGTGTTCTTGTGATTGGAGTTCGTACGCTGCGTGAAGTTCCATACGGTTACATCTGTCGGAGGGTTACTCCTGTCTACGAAGTAGACCCCCATGAGCGGGCAGATGACCCGGTCGCAATCGAAGAAGACAGTCCCGATCGCAGCGAAGTCCTCCACCTCCCAGTCTGCCCTTACGCCTCGAGCATCTCGTACCACGGCACGTAGTGAATCGACAAGTTCTGTCGAAGTGCGAGCCAGCACGGTATGGGTATCGGGGTATTCAAGTGCGGGCGTAAGGGTCGGCGTAGGAGTTGCGGTCGGTCTTGGCGTGGGAGTCGCTGCCGGGGTCGGCGTAGGCGTCCCCGTTGGCGTGAGGGTTGGGGTTGGCGTAGGCGTTGCTGTTGGCGTTGGGGTTGAGGTCGGCTCAGGCGTAGCCGTTGCCGTTGGAGTCGCGGTTGGGGTCGACGTAGGGATTGTCCTTACCATCCGCCTCAGCGTTGAGGTCGACATAGGCGTAGCCGTTGCTGTGGGTGTTGCGGTCGCGGGTGTCAGAGTGGGCGTAGGCTGCGCCGGCGCCGCGCAGGCCAGGATGCCGAGGAGGAATACGCCCGGCGTGGCTACTGTCGCTAACGCACGCGCGAAGCGGATGGCTGCTTGCCTGAGCATCCGCGCAGGCTAACACCTCCCTGCGGAGCGTCAACGCGCGCCGCAGGAGACGCGCTCTCTCAGCGGCGGGAGTAGGAAGCGGCAGGCTCAATACTCTCCGGGGGCGGTCTCCTCAACTTCGAGGTCCCCGTCGTACTGCTCCGCTGGCCACCACGACACCTTGAAGTGGTTGGTCAACCTGTCTTCGAGCACGCCAAGCCGCCGGTACTCGCTGATGAGGTTGTTGAACAGTTCCTTCACGCTCTGCTCTGCCTCATCCATCGTCTTGCCGTAGCCCGTGAGCCCCAATTCCGGGATCTGCGCGACACAGACGTCGCCCCTGTATTCCTTCGTCAGGGTGGTGGCTACGATGATCTTCCCGGTCTCAGCCATGGCGGTCTCCTGCGGCGGGCATTGTATCCCGCGGTGACCCGGCGCACGCCTCCTCGTGTGAGGCACCGCCGAGAGGTCGGAAGTGGGTGAATCTGCTAGACTCACTCACAATGGCGCGCCAGCGCCTGACAACTCTGCAGAGGTTGAGATGACCGGCGACGCTCACCAGTTCCTCGCGGACGGCCTCGTTACCAGCCCTCAGCGGTTCATCGCGGGCGGCTCCTACGTTGGCCTCAAGACCTACGCTCCCGACAAGATGGACGTGGGACTGCTCCTCTCCGAGTTGCCGTGCCGAACGGCGGGCGTCTACACCACCAACAAGTTCGTTTCGCCGTCGGTGACGCTCACGAAGCAGAACGTCGACGCCGGAAAGGTGCGCGGCGTGTTCGTGACCAGCGGCATCGCCAACGCGGGCGTCGGCGAGCAGGGCATGACGGACGTCAAGGAGTGCCTGCAGCTCGCCGGAGACCACCTGGGCGTCGGAGCGGACGAGCTGGGCGCAGGCACCACGGGCGTCATCGGCGTGGAGCTGCCCATGGCGCTCATCAGGGGCGGCATGTCCGGCATCACCGTCGGCCGCGGCGGCGGCGGACTCTTCGCCCGCGCCATCATGACGACCGACCGTGTGCCGAAGTCCGCCGCGGTGTCGTTCACCTGCGCAGGCGGCGAGACCGTGACCATCGGCGGCTGCGTCAAGGGCTCCGGCATGATCCACCCGAACATGGCCACGATGCTCGCGTTTCTCACGACGGACGCCGCCGTGGACGGCGCGTTCCTGGACGCGGCGCTCCGCAACTGCGCCAACGACACGTTCAACATGGTGACGATAGACGGCGACACCAGCACGAACGACATGGTGCTGCTGCTCGCCAACGGCGCGGCCGGGAACGCGGAGATAGGCGAAGGTTCGCCGGATGCGGAAGCGTTCGGCGCTGCGTTGTACGCGCTCTGCTCCAATCTCTCGCGCGAACTCGTGAAGGACGCTGAAGGCTCGTCCAAGGTTTTCTCCGTGCGGGTGGCAGGCGCGGCGAGCAAGACCGACGCCCGCCTCGCGGCCCGCGCTATCGCCGCCTCCCTGCTGGTGAAGTCGGCGATACATGGCAACGACCCCAACTGGGGGCGTGTCGTCTGCGCGGCGGGTTACAGCGGCGCAGATCTGGACGTGAGCAAGGTCTCCTTCTTCATCAACGACGTCGCGATCATGGAGGGCGGGACGCCGATCCCGTTTCACCGGGAGAGCGTCATAGCCATCATGAGCAGGGAAGAGGTCTCGCTCACGGTCACGCTGGGCATGGGCGAGCACGAAGCGACCGCCTGGGGCTGCGAACTCACGGAAGAGTACGTGGTGTTCAACAGCGCCTACACCACGTAAACGGCGGCTCATCCGGCCCGAAGGGCTCTCATGGAAGCAGACAGCCCCATCATCCTCATCAAGATCGGCGGCAGCACGCTGAGCTCGGAGGACACGTCCTTCGCCGACGTGGCCGCGCTGCAACGGCAGGGCGCGCGTGTCGTCATCGTGCACGGCGGCGGGCCTGCCATCACCTCCTGGATGGGGAAGATGGGCATCCACGCGGAGTTCGTGCGCGGCCTGCGCGTCACGGACGGCCCGAGCCTCGAGGTTGCGACGGCAGTGCTCGCGGGGCTCATCAACAAGCAACTCGTGTCGGAGATGCGGAGCTTGGGCGTGAACGCCGTGGGCGTCTCGGGCGCCGACGGCGGACTGCTGCGCGGGCGCATCACGGACCCCGACCTGGGGTTCGTCGCGGGCGAGTTGAAGGCCGACGCCTCGCTCATCGAACGCCTGACCGACGCGGGCTACGTGCCGGTCGTTTCGCCCATCGCATCAAGCGTGGACGGCGGTGGGCAGCTGCTCAACGTGAACGCGGACTCGGCGGCGGGCGCGCTCGCCGTCGCACTCGGCGCGCAGCGCCTGGTCTTCCTGACGGACGTGGACGGCATACTGAACGCGGACGGGCGCCTCATCAGGCGCGTTCCGCTCGACACGGGCGAGGAGCTGTTGCACTCCGGCGTCGTGAAGGGAGGGATGCTGCCGAAACTGGAGGCGTGCATCCTGGCTGCTCGCGTCGGTGTGAAGGCGGGGATCATCAACGGTACGAGCTCCGGAGCGCTGCCTTCCTGGCTGGAGGGATCGCTCCCCGGCACGGCGGTCGCTTGAAGATCGGGATGCCATGACGACGCGCCCCCCGGACGACTACGAAGAAGGCGAACTGCCGGAGTGGCTCCGGACGCTCTTCTCCCGGGAGAGCCTCTTCTTCCAGGCGGGCGTCGTGCTCGCGAGCCTGTTCGCGCTCTACCTGCTGCTCGACCTGCTCCGCGGGGCGTACACCAACTGGCTCTGGTTCTCCCACCTGGGCCTGCGCAGCGTCTACAGCACCGTGCTGTTCACGCGCATCTGGCTCTTCATCGCCGGGCTCGTGGTCAGCGGCGGAGCGCTCTGGCTGAGCTACTACGCCGCGTTCCGGTATGCGTGGGGCGAGAGCGTCTTCCGGTTCTCCCTGACGACGATCCAGTGGATACGCCTCTCGCTCATCGTGGGTTCCGTGGCGATGGGCGGCTTCATCGCCTTCACGTTCGCGTCCAGCCTCGCGAACCAATACGGCAACTTCCTGCTGCTCATGAACGCTGCGGACTTCGGCATCGAGGACCCGCAGTTCCACAACGACGTGGGCTTCTACACGTTCATCCTGCCTGCGCTGCACACCATCCAGGGATGGCTGATGGGCCTCGCTCTCGTCACCCTCGTCACGACGGTCGGCCTCTACATGCTCATCTTCAGCGCTCGCGGGATAAACCCGGCCATCAGCACGGGAGCGCGCACCCAGCTGGCGCTGACCGGCGCGTGGTTCATGGTCACCATCGCCTTCGCGCACTTCCTCGACCGCTACGAGACGCTCTTCTCGCCCGCGGGGGCGGTGACCGGCACGGCATACGCGGACGTGAACGCGCGCCTGCCCGCGCTGCTCGGGCTTACCGTCATCGCGCTGCTCTCCGCCGGCATCATGCTGTACGCCATCCGCGTCGCGAACCTCCGGCAGTCGCTCCGGCTCATCTTCGCGGCGTTCGGGCTGTGGCTCATCGCGGGGATAGTCGCGGGCCTCGGATGGCCTGCGCTGACCCAACGCCTCGCCGTCGCGCCGTCGGAGCTGCAGCGCGAGCGCCCCTATATCGAGCGCAACATCGAGTGGACGCGCCTCGGCTTCGACCTCGGACGCGTCGACACGCGGCTGCACGACGTGGACGAGGAGACGCTGGCGGAGGGCATAGCCCAGAGCCCGGAGACGATCCGGAACATCCGCCTGTGGGACCCGCGTCCGCTGGAGGCCGTGCTGAACCAGTTGCAGCACCTGCGCCTCTACTACTCGTTCCTGGACGTGGACGTGGACCGCTACGTCGTGGACGGAGAGTACCGGCAGGTGCTGCTCGGCGCGCGTGAACTCTTCCAGAGCGGGCTGGACGACGCCGCGCAGAACTGGGTGAACCGCTCCGTCATCTATACCCACGGCTACGGCGCGGTGATGAGCACCGCCACGACGTTCAGCGAGTCCGGCCAGCCCGACTTCATCGTGCGCGACGTTCCCCCCACCGGCGCGTTCGAGATTAAAGAGCCGCGCGTCTACTACGGCGAGGCGTACGGCATCGACGAGGGGGAGTACATCGATCGCCTCAATCTCGACCCGGACGTGGCCGCCGAGGTACGGCCCGGCATCATCACGAATGACGCCATCGTCGTGAACACGAACGAGCCGCAGTTCGACCGCCCTGCCGGAGAGGAGACAGCGACCCCTGAGTACATCGACCGCTACGACGGCAAGGGCGGCGTGCCGCTGACCAGCCTCTTCAAACGCGCCGTATTCGCGTGGGAGCTGCTCGACGTCAACATCCTGCTCAGCCGCCAGCTCACGCCGGAGAGCAAGGTGCTCTACCGCCGCAACATCAGGGACCGTGTCGCCGAGGTCGCGCCGTTCCTCGAACTCGACGACGACCCCTACCTCGTCATCAACGAGGGACGCCTGTTCTGGATACAGGACGCGTTCACCACGACCGATCGCTTCCCCTACTCACGCCGCATCGACAGCAGCAGAGTGGGCTTCAACGGCGACTTCACCGGATTCGAGCGTCCGTTCAACTACATCCGCAACAGCGTGAAGGTGGTGATAGACGCATTCGACGGCTCCATGGACTTCTACACTATCGAGACCGGTGGGCCGGACCCCGTGCTCCAGGCCTACCGCAACATCTTCCCGGACCTGTTCACCCCCATCGAGAAGATGCCCCCCGGCCTGCGTGAGCACATCCGCTACCCGGAGGAGCTGCTGCGCGCCCAGGCCGACACGTTCCTCCAGTATCACATGACGGACGTGAAGGAGTTCTTCCTGAAGGAGGACGAGTGGGAGTTCGCGGAGGAGGTTGTTGGGACGGACGTGATCGGGGACGACGGAAGGCCCCTGGGCCCGCGCAACCGCACCATCACGCCGTACTACGTCATCATGAAGGTGCCGGGCGAAGACGTGACGGAGTTCGTCCTCATCCTGCCGTTCACGCCCAAGGACAAGCCGAACCTCGTGGCGTGGATGGCAGCGCGCTCGGACGGCCCCAACTACGGCGAGAGCATCGTCTTCGAGTTCCCGCGCGAGCGCATCTTCAACGGCCCCAGCCAGATAGAGGCGCGCATCGACAACAACCCGGTCATCTCGGAGCAGTTCACGCTCTGGAACCAGTCCGGCTCGCAGGTGTATCGCGGCAACCTGCTCGTCATCCCCATCGGCGAGACGCTGCTCTATGCCGAGCCCATCTACCTGCGCGCGGAGTCGCTCGCGTTCCCTGAACTGAAGCGCGTCATCCTCGCCACGAACACGAAGGTCGTGATGGAGCCGACGCTGGACGAGGCCGTAGCCGCGCTGCTCGGCGACGAACAGATCACCGCGGCCCCGGATACCGGCGAGCCGGTGGAGGGCATATCGCGCGACGAATTGCTGCGTATTCTCGACGGAATCGCGCAGGCGTTAGAATCTATGCAGGGCGGCGCACAGGACCTCGACGATTCCGTGCAAGCCCTGCGAGACCTCATAGGGGAGAGCAACCGATGACCACCGACTCGACCGCACACGACTCCGCGTACTGGATGGCGCAGGAATCCGAGTATTACGTTCACACGTTCAACCGCCAGCCCATCGTGATCGAGCGAGGAGAAGGCGCGCGAGTCTGGGATGTCGATGGCAACGAGTACCTCGACTTCGTGGCCGGGCTGGCCGTTGTCGGCCTGGGGCACTCCCACCCCGCCGTTGCCGAGGCGGTGCGCGATCAGGTCGGCACGCTCCTGCAGACGTCCAACCTCTACTACTCCGTGCCGCAACTGGAGCTGGGCCGGATGCTGGTGGAGAACAGCTGCATGGACAAGGTCTTCTTCTCCAACAGCGGCGTGGAGGCGAACGAGGGCGCGGTGAAACTCGCCCGCAAGTACGGCAGGCTCCACCGCAACGGCGCGCAGAGCGTCATCACCGTGCTCAACTCCTTCCACGGCAGGACGCTCGGCATGATCGCCGCGACGGGACAGCCCGCCTACCAGGAAGCATGGCTCCCCCTCGCCGAGGGCTTCACGAACGTCCCTTACGACGACCTCGACGCCATCCGCGAGGCCACGACCGACGAGACCTGCGCCATCATGGTCGAGGTCGTGCAGGGCGAGGGCGGTGTGAACGTCCCCACGGAGGGCTACCTGAAGGGCCTGCGCGAGTGGTGCGACGAGAACAACCTCCTCCTCATCTTCGACGAAGTGCAGACCGGCATGGGGCGGCTCGGCCACCTCTGGGGCTACGAGCACTCGGGCGTCGAGCCTGACGTGATGACGATCGCCAAGGCGCTCGGCAACGGCGTGCCCGTCGGCGCGTTCCTCTGCAAGGAGCGTTGCAACGTGCTGGAGCCCGGCGACCACGGCAGCACGTTCGGCGGCAACGTCCTTGCCACGGCAGCGGGGCGTGCGACGCTCGGCCACATGCTGGAGAACGACATCCCCGGCCACGCTGCACGCGTCGGCGACTACCTGCGGGCGAAGCTGGAGGAGTTCGCGGTTGCGCACGCACCGGCGACCGTGGGCGTGCGCGGCGTCGGCCTGCTGCAGGCGCTGCTGTTCGACCAGCCCATCGCGCGCGCTGTCGTCACGAACGCGAACGCGGAAGGCGTACTGCTCAACCCCGTGCTCCCCAACGCCATCCGCTTCATGCCCCCGCTCATCATCACCGAGGCGGACGTCGACGAGTGCCTGACGAAGCTCGACGCCGCGCTCACGAAAACACTGGCCGCTTAGACGGCGACTCTGACACTGGAAAGGAAACCGCTTCTCCATGGCTGACAAGATAGTTCTCGCTTACAGCGGAGGTCTCGACACCTCCGTTGCCATCCGCTGGCTGCAGGAGCAGTACGGCGTAGACATCGCCACGCTCACGATGGACCTGGGTGGACAGGTAGACCTGGAAGCCGCGCGGCAGCGCGCGCTCGACATCGGCGCCATCCGCGCCGACGTCATGGACGCACGCGACGAGTTCGTGCGCGACTACGTCTGGCCCGCCCTGCGGGCTGGCGCCATCTACGAGGGCGTCTACCCGCTCGCGACCGCGCTCGGCAGGCCGCTCATCGCCAAGCACCTCGTGCGTATCGCGCTGGAGGAAGAGGCCATGGGCATCGCTCACGGCTGCACCGGCAAGGGGAACGACCAGGTGCGTTTCGATGTCAGCGCCGGGGCGCTCGCCCCCTCGCTCAAGGTCGTCGCGCCCGCTCGCGAGTGGGGCATGACCCGCGACGACGAGATCGCCTACGCGAAGGAGCGCGACATCGAGCTGGACCTGAACAAGCGCAGCTCTTACTCGACAGACGAGAACCTCTGGGGCCGCAGCATCGAGGCCGGCGACCTCGAGGACCCGTGGATGGAGCCGCCGGAAGAGGCGTACGCGTGGACGGTCTCCGCCGCTGCTGCGCCGGACGAACCGCGTTACGTGGAGATACGCTTCGCGGAGGGCGTGCCGGTCGCCATCGACGGTGAGGAATTGAACGGCGTTGCGCTCATCGAGCTGCTGAACGAGGTGGCGGGCGCGCACGGCGTGGGGCGCATCGACCACATCGAGAACCGGCTCGTCGGCATCAAGTCGCGCGAGGTCTACGAGGCCCCTGCCGGGACAGTGCTGCACCTCGCGCACCGCGCGCTCGAGCAGATGTGCCTCACCAAGGAGCAGTCCCGCTTCAAGGAGCGGCTCGCGCAGGAGTACGCCGACCTCGTCTACAACGGCCTCTGGTTCACCGCGCACCGCCGCGACCTGGACGCTTACGTCCTCAGCACGCAGCGCCACGTCAACGGCACGGTGCGCGTGCGCCTGCACAAGGGCAGCGCGACGGTCACCGGGCGCGAGAGCGCCGAAGCCCTCTACCGCCACGACCTCGCCACCTACGACGCCGGCGACACGTTCGACCACCAGGCGTCGGTCGGCTTCATCTCCGTCTTCGGACTGCCGGTCCGGACGCAGGCCCGCGTGCAGGGAGAGGCCGAGTAGGTCGCTCTCCCAACGCGCAATGAAGAGCCCGGTCATCGTCATTCCTAGCGAAGCGCTTCCCTTGCATTGTCGTTCCAAGCGCAGCGCCCCCATTACATTGTCATTCCGAGCGCAGCGCAGCGGAGCCGAGGAATCTCTCGGGAGACGCTCGTGATGCGCCAACGCTCCCCCGAGAGATGTTTCGACTCCGCCTCCGGCTTCGCTCAACATGACAATCCGGACGGTCGGCAAGTGAATCACCCCAGGGTCCCCGCATGAGCGGCGCCCTCCTCGCCATCGCCGCCGCCGCGATGCTCGGCCTCAACACAGCCGTCGTCCGGCGGAGCATGCTCCGAGCGTCCGCCTACAACGGCATCGTCATCTCCATCGTGCTCTCCGTGCCCCTGTTCGCGATCCTCGCACTCGTCTCCGGCCAGCTCACACAACTCGGCGGCTTCACAGGCATGCAGTACGCCGTCCTCTCCGTCGGCGGCATCCTCAACTTCCTCGGCGGACGCTTCTCCCAGTTCCTCGCGATCCAGGCTGTGGGTGCGAACCTCACCGCGCCGGTGCGCGTCCTCTCCGCGCTCGTCGGCGCGGTCTTCGGCATCACGCTGCTGGGCGAGCACGTAGGGCTGCTGCGAGGCACCGGCATCGCCCTGCTCATCGTCGCCCCGCTCGTCGCGTTCGCGCGGCCCCCGACGGTCCGCCTCGGCTCGCTGCAGATAGCGCGGGGCATCGTCTATGGCCTCATGGCTGCGGCGACCTACGGGGGCTCGACCGTCCTCCTGCGCTGGGCGCTCGACGACTCCGGCCTCACGATGCTCGGCGGGCTCGTCGCGCACGGAGCGGCGGCAGTCGTCCTCATCGCGTCGCTCGCCCTGCCGGGACGACTGCAGGGCCTGCGTGAGGTCGACCGCACCGCGTTCAAACTCTTCGTCGCTGTGACCGCCATCATGACGATGGCGCAGGTGCTCCGCTTCGCCGCCCTCGAGTCCGCCGATGCTGCCGTCGTCGCCCCGCTCACCGAGACGATGGCCTTCTTCGGCATCGGCTTCGCCTTCCTCCTCAACCGCGAGACCGAAGCCTTCAACCCGCTCGTCCTGCTCGGCATCGTCCTCGCCGCCGCCGGAGCCATCGCCATTACACTCTGACCACCACCCCGCAATCCCGTGTGCCCCCCGTCATCCCTATACTCACCCCGCCATCCCCGCGCTCACCCCCGTCATTCCCGCGAAGGCGGGAATCCAGAGTGCCCAACAGGGCACACGGGGGGCCGGGGCTGAAGGGACGATGCCCTGTCCCTTCCCCCTCGATGGGGGAAGGTTAGGATGGGGGTGCCCCGGCTGGGTGGGGCGGTTGCCTGATGTAGGGGCATCCCTTGTGGGTGCCCTGCCTGACGGGAGTGCAGAGGGGGAATCCCCTCTGCCGGGGGCGTGGGGGTGTCCCCCACGAGCGTACCGGGTGGGTGGGCGGGAAGAACAACGCCCGCCACGCACAACAGAAATCAGGAGGACGCACGATGCGTATCGGATGGATCGGCATAGGCCGCATGGGCCGCCCCATGGTGGAGAACCTCATCCGCAAGGGGTTCGACGTGACGGTGCAGAACCGCAGCCAGGGCAAGGTGCACGAGCTCGCCGCCATGGGCGCGACCGTCGGCGAGTCCTTCGCCGCGATGGGCGCGGAACTGGACGAGGTGCACACCTGCCTGCCGGAGACCGCCGTCGTGGAGCAGGTGCTCACCGGCCCCGGCGGCGTCCTCGAACGCCCCAAGCCGGGACTCATCGTCGTCGACCACAGCACCATCCACCCGGACGCCGCGCGCGCCCTCGCTGCCGCTGCCCGCGAACGTGGCGCGTTGTTCATCGACGCCCCGGTCTCCGGCTCCGGCCCCGTTGCCGAGCGCGGCGAGATGACCATCATGTGCGGCGGCGACGAGGAAGCCTTCGCCGCCGCGCGCCCCGCCATGGAGGCCATGGGCCGCACCGTCGAGCTGATGGGCGCGTCCGGCTCCGGCGCGGCGACCAAGGTGGTGAGCAACTTCCTCATGGCGACGAACCTCGCCGTGGCGATGGAATCCCTGCTGCTCGCCGACAGGGCAGGGCTGGACCTGGAGCGGCTATTCGCCGTCATCCGTACGGCCTCGGGCGCGAGCCGCGCCTGGGAGCGCAACGTCCCGCGCATCCTCAAGCGGGAGTTCGGCAAGGACGGCTCTGCCTGGCTCACGATGAAGGACCTCGACCACGCGCACGAGTTGGCGGTCGAGTTCGGGCTGGACCTGCAGATATTCGAGACGGGCCGCCGCTTCTGGCACGCCGTCGTGGAGGAGTACGGCCTCGGCGAGGAGGACCCCTCGCACGGCTTCACCGCCCTCGAGCAGCGCCTCGGCGTCAGGCTGGGCGGCTAGGGCGTGCCACGCTTCCTCGTCACCTATCGCTGGGAACTGCTCCTGCTGTTCGTCGTTCTCTACGTGAGCGGGATAGGCGCTCCGCTGCTCTACAGCCTGACGGCAGGTCCATCCGGGAGTGAATCGCTGACGTGGGCACAGGTGTCGGCCCTGCATCGCTTGAGTGCCGTTGTGCTGCTTGCTGTCCCCTATCTTCGAGTGCGCCGCCTGGATCGCAAGTATCTGACACTGGTCTGGGCCTATGCGCTTGCTGCCGAAGTCATCCTCGGGCTGGTCTGGTTCATCGGGAGTGCTCTCTTGGCACGGAACGACGATTTCATTCTGTTTTGGGGGCCGGGAGCCGTCTGGTTCTACTCCCTGGCATTGCTTCCCGTACTCTTGTGGTTCGCTCGGCGAGCGTCCCGCTTCAGCCTCGCCCACGCGTTCTTCCTCTTCCTGATCGCCAGGTCGGTCGATTGGGAGACCATCCAGGGGGCGGACTTCTTTCGCTGGGTACTACTGCCTGTCAACCTGGGGTTGGTATTCCTGCTCGCCTGGATGCTGGGCAATTTCGATGCGCGGACCCCTGCGTTTCGCAACAGGGCCACCAGCGCGTTGTTGACGCTCGGCATCGTGGTCATCCTGGCGATGTTCGTATCCTCCGTCATCCGGGGCTCGGAATCAGACCTGTCGATGCTGCGTCTGTTGGTTCCTATCTTGCTTGTCCTTTGGCTCCTTCCCTCCCTGGTGTTCCCCCTCGCCCTCATCTACTTCGTCCGCGTCCGCCAGCCTGCGCCACCAAGCGAGGAGCGCTGACGTGCCACGCTTCCTCGTCACCTATCGCTGGGAGCTGTGGCTGCTGCTCTGGGCGCCGCTCCTGGGTGACTTGTCGCCCTCAGCAGTATTCCCACTTGCTAATCTCCTGTACGACCGCGGCTGGCTGAGCGCCAGTCTCACTCTGTCTGGGTTCGAAGGCGTTGCCAATTTGGTGGAGGCAGGGCTGCTGCTCGTGTTCTATGCGAGAGTCCGTCGCATGGAGCGGGCGTTTCTCTCACTTGTGTGGGGCTATGCGATTCTGCTTGCAGTCGTCGGCGGGGCGCTTTCGCTGGCAGCCGCTGCCTTCAGGCCGGAGTTCGACCTCTCCGGAGTGCTTGCCTACGGTCTGTGGTCGGGCGGATCGTCGTTGGTCTACGGCGCCGCGGTCTTGCTTCTGCTGTTCCGGTTCGCCCGTCCTGCGTCCCGGCTCAGCCTGACTCACGCGTACTTCCTGTTCCTAGTCGTGAAGACGTATTCGCTGACAACCCCGCTTGCTCGAACGCTAAATCTCCAACTCCCCGACCTGGTTCCCGATGGTGTGTTGTTAGCCATAGGTCTCGTGTCTGTCTTCGGTGTAGGTTCCCTGTTTGCTTGGCTCTTGGGCAACTTCGGGTCGCGCGGCGCTGCCTTCCGCAAACGAGCGGTGACAGGCTTGCTGGCGCTGTTGATAGTGTCTGAACTGTGGGAACTGGTTGAGTGGGTCACCCTTGTGTCCGATTGGAGTGATGAATTATTCACGGCTGCCGGGCTGACTTCGATCGGTTGGTTCCTTGTGCGCTTCCTTGTCTTCACCATCCTCCCCCTCCTCCTCATCTACCTCGTCCGCGTGCGCGACCCCGCCTCCCCCCAGCCGCCCACAGACCTTCGCGTACAATAGACGCGACGCCATGACCGACTACACGACCCACCACTTCGAGGCCGCTTCGCGCTACACCGTCTCCGTCGGCTACGACCGCCGACTCTACGAGCACGACATCGCGGGCTCCGTCGCGCACGCCCGCATGCTCGGTCGGCAGGGCATCATCGCCGACGCCGACGCGAACGCCATCGTCGAGGGACTCGACGCCGTGCGCCGCGAGATCGCGGACGGCGCGTTCGACTGGCGCGAGGAGCTCGAAGACCTCCACATGAACATCGAGACGCGCCTCCACGAGCTCATCGGCGAGCCCGCTGCGCGCCTCCACACCGCACGCTCCCGCAACGACCAGGTCGCGACCGCCACACGCCTCTACGTCCGCGACGCCATCGACCGCACGACCGCACTGTTGCGCGGTCTGCAGGGCGCGCTGCTGTCGCTCGCCGAGCGCGAGCAGGACGCCCTCCTCCCCGGCTACACCCACCTCCAGCGCGCGCAGCCCGTGCCGTTCGCGCACCACATGCTCGCCTACTTCGAGATGTTCGACCGTGACGCCGACCGCCTCGCCGATGCGCGGAAACGCGCCAACGTCCTCCCGCTCGGCTCCGGCGCGCTCGCCGGCGCCCCGTACCCCCTCGACCGCGAGTCCGTCGCGCGCGAGCTCGGCTTCGACTCCATCTCCGCCAACTCGATGGACGCTGTCTCCGACCGCGACTACGCCGTCGAGTTCCTCGCCGCCGCCGCGACGTGCATGATGCACTGCTCGCGCCTCGCGGAGGAGATCGTGCTCTGGACCTCGCACGAGTTCGGCTACCTGCAGCTGGGGCGGCAGTGGGTCACCGGCTCGTCCATCATGCCCCAGAAGCGCAACCCGGACTTCGCGGAGATCGCCCGCGGCAAGACGGGCCGCGTCTACGGCAGCCTCGTCGGGCTGCTCACCACGCTCAAAGGCCTCCCGCTCACCTACAACCGCGACCTCCAGGAGGACAAGGAAGGCCTCTTCGACGCCGTTGACACCCTCGAAGCAACCCTCGACGCCATGCGCGGCATGCTCAGCGACTGCACTGTGAACGCGGCCCGCATGCGCGAGGCCGCCGAGGACAGCGCCCTGCTCGCCACCGACATGGCCGACTATCTCGTCGGCAAGGGCGTCCCCTTCCGCGAGGCCCACGCCGCCGTGAGCGCCCTCTGCGAACTCGCCGCCGAGCGCGGCGTCCCCGTGACCTCCCTCCCCCTCGACGACATGCAGGCCCGCTGCCCCGCCTTCGACGACGGTGTACGCGACCTCACCGCCCTCGCCAGCGCAACCGCCCGCGACGTCCCCGGCGGCGCATCCCCCGCCCGCGTCCGCGAGGCCCTCGCCACCGCCAAGGCCCGCCTGGAGGCCCCCCATGGCTGAGAAGTTCGTCATTCCCGCACCGGCGGGAATCCAGAGTGCGCGGGCAGCGCACACGGTGGGGTCGGGCCTGTGTGGGGTGTCGGGCAACGTGGTGCACTTGGGGCGTACGCCTGCGCACACGGAGGCCCCCCATGCCTGACGTCAAGCTCGCCCCCTCCATCCTCTCCGCCGACTTCGCCCGCATCGGCGACGTCGTCCGCGAGACCGAAGACGCAGGAGCCGACTACATCCACGTCGACGTCATGGACGGACGCTTCGTCCCCAACCTCACCATCGGCCCGCTCGTCGTCGAGGCGATACGTCCCCACACCAGCCTCCCCCTCGACGTCCACCTGATGATCGTCGAGCCGGAACGCCTCATCCCCGACTTCATCGCCGCGGGCGCCAACAACATCACCGTGCACCAGGAAGCCGTGACGCACCTCGACCGCGCCGTCCACCAGATACGCGACCTCGGCGCGACCGCCGGCGTCTCGCTCAACCCTTCGACGCCCGACGCCACGCTCACCGAGGTCCTCCCGGAGCTGGACCTCGTGCTCGTCATGTCGGTCAACCCCGGCTTCGGCGGACAGTCGTTCATCCCCGGCGTTCTCCCGAAGATCGAACGCCTCCGCGCCGCGATAGACGAACGCGGCCTCGCCACCGAGCTGGAGGTCGACGGCGGCGTCAAGCCCGACAACGTGGCGCGCGTCGTCGCCGCGGGCGCGAGCGTCATCGTGGCGGGCTCCGCCGTGTACAATGACCGCATGACCGTCGCCGAAGCAGTCGCCGCCATGCGCGCCGCCATCACCGGATCGGGCGTGCCCGATTAACCCCCGCATCACCCATGTCCTCTGCCCCGGCCTCTCCGGAGCCGTCCTCCTCATCGTCGCCCTGACGCTCGCCGTCGCCTGCGCGTCCCCCACACCAACCCCCACGCCCGTCCCCGTCGCCGAGGAAGGCGACCGCGCCATGGTCCACTACACCGGCACCCTCGACGACGGCGCCGAGTTCGACTCCTCCCGCGACGGCTTCCCGCTCGACTTCGTCATCGGCAGCGGCCAACTCATCGACGGCTTCGACAGCGCGGTGCGCGGCCTCGCCGTCGGCGAAAGCGTCACCGTGCGCCTGGAAGCCGCCGAAGGCTACGGCGAACCCAACCCCGAACTCATCGCCGACGTGCCGATAGAGGAGTTCCCCCCGGAACTCCTGAGCCAGCTTGCCATCGGCATGTCCATCCCGCTCTCCAACGGCATCTCCCCCGTCATCACCAACATCACCGACACCTTCGTCACCCTTGACGCCAACCACCCCCTCGCCGGCGAAGCCCTCACCTTCGACATAGAACTCGTCGACCTCATCAAACCCACCCCCGCCCCCGAAACCACCCCCGTCGCCTGATGGCTCGGATCCCCTCTCCCTACAAGGGGAGAGGGCTAGGGTGAGGGTACTGGAAACGCCCGTCCATGCCGCTCCCGCTGCACGGATGAGCGTACCGCGGAGTCTGGGGCTGAAACCCCTGGCGCTCAGCTAAACTCTCGCGCATGGACAGCGCACAGAAGACCCGCGAACTCCGCCGCGCCTCCACCGATGCGGAGCGAGCGTTCTGGAATCAAGTGAGGGACAGACGGCTTGGCGGACACAGGTTCCGCCGGCAAGTACCCATCGGTCCGTACATAGCGGATTTCGTGTGCCCTTCGGCAAGGCTGGTCGTAGAACTTGACGGTGGGCAGCATCAACAGCAGGTGGTTGCGGATGAGCAGCGGACCCGATGGCTCGAAGGAGAGGGCTATCGCGTGCTGCGGCTGTGGAACAACGACGTACTGCAGAACATGCCCGGAGTGCTGGAGACTGTCATGGCAGACTTGGCCCTTCCCCCTGGAGGAGAGAATCTGCCACATGGTGGAGCGTGAATCGCCTCATGGGTGGTCCTTGCCTGATCCCCTCTCCCTACAAGGGGAGAGGGCAACGCGCTTCAGCACGCGGTGAGGGTACTGGAAGCGCCCGCCCGTGTTGCGCCTCGCCATCCCCGCCCACATCCCTCCGTCATTCCCCGTGAAGACGTGCGGCTCTCAGCGAGCCGCACGCGGCGCGGCGTGTGGTGTCCGATGTAGGGGCGGTTCTGCGAACCGCCCTGCCCCCCACGTACGCCCTCGCCCCTCCCCCCGCTCATGGTGAAGGGGTAGGCCCGCTCATGGTGAGCCTGTCGAACCACCTCGCCATCCCCGCCCCCTTCCCCCGCATTCCCGCCTCCGTCGTTCCTGCGAGGCGGGGACCCCGTCCGGTGTAGGGGCATCCCTTGTGGGTGCCCTTACGCCCCGCCATTCCCGCCGGAACGGGGCGAATAACCCTCACCAGATCTCATGCCCCTGCCCGTGCCCGCCCACTCCCTCTCCGCCTGCCTGGCAGGCCTCGCAGCGGTGGTACAGCTCCAGCCGGTGCCCGATGAACTCCCGAACCAACTCATTCTTCATGAGGCGGATCACGCGTTCGACAGCAGGGTGACGGAACTCGTCTATGCGTCCGCAGGACACACAGACGAGATGATGGTGATGGTGGAAGGAATCGTCCAATGAATAGCGCGGTGAGCCGTCGGGCATCACCGCCTTGCAGAGAACACCGGCCCCGACGAGCAGGCGCAAGGTACGATAGACGGTCGCGCGACCCAGGCTCGGCAGGTCCGCAACGATGTCCTCGGCGCTGAACGACTCGGACCGGCGGGCGAGAGTCGCCGCGAGTTCGCGGCGCGGCCAGGTCATGCGGTTGCCGTGATCCTCCAACGCCGCGAGGATGTTGGATTCGTTATACGCAGTCCGCGTCGTCGGCTCTTGGGGGGTCGGCCATTCGGCGTGAGAGGTGCCATTCTCTCCGCTTGGCATGGGTTGACTCCCTTGTCTGGTTCGCTGGGCCACGATAGGGCTGCTTGCTTAGAGTCCGCCCAGCCGCCTGGATGAACTCTTGTCGAGCACCACAAGGAAGGTCGCGCCCCACACAAGGTAGGTTGCCAGGGCCATCACAGCGATACCGATGCCCAGTGGCAATAGCGACCTATCGTCGACCGGTTCGTCGACGATAGGCGTCTGTGCAACCGTAGGTGTAGCCTCGCCCGCGTCGGGGACCGTCTGCGCGGATGCTGACGATGAAATGGCCGCGATGGCAAGAACGGTGATGAGCAGAATGGCGACGATGGGCACAGCTCCCCGGTGGGGGGCTCGCCTCGTCGTGATCGTAGGATTCATGTCGCCTCCCCACGTTCGGTGCGCGATTGGTGAATATCATGGGTGATGTCCTGCGTTGAGTCTGTGCATTGCCGAAATTGAACACGTGACGCGTAGACCGTGCGATAAGTTGCTCTGTGAGCAGACTGGTGTGCACGTCCTGTTCGGGGTTATGTGCGCAGTTCTGTATAGCCGTGTTCGGCATTGACATGGTATTCGGGCCAGATATCCCTGATGGTTGGCTGTGGTGCTGTTCGCTGGATTCGCACGGGCAAGCCCTTCCATAGCCTCACCCCGAACGTGTGGTAAACGATGAGTTCCGAACGAGATGTGCAGCGGCTGAGAGTGGCCCAGGTAGGGCTTGCCATGAAGGCGTATCGCGAGTCCTTCACCTCCGAAGACGGCCAACAGGGGCTGACTCAGGAAGGACTGCTCCGGCGCATGGCGTCGATGGACGGTGAGTACGCGGACAGGTTCAGTCATGCCACTGTCTCGCGGTGGGAGGCGGGGGCCACGCGCCCTACCGTGCATCGGCTGCGGGTCTTCGGGATGGCTCTGGGGCTGTCTCCAACGGAAGTTGCAGGGCTGATATTGCTGGCAGGCCTCGCGCCTGACTTCCATGCAGCCTCCTATCTGGTCTCCCACGGGGGGGGGGCGTCCCTGTCGATGTATCTGCGGTGGACAGAGAGAGCCACCCGGGAAGCGCTGGAGCCGCCCCCATTGCGGATTCGTCACCGGCGCTTCAGAGTCTTGCCCGCTTCGTCTTGCTGAGGAGCCTGCCTCTTGGCCTGGCTATCGTGGCTTGCGGGTACGCCCTGTCCCTCCTGGGCTGGGACGACACTTGGGGGCCTGCCGTATATGTCGGGTTTACCACGGCGCTGGTGTTGGTACAGGGACTCCTGCTGCCGGACCGGAACGCAGCGCACAGGGAGTTCTTCTGGGTCTCCCTGTTCTTTCTGTTGAGCACTCCGCTGCTGCAGTTCGCGCCCATTCATATGGACCACTACGGTTTCTATAGGGTGGGAGACTTCGCTGGCACGCCCATGCCGTATATGTTCGCCCTCTTGGTGAACCTGGCGCTCGCTTCGTCTGCCGGGCTTTTGTTCCAACTGTTGTGGCAGCGGCAGTACTCGGGACGAGCGGGAGAGAGCAGCGCTCTTCAGCGGGCTGTCTGGACAGCGTTGCCTCCGGTGGGCTTCGTGTACGTCGCTGTGGTCTTTATCTCCAACGTGTCGGTCTGGATACAGTTAACGATCCTGATGTCGGCGGTCGCAGCCGTTTTCGCCTTTCTGCTGCTCCTGCGGGATCCGGCCACACGTATCGCACCGAACGACCGGCAGTTTCTGCTGTGGGCCACGTCGTCAATGGCACTCGTTTCAGTGGTTCTCGCCGTTGCCACCATCCTGGGGATTTACGTGCTGCCGGACCTGCCAAGGGTCTTGCCGGACCATAACCTGCTGCGTTCATGGGAGATCGATTTCGCCGAGATGGGATTCTCTCGGCAAGAGGCTTTGGACCGATTGAACTTGGGCTATGTGTGGCACGCGACCTTGGTTGTTGCCTATATGGTCTTGATCGTAGGTGGCAGCCTGATGGTGGCGCTCTACCGGCACGGGGACGGAAACGCAGCCAGACCCTGACGCGGTCATTATCCGAATTGTGACACGACCCCGTAGCGCGCCCAACCCCGCCTTCCCTACCATGCCCCATGACCACCCAACCCGCCCCACATCCCTCCGTCTTTCCCGTGAAAACGGGAATCCAGGTGCCCGGCGTGGCCCGCCCGGTGTAGGGGCATCCTTTATAAGGTGCCCCCGCGCCCCGCCACCCCCGCGCCTGCCGAACCCCGCCCCCACACCTCGTCATTCCCGCGAGGCGGGAACCCCTGCCCGATGTAGGGGCGGTTCGCGAACCGCCCTGTCCCCCCTTGTCCCCGCTCATGGTGAGCCTGTCGAACCACCCATCCCCCCCATCCCCGCCCACTATCCGGATTGTGACACGCCCCCGTAGCGCGCCCAACCCCGCCTTCCCTACCATGTCCCCATGACTACCCAACCCGCCCCCGTGCCCCATGGCTACATCTCCCCCGACGAGCTCTCGCCGGAAGACAGGGCCTGCCTCGAACGCCTCGGCAGCGCCCTCCGCTGCGGCGTCCCCGGCTGCTCGTGCGCCAACCCTGCCAGGTTCCACTGCCCCTCGCACGACAACGCCGAGGTCCCCACCCTCAGCGTCACCTACGGCTCCACCGGCCTCGCGTTCCAGTGCACCCGCTGCCCCAACCATCGCGTCATGGACGCCCTCGCCAGACGCGGCCTCCTGCCGGACACCCACTTCTACACCGCCGCGGGCGCGCTCGAGGCCGGGCTCCAACCCTTCGAGTTCCTCATCCAGCAGCCGCCGGACTGGCTCTGGCCCAACCGCATCCCCCTCGGCAAGCTCACCCTCATCGCCGGGTACCCCTCCTCCGGCAAGACCTCCGTCGCCCTCGACATCGCAGCCCGCGTCTCGCGAGGCGCCGCCGCGCCCGACCAGCCGGACGCCAGGTTTCCCTCCGCCTCCGTCGTCCTTGCCATCCTCAACGGCAACCCCAGGTCCGACGTCCTCCCCACGCTCCGCCTCTTCGGCGCGGACCTCGCCCGCATCTACCTCGCCGACCTCCTCTCGCCGGACCATCCCGTCGACTACTACCCCAACGAGCCGCCCGAGCCGGACGGGCCGGACTATGAGGACGACGAGGACGAAGACGCCTATGAGGAGGACGACGACGACGATCTCGATGACCTGCTCGACGGCCCCGTTGACCGCGCCGCGAAACGCCGCCGCCGCAGGTCCATCGGCATGAAGTTCCCTGTCCCGCGCTGGAACGACCCCGCGTCGGCTGCGTCCCCGGACCTCATTGCCCCCTGGCCCGACCTCAAGAAGGTCATGAAGAGGCTCGCCAACTACATCGAGGAGGGACGCGCCGTCCTCCTCGTCGTCGATCAGGTGGAAGACTTGGCCGCCATGCACCGCGCCCAGGTCGCCACCGTCCTCGGCATGCTCAACGCCGTCGCCGTCCGCACCGGCGCAGCCGTCGTCGCCCTCGGACACAACCCCGCTCCCAACTACCCCCGCGCCGTCACCGCCATGCAGCGGCGCCTCGCCCAGGCCTCCGTCGTCTTCACCACCGCCGTCGTCGAACCCGGCGGACGCCGCTTCCTCGTCCCCCTCCGCCCCGCCATGAGCGACGACGCCCCCGCCATCCCCTTCGTCCTCCCGCCTGCGGAAGCCTTCACCGTCGCCTGGCGCAAACCCGTCTTCCCCGCCCACTTCCACGCCCTCGCCACCCGCCGCCCCAACGACGGCGCGAAGACTCGCGCAGCGCAGTCCCTCCTCATGCGCGCTCTCTCCGACGGTCCCCGCCCCGCCTCCGCCATCGAGCGCGAAGCCGCCATGCAGGGCATCGCCAAACGCACCCTCCGCCGAGCGCGCCTCGCCTGCAACGTGATCTGCACTCGCGTCAGCGAACCCGGAGTGCGGGGCGGCCCCGGTGCCTGGTACTGGTCGCTCCCCACGCGCAACACTTTGCAGCAGGATGCAACACCCGATGAACCCTCAAACTTGTGAATTCGTTGGCCACCTTGTTCGTTTTTCGCGGGAAGCAGGCCGTGGCCTACCGCAGAGCATCACAAGGTGGCCAAGGTGGCCAAATTCAGTGCGCGATTTACTCGTAACGCTGGCAACAAGGTGGCCAGATTCAACCCGCGTTGGCCACCTTGTTCACACCCGCCCTGGGGGCGGCGAGACGGACCGGCGGCGTATCGCGTGCCCCCTGCCCGGTGTAGGGGCATCCCTTGTGGGTGCCCTGTTCGGCCCCCTCTCCCTACAAGGGGAGAGGGTTGGGGTGAGGGTACTGGGGCGCATCGTCGAAAGGCGCGTCCCTTCCAACGAGCCTGCGATTCTCTCCCACATCCCTCCGTCATTCCCCCTGCCTCCGTCATTCCCGCGAACGCGGGAACCCAGGTGCCCGACAGGGCACACAGCGGGGCGTGGGGACGGGGGGTACGTCATGCCCACCGAAATCCACTCCTTACTGGCCGCCACCCTCTCCGGATGTTCCGATGTAGGGGCGGTTCGCGAACCGCCCTGTCCCCAAAGGCGGTTCTCATGACGCCTCCCGTAGTGGAAGCCCCCAAAACCCGCGGAATCTCCCCACAAATACGCTTGACGCTGCCCGCGCGGAAGACGAATCTAGCGACTCACATTTGGACGTACGGAGGCGAACGGGCCCGTGGACACGGCGGAACAGATACTGCGAGACAGCAAGGTCATCGCCGTCGTCGGCCTGTCGGACAGGCCGGACCGCCCGTCGCACGGGGTCGCGAGGTACATGCAGGAGCACGGCTACCGCATCATCCCCGTGAACCCGAAGCTCACGGAGCCCGTGCTCGGCGAGCAGCCGTACGCAACATTGGAGGACGTGCCGGAACACGTCGACGTGGTGGACATATTCAGGAGAGCGGTGGATGTGCCGCCCGTCGTGGACGGCGCCATCCGCATTGGAGCCTCCGCCGTGTGGATGCAACTGGGGATATCCCACGGCGAGGCTGGAGCAAAGGCGGAAGCAGCGGGCCTGCGCGTTGTCATGGACAAGTGCCTGGCCATCGAGCACCGCCGCATGAGAGGTTAGAAGCACAGAGAAACGCCGCCACTAGAGGGGGTGCGTGCGCTGGCGACGGAGTCGTCGTCATGATCTACCGTGAAGAGGAGCATGTCCGGTTGTTGAAGGAACAGTCCCGCACAGCAGTGCGCCTGGCGATGGAAGGGGAGTGGGCGGAAGCCGCCCAACTCAACCGCGAGATTCTGGAAGCCGCGCCCGATAACGTCGAGGCGATGAACCGCCTCGGCAAGGCGCTCACCGAGCTCGGCGAGCCCGGCCAGGCCCTCGACGCCTTCCGCCGCGCCCTCGTGTTCAGCCCCGACAACCCCATCGCCACCAAGAACGTCGACCGGCTCATGGCCGAGGCGGACAGCGCATCCGGCCGCCGCTCCAACAACGGCAGCGGCGGCACGCTCAAACCCCGCATGTTCATCGCCGACCACGGCAAGAGCGCCGATGTCACCCTGCTGGCGTCGACCGGCGCGGGCAACTCCTCGCCCGGCACGCCCGTGACCCTGGAGGCCAACGGCGCAACCCTCGGCGTCATGGACCCGGACGGCAACTGCCTGGGCCTCGTCCCCCCGAACATGGCGGGACGCCTCCTCTGCCTCATCTCCGGCGGCAACCGCTACGACGGCGCAGTCTCCGGAACGGCATCCGGCGCCGTCCGCGTCGTCCTTCGCGAGGCGTTCCAGCACCCGAGCCAGCGCTCGAAGATTTCGTTCCCCGCCCGGCCCAGGGCTGTCGCAGAGCCCATCCTCCCCGTACCGGAAGCCGCCGAAGCGCCCGACACTACCCCCCTCAACCTCCCCGAGGTCCCCCTCTCCCTCCTCGACGATTCCCCCGAACTAGCCGCCGTAGGCGCCGGCATCGGCATCTTCGACGACGCCCTCCTCCCCGACCTCCCCGAGGACGACGAGTAGCCCGACCCCCCCCAAGCCCCGTCATCCCCGCACCGGCGGGGATCCAGGGTGCGCGGGCAGCGCACGCGGGGTGGGGCGGGGAGCCTACGCCCCCTCGAGGCTCTCCGCGAGCAGCTCCAGCAGGTCCTTCGCGGACTTGCTGTCCTCCTCCCCCTTCGCCCCGATGCCCTCCTCCATCATCTGGAGGCAGAACGGGCACGACACCCCCACCGCGTCCGCCCCCGTGTCGAGGAAGTGGTCGGTCCGGATGTGGTTGACTCGCGTGCCCTGCTCCTCCATCCACATCCGCCCGCCGCCCGCGCCGCAGCAGAACCCCCGCTCCCTGCACCGCCCCTCGCCCATCTCCACCAGCTCCAGCCCCGGGATGGCCCGCGCGATCTCCCGCGGCGCCTCGTAGATGTCGTTATGCCGCCCCAGGTAGCAAGAGTCGTGGTACGCCACCGACAGCGGCACCGCCTTCGCAGGCTTGATGCGCCCGTCCCGTATCAGCCCCGCCACGTACTCCGTGTAGTGCGTCACCTCGAACTCCCCGCCGAACTGCGGATACTCGTTCTTCAGCGTGTTGAAGCAGTGCGGGCACAGCGTCACGATGCGCTGCACCTCGTACCCCTTCAACGTCTCGATGTTCTGCTCCGCCATCATCTGGAACAAGTACTCGTTCCCCATGCGGCGGGCCGGATCGCCGGTGCATGTCTCCTCGCTCCCCAGCACCCGGTATTTGACCCCCGCCAGCTTCAGCACCGACGCCATCGCCCGCGCGACCTGCTGCCCGCGTCCGTCCAGCGCCGACGTGCAGCCGACCCACAGCAGCACGTCATGCTCCGGGTCGTCGCTCATCGCCACGGCGTCTGCACCGTCCATCCAGTCGGTGCGGGTCGCCTGCGTGCCGCGCCACGGATGCCCGCGCTGCTCCATCGACGTGAGCGCGTTCATCGCGCCCTCCGGCATGTCGGCCTCCTCCATCGCGAGGAAGCGCCGCATGTCCACGATGGAGTCGATGTGCTCGACGAACGCCGGGCACGCCTCCATGCACGCCCGGCACGTCGTGCACGACCAGAGCACGTCGGTCGATATCGCGCCGTGCACGAGGTCCGCTTCCGGCGGAGGCGGCTCGGCGTCCGGCCCCAGAGCCAGCAGCACGGGGGCGCGTGTCTCCATGTAGGCCTTCGCGTCCTGGATCAGCTTCCGGGGCGAGAGCGGCTTCCCGCTGCGCCACGCGGGGCACTGGTCCTGGCACCGCCCGCAGTTCGTGCAGGCGTCGTAGTCCAGCAGCTGCTTCGACGTGAGCTGCGTGATCTCCCGCGCCCCGAACACCTCCAGCGTATCGAGGTCGCCCATCGGCCGCAGCGCACCCTTGGGCCGCATGACGGACGAGCGCATCATGAGGTTCAGCGGACTGATGAAGATGTGCATCAGCGGCCCGAACCGCCACGCCGCGTAGACGAACGTCGCGGACATCAGTCCCGCGTGCGCCCACCAGAGCACGAAGTGCGAGACCTCCATCGCGTAGACCGTGAACCCCACGCCCCGGATGCCCACCGCGATGACGTAGGAGAACGGCGACCAGTACGCCGACGCCACGCTGTAGAGGTCGCTCGTCGGCTCCAGCTCCGTCGCCGCCATGCGGAGCGACTGCAGGACGAAGCCCGATAGCGCGCTCGCCAGCAGCAGGGCGAGCAGCACGTTATTCTCCAGCATCGTATTCAGCCGGGGCGGACGCACGACGTACCGCCGCCACGCGGCGAGCCCGATGCCCGCGATGAGCATGACCCCGCCGATGTCCCATATCAGTTCCAGTTGCAGCCCGATGTCGCGCGTCGGCAGGTGCCAGCCGAAGTACTGCTCCGAGTTAAATTCGAGGGCATCGAGCGACGTGGCGATGAACAGGATGACGATGCCCCAGAAGATGAGGAAGTGCATCGTGCCGGGGTAGCGCTCGCTGCGCACGAAGCGCCTGTGACCGACGGAGTCGATGAGCAGCGTGCGCAGCCCTCCTGCGAGCCGGGTACGCCACGGCCCGGCATCCGGGTTCGGCTTGCCCAGCCGCCAGTAGCGCGAGCGCTGCCAGAGCGCCCAGGCGATGGCGGCCAACGCGATGGGAGCGGTGAGGTAGACGAGCGCGCCCAGCGGGTAGCCGATGTTCCAGAAGTCGAGCCGTCCGGACAGTTCAGGTGGCAATGCACAACCTCGGGAGGAGTCTCGCGGGAGTTTAGCAGCCGCACGAGAGAGAAGGCAGGCGTAGAGCGCGCCGGCAGTGCTACCATTACGCTGCACGGAGGGATGGCAGAGTGGACGATTGCGGCGGTCTTGAAAACATGACCGTTCGCAGTATTAGGGGTCGCCAAGGGGGTCTGGAGAGAGTCTTTAGAGGCCGTTAAGGCCGTTGAAAGGCGTTGAAGGGTGTTGAAGGGTGTCTAGGGCGTTTGCATTTACGTTTGCAAACCGGCCCCGAGGCCTAGCGCCGAAAAGCGGCCTCCGCCCTCCCAACCGCGGGAAGCCTCCCCTCCCTCGGGGTCAGTGTCTATGGAGTCCTAATCGTCACTAGAGACTAGGCGTGCCGTGCTACTTCTTGTCAGGATTCGGCGGTTGGAAGGAAGGGCGGAGGAGAGGGGGAAAGGAAAGGAGGTCATGCCGCAGTCGTCTATCGACCCCATCGTCGCCACAAACATCAAGGCCGTACTACACCAGCAGCAGCGGTCCGCCTACGCCGTGGCGACAGCGATGGAGCGTGCTCCCAACTGGCTCTACCGTGTCATCAACCAGGACGCCGGCATCCTCCTGCCGACCTTGCGCCTTCTGGCTGATGAGCTCGGGGTTTCCGTAGCGGAATTGGTGGACCCGCACCCCAACGGCGAATACGCCGCTCCCGAGATGGACCGCATCCACGGCATGAAAGTGGTGGCCGCTCAAACAGGCAAGGACTCGCAGTACGACGACATCGAGGTCGGCGTATGGCCCGTCCGCCTCTCCTGGCTTAAGCAGCTGGGCGTCAACCCAGCGCACAGCCGCCTCCTCAGCGCAGCGGGCCGTTCAATGGAACCAACCATCCCCGACGGTGCTGACCTCGTCATCGACTGCGACCGGCGGCGGTTACGCGAGGACCGCATCTACGTCGTTGAGTCGGCACTCGGCCTCGTTGCGCGTCGCGCTTGTAAGAACCTGCAGGGTTGGTGGTTGCTCGCGGATAACCCTCGCTTCACGCCGCAGATGCTCGACGATAGCTATGAGGTCATCGGTGAGGTCCATTACATCGGAATCACGTTGACGTGAGATGCGAGGCCACGTTCGTAAGCGAGGAGACCGCTCTTGGGCCGTAGCCGTAGACGTCGGGCTATGACCCGGCCACCGGCAAGCGCCGGGAGGAGTGAGTAATGTAAGGTGAATTGCGTACTTGGCCGGAGGGCACGAGAGTGACCTAGCTCAGTTGCCCCCCCAAGTCTCTCGTGTACTGGCAAGGTGGTTCTGACCAGTACTCCGACCAAAGCCTTGATCCCGTAGCGCCGGACGAGATGGTGCTGAGACGTGTCCCCGGTAACCAATATGACCACAGGACCGGGTCAGTCCACGCCCAAGCCTTCACGAACGATGCGGACCCACGCGACGGCAGTAGGACTGACCGCCATTCGGTGAGCCGCGAAATCTGTACATCGCCTAGTAAGCTACAGTCTCTCGCGCCAAACCCTGAACGATGAGCTGTGGTGGCCGTGGCCGTTCGGGAGTACGAGGCGATGCAACAGGTCATTGAAGCTGCCCGGACGGACGATGATGAGGGTCACTGCAATGCGGTTGGGGATAAGCCCAGCAGGGTTCGGAATTACCTCCGGAAGCAGGCAGTCGTCAGGATCACCCTCCGTGGCCGGTGTAGTTCCCGCTGCGGACGAGGACTGCAGCACACCTTGGGTCCCCACGTGCACAACCCCCGGAGTTCGATTGGTCCTCCCGGTCTCAAGACAGGACAATGATTGTGCGACCAGCCAGGAGTTCATCAGGCGCGGGGGACTGCCTCCCGTGCTGGCGGTCTATGTCCGCTTGGCCCCCGCTGCCGGAAATTCGCTAACGTTGAGTCATCCAGCGGTTTTTCCGGATTCCTCGATGACTTGGAGGGTGTGGATTTGCCCTTCGTGGACAGGTCCGATTGCTATGTCGAACTCTTCACCCTTGGGGCGGTCGTTGACCTTGGTGTCAGAGACGAGACGGATAGGGAACTGTATTACTTGGCCTCGGGCGTCGTGGAACCTAAACCTGTGGGCTGTTGTCCCGGGGCCTTCGTGGTAGAGGCGCGCCACTATGTTTGGCCGTTCCTGCTCCGGTATGGTGAGGTCGTTGAATAGGCTGCGGGGGGTTGGCCAGTCGTATACGATCTCTTCGGGCATGACGCGCACCTCATTGGGTAGGTTCCCTAGCATATGGTATCCATTATACGAGCCGGTGTCGGTCAGGATCCCGATGCTGGCGGTGCCCTGGGCCGACTGGAAGCCGGACCTCTCGGCGACCGTCGCGCCCCGCTCATCTATGAGTGGATCTCACACGCGAAGGTCGTCTAGGAACTCCGATGCCGGTTCGACGCCGGTGACGAGGAGGTGGTCCCTGGCGCGGGTGCAGGCGACGTAGAGCAGGTGCCGCTCCGTGTTGTAGACGTCTTCCAAATCCGAGTCGTCGGTGACAGATTCGATGCGCTCCTGGAGTGGAATGACCTCATCGTCGCAGGCCATGACTGCCACGGCGCGGAACTCCAGTCCCTTTGCCAGGTGCATGGTGCCGATGGAAAGACGTCCTGCGGTCACCTGGACGTTGTCATCGAGGATGACGAAGTCGAGTCCGGCACTCTCTGCGGCGGCTGTTGCGCGGTCGATCTGTGCGCCGGACCTGACGAAGACGCTGATCTCGTGCGGTTCCAGGCCACCGTTGGTCAAGTCCGTCAGCCAGCTTGCGACCACCTTGGATTCTTCCTCAGGTGATTGCGAAATGGCTATCGCGGGCTCGGGCCCGTTGAACACCGAGATGGTGCCTGACCGCTCTTCCGCGTTTCCGTCGGCGTCGGCGATCTCGGCACCCAGCAGAAGGTCGGAGCGCGTCCTGATCTGGTGGGACGTGCGGTAGTTGACCTTCAGCGTGCGCGAGCGCCCACGCACCTCCACGCCGAGCGCCTGCCACGAGAACGGCTGCTGGAAGATGCGCTGGCCGAGGTCTCCGGCGAAGAACAAGCCGTTGGGCCGTCCGGCTCCCAGGGCGGCTAGGAACCGGAGCTGTGCGACGCCGATGTCCTGCGACTCGTCCACGACGATGAAATCGAAGGGTGACCTGCGATCGGTGCCGAACGTTGCAGCAAGCCCGGCGAACATCTGCGAGCGGGTGATGAGGCCCTGTTCTTGAAGTCCGGACCGCACGTGCTCGAACACCGACCAGAGGATGCGCCGCTGGCCTTCCGGCAGGCTGCGCCTGCGGCCGAGCCGGGGAACATCGCGATAGGCGTCCCATGTATCCAACTGCCACGCATCGACGACCTGCTCCCACTCGGCCAGCATGAAGGCCTGCGAGAACCTGTTGTCTTCAACGTTGGCTGCCGCCTCCTCAATCAGCGCACGGACCTGTTCCGCCGAAGCAAAGGAGGGAGCGCCGACGTTGAGCCGGTACAGTCTCTCCGCGAGGGCGTCAATGGCGTAGACCTCGACCCGCTCCGCAAGCTGCGGCTCGGAGGTGACGAGGACATGGAGGCGGTCGCGCAGGGCGTTGGCGAGGGGTTGCGAGAAGGTGGTGAGCAGCACCCTGGCGTCGGGGTTCGCGCGGGCCAGGTGGACCGCACGGTGAAGCGCAACGATGGTCTTCCCCGTGCCCGCCGAACCCGACACCTTGGCTGGACCGGAGAAGTCCCTCTCGACGATCGTACGCTGGGCCGGGTGGAGGAAGACGGCCCACTTCTCCCACGGGAAGTCCAGCGCCCGCTCCAGCTCTTCCGCGTCCCGCATGGTCCGGAAGCGCCGCTGAGCGTCCGGGTGTTCGAACGGGTCGATGCCCACGGGCGCCGTGGCGGGTGCCTGCGGCGTGCCGCCGGTGGCCAACTCCAGCAGCGCTTCGGCGGCCTCACCGGGCAGGTGGGCGGCGAGGTCGAGAACGGCGTCCTCATCGGCGGCATGGACGTCAGGCAGCCACTCGGCGGGCACTCCATAGCCCAATAACTGATCGTCCGTCAGACCGGCGAACGGCAGCGGCCTGGGTGGCGCTTCCTGCGCCACGGGCACGTAGACGGGGACGGGAATCTCCTGAACGGTCTCCCGCATCTCGACCAACTGGGCAGCGCCGGTCCTGGGATGGGTCTCCAGCTTCCTGCCCCTGGCCCACCTGTAGGCGTCGTCGTGGTGGTCGACGTAGCAGAGCATGAAGCTGTCCTGCGCCTGGTGGACGATTATCCGGATGTCGAGGTTGACGCGGACAGACCGGAAGTTGGGGTCCCGCGCGCCGTCGAGCCTGTGCAGTTGGAAGCCCGGACGCGTTGGGTCGACTTGGAGGTCGAACGCCGTGGTCTTGACGGCCTTCTGCGCGTCGCCGTTCAGCCGCGCAAGGCTGGTCGTGAACGTATCGGCGATCCGGAACTGCACTTGCTCAATCCCCAGTTGCCTTGTGGACCTCATCCACAATCCGCCAGTCTTCTGTAGCAGCCCCGACCATCGCTAGACGCGCCTGGACACTCTCTAACCGCTCGTAGAGCGTTCCGGCGAGCTGACGCCCTAAGTACCTGTCAACATATTCCTTGGCAGCCTCTACCGATAGGAATGCTACTGGCATCAGAAGTTCACCGTCAGTCTTCGTATGGTCGAGATTAGGTTCAAAACCCTCCTCATTCTTGAGCAAGTGATTATTGAGCAGATCCATCCAAGTCCCGTGAATTGCGTGGGAAGGTATTCCTTGCATGATCGTATACGCACTCTCGTCGAATCCCAACGCCCTCACTCTACTTTCGAAACTGCCACCCCAGCTACCAGCTTTAGGGTTAATCTCGTCAATATGAATTCCGGATAGTTCACACTTGCTCAAAATCGACTTCAACATACTCGCTTCTATAGCAAGTTGTTTCCCACCCCTTAACTGCATGTTCTCGTGAATGATGTCGTACAGTTCCCTCTCGGGCCTGAGGCCATTCTTTACAAACCTGTCATATATTTCCTCAGAATCCTTGAGGAGCAGGTACCGAACATTGACGATAGATTCGATGATGCACCTGTTCAAGGCTTGAACGGTTTCCCCATGCTCAATAGCTGAGGACAACTTGACAACCGAAGTCATCAACTTCGATACCCGAACCAGCAATCCTGCGCAAATGGCCTGGTTCCTTGGCAACCTGATCGCATCACCTGGATATCCTATGCAGGCGGCGCTGGTTACGGTAAGCAGCCTGCCGGTTTCCTTGTAGAGATCGAACAACAGAGGGCCGAATACCCCTTTCTCTCGGCACACCTGAATGATTTCATCGGTGACTTCTACCGGAAGTCCGACGTGATCCTCTATGTCTGAATGAAACTCCATTTGCGCTACCCCACCCTGAACACCTTGAGCACTTCGTCGCCCAGGTGGTTGATGACCTTGACGGCGATGCGGCCTGACTCAGGCTTGGGGAACGGGCGCGAAACGGTCTTGCGCAGGCTCTCCCACGCTTCCTGGTCGATCTCAGACTTCAGCGTCGTCTTGAGCGACCGGTAGGGGTCGTTGCTCGTGCTCGGAAAGTAGGCGTGGCGGACGAAGAACGCCTCCTGGTTATAGTCGGTGTCGATGAACCAGCAGGCGATGCCGTCCGGTCCGTCGCTGCGCACCTCGCCCGTGTTGGGGTGGAACACGTCCACGCCGTTGACCCTCATCTGCACCTGGTCGTCGTCCGCGTCGAGGATGTCGATGTCCGGCTCGCCGAAGATGACGAAGAGGTTGCCCTTGCCGGTGTTCTTCAGTGCGTCCGCCATGTGCAGGTCGGCGTTCATGCGCGCCTTCAGCACGGGGACCCGGCCCAGACTCTCGAACTCCGTGGTGTGCGCTTCGTAGTTGAAGGCGCAGGCGATCAGGACGTCGAACCCGCCGTCCGCGGCCTCGCGCGCCGCCTCCACGAGGTCGGGGCGGGAGACGGTGCCAAACTCCGGCCCGATGAAGATGGCGGCGCGCCGCCCGATGCCATCCTCCCCATTGCCCTCGGTGTAGACGCCCTCGCCGCACACGAGCCGGCCGGGCCACGGGTTGAGGGACGTGAACTCTATCCTGTCTTCCCGGTGCGCCTGCTGGACGCCGGAGGTCTTCAGGTTCTCCAGCATGATCTGGCCGAAGTCGTAGACGGCGAAGCCTGCCTTGCCCTCGGCGAGGCCGTCCATCACGTCCCCGTTCTCGTCCACGCCCAGGACGCGGTGCGGCGAGATGCTCTCAACAGTGAACGGCCCGGCCACCCGCACCTTGCTCCGGTCCTCGTAGGGCTTGTCGTACAGGTGCTCATACTCCGCCTTGGCTGCAATGGAGGCGTCGATCTTCTTCTGGCGGGCGATGCGACGCTCCCACCATGCGGCGTGCAGCTGCCGTGCTTTCTCACTCCACTTCTCCCCTGGGTCGAGGGGTATCTCCCATTCCTCCCACGACTGCCCGAGGACGCGGTTCAACTCCTCCCGCAGCGGCTCCAACTCCTGCTGCGCCTCCTCCCAGATCACGTCGATCTCCGTGTTGTTGGCAATGGCCCGCAAAGTGACATGCGGCACACGCTCGTAGACGAACCCCTGGCGAACGTTGCCATAGGCAGGGGACTCCGAGGAAGCCCTGCGCTCGATCTCCGCCTGCTTGGCTTGCCCCTCTCTGCTATCGGTCAGAAGGTAATACGGATACCGGGCGCCCATGATGCGGGCACGGGCCAATGCGAGGGCGACACGGCTGGTGTCGATAGTGATCCAGCGCCGCCCCCACTGCTCCGCCACATACGCCGTAGTTCCGCTCCCGCACGTTGGGTCGAGCACAAGGTCACCGGGGTCGGTGGCCATGAGGATGCAGCGCTCTATTGCGCGGCTTCCGGTCTGAACTACATACAGTTTTTCGTCCCCAAAGCCGGATTGACGTGTGTCGTCCCAAATATCGTTGAATGCCTGATATGGATAGTCCTCAAATGGACGTATGAATCCTAGCGTCTGACCCGAGAAAGTCAGTCTATTGGCCTTGCGGAGCCGTTCCATACCGGTGACGTTAGTTTTCCATCCTCCCTTCCCGGGGATGAAATTGCGCCCACTATAGTTGTACTCAAATAAGGTCGTAGAACTTGCCGACTGCGACGTCATTGGATTCATCCGGGCTAGCCTGTACGGGTTTCACTTGCGGGCAACAGTTGGCCAGAATTAGAGAAGTCGTAACGGAAATTCTGGTCGGCTTCTACTCTTCTCCTAAAGAATAGTTCTCGGTGCTTCGCGACGTCCTTTTTCTTGGCAAACCAAATTACTACATCATATGTGTTATCTAGGGACACTCCAGCTTTTCCGGTGGTTTTTCTAAAGATAACACTCGCTACGTGATTCTCGTCGCCAAATACCTCATCCATCATTGCGCGGACGCGGTGGACGTTCTCGTTCCCGATCTGGACGAAGATGCTGCCGCTGTCCGCAAGGAGGTCACGGGCAACGGTGAAGCGGTCGCGCAGGTAGGAGAGGTAGGAGTGAATGCCATCGCGCCACGTGTCGCGGAAGGCCTTGACCTGCTCTGCGTCGCGTGTGATGTGCTCACGGTTGCCGTCGCGGACGTCCCGGCTCGTGGTGGACCACTGGAAGTTGGAGTTGAACCGGATGCCGTAGGGCGGGTCGACGTAGATGCACTGCACCTTGCCCCGTAGTCCCTCGCGCGTTGCAAGCGACGCCATCACCTGCAGGCTGTCGCCGAGGATCATGCGGTTCGACCAGTTGGCGTCGTGCTGGTAGAACTCGGTCCTGGCGTCCTCGGAAGGCAGGCCGTTGAAGTCGGCGAACATATCAGTCTGGTACTCGTCGGGCTCGTGGCCGTTGCGGGACTGGCGGATCAGGTCGTCGATGAGCGCCTTGGGGTGGACGCGCTCCTGGATGTAGAGGGGCGGGGCGTTGACCTCGAGACCGGTCTCGTCCTGTTCGTCCTTGCCGCGCCAGACAAGTTGGGGGTCGAGGTCGCGGTTGCGGCGCTCGAAGGCGACGCGAACGGGGCTCCTCTCCTCCTCCCGCATCAGCGGTTGATGCTCGGCGGAGGGCAGGTTGCGGCGTCGGGCCTCGCCGTGGGTCAGGGCCTCGACCGACTTGCGCTTGTTGCCTCGTGTAGTGGCCATAGCGTCGTTCCCTCTCCAGTGGACTATCCCCGTCAAGCCGGGGGTGGGCTGAAGGGATCGAGCACGTGGACGCCCAATCCTTCAACGTCTGCAACGTTTCGCGTTACCAAGGTCATGTCGTGCACGCTGGCCGTGGCTGCCAGCAGGGCATCGGGCACGGAAGCAGGTCGAATGGCGGACATCCGGCCCCATGTATCCGCCACGTCAGCGTCGACGCTGAGTATACGGTCCGAGAACCTCTCGGTAATGGTCCGCAGCCATTCCTCCAGGATCTCCGCCTCGCCGGCGTCGCCTCGCCGGCGGGCAAGCTCTATGCCCCTGCGGATCTCGCCGAGGGTGAGCGCGCTGATGAAGAGCGCCGACTCATCGACTCCGGCGTACCAGTTGGAGACATTGGCGTCGGACCGTCTTCTCTTCCTGACCTCCGAGACGACGTTGGTATCCAGCAGGAACATCAAAAGGCGATGTCCCGTGGGAAGTGCCGCTGCCTGGCAAGGTCGACTCCCTCCAGGGGAGCGGCAGCCAGCAACTCCTTGAAGTCCATGGCGCCGTAGTCGGGCAGTTCCTGTTCCCCGATGTGTGCCTGTATCAAGCTGTCGAACTCGGCCTCGATGTCAAAGACGTCCGTGAACTCGGCGAACGCCCAGCGGCCATACCGGCCGAGGTTGTTCACGCCGGGCACCCAGTAGGTGTCCATGAAGAGCTTCTTGGCCTTGGCATCCTCGTTGCGATAGCCCTTGATCTCCACAACTAGGTTGAGCGGGTCGTCCTCGCCGCGCCCGTCGTCCACCCGGACGATGAAGTCCGGTATGTATGTGCGGGCGTTGGAGCCGGAGCGGTAGGGGACCTCGAACCCCAGGCCGTTGTTCTTCACGTAGGCCATGACCCTGGGATGGGCCTCGACTACTCGGCAGAGCTCAGCTTCCCAGTCGCTGTTGTCGAGCACAGCCCAGTTGACGTGGCACTTGCGGGCGTCCGTTTCCCAGCGGCCGGCCCTGGACGTCGTGAAGTTCACGTGCGCGGTCGAGCCGGATGGGTTGAACGGGTCCAGCAGGGCCTTGACGGGGTACTCGTCCGAGTGGCTGTTGGTGATGGCCGCGGTGACGATCTCACACGCCCTGTCCGCCAGGTCCTGGTACATGAGCTGGGCAGGGTAGGTCCCTCCTTTGCACACGAGGTAGTTGTCCATCCATTGCCTTACGATCGCCTTCAACCTCCCGAACAGGTGGAGCCTGGGTTCCTCGTTGGGGTCGCGCCACTTGGTGTAGAGCAGGCGCTGTGTGAGGTGGAACAAGAGGGTGGAGCGCCTGAGGTCGCCGGTGTGAACGAGGTTGAGGTCGATACCCTCGCCGATGATGCCTTCGTTCCTCGTAGTCGAAGGGCCGACGAGGTCCGGCGTCAGCACGAGGTATGAGTCGTCGGTGAACGTGGCCGAGAGCTCCTCTTTGGGCGGGTCGATGCGGTAGCCCGACACCCTGGGGAACTCGATGGCGAGATGGTCGCGGTCGGGCCGGACAGCCCTGACCTGGACGGTCCGTCGGGGCGGCGCAGGCTTGACGACGACGGGCTTCGCGGTGAAGTCGAACGGCACGCCGAGCACGTCGGCGTACTCGACGTCAAGCAGGCCTTCGTCGTTCAGATCGTAGGACTGGCGGCGCAAGGCGCGGCCAACCACCTGCTCGCAGAGGAGCTGCGTCCCGAAGGCCCGGACCCCGAGAATGTGCGTCACGGTGTTGGCGTCCCAACCCTCGGTGAGCATCGAGACGGACACAACGCAGCGGATGGACTGCCCGAGGCGGTCTTCCTTGCCGACGGTGTTCATGACCTCCCGGAGCAGGTCCTGCTCGGAGATGTTCTCCCCATCGCGCGGGTCGCCGGTGCGGTCGACACGTTCTCTTCGAAAGCGGTCTATCTCCTCGGCGGCCGCGCTGCGAAACTCTCTGTCCAGCGCCTCTCCGGACTCCAGCTGCGTGCTGTCGATCAGCACCGTGCGCGGGACCGCATACGGGTTGCCGTACTCGTCGGAGTTGCGGAACAGCGGAAGGCGCCCCCACTCCAAGGTCTTGGAGCCGTCGGCGTTCTCGCGGTGAAAGCCGGAGACGTAGTCGTAGACCAACTTGGACGTGGAAGTGTTGTTGCAGACCACTATGAAGCAGGGTGGCACCGGGACATTCTCTCGTTCCCATGCCTCGTAGACCTTCTCGTAGTGCCCGTAGAGCGCCTGCAGCGCGGTCTGCAACTGCACCGGCAGGCTGAGCGGATCGAGCTCCCCCTTCGTTTTGCTGCGTCCCGCCCTCGGCATGTCGCCCCGGATGGTCTCCCACAGGACGCGGTACTTGGGCATGTCTCCGCCGGGGATGTTGTCGGCCACGGGCACGCGGGGCAGTTTGACGATGCCTGACTCGATGGCGTCCATGAGGGAGAAGTCGCTGACCGTCCAGGGGAACAGGGTCCCCTCGGCATAACCGGAACCCCGCAGGAAGAAGGGAGTGGCCGAGAGGTCCACGACCTGCCCGACACCAAGCTTGTTCTTGACGATCTCCAGCCCCGATATCCAGACGCGCGCCGCCTCGTTGTTCTTGTCGGCCTCCTTCTTGTCGTCACCCTTCAGGTCACCCTCGGCGTCCTCGCCCGGCTTTTCACGGTAGCAGTGGTGCCCTTCGTCGTTCAGCACCCAGATGTTTTTCATCCCCATGAGGCCGGGCATGACCCGCTGGACCATCTGGCCCTCGGTCTCCAGGGTGCTCAGGTTCGACCCCCTGCCCTGGAGAAGGGCGCGCCCGCCGCTGGACAGCCCCACGCGGTCCTGCCGCCGGAGCGCGTGATAGTTCGTGATGACGATGCTCGCGTGGTTGAGGTCCCCGAGCATGTCCTTCGGCACCAGTTCCCTGCTGGCGTAGTAGCTGTCCGGATCGTTGGGCTGCAGCACCCGCAGCCTGTCCTTGATGGTGATGCCCGGGGCCACCACGAGGAAGCCACGCGTGAAGCGCCTGCTGTTGGGCTGACGCACGGCGTTGATGGTCTGCCATGCGATGATCATGGCCATGACTGTGGTCTTGCCGGCGCCGGTGGCCAGCTTCAAGGCCAGGCGAGAGAGCTCGGGGTTGGCGTCGTTGTTGGCGCTGGCAAGGCGTTCCAGAATGCGTTTGCCGGTCTCACCCAACCTGGGTGCGACCTCGGTGAGCCAGATGGCGGTCTCGACTGCCTCCACTTGGCAGAAAAAGGGACGGATGTCGCTGAACTGATGGCTCCGCCAATGCTGTAGCAGCCTGGCGGTTGTGTGCGTCACGCCCCAATCGTTGGGGTTGGGCAGGTTGCGCCACTGGTCGACATGGCCACGGATTTCGTTCACCGCCGCCGTGACGTCGTACTGCTGCTCCGCCGTGGACAGTCCCTTCCCCTCGTCGAAGACGAACTGCTGCTGGCTCTTTACCGCCTTCTGCTTTTTCGGCTTGGGGATGGGCGTGATGAACTCTGCGCCGCGCCGGCTCTCGATGACCTGCTGGGTCGGCTGACCCACCGCATCGAGCTCCCAGTGCTTCGCCGGGTACTCGTAGGGCGAGTTGAGTATGGGATGTTCGTAGAAGTCGTACACCATGAGCGTCCTCGCAGGCCCCATTATCCCACGTCTCCGGTGCGGATGGAGTCGAGCGCTCTTGACGATAGCGGGTCAGATGTGAGGGGACTCTTGGTGAAAGCGCGGAGGAGTAGTGGTGTGGCCCATGAGCTCAGTTCAGCACAGGCGGAGTCCTCAATTCGCTTTTGCTTCGGACGATTCACTACCGAAGGCGAAGTCAAAGGGGCAGTACGTCATGTGCACGAGGCTCTTGAGTCCTTGGCCGCGTCGACAGCAATGCCATGGACCCGGACGTAGGCCATATCGCCCCGCAGGCCAAGGAAGGCGCGCACGCTTGCGCTGCTATGATGATGGGGGAGTGACGGAGCAGACCTTACCTTTGCAGTTTGGTTTGCAATTGCATTTGCAATCGTGATAAGCGATACCCTGTGAAGCAGGCCGTTACGACGCGGAGGGATGGCCGAGCGGTCTAAGGCGGCGGTCTTGAAAACCGCTGTGCCGGCGACGGTACCGTGGGTTCGAATCCCACTCCCTCCGCCACAACGTGCTGTTGTGGAGTAAAGTAGCCGCATCGCGTCCGCCGTCTCTCGCAAGGACGGCATCAAGGAGGCCACCAATGGCAGAGATCGTGCTCGTCGAGGCCTGCTCCCACTCGCCCTTCCTCTTCATGGAACCGCACCTGTGGAACCAGGTGCGGGCCGCCCGTCCGCCGCTGACCGACAACCCCGTCATGTCCGAGGAGGAGAACGCCGCGCAGCATAAGCGCTGCATGGATGCGTTCGAGGCGCTGCGGCAGAAGATGGAGGAGGCCAAACCGGATGTCATCCTCGTCTTCGGTGACGACCAGCAGGAGCTCTTCGGGCTGGACAACTTCCCGGCGTTCGGTATCTTCGTCGGCGACGAGTTCGAGGGCTATCGCACGAGCGCGCGGACGGGCTTCATCCCCGGCGAGCAGCGAGGCTGGCGCGAGAAGACGCCCGAGACGTGGGTGAAAGTGCAGAGCAACCCGCAGCTCGCACAGGAACTCGCGGTCGGACTCACCCACCGCGACTTCGACATCTCGTTCAGCTTCGAGGTTCCGAACAAGGAGCACGGTATGGGCCACGCGTTCATGCGTCCCTTCACCCGGATCGTCCCGGACTTCGACATCCCGATGATCCCGTTCTTCCTGAACTGCTACTTCGGGCCACAGCCGTCGGCCAACCGCTGCTACCGCCTCGGCAGGGCAGTGCGTGAGGTGATCGAGGCGTCGCCGCTGGACCTGCGCGTCGCCGTCCTCGGCTCGGGCGGTCTGTGGCACACGCCGGGCAGCCCCACCTCGTGGCTCAACACCGAGTTCGACGAGCGCATCCTCTCCTACATCCCCACGGGTGACGCTAAAGCGATGGCGGAGGCATTCGACGCGGAGGGCGCAACGCCCCCGGCGGATTACGGCCCGAAGACCGCCCGCTGGGTCGACGGCGGCACGGGAATGTACACCGGCATCGGGAGCGGCACGGGTGAGACGCGGAACTGGGTGGCTGCAGCGGGTGTCGCTGATGGCAAGGCGGGCGTGGTGCTGGACTACGTGCCGGTCTTCGCGTCGCCGTGCGGGATGGGCTTCGCGTACTGGGACATGTAGCGCGCGCTACCCGGCGCTGCCGTACTGCCCTTCGTGGAAGAGGAGGGCGCCGCCTTCCCGAACCTCCACGTGCTCGACTGCCGCGACGAACAGCGTGTGGTCGCCTGCCTCCACAGCCTGCTCGATGTGGCAGATCATGCCGACCAGCGCCTCGTCCAGCAGTGCGACGCCGCTCCCGTGCGTCGTGTGTGCCTCGGGCAGTATCCGGCGCTCCTCGGGTGCGGCTCGACCATAGAAATCAGCCACCTCGGCCTGATCTCCGCGCAGGAAGTTCACCCCGAAGCACCCCTCGCGGCGGAGGTAGTCGCACGTGTTTCCACCTGTCGCGACGCTCAGCAGCAACAGCGGCGGGTCGAGCGCCACGGAGAGCAGTGCGTTCGCAGTCGTGGCGTAGGGCGCGCCGTCGGGCGAGCGCGTGGTCACGACGCTGACGCCGGTCGGGAACCTGCGCCACGCCTGGCGGTAGAGGGTGGGGTCGGCTGTCATCGGCGTGTAGGATAGAGCATCCTCACGACTTGCGCAGGGGTGGAGGCCAGGAATCATGAACGAGCAGCAACTGATCCGAACACTGAACTCGGTGGGCAGGAGATGCTTCATCACCTGGTTCAGGCAGTTCTGCGACCCGTCGCTCTCGAACGAAGCCGTTGCAGCAGAGATCGAAGAAGCGGAAGGATACCCAGCCAGCGCCTGCCGGAGCCGGGTAAGCGGAGCGCGGCGCATCATCAGCGCAGGACGGGGCCGTGATGCGCTGACCATCATCGCCAACTCCAGGGCGGATGCTCAAACCCGTCAGGACGCATCGAGGTTCCTGACGTCTCGGGGTTAGCTCACAGGACGGCTTGGCGAACGCCATGTCTTGTTGAGGATGGGGTCAGCAAGGTTCGGGATGTAGGATAGTGCTCCACACGAACTTGCCCTGGGGGTAGGGGACATGAGAAATGTAGCCCGGCTCATGACTGTAGACCTGCGCGAGGTCTGGCCCAATGAGGCCGCGGACTTCACGCCGTGGCTCGCTGAGAATCTGGACGGACTAGGCGAAGCGCTAGGCATTGATCTTGAGTTCGTTCAGCAGGAGGCGCCCGTCGGCTCATTCTCCGTTGACATCCTCGCCAAAGACGTCAACGAGAACCGCGACGTCGTCATCGAGAACCAGTTGGAAGCAACGAACCACGACCATCTGGGCAAGGTGCTCACCTACGCCGCCGGTTACAACGCTGACGTGATGGTGTGGGTCGTCCGGGAGTTTCGTGATGAGCACCGGCAGGCACTCGATTGGCTCAATCAGCGCACGGGCGAAGGGACCGAATTCTACGGTGTTGTCATTAGGGCGGTGCGGATTGGCGACTCGCCTGCAGCACCCCTCTTTGAAGTCGTCGCGCGCCCCAACGAATTTCGGAAGACTCGGGTTAGTAATGGCAGCGATGCCCGACTGAGCCCGGTCCGACAAAAGTACCAAGCGTTCTGGCAGGATATTGTGGACAGGCTACGCGATGATTACAAACTCACTAGTGCGCATAAGCCCAGTAAGGACAGTTGGATGTACTTTTACCCGGGGGTGAAGGATGTCGTTTACGAAGTTGCCTTCTCCAAGAAAGACGCACGAGCAGGGCTGTGGTTAAGCAGCACGGATAGGAGGAGGAACAAGGCAATCTTCGATCGTCTCCGCTCAAATGAGCATATCGAAGAAGCATTCGGGGAGCCGTTTGGATGGGAGAGACTTGATGGATACAAGTCCAGCCGAATAGCAGCCTACCTTCCCGGGAGAAGCATCAGCGATTCCGAAGAGACACTCGCACAGACCGGTGACTGGATGGTCAACACCGTTGTCAGGCTCAGCCAAGCGGTTATCCCTCTTGTACGGGAGGTCGCCCAAGAGGTCGACCGTGAGATGGCGGCAGTGGCCTCGCCTGAGTTGCTCGGCGATGGCCTCACCGACGAAGACGACGAGGAGTAGACCCTAACTCGCAGTTACGGCCGTCTTGACGCCCAGCCACTCAGGCACGACGCGGAAGAGGTCGTCCTCCTTGTTGTGCCAGCCGTGGTCGCCGCCCTCCAGGTGCACCCATGTCACGTTGTCCATGCCCTCGCAGAGCGCGGCCATGTCGCGGCCTGCGTCGCGCATGCGGGGGTGCTGCTCCTGGGTGCCGGTGAGGATGAGCAGTGGGCACTCGATTTCGTTCGTGTGCGCCTTCGTGATGTCGTAGTGCTCGGAGCAGTGGCGGTCCAGGTAGACTTCGGCTGAGAAGTACGCGCCGGGGTTGGGGAAGTCCACGAACATGATCTCGAGGCCGCGCCCGTCGGCAACGAGCGCCTTCGCGGCCTCGTAGTTCCGCAGGTGCTCCTCGCCCATCTCGCACGCCGAGTAGTACTCGTGGGAGAAGCGCAGCGGCGCAAGGGAAATGACGGCGGCGACGTTCGGGTCCTGGTTCTTCGCCTGCGCGAGCACGACGCGCACTGCGCCAAGGCTGCTGCCCCAGATACCGACGCGCTCGTATCCGCGATCCACCATGAACGCCACCATCGCCTTCAGGTCCAGGTGGGTCTCGGAGAGCAACTCGTAGACGTTGCCGGTGCGCACCTTTCCAGCGCGTCCGCCCACCACGTCGTGGCCGCGCGTGTTGAAGAGCGCGGTGGGGATGCCCATGTCGCGCAGTTTCGCGGCGCGCGGGTTGGAGGGCGAGAGGTAAAAGTTGCCGGCGGAGCCGTGCACCATCACCATCGCGTCCACGAGCAGGTTCGTCCGGGGCTGTTCCGGCTCCAGCACGATGCCGCTCAGGGTAACGTCGTCGCTCGTCTTGGTGTGTACCAGGTCAACCAGCATAGGTTGCGCCTCCTCTTGCCGTGTGTTGCTGCAGTATAGTCCGTGGCTCTGCCCGGCGCGTCAGTCCTCGTCGTGCGGCTCCGGCATCAACACGAACTCAGGGTACGCCTCCATCCCCAGCTCACCGATGTCCTGGCCCAGCCGTTCGATGTTGTACGACACACGCGCGCCCAGAGTTGCCCTGAACGCCATCCAGAGCAGCCAGGAAACGGGGAAAACGAACGCCCCGACTGCCAGCACGCCGATGAGTTGCACGTGGAATTGCGCTCCGGCTGCGATGGAGGCGGCGAGCGTTCCCCAGATGCCGGCGAACAGGTGCGCGGGCACCGCGCCGACGACGTCGTCCAGTTTCACTGTCTCCAGCACTTTGAGACCGGCAACAACGATCAGTCCACCGATCGCCCCGATGATGATCGCCCAGTAGTGGTCGACGATGTCGGGTCCGGCGGTGATCGAGACGAGCCCGGCGATAGCGCCGTTCAATGCGGCGAAGAGGTCTATGCGTCCGAGAATCCAGCGCGAGACCAGTATGGCCGTGATGACGCCTGCCGCCGCCGCGAGGTTCGTGTTCACTATCACGATGCTCATCGCCACCGCGTCCACAGCGCTCGCCAGCGCGAGTTGCGACCCGCCGTTGAAGCCGAACCAGCCGAGCCAGAGTATGAACACGCCCAGCGTCACCGCGATGGTGTTTGAGGGTGGCGTCGGCCTCGCCTTGCCGTCGCGCCCGAACTTCCCGAGCCTCGGCCCGACGACGAGGATGCCTGCCAGCGCGGCCCAGCCCCCGGTGCTGTGCACGATGGTCGAGCCCGCGAAATCCTGGAATCCCATCTCTGCGAGCCATCCGCCGCCCCACGTCCACGCTCCTACTACGGGGTAGATGAACCCGGTCAGCAGGAGCGTGAAGATGAAGAAAGACCACATCTTGACCCGCTCTGCCAGCGCGCCGGACACGATGGAGGCGGCGGTTGCCACGAACACCATCTGGAAGAACCAGTCCGACATCACCGAGTAGCTGCTCTCCTCGAGGACCGCAGCCGCATCACCTTCCCCGGCGAGCAACGCCACCTCGCTGGCGGACGGTCCGTAGAGGAGGTTGAACGAGCCGATGACGCCTCCGACGATGTCGACGTACATCAGGTTGTACCCAACGAAGAAGTAGGCCAGCCCTGCGATGGAGTAGAGGCCGATGTTCTTCATACAGATCATGGAGGCGTTCTTGGTGCGGACCGAACCGGCCTCCAGCATCGTGAACCCGGCGGCCATCCACATCACCAGGGCGCCCCAGACGAGGAACGCGAACGTGTTGAGAACGAACGCCGTCTCTGATGCGACATCAGCGGCGCGCGCGACAGCGGGCTGGGCAACGAAGAACGCCAGCGCGAGAAGACCGGATACGGCAAGGATCAGAGGGGGGCGACGGTAGGACAGGATACGCAGGATGGTCATCGGCATAACCTCCGCTCTCCGAGTCGCAGGAGCGTAGCGCATCCCCACCGAGTCCGACAACGCTAAGGCTGGCCAGTTTGCCGCCGAGCGCTGGTATCATGAATGTCCTATGCTCGTCCGAGACCTCATCGCTGCACGCCTGCGCGACGCCATCGACGAAGCGCAACGCACCGGCGCGCTCCCCCCGTTCGACCTGCCCCAGTCAGGTTTGGTGGAGCGTCCACAGAAGGCCGGCCACGGCGACTTTGCCTCGGGCCTTCCCCTGCGTGTCGCCAAGGCCGCCAAACGCCCACCGCTGGAGATAGCGCAGACACTCGCGGACGCTCTCATGCGGAATGCTGAACACGGAGACCCCATCGGCGAGGTCTCCGCCGCTCCGCCGGGGTTCGTGAACTTCCACCTGAGCGATGACTGGCTGCGCGCGCAGGTGGAGGCGATCCGCTCCGCAGGCGAGACGTTCGGCAACGTGGAGATCGGCGAGGGCAGGCGAGTGCAGGTCGAGTTCGTGAGCGTGAACCCCACCGGCCCGGTGCACGTAGGCCACGCTCGCGGCGCTGTGCTGGGCAGCGGGCTTGCGCGTGCGCTCGCAGCCGCTGGGTTCAATGTCACCTGTGAGTACTACGTGAACGACGCGGGCAACCAGATGGAGCTGTTCTACCGCTCTGTATTCGCGCGGTACGCGGAGGCGCTCGGCAGGACGGACGTCCCGCTGCCGGAGGACGGCTATCAGGGCGCCTACCTCGTGGAAGTCGGTGAGGAACTGGCCGAGCGCCATGGCCCGCACTACCTCGAGATGGACGCGGGTGAGGCGACAGCCGAGCTCGGCGAGGAAGCCCTCAATCGCATGCTGGACGTGATACGCGCCGACCTCGAACGAATCGGCGTCGACTTCGACGTCTGGTTCCGCGAGCGCGACCTCTATGCCGACGGGCAGTACGAAGAGACGATGGCCCTCCTCCGCGAGCGCGGCTACACCGCGGTGCGTGACGGCGCGGAATGGTTCACCTCCACTGCGCTTGGCGACGAGAAGGACAACGTCATCGTGCGCAGCACGGGAGCGCCGACCTACTTTGCATCCGACATCGCCTACCACCGTGACAAGTTCGGGCGGCGGGGCTTCGACCGCGTCATCAACATCTGGGGCGCCGACCACCAGGGCCACGTGCCGCGCATGAAGGCGGTCATGCAGGCCCTCGACCTCGACCCCGACCGTCTCACTATCCTCATCGGCCAGATCGTGACGCTGAAGAGCGGTGGCGACATCGTGCGCGCGTCCAAGCGCTCCGGCAATATCGTCACTCTCGGCGACCTGGTGGACGAGGTGGGCGCGGATGCCTGCCGCTACTTCTTCCTCGCACGCGCAGCCGAGAGCCAGATGGAGTTCGACCTCGAACTCGCGAAGAAGGAGTCGAGCGAGAACCCGGTCTACTACGTCCAGTACGCGCATGCTCGTATCGCGGGCATTCTCCGGCAGGCTGCTGAGCGCGGCGTCGCCTGGGACGACGGCGATACCGCGCTGCTGACCGACCCCGCCGAGCTTGCGCTTGTGCGGAAGATGCTGCAGTTGCCGGAGATCGTGGACTCGATCGCGGTCACGCTCGCGCCGCACTCGCTGCCGCACTACGCGGTCGACCTCGCCACCGCATTCCACTGGTTCTACGACCATTGCCGTGTACTCTCGTCCGATCCGGCGGACGCGCCGCTGATGAAGGCGCGCCTCAAGCTGACCGAGGCCGCGCGCGTCGCGCTCGCCCGTACGCTCGCGCTGATGGGCATGAGCGCGCCTGAGACGATGTAGGCCGCAGATGCGCCGCGTCTGGGAGGTGCTGCTCACCGCCGGGTGGCTAGGCCTCACCTCGTTCGGCGGCCCCGTCGCGCACATCGGCTACTTCCGCGAGGCGTACGTTGTCCGCAAGCGCTGGCTGGACGAGGACACGTTCGCGGGACTCGTGGCGCTCTGCCAGTTCCTGCCCGGCCCTGCGAGCAGCCAGCTGGGGATAGCCATCGGCATCCGGCGCGCGGGACTGCTGGGCGGCTTCGCCGCGTGGCTCGCCTTCACTCTGCCATCCGCCGCTGCGCTCATCCTGTTCGCCTATGGCGTGCAGTCGCTCGGCGACCAGACCGACGCGGGCTGGCTGCACGGGCTGAAGGTCGTTGCCGTCGCCGTGGTCGCGCTGGCGCTGTGGGGCATGGCGCGGACGCTTGCGCCGGACAGGCCCCGCGTGACGATAGCGGCGCTTGCGGCAATCGCGCTGCTGGCCGCACCGGGCATCGCTGCGCAACTCGCCGTCATTGCCGGTGGAGGGTTGGTGGGACTGGCGCTGCTGCGTGCTGACACTCCCCAGCCCCAACAGCCGGACGGGCAGCGCGGTACGCCGTGGCTCGCGATTGCCGCGCTGCTGGCGTTCTTCGCGCTGCTCATCGCGCTGCCGGTTGCGGCGCGGGTCGTCGACAATGGGGCGCTGGCTGTTGTTGACAGCTTCTACCGTGCGGGGTCGCTGGTGTTCGGTGGGGGGCACGTTGTGCTGCCGTTGCTGGAGGCGGAGGTCGTGCCGCCGGGTTGGGTGACGAGGGATGAGTTCATCGCGGGGTATGGGGCGGCGCAGGCGGTGCCGGGGCCGCTGTTTACGTTCGCGGGGTACCTGGGCGCGGCGATGGAGGAGGTGGCTCCGAGATGGGTGGGCGGGCTGCTGGCGTTGGGGGCCGTGTTCCTGCCATCGTTCTTCCTGGTGGTCGGCGTGCTGCCGTTCTGGGAGCGGCTGCGGGGCCTCGTCCAGGTGCGGCGGGCGCTTATGGGCATCAACGCCGCGGTTGTCGGGCTGCTGCTTGCGGCGCTGTACGACCCGGTGTGGACGAGCGCGGTGCGCAAGCCGGAGGACTTCGCGCTGGCCGTGGGCGCGTTCGCGCTGCTGGCGTTCTGGCGCGTGCCGCCTTGGGCGGTCGTTGCGCTGGCGGCAGGAGCGGGCGCGGCGCTTGCGGCGTTCTAGCCCGCTCCCTTAGTGACGAGTTCTAGCTCGCGACGACCTGCGCGTCCGGCGAGCGGTTGGCCCCGATCTGAGCGATGCCCACGTCGACGTTCGTGTCGATGAGCGGCTGGTTCGGGTCGCGGAAGACGCCGATGGGGTCCTCGCCGCGCTGCACGCGCTCGATCTGCTCCTTGATCACGCGGCGCAGCAGCACGACGCCCCGGTCCGAGTACGAGAGGTGCTCGACGGTGCGGTCGGTGATGGGGCCCTGCGTCTCCCATGCCATCTGGTCCTGCGCGTTGACGTCGCGCAGGATGAACCGCGTGAAGGGGTGGTCCTTGTCCGGGTCCTCCTTGATGGGCGGGTCGAACTTGAACTCGGGGTTGAACGCGTCCGGGTCCTCGCTGCCGTCCTCGTTCGGGTAGAAGTGCATGCGAAGGTGCCAGGTGTGCGTGTCGTCTATGGGCGTGCGGAACTGTGTGCTGGAGCCCTGGCGCAGGATGTTCGGCATGAGGACGGGGTGCTCGTCCACCATGCCGTTCTTGTAGGTTCGCTTCTTCATCAGCCCGCCGTAGTCGGTCACGTGGAACTCGAAGTGCTCCACGTCGTCGGTGAAGCCGCGCGTCGTGTTAACGGGCTGGCGGCCGCCGCCGGTGAACTCCTGGTGCAGCACCTGGAGGTGGGCCGGGTCCATCGAGTTCTCCATGGCCTGGAACCAGTTGCAGTTGAGCGGCGGGTGGAAGCGCACCATGCGCTTGCCGTCCTTGCGGAACATCGTGTCGTAGGGGGCCATCGGCGGGGCAGGCAGGGGCCCCATGTAGGCGAAGATGAGGCCGATGTGCTCCTGCACCTTGTAGGCGGTCTGCTTCACGGAGCGCATGATCGCCTCGTTCTTCTCGGGCGGAGTCTCGAGGATGTTGCCGTCGCAGTCGTACAGCCAGCCATGGTAGGCGCAGGAGATGCCGCGCTCCTCGACGCGTCCGTAGACCAGCGAGGCGCTGCGGTGCGCGCAGTGGTCGGCGAGGAGGCCGATCCGCCCGGACTTGTCCTTGAAGAGGACGAGGTCCTCACTCAAGACGCGGACGGCCTTGGTGGGCCGCTCGTCCGTGAGGTCGGAGGCGATGGCGATGGGGTGCCAGTAGCGGCGGAGCAGTTCGCCCCCCGGCGTGCCGGGGCCGACTCTCGTGAGCAGGTCGTTCTCTTGCTGTGTGAGCATCGTTGCACCTCTCGTGCGTACCTACATTCTCGTAGGCGTACTGTACTCCCGTTCCGGTTTGCCGTTCAAGCGCGCGAGGCTACGCCGCGTCCTCCTGGGCGAAGGTAATCTTCCACTCGCCATCGACGTCCTGAAACTCCATGCGGATGCGCCGCGTGCCGAGCGGCTCCTTCATCGTGAGGTACATCTCCCGCCTGCCGCCCTCGATGACCCAGGGCGGGGCCTCCTCGCTCACGCCGAGCTGCACGTTGAAGAGGTCGATGCGGCCGATCTCCGTGCGGACCACCTCCTCCCGCTGCGCGCGGTACTCGTCCTCCAGGTAGGCGAGCGCCCTGTCGGGTTCGTACGCGTTGAACGCCTCCCAGTAGCCGAAGGCGATCTCGCGGAGGTGGGCGGCCTCATCGGGGTCGACTACGGGGCCGGGGCTGAGCGTGGGGGTGGGTTCGCCCTCGCATGCGACTCCGACGGCTGCCAGCGCCGCGAGCGCCCCAACGGCTGCCCATAGCTTCAGCATCGTTCCGCGCAATCTGGCAGGGTGTGACCAAGGGTGCCAACCCTGAAGAATTCTGGCACTCTTGGTGCGCTTCTTACGAGTGAAACGGGGACCTCGTTTGGCACTCTTGGCACCCTTGGTCGGGGGTGTTTCCAAGGCCGTGGCCTGCTTCCGCCGACCAAGGACGCAAGGGCGCCAAGGAAAGCGAATATTCCGCAGCCGACCCATAGATCCTGTCTATAGCTGGGCGCTGAGGTATAGACGCGGTCTATAGGCGCTGCCAGATACACGGTCATGTTATGCAGCGTACGCGGTCAGAGGGCAACGGCGTAAGGGGCGCGTGTCACAACCCGGACAACGGACATCGATGTGCAGGATGGACTGGATAGGGACTGCCTTGCGTGGTCCTTAGCCGGGCGTGGGGTAGGGCGGTTCGCGAACCGCCCCTACGGATGGCACCCGTCCCTCTACTCCTTCCCGCTGGAAGGAGAGGACCTCTTATGGGTCTCGGGCACGAACAGGGCGAGGACGACTGAGGAGAGCATCCCGGCGGCGCCGACGACGCTCAGCGCAAGGGTGAAACCGGAGAGCGCCGTGCAGACAGAGACGATCACGGGATTGGTCGTGAACCCCGCCTGCGTGACGGTGCGCCCCACAGCGAAGAATCGGCCCCTGCCGCCCGGAGGCGCGAGGTCGGAGCCGACGACCTGCCATGAGCCGGTGAGCAGGCTGTTCATGGTCTGCATGACGACGAACCCGGCGATGAACCAGCCGAACCCCATCCCGAAGAATGACGTGACGCCCAGGAAGGCCATTCCGGCGCCCAACAGGAAGAGGCCGGGCACGATGGATATCTTCCGCCCGAAGCGGTCCATCAGGTACCCGGCGGCGAAGGTGAGCGGTATCCCCGCGCCCGCCATCAGGCTGCTCAGGATGCCGAGCGTCGCTGGGTCGGCTTCCTGGTAGGCGTAGGCGGCGTAGAGGAACACGGTGTTGCCCGCGACGATGCCGCCGCGCGCCGTCATGCCGAGCCACTGGGCGAGGAACATGACCGGTATCGGGTGAACGAGGAGCGCCTTCCAAGAGAAGCTATCTGCGGGAGAGGACGCTCCGGTCCCTCCGCCGCGGCGGCGCTCGCCCTGCGGCATCGTCTCCTTTGCGAAGAAACCGGGGACCATGGCGACTACGGCGAAGATGCCCTGGATGATGAACGCGATCTCCAAGCCGTACGCCACGGCCAGCAGCCCGCCTGCCAGCGGCCCGGCCAGCGTGCCGACATGCTGCACGCCGAGGAGGCTCGTGATCATGCGGCCGCGGGAGCCCGAGGAGCTGGTGTCGGCAATCATGGTGAGCCGGCTGAGCGTCCACATCTGCGTGCCCCATCCACCGATGAAGCGGTAGATGAGCAGCACCTCGAAGGTGCCGGCTGAAGCGGTGAGGAACGCGGAGAGGGCGGTGAGCGCGGGTCCGAGGATGAGGATGCGCCGCCGTCCGACCTTGTCGAGCAGGTAGCCGATGGGGATGCTGGCGGTGAGCCCGCCAAGCATGGTGGCCGCGAACACGAGGGCGGCCTTCTCCGGCCCCACGCCGAACGACAGCGCGAACTCCGGCAGGACGGGGACCGTCGCCCCCATGCCGAACCCGAGTGCGATGGCGGGCAGGTGGAGCTGGAAGAGTATCCGCAGGAGGGGATGCGCGGGGGCGCCCGCACCCGTTGCGGGCGTCTCAGGCTGGTTGGAGGACGGCTGCGTCGTCACGCGGGGAGGTTACACCTACGCGCTCCGCTTCGTTCACTCACAGGGATGGGCAGGATGGAGTGTCATGCTGAGGGGGATGGAGCATCTCTCTGGGGCGTTCGTGTGTAGTGGGGCGCTTTCCCGAGAGATTTCTCGGCTACGCTCGAAATGACAGTGGGTCTCGAATGACAGTGGGTCTCGAATGACAGTGGGTCTCGAAATGACAGGGGGACTTGAAATGACAGGGGTGCGGTGAAGGCGAGCTTGTCGAGCACCCTCGTGCTAGCGTGTAGTACGGAGCGTTTCCGGCTTACGCGATCGAGAAGAGGAGACGAGGTGGTGCAGGGTAGAGAGGAAGGACAGGAGGACTCATTCCGGTTGGCCGAGTTTCCCCGTTCCGCGAAATACGATTCGGACTGGGTGCTGGACAACATGATGGGGCCGAACGCCTTGTGGCTGACGGAGTCCCTGGCAGAGTGCATGGACCTACGTCCCGGCATGCGGGTGCTGGATATGGGTTGCGGAATGGGATTGAGCTCCATATTCCTGGCCAAGGAGTACGGCCTGCAGGTGTGGGCGACGGACCTGTGGATAGCGGCAAGCGACAACCTGGGCCGTATCCGCGACGCCGGAGTGGAAGAGAGCGTGTTTCCCATCCATGCGGAGGCACACGCCCTGCCGTTCGCCGACGGGTTCTTCGACGCCATGGTGAGCGTGGACGCCTACCACTACTTCGGGACGAACGATCTCTATCTGCAGGACCACATGGCCAAGCTGGTAAAGCCCGGCGGGCAGTTGGGGATCGTGGTGCCTGGGTTGGTCGAAGAGCTGACCTCTGACCAGCCCCCTGAACACCTCCGGCCCTACTGGGAGCCGGAGTTCTTCAGCCTCCACAGCCCGGCCTGGTGGCGGCGTCACTGGGAGCGAAGTGCGTTGGTGGCCGTTGAGCGTGCGGACCTGATCCCGGACGGATGGAGGCTCTGGATGGCGTCGGACCAGTTGTGGTCGGAGCGGCTGGGCAAGCCCGCCGACGAGGCTGACATGCTGGCCCTGGACGGAGGGCGAGTCCTGGGATTCGCCCGCATGGTGGCCCGCCGGAATGAACGGCCTATCGCGCGGCTGGACACGCTGTAGGGTGGGGCACCGTTGTGGTGGCATCTTGACAGCAACATTACTCAGCATCATGGTGTTTCCATGAGAACGACGCTTACTTTGGATGACGACGTCGCGGATTCGCTCAAGGAGCAGGCGCGGCTGCTGAACATGCCGTTCAAGCGGGTTGTGAACGACGCGCTGCGCCGGGGGTTGTCGCACGGAGTCGACGAGAACCGGCCGGTGTTCCGGGTGACGCCACTCTCCGGCAGGTTCCGGTCGGGCGTCGACCTCCTCAGGCTCAACCAACTGAATGACGAGTTGGAGATGCGGTCGTTCACCGGGCGGGACGCCGGATGATCCGCTCGTGGTGAGCCTGTCGAACCACGCCTCTGCCCCTGTGCTACACTCCCCGCCACCCCATCCGCCGGAGATCCCGCCCGTTGCGAACGCCCGCGCTTCCTGTCCTTACGCTCCTGGCGCTCGTGCTCGCGGCTTGCAGTTCCGCCCCGCCGACGGTTGAGGTCGTAGAGTCCGGCGCTCGGCCTACGCCCACACCGGTTCCGACACCTACGTTCACGCCGGCGCCTACTCCGACTGCCACCGCAACCTCAACCCCGACTGCCCCGCCGACGTCAACGCCTACCCCTACGCCGACGCCTTCTCCGACTCCGACCCCCACTCCGACTCCTGCTCCATTCCCGTGGACCGCGTTCCCGCCGGGTTCGTGGCTCGTCGGAAAACAGATTGTCCCCAGTGTCTACGAGGCCGTGGAGGTATCCGGGACGTGCGAGTGGGCGCGGCTCAGCAGGCTCGACGCTGGCGGCGAGGTCGTGCTGTTCGAGGATTCGACGACCGCTTCCCCGACTGTCGCCATCCTGCCGACCGATGCTGGCTTCCGCGCATCGGAGGGCTGTGGGTGGTGGTTCCTCAAGCCTCCGCCAACGCCGGTGCCGACGGATACGCCTACGCCCACGGTGACGCCGATTCCCGTTCCCGTGGACTATCGTGCCCCAGAGCAATACACGACGCTTAGTAGCGGTACGTACGAGACATGTGCTCTGAGAACCGATGGAAGCTTCGTATGCTGGGTGGGAGGGCTGTCAGCACCCGAAGGCGAGCAGTTCGTATCCGTCAGCAGCGGAGGACAACATGTATGTGCCCGACGATCTGACAACAGCCTCACATGTTGGGGGCAGGCGTCGCCACCCGAAAGTGAGAGGTTCGTGTCCGTCAGCAGTGGTGCGGAGCACACGTGCGGCTTGCGCTCCACCGGCAGAGCGGTTTGCTGGGGCTTGGACGAGCACGGCCAAGCGTCGCCACCGGGGAGTGAGCGCTTCGCATTCGTTAGCAGTGGGTCAGAGCACACGTGTGCACTGCGACCCGATGGCAGCGCTGCTTGCTGGGGAAAGAATGAGGATGGTCAATCCTCTCCACCGCGGGGTGAGAGATTCCTGTCGCTCACCAGCAAGTACGACCATACGTGTGGGCTAAGACCCGATGGCAGTGTCGCTTGCTGGGGACTGAATAGTGACTTGAGCCAGTTGACAGGGGATTGGGGCTCTGTTGCAGACGAACGTTTTGGCTCCATCAGTACTGGAGCAAAGCATGTGTGCGGCCTACGACCGGATGGCAGTGCTGTTTGTTGGGGGAACGATAATCACGGTCAGACATCACCTCCCGATGGCGAGCGGTTTACTGTTATCAGCAGCGGCTGGACCCACACGTGCGCGCTGCGGTTTGATGGGCGTGCTGTTTGCTGGGGTGACGTCCGAGCATCCCCACCGGAGGGCGAGCGCTTCGCTGTCGGGCGGGTCGAGGTCGGAGGTTGACGGGATGGGGAGGGGTTGCATAAGGACACCCACCCCTTCAGCAGTCGCCCCACGACCGCATACGCTGGTCGATGGCGGCACGTCGCCGCCAGGTGGGCCTTGCCTTGGCGCGGGGTGGGTCGCACGAGTGGAGTGGCTCACAATGTCTCAGAATGTCCTAGGTAGAACGATGGCGCTGCGCGGTCGACGCCTGCGTGTGGGGCATGGGGGGAGTGGTGCGGAGGTGACAGCGCCGGACACGGGAGCCCGAGAGGATGCTGCCCACTAAAGCGCGGGCTGCGCTCCACATGACAAGCCCATGTCACCATACCCGCTGGAAAGGGCTGCGAGGTTCCTGCCTGCGCAGGAACGACGGAACTAGCCCGTCTGTTCGCGGTACCAGCGGTAGACCTCGGTGGCGGTCATGGGGATCGCGCCGGGGGTGTTCATGATGAGTTCCAGCATCTTGACGAAGTAGGGGAAGCGGTGCGGCTGGCCCACGATGAACGGGTGCAGGCCGATGGACATCACGCGCGCGGTCTCCGGCTCATCGTTCAGGAGCGTCGTGAGGTGGTCGTGGACGCGCTCGAGCATCGACGGCCCCGGATGGCCGAGGCGTATGTAGACGCCGATGTCGTTCAGTTCGAGGGAGTAGGGGACGGAGAAGAGCCTGCCGTTGGCGACGTTTAACTCGTAGGGCTGGTCGTCGTTGACCCAGTCGAGGACGAACTCGACGCCTTCGTCGACGAGCCGCTCCGGGGTGTCGGCGGTCTCGCCGAGTCCGGGGCCGAGCCACCCGAGGGGCCGCGTGCCGCTGAACGCCTCGATGGTGTCGAGCGCGCGGCGGATCTCGGCGGGCTCGTCGTCCACGGCGGGCATCGGGCGCTGGTGGTAGCCGTGGCCGACGGCGTCCCACCCGGCGTCGAAGGCGGCGCGGGCGACCTGCGGGTAGGCGTCGCAGACGGAGCCGTTGAGGGCCATCGTCATCGGCGCGTTGAGCCTGCTGGTGGCGTCGAGTATCCGCCAGAAGCCGACGCGAAGGCCGTACTCGAACCACGAGAAGTTGGGCACGTCGGGCAGGCGCTCGCGTCCGGGCGGCTGAGGGCTGAGCGGGCGTCCGACGTGCTGGTCGAACTCGTTCTGCTCGACGTTCATCACGAGTACGACGGCGACGCGCGCGCCGCGGGGCAGGTGCAGCGCCGGCCTGTCGGGCAGGGGGACGAAGTCGGCTCTCGGGTTCGGCATGGGGGTTCCTCCGTGGACAACGGTGGGGAGTATCTCACGGGGATGGAGAGGATGCACAGGTTGGGTGCAACCCTCCCCCGCGGCTGCGCGATAGGGCACCCACCGAGCAGGGCACCCACCGAGCAGGGCACCCACCGAGCAGGGCATCCACCGAGCAGGGCACCCACCGACCGGGGCACCCACAAGGGATGCCCCTACACCAGGCACCCCCATCGTCCCGCACCCACCGGGGCGACCGCGTGGGCGTGCGGTTTACCCTCGAATGGCAGCGCACCGTGCCTCCCGAGGCTTTACAGGAGGGGCGCTCCGGACAGACAATGAGGGGACGCGCAGTGGGGCGGTTAGCTCAGTTGGTTAGAGCGCTTGCTTCACACGCAAGAGGTCACAGGTTCAAGTCCTGTATCGCCCACCACTGTGGTGGGGGCCCCTACTGCGTAGGGGTGTGCCGAGGTGGCGGAACGGCAGACGCGCTGTGTTCAGGGCGCAGTGTCCTTACGGGCGTGCGAGTTCAAATCTCGCCCTCGGCACCACAACAAAGACGACGCCTCCGGCCCCGCAACCGGCGGCACCTTGAGCGTGCGCTAGTAGCTCAGTGGATAGAGCGCATCCCTGCGGAGGATGAGGTCGTGGGTTCGAGTCCCACCTAGCGCGCCACTCTCCCACGCCCGTACACTGGCAGCCGGAACCCTTCCGTGCTGTCCAGAATTATGAACGATCCCCTCCACCAACGTTACCTGCCGTGGATGCTCGCGCTCGCGGCACTGTTCGCGCTGCGCGTGCTGGCACAGGCGCTGCAGTGGGCGGCCCCGGTCCCGTTCCTTCCGGAGTTCGACACCTGGCAGGGGTCGGGACTGCCGTACCCGGCGCTGCTGGCGTCGCAGGTAATCATCATCGCGCTGCTGGCGCGGGCACTGTTCGTGGTGCGGTCTCGGACCATCCGGCCTGCTACGTGGAAGCACCGCGCGTGCTTCGTCCTTGGCGGGGCGTACTTCGCGTTGATGGCGTTCCGGCTGGTCGCGGGGCTCACGTTCCTCTCGGACGTCGATTGGTTCGCGGAGAGCCTTCCCGCGTTCTTCCACCTGGTGCTCGCGGCGTTCGTGCTGCTGTTCGGCCACTACGTCTACAGCGCGGGCCGGGACGCCGGAGGCGCGGCGTGACCAACGCGAACGTGGACACGACGCTATCGCGCCTCGTCGTCGTGGGGTCGTATCCGGCGGTGCTGGCGATCGGGTTCGCGGTCTACGCGGCGCTCGTGGGGTCCGGCTGGCAGGTCACGGCTGCGTCGTGGGTGGCGGTCATAGCCGGCGCGACGCTCGTGACGCTGCACGAGGCACGACTGCCGTACCGCAAGGAGTGGCATCCGTCGGGGAGCGACGTCCGGGCGGACGCGATGTTCCTGGCGACGGTGCAGGCGGTGCTGCCTCTGCTGTTCTCGGTGACGGTTGTCGTCGCGTTCGCGGAGCTGCTGGACGCGGGAGGGTTGGCCATCGAGGGCCTGTGGCCGCACGGCTTCCCGATCGCGGCGCAGGTCGTGCTGATGATCGCGGCGGCGGACTTCCCCCGCTACTGGCTGCACCGGGCGTTCCATCGCTTCCTGCCGATGTGGCGTCTGCACGCGGTACACCACTCGCCGCACCGGCTGTACTGGCTGAACGTGGGCCGCTTCCACCCCATCGAGAAGGCGATCCAGTACACGGTCGACACGTTGCCGTTCGCGCTCGTGGGCGTGCCGCCGGAGGTGCTCGCTGCGTACTTCGTCTTCTATGCGCTGAACGGCTTCTTCCAGCACTCCAACTGCCGGGTGCGGCTCGGGCCGCTCAACTACGTGGTGAGCGGGCCGGAGTTGCACCGCTGGCACCATTCGGAGGTGACGGTGGAATCGGACAACAACTTCGGCAACAACCTCATCGTCTGGGACGTGCTGTTCGGCACGCGGTTCCTCCCTGCGGACCGCGAGGTGGGCCCGCTCGGGCTGCACAATCGTGAGTACCCGCTGGGCTTCCTGGCGCAGATGAGGACGCCATTCATAGCGGGGCTGGAACGATGAGCAAACTGACCTACAAGCTGTTCAAGACGGCGCTGAGCGCGACGCAGGCGCGTCGCTACCGCAGCATGATGCGGGCGGCGGAGTCGCCTCGCGCGACGCAGGAGGCGGTGCTTCGCCGCATCCTCGCCGCGAACGCGGAGACGGAGTTCGGTCGGGAGCACGGGCTGGCAAGTGTAGCGAGCGTGAGCGACTACCGGCAGGCAGTGCCGGTGCTGACGTACGAGGACCTGCGCGAGGCCATCGAACGGCAGGAGCTGACCGGCGAGCGCTGCCTGACGCCGGAGCAGCCGGTCTACTACCACCGCACGAGCGGGACGGTCGGAGCGCCGAAGAACATCCCGGTGACGGCGTCCGGCCTCGCGCAGATGAAGCGCGACCAGCGACTCTCCGCGTATGTCTGGGCTCGGGACTCCGGTGTGCTGGAGGGGAAGGTGTTCGCCATCAGCGGCGCGGCGGTGGAAGGGCACATGGACGGAGGCACGCCGTTCGGCTCGGCGTCCGGCCTGCTGTACCGCCACCAGTCGCGATTCGTGCAGTCGCGGTACGTGCTGCCTGCCGAGGTGTCGGACATCGAGGACTACGACGCTCGCTACGTCGCGATGGCGGTCTACGGCCTCGCCGAGCCGGGCGTGACCGGCGCAGCGACGGCGAACCCGTCGACATTCCTTCGGCTGCTGTCGGTGGTGCACGACAACGCCGACGCTGTGCTCGGCGCCATCGCGTCAGGGAAGTTGCCGGGCGCTGCGTCCCATCTCGCGTTGACGCCCCGACCGGAGCGCGCGCGGGAACTGGAGCGTCGGTTGAGCGCAGCAGGACGGCTGACGTACGCCGACATCTGGCCCGGCCTGCGCGGCATCGTGACGTGGACGGGCGGGAGTTGCGGCATCGCGCTGGGGAACCTGTCGCCGCTGCTGCCGGACGGCGTGCAGATCATCGAGTGGGGGTACTCGTCGAGCGAGTTCCGGGGGACGCTGAACGTCGACGTGGCGCGGAACGCGTGCCTGCCGACGTTCCTCAACACGTTCTTCGAGTTCGCGGAGCGCGATGCCTGGGAGGCAGACACGGGCGAGGTGCTCTGTCTCGACGAGCTGGAGGACGGTCGGGAGTACTACGTATTCGTGACGACAGGCGACGGCCTCTACCGGTACGACATCAACGACATCGTGCGGGTGAACGGCTGGGTGGGGAACACGCCGACGCTGGGGTTCGTGCAGAAGGGGAAGGGCGTCACGAACATCACGGGGGAGAAGGTGACGGAGGCGCAGGTGCTGGACGCGGTGACGTCGGCGTTCGCCGCCACGGGCGCGCCGCCGGAGTTCTTCATCATGCTGGCCGACGAGGCAGCGTCGGGCTACACGCTCTACGTGGAGACTCCGGCGTCCGGGTTCGCCGGAGGCGGGGCCGCGGACGAGATCGACGGCCTGCTGAGCACGTCGAACATCGAGTACGAGAGCAAGCGGAAGAGCGGACGGCTCGCGCCGATGCGCGTGCGGCTGCTGCCGGACGGCGCGGGCGGGCGCTACCGCGAGAACTGCGTGGCGTCGGGGCAGCGGGACGCGCAGTTCAAGTACCTGCACCTGCAGTACGTACGCGACTGCGCCTTCGACTTCGATGCCATCGCCGAGGCGGAGTGAGCAGTTGCGCATCGAGCGTCTGGACGTCTACAGCTTCCCCGTGCCGTTCAAGGCCGTCTTCCGCCACGCGTCGGCGAGCCGCTCACGCGCCGAGAACCTCATCGTCGCGGCGCGTTCGGACGACGGCATAACCGGGTACGGCGAGGGCTGTCCGCGCGACTACGTGACGGGCGAGACGGTCGAGGGCGGGGCTGTTTTCATCCGCCGTCATGCTCAGGCGATAGCGAACGAGGTGGCCGACGGGGCGGGCCTGCGGGCGTGGGCCGACGCCCACCGGGGTGAGATCGACGAGCATCCGGCGGCGTTCTGCGCCATCGAGCTGGCGGTGCTGGACCTGCTCGGCAAGGTGGGGGGTGTGCCGGTCGAGGACATCGTTGGCGTGCCGCGCATCGATGATGGGTTCACGTACTCCGCTGTGCTCGGCGACTCGCCGTACTTCGTCTACCGGATACAACACTTCCGGTACCGCAGGAAGGGTTTCACGGACTTCAAGGTGAAGGTCTCCGGCGACCTCAGACGCGACCGCCGGAAGCTGCGCGTGTTGGAAGGGAAGCAACTGAGCGTGCGGCTCGATGCGAACAACCTCTGGGCGTCCGCCGAGGAGTGCATCGCGCACGTGAACGCGCTCGGCGGAGGCGTTTCGGCGATCGAGGAGCCGCTCACGGCGGGCGACCTCGCGGGTTTCGAGCGCGTGAGCGAGGCGTGCGGCGTGCGCATCATTCTGGACGAGAGCCTGCTGCGCGTTTCGCAGCTGGACGGCCTGAGCAGCCCGGAACGGTGGATCGTGAACGTGCGCGTCTCGAAGATGGGCGGCATCGGGAGGGCGCTGGAGGTGGTTGAGCGCGCCGCGAGCCTGGGGGTGGGCGTTATCGTCGGGGCGCAGGTGGGCGAGACGAGCATCCTCACGCGGGCGGGACTGACGGTGATGCAGGCGGCGCGCCCCGTGCTCGTGGCGTCGGAGGGCGCGTTCGGGACGCACCTGCTGCGCGAGGACCTGACGGCGGAGAGCCTGATGTTCGGCGATGGCGGCGTGCTGACGCTGGCGGACGCCGACGCGCCGGGGTTGGGGCTGTCGGTGCGGGAGGGGATGCTGGTGGAGGCGTAGCGCCCGCTGCGCCGGTTCGTGCTATCGTAGCCGTGCCGCAGGCGAATGGCGGCAGGAGGCATGGGTCATGCTCAGCGCCGAGGACAACGCTCTGCTCACCGCAACGTCGCGCGGGACGGCGATGGGCGATCTGCTGCGTCGCTTCTGGGTGCCGTTCCTCCTCTCCGATGAGCTTCCGAAGCCGGACTGCCCGCCCATCCGCACCCGCCTCATGAACGAGGCGCTCGTTGCGTTCCGCGACACATCCGGACGCGTGGGGCTGCTGGCGGAGCGCTGCCCGCACCGGCGCGCGAGCCTCTTCTTCGGGCGGAACGAGGAGGACGGCCTGCGCTGCATCTACCACGGCTGGAAGTTCGACGTGGACGGCCAATGCATGGACATGCCGTCCGAGCCCGCGACCAGCAATTTCAGGGACAAGGTGCGCCAGATCGCCTACCCCACGGTCGAGGCCGGTGGCGTCGTCTGGGCGTACCTCGGCCCGGCGGAGCAGACGCCCGCGATGCCGGAATTCTCGTGGCTCCACCTGCCGCTGTCGCACGTCCACGTGACGAAGCGGCTGGAGCGCACGAACTGGGTGCAGGGGCTCGAGGGGGGCATCGACTCGGCGCACTCCAACTTCCTGCACGCGACGGTCGACGGCTTTCGACAGACGCCCGCGTGGTTGGAACGCGCCCAGGCCGCGACTGACCTGCGCGCCCGCTACCACGCGCTCGACCGCTCGCCCGTGTTCCTGCCGGAGGATACGGATTACGGGCTCCGCGTCGGGGCGCGGCGGGACATCGGCGAGGGCACGCACTACTGGCGCTTCACCCACTGGATGATGCCGTTCTACAACCTGTTCAAGCAGGGCTCGAAGAAGCCGGGCGCCAACAGCCAGGGCATCGCGTGGACGCCGATAGACGACCACAGCTGCTGGACCATCGTGGTGACGTGGAACGACGAGCGTCCGCTGAGCGGCGAGGACATCGAGGCCGCGGAGGACTTCGCGGGGCCTGCGCTCCCCGGCTCGTTCCTGCCCGTGCGCAACGTTGAGAACGACTACATGATCGACCGTGAGTTGCAGGTGAACGGGACGTTCACGGGCATCCCTGGTACGCAGGCGCAGGACATGGCGGTGCAGGAGAGCATGGGCTCCATCGTGGCGCGGTTCGAGGAGCACCTCGGCACCAGCGACGCCGCCATCATCAAGATGCGGCGCAGGCTGATCCTGCAGGCGCGCGCCCACGCGGACGGCGCGGACGCTCCGCTGGCGGCGCGCGACGGCTCCGTGTACCGCGTGCGGTTCGGGGAGACGCTCGTGCAGGAGGACGACGAGCTCGACGCGGCAGCGCGCGAGCGCCTCTGCTCTGCTGCGGCATCGTAGGCTGGTTGAATCGGGACACCACTGAGGAGGGACGACATGGCGCGGCTGACCATCGCTGACCTGCAGCAGATGAAGGACGACGGGAAGAAGATCGCGGCGGGCGTCTGCTACGACGTGCAGATGACACGCATCCTGGAGCGCGCGGGCGTCGACCTGCTCTCGGTTGGCGACAGCGTCAGCAGGACGTTCCTCGGCATGGAGAGCGACGACGAGTTCTCGCTCGAGGCGATGCTGCTGTTCGGCAAGGCGGTGAGCCGGGTCGCGGAGCGGGCCGTCATCAACGTGGACATGCCGACGGTCGTCTGCAACGCAGGGCCGAAGGCGGTGGAGGAGGCCACACGCCGCATCAAGGCGGAGACGGGCGCGGACATGACGAAGGTCGACATCCGCACGCAGGAGGAGGAACTGTTCGACGACGTGCTGGCAGTCATCGGGGCGGGCCTTCCGGTGTATCCGCAGATCGGCTTCCAGGTGTTCGAGCCGCGCCACGGTGGACCTGAGGCGCGCGAGCACATCATGAAGTGGGCGAACGCGGTGCAGGATGCGGGCGCGGTGATGATCGACCTCACGAACGTGACGCTCGACATCTACGCCGACGTGGCGAAGGCGATGCGCATCCCGGTCATAGGCGGGCAGACAGGCCCGGAGTCGGACGGACGCATCTACGTGAGCTACGCGCTGGCGGGCTATCGCGCCGACACGATCGACCGCACGGACGGCGGAGCGAGCGCCGCCCGCTACATCTACGAGATCGCCGAGAAGGCGATAGCGAGCGTCCACGACGCCACGTGGGTCGCGCCCTAGAGGACGGGAGCTGAACCAGCCGCGCATGTCCCTCGTCAGGCATTTCACCGCCACCGGCTTCGTCGTTCAGGACGGCGCGACGCTGTTGCACTGGCATCCCAAGCTGAACATGTGGCTTCCTCCCGGCGGCCACGTCGAGGAGAACGAGGACCCGGTGCAGGCCGTCCTGCGGGAGGTGGAGGAGGAGACCGGGATACCGGTCGAGGTGGTGCCCACGGGAGACTTCGAGCACGACCACGCCTATCCCGTCCAGATTCCGCCGCCCCTGACGATCCTGATCGAGGACATCGACGACCCCGTCGACGGCTTCCATCAGCACATCGACTTCATCTATGCCTGCCGCCCGGCGGCTTCCGTGAGCGGGGCGCCGGACGGCTGGCTATGGGTGAGCGAGGCAGAACTTGCCGCGGGTACACCATTGAGCCTCCCCGGAGTGAGCCCGGAGCCCCCGCCGGAAGACGTGCGGCTGGTGGGAGGGCAGGCTTTCCGGGCGGTTGGAGCGGCTCTTCCGGGCTGAGGCAGCGGGCAGCCCGCGGCTACGGCTAGAGGCTGTCGAGCAGCCGCCCCCAGCCGGTGCTGCGAGGCTTGGCGTCCAACGCTCTGAGCGTTCCCCAGTGCATGGCGAGGTCTCCTGCGACGATGGGCATGCCGGTCTTCGTTTCGACCTCCGCGGCGTGCCCAAGGAGGCGCAGTCCCCCGCCGCAGACGACGATGGCGTCGGCGCGGCCCTCCGCGCGCTCCGCGGTCCTGAGGACGTGAGCGTTGGTGGTTGCTGCGTCCTGCTCCCATGCGAGCTTGTCGGACTCTTCGGCTGAACCGACGATGCCCTGCTCGAGCCAGTTCTCCTGGAGGACGATGTCGAAGCCGTTGGATCCGAAGCCGTGCCTAGCCATGGAGACCCACTCGTTTGGGGTGTAGTAGCCGCCCGCGATGGCGATGCGGCGGGCGCCCAGGTAGTCGAGCGCATCGAGTATCGAGGCGCCCATCAGCACCACCGGCACGCCTGCGGCTGTCGCCACCTGGGACTGCACGTCTCGCGCCCGCTCCGCGTGGGTGAGCGAGAACGGGATGCCGAACTGCGCAACGACGTCTGCTCCCGCTTCCGCGAGGTCTCGCGCAGCCTCCTGCATGGCGGGGACCGCTCCCGCGATGCGGTCGAGGCCGAAGCCTGCCATCGTCCGGTTTTGGCCGCGGGACGGGATGAACGCGCCTGCGACACTGGTTCCCTCCGGGGCGACCCGGAGGAATTCGAGTGGAAGGTCGTTCCAGGATGTGAGGGGAGCGAGGAAGCCGACCCTGGTCATGGCCCGCTGATCTCCAGGGTGTGGCCGGTCGGCACCTCGCCGGTGTAGGCCCAGTCCGGCATGTCGAAGTCGACGCCCTCGATGGCGAGCATGCGCTTGTACTCCTCGCGGATGTAGGGGTCCTCTTCCTGGTAGGTGATGCTGCGTCCACCCATCGCGATGGGGAGGTTGCCGGAGATTTCGTTCTCGCCCTGGCGAAGGATCTGTATGCCGACGCCCTGCGGCACACCGCCGAAAACGAGGAGCCGCAGCGGCTGCTGGCCTGTGCTGTGGTGCATGTGGAACCAGCCCGTGCCGCCGGGGTTGTTCACCACCATCCCGCCTGCGCGGTAGTCCTGCCGCATGACCGACTCGCCGTTGCCGGTCTCCCATGGACGGATCGTTGCCGACTGCGGCCACGCGACTGTATATCCGGAGCCGTTGATGCAGATCAGGACGACGGAACCGGGGCCGGGTGGGTGGTGCGCCATCGAGTAGCGTCCGCTGTGGTGCTCGCCGACGAACATGTTGAAGCGGCCGTGCGCCATCTGCGGGATGACGCGCCGGTAGCCGGGGGAGCGCTGGTTGTCCAGCGGCAGTTCGCACGTTGCCATGTCCGGGATGAGGTTGGTGAGGCGCATGGCGCGTTGCCGCATCGGGTCGGCGACGAGCGGCGTGTCCTTGGGGCGGAAGTAGTCGTCGGAGTCGTCGAAGCGGTCGGTGAATGCAAAGTCACTGTCGTAGATGAACTGCTCGTTGTCGAAGAGGCTGAAGAGGGGCGGCGCGGTCGTGCCGCCAACGAGGACGACGGGGCTGGAGCTTGCGTTGATGATGCGGTGGTTGGTGTTGACCGGAATCGCGAAGAGGCTGCCGGCCTGCCACTCGAATGTGTGCCTGCGGTCACTGCCCTCGCGCCACACCTCCGTCGAGCCCCGGCCCTCGAAGACGTAGTAGACCTCTTCGTAGATGTGGCGCTCGACGGTCGATTCGGAGCGCGGCGGCAGTTCCCATGCGTACATGCCGAGCTTGCCGTCTGTGCCGTCGAGCTGGATGAAGGAGCCGAGGCCGCCCATGCGCTTCCAAGGTTTCTTCGGTATCTCGCGGATGTCATGCATGCCAAGCCCGCGGTAGATGGGGATGTCCTGGGCGTCCATGAAGTGGTCGTAGGGCGTTCGCGGGATCTTCCACGAGCCGACGCCCGCACGCTCCTTCTCCCCCGTTGGCTCGATGAATGCCTTCGCTTCGTCCGCCTCAGACATGCCGTTCACCTCCCGCTGTCAGCGCTGCGGCTGTTCAGCCGCAATCTTGACCCGGATGGTGCTTTCGTGGCAAGCGGGGGCGCGGACAGATGGTCGTTGTGGAGTCGATTGTGTGGAAGATACGGTACACGACACTCAGGTTTCAGAGGTGGGCAGTTGCCTTCGCACTTCGTGTTCGTTGACGAAACGGGGGACTTGGGCCCCAAGGGTACTGGTTACTATGGATACGGCATCTTGGAGGTGGCTGCGGTCGATTATGGCACGATTAGGAAACTGCTTGCGGAAGCGCGTATGAAGTACAGGCTCTATAGGGACCTGGAAATGGATCTGCGTAAGCAGCCCTTGACCGAGATATTCACACATCTGAGCGAACTTGCTTCCGGGGACGTGGTCAGGTGCAGCGGCTTGTACATCGACAAGCTGCGGTACAGCGGGCGGTACCTTACGTGGTCAGATGTGGACTTCGCCCGTAAGTCGGACTGGGCGCATCATCTGAGAAACTACCTGCTTAGAGTCGCGCTTGAGCACCACTATCAGCCGTATGGAGTGGGAGACCGGAGCATTGATCTCATCCTCGATCGTGTCGCCTTGAATGTGGAGCAACACAGGAACCTTGAGGACTATCTGGCGAATCGTGTACCTACTCGCGTTGGTAGGCCGTTTCGCTTACCCGCCTTGGAATATCTAACCATCTCAGATAGCCGGTACACGGGCGCTTTGCAGATTGCGCATATCCTGGCTGACGTGGTGAAGCACTACGCCAAGCAGACCATCGACCCGAACCGCTGGGCACCGGTGGGGTTCGTACGCGTGTCTGCCTTCCTTGGTTCTCCACCGACTGGTCATGTGTGGGAATTCCCCGGTTAACAAGCCGAGGGGCCGCGCCATCCAATGGGATGACCGACCCCTCACTCAGATGTATACATCATACCGGCAAGGCTGGGGATGTCAATCTGATAGTGGCTGCGTACCCCTCTATGCGGGCTACGACTGCTCTTGCTCAGGCGCGGCAGGGCTGACTGGCGCGCTTCTGCGCGGCCGGGAGATGTTGTAGCGCGCGCTTACCCGTTTGCTGACCCGGACGACGATCCACCCGAGCACGATGAGCGGGATGAAGACGACGACCCAGATGAGGATGTAGAAGAGCGCAACGGCCACTGCCGAGAGGGAGCGGACGGCGGTCTTGAACGTACCCTCGACGTCCACTCCGCCGATGACGAAGCTCTCCGATTCCGTCACGTTCACGTCGAAGGAGCCGGAGGACGATATGCGCCCGGCGTAGCTCATCGCGCTGACGGTCAGCTCGACGGTGTACGAGAAGGGGCGGTAGTCGGTGTAGGCGTGCATGACCTCGACGCGGGTGCCCTCGTCGATCTTGCCGGTGACGGTGGGTGATCCGTCGCCGAAGTCCCACTGGTATTCGTAGTCCCACAGTTCGTCCGGAGCCGTGAAGGACGCCGTGTAGGCGACCTCGTCCCCTTCCTCGACGGTGCGGCTTTCGCCCGCGAAAACCTCGATCGAGGGGATCTCGGTCACAGTCGCGAGCAGTGAGTCAGTCCCCTCGGCGATGCCGCCCTCGCCCCTGCCGGTGATCTCGACGGTGACGATGTAGGGCGAGTCGTGGTCGTCCGGGTAGACGTGGTTCACGGTCGCGGTGACGCGTTGCCCGTTCGGGGTCGGCGCGGTGGTGGTGCCGAAGACCGTCGAGCCGTCGCCAAAGTCCCAGCTGAACTCGAATTCGTCGATGTCGTTCGGCGGCGTGAACGTCGCGCGGAAGCGGGCCGGCTCGCCGACCCTGAACGCCTCGTCCGGGCCGACGTCCACGCTCATGTCGAGCGGCGCGACAGTGAGGTTGACCTCGATGAGCGAGAAGGCCGAGACCTGCTGGAAGTAGTTGAGCCGCCCCTGCATCTCCTCGATCTGGAGCTGGATGGAGGAGAGTTCGCTCTGGACCTCGAGGGCCTCCTCCACGTTCTGCGCCTGTTCGAGGAAGCCCAGGAGGCGCGTCTGGGTCGCCTGCAGGCTGGAGAGGCGCGACTGCGTGTCGACGTACTGGTCGGTCACGTCCTCGCTGGTGACGGCCCGGGTGACGACGTCCCGCGCGGTCGCCTCAATCATGTCGAAGGCCCGGTCGAGCGCCTCCGCGGGCACGCGAATGGCGACCGCGCCGGTGTGGCGCGATACGCGGTCGGAGCTGACGAGCCACCCACCAAGCGACGAGGCGATGCCAGCGATGCGGTCGAGCGTGCCGGCGACGTCGTCGACGATGAGCGACATCTGCGCCGTGTGGACGATGATGCGGGTCTGGGTGAGCGGGGAGGAGCGGGGGCTGCCGGAGCCGTCTGCGGCTTCATCCTCCTCCATGGACTCCATCATCGCGGCGGGCGTGGGCGTGGGCGGTGGGGCGAACTGTGCGGAGGGCTGAGACTCCTCCGTCATGAACGCGGAGGAATCATCCCTGGAATCGGTTGAGGCCAGGGGTATGGGACCTCCGTCACTGGCGCAGGCCGCTGCGAGCAGCAGCGCCACCGGGACCAGCGCCGCAAGCAGCATCCTCGTCATCATCGCCAACTCCTTCATTCCCGCCCCTCCGTGCGCGTTTACAGTCTACGCGCCTCACGTTTCGCGGCGCTCACACCTCGCCGTGCTCTTGGAGTAGTATGCGCTCACCGTGCGAAACGTTCCCGCGGGACGCTGCGCGGCGACACCTTCCGCATCGCACAGGAGCAACGGACCAGATGATCATCGACTCCCACGGCCACTACACCACTGCGCCCGCCGGGGTGCAGATCTTCCGCGCCACCCAGATCACGTTCATGGGCGCGCCCGTGAAGCACCCCGTTAACGTGTCCGACGACGAGATACGCGCCTCGCTGGAGAACGGTCAACTGAAGCTGCAGAACGAACGCGGCACGGACGTCGCCATCTTCTCGCCGCGCGCCTCGTGGATGGGTCACCACTTCGGCGGCGAGCTCATCAGCCGCTACTGGACCGAGATCAACAACGACATGATCAAGCGCGTCTGCGACATCTACCCGGACCGCTTCATCGGCGCGTGCTCGCTGCCGCAGTCGCCCGGCGTGCCGCCGGAGCGGGGCGTCGTGCAGGAGCTCGAGCGCGCCGTGAACGACCTGGGGTTCGTCGGCTGCAACCTCAATCCGGACCCGTCCGGCGGCTACTGGACCGACCCGCCGCTCGGCGACCGCTACTGGTACCCGCTCTACGAGAAGATGGTGGAGCTGGACGTGCCCGCGATGATCCACGGCTCCGGCACGTGCAACCCCGCGTTCACCACCACCGGCTCCCACTACATGAACGTCGACAACACGGGCTTCGTTCAGCTGATGGACTCCAACATCTTCCAGGACTTCCCCGGCATCAGGTTCATCCTGCCGCACGGCGGCGGGGCCATCCCGTACCAGTACGCGCGCTTCAAGGGGCTGAGCATCATGGCGAAGCGCGAGCCGTTCGACGAGTTCCTCAGCCGCCTCTACTTCGACACCGCCATCTACAACCAGGCCGCGACGGAGTTCATGCTGAAGACCATCGGCGTCGACAACGTGCTCTTCGCCTCCGAGATGATCGGCGGCGTGCAGGCCATCGACCCCGACACCGGGCGCTGGTACGACGACACGAAGCCGTACATCGACGGCATCGACTGGCTGACGGACGACGACAGGTACAAGCTGTTCCACGGCAACGTGCTGAAGGCATACCCGCGCGCGAAGCCGTACATCGAGAAGATCGAGGCAGGTAACGCGTAGGGACAACACAGGAGGAAGCCATGGAGACGACTCTCGCTGCAGTCAAGGTTGAGCCCCGCAAGGCGGAGATACAGGAGATCGATGTCCCTGATATCGACTACAACAGCGCCCTGATGAGAGTCGAAGCCGCCGGCATGTGCGGCTCCTACGGCTACTTCACGGGAGCGGGGCGCGGGGGGAGTCCAACCCCAGGGATGAACGCGCACGAGAACGCCGGCGTCATCGTGAAGGCCGGACAGGGCTTCCTGGACCGGCACGGCGTCGAAGAAGGCGAACTCGTCGCGCTGGAGGAGTACCTCCCCTGCGGGCACTGTGAGTGGTGCCGCATCGGCGAGTTCAGGCACTGCTGGTTCACCGACACGCACAACAACCCCAACCCCAGCAGGCTCGACGGCGGCTTCCGGAAGGACCTCTACCTGCCCCCGAACGTCGTGCTGCACAAGGTCTCGCAGTCGCTGACGCCCGACGAGGCCGCGCTGGCGCTGCCGGTCGGCAACGGCGTGCAGTGGGCGGTCAAGGAGGGCGAGGCTGCGCCGGGCAAGACGGTCGTCGTGCAGGGGCCGGGCTCCAAGGGCCTCGGCGCCACCCTCGCGGCGAAAAAGGCGGGCGCGACAGTCATCGTGACCGGTCTGTCCAAGGACGGTTCGCGGCTCGAAGCCGCGAGGCGGCTCGGGGCGGACCACACCATCGACGTCCAGACCAACGACTTCACCGAGACGATCATGGACATCACGAACGGGCGCGGCGCTGACGCGGTGGTCGACTGCACGACCGGCCGCATCCCCGCCATCTTCAACCAGGCCATCGACGTCCTGGTGCGGCGCGGCGGCATCGTTGTCACACAGGCCTACGAGCTCGAATCCTTCTCGCTGGAGAAGCTGACCGGCAAGTACGGACAGCTCCGGGCTTGCCGGGGCCACAGCTACGCCAGCGTGGCGATGGGCCTCGAACTGATCGCGTCCGGTGACTACCCGCTCAAGGAGCTGGTGACGCACAACTTCCCCCTGGAGCTGACCGGCGAAGCCTGCCTCGCCTCCGGCGGCGAGGGCGACGCCGCCGATGCCGTATGGGTGATGGTCAACCCCAACATGGCTGCCTGATACGTGGGCTCACGTAGGGGCGGTTCGCGAACCGCCCCTACACCTGACGGAGACAGCGACCCGGGACGCAGGGACCACGAAAGGAGCGAGGGTATGGCCACCTTAGTCGGAACGTTCTTCCACTCGCATGGAGGCACGACGTCGCTCCCGCCGGAGCTGTGGGTCGAGCGCCGGAACGCGCGGCCGATCCGCCCCGACATGCCCAACGAGTCCCTGGAAGTGAACATCGAGAAGGCCAACCGCACGCACGAGGGCTTCCGCGTCCTGCGCGAGCGCATCGCCGAACTGAAACCCGACGTGCTGGTCATATTCAGCGACGACCAGCTGGAGTGCTTCGACTTCAACAACTACCCTGCGTTCGCGCTGTACGTCGGCGACAGCTACGCGAAGTCGCCGCGCGAGCCGCGCACCGCGGAGATTGGGCGTCACGCCGAGCCCGGCTACCGCTTCCCCGGCCACCCGGACCTCGCCGTGCACCTGCTCTCCGGCGTCATGCAGCGCGGCTTCGACCCTGCCTTCTGCATGGACATGCCGAAGCCGGACCGCGGCCTCGCGGGCGGCGTCATCCGCTCCGTCGAGGAGCTGACCGACTTCTCGCTGCCCTCCGTGCCCATCATGATGAACCTCTACTTCGCGCCGCAGGTGAGCGGCCTGCGCAGCTACCAGTTCGGCAGGGCCGTGCGCGAGGCGATCGACGACGCTCCGTCCGACCTGCGTGTCGCCGTTGCGGCGTCGGGCGGGCTCTGGCACACGCCGGGGATGCCGGGCGCGTGGCTGAACGAGGAATTCGACCGCGCCATTCTGGCGCGCCTCGAAGAGGGCGACGCTCGCGGCATGGCCGACTACTTCGACTCCTACGTCATCCCTGAGGACGACACGAGCCAGGACGCCGCCTACCGCGGGCGCGTCAGCACCGGCATGCCGTCGCCGGGCGGCCCCGCGTTCGGTACGCGCGAGACCTGCGCGTGGATCGCCGCCGCCGCCGTCACCGACGGCCGCCCCACCACGATCGTCGACTACATCGAGGTCTACGCCTCGCCGGTCGGCAACGCGTTTGCGTACTGCGACGACGTGGGCTAGGGGAGTAGGGCTACTTCCTCCAAATGCCAGGAGCAAGCTGGGCTAGCTGTTCCTGCCGCTGTGTAATCGTGTCAGCGTTCCATTGATCTTCATCGCACAACTGCTTAGTAAGCTCTAGAGCTTGGTCCTGGTAATAGTCCTTCTTCTTGGAGAATTGTCGGTCCTTACCCTTCCGGTTACGATTGAGATTGAGAAGGGCTTGGTTGCCCAGCATGTTGCAATAGCCCTTCAGCTTCAGCCCTAGCGTCTCTCTTGCAGTGATAGTGTCAGGGACTTTGAATCCCATATTGACTATCCACTGTTCTGCATTCTTGGATAGTTTCTTATGTTTGAGTAGCTTTGATGCAACGGAAGTGGGGAAAATATGCTCCCTGTCAACCTCGTAAGGCAGCACTCCGGACCCGTTGCTAGTGACTGGATCAAGCTTGCGCAGCAGATGCCGTGCAGTGCTGGACGAATCGATGTGTGCTTCCTTGAAGAGCTCGATGAATTCATCATCGGGTGTCATTCGGTCGCGTATCTCCTTGAATGCTGCACTAGCATTCCCTTCTCTAACTTTGTTCGTCCAGTCTGGCCAATCCTTCTCATAGGCATTAGGGCGGTCGTTCCCAATAGTGACATTGCGTATTTGTAAGGAAAGTGTTAGTTGGACCGCGTCATCAAATTTTTCATGGGCGTGCTTGTGAACCATCGTCAAGAAACTATTCGCCTGCATGTTAAGACGATTAAGGTCCTTGATATCTTCCGTGAGTCGCGAATTGCCCGACGGAGACACGACAGCGAGGTAGTGAGTATAATAGGCTCCGATGTCCCCGGCGAAATCGATTAACTCGCGGATCTTGTTGGGACTGTCATCGAACTTTGATGCGATCTTGTCCAAGTTTCTCTTGCTAGTATATCCGGCCTTGGATGACCAGAGCGCATGAACATAGTCGTCCATGGCGTCGATTGGTAACCCTGCCCGTTCAAGGGCAGCTGCGGCGGCATTCCACTTCTTGATTAGATCATCTGACAGGTTGGGGTCTTTCCTTGCGATCGTAGCCAGTCGAGCCTTTAGTGCTTCTGCCGGAGAAAGCCGTAACCCCCGGGTATTCGTTGTGTCGAAGACCAAATAGGCTTGCCCTTCCGAAGCAACTTCAAGAGGGAGCAGCTTTACTCTAGTTTGAATGTACTCACATAGATTGCGCAACGCTCCTTCTGGATTCGATTCGTTGTCAATGTAATCCGTGACGAGGCCTCGCAGCAGTCTAGCGGCCGGCATAACTCTGTCATTGATGGCATTAGTGGATGCCAGCGAGGCGGTGGATTGGGGCCATTTCACTAGAGTCGCATAGATGCCGTCGTCTGGTTCCTGCAAGGTTACTACGAGAGAACCTACAGGGTTCCCATCATTGTCGACGCGTGCGATCAATTGCTGTAATCGAGCAGCGCGCCCCTTGAGATTCGGCTTGTTTTCGCAACAATCCCGAAGGACAGCGAGCAAAATGGAGAGCGTTGTGATACGTTGCTGACCATCTATTATTGAAACCTCTTGTTCGTCTAAAGGGGCAAGTAGTAAAGTTCCAAGAAAATAGGATGGCCGTTGTTGTTCGTATGCGTTTAGGATATCTCGCCAAAGCTGACCTACTTGAACCTTATCCCATTTGAATCTTCTCTGAGGGTATAAGACCTTGAATAGTTTGTTGTATCCTTCTGCAGAGAACAGGGTGTTTGTATGCAGAGAATCGTCATCTATTTGTATGGCTCTGCCGGGCATCTATCCTCCTAGGGTGTCGCGCTCTAAAGGATTGGTAGGAGACGTTATTTTGGCTGCCCCCCCTACGCCGGGAACATCGCCACAATCTCGTCGATGTTGGGGTTGTAGGCCTGGTGGCTGTGGTAGATCGCCCGGGCCTGGTTGCGGTCCGGTGTGTAGTACAACTTCTCCTGCGTCATCTCGATGCACTGGTTCGTTGCGGGGTCGCGGAAGACGTTCATCGGGTCGCCGCCGTCCGCTACCGTCGCCATCGCCTCGTTCAGCATCCGGCGCAGCATGATGACGCCTGTGTCGGACTCGCCGAGCTTCTCGCGGGTGCGGTCGGCGATGGGCGTCTGCGTTACCCACGCCATGAAGTCCTGCACCAGCGGCACCGCCACGTTCAACCCGCCGTTCGCGTCGTAGAGCGGGATCTCGTAGTACGGCACCTTCTCCTGCGGCGGCACCTCTACGTCAGGCGGAAACTGGTAGCGCGTGTAGACGACGTGCAGCGTGTTCTCGTCGTCGACCGGCACGCGTATCTGGAACTCGGTGCTCGTCGTGCCGGTTGTGGAGCGGAGGATGTTGGGGAACACCCACGGGTGGCCGACCTTCCAGATGTCGTCCTCCTCGGTGCTGCCCTCGACGATGCGGCGCTTGAAGACGCCGTTGGCGAACTCCGTGAAGCCGATGCGCTGGTGGGGGCGCATCATCGCCTGGCGCCACGTCGGCACCTCCTCACCCGTCTTCTGCGCGAGGTACCAGCCGTAGACGCCGTGCAGCCACTCGGCATGAACGGGGTCGGCTGAGTTCTCCTGGCACTGGAGCCAGTTGCACGGGAGCATCGTGAAACCGATGTCGCGCCACGCGTGGTCGGTCACGAACAGGTCCCAGCGCGGGACGAGCGGCGCGGGCAGCGGGCCCATGTACGCGAACAGCAGCCCGCTGAGCTCCTCGACCGGGTACGCGGTGACCTTCACCTTCTCCTTGAAGCGCCCGTCCGGGTGCACCGTCTCCTCGAACGGCTGCTCGATGCAGTGGCCGCTCTCGTCCATCATCCACCCGTGGTACATGCAGCGGAGCCCGTGCTCCTCGGGGATGCCGTACGAGAGATCGACGCGGCGGTGCGGGCAGAAGCGGTCGATCAGCCCCAGCGTGCCGGACTTGTCCTTGTACAGCACGAGGTCCTCGCCGAGCAGGCGTACCGGCTTCGTGGGCCGCTCGTCCATCTCGGCTGCCGCGGCGATGGGATGCCAGTAGCGCCGCATCAGCTCGCCCATCGGCGTCCCCGGCCCGACCTGCGTGAGACGTTCGTTCTCCTGCTGCGTAAGCATCCCTGCGCCTCCTCTGTGCGGAGCGGTCCTGCTGCGCGGGATTGTAGCGCACGCGCGCTCCGTCCCGTCATTCCGGGGTCCGTCGTTCCTGCGAAGGCCCGCGCTTTAGCGCGCAACCTCGCGTCCCTGTCCGGTGTAGGGGCGTCCCCTGTGGGCGCCCTGTGGGTGGGGGACTGTCATGCTGAGCGGAGTGAAGCGGAGTCGAAGCATCTCTCGGGCACCCCTCCGCGCGCGCCATCTGCCCCTTTTGCACAACCCCGCCTGCACGGTACCGTGATAGTTGGGCCGGTGGTCTCCCTGCCTCCCTCCATGGGGCGCGGGCCGTGATGGACTTGTCGGACCACCCCGGAAAGCAACGGAATGCAACGATTCTCAGAAAAATCCCCTCCGCGCCACTCCTGGCGCCTCCGCCCTGGGCGTGTGCAGATTGTTGCTTTTCCGTTGCTTCTGCGTTGCCTTCCGTCCGCACCGGCGTTGCAAAGAGTCCGCGTCGGTGTTGCATAACTCTGGGTTGCCCCGCGTTGCGCATGGCGTCCGCCCGTCAGGCGCGCGGCGGACGTATAATGCGCCCAACCAAGGGGAATAAGGAGGCGGGCGATGACCATCTACGGGTTCGAGGACCACTGCTGGCAGGATGTGGTGAGCGCGGAAGACATCGAACTGTACAAGCACTACGAGCGCGAGCTGTTCGTCGGACGGCGTCCGGCGATCCTGGCGATCGACCTGTACAACTCAGCGTACCAGGGCGGCCCGAAGCCGGTGCACGAGGTCGCGAAGGAGTTCCCGAGCGCCTGCGGCGAGCACGCGTGGAACGCCATCGAGCCGACGAAGCAGCTCTTCGCTATGGCCCGCGCCCGCGGCTTCCCGGTCGTCTACACGACGGGCGAGGACCGGCCGGAGGCGCGCCCCAACCGCCTGAAGTCGACGAACCGCCGCTCCAGGAACCAGGGGGAGAACCCCTTCGGCATCTACGAGGCGTTCGCGCCGGAGCCGGAGGACCTCATCATCTACAAGCAGCGCGCGAGCGGCTTCTACGGGACGCCTCTGGTCGCGCAGCTCGTGCAGATGGGCGTCGACACCGTCCTCGTCTGCGGCGAGAGCACGAGCGGCTGCGTCCGGGCCTCCGTCGCCGACGCCTACTCCAACGGCTTCCACGTCGTCATCGCCGAGGAGTGCGTCTACGACCGCGCCCAGCTGTCGCACAAGGTCAACCTGTTCGACATGCACCACAAGTACGCCGACGTCATGCACCTCGACGAACTCGCCGAGCACCTGGAGGCCTTCCCGGAGGCGTAAGAGGGCTCATGACCGTTGACTTCCGTGAGCGGGCTGCGTCTGCACTGACGCATCCGCTCACGCTTGCGTCACTTGGCACGCTGCTACTGAACGACATCGTGCTTAAGCGCCTGTGGCCGGGCGCGTGGGTTCCAGGCAAGCTGAGCGACCTCGCGTGGATGGTCTTCGCCCCGCCGTTGCTGGCGTACCTGCTGTCGCTTGCCGTACCGAGGAGGCATCTCCATCGGGCCGGGCACGCAGGATTCCTCACCGCCTATGTCGGGCTGCCGCTGCTCTACGCTGCCTTCAACTCGTTCACACCGGTGCACGATGCCATCCTGCGCGGTCTGGCGCTGGTCGGCGGCAGCGGGCCGGGCTCGCCACTGGACGCGACAGACTCCTTGGTCATCCCGCTTGCCATGGCCGCGGCGGTCTGGGTATGGAACAAGCCATCGGTCAACGCTGATGCCGTGCGTGCGCGCCTCACCCTGCTCACGGTAGCCATAGCGGTGCTTGCGAGCGTGGCCACATCTGAGGAAACGCCGAATCAGGGTATTGTGCGTCTGGGAAGTTGGGAGGGAGTTGTCAATGCCCATTGCTATGAGAGCGTCAACGGAGGAATGACTTGGAGACACGGGACTGGTCTCTCATGCCAAGGCGGCATATTTACATCGGTAGAAACGCCTCGGGGAAGATACTTGATATTCGATACCGACATTGATCTGGTGCGCGGTGACTTTCGAGAGACCGTCTACTCGACGGCGTACCTGCGCAAAGGGTCCAACTACTGGCAGCAGGAGCGCATGACAACAGAACTCGGATTCAGAGATTTGACAACTGCTCCCAAGAGCATCATCTATGACGAATATAGTGGCAACATTGTTGTTGCAATGGGTCTTCAGGGAGTCGTAGTCGGTACTCCCGATGGAACCTGGACGCGCGTTGCCGTTGGCCGTTACAGACCGACTGATTTCTCTCTGAGTGGCAAGATGAGCGCATTGAAGGAGCCGGCATTCCTGTTGGCCGTACTTGTGCTCTCACTCTCGTTAGGGAACTGGTCCCTAACCGTGGCAAGGGCGCGTGTCAAGAAGAGGTTCGGGGCGCCAGCACCAACCCATAGTGACCCGTCTGGAGGCAGATCGATCAATCGTATCATTGATAACTATATGGATGCGCTCTATCGCAAGGTGTGTTCCCGTACAACGTTAGCCTGTTTCGTTGTTGGCATCGCCTTAATGGGTGCGGTGTTCGTTGGTGTCTATCCGAGATCCTTCCCTTATCCGGAAGCTACAACGCTTGCGTTCTGGAGGTCGCCGCAGGCCATCTTTGGGATATTAGTATTCCTTCTGGCGGTTGGAGGGATAGTCCTCAACCGCCAGAATAGCGGGCAGATCGGAGCGCTGACAGTGTTCATAGTGGGGATGTATCCATTGGCGAGTCTGTGTTTCTTGCTATGGCTTCAGGTAGACGTACCGCTGGTCTTTGCCGACTTCGCTGTGTTTGTTCTCGTGTCTCTGGCAGCCTGCGGGCTTCGGAGTTACCTGATGCACGCTGGCTCCCGGCGTTCGCTGGAATGACGGCATGCGCCCTTACCGCTGGGCGCCCTGCACGCGGGACTCGCGGCCTGCCCACTCCCGCTCGCGCAGGACGTACTTTTGGATCTTGCCCGTCGCGGTCTTGGGGAGGTCGCCGAACTCCACGTGGCGTGGCGCCTTGAAGTGCGCGATGCGGTCGCGGCAGAAGGCGATGACCTCCTCCTCGGTGAGCGTCGCGCCCTCACGCAGCGTGATGAACGCCTTGGGCGTCTCGCCCCAGCGGTCGTCCGGCACGGCGACAACGGAAACCTCCAGCACGCCGGGGTGCTCCATGATGACCTTCTCCACCTCCTGGCTGGAGATGTTCTCCCCGCCGGAGATGATGACGTCCTTCGCCCGGTCCTTCAGCTCGACCTGGCCGTCCGGGTGCCACACGCCGAGGTCGCCGGAGTGGAACCAGCCACCTGAGAACGCCTTCTCCGTGGCGTCTGGGTCGTCCAGATAGCCGGACATCACGCCGTTGGAGCGCATGACGACCTCGCCCATCGTCTCGCCGTCGCGGGGGACGTCGTTCATCTGCTCGTCGACGACACGGAGGCCGGTGCCCGCGTGAACGTACGGCACGCCCTGCTTCGCCTTGGCGAACGCGCGCTCCTCGGCCGTCATGTCGTCCCACGCAAGTTGGGGCACGCAGAGCGTGATGGGGCCGTAGGTCTCGGTGAGGCCGTACAGGTGGATGATGTTCGCGCCCATGCCCTCCATCGTGCGCACGACCTGCGGAGCGGGCGGCGCGCCGCCAGTGGCGATGGTGAGGCCGGAGAGATCCTGCCCCTCCGCGGCAGACGAGGAGTACATCCCCGTGAGCACGGTCGGCGCCCCGCACATGTTGGTGACACCGTGCTGCTCGATGAGCCGGTAGACCTCGGCAGGGTCGACGCGGCGCAGGCAGACATGCGTGCCGCCGACGGCGGTGACGGCCCAGGTATGGCACCAGCCATTGCAGTGGAACATGGGGAGCGTCCAGAGATAGACGCTGCGCCAGTTCAGCCCGGTCTCGATGACCTCGCCGAGCGCGTTGAGGTACGCGCCCCGCGCGTGGTACTGCACCCCCTTGGGCATGCCGGTGGTGCCCGAGGTGTAGTTGATGGTGATGATGTCCATCTCCGAGGCGATGGGGTCGCGGTGCTCGCCGGACGGCGCGGATGCGAGGAACTCTTCGTACTCAGGCCCGGGGATGTCGTCCGCTCGCGGAACCTCGTCCACGACCTGCACGTAGAGCGATATGCCGGGGACCTCGTCCTGCACCTGCCGGACGGTGGGCGCGAACTCGGAGTCGAAGACGAGCACCTTCGCCTTCGAGTGGTTGAGGATGTAGGCGATCTCACGCGGGGAGAGTCGCGTGTTGATGGCGACGAGCGCTGCCCCGATGCTCATGGGGCTGTAATGGCCCTCCAGCAGCGGCGGGAGGTTCGGAACGATGAATGCGACGCGGTCGCCCTTGCCGACGCCCGCGGCCTTCAGCGCTCCGGCGAGCCTGTTCACGCGGTCGCGGAGCTCGCTGTAGGTGTAGACGCGCTCCTTGTAGATGACGGCGGGCTTGTCCGGGTAGACGAACGCGCTCCGCTCCAGGAAAGAGAACGGCTCCAGGTTCTGGTAGAAGACGCTGTTGTCCATCGCAAGGCCTCCGCGGGTTAGGGAGATGCGGCGTTATCCTAGCATCGGCAGCGGCCGCGGGGATGCATGAGGCGGGTGGTATCATCGTCGTGTGGGGCAGTCCCTGCCGAGATCTCCCAAGAGGTGTTGCGTCGTGTCAGTCGCCGAGGACCGTTTGCAGGAGTTGGGGTTGGAGTTGCCGCAGGTATCCACTCCGGTGGCGAACTACGTTCCCGCCGTGCGCACAGGAAACCTGCTGTACGTGGCGGGGCAGGTGCCGCGCGACGCGGAAGGCGCGATGATCACCGGCAAAGTGGGCGCTGACATGGATGTCGACGACGCCTACAACGCGGCGCGCATCTGCGGGCTCTCCGCACTCGCCGTGGCGAAGCGTGAGATAGGAGACCTCGACAACGTTGTGCGGGTCGTGCGCGTGATGGGCCTGGTGAATGCCACGCCGGAATACACGCAGCAGCCGCAGGTCATCAACGGCTTCTCCGACCTCATGGTCGCGGTCTTCGGCGAAGCGGGACGGCACGCACGCGTGGCGTATGGCGCAGGCTCGTTGCCCGGCGGCGCTGCGGTGGAGGTCGAGTCGCTTTTCGAGGTGCGCTAGGGCTTGCTGCGGGGCTAGATGCTCTCTCCGGCGGCGAGGCGTGCAGCGCGGAGCGTGTTTGTGAGCAGCATGGCGATGGTCATGGGACCCACACCCCCAGGCACGGGTGTAATGGCTGACGCCTTCTCCGCGACTGCGTCGTAGTCCACGTCTCCGACGAGCCGGTAGCCGGACTTCCGCGTTGCGTCGTCCACGCGGTTGATGCCCACGTCGATGACGACCGCGCCATCGGCCACCATGTCTGCAGTGAGCGCTCGCGGCCTGCCTATCGCGGCGACGACGATGTCTGCCTGCCGCGTGAGGGCCGCTAGGTCGCGCGTGCCGGTGTGGCAGACGGTGACGGTGGCGTTCGCGCCCGGCGCCTTCTGCATGAGCAGGACAGATAGCGGCTTGCCGACGATGTTGCTGCGCCCGACGATGACCACGTGTTTCCCGGCGGGATCGTTGCCGGAGCGGACGAACATCTGCTGCACGCCTGCAGGGGTCGCGGGAAGGAACCGGGGATTGCCCTCCAACAAGCGTCCGCCGTTGATGGGGTGCATGCCGTCCACATCCTTGTCCGGGTCTATCGCGAGGATGACCTCCCGTTCCTCGATGTGAGCGGGTAGAGGAAGTTGGACGAGTATGCCGTGGAAGCGGGGGTCGGCATTGAGTTGCCGGACCAGGGCGATGAGCTCGTCCTGCGAGGTCTCCGTTGGCAGTTCGAACGTCTCGCTGAACATGTCCGCCTCGTCGCAGGCGCGGCGCTTGTTGCGTACGTAGACGGCGGAGGCAGGATCTTCGCCCACGAGCACGGCGGCGAGTCCGGGAACTACGCCGAGGCGCCCCGTGAGCGCGCGCGTCTCCACGGCGATTTCGCCACGGATATCCTCTGCCATCTGCTTGCCATCGATAACGGTCGCGGTCACGGACATCGCCTCCGGTTGGGGGTGCGTCAGATGATAGCAGCCGGTGAGCGCAGAGGCTGATATGATGCTGCCCGCTGGGTGTATCAGGCTTCGCCAGGTACATCCAGCGCGTTGCAGATGGAGGAAGGAAGGTGGAGGACATCTCCGTCGGCGTGGACATGATCGAGATAGACCGCATCGCAGCCACCCTGGAGCGTTTCGGGACGCGGTTCCTGGAGCGCGTCTATACGGAGAATGAGATTGCTTACTGTCGCGGACGCGCGCCGCAACTGGCTGCGCGGTTCGCTGCGAAAGAGGCGACGATGAAGGCATTGGGGACCGGTACGCGCGGCGTCGGGTGGCGCGAAGTCGAGGTGACGCGGAAGCGCAGCGGCGAACCGGAGATAGCGTTGCACGGCAGGGCGGATGCTCGGGCGCGAAAACTTGGGATAGACCGGCTCGCGGTGAGCCTGTCGCATTCGCGTGCCTATGCTGTGGCGTCGGTTGTGGGGCGCCTGTCTTGAAGGTCGTAACCTCGGAGGAGATGCGGCTCCTGGAGTCGCGTGCGGCGGAGGCGGGGGTCCCGGCGGAATCGCTGATGGAGAGCGCAGGGCTCGCGGTCGCCCGGAGCATCGCGCACCGGCTGGACGGCGTGCGAAGCAAGCGCGTCGTCGTGTTGGTGGGCCCGGGGAATAACGGCGGCGACGGGATGGTCGCGGCGCGTTACCTGGCGGACTGGGGGGCGGTGGTGACGCTCTACATGACGACGGCGCGACGGCGTGAGGACAAGTTCGAGGAATGCCGCGAGCGCCGCTGCCGCGTCGTCGAGGCGTCGGAAGACCTTGAGTGCTGGCAACTGGGCAGCTACGTCTCTCTTGCCGACCTCGTGCTCGACGCGGTGCTCGGTATCGGCGCGCACCCGGGCCTCGACCCGGTCCTGCGGGCGATCTTCGAGTCGGTGGGAGAGATGAAGGGGCACTCCCAGCGACCGGTGTTCGCCGCACTCGACCTGCCCACGGGCCTCGACGCGGACACTGGCGAGTGCGACGACGCCTGCTTCCCTGCGGACGTGACGCTCGCGCTCGGCGCGCCGAAAGCGGGCCTGCTGCAGTTCCCCGGAGCCGGACGCGTTGGAGCGCTCGAAACGCTCTCCATCGGCTTGCCGGAGGGCGTCGACTACGGGTTGCCGCTCGACCTCGTAGACGCATCGCTCACGGGTGGTCTCTTGCCGTCTCGCCATGCGGACGGGCATAAGGGGAGTTTCGGGAACGTACTCGTCGTGGGCGGACACCGGCGGTATGTTGGCGCGCCCGTGCTGGCGGCGTCTGCGGCGTTTCGCATGGGGGCGGGACTGGTCAACCTCGCCGCGCCGGAGAGCGTCAGCCGCATCGCGGCAGCGCAACTCATCGAACAGATTCATGCACCGCTGGCGGAGAGCGCTGACGGTGGCATTGCAGCCGAAGCCGCAGGTTCGGCTCGCGAAGCGCTCAACGCTGCTTCCGCAGCCGTGGTCGGGCCAGGCATGGGGGCAGACGAGTCGTCGGTTGCGTTCCTAAGAGCGCTGCTGCTCACCGAGCCTGCCGTCCCTACGCCTGTCGTGCTCGATGCCGATGCGTTGAACATCCTCGCGGACGTCTACGGCTGGCCATCGATGCTCGCCGTGCCCACTGTGCTGACGCCGCATCCGGGCGAGATGGGGCGACTGCTCGGACGGCCTGCGCACGAGGTGCAGCAGGACCGTAAGGGCGTGGCGATGGCGTCAGCGGAACAGTGGGGCCAGGTGGTTGTGCTCAAGGGTGCACATACGGTCATCGCAGCACCGGACGGTCGCGTTGCCCTCAGTCCGTTCGCGAACCCCGCACTTGCTACGGCAGGGTCCGGCGACGTGCTCGCAGGCATCATCGGTGGTCTGCTGGCGCAGGGAATGGAGCGCTACGAGGCCGCAGTGGCGGGCGTGTATCTGCACGGAGCGGCGGCCGAGCGCTGGAGCGCGGCGAACGGCAGCGGGGGTATGCTCGCGAGCGATCTCCTCGCGCTGCTTCCACGTGTCACGGAGGACACGCGCGCTCGTTGAGGGGTGGAGGAGCCCTAGCTCCGCGTCAGGGAGAGGACGATCTTCGAGGCTGGCACGAAGTCATCGCGGTGGACGCGGATGGAGGCGGTGGTCGATGGCATGGAAGGCGTAATGTCGAATCCGCCCATGGTCTTGAGTTGCGCGCGGATGCCCTGCCGTTTCAGCTCCTCGTAGATGACGACAGCCCCGTTCTTGCGCGCTGCGCCCCATACGGTGTGCACTTCCCGCCAGGTGCGGGCTTCCCGGTACGCCCGGTAATACCAGACACCGCCTGCGATGGCGCCGGCAATGAGTGCTATGGCGAACAGGAATTCCACGCTTAACTCTCTTTCGGACGCTTTGCGTCCACCAGTGCTGCGACACGATCGAGAATCGCCATCGCCACGTCATATTTTGCCATGAGCGGAAGCTCCGTGTCCCCGCTTACGTCTACAAGCCAGACCTTGTTTTCGTCTGAACCGAAACCCGCGCCGGGAAGCGTGATGTCGTTCGCTGCGACGAGGTCCGCTCCTTTGGTTCGGAGTTTGGAGCGTGCGTTCTTCAGTAGCCCACTGCTCTCGGCGGCGAATGCGACCTTCACGATGCCGTCGGGCACGGCAGCGATGATGTCCTCAGTGCGCTCCAGCGCAAGGGTCAGGCCAGCCTTCGTTTCCTTTTTCATCTTCTCACTGCTGGTCTCGGCGGGACGGTAATCGGCGACAGCGGCTGCCATCACGAGGGCGTCGGCGGAGCAGGCGGCTTCCTGGACAGCGTTGCGCATCTGCTCCGCAGTTTCGGCGCGTTCGATGCGCACACCAGCGGGAGGGTCGATGGCAGCGGGTGCAGTTACGAGTGTCACGTCAGCGCCGCGGTCCCGCGCGGCCTCCGCTATGGCGTATCCCATCTTGCCGGAGGAGCGGTTGGTGAGTACGCGCACAGGGTCGAGCGGCTCCTGGGTACCGCCCGCACTGACGACGATGCTCCTTCCGCGCAGGTCACCATTCGCGCCGAGCGTCTGTGCGATGCGTCCGAGCAGCTCGGGCGTCTCAGCGAGCCGTCCCCAGCCTACGAGCCCGGAGGCGAGTCGTCCTTCGCCAGGGCCGATGATGACTGCACCACGCTCCATGAGTGTGTTCGCGTTCCGCCGCACGGCAGGGTGCTCCCACATGTTGGCGTCCATCGCCGGGGCGACGAGCAGCGGCGCGCCGGTGGCCAGTGCGGTCACGCTGATGGGGTCGTCGGACAGGCCGAGGGCGAGTTTCGCGAGCATGTGAGCGGTCGCGGGGGCGACGACGAGGACGTGCGCGGCTTGTGCCAGTGCTACGTGCTCGATCGCCTCCGGCGAATGCAGGTCGAACAGGTCGGTCAGCACAGGGCGGTGCGTGATGCTGCGGAAGGTGAGCGGCGTGACGAACCGGGTGGCGGAGTGCGTCATGAGCACGTCCACTTCCGCACCGCCCTGAGTGAGTTTGCTGGCGAGGTCTGCGGCCTTATAGGCGGCGATGCTGCCGCTCACACCCAGGAGGATGCGTTTGTCCCGGAACGGGCCGCTCATGGCGCACCACCGGTTGGGGCAGGCTCACGGTTCAGGTTGAAGATGTGGCGGAGCCCGCGCAGCGTCAACTCCGGGTCGACGACATCGAAGACGGGTGTCTGCTGGGCGATGAGTGGCACGAGGCCACCGGTGCCGACGACGGTCGCGTCCGGCGCGTCCATCTCCTCGCGGAAGCGGCGGACCATCGCCTCGACGAGTCCGGTGAATCCGAACACGAGACCGGAGTTGATGGAGGACGTAGTGTTCTTGCCGATGGCGTGTTCCGGCGCGGTGAGGTCCACGCGGCGCAGCATGGAGGTATTCGCGGCGAGTGCGTCGCCAGCGAGGCCGACGCCGATAGAGATCGCCCCGCCGAGGTAGTCGCCGTCCGCCGTCACGGCGTCGAAGACTGTGGCGGTGCCGAGGTCCACGACGATGGCAGGGCCGCCGTAGTAGTGGAGGGCAGCAGCAGCATCCACGACACGGTCGGCGCCCACGTCGTGGGGGCTCTGGTACTGGATGCGGATGCCGGTACGGGTGCCTGCTCCCACGACGACAGGGTCGCAGGAAAACAGGTTGCGCGTGACCTCTTCGAATACGCCGGTGAGCGGTGGGACTACGCTGCACATGGCGGACTCGGTGATGTCGCTTACAGCGATGCCCTTCAGGGGCAGGAGTTCGCGGAGTTGGAGGGCGTACTCGTCTGTGAGGCGCCGGGAGTCGGTGGAGAGCCGCCAGTGCGCCACGAGGTCGTCGCCGTCGAACGCGCCGATGGTGATGTTGGTGTTGCCTATATCCAGCGTGAGGAGCATGGGGGGATTATACGCCCCTCACGAGTAGGCTCCCGGTACCTATTCGTCTCGGGTGCTGCGAGCGCCGAGCAGCGCGGCGACGGCCAAGAGGATCAGGACGAAGGTGGCCATTTCGAAAAGGAAGACGCTTCGCAAACCCCAGGTGACGACCATCGCTCCCCCTGCGAGCGGCCCCAGCGCGACGCCGAACGCGTGTGCGAGCTGCGCGGAGCCGAACGCTGCTCCGTGCTGTCCGCTGGGCGAGCGCAGCGCGATGAGTCCGTTCACGAGTCCGGAGAGGCCGCCGGAGAAGAGCGCGATGGCTGCGAAGCCAGCCGCAAGGGTGAGGTAGTCGTTCGCGAAGTAGGGCACGAGGGACGAGAACGCTGCGAGCACCGCCCCAAACATGAGGACGCGCTGCAGCCCTATCTTGGGGGCGAGCCAGCCCATCCCTATAGAGGAGATGGCGGACGCGATCCCTCCCAGAGCGAACACGATGCCCGATGCAGTGCCGCTGTGGGAGCCGCCCTCGACAATGCCAACGAGTCCGGGGATCGCGGGCTGAATCATGAGGTGTGCGGCAAGCACGAGGAAGACGACGCCGTAGAGCGGCAGCATCGCTCGGGACGTGCTCAGCCGCCACAGGACCACGAATGGCTGTACGAGACCCAGGGCAGACTCAGAGGGGCGGAAGTCCTCCCGCACCAGGAAGATGACGATAACGGCGGAACCCCAGAGTGCGGCGCCGGTAGCGAAGAATGCTGCTCTGAATCCGAATGCGTCGTAGATCATCCCGCCGAACAACGGGCCGAGCGCTACGCCAACGAACAGGCCCGACTGAACGATACCTGCGGCGAAGGGAAGCCGCTCCCTGGGCGTATGCGCCGCAACGAGGGCCATGATGGTTGGAACGACGCCGCTCGTTGCTCCGATTACGAAGCGGGAAGCCATGAGCTGGAACGGCGTCTGCGAGAAGCCGGAGATCGTGAGGAACAGGCCTCCAAGGATCAGAGACCTCAGGACGTTTAACTTGCGCCCGTAGCGGTCGCCCAGGACGCCCCAGATGGGGCTGGAGAGTCCCATGCCGAGGCCAAATACCCACCCGGCCAGTCCGGCCCAGAATGCAGCCCGCTCCGTGGTGAACCCGCCCAACTCCTCGAAGAAGAGCGGGTAGAAGGGAAACGTAAAAGAGAAGCCCAGCGTCGTCCCCACCTGGGCGAACCACAGTGCGACGAGGTTCTTCTTCCAGGAGACAGGACGGGAGAGCGTAGTCATGGACACCACAGCAGGATAGCACCCGCTACCCTGAGCGGACGCATGGCAGCATCGCGCGGGCTGAGCGTCGCGTCTGCTAACATGGATGCTCCACAGCCCAGCGTCCCGGAGTCCCCGCGCATGACGACGAAACCGGCCGGAGAGCCGCTTCCGAAAGCCTACGACCCGCGTCAGGTTGAGGGCAGACTGTACGAATGGTGGGAGCGCTCCGGTTACTTCAGGGCCACGCCTGACCCGGCCAGGGAACCGTTCACCATCATCATGCCCCCGCCCAACGTCACGGGCGAACTGCACCTCGGTCATGCGATGACGGCCGCGATAGAAGACGCGCTCACCCGCTATCACCGCATGAAGGGCTACGCGGCCCTCTATCTTCCAGGCACCGACCATGCGGGCATCGCCACGCAGGTCGTCGTCGAGCGCCAGCTTGCCGCGGATGAACTGACGCGCCACGACATCGGGCGCGAGGCGTTCCTGAGGCGCATCTGGGAGTGGGTGGACAAGACGGGTGACACGATAGACAACCAGCACCGCAGGCTTGGCGCGTCGTGCGACTGGGAGCGTAAGACTTTCACGCTGGACGAAGGCCCAGCCCGCGCCGTTCGCACGACGTTCAAGAACCTCTACGACGAAGGACTCATCTATCGCGGCGAACGGATGATCAACTGGTGCGTCAGTTGTCGTACCGCGCTATCCGATCTTGAGGTCGAACACGAGGAAGTGCAGGGCAACCTGTACTACATCCGCTATCTCTACGAGGACGGTTCCGGGCACCTGACCGTTGCGACGACTCGCCCGGAAACGCTGCTGGGCGACACGGCGGTCGCGGTAAACCCGACTGATGATCGTTATGCGGGAGCGCCAGGCAAGCGTGTGCGCCTGCCGGTTCTCGGGCGGCTTATCCCCGTCATCGCCGACGATGCAGTTGCAACCGAGTTCGGCACGGGCGCGCTGAAGATCACGCCAGGGCATGACCCCAACGACTTCGAAACGGGAGAACGTCACGGCCTGCCCATCGTGAACGTGCTGAATGCAGACGGCACGCTGAACGAGGAGGCGGGCCCGTACGCCGGCTTCGACCGCTTCGACGCACGCAAGGCGATAGTGGCGCAGCTGGAACAAGAGGGACTGCTGGAGAAAGTGGAGCCGCACTCACATTCGGTGGGCCATTGCCAGCGCAGCGGCGACCCGGTAGAGCCCATAGTCTCGATGCAATGGTTCGTCAGGATCGCTCCACTGGCCGAACCCGCGCTCGCCGCTGTGCAGGACGGACGCATCCGCATCGTTCCCGAGCGCTTCGCGCGCGTCTACGCGAATTGGATGGAGAACATCCGGGACTGGTGCATCTCCCGGCAACTGTGGTGGGGGCACCGTATCCCGGTCTGGTACTGCGGGGCGTGCAGCCATCAAACCGTTGCTGTGGGGGAACCGCAGGTATGCGAGGGGTGCGGTTCGGGCGATATCGAGCAGGACGAAGACGTACTCGATACCTGGTTCTCGTCCGGGCTGTGGACGCACTCGACGCTCGGCTGGCCGGAGGGCAATGCCGACCTGAACTACTTCTATCCCACCTCCGTGATGGAGACGGGCTACGACATCCTCTTCTTCTGGGTGGCCCGCATGATCATGATGGGAATGCGGAACATGGGGGATGTCCCCTTCCGTACCGTGTACCTGCACGGCCTCGTGCGCGACGAGCAGGGACAGAAGATGAGCAAGACACGGGGAAACGTCCGTGACCCCCTTGAGGTTATCGATCAGTACGGGACCGACGCGCTTCGTTTCGCGTTGACTACCGGTACCACGCCCGGCAACGACTCCCGCTTCAGCGACGACCGCTTGGAGGCGGCGCGCAACTTCGCGAACAAATTGTGGAACGTCGGCAGGTTCGTCATCGGCCAGACGGAAGGGCAGGAAGGCATGGACGGGTGGTACGCCACCCCGCCGCGCGAGCACCGGCATGACAGGTGGATGCTCTCCAAGGCGCAGCAGACCGCCGTTCGCGTGAACGACCTCATCGCCGATTTCCAGATAGGTGAGGCGGAGCGCGTCCTTCACGAATTCATCTGGAGCGACTTCGCCGACTGGTACATCGAGCTCGCGAAGGTGCGGATGCGCGGCGGCGACGACCAACCCCGGCGTGTGCTGGCGCACGTGCTGGAGCGGGTACTGCGGCTGCTCCACCCCTTCATGCCTTTCGTGACGGAAGAGATATGGCAGCGGCTCACTGCCGTGTTGCCCGCTGAGGGGAACCTGCCCGAGTCAATCATGATCGCTCCGTACCCGGACCCTAAGGCTCGTCTGTCCGAGGAGGAGTTGCAGGCGCGCAGGGACGCTGACGCTCCAGCCTCCGAGGAAGTGGAAGTGCTTATCGACGTAGTGCGGGCCATCCGAAACGTCCGCGCCGAGCTGAAGATCGAGCCCCAGACGCTGCTGGATGCCGCGGTCGCTACATCCCGGCCTGCTGCAGCGCTGGAGACCGAGGTGGACGCCATCCGGGGACTCGCCCGCGTCGGCGCGCTTCGATTCGGCGATGCGGACGCGGGCCAGGACACGGTGCGTCTCGTAGTGCGGGACGTGACGGTAGCGCTCAACGTTGGAGGATCGGTGGACCTGGAGGCGGAGCGGGAGCGGCTGCGTGGGGAGGCGGCGAGTGTGCAGAAACACCTTGCGGGGCTTGAAGGCCGCCTGAGCAGCAGCCAGTTCCTGGACAAGGCGCCTGCGGAGGTGGTGGAGCGCGAGCGTGAGCGTCTGGAGAGCGGCCGAGCGAGGCTGGAACGCATCACCGAACTACTCCGCGACCTTGGAGGCTAGCCGCATCGGTACGAGGACGAACCACGGCGCGGAAGTCCGCGAACCGCTGACGGACGCAGACGCCGTGGGCGGTTCGTAGGCTATGCGACTACCCTCGAAACGCGGCATCATGGGTGGGCTCCGCCTGGAGCTGGTCGTCATCACAGGCGGACTGATCGCGTCGGCCCACGCGTCGATGATGATCATCACTCCGGTGATGCCGGAATTCATCAATCTGATCGGCGGCGGCGTATTCGCGCTCGGCCTCACCTTTTCTGTCTACGGTGTGGGGCGCTTCATCACGAACATCCCTGCGGGAGTGATATCGGAGAAGGTGGGGCGGAAGTGGATCATCACCATCGGCGGGCTGGGGGTTGCGGTGTTCGCGACCCTGGGCGGTTTCGCTGAGGACGTCCCAACGTTTCTGACGCTCCGGTTCCTGAGCGGGGTAGCGAGCTCCATGACCATCGTGATGGCGAATGTCGTCGCGGCGGACCTGAGTACGGTGGAGAACCGGGGACGTGTTCTGGGACTCATGCACGGGCTGCAACTCGTCGTGGGGACGGGCAGTCCGGCGTTGGGAGGGCTGATAGGGGAGGTGTTCGGGACACGTGCGCCGTTCTACGTCTCCGGGATCTTCGTGCTGACGTTCGCGCTGTGGGGCATCGTGCGGTTGCCTGAGACACGCCCTCAGCCGGGGAGCGAGGGCGCAGGCGGGCATATCCGGCACCGCAACTCTCCGCGCGGCGCGCTCTTCCTGTTGCGGGACATGAGCTTCTTCATCGTCTGTGTGAGCGGATTCTCCACGTTCTTCCTGCGTGGAGGGATGGCAACGACGCTTATTCCGCAATTCGCCTACGACGTTATGGAGCTGGGGCCGGGTGCGATAGGCCTCCTGTTCACCGTCTCATCGCTCATGCACGGAATCCTTATCTATCCGGCGGGAGCGCTCTCCGACAAGTATGGACGGAAGATCATCATCGTACCTGCCGGCCTGCTGACTGGTCTGACCGTCGCTGCACTGCCTTTCTCGGACACGCTGCCAACGTTCATCACCGTGTTCGTGTTTCTGCACATCGCGCAGGGCTGGGGCGGGCAGGCGCCCATCGCCTATGTTGCCGACCTTGCACCCGCGGGGATGCGCGGTATGGCGATAGGGCTGTACCGGACGTTCGGGGACGCGGCGGGGATGATCGGGCCGGTGGTGTCCACGAGCCTCGTTGCGGGCGTCTCCTACCATGCTGCGTTCGGGTTCAATGCGGTGCTGTGGACGGTGACGATCGTGGTGTTCGCCTACCTGGCGGTGGAGACGGCGGGGAAGCATCGCAAGCGAGGGCCCATCGCTGCACCGCAGGAAGCGCAGCCGGAGGGGGCGCAGTCGTAGGCGGAGGAGTCTCTACCCCCTATCGGCGCCGGCGCGCTCACGGAGTTCGTTGAGCATGCGCAGGCCCTTGCGGGTGTCGCTGGCGATGCGGGCCTGCTCCGAGTTGCCGATGCGCCGTTTGAAGAGCCAGTAGGTGAAGGCGCGGGACTCGGCCAGGGTGAGGCGGACTCGGCGTCCGCGTCCGTGCTCGCGTTGGAACTGGCGCAGGAGGGCAGCGAATCCGGCGCGGTAGAGCCGCTCCGCGATGAGGTCCTGCATCCCGAACGGGTGCTGCAGGCCGTGGACGCTGCGCTCCTTCTCGACCTCGCGCTCGACGGCGTGCCAGAGGGCTTCCTCCACGACTACGCCGTAGAAGTGGTTGAGATGTGCGCGGTACTTCTCCGGGCCCAGGAGGCTCTTGAAGCGCGCCTCAGTCATGCCGTCCGGCAGCGTGCCGGTGAAGAGGAGTTGCTCCGCTTCCTCGGCGGGGATGCGGCCCGGGGGCGCCTCGCGCAGGAGGCGTTCCGCCAGGAGGAGCCAGTCGAAGGCTTCGCCCTCGATGAGGTAGTCGATTTGCACACCGTCCACGACCTCGGAGGGGGCGGTCCACTCGCCGATGGCGGTCAGGAGGGCGTCCGGCCAGGGCGCGCCGTTGGAGAGCGCGTTGCGGAAGCGTTCGACCGTTCCGTTGGCCGCCTCGTCGGTTGGAGGATTGGACACCAGGGTTGGGCGCGGCGCGACGGTGGTCTGCATGGCGGCTATCGGCCCTTCCGCTTGCGGGCCTTCTTGCCGCCGCCGGCAGCGCGTTCCGCCTGCCGCCGCATCCATCGCGGGGCGTCCGGCGGGACGTCCACGGGAGCGGCGGGGGTGGCGGTCGGGCGTTGGCTGATGGCCTTGGCCATCACGGTCTCTGTGCGCTTCGTGTCCACGGCTGCGGCCCTGCCGTTCGTGCTGCCTGCCTTCGGCGCCGCCTGTCCAGCGGGCGCGACGTGGAAGATGGTGTGGACGATGTCATGCCGGAGACGCTCCAGCAGGCCGTCGAACGCTTCGTGGCCCTGCTTCTTGTACATGACGAGAGGGTCGCGCTGGCCGTAGGCGTAGAGGCCGATGCCCTGGCGCAGGTTGGACATCATGGTGAGGTGCTGCACCCAGAGCCGGTCTATGGTCTGGAGCATGACGGCGCGCTCGATGGCGCGCATGGTCTCTGCGCCGTAGTCCTCCTCGCGTTGCTCGTAGAGGGACTCGGCGGCGGTGAGGAGTTCGTCCTCGGCCTGCGCCGCGCCCTTGCGGAGCAGGGAATCTGCGTCGAATCCGTCGGGGAGGGGCATGATGGTGCCGGCGCTTGCGAGGAACGGCTCGATCTCCCACTCCTCCGGTTCGCCGGGGAGGTAGGTCTGCACGAGGCCTGAGATCTCCTTGCCGATCATCTCCTGGATGTTGGCCCGGAGGTCAGCTCCCTCAAGCACCTTGTCCCGCTCCGCGTAGATGACCTCCCGCTGGCGGTTGACGACGTCGTCGTACTCGACGAGGTGCTTGCGGATGTCGAAGAAGTAAGACTCGGCCTTGCCCTGGGTCATCTCCAGGCTCTTGGTGAGCATGCCGCTCTCCAGCGGAGCGTCTTCGGCGAAGGCCTTGCCCACGAGGCGGCCCACCATGCCGCCGGAGAACCGGGTGAGGATGTCGTCCTCCAGCGAGCCGTAGAAGCGCGTCTCGCCGGGGTCGCCCTGGCGTCCGGAGCGTCCGCGGAGCTGGTTGTCTATGCGGCGCGATTCGTAGCGCTCTGCGCCGATGACGTAGAGGCCACCCTTGGCGACGACGTCTTCGTGCGCGTGCTGCCATGCGCCTGGCTCCGTCTGCGACGCCGGGTCGCCGCCGAGGATGATGTCCGTGCCGCGTCCCGCCATGTTGGTGGAGACGGTTACCGCGCCGGGCTTCCCGGCTTCCGCGACGATCTGCGCCTCGCGCTCGTGGTTCTTTGCGTTCAGTACCTCGTGCTTGATGCCGCGTCTGCGGAGCAGGCCGCTGAGCTGCTCCGAGCGCTCGATGGACGTCGTGCCGACGAGCACGGGCCTGCCGACCGTGTTGAGCTCTTCGATGTGGTCAGCGATGGCGCGGAACTTGGCGGCGTGGGTCTTGAACACGAAATCCGGGTGGTCGCCCCTGACCATGGGAGCGTTGGTGGGGACGGCGAGCACTTCCAGCTTGTAGACCTTGAAGAACTCCTCCGCTTCAGTGAGGGCGGTGCCGGTCATGCCGGCCAGCTTGGCGTACATGCGGAAGTAGTTCTGGAGGGTGACGGTGGCGTAGGTGATGGTCTCGCGCTGGACCTTGACGCCCTCCTTCGCCTCGATCGCCTGGTGGAGGCCCTCGCCGTAGCGGCGTCCGGGCATGAGGCGGCCGGTGAACTCGTCGACGATGACGACCTCGCCGTCCCTCACGACGTAGTCCCTGTCGCGCTGGTAGACGAACTGCGCCCGCAGCGCGTTCTCCACGAAGTGGGTGAGGACGGAGTTGGACGGGTCGTAGAGGTTGCCGATGTTGAGGAGAGACTCGATCTTCGAGATGCCCGAGTCGGTGAGCAGGGCTTGCCGCTCCTTCTCGGCGATGGTGTAGTCCTCCTCCGCCCGCAGGCGGGGGATGACGCGGGCGACCGTGCCGTAGAGCGTCGTTGATTCCTGGGAGGGGCCGCTGATGATGAGAGGGGTGCGGGCCTCGTCGATGAGGATGTTGTCCACCTCGTCGACGATGGCGTAGTGCAGTTGCCTCTGTACCTTCTGGACGAGGGCGGAGGCCATGTTGTCTCGGAGGTAGTCGAAGCCGAATTCGTTGTTGGTGCCGTAGGTGATGTCGGCCTCGTAGGCCTCCTTGCGGGGGACGGGGCGCATCTCCGGCGGTTCGCTGCCGGGCCGGTAGCCGGGGTCCAGGACGTGGGCGGCCTCATGCTGGAGGCAGCCGATGGAGAGGCCGAGGAAGGAGTAGACCTTGCCCATCCAGAGCGCGTCGCGACGGGCGAGGTAGTCGTTGACCGTCACGACGTGAACGCCGTTGCCTTCCAGCGCGTTGAGGTAGACGGGGAGGGTGGCGACGAGCGTCTTGCCCTCGCCGGTCTTCATCTCTGCGACCTTGCCCTCGTGGAGGGCTGCGCCGCCGATGAGCTGGACGTCGAAGTGGCGCAGGCCGATGGCGCGCCATGCGGCCTCCCGCACGACGGCGAATGCCTCATCCCGGAGGTCATCGAGCGCTTCGCCGCGGGCGATGCGCTCGCGGAAGGCGGCGGTGCGGGCGGCGAGCTCGTCGTCGGTGAGGGCAGTCAGGCTGCGTTCGAAGTCTCCGACGACGTCGACCACGCGCTGGTAGCGCTTGACTTCCTTGTCGTTCGAGTCGCCGAAGACGTTGAGCAGTTTGCCGAGCATGTTATGGACGGCCTCCCGTGTTCATTCTAGCAGCACCTCTCATGCACACCCATCCACTCACCCCCATCCTAACCTTCCCCCATCAAGGGGGAAGGGATCAGGCACGCTATCCCGGCCCATCTCACTCCACATCCCTGCATCAAGTGCGGGGCGCCGCAGTACCCTCACCGCGCGCTGAAGCGCGTGACCCTCTCCCCTTGTAGGGAGAGGGGAACAAGCCGCTTGCTGTGACCAAGATTCCCTCATGGGGCCTCAGAGGGAATCTTGGTCGGCCTGTTACGAGCAATGCGAGGGCCAAATCTGGCAACCTTGGTCTCCTTGGTTTGGGGCGTTTCCAAGGCCATGACCTGCTTCCCGCGACCAAGAAAGCAAGATTCCCCTTGTTCTCGAAAGTTGTTGCTCGGGGAGGGGTGTTCATTCCGTTGCATCCTGTTGCATGGGAGGCTGTGTGGGGAGCGACCAGTACCATGCTCCTGCGCCGTTGACCCCACCGGGGACGCTGACGCGCGTGGAGCGGATACCGCTGGCAGCCCGTGCTCGGTGCAGAGCTCTCCTGGTGACGCCCAGCATGGCGGCTTCGCGTTCGATGGCGGCGGCAGGGCGGGGGCCGTCGGCGAGGGCGCGCATGAAGAGGGCCTGGGCAGCGCGGGTCTTTGCGCCGTCGTTGGGGCGCGGGGTGGCGAGGGCCTTCAGGTGGGCGGGGAAGATAGGCTTGCGCCAAGTGACGGTGAAGGCGGCATCGGCGTGGGCCCTCACCCGCCGCGCAAGCGCGTTGCCCTCTCCCAGGGGGAGAGGGGGCGGTTCGCGAACCGCCCCTACGGCAGGTGAGGGAGGGAGAACGAAGGGGATGGCGGGGGCTTCGTCGCTCATGGCGGGGCGGAGGGGGACGAGGAAGCGGCGCTCGCCGGGCTCGACGAGGGCGGTGGTGAATACGACGGATGCCTGGGCGAGGCGGCGTTCCATGGCGGTTACGGCGCGAGGGAAGGTCTTCGCGGGGTTGTGGGTGAGGGCGAGGACGGCCGCGCCGGTGCGGGCGGCGAGGGCCTTGAGCATGCCGAGGACTGTGGAGACGTGGGCGCGGTGCATGGAGGCGAGGTCCTCCACCTGGTCGACGACGAGCAGGGCGGCGCTTCCGGCCTCGACGGTGTTGGCGAGCCGCTTCATGATCTTGTTGAGGCCGGGCCAGGGGGTGGCGTAGTCCGAAGCGGCCCTGGGCGGGGGCGCGAAGGGGTCACGCGCTCGCGCGCGCGAGCCGACGGGCCTCCTGCGTCGTGGAGGGCGTATCTCATTGCCGTCGTTGTCGAACAGGTACTCTTCATCGTCCTCGTCGTCCCAGTCCTCGTCTTCATCATCGGGGTCGTCGGGGCCGGTCTCTGGGGGCGGGTCGTCGGGGTAGTAGTCGATGGGGAGCGTGGGGGTGATGAGGTCGGCGAGGTAGATGCGTGTGAGGTCTGCGCCGAAGAGGCGGAGGACGGGGAGGACGTCGGACTTCGGGTTGCCGTTGAGGAGCGCGAGGGCGACAGGGGCGGAGGGGAAGACGGCGTCCGGCTGGTCGGGGGCGGGCGCCCCTCGAGAGACGCGGGCGGCGACGTCGAGGGCGATCGAGGTCTTGCCGGAGGACGGATATCCGGCGATGAGGGTGAGCTTGCCGAGGGGGATGCGGTTGGGCCAGAGCCAGTCCGGCGGTTGCTGGATGAGGAGTTCGAGCGGCTGCAGTCCGGCTTCGACCGCACCGGCGGTGTTGTAGAGCTGGGAACGCGGCATGAGGCCGCGCTTCGCGAGGGCGTCGAGGATCTGCGGCCAGGAGCAGCGGAAGCACACGAAGTTGAAGCCGCGGTCCGGGTTCCAGGTGACGCTGAGGGTGGGGACCTCGGCGTTGTCGTGGGAGGGACAGTGGAACCTGCCGGGATTGGCGCACAAGCAGCCGTCGACGCCGCAGCGGAGGGCTCGCTTGAGGCGCTCGGCGTAGGCGCTGTCCTCCGGCGGGAGCATGTCGATGGAGATGTAGCCCTCGGGGGCGGGGGCGGGGTGGGTAGTCATCGCTCCATGGTAGGGAAGGGGGAGTGGGGGGCGCTACGGGGGCGTGTCAGATATTCGACGGTTGGTGGGGAGGGGAGTGTGACATCCGCATATTGCCCGGTCTCACTGGCAATCCCTAGTCTTGTCTAGATCCTCGTACGGCGAAGAACACCCTAGCCAATGGAGAAGCAACCATTATGACAAACGGTCAACGCGAAGATGTCGATGCCCGGTACAAGTCTGTCGGCCAGTGGCTTGAGCTTGCATCCGAAAACGCAAGTGCGGCTGTTCTATTGGCAAATGCAGAGGGCTTGGATAGACAGGCACTTTATATGACACAGCAAGGCATGGAGCTAGCCGTGAAGGGCCTTGCGCGTTGGATAGGGTTTTCCCATGAAGCTGTCAAAGTCGAAGGACATAACGTCTTGCGCTTGTATGCCAAGATTAACGAGAGGATTATTAATGCAACTGGAACGGCGCGCTATGCCGACCAGATGCTTGCGGGCCTCTCCAAACCGAGCGAGTCATTCGACGTGGTATCGAAGTTAGATGAATTGCTCGACCTGAGTGCACGGCCTCAGGTAGCAGATGCAAGGGCGCGACAATTCTATAGGGACATAATGACCATCTCGCCTGAAGTTGCGTATTCCTTATTATTGACGTTGGAAAAACAGTATGAAATTGTCGACAATGGGCTGAGTGAACCAGCATTGGAGAATTTGTTCGATAGGGACTTTCATTTGTCAATCCCTCCCTCGGGTAAGTACATCTCTTCATATGTGGCGCAACAGATGATTGGACAACTTACGAAACGTCAGAAACTGGGGCAAGAGCAGATTCTCATTCTAAAAGAGTTGGTTCCGCAAATTGCTGCGTACACAATTAGTATTGTAGGGAAAGAACAGTTTCTTGCAGAACTGAAGGCAAGACGCGGCAAATTCAAGGTTACTCGAGACGAAGTGACACGATTATTCGACATACCGAAGTCGTCAATGGGCCTACCCATTGTAGGAAGCCTAGTTTGGCCACACGAATCTCCTTCCCGGTATCCAGCGCCTCCAAGATTCGATGACCTGACTCCTGCAGCGGCTGCACAGCGGGGTCAATTCGGCGCAGGGGATTACTCAGCCGACTTAGGTGTAATCAGGTACATCAAAGAGATAGCCGCTCACGCGCGAAAGATTACCGATATGCTCAATAGCGCCTACTACCAAGGAGTCTTCTTCCCCGACTGGGATGCGCACCCACCTTCCGAGATTGTCCAGTCATTTGAGCGAGGGCTGTAGTTGTGCTGCCCGCGCACGTGTGACCTGAGGGCCTCTGGATTCCCGCACCGGCGGGAATCCAGAGGATCAACACCCCATCCGGGCCTTCCCCCATCGAGAGAGAAGGGACCGAGGGGCACCCGAGAGGTGCGTCGGTGGTGCACGAGATGCCACCTCCCCGCTGCACCACCCCACCGCGTGACCTGCCCGGTCACCCTGGATTCCCGCTGGTACGGGAATGACGGAGGGGGGTGGGAATGCGATGGGGAAGGGGGCGATGACGGGGCGAAGGGCGGTTCGCGAACCGCCCCTACACCAGGCAACCTGAGAGGTGCCTCGGTTGTACTCGAATGCCCCCCCTGCGCCGCCCCGCCGCGTGCCCTGCCCGGGCACCCTGGATTCCCGCTGGTGCGGGAATGACGGAGGGGGGGTGGGAATGCGATGGGGAAGGGGGCAATGGCGGGAGGCAGGGCACCCATAAAGGATGCCCCTACACCGGGCAGCCATCCATGCGCTCACGCTGGGTCAGGCGAGGAGGGTGAGGAGGTGGGCGGGGGATTTGGCTATGAAGTTGGGGGTGGCGCGGGAGAGCTGGGGGGTGGGGTCGTCGAGGCCCCAGGTGGCCAGGCAGCTCCAGCAGTTGCCGTTCTTTGCGACCTCGACGTCCGACCAGCTGTCGCCTACGACGAGGGTTCGGGTCGGGGTTGCGCCCATGCGGGCGATGAGGCGTTCCAGCCCCTCGGGGTGGGGTTTGTGGTGGGTGACGTCCTCGAAGCCGACGATGTGCGGGAGGTGGCCGTCGATGCCGAGTTGCTCCGCCTCGACGACCGTGCCGGCGCGCCGGCCCTCGACGAGGATGTCGTGCGATTTCGAGGTGAGTATGCCCATGGTCATGCCACGCTGTTGCAGGGCGTCGAGCATCTCGCGCACACCGTCGAAGAGGTAGACGAAGCCGGGTCCCTTGCTCCAGTAGTGGCGGAGGTAGACGGCCATGAGGTCCAGATCCCAGCCCAGGGCGCGGGTCATCTCATCGAAGACTGGCCGGTACGGGGTGCCGCGCGTCGTCTCGACGAACTCCGCGGGGTCGTTGGGCAAGCCCACCTCCGCGAAGGTCAGGCGCATCGCTTCGACGCGGGCGGGGAGGGTGTCGGCGAGGGTGTCGTCGTAGTCGAAGACGACGGCGTCGATGGGTGGGTCGGGGGTGGGGGAGTCTGGCATGGGGTATGGAGGCTAGGGTGGGTGGGGTGGTGCGTCAATGGGGGGTTGGCGTGAGGGGGGACAGGGCACCCACAAGGGATGCCCCTACACCAGGCAGGGGATGCGGGATGGGGCGGGGCAATGATGGGAGGCCTCACCCCCATCCTAGCCTTCCCCCATCGAGGGGGAAGGGACAAACGCGCCCCGCCCGGCCCCGCCCCGCCGTGTGCCCTGCCGGGCACTCTGGATTCCCTAAGTTCACAAACGAAGTGCAACACCAGATTAAGGTGTTGCCATGGGAGAGTGCTATAGCCAGCTCAGCATTGAGGAACGATGTGAGATTGCCCGTCTACATACCAAGGGAGCCTCGATCAGGGAGATCGCAGCAGGTCTGGATCGCCCGGCATCGACAGTTGCTCGGGAGTTGAAGCGCAACGGTTCACGAGCCGGCTACCGGGCGGTATATGCGCAGGAGCAGGCGCGTGCGCGTCGTTGGTCCGGAGTTCGGCTGGAGCGGGATGAGGAGTTGCGCAACGATGTGTTGGAGCGGCTGAAGCTGGGCTGGTCGCCGGAGGCGGTGGCAGGACGGCTGAGGAGAGAACGTGGCAAGAGCGTCATCTCCCACGAGAGCATCTACCGCTTCATCTATGCCCAGAGCGCACGGCACAAGGACTATGGATGGCGCCACTATCTGCGACAGAAGAGGTGGAAGCGCGGGAGGAGACGACGCAGGCATAGCCCAGCCTCGTTCATCGCTCACCGTCGCCCCATAGCAGAACGTCCCGCCTCTGTTGCCGACCGGCAGACGTTCGGGAACTGGGAAGCGGACGTGATGCAGTTCGGCCGCGCAGGGCAAACGGTGTTGGCGTTGCACGAGCGTCATTCACGAGTGTTGATAGGAGTGCGGCAGGCTTCGAAGGCCGCCGCACCGATCGCCACGGCCATGGCGGGCATCCTTGGCCCTCTACCACCGGAGTTCCGCCAGACGGTCACCTTTGACAACGGCACGGAGTTCGCTCACCACTATGAACTTCACGCCTGGGATATCGAGACGTTCTTCTGCGACACGTACTCGCCGTGGCAGAAGGGAGGCGTGGAGAATGCGATTGGACGGATGCGTTGGGTGTTGCCCCGGAAGACGGACCTGGCTGCAGTGTCGGACGAGGAGTTTACGGCGTTGATGCAGGCATACAACAATACGCCGCGCAAGTGCCTCGACTACCTCACCCCAGCCGAGGTCCTGCTAGACCACGTGTTGCACTTCAAATGTGAATCCACCTTCCCGTTTTCACGGGAATGACGGGCGGAGGTGGGAGTGTGAAGGAGAAAGGCGGCAAAGACGGGGCGCAGGGCACCCACAAGGGATGCCCCTACACCAGGCAGCCATCCACGCCCCACGCTGGTTCGCCGTCGTCCTGGCCTTTGCAGGCAAGGGGGGCACCCGAGGGGGTTCTTGGTTGTGCTCGGAATGACGAGGATGCTTCGCTGGTGCGTATACTGCGGGCGGACGGAGGAGGAGCGCGAATGAGCTACGACATCCGGACATTCCGTGGGGACGTGTTCGGCGGGGTCACCGCTGCGGTGGTGGGGTTGCCGGTGTCGCTGGCGTTCGGGGTGGCGTCGGGGCTTGGGGCCATCGCGGGGATGTATGGGGCGGTGGCGGTGGGGTTCTTCGCGGCGGTGTTCGGGGGGACGAAGTCGCAGATCTCCGGCCCCACAGGTCCGATGGCGGTTGCGATGGCGGTCATCGTGACGAGCCACGCGGAGAGCCTGGCCGAGGCGTTCACGATCGTCGTCATGGCGGGGGTCATACAGATCGTGCTGGGGGGGCTGCGGATAGGGCGGTTCGTGGCGTATACGCCGTACTCGGTGATATCCGGGTTCATGTCCGGCATCGGCGTCATCATCATCCTCATCCAGACGCTGCCGTTCCTCGGGGCGGCCACCGCGACAGGCGGGCCGGTGGGGGCGGTCCGCGCGTGGCCGGATGCATTTGCCGATATGAACGTGAGCGCGGTCGCCATCGCGGCGACGACGCTCGTGGTCGGGGTGCTGTGGCCTGCGCGGTTCCGGCGGTACCTGCCGCCGACGCTGGCGGCGCTGATCGCGGGGTCGTTGCTGGGCATTCTTTGGTTGAGCAACACACCGGTCATCGGCGAGGTGCCGAGCGGCCTGCCGAAGCTGCAGCAGCCGGAGCTGTCTCCCGGTTTCCTGATAGGCGCAGTGCAGCCTGCGTTGATCCTCGCGCTGCTCGGTTCGATCGACAGCCTGCTGACGTCGCTGGTGGCGGATTCGATGACGCGCACGCGGCACGACCCCAACCGGGAGCTGCTGGGGCAGGGCATCGGCAATACCATCGCGGGGCTCATCGGCGGAGTGCCGGGCGCCGGAGCGACGATGGGGACGGTCGTGAACCTGCGGGCGGGCGGACGGACGCAGGTGTCCGGCGTGATACGCGCGGGGATCCTGCTGGCGCTCGTGCTGGGGCTCGGGAGGTTCGTCGAGGAGATCCCGCATGCGGTGCTCGCGGGCATCCTGATGAAGGTGGGGTGGGACATCATCGACTGGCGCTTCATCACGCGCATCCACCGGGTGCAGCGGGAGCACCTCGTGGTGATGGTCATCACGATGTTCCTCACGGTGTTCCTCGACCTGGTCACCGCGGTTGCCATCGGGCTGATCGCGGCGGGGATGGCGAGCGCCCGGCAGTGGGAGCGGCTGGAGCTGGACAGCGTGATATCGGTGCCGCTGCTGGACAGCACGTTCCTCACTCCGGACGACACGTCGGACGACGCCGACATCTTCTCGGCGCGCGCCGGGCTGGTGTCGATGCGGGGGAGCTTCTCGGTGGCGTCATCGGGCAAGATGATCAGCGCGATCAGCGCCGACATCCGGGACCACGAGCTCGTGATCCTGGACTTCTCGGACACGGTGCACATGGACGACAGCGCGGCGCTGGTGATCGAGCAGCTGATCGACGTGGCGTACGACCAGGACACGGAGTGCATCGTGATGGGGCTCGGGGGCAGGCCTGCGGTAACGATGCAGGCGCTCAACGTGCTGCGCCGCGTTCCGGAGGACAGGTTCGTGGAGGACATCGACGGGGCGCGCGAGGTGTCGAGGCGGATACTCGGGGAGCGGGGATAGCGGTTGCGGGGTGGTTCGACAGGCTCACCATGAGCGGGGGTTGGTAAACACCGTGAGTGGGTGGGGGCACGGGCGTGGTGGTTCGACAGGCTCACCATGAGCGGGGGATGGTAATCACCGTGAGCGGTGGCGGGCATAGGCGGGGTGGTTCGACAGGCTCACCATGAGCTGGGGCTGGTAATCACCGTGAGCGGTGGTTGGTATACTCCCCGCATCCCATATTGAGACACGGAGGAACGATGGCCGATCTGGAGAAGCGAACGCTGGGGCGCACCGGGATGGAGGTTACGGTGCTGGGTTTCGGGGCGATGGAGTTGCGGGGCGCGCCTCGCGGCAGAGAGATATCCGAGGAGGACGCCGGGAGGCTGCTGAACACGGTGCTCGATCTGGGCATCAACTACATCGATACGTCCATCGACTACGGCGTGAGCGAGGAGCGCATCGGGCGGCACATCGCGAATCGTCGTGGCGAGTATTTCCTTGCGAGCAAGTGTGGGTGCCTCGTGGGCTGGGAGCCTGAGCCGGGTGTTGACCGGGGCGGGCCGCACGTCTACACGAAGGACAACGTCGTTGCGGGCGTCGAGCAGAGCCTGCGACGGATGAACACGGACTACATGGACCTGCTGCAGGTGCACATGACGCCCTCCCGCCAGGTGCTGGAGGAGAGCGGCACGATCGAGGCGATGCAGGAGCTGCACCAACAGGGGAAGGTTCGCTTCCTCGGCATGTCCGGCACGATCCCGAACCTTGCGGACCACATCGAGATGGGCGTGTTCGACGCGTTCCAGATCCCGTACTCGGCGTCGCAGCGCGAGCACGAGGGCCTCGTCGCGGCGGCGGCGGCAGCCGGGTCGGGGACGGTCATTCGGGGCGGGGCGGCGCGAGGAGCGCCGAGCGGCGAGGAACGCGTGGCCACGCGGAACCCGGAGCTGCTCGACGTGTGGGAGCAGGCGAAGATGGACGAACTGCTGGACGAGGGGCAGTCCCGGATGGAGTTCGTCATCCGGTTCACGCAGACGCACCCCGGCATGCACACGAACATCGTGGGCACGCTCAACCCGGAGCACCTGCGGCAGAACCTGGAGGCGGCGTCGAGGGGCAACCTCTCGGACGGCGTGTACGAAGAGGCGAAGCGCCGTCTCGCGGAGGCGGGCACGGCCCCGGCGTAGCATGACCGGTCCCGTCGGCATCATCAGCGCGGGCGACATGGGCGCGGCCATCGGCGCGGTGCTCGTGTCGGGGGGCGTCGATGTTGCCGCGAATCTCACCGGCCGGAGCGAGCTGACGCGGCTCCGCGCCCAGGAGGCGGGGATACGTGACGCCGGCAGCACGGATGCGCTCGTCGAGGAGTGCGGCCTGCTGCTGTCGGTGCTTCCGCCCTCGGAGGCGGTGAGCATCGCGGAGGAGGTCGCCGGGGCGATGGCGCGCTCGGGCTCGACGCCAGTGTTCGCGGAGTGCAATGCCATCGCACCGCAGACGGTGGTGCGCATCGCCACGCTCATGCTGGACACGGGCGCGCCGTTCATCGATGCGGGGATCATCGGCGGGCCGCCGGGGCCGGGTTCCGATCCGCACATCTACTGCTCCGGTCCGGACACGTCGGCGCTGGAGTCGTTGCGGGAGTGCGGGCTGGACATCCGGCGCGTCGGGCCGCGGTACGGGCAGGCGTCGGGCCTCAAGATGGTGTACGCCGCGTCGACCAAGGGTACGACGGCGGTGTGGACGGAGCTGCTGACGGCTGCGGAGGCGATGGGGCTGACCGACGCGCTGCTGGCAGAGTTCGGCGACGCGGTCGACCCCGCCCGCCATATCAAGGCGGCGACGCAGATGCCGCGACGCGCCCGCCGGTGGGTGGGGGAGATGGAGGAGATCGCGGCGACGTTCGAGCACCTCGGGCTGACGCCACGCATCCTGCTCGGGGCGGCGGACATGTTCCGGCTGACGGGGGAAACGAGCCTCGCGGACCAGACGTCGCGCGAGCCGGACCCGGAGCTGGGGGAGATGCTGCGGGCGCTGGCGGAGCAGGCGCAGGCGGGCGATTAGGTTGAGCCGATGACGACAGGCGAGCCACACACCGGAAGTTCAGCAACCGAAGGGGCGTTGCTGTGGACGCCGTCGGAGGAGCGGCGGACGGGGACGCGGCTCGCGGACTATGAGCGGTGGCTTGCGGAGACGCATGGGCTCAGTTTCGAGGACTACGAGGAGCTGTGGCGGTGGTCGGTGGAGGACGTTGGGCGCTTCTGGGAGTCGTGCTGGGACTATTTCGGGGTGAAGGCGCATGCGCCGTATACGGACGCGCTCGCGCCGGGGCCGAACGGGACGCGCGTTGAGGGCGCGAGGTGGTTCACCGGGGCGACGTTGAACTACGCGGAGCATGTTCTTGCGCGGAGCGGCAGCGAGGTCTGCATCGTGGGCGTGCACGAGTCGGGCGCGACGGTGGAGTGGACGTGGGACGACCTTCGCGCCCGGACGGCGGAGATGGCGGCGGGGCTGCGGGCGCTGGGGGTGGGGCGCGGCGACGGCGTGGTCGCGTACATGCCGAACGTGCCGGAGGCTGTCGCGGCGGCGCTCGCGGTGGCGTCGTTGGGGGCGTCGTGGTCGAGTTGCCCGCCGGAGTTCGGCACGCAGAGCGTCATCGAGCGCTTCCAGCAGATGGACCCCAAGGTGCTGTTCGCCGTGGACGGCTACACGTACAACGGCAGGCGGTTCGACTCGCGCGAAGCGGTCGGCGTTATCCAGGCTGCGCTGCCGACGCTCGAGCGGACGGTCGTGCTGCCGTACCTGGAACCGCAGCCGGACCTGAGCCCGCTGGGCGGCGCGACGTCGCTGTGGGCAGACTTCGTCGTTCCCGGGGGCGAGCTGACGTTCGAGCCGGTGCCGTTCGATCACCCGCTCTGCGTGGCGTATTCGTCCGGCACCACCGGGGCTCCGAAGGCGATCGTGCACGGGCACGGCGGCGCGTTGCTGGAGCACGCGAAGTTCCTCTCGCTGCAGATGGACATCGGCGAGGGCGACCGCTTCTTCTGGTTCAGCACGACGGGCTGGATCATGTGGAACATCCTGATGAGCGGGCTTCTGCTCGGTTCCTCCATCGTGTTGTACGACGGCAGCCCCGGCCATCCCGACATGTACGCGCTCTGGCGTGTTGCGGAGCGGACTCGCATCACCTCGTTCGGCGTGAGCGCTCCGTACATCCTCGGCTGCATGAAGGCGGAGATCGAGCCGGGGACGTCGCTCGACCTGAGCGCGATGCGCTCCATCGGCTCGACCGGCGCGCCGCTGCCGCCGGAGGGCTTCGCGTGGGTGTACGAGCACGTCAAGAGCGACCTGCTGCTCGCCTCCATCAGCGGCGGGACGGACATCTTCACCGCGTTCGTCGGGGGAGGGGCCGGACTACCGGTGCGCGCGGGCGAGATCCAGTGCCGGTGCCTCGGGTGCAAGGTGGAGAGCTTCGGCGAGGACGGCACGCCGGTCGTTGGGGAGGTCGGCGAATTGGTCGTCACGGAGCCGATGCCGTCCATGCCGGTGCGCTTCCTGAACGACCCGGGCGGTGAGCGGCTGCACGAGAGCTACTTCGACGTCTACCCGGACGTGTGGCGGCACGGCGACTGGCTGAAGGTGACCGAGGAGGGAGCGTGCGTCATCTACGGCCGCTCCGACTCGACGCTGAACCGGAGCGGCGTCCGCATGGGCACGAGCGAGTTCTACCGTGTCGTGGAGGAGATCCCAGAGGTGCTGGACAGCCTCGTCATCGACACGACGCAGTTGGGGGTCGAGGGCAAGCTGTACCTGTTCCTCGTGATGCGTGAGGGCTGCGAGTTGAACGACGCGATGCGGCAGCGCATCGCGGGGGCTATCCGCACCACGCTATCGCCGCGCCACGTTCCGGACGAGGTCCGGCAGATCGCGGAAGTGCCGCGGACGCTCAACGGCAAGAAGCTGGAAGTGCCGGTGAAGAAGATGCTGAACGGGGTGCCGCTGGAGCAGGCCGTGAGCAGGGACGCGCTGGCAAACCCGGACTCGCTGGCCTACTTCGTGGCGATGGCGTGAAGCCGGCCGGCGGGCCGTTGGGGTGTCCCCGAGAGATGTTTCGACTTCGCTGCGCTCCACCAGACTTTACGGTAGACAGAACCGGGGCGTGGATAGCCAAGTCTTCCTCGTCTCTTCCCCCTATCGGTGAATCCTCAGGCATAGGAATGGTATAGCGGACGAGGGCGTTGCCGGGGCTGACGACGATCTCCTTGACGAACGACTCGATGAAGGACCTGCGCTCGGTGAGTTCACTGGCCTTGAGGAACTCACTTATGTCTTTGGCGTAGGCGGTGATGGTCTCCACGTCGTCGAGGACGACCCTGCGCTCTGAGAGGACTGCGCGCGCCTCCTCGGCGGCGGTCTCCAGCTTCTCCTGCCGCTCGCGGTGCTCCCTGATGCGGGGCTTGAAGTCGTCGAACACCATGTCGGTGGTCTCGACGATGGTGTAGATGCGGCCGAGCCTGCGCTTCACGTCGTCGAGTTCGACCTCGATGGTCTCCAACCGCTGGCGCTGCTCGCGTGCGATGCCGTCCATTTCCTCGTCGACGAGTCGCACGAGGTCGTGGATATTAGACTCGGTGAGGATGTTGTCACGGATGGCGTTGACGACGAGTTCTTCGAATCGGCGGGCGTTGAGCCGTGGGGCCTTGCACGCATCGCCGCCCCGCTTGAGGATGGACTGGCAGACGTAGTAGGCAAACCTCCCGTTCTTGGTGGCATGGCCTGAGAGGGCCACCCCGCAGGCCCCGCAGCGGACGATGCCGCTGAGGAGGTAGGAACTGGCCACGCGGCGCGGATGGATCAGCTTGGGCGCGCGTGAGCGCATCTGGCGGTTGACGCGGCGGAACCGGGCCTTGGAGACGATGGCGGGGAAGGCTCCCTCCACCCTTACGGGCTCGGCCTTGTCCCTGGCGTTGCCCCCCCAAACGAGGGCGCCGGTGTAGGTCTCGTTGCGGAGGATGAGGTGGACGCCGGGCCTGGACCAGAGCCTGCCGGTGGGGTTGGCGATGCCCTCTTTGTTGAGGGTGGAGGTGATCTCCGTGAGGCCCTTTCCGGCCTCGGACATGGTGAAGATGCGTTCGACGACGGGCGCGGTATCGGGGTCAGGCTCCAATGTGGGCCGTTTCTTCGGGCCGTCCTGGACCATGACCTTCCTGTAGCCGTAGGGCGGGCGGCTGGAGACCCAGAAGCCTCGGGAGGCAGCCTCGCGCATGCCCCGGACAACCTCCTGGGCAAGATTTTCGCTGTAGAACTCATCGACGGACTCGATGATGGCCTCCATGAGCTTGCCGGTGGGGGTGTCGTCGGCGTGCTCGGTGATGGAGACGACGCGTATGCCCTTCTTGCGGAGCATCGATTTGAAGGCCACCGCGTGCTCGCGCTTGCGGGTGAAGCGAGAGAACTTCCAGACGAGGATGACGTTGAACGAAGCATGGGTGCTGCTGCCCTCGTCGATCATCTTGCGGAACTGTGGTCTGTCCGCGACGCGTCCGCTCTCGGCCTCGTCGATGAACTCGCGGACGATGATGAAGCCGTTGCGGTCGGCGTAATCGCGGAGAGCGCGGAGCTGGGCGGCAACGGAGAGGTCGACGTCCTGCCGGTCGCTGGAGACGCGCGCGTAGACGGCTGCAGGTGTGTGGGCGTTCTTCTCGTTCATGGGGTCGTGTCCTTCCTCGTCGTGTGTTCGCTCGGGCGCGTCCGGCCCTACCGGTTTACTGTGGGGCATCAGCTCGGCCAACGTCAACGGACACATGTCATTTGCAACGTCATGGAACGTCACGGGCAGTTGGGCAGTTGGGCAGTTGGGATGATGGACCGCCCTCAGCACTTGGTTCACATCGGCGCTCGGCACTGGCACTACGTCCTGAATCGTGCGGCGGGTTGGGACGGTGGCGGAACCTTCACGACGCATGTGCCGACCATCTTGTCGTGGAGCACCTGCGCGTCCCGGTCCCAAAGTGGCCAGAGGTAGTTGGCCAAGTACAGCAACCCAAAGGTCATGGAACCTACCGTTCCGACGACGATCCCCTTGACGAGGAAGGTGCGGAGCAGAAGTTGTAGGCCAAGCTGACGGGGCTCCCATCGACCCGCACCACCTGCGTCCCCATCACCCGTTTCCCGACGCTCCGGCCGTTGCGGTACGCCAGGGAAACGAAGGCCAGGACAACCAGACTCAGGAGCAGCCCGACGAACGGGAACAAGCCGAAGACCAGTCAGCTATCCTTGACCAAGCCGAATCCGATCCCGACGCCCAACGCCATCGGGAGAAGCGCAAGTTCCAAGACGGTCAAGTCGATGACCTCCGCGACGAACCGCGAGAGCCATCCCGCCTTTTCCAGCATCTCGGCAGAGCTGCCACTGTTCATCGTTTCTCTCCTCTCTCGAGCCTGCTCCCAGCGTAGCACGCCGCTGGATTCTTGGATGGTGCCCTTGGCTCTACGACGCTATCTCGTGGTGCCTACTACAGGAACCTTCGCCACATCACGATTCGGTCCGCAGCGGGCAGAAGATTTTGGTTTCAGGCGAGCGCAGGAGCCGCCAGCCCCGCATACGGGGCTGCCAACTTCGGTCAGCGAGCCGCAGGCACCGACGACGATCCATCCCGAAGCCGCAGCACTAGCCCGGGCGCCACTACCCCGGGGGTACGATTTGACACGTCACGGCAGCGATCAGGCGCCGGAGGCCGTCACGCTGGTGGCAAAGATGACCCTGTCGGGGGCCTGTACAAGAGAAAGACTCCCGTACGCAGTCGAACAAGCCCGTCGTGGGAGGCCCTACAGGAGCGAGAACGACCTTCGGACGGTGACGACGACGCCGATCGCTTGCTGCCTGCCCGTGTCACGAATATTGTAGTTTCTTGCACTTTATCGCACCCGCCGATTGCACTTTCTTGCACTTCTGTCCACACGGGGAGAGCGGGCCGCATGAGCACCGACCAGCACGTCACCGAGAACCCTGAGAACCCCAGGGCCGAGCGCGACGCGGTCCTGTTCGACCGCCTCGAACGGCTCGTCGACAGGCAGGGAGTCGTGGGCGCCGCCGAGACGCTCTGTGTCAACTGCCGCACCCTCAACAGGTGCCTGGAGGACGGCAGGATCTCACGCAGGGTCAGGGAGGCCGTCAGGAAGCTGCCGGAAGTGGACGGGGAGGACGGGCGCCAACCGGCAGCCGAGACATCGGCGCAGGAGACGACAGCGGGCGTGGAGCAGCGCCTGACGGATACGGAGCAAGCCGTCGAGTCGCTGAAGCAGGCTGTCGGGAGGATGGCTGGCGCGCAGGCGGACGTCCAGGCGAGGCTCGCGCGGCTGGAGGCGGCGAGGGGCTACGAGCCGCCGAAGCAGCCAACGGGAGAGCAGCCCACCGGCGAGAGTGCTCCGGAGGAGTGGACTCTGCCGAAGAGGGCCTTCGGCATGCCGAGGCCCGGCGTCGTCACACTCGAAGCCCAGGACGACGAGGCTGTCGCGTTCGGCCCGGCAGCGGGACTGGTGGACGAGTGGCGCGAGCTCAGGAGCCGCGACAAGGACATCGGCAGCGGCGTCGGCCGCGCAAGGGCCGAGGAGCGCAGGTGTGAGCTCGAGGTCGCCATGATCGGCGAGTTCGGACTCACCCTGCCCCCCGAGAAGGAGCCCACTGAGCCCCTTCTACTGTAGCCTGCTATATAGCAAGAGAAAACAAGGAGCATGATTGTTTATCGATTGCTAGGGGGACTCGCGGCGCTTGTATCTCGCCTCTGCAATCAGCGTGACGGGGAAAGCTATGTCCCGGCCGTTCGCATCTACGAAGCGAAGGCGTAAACCCTTGTCAGTATCGGGATCAAACGGGGCGTCGTCGTGGCGGGTTTGGCTGTCCCTAACCCAGTGGTTGGCTTTTCCTTCCTCGACGGTGACGAGTGCCATGAATAGTTCACTCTGGTGGTTCCATAATTCAACGATTTCTTCCATCTGCCGCTACCTCACTAGGACGTGCTACTTCTTCCCATTCTCTTGCAGGGCTACAATGAGTTCGTCATGGTGTCATTGCCGGACCCGTGCTTGGCCGCCACTTCTGGTGGGAGTCACCCTTAAACTGCCAACACCTTCGTCGCTGTAGGCGACCAAGCCGATCTCGTCGTAGTCAGGTTCAGCGTCTTCGAAATCATCGAACTCAGGCAAACCGTCCACATCGGCTTCATCGTCAGGCCCCCAACCCTCTGGCATACCGCGGATCAAGGCGCTGCGAAACACCTCCCTGCCCGATATGTTCCTCCCCATGGCTCTACTGATAAGGCCGAGCATCTGCTCGCCGCGCTCGATGAAGCACCCGGAGAAATCGTCGCCTTCCAAGAGGTCGGGATTCAGCCAATGGGATCTCAGGGTCTCGTCAAGTCTGGCGTTATGCCTTCTGAGCAGAGGCAAGTAGCCAGAGGGAGCACGCCCGCCAATCCTCCGATTGGTCTCGGCGTCGATGGGCGTCTTGTTGATGATGGAGTTGTACAACCACTCCGGTATGGGTGGGTTCGCCTTGCACCACGCCACCGGAAAGATGTGGTGGATATCGATCGGGTCGTCGTGATAGGCCGTGACGTTGAGGGCCTTGCCTGTTCGCCAGTCAGTTGCATGGCTCTTCATCTGGAGAGCGTACAGGCCCCTGTAGGCAGCGCTGATACGCGACCGGAGAGAGATCAGGCGCTCAGGGCTGAAGGTCGCTTCCGTGATGAGTCTGGGCAGGCTTCCTCTGCGAACGTATTCGGCAACTTCCGCCAGGTCCAAGGCGTACTGGGTCTCGATGGCCCCGCCATACACCTCACCGAAGATGCCGGACCAGTACCAGTGCTCGAGGCGCGCGTTCGCATCAGCCGGGGTGAGTTCACTGCCAAGCTCAACGAATAGGGCCGCCAGCGGTACGAGCTGAGTGTTGTAGGGGACATCCTGAAGCTTGAACACGAACTGGGAGTGCAGGAACTTCGCGGTCTGCTCGAAGCCACGTTCAACTTCATCTGCCCAGGCCACGTATTCGGCAAGTGTGAGGCTGAGGATGTCGCGCTTCTGGCAGCCGATGCGTGGCACCTGGTTGGGGGGTGCACCGGGCTGCTCACGCTGTTTCCTTCTGCGCTGCTCCTGCGTTGCCAGCAGCGTGACGGCCTGGAGGAACTGTTCGCCTTCGATGCCACGCAGCACGCCAAACGCAGCGTGCATCCGTGAACGCCTCGCGTCCCAGTCATCGCGCAGGGCGAAGTCGTCAGCCGCGAAGGAGGCTGTCACCAGTTCGAAAACCGTAAGAGTGACTCCGCCGGTATTGACCTTCTCGAACACCGTGCAGACCGCTTCCTTGGGAGTCTGCTTTGCGAGGTCGATGACCGGGATGTCGTATTCAGCGAAGGCGTTGATGATGTGTTCGTTGAATCTCCCCCAGAAGCTTATCGGGTTACCGAAAGGGTGTTTGTCGGCCTTGGCTTGCCAATACTCGAGGTAACCAAGCATCCACCCCATGGGATCGAAGATGCACTCCGTCGGCAACATGTGGTGTTGATACTCATTTTCTCGCGTAGAGAGGTTCAAGGTCTCCTCACGCCCGAAATCTCGCGTGATTCGTCTGTCCTCGGGAACGCTGACCACGGCCTCCTCTCGATCGGTGGAGTCGTCCGCTGCCTTAATCATGTCGATGTAGTACCAGCGCTTGATTCGCTTGTTGCGGCTGTCACGTGTGTTCACCGGGCCTTCATACTTGAGTGCCTGATAGAGGGAGGTCAGCCTCTGCTGCCCATCGAGCAGGAACTGGCTCAAAGACTCGTTCGCTCTGCTGCTGTCGACTCCTTCCACTAAGCGCGTCTTGAATTTGATGTTTCCGCCCGCCTGTAACGTCATCACGGCTCCGATAGGGAAACCGCGAGATATGCTGGCTAGCAAGGCGCGTATGCGGTAATCGTCCCATACCCATCCTCTCTGGAACTCAGGAAGTTGGATATGACCTGCTTCTATCTGATTCAGCAGAGTCTTCAACGACACCGGGTGAGTTGTGAACGTGGTCATGACAACTTCTCCAGGACGATGGTTCGGGGTAACGGTCCCTAAATGTGCTTCAGATTATATCCTCAGGAGAAGTGCTCCTCAACATGTGACACAGTGACAACAGTGCACAAGCCTACTCAGCGGACTACCCCACAAGGCCACGGGCCATCTCACAACCCGCGATAACCGCGAGCCGGCGGAGAGTTCCTGGCCGACCCGTGGGAGCGTTCACCGTCGTCTTCATCGCGGGGCCTGTCGCCGGGACTCCTCCACACGGCGGCGGGCTTCTTCTTTCTCGATGCGCTCCCTCTCATGCTCTGCCGCTCTGCGTGTCGAGGGCCTGTTCCACGCATAGCCGAAGCCTTGGCATCAGGGACAGCGTATCAACGGCCTCCCAGGACCCCGCGACATCCGCGATGGCAGCGGCGGGCCGGTAGATGGAGCCCACTGCATCGAGCCGCCCTAGCAGGATGCGCTGCCAGTGCGCCGAGACCGGATAGCGATCCAGCACATCCGCCACGTCCACGCCCAGCTCTCAGGCGACCCGGTCGAGGCCTCTGGCGGTCATGTAGAAGCGGCGTGTCGGCGCGATCAGATCGGTGGCGTGCGGCACGGTGTCGAGCAGCCCGCTGCGCCTGAGGCCGATCACCGCATCGTGCATCGTCCGCACGGCCGCTCCCGGCACGGACGCCAGCTCCAGCGCGTCGAGGGACGGCATCGACGCCAGCGCGCGCAGCGCATGCATCTCCCGTTCTATCGGATTCATCCCCGTCCTCGTTGTCGATGATGGCTCCATCAGGTTCCGCCACATCGACGGCATCGGGGAAGGGCCCGGTTCGCTGATCCGGCTCGATGACACCTCACACCGGGGCAGGCCTCCGTGGTTTAGTCCGCATGGCGGATGGGGTGCACGGTGTGGGGATAGTTACAAAATGGAGGTTGACAGGAACGGAGTAACGTGGTCGTGGGCAAGGCCACCGTGCGGTTTCGCGCCTGCGCGGCCAACGCCACGCAGCCGCCACCATGCACACGTACGTCACGTAGTCCGCCGCCTTGTCGACCCGCTGGTAGACCCCATCCGACAGCCCCCAACGGAACCAGCACGTCTCCGTCGACGGTGTCCAGCACGAAGTTCGCCCACCCGGCCAGGAACGGGAACGGGATGATTGCCAGCGGCAGCAGGTATTTCAGGCCGACGACCGCCGCGATTGCCAGGGCCGCCCCGTCAGGCACGGTTCACCATTTCCGTCCCCTCGGCGAGGACGCCGACCCGCGCGTACGCACGCCGCTCCGCCTCAGTCCACAGCTCGCAGATACGCTCCGGCGTGGGGAGGCGGCCGCGCCTGCGGTGCTCCGCGTGCACGGCGCGGACCGCCATGTCCAGCGCGTGGAGTTCCGGTGCGCACTCGATACCGACGTGAAAGCCCGGGCCGGGCACGCGGGCGCAGTTGCACCAGAAGCGGATGCGCTCGCGGATACGGGCTGCGGTCTCCTCGTCCACGCCCATATAGCCGCGAACGTCATCGAGGCTGACCTCCTTCGTTCCTATCCCGCGGCGGGGCGGACGCCGCCTCTCACTGTTCCGCCTCGTCGGGTTCAACCACAATCCTCTCTGATCATCGTTCGCATCAGGATAACCGCTTGCGTGCACCTGCCCCATGCGGGGGAGGTATCCCACCCGGGTCCATTGACGTCGCGAAGAGGCGCGAGCAACGGTGCTATAGTCTCTGCCCGTAGGGCGGCTGCGGAGACTGGCCGCCCGTTATGAGAGGTGACGGGTATGCCCACGTTCAGCACGCTATCGACCGGCGAGGCCCGCGCGAGGAGCGCGACCGGCAAGCGCGCGGTACTGCTCCAGGAGTACGTTGGCTACATCGAGCGAGTCGCCCCGGGCGAGGCCGGGAAGCTCGAAGCCGGGGAGGGCGAGACCACTCAGGCGATCCGGCGCAGGCTGAATATGGCCGCCGAGGCGCTGGGGAAGAGACTGGAGTTCCGGCGTACCGACACTGCGGTCTACTTCTGGTCGTCGGAAGGTCGCCGGCGGGGGAGGGGAGCAGCCCTTACACGACCCGCTTGACCCGAGCTCCCTCAAAGTACCTCAGGAGAATCCATCCGTGGTCAGAATTGTGTGTTGGAATATCGCCAAACGCCGAGCACCTTGGAATGAACTTCTGCAGACGAATGCAGATGTTGCCCTCTTGCAAGAGGCAGACCCAACTGCGGCTCCGGCATCTCTTGACTCCAGCCCTTACCAACCTGAGGCGGCCTACGGATACGACCGCTGGCCAATGGTTGTGAAGCTGTCCGACAATGTGAAGATTGAATGGTTCAAGCCAGTCAACGCGGCGCAGATGAGTATCGAATCGAATGAGATTGCGGTAAGTGACTCCAACACCATCGCAGCCGCGCGAGTGACTCCGCTCAAGGACGGTGAGCCCTTCATCGTGCTCTCGATGTACGCCCGCTGGATCAAACCGGTTGTCAAGTCTTCATGGAGCGCAGGCTACGCCGACGCATCAGCACACCGAATCATCTCTGACCTGTCGGCGTTCATTGGATACCTAAATCCGGCATCACACCGCATCGTTGCCGCAGGCGACCTCAACACCATCTACGAGGAAACGGTGTACTCCCTCCAACCACGCGATGCGACGGTATTCGACCGGATGGAGGCTCTTGGGCTCGAGTTCGTTGGTCCACGCTGGCCTGATGCCGACAAGCAAGCGGACCCTGCTCCGAAGGGTTTACCGAAGGGCACGCGGAACGTTCCCACCTACCTTTCCGCTCATCAACTGAGACTCATGCGCAACGAGGGCACCTTCACCGGCCACCAACTGGACTACGTGTTCGCGTCGAAGGGATTCGACCGGAACGTCAGTGTCTACGCAATGAACGATCCTGCACGTTGGGGTCCAAGCGACCACTGCCGCGTAGTCATCGACGTTCGGTAGCTCCCCTTAGCTCAGCGCGTGGTTGACCACCGGCACCATCGGCGAGAGGTCGACGTGCGACTGCAGCGCCTCGTTTACCTGCGCCAGCGGGTACTGGTGCGTGATCATCTTCTCCACCGGCACGTCGATGCGCGTCCGCATGAGCCGCATAGAGCCGGTGATGTTCTCTACCTTCGAGCCCGCTTAGTTCAGACCATTTTCGTTCCCAGGAGTTCCCACATGCAATTGGTTGGCGGATGAGGGAACACCAGTATGTTCACGCCCTCTGATTCGGCTCCCTGTACATCGGGCAACCGACGAATCAGCAGTGTCTTGAAGTTGTGATCAGGGTAACTCCAAGATGAGATATCTTCGGGTTGATCGTCCTGAGCGCAGAAAACACCGGCGGCAATCGCGTCAATGATTGGCTTAACGTAGTTCTCGACGTCCAGCTGCTGATTCCCATGGCTTTGCATGTGGAATGCAAATACAAGTACAACCGTATATTCATCGTCGGGGTTCCATTGTGAAGAACCTCGCGCCGCTTTGACTGCTGATGCGACCCGCCTCTTCCATGCTGGAAGGTTTGGAGAAGTACTCCCGTACACGATACCTGGAACCGAGATTTCTAGGTTCTCTTTCATCACTCTAGCTCCGTTTGTGGCCCTGCGACCTCCGACGCCATGTCATGGCCACAATGAACAAGGCCACTGACGAACTCCGCGGAACGAGTCTCTGTCTGAGGCCGAACTATACCTGAAATCCACACAGGACTGCCGCGATGTGAAAGGCAGGGCGCCGCCTCGTGTGGGCCGTCGCGCTTCTTCATTGTAGGGACAGCCTCGCTGTCCGCAGGACTGATATGGCTCCGCAAGGCATACCACCGTATCCACATGCTGGTGCAACAGTGCCGGATGGCCGTCGCTGCGGAAGCAGTTGGCCTGTGGTGTCCCCCAAATCAGTCGTTGTCTGCGGCTGAGATGACGATGGCATCGCCGTGGGACAGGCTGGGAGCAGCGAGGCCTGGTCGTCGGGCGCTGGCAATGTGGGCGCAGAAGCGGGCGTGGCAGTGGGAGCCGGAGTGGCAAACAGGCTCCTGCACTCGACGACAGGCGTGTGAGTTCTGACAGCTTCGACCAGCAGTTCACGCTGGAACCGCACCCAGACGACCCAACTGATGCCCGCATGCTGGCCGGGGACGTTCTCGTTCCCCAACCGATGGGCGTCCACGAGGTGTGCGGTCATCTCAAGATGCACCTCGAACGCGGCCACCAGAGCGCACGCCTGGCTCCTCGACAAGTCCTTCAGCCCGTCCAGCCCCTCCTCGAAGACGCGGAGGCTGTCTATGAGTGCGGCGTCCACCTGCGGCCTGCTCCACTCGCGCACCCAGTCACGCCAGGCCTCCGAGAGCGGTTGCGGCGGCCAGCCGGGCGTCGGCGTCGCCGTGGGATCGGGCGTGGCGGTCGGCGTCGGCGTAGCAGTCGGGTCTGCGCAGGGGGCTGCCGTGGACTTCGATGTAGGAATGGGCGATGGTGAGGGAGTCGGCGTCGGTGTTGCTCCGGGTGTGACACGCGCCGTCGGCACCGAGGTTGGGGTAGGCGGTGGTTCACTCTGCGGGTCCTGCCCTGCGGCAGGCCAGTAGTGGTAGCCGCCTGCGCCCACCCCGGCGATGAGCAGCACCAGGAACAACAGACAGCAGCACCTGTGCCGATTGAGCGACCGTCGATGCGTGCGTGTCTCTGGCAGATGCGCACCGAGGCGCGCTTCGCTCTCTGAGTGGCTGCCTCTGGCGGTCCGGCTCTTCTCACCCGATGTACTTGATTGAACACGGGGCGATTCCTCCTCTACCGAGGCTCTCTGCTGCTCTACCTCCTCTTCGCGTCGTTCGCCTCCGAGCCGTTCCCCTACTGCACGCCAGAACTCCTCCGCCTCGCCGACGGGCTCGGCCTGCCCCGCGTGGGATTCGGCGGCCTGTTCTCCGCCTGCCGCCGCTGCGGAGAGTTCATTCGTCGACCGATAGGAAGATTCACAGTCATCTTCACCGCAGGCCTGTCGCTCCTGGGCTTCCTGCTCTCGGCGGCGGGCTTCTTCCTCGATGCGCTTCCTCTCGCGCTCCGCCCTGCGGCGCTGCGCGTTGAGAGCCTGTTCCGATGCATAGCCGGTTCCCTGGCATCCGGGACAGCGCAACCACGGCCTCCCAGGGTCCTCTGCGTCCGGGACTCGCCGGCGACCCTCGCAGACGGTGCAGACGCCGCCGTCGACGAACCGGACGTCATGTCCCCAGCGGCGGTGTTGCACGAGATGGGTGCCGCAGAGCGGACCGAGTCCCTGCTGAATGGGATCATCGGCGCAATACCCCACCGCGCCTTCCCCGCAGGCGGCATTGGAGCAGGGCAGCCGCTCCGGGTTGTGGGCATGCATCTGCCAGAGCGTGACGGAGAAGCGCCGACCGCATCGCGAGCAGGTGCGAAGGCTGCGGCTGGTCATCGCGCCACGTCCTTCGCAATGCACAAGAGCCCGTGCGAGGTCATCTCTCTCACGAGCACGGACTCACGCATTTCAGTTCGCGCGCGCACGGCTATCCGACCTCACTCGAAGGCACAGCCGGGTTCGAGCACGCCCGGCACCCGCCACGCCGCTCCCAGCGGCCCCTCGGCATCCAGCCGCTCGCGGTTCGACACGAACAGCGGGACACGGACACGGCTGCGCGCCATCTCCCGCCGTGCGACCACCAGGAACCGCGCCTCCACCGCAGCATCGTCGAACACCACCAGCACCACCGGCTCCGCCCCGTGATCGTCGACGGGCTCGCGCGTCGCGTAGTAGCGCAGGTACGGCGCGAGCCGCGCAGCCATCGTCCCCGGACGCACCGCCCGGTGCTCCCACTCCAGGAAGAACGGCTTCATCGCCCGCCGCACGCGCAGCATCCCGAAGGCGTCGGGGTGGACCGCGCGCATCCCGTCCCGGTGGCGGAAGTGCCGCGATGCGCGGTGCGGCGGGTCGAACTGCACCACCCCATACCCCTTCGCCTTCGCCTGCATGACCAGCCGCGCCAGGAAGCCGTGCACCGCCTCCGTGTGCGCCATGTTCCGCGCCAGCAGCCTGCTCCTTCTCCCCGACACTGTCCGCCACGTGAGCGGCTCCCCTCCGTTGACGCTCGGGGCGACGCTCCACTGCTGCCGGAGCCCACCGATCGACGTGCGGTCACGCCGCGCCGGCACTGCAAGTCCCCAGTCCGTCAGCGCCAGCCGTTCCTTCCGCTCCATCTCCACCCGGACGACGAGCTTCGCGCTAACCAGCGGCCCCGTCAGCTGCGACACACGCCCCTTCGAGACGCCCAGCATCCCGCCCAACTCCCGCGACGTGAGCCACGGCCAGTCCGCAAGCACGTCCAGCACCCGCTTCCATGCCGGCTTCAGCACCACCGGCAGCAGGTGGTCGGGAACGCTCAGCGATGCATCGGGGATGCGGATGAGAGAGGGCAAGAGCGGGTGCGCCAGCCTCCTCTCCCGCACGAGCAGGCCCTTCTTGCGGATGAACGACAGCGCCTTGCGCAGGTCGACCACGTTCTCCAGGCTGGGCGAGTGCCACACCCTGTCCCGGGATGAGGAGAAGGACGGCGTGCCGCTCCGGCGCGAGAAACGCAGGGACATCCGTGCGACGGAACGACCTCGCACTGTGCCGCAGGCGCACCGCGTCGGGCGTCAGCACGAGCACGGCCCCCGGCCTTGACCCCTCCAGCAGCCGCCACATCCGCTTCGAGAAACCCGTCCGGTCCGATGTCGCTCCCTGACGCACGATCCCGACGATCCTCCCGTCGGACAGGACCACCGCCGCGTCCATCGGCGCGTTCCGGTACCAGCGGAGGCCCACGGGTCCCGTGGCATCCGCGATCGCGGCGGCGAGCCGGTAGATGGAGCCAACCGCATCGAGCCGCCCCAGCAGGATGCGCTGCCAGTGCGCAGAGACCGGATAGCGATCCAGCACGTCCGCCACGTCCACGCCCAGCTCCCAGGCGAGCCGCTCCAGCCCCTGCTCCGTCACGTGGAGGCGGCGCGTCGGCGCGATCAGGTCCGTGGCGTGCGGCACGGCGTCGACCAGCCCGTTGCGCCTGAGGCCGCTCACCGCATCGTGCATCGTCCGCGCGGCCGCCCCGGACACCGACGCCAGCTCCAGCGCGTCGAGGAACGGCATCGACGCCAGGGCGCGCAGCGCGTGCATCTCCCGTTCTACAGGACTCATCCCCATCCTCGCTGTGGATGATGACTCCATCAGGCTCCGCCCCGTCGGCGGTATCGTGCAAGGGCCTCGTGTCGCTCATCCGACCTGATGACACGCCACGAGGAGACAGGGGCCTTGCGTGCCCCCGTTGTTTAGTCCGCATGGCGGAGGGAGTGGTCGGGGTGCGGGGGTAGGACAGAGAAACGGAGTATGTCGTAAGGCGACGGGTGGGTCGTGGGGAAGGCCACTGTAGGGTTCCGCGCGTGTGCGGGAGCAATGCTGGAAGCACTTTGGGTTTACCGCCGGTGGCGAGGAGGGATTGCAGGGGCCACGCCTGGCGAATGCAATTCTGCAACCGGCGACGACCAGGTCAGTGGACAACCGCTACGAGTGGAGATGACAAGCTGGCAACCGGTGGATGCAAGGTGAGGGCGAACTTGGCGGAGGCCGGACTGAGGCTCGGATGAGGGCAGTGACGTGTCACTGCGTAGTGGAGTGAACGAAGCGCTGGGCATGGCAGTGAGCGTGAGGGAGCACGTGGTTCCAGCGCGTTCTGCGGGCCGATGTCGGGGAGCGTGGGCGGGACCGCACGTTGGCTGGAAGATCGCCGGGGTGTCGCGCACAACGTCGTTGACAATGATCGGGAGCTGGAGGACGCGCATGACGTGGGCGGAGACCTCAGCGTGGACGACGGGCGCGAGGTCGAGGTGATGGTGGCATGGCCGGGCGATGGAGGAGACAGGCAACCCGATGACGACTGCCACATGCACGGTCGTGGTTCGGGTCCACGACGGACACGTGTGCAGCCTCGTCCACGGCCATGCCAGGCCCAACCGATCATCCTAGTCGATGACGTGGCGCATACGGCGGCCACGACACCGGGCGGCGATACGGAACCGGGCGCGGATTCTCCCATTGGCGAACAACGGCTCGTCGGGATGTCGCAATCGTGTACATGGATATGAGGTTGGTGCTCGACAAGCGATGGAGTCGTGGGCAAGGCCACGGCCTATCGGACGGGGCATCGTGCCGGTCATCTGCGAGCACTTCGGTTCCGGAGCTCCTGCCACTCGGGGATTGCAGCGCCTCTCCTGAGAGGTTGCAGAAACGCAATCGAGGAGGGCGAAGGGGAACCGACACGGAGTTGCAGTGCCACTCCTGAGAAAGTTGCAGAAATGCAATCGGGGAGATCGCTGGCGCGGACCCTGTCCACCGCCCGGACCGTCGGAGGGCTCGGGGGCGACGGGGCCAACGTCGGCGACGATGGTCAGACCATAGCCGACCTGCTCGGCGAGGCCGCAGCACACGCCGTGGAAGCACCGAATCACCTCTGGGGCGGTGTCATCGATGACACCCGTTATGGCGCGTGGCGATCAGCGGGCTTCCCGTGACGTTATGGACGTGTACATGAGATGGACGAATGTCCGAGGGGGAAGGCAGGGTCGTGGGCAAGGCCGTGGCCTATCGGACGGGGAACGCGTCACGTAATCAGGCAACACTTCCGGTTTGGGGCTCAATGCACGGTCGACTGCATGCCCTACGAGTGAAAATAGCAAGTTTGCAGAGGCCCGGATCGACGGGTCTGTGCAAGGCTTACGAGTGAAATGAGCAAGTTTGCAGAGGGGCAGGTGGACAGCCAGAGGGTGTTCGCCGACTCCCTGAGGACCGACGCGACAACGCCTTTCGGGAAAGGCGGACGGAGCGTCCCTGGACTATGACCACGACCATGCCGGGACAGTAGCGAAGGCTGAGGTCGGCGATGACGATGCTCATGCCGCAGGCGACCTGCTAGACGAGGCCGCAGCACACGCCGTGGAAGACCCCATCACTCCTGGGGGGTGTCATGCGTGACACCCGTTATGGCGCGTGGCGATCCGTGGGCCTCTCGTGGTGTTATGGACGTGTACAGAAGATTGAGGTCTGTCGCTGAGGAAGGACGGGGTCGTGGGCAAGGCCACGGTCGGGAGGAACGCCCCTACAGGACAATGGCGGGAAGCACTTCGCGTCCACAGCAGCTTCCACGGTCACTGGACAACGCCTCTCGTGAGAAGTTGTCAACAGCAATCGGAGGATGCGGAGGGCAGGTTGTCGCGCCACTCGTGAAAAGTTGTCAATGACAATCGGAGGACTGACGACGATGGATGAGCGGGATATGTACCCGAAATCGAGCCGGAGCCTGGAGGGCCTGCGGGAGATGCGGCTGCAAGCGCTGCTGCGCGACATGATCGATGCCGAGGGCGGATCGAGAGCGGCGGCGCTCGGGGTCAGATACCGCACCCTGTCGCGGGCCGTCGAGGAGCCGGGGGGCGGGATGTGGTGTCATACCCGTGTACAAGGAAAGGCCTCAGTTCCCAAAAGGGAAGTGGGGGCGATTCCCTTCGTGAAACAGAGGGGGATGAGCGTGGTCGGCGCCGGGGTGCGAGCACTTTGAGGTAAGGACTGGTTCACCCGGGTTGGGCGAAAGTTCCCAAAAGGGAAGTCGTATAGCGCAGCGATGGGAGCGAACCGCTGCCACATCGGAGCGAGCAGATCGGGGACCGGAGCCTCACTGAGGGGCGTGACGAGGAGATTGACCATGCATGAGGTGCAGGTGAACGGGACACAGGCTGACGAGACACTGGACGGCGGCAGGCTGGACGACGACACGCTGGGTGATGAGACGCAAGGACACGGTGGACGGGAGCGATGGCCTGGAGGTGGAGCAGCTGCGACGGCTCAGGCTGAGCGAGTTCCTGCGGGACCTGGTGCGGCAGGAGGGCAAGATGGAGGCCGCAGAGCTGCTGGGGGTCAACCACAAGACACTGACGCGGGCCGAGGAATCAGGAGAGATCACGGGGCGCATGGGTGATGCGCTGGAACTCCTGCTGCGGAGGGCGGACGACGCCGAGGTGGCGCATCTGCGGGAGACGGTCAGTGTGCTGGAGTGGGCGGGTGGCGGCGCTGGAGGTCGACACGGAGACGCCTCCTGCAGCGGATGTGGAAGACGAGCATGAAGGCAATGGTGCGGTGATCGAGGACGGCGGCGAGGACCAGGTTCAGGAGAAGGACGGTGAGGGTGATGGGGCAGGCGAGCCGGAGACCGGGGCCGCCCCTCCGGCGGCGGGGTTGCGCCCAACGAACCCCGACACGTTGCAGCCGTTCGACCCGGAGGTCTATGGGGCGGCGTGGCCGCTGGTGGAGGAGTGGCGGGAGCTCCGGGTCGGCCATCCCACCCAGGGGAAGAGCCTGTCGTGGCTGATGACGGAGGAGCGGCTGCTCGTGCTGGAACTGGCGATGCTGGCGGAGCACGGGCTGACGCTGCCGCCGGAGAAGCAGCCGCTCCGGGGGTTCGGGCGCAGGGGCCAGACCACCCACCGCTGGAAAGCGCTGGCCGACGCGCGGGAGAGGTTGCGGAAGCGGAAGCTGCTTCGCTGGGTGCGGCGAGTCCTCACTGTGAATCTGTGGCGGTAGTGGTAGGCCCCGGAGCCGTCTCGTGGCTGGTTCGGCGCTTGCAGCATCGGCGCAACAGCGGAGCTAACTCGGCGCGAGTGATCTCGTCGTGACGGCCAAAAACACCGCCGGAATCCTTCCCTCCGGCCCGATACTCGGGTAACAATTGACGCAGTTTCTGGCTTTTCCAGCGTTTCGTGCCGAGAAACCTGGAGGGTTCCCGCCCCCCGAACCCGGGACCGGCTGCATAGGATCGAGCCTCGCTCTCCGAACAGCCGCCCAGGGGTCAGACCGGAAGGATCGAGCCTCGCTCTCCCGACGGTCCGCCCCGGAGGACAGATCGCAGCGGGTTGGAGCGGCGCTGTCGCTTCGGCCCCTCGGACGCCACCGTATCGAGTACGGTGCAGGCTCTGGGCGGCGTGCTCCCAGCACACCGGCCGGTTCCCTACGCCTGCGGCACGGTCCTGAACAGAACTGGCCGCAGCTTCTCATCCGCGACCACGGGCTGACGCTGCCCCCGATGAGGTACCCGTGGACCGACCGGCAGCGGGAGCGGGAGGTGTGGGAGCGCAGGGAGGACATCCGTCAACTCCGCCGGGAGCGCCAGCGGGTGCTGCGCCGGAGGTGGCTGCGCCGCCTGCTCACCCTCGGCTTCTCCTGGGAGTAGCACGAGGCCCACATTTGGCGCATGCGAGGAAGCGATCCTCTTGCTAGGGGCCGGAACCCTTGCCAGCGGCCCACCGTGTTCGGCACACTGAGTCCGTTGTTTGGATTGCCAGCGTTCGCACCTGAGAATGCTGGGGGTCTGTTTCCCTGACCCGGGACTGCCTGGAAGATCGAGCGCTGCTCTCCGATGGCGGGACCAATGAGGGAACGAACCGCTGCTCCGGCGGCGGGAAGCATCGGCGGGGTCTGAGTGAACTCCCCTGGGGTGCTTCGAGAGCCGGAAACCGGGCAGGCACGCTGACAAGCCTCGCCCGCCTGAGACCGCTGGAGCGCGAGTCATGCTCTGGCGACTGCCTCGCGTGCGCGGCGTAGCCCGTTGCCCACGTTGAGGCTTCTTCCCGCACGCCGGTCTGCCGCAGATACCGCAGGCTGGTTCGTGACGTTGAGCGCGGCGACTGGCTTTCCCACCGTAGGGTTTCCGCAGTCCGCAAGCGCCCCTGATGTCCCCTCTCCCCAAGTGGTGATGAAGTGCCGCCATGGCCGCTGAACCGGCACCCCATCACCGCCGATAGCATACTCCAGCGGCTTCCTCGGGCATCGCTCGCGGTCGCGGGGCCGTGGCGTGCTGAGTTGTCCGACGCGCCGGTGTGGACCTCGGCAACGCACCTCTCCCCACGCCACCTCCCCCACTGACCACAAGACCCGAGTCCCCACCGAAGGGTTTCCGTTTGGTCCCGCATGTCTCTCACCACGGGCCGCTCCGCGTTCGAACCGCGCGCAGGCCGGGCACCCCATCCCACAATGGTTCGTCTCCGCCTCGGCATCCACACCAGGGGCGACGTCTGTCCGTTCCCCAACCAGCCATTGAGCATGTCCGACGCCACGGATGCCGGTGTAGGGCAACGCAACACAAAGGAGGTGCAGGTGCACTGATCGGAAGGCCGAGCTGCCGCTCCCGTGAGGCGGCAGCCACCACGCAAGGGTTCCCGCGATGGCCATCACGGGAATCAAAGAAGGAACGTTAGGGACAACGAGAGGCCGGGGAGTCATCACCTCCCCGGCCTCTCTCCTCACTGCGCGACAGAGGCAGCCAAGGCCCGGCGCAACAGGAGGTACGACCCATGCTAGCACGACACGCGTATGACCCACGAAGACTGAACCGCCGCTGGGCTACGCGCCCCGGCACGACGGAGGAGGTGTAGCCATGGCCGCATACCTCATCCAGAGCACCCGCCAGCTCCAGCTCGCGCTCCGCGACGTCCACAGTGCCCGCATGGGCACTGTCTCATGGCAGGCAGCCGCCGAGCGGCTCGCATCCGCCGTCCGCACCAGCGTGAGCAAGCACCGCGACCGGCCCGGCATGGGCCGCAGGCCGGTGCGCCTGCTCAACCGCGACGTCTTCTTCACAGCATCCGAGCACCTACAGCTCACCCAGCGCGCCCTCAGCCGCAGCATCGGCCTGGCCGAGGACACGCTCGGGAAGATCGTCTCCCACCAGCGAGGAGCATCCCCACAGACCATCGAGGCGCTCAGCGCCGCCCTCGGGGTCTCCCCCGACGAGCTCTTCTTCGCCAGCGCGTACCGCGAGGGAGGTGCGGCATGACCACACACCCGGTTACCTACTTCAAGACGATGGGGGATAGCTCGTTCATCCTGCGCACGCCCAGGCCTGCGCAGTTGCACTGGCGCAGGCGGGACAGCGAGCGCATCAACCGCATGGACGACCGCGAGCTCTTCGAGCGGATCGCGGCCGCCATGGAGCGCAGCGGAGGTGGGGCATGACCTCGCCGACGGTGCGCTCACACGCACGCCATGCTCCGCTGCCAGTGCCGGTGCGGGACGAGCTCCTGCACATCTCCGCGCCCCTGATCGTCCAGGTGGCGTGGTCGGCCCAGCGCCGGCGCTGGGTCTGGTTCGAATACCTCGATGAGATCGAGGACCTGATCGAGCAGCCACTCTACGGCACGGTGGAGATACGGGACCCCGCGGTGGACGGGGTGCTCACTGTGCACGAGGGTGGGACGGCCTACGGACAGCTCTCGCGCAAGCGCAGGTCGCAGACGGAGGTCGTCATGTCCATCGAGGAGCTGTCGGAGTACCGCGAGCTGCTGCGGCTCGTGACGGAGCCCGTAGACTGGCGGGGTTCGGCTGAGGGCTCGCGGCGATGGCGCGCCATCGCCAAGCGGGCCATACGCGGCTATTTCTACGAGAAAGAGCCGGCCTGATGGTCTACGCATCCTCGGCCTCGTCGTCCCGGTGGCGGACGACGAGGCCGAGGAACGCTGTCTGAGCGGTGCGCCCCGCGGTCATCCGATCGTAGCGGCGCGTCCGAACCGCGCTTCGGGATTGGGAGGCCGCCCGCCGTGGCGGCCTCCCAAGGCTCCCCGATGTATGCCTGCTTTCTTGCTGTCCGGCCCTCATTCCAGCTTCCGTATTTCGGAGGTGGGGCGTGAGGTCGCGGAAGCTCGACGCTCGCGTTCCACAGCCTGCCGACAGTAGCGGTCCGTGATACGAGCAGAGCCGCGTCAGCATCCCCCTCATTCCCAATTTGAAATACTGCTCTGCCTGCTTTCCCGACTTCTGGTAGTATCCCAACGCCATGACTGCTTTGGAAGATTCGAGCAAGCCTTCGGCCTCTCATATCGCACGGGCAGCTACCGCGCCATCAATGTACGCAAAGGGGCGACCATCTACTTCAACGGTACCTGGTGGGTTTTGCTAATCGCTCAGTCGTTGGTCAACGAGACCCGCCGTCAGGTAATGTATGCTTGTAGCTCGATTCAACTCGTCCAACAAACGGCCAACGGTGGAGCTCAGCGGACAGGCGCTGCATCTAGTCGACAACGGGCTGGCTGGTTTCTGGGTGTGCGCACACCCGAACGAGAACGAGTTCTGCATCGGGCCACCGGAGTCGCGTCCGCCGCGGGAGGAGTAGGCGTACCCCTCACCGCCAACCCCTCTCCTGTGGGGAGAGGGAGCAAGGAAGAAGGCCATGTCACTGAGAGTGCTTACGTGGAATGTCGAGTGGGCTGCGCCCTGCTCGTGGAAGGGTACTGAAATTCTCAGTCGCGTTGAGCGACAAAACCCAGAGGTCGTCTGTCTCACGGAGACCAACGACGAGTTACTGTCGAAAGACGGTTACTGCGTATCCTCTCAACCCGACTACGGATACCCGGTCAAGCCAGGGCGCCGGAAAGTCATGCTCTGGTCCAGGGAACTGTGGGCGCAGGTTGACGACCTCGGAATCGACTCGATGCCGCCCGGACGGTTCGTTTCCGGGGTCACGCAAACGTCCGAGGGCAAGGTCAGGGTCATTGGAGTTTGTATCCCCTGGTCGGGTTCGCGCACCGAACGCAGGCGCGAGCAGAAACGCAAGAGGCGGTGGGAAGACCATGCGCAGTACCTCGCTGGCCTCACCGAGTTTCTCCGGCGAAGCCATTCAGAGCGCCTGCTGGTGATAGGGGACTTCAATCAAGTCATCGGGCCGGGCAGCCGAGCTCCGGCGAAACTCCGGTCGGACCTTCACGAGGCCTTCCGAGGGATGACAATCGCTACATCCGACCTTGCGTTCCAGGAGCGACGGAGCATCGACCACGTCGCACTGAGTGAGGACTTCGCCGTGGATTCCGTGTGCGCCATCAGCAACACGCACGGCGAGAAGCAGCTGTCAGACCACTTTGGCGTTGTTGTTGAAATGGCGCGCAAGGAATGAGCGCGTGGGGTCGATGGCGCGGTCGGACTCGGGGCCGGGTTCGCTACACAGCCTCAAGGATTCCAGCCTCCGCAAGAATCACGGGGCTAGGTGTAGTTCCTCCAGACGCACGGAATTTGTGCGGGGTGCTATGGGTTCCCGTCGCCACGTCGTCGAAGACCATCGGCACGACGGGCTCCCTCCCATGGATCGGGCCTCGGCATCGGTGTCCGCACAGGCAGGTACATGAAGGTCACGTTCGACGAGTTGGGTGGCATCGATGAAGCAGATGGCACGCTGAACGATCTCATCAAGTGGGTTGGTGAAAAGGGTCGACTGCAATGCCGGGAATCATGGGGAGTCTAAGGAACGGCGGCTGTAGTGCCGCATTTCTACGCCAGCAGTTGCCACACCGCGAGCACGCCGATGACCAGCACGACTACGGCACGGGCAAGCCTGTCGACCCATCGCCTCATCCGCTCGTGCTCCGCACACTCGCTCAGGTACAACTCCTGCAACTCCTCGTACACGCCCTCCCAGCCAGCTGCGTCCCCTCTTCGCCTCGTCGCGCTCGCGCTCCAGTTCCGACGCGATGCGTTCCCACCTCCGCACCACTTCCTCCAGCTCGTCCGTCCTGGCCCTGGCGCGGCGCAGCAGCTCCTCATCGCTCAGATACTCCGGCCCCGCAACCTGCACGTACACCCGGCGGCCTTCCCGCAGCACCTCGACCTCGCCGTCCCTGATCCTGCCGTCCAGCGTCGAGAGCGATATCTCCAGTTCCCGCGCCGCCGCATCCTTCGACACCCACCTCACCGGCTCATCCATGACGTCTCCCTCCCCCTCCTTACAGGCCCCGAATCCTGACACGTCACAGGCTTGCAAGACTTGCACAACTGTGCAGTTGGCCCCCCGCCTGCTTTAGCACAGTATCCAACTTTCGTCCCTCTTGAAATCCTGACACGTCAGGCGACGTGTCAGCCGTACACGGGCCGGAATGCGAGTGAAACCGGGCCGCGCGGTGGCCCCGACCAGCCGCGCGTCGTCCTCCGTTGGCACAAGTTGCACCGCCCACCCCACCTGGAGGGATGATGGTGATGTGTGAGCGGCGCGCCGCTCACACATCACCATCACGACGCATCACGTTGTACAGGGAATCCCAACGGTAGGCTCGTAGCTCCAACAGCCGCAGTCGCGGGCTCTTCGGCTCCCACAGCGGACGCCAGGAACGGCCCAGTATCCCCGAGCGCTCCAGCACCGGCCGGCACGAGACCAGCACCGGGACCGTCATCGACCTCATCCCCGACGCCGTCCGCGCGTAGGTCTCCTCGACGTCCTCCCCGTCGACGACGAACAGGGTGAACGGGAACGGGGGATGGTCCTGCTCCGGCTCGCCCTGGCCGTAGTAGCGCAGGTACGGCCTCAGTTTGGCCCTGACCCCGCTGGGGTGGCGCGCGCGGTGTTCGCACTCGAGGTAGAACGGCACACGGCTGTCCCCGGCGATCAGCTCTCCCACGGCATCGGGCGCGATGGACGGCTCTCCGCGCCTGACGGACCGCGTCGCCCGCTCTGTCGGAATAGTCCACAGCAGCTCGCTCGAAGCATCGGCCAGCGTCTCCGCCGCCAGCTCCGACAGGAACCATGTCACCGCGTCTGAGTGTTTCGTCTGGCGCGCCCACGTGTCGATCCGGTGTCCCAGGTGACGCCTGCGGCCGTGGCGGTTCCTCGTGAGCGCCGTGCTCCACGCCTCCCGTGCAGCAGGGAGCTGGGCGCGGTCACGGTAGGCGACGTGGCGGATGCCCCCGTCGGACAGCGTGTAGCGACCGCAGCCGCGATGTCCGTGGCGCTCGATTAACCCCCAGGTGTCCACGAGGCTGCGCATCACCTGGCTCACGCGCCCCTCGGAGACCCCGAGCCAGCGCCCGAGGTGCCCGCGAGGCAGCATCGGGTGGTCGGTCAGCAGGTCGAGGACGCGCGTCTCCGGACACGCTGCTGCGGCAACGGTCCCCTGCCGGTGCGGCACCGGGAGCGCACGTCGTGGAGCGTGCGGTACTTGTTGTAGCCTCCCATTGTCCGCTCCATCCAGAGGCGGCGAGTCCTCGCTCTCCAACGCGTCACGCGACTCCACGCCGACGAAGCAGTCGTCGAGGTGGATGCGCTCGAGCAGCCGCGCCGTCAGCCGCTGCTCCCACGGGCTCGGTACGAGCACCAGCACCGTGCCGGGACGGCGGGAGAGGTCATACTGCGCAGCCCCAGCCCCTGGCGCACCACGCCGAAGCTTTGACCGTCGCGCAGCGTGATCGTGGCGTCGAACCGCCCGCGCCGGTGGAGCTCCACCCGGGACCGGAGCGAGCGGTACCCCGGCGAGAGCGCGGTCGCTAGCCGGTAGACGCTGGCGACCGCGTCCATACAGCGCAGCAGCAGCGTCAGCCACTGCTGTGAGACTGGGTACGCGCGCACCAACGCGGACGGCGTCGCGAAGCCCAGCGCCTCGGCCGTCAGGAACCACCTCGGGCTCGTCGGCAGGTAGACGGTCCCGTGGTTGACCCGCCCGGCGACGCCGCCGGCGAGCAGGCCGGTCGGGGCGCGGTGCACCGTCGCGTACGCCTCGCCGAGGATGACCGCAAGCTCCAGCGTGTCGGCGAAGGGCATCCGGGCGAGCGCATTGAGCAGTTGCTCTTCGGTGAGTCTCATAGAACGAGCGTAACAGCGCAGGAGCCGACCTCGCATCCCCAGGTGTCGCCATTCCACGCGCAGCCATAGGGCGACAGGTGACGTCAATTGCACATCTGGTACGTAGCCCTCCTGCCGACTGACAGCCTGGGTGTCAACAGCAACAACAAGGAATCGCCAAGGTCTTTAGGCCACCCCCTGGGACCGCATACCGGCTCCCAGCTCGCCCTCTTCGCCACCTACAGATATCACGGCTTCATCTCTGACCGCGAGAGGCAGACGCTCGAGCTGGAGGCCGACCACCGCCAGCACGCCGAGGTCGAGAACGCCATCCGCGACCTCAAGTACGGCGGCGGCCTCAACCTATCTCCCATCGGGACGGTTCGCGGCCAACACTGCGCGGCTCGCCGTCCAGGTGATTGCGCACAACCTCGCACATTGGACGGCGCGCATCGGCCTCTGGGAGCGGATCGTCACCACCAGGACGCTGCTGCTGCGGCTCTTCGCTCTCGTCGGACGCATCACCCGCTCCGCCCGGCGCGTGACGCTGCATCTCCCCGTGCGCTGGCCGTGGGAGGAGGGGTTCCGTCGCGCCCTCCTCATTTTCCGGGCGGTCCCGCTCCCGGCCTGACGCCCGTCGCCTCCAGTGCCTCTTCGACCCCTCCAACCAAACGTTCCGCCCCTCGCGCCAGTCCTGTCCGCGAGGATCTCCAGCTGGGCCGTTCACTCGCCGCCGGTGTCCCGACGGCCTCCGCTGTCGGTCCACCGAGCCCTCAGACGGCCTTGAACACCTGTCCAAACGTTCCCATCTACCGGAATCGGGGCGGAACAATCACGTCGCCGGGCTTATCTGCCCGGTCCTTATCCCCATGAACGCGCCTTTCGGTGGATTCGGGCTTAGGACAACCCTTTGGGGTGGTAGAATGCCGGCAGACCACATTCATTCCAGTCTGGGAGGGCATTAGCAATGGACATCACCGCCCGCGTTAGAGACCTTGCAGATAAGGTGCAGCAACAGTTGCCCCGCGTGCAGACGGAAGAAGCAACCAAGCTTGCCCTCATCAACCCGTTTATCAGAGAAGTGCTTGGCTACGACACGGCCGACCTCTCCGAGGTAGTCCCCGAATACACCGCAGACGTGGGCGTGAAGAAGGGAGAGAAGGTCGACTACGCAATCCTGCGCGACGGTGTTCCGCTCATCCTCATCGAGGCCAAGAAGGCCGGCGTACACCTCCACGAAGAGGAACCAAGCCAACTGTACCGCTACTTCACCACCACTCCCTCCGCACAGTTCGGCATCTACACGGACGGCACCAAGTACCTCTTTTATTCCGATCTGGAGAAGGACAACATCATGGACTATCGTCCTTTTCTAATCCTCGACCTTCTCGACCCTGACCCCAGCTCAGTGGAAGAGGTGGTCAGGTTCGTCAAGTCGGAGTTTAATCCTGAGGAGATTCGAGCGTCGGCAACCGACCTGAAGTACACCCGAGCCATCAAGACTGAATTGCAGCAGGAGGTCACCAACCCTTCCGAGGAATTCGTCCGGTTACTCATGGGCCGTGTTTACTCAGGAATAAAGACCAAGGCCAAGATTGATCAGTTTACTGCCATCACGAGACGCGCAGCCCGCCAACTTATTCGTGATGAACTTCGCGGGACCCTGAATACCGCCCTGGCCCAGGGAGACTCCGCATCCGAGGTCGAACTCGCCCCCGATGGAACCCCTGCAACTGAAGAATCCGAAGACGACATCATCACCACTGAAGCGGAACTCAACGGGTTCTACGCCGTCAAAGCAATCCTCCATGCCTCAGTGGAACCTCAGCGGGTTACGCTACGCGACTCCAAGCGGGCGTGCACGATCATCCTCGACGACAACCAACGTAAGCCTGTCTGTCGGTTCTGGTTTGACAAGAAGCAAAAGTACCTTGGCATCTCTGATGAGAGCAAGAAGGAGACGCGTCTGCCTATCGATAGTGTGGATGAGATATTCGCTCACGCGGACACTCTAAGGGATACCGCAGCACGCTATGCCTAGCCTGAACGGGTTGGCATTGTCTTTGTTGGAGAGTGGGATGGTTACCTTCCTCCTAGACTCTAGAGGGAGAGGGAAGGCTCCCTCACTCACAGTAGGGTTCGAGGGCAATGGTGCATAAGCATCAGAACTCCTTGCAAGGAGGTGTCCGTGCCCCTCTCTCCTGAAAGCCTCGCTGAACTCGTCCAGCATCTCGCATCGCGCCCCGGCCACGAGGCCGTGCGCGTCGATGTGTCCCGCCTGCTGGTGGATGGGCTCGGCGCGCGGCCCGGTGACGTGCTCTTCGAACAGCAGGTCAGGGAAGTGCATGGCCGCGTCGACGCACTGGTCGGCAGGACGGTCTTCGAGTTCAAGAGCAACCTCCGCAGAGAACGTGCAGACGCAGAAGAGCAGCTGACGCGCTACCTGACCGAGCGGGAGGGCGCGACCCGCGAGCGATACACCGGCGTCGCGACGGACGGCGCGACCTTCATCGCCTATGCCCTACAGGACGGACAACTGGTCCCGCTGCAGGAATTCCGCACGGAGGCGGAATCGCCGCAAGGCTTGCTGCGCAGGCTCTCCTCACTCGTGGTCGCTGCGGAGGAGATGCCACCAGAGCCGGAGACCATTCGAGCACAGTTGGGCAGGGGCAGCATCGCCTGGTTGCGAGCGCGAAACGATATGCGCTGCATGTACGCGGAGGTTGGTGGCGACCCTGAGGTACGCACCAAGCGCGCCCTTTGGAGTCAACTCCTTGCGCGGGTCTACGGCTCTCCCGTGGACGATGACGACCTCTTCTTCCAGCACACGTACCTCACGGCCATTGCCAAGACGATGGCCGCTCACGTCATCGGCCTCGTCGGAGACAACCCCGCTGACCTGCTGTCGGGCCGCATCTTCGAAGAAGTGAGCATCTATGGCGTGGCGGAGTCTGACTTCTTCGACTGGGTGCTGCGGGCGGACGGCGGCGACGATCTTGTAGGACGCATCGCCTTACAGGTGGGTGTCTTCCGGCTGGCAGACGTGCGGACGGACGTGCTGAAGGGACTGTACGAGTCGTTGATCGACCCGGAACAGCGGCACGTGCTTGGCGAGTACTACACGCCGGACTGGCTTGCCGAACGCGTCTGCGCGACGGCGGTGCGCGACCCGCTGAACGAGCGGGTGGTGGACCCGGCTTGCGGCTCGGGCGCGTTCCTTTTTCACGCCGTGCGTCGGCTGCTTGCGGCGGCGGATGCGGCGGGCATGAGCAATGCGGACGCGCTTTCCCGCTGCTGCGACCAAGTCCTCGGCATCGACGTGCACCCCGTCGCTGTCCAGATTGCCCGCGTCACTTATCTCTTGGCACTTGGCAACAGGCTTCGGCAGCAGCGCAACGTCGTCAATCTCCCGGTCTATCTCGGGGACTCCTTGCAATGGAACACAGAGCCGTTCCTTGCAGACAGGGACGTGCTGATAGAAGCACCCCCGGACGAAGAGTCCGGGGCGGGTGCCGCGACACTCCATTTCCCGGCGGCAGTGGCCCGAGACCCTGCCTTGTTCGACCGGGTGATCGGTCTCATGCTTGATATGAGCGCTGGGTCGTCGCCACAGCCATCATCCGGACTGACTGCCTGGCTGGCGCGTGAGGGTGTGGATGATGGGCCGACACAGCAAGTTCTCGCCGAGACGTATGAGCGGTTGGCTGCACTGCGAGGTCAAGGCCGCAACCATATCTGGGGGTTCGCAGCACGTAACCTAGTCCGTCCAGTCTGGCTCGCGCAGCAGGAGCAGCGTCCGGACGTGCTCGTGGGCAATCCGCCGTGGCTCGCCTACCGGTTCATGGATGCGGAGATGCAGGCCCGATTCCGCAGTGAATGCCAGGAGTTGGGCATCTGGGCAGGTGGACGCGTGGCTACCCACCAGGACCTTTCAGCGTACTTCTACGTGAGGTGCGCAGAATTATACCTGAAATCAGGAGGGCGCGCCGCATTCGTCATGCCATACGCGGCGATGAGCCGCCAGGCGTTCGAGGGATTCCGTAGGGGCGCGTATCCGCGTCAGGTGAGTGTCCCCCGGAGGAACGGCGGACGCCGTAGGACGTATGGCGGGAATGGGCGGAGCACGCTGACGACGCTTAACTTCACGGAGGCGTGGGCACTGCCTGATTCGGTGCAACCGCTCTTCCCCGTGCCGTCCTGCGTCCTCTTCGCGGAACGGAACGGCATGACAGGCACACGAAGTGCGACCGTCTACGAAGCATCCGGGACGCTGGCTAAGAGGGATGCAACATCCGCAGAGGCCGATGAATCGCTGACCTGGCGCTCCATCGCATGGCCGCCGCCTGCGGAGGATATGCCCAGGCAGCACTATGCGGAGGTCTTCAGACAAGGAGCCACGCTTGTACCGCGCTTGCTGTGCGTCGTTGAACGCCCGTCGTCGCCTGTAGGCTTCGCGACGGACACGGTCCTGGTTGAAAGCCGACGCTCCACGCAGGAGAAGGCGCCATGGAAGACTCTCCCTCCGCTCAGGGGTACCGTGGAGAGCCGGTTCCTCCGGCGGCTCTACCTGGGGGAGTCGATCGCGCCGTTCCGCCTGCTCGATCCAGTGGAGGCTGTGATTCCTTGGGACGAGGAACCAGGTGTAATGAGCGCAGCAGTGGCGCAGTCACGCGGTTTCCCGCATCTGGCCAGCTGGATGCGGCAGGCGGAGGAATTCTGGGAACAGTACAAGCAAGGCCGCGCACAAACTCAGGACCTCGCGCTGATCGGGAACTGGGACTACTACGGCAAACTCACTGCGCAGATGCCCCCTCCAGAACTGCGCGTGGTGTATGCGGCATCCGGTACGCTTCCCGCCGCCGCAATCATTCCTGAGCGTGAAGCGGTCATTGAGCATTCCTTGTACTGGACAGAAGTATCTGGGTTGGACGAAGCCCGATACCTAACTGCTGTGCTCAACAGTGAAACCACGCGTCAACGGGCCGAGCACCTGCAAGCGCGCGGACAGTGGGGGGCGCGCCATTTCGACCGCTATATTCTCACACTCCCTATCCCGCGCTTCGACTCGCAGGACGGGTTACATCTGGAACTCGCAGCCGAGGCTGCGCACGCGGATCAGATCGCGGGGGATGTTGACTTGCGTGGTAGGACGCGCTTCGTCCAAGCACGCCGCGTGATTCGGGCCGCACTCGCGGCGGACGGCGTTGGGGGCAGGATCGACATGCTCGTGGCTCAGTTGTTGGGATGAGGTAGAGATGGAAGGGATGCCATCGTTAGAAGTAGCTGTCGCCCTCATAGAACACACCGTAATACTAACTGGCGCTCCGACAGGGGCAGCCTGTGAAAACGCTGGCGACCTGTGCCACCAACGCCTTCGCCTTTCTCGTAGGGTCGGCGTTTGACAGGGGATAGAAGAGACTCCCACCGTGGCTGTTCGGGTGACGGAGCACGCGGTGGTCGCGCGTGAGTGCCCGGTGTGCAAGAAGCGCCGGGTGCCGAAGGTGGAGTTGGGGGATGCGGTGCTGGGCCGTCAGCGGGTGGGGGTGAACCTGATGAGCCTGGTGGCCTCGCTGCGAGAGGAGGCGCGGCTGCCGATACGGACGATCCGGTGGTATCTGCGGAGCGTGCACGGGTTGGAGCTGAGCGAGGGAGCGATCGTCGACATCGTCCATCGCGTGGGAGCGCGTGCGCGAGAGGCCTGGGAGAGGTGCTGGGCCGTATCCGGGCGAGCCCGGTGGTTGGGGCGGACGAGACGGGCTGGCACCAGGACGGGGTGAACGGGTATGTGTGGACTTTCAACACGCCGACGGAGCGCTACTTCGTGCGCGGGAGTCGCAGGAAGCAGATGGTCGACGAAGTGCTGGGGGAGAGCTTCGCGGGCGTGCTGGTCAGCGATTTCTATGCGGCCTACGACCACTACCTGGGCTTGAAGCAGCGGTGCTGGGCGCACCTGCTGCGTGAGATCCATGATCTGAAGGGCCAGCACCCCGGCGATGTGAAGCTGAGGCGTTGGGGGGCCAGGGTCAAAGACGTCTACGCGAAGGCAAACGCAGTCCACCATCGCGACCCGCGCAAGCGGTATGCAGCCCAACGGCGGTTGGAGGAGCGTCTGCTGGGGCTGTGCAAGCCGTATGCCGACGACCCGTCAGCGGTGCAGGGCAGGCTGTGCCGCCGGATCGCGCGGCACATCGAGGAGTTGTTCGTGTTCGTGGCCGAACCGCGCGTGCCGCCGGACAACAATGACTCGGAGCGGAGCCTGCGGCCTCTGGTTGTCAGCCGGAAGGTGAGCGGAGGCACGCGCTCTGCGCACGGGACCGAGAGCAAGATGGCCCTCGCCTCCCTGTTCGGCACCGCGGGCCCGGAACCTCAACCCTCTCTTCGCATGCCGACAGATGCTCCTCTCAACTCAACTCTGAACAGTTACGCGCGAGTGTTGCAAGATAGGGTCGCGGGAATCCGTGTATAATATGTATAATGTGCGCACAGTGATCGCTGTCCTGCGGCGCTGGATTCTGTTGGTCACCGGGAAGTGAGAGCCCCAAAATGAGTAGATGGCTCTATCAACCGTTACCTACCCCTATCAGCCCCCCCCCCCCCCGCCCGACCTGAGGCGTGTAAGTTCCAGGGACGCTGGCGCTTCCCAGATTCAGCAGCGGATAGCAGCCGAGACGTCGTTGCGTGAACATCGCATGGGCCCGGCCAACTCACGTTGGCCGGGCCTTTTCACGTGTTCCCGGGCCGGACTGACACGGCCGCGCTTCTCCCGGGTAGAAGGTAGAACCCGAGAATTTTAGCCACGCCAAGTGTTAGGGAGGTTCCTGATGCAATCGTTATCTTTCTTGACCGGTTCCACCGTCACCGGGGGAAAGGCCGGGGCAAAGGCCGGAGCCTGGCGCCGGGCGGCGCTGCTGTTCGGCCTGCTCCCGGCGCTGCTGCTGCTGGCGCTGTTCGTCGGCAGCGCGCCTGACGCCGCGGCGCAGACCACGCGTACGGTCACGCTGTCCTACGACGGCGACGGCCCCCCGGCCGGCTACACCTACCCTACCATTGCCGAAAACGCAGGCGCGTCCGGCGCACGGAACTTTCGCCTCACCCTGGACAGCGCGGCGCCGGCTGGCGGCATCGACGTCGGGTCCCCGGGAACTGCCCCGAACGGGAACTCGCAGGTTGAAAGCACGCTTATAGCCGAGGGTCAAACCAGTATCGCGTTTAGAGTATTTCCGAACGACGACAACGTGGACGGACCCAACTACGCCTACGGGCAGAGGTATCCCAACAGCCCCGATACCCCGGGCGTCACGTTTACCGTCGTCCCCGCAGACCGCTTTGCCCTGCTGACCGTGGTTGATAACGACCCGACGGTGGTCACCCTGACGCGCGTTGACACCGGCGAGGGCACGCTGGACGAAGGCGACACGGCGCAGTTCGAGGTGAGCCTGAGCCGCCCGCTGGTGGGCGCCGGGGACCACGGGCCCGCCGAGACCATCGCCGTGCCGCTGCGAATCGACCAAAACGGGGACCCCGTCACCACGTCGGATTGGTCCATAGCGTTGGACGAAGACTCGCCCAATACCGGGGTATCCCTGGGTTCGCGCGTGGTCAGTAGCGATGAGGAGTTCGCGCACCAGGTCGTCACCTTCAGCGGCGCGGGCGCGCAGACTGCCGTCCTGGAGGTCGCCGCCGAACTCGATGACCTCAATCAGGAATTAGACGAGTCGATCACCATTAGTCTGGGGTCAAACGCCGAGTTCGATGGACAGACGCACGGGTCCGCCACCAACGTGGGCGGCGGCGCCGACCCGCATGAGACCGGCTCACCCCCACAGACTGACCGTTTCAGTTTGACGATTCGCAACGTCGACAACGTGGTCGTCGTCCCTGATGACTGGGCTCTGATCCCCAGCGGGATCCAGCCCGGCGGCCGGTTCCGGCTGCTGTTCATCACCACCAACATGATACCCGCGACCTCCGGCGACATCGCCACCTACGACGCCCACGTCCGAGCGCGGGCCGCCGCCGGACACACCGCGATCCAGCCCTACGCCCAGCAGTTCCGTGCGGTCGGCTCGACCGCGTCCGTAAGCGCCCGCAACCACGCCGGGTTGACCGGCGGCGGCGTGCCCATCTACTGGCTGAACGGCTCGCAAGTGGCGCCGAACTACGCCGGCTTCTGGAGCGACCGGTGGCAGAACTGGCTCCAGCCGGACCGCAGAACCCAGGGGGGCAGCCCAGATAGTCACTCCGACTGGCCCTGGACCGGCACCGCCACCGACGGCTCCAGTCACGCCAACCATCTGGGCCACGCCACCCATGCCCGGCGGGGACGATTCTCCGTCGGCCCAAGTACAACCGGGCCGATCAGCGACAACAACGCCCCTGTCAGCCAGACGCATTCCCTGTACGGCATCTCCCCGGTATTCCAGGTGGCCGTCGATACGCCGTTCGACGTCAACTACAAGCAGTTGTACGAAGGCGAGCGCAAGACCATCGTCGTCAGCGGACTGACCGGGAGCTCCGTATCGGTGAGCGTCACACCGGCCCCCTCCGGCGGCGAGTACAACATCTACTACCCGGCCGGCGGCAGCGCCGCCGTCAGCAGCGGCTCCTTTGACGCCGCGGTCCACAACCGCATCGCGCGGTTCGATATCGAAGCCATCGTGGACACCGTAGCGGATGAGATGGATCTGGAGCTCGAAATCACCCAGTCGGGGGAACGGGTCGGGAAAGCGAAGATCCAGATTCGCGACGGCAGCCGCGGGGGCTCGATCCTCTTCCGCACCTGCCCCAACGGCGGCTGCGTGCCCGAGACTGACTTGGGCTGGGTGGAGTCGGACCGCCCGCTGGTCCAGTTGGTGGAGGGCGGCGGCCAGGTCACGTACCAGTACAAGCTGACCGGACACACGGACCAGGAGCAGAATTTTGGACAAGCCTCCGTCCGCATCGAGGACACGCGAAAGAAGGGCCCTCACAACGTCGGAGTCGGTCTGGCGGATTGGGACCGGATCAGGTGCCACAGGACCGACGACCATGGGACAATAACTGAGGTTGGCGTGAGCAGCAGTATCTTAGTCACTTCGGCCACTTCCATTGCCACCACGCAGTGGCATGACCTGTATGGCGGCTGCCCTTACCACGCGAATGGGATCAGTTTGCCGGAGCGCGACGACTGGCAGACGGTCACCTATTCCGCCGGTCATGACGCCGACGCCTACGATGAAGCCATCGTGCTGGAGCACCAGGTGCGCACGACCGCGCCCGGCGGCGGCTACGTGTACGACGGCCCGCCCGGCCAGGAGGGGATTGGTCCGACCCAGCAAAGAAAAGTTACGCCGCCGGAGTACGGCTCGGGGTACGTGGATCTCCGCATCGTTGACGACGACGATTGGGATCAGGAGTTCCTCTACTCCGGCGACGGCGGGGTCACCTGGACCAAAGCGAGCGACGGCGGCCTGCGGGAAGCCATCCCGGACGAACTGGAGGCGGGCGCTACCCACGACGTGCACATCAAGCTGTTGGACCCGTCGCTGGCTAACGGTCGGGGCCGGGATTACATCTACGTCAAGGTCGGAGGTTGCGGCGACCGGTTTATTGACCCGGTTTGCGATATCGGGGTGTCGCCGAACAGCTACGGCAATCCCAGGCCATCCGCCTCTACCGATTTCGACTGGGGCACGGGCCTTGATGTCAACGCGGCGGCCAACGGCGCGGTCAGGCTGAGACTGCACGTCAGGGAGGATGCGGCGCCGGGAACCAAGAAGACGATCTCATTCTGGAACTACGACTGGTTGAGGCGGACCGACACCGATCTGCCCGACCCCAGCGTGCGTCAACCCGGCCCCAACCGGGACACGGCCAGTCGCTATATCAGCAACTTGCTCTACGAGGAGACCCGCGTGGTCGAGGTCGTACCCGCGGGCTCGAAACAGGAGCAGGCGCTGCCGCCGACGCTGACCATCGCCAGCGCGGCGACGTCGGTCACCGAGGGCGGCGACGTGACCTTCACCATCAGCTCCAACCCGGCGCCGCAGTTCGACGTCACGGTCAACGTGGCCGTGGATGAGGAGATGGGCTCGGGCATAGACCTCGTCGCCAGCTCCCATCTGACCACGATCATCCTCCCGGCCTGGCAGTCCTCGACGACGTGGACGATCACGACCTACTCCGACGAGCTCGATCTGGCCGACGGCACGGTGGTCGGGCGGATCATGCCCGACCACAGGACACCGAGCGGGTACACGGTGGGCTCGCCGTCCAGCGTCACCCTGACGCTGGTTGACGACGATCCGGTCGCCGCCGACGGCATCAGAGGCGGCGCGCCGCCGCCTTACACGGTGGACCCGGCGCTGATCGCGGAGGTCAACGCGCACATCGCCGACTTCACTGCGCGCAACCACGCAGCCGGCATCCGCGACTGGAACCTGATCCTGGACCGACTGGAAGGTCGGACCGGGATGAACGACGCGCGGATCGCCTCCTGGCTCGCGCTGTCGCAGCAGCATAACTGGTCGGATGGCGTCGTCACGCTGCCGAAGGTGCAGGCGGCTCTGGCAGAGATGGCGGCGCATCAGGCCCAGCAGACGCCGCCGCCCACGCCGGAGGTGAACATCACGAGCGCGTCCGGTGGAACCGAAGGCTCCAACGTGACGTTCACCGTCACCGCGAACCCCGCGCCCACGGCCGATCTGGCGGTGAGCGCTACCGTGGCGACCGTGGGCGACTACGGCGTGACCGCCGGTTCCCGCACGGTGACCATCGCCGGCGGCGCCACCAGCGCGACGCTGACGCTGCCGACCACGGACGACTCCACGGACGAGGCCGACGGCTCGGTGACGCTGACGCTGAACCCCGGCAACGGCTACACAGTGGGGCAGTTGTCGTCGGAGACGGCGCAAGTCCAGGACGACGACGACCCGCAGCAGCAACAGCCGGAGCAGCCGGTGGTCATCCCGGTGGTGAGCGTCACCGGCGGCGCTGGCGTGACCGAGGGCGGAAACGCCAGCTTCACGGTCACGGCCAGCCCGGTTCCCGCCGCCGACCTGTCGGTCAGCGTGACCGTCACGGCCAGCGGCGACTACGGCGCAACCACCGGCTCCCGCACGGTGACCATCCCGACGGGCGGCAGCGCGACGTTCACCGTCGCCACCACTGACGACTCAGCGGACGAAGCCGACGGTTCGGTCACGGCCACCCTGGTGGACGGGGCCGATTACGACCTGGGCACGAGCTCGGCCACGGTCAGCGTGGCGGACGACGACGTTCCGGTGGTCTCGATCAGCGGCGGCAGCGGCGTAACCGAGGGCGGAGACGCCAGCTTCACCATCACCGCCAGCCCGGTTCCCGCCGCCGACCTGTCGGTCAGCGTGACGGTAACCGCCAGCGGCGACTACGGCGCAACCACCGGCGCGCGGACGGTGATCATCCCGACGGGCGGCAGCGCGACGTTCACCGTTGCCACCACTAACGACGGAAACGACGAGGCCGATGGCTCCGTCACGGCCACGGTGAACGCCGGCAACAGCTACACGGTGTCATCATCGCAGGGGGCGGCCACGGTCAGCGTGGCGGACGACGACGTTCCGGTGGTCTCGATCAGCGGAGGCAACGGCGTCACCGAGGGCGGAGACGCCAGCTTCACCATCACCGCCAGCCCGGTTCCCGCCGCCGACCTGACGGTCAACGTGACCGTCACCGCCAGCGGCGACTACGGCGCAGCCACTGGCTCCCGAACGGTGTCCATCCCGACGGGCGGCACCGCGACGTTCACCGTCGCCACCACCGACGACGGAAACGACGAGGCTGACGGGTCGGTAACGGCCACCCTGGTGGACGGTGCGGACTATGACCTGGGCACGAGCTCGGCCACGGTCAGCGTAGCGGACGACGACGATGCGCCCACGCCGGAGACCGCGGTAACCATTTCCGTAGAGGACGCTTCCGCATCGGAAAGCGCTTCGGACCTGGTATTCCGGGTGACCCTCTCCGAGGCGTCGAATGAGGACGTCACGGTGCAGTGGGCTACCAGTCATTCGCAAAGCCCAGACCGGGCGCGCGGCGGGCAGGGCTACGACTACGACTTCTGGCATGCGGTGGGAGAGATAGTGATCCGCGCCGGCGAGACCAGCGGAACGGGAGCCGTGTGGCTGAATCAGGACTCCAGGGACGAGTCGGACGAGGTCTTCACGGTAGCGCTCTTCTCCCCGAACGGCGCGACGCTGGAACGCGGGGAAGCGACCATGACCATCATCGACGACGACTAACCGACGACGGCTAATCCGGCGCAGCCGGAAGAAACAGGAGCCCGTGGGGGCCGCCAGTAGTTTCGCTGGCGGCCCCTTGCCTTGCCCGCGACCCGGCGCGCCACGGCGAACAGAAAGGGAAAGCAGAGCGCGGCCCCGCCCGGTTCCTGCCACTGTCGGGCATTGGCCGCCGGGCGCATCCCCTCAGACCATCGAGGCGCTCAGCGCAGCCCTAGGGGTCTCCCCCGACGACCTCTTCTTCGCCAGCGCGTACCGCGAGGGAGGTGCGGCATGACCACGTACCCGGTTACCTACTTCAAGACGACGGGGGATAGTTCGTTCATCGAGCGTACCCCAGGCCCTCGCATCTCCACTGGCGCAGGCAGGACAGCGAGCGCATCAACCGCATGGAGGACCGCGAGCTCTTCGAGCGGATCGCGGCCGCCATGGAGCGCAGCGGAGGTGTGGCATGACCTCGCCGAAAGTGCGCTCACACGCACGCTACGCGCCCAGGCCGATGCCGGTGCGGGACGAGCTCCAGCACATCTCCGCGCCTCTGGTCGTCCAGGTGGCGTGGTCGGCCCAGCGGCAGCGCTGGGTCTGGTTCGAGTACCTCGACGAGATCGAGGACCTGATCGAGCAGCCGCTCTACGGCACGGTCGAGGTCCGCGACCCCGCGGTGGACGGGGTCCTGACCATGCATGAGGGAGGGACCGCCTACGGGCAGCTCTCGCGCAAGCGCAGGTCGCAGACGGAGGTCGTGATGTCCATCGAGGAGCTGTCGGAGTACCGCGAACTGCTGCGGCTGGTCACGGAGCCCGTCGACTGGCGGGGTTCCGTGGAGGGCTCGCGGCGGTGGCGAGCCATCGCCAAGCGGGCCATACGCGGCTACTTCTACGAGAGGGAGCCGGCATGATGGTCTACGCATCCCTCGGCCTCGTCGTCCGCCACCGGGACGATGGGGACGAGGAACGCTGCCTGTGCGGCGCGCCCCTGCGGTCATCCCACAGTGAGGTGGGCGTGCACCGCCCGCTCGAGCGTGACGGCGCGCATCATCTGTCAATCGCGGTTTACTTTTGACACCTGTGATGTCGTTGTCCAGCGACTCTGTCAGGGTAGACGGTCCAGCGAAAATGTCAGTCTGACCGACTGGCGGCCAGTTCAGGTTGTCGTCTGACCTGTCGTCTGACGGGGCGGTTGGTGGGCTGGGTCAGAGCTCGTGCATACTTGCGCACCGTGTTACGCGAGATTCCCAGTTGGCGTGCGGTTTCGCGCAGGGAGAAGCCTTGGACCTTGGCCTGCTGCACCGCCTTCCAGAGAGCGAGTTGTCTCGGCGTGAGTCTGCGGCGGTCTTGGGGTTCGGGTTCGCCATCGTCGTTGAGCGGGTCTTCGACGGCGCGATCGAGGTCCAGGCTGGCTAGTCGCTCTAGGTGACGTTGGCTGAGGCGATGGTTACCGAGGCGCTTCACGATGCGGGCCATCTCGGGAGTCGGGGCCAAGGCTCCGCTGATGGCTCGTAGCACGCCGGGCCGCGGCGGCGCGTGTCTGTGAGGAATGATGTCGCCCTCGTAACGCACCTGGAGGCGTCCGTCGACGTGCTCAAGCACCTCCACCTGCACACCGGCGTAGCTGGGGCGCTCGATGCCGGGCAGCAGTTGGAGCGTGTGCCACTGGTGCTTGACCGTGTTATCCCGATCCACCCTTCGAGGATGCTTGAAGCAGATGACCTCGTTCAGAGGCCGGTGCTCGTTCCACGCGCGGTAGGCTGGTTTCGCCACTTCGGCCGGAACCGCGAACTGGGCGTTGTAGCGTGGCATGAACTCCTGCAGGATGGCATTGGCGTCGTCGATGCTCCCCGCACCAGCCAGGCGCAGTTCGGTAACCAGCCGGTCCTGGAAGGTCCCCGCCATCCGCTCCACCCGGCCCTTTGCCTGCGGCGAGCGGGCGAATATCAGCCGGATGCCCAGTTCCACCATGGCTCTGCTGAAGTGGGTGGCCTTCACCGGCGGCTGGATGTGTCGAGGCCTTCCGGAGAACCTGAACGTGCCGTGGCGGTCGCAGTAGAGCGCCAGGGGGACGCCCCAGCGCTCGATGAGGCCCTGGAGCAGGATGAAGTAGCCCCGGGTGTCCTCTTCGGGGCGAAACACGGCGTTCACCACGATGCCGGTGGCGTCGTCCACCGCCAAGAGCAGCACGAACCGCGGCCCTCGCTCCTCCAGCCACGGATGATGGCTGCCGTCGATCTGCACCAGCATGCCTGCCTGGGGCATCCGCTGGCGGCGCACCCGGTGCTGGGGAGGACGTCGCTTCCGTGGGCTGGAGATGCCTACTCTGGTCAGGATGCGGTGCACCGTCTGACGGCTGAGGTCGATGCCCTCCCGGTCCCGCAGCAGCTCCGAGAGGTGCGTGTGGTTGGCGCCGGCGTATTCAGTGCTGGCCAGCATGACCACGGCGTCGGCCTCGGTGCCCGAGATGGCATTGTGGGGCTTGCGGCTGCGGTTCCCATGGGCGAGTGCGGCGGCGCCCTCCCTGCGATAGGCCGCCAGAATTCGCCAGGCGTGGCGTTCACTCACCCCCATGAGATCTGCAGCCAGAGCTACGGGCAGCTGGTGTTCCAGCACGGTGTTCAGCACGTGGAGTCTCGACTGTTCTAGCTGGTTCAATGTCACGTCCTTCATAAGACTGACATTTTCGCTGGACCGTTAGCTACTGACAGAATCGTAGAGCATCGACACCTGTGACGGTTTAGAATTGACCCACCCCAGCGTTATGTCCAGCGATTCTATCAGTTGTCGCTTGCCCTTCCTGTGCTGCGCCGAGCAGGCGATGCGAGTTGAACAGATCCGCCTGACGCTTCTCTCTGAGCCGGTAGCTCTCCCCCCGGATGTTGAGGATGTGGCTGTGGTGCAGCAACCGGTCCAAGATGGCAGAGGCGATGACGGTGTCGCCCAGCAACTCGCCCCATTCACCGACACGTTGAGCGGCATGCGGAATCTCGACACACAGATAACGTCGAGCGAGTGTCGCCGGGGTTCAGGCTCCGGCCTTCGTTGAGCGCGGAGCGTGAAGACCCCCACCACCTCTCTCCTCTCGTGTCGCCGGGGTTCAGGCTCTGGCCTTCGTTGAGCGTAGCCGAGGATGAGGCCGATCCCCGTCGACTTGCCGGAATTGGTTGGCGCAGGGCGTTAGACCGCCGCTTCGTCAGCGGCGCCCTCCCCTGGTTGCCATGTATGAAGCCTTTTTGTGTTTCAGCGATGGGACGGGCCATAGTCCCACCCCTGTGTACAGGCCTTTGGGGTTGTTAGACATCGTCCTAGGTGTGGTAGAATGCGGTAGATTACGGAACAGGAAGTGCGCGTCGGTAAGGATCGAGGATGACTAAAGCTGTAACCTCTCCTAAGATACGCTGGCCTCGCGAAGAGACGGGCCGCTTGGGCGATGAGATACATGAGCGGGACATCCGTCAGCAGGTCGAAGTGGACCACCACGGGGAATATATGGCCAATACTGTTGACAGTGGGAATAGGCCATCGCTGACGATCTTTGGGCGGCAGCGAAGCGTCTACTGCCACAGCGCTCGGGCGCTATTGACGTCTGGCTGCTCCGGATTGGACACCGGGCACTGAAATCCTTCTGAGGAATCTGCCATAATGACCGATCTGTACATAATGGGGTATTCTGAGGCCTACTTGCGAATTCTTGCTTCGCGGAGCGTCGCAGACACATGCGCCTATCTGTTGCCGCACCTGAAGCCCGGTCTTCGTGTGCTCGACGTAGGTTGCGGGCCGGGCTCAATATCGGCCGGACTGGCCGAGGCGATAGCGCCGGGCGAACTGTGCGGCATCGACATCGAGCCGTCGCAGGTGGAGATGGCCGCGCAGGCGGTTGCGGAGCGGCGGCTGAGCAACGCGAAGTTCAGCGTTGCTGATGTGACAGCTCTGCCCTTTGAGGATGACTCGTTCGACGTCGTCCATTGCAATGACACCCTGGCCTATATTCCAGACACCGGGGCCGCTCTGAACGAAATGAAACGGGTGCTCAAATCCGGTGGCATTCTGGCCTGTCGGGAGATCATGATGGACTTGTTCATGACTCATCCAGACCCGGCTCCAAGGCCTGCGTCACAGGCATATGCCGTCTTTGCCGACACTCTCGAGGCCGACGATGGGCACCCGCAGATGGGCAAGGAATTGGCCGGACATCTTGAGCAGGCGGGATTTGTCGACATCCAAGTGTCTGCCTCGTTCGAAATGTTCACGGGTCTCGAACGGCTGAAACTGCTCTATGAACTCGGCGATCAGTGGTTTTTCACGGCTGACATTCAATCTCCCGCTACCCAGTACGGGGCAGCCAGTCAACGCATGTTGGAAGAAATCAGGCAGTCAAGAGAAAGCTGGTACAATGCCCCCCAAGCCATGGGCGCGTTCGCCTTTGGGGAAGCGCTGGCTGTACGTCCCTAATTCGGGCACTGCGGCCCTTCCTGCATCCAAATCGCGCAGAAGGTGGCACTGGGTTAAGTTTGCGCCATATTCGGGAATTTGGTTCGCCCGTTTTCAACAAACCGTGGCCACCTTGCAGCGACAACGCCCCGAAACCGTCAGACAGGGCTGCCTTCGTTAGGGCAAGGGCTAATCCCTTCGGCACCCGATATCCCCATCCTCAGCTCTCCCGGCCCGGATAGTTTCTAGAAAGCAAGGTTTCTACGGCGGATACTAAGGAGGCCTGTTGAGCCTTGCTCAAGGGTCGCAGGAACTCGAACTCGGACTGCACAACGCGAATTTGGCATTCCTTGAGCAATGCCAGCCCATCGCTAGTCGCGCGTAGCCTCACCTGTCGCCGGTCGATTCGGGACCGGTTCCTGTACAAGAGCCCTTTCTGAACCAGTCGGTGCACCAGCCGGCTGAGGGCGGGGGGATCCACCGGGATGGTGCCGGAGATTCCAGCGGCGGTGATTCCGGGATGCGCCGCGCAGGCGGCCAGGACTCGCAATTCGACGATCAAGATTTCCCAATCTGCGAGTTCTGCTTCAACTAGGCTTTCCACCACCTGCCTCAGGTCCATGAGTTTCAGCAGTGAAAGACTCAGGAACTCTTCTGGGGCGGGCTCTCTGGTTTCCGTGGATTTCGGGTCGTTCAAGTGCCAGTCCCCCTACTAAGTCGCTCGACGCCGGCGGGAAGTCCGCTGCCTTTTCCGCGGCGCTGCCAGTTCGGATTTCGCTTCCTGAGGGGTGAGGGAGCGTCGCCTCCCAACCCTGCCTTGGGACACACCCAGATACGCTCCCGCAAGCAAACCTTGACAACCCGGTGCATGGCGAATATTGTACCTACCACTAGTTGCAGTCGCAACCGTTGTTGCATAAGACATCTGGCAACGAGGTGCCTAATCATCATATCGTCGCCGAAGGCAGAGAGCAAGGTTCCCGTGGGGAGTTGGATGCCGCGCTGGCGGCGCTTAAGGCGATCTGGGCCTCGCTGTTCAAGCCCCCCCCCCCCCCCCCCCCCCGCTGCACCCCGCTTCCCGACAAAACGTAACCGCTCCCCTGGCTCTGGCGCCGAGGCCCGGACAACGGGGAGATCGTCCCGCTCCAGTTCGTGGCGTCATCGCCTTAAGGGAGGGCAAGGCACAGACCGGAGCAGTAGGTGGCTCAATGGGTACAGGGCAATCATCGTAGGAGCGGTTCTCCGCACCAGGGGGGTGTGCGCTGTGGAATGGCGATCCCGAGCAAGGAATCGGCTCAATGTCTGGTTCCTGTAAATCGCCGTTGCAGTCGATGGCAGATCGATATTGGTGTACAACCATATGCTAGTCTATTACGCATGCGTTTTCTATTCACTCATCGGCGGACCGATCAGGGCCGCTTTCTTAGGCTTGACCGCCCGCCGACTTCTCCGGCCCGCATGGGCTCTCGCTGTGCTCATTGGCACCGCGGTCTTGATGCTGCCACTCGCCGATCACGTTGCAGCCCAGGACGCCGACAAGACCCCTATTGGCATCGAATTTAGCCCCGAGAGCTTAGAAGTCAGAGAAGGTAATTCTATAACTGTAACCGTCTCCGTACCGGCGGGAACAAACGGGTCTGTTAGCTACAGGACAAAGGGAGAGGATACGGCTACAGCCGGCGAAGACTACGAATCTATTCGGGGAACGTTGTATCTCGGCACGGGTACAGACGGAGATGGGAATGCCAGAGCGCTCTCCCATACCTTCACAATTCAAACAATATGGGATCTCGTGCCGGAACCAAGCACTGTACCGGAAGTTTTTATTCTCGAATTTTTCGGTGTTGAGGGCGAATTGGTACTCCCTCAGGATCTGAAGTCCAATATCATAAGAATCACGCATCGGCCCGCGCCCATAACCGTCAATTACAACGCAGAAACGGGACTCGCCAACGGCGACTACGGTTTGGAACTGTGGGACGACGGGGATACGCAGGCCGAAAAGGACCGGGACAAAGTCTCGTTTCGTATCAATGCGCCTGCCGAGGCGGTCTCTACATCGGCGCGAAGCCTGATGTCTTACGAAATATCCGCCAGTACGGACCCGGGCAAATCCAGCGCAGCCGACTACACCATAACTGATAAAGACGGTGCCGCCCTGCCCGCCAGCGGAAGCCTGCAGTTTCCTCCAAACACCACCGAGCAGGTGATTTGGGTAACCCCGGTTGACGATCTCCTGGTGGAACTGCCGGAGACCTTTACCCTGACGCTCAGCAATCCCCAACACGGGGTGGAATTCCCGGACCTCGACGGCGACGGCGCCGCGGACGCCACCATCGAGGTCGTGGGCACCATCTACAGCCACGACGACGTGGTTGAAATGCACGTTGACAACGTGACCGTAACCGAGGGCAAAACGGCGAAATTGGTCGCCACCTTGGACCGGGCCCTGGCCGAGGGTGAATCAGCGAGAGCTCAGGTCATGGTATCGGACGCCGGTTGCCGGAGGCGAACGACTTATCCCCAGCCCACTCCGGGCGTTGACTATCGGGAAGTGGAACCCACACAGCTCATCTTCGGAGCAGGGGACCAGGCGAAGACCTTCGCCATACCAACCTTTGATGATTTCCTGGATGAACCCGAAGAGTGCCTGGGTGTGGAATTCGGCAACTTCCGGGGGATAAAAAGCGTGAGCAATCCGACTCCACAGAAGGGTGGACAAACCCTGGAACTTGGCGGCTTCGGCATTTGGGCCAGCGCATTCATTGCCGACAACGACGATCCGCCTGCCCTGTTCGTATCACCGGGCGAGGTGGGCGAGCCGGACGACGGCGAGACGGCGACCCTCCAATACCGCGTGCAGTTGAGCAATCCCAGCGCCCGGACGATAACGGTGGACTACGCCGAAGATTCGGGGAGCGGGCAGAAGGATCCGGCCACCTCGGGCACCGACTACACGGCCCTCACGGCCGGAACCCTCACCTTCCTGCCCGGCGAGTTCAGAAAGACCGTTGACATCGAGGTGACGGGCGATTACGACGAGGAGCCCGACGAGTCGGTGACCGTGCAGTTCTCCGACCCGGTGAACGCCTGCTTTCCGGGCGCCGGCAACTGCCCCAGCGGCCCCATCACGTCAACCGGCATTATCCACAACGACGACCAAAACCTGAAGCTTTCCTTCACCCTGGACGACCCCACCATAGTGGAGGGCGAAGACGCGGTGTTGCGCCTCACTATATCCCACCCCATCGGGTACGACGTGATGGCGGGAATCAGCACGGTGGACGGCACGGCCACGGCGGGCAGCGACTTCAAAGCAGCGGGCAGAATGGGTTATTCGGTGCGTGTCCCCAAGGGCTCTACTGAGGCCACGCAGTCCGTGCCGGTCCTCGCCGATTCAGTCAGCGGAGAGGGCATAGAGAAGTTCTCTTTCAATTTGGACACTTTGTTGCTTTTCCCAGAGGGGGACCCGGTCGAGGAGACCCCGCCCGCGGTCGCTGATCAGCAGAAGCTGAAGGAGATCTTTGGCAGCGGCTTCGCCGTCGCAGATATCCGCACTAACTCTCCCATGCCCACTGCGAGCATCGTGGACGGGCCGGCGCTGTCGGTGGCTGCGGTCAAGGATACGGTTACGGAGGGCTGGCCCGCCCAATTCGAGGTAACCCTGGACCCGCCGGCCGCCACCGACGTCACCTTCACCTGGAAGACCGGGGACGGCGGCCTTGACGACGGCGGCAGCGACGCCCACAAGGCCAAGGCCGGCAAGGATTACACCAGTACCACCGCCACGACGGTCACCATCCCTGCCGGGGCAACCAGTGTATCCCTGCCGGAGATACCGACGCTGCAGGACACGGTGGACGAGATGGACCAGCAGTTCATGGTGGTGCTGGAGTCCATCACCGGCGCCGTGGCCGACGAAAAGCGGGGGGTGGTGACCATCCGCGACGACGACTCGCGGCCCTGGATTTCCATCGCCGACGCGACGGTTGAAGAGGGCGGCGAACTGAGCTTCACCATCACGCTGGAGGGAACCTCCGAGAATGAGGTATCCGTCCTGTGGGTGACCGAAGACGACACCGCAACCACCCTTAAACATGACTATGTCGGGGTGGAGCGGCGCCGGACCGTCACCTTCGCCCCCGGGGAACAGACGAAGACCATCACGGTGCAGACCCTGGAAGACCGGGCGCCGGAAACCACCGAGCGGTTCAAAGTGCAGTTGGCCCACGCGCGCCATGCCAAGTACCGGGACCCCACTGCCGTCGGCACGATCACGGACAACGACCTGATGGAAATCTCCATCGCCGACGCCGCGCTCGTTACCGAGGGGTCCGGCGCCGCGGCCGAATTCACCGTGACCCTGACCCCGGAGCAGGCGTCGCCGGTCACCATCCAGTGGCGGACCGAGGACGGTCTCGGCGGCGGGTTCTATGTCGCCAAGAGCGGCGGAGATGCCGCGCAAGGGCTGAATGACTTCACGGCGGTCCAATCCGGCAGCCTTACTTTCGCCGCAGGCGAGACGGAAAAAACGGTGTCGGTGACGATCCTGGACGACACTGCGTACGAAAGCATTGAGCGGTTTGGGGTTGTGGTGAGCGGGGATGAGACCGCCATGGTCATCCGCAACGCCACCGCCTACGGGGAAATCCAGGACGACGATGCCGTTAACCTGATTATGCACCAACCGCTGCCCGCAGTGGTTGAGGAGGGGGAGACCTACGTCGTGCACTTCAAACTCCCTCCGCGAACTGAGGACGATTTCTGGACTGTAGGAAGGTTAGGTTTCATCAATTGCTACCTCGATGACTACTCCTTCCTTGGATTCCCACATCCAGGCACTTTGTTGAGCGAGGCCAATGTCCGGGATTTCGCATTAGCTCATTCGAAGGATGGCGTTAGCGGAGAGGGCAAGCTGGACCCCGCTAACGCCGGTTACTATATCAATTACCCGTGCAGTGGCGTGGCAAAGCAAGAGGGCGTTACCGCGCACATCTTCGCCGAGTATGTTTCAACTCTTGAGGAGCATAACTTCGCGGTTTTTGTAAGAATTGATGACGACTCCATATCTGAAGACAACGAAATCGCGTCGATGTGGCTGATTGGGCATGGCGGCGAATTCTGGTCAACAATGTCTCCGCATCTTCTTTGGAATGGCTTTGCGCTTACCACCATCATCGTGGATAATGACCGGCCCCAGGCGTCCGTCGGCGACGTCCGCGTCGGTGAGGACGCGGGCAACGTAACCCTTGCCATCAGCCTTTCCCAGACGAGCACAGACGCAGTGAAGGTGTCCTACGAAACCCGGAACGGCACCGCCATTGCCGGCCAGGACTACGCGAACCAGGATGGTACGGTCACCTTCAGCCCGGGTGAGACCGAGAAAACAATCAGCATACCGATAAACGCCGACCGCCTGGTAGAGCCACTACCGGAGACGTTCACCGTTGCCCTCAAGGACCCCTCGGAGGATCTGCTGAACGTTCACCCGGTGGGCGGCGAGGCCACCGTAACCATCACCGACTCCACCGAGCGAACGATGACCATCCCAGACCGGGTGGTGGACGAGGGCGAGAAGGTGGAGATCCTGGCGAAATTCTCCGATCCCATTGCGTACGGCGTCGGTTGGTTCAACCGGGTCGCGATATTTTTCAGGGACGACGGATTGAGCCACCCGGCAACTGCAAACGATGACTACGTAAGATTTGACGGGAATCTTTTAAGCGAGACGACTCTCCTACGGGACGGCGATAACCGCGTAGCAAAAACCTTGACCACAAACGAAGACAGCGCGATCGAAACCGACGAGGACATAGTGTTTACGCAAGATTTACGATTCCAATCTCACAAGGCCTGGTGTACGACAGTTCCAGGACATCCCGGATCACCATTCGGGACGACGACCATGCCTCGCTGATGATTGCCGGCCTTGACGGTGTTGGCAACGTTGAGTTGCGGGCCGGTCAGGACTGGACTGCGCCAACCCCCAGCATCACCGGCAGGCCGCTGGGCCACGTGACCTGGACGCTGGAGGGCGATGACGCCGACGACTTCAGCATCGACCCGGATACCGGCGAGGTGGCGCTGTCGGCTCGGGACTTCGAAAAGCCGACGGACAAAGACAAGAACAACATCTACAGCGCCACCGTGCGAGCCACCGACGAAGACGGCAACACGGACACCGCGGCCGTGCAGGTGACGGCGGGCGGCCGCAGCCTGATCCTGTCCAAGAACTCCGTAACCGTGGCGGAGAAGGCGGGGACGGACAGTTTTACGGTTGCGCTCGATTCCCAACCGACGGGCGACGTCACCGTCGCTCTCACCACTACCGGGGAGACCGGCGCACTAGCCCTGGACCAGACCGAGCTCACCTTCAAGCCCGGCGACTGGAACCAGGCGCAGACGGTCACCGTCACCGGCGTGGATGACAAGGTGGACAACGCGGACGACAAGCGCGAGGCCTCGATCACGCTGGTGGCCAGCGGCAGAGGTTTCTCGGCTACCGTCGAGTACACCGTCGCCGCCACCGTCACCGACGACGACGACAGAGGCATCACTTTTTCCAAGAAAGCCCTGACCGTGGCGGAAAATGGCGGAACGGACAGCTATACCATGGTCCTGGATACCCAGCCGACCGGCGACGTAACTGTAACCGTCCGGGGCGTGAACAACGCCCCCTTACTCAGTGTGGACACCGCAACGCTTGTTTTCGGCCCCGACGACTGGGACCAGCCCCAGACGGTCACCTTCACCGGCGGGAACGACGACCTGGACAATTTGAAGAACCCGCGCTACGTCATTACCCATGGCGCACAACACGCCGACTACGAGGGGTTCGCGGTGGGTTCCGTTACCGTTACCGTTACCGATGACGACATCCGGGGCGTCACCATCTCGAAGGATGCCGTGGACGTGAACGCAGGCGACACCGCCGAATACACCGTGGTCCTGAACAGCCAGCCCCACACCGGTGACGGCGTTGTGACGATCAAGCTCCAGGTACTCCCGAAAGCCAGAGGCGCCACTGATTCCCAATTTATCTCACCAACTACCCTTACCTTTAATAGCGGCAACTGGAATACACCCCAGACGGTTACGATTACCGGCGTTAAACCCAGTAACCTCGCCTACTTGTATGAAATCAGGCATCAGGTCAGTGGAGCCGATTACACCGGCGTCAAGGCTGGCGCTGTCCAAGTGGTCAACCGGGACGAAGATCACGCCCTAACGGGCGATGACCTGACCGTCAAAAGCAGCTCCGCCATCGAGGGCGACGCCGTTGTCTTCACCGTCACCCGCAGGGATGATACCGTCCTGGCTTTAAATTGGCGTACCGGGGGCTATGAAAGCCTTATATTGCCCCCGCTCACCGCCGCCGACCCCGATAGCGACTACACCTCCAACTTCGTTGCGGGTGGGAATATCGTACGGTTCGAGGGGAAGGACACTGTCACCTTGTCGGTCCCAACCACCGACGACGACCTCGATGAGGTAAACGAGGTGTTCGCGGTTGGCATAGTTTCATATATTGACAAAAACCAGGGGACAGAGGGCGCTGAGTCTCTGGCTTTGAATCACCGCTATGTTGTCATGGGGACCATCGTCGACAATGACGCGGCGGCGCTGTCCGTCACCGCCCCGGCGGTGGACGAGGGCGAAAAGGCACAGGTCACCATCTCCCTTTCAAACCCCTCCATCAATGACGTGACCGTCAAGTGGAGCACGGTCGCCGACGCGGGCGGGACCCATCCGGCCGGGGCTGCGGACTACACGGCGGTGAGCCCGGCGCAGACCGTGACCATCGCGGCGGGAGCCGCCAGTGCCGTCGTGGAGGTGCAAACCACGGAGGACACCGCCCTGGAAGAGGACGAGACCTTCCTGGTGGAGCTTTCCAGTCCCACCAACGCGGCGCTGGCCGAAGCGGCCGCCACCGCCGTGGTAACCATCACGGACGATGACGGGGCGCTGACGGTGTCGGTGGGGGACGCGGCGGCGGTGGTGGAGGGTGACGACCCGGAGACCACGGTGAACCTGAGCTTCCCGGTGACGCTGTCGGCGGTGAGCGGTCAGAAGGTGACGGTGACCTACACGCTGGGCGGGACGGCCACGGCGGACGACGACTACACGGACCCGGCGACCAAGAGCGTGGCGATAGCGGCGGGGACGCGGACGGCCAACATCCTGATACCGGTGAAGGGCGACGTGGTGGACGAGCTGAACGAGACGGTCGTCGTGACCCTGAGCGGGGCGACCAACGCCGCCGTCTCCGGCGTGGAGGGGGCCGACGAGGGCGAGGGGACGATCACCGACGACGACGCGGCGGAGCTGTCGGTGGCCGACGGGAGCATCGCCGAGGGTGGCCTGGTGAGCTTCACCATCGGCCTGGACCCGGTGTCGGACCGGACGGTGACGGTCCAGTGGAACACGGCCAACGACGCCAGCGGCGACCACCCGGCCACGGCGGGCACCGACTACACGGCGGTGAGCCCGGCGCGGACGGCGACCATCGCGGCGGGGGCGTCCAGCGTCGTGGTGACGGTGCAGACGACCCAGGACAGCCTGGACGAGCCCGACGAGACCTTCCTTCTGGAACTGTCCGGTCCCGTCAACGCGACGCTGGCCACCGGGAAGGACGCGGCCACGGGCACCATCACCGACAACGACGGGGCACCGACGGTGTCGGTGGGGGACGCGGCGGCGGTGGTGGAGGGTGACGACCCGGAGACCACGGTGAACCTGAGCTTCCCGGTGACGCTGTCGGCGGTGAGCGGTCAGAAGGTGACGGTGACCTACACGCTGGGCGGGACGGCCACGGCGGACGACGACTACACGGACCCGGCGACCAAGAGCGTGGCGATAGCGGCGGGGACGCGGACGGCCAACATCCTGATACCGGTGAAGGGCGACGTGGTGGACGAGCTGAACGAGACGGTCGTCGTGACCCTGAGCGGGGCGACCAACGCCGCCGTCTCCGGCGTGGAGGGGGCCGACGAGGGCGAGGGGACGATCACCGACGACGACGCGGCGGAGCTGTCGGTGGCCGACGGGAGCATCGCCGAGGGTGGCCTGGTGAGCTTCACCATCGGCCTGGACCCGGTGTCGGACCGGACGGTGACGGTCCAGTGGAACACGGCCAACGACGCCAGCGGCGACCACCCGGCCACGGCGGGCACCGACTACACGGCGGTGAGCCCGGCGCGGACGGCGACCATCGCGGCGGGGGCGTCCAGCGTCGTGGTGACGGTGCAGACGACCCAGGACAGCCTGGACGAGCCCGACGAGACCTTCCTTCTGGAACTGTCCGGTCCCGTCAACGCGACGCTGGCCACCGGGAAGGACGCGGCCACGGGCACCATCACCGACAATGACGGGGCGCTGACGGTGTCGGTGGGGGACGCGGCGGCGGTGGTGGAGGGTGACGACCCGGAGACCACGGTGAACCTGAGCTTCCCGGTGACGCTGTCGGCGGTGAGCGGTCAGAAGGTGACGGTGACCTACACGCTGGGCGGGACGGCCACGGCGGACGACGACTACACGGACCCGGCGACCAAGAGCGTGGCGATAGCGGCGGGGACGCGGACGGCCAACATCCTGATACCGGTGAAGGGCGACGTGGTGGACGAGCTGAACGAGACGGTCGTCGTGACCCTGAGCGGGGCGACCAACGCCGCCGTCTCCGGCGTGGAGGGGGCCGACGAGGGCGAGGGGACGATCACCGACGACGACGCGGCGGAGCTGTCGGTGGCCGACGGGAGCATCGCCGAGGGTGGCCTGGTGAGCTTCACCATCGGCCTGGACCCGGTGTCGGACCGGACGGTGACGGTCCAGTGGAACACGGCCAACGACGCCAGCGGCGACCACCCGGCCACGGCGGGCACCGACTACACGGCGGTGAGCCCGGCGCGGACGGCGACCATCGCGGCGGGGGCGTCCAGCGTCGTGGTGACGGTGCAGACGACCCAGGACAGCCTGGACGAGCCCGACGAGACCTTCCTTCTGGAACTGTCCGGTCCCGTCAACGCGACGCTGGCCACCGGGAAGGACGCGGCCACGGGCACCATCACCGACAACGACGGGGCACCCAAGAAAGCGATAATTGTACCCTCACCGGGTTCATTGCGCGAAGTAGTAGAGAATGTTGTAAATGCGCCTACCATGACTCTCACAGTCAGTTTGAGCGGAACCACTTTCAACACAGACCAAACGGTAACGGTGAGCGTGGGCAAGGCCGGCGACCCGGCCAAGTCGGGGGTGGACTACACCGCCGTGCCGGACTTCACGCTGACCATCCCAGCGGGAACCGGGAGCGTCCAGGGGAGCTTCACGCTGGATCCCATCGATGACAGCTTGGACGAGGCGGACGAGACGCTGACGCTCACGGCCGAGCTGAGCGGCGTCGCCATCGCGGAATTGACGTTCACCATCACCGACAACGACCCGACGCCCACGGTGTCGGTGGGGGACGCGGCGGCGGTGACCGAGGGGAACGACCCCAAGGTCATGGCGGATATGAGCTTCCCAGTGACCCTGTCGGCGGTGAGCGGGCGGACAGTTACGGTGACCTACGCCCTGGACGGTACCGCCACCGCCGGCGAGGACTACACCGACCCGGCCGCCAAGAGCCTGACCATCGCCGCGGGAACCCGGACGGCCAACATCCTCATCCCGGTCAAGGGCGACCTGGTGGACGAACTGGACGAAACGGTGACCGTGACCCTGACCGGGGCCACCAACGCCACGGTGTCGTCCACGGCGGCGGACCAGACCGGCAGCGGAACGATCACCGACAACGACACGGCCCAGCTGTCCCTCGCCGCCGCCAGCGCCGCCGAGGGCAGCGCGGTCAGCTTCACCATCGGCCTGGACCCGGTGTCCGACCGCACGGTGACCGTGAAGTGGAGCACGGCCAACGACGCCGGCGGAACCCACCCGGCCACGGCGGGGACCGACTACACGGCGGTGATCCCGGCGGCGACGGCGACCATCGCGGCGGGGGCATCCAGCGCGACGGTGTCGGTGCAGACCACCCAGGACAGCCTGGACGAACCCGACGAGACCTTCCTGGTGGAACTGTCCAGTCCTGTCAACGCCACCCTGGCCTCCGGGAAGGACGAAGCCACCGGCACCATCACCGACAACGACGAGGCGCCCGAAGTCAGCATCACTGGGGGCAGCGGGATCACGGAGGGCGGCGACGCCGAGTTCACCGTCACGGCCAGCCCGTCGCCCGTCGCGGCCCTGTCGATAGACGTTCGCGTAACGGCCGATGGCTACTTCGGCGTCGCAACGGGCCTGCGGAAAGTGACCATACCCACGAGCGGCAGCGCGAACTTTACCGTAAGCACCGAAGACGACGCGCTGGACGAAATCGACGGGTCGATAACGGGGACGCTGCAAACGGGCAGTGGCTACACGGTATCCCCATCGCAGGGATCAGCCACGGTGGCGGTGGCGGACGATGATCCGACGGGACCGGCGGAGGCGACGGTCAGCTTTGAGAAGGCCTCCTATACGTTCAATGAAGACGACAACACCGCCATTATCAAAGTCGTCATGGACAATGCTCTCACCTCGGCGATAGCAGTTCGGTTCCAGGCGCACTCCACCGACGCGGGAATAGGTCCAGATGGAGACGTTGAAATTTCCCTCGCTGACCTCAGCCGTGGGGAACTGGGCCCCCGGGATATCATCTTTGCGCCAGGGGAAACCAGCCGGGAAATCATGCTGGACCTGCTGGACGACGACGTCGTGGAACCTGACGAAACATTGACTATTTCGCTGAGTGCCGTATCCGGTCCGGTGGCCACCGGACCGGATACGGCGGTGACGCTAACCGACGATGACCAGGCCGTCATCAGAATTGACCCCCATGACTCTGTGCATCCCTTAACCGAGCAAGTGGAGGAGGGAGGTCAGGGGACTATCTGGATCCAAATGAACAAACCTCACCAGGAAGACGTAACGATGGATTGCGTGGTGAGGGGCAGCGCTACCCCTGGAGAAGACTACGTGACGTTGCACCACCGCGTAACCATCCCCGCTGGGAGCGAGGCTCTCGCTGTCATCCTGAATACCATAGATGACAACCTGGTTGAGGGTATGGAAACCTTCATATTCATCATTTCCAACCCGGTTGGGAGTGGCGTGAGCATTGACCCTGAACAGTCAGAACATACCGTGAACATCATGGACAACGACGATTCACCCGCTACACCGGAAATCAGCATCACCGCGGGCAGCGGGATTACCGAAGGCGGCGACGCCGAGTTCACCGTCAAGGCCAGCCCAGCCCCCGGCGCGGCCCTGCCGGTGAAGGTAACGGTAGTAGCCACCAGCGGCTTCGGCGCCGCCGGAACGGGCCAGCGGACCGTGACCATACCGACAAGCGGCAGCGCGACATTTACCGTCGGCACCGTAGATGACGCGGTGGACGAGCCCGACGGGGCCATAACGGGGACTCTGCAAGCGGGCAGCAGCTACCGGGTGTCCTCAACGCAAGGATCAGCCACGGTAGCGGTGGCGGACGATGACGAGCCGGTCCTGGCGGAGGCGACGGTCAGCTTTGAAAAATCTTCCTATACTCTCGATGAAGATGACAACGTACTGCACATCAATGTCCTCATGGACAAGGCTATCACCTCGAAGGCGTTAATTTGGCTCCGGATACACTCCACCGATTCGGATGCGGGCCACGGCGAAGACGCATATATGCACGCCGCTGATCAATATTTCAGCTTTGAGCCAGGAGAAACCAGCCGAGAAGTCTCAGTGTACCCGGTAGACAACGACATGGTGGAACCGGAAGAAACATTTACTATTTCCATAACCGTCGTATCTGGGCCGGTGGACGCCGGGCCGCCTACGACGGTGACGCTAACTGACGATGACGCTGGCCTCATATTCATTGTCACGAACAATTCAGCCAGACAAGTAGAGGAGGGAGAGCGCGGGGTTATTGGGATTTATATGAGCAAAGAGAACAAGGAAGACGTAACGGTGGATTTCGTAGTGGGCGGTACAGCTACTGCCGGGGAAGACTACGTGGCGTTGCCCCGCCGTACAACCATCCCCGCGGGTGCCGTGTATCTTAACGTCTCCGTAGATACCATAGATGATGAGCTCGGCGAAGGTACGGAAACCATCGAATTCTCCCTTGCCAACCCGGTTGGGAACAGTGTGAGTCTTGAACCCAACCTGTCAGATCACATCATGAAGATCTTGGACAATGACCCATTTGCCCCGGAGGCGAGCATAGTTGCGCTCACTGACAGTATCATCGAGGGAGAGGTCGCTTACTTCAAAATCACATTGGACCCCGCTCCTGTCGTTAGCTTCCCGGTGTCGATAACCACAGTCCATAGCAACAACTACGAGACAAGAACATCTTCAAAGATTGTAGATATTCCTGCCGGTGGTGTTGTGAGATATGAATGGCACCCATGGGACGATGACGATCACGAGACCGGCGAGACGCTGGAAATGAGACTGAACCCGGACGCTACCTACACGGTATCCAGCACCCAGGGCTCAGCTACTGTCAACATGGTTGACAACGACTTGCCCAAGCCGGTGGTGAGCATTACGGGCGGCGGTGATATCACTGAGGGCGGCGATGCCACCTTTGCCATCACGGCCAGCCCGGCGCATCCGGGCGCGCCGTCCGGCGATCTCTCGGTGAATGTATCCATCACGGTCACCGGCGCCTACGAGATAACGACAGAATCAGAAACAGTCACTGTCTCCCCCGGCGGCAGCGTGACCCTTACCATCGCCACCACCGACGACTCTCTGGACGAATTAGACAGGTCGATAGCCGCGTCGCTGATTTGGGGGGATGGCTACACTGTGTCCAGCACCCAGGGCGCGGCTACGGTCAACGTGATTGACAACGACTGGCCCAAGCCGGTGGTGAGCATCACCGCCGGCAGCGACATAGCCGAGGGTGGCGACGCCGAGTTCACTATCACGGCCGGCGGGGCGCATCCGGACGCGCCGGCCGCTGATCTCTCGGTGAATGTGAGTATTGAGGTCACCGGCGACTACGGCGTAACCACAGAGTCGGAAACGGTCACTGTCTCCCCCGGCGGCAGCGTGACCCTCACCATCGCCACCACCGACGACTCTCTGGACGAATTAGATGGGTCGATAGCCGCGTCGCTGGAAACTGGCGACGGCTACACTGTGTCCAGCATCCAGGGATCGGCCACCATCAACGTGGCGGACAACGACTTGCCCAAGCCGGTGGTGAGCATCACCGGCGGCAGCGACATAGCCGAGGGTGGCGAGGCCGAGTTCACCATCACGGCCGGCGCGGCGCATCCGGACGCGCCGGCCGCTGATCTCTCGGTAAATGTGAGTATTGAGGTCACCGGCGACTACGGCGTAACCACAGAGTCGGAAACGGTCACTGTCTCCCCCGGCGGCAGCGTGACCCTCACCATCGCCACCACCGACGACTCTCTGGACGAATCAGACGGGTCGATAGCCGCGTCGCTGGAAACTGGCGACGGCTACGCTGTGTCCAGCACCCAGGGTGCGGCCACCATCAACGTGGCGGACAACGATTTGCCCAAGCCGGTGGTGAGCATCACCGGCGGCAGCGACATAGCCGAGGGTGACGACGCCGAGTTCACTATCACGGCTGGTGCGGCGCATCCGGACGCGCCAGCCGCTGATCTCTCGGTGAATGTGAGTATTGAGGTCGCCGGCGACTACGGCGTAACCACAGAGTCGGAAACGGTCACTGTCTCCCCCGGCGGCAGCGTGACCCTCACCATCGCCACCACCGACGACTCTCTGGACGAACTAGACGGATCGATAGCCGCGTCGCTGGAAACTGGCGACGGCTACACTGTGTCCAGCACCCAGGGTGCGGCCACCATCAACGTGGCGGACAACGACGCCTCTCCAACCATCTCCGTCCATGCTGCATCAGAATTCGAAGGCAGGTTCCTCGAATTCCGGGTGACCCTGTCCGAGGCATCCGGCCGGGAGGTTCAAGTAGCGTGGTACACCTTACCCAGTTACGAGATCCTAGACAATCGCGCCCATTTGACCGACTACGATCTCACGAGTGGTCGGCTGGTGTTTGCGCCGGGAGTTACCGTTATGACGGCAAAGGTGTGCCTCAAGGAGGACGACGAAGACGAAGGGGATGAGTACTTCACGGTCTGGCTAGATCAACCCGATGGGGCTACAATAGCCGATGAAGTGGCAACCATGACTATTATGGATCCCAACTAATCAGACGAAGCCGGAGAGTCTTCATGGGGTGCTCTACTCCGCGGCAGGGGCGACTGTCGAGGGCGGGGAAGGGATCACGACCGTCGTTGACGACGACTAGTCCGGTGCTGCCACTGGAGGACACAGGAAAATGTTTACAAGGCTCTCTTGCTTGGCGGTCATCGTTGCTCTATTCGCGCTTGCAGCATGTTCGGACGAAGACCCAACAGCGGCTCCAACCAACACGGCAACGCCAACTGACGCCGGTTCGGTGGGGGTTCCATTCTGGCAGTTCGACCGATCCTCTACAGGCAGGGACCTCGTAGCCCTGCTGACGGCTGAGGAGGCATCCTGCCTGGAGGACAGGCTTGGAGCGAGCTTTCAGGAACTGTTGAGGTCGCCTCTCGCAGGAGAAGCGGGAGAGCTGTTGGCGGGCGATGAGAGCGGGCCCTCTCCTGGAGCCGATTGTCTCACGGAAGAGCATGCGGCGGCGATGGGGATCTCGATGCTCTCGATTCGCGCCGGGGGCTTCAGCGCGGCGACGCAAGACTGCATAACCGAACTGCTGAGGGAAGATTCGGCCATCGTGGAGGCGCTTGGCCGGCCGGGGGATGCCGAAGGCGGTCCCGCGACGCTTCGGCTCATCGCGTGCCTGACGCCGGAGGAGGCAGCGGCCCTGACCCTTCCGGGTGAAGGCTCTCCCCCAAATCCGACCGACCTCGCGTGTTTGATAAAGGAGCTTGAGGGAACATCCTCGGGCGAACGCATCATTGCCGTCCTCTCGGGCGCCGACGCATCCGGAGCAGGCCTGACGATGGAGGAAAGCGCGATCCTTGGTCAGGTGGTGAAAGCCTGCGGCATCGAAACCGATTTCGGCTTCCCCGAATCTGAAGGCACTGAAAGCCAGGGGTTACCCCCGGAAGACCTGAGGCCTGTGGATTTAGGCAATCCCCAGGTGTTCCTGTCTGGCCTATCGGACGAGGAACAGTCCTGCCTCAGCGACAAGGACATCGGCCCCCAGGAACTGTTGCAGATGACGGGGCGTGCTCCCGGCGGCTCACGGGAGACCACTGCGGACATCGTCAACTGCTTGCAAGACGATACGGTTCTGAGGCTGTTCCTGACCTCGCTCGTCGGACAGGTTGAACCCTTCAGTGAAGAGACCTCATCGTGCATACGGGAAGGATTCGTGCCGATTGATCTGCGCGGTCTGTTGGCTCCAGCCGTCGCCGGGGATACTACGGTCAATTCCCTGGCCCTCGGCATGGCCACGCTCAACGTTACCGTGGTCTGCATGAACGATGACGAATGGGAGACCTATGCCCCAAGGCTGGGGATGCAGCTGGAGGACAGGGAAAGTGCGGCCTGTTTGTTCGAGGAATTGGGCGGACCGGCGCAACTGGTGGAAGCCATGCAGGCAGCCAGCTTGGGCGATACGCCGGATGAGTTCATCAGAGCCAGCCAAATCTGCGGGCTGGATTTCCCCCTCCTCCAGGCGCCAAGCCCACCCCCCGCGCCAACGCCGACCAGCGACCCCGTGCCCGCCAACTCGATGCAACCGCATGTTTTCTTGAGGGTCGTGCTGGTTACGGAGGACTGGGCGCCCTTCCACAACCTGACAGGCTGGGCGGAAGCGGTTCCTCAGAACGAGAGCGCAACGCTCCGGTACTACCAAGCGGCGATATGGGAGGAGACGGACTCCGTTCACCTCTACGCATTCCCCAATGACTACGACCCGCTCTATGGCATCTTTGGCGACATCGCCGAAGACGACATGATTGCCTACCGGGAGCAGTATGCCCTGAGCGTCCACACGGAAATGCCGGAGGAGTCGTCAGATGAACGCAGCGACTTCCTGCGGAGCGCGTTCGCGGACTTCGCTCAAGTACTGGTGGAACGCCATCCGGAGGCGGAGCATCACTTCATGTTCAGTGGGCATGGCGGCCCCGGCGGGGACCTCTTCGCAAAGCAGATGACGAACTCCGACGCAGACGCCTTTCTCGCGTCGTGGACCCAGATGCTTGGCAAGCCTCTGGGCGTCATCGACATGGGCGGGCCGTGCAACAAGGGCGGCTACGAGGACCTTGCCAACTTCTGCACGCACGCGCACTACTACGTGGCGTCCGACCTCCCCAACGGCGGGTATTCGACGGACGACTGGACGGAGGAGAAGCACTGGGAGACCAGTGAGGCGAAGCAGTACTCCCGTATCCTTGAATCGAACGACACCCTGGAAGAGGCGCTCATCGAGCGCGTCAACCTTCGCAGGAAGGACTACGAGTATTCAAGGAGCAACCTGACGCAAAAGAGGTGGCCGCAGGCAAACTACGTCTACTCTTGCGTGGCATTCAAGGAATTCAGCGCGGCGTTTGAGGCGTTCCTCGACGAAACGCCCATTCCGTACCCGTTGTATGACTTGTACGACATGATGCTGGCGTATTCGGCGCCTCCGAGCCTGTTGGAGAAGTTTCAGCATGTCATCGTGCACGCCGCAGACAACCGGGACTTCTTCGAGTGGAGCTTTGCTGCCAACGGCATGATCACACCTCTTGAGCGCATCTATAGCCGGCGGACATCAAGCGAGGCCTCCCAACGATAGCCTGAGATTTGAGATAGGATATGTCGCAAAGGGTCACAGGCCAAGCCACATCTCAAAGATGGCACTGCCTACCGTCAACTCAGGCACACCAACCCGCACAAAAATCAACAACCTTCCCCATCAGGTTCAGCTTGATGGTGTGGTTTGGTGGTCGTGGCGGCTACGGGGTTGCGGAATGTGAGGGTGGCTTGCCCTTAGTTTAGTAAGGGCGCCCGGTAGAGGGGCGGGAGGTGGCCTCTGAAAGCCGACGTTACGCCGACTCCCACCCATTCTCAAGCCACGGCTTTCCCACGCGCAATTCAGAACATGCAGAAACTGGCGCGAATGTTGCTAGGGATGGTCTGAACAAGCCGTTGACGTTGAGTTGAGTTGAGTAGTAGGGCAGGGCTGAGGTGGGGCATCCAGCAGCGCATCGCAGTGTGGAATGAGGGGCCAGATGGTCTGTGAATCTGCTCTCCGGGAGGTGCGATTGCCCTCCCAACGGTTCGTGGACGCACTGCTCCCATCATGCCGCCGCCAGGAGACGCTCAGCTTTCATCAAGTTGGCCATCCCGAACAACACGGCCAGCCGCTGGGCGTTCTTGTGCAAACCCCTATAGCAAACCTTCGCGTAGCCGAACTGCCGTTTCACATACAGGAACGGGTGCTCAACCTTCGCTCGCACCGACGCCTTCTGCCTCTCACTCTGCGCTTCCGCACTCTCCGGGTCCAGCCGCCTGCGCTTGTTTGGACCCATCGCCACCCGCCATTCGACTCCTAACCCCGCGTTCTCCACTCGCTTCTCGATCCCACGATACCCTGCATCCGTCCACACGCACCGCTCCCCGCCGTGGAGCAGCCGCCGCGCTTCGGTGAGGTCGTGCACGTTCGCCGCCGTCGTTGTCATGCTGTGAACCATTCCCGTCTCCGCATCCACCCCGATATGCGCCTTCATCCCGAAGTGCCACTCGTTCCCCTTCTTCGCCTGCTTGGTGGCTCACTACAAGCCAACCTCCCATTCGAAGGTTCGCAGTGCAGTACCGCTTGGCCCGCGTCATTGTAACTGGTGAATGACACCTGCCCACTATCCACAACCCACTGCGGCCGATGTCTGCCATGCGCGGCATTGTAGTGTGCTCCAGTACCTATCCCGTGCCCACATCTACAAGGAAACCGTAGGCTGCTTAGAGGCTCAACCACATCTCAAAGATAGTACTGCCTATCGTCAACTCAGGCCCGCTCAACATGACACGCCCCAGCCCGGCCCCCCCTCACCCCCATCCTAGCCTTCCCCCATCAAGGGGGAAGGGACCAGGCGACGCACGCGCAGTCGCGCAGACAGACCGCTCGTTCAAATTGTCTCTCTAGCGCCGCTCGAAGGTGAGGTACCAGCCGATGATGGCGAGCGGCCTCGAGACTGGCATCGCTCCGCCGGTGAGTTGCCGCTCGTACCACCAGTGCGGCTCCATGGAGACCAAGCGCCAGCCCTGGCTGTCCCGGTTGTTCAGGTGCTGCTCGATCCTGGCGGCGAAGTAGTCGCCCGCGCGTTCTCGGCCTCCTGCCACGCCGAATGCATGGGCCTGTTCGATGGAGCTCGCGCGGACGTATTCATGGATGTAGCGGCCCGTGCCTCCTGACAGGACTTCCGGGGCGAGCCCTACCGGGCGCCACGATGCATCTGCTGTGACGTCCTCGCGGGCGGGCGCGCTCTCAGCCGGAACGTCATCCGCTCCTTCGTCTCCGCTTTCGACCTCTTCCTCCACGGTCTCGACCTGTTGCACCTCGTTCCCTCCTTGTTCCACCTCGTTCTCGACGGGGAGGCCGCGCCGACCGAAGTCGTAGAGCAGCGGCGAGAGCAGGCCCGCAACGACGGCGAAACCGCTGAAGATGTAGATGGACGTCGCGATGGTCGTCTGTTCCGCGAGGAACCCGAACAGCAGCGGCGAGAGGAAGATGCCGATTGCCCAGTAGAGGCCCACGACGGAGAGGGCCATCGCGCGCTGGTTCGGCTCGCTGTTCTCGGCAGCGAGGGTCGGATAGAGCGAGCGCAGGCTGCCGAAGGTCATGCCGGTGATGGCCATGAAGACCACGGGAACGATCGGTATGTGGCCCGTCAGGGCTACGCCCGCGGCAAGGAATCCGGTGATGGTGATGCCAAGGGCCGCGGTGCGGCGGCTGCCCAGCCGCCCGAGGATCATGCCGAAGAAGTAGGCGAGCACGCTGACACCGATGCTGTTGAGGCGGATGACCAGCGCGGTCTCTCCTTCGCTGTAATCGATCTCGCGGAAGAACGCGACGAACAGCCCCATGACCAGGCCGATGTACGCTGCGCTGGTGAACGCGACCATGTGCGCGTGGAGCAACGTGCGCTTGATGAGCATCGTCTTCGCCGGAGCGAGGCTGGCGGCGAAGCTGCGCACCTGGTCCTTGCGCGGCAGCCTCGGCAGCGAGGAGGTGATGATGAAGCCGAGGAACGTGGCTATCGCGGTCATGAGGAAGGCTTCCGGGTAGCCGACGCCCCCAGCGATGAAGCCGGCGACGACTCCGCCGAGGATGCCCCCGCCCGACTCGAAAGCCAGTTGCCGCCCCATCACCTTCCCGGCCTCGCCCTCCGCGCTGCGGCTGATGTAGGACTGTGCCGCCGACCAGTAGACCGAGCGGGACGCGCCGTTGAAGAACTGCGCAACGGTGAGCCAGATGAAGGAGGCCGCGAATACGGGGACCATCGAGGCGATGGTGACGGTTGAGAAGCTGAACCAGAGGATGAACTTCTCGCCGAAGCGGTCGGAGAGCGCGCCGCCCACGAGCCTCAGCATGATCATGATGATGCCGGGCGCGGCGACGATGAAGCCCTGGCTGGAGAGGGAGAAGCCCTGATCGATGGCGTAGAGCGGGAAGAGGATGGTGGATGCGCCCATCCCGAACCCGTAGAACAGGCCGTTCACGTACCCCAGGTAGGTGGGATGTCGGCGCGGATGACGGGCGAAAGCCCCGAGGAGAGCGAGGTTGGGGAGCGCGTTCACGCCTGCAACCTACCCCCGCGGTGGCGCGCCGTCAATCAGAGGGGGAGGGGCGGGGACACCCCGTCCTGGCCTTCCCCCATCGAGGGGGAAGGGACCGGGCAGCCCGCGCCGCGTTGACACGCTCGCGGAGGCGTTCGTAGACTCTCCTCAGTGCGTGGCGCTCTCACTGCAGCGCCCTCCCCAGAGGACTTTACGCCCTTGGCCGACATGCCCCCCACGACCAGCGACGACATCCGCGCTGCATACCTGCGATTCTTCGAGGAGCGCGGCCATCTGGTGATGCCGAGCGCGTCGCTGATCCCGGCGGGCGACCCCACGCTTCTGCTCACGTCCGCGGGCATGGCGCCGTTCAAGCCCTACTACGCGGGGGATGAGACGCCGCCGAACCCTCGGCTCGCGTCCGTGCAGAAGTGCTTCCGCACCACCGACATAGACGAGGTGGGCGACTTCACGCATCACACGATGTTCGAGATGCTGGGCAACTTCAGCATCGGCGACTATTTCAAGCGCGAGGCGATCTCGTGGGCGTGGGAGTTCACGACCGGCGTGCTGCTGCTGCCCCCGGAACGCATCTGGGTGACGGTGCACGACACCGACGACGAGGCGCGCGCGATATGGCGCGACGAGGTCGGCGTGCCGGACGAGCGCATCGTCACGCTGGGCGACAAGGACAACTTCTGGGGCCCGGCGGGCGATGAGGGCGCGTGCGGTCCGTCCAGCGAGCTCTATTACGACTTCGGCGAGGAGTACGGGCCAGGCGCGAAGCCGGGCGACGACACGAGCCGGTTCCTCGAGTACTGGAACCTCGTCTTCCCGCAGTTCTACCAGGCGACGGACGGCACGCGGACGGACCTGCCCGCGCCGGGCATCGACACCGGCATGGGGCTGGAGCGTATGACCGCCATCATGCAAGGGGTGTCCTCCGCCTACGAGACCGACCTGCTCACACCGATACGCCAGCGCGTGGAGCAGCTGGCGGGCAAGACGTACCGAGAAGACCCCGACGACGACTTCGCCATCCACGTCGTGACCGAGCATGCCCGGAGCGCGGCGTTCCTCATCGCCGACGGCGTCGTGCCCGCGAACGAGGGGCGCGGCTACGTGCTACGCCGCGTGATACGGCGCGGCATCCGCTTCGCGCGAAAGCTCGGCATCGAAGCGGGTTTCCTGCCTGACGTGGCCGCGACCGTGATCGAGCGCTTCGGTGCGCTCTACCCGGAACTTCGGGAGCACGAGCGGTTCGTGCTCAAGACGCTGGAGTCGGAGGAGGAGCGCTTCTACGAGGCCATCGCGCTGGGGATGCCGGTGCTGGAGGAGTGCATCGCGCGGGGAGAGACCATAGACGGCGCTGACGCGTTCCGCCTGTACGACACGTTCGGCTTTCCGCTGGAACTCACGCAGGAGATAGCGCGGGAGCAGGGGCTGGACGTCGACACCGCAGGCTTCGAGCGTGCGATGGAGGAGCAGCGTGAGCGTGGGCGCGCCGCGGCCCGGTTCGGCGGAGGGCGCGAGGAGATTCGCGTCTACGAGGCGCTGGACGTTCGTGAGACCGCGTTCCTTGGCTACGACCGCATCGAGACCGATACGGTTATCGCCGCCATCCTCAAGGACGGCGAGCCGGTGCAGCGCTCCGATGCCGGAGCGAGCGTGGAGATCGTGCTGCGCGAGACTCCGTTCTACGCGGAGGGCGGCGGGCAGGTTGGCGATACGGGCCTCATCGCGGCGTCCGGCGGCTCGGTTCGGGTGAGCGACACGCAGAAGCCGTTCGGCGAGCTCATCGTTCATGTGGCGGAGGTCGTCGAGGGCTCGGTTGCGGTCGGCGACGCAGTGCATGCGTCGGTCGACGGGGAGCGCAGGCTGGACGTCGCGCGGAACCACACGGCGACGCACCTGCTGCACGCCGCACTGCGGGACGTGCTCGGTTCGCACGTGCGGCAGGCGGGGTCGCTGGTCGCGCCGGACCGGTTGCGGTTCGACTTCACGCACGTCTCGGCGGTGAGTCGCGACGAACTGGGCGAGATCGAGCGCCGCATCAACGAGTCGGTGCGCGGCGACCTGTCGCTCGTGAAGGACGAGCGCTCCTATCGGGAGGCGACCGCTAACGGCGCGCTGGCGTTCTTCGGCGAGCGGTACGGCGACCGTGTGCGTACGGTGCAGATAGGCGAGACGGAGCCGGTGAGCTTCGAGGTATGCGGCGGCACCCACCTGGAGCGGACGGGGCAGATCGGCACGTTCCGCGTCGTGGGCGAGAGCAGCGTTGGGACGGGCGTACGGCGCATCGAGGCGGTGACGGGTCGCGGCGGCGAGGAGTGGGTGAGCCAGCGGCTGCGGCAGTTGGACGAGGCGGCAGCGTTGCTGCGCTCCGCTCCCGCCGAACTGCCCCAGCGCATCGAAGGGTTGCTGGCGCAGGCGGAGGAAGCTCGGCGTTCGCTGCGCGCGGGGCAGCGCGAGGCATCGCGTCAGGAGGCTGAGACGCTCCTCGACGAGGCGCGCGACGTGGGCGGCGTGCAGGTGCTGGCGGTGCGGAGCGACGCGCCGGACGCACAGTCGCTGCGCGAGATGGGCGACCGACTGCGGGACAAGCTCGGCTCCGGCGTGGTCGTGCTCGGCAGCGTGATCAACGGACGTCCCGGCCTGCTGGCGATGGTGACGCCTGACCTGGTGGAGCGCGGCCTCGACGCGGGCGCCATCGTCAACGAGGCGGCGCGCGTGATGGGCGGGGGCGGGGGCGGTCAGCCGAGGCTGGCGCAGGCAGGAGGCAAGGACGCCTCGAAGCTGGACGACGCGCTGGCAGCGGTCGCGGACATCGTCACGCGGCAGCAGGGCTGATGCGCGCGCTGGGGCTCGACGTCGGCGAGCGCCGCATCGGCGTAGCGTCGGGCGATACGGATTCGGGCATCGCGGTCCCGGCGGGAGTGATCGAGACCTCACCGAAGGCCATGGAGGACGTGGCGCGGGAGGCGCAGGCGCGGGACGCAGGGGTTGTCGTTGTGGGGATGCCGTATTCGATGTCCGGTCGCGTGGGGCCGCAGGCGCAGGTCGTTCAGGAGTTCGTGCGCGGGCTGCAGGAGGCGGGGCTCGCGGTCGAGACGGTGGACGAGCGGCTCTCGTCCGCGGAGGCGGAACGCGCTCTGGCGGGAGGCCGGACGCAGGGGCGGGGACGTCGCAGACCGGAGAAGGGCGCGGTGGATGCGGCGGCGGCGGTGGTGATCCTGCAGGCGTGGCTGGACGGAAAACGCGGCTCTGGAGCAGGTTGATAGAATGGCGCGTATGCGGATGCGAGGGAACCCCCGTGTGTATGGAGCGGCAGGCGCTTCGGTGCTGGCGGCCGCCGTTACGGCGCGCTACATCGCCAAGTGGCGGCAACGCCGCACAATGGGGCACCGCGGCGGCGGGCGGGAGATCGGCGGCGGACGCTGCTTCATCGGACTCGATCTCACGGACCCGACGGCAGCACAGCAGCGTCCATGCGACTACGCGGTGCTCGATACGGACCTGACGTGCTCATTCGGGCAGTGGGACTATCGCGAGGACGCATCGCACATCATCCCGGACCGCGCCATCGGGCGCTCCTTCATCCTTGCCATCGACGGCCCGCAGGGGCTGGCCGGTTCGCCGGAGGCGACGATGCGGGAGTCGGAGCGGCGCGTGAACGCGCCGGGGCGCACGCCCTATACCTTGCCCGCCGACGGCAAGCCGTACTCGGGCCTCATCGTGGGGTCGGTGCGGCTGTTCCACCGGCTGGTCGAGAGCGGGAGCCGGTTCCGCCTGCTGGGGCTGGACGGCATACCCGCGTCCAACTCGACGCTGATCGAGGTGTTTCCGGGAGGGGCATGGAAGGCAGTGTCGAACGGAACGAAGCTTCCCACGAAGCGCACGCTGGAAGGCCGCCAGGTCCGCACCGAACTGCTGTCCGCGCTGGGCGTGCAACTGCCGACCGATGACACACCGACGGACGATCAGTTGGATGCTGCCATGGCGGCATGGACGGCGTACAAGCTGTGGGTGGGCGAGGCGGTCATCGAAGGCGAGGGGCCACGCTGGGACGCCGAGGCGGGAGTCATCCGCGAGGGGTACGTCGTGCAGCCTGCGCCTGCGCCGGAGACCGAGGTCGCGGAGGCGGCGTAGGGCTGGGTGGCTGCATCGCGCAGCGCCAGGTATCGCTCAGTCACCCCCATCCTGGCCTTCCCCCATCGAGGGGGAAGGGATCAAACAGCAGGAGACAGGTAACAGAGACAGAGCGGGGCGCCTCATACGAGGCGCCCCGTTTGCATAGGTGGTTTACGGATGGCGAGGATCAGACGGCGGCGTAGTTCACGTTCTCCTTGGGGGTGCGGAACTCCTCGGAGGCCTCGACCCATTCGGACTCGCGTGGCAGGACGACGGCGGCGGACCTGATGTAGTAGACGTCCGGGTCCCATACGGACTCGGGTTCGATGCCGTAGTCGCGGAGGAGTTTGGCGGCCCTGAGCAGCGCTCGGCGGGTGCGGATTATGCCGGTGTCGCTGATGCCGAGGTGCTCCGCTGTCCGGTTGGTCACGCGGCCCATCGTCTCCTGCATGCCGGAGTCCTGCGGCCAGGTGCCGGGCAGGCCGGAGAACTGGACGGTCTTCTGGCGCTCCCAGTCCACGTTGAAGTCGTTATCGATGTGGTGCTTCGGCCACCATGCGTTCTCGGGACGGTTGGCCATCGGCGGGAGGAAGCCGTCCACGGAGGGGTGGAGGCCCTGCTGTCCGTTGCCGGGGCCGAACTTCAGGAAGTCGAGCTCCTTCTCGGTGAGCGGTCGCACGGGGTTGTAGGTGAAGCAGAGGGCGAGGACGTGGTTGTCGTCCATCGGGATGTAGGCGTGGCCGCTGAAGAGCGGGTCAGCGCCGTAGGGAGGGATGATGGTGTGGAAGGGGAGCATGTACTGGGTGATGCGCCAGTAGTAGGAGTCTTCCTCGGCGTTGCGGCGCGCGCCGATGAGCACGCCGTAGTCGGTGTCCTTCACCTGGAAGCGCGGATGGCGGTCCCGCATCTTGTAGATCATCCCCTGCTCCTGCTTCGATTCGAGCCGGAACGGGTCGCGGAAGTTGGAGTGAAGGAAGCCGCTGTGGCTGGAGTCGATCTCGCCCTCGATGGTCTGGAAGTAGTTGTTCTGGGCGATGCGCTTGGTGAGGTAGCAGTGGGACTCCGGCACCATGTTCCACTCGAGGTTCGGCAGCTCGGGAGGGGAGTCCTGGTCCGGTCCCATGTAGGTCCAGATGACGCCGTTGCGCTCCAGGGTGCGGTAGGTCTTGAGCGTTACCTTGTCCTTGAAGTTGCTCTCCGGAGGCTCGCTGGGCATGTCCATGCAGCTGCCGTCCGCCGCGAACTTCCAGCCGTGGTAGGCGCAGCGCAGGCCCTCCTCCTCGTTGCGTCCGAAGTAGAGCGATGCGGTGCGGTGGGGGCAGAACGGGGTCATGGTGGCGACGTCGCCGCTCGTGAGGCGGACGACGAGGAGGTCTTCACCGAGGAGCCGCGTGCGGTGGGGCACGCCGTCGGCCTCGACCTCGTAGGAGAAGACCGCAGGGATCCAATAACGGCGCATGAGGTCGCCCATCGGCGTCCCGGCGCTCACCTGCGTCAGCAGTTCATTGTCCGTTGCTGAGAGCATGATTCCTCCTGAACCTGTACTCCGTGTGCCTGAAGGTATCCTTGCGCGTGAGTGTACGACTCTCTTTGTATGTTAATCCACATCAGAGCGCGCAGGCGTGGGGTAGAATGGAAAGACGTTGCGCGGGAGGTTGTCATCTTGGTGCGATTCCTGACTGCCGGCGAGTCTCACGGGCCCGGACTCGTTGCATTGCTCGAAGGGCTGCCCGCGGGCGTCGCCATATCGGAAACGGTGATACGCGAGGACCTGGCGCGCCGCCAGATGGGCTACGGACGCGGCGGGCGCATGCAGATCGAGACGGACTACGCGGTGCTGCAGTCCGGCGTGCGCCATGGTTACACGACGGGCGCGCCCATCGCGATGCTCATCGAGAACCGTGACCACACGACCGGCAACGGGCCGGACGGCAAGCCGTGGACGCACACGATGTCGAAGGAGCCCGTTGAGGGCGAGGTGACGCCGATCCACCGTCTGCGGCCCGGCCACGCGGACACGCCCGGCATCAGCAAGTACCTGCAGGACGACGCGCGGAACATCCTGGAACGCTCGTCGGCGCGAGAATCGACGTCGCGGGTCGCCGTGGGGGCGATCTGCCGGGCGTTCCTGTCGGAGTTCGGCGTGGAGGTGCACAGCCACGTCACGAACATCGGCGGGGTGCAGGCGCACCCACCGGAGCCGGTGGACTGGGACGCGGCGGAGGACTCGCCGGTGCGCTGCGCCGACCCGGACGCGAGTGCGCTGATGGTGCGCGAGGTCGACGCGGCGAAGGAAGCGGGCGACAGCCTCGGCGGCGTCGTGGAGGTCGTTGCGACGGGCCTGCCGATAGGGTTGGGGTCGCACATCCAGTGGGACACGAAGCTGAGCACGCGGCTGATGGCGTCGGTGGGGAGCGTAAACGCGGTGAAGGGCGTCGAGGTCGGTAAGGGATTCGAACTCGCCGACCTGCGCGGCTCCAAGGTGCACGACGTCATCAAGCCCATCGAGGAGTGGGAGAGCAACGGGAACGGCGGATGGGCGAAGCCGTGGCCCCGCCGCACGAACAACGCGGGCGGACTGGAAGGCGGCATGACGACCGGCGAGCCGCTCATCATCCGCGCGGTGGTCAAGCCCATCGCCACGATGATAAGCCCGCTCCCGTCCGTCGACCTGACGACCGGCGAGCTGGCCGAGGCGCACTACGAGCGGAGCGACATCACGTTCGTGCCGACCTGCGGCGTGATAGCCGAGGCGATGGTTCTGGTAACGCTGGCCGACGCGTTCATGGAGAAGTTCGGCGGCGACCACATCTCCGAGACGCTTCGCAACTACGAGAGCTACCGGGCGACGGTGGGGCCGCGAAACGGGTCATAGGCGCATGATTGGAATGGGGACATGAGAGTCCTTGGGCTGCTGCTCGTTGCCGGCATGTTGCTGCTCGCTGCGGGTTGGATGTTCAGGCATAGCAGGAACATCTCCGGCGCGACGAAGTTCATCCTGATCGCCGGCGGTACTGTCCTTGCAGGCGTTGCGCTGGCGTTCCTGATCAGCGCGGTCATCGAGTCCGTGATGTCGTTCTAGGGCAAGTGGGAGCAATGACCACCCGTAACCGCATCTACCTCATCGGGTTCTCCGGCGCTGGCAAGAGCGCCGTTGGGCGCAGCACTGCACGCCTGCTCGGGTGGCGTTTCGTGGACGCCGACGAGCGCATCGTTGAGCGCGCGGGGAAGGCGGTCGAGCGCATCTTCGCCGAGGACGGCGAGCCCGCGTTCCGTGAACTGGAGCGCGCCGCCATCGCGGAGTTCGCGCGCGAGGAGCATATCGTCGTCTCGACGGGCGCGGGGTCTGTTATGCACGACCAGTCGCTCGGCGGGATGCTCAGCTCGGGCCTCGTCGTGGCGCTCGAAGCGCGACCGGAGACCGTGTACCGCCGGCTGTCGCACATCGCGGAGCTGGACGGCGCCGAGGCGATGGCTCGTCCGATGCTGCAGTCGGACGACCCGCTCGGGCGTATCGAATCGCTGAAGCGGGAGCGCCAGTGGGCGTACTCGCATGCGCATTGGACGGTGCATACGGACGACCTGACGATAGAGCAGGCTGCGCAAGAGGTCGTGCGGGCATGGCGTCGGCTGGGCGCGCCTGCGGCGTGGGAAGACGACCCAGAGCTCGCCGCGACGGTGCGGCTGGAGCAGGGCGCCTATCCCATATTCGTGGGGTGGGACACGCTGGAGGAGCAACTGGGTCGCCGTCTCGCGCAGATGGGCCTGTCCGGGCGGGCGTTCATCGTCTGCGACAGCAACGTCGTGCACCCGTACGGACGCGCGGCGCAACGGTCGCTGCACGCGGCGGGCATCGAGATGGGGCTGTTCACGTTCCCCGCAGGCGAGGCGAGCAAGAACCTGGCGACGGCCACCGTCCTCTACGAGTGGCTTGCCGAACGGAAGGCGGAGCGCCGCGACGCCATCGTCGCGGTCGGCGGGGGCGTCGTGGGCGACCTCGCGGGCTATGTCGCTGCGACGTTCTTGCGCGGCATACGCGTGGTGCAGGTCCCGACGTCGCTGACGGCGATGGTCGATTCGAGCATCGGTGGGAAGACGGGCGTCGACCTGCCGGTGGCGAAGAACATGGTGGGCGCATTCCACCATCCGTCGATGGTGCTGGCCGACGTGTCGGCGCTGCGGACGCTCCCGGAGCGCGCGCTGCGCGAAGGCTGGGCGGAGGCGGTGAAGCACGGGCTCGCGCTCGAAGCGGGGCTGGTGGACCTCTACGAGGAGCACGCCGATGCGCTGCAGTCGCTGGACCCGGAACTGACGGCGCGCGCCGTTGCATGGAACATGGCGGTTAAGGCGCGGGTGGTGAGCGCGGACGAACGCGAGACGAGCGGGCTGCGGCAGCTGCTGAACTACGGTCACACGATAGGTCACGGCGTCGAGGCGGCTGCAGGCTACGACGCGTACCTGCATGGCGAGGCGGTCGCCATCGGCATGACGGGCGCGGCGCGTCTGGGGATGCTGGAGGGCGTGACGCCGCCGGAGCTGGTCGAACGCCAGGCGTCGCTCATCGCGCGGTTCGGGCTGCCGTCCGCGTACATGGGCGTCGATCCTGATGCGATCATCGAGGCGATGAGCCGCGACAAGAAGACGACGGCGGGTCAGATCTCGTGGGTGCTGCTGGACGGCGTTGGCTCGTCGCGCTCGCACCGGGGTATCGCGCCCGAGCGCGTCGCCAGCGTCGTGCGGGAGTTGGGGGTGTAACACCGCAGGCGTTCCACATTGAGCGAGGGATAGAGCCCGTCTATCATGGATGCCTGTTGATGGTGACGCCCGCTACACAGCGGCAGGGCAATAGGAGGACGACATGCTGCAGCGATTCGAGTTGCGGAACTTCAAGGCGTTCCGTCAGCAGTCGTTTGACCTCGCGCCCATTACCGTTTTCGTGGGGCGCAACGGTACGGGCAAGTCGTCCGTGCTGCAGGCGCTCGCGTTCCTCAAGCAATCTTCGCTTAGAGGGAAGGAAGCCTATTCGGCTGCTGAAGCAAGGGTGCTGGCTGATCTGGGGAGCTTCGGTGAAGTTGTTCACTTGGGGGACAATAGCCTCTCGGTTGAGTTGGGAACGAAAGCACAACTCAATTCACTTGGGCATGCGCCGTGGCCTTCTCTGGGCTGGCAAAACATCGGCACTCTGCCCATTGAACTCAACTACCAGTGTGAGTTATTTGGGAGTCGTACTCCTGAAGAAAAAGTAGAAGTTAGGCCCTCAGGGGGGCCTGTCTACAAGATGTCTAGAGAATCCAATATTAACCGACCCGTAGAGGACATTCGAATAGTTACGCAAGCTAACAGTTACTTCACCGGATTCTATGTGGAAATCTCTGGTACTGGAAATGCACTTAGCTCGTTAGCGGGCCCTCAAATACCTGATCCGTCTCCCGGGGACCTGACTCGAGAGATGAACCGGATTGGCCTAGCCCCTGCAATTCAACTCCAGCGCTTCTTCTTCGTTCCTGCTGGACGCGGATTCGTAGAACAGACCTTTCCGCTGCAGGATGATGCAAGCGACGATCTGTCGACGGCAATGGGTTACAGCGAGTTTGCCAGCAATGCCGCCACGAGGTTGGCGATGGACCGTACGCTGGAGGAACAAGTCTCCGGCTGGCTTGAAGAGGTGACCGGTCTGCGCATCCGCGCTGAACTCGGTAGGGGCAAGACGATAAACATTACGTTCCAACCGCCCAGGCATCTAAGCGACCGGATTGCCGTGGGCGCGAACAACGAAAGCTTCGGCGCGAACCAGTTGAGCCACGTATTCCTGCAGATTGCGCTCGCAGGCGATGAGTCGACCATAGGCATTGAGGAACCGGAGGTGCACCTGCATCCGCGTGCGCAACGCCACCTCGTTGAGTCGTTGGCGCGTATCGCGAAGGAACGCTCCCGCCAGTTCATCATCAGTACGCATAGTGAGCGGGTACTCTCAAGGCTGCTGCTGCTGGTCACAAAGGGGATGCTGTCTCCAAAAGACGTCGCCATCTATGCATTCGACAAGGACGCGGACGGCGTGGCATCTGCGGAGCGGCTTGAGATAAACGCGGAAGGGCAAGTCGAAGGTGGCATACCGGGGTTCTTCGAGGAGAGCATAGCGGATATGTCGGATGTGGTAGCTGCGCTTTCGGGTCGGTCGGGGTAGCTGCTCACGTTGCTGTTCGTATTGGACGAGAACGTCTTGATCCGGGCAATCGCCCGAGACGAGGTGGATTTCTCGAGCGGGCGCTACGTTCGATTGGGGAACCCAGACCGGAGTGGGTTAGACCTCGTTGCCGCAATCATGGGAAACGCGCACAGACTTGCTGTAAGTGTCGAACTATGGCGACGCTACGCTCACCATAGAGAGCAGTTACAGGAATCTGGAATCGTATCCGACCCGAATCCAATGGACGTTATCGCTCAGGCGTGGGTCAGCCGCGTCCGCTTCATCCCAAGTCCGCCGTCGGTTGATTTGCCGGATGCCTTCCCCATGAAGGACGTCTACCTTGCACATCTTGCGCTGGCATCGGGAGCAGCGCTAGTGACAGAAGACGAAGGCATCCATGACGCTGCTGGGGACGCCTCGCTCGGTTTCGAGGTCCTGCGTATCGCGGAAGCGCTGGAGCGGGCGAGGCAACCAGCCTAGCTGTTACCCCGCTTTGTTGTCAGGCGGACTGGTAGATGGCAGGGCGGTACCGGGGTTCCGGCACTGGTTTCCCTGCCTCTCTTGCGGCTTCAACCCACGCCTTCATCGCTGTTCGCACTTCCGAAAGCGCTTCTTCGGGCGTTTCGCCGAACGCGGAGCAGTACTGCAGATCAGGGATATCCGCGACGTAGCACTGGTCCTCTTCGCTGTAGAAGACGTTGATGTGGTAGTCCTTCAAGGAAGGCCCCCGCCTAGCTCGCTGCTGCAGGTTCCAGTTCCCCGGCCTTGAGCTGGCGGAGGGTGTGGAGGATGGAGGCGGTGGATGGGCGGTCGCCGATGTCCTGTCCCACCTGCATCGCGATGATGCGCTCCGACGTCAGGATGATGGTCGTGGGCGCCGCCACGCCGTCATCGAGCAGGTTGAATATGCCGTAGGCGTCGGCAACCGCGTGGTCAGGGTCCGCGAGGACGGGGTACCGCGCACCAGTGCGCTCCTGCATGTTCCGGGCGCGAGGGATGTCGTCCGTGCTTAAGGCGATGAGCTCAGCGTCCAAGGCACGTATCTCGTCGTAGGCCTCTTCCAGCTCCACGAGCTGGGTGATGCAGATCCCTCAGAAATTGCCCCGGTAGAAGACGACGACAACCGCCTCGTTAGCATCGAGCGCTTCGGAGAGGCTAACGAGCCCTCCCTGCGCGGCGGCGAGTTCGAAGTCCGGGGCCGGGATGCCGCTCGTGGGGTCCGGCGCGGGTTCTGACTCGCCGTTGCAGGAGAGCGCGATGACCGGGAACAGCAGCGAGAGGACGATGAGCATCGAGAAGCCGATGGCAACGCGCTGCCACCACGGGTTCTGGAAGAAAGAGCGGTGGTCGTCCGTCAGGCTGTTGAGTTCTTCGATCTCGGCGAGCTCTTGCTCGGAGTACTCGTCGTTGTTCCGGGGGCCAAGCATCAGAACCTACCCCCCAGCGACGGCAGGGACGATGCTCACCTCGTCACCGGCCTTGACCGGTGTGCCGAGCCCTTCCAGGAAGCGGACGTCCTCATTGTTGAGGTAGAGGTTCACGAAGTAGCGCAGCGCGCCGTTCTCGTCCAGGATGCGCTCCTGGATGCCGGGGTACTGCGCTTCGAGTTCCGCGATGACGCCGCCGAGCGTCTCAGCGGTCACGGCTGCCTTGTCGGCTCCATCAGTGATCCGCCGCAGCGGACCGGGTATGCGTACGGTAACGCTCATCCTGTTCTGGTCCTCCGAGTTACGGTTCTATCAGGTCGCCCAGCGCGTGGTCGACCCTGACGCCAAGCGAGCGCACCCACTCGAGGCTGCGCTCGATCTCTTCCAATTCTCCCTCGACCTCGAGTATCACCCATCCGACGCCTTCCTGCACGTCGGCTCGGCGGATGTTGGTGACGACGTCGAAGTCGTGTCCCATCCGGTAGATGACGGGTTGCTTGATCATGTGGTCAAGAAAGGTGAAGCGCACCCGCTGCATCGTCGTGGTCATGATACTCAAGCCTTCACGCCCACGTGTTGCTCGAACGCCGAGACCGTGCCCTCGATGAGGATGGGGTTCACGACATCGCTCACGATCTCCGTGGTCTTGAGGCCATTGCCGGTGATATAGACAACGGTCGGCTCGTCCGGCTGGATCTCGCCTCGCTCGACGAGACGCTTCAGGCCGGCGATGGCGACGCCGCCCGCGCCCTCCGTGAAGATGCCCTCGGTCTGCGCGAGAAGCTTGATGCCCTCGGCAACCTCGTGCTCCTCCGCGATGACGGCGGAGCCGCCGGACGCCTCGATCGTCTTGAGCGCGTAGTAGCCGTCCGCAGGATTGCCGATGCCAAGAGACTTGGCGATGGTGGCCGGTTTCACGGGACGAATCACGAAACGTCCCTCTTCGTAGGCAGTCGCGATGGGGGAGCAGCCGCGCGCCTGTGCGCAGTGCATGCGCGTCTCCACCTGGCCGATGATGCCGGTCTGCTCGAACTCCTTGAGTCCCTGGTAGATCTTCGTGAACATCGCGCCAGACGCCGACGGTGCGATGGCGTGCGCGGGGGCGCGCCAGCCGAGCTGCTCCGCGACTTCGTAGCCGAGGGTCTTGCTGCCGTCGGCGTAGAAGGGGCGGACGTTGATGTTGACGAACGCCCACTGGTACTGGTCGGCCAATTCGCTGCAGAGGCGGTTGACGTCGTCGTAGCTGCCGTTGACGGCAATCATGGTCGGGTTGTAGATGGCCGCGCCCAGCACCTTGCCCGCCTCGAGATCGGACGGGATGAAGACGTAGGCTGCCATCCCGGCCCGGGCCGCGTGGGCCGCGACAGCGCAGGCGAGGTTGCCGGTCGAAGCGCACGCGAGCGTCTCGAATCCGAGTTCCAACGCTTTGGCTGAAGCGACTGCGACGACGCGGTCCTTGAACGAGTAGGACGGGTTGACGCTGTCGTTCTTGATCCAGAGTTCCTCCAGCCCGAGTTGCTTCGCAAGCCCGTGTGAACGGATGAGCGGGGTGAACCCTGCGTTGATGTCCACGAGGGGGTTGTACTCGGCGGGGAGGAAATCGGCGTAGCGCCAGAGGCTGTTGGGGCCGGACATGATGCGCTCTCTGCTGGCGATGTCCGCGATAGCGTCCATGTCATAGACGACTTCCAGCGGTCCGAAGCAGAAATCACAAACGTTGAAAGCGCCGATGGGGTATTCGCGGGAACATTCCTTACAGCGCAGCGCGGCGACGTTCACCATGTGGCAACCTCCTGCGTGCGATGCATCACGCGCGCGGCGGTTCGCCTACTCCGCGCACGCTGTCCCCGTTCTGTTTGCCGTTCAAGGCGTGGGAGCGCATCTAGCACACTCGTAACAGAGTAGCAGCCGAGGGAGTCGAGCGTCAAAGGCGTAGGGGTGCGGCGGAGCCCTTATCACGCTGTGCGCGTGCTAGGCTGAACGCAGGAGGCTGACGATGACAGACGGGCATGGAGTCGTGCTGATCACCGGAGCGTCGAGCGGCATCGGCATGGCAACGGCGCTCTACATGGCGGAGCGAGGATTTCGTGTGGTGGGGACCAGCCGGGCGAAGGGGCGGCTCGCCGAGTTGGAAGCGGAAGCCGCACGGCGGAACCTGCCTGTCTTCGGGGTCGAACTGGACATCAATCGAGAGGCAGGTCTGGCCGGGGACCTCGCAGCCATCGTGGAGGAACACGGCCCTGTCTCGGTGCTGGTCAACAATGCCGGGTACGGTCTGTTCGGTCCCGTCCAGACACTCACATCGGACGAACTGCGGGCACAGTTCGAGACCAACGTCTTTGCGGTAGCCCGCCTCATGCGGGCGGTGCTGCCGGGCATGATCGAGCAGGGCGGCGGGACTATCGTGAACGTGAGTTCAATCCTGGGGCGGATCGGCGCGCCGTTCCACGGGGCCTATGCCTCCTCCAAGTTTGCGCTCGAAGGACTGACCGAATCGCTCAGGACGGAGGTGTGGCCGCTCGGCGTGCGCGTCGTGCTGGTCGAACCGGGGCTGATACGCACCGCGTTTCCGGAGAACCAGCTGATGGCTGAGGGCATCGACTCCGGCGACGGAGCGCCGTATGCCCGGTACGTCCAGGCCTACCGGAAGAGGGCCCGCGGGGCGTTCAGGCGAGGCGCAGACCCTGTTATCGTCGCGAAGGTCATCCATGGCATCGTCCGTTCCCCGCGTCCCCGCTTCCGCTATCCGGCGGGCATCGATTCGCGATCCGGCTCCCTGGCGGCTCGGGTGCTGCCAGAGCGTGTGTTCCTGTCCCTCCTGGGCTGGGCGACGCGCCGCTAGCCGCCCCGCGAGCCGCTGCTGCTCAAGGTTTATAGCAAGCCACTCAAGTTTGCTATACTATGAGTAGAGCAGATTACTCGTATCGAGCGGTGTCATGGCGAAGAACTACTACGAGACGCTGGGGGTGGCGAAGAACGCCACTGAGAAGGACATACGCTCCGCGTACCGCCGTCTCGCACGCAAGCACCACCCGGACGTGAACCACGGCGACAGCAGTGCCGAGGCGAAATTCAAGGAGATCAACGAGGCGTACCAGGTGCTCTCGGACGCCGACTCCCGGAAGAAGTACGACCGCTTCGGCGAGAACTGGCGGCATGCCGACCAGATGCACGGCGGCGGGCAGGGGTCGGGAGCGTCGCCGTTCACGTTCTTCACGAACGCTCGCACGCGCCGGAGCGGCGGCTCCCCCGGGTTCAGCGCATTCACGGACACGGACGGCCTCGGGGACTTCAGCAACCTCTTCGACGGGTTCGCCGACGCGCGCTGGGGCGCCCGCCGGCAGGCCGCGCCCCGACGGTTGGACGTGCCGGTGACCGTCACGCTGGAGGAGGCGTTCGCAGGCTCGACGCGCACGGTGCAAGACCCCGGCGGCAAGCGGCTGGAGGTGCGGATACCGGCGGGCGTCGAGAGCGGCGCGCGCATACACGTGGACCCGAAGCGCGACGGCGTGGGCGAGTTCTACCTCGTCGTGAACGTTGCGCCACACGCCGTGTTCGAGCGCGCGGGCGACGACGTGCGATTCACCGCCCGCGTGCCGCTGCTCGACGCGGTGCTCGGCGGGGAGACGCAGGCATCCACGCTCGAGGGCAAGAGCGTCGCGGTGCGCATCCCGCCCGGAACCCAGAACGGACGCGTGATACGTCTGCGGGGGAAGGGGATGCCGAAGCGCGGCGGCGGCCATGGCGACATGCTCGTGACGGTGATGGCGGTGCTGCCGGTGGAGTTGACCGAAGAGCAGCGCGAGCTGTTCGAGCGGCTGCGCGACGCTGAGCACAGCGCGGAGCAGACCCGGGCGTAGGAGGGCGTGATGGCGTGGAGGAGGACGGCATGATGGAGCGGACGGTGGTCACGGAGGCATGGGTCCGGCCGGTGAGCGTCGACGGCGTGAACGACAACGAGCCGTGCTACGTCATCAGCGTTGCGTCCCGCATGGTGGGCGTGCACGCGCAGACACTCCGCACGTACGAGCGTATCGGGCTGCTTACGCCGAAGCGCTCGCGGGGGAACATCCGCATGTTCTCTCCGGCGGACATCTCACGGGCGCGCTGGATCAAATCGCTCATGGAGGACCTGGGTATCAATCTCGCCGGAGTGGAGGTGCTGATGCGTATGCAGGCGCGGCTCGTCGAGTTGGAGCGCCAGGTACGCCGTTTGGAGGAACGCCTCGGCAACCGCTGACGCGCGTTGTCCGGGCTGATCGGAGTACGTCATGGTTTTCAAGCAGGAAGATTTCACGGAACAGGCACAAGCCGTCATCGGGGCGAGCTACGAGCTCGTTCGGAGATTTCGCCACTCGCAGTGGGACGTTGAGCACGTGATGCTCGCGCTGCTGGAGAGCGCAGATTCCGTGCCCGCGCGCATACTGAACGGGCTCGGCGTCAACGTGGACCGTACTCGCGGCGAACTGGAACTGGTGCTCAAGAAGACGCCCCAACTCACGTACGACTCCAACCAGCTGCACCCCACGCCCCGTGCGCTCGCCATGCTCCAGGCTGCGAAGGACGAAGCGGAGCGTCTGCACGACGAGCACATCGCAACCGAGCACCTCTTCCTGGCCATCCTCTCCGATGAGCGGGGTGACGCGGCGCGCATCCTGGCCGACCACAGTGTCACCAAGGAGCTCGTGTACCAGGCGCTCCTGAATGTGCGCGGCGGGCATCGCGTTACCGACCCCCGCGCCGAGAACCGCTACCAGGCGCTGAGCCGCTACACCATCGACCTCACCCAACTCGCCCGCGAGGGGAAACTGGACCCGGTCGTGGGCCGCATGGCGGAGATACGCCGCGTGATGCAGACGCTCACCCGCCGCACGAAGGACAACCCCGTCATCATCGGCGGAGCCGGGGTCGGCAAGACGGCGATCGCGGAAGGGCTCGCGCAGCGCATCGTTGCGGGCGACGTGCCGGAGTCGCTGCGCGACAAGCGCGTCCTCGCGCTCGACATGGCCGGCCTCGTCGCCGGGGCGAAGTTCCGCGGCGAGTTCGAGGAACGCCTGAAGTCGGTGATCGACGAGATGAAGGAGGCTCGCCGGGAGGTGGTGCTCTTCATCGACGAGCTCCACACGATGGTGGGCGCCGGCGCCGGCGAGGGTGGACTGGACGCCGCGAACATCATGAAGCCCGCACTCGCCCGCGGCGAACTGCAGGTGATCGGCGCAACGACGCCGGACGAGTACCGCAGGCACATCGAGAGGGATGCCGCACTGGAGCGCCGGTTCCAGACGATATGGCTCGAGGAGCCGACCGTGGATCAGGCCATCGAGATCCTGCGCGGACTGCGTCCCCGCTACGAGGCGCACCACAAAGTGCAGCTGGACGACAGCGCGCTGGTCGCTGCGGCAGAGCTGAGCGCTCGCTACATATCGGGCCGCAATATGCCGGATAAGGCCGTGGACCTCATCGACGAAGCCGCCGCGAAGCTCCGGCTGGACGTCGAGAGCCTGCCGCCCGAACTGACCGCCCGCGAGCAGGAGATACGCGACCTGTACGAACAGGAGGAGTCCGCCGCGCAGCGGAGCGACTACGAGGCTGCTGCTGAACTCAAGGTGGCGCGCGTGCGCATCGAGGAGGAGTTCAACCGCAACCGCAGTGAGTTCCTGGGACGCGACCACGCCGACCTCGTGGTGCGTGCGGAGGACATCGCAATCCTCATTGCGGAGTGGACGGGCATCCCTGCCACGCGCCTGATGGAAGAGGAGGCCGTACGCCTCCTGCACCTGGAGGAGCGCCTGCACGAGCGGGTCGTCGGCCAGCACGACGCGGTCGTCGCCGTGGCCGATGCGATACGCCGCGCCCGCGCCGGGCTGCGCGACGAGAAGCGTCCGGTGGGTTCGTTCATGTTCCTCGGGCCGACCGGCGTCGGGAAGACGGAGCTCGCCCGTGCGCTCGCAGAGTGCCTGTTCGACGACGAGGAGAACATGGTGCGCGTGGACATGTCCGAGTTCGCGGAGCGGCATACCGTCTCCCGCCTCATCGGCGCGCCGCCGGGCTATGTCGGCTACGACGAGGCGGGGCAGCTGACCGAGGCGATACGCCGCAGGCCGTTCCGCGTCGTGCTCTTCGACGAGATCGAGAAGGGCCACCCGGACGTCTTCAACGTCATGCTCCAGATACTGGAGGACGGACGGCTGACGGATGGCCATGGGCGGACGGTGGACTTCAGCCACACGATCATCATCATGACCAGCAACATCGGCACGGCGGAGTTCAGCAAGGGCGGCATCGGATTCCGCGCGGGGCAGCCCACGACCGAGGAGGAGCGGCACCGCCGTGCGGTGATGGAGGCGCTGAAGAAGCACTTCACGCCTGAGTTCCTGAACCGCGTGGACGAGTACATCGTCTTCCACCCGCTGACCCGTCCCGAGCTGCACGAGATCATCGACCTGATGGTGCGCCACGTGCAGGAGCGTCTCGCTGAGCGCTCCATAGCGATACACCTCACCGATGCCGCGAAGGACTGGCTGGAGGACGAGGGGTTCGATCCCGTCTACGGCGCGCGCCCGCTGCGGCGCGCGGTGGAGCGCCACGTGGAGAACGTCATCGCGCGGGGCATCCTCGGTGGCGAGTACGTGGACGGCGACGTCATCACCGTGGACGCGGGAAGCGGTGGCCTGACGTTCGCGAAGACGCCTGCCGCCGAAACTGTGACTGCAGGCGTGTAGCGCATAGTTGACACGCGTGTACAGGGGCGCCCACGCGGGCGCCCCTCACTCTGTCTGCCACATCCCGTCTCCGAGATTGACTCCGGGGGTCGCATCTGGTATGGCTTGCGCGCGCATATCGCTGGTTCCTTCCGTTTCGCCCGCTTAGGCGAGACGGAATCCGCCGCTAAACAGGTTGGAGCCTGGTGGTATGCAGGAATCCTGTTGATGCAGAGGGAGGCCTGCGATGAGGAACCTGAGCAGAACGATGATGGGGCGGCTGACCGCCCTGCTCCTGATGGGCGTGCTGGTTGCCGTGATGACGGGGGCCTGCGGCAGCGACCCCACCGCCACACCGGCCCCGACGGCAACGCCCGTTCCGCCAACGGCAACGCCCGTTCCCTCGCAGCCGTCTGACCCGGCGCCTGACCCCACGGCCACCCCGACCCCCGACGCGATGATGATGTTCAAGTCGGAGTGGGAGGACCTTATCGCGGCGGCGCAGGAAGAAGGCGAAGTCACCATCGTCATGGGTGGCTCCGCAAGCCGCAACTACCGGCCTGTCGTCGCGGTATTCGAAGAAGAGTTCGGCATCACCGCCACCGTCTCCACCGGCAGCGGCGGCGCGCAGACGGACCGCGTCCTCGCGGAACAGTCCGCCGGACGCTACGACGTCGACGTGCTCATGATCGGCGGCACGTCGGCACTGCGGCTCATCGCTGCAGAGGCGCTGGTTCCGATCCCGCCGCTCCTCATCCACCCGGAGGTTACGAGCGGCGATGGCTGGTTCCAGGGCCGGGTCTGGTACTCGGACGCAGCGACGCAGGAGTATGTCCTGAACCATGGTGCAGCGGCGTCTCCCGAGAACCTGGGCATGCGTTACAACACGGACCTGGTAAGCCAGGCGGACATCGACGCGATGAACTCTGTCTTTGACTACCTCGACCCGAAGTGGGCGAACCAGATCGTCGCTATCCCCTCCATCGCGGAGGGCGCCGGTGGCACGTACTCCACCATCATCAGCCACCCGGATATCGGTGAGGAGTTCATGGAGCGGTTCGTGGACCCGGACTTCGGCGTTACGTTCTCGACGGACTTCCGGTTCATCACGGACAGCCTTGCGGGAGGCAAGTTCGCCATGGGCATCGCGATCGGCTCGGCCGGGCGCGACCTCGACGAACTCGCGGAGCAGGGCGGACCTGCTGACCGCTTGATCAAGCCGTTCGCGGAACGCGACACGATGAGTGGCGGCGGAGCAGGGGACAACGTGCAGATGCCCATCAATGCCCCCAACCCGAACGCGGCGAAGCTGTTCCTCAACTGGTTCCTCTCCATCGACGGCCAGACCGCCAAGCACGAGGTGAGCGAAGGCACTCCGAGCCCGAGCCTGCGCGACGACATCCCGTGCACCGGCACGGTGGACCCGCGTGAGTGCAGAGAGCCCGGGAAGAGCTACATCTACCTGACCGGCGACCCGGAGTACACGCAGCGGACAGAGGAGAGCTTGGAGCGTGCCCGGGAGATCCACCGCGCGGCGCGCGGCGGCTAGAGGAGCAGAACATGCTGGGGCGCTCCGGTGACGGGGCGCCCCCAGCTTTAGATTGAGGAGGCAGGGCATGCAGTTGGCAAGGCCGCGCCCACGGGTCCGGCGCTTCAGGATGCCCCCCACGAACGCCTATATCATGGCGGTCGTTCTTATCGTGCTGGGCTTCTACCTGATCTGGCCCGTGCTCCTGCTCGTCATCAACAGCTTCGACGCACGAGCCGACTGGTTCGTGGGCGAGCGTCAGTGGGGACTGCAGCATTGGCGGGATGCCTGGTCTACGCCCGGTCTCGTCGTCTCCCTTGGCAACAGCATCATGATCTGGGCGTTCGTCGTTGGGATCAGCTTCCCGATCGCCGTGCTGATCTCGTGGGTGCTCGCACGGACGAACATCCCGTTCAGTCACAGCATCGAGTTCCTCTTCTGGGTCTCCTTCATGATGCCGGGCATCGCCACGACCATCGCCTGGATCACGTTGATGGACCCGGATATCGGTCTTCTCAACATCGCGATAGCGAAACTGCCGTTCATAGAGAACGGGCCGTTCAACATCTTCACTGTGCAGGGCATCGTCTGGGCGCACCTGATGGCGAATGGCATCTCCATCAAGGTCATGCTCCTGACCCCTGCTTTCCGCAATATGGACGCGAGCATGGAGGAGGCCGCACGGGTGAGCGGCGCCTCCAACATCCTCACGATGATGCGTGTGACGCTTCCGCTCATGATTTCGCCTATGGCGCTCGTATTCGCCCTGCAACTGCTGCGCATCTTCCAATCGTTCGAGACCGAACTGCTGCTGGGCCTCCCGTTCGACTTCTACGTCTACTCCACCAAGATATTCGAACTCGTGCGCCAGCCGATACCGAACTACGGCGTCGCGACGGTGCTTGCGAGCCTGACGCTGCTGGTCATCGCAGTCATCATTCCCGCGCAACGCTGGATCATCCAGCGCCGCCGCTACACCACCATCACCGGCAGTTTCAAGCCGGGGCTCATAGACCTGGGTCCGTGGAGGGTCCCTCTCTTCGTCATCATCGGGTCCCTGATCTTCATGCTCACCATAGGCCCGGCGATATCGCTCCTGTTCGGCAGCTTTATGACGCGTGCGGGCTACTTCTACCTCGACCCCACCTACACGCTGGAGCACTGGCAACTCGTCCTCACAGACAACCTCTTCCTGAAAGCGATGCGCACGACCCTCACTCTCGCCATCACCGCTGCGATACTCAGTCCACTGCTCTTCTCGCTCATCGCCTACATCCTTGTCCGCACGAGGTGGACGGGCAGGTGGGCGTTGGACCTCATCATCTGGGGCTCGGGAGCGATACCGGGCATCCTCTCCGGACTCGGCCTGCTCTGGCTGTTCCTGGGTACCCCGTTGCTCAGCGCCCTCTACGGTACGATCTACGCTTTGCTGCTCGTCGTCATCATCCAGGGCAACACCACCGGGACGAATGTCATGAAGGGTGTGTTCGTGCAGATAGGCGCGGACATGGAAGAAGCCGCGCGCGTGTCAGGCGCAGGATGGATACGGACCTACTTCCGCATCTGGATACCGCTGCTGATGCCGACCCTCATCCTGCTTGCGACGCTCAACTTCGTCATAGCCGCCGGCACGACCAGCAGCATCGTCCTGCTCGCCTCGCGCGACACCATCACGCTTTCGTTGCTGGCGCTGGAGTTCGCCTCGCCCGGTATCGGACAGCGGGAGGAAGCGAGCATCGTCGGTCTGTTCATCATCGTCCTCACGGTGGGGCTGGCGACGCTCGCCCGCGCGTTCGGTCTGCGCCTTGGCGTACGGCACGAGCAACGGGCGAATGAACGGCAGGCCGAAGGGAGCCAGGCAGCCGCGTCTGCACCGGTGCGGCCATAGCCGAAGGCTGGCAGGAGGTCCCATGACGACCGACGCCGAGATCAGACGCGCGGAGACGCCGGAGAACCTTGAGGTCTTCCCGGAACCGGACGCCTACCTGGAGTGGCAGCGCGACGAGGGCGTGAAGGTCATCGTCGACTTCGCCTTCGAGGACCTCGCCCGCATCGAACTCGGGGACTGGGAGCGGAAGGGCGGCAGGGGCGCCATCATCAACATCCCCAACCCGCTTCTCCTCAACGACTCCCATCTCGTGGAGATCAGCCCCGGCGGCAGCTCGGAACCGGAGCACCATCTCTACGAGGAGATGGTCTACATCGTCTCCGGTCGAGGCGCGACGAGCGTCTGGCTGGATGGCGGCGCGGAGCAGACGTTCGAGTGGCACGCGGGCAGCCTGTTCTCGATCCCGCTCAACGCGTGGTACCGCCATTTCAACGCCAGCGGCACGGAGCCCGCTCGTTACCTCGGTGTGACGAACGCTCCGCCCGTGCTTCGCTGGTGGCGCAACCGCGAGTTCGTGTTCAACAACGACTTCCGCTTCACCGACCGCTTCGGCGGGGACGGCGACTACTTCAGCGGCAGCGGCACGCTCTACCAGCGCCGCAAGTGGGCAAGCAACTTCATCCCCAACGCGCCCGGCATGCCGCTCTACGACTACCTCACCCGCGGCGCGGGCGGCGTGAACGCCAGCCTGGAGATGGCGGGCAACGTCACCAAGGCGCACATCTCCGAGTTCCCCATCGGCACGTACAAGAAGGCCCACCGCCACGGCCCCGGCGCGCACCTCGTCATCCTCAGCGGCGAAGGCTTCTCCCTGCTCTGGAACGACGACGAGCAGTCCGACCTGCGCAAGGCGGACTGGAAGGTTGGCGGCATGGTCGTCGTCCCGGCGGACCGCACGTTCCACCAGCACTTCAACGGCGGGCCGACGCGGGCGCGCTACCTCGCGCTGCGGCCGGGCACCGGGCTCGTCAACGGGCCGCGTTCCTCCGACCTGAGCGTCAACGAAGGAGGCGGCCAGATCGAGTACGAGGAAGAATCGCCCCGCATCCACGAGATATTCGAGGCGGAGCTGGCGAAGAGCGGCGCGCCCTGCCGGATGAAGGCGTTCATTCCGTGGTGCACCGGCGAGGTCGGCCCCACCAGCGTTCGGGACACGTAGAGCCTCGCCTGCCCCCTCGGGATAGGCCTCGTGGTAACCTCCTCCGCATGGATACGAAACCGTTGGGAAAGAGTGGCGTTGCGCTGCCGGAGGTCGGCTTCGGCACGTGGGAGTTCAGCGGCGAATCTGCGGTCATCCACCGCGCGATAGAGCTCGGTTCGTACCTCGTCGACACAGCCGAGTCCTACGACACGGAGGGGCGCGTCGGCAGGGCGATCGCCGGTCGACGTGATGAGGTGTTCGTCGCCACGAAGGTCTCACCGTGGCACTTCCGACACACGGACGTGCTCGACGCGTGTGACCGCAGCCTGAAGGCGTTGGGCATCGAGACGATAGACCTCTACCAGCTGCACGCGCCGTCCGCCGACGTTCCCATCGAGGAGACGATGGGCGCGATGGCCGACCTCGTCGCGGCGGGCAAGGTGCGCCACGTCGGCGTCAGCAACTTCTCCGTACGCGAGATGGCGGCGGCGGAGGACGCGCTGGGCGCGGACCTCGTCGTCGAGAATCAGATCAAGTACAGCCTGTTCGACCACGAGTTCGCCGACAGCGTGATCCCGTACTGCGAGGAGCGCGGCATCATGGTGCTGGCGTACAGCTCGCTGGAGCAGGGCGCGTTCCAGCGCGAGATGCGTGGCAACGCGCGGCTCGTCGAGGTGATGCAGAGCGTCTGCGCAGAGACGGGCAAGACTTCGGCGCAGGTGCTGCTGAACTGGACGCTCCGCTCACCCGTCGTCATCACCATCCCGAAGACCAACACCCTCTCCCGCGTGGACGAGAACTGCGCCGCCGCCGGCTGGCGGCTCACCGACGCTCAGTGGCACGCGCTCACCGACGCCGCGGGCTCGACCCGCTCCGCCTACTGGTGGAGGTAGCGTGGCCGCAGGCGCGATCATCGTCGCCGCGGGCTCGAGCACCCGGATGGGCAGCGCGGGCGACAAGACGCTGGCCGACATCGGCGGCGAACCGCTCATCGCCCGCACCATCGACGTCTTCGAGAGCTGCGACGCCGTGACCGCCATCGCGCTCGTCGTGTCGGAGGGCAACCGGGACGCCATCGCTGCTCTGTGCGATGCGAAGGGCTGGCGGAAGACCGTGCCCCCGCTCATCGGAGGCGCGCGGCGGCAGGACAGCGTCCGCGCCGGACTCGACGCGCTCCCGCCCGATTGCGACTGGGTCCTCGTCCACGACGGTGCGCGCCCGTTCGTCACGCCCCGCATGATCGAGGAAGGGCTCGCCGCTGCCGCCATGGCCGGCGCTGCGATCGCCGTCGTGCCCGCGTTCGACACCGTGAAGCGCATCGGGGAGGGAGGGCGCGTGGTCGAGACGCTCGACCGCAGCGAACTTGCCATGGTGCAGACCCCGCAGGTGTTCCGTCGCGACGTCCTCGAACGCGCCCACGCCGAGGTCACGGGCGACGTCACCGACGACGCTGCGATGGTGGAGCGCATCGGCGTCGAGGTGCGGACGTTCGAGGGCGCCCGCAGCAACATCAAGGTGACGACACCCGAGGACCTGCTGATCGCGTCCGCGATGCTGGGGTGAGGCTCCTCAGGCCTGTGACATCCGCCCCTTACGTCGCCACCCCATTTCCCCCTACGATGGTCCCGGATGCGAGCCACTTCGCCTATGCGTTCTCTCTGGCCGCTCAGGAGTGCGATGGCCAGAAATGGCTCGATTTGGCTCACTTTTCGCGATTCGCGGTCATTGCGCGGAGGCTTGCTTGTTGGCGAATCGACCAGGGAGTATCGCGGGGTTCTCCTGTCTCCCTTCAATGGGCGAAGGGTCAGGGGTGAGGGTTGGCCGGGGTGGGGCGGTTTGCGTTCCGCTGCTAAACTCACGGGCACACCGCGACGGAGGATGACGCGATGACCACCCGGTTCGGCATCGGCTACGACGCACACGCGCTGGAGGCGGGCGTGCCGCTCACGCTCGGCGGCGTCCGTATCCCGTCGGACCGCGGGCTCGCCGGGCACAGCGACGGCGACGTCGCCGCGCACGCCATCATCGACGCGCTGCTCGGCGCGGCAGCCCTTGGCGACATCGGCACGCACTTCAAGGCAGGCGACCCTTCCGTCCCGCAGGGCGTGAAGAGCACGTCGCTCCTCGAGCGCACCGTGGCCATGCTCCGTCGGGCCGGATGGAGCGTGGTCAACGTCGATGCTACAATCGTCATCCAGCGCCCCCATCTCTCGGAGTTCGTCCCGGCCATGCGGTGGTCCATCGCCGCTTCGCTTGGAGTGGGGCTCTCCGCCGTGAGCATCAAGGCCACCACTGAGGACGGCCTCGGGTTCACCGGCTCGGAGACGGGCGCAGCGGCCATGGCCGTGGCATCCATCACAGACGGCAATCCATGAAACTCTCTGACACCCTCACCGGCGAGAAGCGCGATTTCGAACCCGCCGGCGAAGAGGTCCGCATCTACGTCTGCGGCGTGACCCCATACTCCGCCGCGCACGTCGGCCACGCGATGAGCTACATCATCTTCGACGTGCTCCACCGCTACCTGGAGTTCCGGGGTTTCACGGTGCGCCGCGTCCAGAATTTCACCGACATCGACGACAAGCTCATCGACCGCGCCGCCCAGGAGGGCGCGACCGTCGAGGCGCTTGCCGAGCGCCACATCGGCGAGTACTTCGCGAACATGGCCGCGCTCAACGTCCGCGAGGCCGACGAGTACCCCCGCGCCACGCAGGAAGTACCGAAGATCATCGAGGTCATCTCCGGCCTCATCGATACCGGTCATGCCTACGAGTCCAACGGCGACGTCTACTTCCGCGTCCGCAGCGATGAGCAGTATGGCAAGCTCAGCCACCGCTCGTTGGACGCGATGCGGGCCGGAGCGCGCATCGAGCCAGGCGTGCAGAAGGAGCACCCCATGGACTTCGCGCTCTGGAAGTCCGCCAAGCCCGGTGAGCCGTCGTGGGAGAGCCCGTGGGGCGGCGGACGCCCCGGCTGGCACATCGAGTGCTCGGCGATGGCGCTGCGCTATCTCGGGGAGAGCATCGATATCCACGGCGGCGGGCAGGACCTCATCTTCCCGCACCACGAGAATGAGATCGCCCAGAGCGAGGCGTTCACGGGCACCCGCCCGTTCGCGCGGTTCTGGCTGCACAACGGCCTGCTCAACATGGACGCACAGAAGATGAGTAAGTCGCTCGGCAACCTCGTCACCATCAGCGATGCGCTGGAGCACTACTCGGCGGACGCCATCCGCCTCTCCGTGCTCAACGCGCACTATCGCAGCCCCGGCTACTACTCGGACGAAGCGCTCGCCGGATCGGAGCGCGCCGCCGGGCGGCTCCGGCAGGCGGTGTCGGCGGAGTCCAACGCCGGCGCCCGCGATTCCCTCGACGCCTCGGAGACCCGGGCCCGCTTCATCGAGGCGATGGACGACGACCTCAACAGCCCGCAGGCGGTCGCTGCGCTATTCGACCTGGCGCGCGACATCAACCGTGGCTCGACTGAGGGGCAGGACGTTGCCTCGGCGCAGGAGACGCTCTGCGAGCTGACCGCCGTGCTGGGCCTCACGCTGGAGGAGCGCGAGGCCTCGGTCGATGCGGACCTCGCCGCGAGAGTCGAAGCGCTCGTCGAGCAGCGCGCCGCCCTTCGCGCCGCCCGCGACTTCGCCGGCGCCGACGCCGTCCGCGACCAGCTCACCGCCCTGGGCGTCGAGCTCACGGACTCCCCCACCGGCACCACCTGGCGCGTCGTCGGGTAGGGTCGCGTGGGGGCATGAGCACCACGTCCGCCACTGACCTGCGCGACGTCCTCGCCGCCATCGTTGGCAACGAGCACGTCTTGACCGACGACGAGTCGCGTGAACGGCTGTCGTTCGACGCCGTAACCGCCCACCGGCTCGGGGGGCGCTCGGAACTGGCGGAGGCACGGGTGGAGGCCGTGGCGCGTCCGGCGAGCACCGCAGAGGTTGCGGCGGTGGTCTCGTTCGCTTCAGAGCGTGGCATACCGGTCGTGCCCTACGGCGGCGGCACCGGCGTCATGGGGGCGGTCGTGCCGGTGCTCGGCGGCATCGCGCTCGACCTGCGGCGCATGGACCGCATCGTCGAGGTGAGCCGCGAGGACAGGACGGCCCGGGTGCAGCCCGGCGTCTACCTTGCCGACCTCGATGCGGCAGCCCATGACCACGGCATGATGCTGGGGCACGACCCGTGGAGCGTGCCGATAGCCACGGTCGGCGGCGCAATCTCGACCGACAGCGTCGGCTACCGCGCCAGCAGGTATGGCTCGATGGGGCAGCAAGTGCGCGCGTTTGAGGTGGTGCTGGGGAGCGGCGAGGTTGTGCGGACGCGCGCCATCCAGCGGCAGAGCAGCGGCCCGATGCTCAAGGGGCTGTTCGCCGGAGCCGAGGGCACGATGGGCGTCATCACCGAGGCCACGATCGACCTGCACGCCCTGCCCGAGGTGCGGGAGTTCGCGTCGGTGGGGTTCGACACGTTCGAGCAGGGCTACCCCTTGGTGACCCGGCTGTTCGACATCGGCCTCGTGCCTGTGCTGATAGACCTCACCGAGGAACCCGGGACTCCAGAGAACGCCGCGCCATGCATCCTCTACCTCGGCTTCGAGGGCTATCGCGAGGAGGTTGAGGCGCAACGCACCCGCACGATGGCCGAGGCGCTGTCGGCGGGCGGTCGCGACCTCGGCCCCGGCCCGACGCGCGAGTACTGGGAGACGCGGCACGCCGTCGCCGAACGCTGGCGCGACCGCACCCGCCCGCTGCGCCCTACCGAACGCTGGAAGGAGCAGCGATGGCGCTATGCCGACTACCTGCACGTCGCGATGCCGGTATCGCGCGTGCTCGCCTACAAGCGCCACTGCGAGGAGACCGCCGCACACTACGGCCTGGACATACGGGAGTCCGCCGTGTGGACGCACCCCGAGCTGTTTTCCGTGTTCGTGCGCGCCCCGCATGGTGAGGGTGACGGCGATGAGTCGGCAACGGCCCTGCGGCAGGCGGTCGACGCGATGCTGGAAGAGGCGCTGCGCCTCGGTGGAGGCGTCGAATATTGCCATGGGCTCGGCGTGAAGCTCGATGCCTGGGCCGAGCGTGAGTGGGGCGATGCCTTGCTGCTCGCTCGGCGGTTGAAGCGTGCGGTCGACCCCAACGGCATCCTGAACCCGGAGAAGCTGGGGCTGTGAGCCTTCCATTCGTTGTGGTCGCCGGCGCGACTGGCGCGATAGGCGCCGAGGTCGTCCGTGAGTTGCAGTCGAGAGGCTCGCGGGTGCGGGTGCTGGTCCGCGAGCCCTCGCGTCTCACGACGGAACCGGAGGAAGTATTCGTCGGCAACCTGCTCAACCCACGGACGCTGGAAGGCTCGTGCGCGGGCGCTGACGCAGTCGTCTCGTGCGTTGGCGCCAAGCTCACATCGAGGATGTTCACGTACAAGGCAGAGGCGTTCCATGCGGTGGACGACGGAGGGAACCGTAACCTCCTGCGGGAAGCCGAGGAAAAGGGAGTGCGGCGATTCGGGTACGTCTCCGTATACGGCGGGCGATTCCTCGGCATGATGGAGTACGTCAGGGCGCACGAATCGTTCGCCGCCGCCATGCGCATGTCCTCCATCGGCCACCTGATCGTGCGTCCCACGGTCACGTTCGCGCGACTCGCGCAGCTGGTGGAGCAAGGCCGCAAGCGGGGGAGGCTGTCTTTGATCGGCACCGGTCAGGCGCAGGTGAATCCCGTGCATGAAGCGGACGTGGCGAAGGCACTCGTGGACGGCCTGGAAGGCCGGGAAGGCGAGGTGGACGTTGGCGGGCCGGAGGTGCTGACCTGGGAGGAGATAGGAGGGCTGGCTGCGGCCGCTGCCGGAGACGCGGACGTGCGCTTCTCCTACCTGTGGCGGGCGCAGTTGCGCGCGGCGCTGCGGCGCTTTACCGGACGTCATGGGTACGACTCGGCGGTCTACCGCATCTCGGAGTCGGCGGTGGACATCGTCGCTCCTGCCGTGGGTGAGCGGCGGCTGGCGGACTATTTTGCGTCGCTGGAGGCTAAGTGACGGTCAGGTTGAGGACGGCGAGGATGACGAAGATGACGCCCAGGCCGATCGTGAACTGGAAGAGCGTGCGCTCGACGCCCCGCCGCGTCCGGTAGGACTGGATGGAGCCTGCGCCGAAGAGGCCGCCCCCCGCACCGCGCACCTGTATGAGGATGCTCGCCACGAGCAGGGCGACCACGATGATTACTGCGAAACTGATGTAGGTTCCCAAGTGCTCCCCCTAGCTTTTCATCGCGTCCAACTGCTCGACGATGAGCCCGGCCACGACCGACGGGTTGGCGTTCCCGCGCGTCGCCTTCATCACCTGTCCCACAAGGAACTTGGCCGCGGTCTCTTTCCCCGCCAGATAGTCTGCAACCGCCTGGGGGTTCCCGTCTATGGCCTGGGAGACCGCGTCCGTGAGTTCGTTCGAGTCCGAGATCTGGACCAGTCCAAGGTCGGCCACGACCGCTTCTGCGGACTTGCCGGTGCGGAACATCTCCTCGATGGCGCGCTTCCCTTGCGGCGTGCCGAGCGCCCCGCTCTCCAGCATGCCCAGCAGCTCCGCGAGCCGCTCCGGCGTCACCGGCGAGTCGTGGATGTCGGTATGGGTCTCGTTGGCGAGTCGTCCGAGTTCGGTGAGCGTCCAGTTCGCCGCGGCTTTGGCCGTAGCGTCCGAGCCGCCGTTCGCCCGAGCGTTCCGGACGGTGGCCTCGTAGTAGTCGGCCAGTCCGGGCGTTGCGGTGAGGAGCGTGGCGTCGTAGGCCGGCAGGCCGTAGTCGTCGACGAATCGCTGCCTGCGCTCTTCCGGCAGCTCCGGCAGCAATTCCTCTATCTCGGCAACCCATGCGGGGTCCACGTTGAGCGGCGGCAGGTCCGGCTCCGGGAAGTAGCGGTAATCATTCGCCTCTTCCTTGCTGCGGAGCGAGGTCGTGACACCCCGGTCCTCCAGCCAGCCGCGCGTTTCCTGCACGACGCGCCCGCCGGAGTCCAGCACGTTCGCTTGGCGCTCGATCTCGTGCTCGATGGCGCGGAAGACCGAGCGGAAAGAGTTCATGTTCTTGACCTCGACCTTGGTGCCGAACGTGTCGCTGCCCCTCGGGCGGATGCTGACGTTGGCGTCGCACCGGAACGAGCCCTCGTCCATGTTGGCGGTCGATACTCCGAGGTAGCGGAGGATGGTCTGGTAGGACATGAGGTACTGCCGAGCCTCCTCCGCGGAGCGGATGTCAGGCCGGCTGACCATCTCCACCAGCGGCACGCCGGAGCGGTTCACGTCCACCAGCGAATAGCCCTCGCCAGTGGCAGGGTCGCTCAGGTGACTCAGCTTGGCGACGTCCTCTTCCATGTGGACGCGCTCGATGCCGACACGGCGTCGCTCACCGTCCACCGAGACGTCCAGGTAGCCGTCGTTGCAGAGGGGGAGGTCGTACTGGGATATCTGGTATCCCTTCATGAGGTCGGGGTAGGGGTAGTTCTTGCGGTCGAACTTGCTGTGAGGCGCGATGCTGCAGTTGAGCGCCAGCCCGATCATGATGATGGAGCGGATCGCCTCCCGGTTGATAACGGGCAGGGAACCCGGCAACCCCAGGCACACCGGACAGACGCGGGTGTTGGGTTCTGCATCCTGGTAGTCGGCGGGGCAAGCGCAGTACATCTTGCTGCTCGTTCGCAGTTGCGCGTGCACTTCGAGGCCGATGACTGGTTCGTACTCGGTCATGGGGTTTTCATTATAGCGCAGGGAGTTGCAGGAGCGGCGGCGCGCCGAAGGGCGGCAGCCTGCCGAATGCGGCAGGGTACAATTCCGGTATGACGACTGACTACGGAAGAGTGAACGCTCCAGACTTTCCCGCGGATGCGGACTGGCTGAATACGGACCGCCCGCTGCGCCTGGCGGACTTCGCGGGGAAACTGCTGCTGCTCGATTTCTGGACGTACTGCTGCATCAACTGCATGCACTTGCTGCCGACACTCCGGCGGCTGGAGAGCGAGTTCCCGGAGGAGCTCGCGGTTGTGGAGTGCACACTGCAAAGTTCGACGGGGAGCGCGCCACGGAGAACGTACGCCAGGCCGTGATGCGGTATGGGATCCGCCACCCGGTGCTGAACGACGCCACGATGGAGACCTGGCGGCAGTATGCGGTGCGGGCCTGGCCGACGCTGATGTTCGTCGACCCTTCCGGAAGAGTCATAGGCAAAGTGGAAGGGGAGCTGGGTTTCGAACAGGGCGCTGAGCTGATCAGCAAGATGCTGGAACTATTCCGCGCCGAAGGGACGCTGAGGCCCGGGCCGCAGGCGTACGACGTGGAGACTCCTCGCTCCGGCGTGCTCTGCTACCCCGGTAAGGTGCTCGCCGATCCTATCGGGGAGCGGCTGTTCATCGCTGACTCAGGCCATCACCGTGTGCTCGTTACCGACCTGGACGGCGAGATACAGACGGTGATCGGCAGTGGGGACGAGGGCCTCGCTGACGGCGTACCGGAGGGCGCGCGCTTCAGCAATCCGCAAGGTATGGCGTTGTCAGGCGAAGTGCTGTACGTAGCTGATACGGGGAACCACGCGATCCGCGCCGTCGATCTGGAGATGGCGGTAGTCGAGACCGTGGCAGGGACGGGAGAGCGCGGAGTTGGGCGAGTGGATGGTGGGCCGGGGCCGACGGTACACCTGCGCTCGCCGTGGGACCTGGTGCTCGTCGGAAGGCGGCTGTTCATCGCGATGGCCGGTAGTCATCAGTTGTGGATGTACGACCTCGAGAACGGCCTCGTGCAGGCGGTTGCCGGTACAGGCGGCGAAGGCATAGTCGACGGTCCGCCAGAGGATGCGCTGCTTGCGCAGCCCAGCGGCATAGCTGCCGACGAGGATGGCGTGCTGTTCTTCGCGGACAGCGAGACGAGCGCGATCCGGCAGGCTGACATCATCACCGCCCACCAGGTCACGACGCTGGTCGGCGCGGGTCTGTTCGACTTCGGCGACGTGGATGGCGAGGTTTCCTCGGCGCGGATGCAGCATCCGCTTGGTGTCGTGGTCGAGGGGGGAGTCGTTTACGTCGCGGATACGTACAACAACAAGGTCAAGCGCGTGGGAACGGAGACGTTGGTGGTTGCGACGATGGCAGGCAATGGAGAGCCGGGCTACGAAGATGGAGAATTCGCATCGTCGCGGTTTCATGAACCGGGAGGACTGAGCATACTGGGTGGAAAGATATACGTCGCAGACACGAACAATCATGCGGTGCGTGTGCTGGACGTTGCCAGTGGAATGGTCTCGACACTACAGGTCGATTTCTAGTCGCGCGGAGACACCCTGGCAGGGGAGATACGGCAGCGCGAGCCAGACCGACTCGCTAGCTCTCAGGGGGAGAGAACCGCTTTCTCAGCCAGAGTGCAGAGCCCAGAAGCGCAAGTACGATAGCTGCCTGGAGCACGGTGGTCGTGACGGTTCCAAGCGTGCTCTGGAAGCTGAAGTACACGGCCATGAGCAGTGCGAAGAGGCCTATGAAGACGAGTCCAGGGCGCATGGACCACCTTTCTTCCTGGCGAGTTTAGCCGCCTGATTGCGCAGCGGATTAACAGTAGCATGCAGTATGCAAATTGCACAAGATATAGGGCTATTCTCAAGCGTTCTCAATCATACCGTGGTTATAGCACGCATTCCGCAGTGTATTCCCGGCCCTTTGGTGTGGTCATTGACGAACGCGAGGAGGCTTTGCCAGCAGGACGATGACGCCTGAGGCGCCCCACGCCAGCGCGGCAGTGAGGAACGCGAGTGTGTAGCCGCCCTGCAGGTCGTAGAGCGCTCCGAATATGATCGGTCCCGCTGCGCCGGTGCCCATGACGATGGGTCTGAATAGGCTGTTCACCGCGCCGAGGTGGACTCTCCCGAAGTAATTGGCAGTCAGCAGGGCGCGCAGGATGAGGTAGCCACCCATGATGGACCCGGCCATGAACATGACGGGCACCAGCGCTGCCATCCCGCGTACGTTCAGGAAGACCATGATGAGCACCGCGGTCGCGACGGACACACCGCCCAAAAGATAGCGGGCCGGGTAACGCTCACCGAGCAGTCCCCATCCGGGCCGCACTAGCCCTGACACGAGCCCGTAGATCGCGATGCCGAACGAAGCCTCGGCGGGGCCGAATCCTGTCTCCACAAGGAAGGGGTGCCAGTTGCTCTGGAAGCCGGTGATGCCGAGCCCGACGAGGCTGAACGCCGCAAGCAGCAGCCAGAACGCCGGTGTCCGCACCGCCTCTCGCCGCGTCAGTGAACGCTCCTCGATGGTCGTGGAGGCGCCGGGTTGGGTGCTCGACTGAGTCGTGCCGCCGTCCGGCAGCAGACCTGCCTCTTCCGGTGTCGTGCGGAGGAGCAACGCAAGCGCGAACGCGATGATGCCGACTCCCACGCCGAACCACAGCCATGCGCCACGCCAGCCCACAGCATCGATGAGCAAGGAGATGGCGGTTGGGAAGACGAGGGCTCCCAATCCGACGCCCATGATGGCGACGCCGAGCGCCCGCCCGCGCTTCCGTATGAACCACTTGGGAACCAGCGCCTGGGAGATGAAGAAACCGCCGCCCAGCTCTGCAATCCCACCCAGCACGCCAAAGAGGGCGATGAACTGCCACAGTTCCGTGACGTTCTTGATGAACACCATCGAGAGACCGAGCAGTACCGCTCCCGCGAGCGCGAGTACACGCGGGCCGTGTTTGGTGTCGTAGAGCGGTCCGACCAGCGGCGCGGCGAGGCCGATGATCAGCTCCCGCACCAGGAACGCGGAGAAGAACTCAGCCCGTGACCAACCGAGTTCTTCGGTCATCGGGAGGAGCAGGACACTCGGCCCCCATATCGCGACTCCGGACCCGATGCCGGAGGCGACGAACGCAACCCCAACGATTACCCAGCCGTAGAAGAACGGCCAGCGCTCAGGCCTCACGGGAGAGTCAGGACGTCCACCAGGAGTCCGGGGGGAAGACGTTGGTGCACATGTGGCGCATGGGGTCCTCGGCGTAGATGTCCGCCGTCGCCTCGCGGTACTTCAGGAAGTGCGGCATGCCGCGGTGTGCTTCCAGCGCCGCCTCGTCCTTGTACACCTCGTACAGGAAGAAGCGGTCGGGGTCGTTCTGGTCGCGGACGCAGCTGAACTGGAAGTTGCCTTCTTCGTTCGCGTGCGTCCCTTCGCCGTCCGCCTGAACTGCGGCTATGTAGTCGTCCGCGCGCCCCGGCTTCACCTTCACACTCACTACGAGAACGAGCATTGCTCTGCCTCCGGATGGATGTAGGCGGGGATTGTACCTTGCTCTGGACTGTGGGGCAGGCCAGTGTGGCTCGACTATGCCGCGACCGCGCTCAGCGCGATTACCGCCGCCACGGTAACGCCTGCTCCGGCCCATTGCAGCAAACGCGGCCGCTCGCGCAGCAGGACGATGGCGAGGGCTACCGTCACGACGGGGTGTGCGGCCACGATCGGCGCGACGACGGGCACCGGCGCAGCATCGATGCCCAGGTTGTAGGTGACGTAGCCTCCGGCGTCCAGCAGTGCCGCTCCGAGCAGCAGGCGTTTCCCATCCCATCCCTGGGGCAGGCGAATGACCTCGCCGCGCGACCGGATGAAGAGATAGGCAGGGATCATGGAAAGCGCCCTGACGATGAGCACTGCCACCATCGGGCTCGACGCTTCGGTGACTCGATCCAGCACGGCGAGTGCGAGCCCGAGTGCGAACATAGCGCCAAGTCCCCAGACCAGCCCGGTGCTGCTGCCGGAACGGGTGGACGGCTGTACAGAGAGCATGAGGATGCCGCCCAGCACGACGCCCATCAGCAAGGCCTGCGGCAGCGAGATGTGCTCCCCGAAGAAGAGCACCGTGACCGTGACCGTGACTGCGAGCCAGGCTGAGGCTGCGCTCGAGACGACTGAGACGGAGCCGCGCTGCAGGCCGGTGTAGTAGCAGAGGTAGCCGGCGCCGAGGCACGCTCCACACAGGGGCGCCCAGATCGCCATCGCTCCCCAGTCCACGTCGAGGCCGTTGGCGGCAAGCTCGGGGATGACGAACGGCAGCGGCAGAGCCAGTCCGAACACCTGGACGAGGATGGCCGTGCTGAGGCTACCGACGCGCACCGAGACGGAACGCGCGAGGTAGTCTGCTATGCCCCAGGAAAGAAGGCCGAGGCTGCCCCAGAATATGCCGTTGAGCGGGTCGATGTGAGTTCCTCCGAGTAGGCGCTGCGTTCAGGGTACCCGGAGGGCACTCGTCAAGAGACCGTTACGCAGCCTAGATCAGGTAGATGCGTTCCTGCAGGCGGCGGTCTTCCAATGCGCGGATGGCGCGTGCCTGTGAGATGAATTCCGCGAGCGGGACATCCGAGATGAGTCCGGTGTCCGTGAGCAGTGCGTGGAGAGCGGGGAAAAGCCGCTCCGCCGAGGGGTCGACGTTCAGGAAGTCTCCGGCGAAGTGGTAGGGGAGGAAGTACGGCGTGAAGTAGGCGAAGTTCTCCCGCAGGATGTCCCGCTCGGTGTCCCTGGCGACCGCGCAACGGGCTTCGACGTAGGCCATGGTCAGTGGTGGGGAGAAGTCCACGTAGGCGAGGTCTGCGTCCTCGCCGACGAAGTTCTTGATGTGTGGGTCTATGGCGAGCCCGGCTTCGATGGCGCGCTTGATGATGCCAAGGGCGCTCGTCAGCACGTCAGCGCGCCCGTTGGTCAGCAGTTCCGGCTGCTCGTATCGCTCGACAAGGTTCAGACCGCCGTCCTCGCAGAGGTAGACGATGGTGTCGTCTGTGACCTGGCTCTCGACGACTCGTGGCATCGGGACGCCTGCTGTGGTCAGTTGGTCGCGGTACGAGTCCATCTCCGCCTTGAGTTCTGCGGAGGTTACGTCCAGCGGCGCGTTGCGGCTGATCGTCTTCTCGACGAGTGATTCGCCGTTGACGGTTAGCCTGCGTACACGCGTGTTGTTGACCGAAAAGGGGTTGGCGGCAGCCATGGTGGGTATGTTAACCGACATAACGGCGGAAGGTAACCGACAGGTGCTGGTCTCACGTTTGCGGGCTGCCTGGAGCAGGCAGCCCGCAGAGGTAACGTCTCGTGTGACGAGTGCTCGTCAGCTTCCGGCTCCGACGAGCGAACCGACAGGCTGGAGTTGCGCGACGAACTTCTTGGTCGAGGCCATGTGCCGGGAGAGGCCCAGTTCCTTGGGGTCCAGGCCGATGGCGAGGCCAACGATCTGAGGGAGGTGGAGTATGGGCAGGTCGAATTGGCGGCCTGTGGCCTTCTCAACCTCTCTCTGCTCGCCGTCCATCTCGAGGTGGCAGAGCGGACAGGGGACGACCATGGCGTCTGCGCCCTTGCTGACAGCCTCGCCGAGGTGCTTCGCGGTCATGGCGAAGGCGTTCTCTTCGTTGGCGGTGAGCGACGGGAAGCCGCAGCACTTGCCCTTGCCGCTGATGTCGACGTTGGTCCCGCCGAGCGCCTCGGTGACCTGTTCCAGGTAGAGCTTGCGCTCCGGGCGCTGGATGACGTCTATGGGGCGGCGGAGGTAGCAGCCGTAGAAGGGGGAGAAGCCGAGCCCGTCCAGCGGGCGCTTGATCTTGCTCTGGACGACGTCCAGTCCCACGTCCTCGACGAGCGCCCAGAGGAAGTGCTTCACGTCCGTCGTGCCCTTGTATTCGAGTCCCTGATCTGCCAGGTGCTCACGGTTGATGCGGGCGCGGTAGGCGGGGTCGGTCAGCCTGAGCGCGCTCCCGCCGATGACGCCCTGGCAGGTGCTGCAGATGGTGAGCAGGGAGAGGCCCATGGCCTCCGCCTTGGCGAGCGTGCGAGCGTTGATAGGGTCGGATATCTCAGCCGGGATGAGTCCCGCGCCGCTGCAGCCGACGTCCTTCAACTCTTCCACTTCGATGTCGAACTCGGCTGCGACCCGAACGAACGAGTCGTAGAGTTCCGGGCAGAAGCCCTTGGAAACGCATCCGGGGTAGAAGGCGAACCGGTGGCTCATCGCTACTTCTCCTTTCGCAGCTCCGCGTTGTCGCGGTTGTATCGGTCGAAGATCCTCCGGATGTGCTCAGCCCCCGGCCGCTTGTAGTGCGGCTTCAGGGTTGCCTTGCCCTTCCGGAGGGCGCGGAGGCCGAGGGGGAGTGTCTTGATCCCGCCCTTGATGAGGCCGCCGTAGGTCTGGAGCGCGACGGAGCGCTCGTCGAGCCAGCCCTTGCGGGAGATGGACTCCTCGAACGCGTCGTAGTGACGCTCCAGCATCTTGTTGCCGTAGCCGGACTTGATGCCGTGAGCGACAGCCCGGTCCCTCGTGTCCATGATGAGGTGCGTGGGCTCCAGTCCGAACGGACAGTGCTCCGTCGCCTCCCAGCAGTGGACGCAGTCCCAGATGCCGTGGACCTCGCTGCCTTCACGCAGGCGCTCGGAGGTGATGCCGTCGCGGGGGTCGAACGCGAATCGGTAGAGCTTGGTGAGCGCCGCAGGGCCGTAGAAGTCGAGGTTCACGTCTATCACCGTGCACCCCTCGTCGCAGAGGCCGCAGGTGGTGCAGCGCATCGCCTTGCGGACGGGACGGAGCTCCTCGTCAGTAACGGGGTGGCCACCGTTGGGAACGACGCCGCGAGCGAAGACATCGACCTTGTCCCAGAGGAATTTGCGCATGTCGTGCATCACGTCCTTCTCGACCGGCGCGTACCGGATCGGCTGGACGGTGATGACGCCCTCCTTCTGGGTCTTGCCGACGTTGATGAGGCAGGTGACCTTCTGCGCACCGTTGACGCTGAGGGTACAGTCGCCGCAGAAGCCGACGGAGCAGTTGCCCCTGAAGGCGAGCGTGCCGTCCTGGGTCTCGCGCACGGCAACGAGCGCATCGAAGACAGTCATCTCAGGCGGCACGTCTATCTGGTAGTCGACGTACTCGGGCTGTGCCCGCGTGCCTCCGCGCTGAAACTTGAAGGTGATCTCCATCTGCGCGACTCCTCTCTGCGAATCTCTACGCTCGCTGCGTCTCTGCTATGCGGGAGCGGTCTCCCTGCTCACCTGTGCTCCGCTCTCGCCCTTCGTGACCCGAAGGCGAGTGCTCTGCTGGTCGTCCTGTGCCGGATGGTCGGTACGCTTGTGGACACCCCTGCTCTCGGTGCGTTCCAGGGCGCTCGCGGCGATTGCTTCCGCGGCGTCCAGCAGCCAGCCCACTTCCAGGTACTGGACGAGGCCGAAGTTGTAGTCACGGGTGTTGGAGCCCGCGCCGAGTTGCGCGTGCTCCTCGCGCATCGCGCGTATGCGTTGCAAGGCTTCGCCGAGGCCGGTGCCGTCGCGGCTCTCGCCCACCTTCTCATGCATGAGCGACGCCAACTCGCTTCGCAATGCGGCGACGGGCGCCCCACCGGGGCGGCCCAGCGCAGCGTCCAACTCCGAGCGCACGGCACCCGCGGCCTGCTCACCGGCGGCGCTGTCGCCGAATGGGCGCACCTGCGCAGCTGCCGCGAGCCCGGCACTCTTGCCGGAGGCGATCGACGCGAGGAGGAAGTTGCCGTCCAGCCCCTGTGCGCCGTGGAAGCCGTTGCCCGCGCATTCACCGGCTGCGAAGAGTCCTGCCAGGGAGGACTCTCCCTGCACCGTTACGTCGATGCCGCCGAGCAGCCGGGACATCCCCGGATGCACCGGCGCGGGAGCCTCGAGCAGGTTCACACCGGCGAGCGCATCCACGCGGAGCAGCGTGTCAGGGAATCGTGCCTCTAACTGCGCGTTGTCCGGGGCCCCGTTCAGCTGGAGGTTGCCGTCCTCCAACACTGCGCCCGCTCCGAGCAGCAGCGGGGAGAGAGCCAGGCGGCTGCCGCTCAACACTGCGGGGTAGTACTGGACGAACTCCATGTCCGCGAGCGCCGCACCGGCCCCGTACGCGAGTGCGATGCCGGAGCCGCTGCACAGCAGGGATGCGGTGCTGGGCTCGAATGCGCGGCGCGGCCCGCCTGTAGCGAGCACGACGCCCTTCGCGCGGAACGGCTCCACCTCGCCAGTTGCGAGTTGGAGCGCGACGACGCCCGCACATTCTCCGTTCTCTATGACCAGCGAGAGAGCGATCCACTCTTCGTAGATATCAACGCCCGCGCCGATGGCCTGTTCCCAGAGGGTCTGCGTGACGGCGAGGCCGGTGATGTCGTTTACAAAGGCAGCCCGGGAGTCGCCAGAGCTGGAGACGCTCGCCCGGTCTATGACGGAGCCGACGCGGTTGAAGGGCACGCCCATGCGGTCGAGCTCTTCGACGAGGCCTGCTGCCTCGCTGCAGACGCTTTCGACCACCGAAGCGACGTTCAGTCCCGCTCCGGCGGCTAGCGTTTCGCTGATGTGGCTCTCGCGGCCATCGGCGTTGGCCGGCGCGTTGATGCCGTCCTGCACGGTGACCGAGTAACTGCGGGTGGGGTGCGATTGGGTGATCAGCGCTACCGATGCGCCTGCTCCCTTCGCCGCCACCGCGGCGCGGAGCCCGGCTATCCCGCCGCCAACGACGAGCACGTCATACATGTGCTCTCCCTCCGTGTATGTCTTGATGATGCGGGAAGCTCGCCCATCGCGGCCTCATCCGAATCATGGCGCATCGCGCTCGGAGCGTCCGGCTCCATGTTGGGAAGCGCCCTCTCGTGCGCAACTTTACCACATCCTTCGCCCAACCTAGATTAACCGGGGCTGACGGCGTACGGGGCGCATCAAGAATGCCAACCCCGCCGAAACCTGGCACCCTTGATCGGCGGCTTACGAGTAAACCGGCCATGCCGTTTGGCATCCTTGAGATCCTTGATCGGAGCGCTTTCGTGGCCGTGGCCTGCTTCCCGGGCTTCCGAGCATCAAGAATCTCAAGAATGCCAATGTTTTCAAAAGTTCGAGCCCGAGTCATAGGCGTTGTCGATGGGTGCGGTTGCCAGCCATAGACGGGGTCTATAGGTCGGGCCTGAGGGTCAGTCATACAGACAGCGTAGCGGAGGCAGGGGCAACCGGGTAAGGGGCGGATGTCACGGTAGGTGGTTCCTGATGTGAACCGGCGGGGCTATCATCTACGAGTATGAACGGATTTCCGCGCCACACAAAGATCGTCGCCACGCTTGGGCCTGCGGTCGCCTCGGATGAGCATCTGCGGCAGGCCATCGCGGCAGGAGTGGACGTCTTCCGCCTCAACTTCTCCCACGCCACGCATGCGGAGCTGGAGCAGACCGTTCCGCGCATCCGGGCCGTCAGTGCCGAGATCGGACGCACCGTCGCCCTGCTGCAGGACATCCAAGGGCCGCGCCTGCGCACAAGCCTCGTGGAGGACCCCGACGGCGTCCGGCTCACACCGGGGGAGACGGTGCGCGTCCTGTGCGACGACGTGCCAACGACGCAGGGCTCGGTCGCTATCCCGTACCCGCGGCTCGCCAGCGACGTCAGCGTAGGAGACCGCATCCTCATCGCGGACGGGAACCTCGTGTTGCGCCTCACCGAGGTGAAGGGCGGCGACATGCGCGCTTCCGTCATCTCAGGCGGCGTGCTGACGTCGCACAAGGGCGTCAACCTGCCGGACTCCAGGGTTACGGCTGACCCGCTGACCGAGAAGGACCGGAAGGACCTGGCCTACGGCGTGTTCATCGGCGTGGACTACGTCGCGATGAGTTTCGTCCGCAGCGGCGACGACGTGCGCTCCTGCCGGGAGCTGCTGCAGAAGATGCGCTCGGCGTCGCCCATCATCTCGAAGATCGAGCACCCGATGGCGATCGAGCACCTCGATGACATCATCGAAGAATCGGACGGCATCATGGTCGCGCGGGGAGACCTCGGAGTGGAGGTCTCGCCGGAGCGAGTGCCGCTGCTGCAGAAGCTCATCATCAGCAAGGCGAACGAGGCAGGGAAGCCTGTCATCACGGCTACGCAGATGCTGGGTTCGATGATGGACAGCCCCATCCCGTCGCGAGCAGAGGCGAGCGACATCGCCAACGCTATCCTCGACGGCACGGACGCGGTGATGCTCTCCGAGGAGACGGCAGTCGGGCAGTACCCGGTGGAAGCGATAGCGACGATGGGCCGCATCGCGCTGCAGGCTGAGACTGCCGAAACGCCGTTCCACGTCAAGCACCCGCACGACGAGTCCCACGCGATGGCCGAGGCCGCGCGCTTCGTAGCGGAGCGGCTGCAGGCCGAGGCGCTGGTGGTGTTCACGCAGTCCGGCCACACGGCGAAGACGATCTCCCACCTGCGGCCGAAGGCCCCCGTCTACGCGTTCACGCCCGACCCCGCGGTCTGCAACGGGCTGGCTCTCTGCTATGGCGTGCGCCCCATCCATGCGGACCTCTCCGATCGCACCGAGACGCGCGTGCTGCAGGCGTTCGCCACACTCCGCGAACGCGGCGCAGTCGCACCCGGCGACCGAGTCGTCGTGTTCGGGGCGACGCGCATCGGCGCGGGCGGCATACCGAACGACATCAACGTTCGCACCGTCGGGGACCAGTGATCCGGGGACAAGGGCGGTTGACGCACGAGGCTGCGCCTGTACACTCTCGGCATGGCCGAAAGCGCTGAAACCGGTTATCTCCGCCTCTTCCCTCTGCAGGCCGTCGTTCTGTACCCGGGGATGGAGCTGCCGCTCGTCGTGTTCGAGCCGCGCTACCTCCAACTGACCGACGAGTGCCTGTCGAACGACGAACCGTTCGGCGTGCTGCTGCTCAAGGAAGGCGGCGAGGTGGGGACGAACGAGGTAACGCCGTTCGAGACCGGCACGACCGCTCACATCATGACGACGAGCGAGGCGGGGGGCGGACGGTTGAGCGTCGTTGCGGTCGGCGGTCGCCGCTTCAAGGTCCGGGAGTTCCTGCGCGACAACGCCTACCTCGCTGCCGACGTGGAGTACCTGCAAGACGAAAGCCACGAGATGGTGGACCCGTCGTTGGTGGAGAACGTTCGCTTCGACGCGGCCTCGTTCGTGCGGCAGTTGGTCGCCTCGCGCGGCGGCTACGTGCGGGAGGTCAACTTTCCGGACGATCCGGAGGTGCTCTCCTACCAGGTGGCGCAGATATTCCAGGGCAACCTCGGAGTGCAGCAGAAGCTGCTGGAGCAGCCAGCGTTCGACCGGCTCTGGGATGAGTTGGAGCTGCTGAAGGACGCCCGCAAGCAGTTGGAGCGGCGCAGTCGACGCCGGCCTTCGCACGGGTTCTCCGAGAATTAGCGGCCTTGAGTTTGGCTTGGCGGGTGCAGTTTCTTCCCACCCACCCGCCCGGTACGCTTGTGGGGGACACCCCCACGCCCCCGGCAGAGGGGCCCCGCCCCTCTGCACTCCCCGGGGCAGGGCACCCACAAGAGGTGCCCCTACACCAGAATTCCCACACCTCCCTTCTGGTTCACCGCAACCCTGTCCTCGCAGGGGAGAGTGATCCTGCTCTCGTCGCGCATCACGTGGGGCGGCGGTTGCACGGCCGGGGCCGCGCGGCCTATACTTCCAGTACGGTGTTGCACCGCAACCGACCTTTAAATCCAGTCCCGTGAGGCTGGCAAGGTAAGGTAACGTGAGACTCGGGACGCGGATACGTCCCGGTGTATGAGACGAGACCTCTTGCCAGCGGGCAAGAGGTTTTTTTCTTGGCAGAAGGACGGCTCATCCTCACCGGCGAGGAGATGCGGCGGGCGCTGACGCGCATCGCGCATGAGATCGTTGAGTCCAACAAGGGACTCGAGGGTCTGACGCTGGTGGGGATACGGCGCAGGGGCGTGCCCCTTGCGCGGCGCATCGCCGACGCCATCGCTTCGTTCGAAGAGGCGAGCGTTCCGGTCGGGGCGCTGGACATCAACCTGTATCGCGACGATCTGACGAGCCGTCCGCAGCCCCTCGTGCGTCCCACCGAGATGCCCTCCGGCATCGAGGGGAAGGCGGTGGTGCTGGTGGACGACGTGTTGTTCACCGGGCGCACCACCCGCGCCGCGCTCAATGCGCTGATGGACCTCGGGAGGCCGCGCGTCGTGCAGCTCGCCGTCCTGGTGGACCGCGGGCACCACGAGATACCCATCCGGGCCGACTACGTGGGGAAGAACGTTCCCACGTCGCTCGACGAGATAGTGGAAGTGCGGGTCAGCGAGATCGACGGCGTGGAAGAAGTGGGGATCGTCGAGCGCACGAAGGCGGTGTCGACATGACGACGCACGCACAGGAGCAGAGCGCGGTCGTGATGCAGTCGGAGGCACCGCATCGTCGCAGGCACGTGCTGGACCTGGACGACTTCTCGCGTGACGAGATAACAGCGCTGCTGGACTCGGCGGAAGCGATGCGCGAACTGCTGAGCAGGAGCATCAAGAAGGCGCCGTCGCTGCGGGGCAAGGTGGTGCTGACGCTCTTCCTGGAGCCGAGCACCCGGACGCGGGTGTCGTTCGAGCAGGCAGGCAAGATGCTGAGCGCGGACGTTATCAACATCAGCGGCTCCGGCAGCAGCGCGGAGAAGGGCGAATCGTTGCTGAACACGGCGCTCACGCTCCAGGCGATGCAGGCGGACCTCATCGTCATCCGCAGCCCGCACTCGGGTGCGCCGTACTTCCTGGCCCGCAACCTCCAACGGATGGGCGTGGTGAACGCGGGCGATGGACGCCACGCGCACCCCACGCAGGCACTGCTCGACCTGATGACGATGCGCCACCACATCGGCGGACTCGAGGGCAAGCGGGTCGTCATCGTGGGCGACGTGCTGCACAGCCGCGTTGCGCGGTCGGACGTGTTCGGCCTGCAAGCGCTCGGGGCGTCGGTTGTGCTGTGCGGCCCTCCGACGCTCATCCCGCTGGACCTGCTGCGCGGCGGGGAAAGGGAGAGCCTGCAGGGCGTCAGCGTCGAACACGACCTCGACCGAGCGATGGAAGACGCAGACGGAGTGATAGCGCTGCGCATCCAACAGGAGCGGCAGGGCGCGGGCATGCTGCCGAGCATGCGCGAATACACGCGCCGGTGGCAGGTCACCGAGGCGCGCTATCGCAGGGCGAAGCCAGGCGCGCTGCTCATGCATCCTGGTCCGATGAACGAAGGCGTGGAGATAGCGTCGTCGCTCGCGCACGGGCCGGGCTCGCAGATCGAGGAGCAGGTGACGAACGGAGTCGCGGTGCGGATGGCGCTGCTGTACCAGTTGCTCACCGGCGGACAGGAAGAGGCGGCGGAGTGAGCAGGCCAATCTTCATCACCGGCGCGCGGATCATCGACCCGGCCTCAGGGTCGGACCGCACGGGCGACCTGTTCATGCGGGACGGCGTTATCGCGGATGCGCCGGAGACGGCTCCCGCGGACGCGCTCGTACTCGATGGGAAGGGGCTCGTCGCTGCGCCGGGGTTCATCGATCTGCACACGCACTTGCGCGAGCCGGGGTTTGAGGACAGGGAGTCCATCGAGACCGGCACTGCGGCTGCCGCAGCCGGAGGATTCACGACGGTCTGCGCGATGCCGAATACGTCGCCGGCGATAGACACGGCGGCGGTTGTCGACTTCATCGCGCACCGTGCGAAAGAGGCCGGGCCCGTGCGGGTGCTGGCGTTCGGCGCGGTGTCGCGGGGGCGCAAGGGCGTCGAACTGACGGACATGGAGGAGCTCGCGCGTGCGGGGGTCGTCGGGTTCACGGACGACGGCAGCCCGGTCGCGACGGGGCTGCTCATGGAGCACGCGCTCCTCTACGCGGGCGAACTCGGCTTGCCGGTGATGGACCACTGCGAGGACCACTCCATCACGGCCGGGCTGGGCATGCACGAGGGGGCGGTCGCCTCGCGGCTAGGGCTCGCGGGGTATCCGTCGGCTGCGGAGGAATCGATCGTAGCGCGAGACATCGCGCTGCTCGGCCTAGCTGGTGGACACTTCCACGCGGCGCACATCAGTACGGCAGGCGGCGTGGAGATGGTGCGGAATGCCAAGCGCCGCGGGCTGCGCGTGACGGCAGAGGTGACGCCCAATCATCTGACGATGACGGACGAGTGGGTGCTCGGCGCGAATGGCTCGGCGGACGGCATAGCCGGATCGCTCACGCTTGCCGCATATGAAACGCGGGCCAAGGTCAGCCCTCCGCTGCGGTCGCGCACCGATCGCGAGGCGCTGGTGGAAGGGTTGCGTGACGGCACGATAGACGCCGTGGCCACCGACCATGCGCCGCATACGTTCGGTGACAAGGCGACGCCGTTCGACGAGGCGGCTGTCGGCATATCCACGCTCGAGACGGCGTTCGGTTCGCTGATGAGCCTCGTGCGATCGGGCGCGATAGACCTGTCGACGCTCGTTGCGCGGCTCACGGTGGGGCCGGCGTCGGTGCTGGGTGAGCGTTTTGCGAACCTGGCTTCGCTGGCAGTCGGCACGCCCGCGGACGTTGTGCTGTTCGACCCGGAGGAGCGCTGGACGGTTGATGTGAGCCGGTTCGCGTCAAAGGGGAAGAACACTCCGCTGGCCGGACAGACGCTGCAGGGCAGGGTGAGGATGACTATCGCGGGCGGACAGATCGCGTTCGGGGAGGTGGGGCAGTGACGGCGGCGTATCTCGTGCTGAGCGACGGGACGGTGTACGAGGGCTATGCGTTCGGGGCCGAGCGCGATGCTTTTGGCGAGGTGGTCTTCAATACGAGCATGTCCGGCTACCAGGAGATGCTGACCGACCCTTCCTACGCAGGGCAGATCCTCGTGCCGACGTACCCGATGCAGGGGAACTACGGCATCAACGGTTCGGACTCGGAATCGAAGGACATCAAGGTTGCGGCGTTCGTGGTGCGCGAGCACTCGTCCACGCCGAGCCACTACGACTCGACGCGCACGATTCACACGTACCTCGCCGATGAGGGCGTCCCGGGCATCTGGGGCGTGGACACGCGGGCCATCACCCGGCGCATCCGCTCCCACGGAGTCATGATGGGCGTGCTCACCTCGCGCGATCCGCAGGTGGCGCTTCGTGAACTGGCGTCGTTGCCTTCATACGACACGGTGAACTTCGTCGACCGCGTGACGGTTGATGAGGCGTATGAGTGGAGCGGTGTGGGCGGCAGGCGCATCGCGGTGGTGGACTGCGGCGTGAAGTACAACATCCTGCGGCTGCTGACGCAGCGCGGGTGCCGGGTGCGGGTGTATCCCGCAGCGGCCACGGCGGACGAGGTATTGCGCGACAACCCGGACGGCGTCGTCTTCTCGCCGGGGCCGGGGGACCCGGTGCACAACGCGCCGACCGTCGAGACGGCGCACGCGGTCATCGAGCGGGTCCCTGCGCTCGGCATCTGCCTGGGGCACCAGATCATCGCCCGCGCGCTTGGCGCGGAGACGTACAAGCTGAAGTTCGGACACCGGGGGGGCAACCATCCGGTGCAGGACATCGCCACCGGGCGCGTCTACATCACCGCGCAGAACCACGGGTTCGCCGTCTCCGACGAGGCGCTGCCGGGCGCCATCGACGTGACGCACCGGAACCTGAACGACGGAACGATCGAGGGCATCCGGCACCGCGAGCTGCCGGTGCTCACCATCCAGTACCACTCGGAGGCATCGCCGGGACCGCTCGACAACGAGTACATCTTCGACCGCTTCCTGGACATGGTGAAGAGCTAGCGTGCAGAACCACGACACAACCTCCGGACTCCACAAAGTGCTCGTCATCGGCAGCGGGCCGATCGTCATCGGCCAGGCGGCCGAGTTCGACTATGCGGGGACACAGGCGTGCAAGTCGCTGCGCGAGGAGGGCATCTCCGTCGTCCTCGTGAACTCCAATCCTGCGACCATCATGACGGACGACGGGGTGGCGGATGCGGTCTACATCGAGCCGCTGACGGTCGAGGTGATAGAGCGCATCATCGCGCGGGAGCGTCCGGAGGGCCTGCTGCCGACACTCGGAGGCCAGACAGGGCTGAACCTTGCAGTCGCGCTGCACGAGGCAGGGGTGCTCGACAGGTACGACGTCCGGCTGCTCGGCACCTCCATCGAGACGATCAAGACGGCAGAGGACCGCGAACTCTTCCGAGACCTGCTGAACCGGCTGGGAGAACCCACCCCGCCGAGCGAGATAGCGAACTCGCTGGAAGAAGGGATGCGGGTGGGGCGCGAGCTGGGTCTGCCGCTGGTGGTGCGGCCGGCGTATACGCTGGGCGGAACGGGCGGGGGATTCGCCACGACGATGGAGGAGTTGGAGACGGTGGTCACGAGCGGGCTCGCGGCCAGCCCCATCCACCAGGTGTTGGTGGAGCGTTCGATGCGCGGCTGGCGCGAGGTCGAGTACGAGGTGATGCGCGACGCTGCCGACACATGCATCACGATATGCAACATGGAGAACCTGGACGCGATGGGCGTCCACACCGGAGACAGCATCGTCATCGCGCCGAGCCAGACGCTCTCGGACAAGGAGTACCAGCTGCTCCGCTCCGCGAGCATCCGCATCATCCGGGCACTGGGCATCGAGGGCGGATGCAATATCCAGTTCGGGTTGTCGCCGCATCCGACCGTCGGCGAGGTGCTGCCGGGCGGCGTACCCGACCCGATGCAGTATTTCGTCATCGAGGTGAACCCGCGTGTGAGCCGCTCTTCCGCGCTGGCGTCCAAGGCGACGGGTTATCCCATCGCACGCGTTGCGGCCAAGATAGCGGTCGGGCGGAGGCTGGATGAGATCCCGAACGCGGTGACGCAGCGCACGAGGGCCGCATTCGAGCCTGCGCTCGACTACTGCGTCATCAAGTCGCCGCGATGGCCGTTCGACAAGTTCGCACGGGGCGATCGTGTTATCGGGACGCAGATGAAGGCGACGGGCGAAGTGATGGCGATCGACCGGGGGTTCGAGGCTGCGCTGCAGAAGGCGGTGCGCTCGATAGAGCTCGGTGGCCGTACGCTGCTGTGGGAGTCGCCGGAGTGGGACGGACTTGCAGCCGAGGAGCTTCCGCTCGAACCGACGGATGAGCGGCTGTGGGCTATGGCCGCCGCGCTCCGCAGAGGCATGACCCCCGACGCGCTGGCGCAGGCGACACACGTCGATCCCTGGTTCCTGCACGGCCTCCTGCGCATCATCGAAATGGAGGAGCGGCTTCGCTCCGAAACGATGTCCCGCGAGCTGCTGTGGGACGCCAAGCGGCTGGGGATGCCGGACGAAGTCATCGCTGCGCTCACGGGCAGGACGCACGAGGAGATGCGAGCGCTCAGGCAGGGGTTCGGTCTGCGACCGGTCTACAAGATGGTGGACACATGCGCCGCCGAGTTCGAGGCGGTGACGCCGTACTTCTACAGCACCTACGAGCAGGAGAACGAAGCGGAGCCGCTGCAAGGAGAGAAGGCCGTCGTCATCGGCAGCGGGCCGATACGCATCGGGCAGGGCATCGAGTTCGACTACTGCTCGGTCCACGCGGCGTGGGCACTGGACGACGCGGGCGTCAACTCCATCATGGTCAACTCAAACCCGGAGACGGTCTCGACCGACTTCGACACGAGCGACCGCCTCTATTTCGAGCCTCTCGATGAGGAGAGCGTCCGGGACATCATCGAGAACGAGGGCGTGAATGGGAAGTACCCGCCGTCTGTCGTGCAGTTCGGCGGACAGACTGCCATCAACCTGAGCCAGTCGATCGGCGCGGCAGGGTTGCCCATCCTGGGTTCGTCCGCGGATGCGATAGACATCGCCTCCGACCGCGAGCGGTTCGGCAACCTCATGGAGAGCCTCGGCATACCGCAGCCGATGGGCGACACGGCGACCTCGCTCGACGAGGGGAACGCGATAGCGGAGCGGCTCGGCTTTCCACTGGTGGTGCGGCCGAGCTACGTGCTCGGCGGTCGGGCGATGGAGATCGTGGACAACATGACGGAGTTCCGGCGCTACCTGTCGCGCGCGTTCGAGGCGGCGCCGGGCCACCCCATCCTGATCGACAAGTACCTGCAGGGGCGTGAGGTGGAGGTGGATGCGGTCGTGGACGGCGAGCAGGTGCTGATCCCTGGCATCATGGAGCATATCGAGCGCGCGGGCGTCCACTCCGGGGACTCGATGGCGGTCTACCCCGCGGAAGGGATATCGGAGCACGAACGGGACCTGCTCGTCGACTACACCGCACGCATCGGGCTCGCCATTGGTGTGCGCGGCTTGATGAACATCCAGTATGTCATCGTGGACGAGAGCAGACCGTTCGGCCTGACGGTTGCTGCCGACAGCGGGCTGTCGTCGGTCTACGTCATCGAGGTCAACCCCAGGTCGAGCCGCACGGTGCCGTTCATCTCCAAGGTTACCGGCATCCCGATGGTGCAACTGGCTACGAACGTGATGCTCGGACGCTCGATCGCAGAGCAGGGTTACACCGGCGGACTGCAGCCGGACCCGCCCATGGCCAGCGTGAAGGCGCCGGTATTCTCCATGTCAAAGCTCGCAGGAGTGGACACGTACCTGGGCCCGGAGATGAAGTCCACCGGCGAGGTTATGGGCATAGACGTGAGCGTCCGGCCTGCGGTTGCGAAAGCTCTGATGGCCGCAGGGCTCATGCTGCCGCCTTCCGGCCGCATCCTCATCACCATTGCGGACAGGGACAAATCTGACGCCGTTGCGTGGTTGAAGATGCTGGGTTCGATGGACTATGAACTGTATGCGACGCGCGGGACTGCTGCGCTGATGCGCGGGCTCGGGCTGACGGTCAACGAAGTGAACAAAGTGGCTGAGCCTCATCCCAACGCCTACTCCGTCGTGGCGGACGGGACGGTGGATGCTGTGCTGAACACGGTTGAGGAGGTCGCGCAGGCGTTGCGCGACGGCTTCGAGATACGCAGGGCGGCGACGGAGCGCAGGATACCGTGCTATACCTCCATGGACACGGCGCGGGCAGCGGTCGAAGCGTTGGTGTTGGGCGGCTCGGACTACAACGTCGCAACCACGGCGGAGTACGTACGCGGCGCGCTACGGGTGGAAGAGCAGCACTCCACGCTATGAATCTGACAAACCTGGAACGAGAGGTCTGACAAGATGGTGCAGGATCCCCAGCAGGCAGACCCCCCCGAGGACCCGGAACCACGCCCTCGGCGGCGCAGGGCCACACGTGGCCGTACAGCGGACGCCACAACCGAAAGCGGGCCTACGGCCGATGCGGTGAACGAATCATCGGCCGCTCCGGAAGAACCTCAGCGCGCGCCTGCGCGGCGTCGCGGGCGTCGCTCGCCGGGCATTGCCGCTGCGCAGCCGTCCGATGAGGCAAGCGAATCGCCTGCGCAGGACGACACTGCACCCGAGGAGCCGCAGCGGGCACCGGCGCGGCGTCGCGGGCGTCGTTCGCCTAGAATCGCTGCTGCACTTGTTTCGGAGGAAGTGAGCGAAGCGCCTGCAGACGATGCTGCTGTCGTGGAACCACAGCGCGCCCCCACGCGTCGCCGTGGGAGTCGTTCTCCCGGCATAGCTGCTGCACCTGTTTCGGAGGAAGTGAGCGAAGCGCCTGCAGAGGATGCTGCCGAGGAACCGCAGCGCGCACCTACGCGCCGCCGTGGGCGTCGTTCACCCGGGATAGCTGGCGCGCCTCCGTCCGATGAGGCAAGCGAAGCACCTGTGCAGGACGCGGCATCTGAGGAGCCGCAGCGGGCATCGACACGTCGTCGGGGACGCCGTTCGCCTGGCATCGCTGCCGCGCAGCCGGCTGAGGAGGTAAGCGAGCGTCCAGCGGAGGATGCTGGTCCTGGGGAAGCGCAACGAACCCCGTCACGTCGTCGCGGCCGTGGCAGGCAGACCGCGGAACGCGCCGCGCTTGGAATGCCTCCTCCATCGAATGAGCCGCGAGGGACAGAGCGGGACTGGGACGCAGGCGGAGCGAGGAGAGGGCGTCGTGGCAGCCGTCGTGATACGGACGAGGTGGCTCCCACCAAGGCCTTCATGCACCCGAGCGAGAAGGAATTCGCGGACCTTCTCGACTACTACCACATCAACTACCTCTACGAACCGCGCTCCTTCCCCCTGCGGTGGGACGGGAGCCGCGTCGTGGAGATGTTCACGCCGGACTTCTACCTGCCGGAGTACGACCAGTACTTCGAGTTGACCACGATGAAGCAGAACCTCGTCACCCAGAAGAACCGGAAGCTCCGGCACGTGCGGGAGATGTATCCGGAGGTGAACGTCCAACTGCTTTACCGGCGGGACCTGATGCGGCTGATGGGCAAGTACGGTTTCGGTCCACTCTCGGAGGTATCGGTCGAGGGGACGGAGCGCGTGCTGTTCGACGAGGCTACCGTGCAGAGTCGCGTACGGGAGCTCGGCGCTCAGATCACTGAGGACTATGCAGGGGAAGAGCCGGTGCTCATCGGCATCCTCCGGGGCGTGGTCGTGTTCATGGCGGACCTCATGCGGGCCATGAACCTGCCGGTGCAGGTCGAGTTCATGGAGATCACACACTACGGCGAGGAGCGGGAGAAGAGCATCGACGTCATCCGCGACGTGATGACGGAGCTCAAAGGGCGGCACGTGATCATCGTCGAGGACATCGTGGACACCGGACTCACGCTGCGCTATCTGCTGGAGTACCTGCAGGCGAAGGGTCCAGCGAGTGTGCGCGTCTGTACGATGCTCGACAAGTCCGTGCGCCGGATGGCGGACGTGCCCATAGGCTACGTGGGCTTCGAGGTGCCGGACGAGTTCGTCATCGGCTACGGGCTGGACTACGGCGGGCGCTACCGCAATCTGCCCTACATCGGGGTGCTGCAGCCCGTGGAGCCGAGGGCCGTCCCTCAGCGTTGAGCAAGGCTAGAGCCCGAAGAGGCGCTTCCCGTTGTCGTACGTGATCTTCCGGAGGCTCGCTGCAGAGATGTCCTGCCGAGACTCGAGGTATTCGAGGTTCTCGGGGAACCGGGCATCCCAGTGGGGAACGTCGGATGCGAACAGGAAGTGGTCGTCTCCGAGGTGTTCGATGGTCTGGGGAAGCAACGTCTCCTCCGGCTCCACGCTCACGTAGATCTCGTGCTCGCGGAAGGCGTCCGTTGGCCGTTTCGTGGCATGCGGCAACTCCACGGCGCCACGGAGTTCCCAGTGCTCGTCCAGGCGGTCCAGCCAGTAGGGCAGCCATGTCGCGCCGACTTCGAGGAAGGCGAGCTTCAGCTTCGGGAAGCGCTCGAGCACCCCGTTCGCCATGACGCTGACGAAGTGCAGGGTGACGGACGCGGGGAAGACGTAGGTGTGCACCTCGGCGAACGTCTTGAACCGGTCGGCGCCCACCTCCTCCGGCCTGGAGCGCGTGCCGTGTATGCAGAGGGGCACGCCAAGGCGCTCGGCCTCGGCGAAGATGGGGTCATAGAAGGGGTCGCCGAATCCCATCGTAAGCCCCTGCGAGAGGATCTCGAAGCTGACCAGCCCCAGTTCCGTGACCGCCCGGCGGAGTTCTTCCGCTGCTGCATGCGGGTCGCGCATGGGCAGGACGCCCACAGGGCGGAGGCGCGGCGATGCTGCGCCGTAGTCAGTCGCGAAGTGGGTGTTGGTCGCGCGCGAGACCGCGATCGCCCACTCGGGCTCTGGGATGTAGGCGACGTGTCCGGAGCCGGTGGGGAAGAGGACCGCGGTTTCGATGTTCTCCCGGTCAGCGATGCGCAGCCACGTCTCTACCTGGCGCTCGGGCTCCAGACCTCCGTCCTTGTAATCGTGGTTGGTCAGCGTCCCGGCCAGCTCGGCATCCCACGGATGACCTCCCGGCCAGAGGCCGCCCCCACGTTTATCGAATGGCGGCTCGATGTACCGCCACACATCCTGGGCTCGCTCCAGAATGTGGCCGTCCGCGTCAATCACTGGACCTCGTGCCATGTTGCCCTCCTCAAGGCCACTTGGGCCAGCGGCGTCCGGCTGACGGACGCCGGGTCTATCCCGTCGAACGGAGTCCCTACATAGGGGGACTCTCCATAGCGCGCCGCCAGGATAGTAACCCCACCAAACTCAATCGCCAACCTCGGGGCGAAGGACTGCGGGGGTCGTGAAGGCGCGTTTTTCTGTTTTCTGGTGCTTTCTGCTGCATCAGGCGTACTTCTCTCGTGGTTCGGGCCCTTTATTGCAACAAGCGGGCTGCGATCCGCACCGGTGATGCGGACGGAAAGCAACGGAAGAGCAACGGGAATGCAACGATCTGCAACAGGGTCTTCCGTGGGGTGCGAAGGCGGAGGTCGGGGCCCAGGAACAGGGTAGGCAGGGGCGTTTCGCTTGCACAAGGGGCAGATGGCGCTGTTCGTACGCAGGGCAAAGGGGGCACGCGGCCATCACCCCCATCCTAGCCTTCCCCCATCAAGGGGGAAGGGATCAAGCATCGAGGGGGGAGGAGACCAACGCCTTCACCCAGCGGTGACGGGCGAGTGCTACACTCCTCTCTGTCGTATGTGCGGGATATTCGGATACACCGGTCCTCGTGACGCCTCCAGCATCCTGCTGGATGGGCTCACGCGGCTCTCCTATCGCGGGTACGACAGCGCCGGCGTCGCCGTTGTCGACGATTTCGGGCACCTCTCCATCCGGCGGGCGGCGGGGAAGCTGGATAATCTGCGGCGGCTGGTGGAGAACGAACCCGTCACCGGACGGCAGGGAATCGGCCACACGCGGTGGGCCACGCATGGGCCCGCCTCCAACATCAACGCGCACCCGCACACGGACGGCACCGGCGAAATCGTGGTCGTCCACAACGGCATCGTCGAGAACTACGCGGAGCTCAAGGCGCGGCTGGTCGCGAACGGCCATCAGTTCCATTCGCAGACGGACACCGAGATCATCCCCCACACGATCGAGGAGCTGCTGGCGGACGGGCTCCCGTTCGAGGAGGCGGTGCGTCTCGCTGCGGGACGGCTGCGCGGCGCACATGCGATTGCGTGCATGCACGCACGAACGCCGGAGACGATCGTCGTCGCGCGCATCGGCAATGCGGGCGGCATCGCCGTGGGCTCGGGCGACAGCGAGATGCTCATCGCAAGCGATCTGCCAGCGCTGACGCCCTATACGTCAACCGCGATCTTCCTGGAGCCGGGCGAGTCGGCAGTGGTGCGGCCGGAGGGGTTCGAGCTTCGGACGTTGGGCGGCCGCCCGTCCACGCGCGCGCTGCGCCCGGTGGGTGTGAGCGGCGGGGCTGCTGCCAAGGGCGGCTACAAGCACTTCACGCTGAAGGAGATACACGAGCAGCCGGAGTCCGCGATGAGCGCGCTGCATGGACGCATCGCCTTCTCACAGGGTGAAGCGCAGCTGGACGAGTTGCTGCTGCCCTTCACCGACGCGGAGGCGATGGCGCTGACCCGTGTGCTGTTCCTGGGCATGGGCACGAGCGTCCATGCGGGCATGGTGGGCGCACGCTACGCGGAAACGCTTGCCCGCATCCCGGCGTGGGCAGAGAACGCCGCCGAGTTCCTCCACCGCGACCCGGTGCTGGACCGGCACACGCTGGTCGTGGGCGTTACACAGTCCGGCGAGACGGCGGACACGCTGCAGGCGCTGCACGAGGCGCGGATGCGCGGGGCGCGGACCGCGGTGATCACCAACGTTCCGGAGAGCGAGGCCACCCGCGCCGTGGAGTACCCGCTGCTCATGCACGCGGGTCACGAGGTTGGCGTCGCGTCGACGAAGACGATGGTCAATTCGATGGTTGTGATGTACCTCGCGGCCTGCGCACTCGGGCAACAGCGCGACACGCTGAACGCGGAGAGCGCAGCGCGTTCGGTGGAGGAGATCACGCGTCTGCCAGCCTTGCTCGGAGCCGCGCTCGAGATGGCGGAACGGGACGTGGAGGAGGTCGCGCGGCGTTACATGAACGCACGGCGGTTCCTCTTCCTGGGACGGGGGCTGATGGAGCCTGTGGCGCGCGAGGGCGCGTACAAGATGAAGGAGACGAGCTACATCCACGCGGAGGGCATGCCGGCCGCGGAGATCAAGCACGGCCCCATCGCGCTCATCGACGAGGAGACGCCGGTGGTCGCGGTCGCGCCGCGCAACGTGCTGTACGAGAAGATGCTCATCAGCATGTCGCAGGTGCGCGCTCGCGGGGGGAAGGTCATCGCCGCGGCGACAGCGGGGAGCGCCGAGACCACGGCGTACGCGGACGACGTGCTGTGGATGCCGGAGTGTCCACCCCTGCTGCAGCCGATGGTAGCCGTCGTACCGCTGCAGCTATTCGCCTACCGGATGGCGGACCTGCTGGGCAACGACGTCGACCAGCCGCGTAACCTGGCAAAGAGCGTCACCGTCGAGTAGCGCGGGGCCGCGCGTATGCAACTGGGCGTTACGTATCTCGGCAACCGGTTCGTCCGGCATTTCGCGGAACGGGACCTTCCTGAGATCGTCGAAGCCGGGTGCGACTATGTCGTCCATACCTTCAGCGAGTACGACCTCGCCTTCCACTCCGGCGAGATCAGCGCCCTGGTGGACGCCACTCATGAGGCCGGGCTCGAGGCCTGGCTGGACTGCTGGGGGCTTGGCGGCCTCTTCGCAGGCGAGGCGTTCAGCGACTTCCTGCTCCGGCATCCCGAGGCCTGGCAGGTGCGACCTGATCGCGAGCGGATCCCAGTGGCCTGTCCCAACGCGCCCGCCTTTCGTGAGTTGCTTCAGACCTGGGTCGAGGCGGCTGCGAGTGCAGAGGCCGACGCTGTGTTCTTCGACGACCCGCTGGTTCCCGCTCAGGAGGCATGCGTCTGCGATGTCTGCCGGGAAGCGCAATCTGTCTTTTCCGCAGCGGATGAGCCGGGGGGTGCAGGCCGGGTGGACGGACGGACAACCCTGCAGCGGGGTCTTGTCCGCTTGTTGGAGGACGCGTGCGGCAGCGCCCGTGGTCTTGGACTGCGCACCGCAGTTGGTGTGCTCCCCGGGCCAAGTCTCCCGGAGCAGATGACGGCTGCCCGGGCGGCTGACGTAATCGCGGTGTCGCCGCTGTGGCGAGCGCACGGACAAGCCGTCTCCCCCTATGTGTACGAGGCGTGCGTGGCGACGGTCGCCGCGTGCCGCGAGTCTGGCCAGGAAGCCATGGCGTGGCTACAGGCGTTCTCGATACCGGCGGGACAGGAGTACGAGATCAGCCAGGCTGCAGAGGCGATGGCCGCAGCGGGGATGGCCAACGTATCGACGTGGTGCTATCGCGCGGGCGAGCAGATGACCGCGATACGCTCAGAGCGAGCGCAGGTGGCGTGGGAGGCGGTGGTGGCGGCGTACCGCCGCTTGAAGTCGGCGTCCGTCGGCGGGTGACGCCGCATCACGGTCGGGCAAGCACCAGCGCAAACATCTCGTCAGGGTCTGTGAACCAGCGGACGTTGCCGAAGCCTGCGTCGTGCAGCGCCCCGGCGAAGCTGTCCTTCGTGAACTTGTAGGAACTCTCGGTCCAGATCGTTTCTCCCGCTCTGACGTGAACCACGTCGCCGGTTGCAGGCAGAGTGAACGCTACGTCGGTCTCGGCCTGCAGATGCATCTCGATCCGCGAGTGCTCGGCGTTGAAGAAGGCGCGGTGTCTGAACAGGCTGATGTCGATCTCCGTGCCCAGCAGATCGTTGACCGCCTTCAGGGAGTTGAGGTTGAACAGGGCGGTTATGCCCCTGGCGTCGTTGTAGGCCGCCTCGATGATGCCTGTGTCCTTGACGAGATCCGCACCCACGAGGAATGCGTCCTCGGTCCGGGGCATCAGCGCTCGGACCTCCTCGAGGAAGCGGCTCCGCTCGTCCGGGTGCAGGTTGCCGATCGTGGACCCCAGGAAAGCGATGAGTCGTGTTCCCTGCGGATCGGGTATGGCGGGGAGGTGGCGCTCGAAATCCCCGACGACGGCGGCGACCTCTCCTAAGTGTGGGTACATGTCGAACAGGGCTCGCGCACCCTCCCGTACGGCCGACTCGCTGATGTCGAACGGGATGTAGCGCTTCAATGTTCCGGCATGCAGGGCGGGACCGAGAAGCGTCCCGCTCTTGGCGCTGTTGCCGGGCCCCAACTCGACGATCTCCTGGGGGCGGACATCCTGAACTATCCCGGCGCCGAAGCCATCGAGCAACGAACGCTCGATGCGGGTGGGGTAGTACTCCTCCAGGTGCGTAATCTCATCGAAGAGCTCGGAGCCTTCCTCGTGATAGAGGAACTTGGGACTCAGCGTCTTCGGTTCAGCGGTCAGGCCTCGAACGATCTCCTGCACCGCCAACATGCGTTCTTCGTCCGCGGAAGTGCAGACCGTGACACTGAACCGACCGGTCATCGCAGTAACCCCTGTTCTATCGTCTCGCGCCCCTTTGCGAAGCGGGTCAACACCCAATCTCCGAAGGCCTGGGCGACGGAGGAATCGAGCGAGGTCCGCCTAACCATGTACAAGCTTCGGGCTGTGTCGAGGCCGGTCAGGCGCGCCGGGTAGACCTGGTCGAACTCGTGCTCGTGGACCGCGAGCGACGACACGATGCTGAACCCGAAGCCGTTGTTGACGGCTGCCAAAGTCGCGTGGGTCGAGTTAACGACCATGACCGGGATGTATCCGGGCTCCTTGATACCCGCTCTTTCCAACGCGCCGCGAAGACCGGTCCAGGTACCCGACCCGGGTTCCCGCTCGATGAACGGCAGACCGCTCAGCTCGGTCACGTCAACCGAAGTCCTGCCAGCGAAAGGGTGCCTTCCGGGCACCGCAAGGACCAACTCGTCTTCAGCGACGACCGTCCATTCGAGAGACGGGTGCGCCACCTTCATCCCGACGAAGCCCAGTGCGGACTGGCCATCCACGACCTGTGCGGTCGCCGATGCTGAGTCAGTGACGGCAACGTGTGGCCGCACCCGGGGGTATATCTCGGTGAACTGCGATAGCAGGCCTGGCAGCAGGTATTCGCCCGGTGCGGTGCTGGCCGCGATGCGGAGCTCTCCTTCGACCGCCGCATCATCCCGTGCGAGCGACTCGATGATGCGGTCGTGTGCGGCAAGGCTGTCCACGGCGTAAGCGAAGAGCCTGCTGCCCGCGGCGGTTGGCACCACGCGCTTCCGGTGGCGGGCCAGCAGGATCACGCCAAGCTCTGATTCGAGCCGTTGCACGTGCCGGCTCACGCCTGGCTGACTGACATGCCGCTCACGGGCTGCCTCCCGGAAGCTGCCGGAACGGCATACGGCAACGAAGCTCCTCAGCGCGCTCACGTCCATGGTTCAATGATAATTCGTAATCGTTTCTCATACCAGCTATCACGAGACGGTATCATACCGGCACTTCATCACGTACCGACGGAGAGTTACAAGGGATCATGGGAAAGATCGTAGTTGTGTTGGCCGTTGCCTTACTGGCAGTGATGGTTGCATGTTCGAGTGAAGAAGAGCAGGAGCTGCTTATCGCCGGCATCCCCGACCAGGATGTGAGTTTGCTGGAAGCGCGATTCAACAACCTGGCCGAGTACCTCGCCGAGGAGACGGGCCTGAACGTGCGCTACGTGCCGCAGGCGGACTACGCCGCTGTCGTCACCTCCTTCAAGCAGGGCGACATCCATCTCGTGTGGTATGGCGCACTCACCGGCGTGCAGGCGCGACTCAACGTCCCCGAGGCCGACGCGATCGCGCACCGCCCGCGCGACGGCGAGTTCCATTCCGTCTTCGTCGCGGCGCCCGGCTCGGGCATCAGCAGCCTCGAGGACCTGCGCGGCAAGACGGTGACGTTCGGCTCCGAGAGCTCCACCTCCGGGCACCTGATGCCCCGCTACTACCTGAGCCAGGCGGGAGTCGACACGGAGACGGAGCTCGGCGCCCTCAGTTTCAGCGGTTCACACGACACCACGTGGAAGCTCGTGGAGGCTGGCTCGTTTGACGCCGGCGCGCTCAGCGAGGCCGTGTGGGAGAGACGCGTGGCGAACGGCGAGGTCGACACGTCCAAGGTCGACGTGTTCTACCGAACGCCAGCGTACGTAAACTACCACTGGGTGGCGCACCCCGCGATCGCCGACGAGTTCGGCGAGGACGTGTTGGATGACATCACCGACGCGCTGCTCACCGTGGACGTTGACCGGGGCGGGCAGGCGAAGGAGATCGCCGAGTCCTTCAATGGCGAACGGTTCGTTCGCACGAGCAACGACAGGTACCAAGCGATTGAGGATGCTGCACGCGAATTCGGCATTATCGAGTAGCGAGACGTCCCTCGCGGCGACGGCGGGGACCGCCGTCCGCTTCGACGGCGTCTCGATGCGCTACGGCCAAACGACCGTGCTGGCGCCGCTGGATCTCGCCGTCGAGCGCGGCACGCGGGTGGCCGTGATCGGGCCTAGCGGCGCCGGCAAGACGACGCTCCTGCGCCTCATGGCGGGCGCCGTCGCCCCGACGACCGGCATTGTCGAGCTCTGCGGGCGTGACCTCACGAACCTCCGTCCTGGCCGCGAACTCGCCCGCCTCGTTGGCATGATCGCGCAGCAGTTCGACCTCGTCCCAAACCTGTCAGTACTGCACAACGTGCTGGCCGGCAGGCTCGGCGAGTGGAGTTTCGGCAGGTCATTGCTCTCGCTGGTCTGGCCCCGCGAGCAGCGGCTGGCGTTCGACGCGCTCGAGCGCGTCGGCGTCACGCACCTTGCGCACCAGCGCGCCGGACGCCTCTCTGGAGGCGAACAGCAGCGGGTCGCGATAGCCCGGCTTCTCGTCCAGCGCCCCACCGTTGTCCTTGCGGACGAGCCCGTGGCCTCGCTCGACCCCGCGCGAGCGAGGGAGGTAACCCGCCTGCTCACCGACGTAACCGAGGAGCAGGGCGAAACGCTCGTCGCCAGCATCCACTCGATCGAACTTGCGCGCGAGTTCTTCGACCGCATCGTGGGACTGCGGAACGGGGTCGTGCAGTTCGATGTGCCCGCGTTCAGCATCGGCGACCACGTGCTCGATGAGCTGTACGAGATCGAGGGGCTCCGGAGTGAGGTCTAATCCGCCCGCATCCCGGGGGCGTCCGCGAGCGATCGAGAGCCGGCGAGCCATCACCCTCATCCTCATCGGCGCGTTCGCGCTGAGCCTGCTGGGCGTCGACTGGAGCGAGGGCGTTTTCAGACCGCGCGGCCTGATCGCGATCGGAGAGACGCTCGGTGCGCTCTTCCGGCCCGACCTCTCGCCCGAACTTCTCAGGAAGGCCGCAGCTGCCGCGTGGCAGACGCTGGTCTATGCCGTCGCCGGGCTGACGGTCGCCCTGCTCATCGGTGTCCCGCTGGGAGTGATCGCATCCGGCGCCATTGCGCGGTCGCGCTTGGGGGCCGTTACTCAGATCGGCGCCGCACGGGCCGTCCTCGCCTTCTTCCGGGCCATCCATGAGCTCGTGTGGGCGCTCCTGTTCGTTGCCGCCATAGGCCTCTCGCCGATGGCGGCGGTGCTGGCCCTGGGCATCCCCTACGGAGGGATCCTGGGCCGCATCTACTCAGAGCTGCTGCAGGACGTGCCGCAGGCGCCCCTCGATGCGCTGCGGCGTTCGGGAGCGTCGGAATGGCGGGTGTTCCTGTTCGGGCGGTTGCCGATGGCGCTCCCGGACATGGTCTCCTACACCTTCTACCGGTTGGAGTGCGGCATACGGTCGGCGGCGGTCCTCGGCTGGGTTGGGCTTGGCGGGCTGGGGTTCCAGGTCCAGATCGCGCTCGAAGACCTTGCGTACTCGCGCGTCTGGACGTTCCTCTGGGTGCTGGTGGGCATGGTCGTGCTCGTGGACCTGTGGAGTTCGCAAGTGCGGAGGAGGCTCGCGCCGTGAGTGCGACCCCGACCACTGCCCAGGCTCCTGAGGGCAGGCCGCTGAGGCTGACGTTCGTGTCGGGCTCCGTGCTGGCGATGTTCGTTCTCATCATCTGCTCGTGGACGCATATCGTTCTTGGGCAGTCGTGGCCGAGCCATGGCTTCTTCTCAGGAGAGACGGCTTCGCGGGCGTGGTCGTTCCTTGGTGACCTCGCAGGCAAAGGCCGTGAAGGAACGCCTTCCTATCTGGACGGAGCAGCGTGGGCGGAGGCTAGCCGGCTGGCGCTGGCGACCCTCGCCATGAGCGTGCTCGCCGCAGGAATCGCCGCCGTCGGGGCACTGCTCACGTTCATGTTCGCGGCGCGCAACGTCATGTCCGGCGAGCTTGCGCCGTACCGGAGCCCGATCTGGGTCGCGTGGCTCGGGATCGTACGGCTCTTCTACGCGCTGAGCCGATCCGTGCCTGAGCTGATATGGGCGATGCTTCTGGTGTTCATCTTCTCGCCGGGCATCCTTCCCGGAGCGCTGGCGCTCGCGATCCACAATTTCGGGATCCTCGGCAAGCTGTCTGCGGAGGTGGTGGAAGGACTCGATACCCGCCCGGCACGTGCTCTGAGAACGTCCGGCGCCGGCTGGTTCCAGGTCATCGCGTACGCCATCCTGCCTGCGGCGTTGCCGCGGTTCATCACGTACCTGTTCTACCGCTGGGAGGTCATCATCCGGACGACGCTCGTCGTCGGACTCGTCGCGGCAGGCGGGCTGGGCATGGAGTTCCGGCTCGCCCTGAGCCACTTCCACTACACGACCGTAACCCTGCTCCTCATCTGGTACCTGTTGCTGGTGCTGGGGGTCGATATCGTGTCAGCCGCGATGCGGCGACTGGCGCGCTAGCTGGCGCCCGGCGCGATCTCATCGAGGAGCGCTGCCCAGTCGGCGCACTCGTGCTCGGGGTCGAGGAGCGAACGGAGCGGCGCTTCAGCTTGGCGAAGGCGGGCGAGGAAGGTGGGGTCGGTCTCGCAACAGAGCAGCAGGCGCCGCAGTTCCGAGCTGTCGCCCACGGGGAAGTATCCCGGATAGTCGTCGCCCAGCAGGCCGACGTTGCCGGGCATTCGGGACGCCAGTATCGGGACGCCGTCGACCGCAGCTTCAGAGACGACGTTCGCGCCCCCTTCCGAGAGCGATGAGATAACCATCACCTGGGACCTCTTGAGCAACCGCCGGGCGCGCCACGCGGGCAGGCCGCGTATCCAGGTGTACCGCGGGTTCCTTGCAGCGAATGCACTGGCCCTACGGGTCATGGCGGAGCCCATCGAGTCGCCGAGTTGCAGCACTCGGATGCGGGATTCGCGTGGAAGGCGGCGGGTTGCATCGGCTGTGAGGAAGGGGTCCTTTACCGGCCTCAGGTGCCCCACGACGGTCACGTCGAAGTGACGGGCGTTCGGCGACGGGCCGGAGGTTGGCGTGGGCCTGGCGGACTGGACGATGGTCCGCACCTTGTCCTTGTGCTCTGGGCGGAGCTCGTCGGCGGCGAGGCGTTGGAGCGTAACGATACGATTCGCGGCGTCGAGGACGGGGCCGCCGTCCTCCTCGTAGAGCGGTCCGTAGACGTCGGTGCCTGCAAGGAGCACCACGACGGGGCTGGCGGGTCGGCGGGCCTTGAACGCCGCGACGGCTTCTGCGCTCCGCAGCGCGTGGATCGCGACTAGCAGGTCGAAGTCCTGTCCGTCGTAGGTCTGGCTGATGGTGACGCGGTGGCCCAGGCTCCGCAGGATCCCGGCCCAGCGGTTCGCCGTGACGCGGTTGCCGTTCCGGCTGTACGGCGGGGCAGGCGTCACGAGGCCGATGTACACGAGCGATACCTCCGGAGGGTCAGGCCGCGCAGGTGCGGAAACCGCACATCACGTCGCGACGATCGGGCGGGTAGAAGTTGCGCCAGGTGTTGCGGATCAGGCGGCTGCGCGTGCTCCACGCTCCTCCGCGAAGCACCCTGTGGCCGCTGAACCACGGCTCAGAGTACTCCTTGTACGGGTCTGCGACGAACCCCGGGTACGGCCCGAATGCCGTCGAGGTCCACTCCCAGACGTTGCCCAACATCTGTCTGATCCCCAGGGGCGTGTCTCCTGCGGGGAACGCGCGTACGTCGACAGTGCCGTGTCCCCGGAAGTCGAGGTTGGCGCGGCCGTCTGTCTGGGGCTCGTCGCCCCAGGGGTAGCGACGCTTCGGGGAACCGTCCGCGCCGCCCGCCGCTGCCAGCTCCCACTCGGGCTCCGTCGGCAACCGCCTTCCGGCCCAGGCGCAGTACGCGTTCGCCTCGTGCCAGTTCACGTGGATGATTGCGGAGTGCGGGTCGATGGGCACCCAGGAGTCATAGCGCCTGACCAGCCACGTGCCGTCACTCTCGCGGCGCCAGTAGACGGGGTGCTCCGCACCGAGCGCCTGCTTCCACCACCAGCCTTCGTCTGTCCAGCATGAGCGGTCGCGGTAGCCGCCGGACTCGACGAAACGGAGGTACTCGCCGTTGCTCACCGCGGTTGCCGCCATCGCGAACGGCTCGACGTGGACCTCGTGCCCCCACTTCTCGTTGTCGAAGACGAACGGCAGCTCGCCTTCGATGGCGCCCAGCGTGAACGTCCCGCCGGGAACGGCGATGTCGTGGGGGTCGAAATCGGACTGGGGCGAGGGAGGCGCCGTCGATGGAAGCACTGGTTCGGGGAAGCCCAGCGTCTGCCGCGTGTACGTGAACGCCTCGGCGTGCATGTCAGTGTGAATGGTGGCGAGCTGGATGAAGTACTGCTCCAGGGCATCCGGTTCACCCCGTCCGAGGCGTCCGGTCGCGTCGTGGGCCACCTTTCGCGCAAAGGCTCGAGTGTCCTCCCAGGAAGGGAAGCTCAGCCGCCATCGGGTGTCGTGCGCGATGGCCGCGGAGTCGTAGAGAGCGTCGGACTGAGGAATCTTGCTCTGCGCTTCGTAGAGATTGCGCAGCGTCCACTTTTCGAAGAACCACCCCACGTGGCCGACTTCCCAGAGTGCCGGGTTCACGATGGGAATCATGGGGCCTTGCTGCTGGCGGGTGTTGAGGTCGGCAGTCAGAGCAAGGACGGTCTCGATCGAGTCCAGTGCTTCCGCGACGAGGTCGTCTGTTCTTCGCGAAGGTGCGGGCGGGAGGTCATACGCGCTCATGGCAACGATCGCCCCACGCTAGGCCGCGACCTCTAGCGTGTTGGCGGCGTCTTCAGGGGCGACGATGCGGCCAATCACCGCTCCAGTAACCCCCCGTTTGGTAAGTCCGTCCAGGACTGTCTGGGTCGAGGTAGACGGCACGGCGATGAGCAAACCGCCGGACGTCTGCGCGTCGCAGAAGATGAGCTTCTCCTCATCGGTGACGTCGGGCCCCCAGGCTATGTCCGGGTCGAACGCATCGAGGTTGTTCCGCGTTCCGCCTGGAACGACGCCACGGTCGGCCAGTTCCCGCACTCCCGGCAGGAGCGGGATATCGGAGAAGCGGAGCTTTGCGGCTGTCCCGCTCGCCTTCAGCATGCCGAGCAGGTGGCCTGCCAATCCGAAGCCGGTGACGTCGGTGGCGGACTTGACCCCCGCTTCCATCATGGCCTCGGCGCCGGCGCGGTTCAACTGGCGCATCGTCTCGACGGCGCCGTTGAGGGTCGCGTCATCGGTGACCCCTGCCTTGGCCGCGGTCGTGATGATCCCCGAGCCCAGCGGCTTCGTCAGCACGAGGTCGTCGCCAGCCGCTGCTGCGGCATTGGTGACGATGCTGTCGGGCCGGACGATGCCGGTAACCGACAGTCCGTATTTCGGTTCGCGGTCCTTCACGGTGTGGCCACCCGCGATGACGATGCCCGCCTCTTTCGCGACGTCCATGCCACCGAGCAGCATGCGCCCGAGCACCTCCTTCGGCAGGTCCTCGGGGAAGCAGACGATGTTGAGCGCAAGGAGGGGGGTTCCCCCCATGGCGTAGACGTCGCTCAGAGCGTTCACCGCTGCGATGGCGCCGAAGTCATAGGGGTCGTCTACGATCGGCGGGAAGAAGTCGATCGTCTGCACGACGGCGATGTCGTCGGTCAGGCGGTAGACGGCCGCGTCGTCGCTCGTATCGAATCCCACGAGCAGGTCATCGTGCTGCACGTGAGGGAGGTGGCTCAGGACCTCGCCGAGGTCCTCAGGGCTGAACTTCCCCGCTCACCCCGCGCAAGTAGCCAGGCTGGTCAGGCGGATCTCTTCTTGTTGCATGGGGTGATTATAGACGCTCGCAATGCCGAGTGCTGTGCCTGGTGATGCCTATGTAATTGCCATCGATGCCATGACCTGACCGAGGTCGGTCTGCGCCTCGAGATGCCAGAGGCGGTCCAAGGCTGCCTGCTGGCGGGACTCATCGAGCAGGCCGGTCGTGAGCCGCCGGAACTTGTCCTCGATGTCGGTGTCGGTCATAGGCTTCTTGAAGTGCCCGGTGTAGTAGGGGACAGTCGCCGTGTGCTCGCGACCGTCCGAAGTCTGGACTGTCAGGATATTGAGGATGGCCTCTGGCCAGGCTGCGTCACACTCCGGGTCCTGTACGACCTCGATGCGCTGCATCAGGTCCAGCAACGCCGGGTCGCGCAGGACGTCGTCCTCGAAGTGGGCAGGTTCGACCGTGCCGAACCGAAGGGCGCAGGCAACGACGAATGGGATGCTGTGGTCGGCGGTCTCCCGCGTTTCAGGGCGCCAGCGGGTGGGGTCGCCCGCCATGATCCGTTTGCCGCTTTCGAATGTCCGGATGTAGACGTGGGTGATGTCGTCCGTATCGGCGATATCGAGCGCCTCCCGTGCCTCCATCGCACCCTCGATCGCGGTCTGGGAGACGAAGCCCGCCGGGAACCGTTTGAAGCGCGACTCCATGAGCCGGAACGCACGGTCATTGCCGTTTTCCTTCGCCAGTGGTTCAAGTTCGATGGGAGCGCCAGCCACTCCCGCGAAGAACCCGTGCGAACCGGAGAACACCTCCGGTGGGCCTGTCATTCCGCGCTGGGCGAGCATCGCTGCGAAGACGCCGTTCCTGCCCGCGTTCGGAACAGCCGCTGCCTTCCAGTGGGAGATGGTCCCGCGCCGTGCTTCGCCAAGCGTCATACTGCTGACCACTGAGATGCGCAGCGCTTCCGCGATCTGGTCCGCCGCGAGGCCTATCACCTTGCCCGCTCCGAGCGGCGCAGAGATGGCGGCATAGGCGGCCTGGTCCCAGGCGCCACCTGATGCGAGTTGGAAGCTGTCCGCCCATGCGGCCTGAACCTCGTAGGCGAGTGCGATAGCCGTTATCAGGTCCCGGCCCGACGCTCCGTGTGCCTCCGCAGCGGCGAGCACTGCAGGGATGTTGTCGGAGGGGTGGGCGATGTCCTTACCGTTGTAGGAGTCGTTGAAGTCGAGGTACCGCACCATGGTGCCGTTCACGAAGGCGGCCATGTCCGGTGTAGTTGTGCTGTTGGTCCCCAGCAGTGTGGCTGGTGACGACCCCTGCACATCGAGTGCCAGGTCTCGAGCGGCGCGCACCGGGTCGGCATCGCTGGCTGCCAACCCACAGCCCAGTGAATCGATCATGAGCCGTTTAACCTGGTGCACGACCTCGGGGGGCAGGCCGTCGTATCCGAGGCTGGCGGCGTACTTCGTAAGACGTTCAACGATGGGATCGGTCATGCTCTCGCACCTCCTACGAGACTCACTGGCCTGCCGAGTCTAGTCTCCAGGAGGGGCAGGTTCCACTCATGTGACTGCGTCCGGATCGGTCGTTCGGGGAGCACGTTGCGCTGGGGCGCGGTTGGAGGATAATGCGGCCACAAGGTCGCAGAGGAGGCGAGGATGATCATCGACGCGCACCAGCATCTGGTTACAGGGTCGCAGATCGGTCAGTATCAGGCGTTCCTCATCAACGGGCGCGGATTCCACGGCAAAGGACATCCGGGCGTTACCGCGGAGACCGTTGCCAGTTGGAAGACTGCGGGCAAGAGTCACTCCGAGCTGTTGGACGACGTGGGAACGGACATGGCTTTCCTGTCTCCGCGCCCGTACTCGCTGATGCACTCCGAGAAGCCGGACAAGATCGTGCACTGGTTCTGCGAAGCGAACAACAACGCGATCGCGCTGGCGGTGCAGAACGAGCCAGACCGGTTCAGGGGCGTCGCGGGCCTGCCGCAGTGCGACGGGGCGCCCGTGACCGACACGTTCGAAGAGATCGACCGTTGCATCAACGACCTGGGGTTCATCGGCATCATGATCAACCCGGACCCGAGCGAGGGGCAGCACACGACACCGACGATGGGCGAGGAGTATTGGTACCCGCTCTACGAGAAGATGGAGAAGGAAGACATACCGGCGTTGATCCACCCGGCAAGCTGCAAGGACCTGCGCGAGTCGTTCCACAACCACTTCATCACGGAGGAGAGCATCGCCATCCTGTCGCTCGCCAAGTCCACGGTGTTCGACGACTTCCCCGGGCTCAAGATCATCATGAGCCACGGCGGCGGCTCGATCCCCTACCAGATAGGGCGCTGGCGGGCACGTATGCGCGGCGCGAACGGGGAGGAGACGTTCGACCGTCACGTGAAGAACCTCTACTACGACACCTGCCTCTACAACCAGGAGTCGCTGGAGCTTCTGTTCAAGATCGTGGGGACGGACCGCTGCCTGTTCGGCACCGAGCGTCCGGGTGCGGGGTCGGCCGACAACCCGCGCACCGGCGAGTGGTACGACAACACGAAGCCCCTCATCGACGACATCGATTTCCTGTCCGATGAGGACCGGGGCGCCATCTACGAAGGCAACGCTCGCGGCGTGTACGGCAAGCGGTTCTCGTAGAGCGGGCTGGCTGCGCCGTTAGTTCATCCTCGTGGGCTGTGGGGGTGGTGCCGAAGGCCGGATTCGAACCGGCATGAGGTTGCCCTCAACGGTTTTTGAGACCGTCGCGTCTACCATTCCGCCACTTCGGCTCTGCTGGGGATTATAGCGAAGCGCGTTTCGCTGACTCTGCCTGCAGCACACGCTGAGAGCAAGCTGTGCAGGACGTCAAGGGTGGACACGCACACTCTTGGAGATTGGAGCTGGAGCGGAAGACGGGATTTGAACCCGCGACCTTCTCCTTGGCAAGGAGACGCTCTACCCCTGAGCCACTTCCGCTCGCGCCAGCACCGGGCCCTTACAGCCTGGTGCCGAGGCCCAGACTTGAACTGGGGACACCAGCATTTTCAGTGCTGTGCTCTACCAACTGAGCTACCTCGGCCCGGTCATTTCATGCTACGGAGCGGCCTGAACCGTGTCAACCGGAAAGGACCGCTACAAGAGCCCTGCGCCGAGGGCGCGCTTGCGCGTCTCAAGGCTCACGAACGTCTCCGTATGCCGGATGCCCTGCACGATGCCCACCTTGTTGTGCAGGAACGAGGCGAGGGCCTCGGAGCTGGTCAGGTTCACCCAGATGAAGATGTCGTAGCTCCCGGTGGTGATGGAGACGTGTTCCGCCTCTGTCAACTCGGATAGCTCATCGGCTACCGCCTCGACCCGTGACGGATCGACCTGCAACCCGATGAAGGCGGACGTGTGATAGCCGAGACGTTCCGGGTCCGGAATCGCCGCGACCTTGATGACCTTGTCCTGCAACAGCTTGGCCAACCGGCGGCGCGCCGTCCCCTCGCTCAGCCCCAGCTCGCGGGCCATCTGCGCGTGGGAGGCGCGGCCGTCCTGCTGCAGCGTCTCGATGATCCGTCGGTCTATGTTGTCCAAGGCTGCCCTCCGCACACAAGCGTTGCGTGGTTTGCTGGCCGGTACGCCTTCCACCGGCGTGCTGCTCCGCACTGGTGCAGCATCAGTTGAACCAAGCGCATCGTATAAGAGGATTCATGCATCGTCAACGCAACGAGAAATGTTAATCGCCATAAGGAGGGGGTATCTGCGACGCGTTCCTTACGAATCAGCGCAAACAAGCGCGATTTGTAACGCTCAGCGCTGGATCCGCGAGTCGCCGCGGGGCTGGAAGATGGAGCCTGCGCCTGGAAGGTCGGCAGGAGTGGAACGTCCCTGCTGTCCGATGCCACCGATGCGTCCCCTGGAGAGGATGCCCAACGCGGAGGCCGCCGCGCCTACCAAAGCAACGCGTTTCAGGAAGCCGCGACGGGTTACGGTGTTTCGGGCGGTCGCTTCGTTCTGTCCTGCCATCGTCTGCTGCGCTCCTGCGGCCAAGCTGGCCGCGACGAACAATTGTAGGCGGACACCAGAGGATTGCAAGTGCCCGCATCCACTGAAGAGGGGACGCCGGAGGTCTCGGGGATCGAGCGTCTCAGTGCATCTGCCCAACCCGTGTGCGAAATTCATCACAAACTGTTGACACCCACCCCAGAGGTGGTTTAACGTGCTCTTCCTGGCGGGAGGATCGCCGATGGTATGTTCGCACAGCGTCTCTCCGCCCAATCCAGAAGCAGGCAGGGCTTCCGGCGACGCTGTTGAAACGCAGGCCCTCGGACGATGTGAATGACCGGCCCAGACCCCTCTTTCATAACGGCATCTGACTGGGCTGCTGCTGCTGACCTTCTCGCAGCGCTGTGGTTCCTGCTCGGATCGGCCCTTGGCTTCGGAGCGTGCATGCTCCTGGCCCACGGCATGATTCCGTCCCTCGCTATCACGAGGGACATCCCAGGGCACGTGGCTCGCCGCATCCGCATCCCGCTCTACGCGGGTGCAGTCCTGTTCCTGCTACTTGGGTTCTATGCACTCTCGCTCTTCATCGAGAGGCTGGACTTCATCTCTGATCTGTTCTACAGGGGGGCGCAGTAGAGCCGGGGTCTCCCGGCGTGCAAGCGATGAGCAACTCCCTTATCAAGATAGCTGTTCCGGTCATCGGCCTCGTTGCAGCTCTGGTTCTCGCCTTCGTGGCCTACTTCTTCGTGCTGGCCTGGTGGTCGCAGCCTCCCGCCGTCCTCGGTTTCGGCGACGGTCCGACGCAGCCAATAGCATTCCCTCACACGGTGCACGTCACCACTGCCGGTCTGGACTGCCAGTTCTGCCACCGCACCGTGTCGACGGAAGAGGCCGCTAGCGTGCCCGCTGTGGCGCAGTGCCAGTTCTGCCACGACTTCACCCGGATCACAGGCGAGGAGTCCGACTCTCCGACGGCGGAGGCCGAGATAGCCAAGCTCATAGGAGACCCACTGGAGGGGCCTGACCCCGTCAACTGGGTGCGTGTCCACCGGCTCCCCGACCACGTGCAATTCGTGCACGCCCCGCATATCCAGCAGGGATTCTCCTGTTCGACTTGCCACGGCGACATCGCGAGCATGGAGGTCGTCGAGCAGGTCCGAAACTTGAAGATGCGTGATTGCGTCGACTGCCACCGCGACAACGAGGCGCCGACCGATTGCACGACGTGCCACTACTAGGAAGAGCGAATGGCGCTGACTCGCAGACAGTTTCTGAAATGGGCGGGCGTGACCGGCATAGGCGCTGTCGTCTTCAACGGCTGCCGGGTACCGGACCACGAGATCCAGGTTCAGAGCCCTGTCGAGATGCCGGAAGACCTCGTCACCGGCAGAGACAACTACTACGCCACCGCTGCCCAGATCGGTCCGGCGAGTGAGGGACTGCTCGTCCGCGTGATGGAGGGTCGTGCCAAGAAGATCGAGGGCAACCCTGACCATCCGGTGAACACCGGCAAGCACGGCATCCGCGCCGAGGCTCTGCTACAGGCGCTCTACCACCCGGACAGGATCAAGCACCCGCTGCTCCGCATCGCCAAGGGCGGGCCGTACCGCCGTATCGACTGGGCAGAGGGCATTGAGCGCCTCACTGCCATCATCAACGACAGACCGTCGAGCGAAGTGCTGCTCGCGACGCCGCTGCTCCGCGGGCGTGTCGCCGACGTTGCGCAGACGTTCGCCGACGGTTCCGGCATACGACTTCAGGGCTTCGATGCGCTCGGATGCGAAAGCGTCACTCGGGAGGCGCTGCGCCAGCTCTACGGCCAGAACGCGCAACCCGACTTCGACATCGCGCATGCGAGCTACATACTCAACTTCGGCGCCGACTTCCTCGGCACCTGGATCAACCCCACGCACTTCTCGCGCGGCTACGGTGAGTTCCGCCAGGGCGACGGCCGCTCACGCGGACGCCTGGTGCACGTTGGCGCGCGTTACTCCACGACAGCCGCCGCTGCCGACCATTGGGTGTACGCAACCCCCGGTTCAGAGGGGCTGCTGGCGATGTCTATCGCGTACACCATGATCGACGAAGGCACGGCTGACTCGGACGCGGCGTCCGCTCTGACAGGCGGAGCAGGAGCGAGGGCGCTACAGGCCTTCGCACCCGAGCGCGTGACCGCGCAGGTGGGCGTCGACGCGCACGTGATTACCGAGCTGGCCCACGAGTTGGCGGACAAGAAGCACCATCCTGCGCTGGTCATGGGTGGCGGCCCTGCTGCAGCCCAGGTGAACGGTCTGTTCAACATGATGGCGGTCTACGCCCTCAATGCGCTCGTCGGGTCGGTGAACCGGCCCGGTGGACTCGTATTCAACCCCGAACCGATCAGCGGGCGGGTCAGTTCTGCCTCACTGCGCGAATGGAAGCAGACGCTCGCCAACATGCGCTCCGGCGACATCACCGCCGTGCTGGTGCGCGAGGCGGACCTCGCTTACGGCCTGCCCGGCGCGCTCGATGCCCGAGGCGCACTGCGCAGCGTCGACACCATCGTCAGCTTCTCAAGCTTCCTTGACGAGACGAGCGAGCTTGCCGACCTCATCCTGCCGTGCCACACGCCGTTGGAAGAATGGGGCACGGACGAACCGAACCCCGGCCCCGGTTACACGACCATCGGCTTCCAGCAGCCCGCAGTGAACCGCTTCCAGGACACCCTGAGCTTCGGGGACGTGCTGCTGCAGACGGGGAGCCAGTTGGGGTTGTCCGGCCTGCCGTGGGAGAACATGCGTGAGGCGGTACGCGCACTGGCGCAGGACCTCCACGCGCAGGGACGCGGCTCCGTCGTACAGCCAACGTTCGCTGAGTTCTGGAAGCGGACGCTGGAACGTGGCGGCTGGTGGGACACGGGCGCAACTGCGGACGGTTCCCGGCCTGACCTTCCCGCCCTTCCGACGAGTGCGCCGGCGGTTTCATCGGCAGACCCGAACCGCTACCCGCTGCATCTCGTGCCATTCGAGGGCATCGGGGTGGGTGCAGGCCAATACTCGCACCTGCCATGGGCGCAGTCGGCGCCGGACCCCATCACCAGCGCTGCCTGGGACACGTGGGTGGAGCTCAACCCGCACACCGCCGACGAGATGGGACTCAAGAACAACGACGTCGTCATCGTGGAGGCGGCCACGGGCCGCACCATCCGCGCATCGGTGTACATCAACCCCGCCACGCCTCCCGCCGTGGCCTCCGTGCCCATGGGGCAGGGCCACCGCGCGTTTACGAGCTATGCGGCTCGGCGTGGCGCGAATGTGCTGGACATACTGGAGCCCGCTGAAGACGCAGAGACCGGGGCATTCGCCTGGGGCGCTACTCGCGTCCGAATCTCCGGCACTACCCGGACGAAGGTGGTTCCGAAGCTGGAGGGCATCGAGCCCGCTCGCCAGCTCCACGGCGAAGAACTCATATTCGTGCACAAGGCATAGCAAAGCAGGACCTGCAATGGCAACGCGTACACAGAGCACACGGGCAGACCACAAGTGGGGGATGGTCATAGACCTGGACCGCTGCACCGGCTGCCAGGCATGCGTCATCGCCTGCCAGTCTGAGAACAACATCCCGCTCAACGATCAGTCCGCATTCCTGGATGGCCGTGCCATCGAGTGGATACGAGTGGAGCGCTACTGGGAAGGGGACTACCCGGACATCAAGGCGCGCTTCCTGCCCGTGCTCTGCCAGCACTGCGACAACGCCCCCTGCGAGTCCGTCTGCCCGGTGTATGCGACCTACCACAACAATGAGGGACTCAACGTGCAGGTGTACAACCGCTGCGTGGGCACACGCTTCTGCGGCAACAACTGCCCTTACCACGCCCGGTTGTTCAACTACTGGGAGCCGGTCTGGCCGGAAGACCTCCGGAACCAATTGAACCCGGACGTCACCGTGCGAACGCGCGGCATCATGGAAAAGTGCACATTCTGCATCCAGCGTATCCGCCGGAGCACCCGAGGCGGCAAGCAGGTGGAGGACCAGGCGTTCAACCCCGCGTGCGTGCAGGCATGCCCGACCGACGCCATGACGTTCGGCGACCTCAACAATCCCGAATCTCGCGTTTCGCAGAAGTGGGAGGACGAGCGCGCCTTCCGCGTGCTCGAGGCGCTAGGCACCAACCCCAGCGTGAAGTACCTGAAGCAGGTAGACGCTCATGCATAACGGCGAACACGAATTCACGGCCGGCCCTCTGCCGACGCACCAAGACGTCGCGAGGGACGTGCTCGGCCGCTTCCAGGACCTGGGACACCGGTACTGGGGCTGGGTAACCGTGCTCGCGTTCCTGTTCCTCCTCGGCATCGTCGGTTTCGTCATCCGCCTGTCGGAGGGCTTCAACGACGAGAACCGTGCGAACTGGGGCTACTTCGTCGCGACGCTTGCGTTCATCGTCACTACGTTCACGGCCATGCCGGTCATCTCAGCGGGGCTGCGTCTCGCGAAGGCGAACTGGCGGCGGCCGCTCACGCGTGTGACGGAGAACATGGCCATCACCGGCCTGCTCGTCGTGCTGATGCTCATCCCCGCATTGATCGCACTGCCTTCCATAGATGGCAGGCTCAGCATCTGGTTCGAGTTCCCGCTGGGCGCGCCCGGCGTGTGGGACGTCATCGGCTACGGCACACTCGCGTTCATCGGCCTCGCCCTGCTCTGGGGCGTCGCCCTGCCGGACCTCGCGGCGGCACGGGACCATCTCCCCAACTCGACGCGCCAGCGCGTCATCGGTTGGTTGTCGCTCGGGTGGGTCGGTGGCGTCCGCCAGTGGCGCGTGCTCTACCAGGGCTCGTTGTTGGCTGGTGCGATGTACCTGCTCACTTACCCGCTCGTGCAGACGCTGATGATCTCGGACTTCCACCACGGTCTCATACCGGGGCTGAAGGACGCCATCATCCCCGCGACGGTGGTGGTCAACGGCCTGCAGGGCGCGGTAGGCATGACGCTCCTCACCATGTACCTGATGCGCCGTTTGGGGAACTACGAGAAGTACTTCAGCGTGGAACAGTTCTGGGCGCTCTCCAAGCCGTTGCTGGCGTTCTCCCTGCTCTGGTTCTACTTCTGGTGGGCGAGCTTCATCACCTTCTGGTATGGACGCCAGCCCGGTGAGAGCGAAGTCATCCGCCTGCTGGTGCTGGACGAGTACCGGGGCGCGCTGATGATCTCCTTCTTCCTCAACTTCATCGGCCCGCTCATCGCGCTGGTCTGGAACCCCGTGCGCCGCAGCGTGTGGGGACCCGCGCTCGTGGGAACGGGCGTGGTCATCGGAGCGCTCGTCAACCAGGTGCGACTCTACGTCTCGGCCTTCTCGGTCGCAGACCCGAGCCAGCACGTGCTGCACCCGCGCCCGGCAACGCAGTGGCCTGAGGCGCCGGACCTGCTCATCATTGTCGGCGCCATCTCCGGATGCGTGCTGCTCTTCATGCTCGTCAGCAAGATCATCCCGGTGGTCTCCATCTGGGAGATCGGCGAGGGACTCAGACTCGTGAAGGTGAGGCGTTACCTGAACCGCTACGCAAGAGTGATAGCCAAGTCGCACTAGCCGCACAGGCACGGACAACAGCCGGATGTATTACCGCAGAACACTAACCGACGCACAGATAAACAGGGAGCTCCTGGACGTGGTGTTCAGGACGCCCATGTGGTGGGTCGTCATAGTCTCTTGCCTGGGGCTCATCGTAGCGGGCGCGGCGAGCGCGTTCGGCTTCATGATGAACCAGGGCCTGGGCGTCACCGGCTTGCAGCAGCCCATCTTCTGGGGCTTCTTCATAACCAACTTCATCTTCTGGGTCGGCATCAGCCACGCGGGCGTGATGATCTCCGCCATCCTGCGCCTGAGCCAGGCGGAGTGGCGCAGGCCGATGGTCCGAGCGGCGGAGACCATGACGGTCTTCGCGCTGATGACCTCGCTGCTGCAACCGCTCATCCACGCGGGCAGGCCGTGGCGCATCTTCTACTGGGTATTCCCGTACGACTGGGCGCGCGGCATCTGGCCGGACGTGAGGTCGCCGCTGGTGTGGGACCCAACCGCCATCATCACCTACCTCACGTCCAGCTCGCTGTTCGTGTACACCGCGCTGATACCTGACCTTGCCATCATCCGCGACCGCAGCACCGGCTGGCGCCGCACGGTCTACGGCATCCTGGCGCTCGGCTGGCACGGCAACCCGAGGCAGTGGAAGCTGCAGGGCATCGCGGGCATCCTGCTCTCGGCCCTCATCCTGCCGGTGTTCGTCTCCGTGCACAGCATCGTGTCGTGGGACTTCGGCGTGAGCCTCGTGCCGTCGTGGCATGTGACCGTATTCGCGCCGTACTTCGTTATCGGCGCCGTTCACTCAGGCGTGTCTGCGGTCGTCACGTTGATGATCCTGATGCGGAAGCTGTACAAGCTGGAGAACTTCATCTGGGAAGAGCACATCGACGCCGTGGCGAGGCTGCTCATCGTGGTCGCCACCGCATGGCTCTTCTTCTTCTGGCTGGACCTGGTCTTCGCCCTGTGGTTGAAAGAAGAGCAAGAGATGACCGTCTGGCACCTCCGCCTCTTCGAGCCGCCGTGGAGCTGGCTGTTCCTGGCGTTCATCGTCTTCTCGTACATCATCCCGGTGCCGTTATGGATGTTCCGGCGCGTTAGACGGAGCTTCACCTGGATGCTCTGGACGAGCCTCATGGTGAACGTCGGCATGTTCCTGGAACGTCTCATCATCATCGTTCCCGCGCTCATGCGGAAGGGACCGTGGGTGTTCACGTACGACACGTACCGCCCGAGTGCAGTGGAAGTGACGCTCATCGTCGGCTCCATCGCGCTGGTGGCGTTACTCCTGATGCTGTTCAGCAAGTTCTTCCCGCTCATCCCCGTCTGGGAGGAGAAGGAAGGTCAGAAACTGATAGACGAGGTCAAGGTTGGCGACCGTGTGATTCCTGCTCTGGTGAAAGAGCACTAGCGGGCGGAGCGAGGAGAGTTCGATGGCAAATACGAAACTGATGGGGCTGTTCCAGGACCCCGAACAAGCTGCGGGGGCCATGACCAAGCTCAAGGAAGATGGCTTCCCCGTCGAAGACCTGGACGTCTACTCCGGCAGCCCGTTCCCGGAGGGATCGTTCGGCGAACACGAGCCTGAGATGCGGTTGTACATGTTCCCGCTGGTGGGCGCGCTGGTTGGATTCGCCATCGGCCTGCTGTGGACGGCCGGCACGCAGATCTCCTACCCGCTGGTTACCGGCGGCAAGCCGCTGCTCAGCATCCCGCCCATGACCATCATCATGTACGAGAACACGATGCTTGGCGCAATCATCTTCACGGTGCTCGGCGTGCTCTTCGAGTCCCGCCTGCCGCGCCGTAACCTTGGCCTCTACGATGAGCGCATCACGGAGGGATACATCGGCGTTATCGTCGACTGCCCCGAGGAGCGCGCCACCGCTGCCGAGTCCGCGCTTCAGGGCGCGGGCGCCGAAGAGATAAAGAGGGAAGAGGGCTAGGTAACCCGTGCAGACCAGCCGCCGCAACATCCTCCTGCTGCTCACCGCCGCCGTGCTGATGGCGTCGATCGCTGCAGCATGCTCTCCGGGAGACCCCTTCCGCTCCACGGGTTCCTACCCCATCGACGTCTTCCAGGAGATGCACTACAACCAGTCCCAGAAATCACAGGAGCCGCCTCGCTTCCTGCCGCCTGAGAACTCCTACCCGGTGGAGGGCGGCTACATCTCCGTTGACGAGATCGAGAACATCGCGGAGTTGGAGAACCCCCTCGCGGGCGATCCGCTTGCGTTGCACCGCGGCGCCCTGCTCTACAAACAGAACTGCTCGGCCTGTCATGGGCTCACTGGGGGCGGCGACGGGTACGTAGGTGGATTGCTCAGCGAATACAACGTCACTCGTCCGCCCGCGTTCGGAGACGGTGAGGGCGTGATAGTCATCCGTGACACCGGAACGACTGAGGTAAGCCCCGGCGAGACGTTCGGCAACATCTCCGGTGGAAAGGGCTTCATGCCTGCGTTCGAGCCTCTGCTCACGGTAGAGGACCGCTGGGCGCTCGTGACGCTTATCGACGCTACCGTTGACGAGCGGCAGGCCGTGCTCCAGTCGATAAACGACATCCCGGAAGAGCAGCGCACCCTCGACCTTCTCCGGCTGCGGGGGCAGCTCTAGCGCGGGCGGCTTACAGCCGCCGGGCGACAGCTGCCGTGATAACCGCCCAGACCACCCCGCGACTCCGTGGCGTTGCATCGCTTCTTCTGGCGTGTGCGATTCTTTCCGTTGTGTCTATTGCACCTGCCAGCGCCCAGTCGTACGAGGAACTCCCTCCCGACCTGGAGGAGCGTGCGCAGGGCATCTACTCTGGTGTTATGTGCCCTCAATGTGCGGGGCAGACCATCGACGAGTCGAACGCACCCATTGCTGAAGCCATGAGGACGGCGATCAAGGCACAGCTGCGCAACGGGGCATCGGACGACGCCATCGTGGACAGCCTCGTACAATCGTACGGCGAAGGGATACTTGCCTCACCCCCGACGCGCGGCTTCTCCTTGCTGGCCTGGCTCGTCCCGCCGCTCGCGCTTCTGCTCGGCGCAGCCGCCGTATTTCTCACGATACGCAATATGCGCGGGCGCCCGGTGACCGAAGCGGCCGCCGCCGGTGTTGGTGGAATGGGTGAGGCAGTTCCGGGTGGTCCACCCTTGCCCTTCGACCTCGTGGACAGAGAGTTGGGCGAGGACACCAAAGGGACGGAGGAACGCTGAACGATGGCAAACCTCGGTACGGCGACCATACTCATCGCACTGCTCCTTACGGCCTACAGCGTGCTCACGTCGTTCGTGGGCGCGAAGCGGCGCGATGCTCCTGCCATCGTCAGCGCTCAGCGCGCGAACTACCTGGTTACGCTCACGTTGGCGGTATCGATGGGCGCGCTCGTCTACGCGTTCCTCGAGAACGACTTCAGCATCAGGTACGTGGCGGAGAACAGCAATCTTGCGATGCCACGCATCTACACCTGGGTCGCATTCTACGCGGGGAACGCGGGGTCCCTCCTGTATGTCGCCTTCGCGTTGAGCGGCATGGCCGCGCTCTCCATGGCGCTCGCTCCCCAGCGGCTCGGCGCGCTTCGCCCATACGCCAATGGCGTGCTCATGCTCATCCTGCTCTTCTTCCTGGTGGTGCTCTTCTTCCTCGCCAACCCGTTCGACACGCTGGAACGGGCTCCGGCGGACGGGCAGGGCATCAACCCGCTGCTTACGCACCCCGGCATGTTCGCGCATCCGCCGCTCATCATGACGGGCCTCGTAGCGATAGCAGTGCCATTCTCCTTGGCCGTCGCGGCCCTGTTGCGAGGACGCATCGACGACGATTGGGTGGACGCCGGTCGGGTCTGGGGGCTGGCCGCGTGGGTGCTGCTGGCCATCGGGCTGCTGCTTGGCTCCTGGTGGGCGTACACCATCCTCGGTTGGGGCGGCTACTGGGCGTGGGACCCCGTTGAGAACGCAGCGTTCATGCCCTGGCTGGCGCTCACCGCCTTCATCCATTCAATCATGGTGCAGAAGCGCCGAGGTATGTTCCGCATGTGGAACATCGCTCTCATCAACATCAGCTTCACCCTGGGGGCCTTCGGTATCTTCATCAACCGGGGCGGGCCTGTGCCGTCAGTGCACTCGTTCGGCGCGTCCACGCTCGGCTGGGTGTTCCTCACGTTCCTGGGCGTGGTGACGGTGGCGTCATTCGCGCTTTTCTTCTATCGCATGGCTGTGCTGCGCAGCCCCTCTTCGCTGGAATCCGCGCTCTCGCGCGAGGCCGCCTTCCTCGTGAACAACCTGCTCCTGCTCGGCATCGCGTTCGTTACGCTGTGGGGCGTCGTCTTCCCGCTCATCTCGGAGTTGGTGACCGGAGACACCATCACCGTGGGGGAGCCGTTCTTCAATAGCGTGAACGGCCCGATCATGCTCGCGCTCATCCTGCTGATGGGCATCGGGCCGCTGTTGCCGTGGCGCACCGCAACGTGGCAGAGCGTCCGCCGCGCGCTGCTCGTTCCGGGCGTGATTACGCTCGTCATCACCGCGATTGCCGCGCTCCTCTTCCGGGTGACGGTGCCCGTAGTCGTGCTCGGCATCGCCGTCAGCACCTTCGCGGGCATCAGCATCCTGCAGGAATGGGTGCGAGGGACGCTGGCGCGCAGCCGCTCCACCGGCGCGATGTGGCCCGTGGCGTTTGGCCAACTGATCGCCTCCAACCGGCCGCGCTATGGCGGCTATATCGTGCACCTGGCCGTGGTCATGCTTGCATTCGGCATCGTGGGCTCCTCGTTCTACGATCAGGAACGCGACGTGTTCATGTCCGTCGGCGACCGGGCCACCATAGGCGAGTACACCGTCGAGTTCATGGACGTCGACGCCGAGACGTTCGCCGACCGCACCGAACGCACCGCCATCCTCAACGTTACGAGAGGAGGCGAGAGCCTCGGCACGCTCAACGCATGGCAAGGGGTCTACCCGTCGTTCTCCATGATCTCGACTCGTGCGGGTATACGCTCCACGCCTCAGGAAGACCTGTACGTCATATTCAGCGAACTGCAGCCGGACGGACAAACCGCAGCGTTCCGCCTGTTGGTGAACCCCATGGTCTGGTGGATGTGGCTGGCGGGACCGTTCGTGATCCTCGGCACCGTCGTTGCGCTCTGGCCGGCGCGTCGGCGCGCGGTTGCTTACGCAATCCCGCAAGTTCCAGGTGCGGCGCCAAGCGGCGGAGCGCCCTAGGCAGGCCGCGGCCTTGGCCCCGGCAAGATAGCCATGACCATCCTCGTCCTAACACTGCTCGTCCTCGTGGCGATTGTCGTCCTCGTCTATCCGTTCTGGGCTGCACGGCACGGTGGCGTGCTCTTCGACGACCCCGCGCGCGACCTGGAGGCGGGCATACGTCGTGCCCGGGACCGCGTCTACGAGGAGATCCGCGCCCTCCAGCAGGAGTACTTCCTGGGGAACATGACCGAAGCCGAGTACCGTGCGCAGCTCCAGGGAGCACGCCAGCGCGCAGCGGAACTGATCCGCGAACAGCAGCAGGTCAACGAGACCGCAGCCGCCATCGGAAACCGCGTTGACGATGAGTTACGAGAACTCCTTCCACGCGATGGAGAGCGAGAGGAAGAGGCGTGATGCGCGCAACCGCATCGGTCGTCGTCCTGCTGGCAGCGCTACTGCTGCTGCCCGCTCAGGCCTTCGCGCAGCAAACGGGAGAGGTCGAAATATCGGGCCGCGTGGAACACGGGGCGAACGCTGGCTCATTCGATCCCACGCAAGCCCGGGTAACGCTCAACGTGTTGGAGGGCATCACCCTCGTCTCGCAGGACTCCACCCAACCCGATGAGTCCGGCATGTTCAGTTTCAGTATCACGGCCGCCGAGGGGCGCACCTACTTCTTCTCTGTCGAGTACCAGGGCGCGAGCTATTCCGCCGTGCGCGGCGCCAGCGAACTGGGCGCCCCCGTGGTCATCACCGTCTTCGACGCCACGAATGACACCTCCGTCCTCGCTGTGCAGAGCCACACCGTCATCGTGACCGGAGCGGTGCCGGAGGATGGGTTCGTGGAGATACTCGAGCGTGTCATCGTGCGGAACGACAGCAACCTCACGTTGACCCCTGACCTGAACGCTGAGGGCCCGGCGATGCTGAGCTTCCTGCGCTTCGCTCTTCCCCCAGGCGCCTACAACCTTGACGTGCGGTCGAACATCACCGGCGGGCAGGTGCTGGAGGTCGACCGCGGCTTCGCGATCAACTCGCCGGTCCCTCCGACCGTTCCGGGACTGCCTCACCAGTTCGAGTTCGTCTATCGCCTCGACTACGACGAGCCCACGATCGACCTCTCGCGCACGATGCGGTTCGGCGCGGAGTCGGTGCGGTTCGTCGTGCCGGTGGATGTTGCCACGCCATCGTCCGCTCGCCTGACGGACCTCGGCGCGACAGACCTCAACGGCCGTCTGCTCCGATTGCTGGAAGGACAGAACATCGCACCCGCTGAGGTGCTGCCGCTCGGTGTCTCCGGCCTGCCCGGCGAGTCGGCGTTGGACGCTGCGCTCGAGTCCGCCGGAGAGTGGTACGTCCGCTATGTCGTTCCTGCCGTCGTTGGCCTGGCAGCTGCAGCACTCCTGCTGCTTTCGTTCCGCCGCCGCCGCGCGGTGGCCATGGGCGGCGCTACGAAGGAGCAACTGCTCGCTGAAGCTCGCGCCCTGCGCGACGCATACGACCGGCACAATATCAGCACGGCGGCGTACGAGGGCAGGTGGCGCGTGATACGAGACGCGCTCGTGCGGGCAGACGTTCGCGCCCGCCTCGCCGAGGCAGGTGAGGAAGGCCACACCAGAGACTGACTACGTGCGCCCATTGCGCTGCGCATCGGTTGGACGTATCGTTGGCGTATGCGCGTATCTTTCCCACACCGCAGAACGCACGAGGTGTCCGTCCCATGCGACGGGCCAGCCGTCCAGGTTGCGGGGCTGGCCAAGTCGTTCAACGGCACAACCGCCCTTCGCGAGGCCACGTTCGATGCCGAACGCGGAAGCATGGTCGCGCTCCTGGGCCCGAGCGGTGGCGGCAAGACGACGACGCTACGGCTCGTCGCTGGTTTCGAGACCCCCGACGCGGGCACCGTCACGATCGACGGCCAGACCGTCGCTGGGCCGGGGCGGTTCCTTCCGCCTGAGCGCCGCCGTGTGGGCATGGTGTTCCAGGACTACGCGCTCTTTCCGCATCTGACCGTTCGCAAGAACGTGGCGTTCGGCGTTCCTCACGGCCCCGGTCATGATCGGGCGGTACAGGAGGCGTTGGAGCTCGTTGGCATGACGGCCGAGGCGGAACGGATGCCGGACCAGCTCTCCGGTGGGCAACAGCAACGTGTCGCACTTGCACGGGCGCTGGCGCCGAAACCAAGCGTCGTGCTGCTCGACGAGCCGTTCTCGAACCTGGATGCGAACCTGCGGCGGCACGTACGGGGCCACATCCGCCAGATACTGCGGGACGCGGACACCACTGCGGTCTTCGTGACACACGACCAGGACGAGGCGTTCAGCATCGCAGACAAGCTGTGCGTCATGCTGGACAACAAGCTCGAACAGACTGGCCTGCCTGAGGATGTCTACCTCTATCCGGCGTCGCTCGGCGTTGCCCGGTTCATGGGGGTCGCCAATATCCTGCCCGGCGAGTGCTCGGGCGGCTACGTCCGCTGCGAACTGGGCGTGCTTCCGGTAGGCAATCCCGATCCGCCGAAGGGGCTGGTTATCGTGTGTGTGCGCCCGGAGACGGTGCGGCTGCGCCCGGAGTCGGACTCGTCCGTGGAGGCGGTGATCACTTCCGTCGAGTTCCATGGCACATCCAAGGCGGTGAACCTGAGGCTTCGCTCCGGCAGGCCGGTACGTTGTGTGATGGGAGTCCACATCCCCGCCGAACCGGGAGAGACGGTAACAGTTGGGGTCAATAGCTTCGTTGCGGCCTTCCCGCCGCCGTCATCTCACGATACCTCCCGGGCGGCCTAACGCGACGGCCCTGCGCCTTCCACGATCCCAAGCACCTCACCCAGCTCTCCTATCGTGAATGCTCCGGATGTGCCGATGCCTGCAAAGAGGCATCCGGCTGCTGCCGCGGCCTGCCGTCCGGTATCCGATGAGTCCACCAGCATCACCTCCCACGGCGGTACGCCCAGCACCTCGCAGGCGCGGAAGAGTGCGTCTGGCGCAGGCATCGGATTCCGCTGATCGTCTGCTCCCACGAGTGCATGCGGAATGAGCCCCAGCCCTTCGAGGAGCGCCCGTGCGGGTTCGGAGGGGCCATTCGTAAGCACGGCAGAAGCGACGCCACGCGCATCCAGAGCCTCGACCAATGCGGAGGCGTCCGGCTTCGCCGCGCCGTCCACCACGATGCTGTCCAGTGTGAAGAAGACCGCGCTCAACTGCATGCCGCACAGGATAGCGGCTGACGCGATAAACTACCTCCGGCCAATGACACAGAAGGAGCGGACCAGATGGCGCTTTACGAGTACCGTTGCACGGACTGCGGAACGGAGTTCGAGCAGCGCAAGCCGATGAGCGAAGCGGACAGCCCGGCGGAGTGCCCGTCGTGTGGCAAGGAAGCAGCGAGGCTGCCCTCCGTGTTCGCTTCGAAGGATGGCTACACCCTGCGGGTCCCGCGCGCCGGGGCCTTCCGAGCAGGACGGTCCGGCCAGAGCTAACAAGAACACCAGGGAGCGAGCAGCATGGTCACGAAGTCGGAGCTTACGGTCGTGGAAGTCGAACTCAAGCAGGTGCGGGTCGAACTGGCGTCGCTCCGCACTGAGATCGCTTCCCTGCGCAGCGAGTTGGACGAGCTGAAGGCGAAGGGCTAGGCGCACCGCGTAGGTGCGACCGCAGAATCCGCGCCTACGCCCCACACGCAGGTGCGGTACCATGCGGGGCGATGTCCGCCGCACCCCGCCCATTCGTTGCTGAAACAGGCCTCTACGTACATACGACCGCGTACAGCGTCGTGCTTGGCGGCATCATCGTCCTGGTGCCGCTGTACATCATCTCGCTCGGCTACAACCCGGGCTGGCTGGGCGTCATCATCGCGGGGCAGGGGTTGTTCCAGGTGGCGCTGCGGCTCTTCGGCGGCGTCATCTCCGACCGCATCGGCGAACGGTGGGTGATCCAGGCGAGCTTCGCCGCGCTGGTGGTTGGGACACTCGGACTCGCACTCTCCTCTTCTCTGTTCGCACTGCTTGCTGCGCAGGTGCTCTTTGGCGGCTCCCGCGCCATCTACTGGACGTCCTCCCAGTCCTACGGAAGCCGGATAGACGAGTCGCGCCCTACGACGCTGATGGGGCGATTCTTCGGGTTCGCGGCGGTGGGAGGCCTGGCGGGGAACGCGGGGGGCGGGTTCGTTGCGGTCGTCCTCGGCTACCAGGAGGGATTCCTCATCGCGGCAGGCCTGTCGGCGGCGGCCATGCTCGTCGTCGCTGTGATGCCGCAGTTGCCGAGGCGGGCGGCGATGACGCTGCGCGAGATCCTCGGGCCGGTGCCCAGCGTCTTCCGCAACCGCGCAACGCTGCTCCCTGCCGTCATGGCGCTCGGGACCTCGCTGCACGTCTCGGTGCTGTCGTCTGTCGGAGCAGCGGTCTACAAGGAGTTCGGCCTCTCCGACGATGCGTTTGGCGTGCTCATGGCCATCCATGCGGGCGGCGCCATCGTGGCCGGTTTCCTGTTCGCGCGGTTGCTGCAGCGGGTAGGGCAGCGGCCAACCTTCGCGGTGACGATGGCGCTGCACGGCCTACCGCTCATAGGGATCGTGCTGTGGGGCGGCAGCTACCCGCTGGCGGTCGCGCTCATGTTCATACTCGGGCTGTCGTTCAATGCCGGGCGGGTGCTGAACGTGAGCGTCACGGCGATGGTGAGCAGCCCGGAGCAGCGGGGCGTGTTCATGGCGGTGGTCGGAATCTACTGGGCGTCCGGGCAGATGCTGGGGCCGTTGGTATTCGGACCGCTCGCCGCAGTCACGAGCCTCACGTTCTCATTCATCGCCGCCGGCACCTTGATGACCGTGACCGCGCTGCTCACGCCGTTGCTCTACACAGCGGCGCGTGGCCGGAGCGAGAGCAAGGTGGAAGGGTAGACATACAACCTTGTTGATGAGCAAGCAGAATGACCGTAGGCTGCCGCAGAATGGCCGGCACAGCAGTGAGAGTTCGGCGTAGTGTAAACATGCAAACTCATAGGAAGCCATGAGGATCCGGCAATACTTGCGTGGTGATATCCTTAGAATAATCTGTTCCGTTCTATGTGCGGTATCAGGCGTGATATTTGTTGATACATGGGCTACATTGGTAGTAGGTGCTGATATATTCCGCGACACACGGGTCATCTCATCATTGAGCGAAGTGCTTGACGATCCTGAAGCGGGTGGTCAAGGGGAAATCGCCTTCAGAGTGCTGGCAATATTCTGCGGAATGTTGATTGCACCGTGGTGCGTGTGGATATTTGCGGCCTGGCACTATTGGAGGCAGGAAGGATTAGGAGTTTTCGAACGTTGTGCCGAAGCAGTGATTATAGTGGCATTCATGGTCATAACATTGAATGATTTCTCAGCAGGTGCAGCAGCAATCGCTGAATGGCATATACCGGAAGAGTATGCAGAGGAAACTATTGTGCGTGTATTGTATGGCAACGGTAGGCTTATATGGGTGATTGCAGGAGTCGGTATTTCAGCTAAGGCTGTATGGCCAATCACAAGGCAGATAGTCGTTCAACAACGCGTGAATTAGATCCAGTCGGTTCATCCTCATTTCAACCTTCTCCCTTCAAGAGAGAAGGGATCAAGCACCCTCCACCGACATAGGCGGTTGGTGTGACCTCGTGGCGCGCTCCAGCTTGCGGCGGGGCGTGAGCAGGTAGTGGCCGCAGGTGAGGCAGCGGATGCCGACGTCTGCGCCGAGCCGTTCGACGCGCCACTCCACTCCCCCGCACGGGTGCGGCTTGCGGAGCGTGAGCCGCTCGCCGAGGTGGAACTCTACGGCCACGGCGTGCCCATCCGCTCGAGCTCCGCATTGATGGCGTCGCGCAAGCGCTGAGCCTCGGCGCGAGCGGCCTCCGCGAAGTTCTCGCCCTTCGACGCGTAGATGACGCTGCGGGACGCGGCGATGAGCGCGCGGCGACCGTTCGCGTCGGTGCCGTTGCGTACGGACGCTTCGAGGTCGCCGCCCTGCGCGCCGATGCCGGGGATGAGGATCGGCATCGAACCGACGATGCTCCGCACCCGCGCGAGCTCGTCTGGAGCGGTCGCGCCGACGACGAGCCCGATGTTGCCGTTGTCGTTCCACGCGACCGCCTGCCGTGCGACCTCCTCGTAGAGCGGGCCCTCGGAGCCGTTGCGCCGCACGGTAAGGTTCTGGAACTCGGCGCTGCCCGGGTTGGACGTGCGCGTGAGCACGAACACGCCCCTGTCCGCGTAGTCCAGGAACGGCTGCACGGCGTCGTGCCCCTGGTACGGGTTCACGGTGAGGGCGTCCGCGCCCCACTGCTCGAAAGCCGCCTTCGCGTAGGCGCGGGCGGTGTTGTCCATGTCGCCGCGCTTGGCGTCGAGCAGGACCGGGACGCCGTCGGGCACGGCTTCGATGGTGGCCTGCAGTGCCTCGATTCCGGGGATGCCCTCGGCCTCGTAGAACGCCCACTGCGGTTTGTACGCACAGACGAGGTCACTCGTTGCGGCGATGATGGCGCGGTTGAACTCGGCGATGCTGTCTATGGGCATCGCGGAGGGCGAAGGGTCGAGGCCGACGCACAGGAGGCTCCGGTTGCGCGCGGCGGCGGCGTCCAGTTGTTCGATGAAGGTGCTCATGGTTCTCAGTGTACCAAGCACGGACGGCTGGTAGCATCGGGCGCATGGCACGACCCGCCCCCGCTCCCATGCGCCGCTCCGCCCGCACCGCGCGGCTTCTCACCACGATGTACGACCGCCTCCTCGCGCACCACGGACCGCAGGGCTGGTGGCCGGGCGACGGCCCGTTCGAGACGATCGTGGGCGCGATACTCACGCAGAACACGGCGTGGACGAACGCGGCACGCGCCATCGCGAACCTCAGGGCGGCGAACGCGATGTCGCCTGCGGCGATACGCGCTATGCCGGAGGAGAGACTGGCCGAGGTCGTCCGCCCGAGCGGCTACTTCAACGCCAAGGCGCGCAAGCTGAAGGCGATGGCCGATTTCCTGGGTCGCTACGGCGACAGCGTGGAGGCGTGGCGCGCTATGCAGCCGAAGACGCTGCGCGAGGAGCTGCTGTCGGTGCACGGCATCGGGCCGGAGACGGCGGACGACATCGTGCTCTACGTGGCGGGGCTGCCGTCGTTCGTCATGGACGTCTACACCCAGCGGATCGTCGACCGGATGCTGCCGCGCCACGGCCTGCGGGGCTACGACGCGTACCAGGCGCTGTTCGAGCGGCACCTGCCATCCGACGCCGTGCTCTTCAACGAGTACCACGCCCTCCTGGACGCCCACGCCAAGGACGTGTGCACCAAGCGCGAGCCTCGCTGCGCGTCCTGCGTCCTCTCCGACCTCTGTGCGACAGGCCGGCGCGCCGCCCGCAAGCAAGGGTGAGGAAGGCTCCGTAGGGAATTGCTGCTCATTTCTGCTCATCAGCCCCGATCTACCTCTGAAACCGGCCTTCCGCGTGAGCAGTCCGACTGCTCATAACTGCTCATCCGCTGCTCATTCCCTGTGCATTTCTGCTCATTTCTGTTCATAACTGCTCACCGGTTCTGGTGTCCCGCCTGCGCCGCCCGGGGCCTGCGCAGCGCTGCCGGAACCAGCGTACGTGGGCAGGGAACGACCGCGAAAGGGGCTGGTGTCACAGTCCAGTGCATCGATGTTGATTCCCCTGATTCGTGACACGCGCTTCTTTCGCGGTCGCGCCCCAGCCGCGTACGCTGTCTTGATGGGCGAAGGGAAGATACCGGGCGCGCTGGAGCGCGGGAATGACGGCAGGGCGAATGCAACAGAATGCAACACTTTTCAGAAACACAACCGCCGCCGTCAGGAGTGACGGCTTCCGCTTCAGGAGTGGAGGGGCTGTTGCATCTGTGTTGCTTCGTGTCGCATCCGCGTTGCACGGTGCGGCATCGCCGTTGCTCGATGCTGCGCGGGTGTTGGTTGCGCTCTACGTCTCGCGTTCGTTGGTGACGGCGGCGTCGCCGGTGCAGTAGGGGATGAAGTTCTTCATGTGGCAGGTAGCGCCGTTCCTGGCGAGCTCGGCCTCGAAGAGGTCATGTATCTCGCGGGCTTCGTCCTCGTACTCGATCTGCCTGCCGCCGGACTTCATGCTGAGGTCCGCGCCGGGGCGGGAGCCGCCGTAGGGCGCAACGAGGCCGTGCTCGCCCTGCCGCAGTGCGAGGTAGCGCGCCCGCTTCGTGCCGGCGTTGAAGTGCTGGTGGAACGTCCGCTCGCTGGGGACGACGACCATGGAGCCCTTCTTCCAGTCCACCTTCCGCATGTCGGAGCGGTCGTCCTCGTTCCAGAGGAGCGAGAAGCCTGCGTCGCCGCTGAGGATGATGAGGTGCGCGCCGGGGCCGTGGTGGTGCGCCTTCTTGTAGGTGCCGACGGGGAACTCGGAGATGTGCGCGGTGATGCTGTTCTTCGCCATCTCCAACTGGGCGTTGATTCCGCCCGCGCCGCGCAGGGGCATGCCGTAGAGCGGCATGTTGTCGGCGTTCGGGATGAAGTTGGACTCCCAGATGCGCCCGTTGTAGAGCTTGCCGCTGCCGTTGTAGGAGTCGTCCGCGATGCGGCCGGAGAAGACGTAGGGCAGGTTGAAGATGAAGTGGTTGTCGCGGTAGAGCCGCATGATGGGTGGGGCGCTGGTGACGGCGATGTAGCGCGCGGGCTCCGTGCCCGAGCCGTTGAAGAGCTGGTACCAGGCATTGAGCGGGATGGCGAATACGCTGCCCGCCTTCCACTCGAACGTCTGCTTGCGGCTCTCTTCGACCCAGATGCTCGTCGCGCCCCTGCCGGAGAGGACGTACATCTGTGTCTCGTACATGTGGTGGACGGGCTCCGACTTGCCACCGGGCGCGATCTCAACGACGTGCGCGTCGTTCGGAAGGAGACGGTTGGGGATGTTGATGATTGCGCCGCTGCCGCCCTTTGGCTCCCACGGGGAGAGCTCGAGCTCGTTCAGGTCCTCGAAGGCGTAGTCGACGATATGCCGGACGCCCTGCTCGCGCACCCACGCCATGTAGGGGTCGTCGACCTCGAAGTCGCCGAGGGGCTCGGCGGGCTCCTCCGCTCGCAGCATCCTGCCGTCCTGGGCGCCGACGTTGGTGGTCATGGCGTGGCTCCTTCCGCTCTGATAGCGAAAGGGCGGGAGCACCAGCCCCCGCCCTTCGCCTGTCTACGCATGCCTGTGAGCGCCGACTACGTGTCGCGCTCGCTGGTGACGCCTGCGACGCCGGTGCAGTAGGGGATGAACGCCTTCATGTTGCACTGGGCGCCTGACTTGGCGAGCTCGGCCTCGAAGATCTCGTGGATCTCGCGGTCCTCGTCCTCGTACTCCACCTGGATGCCGCCCTCCTTGATGCTGACGTCGGCGGTGGCACGCTGGTTGGGGCCGATGAAGCCGCCGTTGCCGCCGCGCAGCGCCATGTAGCGGGCCCGCTTGGTGCCGGAGTTGAAGTGCTGGTGGTAGGTGCCGTCACCGGGAACGATGACGATGGAGCCGATCTGCCAGTCACACTTGATCATGTCGGAACGGTCTTCCTTGGTCCACAGGAGGGAGAAGCCGGAGTCGCCGCTGAGGAGGAAGAGGTGGGCGCCGGGGCCGTGGCGGTGGGCCTTCTTGTAGGTGCCGATGGGGAACTCGGAGATGTGGTTGCCCATGTCGTTCTTGCCCATCTGCAGCATGGCGTTGATGCCGCCCGCGCCGCGCTCCTTCCAGCCGTAGAGGGCCATGTCCGGCGCGTTGGGGATGAAGTTCGTCTCCCAGATGCGCTTGTTGTAGAGCGTGCCGTTGCCGCTGAAGTAGGACTCATCGTCCGTGTAGCGGGAGCGGAACATGAAGTCGTTGTTGAACATGAAGTCCGTGTCGCGGAAGAGGCGCATCATCGGCGGAGCGTTTGTGGTGGCCATGTAGCGCACCTTCTCGTCACCGGAGCCGTTGAAGTGCTGGTACCAGGCATTCAGAGGGATGGTGAAGAGAGAGCCGGCCCTCCACTCGAACGTCTGCTTGCTGTCCTCGTCCATCCAGACGGTCGTCGCGCCGCGCCCGGAGACGATGTAGAAGTTGATCTCGTACATGTGGTGCTCGGGCTCGGACTTGCCGCCGGGCACGATGTCCACGACGTGGAGGTCGTTGGGCATGTGGGCGTTGTCGATGTGGACGACTGCGCCCTCGCCGCCCTTGCGCTCCCACGGACCAACCTCGACCTCGTGCCAGTTGGGGACGTAGAAGGTCTTGTGGACCATCACCCCCTCGCTCTCCAGCCAGTTCTCGTAGGCGTCGGGGATGCGGAAGTCTTCGAGTTGACCGGTTGGCGTCTCCGCCACCTTCATGTCGGTGCCTTGCATAACCATCAGGCGTCACCTCACTCCATTGAATGTGGGGCAAGCGTATCTCAATAGCTCGTTGCGCACAAATGAGACATAAGAAGGGGCAGGCAACTGGTGCCTGCCCCTTGTGTGCGAATGTTGGCCGTGCGGTCTAGACCGGCACCGGCGCCTCCACCTTGTAGAAGCGGGCGCAGTTGTCCCAGAGGATCTTGCGCTTGTCCTCGTCGGTGATGTCGAGCTCGAGGAATGCAGTCACTGCGTTCGGGTAGCGCGAGTCGCCGTGGGGGTAGTCGGTGGAGAAGACCAGCTGGTCGTTGCCGATGTAGTCGATGGCGTACCTGGCGGGGTCCTCGTCCGGCTCGATGGAGACCCAGCACTGGCGCTTGAAGAGCTCGATGGGGCTCTCCTGGAGTTCCGGCATGTAGGCGTCGAGTTCGAGCTCGTGCATCTCCTCGATGCGCCAGAGGAGCCAGGGGATCCACGCGCAGTTGGCCTCCAGGAATGCGACGCGAAGGTCCGGGTGGCGCTCCAGGACGCCGCCGCCAACGAAGCTGCCGAGGCCCATCATCTGCTCGAACGGCTGGGCGTAGACGCGGCGCAGCATGAAGTTGTCGAAGTGCTCGCCGGCCTGCTTGGACATGGAGCCGGAGGCCTCGTGGAAGCCGATGGGGACGTCCAGTTCCTGCAGCGTTTCCCACAGCGGGTCGTACCAGGCGTCGTGCCAGTTCCTGCCGTTGACGACGTTGGAGCGGACGAAGACAGCCTTGAAGCCGAGCTCCTGCACCGCGCGCCGCGCCTCCGCTACGGCGTCGTTGATGTCGTAGACGGAGATCATGCCCGCACCGAACATGCGGTTGGGGTCGACGGAGCAGAAGTCGTACATCCAGTCGTTGTAGGCGCGGGCGATCGCGGCGCCCAGGCCTGCGTCGATGTCGGGGCGGGTGAGGACGCTGAGGCCGCGGCTGGGGAACATGACGGCGACGTCGATGCCCTCCGCCTCCATCGCCTCCAACTGGCAGTAGGAGTCCCATCCGCGCGAGGAGTGCTCCTTGTAGAGCACCTGGTTCTTCTCGTAGTTGTGCCCTTTGCGGTTGATGGTGGTCCCGCCCGCGCCCGTGCCATCGGCGATCTTCGTGAGGTCAGGCCAGCTGATGCGGAGGTCGCGCACGTTCTCCGAGGTGATGCCGACCGGCGCGGCGCTCTTGTAGCGCTCGTCTATGTAGCGCTGCCAGAGGTCCGGCGGCTCCATGATGTGCATGTCGCTGTCGAAGATGAGGAAGCCGTTCTTAGCCATCGCTGCTCCTCCTCTGCGGCTGGTTCCCTGCCGCAGCCGTCTCGTGTTCCTCTCCCTAGCTCCTGTTGCTCGCGACCACCTCGTCGGCGTGGTTCGCCCAGGTGTCGAGCACGCCCTGGATGTCGCTCTTCACCTGCTCGCTCTCGCCGGCCTGCGCGGTGAAGTAGGTCGAGATCCGGCTCACTTCCTGCAATGATGGCCAGCGCTCGAGCGGCAGTTCGATGCTGCGGTTCTTCTCCGCGTCACGGATGACGTTGATCGGATCGCCGCCGTCCTCCACGATCTTCATCTGCTCCGTAAGTTGCTTGCGGAGCAGGATGATGCCGCGGTCGGACTCGCCGAGCTTCTCCTGAACGCGGTCGGCGTTCGGGCCCTGCGTGATCCACGCGACGAAGTCCTGGTGGTTCACGAGGTCAGGGATGAGCTTGCCGGACTCGTCGTAGAGCGGGACGATGAAGTGCGGCACCTTCTCCTGTTTCGGCAGCGTCGTGCCCGGCGCAGCCTTGTAGAAGAACCAGGTGATGTGGAGGGTCGTGGTGTCGTCGACCGGCGTGCGGTACTGGAAGTTGCACTTCACGCCGTCGCCCACGAAGAGGATGTTGGGGAAGAGGGCGGGGTGGCCGACCTTCCAGTCGTGGTCTTCCTTCGAGGTGCCCTCTACGACGCGGCGCTTGATGATGCCGTGCTCGAACTCGGTGAAGCCGATCTCCTTGTGGTTGCGCGGGATGATAGGGCTGAGGTCGGCCTCGCCGCCGAGGGCGATGGCCTTCTCGCGCTGTTGCACGACGCCCCAGTAGCCGTGCAGCCACTCGAGGTGTACGGGGTCGTGGGAGTTCTCCTGGCACTGGAGCCAGTTGCAGGGGAGTTCCGCGATGCCGATGTCCGAGTAGCCGTTCTCGTAGGTGTACGGCTCCCACATGGGGATGAGCGGCACGGGGGCAGGGCCCATGTACGCCCAGAGCATGCCCGCCATCTCCTGCACCGGGTAGCCCGCGACCTTCACCTTCTCCTTGAAGCGTCCGTCCGGGTGGACAGTCTCTTCGAAGGGCTGCTCGATGCATTGGCCGGTCTCGTCCATCATCCAGCCGTGGTACATGCAGCGCAGGCCGTGCTCCTCCGGGATGCCGTAGGAGAGGTCGACCCTGCGATGGGGACAGAAGCGTTCGATGAGGCCGAGCGTGCCGGACTTGTCGCGGTAGAGGACGAGGTCCTCGCCGAGCAGCCGCACTGCCTTCGTGGGGCGTTCGTCGAGTTCCGTCGCGGCGGCGAAGGGGTGCCAGTAGCGCCGCATGAGCTCGCCCATGGGCGTTCCGGCGCCGACCTGCGTTAGGCGTTCGTTGTCCTGTGCGGAGAGCATCGCTTCATCCTCCCGGTGCAGGCAGATTGGCGGGATTGTAGCACGCGTGGGGGAGTTGCACTCGTATTCTTTGGCGAGTGCTGGTGGCGGTTACGACTCTTGCCAGGGGTTGGTCACTTCGATGGGGAGGTAGTCGAAGTCGGCGACGTTTCGCGTGGCAAGGGAGAGGTCATTTGCTATGGCGATTCCGGCGATGAGCGCGTCGGCAATCCGAAGGCGGTGGCCGGAGAAGTGCGCTTGCGCGCGGAGCACGCCTGCATGTCCGGCTGCTTCACGATCCAGTGAGAGCGTGCGTTCGCTGTACTCCTCCAGGAACTCAGACATGGCGGTTGTGATGGAATTGCGCCGCCTTCCCTTCGGGAGAAGCTGTAACCCGTACTCAATCTCGTACAGTGCGATAACAGGAACCCAGAGGGCATCCGTCGTTTGGAGGAAGGTCACTACGCGCGTGTCCGGTGGGGTCTTGGCGAGTTCCGATATGACATTGGTGTCGAGCAGGTAGCCGCTCATCAGTTGGTTTCGTCAGCGAAGGGAATCTCTCGGTCGTCGTCATCACGAGACGGGAGTTCCAGGTCAATGCCACGCGGGAAATTTTCCACGAGCCACTGGCCGAGCGGCTTGCGAGGGCTTGTTCGTTCCTGCCACAGGCGTTCCGGCACGACGATGAACGCGTGCTTGACGCCGATGCGCTGCGGTCCTTCCTCCTCTGCGAGGCGCAGGATCTCGGACAGCCTCGCTTTGGTGTCGGCGATGGTCCACGTGCGGGTGGAATCGGCTTGTGACGGCGGTGTGCGTGTGGTCATGGGCCAGCCTGCCTCTCGTCAACTATATAGACTAGTCTATATCATCTAGACCAGACTAGTCTATATCCGTAAGGCAAGAATAGCCCTCTGGTTGCACTGCGGAGCAAGGGAAGGTGGTTAGGCGGGCGCTTCGAACGTGCCGAAGACGTCGCGCAGCGTCGAGCAGATCTCGCCGAGGGTGGCGTAGGACTCGACGCATTCGAGGATGGGCGGCATGAGGTTGGCCGACGGTGTGCGCGCGGCTTCGCCGAGCCGCTGCAGCGATGCTTCGCTTGCGGCGGAGTCACGCTCGTTGCGGACGCGGGCGAGGCGGTCCAGCTGGCGCTGTGCCGCGTGCGGCGGGATCGTCTGTAGTTCGATGCGCTCGTCTTCCTCCGATGTGAAGGCGTTGACGCCCACGATGACGCGCTCGCCGCTCTCGACGAGTTGGAAGTGGTGGTACGCGGCCTCTTCGATCTCGCCGCGCTGGAATCCCGCCTCGATCGCCGCGACTGCGCCGCCCATCGCGTCGATGCGCTCGATGTAGGCCGCGGCCTCGCGCTCGATGGTGTTCGTCAGGTGTTCGACGTAGTGCGAGCCGCCGAGCGGGTCTATCGTCTCCGCGACGCCGGACTCGTTCGCGAGCACCTGCTGCGTGCGGAGCGCGAGCGCCGCCGAGTCCTCGGTCGGCAGGCCCAGCGCCTCGTCCTTCGAGTTCACGTGAAGCGACTGCGTACCCCCGAGCACCGCGGCGAGCGCCTGCACCGTCGTGCGGACGACGTTCACGTCGGGCTGCTGCGCCTGGAGCGTGACGCCTGCGGTCTGCGTGTGGAAGCGGAGCATCCACGAGCGCGGGTCCTTCGCGCCGAAGCGGTGACGCATGATGTGCGCCCACATGCGGCGAGCCGCGCGGAACTTCGCCGCTTCCTCGAACAGATTGTTATGCGACGCGAAGAAGAAGGAAAGGCGGCCGGCGAAGTCGTCCACGTTCAGCCCGGCGTCGACCGCTGCCTGCACGTAGGCGATGCCGTTCGCCAGCGTGAACGCGAGCTCCTGTGGGGCCGTCGCTCCCGCCTCGCGCATGTGGTAGCCGCTGATGCTGATCGTGTTCCAGCGCGGCACCTCCGCGGCGCAGTAGGCGAACATGTCCGTTGCCAGTCGCAGGGAAGGCACGGGCGGAAAGATGTGCGTGCCGCGCGCGATGTACTCCTTGAGGACGTCGTTCTGCGTAGTGCCGCCGATCCCGGCGAACGGCGCGCCCTGCTTGCGGGCGACGGCGAGGTAGAGCGCGAGCAACATCGGCGCGGTGGCATTGATGGTCATGGATGTCGTCACGTCGCGGAGCGGGATGTCGTCGAAGAGCGCCTCCATGTCGGCGAGGCTGGATATGGGCACGCCGACCTTGCCGATCTCGGCGCGCGCCATGTCGTGGTCGGCGTCGTAGCCGGTCTGGGTAGGGAGGTCGAAGGCGACCGAGAGGCCGGTCTGCCCCTGTGAGAGCAGGAAGCGGTAGCGGGCGTTGGAGTCCTCCGGCGTCGAGTAGCCCGCATACTGGCGCATCGTCCAGAGCCGTCCGCGGTACATGGACGGCTGCACACCGCGCGTGAATGGGTACTCGCCCGGGTAGCCGAGGCGCTCCTCCTCCGTTTGCGCTGAGCCGTCGGGGCCGTAGAGCGGCTCAGCCTCGATGCCGGACTCGGTGGGGAAGGCGGGCTTGCGCTCCGGCACGCGCCGGACGGCGGGCTCGTACGTCTCGCGCTGCCAGCGCTCGTAGGCGTCGTCGGTCATGGGGTTAGTGTACAGGGTGCATGCTCTCGTACGCGCCCCATGCGCTAGAATCGCGGCGGGATGGCCAACGAACGCATCGTCTCTGGAGCAGCGCGCGAGGAAGACCGAGGCTCGGAGGGCGGGCTGCGTCCGCGGCGCCTCGCCGAGTACATCGGGCAGGAGCGCGTGAAGGAGACGCTCACCATCTCCATGGACGCCGCGCTGCAGCGCGGCGAGCCGCTCGACCACGTGCTGCTCTACGGCCCGCCCGGCCTCGGCAAGACGACGCTCGCCTCCATCATCGCCGCTGAGATGGGCGCGAACCTGCGCACGACGGCGGGACCGGCAATCGAGCGCCCCGGCGACATGGCATCGCTCCTCACCCAGCTCAAGGCCGGCGATGTGCTGTTCATCGACGAAATTCACCGGCTGAGCAAGATCGTGGAGGAGATCCTCTACCCCGCGATGGAGGACTACTCGCTCTCATGGGTGATGGGGAAGGGACTGCAGGCGCAGAGCATCAACCTGAAGGTGGAGCCGTTCACGCTCGTCGGTGCAACGACGCGTTACTCGATGCTGAGTGCGCCGCTGCGCGACCGGTTCGGCTCGGTGTACCGCCTCGATTTCTACGACGAGGCCGCGATGCAGGCCATCGTTCGGCGCTCCACGCGCATATTTGACCTGGAGACAGACGAGGGCGGCGTGGAAGAGATCGCCAAGCGCGCGCGGGGCACGCCCCGTGTGGCGAACCGGCTGCTGCGCCGGGTGCGTGACTTCGCGCAGGTGCGCGCCGACGGCCGCGTCACACGCGACGTTGCCTCGCAGGCACTCGGACTGATGGAGGTGGACGCGATCGGCCTCGACGAGGTGGACCATCGCCTCGTGCGGATGATCGCGGAGAAGTACGGCGGTGGGCCGGTGGGGCTGGACACGCTCGCGGCATCAACAGGCGAGGAAGCCGACACCATCATGGACGTCTACGAGCCGTACCTGATGCAGCTGGGCTTCCTGAATCGCACGCCGCGCGGACGGATGCTCACGCGCGCGGCGTACGAACACCTGGGCCTCACGCCGCCGCCGCGCCTTGCCGTCGGGCAGCCGCAGTTGTGGGATAGTACGGGGCAGTGAACAGACGCCAGAGGGGGACGCGATGCTTACTGCGCAGGATAACGAACTGCTGACACGCGTAGGGCCCGGCACACCCGGCGGTGAGCTGATGCGCCGCTACTGGCACCCCATCCTGGCGACACAGCAGTTGGACGAGAATCCCGTCCGCAAGGTGAAGATACTCGGCGAGGAACTGTCGCTCTACCGCGACCGCTCCGGCACGCTGGGGCTGTTGGGCCTGCGCTGCCCGCACCGGCTGATGAGCCTGGAGTACGGCATCCCGGAGGAGCGCGGGCTGCGTTGCGGCTACCACGGGTGGATGTTCAATGAGGAAGGCCGCTGCATCGAGACGCCGCTGGAGCCCCCGGACAGCACGTTCAGGGAGAAGGTGGAGGCGCTGCATTACCCCGTGCAGGAGATGGGCGGGCTCGTCTGGGCATACCTCGGCCCTGCGCCTGCCCCGCTGCTCCCCCGCTGGGACCTCTTCGTTCGCCCGGGCGGCTTCCGCCAGATCGTCGCTCACCACCTGCCGTGCAACTGGCTGCAGGTGATGGAGAACCGTGGCGACCTGGGACACGCGACCTACCTCCATGGTCGGCTCGCGCAGTATGCGCTCGAACGCCAGGGCAGGCTGACTGACGATAGCCGCGCGCGCTACAACGCAACGATGCGCCAGCAGCAGGACAGGCTGGACCGGGGCGTCTACACGAAGTACCAGCCCGTTTGGAACCAGTTCGGCTTCTCGAAAGGCAACCTGGAATCGGACAAGAGCGAGGACTCGCCGTCATGGAACATAGGCGCGAACTCGTTCCTCTTCCCCTACACCCTCACGTTCGCGCCGTACCAGCCGGGAACCATACGCAAGTCGTACCAGATCGGCGTGCCGCTGGACGACACGAGCACCTGGCACTTCCAGTACTTCTACTACGACTTCCCACCCGGCGTTGACGTGCCGGAGCAGGACGGCGTGCCCTTCGCCGAGGTGCCGCTGGACTACGAGAGTGGTGAGCCGATACTGGACAACGTGCTCTCCCAGGACATGATCGCGTGGTGGTCGCAGGGCGAGATAGCGGACAGAACGCAGGAGCACCTCGGTGTCTCGGATGCGTGTGTCATCGCGTACCGGAACCTGCTGAAGGAGCAGATAAAGGTGGTGCAGGACGGGGGCGAGCCGATGAACGTCTTCCGCGACCCGTCCACGATAGAGCGCCCTGAACGGGTGCTTGAGCAGGACAGCGAGACAGCGGCCAAGGTCCTGGCCAGCCGGGGGGCGCGGGGGACGATCTACTACCGCGCCAACTTCCACAAGGTATCCAAGGGCGGCTGGCTCTACATCGACGACGACGTAGACCGGTACTGCCCGGACCGCGACACCATCGTGCAGCTCTACCGGGAGACCGAGGAATTGCAGGCGCGGCAGGCGCAAGGGACCTGACGATCGACGCCGTGCCCTCAATCGCTCGTTCTCGTGCCGTACTGCTGCCCGCCGCGTTGTCGCTGTGCGCGGCGCTCTTGTCGGTGGCGCTCGCGTGCACTCCCGACCCGACGCCAACCCCTACTCCCGTTCCTACCCCAACGCCTACTGCAACTCCCACGTCGACGCCCACGCCGACACCGAGCCCAACACCCACGCTGACTCCGACCCCGGTTCCTGCACCGACATCCACGCCTACCCCTGCGCCGACCGCGACACCGTCCGGTTACCCGCAGGCCGAGGTGACCATCGAGGGGTTCACATTCGGCGTGGACGTGGCGGACACATACGAGCGGCGCGGGCTGGGGCTTGGCGGACGCGACGAGCTGGCGCGGGAGCGAGGCATGTGGTTCGAAATGGGCGGCACCGGGAATGCGACGTTCTGGATGCGGGGCATGCGCTTCCCCATAGACATCGTCTGGATATCGGACGACCTTGTCGTGACCGGCGTGGCGGAGAGGTTGCCGTTTCCCGAGCCGGGTGTCCCGGACTCGTCGCTCCCGCGCTACTCCTCCGGCGTTCCTATCCGGTACGTGCTGGAGATCAACGCCGGGCTCGCGGGGGAGCTGGGCATCGGGGAAGGGTCGGTCGTCACCTTCGTCCCGCAGCCATGAATCGGCGCGATGAAGTATCCTCGCCCGGCTGAGGAGGTTCTCATGATCTACGAGATGCGCACCTACTATTCGATGCCGGGGAAGCTGCGCGCGGTCGTGCAGCGGTTCGCGGACGTTACCCACGAACTCTTCCTGAAGTACGGGTTCCGCCCTGTGGGGTACTGGACGGAGTCGGTGGGCGACAACACGAAGTTCCACTACATGCTGGCATGGGAGGACGACGCGGAGCGCCGCGCGAAGTGGGCCGAGTTCCGAGAGGACCCGGAGCGCATCCGTGCGTTCGCGGAGTCGGAGAAGGATGGCCTCATCGTCGAGAGGATCGAGAACTCGATCTGGGAGGCGACGTCGTTCTCCCCGCAGCCATAGTTCCAGCGTCTGATTCGTGCGATGACACGGAGCCGTTACAATAGGGAGTTGCACTGGCCCGGTGCCCCGTGGTGCAGTGGTAGCACAGCAGACTTTGGATCTGTTGACCCTGGTTCGAATCCAGGCGGGGCAGCCACACCGAGCCTGCTGGTAGCAAGGAAGGGATGATTTGAAAGACGGTCCAACAGGAACGGGCGACACCTGCGTCCAGTTCGTGTTCTTCAAGGTGGATGGATCGTGGCGGCGGCAGCCCGCCGACACGAGGACTCGCCACAAGGAAGAGTTCGTGACGACCCTTCGGGCGACGCAAGCCGAAGTACCGGCCCATGCGTACAGCACGCTTGGACTGCGCGCTGACACCGACTTCATGCTGTGGCGGACGTCCACAGGACTCGAGTGCCTCGAAGAGACGCTTGGAGCGCTGCTGTCGACTGAGTTGGGCGGATTCCTGGAGGTCAGCCATTCGTACTTCGGTCTGCTTCGACGGTCAACCTACGGGCAGGCGCGCACAGACCAGGACCACGCGGAGCAGTCGCAGGAGAAGGGCAAGTACTTCGTGCTCTACCCCTTCACCAAGACCATCGATTGGTACCTCATCTCCCGTGAGGCGAGGCAGGGGATGATGAACGAACACATCCGCGTGGGGCGCACGCACCCTGACATCAGCCAGATACTGCTCTACTCGACCGGGCTGGGCGATCAGGAGTTCATCGTGGGTTACGAGACCGACTCTCTGGCCGAATTCCAGGACCTCGTCATCGAGCTCCGCTCGACCGAGGCGAGGCGCCACACCCTGCGCGACACTCCCATCTTCACGTGCGTGAAGAGAGATCCTGAAGGTATCCTGAACATGCTCGGATAGCCGGGCGAATCTTCGATGAATACCCCTGCGATACAGACAGAGCGCGAACCTGCGCTGCTGAAAGCCGCCCGGATGGAGAAGGCGGGAGGCACGCCTCAGTGGTTCATGCGGCAGGCCGGCCGGATACTGCCCGAATACCGGAAGGTGCGCGGGAAGCACAGCCTGCTGGACATCTGCCGTAACCCGGAACTCGCTGCCGCCGTAACGATGCAACCCGTCGAGCGCTTCGACGTGGACGCCGCCATCATCTTTGCCGACATCGTCACACCGCTGGTGGGAATCGGTATCGACGTGCAACTGGTCGAGAAGGTCGGGCCAGTTATCGACCCGCCGATCCGCTCCCAGAGCGACCTCGAGCGCCTGCGGCCGCTCGACCCCGAACAGGACGTGCCGTACATGCTGGAGGCGCTCAGGCTCGTGAGGAACGAGTTGCCCGAGGAGAAGGCGCTCATAGGGTTCGCAGGCGCTCCATTCACGCTTGCCACCTACCTCATCGAGGGCGGACCGTCCCGCAACTACGCCACGACCAAGGCGATGATGTACGGCCAGCCGGACCTGTGGCACGGCCTGATGAGCAGGCTGAGCAACATGATCGTCGCGTACCTGCGTGCCCAGGCGGGCGCAGGGGCGCAGATGCTGCAGTTGTTCGATAGCTGGGTTGGCTGGCTGAGCCCACAGGACTATCGCCGGTACGTCTTTCCGTACACCCGTGAGATTATCGGCGCGGTCAAGGCCACCGGCGTTCCTGCCATCCACTTCGCGACCGGCTCCGGCGGGCTCAACGAAGTCATCAGGGACAGTGGAGCCGATGTGATCGGCCTGGACTGGCGCGTCCCGCTGGACGAGGCGTGGGCCTCGCTGGGCGATGTCGCCGTGCAGGGGAACCTCGACCCCGCCGTCCTGCTCGGGCCTCCTGACGTGGTGCGTGAACAGACCCGCGACGTGCTGAAACGCGCCGGAGGGCGCTCCGGCCACATCTTCAACCTTGGACACGGCTTCCTTCCCCAGACCCCGATCGACAACATCATGCACATGATCGATTGCGTACGGGAATGGGACGCCTCCCATGCCTCCTGACCATGACACGCCCGACGCGAATCGCCTGTCGGTAGTCATCGTGGGTGGCGGCATCACCGGCCTGGCCACCGCCTGGTACCTCGAAAGGGCATGCCGGGAGAGCGGGATTGGTCTCTCTGCTGTCCTGGTTGAGCGAGAGAGTGTCCTCGGCGGCAAGATCAGTACACTGAACGAGGACGGTTTCATCGTGGAGGGCGGACCGGACGGATTCCTCACGAGGAAGCCGTGGGCGCTCGAACTGGCGAACGAACTCGGCATCGGGGACGACGTCGTCTACATGCAGGCAACCGGTGCGTTGCTTCGCCGAAACGGCGAGCTGCACCGCATCCCCCCGGGCCTGATGGGCCCTGCGCCTGCGAATCGGAAGGACGTGTGGAAGGCGTCGTTCCTCTCGTGGCGTGGCAAGCTGCGCGCCAGCCTCGAACCGCTGGTGCGCATGCGGAAGGCCAAGGGGCGTGAGTCGCTGGGCGGGTTCCTGCGGAGGCGCTTGGGTGCAGAGTTCACCGACACGCTGCTGGAACCCCTCACCGCCGGGATATACGGGAGCGATTCCTACGAGATGAGCCTGGATGCGGTCTTCCCGATGCTGGAAGAGTGGGAGCAGCGCTACGGCAGCATAACGCGCGGGATGCGCGAGGCGAGGAAGGCGGCACGCGGGGCTGAACAGGCACCGAGTGCGTTCTTCTCGCTCAAAGGCGGAACGCACCGGCTCGTGCAGGCGGTCGTGGAGAGCCTCGAAAGGACAGAGATCATCAGCGAACGTGCCGCTGTCTCGGTCGACCGGACCGTAAGTGCGGTGCCGCGTTACCGGGTCACGCTGGACGATGAACGGTCCATCGATGCGGATGCTGTTGTGCTCGCGACGCCTGCGCAGGGGGCGGGGAGCCTCGTCGGGTCGTTCGCACCAAGGCTGACCGAGCTGCTGGAGCGGATGCGGAGCGCGCAAGCGGTCAGCGTGTACCTGGCGTTCCGTCGCGAGGAAGTGGCCCACGCGCTGGACGGCTCGGGCTTCCTGTCGCCGCGCTCCGAGGCGGGTCCGGTTGCTGGTTGCACGTGGATGTCGTCGAAGTGGCCGGGCCGCAGTCCGCAGAACTACGTACTGCTGCGCGCATTCATGCGAGCCGAGGATGATGCATCCGCCGGCGAGAGCGACGCTGAACTGGTCGATGCCGCAACCGAGGCACTGCGTCCGCTTCTCGGCATAGATGGCGCGCCGGAACGAACCTGGGTGCATCGATGGGTGGACGGGCTGCCGCAGTACAAGATCGACCATACCGAGTGGCTGGACAGCGTTGACCGAGAGCTCGATGCGCATCCCGGTCTCTTCCTGTGCGGTGCGTCGTACCGTGGGGTCGGCGTCCCCGACTGCATCCGGCAAGGGCGCGATGCTGCGGAGCGCACCCACGCGTTCGTGCTGCAGCGTGCGGGACAGCGTGCCGCCCAGGCATCGAACGTCTGACCGCAGGCCAATGGGGAACAAGACTGGCAGGTGTCTGAGGTGAAGGCTGTTCTGCTGATGGCGTACGGGACGCCGGAGCATCTGAGCGACGTCGAACCGTACTACCGCGACATCCTCGGCGGACGAGAGCCGAGCCCGGAAGCCGTGGCCACACTCACGGAGCGGTACCGCGCGGTTGGCGGCAAGACTCCGCTGCTTGAGGTTACCAAGAGCGTTGCGAACCTGCTGGAGCAGCGCCTGAACCGCAATGGCGGAGACGCCTCATGGCGTGTGTATGTCGGCATGAAGCACTGGCATCCGTACATCGCGGAAGCTGTCGAGTGCATCCTGGCCGATGGCGTGGACGAACTCGTTGCGCTGCCGCTGGCGCCGCACTACTCCCGAATGAGCACCGCCGGATACCGTGAGGCCGTGGCACACAGCGTGGCGCAGGCCTCGTCAACCGTGCCAACGCGGTTCATCGAGAGCTGGCATGCGAATCCGATGTTCGTCACGCTCATCGCGCAGCGCATCATGGATGCGCTTGCGCGATTCGATGCCGCTGAGTCGAATGTTGAGGTGCTGTTCACCGCCCACAGCCTGCCCGCGCGGATAATCGATGAAGGCGACCCGTATCCACAGGAGTTAGTGGAGAGCGCCGCGACCGTAGCGCAGGCAGCGGGCATCGCGTCGTGGCGCTTCGCCTACCAGAGCGCTGCGAAGACCGGCGCGCCGTGGCTGGGGCCGGACATCCTCGAAAGCATTGAGCAGGTCGCGCGCGAGGGTGGGAAGAACGTGCTGGTCGTTCCGTTCGGCTTCGTCTGTGACCACTTGGAGATACTGTTCGACATCGACATCACAGCCATGCAAGCGGCAGAAGGCCTCGGTGTGGGACTGTCGCGCATCGAGATGCCGAACGACTCGCCGGACTTCATCGAGGTGCTGTTCAACCTCGTCATGACCGGCGCGGGCGCGCGGGTGACGGAACTGCGTGCCTGACGACAGCGGCTCCTGCGCCTACATACGGTAGAAGTTGCGTGGATTGTGCGAGAGGATCTTCTCCTTCAGTTCTGGCTCCACATCCTCGCGTGCATTGAGCTCGTCGACGATGGAATAGTTCGCCGAGGGGTCTGTGTGGCCCCAGTCTGAGCCGATGAGGAGTTGGTCCTCCGGGATGCACTGCGCCAGGTAGGAGATGTCCTCGTCCGCCTCGCACGCCACGAACAGGCGGTAGTCCTTCAGCACGGCACCGTCCCAGCGGTCGCTGCCGTCGCGCACGCGATGCTTCAGGTAGTGCAGCAGATATGGAACCCAGGACGCGCTCGTCTCGATGAAGCCTATGCGGAGGTCGGGGAATCGCTCCGGTACGCCGTGGGAGACGAGGTCATGGAATCCGATGAGCGGCAGCAGGCGTTGCTGCGGGAACGACTGCACGATGGTTGTGTCGAACGCCTCGGTGATCGCGGGGTTGCCTGCGCCGGTGTGGATGCAGATGGGCAGGCCGAGCTTCTGCGCCTCGTCGTAGACCGGGTTGAAATAGGGGTCGCAGAGCGAGCGGCTGCCTTCCATGCCTCGGAACAGGACGCCCACGGCGCCGTTCGCGACGCCGAAGTGCATCTCCTCGATGGCGCGGTCGATAGACTGGAGCGGCGGAACGAGTATCCAGCGCAGGCGGTCGTTCGATCTTGACCAGACGTCCGCCATGAAGCGGTTGTAAGCGCGGCACAGCCCGAGCTCCAACTGTGGGTCCCCGGTGAGATAGACGATGAAGAGCGTGGGGTAGACGACTTGCACGTCGACGCTCATCTCATCGGCTGCCTGCAGCCGGTAGGACAGGTCCTGCAACGACTTGCCGCCCCAGAACTTGCTGGCCTGGACTTCGGCATCCGCAGGCGGCGCCTGAGCGTTGTGCCCTCCCGGTCCTGCAGGTTGCGGGATCAGCCGCCGGCCGATGACCCACCGGTTGCGCGGGAGGCCCGAAGACGGCTCCATCGTGCCCACGAGCACCGGCTTCAGGTGCGCGAGGTCCTCGTCGAAGAACTCCCAGACCGCTTCCGATTCGACCACATGGGTATCGGCGTCGATCACGGTTGCCATCGCGCACCTCCTGTCGCTTTGGGCCTGCTTGCTGACGCGGCCACTATAGTTCAGAGCCGCGTAGGTGGCATCTGCGGAGGAGGTGCCCTAGAACGGGATGAGCGTCGTGTCCGTGGCTATCTCCGTCATGAGCGCCGCCCCGAAGAGCAGGCTCGCGGCGCCTGCGACTCCCGCGATGCCCCGCTGCCATTGCCGTGCTCGAGAGGTAAGCGCGAAGGGCACGCCCAGGACGATCGTGATGACCGCCATGGAGGCTACCGTTCCGACGCCGAAGACGATGAGGTAGCCCAGACCGACCCAGAACACCTCTATCTGGGGTAGCAGCACGAGCATCACCGCTGCGCTTCCAGCGAGACCGTGCACGATACCTATGGCGTAGGACTTGAGACGGAACCGGGGACGGAGGATCTCATGGAGTCCGTTGCCGTTTCCGGGTTCTCTGCCCTCGGGGTGCGTGGCGTGAACGTGAACGTGTGCATGGCCTCCGTGCTGGTGCGCGTGTGCGTGCAGCGTTCCCTTGCGGAGGTTGTAGAACACCTGTGCTCCCAGGAAGACGAGCATTATCCCGACGCCGAATTCCAGCACCGGCGCCACAGCCTCGTAACGATCGAGCAGCGCCTCTTTCACGAGGAGGATGACGATGCCGAGGACGAGCAGTGGGGTCGTGTGCCCGAGACCCCACGATGCTCCAACCCACATCCCGCGCCAGACGTTGCCGTGCTCCGACGCAAAGGTCGCGACGGCCACGACGTGGTCGGCGTCGGTGGCGTGCTTCAGTCCCAGAAGCATCCCGATGGCCAGGATGGCCCATACGCCGGAAGTGGCTTCTATCACTGCTGGCTTCCCATTCCGGTGCCGCGGTCAAGCGCAGGTGACATAGAGTGTTCGTGGTGTTGGGTCTGGGCGTGCGTGTGGCCGCTGTGCGAGTGCTCCTCATCCTGTCGGCAATCCTGGCAGAGCCCGCTCATCGTGAGGTGCTCCAAGTGCAGCTCGAAGCCGGTGTCGTGCAGCAGGGCCTCGCGCAGTTCGTCGAGGTGCGCGGGCGAAGCATGGATGGCCCTGTCGCAGTGTTCGCACACCATGTGGCCGTGCCGCATCCCCGGAGCGGCGTACTCGTAATGACTCACGCCGCCGATGGAGACCTCGTTCAACAGGTGCAGGCGGCTGAGCAGCCCGGCGGTGCGGTAGACGGTCGCCAAGTCCATCTGGGGGTGCTTCTCACGCACCTTCGCTGCGACCTGGTCGACGGCGACATGCCCATCCATCTCGCGGATGGCATCCAGCACGGCGACACGCTGGATGGTGACGCGGTGTCCCGTGGCACGTAGCGATGCGGCCGTATCGTTCTGGTGTTGCATCGAATAGCTCTTGCGAAGATTCGCAGGAAGATTATCACTTGTTAGACGGCCAATCAAAACTGCCTAACTTCAGCAGCGAAATCGCTCCCAACGCTTGGCATTGACAGTACCCGCCTGTTATCGTTCGCTCCGTGTCTGCGAGCCCACTCGCAGCGCGGGAGGAAAGACATGCGTTTGACGCGACTCTTCGCCCTGACACTGGCGCTGCTCATGGCGGCGCTTCTGGCTGTCGCCTGTGGAGGCGACGACCCCGAGCCAGCGCCCGAGGCCACGCCAACGCCTGTGCCTGCCGCTACACCGACGCCAACGGCCATGGACGCCATGGAGCCGGAGGAACCGAGTGAACCAGCAGCCACGCCGACCCCGCTTCCGCCGGGCGTAACGCCGCCTCCGCCGACTCCAACCCCGACGTCGCCCCCGCCCCCGACAGCGACACCCATCCCCGGCTTCGACCCGGAGGAGCACTTCAAGAACAAGCGCATCTCCATCAACGTCGGCTTCTCGCCGGGCGGTGGCTACGACACGTTTGGGCGAGTGGTAGCGAAGTTCCTGCCCAACCACCTGCCCGGCAACCCGCGCATCATCGTCAGGAACCTGACCGGCGGCGGGGGAGAGCGGATCTTCCGGCCGACGCTGGTCGACATCGAACCTGAGGGCTATGCGGCTGCCGTTGTTCACCCGCGCTTCTTCAAGCGCGAACTGGTTGGCATAGACGTGCCCGACTTTGACATGAACGAGGTCAGGATCATCGGCACGGCTTCGGCAGTGTCGACGGTGAGCGCGCAATTCGCCTTCCGTGACCTGGGGACAACCTGGGATGAGGCCGTGGCGAATGCTGGCGGCGAACTCAAGGTTGGCGCAACCGAGCCGGGCGACAGCGGAGGACTTGCCACGACGTTCATCGAGCTGGTCGGCGGCCCCATCAAGAACATCTACGGCTACCCCGGCTCCTCCGACATCGCCGCGGCGTTCGACCGGCGCGAGATCGACATCACCACCCGAGGATCTGAGGCCACGGCAAAGAGCCTCTTCCCTGAGTGGGTGGAGCAGCAGCAGATCGTGCCGCTCTTCTACTGGGGCGCTGAGCCGTCTACCGACCAGGCGTTCACGAACTACGTTGTCAACGATCTTGGGGCGGAGCTACCGCCGCACGTGTTCGACATCATCAACCTGACGGAGGAACAGAAGACGCTGTTCAGCGTCACCGAGACGATCAACGACAAGATGTCACGGCTGTTCATCATGCACCCGGACACGCCGGACCACATCTACCAGGTCTGGGTGGATGCGTTCCGCGCCACGGCGCATGACCCCGAGTTCCTGGAGGCGATGTCTCTCCTCAACCGCGAGGTTGGATACGCAGGACCCGGCGAGATCGTGCAGGTGCTGCAGGAGGGCCTGGTCGCGCTTGAGGACCCGGTGCTCCGTGAGGGCTTCATCGTGCTCGCGGGCGGTGTGGACTAGCCCGACTGCGGAAGACACGGTTGACACGAAGGAGCCCTCCCGATCGGGAGGGCTCCTTGCTATAAGCCTGCGTCAGTGGGGGGCTACGCCAGCGACGCCTCGACGCTGAGCTCGACGTTGCCTGCCATCGCTGTCGAGATGGGGCAGCCGTTCTTGGCGTCCTCGGCCGCCTGTTGGAAGTCGGCCTCGCTCATGTCAGGCACTTCGCCTACGACTCTGAGCGCGCTGGACGCGACCTTCGCGCCGCCCTCGAATAGCTCGAACGTGACTGTGGCGTCCGCTTCCAGCCGGGTCGCGACCTTGCCGTCGGCTCCGAGGCGGGCGGAGAGCGCCATGCAGAAGCAGCTCGCGTGCGCTGCCGCGACCAATTCCTCGGGGCTGGTGCTGGGGCCTGCGGCCTCGTCGCTGCGCGCCTTCCATGAGACGGGAAGCTCGTTGTACGCGCCGGACGACGACGCGGTAACCGTGCCAGTGCCCGAGAACAGGTCGCCGCTCCAAACGGCGTGCGCAGATCTTGTGATTGCCATAACTCCTCCTTGGGGGGTATTCCGAAGATAAGGCCGCTCGTCGAGCGGCCCACATCAATTATCGGCGGGGGGATACCGATGGGTCAACGCGCTGCTGTCCGATTCACCCTCACCGAGGGCTGAAGCGCGTTGACCTCTCCTTCCAGAGAGAGGGAACCAGGCCCTTGAATCAGGCCTTGAGCGCTTCCAGGTGCTCCTTGCGGAGCTTGGCGACCTTCGGCGCGATGATGACCTGGCAGTAGCCCGCCCACGGATTGTTGCGGAAGTACTGCTGGTGGTAGTCCTCGGCGTCGTAGAAGACGTCGAGCGGCTGCAACTCGGTGACGATGGGGTCGCGCCAGACGCGGCGCTCCGTGAAGTCGGCGATGATCTCTTCCGCTATCCGGCGCTGCTCGTCGTCGTGGTAGTAGATGGCGGAGCGGTACTGCGTGCCGGTGTCCGGCCCCTGGCGGTTGAGCGTCGTCGGGTCGTGCATCGTGAAGAAGAGTTCGACCAGCTGGCGGTACGAGACGATGTCCGGGTCGTAGGTGAGCTGCACTGCCTCGGCGTGGCCGGTGCTGCCGGAGCAGACCGCGTAGTAGGTGGGGTCAACGGTCGCGCCCCCGGTGTAGCCGTTGACGACCTTCTCGACGCCGCGCACCTGTTCGTACACGGCCTCCAGGCACCAGAAGCATCCTCCGGCCAGCGTGGCCATCTCCGTCGTCATGTCCGGGACCTCCTGCTCACCGTTGCTTCTGACGCACGACCGCCATCAGGTACCCGCCGCCGTAGCCTTCCAGCGCCGCGAGTTCGTAGCCGTTCGCGCCCATCTGGTTCAGCCACTCGGCGAGCTTCGGCGCCTTGTCACGCTCGATCTCGTAGGTGACGTACTCGTCGCCTACCACGCCGCCCTGACCCTTCGGGGGTTTGTCCTGTTTCGTCAGGGCGCGGTAGTCCACCTGTTTGCTCCTGGATTCCCGCCTTCGCGGGGATCACGGGTTGCTACGCGGGGACGGGAGCGCGGCTGCGAAGCGTGCGGCCCGGGTATGCCCCGGTGTGCTCGCCGTCCTCCAGCAGCACCTCTCCGTTAACTATAGTGTAGTCCACGCCGTTGGCCTTCTGGCGCAGGCGCATCAGCCCGCCGGGGAGGTCGTTCACCTCGTCCGGTTCCTCCGCACCGACGGTGTCCGGATCGAACACCACCACGTCGGCGGCGAAGCCGGGGCGCAGCAGGCCGCGGTCGTGCAGTCCGAAGAGCGAAGCCTGCATGAAGCTGAGCTTCCGCACCGCTTCCTCCAGCGAGAGCGCGCCCTCCTCGCGTACCCACTTGCCGAGGACGACCGTGCTGTAGCCGTAGCCTGCCTCGAAAACGACATGCGCGCCTGCGTCCGAGAGGCCGATGACGGTGTAGGGGCTGGCGATGAGCTGACCCATCACGCCGCCGTCCGCGCCGGCCTGGCTGTTCTGCATGCCGGTCCCGAGGTCCTCGTCCAGCACGAGGTCGAGGAAGCCGTCGATGACATCCTTGCCCTGGGCCTCCGCCATCTCCGCGATGCTCATGCCCTTGAATGCGCTGTTGCGCTCCTTGAGCGTGCGGGTGATGAATATCCGCTCCCACGTGACGGGCAGCGCGCCGGACGGCAGGCCCTTGCCGTCCACGGCCTCGGCGCGGAGCTTGTCGCGCACCGCGGGGTCGCGGAAGGCGGCGGCCTTCTCCTCGACGGAGCCGAGCATCACGTCGCGCCAGGTGGGCATGCGGTCGAATATCTGGGCGTTGCGCATGGTGAAGCGCTGCGCCTGGGGGCGGGGGTTGATGACGGGGTACACCTGCTTGCCCTCGGCGATGCCGCGCTCCACGATGTCCAGGTGGCGCTTCCACCGGTCAGGCTCGCTGGGGTGGTGGACGATCTGGTTGTAGACGACGGGGCGCTGCGCGTACTCCCCGAGTTTCGTGGCGAAGCCGTCGCGTATCTCCAGCGGGTACGCCGCGCCGCACTGCACGACGCCAGCGCCCACATCGCGGAGCGCGGTGGCGAGCTCGTACAACTCCTCGACGGGCGGCACGATGCCGGGGATGGGGCGTCCGAGCAAGTCCATGTGGCCGCTGTTGCGGTTGAACGAGAGGCCGAGCGCGCCCTGCCGGATGGAGTCGCGGATGAGTTGCTTCATCTCTTCCATCTCGGCGGGTGTGGCCTCGGCGCGCTGGAACGACTCATCGCCCATCACCCAGCGGCGTATGGCGGAGTGGCCGACGAGCGAGCCCGCGTTGACGCCAAGGCGCTGGTCGAGGAAGTCGAGGTAGCCGCCGAACGTCGTCCATTCCCACGGGATGCCTTCCTGGAGGCTCTCCATTGGGATCGCCTCGACGCGTGAGAGCATCATCGCGAGGGCGTCGTGGTCCTCCGGCTTCACCGGTGCGAGCGTCAGTGAGCAGTTGCCGAAGATGACGCTCGTGACGCCGTGCTGCGGGGAGAAGGTGCAGAGCGGGTCCCACGTGGCCTGCGCGTCGAAGTGGCAGTGGTTGTCGATGAACCCGGGCGCGACGACGCGTCCTTCGGCGTCGATAGTGCGCTGCGCCGGACCGGAGAGGCGGCCCACGTCGGCGACGCGTCCGTCCACGATGCCGACGTCGGCGATGAACGAGGGCATGCCCGAACCGTCAGCGACTCTTCCGTTCTTGATCAGCAGGTCGTACATGGCGCGCTCCCAGCCGTTCGTTTCCTGCGAGGCTACCCCGATACGAGTCGCAGGGCAAGGGCAGGGCAAGCGTCAGCCGTCACTCCCTGCCCTGCGTTCTCAGCAAGTGGCTCCAGCTGGCCCCATCTGGCCCCATTCACTCGTGAGATTGAGGGCTGCGTGGGGCCGGTAGGGGGCTGAATCGGGGCCAATTCGGGGCCGGATGAGCGAGGTTTGGGGCCATCTGGAGCCACTCCTCGAGGGCCGGCCTGGGGCTTGCCGCAGGCGCTCGTCCTTGCATAACCATCGTAGGGACTCAGCGGCATCCGGGTAAGGGGCAGGTGTCACAACATTGGGGAGTCGGTAGCGATGAACCACTCCCCTGCGTATCATGCGGCCTATGTTGTCAGCGGCTGAGAACGAACGGCTCACTCGCGTGGGGCCGGGAACGCCGATGGGCGCACTGATGCGCCGTTACTGGCAGCCCATCGCCGTCACCTCCGAGTTGAACGCCAGGCCCACGAAGCCCGTCCGCATCCTCGGCGAGGACCTCGTCCTCTACCGCGACCGCTCCGGCGAGTATGGACTGCTCGACCGCTTCTGCCCCCACCGCCGCGTCGACCTCTCCTACGGCATACCGGAAGAGCACGGCCTGCGCTGCATGTACCACGGCTGGATGTTCGACGCGGACGGGCAGTGCATCGAGCAACCGTTCGAGGAGACCGTCCACCCGGATGGCAGGTTCAAGGAGAAGGTGCGGGTCGCTGCCTATCCGGTGCAGGAGCTTGGTGGGCTGCTGTGGGCGTATATGGGGCCCACTCCCGCGCCGTTGCTGCCGCGTTGGGACCTGCTGGTGTGGGACAACGTGCTGCGCGACATCGGCGTCGTGGTGCTGCCGTGCAACTGGCTCCAGTGCGTGGAGAATGCGGTGGACCCCGTCCATACCGAATGGCTGCACGTCAACCTGACGAGCGCGGTACTGGAGCGCGAGGGTTCGATAGCCGACCGCAACGAGATGCCGCGCCGCCCGCACCGGAAGATCGGGTTGGACCGCTACGAGAACGGCGTCATCAAGAGACGGGTAGTCGAAGGCACAACCGAGCAGGACCGCGAGTGGACGGTCGGCCACCCCATCATCTTTCCGACGTGGGTGAGCATCATCAACGGATTCCAGATGCGCGTGCCGGTGGACGACACCCACACGTTGAACTTCTTCTACCACGTCTACGTGCCGCCGGAGGGCGTCGAACTGGAGCCGCAGGAGGAGATACCCGGCTACGACGTTCCTTATGTGGGCGAGGACGGGCGTTACCTGCAGAACTTCGTCGTCGCGCAGGATTCGTCGGCCTGGATCACGCAGGGGCCGATAGCGGACCGGACGAGGGAGAAACTGGGGCAGTCTGACGTCGGTGTCATCATGTACCGCAAGCTCCTGGAGGAGCAGATGCGGCTCGTGGAGGACGGCGTCGACCCGATGAACACGTTCCGCGACCCTGCGGAGAACGAGATCCTCTACTCGTTCGACGAGTACCGGGCGCCGGGAGCGCGACCCGAGAAGGGTCTGCTGCAACTCGGGGGCGCGTTCATGGCTGTGCCCATGTCCGGCGAGCGCCAGCCGGAGACGGGCAGGCACGTCCCCAGCCTCACGGGCAGGTACAGCCCCATCGCCTTCACGGCGGAGGAGACCTTCGCAGAGGTGAAGCGCCGGGCTACTCCGTCCGCGTAGACGCTCCATGTACCCCGGCGTATCATGCGCCCGACGTACGGAACAGGGGGCGCCATCATGCTGTCAACGGCTGAGAATGAACGGCTCACGCGCGTAGGACCGGGCACGCCGATGGGCGAGCTGATGCGGCGCTACTGGCAGCCCGTCGCGGTCACGTCGGAACTGAACAAGAGACCCACGACGCCTGTTCGTATCCTGGGGGAGGACCTCGTCCTCTACCGCGACCGCTCCGGCGAGTATGGACTGCTCGACCGCTTCTGCCCCCACCGACGTGTCGACCTCTCCTACGGCATACCGGAAGAGCATGGCCTGCGCTGCATGTATCACGGCTGGATGATGGACGAGACCGGCCAGTGCATCGAGCAGCCGTTCGAGGAGACCGTTCACCCTGACGGCAGGTTCAAAGAGAAGGTGCGCGTCACCGCCTACCCCGTGGAAGAGCTTGGCGGGCTGCTCTGGGCGTACATGGGCCCTGCACCTGCGCCGCTGCTGCCGCGTTGGGACCTGCTCGCGTGGGACAACGTGCTGCGCGATATCGGCACCACCGTCCTGCCGTGCAACTGGCTGCAGTGCATGGAGAACTCGATGGACCCCGTCCACACGGAATGGCTGCACGTCTACCAGACGAGCACGGTGCTGGAGCGCGAGGGCGCCATAGCCGACCGCAGTGAGATCGCGAGGCGCACGCACCAGAAGATCGGGTTCGACCGCTACGCGAACGGCCTCGTGAAGAAGCGCGTGGTCGAGGGGACGACCGAGGACGACCCGGAGTGGACGATCGGTCACCCCATCATCTTCCCGAACTGGCTGGGCGGCACCACCGGCTTCCAGATGCGCGTGCCGATAGACGACACGACCACGTGGCACATCCTCTACAACGTCTACGTGCCACCGGAGGGCGTCGAGCTGGAGCCGCAGGAGGAGATACCCGGCTACGACGTGCCGTACGTCGACGAGGAAGGCCGCGCCGCCGTGAACTTCGTCATCGGGCAGGACACGATGGCGTGGTGGACGCAGGGGCCCATCGCGAAGCGCCACCTGGAGAAGCTGGGACAGTCCGACATCGGCATCATCATGTACCGCAAACTGCTGGAAGAGCAGATGCGGCTGGTTGAGGACGGCATCGACCCGATGAACACGTTCCGCGACCCGGCTGAGAACGAGATCATCTTCACGTTCGACGAGCACCGCGCGCCCGGCGAGCGCAGGCTGAAGGGACGCCGCCAGATAGGCGGAGCGTTCCAGGCCCTGCCCATGTCCGGCGAGAAGGACCCGGACACGGGTAAGCTCGTTCGCAGCCCCACCGGCAAGTACGGTCCCATCGCGCGCACCGCAGAGGAGATTTTCGCCCGGGCGGCGGGCCGTTAGCGAGGTTGCTCCGCTTTCGGGACGCTCGCTACACTGTACGCATGACCACCGCCCGCAGGACATACACGGCACGGAGCCACAGCGCGCGGATGCGCGTCGCGAGCGTTATGCGCAGGCAGCGCGCGCGCAAGCAGGCGCTTACACCGGATGCGCGCACGCCCCTGGAGAAGCATCTCGACGAGATGCGGCGCGAGGGCACGCTCGTGCCGTCGGGTATACCCGTGGGTCCGAACGGGCTCTTCCCTACAGTCGCCGTCATTCCGGGCGCAGTCGAGCAGTTCCTCGCTGAGCGCCCCAGGCCGTGGGAGTAGCGTACGTTGACACGTCGGTGCTCCTGGCGATTGCATTCGGTCAGCACGACCCCGATGCGCTCCGCAGGCGGCTGATCGAATACACGGGCCTCTTCTCTTCCATCCTGCTGGAAGCAGAGGTGCGCAGCGCGTTCGTTCGCACTGGACGTGCGTTCGATGCTCACCTCCTGGCTGGTATAGAGTGGGTTCTCCCTGACCGCTCGCTCACCCAAGAGATTGACGCTGCGCTCCGCGCAGGCTACCTGCGAGGCGCAGACCTCCTGCACATGGCGACTGCCCCTCTACGCAGCAAAGGGTGAGGAGGGCATGACCTTCCTCACCCTCGACAAGCGGCTGCAGGAAGTTGCGCAGGCGTTGGGATTCGAGGTGTGACCTGCTCCCCTACGCCGGATAGACCGCCTTGCTCGGTATCTGCGGCCAGGCGGCGGGAGCGCCGGCTTTTTCGAGACGCTCCTCTACAGGGAGCGACTCGTCCCAGTCGTAGGCGATGAACCGTCGGCCGTTGACGCCGTCAGCGGCGTCGGAGGCGAGCCAGACCACGGGCACGCGCATGACGTCCGGCTGGATGAGCTTCGCCCGGTCGAATGGCGAGTCGGGCGGGAGGAGGTTGGTGTTCACCGGCCCGCCGGGGACGAGGACGTTCGCGGTGACGCCGGTGCCCTCGAGTTCCGTGGCCATCGTGGCGACGAGCGCCTCGTGTCCGGCCTTGGATGGGCCGTAGGGCGACATGTTGATGCGGATCATCGTGTCCAGGCTGGTGGTGACGCCGATGATGCGGCCCCAGCCCTGTTCCAGCATGTGGCCGACCGCTGCGCGCGCCATGTGGAACGGCCCGCTGAAGTTGACCGCGATGACGCGGGCCCACGCCTCCGGCGTCACATCCCACCAGGGCTCCATGAGCGTGTTGCTCATGCCGACGTTGCGCTGGTTCGTGCCGGCGTTGTTGACGAGCACGTGCAATCCGCCGAAGTGGTCCAGCGCCGACTGCACGACGCGCTGCGCGTCGGCGTAGCTCGTTACGTCGGCGACTACGCTCAGGATCTGCTCGTCGCTGCTGGCTTCGCGGGCATCGCTTGCACTTGCCTCAAGCGTTGCGCCGTCGATGTCCATCATCACGACGTTGGCGCCCGCGGATGCGAGCGAGATGGACATCTCGCGCCCCATGCCTATGGGCGAACCCGCGCCCGTTACGATGATCGTCTTGCCGTCCAGCACTCCGTCTGCCATGTCGTTCTCCTTGTCCTGTCGTCTTTGGATTCACCCTCTCCAGAAGGAGGTGGTGCGTGAGGGTCATGCCCCGTGGAGCATGTTGTATACCCGCTCCGCCGTGAGCGGGAGCGAATGCACCGGTATGCCGATAGCGTCGTGCACCGCGTTCGCGATGGCGGAGGCGGTCGGCACGTTGGCGGACTCGGCTATCGCGCCTGCGTTGAACGGGCCAGGCCCCTCGCCGCTCGGGATGAGCACGGTCTCGAACGCGGGTATGTCGGCGATGTTGGGTATCTTGTAGTCGGCGAGGTTGAGCGCGACGGGACGTCCGTCCTCGATGATGTGCTCCTCCACCGTGGCCATGCCGAGGCCCTGTATCGCCCCGCCGAGTATCTGGCCGCGGTGTCCTTCCGGATTGATGATGGTGCCGACGTCGTGCGCGCTCACGAGCCTGCGCACGGTGACGTTGCCGGTCTCGGGGTCCACCTCGACCTCGGCGGCCTGCGCCGTGAACTCGGTCGTGGGCGGGTCTGGGAAGAGGGGCACCTTCTTGTAGGTGTTCACCGATACGTCGTCGCCGTTAGCGCGGCAGAGTTCGGCGGCGGCTTCCGCGAACGGGGCGTCGCCCGCGGCCTCGCGCAACTGCGCGCGCAGGGTGTTGATAGACTCCTGTACCGTCACACCTAGCGCGAACGTGGTTCGGCTGCCGGAGACGCCGAAGTCGAACGTCAGCTCGTCGGTGGGGGCGGGGAGCACGCTGATGGTCTCCAGCTCGACGCCCAACTCTTCCGCGATGACCTGCTGCATCGCGGTGTACGCGCCCTGGCCGGGGTCGGCGATGGGCACATAGAGCGTGAGCGAGGCGTCCGGGTGCAGCACGAGGCGGCAACTGGAATCGCCGCCGATGGGGCCGCGCTCGTACAGGGAGACGCCGCGTCCGACGAAGGGAGCCCTGGGCGCGTTCCAGCCTATCGCCTCAACCGCGGCGTCGAGCGCCTCGACCGCCTTGATCGCGCCCCACTTCTCGCCGTTCGGTGAGGTGTCGCCGGGGCGCAGCAGGTTCCGCCTGCGGAACTCCGCAGCGTCTATCCCCAGCTCCGCCGCGACGATGTTCAACTGCGACTCGACCGCGAAGTTGACCTGCGGCCCGCCGGGCGAGCGCATGTGGCCGGACGGGAGCGTGTTCGTGTAGACGATGTGGCTCGTCACGTCGAGCGCTGTGAACCTGTAGCAACTGCCGGCCTGCTCCAGTCCGTGCAGGTTGACGTTGGGGGCGGGCTTGAACGCGCCGTACGCGCCGCTGTCGAAGTACGCCTCGATCTGCATGCCGGTGACGTGGCCGTCTTCGGTGACGCCGGTGCGTACCGTAATCGTGCCGGGGTGACGGGTGTTTGCGGCGAGCAGCTCCTCCTGGTACGACATCACGATCTTCACGGGGTGCCCCGTCGCCTGGGAGAGGAGGTAGGCGACGGGCGTGTCCATCGGCGAGCCTTTGCCGCCGAAGTCGCCGCCCACGGGCATCGGGTGCACGCGGATGGTTGGGACGTCCACGCCCATCGCGGCGGCGAGCTGGCCTCGCAGCATGTGTGGGCTCTTGTTGGACGCCCACACGTCCGCTGTACCGTCCGGGTGGACGGAAACGGCGCAGGCGTGCGTCTCCATGTAGACGTGGTGTTCCTTCTGCGTGATGAACGTGTTCTCGAAGACGCGGTGGGAGCCCGCGAGCGCGGCCTCGATGTCGCCGTGCGTCCAGCGCCCGTAGGAGCAAAGGTTGGGCAGGTTGGGGCGCTCCGGGTGCACGAACGCGCCCGCGTACTGGGTGGGGTCGTCGTGGACGGTCGGCGCGTCCGGCGCAAGCGCCTCGGGAACGTCGAACACGGCGGGCAGCTCTTCGTACTCGACCTCGATAAGCGCTAGGGCCTCGTTCGCGGCGTCTGCCGAGTCTGCCGCGACGGCGGCCACGCGCTCGCCGATGAAGCGGACCTTGTCGACCGCGAGCACGGGAAGGTCGCGCATGATGCGTCCTATCCAGTGGGGGTGCTGGGCGCCGGTGAGGACGGTGTGCACGCCTGGTACGCGCTCGGCGGCTGACGCGTCGATGCGGATGATGCGTGCGTGTGGGTGCGGACTGCGGAGCACCTTGCCCCACAGGCAGCCTTCGGGGGCAAGGTCGGCGGCGTAGCGGAGGCGCCCGCTCGTCTTGTCGGGGCCCTCGATGCGGGGGGTGCGCTTGCCGACTACGCGCATCGTCATGCCGCGTCTCCTTCACCTATCGGACGCATCACGCGCCCGCGCCGTCCGTGGCGGGCGGAGCGTATCACGCGGGAGGCGTCGGGAGAAGGCAGCGGCACTCTACAGCTGTGTCCCGATGATGACGGTGATGACTCCGGAGACGGCGAAGAGGGTGCCGAGGACGAGCGGCAACGTGATGCGCTCCAGCCGTTGCAGGAAGAAGTGAGCCAGCACCAGTGCCACGACCGGGTTGAGCGCGAACACCGGTGAGACCACTACCACCGGCGCTTTGCTCAGCGCCAGGTAGAGGAAAGCGACGCCAGAGGACATGAACAGGCCGCCCAGCGCTACGGACAGGAGCGCCCGCCGCGGCGCGTCCCGCAGCATGACGGGTATCGATTTCGAGGAGAACAGTCCCATGACGATGAAGCCGACGAGCATCGTGTACGTCGCGGTGACGAGCGGGACGGTGAAGTCGGTGACGGCGATACGCCCGAGTACCGTGATGGTGCCGTAGGAACAGGCTGCTCCGAACGCCGCAAGGTAGCCGAAGAGGCGTGGCCGACGTTCGAGGAGCCCCAGCCGCTTGCCATCCGGGGACGGCGCGGGAGCTGCCGGGCGCGTGGCGGCGCCGCCACGCGCCTTCACCTCGCCGTAGACCGCGACGATGACGCCCGTGACGGTCAGCAGCGTCCCTCCCGCTATCGCCCAGTTGAGACGCTCGCCGAGGAAGACGACGCCCTCGAATGCGGAGATGATGGGAGCCATCGCGAGGACGGGGTTGGCCCTGAGGATGCCGAGGTTCTTGATGCTGACGAAGTTCAGGAAGCGGCCGGCAGGGAAGTTGATGATGCCGATCATCGCGAGCCAGGCGAACGTACCGAGCGTGACGCCGAAGAGCGCGTCCGGATAGAGCACTGTCGTCAGGCTTGCGATGAGCACCCAGCCGACGATGAGCGATACGAAGTTGCCCGCGCCTGCGGGGATGTGTACGAGCCCGACGCGCGCGAGCAGCATGCCGGTGCCGAAACAGAGCGGCACCAGGAGCGCTATCAGTGCGCCGGTGAGTTCAGGCGACATGCGCCACTGGACCACCGGGTTCGGGGTTGGTGAGGGTGCTCATACCTGCGTCCCGATGATAACGACGATGACTCCCCCGACGGCGAAGAAGGTCCCGAGGACGAGCGGAAACGTGATGCGCTCCAGCCGCTGCAGGAATATATGCGCCAGCACGAGCGAGACGACCGCCGTGAGCGAGAACACTGGCGAGACCACTATCACCGGGGCCTTGCTCAACGCCAGGTAGAGGAACGAGACGCCCGTGGACATGGCTGCGCCGCCAAGCGCGACGAGGACCAACGAGCGGCGAGGGGCGTTTCGCAACATCCCCGGTATCGACCCTGCGGAGAACAGTCCCATGACGATGAATCCGACGAGCATCGTGTACGTCGCGGAGACGAGGGGGATGGCGAAGTCGGTCACTGCGACGCGGCCGAGCGCGGGAACCGTCCCGTAGGCACATGCAGCCCCTGCCGCCGCAATGTACCCGAACACGCGCGGGTGGCGTTCGATGAGGCCGGGGCGTTTCGCATCGGGGGCCGGTGCAGGCGCTGCCGGCTGAGGGACGCGCCCGCCGCGGGCGGATACTTCTCCGTAAACGACGATGATGAGGCCCATGACCGCCAGCAGCGTTCCCGTCGCTATGGCCCAGTTGAGTTGTTCGTCGAGGAAGAAGACGCCCTCGAATGCCGAGACGATGGGCGCCATCGCAAGGATGGGGTTGGCCCTGAGGATGCCGAGGTGCTTGATGCTGACGAAATTCAGGAACCGTCCGCCGGGGAAGTTGACGACGCCGATCATGGCGAGCCAGCCGAACGTGCCCAGGGAGATGCCGAGGAGGGCGTCCGGGTAGAGCACTGCGGTGATGCTTGCGATGAGCACCCAGCCTGTCACGAGTGACAGGAAGTTGCCTGCGCCCGCGGGGACATGCACGAGACCGGCGCGCGCCAGCACGGTGCCGGTGCCGAAGCAGAGGGGTACGAGGAGCGCTATCAGCCCGCCGGTGAGCTCAGGCGACATGCGTCGCTAAGTAACCAGGTTCGGTAGCCAGGTGGCGATCTGGGGGAAGGCTATGACCAGGCCTACCGCGATGGCGTCCAGGATCACGAACGGGATGCTCGCGCGGTAGAGGTCGGACATGGACGCCTGCGGGACAACGCCCTTGAGTGCGAACAGCATCATGCCGAACGGGGGCGTGATCGCGCCGATGGAGATGTTCATGAGGAACAGCACCCAGAACCAGACCGGGTCTATGCCCAGCGGCTCGAGGATCGGCACCAGCACGGGAATGGCCACCAGCATGATGGAGAGCTGGTCAATGAAGAATCCGAGGATGAGCACCGCCAACTGCACGATGATGACGAGCATGACGGCGGAGAGACCGAGTTCGACGATGAAGGCGAGGAACTCGCGCGTCGCGCCTGTGAATGCCAGCAGCTGGCCGAGCGCCACCGCGCCGGTGATGATGAGGAAGATCATGCCGCCGATGTAGAGCGTGCCGTAGAGCGAGTCCTTGACCACCCTGAAGGTGAGCCGCCGGTAGAGCGCCGCGACGATGAAGGCGCCTATCGCGCCCGTGGCTGCAGCCTCGCTCGGCGTCGTGACGCCGAAGAGGATGAAGCCCATGACCATGATCACGATGATGCCGAGCGGGCTCATCTGCGCGAGGCCCAGGAAGCGGTAACGCCAGGTGATGACCTCGCCGGTGTAGGGCGGCGCGAGGCTCGGGTTCATGTGGACGCGGAGCCAGATGTAGACGGCGTAGACGGCAACCATCAGCAGGCCGGGCATGAAACCGGCGATGAGCAGCCGCGCGATGGAGACCTCCGCCAGGCTGCCGACCAGCACCGCGAGCGCGCTGGGCGGGATGATGGCGGCGAGCAGTCCCGACGACATGATGGTGCCGAGCGCGAGGCGGCGGTCGTAGCCCCGCCTCTCCATCTCCGGGTGAAGCGTCGTGCCGAGGAGGGCGGTGTCCGCCATGCCTGCGCCGCTGAGGGTCGCGAGTATCGTCCCCGCGCCGAGCGAGGTGAACAGCAGGCGCGCGCGCACCTTGCCTATCCATCTATCCATCACGTCGATCGTTAACCCGATGACGCGGGACTGGAACAGCACCTCGCCGAGCAGGAAGAACATCGGTATGGCGAGCAGATTGAACGTCGCCACCGATCTATAGACGCTTCCGGCCAGCAGCTCGAGACCCTTGAGCCCGTCCACAACGAGGAGAAGACCGGCGATGTTCAGCACGGCGAAGGCCATGGCCACCGGCATCCCCGTCGACATGAGCGCAAGCAGGAGCGCGAAAAAGATGATGAGGGTCAGCCACCAGGAGAATTCGTAGCCGAAGAATTCCATGAGCCGGCGCTAGATGCCTGCCTCCTCGACCGTCTCTCTGAAGCGGCGCAGGCGTACGGCATTGATGCCCATGCGGAGGAACTGCAGGCCGAGCAGGATGAACCCGTAAGGGATGACCCACGTGACCAAAGCGCGGTGGACCTCGATGCCGGAGAGGAGGATGGAGCCGGACTGGAACTCCTCCAACGTCTTATCGAACGACTTCCAGGCCATGATGCCGCAGACGCCCGAGGAGATGAACGAACCGACGATGTAGAACCAGAGCTTCGCCGTGTTGCCCAGCCGTTCGGTGATGGCGGTCATGCGCACGTGGCCTTCACGCCGGAGAACGATGGGCGCGGCAAGGAATGTGAGATACAGCAGGCTGTATTCCGTCGTGGGCAGCGCCCACTTCAGCGGCGATTCGAAGACGTAGCGTCCCAGCACGTTCGCGCCGATGGTCAGCGCCACATAGAGCACGATGAGTGCGCCAGCAAATGCGGAGATGTCGATGACCCAGTCGAATATCTGGGTGATCAGTGGGTTCCTGGAGCGGGCCTTCCGCTGCTGCTCTGTGATGTCCAGGAGCGTCTCCACCAAGCGCGCAAGGGGATGCTTCGACCCTTCCGGTTTGTCTTGCTGGGTGTCAGTCGCTTCTGTCATCGTCCGTTCGCCTGTTGCCTCCCACCCGCCTGAGTGGGAGAGGGTGAACCGCTGCAGGCCGGGCTTCCGCGGGGAGGCCCGGCCTGCATACACGGTCCGTTCTACTGCCGGTCAGGCAGCACGATGTCGTTCACGCAGCGGATGGCGTCGGCCAGGGGCTGACCGAGCACCGGGTCCGGCGCGATGATGAAGTCTTCGATGATCTTGTTGTAGTGGTCGTTGGTGAAGGTTGCCGTCATCTCGTCCGACCACTCGACCTTCTCGATGCCTTGTTCCTCGAGTACCTGGACTTCCTCCCGCTCAACCTCGTCGATGAACTCGGTGTAGAACTTCGAGGCAGTCTTGGTCGCGGCGCGCACGGCCTCCTGCTGGCGAGGAGACATCGCGTCCCATGATTCCTGGTTGAACATGATGCCGATGCCGCCGCCGCCCGCGAGCGAGTCGGGGTACTGGTACTGGATGACCTCATTCCACTTACCGGCCAGCGCGCCAGCGCCGCCCCAGTAGAGGCCCTTGATGACGCCCTTCTCGAGCGCGGGGTAGATCTCGGAGAACTGCAGCGGGGCGGTTGTTGCGCCGTACGCGTGCAGGAACGGCTGGTAGATGGTGGCTGCCCGCAGGTGCACACCGTCCAGGTCGCTGATCTCGCGGATCGGGTCTACCGTCCACAGCCGGGCGCCCCAGCCACCGGCGATGGAGCCGACGTACTGGATGCCGAGCGGCTCGTAGATGGCTTCCAGAGCCTCGTACATGCCGCACTCCACGCGCGGGGTGTGGTTGTCCGCGACGCGGGTGTAGTTGGCCGCGACGTTCTCGCCGAGGCCGAGCTTGGTGTGGTCGGTGTGGTAGGCGCCCACGGTTGCGATGGCGTCGTACACGCCGTCGCGGGTCGGAGCGAACTGCTCCAGGGAGTGGGTGACCTCAGGGCCGCCAACGCGGTTGATCGTGACCGAGCCGTTGGAGATCCGGTTGACCTCATCGATGAAGAAGGCCGTGGACTTAGCAACGTCCAGCACGGTCGGGAACGCGTCGATCAGGTCGATCGTGACGGGGTCGTCCACGACTTCGCGGTCTGGCAGCACGATGTCGTTCACGCAGCGGATGGCGTCGGCCAGGGGCTGACCGAGCACCGGGTCCGGCGCGATGATGAAGTCTTCGATGATCTTGTCGTAGTGGTCGTTGGTCCAGCGATTCTTGAGGTCGTCAGGCCACGGGATGCTCTCGATGCCCTGTTCCGCAAGTACCGAGACTTCCTCCCGCTCAACGCCATCGATGAACTCGGTGTAGAACTCGGAGGCCTTCGCGATCGCGTCCCTGACCGCCTGCTGCTGGTTCTCGGACATCGCGTCCCATGATTCCTGGTTGAACATGATGCCGACGCCACCGCCGCCCGCAAGCGAGTCGGGGTACTGGTACTTGACGACTTCGTTCCACTTGCCGGCCAGCGCGCCAGCGCCGCCCCAGTAGAGACCCTGGATGACGCCCTTCTCGAGCGCGGGGTAGATCTCGGAGAACTGCAGTGGCGCGGTCGTTGCACCGTAGTCGTGCAGGAACGGCTGGTAGATGGTGGCTGCCCGCAGGTGCACGCCGTCAAGGTCGGACACGTCACGGACCGGGTCTATCGTCCAGAGACGCGCGCCCCAGCCACCGGCGATGGAGCCGACGTACTGGATGCCGAGCGGTGCGTAGATGTCTTCCAGCGCGTCGTAGAGGCCACACTCCACGCGTGGCGTGTAGTTGTCCCCGATGCGGGTGTAGTTGGCCGCGACGTTCTCGCCGAGGCCGAGCTTGGTGTGGTCGGTGTGGTAGGCGCCCACGGTTGCGATGGCGTCATACACGCCGTCGCGCGTCGGAGCGAACTGCTCCAGCGAGTGGGTGACCTCGGGGCCACCAACGCGGTTGATGGTGACGGAGCCCCCGGAGATCTCGGTGACCTGTTCGATGAAGAAGGCCGTGGCCCTGGCGACGTCGAGCACTTCGGGGAATGCGTCGATCAGGTCGATCGTGACCGGCTCGTCTTCCTCTTCCATCATCGCCGCTGTCGGCGTCGGCTCGTCGGCTGCCGGGACCGGCGTAGCCGTCGGTTCCGGTTCGTCGTCGCCGCATGCGCTCGCAAAGATGCCGAGAGCGGCGATCAGTGCGATTGCAAATAGGTACCTGCTGACTCTCATGATTCCTCCCTAACCCTGATAAAGGGACGTTTTGTTCTGGTGTGCCCCCGGCCGGCTTACGCCGCCGCGGAGCTGAGTCCGTAGAAGTCCAGCGAGTTCTTCCAGAGGATGGCTTCCTTCTCCTCCGGAGAGAGCTCTTCGATCTCGATCAACTCCTCTATCTCGTGCCGGATGCTGCCGAGGTTGACCTCGTGCGGGAAGTCGGACGAGAAGATGAATGCTTCCGGCCCGGCGACGTGCACGGCGTAGGCGAGCGCGGGCTCATCGCCCTCGACGCCGACGCGTATGCGTCCCTGTCGGCAGAGGCTGACGAGGTATTCACGCACGTTCATGCCCTCCGGCAGCTGCAGCAGTTCGCTGCGCGGGTCGAACGGGGTGAACGCTTCGTAGGAGCCGTTGAACCGCTCCAGCGCCATCAGGAACCAGCCGACCCCACCCTCCAGGAATCCGACCTTGAGGCTGGGGAAGCGTTCGAACACGCCGTTGAAGAGCATGCCTGCGAGTCCGATCATGATGCCGACGGGGTGGCCGATGGCGTGCGTGGCCGCGAACACGTTCATCGTGTTCATGCCCAGGTCATGGTGCGCGCCGCCGTGCACCGCCAGCGGAACACCGAGGCGTTCTGCCTCCGCGTATACCGGCCAGTAGGTCTTGGCTCCGAGGTGCGTCATCAGCCCGGTGGAGGGGAGCATCGCTCCGCACATACCGAGGTCGACGACGGCCCGCCGCAACTCCTCAACCGCGGCGTCCGGCTCCTGCATGGGGATGAGCGCCACCGGGTGCAGACGGCTGTCCTTGTAGGAATACGTGTCGGTGACCCAGTCGTTGTATGCCTGGCATGCCTGGATGGCGAAGTCCAGGTCGATGATCTTGCCGTAGGAGAGGCCGGAGGTCGGGTAGAGCACGGCGGACTCGACGCCGGCCCTGTCCATGAACTCGCCCCAGCCCTCGACGCCCGGATCCTTGAAGACGCCGTTGCTGATGCCGAACGAGTCCTCCGGGTTGCGCACGACGCTGTGGTGCAGGTGGTCCAGCTGGGGGAAGATGCTGAACAGTTTGGCGATGTTCGCATCCGCCAGCGGCTTCCTCAGGTGCTTTCGCAGCCCTTCTCCGTCTTCGAAGATGTGGCCGTCGCCGTCGATCACGATCTCGAGGTTTGCCATCACTATCCTCCAACGCGTGCGCCGTTCGTGAAACTTAGGTACAAGTGGGCGAATCATACTTGGAATCTCGTCTCTTGTGTCAAGGAAAACGCCGGATTGATGGGGAATCTCGTTCTTCATGACTTTCTTGATGCGGTCCCCACTCGTAGGCAGAGGGGTAAGGTGAGGTTTTCACATCTATATCGAGCAGGCCACGGCCTTGTTCCGGGGGTAAGGCGTCAAGATGCGCGCCCAAACGCGTGTTGTGTTGTGGAAGGGACCAGAGCCAGTAGCCAGAACCCCTAGAGTCGTTCCTGGGATAGACGCGGGTTGTGGCGACATTGCACGCGGCGCGGGCCTGGCGGAGACGATGCTCGGAGATGCCGAGTTGGGCAGCATGGCGTGCGATTTCGGCGGCGGGTCTGGGTCCTTCGGCGAGGGTCTCGGCGAGGAAGCGGCAGACATGGGCGGTCACGTCCGGGAGTTGGGGGCCGGGGGTTCTCGCGGCGTCGATGGCAAGGAGGCGTTCGTGGGAGATGGGCTCGCGCCAGGCGATAGGCGGAGCGTCGTGGAAGTTGAAGGGGATGGGCGGGAGGGCGTCGTGCATGGGCGGGCTGAGGGGAACGAGGAAGCGGGAGCGCTCCTCGCCGACGAGGGCGATGGTGTAGACGGTGCCGGCCATGCCGAGGCGGGACTGCATGTGCCGGGCAGCGGCAGCGAGGGAGTGGGCGGGGTTGTGCATGAGGGCGAGGACGGCTGCGCCGGTGCGCGCCGCGAGGGCGTTCAGCAACCCCGCGACGTGGGGGACCCTGGCGTTGTGAACGAGGGCGAGGTGCTCGATCTGGTCGACGACGAGGAGGGCGGCGCTCCCACGGGTGATGAGGTTGGCAAGGCGGTTCATGACGACGGGGAGCGACGGGCCTCGCACGGGTACCTGGGGTCTGGGCGGCGGGGGCGGAGGAGCGTAGGGGTCGATCATGGTGGGAGGCTCGCTGTAGCGGGCGTGCTCGCGGACCTCTTCGTTGAGGTCTTCGAGGCTGTCGACGTGGTCGTCCTCCGAGAAGTCGGCGAGGTGGACCGGAGAGAGGACGTCTGCATGGAAGACGAGGCTGAGGTCCGCGCCGAGGGTCTTGAGGCGGGGGAGGAGCGACGCGCGGGGGTTCTTGAGGGGCGCGGCAATGACGACGGGTGCGCGGACGAAGGAGACGCCGGGCTGGTCGGGCGTGTCCGCGCCGAGGGAGACGCGGGTGGTTACGTCGAGCGCGACGGCGGTCTTGCCGGAGGCAGGGTAGCCAGCGACGAGGGTGAGTTCGCCCATGGGGATGCGGTTGGGCCAGAGCCAGTCGGCAGGCTGAGGGATGAGTAACCCATATGAGGTGAGCCCGCCTTCGACGGCGCCGGCGGCGGCGTGGAGCGCGGTCTCCGTCGGCAGCCCGCGCCGGGCAAGGGCTTCTTCGATATCAGTCGAGGGACAGCCGGAGGTGCAGGAGAAGGAGAGGAAACCGACGTCCGGGTCGTGGGTGACGCGGAGCGTCGGGACGTAGGGGCTGGGGTGGACGGGGCAGTGGAAACGGTCGGTTGGGACGGGCGCGCATCTGCAGTCGGGGTCACCGCATCGGAGGGCTCGTCCGATGGCGTCGAGGTAGGCGCGCTGTTGGGGGGTGAGATGGGCGTTTGTCATTCGTTAAGGTTAACTGGTGACATAGCGGCGACAGAAGGGGCAGATGGCACAAGTGGGTGTGCGTAACTGCCTAGGCCAGCGCGGTTCTTCCCACCCACCCGCCCGTACGTTTTGTGGGGGACACCCCACAGCCCCCGGCAGAGGGGATGCCCCCTCTGCACTCCCTTATCCCTCGGGTTGCTCCGTGGTTCGACAGGCTCCCTACGCGATACCGATTTCATAAACCGACGCCCCAGCGCAACCTCCGCCACGTCCGATCCCCCTATCGGACTGTCCTCCGGCGTCGGAACCGCGTAGTGGATCGTAGCACGCCCCGGACGCACTACGATCTCCTTCACGAACGTTCGCAGGAACGCTTTCGTCTCCGCTAGCCCGCTCTCCAGCAGCCACTCCCCCATCTCGCGCGCATACGCCGCAACGACCTCGGCGTCCTGCACCCCCGCCAGCCGCGCATCCAACTCCACCCGAGCCTCATCGGCAGCACGCTCCAACCGCTCCTGGTTCTCCTGGTGGTGACGGATGCGCGGAAGGATGTCCTCCACCGTCATATCCGTCTTCTCCACCAGCTGCCACAGGCGGTCCATCCGCTGGCGGACCTCCCGCAGTTCCAGCTCAGCAGCCTCCAGCCGCTCACGCTCCCCCGCGACCACACTGTCCATCTCCTCGTTCACCATCCGCACGAGGTCGCGCATGTTGCCCTCGGTGAGGATGTGCTCGCGTATCTGCTCGATGATCAACCGCTCGAACCGCTTCGCGCTCAGCCTCGGCGTCGTGCACGTCCCCTTCCCCCGGTTCAGCAGCGAATGGCAGACGTAGTAGGTGTACCTGCCACCGTGCGCCTCGGACGCGGAGAGCGCCCTCCCGCACGCCTCGCACTTCAGCAGACCGCTCAGCAGGTACGGACTGGCGATGCGTCTCGGGTGCACGCTCTTCGGTGCACGGGAGACCAGCATCCGCGCGACTCGCTTGAACTCCTGCTTGGTGACGATGGCCGGGAAGGCGTTCTCCACGCGCACCGGGGGCACGTTATCCTTCGCCCTCGTTCCCCACACCAGCGTGCCCGTGTACACCTCGTTGGAGAGCATCCGGTAGATCGTGGCCTTCAGCCACTTCGCCCCGAACGGGCTCGACATGCCGTCGGCGTTGAGCGCCTTGGCGATGTCCAGCGTTGTGGAGCCGTGCAGGGCCATGTCGAACATGCGGCGCACCACTGCATCGGCGGGCGGGTCCAGCTCGAGCTTGGGCCGCTTCTTCACGCCGTCCTGGACGTGCACCTTCCGGTAGCCGTAAGGGGCGAGGGTGGGCATCCAGAACCCGCGTGAGGCGGACTCCCGCATCCCACGCAAGACCTCCTGCGCAAGGTTCTCGCTGTAGAACTCGTCCACGCTCTCGATGATGGCCTCCATGAGCTTGCCGGTGGGCGTGTCGTCGGCGTGCTCGGTGATGGAGACGACGCGTATGCCCTTCTTGCGGAGCATGGACTTGAAGGCCACCGCGTGCTCGCGCTTGCGGGTGAAGCGGGAGAACTTCCAGACGAGGATGACCTCGAAGGGTGAGTTGGCTCGGCTGCCCTCGTCGATCATGCGGCGGAACTGGGGCCGGTCTGCGACCCGCCCGCTCTCGGCCTCGTCGACGTACTGGCGGACGATGATGAAGCCGTTGCGCTCGGCGTACTCGCGGAGGGCTCGGAGCTGGGCGGCGACGGAGAGGTCGACGTCTTGCCGGTCGCTGGAGACCCGTGCGTAGACGGCTGCGGGGGTGGGGTTCTGTCGTTCGATCATGTGAGGGATTCCTTCTGCATGTGGTGCGCGTGCCACCTCGTCTGGAATGATGGTCTGATTCATCACAGACGTGAGTCAAGGGGCTGGTGTCACCGGCACAAGGAGCCGGAAGCGTCTACTTCACGTGATGAATATCATCGGCCCCGGGGACGGCTTGGGCTACCGCATTCATGCGCAGACAGTCCCACAAACGCGCCTGCCAGTCCAAAGCTAATCAGCGGGACCGCCAGAACCAGGAATACAAAGGAGAACACGAGAAACCCTACCTCCGCACCGGCAGCAATTGCCCGAAACCACCCCAACAATGCGACCGCTCCAACGAAGGCCGTCATGATCGAACCCATCACCTTGACTGCGTGGCAGCCCTGATCATTCATACTATTACCCTCCCGCGACCAGCCGGGCTATCGCCGCGATCGCACCGGTGCTCGCGATGACCATCGGCAGCAGCCAGCGCAGTATCTGCGCCTCGATGTGCGCGATGTCCGCCCTGGTCCCCAAGTGCTCGTAAGCACTCTCTAGACGGCTGATGCACTCGGGGTCGTCATGGACAGCATTCTACAGCAGCCAAGCCATTATTTGTAGTCCGGCACTCACATGTGGGAGTGGGTAGTGCCACCCCAGCGATACCTCCAGATAACGTGCCGCCATTGTGCGGTACCTGCGTTCCGGGTCTCGCAGAGTTGAGAGAAGCCCGGAGGCGGTGTTAATCTAGTGCACCAGCCGTTCCGTCTCCGCTCACCTTCTGGAGCGGCGAGACTCAGAAGAAAGACAAGGAGGGTGGAAGTGGCAGTGACGTTCACGATTGACGGCGTGGAGAGTGACGCGGGAAGGTCTGTTGAACTTGTCTTCAACGAGGTTGATGATTTGGAGCTTAGTATCTTCGTGGGGCCGTCCAATAGCCGCCATTACATCATTCTCAATTATAAGGAGGCGCTTGCGTTAGCCGACGCATTGAAGGCTACGGCAAGGTTCATAGGATAAGGGAATGAAGAACATCCGAGGAATTCTAGGGATAGTCTGAATAAGGGGCGTTCCCGAGAGATGCCCCGCTGCGCTCGGCATGACAGGGGCGAGATTCCCACTTTCGCGGGAATGACGGGCCTTCAGACGAGTTATTCAGAGCATCCCTAGGAATCGTGTCGGTCATAGGGTTAGCAGGAGGCATCCTAGCCGAATCAGACGCACTGGTAGTCATTGGCGGTCTGTCGTTGGTAGCGGTGTTCGTGCTTGACCGCTTTGGTGATTAGGTTTGTGTAGCACTGTACGTATTTCCGCACTGTTTCTCCACCTTAAGCACATTCTACTAGAGAAGACAAAACGCTGCGGTCGTGTTGCCGCCGGCGTTGGCATTGCTGCGGCCATCGGATTAGGAATCGCCGTGGGGCCGGGGTTGCGCACCCGAGTACAGCGAGCACCGTTGCGGCAGCAGGATAGAGAGGCGGTCATGCCACCAATGCGCCGTAGGTCAGAACGTACCTTAAGGGCCAGCCCGTCAGGCACGGTTCGCCATCTCCGTCGGTCCGGCGAGGGCACCGGTCCGCCCGTATGCACGCCGCTCCCCCGCGCACGCGCGGATCACCATTTCCAGCGCGCGGGGCTCCGGCGTGCGCTCGATGCCGACGTGAAAGCCGGGCCCGGGCACGCGGGTGCAGTTGCACCAGAAGCGGCTGCGCTCTCCTTGTCAACGCTCATGCATTCCCGCACGTCATCGGTCATCGAGAGCGACTCCCATCTTGTTTCCCCTGCTCCGTCAGCTTAAAATGCCCCTTCTTGCAGCCCTTTCTCGCGTATCCGGCCACGCCCTTCCCTCCACGAGCACGAGAGGCGCAGTCCCATTCCGCACAGAGCACGCCTCGGTGTCCGCTTTTCTCCCAGAGACGCCATAGCTCCTGCCACTTGATCCACCGGTAACTGCCCTGCTTGGGAGGGCATGCAGGTGGCAGTACCATGACGAATTTATCCTTCCGATAGTGACAGTCATCCAGCATCCCTGTCCTTCCTCATATCCACAATGGGGATCACGCGCATCGGAGTATAGACCAGATGTTCACCGTTCAACAGAATTGCGGTAGAGCCCCCTGCGGCAGCTTTCGATGCACCGCGGGCGGTTGTGCTAAGTTGTCCGGCGTGCCGGGACCCTGGTCCTCCCTCGGGTGATCCGGCGCGTACCTGACGGCGGCGCTGGCAGCGGCACTCCCAGCGCCGCCGTTGCATGTCAGAGCGCAGGCGTCGGCCTCACCTGCGCCCGCCACGCCATCTTCCCCACTGACCACGGGACCCGGTTCCTCACCAAGGGGCTCCGGTTGGCTCCGCATGTCTCTCGCCACGGCCGCTCTGCGTTCCAACCGCATGCAGACTGACTCAGCCCTCAGCCGGGTTGTCGAGGCATTGCTCCCCGAGGTCTGTGGCAGCCAGTGACGCCTCCCGCCGGAGGTAGGCGCGCACAGCGAGCCTCGCGAGGATGCGCAGCCCCTGCTCGGTCAGTTCCCGCGCCTCGGCGTCGACCTCGACGATCTTCGTCTCGGGGACGTCTCCGGCAGGCCGTCGTCTTCTGTTCTTTCTCCTAGCGCCTCTCATGTCCCGCAGTCGCAGCGGCGATTGGGACGGGGCGCTGGCTGTCCTGCTTGCGTTCGACGAGCTCCCTGTCGTGGTTGACGAGGGTCAGTCCTTCGCCGTCCTGGGTCTGTGCGGTGAGCGCGGGCCGCTGTTGCGGCAATGAGTACCCCCAGCAGCAGTGCGGACGCCATGGAAATCAGCCGCCTGACACTGCCAGGGGTCCGTCGAACGGTCGGCGGAACTCCCACGATTCGCCTCCGGCGTTGATGGGGCCGTCTGTTCTCCCACCGACACTGGGAAATCGTGGGGCCGGACACCATGCCCTATAAGGGAGGAAGCGCGCGTCCTCCCTTTAGGGGCATGGGAAGGGATGGGCCGGATGTGGTGTCATACCCGTGTACAAGGAAAGGCCTCAGTTCCCAAAAGGGAAGCTGGGGCGATTCCCTTCGTGAAACAGGGGGAACGAGGGTGGTCGACGCCGGTCTTGCGAGCACTTCGAGGTAAGGGCCAGTTCACCGGGTTGGGCGAAAGTTCCCAAAAGGGAAGTCGTATAGCGGAGCGATGGGAGCGAATCGCTGCCACATCGGAGCGAGCAGATCGGGGACCGGAGCCTCACTGAGGGGTGTGACGCCCCGTACAGGACAGCCCCCTTGGACATGGGAGCGAGGAGGTTGACCATGCATGAGACGCAGGGACACGGTGACGGGAGCGATGGCCTGGAGGTGGAGAAGCTGCGACGGCTCAGGCTGAGCGAGTTCCTGCGGGACCTGGTGCGGCAGGAGGGGAAGATGGAGGCCGCAGAGCAGCTGGGAGTCAACCACAAGACACTGACGCGGGCCGAGGAGTCAGGAGAGATCACGGGGCGCATGGGGGATGCGCTGGAGCTGCTGTTACGGAGGGCGGACGACGCCGAGGTGGCGCATCTGCGGGAGACGGTCAGTGTGCTGGAGGAGCGGGTGGCGGCGCTGGAGGTCGAGACAGAGACGCCTCCTGCAACGGATGTGGAAGACGAGCACGAAGGCAATGGTGCGGTGATCAAGGACGGCGGCGAGGACTAGGTTCAGGAGGAGGACGGTGAGGGTGATGGGACGGGCGGGCCAGAAACCGGGGCCGCCCCGCGGGTGGTGCGGTTGCGCCCAACGAACCCTGACACGTTGCAGCCGTTCGACCCGGAGATTGTCACGGTGCAGCCTGCCGACGACGATGTGGAGGTCTACGGCCCAGCGTGGCCGCTGGTTGAGGAGTGGCGGAAGCTGCGGGTCGGCCACTCCACCCAGGGGAAGAGCCTGTCGTGACGGAGGAGCGGCTGCTCGTGCTGGAACTGGCGATGCTGGAGGAGCACGGGCTGACGCTGCCGCCGGAGAAGCAACCGCTCCGGGGGTTCGGGCGCAGGGGCCAGACCACCCATCGCTGGAAGGCGCTGGCCGACGCGCGGGAGAGGTTGCGGAAGCGGAAACTGTTGCGCCGGGTGCGGCGAGTCCTCACCGTGAATCTGTGGCGGTAGTGGTAGGCCTTGGAGCCGTCTCGGGGGTTGGTTTCGGCGTTTGCGGCATCGGCGCAACAGCGGAGCTAACTCGGCGCGAGTAATCTCGTCGTGGCGGCCAGAAACACCGCCGGAACCCTTCCCTCCGGCCCGATGCTCGGATAACAATTTGACGCAGTCTCTGGCTTTTCCAGCGTTTCGTGCCGAGAAACCTGGAGGGTTCCCGTCCCCCGAACCCGGGACCGGCTGCATAGGATCGAGCCTGGCTCTCCGAACAGCCGCCCAGGGGTCAGACCGGAAGGATCGAGCCTCGCTCTCCCGACAGTCTGCCCCGGAGGACAGATCGCAGCGGGTTGGAGCGACTCTGTCGCTTCGGTCCCTCGGACGCCACCGTATCAAGTGCGGTGCAGGCCCTGGGCGGCGTGCTCCCAGCACACCAGCCGGTTCCCCACACCTGCGGCACGGTCCTGACAGAGCTGGCCGCAGCTTCTCTCTCCACAATCTCTGTCCCAGGTCGACGCGCAACGGATCACCCGGGTAGGGCTGTATCTTTTTCATCCAGTGTCAATGATGACAACTTCGCCGAGGCCGAGCTGAGGCTGGGATGGGCGTTGATGACGATGGTCAGGCCGTAGGCGACCTGCTCGGCGAGGTCGCAGCACACGCGGTGGAAGAGCCGAATCACCTATGGGGCGGTGTCATCGATGACACCCGTTATGGCTCGTGGCGATCCGCGGGCTTCCCGTGGTGTTATGGACGTGTACATGAGATGGACGAATGTCCGACGGGGAAGACAGGATCGTGGGCAGGGCCGTGGCCTATCGGACGGGGAACGCGTCACGTAATCAGGCAACACTTCCGATTCGGGGCGCAATGCACGGTCAGTGGACAGCCGCACGAGTGAAAGTTCCCTCGAAGGGAACCGGCATTGCGGGGGCGAGTTCCCACTGCCACGAGTGGAAGTTCCCTCGGAGGGAATCGAAGAGAACGGAGGGAGAGGGATGCAAGAGGAACGACTGACGGAACGGGATGCCCCCAGCCTGGAGAGCATGCTCGAACTGCGGCTGCTGGCGCTGCTCCACGACCTCGTGACCAGCCGTGGGCCGATGCAGACCGCCGAACTGCTGGGGGTGAACTACAAGACCGTCGCCCGGAGCATGGAGGCGGGACGGCTGTCGGTGTATCTCCGTGAAGCGCTCATGGAGCAACTGATCGCGCAGCGCACCGCCGAAGGACCGCAATCCCGGGACGGCGGGGAGGTCCAGCAGACCCTGGGCGCACTGGGGGAGCGGGTGACCGCGCTGGCGGGGGTGGTGGATGAACTCCACTCCTCCGTCGCCCGGGAGATGGAGACGCTGCGGGAGGAGCAGGCCGGGGTCGTGCGCGGGCTGGAGCGGCCGCTCGCGCACGTCGAGGCGCAGCGCCAGGTCGGCGCAGGCGCGGTCGGTGAGACCAAGAGCACTACGGCAACATCCAGGGCGTCGGAGCCGCAGAGGGAACGTCCGAGGAGGCGGGTGTACCGCACGACGCACCCGAAGGTGGTGACGGCTGAGCCCGAGGACGGGGAGGAGGACGTTTACGGCGACGCCGAGCCTCTGGTCATCGCGTGGCGCGAGGCGCGGGCCGCCGACCGCACGGCAAGGGGCATGCTGGACAGGGCGGTGGCCACGGAACGGGTGATGTCACTGGAGATCGCGCTGATGGAGGGACACGGGCTGACGCTGGCGCCGGAGCGTGACCCGTACGACGGGATAAAGATGTCGAGTGAGCTGCGGTGGCGACGGCAGGCGCTGTTCAATGCGCGCCGGGAGCGGAGGAGGGTGCTGCGCCGGCGGTGGCTGCGCCGCCTGCTCACCCTGGGCCTGTGGTGGGAATAGACGCTGTGGCCTTGGTCAATCCCTGGCCCATCTCAGTAAGCATTTCCTTCGCTGGGGACGGGAAACCCTTGTCCGGCAGCATTGAGCTGGGGCAGACTGAGTCTGTTGTTCGGCTTGCCAGCGTTCGTACCAGAGAATGTTGGAGGGTTTCCGTACCGTCCCTGCCCTTGGCCTGAGGGATCGAGCACCGCTCTTCCGAGGGTCTGAACGGGGGACGGACCGCCACTCCGGCAGCGGGAAGCATCAGCAGGGTTTGAGTGAACTCCCCTGTTAGGTGCTTCGAGAGCCGGGAACACTGGGGAGGCACGCTGACAAGCCTCGCCCAACTGAGACCGCTGGAGTGCGTCTTGTGCTCTGGCTGTGCCTCGCGTGCGCGGGATGAGCCGCTGCCGCTGCCGAGGCTTCTTCCCGCACGCCGGTCTGTCGCAGATGCCGCAGGCTGGTCCGTGACGCTGGCGTAGCGACCCGCTTCCCCACCGTAGGATCGTCCGTAGGCCTCTGACGCCTCGGCTTGCCTTCCCAAATGGTGATGAAGTGCCGACCCCAGCTCCCCTGAACCGGCACCCCATCACCGCCGACAGCATACGCCAGCGGCTCCCCCACGTTCTCGCAGTGCGGGCGGAGAGGTGCTAGGTTGTGCGCGGCGCGCCGGGAAGCCTGTGCCTCCCCGGGGGGTGAACCGGCGTGCCCTGACGGCGGCGTTGGCGGCGGCATTACCAGCGCCGCCGTCGCATGCCCCGGCACGGTTGTCGACGTTGTCGTTGGCATAGTGTCCGTCGAAGCGCCCGCCCCGCCACCCCATCTTCCCCGTTGACCGCAACCGGTTCCCCACCGACGGGTTCCGGTCGGTTCCGCATGTCTCTCGTCACGGCCGCTCCGTGTTGGATTCGCGGACCAGGCCCGGCATACCCATCCCACAACGTTCGTCTCCGCGTCGGCATCCAGCGGTGCTGGAGTCTGTCCGTTCGCCAGCAAATCATCCAACACACGTCCGATGTCAGGGATGCCGCGTATGGGGCAACAACGCAACGGCAAGGAGGTGCACATGCACTGACCGGAACGCTGAGGTGCCGCCCGCTCGAGTGCCGACGGCCATCATGCAAGGGTTCCCGCCGAGGTCATCGCGGGGACCACAGGGAAACAACGATTGGAATAGCGAGAGGCCGGGGAGTCGCCAGCTCCCCGGCCTCTCTCCACCTGCGCGGCAGAGGCGAGAAGGCCCGGCGCAACAGGAGGTACGACCCATGCTAGCACGACACGCATACGTCCCACGAGGACGCGACCGCAATCGGGCGATGGCCCTCCCCGGCGCGACGGGGGAGGTGTAGCCATGGCCGCATACCTCATCCAGAGCACCCGCCAGCTCCAGCTGGCACTCCGCGACGTCCACAGCGCCCGCATGGGCACCGTCTCATGGCAGGCCGCAGCCGAGCGGCTCGCAGGCGCCGTCCGCACCAGCGTCACCCGGCACCGCGACCGGCCCGGCATGGGCCGGAGGCCCGTCCGCCTGCTCAACCGCGACGTCTTCTTCACCGCTTCCGAGCACCTGCAGCTCACCCAGCGCGCCCTCAGCCGCAGCATCGGTCTCGCCGAGGACACCCTCGGCAAGATCGTCTCCCACCAGCGGGGAGCATCCCTGAAGACCATCGAGGCGCTCAGCGCCGCCCTCGGGGTTGCGCCCGACGACCTCTTCTTCGCCAGCGCGTACCGCGCGGGAGGTGCGGCATGACCACGTACCCGGTTACCTACTTCAAGACGACGGGGGATAGCTCGTTCATCCAGCGTACCCACAGGACTGCGCAGCCCCGCTGGCGCAGGCGGGACAGCGAGCGCATCAACCGCATGGACGACCGTGAGCTCTTCGAGCGTATCGCGGCCGCCATGGAGCGCAGCGGGGGTGGGGCATGACCTCGCCGAAGGTGCGCTCACACGCACGCCATGCTCCGCTGCCAGTGCCGGTGCGGGACGAGTTGCAGCACATCTCCGCGCCCCTGGTGGTTCAGGTGGCGTGGTCGGCCCAGCGGCAGCGCTGGGTCTGGTTCGAGTACCTGGATGAGATCGAGGACCTGATCGAGCAGCCGCTCTGCGGCACGGTGGAGATACGGGACCCCGCGGTAGACGGGGTCCTCGCCATGCACGAGGGGGGCACGGCCTACGGACAGCTCTCGCGCAAGCGCAGGTCGCAGACGGAGGTCGTGATGTCCATCGAGGAGTTGTCGGAGTACCGCGAGTTGCTGCGGCTCGTGACGGAGCCCGTCGACTGGCGTGGTTCGGCTGAGGGCTCGCGGCGGTGGCGCGCCATCGCCAAGCGGGCCATACGCGGCTACTTCTACGAGAGGGGGCCAGCGTAGTCTCCTACGCATCCCTCGTCCTCGTCGTCCGGCAATCGTCCCGGCTTCCGTGTTCGGAGGCAAGGACATGGCATCACGGAAGGCTCGAGCCCACTTCAGCAGCCTGCCGACCGTAGCGGTTCGTGATGCCAGCGGAGCCGGGTCAGCATTCCTCTCATTCCCTGGTGTCTCTCTTTGAAATCTGCGCCTGCCTCCTCACGGAAGCGGACGTGGTATCATGGGAGGTGGAGTCTTCGTGCGCGCGTATACGTGCGCACGCGCACGCTTGAGGAGGTGTATTCATGCCTGCAGTACCGCCACTCCAGCTCCTCTAGGGTAGCGGTCAAGCTGCTTCTCGCTCACTCTGTGGAACGCTGTCACTGCTCATATCGGACATACACGACCTCGACGAGTTCATGGTGAGCACCGGGGCCTACGACCATCCCGACGGCCCTCCTGCTCAGCCGCCCCCGGTCCCTGGCGAGGGTGACCCTCTGCCGGAAGTGGGCGTGGACGACGCCACGTCCGGGCCGACGCCCACGCCACCGGGCGGATAGTCCTTCGTGCCTGTCGCCGCTTCCGTGAGCGGTGCGGGTGAATGGATGGTACATTTGGCAGCGATGCACACACGTATCCCGCTGGGTGTTGTTGTCGCGGTTCTCCTTCTCGTACTCGCCGCGTGCGAAGGCGCGCCGCAGACTCCTACGCCTCTACCCACTCTAACGCCCACAGATGCGCCTGCCGGTGTGCCGACGCCCACGCCTGCTCCTACACCCACCCCGACGCCGGCTCCTACTCCCTCGCCATACACTGGCTACCTGGCGGAGGAGATATCTCCCTGCACGCCCGTGCCCGACTCCTCCGTGGAGCCTTGCGTTCTCGGTGCCCCGCGATTCGAAGGGAGTGTGGCACCGGGGTATCTCCCGGAATTGGGCAATGAGCCTTGGAGCATCCCCGAAATGCTCAATGGGCCGGCATCGGCATTTCGTGTACCTCATATCGTGCTGCGCGGCACCTACCTCCCGAACACCGTGCGATGCACCGGCGGTGACCCCTACCGCCCACCGCCCCATCTGGCCGAAGAGTGGGCCGAGCAGTCCTTCAAATGCTACATCGATGTGCGCGTGAACGCCTATCTCCTGGGAACTGGCCCACCCAATTTGACGGTTCTCATGTTTATAGACTACGTATATTCCGCTGCCGCGGAGGTGGGCATCGTCGAAGAGTACAAGCAGGATTTAGAGACGCTCTTTGGGGATGCGTTTCCGGGCTTAGAACACGTCATGTTCCTCGGGCCGCCAGACGACCTCTCATCCGAGGCGTGGCGGTTCATGGGGTATTGGGACGTGCAACGGCGGGAGGACGGCACGGTGGTCGCCATCCATCCCGAGAGAGACCTATGGAGACAGCTGAGACCCAATGAATACGGACAGCATTTGGCCGTGCTGGAGATGGAGTTACCCGCGTTCACACAAGCGCTGACAACAGCCAACCAGGCCCGCGTCAGCGAATACGGCGGGCACATCGGCGCGGATCCCAGTCTGCCCATGCTGCTCACCGACGTTCACGACCTGCGCGAGTACTACGTCAACGTGGGTGCCTACGACGACCCCGACAGCCCTCCCGCTAAGCCGCCCCCGATTCCGGGCGAGGGGGACCCTCTGCCGGAGATTGGCGTGGACGATTCCACGGCCGGGCCGACGCCCACGCCACCGGGCGGTTAGTCTTTGGCACCCGTGAGCGGCGCATACAAGGGGATGGTACATTGGCAGCGATGCACACACGTGTCCCGCTGGGTGTTGTTGTCGCGGTTCTCCTTCTCGTACTCGCCGCGTGCGAAGGCGCGCCGCAGACACCCCATGCTCTACCCACTCTAACGCCCACGCCTGCTCCTACACCCACCCCGACGCCGGCTCCTACTCCCTCGCCATACACGAGCTACCTGACAGAGGAGATTCCTCCTTGCACGCCGGTGCATGGCTCCTCCGTAGACCCCTGCGGGACAAACATATCAGGACATACAGGAGGTGGCGCCGCGTCCCATCCCTCTGACCTCGGCGATGCGCCTGAAGACGTGAACAATTCCCTGACCCTCAACTACATCAGCGCCATAGTGCCTCATATCGTGCTGCGGGGCACGTACATCCCCGACACCGTGCGGTGCACTTCGGAGATTCCGTATCGATTACCATCCTACGTGGGCTCTGAAGAACTTATGGGATGGGAAGAGAATTCTTTTCAAATAAGCTGCTACTCGGATGTGCGGGTGAATGAGTACATACTGGGCAATGGCTCTCCTCATCTGACAGTGCAGGTATGGTTCTATACCTACTGGCGCGAAGACTACGGGGACGATCCAGAGAGCGCCGAGGCCAAGGAGACGGTGGAACGACTGCGAAAGCATTACGAAACCGTGATTCCCGAGGAGGGACTCTATGGAACAGGCAACGTAAAGGGCACCGGCGGGATTGAGCCCGGTGGAATAGCGGGAAAGGAGATGATTCTCTTTGTCGGCCCGGCATGGGATCACTCGACTGAAGCATGGCAGGTCTATGAGACTTGGGACGTGCAGCGCCGGAAGGACGGCACGGTGATCGCGGTCCATCCTCACAGAGATGCCTGGGCGCGAGAGAAGCCCGACGAGTACTTTGAGCATATGTCCATCCTGGAGATGGAGTTGCCCGCCTTCGTTCAGGCAGTGACGACGGCCAGTCAGGCCCGCGTGAGCGAATACGGCGGACGTATCGGCGCAGACCCTAGCCTGCCGATGCTTATATCCGACGTGCATGACCTCGACGAGTTCATGGCGAGCACCGGCGCGTACGACCACCCAGGCGGCCCGCCTGCGCAGCCGCCTCCAGTACCCGGCGAGGGTGACCCTCTGCCGGAAGTGGGCGTGGACGATTCCACGACCGGGCCGACACCCACGCCACCGGAAGGGTAGCCCTCGCGCCCGCCGTCGTTCCGTGAGCAGTCCGGGGGAACCGTGGTAACCGCAGTGGGCGGGGACGTTTCCTGGTAAGGTAGGTGCGGACGGCGAGCCTCGCCTGCGGCGGGCTGCGCCTCCGGCTGAGCGCCGCGCGACGGGATGTCCTTGTTGTCGTTCGTCCTTCTCACCGGAGCGGCCTCCGATGGCTTCCGGCATGGGGCTCCTGCCACTCAGAGGTTGCTGCGCCCTCTCGTGAGAGTTGTCAGGGACAATCGAGGGGCGTGGACCGGGGATTGTCGGGCCTCTCGTGGATATTGACACCCAGGTGTCGAAAATCAGGATCTATGAACCAGGTTAATCACGGTCTTTGACCCACCCTGGGGCGGCTTGTCTGGGGCTTGTATCAGGTTGGGGAATCTGGGTCAATCACCTCCTTGGTTGCGAGAGAAGGCGCGGTGGGGAGAGAGCCTCTCGCGGTAGCTCTGGCCTTCGATGATGATCTGGTAGCTGGCGTTGGCGAGGCGGTCGAGGGCGCTGTTGCCGAGGATGGGGTCGTCGAAGAGGCTGAGCCACTCGTCGACGGCGCGGTTGGAGGTGATGACGAAGCTGGAAGCGCGGTGCTTGTTGAGGATGAGGTCGTAGAGGTCGGAGGACTGCTGGGGAGTGAGTCGGTGGAGGCCGAGGTCGTCGAGGATGAGCAGGTCGGGAGAGAGGAAAGAGCGGAGCGTGCGCTCCAGCGAGTTATCGACCCTGGCCTGGGCCATGGCTTTGCAGAAATCATCGGCGCGGATGAAGCGGACGGTGTGTCCGGAGCGGACGGCGGTATAGCCGAGCGCCTGTGCGAGGAAGCTCTTGCCGACGCCGGCGGGGCCGACGAGGAGGACGTGCTCGCGCTTGGCGAGGAACTCCATGGAGAAGACGGCATCGAGCATGCGTTTGTCGACGGTGACGGATGCGGTCCAGTCGAAGTCCTCGAGCCTGCAGGTCTCCTCGAAGCCTGCGTTGTGGAGGCGGGTCTCGATGCGCCGGTGCTCGCGGCGGCTGATCTCGTCGGCGAGGATGATCTCGAGGAACGACGCGTAGTCGAGCTGCTCCCTGCGAGCGAGGGCGATGCGTTCGGGCAATGTGGCGGCCATGGGCCCCAGTTGGAGCCGCTTGAGCGAAGGTGTGAGCTCGGTGATACCGGTCATGTCTGATCTCCTTGTGCTGATGGGTTGGTGAGGCCGTTGATGTGGGCGAAGACGGCGCCCGGCCTGGCGAAGCGGCCCGGTGGCAGCGGGCCGGGATGGGGAGTGGGGTCTTCCGCCTCCAGCGCCTGGACGAGGATGCGCTCGACGCGGCGCACGTCGATGAGGTCGACGTCGAGGGCCTTGCGGCAGGCGTCGTCGAGGCGCTGGGACGTGTAGCGCTGGCCGAGGCGGATGAGCTTGAAGCCTTGGCGCATCTTCGCCCACGGCCAGGGGCCGTCGAAGAGACGCTCGGCGAAGACGGCCACTGCGGGACCGTGCTCTGCTGCGCTGCGCTTGATGCCATCGGGCGCCCGCAGCGTGTAGGGGGTCAGCTCAGCGGGGTAATCGGCGGGGTCGGTGGCACGGCCGCCGCGAGGCTGCCGTGGATGGACTTTGACCAGCCTGCCCCGGTGATAGATCCGCACCAGCTTGCTGTCCTGGCCGACCTCCACCTGCTGACCCGGCGGGCAGAGGGATGACGGCACCGAATAGAGGGCATACTGGCAGGCCACGTGATGATCGAGGTGCACCTTGGCGGTGCGCCAGTTGGTGACCTCGTAGGGCGCGCCGTCCCACGAGAGCAAGGCATCGCGCTCCTCCGCTTCGAAGACCGCCAGCGGCAGTCGACGGGTGGTGCCGTGCACCCGCTGCCCGGCGACCTCCCTGCACCAGCGCATCGCCGCCTCGCGCATGGGGGTTATGTGCGTGAACGCTTCGCCCTTGAAGAAGCGCTCACGCACATACGGAACGGCGCGCTCCACCTTGGGCTTGTCCTTCGGGTGACGAACGCGGGCCGGATCGGCGATGAACCCACGGTGCTGCGCATACTCCAGGAAGCCGCGGGTGAACCGGGGATGCAGCGCGTCGGGACCCGCCACCGCGGCAGGGCAGTTGTCGATGACCAGGTAGCGGGGAACACCGCCGAAGAACGCCCACGACGCCTCCAGTCCTGCGATCACGTCCTCCAGCTTCTGGGTGTAGGTCGGCCAGACGAAGCAGTGCCGCGAATGGCACAGCACCACCACCAGGGCCCAGACCGCGCGGCGGCGACCGCTCTGCTCGTCCATGATGAAGCCCAGACGCCCGAAGTCCACCTCCGCCACCTCCCCCGGTGCGCTCGGCTCCATCCGAACCGTCCGCGGGGCGCGCTGCCGCCAGCCACGGCGAACCAGGTAGCGCAGCAGGGACGCATACGACACCCGGACTCCACGCGCCCCCAGCAGCTCCTGGATGCGCGTCAACTGCAGACGCTCTCCCTTCAACCACCCGTATATCTGGTCCGCCCACGGGTCCAGCAACTCCTGAGTCGGCGCCGCTGGATGACGCGGGCCCGGCTGGCTGATCGCCGCCAGTCGGCTCAGCTGCTCCTCCATCGGGCCAGGGCCGTCACGCGAGAGCCCCTCCTCTCGCGATGCCTCCACATACTTGCGAACCGTGGCACGCGACAATCCCGTGCCTGACGCTATCTGCCGCAGGCCTTCTCCTGCCTGCCAGCGGCGTATCACTTCTCCTATGTCCACTCTGGTCACCTCCCGGTATGCCATCGCCGCTCCTCGTTACGAAGTGCGGCCCATGGTCACCTGTTCGGCTCCCAGGGTGGGTCAAAGACCCTGATTAACCTGGTTCATAGTTCCTGATTATCTGGTACATAGTTCTTGATTATTGACACAGGCTCCCTGCTCCTCAAACGATCCTGCCTGCCAAGGCTCGCCTGTGCCGCCAACCGTGCCAGGAACCCGTGCACCGCCTCCGTGTGCTCCATGTTCCGCGCCAGCAGCCTGCTCCGCCTCCCCGAGACCGTCCGCCACGTGAACGGCTCCCCTACGCCGCTCGGCGCGACGCTCCACTGTTGACGGAGCCCGCCGACCGATGTGCGGTCACGCCGCGCCAGCACCGCCCATCCCTAGTCGGTCAGCGCCAGCCGCTCCCTCCACTCAATCTCGTACCGGACGACGAGATTCGCGCCCACCAGCGGCGCCATCAGCTGCGAGACACGCCCCTTCGAGATGCCCAGCCCAGCATCCCGCTCATCTCCCGCGGCGTCAGCAACGACCAGTCCACCAGCACGTCCACACCAGGCTCCCAGGCGAGCCGGTCGAACCCCCTGTCCGCCACGGGGAGGCGATGAGTCGGCGCGATCAGGTCGGTGGCGTGCGGCACGGCAGCGACCAGCCCGCTGCGCTTGAGGCTGCTCACCGCATCGTGCATCGTCCGCGCGGCCGTCCCGGACCCCGACGCCAGGGCGCGCAGCGCGTGCATCTCCCGCTCTATCGGACTCATCCCCGTCCTCGCCCTCGATGATGATTCCATCGGCGGTGACCGGGCATGGACAAACGCCACGAGTGGAAAGGACAAATTGGCAACCGATGGCCACATGCGGGGGTACACCATCTAAGTCGAGGTGTACTGCACCGTGAACGTTATAGATTGCGTTCCTCGTGTGATTCCCTATCAACGTTGCCTTCCCACTTATGAATCGGTGGAAGCTGTCCCAAGTCCAGCAGAAACTGTCTCAGAGGTGTTGATACTACGCTGCCTAATGAAACGCCGATGATAGTAAGCGATACGGCCAACCATGTTCGATCATCCGTAACCACGATAGGAACAGCTATCGCGAGCAATGTCAAAGGCAGGAACATAAAGATCATGGTGGTACTTTCCATTGCTGGGCCCCATATAGCGGTCTGGCGTCGCTGACGAGCCTTAGTCAGCAAGAACTGTGCCACAAACATCCATATGGCACTGCCGATTAACAAAGTGGGCAACGGAATTAGCAAATATTCCAGCCTAATACCTCCGGGGCTTTCAGCTACAACAAGGAATACCTCTACTATGATTGCAGACGGCACTTGTGCAACTCCCAGCAGAGGTGTCCGCCGGACAAGATTCCCGAAAACCAGTAAGGACAGCGCTGACATCAGTATAAGAAAGACGTTTAACCCCAGTAATGGTCGATCAAGTCTATCGCTGATAGCTATCAAGAAGAAAGCTAGATTGACTAGGACAAGTAAGAAGTGCCACCAATCGAGTCGACGACTGGCTCTTGCGTCCTCTTGCTCCAAGAGTGTTGACAAGGGAACCGCTGTGTAAATCAGATTTAGCAGTGCCTTGTTCCACACGCCACCAATAGGGCCATAGCACCAAATGAATGCCGTGAATAGAAGAAAGCCTAGGGTACTGACCCAGAATGTGGTGCCAGTTCGCTGGCGGAGTTCTGTCCAAGAGGGACGATGTACTCTCACCGCCTCTCGCTGCGGCATAGCGAGTGCCTGCTTGAATTGCACTCTCCATTTCATCGGCATCACTCTCGTTCATCTAGTATCTGAGTAGCCAGTTGGCCTGACCGAGGTATTCTAGGGTCTCGTAGGGGGTCACCGTCGCGTCCATCGGCGCGTTCCAGATACCAGCGCAGACCCACGGGAACCATGATTTCCGCGATGGAGGTTGCGAGCCGATGGACCGCTCCGACCGCATCGAGCCTCCCCAGCAGGGTGCGCTGCCAGTGCGCCGAGACAGGATAGCGCTCCAGCACGGCCGCCTCCTCCACTCCCAGTTCTCAGGCAAGCCTGTCGAGGCCCCTGGCGATTACGTGGAGGCGGCGCGTCGGCGCAATCAGCTCCGTGGCGTGCGGCACGGCATCGACGAGGCCGGCCCGCCTCAAGTCCGCTCCGCTGGTCGTGCATCGTCCGCGCGGCCGTCCCCGACACCGACGCCTGATCAGTGCATCGAGGCTACAGCGCGCAGCGCGTGCATCTCCCGTTCTATCGGACTCATTCCTGTCCTCGTCGTTGATGATGTGCTCTCCGTCAGGCTCCGCCTCGTGCTCGGCGCTGCGCAAGGGGCTCGTGTCAGCATGTGCGCCTTCCGACGCTGCCAACATGTCCTAGGAGTCTGCCCGAGAAATGCGGCAGATGCTTTTGCTCGGTGTGCATGCAGCGGTGAGCCCAGCCGCTCTCAGCAGGTTGGAGAGTGCGCCCACACGGCCTGCCCTCCGGGCGCGGATAGATGACCCGCAATCGGGGCTTCCCCAGGTGACTGAGCGGCTCATGCACACCCCGAGGCCCGCGCTGGACTGTCTTGTCCCCGTGCCGATCGAGCTTGAGTAGGTTGTGGGCAGTGCACACCAGCAGCCACTCTCCACCTGCCTTCTCCAGGCCACGCATCGACATCTCCCGGAATTCCGACCTCTCCTTGATCTGACCGAACGCGGGCTCCGCCGTCTGCATCCGCAGCGCGTAACGCCCCCGACCCCGCTTCGTCCGTAACTTCCGCCTCATCCGATCTCGCGGTGACAGGTTCGCCGGTATCCGACCTCGCGGCGCCGAGGGCACCTTCTCCCCGTGACGGGTCCGGTCCGGGGCGATGAATGCCTCCACTCCAAGCCGCTCCACCTCTTGGACCGCTGGCGCCGAGTAATACCCAGCATCCGCAGACATCTCCCGAGGAACCGCCCCCACGTTCTCGATCGCCTCTTGAATCATCGCCGCCGCCTGGTGCACGTCCGTGGACTGATTGGTCGCTCGCGCCGCCACGATCACCTGATGCGCGCTGTCCACCACCGCCTGGCAGGGCGGTCCCGCTAGGGCGGAGGCATTGACGCCGGAGAGGCGTACGGAGATTGCCAAAGTCGGGGCTGCGGCTCGCTGGACGAAGTAGTCCAACCCCTGAGCATCCGTAGGGACGCGATAGGCCCCAGCCGATTCGGCTGGGGCCTTCTTCATGTTCTGAGGCTTGCACTCGCCCGTAGCCGTCCGTTAGGGTTGCGCCGCAACAGCGTGCTTCTCGCACCTCACTGCTTCGTTCGTGGGGTAGGCGTGAGCCGTAAGTCCGCATGGGGCCGGAAGTCCCCATGCCCTCCTGGTGGCTCACGTGGTGAACGAAGCGCGCTGTTGCAAGTACCTTCGACCCATGCAACAGGAGGGCACCGTTTATGCATCGATCGTTGCTCATTGCTCTGGGGCTGTTCGCGCTCGTGCTCGCGGCGTGTGCTTCGCCGACACCTACACTAGCGCCCACACCTACACCGACCATCTCTGTATACGAGGTCTACCCTTCTACTGTTGCAGACATCATTCCCCAATCTGTCTACAACTGTCGTAAGGATCGGGAGGCTGAGCGTTGGGAGAGGCTACCGCCCGAAGAGCAAGCCAAGCAAGCAATGCAGGTGGCAAGGTTTGAGGCTGAAGGAAGCGGCCCGCCGGCATCGTGGAGGAGGGTGTGGTACGCGCAAGAACTCTCCTGTTGGGCCTTGCACGCATCCGATGAACAGTATGCAGAAGCGAGTCAGATAGTAGGTAGTCCAGTGATGGTTCTACCTACTTGGCAGCTCTGCATCGAGGAAGAAATGCACTTCTTAGAAGGAGTCCTGGCAACGTCACTCTTCATTATCAAAGGAGATTTCTCCGTCTACTCCGAGAGCGCATTACAATGTTTCCCAGATGAAGGGAGTAGTCTGCCGGGAGTGCGACCACCTGCTATCACCGCGTGCGCTTTAGAACGGGGCAGCGGTACAGACCCAGCAACATTGTCGGACCCCGCCACAAGTCTACGCTTAAGCGCCAAGGGATTATCTTGTTGGGCTATCCATGAATCTGATGCTGAGTATCAGCGTTTTCGTGAAGGGGTAGGACTCACTGAATCCATTAAGGTGATGCCGTCTTGGCAACTCTGCTTGGAAGAAGCAGTGGGCTATGACACGGCGGTTGAACACCTATACAACATCCTTATAACGCCTAGAGGCCAGGTTGAGTTTCCGGCAGTGTGGTCACAGTGCGTGCCCTGAAGAAGGGACTAGCCTTGGTAGAATGTTTCCTGAGACACCGGAGGCCGGGTTCCTCCGGTGCCTCAGGTCGTCAGGCTATTGCTTGATGACTACGTAGACCCTGCATGGATTCTTCGCGACCATCATATATGGGCTCTTCGTAACAAGGATAAGAAGTTGTTCCTCTTCTTGCGCATTACCTGCCTCCTAGTTATCATAACCATATGGTGAATCGAGCATCACGAGACAAGCAGATGCGCATCCTGCAAATGCTGGTTGAAGGTTCCTCCATGCGTTCCATAACCCGCATTGAGAACTGCTCAATCAACATTGTTGACCGGTTGGTAGTAGCGGCGGGGAAAGCCTGCCGTGATTACCACGACACTCATGTTCGCAGTGTTCCTTCCCAGCGCGTACAGTGCGATGAGATATGGGCGTTCCTCTACGCCAAGCGCAAGAACGTAGAATACGCGAAAGCCGCACCGGATGAGGCCGGAGACGCTTGGACGTGGACAGCTATCGATGCCGATTCCAAGCTGGTCATCTCCTGGGCAGTGAGGTTCCGCCGGAGACGGTATGACGGCTATCGACATCATGGACGATCTCCGCGAGCGAACGACGCGGAGGTTCCAACTCACTACCGACGGCCTCAGCGCGTACTTGGAGGGTGTAGAAGGTGCGTTCGGCGGCAACGTGGACTACGCGCAATTGGTGAAGATGTACGGGCAGGCCAGCGGAGGGGATGCCCGCCGCTACAGCCCCAGCGGAGTGCATCGGAGCGCGGAAGGAAGTCATCGTGGGCAGACCAAACCCGGACTTCATCAACACGTCCTATGCAGAGCGGCACAACCTCACGATGCGCATGAGCATGAGGCGGTTCACGCGCCTCACGAACGCCTTCTCAAAGAAGTGGGAGAACCACTGCCACGCCCAAGCCCTCTACTTCGTCTACTACAACTGGTGCAAGCCGCACACGAGCCTCGACCCCAGCCTTTAGCCCGTGTCGCCCGACACCATCACCACGGGGCTGGTGTTTTCCCTAACGCACTGACAGGCACATGGGGCCGGATGCGCTCGATCCATTCCGCCTCGACGCGCTCGGTGTGGTAGAGATCCCAGCGGAGTTGCAGGTTCAGCCAGAAACTTGGAGACGTGCCGAAGAATCTGGAGAGTCGCAAGGCGGTACTGGGGGTAACGCCGCGTTTTCTGCGAATGACTCCGTTGACGCGCTGATAGGGCACCTGAATCGCATTGGACAAGTCGCGCTGGGTCATCCCAAGAGGCTGCAGAAACTCCTTCAGCAGCATCTCGCCCGGATGCGTCGGCTCTCGGTCTGTGGGAATCCGCACCATGCTAAGGCTCCTCTTCAGTGGTAGTCCGCTATTTCGACCTCGGCCGGGCCCGCTTCGACCCATACGAAGCAGATGCGGTACCTGTCGTTGATACGGATGCTGTGGTAGCCCCTCCGGTCTCCGGTCAGCCGTTCAAGCCGATTGCCAGGTGGTACCCGAAGATCGCCTAGAACAGAGGCGGAATCGAGTTGGTCCAGCTTCCGCTGGGCCACGCTCCATATCGAAACGGGACACGCCCGAAGTGCCATCTGAGTAACTCGTCCGTTGAAGACATCCTCTGTGCCACTATCCTTGAATGAGACAATCACACTGACATAGTAGCACGGCTTTCGTGCGTTGCCGAGGCAGAATGCTTCGCCAGCCAGACGGCCGAGGTGTCAGGTGGCGCAGCTCTACGAGCAGCTCGGTCACCTGAAGGTAGAGCGGGATTCTTGGCGACCGGGTTAGGTCGCTGAGCGTTGGTGTCGTCGTGGGCTGGTGAGCGTGAGCATGACACCCACGAGCCGTTGGAGAGGACACATCACCATCACGAGGCATGACGTTGCACACGGCATTCCAACGGTAGGCTGTAGCTCCGACAACCGCAGTCGCGGGCTCTCCGGTTCCCACAGCGGACGCCAGGAATGGCCCAGTATCACCGAGCGCTCCAGCACCGGCCTGCACGAGACCAGCACCGGGACTGTCATCGACCGCATCCCCTACGCAGTCCGCGCATACGTCTCCTTGACGTCCTGACCGTCGACGACGAACAGGGTGAACGGGAACGGCGGGTGGTCGTCTTCAGGTTTCCCCCGGCTGTAGTAGCGCGTGTACGGTCTCAGCTTGGCCCGCTGACCGGAGTAGACGTGGTTTCGCGCGCCATCACTTGGCGAAGCCGTAGATCTTGCAGATCGTCGAATCGATGTCGACGGTCAGCGGGGTATCGCCGGGTCCTGTTCCGACATCCCACGCACGGCGGAGCAGTTCGCGGCTGACGTGGTCGAGTCATACTGGGCATCAAAATTGCCGTGTTCGCGGTGTTTGGATACTGGCAAACAGGTCAGCCAAGCGAAGGTCCCAACCACGGATGAAGCTGTGAGACATATCGTGATGATAATTGAGCAACTGGATCATGCCACTAACTGCCCGATGAAAAAGGCCTGAAGTTCACCTCTTTCATGGTTAGGAACATACTCAGAAACACCCCAAAGGCGGTGTATAGAGCCTTTTTCTGAGAAAATGGCAAGACAGGCCTTCTTCTGCCAAAGCGTAATGCGATTTCATCCACGGCTTGAACTCCTTGCAGCTTGATACCTCAGTTGTCCTTACCGCGCTTCTTTTCCTCAAGTATATCAAATGCCCTGCTCACCGCGACGAATAAGAAGCCCATAGATCCAGCGAAGAAGACTTGCGAATCAATTCCGGTTAGTTCCATTATTGAAGCGAACACGCCCAGACCTGCGCCGACAGCAATGCACAGACCTATTGTAAACCCTCGTGGGTCGTTCTTCATTTTTGTCTACCCCCTCAATCTACGATTACGTCCAACTATCATCGCTCTTGTCTGCTAAGCCCGAATCGCCGAAAAGAGGTGAGCAGCGAGGGATCCTTGAAGGTACGGGCTTGCTGCCAACATGGCACTAGGACAAAACAGTAGCCAGAGATTCGCCGACCTGTCAAGGGGTTACGGGCTTTGGAGACCCCTCGCCTGATACATAATCCCCGAGGCTGATGCACAATTTACCTAGGGACCGAAGAGTGCTCGGACCTCGTCTGCTGTCATGCCCTGTTTTATAGCAGGTCGGCCGTACAGCATGTAGACCTGCGCATCCAAGGGGCGACGTTCTTTGAGCGGCACGAGGAGATTCCCCGCCCTCAGTTCTCGCTCCTTGCAACTTCCCGCATCTGCGATACACATCAAGCCCGCGTCGGTATGCTCAGCGTCCCAGAGAGCATGCAGAACCTCATGAAGGCCTATCTCGTACATAGTCTCCGCCTGCTTCCTGAATCCCGTTTGTCTGTTGTGCAGTCGGATCGTAACGATGGCCATGCTACTCCCGATGCGCGTTGAACACCCATCCCAGAGAGATGAGCCGTTTCCACATCCATGCTCGAAGTAATCTTCTGGTTCCCATCGCAATGCCGTCTCGCCGTAGTAATTCTCCACTTCCATCCACGTACCATGCGTCCACTCCTCGACAGTGGGCATCACTCGCTCACGGATGACGTCCTGAATTGTCTGGTCCATTGCTGGGTTTATCCAGTAGCGTTGCGAGTCCGCCACGCTGGACTTGTAGACCGTCCCATCCGCGAATAGGCCGGAGCAGCTCGTGTCCAACATGCAGTTCAGCACATCCCTATCTGCCGAAATCGGGGTTGGGAGCACAGTAGGTGTAGGAGCCTCCGGCAGGAAGCCTTGAATCTCGTCTTTGTAGGCCCACACGCTCACTCCTATCCCAATGACGGCTGCGAGGAGTAGCCCCTGACCCAAGCAATGCAATATACGAGCAAGCCATTCTCGTTGTTGAGGAGGATGAGCATACGCCAACTCAATCGGCTCCTCCGTTGGTCCCTCTATCAACTCCTCAGCAAGGCCTTGTTCTTGTGCTTCAACCCAACGCTGGTTAGTTCTACGCCTCCGCCTCGTCATGAGCGACACCACGCAGAATTGAGTAACGAGCGCCGCATGAAGGGGTCACATGTTGTCAGTTGGGTCATTAGGCCACCCTGAGCACGACTGGATGGAACTTGTATCAGGTCGTAGTTGATGGGTCAAACAGCACCCCTTCGGTGCCGAGATAGCACGGTGCAGCGAGAGACGCTCGCGATAGCTCTGGCCTTCGACGACGACCTGGTAGCTGGCGTTGGCGAGGCGGTCGAGGACGCTGTTGCCAAGGACGAGGTCATTGAAGAGGCTGAGCCTTTCCTCCACGGCCTGGTTGGAGGTGATGACGAGCCGGACACGTGGTGTCTGCTGATAATCAACTGGTAGAGGTCGGCGCACTGCTGCGCGGTGAGGCGGTGGAGCCCGAGGTTGTCGAGGATGAGGAGGTCAGCAGAGAGGAAGGAGCGGAACGTCCGGTCTAGAGAGTTGTCGACCCTTGCCTGGGTCATCGTACGGAAGAAGTCGGCGGCCTGGATGAAGCGCACCATGTAGCCGGAACGAATGGCGGCATAGCTGAGAGCCTGGGCGAGGAAGCTCTTGCCGACGCCGGGAGGACAATGCCTACCTACTCAAAGTGCTCGCTTGACAAAATTCGATTGCCCTGATCCGATACGTCCTAACCTCGTTGTTATGCTCCCTCATGATATGTTCATCCCAGGCTCCGTGCGGACTTCGTTCTGGGCGTCCGCAGAGTTCTCACGCCTTTGGGTACCAAGTAGACTAGTACGTGAGGTTTGGGAGCGGAGACGATGGAGGGGGGAACACTCACTGAGGAAACAGGTGACGATGCAACGACGTGCAGGTCTGTTTTGCGTAGTGGCCGTATCCGCGACGCTTCTGTTGAGCGGCTGCAACGACACCAGGGGCGACCCGACACCGCCCCCAAGCCCGCCAATGGCAACACCTACTTCTACGCCAACGGCGACTCCCGCCTCCACACCCACGGCAATCTCGACTCCGGTGCCAACGGCGACGCCTACGGCCAAACCCGTGCCGACTGCCACGCCCACACTTGCGCCTGTACCAACGGCAACGGCCACGCCCACCCCTGAACCGACCGTGACACCGGCCCCTGACCCGGCTACGCCGACCCCAGTGCCAACCGCGACACCCACGCCGATTCCGGAGGGGTACGAGCAAGGGATCGCGTACGCCGCCGATGAGGACCTGACCGGGGAGAACGTGGATATCTTCGCGGGAGCCTACGCGGCTGCGAAGGCCTTGGGTCTGCCGGACGACGACGCGCAGGACTACGCCGCCGGCTACCTCTACCACTTCTACGTGGGCACCGGCATCGATGTCCACGTCCCGGAGGACAGTCCGAACTTCACGACGGACTACGCGGCTGCCTTCGCGGAGGCGGTCGGAGACTCGGTCCCTGTCGCTTCAGCCCTTGGCCATGCAAGCGAGGCCGCGCGGCAGAACGCGGAGCGCTGGCCGTTCTCCGAGGACGCTTCCGCCACGACGTTCGCGACGGACTATGCGGAAGCGCTCACCCGTAGCGACGCCAGCCGCGTGGGCGCGCACGCGTACGCCTCCGTCTTCGCGGGGTATCTCATCGACGACGAGTACTCCGATGAGGAGGGCGTGGAACTGTCCAACATCTTCGTGGATGGCTATGAGCGCTCGCGTCCGTATGGCGGCCATGGGGCAACACGGCAGCGCCTCCTGTATGCCATCGCCTACCGTCACGGCTACGTGGACGCGAAACGATGGGAAGACCGGGGCGACATCGAAGAGGACCAGATCCCGAGTTGGACTGCTGCGTTCGCCACGGCGTACGTGGACGCGCATAGCCGGGCGGTCACGCAGCGGTGGGAGGACCCGTACCGGGAAGCGCACATATACGCCCAGGTGTTCGCCACCGCGAAGGTCGAACTGGGCTTCCCGGACCAGGAGGCCTACGAAGAAGCGAACGCCTACTTCCTGGGCCTGCACCGCGCGCTGGAACTCGGGTACGAGTGGCCCGAGTCGTACCGTTACGCCTGGCGCTACCACCTCACGTACTACGAGAAGCGTTTCGAGGAAGCCTGGAACCAGGAACGGGCGCACGTCTACTCCGGCGCCCATGCGGACGGCGAGTTCGCGGGCAGGGACCACGACAACGCCATCGAGTACGCGAGGGCGTATGAGAGGGCTTACACGCAGGCCCGGCTGCAGGGCAGTTCCGAAGACGAGGCGAAAGCCATAGCCGCCGCTGCCGGAGAGGAGAAAGCTGGGCCAGCGCCATAACGCGGGCTGCGCCCGCGCGGCTCTCCGTGGCGGTGCGCCGAGTTGAGCTTCTGACGCGATCAGTGAGCGTCGGAGCCGGTGCCGTGCACACGGGAGCGCACGCTCGGGTGGCCGCCCTTCGTGCATTTCCGGCAGCGGTGGTAGAGCTCAAGCCGGTGCCCGACGACCTCGCCGACTCGTCTGGCCACATCGCGGAGCATGCGCTCGACGGAGGGGTGCCGGAATGCCCCGACGCGTCCGCAGGAGATGCAGACGAGGTGGTACTGGCGAGGTGTCTCGCCCATCGAGTAGCGCGCCGGGCCGTCCGAAAGGACGGTCTTGCAGAGGACACCGGCGTCCACGAAAAGCCTCAGGGTGCGGTAGACGGTCGCGCGCCCCAGGGCGGGTGCCCGTGCGACCACCTCCTCCGCGCTGAATGGGCCGGTCCAGCGGGAGAGCAGGGCGGCGAGTTCACGCCGCGGAAGGGTCATGCGTATGCCGCGTTCACCGAAGGCCGCCAGGATGTCCGCCTCGGCCTGCGCAGCCGAACCCGCCGGAGCCGTCGTCATGTGCCACAGGGCCCGTACACGGTGGCATGGGCGAGAGGCACTCTCCTCATTGGCCAGGCCAGCCCTTCGCGCGCTCCCCGCTGTCAAGGGCCTCCTGAATGGCGGCGGCGGCCTCGTCCGTCACCCACTGACGCCATACGCCTGGGTTGTTATTCAACCACCAGATCGCGGTACCAGCATGGCTGGCGTCGTTGTCGATTCGCCAGACCGACATGGTTTTGTAGTGGCCGGCACTCAGGTCCCACTTCCGCAACATCTCAGCCACTTCGGGAGCGCGCATCAGGAGTTCCGGGCGCACGGCGATCAGGAGCGTCGTCTCGTCGTGAGCGCAGGCCTTGGTCGTGGCCCAGCATGCGTGGCTATAGGGCGGCTCCTCCAACCGGACCATGTCCAGCTTCAACGCGGGGGCCATGCTGCTGTCCAGGTAACCCAGCCAGGGCTCCCTCTGCTCGTATCTGGCGAAGAGCCCGTCGTGCAGCGCTGCTTCGGACTCAGGGACGACGATTTCCACGTGTTCGGAGAGGCCGTAGCTGTCGACCTGGACTGCGTTCACCACGTTGCAGGCCCAACCGTCGGGGCAGGAGACGAGCCTGGCTTTGCCGTTGTTCCCAGGGGCTGCGAACAACTGGCGGTATTGCTCTTCTTTCAAGTCTTCTACGCTGTCCAAATCAGGATGCGCTTCCTGGATGTACATGGGAATCATGAACGCGGATTGCGAGAGCTTGCTCAGGCTTTCTCCTAGCGAGACCGCCTCGCCCGCCACCGTGGCCTCCTCCCAAGCTTCACTGGCGTTGGGCAGCCACAGCTCCATCATCACGTCGCTATCGCCCTGTCTCAGAGCCGGGAGCGCTTCCGTCGTGCCTCCCTCGATCTCGCCGGTAGGATACCCATAGCCCTTCTCCACGATGTATTGAGCGATACGGTTCTGTGACAACGCGCTGTCCCAGCCAAGGTCGTTGAATACGATGGGATCCTTGGCGACCGTGGGGATGAGGGTTGGTGTGGGGGTCGGTGCGGCGCATGCGGCGGCCAGGGATAGCGCGAACGTCAGCAGGAGCGCTCTCACCCATGTCATGGCGTACTCATCCTGCAGGAACTCTCAACGGGCCTTGCGGATTGTAGTGTTCACGTACCCTCCTCACGCGCTCTCCGGTTCGAGGGGCCTCCAGGTCGACCTCCACGACCCGACCGTCGGCGGGACGGGAGTTGCACGCCCGGAGCGCGAGGACGAGAAGAATGGGGGCGGCCGGTGGCGGAAACAAGCGTGAATGTACCCACATAACAGCGTGTACTATAGGTGAATGCACTCTCTGGAGAAAGCGCACACCTGCCGGGCTCGCACGGGCAGCTTGGGTTCTGTCGTTGGGCGGCTAGATGCATTATTCGTAGTTACGTTCACAAGTGAACGGCCTCGCCGTGCCTGCCCTCGTCGGCGCGGCGCTCGTGACGGTGGTGTTCTTCCTGCTCACAGTGCGGCGGCTCAGCCGAATGGACATCCAGTAACCCTCAGGTGCGCGCCTCGTATGGGCGGCTATCGGGCGACACGGCAACGTCTCCTGTATGCCATCGCCTACCGTCACGGCTACGCGGACGCAAAACGGTGGGAGGACCGGGGCGACATCGAAGGGAGCCTTATCCCGAGTTGGACTGCTGCATCCGCCACGGCCTACTTGCGCGCGCACAATCGGGCGGTCACGCAGCGTGGGAGAACCCGTACCGGGAAGCGCACGTATACGCCCAGGCATCCATCCTGAGAGAGACCTATGGCGACGATTCAAGCCCAATGAGTATGGAGAGCATCTGGCCGTGCTGGAGATGGAGTTGCCAGATTTCAGGGAAGCGGTGCTTGCGGCCAACCAGGCCCGCGTGGACGAATACGAGGGCAGGATCGGCGCGGACCCCAGCCTGCCCATACTGCTCACCGATGTCCACCAACTGCGCCAGTACTACGTCAATGTGGGCGCGTACGCCGACCCCGACGGCCCGCCCGCCCAGCCGCCGCCCGTCCCCGGCGAGGGCGACCCTCTGCCGGAGGTCGGCGTGGACGACGACGCGTCCGGGTCGACGCCCACGCCACCGGGCGGCTAGCCCACCCCCACGCCGGTCGCCGTTCCGGATTGTGCAGGGTGATCGTGACGTTGAACCGCCCTCGGTGGCGGAGTTCCACCCGGGACCGGAGCGAGCGATGCCCCGGCGAGAGCGCGGTCGCCAGGAGGTAGAAGCTGGCCACTGCGTCCATACGGCGCAGCAGCAGCGTCAGCCATTGCTGCGAGGCCAGGTAAGCGCGCACGAACTCGGACGGCGCCGCGTAGCCAGCGCACCTACCCTCCTCCCGTGCATGTATGCACCCCTGCTTGCGTTATCCGAGATGGCCCTAAAGCATGTCCACATCCGGAGATGTACACTCGATGACCACACCGGTCGAAATTGAGCAGACCGGTCAAGGTATCGGCTTCTCGATGTCTATCTCTGCCATAGCGGCGTGGGCAGCCCACATCATTGCTTGGGCAACTGTACTCTTGCTCGTCTTCGTTCCGACCCACCAAGGCGTGTCCTCTGAATCGACACTCCCCGGGGAGCCAAGAGAGCTTGTCCGGACAACCTCTACCTTGATCGAGGTGAACGGCCTGCGAGTGGTCCCACTGCTGATGGTTCCCATCCTCGTGAGTGGTTTCGTCGTCTGGGTCGTTTGGTGCACCGACGCCCGGAAGAAACGGAGGAAGGCACTGCTCTGGCTACCCACAATCCTCTTCCTGGGATTCTGTCTGCTTTCATTCCTCTCTGTCGGATTGCTCTACCTGCCTACAGGCCTTGCGCTTCTAGTCGCCCCGGCCACAGCTCCATCTGGCAGGCAACACAGAGGTGGACGGTCCCGTGGTTGACCCGTCCGGCGATGCCGTCGGCGAGCAGGCCAGTCAGCGCGCGGTGCACCGTCGCGTACGCTTCGTCAAGGATGACCGCAAGCTCCAGCGTGCCGGCGAACGGCATCCGGGCTAGCGCATCGAGCATCTGTCGTTCCGTGAGCCTCATGGGACGAGCGTTGCAACGGAGGAAACGTCCGCGCACCCACCAGATGTCACAACGACTTCAGTGGGCTGTTCAGCAGGGATGATGCCCTTGGGTGTGGGGAAGTAGCGGCGCTGCGCGTGCGGGCAGAGGGCGCTCGTGCGGTGGGCGGCGCAGGCTGGCATCGCCACGTCCACGTGGTTCAGTGCCTCTCTCTCCACGGCCGCTCTGCGTTCCAACCGCGTTGCGGATCACTCTCGGCCCTCAGCCGGGTTGTCGAGGTGCTGCTCCCTAGGGTCTGCGGTGGGCAGTGAGGCCTCCCGCCGGAGGTAGGCGCGCACGGCGAGCCTCGCGAGGATGCGCAGCCCCTGCTCGAGCAGGGGCTGCGCCTCGGCATCTGACACGGGGCTGGCGCCAACCCCGACGATCTCCATGTCAGAGAGGTCCCTGGCGCGCCTCCATCTTCTGTTCTGTCTCTCGGCGTCTCTCATGTCCTGCAGCCGCGGCGGCGGTTAGGCGGGCCGGGCCCGTCCTTCCCGCGCTCGACGAAATCGCTTGTCGGTGGTCTGCGGGAGTGTGGCCGCAGCGCTCACCGAATAGTGTGGACAACCCGGGACTCCTGCATAACTGCCCGTAGGACCTTCCAAGTTTGCGGTGTCCTACGGGGAGGAGGCCTACGGGAGGGCGTCCTACAGGCCTCGGTCCGAACGGCCCTGTGAACGCTGTCCCTGGGGTGTACAGGAGATTGACGTCTGTCGCGGGTCCGCAAGCATGGTCATCGCACTCCTGAAACGCGGGCAGAGCGCCCCCTACAAGGACGGTAACCAGTGAACACTTTGTTGAAACCCCGCATTCCGGGTGCCGGTGCAAGGACAGGGGAAGGGGTCAACAACTGAGAAGCCCCAGGGAACGGTGAGATCGAGCAAAAGCCCGGCAGGGGTGTACAGGACGCAGCCCCCGGCGGGCATGACCGGCGACGGCGCTGACCGTGGGGCAGGCGGTGAGCGAGCCGGTGACGGGGAACCGGGCATCGACAGTCTGGGGAGTTGGTGGTGAGCGGGATGGCAGACGGCGATGAGGGTGACGACGACAGCCCGAGGATGATCCACGAGGGGAGCACCAGCCGGCGGTTCGCGTTGACCGTTGCGTGCATGGGCCAGCTCGCGCCCGGGCACGTGGAGCGACCGGTCATCGCCAGCGCCCGGCGACGCACAAGACATCCATCCGGCGAAGCGGGGCCGCACGGCGGTTCTCTCTGAGGGGGGGCCTGTGCGCGAGCCCCCCTCAGAAGCCATGACGAACAACGTGGCGGGTGTGATGTTATAGCCGTGTACAGAGATTCGACTTCTGTACGCAAGGGAAGGCTGAGTCGTGGGCTGGGCCGTGGCCTATCGGACGGGGCATCGCGCTGGTTATCTGCGAGCACTTCGGCTCCGGGGCTCCTGCCACCCGGAGGTTGCAGTGCCTCTCGTAGACGGTTGCAGAAGTGCAATCGGGGGGACCGGCGCGGAGTTGCAGTGCCTCTCGTGAACAGTTGCAGTAGCGCAATCGGGGAGACCCGGATGATGGAGGACAGGAAACTGAACGGGGACTCGGGAGAGGAGTCGGAGGAGTCCAAGGAGGCTCGGCTGCTGGCGCTGCTGCGCGACCTCGTCGAGACCGAAGGGAAGATGAACGCGGCGCGGGTGCTGGGGGTCAACTATCGAACGCTGAAGGGCGCGGCACGTACCCGTGCCTATCCCGCAGTTGAAGGTTCGGAATGAGGGTAGCAGCGGCACAAGCACGATGGTCAAATCCGTTCGCCACAACCAGTCCCCGTACGCACTTGCCCCGTGCGGGATAGGCTGCCATGTAGGCTAGTATCTGCCCGATACTGTCCACGCCCGCTGTCTTCAACTTTAGTTCGATGATGACGATGTTGCCCTTGACGTCGCTCGCCACGATGTCAGGGCGCCCCGTGTCAAGCAACATCTCCGTGCCCCCGTCGATTATCAGTGGGCAGGGACGCCTCCCGCCGGAGATAGGCGCGCACGGCAAGCCTCGCGAGGATGCGCAGCCCCTGCTCGGTCAGTTCCCGCGCCTCGGCGTCGGGCTCTGGGCGGGCGTCGACCTCGACGACCTCCATCTCAGGAAGGTCCCTGGCGGGCCGTCGTCCGGTCTTTCTCCTGGCGCCTCTCATGTACCGCAGTCGCGGCGGCGGTTGGACGGGGCGCTGGCTGTCCTGCTTGGGCTCGACAAGCTCTCTGTCGTGGTTGACGCGGGTGAGACCGCCGTCGTCCTGCGCGAGGGCGAGGCTGCTCGTGGTCGCTGCGGCCAGCGCCGCCAGCAGCAGCGCGGATGCCAGCGGCAGAAGCTGTCCCAACCGGAATCTCTTTCGCATGGCGGCCCCGTTCACCTCCGCGCGTTCTGCCGCGGCGTATCGGAGCCGCAGCGACAACGCAAAGAGTGTGGGCGGACGGGATGCCGGTGAAAACCGCCTGCGGGATATAGCCCGAGAGGGTCAGCATGCAGGGGATACCCGGCGACGTACACCTTGCGAGGTATATCTCGCAAGCGCCTTTCGCAACGCCCTCCTGCTGTGATGCATTGGGGGTGTACAGCAGATCGAGTTCTGTAACGGATCGGGCGAAGTCGTGATTTCGCACGTCGTACAGCGGCAGAGCGCCCCCTACGGGACGTGAACAGTGAACACTTCGTTGAAACAGCGGGTTCCGGATGCCAATGACATCGCCAGAGGTGAGAAATGCCATTTTGCACACCCGCCGAGAGACGGCTGCGGTACATCAGCCACGAGTGGAGCGGTACGTTTTGCACCGGGGGTGCGAGATAGGGCGGAAACGGGGCCGGGAACCGGGTCGAAACTGCCGACAGCAAGGGGAGGATGAGCGATGAGGACGACTGAGCACGGCATCGAGAGCAGCGGGGACGTCGAGGACCTGCACCACCTGCGGCTCATGGCGCTGTTGCAGGAGCTCGTGCGGGAGAAGGGCTATAAGGGTGCGGCGCGGGTGCTGGAGATCGACCACCGGACCGTGGCCGAGATTGCGAGGACAGGGCGGCTGTCACGACGGGTGCGGGAGGCCCTGGAGCGGGCGCTGCAGGAGGGCATCGGCTCGGCCGCCGACCGTCAGCGAGAGCGCAACGACAGGCTGGAGCAGCGGGTGGAGAAGCTGGAGGGCGTCCGCGAGGAGCAGGTGAAGGAGATGCGGGCGGCCATCGGGGCCGTCGAGGACGCGGTCAGGGCGCTGCGGGAGGACACGGCCCAGGCGTTCAGGCGGCTGGAGGGAGAGACAGCGCAGGCGCAGGCGAGGACCAAGGGATCGACCCAGGGCGCTGCGGCGGAGCCGGGGAACGCCTCACACGGCGCGAAGACCCGCCCACTCAGGTGCGAGTACCCCGACCTCGTGACTCTCGAGCCTGCCGATGACGACGGGGAGGTGTTCGGGGACGCCTGGCCGCTGATCGTCGAGTGGCGGACGCTGAAGAACACGCACCTCATCAAGGGCAAGGGACTCGCGTGGCTGGCTGAGAAGGAGCGACTTCTGGTGGTGGAGCTGGCGCTGCTCGAAACCCACGGAATGACGCTGCCCCCCGAGAAGCGGCCGCTGCGCGGCTTCGACCGCGACGGGCAGACCATCTGGCGCAGGAAGGCGCTCTTCAACACGCGGAGGGAACGGGCACAGCAGGAGCGGCGGCGGTGGATGCGGCGCGTGCTCACGCTGGGGCTGTGGTGGGAGTGACATGACACCTTGTCGGGATCGGTGCGTGGTTCTTGGACGAACGATGTGAACTTTTGTTGAACTCGATGTGAATCGGATTGAACGATTCGGGCTGAGACGAGCGAAGGGACTTCACACAGGGTTTCAAGCCCGGTGATAATGGCTGCGTTGTCTGGCTTTTCCAGTTTCCCGCCATAGAAGCCTGGGTGCGTGATCCCTGTTGCACGGGTCCGACCGGAGGGTCGCCCAAGGGGGAATGCTGGCGCTGCGGAGTCGACGTTGGTCCTCTGCAACCAGCGCGGGCCGGGGAACGACGGAAGTGGACGCTGGTCTCCTCCGTCCTCGGTCCAGTCCGACGGTTGCGGTTGACGTTGGTCCTGTCACCAGTCGGGCGGTCCGTCCGGTGAGCTGGGGTTGATCACCTCCATCTCGCCGGGCAGAGGTCTGGGCGGTTGGGGTTGATCGCTTCAGCCGCCGGATGCCTGGGGCGAAGCGCACCGGCGCTTCGTCCTCGACCGGGTCGGCTCGGAGTTACAGATGCTGTCACTCCGACCGGCACCTTGTGTCCTGCGGCGCGGCCTCGCACAGGTCGGGCTCAGGTTCGACGTGGCGGTTCGCTACGGCGAACGCGAGCGCTCGCGACTGCCTGTCGCTGCGGCACTGCCGCTGGCGGCTGTCGCGCGTGCGCGGGTAGGCCGCTGCCGACGCTGAGGCTTCTTCCCACGCACCCGTCTGCCGCGGATACCGCAGGCTGAGTAGTGACGTTGGCGCGACGACTGGCTTCCCCGCCGCAGGGTCCCGGTAGCCCGCAGCGTCCTGACGCCCGGATTCCCTTCACCAGGATGGCGATGGAATGCCGATCACTGTGTCCCCTGGATCGGCACCCCACCACCGACCGGTAGGATAACTGTCACGGCCCCGCCGTGTCTCTCGCGACGCGGGCGGAGACGTGCTACGTTGTACGGCGCGCCGGATCCCGATCCTCCCTCGAGCGAAGCGGCGCGTCTGACCTGACGGCGGCGTTGGTGCGGCACCAGCGCCGCCGTCGCATGTCCAAGAGCGGGTGCGAGGACTGGGCTGCGCCCCGCCTCGCCTCACCATCTTCCATCGTTGACCGCAACCGGTTCCCCACCGAAGGGTCCCGGTCGGTTCCGCATGTCTCTCGCCACGGCCGCTGCGCGTCCGATTCGCGGACCAGGCCCGGCATACCCATCCCACAACGTTCCGTCTCCGCGTCGGCATCCATACCAGGGGAGACGTCTGTCCGTTCGCCAACCAGCCATCGAGCACGCCCGCTTCCAAGGATGCCGGTATGAGGCAACACAACACAAAGGAGGTGCAGATGCACCGACCGGACCCACTGAGCTGCCGCCTCATGATGCGGCGGCCACCACACAAGTGTTCCCACTGAGGAACGTCAGGGATAGCGAGAGGCCGGGGGAAGGGCGTTCCCCCGGCCTCTCTTCCACCAGCGCGACAGAGGCAGCGAATGGCCCGGCGCAACAGGAGGTACGACCCATGCTAGCACGACACGCATACGGCCCACGAGGACTCGAACGCTGGGCTACACGCCCCTGCACGACGGAGGAGGTGTAGCCATGGCCGCCTACCTCATCCAGAGCACCCGCCAGCTCCAACTCGCGCTCCGCGACGTCCACAGCGCCCGCATGGGCACCGTGTCATGGCAGGCTGCAGCCGAACGGCTCGCATCCGCCGTCCGCGGGAGCGTGAGCAAGCACCGTGAGCGCCCCGGCATGGGGCGCAGGCCCGTGCGCCTGCTCAACCGCGACGTCTTCTTCACCGTATCCGAGCGCCTGCAGCTCACCCAGCGCGCCCTCAGCCGCAGGATCGGTCTCGCCGAGGACACCCTCGGCAAGATCGTCTCCCACCAGCGGGGCGCATCCCAGCAGACCATCGAGGCGCTCAGTGCGGTCCTCTGGGTCTCCCCTGACGACCTCTTCTTCGCCAGCGCGTATCGCGAGGGAGGTGCGGCATGACCACGTATCCGGTTACCTACTTCAAGACGACGGGGGATAGCTCATTCATCCAGCGCACGCCCAGGCCTGCGCAGCTCCACTGGCGCAGGCGGGACAGCGAGCGCATCAACCGCATGGACGACCGCGAGCTCTTCGAGCGTATCGCGGTCGCCATGCGGCGCAGCGGAGGTGGGGCATGACCTCGCCGAAGGTGCGCTCACATGCACGCTACGCACCGCTGCCGGTGCCCGCGCAGGACGAGCTTCTGCACATCTCCGCGCCGCTGGTGGTCCAGGTGGCGTGGTCGGCCCAGCGCAATCGCTGGGTCTGGTTCGAGTACCTGGACGAGATCGAGGACCTGATCGAGCAGCCGCTCTACGGCACGGTCGAGATCCGGGACCCCGCGGTGGACGGGGTCCTGACCGTGCACGAGGGAGGGACCGCCTACGGACAGCTCTCGCGCAAGCGCAGGTCGCAGACGGAGGTCGTGATGTCGATCGAGGAGGTGTCGGACTACCGCGAGCTGCTGCGGCTGGTCACGGAGCCCGTTGACTGGCGGGGTTCGGCTGAGGGCTCGCGGCGGTGGCGCGCCATCGCCAAGCGGGCCATACGCGGCTACTTCTACGAGAGGGAGCCGGCATGATGGTCTAAGCGTCCCGCGGCCTCGTTGTCCGCCACCGGGACGACAGGGACGAGGAACGGTGCCCTGTGAGGTGACCGCCCCGCGGTCCATCCGACCGCAGATGCGCCAAACACCGCCAGGCCGATCGTGACGGCCGTGATTCAATTGCGCTCAGAGGCTGCGGAGGCCGCCGTCGTGGCGGCCTCCGCAAGTTCCGATGTATGCCTGCTTTCTCGTCGTCCGGCACTCGTCCCGGCTTTCGTATTCGGAGGCAAGGACGTGGCATCACGGAAGGCTCGAGCCCACTTCCACAGCCTGCCGACCGTAGCGCTTCGTGATGCCAGCGGAGCCGGGTCAGCATTCCTCTCCGTCCCTTCCCTTAGTGTCAGACTGACGCATCGGGGCTGTAGAATGGGGTTCCCATGTAGATGGTCAGCGATCAGATGCGATAGGAGGCTTTCATGGTCGGGAGATTCTTCGGCGGCGTGTTCGGTGGGAAAGGACCTCGGAAGCAGGATCCCAACTCAGCAGAACAGAGCCCGGAGCAGACGGAACGCCTCATCAAGGCGCTTGAACAACTGGCCGGCGGTGACGCCGACGCGGCCATCGCCGAGCTCGATGCCGCCGTCGCCAACGACCCGTCGGACTGGATGTCGCTCCAGAACCGCGGCTCCTTCCACCTGCACGCCGGGCACCCTGAACAGGCGGTCGCGGACCTCTCTGAAGTGCTGCGGCTCAACCCGATGAACGCCCTGGCCCATTTCACGAGGGGCAAGGCGTACTGCGAGATGCTGGACTTCGAGCGCGCCGAGGAAGACTTCACCAGGGTGATCGTCCACCGCCCCGGCATCCCGGGTACGGTAGCGGAGGCTCACCTGCGCCGTGGCGTGATCCGTCACGAGGCTGGGCACATAGAGAAAGCCTATGACGACTACTGCGCGTCGATCCGCATCGACGGGTCGCTGTCCGAGAAGCCCGAGGGGCTTGGTGAGGCCTACGCGAGGCGAGGCGTCCTCTTCATGGTCGCCGAGGAGTACGCGCACGCGATGGACGACTTCGCCGTCGCGTTGGAGCGCAACCCGACCGACGCCGTCGTGCGCGGGCACGTGGGCGTTCTCTGCATCAACGCGAACCTCTACGAGGAGGCCATCGCACAGTTGGACATCGCCATCGAACTGCAGCCTTCGGAGGTGGCGTACTACCGCAATCGTGGCGGGGCGAAGCTCGCGGCAGGCCAGAACGAGGACGCAGTCAGCGACCTCACGACAGCCATCGAGATGGGGCCGCCGAACGCGCCCGCCTACGCCAACAGGGCGAACGCGCGGCGACAGCTGGGCGACCTCGAGGGCGCGCTCGATGACTACCACAGCGGGCTGACACTAGATCCCACCGACGCCGTGGCCTACGCAGGCCGCGCCGTCGTGCTCCGGAGGCTGGACAGGATCGAGGAGTCGGACCGTGACGTCGAGTTGGCGATTGAGAATGGCTACGACAGTGCCCATTTGGCGCAGGTGATCGCCGAGAATACGTAACCCTGATTCCTATGGGAACCACGTGTGATCGGTGGGTGGGGTGAACCCGCGGTTAGGACAGGCCAGGCACCGAATTACCGACCCCTGACGCTCGCCACACCTCGCCTGCTACCATACCGCTCACAACATTCCCGGCACACGGGCATAGCGAGGAGCGATGCGAGTCATAAGCTTGGCTTTGGTCATCCTGGTCTGGGCAGGGGTTGGATGCGGCGACTCAACGCCAGTTATCACCCCCACGCCCGTCGTGTGTGAGTCCGACAGTGTGACATTCGAGAAGAAGGGCAGCGTCCATGACGACTACCAGGACCTCTGCGTTGAGGACGGCGGCTACTATCTGTACCTGACGTTGAACAACGACACGGACGCCACCTTTCTCCTGAACCTGTTGCAGGGGGACAACAAGCTCAGAGAACTCTACTCGGTGGGCAGGAAGTCCCTCCTCGACGCGGCAGTCGCCCTGTTCGAGGTATGCCCGTCCGATTGCGATGCGATGCAGGGACGGGTGCGTATAGAAGTTGACGCCCCGGACGCCCCAGCGAACGTTGAATGGGCGATCCGCATCGAGAAGAAGAGCGACTCGGCGTAGATGGCTCTCCGCACGGCACGCGCATGCGCGCCGCCTCCTCCATATCCCGCGCCGCCGCATCCTTCGATACCCACCTCACCGGCTCGTCCATCGGGTCTCCCTCCCCCTTATGTATGTGAGTGCTCTGCTGTCTCCACCTGTTACCATGCCCACACGCACTGGCAGCGCCCCCCGCCCGGAGGGAACCGCAGAGTCGGCTCCGCAATTCACCCGAGGGCAGGGCCATCGAGAATGCCGTCCGTGAGCTGTTGGAGCAGCGGTCCGACTGGTCCTCACGGGATTACCCGGTCATGTCATACGCAACGCAGACCAAAGACGACGAGAGGTGGGGGCTCCGCTCCTGCCTCTCCCTAGACCTGGAGGTCGGCCGCCGCGACAACCGCATCTGGGCCTTCGCTGGCGTGCGGGCAGACATACGCCAGTCCCTCGTCTATCCCAAAGGGAGGGACAGCTTCGCCATAGCGTTGGCCAAGCTGGACGACCTTGCGGACGGCGCGGAATTCCTGCTGGGTCACAACCTGATCGCCTTCGACCTGCCTCACCTACGAGCAGCCAACCCGCAACTGCGGCTCTTGCGACTGCCGGCTGTGGATACGCTCAGGCTGAATCCTCTGGCGTTTCCACGGAACCCTTATCACCACCTGGTCAAGCACTACCAGGACGGGGGGCTCAGGCGCGGACGCATCAACGACCCGGAGCTGGATTCCAGGCTTGCACTCGAGGTCTTCGACGACCAGTTGAAGGCCCTGCAGGAAACATCTCCCGACCTGCTGACAGCCTGGCACTGGTTGTCGACGTTGGCAGACGGAGCGGGATTCGATCAAGTCATCTCCGCTCTGCGCGGCTCCCCAAGGCCGACCGACGCCGAGGCCCACACCACCATGCAGGCGCAGTTGTACGGGAACGCCTGCCAGACGCACGCCCACGAGATCATCGCGGAAGCAGCCAGACACGGCTGGGCGCTGGCCTATGCGCTGGCGTGGCTGTCCGTGGCGGGAAGCAGCTCGGTCATGCCACCCTGGGTGCGGCACCAGTTCCCCGAGGCCGGTCGGTTGGTCAGACGATTGCGCGATACCGCGTGCACCGATCCCGCCTGCGGTTGGTGCAAGGAGCGCCACGACGCCCGCAAGGAGCTCGCCCGGTGGTTCGGCTTCTCCGAATTCCGCCCTGAGCCGCAGGACGAACACGGGAAGCCCCTGCAGAAGTCCGTCGTCGAAGCGGTCATGGCCCGTGAGCACGTGCTCGGCATCCTGCCCACCGGCGCGGGCAAGTCGCTCTGCTACCAGTTACCGGCGCTCTCCCGCTACGACAAGACCGGCGCCCTGACCGTGGTGATCTCGCCGCTGGTTGCGCTCATGGCCGACCAGGTGGCGGGACTCGAGGCCAAGGGCATCGGCTCCTGTGTCACCATCAACGGGCTGCTGTCCATGCCAGAGCGCTCCGATGCCCTGGACCGGGTGCGACTGGGGGACGCGGGCATCGTCATCGTGTCTCCCGAGCAGCTCCGCAACGTCTCCTTTCGACGCGCTCTGGAACAGCGGGAGATTGGCGGCTGGGTGCTGGACGAGGCGCACTGCCTCTCCAAGTGGGGGCACGACTTCCGGCCCGACTACCGGTACGTGGGGCGCTTCATCCGCGAGAAGGCAGGGGATGAGCCGGTCCCGCCCGTCCTCTGCCTCACGGCGACCGCCAAGCCCGACGTGATGGCCGAGATCGTCGACTACTTCCGTGAGCAACTGAACATCGAACTCAGGGTCTTCGACGGCGGTGCTCGGCGCACCAACCTGGAGTTCGTCGTGGTGCAGACGAGCACAGGGGAGAAATCCTCCGATGTCCACCAGATAATGGAAGCCGACCTGTCGGCGGACGAGCCGGGCGGGGCGATCGTCTACTGTGCCACGCGGCGCCACTGTGAGGAGCTGGCGGCGTTCCTGCAGGCCATGGGCGTGGACGCAGATCATTTCCATGCAAGGCTCCCCCCGGAGACGAAGAAGAACGTCCAAGAGAGATTCATCCGCGGGGACCTGCGGGCCATCGTCGCCACTAACGCCTTCGGCATGGGCATCGATAAGCCAGACGTACGCCTGGTCATCCACGCCGACATCCCCGGCTCGCTGGAGAACTACCTGCAGGAGGCAGGCCGCGCCGGAAGGGACCAGCAGCGGGCGCGCTGCGTCCTGCTCTACACACAGGACGACGTGGAACGCCAGTTCGGCATGTCTGCTCGCTCCCGGCTCACGCGGCGTGAGATTCACGGCGTGCTGCGGGCTCTGCGCAACATGGACAGGAAAAAGCGCCTGGATGGCCAGATCGAGGCCACCGCTGGAGAGATTCTCGGAGAGGACGACGAGAGGGTCTTCGAGCGGGACTCCGCCACGGATGACACCCGGGTACGGACAGCGGTCTCGTGGCTGGAGGAGTCCGTGCTGCTCACCCGCGAAGAGAACCGGGTGCAGGTCTTCCCGTCCTCGCTCCGGGTCAGCTCGGTGGAGGAGGCGCGGGCCAGACTCGAAAGGGCGAGCATCACCGATGGATATCGCCGCCAGCTGTTGGCCATTGCGGAGGCGTTGGTCGAAGCGGACCCGGACGAGGGCATCTCCACCGACGAGCTGATGACCGCGACGCGCCTGACCTCCGAGGGCGTACGCAACGCCCTGCACGACCTGGAGCGGCTGGGGATCGCCAGCAACGACACGGTGCTGACGGCCTTCGTCCACAGGGGCGTGGAGCGCGCGTCGGCGCGGCGCTTCGAGCAGGCGGCGCTGCTGGAGAGCGGCCTGATCGCCCTCCTCCGAGAGACGGCGCCAAACATGAGCGTTGGCGATTCGTCCACGCTCCACCTCCGCCTCGCCACCCAGCGGCTCAAGGACGAGGGCAATCCCCACGCCCTGCCGGAACGCCTGCTGCGGATCGTGCGGAGCATCGCCGGCGACGGGCGCGGCGAGAGCGGCAGTGGAGGGAACCTCGGCGTGCGCCGATTGGACCCCGACACCGTTCAGGTGACCCTGCAGTGCGAGTGGGGAGCGCTGGAGCGGACCGCCGAACTCCGCCGCGCTGCCGCGCGGCGCGTGATGGGCCACCTGCTTGGCGCGCTGCCGCAGGGAACCCAGGGCACCGACCTGCTGGCGGAGACGACCCATGGCAAGCTGCTCGCGGCGGTACGGTCCGATCTCGTCATCATGAGCCAGGCCCCTGACCCCGCACGGCTGACTGACCGCGCCTTGCTGTGGTTGCACGAGCAGGAGGTCATTCGGCTGAACAGGGGGCTGACAGTGTTCCGGCCGGCCATGACCATCCGCCTGAAGCCGGAGACGCGCGGCTTCGCGCGGACCGACTTCGCGTCGCTGCAGCTCCACTACGAGGAGCAGGTGCTGCAAGTCCATGTGATGGCGGAGTACGCGCAGCGAGGGCTGCTCCCGACGGCCGACCACCTGCGCCTGGCTATGGACTACTTCACCCTCCCTGAGGATGACTTCTTGGACCGCTGGCTGCCGCAACGTGGGACTGAGACCTCCCGACAGACCACCCCTGAATCCTGGCGGATAATCGTCGAGAGCCTGAACAACCCCGTCCAGCGCCAGATCGTGGCCGACAACCGGGAGCAGACCAACGTGCTGGTGCTCGCCGGTCCGGGCTCCGGGAAGACGCGGGTGCTGGTGCACCGGATCGCCTACCTGGTGCGTGTGAGGCGGGAGAACCCGCGCGGCATCCTGGTGCTCACCTACAACCGGCACGCTGCGGTGGACGTCCGCAGACGCCTCGCGGAGCTCATCGGCGACGACGCCCGTGGGGTGATGACGCTCACCTGCCACGCCCTCGCCATGCGGCTGGTGGGCGCCAGCTACTCGAGGGGCGCAGGCCAGTTGGACGACAAGTACTTCCGAAACGTATTGTGGCAGGCCACGGACCTGCTGCACGGGAAAGGGCTGCCGCCCGACGAGGCCGACGAGTATCGCACGCGACTGCTGGCGGGGTTCCGCTGGATACTGGTCGACGAATACCAAGACATCGGACGCGAGGAGTACGAGCTGATCTCCGCGCTAGCGGGCAAAACGCTCACCGACGAAGACGAGAAGCTGAGCCTCTTCGCAGTTGGGGATGACGACCAGAACATCTACGCGTTCAAGGGAGCTTCGGTGGAGTACATCCGCCGATTCGAAGCGGACTACAGCGCAAAGCCGGCCTTCCTGACGGACAACTACCGCTCCACCGGGCACGTCATCGCGGCTGCCAACGCCGTCATCCAGCCGGCCCGGCAGCGCATGAAGGCTGGGCACCCCATCGCCATCGACCGCAACCGCGCCCGCGAGTCGCCCGGCGGTGCTTGGGCGACACTCGATCCGGTGGCCCACGGAAGGGTGCAGGTGCTGCCGGCGGGGGACGACTCTATCGCCCAGGCACAGGTTGTCGTGGCAGAGCTCCGGCGGTTGTCCGGCCTCGACCCTCAGTGGAATTGGTCCACCTGCGCAGTCATAGCGCGGCAATGGCGTTACCTAGACCCTGTGCGCGCCCTCTGCGAGCTCGAGGGCATCCCGGTTGAGATGGCGAACGAGGATTTCACGGGCTTCTGGCATCTCAGGGAGACGAGAACTCTGTTCGCCTGGCTGAGGGCGCAGAACCCAGCAGTGGTGAGAGGCACGGACATCGCGAAGTGGCTGGACGGGCAGGCCGCGAACCCATGGACCGAGCTCCTGCGGGAGGCCGCGGGCCAGTACGAGGCGGAGACCAAGGGCGCGGATGCCCCGCTGGACCACTTCACCGAGTGGCTCGCCGAGTGGGGGCGAGAGTTCCGCCGGAGCCAGCGCGGGCTGCTGCTGACGACCGCGCACCGCGCCAAAGGGCTGGAGTTCGACCACGTGGCCGTGTTGGACGGCAGCTGGGACGGCATCGGAAACGGGGGTGGCCGCGATTCGCCCCGGCGGCTGTTCTACGTGGCGATGACCCGAGCGCGCCGGACGCTCACACTCGCACGCCTCCAGGGAACGCATCCCTTTCTGGACACCCTGCAGGCCGATCCGTCGGTGCTATGCCGTGAAAGGCCACTCTCCCTCCCACGGCATGCACATGAACTCGCACGGCAGTACAAGAGGCTCAGCCTGCGCGACGTCTACCTCAGCTACGCCGGATGCAAGCCTCGTGACCATGTCGTTCACCGCGCCATCGCTGCGCTCACTACAGGCGACCGGTTGGGGGTGCGCGTCGGCAATCAGCGCTGGGAGCTCACGGACAGCAACGGGACGGTCGTGGGCCAGTTGGCCCGCAGCTATGAGGTTCCCCGTGGCATGCGCTGTGTGTTCGCCACGGTGATGGCGGTCGCCACGTGGGACCGCGAGCGTTCGGAGCCCAAGTACCGTGACCGCTTGGCATGCGACGCCTGGGAAGTGGTCATCCCCGAGTTGGCGTTCGAGCCGGATGCTGTCGAGAACGAGACCCAACGGCTCAACAGCTCCGAGCAAAGACACTGACGAGGCGCGTCACCCGTAAAGTAGAACAAGGAGGTGCCACGATGCAGAAGGTGTTTCATCAGAAGGTCACGGTGCAGCCCGGGGGCAAGGTCGAAGTCGTCAGCGTGGAACTGGAGGCAGGGCAGACAGTGGACGTAGTCGTGCTGCATGAATCGCACCCGGAACGCCGGTCTGCCGTCGAGATACTGGCTGAGGCACCCGGGCACCTTCTCTTCAAGACGGCCCAGGAAGTGGATGACTACATCAGAGAGGAACGGGAATCGTGGGACCGCTAGCCCTTCCCACCCAAGGGTCCGTCTACCTCGATGCGAATTGCTTCATCTACAGCGTGGAGCGCGTTGAGCCGTATCGTACCCTCCTCGAACCCCTGTGGCAGCACGCAAGAGCGGGACTCATCACCGTCGTAAGCAGTGAACTCACAATCTCGGAGGCACTCGTCAAGCCCCTGCGCGAGGATGATGCAGTTGTCGATAGGCTGTTTCGATCGCTATTCGATGCGAGTGAGGTGCACCTGTTCCAGACAACGCGCAGCCTCTGGGAGGACACCGCCCGCCTGAGGGCTGCCACGGGCTTGAAGACTCCCGACGCCCTTCACGCCGCGACGGCACTCCATGTCGACTGTGCGAGCTTCGTCACAAACGATGCCAACTTCCGCCGCGTTCCAGGACTGCCGGTCCTCGTGCTCGACGACGTTCTTGCAGAGGACAGCGGGCGATGATCGTCGTTCACGCAAGCGGATTCCGTGGCAAACCGCTTCTTTGGGGTATAGCGGAAACAGACAAGCAACCGACGAAGGAAGCCCTGCTGGCGTCACCTGTCCGTGTGGGACGTGTCTCTCTCCGCAAGGTAACGCAAAGCGCGATTTGCGAGGGTGGGTGGCAGGATGAGGCCGGGCGTTGGCGATCGAGGCTCCCCCCATGCAACACCGACCCTACTTCCGGCACAGCGACATCTCCCCACCGGAGTTCGCAGATGCGTCGGAGGGCTGCGTAGGTGCTCTGCCTGGCGACGACAGTCCGCAGCGGGAGGACGACCACATGGCCCGCCCGTGCAGGCGCAGAGTCCCGACCGCCTCCAGCGATGCCCGGCCCGCCAGAATGCGGATGCCCGCCAGGAGGGGGCGATCCCCGTACTTTCTCGTCCTGGCTATGTTGATGCCCGAGGGTGTTGCCGGGTGGGGTGGCCCGTTCAACGTGTCCCGGTCTGTCCGCCGTGGCTTCTCCCGTCTCTACTGGCTTACCCGACGGGGTACCGCGACTGCATCCGTAGCCGGGGCGTGCTCTCGTGCACGGCAATATTCATGGCCATTGCTTCTGCTCTCAGCCGACGGCTCTGACGATGGAGTGCGGGCCGCTTCCTCCTCTCCCCAGGCTCCCTGCTCCTCAAACGATCCTGCCTGCCAAGGCTCGCCTGCGCCGCCAACCGCGCCAGGAACCCGTGCATCGCCTCCGTGTGCTCCATGTTCCGCGCCAGCAGCCTGACAGTGCAGGTATGGTTCTATACCTACTGGCGCGAAGACTACGGGGACGATCCGGAGAGCGCCGAGGCCAAGGAGACGATAGAAAGACTGCGGAAGCATTACGAAACCGTGATTCCCGAAGAGGGACTCTACGGAACAGGCAACGTAAAGGGCACCGGCGGGATTGAGCCCGGTGGAATAGCGGGAAAGGAGATGATTCTCTTTGTCGGCCCGGCATGGGATCACTCGACTGAAGCATGGCAGGTCTATGAGACTTGGGACGTGCAGCGCCGGAAGGACGGCACGGTGATCGCGGTCCATCCTCACAGAGATGCCTGGGCGCGAGAGAAGCCCGACGAGTACTTTGAGCATATGTCCATCCTGGAGATGGAGTTGCCCGCCTTCGTTCAGGCAGTGACGACGGCCAGTCAGGCCCGCGTGAGCGAATACGGCGGACGTATCGGCGCAGACCCTAGCCTGCCGATGCTTATATCCGACGTGCATGACCTCGACGAGTTCATGGCGAGCACCGGCGCGTACGACCACCCAGGCGGCCCGCCTGCGCAGCCGCCTCCAGTACCCGGCGAGGGTGACCCTCTGCCGGAAGTGGGCGTGGACGATTCCACGACCGGGCCGACACCCACGCCACCGGAAGGGTAGCCCTCGCGCCCGCCGTCGTTCCGTGAGCAGTCCGGGGGAACCGTGGTAACCGCAGTGGGCGGGGACGTTTCCTGGTAAGGTAGGTGCGGACGGCGAGCCTCGCCTGCGGCGGGCTGCGCCTCCGGCTGAGCGCCGCGCGACGGGATGTCCTTGTTGTCGTTCGTCCTTCTCACCGGAGCGGCCTCCGATGGCTTCCGGCATGGGGCTCCTGCCACTCAGAGGTTGCTGCGCCCTCTCGTGAGAGTTGTCAGGGACAATCGAGGGGCGTGGACCGGGGATTGTCGGGCCTCTCGTGGATATTGACACCCAGGCTCCCTGCTCCTCAAACGATCCTGCCTGCCAAGGCTCGCCTGTGCCGCCAACCGTGCCAGGAACCCGTGCACCGCCTCCGTGTGCTCCATGTTCCGCGCCAGCAGCCTGCTCCGCCTCCCCGAGACCGTCCGCCACGTGAACGGCTCCCCTACGCCGCTCGGCGCGACGCTCCACTGTTGACGGAGCCCGCCGACCGATGTGCGGTCACGCCGCGCCAGCACCGCCCATCCCTAGTCGGTCAGCGCCAGCCGCTCCCTCCACTCAATCTCGTACCGGACGACGAGATTCGCGCCCACCAGCGGCGCCATCAGCTGCGAGACACGCCCCTTCGAGATGCCCAGCCCAGCATCCCGCTCATCTCCCGCGGCGTCAGCAACGACCAGTCCACCAGCACGTCCACACCAGGCTCCCAGGCGAGCCGGTCGAACCCCCTGTCCGCCACGGGGAGGCGATGAGTCGGCGCGATCAGGTCGGTGGCGTGCGGCACGGCAGCGACCAGCCCGCTGCGCTTGAGGCTGCTCACCGCATCGTGCATCGTCCGCGCGGCCGTCCCGGACCCCGACGCCAGGGCGCGCAGGGCGCGCAGCGCGTGCATCTCCCGCTCTATCGGACTCATCCCCGTCCTCGCCCTCGATGATGGTTCCATCAGGCTCTGTCACATCGGCGGCATCGGGCAAGGGCCTGATGTCGCTCATCCAATTCGTTGGCAACGACAGCCTCAGAGAGCAGGTTGACAGCAGCGGGACTGCAACTTAACTTGGTGCCTGAACTGCCCTAATCGTGGGGTCCACCCCATTGCCCCGCCGTATTGGATAGGTAGAATCGAATCACCAGCCACCAGCCACCAGCCACCAGCCACCAGCCGACGGTGGCGACAAAAAGGCGAATGACCGAGAAGCACCGAGTGTAGCAAGCAGCATGAAGAATGAACAAGCACTTAAGGGGGAAGCGCTGTTCGGGGATGCGCTGATTGCCTTTGCGAGTGCGCTCCTGTTAGGGCGAGCATTGCATCTGCCAGAAGACGATATCGATTTATTTTTCATCTTCTTTAGTTGGAGTATACCGGACTATACTGGTTTAGCGACTATCCTTGTTCTGTTGGTTCTTTCAGCATTCTTGGTTCTTGCGAGCTTTGCTTCAATGGTGGGCGATCGGGTATTCCGTTCACGTCTGCTATACAAGCCAACTCTTGAGATATTGGGCGTAATGGGCTTTGTCATCGGTTGGGCATCGGCAATTGCCGATCTGCCCGAAGATCAATGGTGGACGCTAGGTCTCGAAATCGGGGGTGCCGCGCTTGTGATAATCCTCTTCTTTAGATGCCTTCATGGACTGTATCAAGCTGTGAGACGAGGCTTAGGGATGCTCTGAACAAGCTGCCCCGATGTTTAGAACTACCGCTGTCACCCAACAGGGATTCCTCTTGGCAATCCAATAACAGAAACGGATTCTTGAGCCGAGATCACGCCTAATGTTGCCTCTTTACACTGCCAGCAACCGCCACCCCACGAGCGCACCGACAATCAGCAGGACGACCAGCACGGCACAGGCACCGACCAGCCTGCCGACCCATCGACTCGTCCGCTCGTGCTCCGCGCACTCCCTCAGGTGGTCCTCCTCCAACTCCTCGTACCCAGCCTCCCAGCCAGCCGCCTCCCTCTTCGCCTCGTCCCGCTCACGCTCCAACTCCGACGCGATGCGCTCCCATCTCCGCACAGCCTCCTCCAGCTCGTCCGTCCTTGCCCTGGCGCGCAGCAGCAGCTCCTCGTCGCTCAGATACTCCGGCCCCGCAACTTGCACGTACACCCGGCGTCCCTCTCGCAGCACCTCGACCTCGCCGTTCCTGATCTTCCGGTCCAGCGTCGAGAGCGATACCTCCAACTCCCGCGCCGCCGCATCCTTCGACACCCACCTCACCGATTCGTCCATCGCGTCTCCCTCTCCCTCTATCGGCCCCGAATCCTGACACGTCACAGGGGTACAATTCGTGGACAAAGTGTCCAGTTGAGCCCCTCCTTACTTTAGCGCAGAGTCCCACTTTCGACCCCCTGCAAACCGTGACACGTCAGGCGACGTGTCAGCCGCCCACGGGCCGGAATACGAGTGAAATCAGGCCGTCCGGCGGCCTCGGCCAACCCGGCATCCTTGCCCGTTGGTACAAGTTGCACCGTCCACCCCACCTGGAGGGATGATGGTGATGTGTGAGCGGCGCGCCGCTCACACATCACCATCACGACGCACCACGTTGTACACGGGAGACCAACGGTAGGCTCGTAGCTCCGACAACCGCAGTCGCGGGCTCACCGGCTCCCACAGCGGACGCCAGGAACGGCCCAGTATCCCCGAGCGATCCAGCACTGGCCTGCACGAGACCAGCACCGGCACCGTCATCGAGCTCATCACCGACGCAGTCCGCGCGTAGGTCTCCTCGACGTCCTGCCCGTCGACGACGAACAGCGTGAACGGGAACGGGGGATGGTCCTGCTCCGGTTCCCCCTGGCCGTAGTAGCGCAGGTACGGCCTCAGCTTGGCCCAGACCCCGCGGGGATGGCGCGCGCGGTGCTCGCACTCGAGGTAGAACGGGACACGGCTGTCCCCGGCGACCAGCTCTCCCACGGCATCGGGCGCTATGGCTGGCTCTCCGCGCCTGATGGACCGCGTCGCCCGCTCCGCTGGCAGCGTCCACAGCAGCTCGCTCGAAGCATCGGCCAGCGTCTCAGCCGCCAGCTCCGACAGGAACCACGTCACCGTGTCCGCGTGCTTCGTCTGGCGCGCCCAGGTGTTGATACGGTGTCCCAGGTGCCGCCTGCGGCCATGGCGGCCCCTCGTCAGCGCTGTGCTCCATGTCTCCCGCGCAGCCGGGATCTGCGCGCGGTCTCTGTGAGCGACGTGGCGGATGCCCACGTCGGACAGCGTGTAGCGAACCCGTCCGCGAGGCCCGTGGCACTCAATCAGCCCCCAGGTGTCCACGAGGCTGCGCATCACCTGGCTCACGCGGCCCTCGGAGACCCCGAGCCAGCGCCCGAGGTGCCCGCGAGGCAGCATCGGGTGGTCGGTCAGCAGGTCGAGCACCCGTTTCTCCGACGGGCTGAGGCCGAACGCAGGCGCCTCGCGCGCCATCCGCTCCGGATGGGGCAGCGAGGCGCTTCTCCGGGCACGCTGTGGCGGCAGCGATCCCCTGGCGGTGCGGCACTTCGAGCGCACGTCGGGGAGCGTGCGGTACTTGTTGCCGTACGTCCACGTCCGCTCCAGCCAGAGGCGGCGGGTCTCGCTCTCCAGCGCGTCACGCGACTCCACGCCGACATAGCAGTCGTCGAGGTGGATGCGCTCGCACAGCCGCGCCGTCAGCCGCTGCTCCCACGCGCTCGGCACGAGCACCAGCACCACGCCGGGGCGGCGGGAGCGGTCCCACTCGGCTATCGCCCGCAGGCGGTCGTGCAGCGAGCGCCTGCGCAGCCCAAGTCCCTGGCGCACCACGCCGAAGCTGCGGCCGTCGTGCAGGGTGACCGTGGCGTCGAACCGCCCGCGACGGTGGAGCTCCACCCAGGACCGGAGCGAGCGATACCCTGGTGAGAGCGCCATTGCCAGCCGGTAGACTGATGCCACCGCGTCCATCCGGCGCAGCAGCAGCGTCAGCCACTGCTGCGAGACCGGGTACGCAAGCACGAACTCGGACGGCATCGCGAATCCCAGCGACGCGGACGCCTCCTCAATGCCATCGTCCGTCAGGAACCACCTCCCGCTCGTCGGCAGGTGGACGGTCCCGTGGTTGACCCGCCCGGCGATGCCGTCGGCGAGCAGGCCACTCAGGGCGCGGTGCACCGTCGCGTATGCCTCGCCGAGGATGACCGCGAGCTCCAGCGTGTCGGCGAACGGCATCCGGGCAAGCGCATCAAGTAGTTGTCGTTCCGTGAGTCTCATGGGATAAGCGTAGCAACGGAGGAGCCGGCTGCGCATCCACCGGATGTCACCGTTCCATGCGCGCTGCCATCGGGGCGGCAGCACCCGCTCCCCTCACCCGACAGGGCGTGAAGTAGGATGTCGTTTGACTCTGCGTTGACCGTGCCAACGGGTGTACATACACTAGAGATGCCGTTCGAATGGGACGAAACCAAGCGCGAGGTCAACATCCGCAAGCACGGCGTGGACTTCGTGCTGGTGGAGGAGTTCGACATGGAGACGGCGATACAGGTGCCTGACCTGCGCTACGGCGAGCCGCGTGTCCGTGCGTACAGCTACATCGGCAACCGGATGCACGTTCTCGTGTACGTGAGGCGGGAGGCCAACGTCCGAGTCATAAGCCTGCGCAGAGCCAATCGAAGGGAGGAGGTGCGCTATGCCGCCTCTTAGGCCCGGCCACATCAGTCCCGCACCGGAAGAGGACGAAGCCATCAACGAAGGCATCGCCTCGGATCGCGAGAACCCCGAGTGGGAAGAGGAGGACTTCGCACGGGCGCGGCCCATGGCCGAGGCCGACCCTGCGCTGATAGCGATGTATCGCGCTGGCAAGCTGGCCCTGCCGCCCCGTGCGCGCAGGGAGCACTCCAAGACGCGCGTCACGATCCGCCTCGACGCGGATGTGGTGGCGCGGCTTCGCGCAGACGGACCCGGCTGGCAGACCCGCGCCAACGCCGCCCTCCGCGAGGCTGTCCTGGGGAGATAGGGAGAGCGTGGCGATGACGACCGATCCGGGACGCAACCGGTTGTGAACGTCCGATGCCCGACCTGTAGGGGAGTTGGACGCATCCCCACGAGGTTCCATGACACGCTTGGCCTTCCCGTAGACCCGTCTCCCGAGGACATAGGCAAGGCCTTTCGCCGGAAGGCGCTGGAGTATCACCCTGACCGGAACAGGGCGCCTGACGCCGGCGCGCGCATGAAGGAGATCAACGAGGCTCGGCGTCTCCTCGCCCGGTCTGCGGAGATCCGTGCAGGCCGGGAGTGTCCGGAGTGCAAGGGGACGGGGACGGTATGGCAGAACGAAGCGCAGGCTGATGCCGGCGCCGGGCGGGACGGGCGGGATGAACGCAGTTCGCGGTCGGGAAGCTCCGGGGCTGGAAACGAAGGCAAGCGAACGTCCGGTGGGAGCAACTGGTGTCTGTTCATCCTGGTGCTCCTCGTCATCGCGGGCATCGGCGGGGCTGGCTACTACTCCTGGTACGTCTCGCAGGAGACGGAGAGCGAACCGGTGTCGACTCCGACTCCCACCCCGACGGCCCAGCCCGTAGCAATAGAAGCACCGACGCCAGTTCCCACGCCTTCACCGTCGCCCGTCCCTACGTCGACGCCAACATCGGTTCCCTGCGCCGACCCGACCCCGACGCCATCACCCACGCCCGCGCCTGCTCCCACGGCGACGCCGACCCCTGACTGGCCCCCACAGCCGCTCTCCGACGCCTGGCGGGACTGGGCGCTTGGGTGGAGCGAGCAGCAGGTGGATGTTGCACTTGGAGAAAGCCTGCGCGTCTTCGATGGGGGGCTGGACCAGTTGGAGGGCCTGCCAAATGGCGACGCGTGCGCTCTGGTGGCCGCGTTCGAGATGCGCCTTGAGATAGCCGAGCACCTCGTCGACGCGCATCGGCTCGAAAACGGGAACGTTCCCGTGCAGCAGTCGGGTATCACGTGGACGATATGGCTGCGTTTGCAGGGCGAACTCCTGGCTGAGGCTATCAGGGCTCACGCGCCCGTCGCCGAGTGCCGGAGTCTCCTGGCGACGCTGACTCCCATCGCCACTGCTACTCCGGCTCCGACGCGAACCTCGTCTGCTACGCAGTCCACGCCGCTCCCGCCCTGTCCAACCGCGACGCCCACGCCATCTCCCACGGCAACGGTCCTGGCGACCCCGACACCGCGCCCTACGGCTACGCCGACACCACGCCCTACGTCAACTCCTACGCCACGCCCACCTCCAGCGGCAACGCCAACTCCGCGTCCTCACACTATACGAGTGCGCGAATCCGTGTGGGAGTGCTTCGCCGATCGCCCCAACAGGCGCATTGTGCGTACAGAGAACTTCCTCGCCGGGTGTAGTGGGTGGAGTTCACACATCATTCAAAAGTGGGAGAAGGATTCATTGGCGGTCTACGTTGAGCCTCAGGGAGATGAAAGATACAGGGAACTGGCAGTGGAGGCCTTGGAATACCTGAGCCCGATACTGCGTCTCGATTTCGTCTACGGCGCACCCGAGCGCGAAGCCGAGCTACGCGTGTATGTTGGTGTCCCATCTTCTTGGTATGCAGCCATTGATCAGCCATCCTATTGTGCAACTAACGCAGGATGTGGTGGTCCGGACAGGATTTCGTGGGATGACACGATTCTCCAGGCATCGTTCAGTGTCTGGTACGACCCGGACAATGACGAAAACGATATCAAGCACACGGCAATCCACGAGGCGCTCCATGCGCTGACGGGCGTGGACCACTCGACCGACTTCTCCAGCATGATGTCCGCTGACAGCGCACTGCGGCTGTCTTATCTGCTGCCGTGGGAAGAAGAGATGTACCGCTTGTACAGCGACCCCAGGATAACCCCGGGCATGTCCGTCGATGAGGTTAAGGGGTTGGTGGAGTTGGTGGACACGGCCCAAGGCGTGCAGGCTGGGGAACCGGGTGTCATGGCAGCGGTGGACGGTTACCTGCGGCTGGTGGAGAGCGATAACGTGCGGTTTCGAACTGACGTAGGTTTTCTCGATGGCAGGTGTGACGTGCACAACTATGGAGGGGCCGTCACACTCTCGGGCATCGACAGCTACGGCTACAAGTATGTTGACTTGAGCGAAGTGCCTTCAGTACAGACAAATGTTGATTTCGACATCGAGCGGCTGCTGATCTACATAGCGCGTACGGGAACGGCTGTTGCTGCGACAGGGGCGGATGGCCACGTTATGCTCAGGGGGATGCTATCTGACTTCGGATTGCAGGATGCTTCTTGGTACACGGGGTATACCTTGGATTACGAAGTTATGCTTGACGAAGAGGGCTACGTGCAGTCCTTTCGCATGGACTGGGACTATCGCGTCATTGGTGATTATTGTGCTCGGATCAGAGCTCTGGGCTCGAGCTTCATCTACGACTAAGTCCGAATCCACCGAAGGACTGGAGTAGGACATGAGATGGGCAGGACAGCCACCCCGATCTGATAGTTCAGCCCCGATTCCGGTAGGTGGAAGCAATCCGGCTGGCGTTCGACACTGCAGCGGCCCAGGGAGATTCCGGCGGCGAGTGAGCGGCCCGGTCAAACAGGGAACGTCAAGGTCTTAGGCCACCTTGGGCACCATAGTGGTGCCTTCCTGTTGCATGGGTCGAAGTACCTGCAGCGTCGCCGCTCGCGTGTGGCGGGACGGCCCTGATCAAACTGCCTCAATGTCAGTGAGTTCGAAGTCTCCGCCCTTGAACAGAAGGGGCTCCCGCGTGGTCTCCGCGAGCGCGTAGACGAAGCAGTCGCCGAAGTTCAGACCAGCCGGGTGGTTGCCCTTGCCGAACCTCCTCCAGGCCCTGCGCGCGGCCTGCGCCTGAGCGACGGTGACCGGCTCCAATTCTATGCGGGCTTCTTGGAGAAAGGCATCGAGCTCGTAACCGGCTGCGGGGCCGCTTCGACTCTCCAAGACTATGGTCGTCTCCAATAGAGTGGCAGCCGACATCCGGCGGGAAGGCGCCGTTGTGATGGCTCTGGCGAAACGCTCCGCATCCGGTTCGTGGAAGAGGATCGCAAGGACCGCCGACGTGTCCACGATCACTTGGGCAGCCCTCGCTCATCGTACAGGAAGTCGCCGTGCTCGGCAGCAGACGGGCCGTCGCCCAGCATCCTTGCGCAGCGCTCCCCGATGGCGAGGAGCCGCTGAACGCGGGCCTCGGTGCCGCGTTCTTTCCTCTCGCGCTCCAAGCGCTCCCTGAGAGCCATCTTGATCGCACCGGTCATGGTTTCGCCGGTGAGCTGCGCCAATTCGACGGCGAGGTCACACGTCTCCTCATTCTTGATGTTGATGCTCACCGCAGCTTCCTGTACGGGTAGAATACTATTCTATAGGTCTACCGTACATCGAATCGGATGCCTCGTGCAACCTCGGGATGCCGAGGCAAACCGCCCAGGGAAGCAGCCAAACCCGCATCAATCATCTGCTACCGGTTCACCTTGTGGAGCCGAGCCCTTCTCAGGTGCGCCGTCTCCGTTCTCGCTGGTGCCCTTCTGCGGATGGGGTTCTGTGTACGACCGGTCGGGGTGTTGTGGTAGCATCCGCCGTGAACTCCTCGTAACGCGATTGGCTACCTTCGGCCCCTATCCTTCCCTGATCGGAGATAATCCCGGGCATGGCCGTGATTCGCGGGATACTCAAGTACTCCCTGATATTCGTTGCTGCGGTGGTAATCGGCTACGGAGGACTCGCGGTATTCGAGGAAGTGACCCAGACCGAAGCCACCAGGGTGTCCGCTTCCGTTCGGTTGGCCGAGAACCAGGCCGCGAACATGGACCGCGCGTTGGGGAACGTGAGCCTGTTTGCCAGTGGGAATCCTGGCGGCGACGGTTCCGAAGCGAGGTCTCAACCCGCACTCTCTGAGATCAGCGACATCGATACGCTCATTGACCGGTGGGAACCCCTCTACGAAGAAGCCCAACTGGCCTATCTGAAGTTCGAGGCGGCAATCGACAACGCCAAGGCCAGCGCACCTGGCTACTTCGCGGCTCAGCAGGCACTGACAGAGTCGATCAATGACCCGGCTGCCAAGGCGCAGGCACAGGAGGATGACGAACGAGAGTGGGCTCTCTATTCCCAGTGGGAAGCGCAGGCAGAGTCTGCGTTAGCCAAGGCCCAGGCCATCGGAACGCAACTCGACGATATGGATGCGATCCTGCGCAAGCTGGAGTTGCGGACAGACTTTGTTTTCGATACCTCGTCGTTTCAGGACATCCCGGCGGCAATATCGGAGTTGAACGCCGACCTAAGTGAATTCCGGGCCGCCAGTGAGACCATTCGCGCCGCCACTGCATCTCCATTCGAGGCGGACTGAAGCATGAGGCAGAGAGATCAACACTATGCATCAAGGTAGTCGCGACCAGACCAGGACTCGTGAGCTGTTTACATTGATGGTCCGGCTAACGGCCTTCGTGGCGACACTCATACCCCTGGTAGCGATGATGCAGCCTTGGGTGACCCTGGATGGCATTGACGCGCCTGTCAGTGGTATTGGTGCTGTTGCGCTGCTGCTGCCCTCCATGAGGGAATATCTCTATGCGGTGTCTCCAGTGCAGGCGGCGGTCGTCACGTTGGGACCCATACCAGTAGCCTTGTTGGCAATATTGATCAGCAACAACTACCGACGGCGCAAGTCGGTCTTCTGGGCTCCACCAGCGATGCTGGTTGTTGCCTTGGGCATTGCCTTCGGTGCTACTGATCTGGTGACCGGCACGGAACAGGGTCTGACGATTTTGATTGTTGTATCGATGGTGTTGACCCTGCATCAGGTTGCCATACGCGTTCAGGTCGCTCTTCAGAGAAAGTTGATGATGCCTGCGGTATACCGGGTGCTGACCGTGACCACGGGAACGGGGCACTACCGCTGGAGAGAATGGTAGGCACTGTTTGTGCGATAGGGACGCAGCAGGCTGGCGGGGTTCAACTTACGGGACACAGGTGGCACCCTAACTGAACTGAACAGGCAGTTGGGTGAATCTCAGGAAATCGCTATGCCATCAAGGAGGAATAGGAGAAGCAATAGAAGAACCTTGCCAGCGGTAGTGGTGGTGATCATCGGTCTTGCCATAGGCGGCGGGATGTACTGGTATCAACACCCCGACTTTGAATTGCGCGTACCCCAGAACCCAATCGACTGGCTGGCGGACGCTTGGGAAGAACGCGAAGCGAGAGCCCGGCTGGAGACTCAGGCTAGAGTGTCGGAGACAGAACAGGAAGTGCACGTCGGCATCAACGTAGAACGAATCAGGGCCGGAGGAGCCCCGCTCAGCTGGGATGAACAGTTGGCCACCGTGGCCCGTGCCCACAGCGATGACATGAGTAGCCGGGGCTACTTCAGTCACGACACACCGGAAGGGCTGGGGCCATCTGACCGAATCGATCGCGCAGGTTACAGCTGCTGGAAGGGCACCCATTACGGAGTAGCCGAGAACTTAGCCATCGAGACCACCCTCGGTGACCCGGAGCGAACTGCGGCTGAAGCGGTACGGGGATGGATGAACAGCCCGGGCCACCGGACCAATCTGCTGGGGAAGCAGTACGACAGAACCGGCGTCGGCGCGTCGTTCGGCAAGTGGCGTGGGTACGAAGCAGTGTACCTCACTCAGGTCTTCTGCTGATCGTCATCCCGACGGTCACTAGATGGCCTATGCTCGTGTCCTGTCGCCTTGCCTCACCCGACCCTTGGTCGGTGGGGCGTGATAGGCTGCGGAACCTCGCCTTTACTCACTTGAATGGCAGACGTGAACCTCTGCGGGGGCGAGGCCATTGCATCCAGAGGGTTGATGAGGTCGATTGCATGAGGGGGCCTCTGAGGATCGGCAAGCTGGTCGGGTCCGGCGGCGAAGGTGCCGTGTACGAGGATCGGAACGACCCGCGCATGGTCATCAAGGTTCTGCACCAGCAGCACGCCACGCCGGAGCGGGCCGCCAAGCTTCACGCCATGCGCGACAACCCGCCGCAGAACGCTCAGGCGCTGAGCTGGCCGAACGCGGTGGAATATAACGCCAACGGACTTCGCTACCAGATGCCCAAGGCTTCCGAGGGGGCCGGGACGGTGTACCGGTTCATCAGCGCCAACGAGAGAAGGCAGTTGCCACAGCTCCAGCAGGAGTACGAATACCGGACGAGAATCGGCACTAGGATAGCGGAAGCATTTCGTGGGCTGCACACCATACATGTACGAATTGGGGACGTGAACCCTTCCAACATGCTGGTGAGAGCCGATGGCTCGGTCATGCTGATCGACTGTGACAGCTTCCAGATTCCGGGTCCGCCCGGACATCAGCCGTATCCCTGCGTGGTGGGCAGCCCCGAATACACGGCACCTGAGATTGACGACTTTCGACGGCAGTTCCGGAACCAGGACAGCGACAACTTTGCTTTGGCCGTGCTGCTGTATCAACTTCTGGGCAACGGCAGCCATCCTTATCAGGGGATAGACGCATCGGCCGCGGATTCAGTTTCCAACATCCGTGAACGGATCAAGGGCCATCGTTTCGCCCACCATCCTAGGGAAGGCCAATGGCGCCCTACGCCGGGCCAGATGCGGAGCTGGAGAGCCATGCCGGAACCAGTACGGAATGCCTTTCGGCAGGCATTCTCGCCGATGGCTACCCGCATCGGACGCCCCACGGCTGACACCTGGGCAAGCATCTTGGAGGAGAACCCCAACCCGGCCCTGCCAGAGAGCAGCACCACAACACCGGCGCGTGTCTCAAGCGGCGGCAAGCCACCACCCAAATCCCAGACGCTACGTTCTTCCCGACCTACTCGTGTAACAGGCAGTAGTGAGACTGGAACGCTGCGACACCTTGTTCCCGTGCTGATACTCATTGCGGGAATCGGCGTCGGCGCTTTCTACTGGCATGTCTCCCACGACACCCAGGCGGGTACTGCATTCCCTCAAGGGGAGGTTCTCCCTGATTTGGCACCCCAAGCACCAACACCGACTGTGGTTCCTACGGCGACTCCGGTTCAGGGAACGGCCACTCCCACCCCTACATCTGCTCCCAGCAACGGCTTGTCGATTGTCCCTCTCCCGCCTCCCACTCCCACTCTCATTCCCACATGGACGCCAACGCCCGACTGGCCCCCGCAGCCGCATACTGAAGAATGGAGCAAGTGGATGAAGGGTTGGAGCAGCCAGGAGGTGGATGCGGCACTGGAAGAGAGCGTTCGCGATTTCGATCTGACGCTGGACAGTTTGGAGGACTTACCGCTTAGTGAGGCATGCCCGTTGGCCGATGAACTGGGGATGCGCCTTACAGTGGCCAGTGACGTGGTGGAAGTCCACCGGCGCGAGGATGCACTCGTTCCTGGTCAGCACGCAGGCCTTACGTGGAAGATATGGCTTCGGAACAAGGGAGAAGTGCTGGCGGAGACGGTAGCGTCCCACGTTCCGCCCGCTGAGTGCCGGAGTTTGCTCGCCACGGCAAGTATCAACAGGTATGTTGACGATTCTTGACCCACCCCTCTTTGAGCGAGAGTATGCGCGGTGGGGAACCTCTCGCGTTGCTTGGGCCCTTGATGACAATCTCGTATCTAGCGGTGAGGATGGTGTCACCTCAAGTCAGGGTTGTACATCTGCGGAAGAATCCTGATAATCGGTGTGCCCGCCACCGTCGAGCAGAATCCTGGTGGGCAGGTGCAAGGCAGTTCAGAGGCGGAGATTGCCTCCAAAATGGCACAGGAGTGAACCTTGATGAACGACCTCACTGAAGAACGCCCCCCCGAGGATGTCACAGTCGAAGAGGAAGTGCAGACCGAGGACGAGTTGGTGGACATGGAGTTCGCCGACAATCCAGAGCCGCGCTGTCCCGTGCTGATCATCGCCGACTGCAGCGGTTCCATGTCAGGGCGTCCCATCGATGCGATGAATCGAGGCGTTGATGACCTGTACCAAGCCATTGTGGACGACGAGATTGCGAGGAACCGGGTGGAGGTGGCCCTGTTGTCGTTCAGCACAGAGGCAAGGGTGGAGCAGGATTTCAGCACAGTCGGCGAGTGGGACAAGACGAATATGAGAGCGGGCGGCTCCACGAACATGCACCTGGCCATTGAGCAGGGATGCGATCTCTTGGAAGAACGGAAGGAGCAGTACCGCAGGGGTGGCGTGCCGTACTTTCGACCCATCATGGTGCTCTTCAGCGATGGGCTGCCCACCAGCCCCCGGTCAGAGATGAAGAACGCTAATCAGCGCCTCGTCGACATGGAGAACGAAGGCAAGCTGACCATATTCAAGGTGGGAGTCAATGCGGATGCGGTGCAGGCAATGCTCAGGGTGTTGCCGAATCCGAACTCAAGGTATCAGCCCCAGCAGTTAGACAACCTGCGGTTCAGCGACTTCTTCGTGTGGTTGAGCAAATCGGTCTCAGCGATTTCTCGCAGCACACCAGGCGAGGCGGTGAACCTGCCACCCACCGACTGGACCACCATTAGTGTCTGAGAGGGCTTCACGGAAGAGCGCAGAAAGGGCCTCGGGGCTGCAGGTTGTCTGCGCCAGTAGGCAAGGCACGTCCCACCTGAAGGACGGAACCCCCAACCAGGACAGCGTAGCGGTAGCGGCGCTGTCCGCGGGGCGTCTTGGATCCGTAACAATTATGGCGGTGAGCGATGGTGCCGGTTCGGCCAGATACTCCCAGCATGGTTCTAGTGCTGCCTGCGTCGCAGGAGTCGCCAGCCTCATCCGCCGGCTCAATCGGAATCCCGCCATAGCGGTGAAGGAGCACCTACTCCGAAGTGCACTGAAACGTGCCGTACGTAACGCAAGGCAGAGCGTGACAGCGGTGGCGCATAAGTCACACGGAGCGGTCAACTTGAATGAGTACGCCTGTACCCTGATGTTGACGCTGACCAGTGCAAGACTGGTAGGCGTGGCCCACGTTGGGGACGGGTGCATTGTGGCTGGCGACGGAGAGGCTTGGCGGTTGTTGAGCGAGCCGGACAACGGAGAGTTCGCCAATGAGACCAGGTTTCTGACTAATCCACGGAACTTACCGCGCGTCGCGGTGTCTGTCTCTTCCGACATCAGGTGCGTAGCCGCCATTACAGACGGGCTGCAGGACGTGGCGCTGTCCCGAGGCAGCGCCCCCTATGACCGCTTCTGGACGCCCCTGTACCGTGCGCTGAACCGAGCCTCATCGTCGTCTTCCGGCACCGTGCTGGAGGCAATGCTTCAGAAAGTGGCCGATGCAAACAAGGCGACCGATGATTGCACCATCGCCGTGTGCGTCAGAGCCAGGGAAGGTTGATGAGGTGGATTGGCATGAGAGGGGCTGGGGAGGGGTCCGGTCAGGCCGGTGGACCGGAGAACGTGTCGGCCAAGTCGAGTCCATTGAGGACCGGCAAGCTGATCGGGAGTGGTGGTGAGGGCTCCGTGTATGAGCACCGCGACGACCCGCGCATGGTCATCAAGGTGCTGCACCAGCAGTACGCCACTCCAGAGCGGGCCGCCAAGCTCCAGGCGATGCGCGACAACCCGCCCGAGAACGCTCAGGCGCTGAGCTGGCCGAACGTGGTGGAGTATGACGCCAGAGGGCTGCGTTACCAGATGGCCAAGGCTTCCAAGGGAGCCGGAACGGCCTACCGATTCATCAGCGCCAACGAGAGAAGGCAACTGCCACGGCATCAGCAGGGGTACGAATACCGGACGAAGCTCGGCGTGAGGATGGCGGAGGCGTTTCGCGGGCTGCACGCCATCGGCGTGCGGGTCGGGGACGTGAACCCCTCCAACATCCTGGTGAGCGAAGCAGGCTCGGTCATGCTGATCGACTGCGACAGTTTCCAGATACCGAGCCGACCGGGACACCAGCCGTATCCGTGCGTGGTGGGCAGCCCCGAGTACACGGCACCCGAGATCAACGACTTTCGGCGGCAGTTCCGGTCCCAGGACAGCGACAACTTCGCACTTGCGGTGCTGCTCTACCAGCTCGTCGGCAACGGCAGCCATCCGTACCAGGGGATAGACACGTCGGCCGCCGATGCGGTGTCCAACATCCGTGAACGGATCAAGGGGCATCGCTTCGCTCACCAGCCGAGGGAAGGCCACTGGCGGCCCACGCCGGGCCAGAAGCGGAGTTGGGAAGCCATGCCGGAACCGGTGCGGAATGCCTTTCAGCAGGCGTTCTCGCCGATGGCTTCTCACATCGGACGCCCCTCCGCTGATGCCTGGTCCCACATCCTAGAGGAGAACCCCAACCCGGCCCCGCCAGGGAGTAGCACCACAGAGGCTACGCCACAGGCACCAATGTTGCCGCCAGCTTGGCACGTGGAATCAGCACCACCCCAAAGCGTCCCATTGCCCACGTCAGCACCAGCATCGGCCAAGCCGCTTCCGAAGAAATCTAGTACCGCTATTCCAACCTTCCCAGCGATGGAGAGAGCCTGTCCTAAGTGCAAGAGTCGGAACGCTCGGCTCCGTTGGGATTGGCATAAGCGCTACTACGCGCTGCGGTGCCTGAGTTGTAGCGAACCCTTCGGTCGAACGCTAATCAAGCGATGTCCGAAATGCGCCAGCCAGAGAGCGAGGTTGCGCCGGGATTGGCACTCGCGTGGCCGACCCTTTCGATGCATCGGGTGCAACACTGTGTTCGGTGGTACTGACCAGATGGTGCCCCCAAAGCCGGTGGGAGGGGCACCAAGCTTGGTTCGCTACCTCACTGAAGTTACTGCCACGGCCTCCGAAAACGGGCGAATCGTGGACAGGGCTCGTGGTGTGATGCTGGGTGTTGCCGTAGGCAACTTGCTGGGTCGTCCAATGGAGGGATGGTCGTGGCAGCGCATAAGGGGACGCTTCCCGGACGGCGTAAGAGACATCAGCCCGTCGGAGAAGGCGAAGCCGATGGACGACGATACGGCGCAATCGGTGGATCTCGCTGAATCCCTGCTGGAGGGTGGAGATCTGGTTGAGCGTTTCGCGGCACGGCTGGTCGCTTGGAGCCTGTTGAATGGACGGGGGATGGGCAGAACCACGAGGCAATCGATCAATCAGTTGAAGGACAAGGTGCCACCTCCGATTGCAGCATATGCGGTCTATCGAGCCATGGGTGAGAATACCTCGAACGGCGGCATCATGCGGTGTGCTCCGGTAGCCGTAGCACGGAGGATTCACCCCGAACTGCTGGTGCAGGACACTGCGGACTCCTGCTCCGTATCCCACTACGCACCAGCCAGCCAGTGGACCTGTGTCATCATCAACGCCGCGATTGCGGCGCTGCTCAGCGGAGTTGTTCCAGACTTGCAGAGACTGCTGGCCGCAGCCAAGGCGGACGGGTGTCCAGACTTGGTAGGCGTAGCAAGGGTGGCTGGTGTTCCCACTCGCTTCTTGGAGGACGTAACACGGGGACGGACCCCGCCTCGAGATATAGAGTGGATGAAGGGCAATCAAGGTCCCAATGGACATACCGTCCTGACGATGCAAGCGGGGTTGTGGGCCGCGACCACACCCCTGAACCTCGACGAAGCCTTGGTAGCGCTGGTGAGTGCTGGCGGTGACACGGACACGAACGGCGCGCTGGCTGGCGCGGTGCTGGGAGCGCGTTACGGAGCCTCCGCAATGCCCCAGCGTTGGGCGAGCAACGTGCCCCAGCGGGAACGCCTGATCTATCTTGCCGATCGATTGGCCGGTCTGTGAATGAGAACAAACAAGGATTCCATCAGGAACGCCTGTGCTTCTCTCCCGTCAGACCATCGACGAAACTCATCCAGGCACGTCAAGTCGCGCCCGGACAAGAGGTACCGTGCGCGAAGGTGCCGAGGAACACCTATTCAACTGGTGCCGCCTCTACCGCACGCATCGCAAGACGCCCGCAGAGGCCGGCAACGCGGAGGACTTGGTCACCTGAGAGCCCAGCCGAAAGGGGGATGGATGCCTGCGTTCGGTCTCGTAGTGAATGACAGAGGCGAGATACTGCTGATCCAGCGAGGATACGGCGGGGAGAAGGGCAAGTGGAGCCTACCTGGGGGTCACAGGGACAAGCGAGAGAGTCTGAGTGAAACGGCCCGCAGGGAGACATATGAGGAGACAGGAATCCGGATGGCTATCGACAGCCTGTACGCGAGGGGCAATCGAGCCCATTGGGAAGTCTGGCGAGGAAGACTCATCGGCGGACACTTGCGGGTACAGAAGAGGGAATGCCTGGACGCCAAGTGGTTCAAAAGGGACATGCTGCCTCATGATGAGAACTTGGCATTCGGCTTGGACAAGAGAGTCATCGGGAAATGGGCGAGCGAGAACCTAGGGAGCCGAAGAGTGCATTACCCGGGATTCAGGATGTCCAGGTCGGGCTTCGCTCTCGTCGTCAACGACCAGCATGAGGTGCTCTTGATTCAGCGCAGGGGAGGCAGCAGGGCAGGCAAATGGAGTCTTCCAGGCGGCAATGCGGCAGACGGTCGTAGTCGGCGAGACGCTGCCGTCAGGGAGACGCAGTCGGCGACGGGCATAGAGTTCGTCCCTGAAGGCCTCTATTACGAAAACAGGCATCAGGCTCGGATCTGGTTGGGTAGGCCGCGCTTGCCGCTTCCGCAAGTGACTCGCGGGCGCTGGTTCTCCCATGACAGACTGCCTGATGACGACAGCCTCGGTTTCGCCATAGACGTGCGAACAGTGGAGAGGTGGGCGGCTGAGAACGTCGGAAGCTCCCGCATCAGCTACTCGTAGCGGCAGGCGTTACGGCATGCGTGTGATGCCAGCCTGCTAGGCTGTGTCTGCAAGGGAGTTGGCGTATTCCTCCGAGGTGCCCGTTGCATGTGGCGCCCCTACAGCGCCACCTCCCATTGGAAAGTTCGCAGTACGGTAACCTTAGGTTCACCATGAGCGGGAGCAAGGCCGCCCCGCTCTGGGCACGCCCGCCCGTACTTGCCAGCGGGTGATGCAGTAGACGGCAGGACGCGCCCCACTCTTCCACTCCGCCCCGTGTGCGCTGCCCGCGCACCTGGATTCCCGCCGGTGCGGGAATGACGAAGTATGCCGCACAACGCTCTTCACAGGAATTATGGGGAGAGACGGAAATTACGGGACCTGCCACGTACCCGGTCGCTCATGAAGCCTGGGCGGTTACCGGCGCGCGGTTGGTGGTAGGATTCCGGCAGCAGGACAGGGGAGGAGAACCATGACCAGCACACAGGTCAGGCTATTGGACTCGGACGGTCACCTGATCGAGTCGAACAGCGAACTTGGGGCGTACGTGGACGACTCCATCAAGGCGGTCGCCACGGGGCAGGTGCCTGCGCAGGACGGCCCGTTCCCGACGCTGGACGGCATCCACAACTTCTTCAAGGGACAGGGGGGAAGGTTCGGGGGGCAGCGGACGATGGCCAGTGAGGAGCGCACCGGTTCCGGCGAGGACTGGACGCACTTCCTCGACAAGACCGGCATCGAGCAGACCGTCATCTTCCCCACGCGCGGGCTTGCCGTCGGGTTCATCCAGACGCCGGAGTACGCGGACCGTCTCTGCCGGGCCTACAACGACTACGTCTACGACCGCTATCACAAGGTGGACGCGCGCATACACCCCGTTGGGCTGATACCGATGCAGAGCCCCAGCCTCGCGGTTGCGGAGCTGCGCCGCATCGTGCGCGATCTCGGCATGCCGGGCGCGATGCTGCCGACCACCGGACTTCCGTTGCACCTCGCGCACGAGTACTACTGGCCGGTCTATGAGGAAGCGGCCAACCTCGGCTGCGTGCTCGCGCTGCACGGGGGGTCGAACCGGGGCATCGGTTTGGACACGTTCACCGACTTCGTGGGCTCGCACGTCCTGCATCACCCGGTGCCGCTGATGTACTCGCTCGTCGCGCTGGTCTACCACGGTGTGTTCGACCGGTACCCCGGCTTGAAGCTTGCCTTCCTGGAAGGCGGGCCGGGCTGGCTCGTGCCGGTGCTCGACCGCGCGATACGCGACGACGAGTTCTTCGGCAAGGTGGCGAAGCGCCCGTTCGACGAGTACATCACGAGCGGGAACGTGCTCATCGGCTGCGAGGGGAACGACGTGAGCCTGCCGTATGTGGCGTCGCGCATCGGCATCGAGCCGTTCGCTTACTCGTCCGACTACCCGCACGAGGTGGACCTCGCCGCGGCGATGCACGAGATCGAGGAGACACTGGAAGACGAGACGCTCACCGACGACCAGAAGCACGCGGTGCTCTTCGAGAACACCAGCCGTTTCTACGGCTTCTCATAGTCAACATCGATGCACAGGATGGACAGAATAGGGGAATAGGAGGTAGGAGAACATGGTCAGCAAACCGAAACTCCGGCTCAGTTTCATGTCGTCCAGCAGCGACCGGGTCGCGCCGTTGATCGACGGGCGGATCCAGCCTGAGGGGATCGAGCTCATCCATACGTTCGGGGGGATGTCCGAGGGCGCGTGGCGGCACCTGAACTTCCACGAGTTCGAGTTCCACGAGTTGTCCATCTCGTCGTACCTCATCTCGAAGGAGCAGGGAGCGGACTGGGTAGCGATACCCGTCTTCCCGCACCGCAGCTTCATGCACATGGGGCTGCACTACAACACGGACTCGGGCATCGAGAAGCCGTCCGACGTGGTCGGCAAGCGCATCGGGGTCGGGGAGTACCAGCAGACGGCGGCGCTGTGGATGCGCGGCATCATGGACCACGACCACGGCGTGTCGCAGTACAAGGTGCACTGGTACATGGAGCGGACGGAAGAGATGAGCCACGGCGGCGCGACCGGTTTCGAGCCTCCGGAGGGCATCTCCTTCCAGCGCGTCCCACCGGACAAGAGCCTCGCGTCGATGCTGCTGGCCAACGAGTTGGACATCGCGTCGGTCAACCCCGCGGCCCTCAACGAGCCCGGAAGTCAGGGGCCGAACCTCGTCGACCGCTCGTGGCGCATCCAGGGCCAGGGTGACCTGAGCAAGATCAAGCCGATGTTCCCGGACCGCATCGCGGAGGGGTCGCGCTTCTTCACGGAGCACGGGTTCATCCCCGCCAACCACACCTACGTGATACGGGGTGACGTCTACCGCGAGTACCCCTGGGTGGCGCTGAACCTGTACAACGCGTTCGTCCAGGCGAAGGACCTGTCGGTGCGGACGCTGTCCGCGCGGATGCCGACGGACCTCGTCTTCGGCAACGACTACATGCGGCAGACGAGGGCGGTGTTCGGGAACGACCCGTACCCCTACGGGGTGAAGTCGAACGAGGCGATGCTCAACACGCTCATCGACTACTCGCACGAGCAGGGGCTTACGAAGAAGCGGGCCAACATCGAGGAGTTGTTCGCGCCCATCACGCTGGGTCTCTAGGGAATCACGCCGGGGTGCGGGCTACTCGCGCCCTGGCGTGCCTGGCGGCGTCCCTTCCACCTCGCGCCGACGCCGTACGCGTGTCTCGGGCCCGAAGGCCGCCATCGCGAGCCCTGCAATCACGAGGAAGCCTGCGACGGCGATGAACGCCGTTCCGAACCCCCAGAGTTCCGCGATCGCGCCTGCGGTCAGCGGGCCCACGGCGGAGCCGAAGCTCTGGAATGCCGACCAGACGCCGAGGAACGCGCCGCGCTTGTCCTCCGGCGCGAGGTCCATGGCGAACGCCTGGGTCGAACCCATCGTCATCGCCTGCGCCAGGCCGAACACGACTATCGCTGCGAGCGCTCCGTTGAAGTCTCCGGCGAACGAGAGCAGGACGGACGCTCCCGCGGCGAACAGCAGTCCCGGCACGAGTGACGTCTTCCGTCCGAAACGGTCCACCAGCATGCCGTTCGGGAAGGAGCAGATCAGGGTGATCAGGCTCGCGACGCCGATGAGCAGGCCGATCTGGCTCTCGTCCAACCCCGCTACTTCCTTTCCGGCCACGGGGAACATCACCTGCACGATGCCCTGGCCGATGAGCGCTGCGGCGATGGTCGTGAGGCCCAGCGCGATGAAAGCTCGGCTCAGGATGATGGGAAGCAGGTCGGCGCGCAGGCCGGTGCGCTCCGCTGCAGGACGGCGCTCGCGGGTAGGGCGGGTCTCGCCGATGAGGTAGAGCGTGATGAACATCACCAGGATCTTGGAGACGCCGTTCACCACGAACACTTCCTGAAGGCCCCAGGTCGCGGCAATGACGCCGCCGAGCACCGGTCCGATGATCTGGCCGAGGCGCAGGGACGAGTTCCGCATCGCGACGGCGCGCCCGCGGTTCTCTGGCGTGCTCATGTCCGCGATGACGACCTGCGAGGTGGTCTGCCACATGGACACGCCGGTGTTGCCGATGAGCTCTATCACGAAGAACGCCGCGTAGTTGTCGATGTAGAGGACGGCGAACGACGCCCCGCCCCGCAGGGCCGCCCCCACCACCGCCAGCGGCTTGCGCCCGATGCGGTCCGCAAGGAATCCGGTGAGCGGAGCGGAGATGATGCGCGACGCGCCCAGCGCAGCGATGAGCAGCGTGACGAGGAATATCGAGTCCGCGAGTTCGTATGCGAACAGCGGCCGGCCCAGCGTCTGCGCCCCACTTCCCGTTCCCCAGATGAGGTACGTCGCGAAGAGCGGCAGACCCTGTCTGCTGAACATGCTGGAACCGGGCCCAGCCTGCATGCTCCGTCTCATACGCCTATGCTCCGACCTCGCACCGGAGTCTACTCCCTAACTCGTACCGCTAATGGCGCGTATTTCTTGACGCTCCCTGAGCACGCTCCTACACTTACTCGCGCCGCCGCACCGCCTCAGAGCGGACGCGCGCGCTTCGGAGTTTCCTTGACACAACCGCAACGCGAAGGCTTCACCGGCTCTGACCGCTCGTTCATGGGCGAGGAGGAGTTGCACCTCACCAGCGTCGGCGTGGACATCGGTTCGTCCACGTCGCACCTAGTCTTCTCGGCGCTCGAACTGGAGCGCCGCAACACCCGCTACGTCATCGTCAAGCGGACCATCATCCGCGAGTCGGACATCCTCCTGACGCCCTACGTGGACGACGGCGCGACGATAGACTCCGCCGCGCTCGGGGCGTTCATCGATGCGCAATACCGCGCCACCGGACTCCGCCGCGAACAGATCGACACCGGCGCGCTCATCCTGACCGGCGTCGCGGTCCGGCGGCACAACGCTCGCGCCATCGCGGAACTCTTCGCCTCGGAGGCCGGGAAGTTCGTCGCGGTCAGCGCGGGGGACGGGCTGGAGGCGGCGATGGCCGCCCACGGCTCCGGCGCGGTCGCTGAATCGGAGAAGACACACGGCGTCGTGATGAACATCGACATCGGCGGGGGCACCAGCAAGGTCGCTATCTGCCAGGGCGGCAAGACGCTGGAGGTCACTGCCCTCGACGCGGGAGCACGCCTGCTCGCGTTCGACGAGGAAGACCGTATCGTCCGCATCGAAGAGGCAGGGCGCTTCTATGCCGGCGAGGCCGGTGTCAGTGTCGAGCTCGGCGCGACGCTCTCCGACGACGAGAAGCAGGCCATCGCAGGGAAGATGGTGGACCGCCTCATGGAGGTCGTCCTGCGCAAGGGTGTCTCCGATGAAACGAAGGGCCTGATGCGCCTGCCGGAACTCACGTACGAAGGCCCGGTAAGCAGCGTCATCTTCTCCGGCGGGGTCTCCGAGTTCGTCTATGGCTACGACAAGAAGAGCTACGGCGACCTTGGCCCGCTCCTCGCCCGCACGATGCGGCAGCGCGTCGGCGAACTGGGCGCGATGCTCATGGCGCCTGCCGCGGGCATCCGCGCGACGGTTGTCGGCGCGTCGCAATACACGGTTCAGGTGAGCGGCAGCACCATCTTCATCTCGCCCATCGAGGCCGTGCCGATCCGCAACATCCCCGTGATGACGCCCGAGTTCGATCTCACCGGCGACGATATCGACTCCGACGCCGTTGCCAATGCGGTGCGCGCCGGACTCACGCGGCTCGACCTGCATGACGCCGATACGGCGGTCGCCATCGGCTTCCGGTGGGGTGGGTCGGCCACCTTCCAGCGGCTGGACTCATTCACGCGAGGCGCGGCATCCGCCATGAGCGCGCTGCTGGATAAGGGCAACCCCCTCGTCCTCGTGAGCGACGGCGACATCGGCGGGTTGCTGGGGCTGCACCTCCGCGAGGAGGTCGGCCTGTCCAACCCGCTGATCTCGATCGACGGCATCGAACTGCGCGAGTTCGACTACATCGACATCGGCGCGCTCATCCCGTCGTCCGGCGCCGCGCCGGTCGTCATCAAGTCGCTCGTCTTTCCCGGACAGCAGGACGGCGTTTAACAGAGGAGGGCTCATGGAGTACCGGCGACTCGGCGGCACGGACATGGACGTCTCGGTCATCGGCGCGGGCGGCTACCCGTTCGGCCCGCCGCTGCTCGGGCAGGACGAGACGACCGCCGTTGTGCATCGCGCCATCGACTGCGGCATCAACCTCTTCGACACGTCGGACGTCTATGGGGGCGGCCAGAGCGAGGACTTCCTTGGCAATGCCCTTGTCGGCAAGCGCGACGCCATCTACCTCTCCACCAAGTTCAACCTGCGCGACCTCGGCGACCAGACGCCGCGCGACCGCATCTTCGCCCGCTGCGAGGAAGCGCTGCGCAAACTGCACACGGACCACATCGACCTGTTCCAGGTGCACTACTCGACGCCCGAGGTGCCGCACGAGGAACTGCTCGGCCCGCTCGACGACCTCGTCCGGCAGGGCAAGGTACGCTACATCGGCAACTGCAACACTGCGTCGTGGCGCTGGCTGGAGGAGATAGGGACCTCCCGCGCCAACGGCATGGCCGAATTCCAGTCCACGCAGAACCACTACAGTCTCCTCTACCGTCACGCCGAGGTGGAGCTCATCCCGTTCTGCCGTGCATACGGCAGGTCGCTCCTCGCATACTTCCCGCTCGGCGGCGGCTGGCTCACCGGCACGTACCGCCCCGGCGAACCACCGCCGGAGGGGAGCCGCGCCGCGAAGGTGCCAACCGGCATCGTGACGCGCCTGCGCTCCGAGCGCGTCGACCGCCTCGTTCCGATGCTCGAATCGTTCGCCGGAGAGCGCGGGCACACCGTGACCGAGCTTGCGCTTGCGTGGGTCATCGCGCACCCGGAGGTCGTGCTGGCCCTCACCGGCTTCGACCGCCCGGAGCACGTGGAGGCGAACGTCAAGGGCGCGGACTGGAAGCTCACCGCCGAGGACATGGACGAGCTCGACGCCCTCACGTCCTGGTGGGAGGGGCGCAACGCCATCATCGACAGCGCCACTCCTCCGCCACGCCCGGACGTCTCGCGATGAACGACTGGTACCTCATCCGCCACGGCGAGACGCAATGGAACGCCGAGCGGCGCGTCCAGGGTCACACGGATATTCCCCTGCACGACGGTGGTCGAGAGCAGGCGGCGCTTACTGGCAGGCGTCTCGCAGACATCAGGTTCGGCGCCGTCTATTCGAGCGACCTCATCCGTGCCCGGGAGACGGCGGAGATCATCGTGGCCGCCAGCAACACCGGCCCGTACGAGATCGTCTTCGACGAGCGTCTCCGCGAGGTCTCCTTCGGCGAACTGGAAGGCAAGACGTGGACGGAGATGGACGAGGGGATAAGGGCGGTGCAGAACGAGCGGAACCTCGATTTCGCGCCGCCGGGCGGTGAGTCCTATCGCGAGATGCTGGACCGGCTGGGCCACTTCGCGGAGATGCTGAAGGAGCACCATCCCAACGACGACGTGCTCGTTGTCGGTCACGGCGCGGCATTCCGTGCGCTCGCCGTGCGGATGCTCGACCTCCCGGACGAGACGTTCTGGTCGCTCAGCGGCCTGCGCTCCGCGAGCATATCCCGCGTCCGCAGGCGGGACGACGGACGCACCGCGCTGTTCGCGTGGAGCGACGCCGGTCACCTGGAGAGCCTCCTCCCCGCGGTAAGCGCTCGCTGAGCCGAGCGTTCGTCTACAGTCTTTCGACCGCAGCCATGACGTGCCGGGCCAGCCGGAGCATCCCCTGTGGCGGAATCGCTCCGCGCCCGCCGTGGCGGACCTCATCAAGGCTGTACGTATACTGATTCCGGCTTCGACGGAGGCGGTGCAGGTCGTTGCCGGCGGCGAATTCCCATCTTCGAAGGGCCACTGCCAGGGCTTGATGGTCGCCAGCCCCGGAGGAAGGGTCGAACAGTCCCCGGCGTCGCAGGCGCTCGCGGCAGAACAGGAATGCCGCGTAATAGGCACGGTCACACCCGGCGCGCACCGCTTCCGGCGATGCTCCGCTCACCAGTGACTCCGCGAACGTCAGTATGTCGCGTGGCGCGGTTGCAGGAGTCGTCATGCGGTTTCGACGTCGAAGAACAAGGTGTTCATCAGCCGCTCACGGACTGCTCCGTTCATGCGGCCGATGCACGCTTCGAGCACGCCGTAGCACCCCGCGAGCACCCGCTCGGACTCCTCGGGGTCTGCGTCAAGGATGAAAACGAGCTCGACAGTCCGTGCACCGTGGTCTTCCGGGTCCGTCTCCACGCGTATCCGCGTTCCGGCGACCGGCCACTGTTTGCGTCGCGCCTCTGCGTCGACGGCCTTGATAACCGTATCAAGCGCGCGGACGCAACCAGCACCCAGCAGTTGAGCCGCATCGGCCGGGAGGGCGAGGTCACGCCGGGCTATAACACTTGTGCGGTTCGCGGGCAATTTACGGTCCTCCAACTGGTTCGCCTACACATCATATCCCGCGCTGCCTGTCTGCGGAAACGGACTGATGGCGCAACCTCCGTGCTGGTATACTCTCTCTCGCACACCTCACTCAGTAGCGAGCAGACCATGCCCCGCATCAAGAAAGCGAAGAAAGAGAAACCCGCCGAGACGACCGAGCAGTTCGTCGCGCGGGTCAGCAAGAAGGACGAGACGCGCAACGGCAAGCGCGTCCGCTTCGGGTTCACCAAGCGCGTCCGCTAGGTTAGGGCTGGCTGGCGCAGCCTTCCCGCCCACCCACCCTAACGCTATGTGGGGGACACCCCCACACCGCGGGCTAAAGCCCGTGGCAGAGGGTTCCCTCTGCACTCCCTCTTCTCGGAGCGGCTCCCTGTGTGCGCTGACGCGCACTTCTGGATTCCAGCGTTCGCTGGAATGATGAGGTTGTTACAGCGGCGGGTTCAGTTCGACGCCCAGCGCCTGCTCAACCCATGCCGCGGCGCGCAGCAGTTGGGCCTCGCGGAAGGGGCCGCAGGCGAGTTGCGCGCCGAGCGGCAGGCCATCGCTGGCGAGCCCGATGGGCACCGAAATGCTGGGGAACCCCGTGTAGCTCCACGGACTCTGGAAGCGCGTGTCGCCGGTCTGCGTGCGGTCGCGGGGAGGAGGGCCGGAGGCGGTCGGCATGATGAGGGCGTCCACCTGTTCCATCGCGCTCGCCGCCAGGCTTTGCACCTCACGACGGTAGTCCGACGCCGCGACGTAGTCCCGGGCGGTGTGCGAGAAGCCGTTCTGGATGTAGACGGTGATCTTCGGCCCGTACAACTCCTCGTTGCCGGTGTAGAGCGGGGTGTGCCAGACGGCCATCTCCGACTCCTGCATGATGCGGTGCGAGGCGTAGGCGCGCGCGAAGTCGACGCCGGGGTCGACCTCCTCGACGACAGCGCCTGCATTCGCGAGTTCCTGCGCCGTCTCCTCCATCAGGAGGCGCGTCTCCGCGTCTGCCTCGTTCGCGAACCAGCCCCGCACGAGGCCAAGGCGTGGCGCGGGCAGGTCGCCACTGACGGCAGCGACGTAGTCGTCGGCGGGAACGTCGGCGCAGTACGGGTCGTCCGGGTCGTGCTGCGCGAGGACGCTCAGCAGCAGCGCGACGTCCTCCACGCTTCGCACGAGTACGCCCACGTGGTCGAACGAGGTGGCCATCGGCACGACGCCGAGGCGCGGGATGCGTCCGAATGTCGGCTTGAAGCCGACGACGCCGTTGTATGCGGCGGGGCGCAGTACGGAGCCGACGGTCTGCGAGCCGAATGCCCACGGCACCATGCGCGCCGCGACGGCGACGCCGGAGCCGGTGCTGGAGCCGCCGGGCGTGTGCTCGGCGTTCCAGGGGTTGAAGCAGGGCGCGGGATCGCCGTCGGCGAACTCGGTGGTGTGGAGCTTGCCGAGCAGGACCGCGCCCGCGTTGCGCGCGAGCGCGATGGGGGCGGCGTCTGCGTCCGGCACGCGCTCGGCCCATATCTTCGAGCCTGCCGCCGTGCGGATGCCCGCGGTATCGAAGATGTCCTTCGCGCCGTAGGGCACCCCAGCGAGCGGGCCACGCGACGCGCCTGCGGCGTCGGCGGCGCGGGCTGCAGCGAGCGCCTGCTCCGGCAGGAGCGTTGCCCACGCCTGCAGGCGGGGCTCCAGAGCCTCGATGCGCGCTAGCAGCGACTCAGTCAGTTCGACGGATGAGAGCCGCCCTGCCGCGACCTCGGCGGCGGCCTGAGTGAGGGTTAGTTCGTAGGGTTCAGCCACGGCGTGCCTCTGTGTTCTGGGATTGCGCTCGGCGCGAGCGTACAGGGTAGGAGAGGCGGCGTTACCGGCGCAATGGCCGGGGGTCGGTGAAGCAGCGTCAGGGAAGGAGATCCTCGCCTGTGGGTAGGGCGTGGCTGATCCGGCGCTAGCGCCGGGCGTGTGCAGTGCGCTTGGCGTTCAGTGCCGTGCCCAGCAGGCGGCTGGCATGTTCGATGGTGAACCCCACCACGTTGCCATCGCTGTCAAAGTCGATGATGACGTCTTCGGCAACTTCCTCTGCCTCGGCGGCAGGGCGGCTCGCGAGGTCGACCGAGAGTGTGTCGGTGTCCTCGAAGTACTTCACTACCGGTTTCATGGCCTGCCCCACTCTCTCAGTTTGCCTCTGTCGAAGAAGCGGTTATGCAGCTTGCCGTCGGCCAGGATGACCCTGAGCCACTTGCCCTGCTCCTCAATGAACCCATAATACCGCACTCTGCCATCCTGCTGTTCTTCAGTGTAGTAGGGGTTGGCCAACACCCTCTCTACCCATTCATCGATCGGTTCGGGATGCCGACCGCGTGCTCTCCGTTCGTAATAGTCAGTGGTTTCCATACTCCTGGGACGTTACGCAGGGGCGAGACCAGGGACTTCGTCGTCGAACTCGTTGGTGGGGGCGTAGTCCCGCTTGGCGCCGGATGCTGCGAGGCGCGCGTGCAGCTCGTGCTGCTGTGCGTACAGCCCGCCGAGCGCGACCAGTTCGGCGTGGTTGCCCAGTTCCACGATGCGCCCCTTCTCCATCACCACGATCTTGTCCGCGTTGCGAATGGTGGAGAGCCGGTGCGCGATGACGATGGCCGTCCGCCCGTGGAGCATCTTGCCTATCGCCTGCTGGATCAGCTGCTCGGTCTGCGTGTCGACGCTCGCTGTCGCTTCGTCGAGCACGATGATGCGCGGGTCTGCGACGAGTGCGCGGGCGAAGCTGACAAGTTGGCGCTGGCCGAGGCTCATGTTGCCGCCGCGCTCCTCCAACATCGTCTCGTAGCCGTCTCGCAGGCTCGCGATGTGGTCGTGCAGGCCCACGGCTTTGGCGGCCTCGTACACCTTCTCGTCGCTCGCCTCCGGATGGTTGTAGCGGATGTTCTCCAGGATGGTGCCGGAGAACTGGAACGGCTCCTGCAGCACGATGCCCATCTGTTTCGCGAGTGACTCGCGCGTTACGTCGCGCACGTCGTGGCCGTCGATCGTGATGCGCCCGCCGACCACGTCGAAGAAGCGGGAGACGAGCGCGGCCATCGTCGTCTTCCCGGCGCCCGTGCGTCCCACGAACGCGATGGTCTCGCCGGCCTCCACGTCGAGGTCCACGTCGTTCAACACGAACTTGCCCGGCTCGTACGCGAATGACACGTTCTCGTAGCGGATCGCGCCCTGTATCTGCGGCATCGGCCTGGCGTCTGGAGCGTCCACCAGGTCCGGCTCGGTGTCCAGCAGGTCGAAGATGCGGGCGCCGGAAGCCATCGCGCGCTGCAATTGCGTGAACTGCATCGTCAGGCTTCGGATCGGGTCGTAGAAGCGTTGGATGTAGAGGGTGAACTGCACGAGTTGTCCCGCGCCCAGCGTTCCGCCGAGCACGAGCCTCCCGCCGAAGATGATGGTAGCGGCGAGGCTGAACGACATGAACATCTCGACCACCGGCATGAGCGAGGAGGCGAGCCGCTGGGCGCGCAGGTTCGTCTGCAGGTGGCGATCGTTCAGTCCGTCGAACACCCCCATGTTCGTCCGCTGGCGGTTCATGCTCTGCACGACGCGCACGCCGTCCAGGTTCTCAGCGAGCGATGCGTTCACCTGCGAGATGGCGACGCGGACGCGCAGGAACGCGGGGCGTGCGTGCTTCTGCCACACCCAGATGATGACCATTAGGATGGGCAGGCTGGCGAACGAGAGCAGGGAGAGTTGCCAGTCCCTGACCAGCATGAATGCGATGATGCCGGAGAGGCTCAGCAGGTCGCCGATGCTCAGCACGACGATGTCCAGGAACTCCTGCAGCTGGTAGACGTCGTTCTGGGCGCGCGACATCACGGAGCCGACCTTGTGCCGGTTGTGGAACGACATCGGCAGGTCCTGGAGGTGTTTGAAGAGGTCGTTCCGCAGGTCGTAGATGACGCGCTGGCTTACGCGCGCCAACAGCACCTGGTGCGTGTAGTTCGCGGCGTAGTGCACAACCAGCACCACACCGAACCAGATGGCGAGCGTGTTGAGCCCCGAGACGTTGCCGTTCTCGATGTACCGGTCTATCCCTATGGCGATGATGAGCGGTATCGCAACCGTTGCGCCGGTGTAGACGACCACGGCCAACATGGCGAGGAAGACCGGGAACTTGTACGGGCCCACGTATCTGAGCATGCGCAGGATGACACGCTGGTCGTACAACTTCGTGCCGTCCTCGTCGATGTCACCCTGCTGGCCGCGCGTCATCCAGTTGCCGCCGCCCGTGTTCATCATCATGGCGTGGCTCTCCTCTGCGCAGGCGAACCCATGCGCACAGCGGCGACGCCGTTCAGGCTGGTGGCGTACTGCAACTCCGTGACGTGCGTGAACAGCCCGCCTGACTCGATCAACTCGTCAGGCGACCCCATCTCGCCGATCTCGCCGTTCTGCATCACGATGACGAGCCCGGCGTGCTGGATGGACGAGAGCCGGTGCGCGATGATGAACGTCGTCCGGTCCTTCACCACCTCCGCCATCGCGTCCTGGATGCCCGACTCCGTGCCGGCGTCGACGCTCGACGTCGAGTCGTCGAGTACGAGTATCGGCGGGTCGAGCGCCAGCGTTCGCGCGATGGAGAGCCGCTGCCGCTGGCCGCCGGAGAGCGAGACACCTCGCTCGCCGATGACCGTCTCGTAGCCTTCCGGCAGCGCCATGATCTCGTCGTGGATCTGGGCGGTCCTGGCCGCGGTGATGATGTCGTCCATCGTCGCGTCTTCGCGTCCGTAGGCGATGTTCTCCGCCACCGTCGCGCTGAACAGGAAGACGTCCTGCTGAACGATGCCGATGGCCGACCGCAGTGAAGCGAGCTGGCACTCGCGGATGTCCTTGCCGTCTATGGTGACGCGCCCGCCGTCCGGGTCGTAGAAGCGCGCGAGCAGGCTCATCAGCGTGGTCTTGCCGGAACCCGGAGCGCCCATGAGCGCGGTCACTTGTCCCGGCTCGGCCTCGAACGAGACGTTCCGCACGGCCTCGCGGCTGGTGTAGCCAAAGGAGACGTTCTCGAAGCGCACGTGGCCGCGCACTTCGCCGATGGGCGCAGCCTCCGGCAGGTCCCGTACGGGCGAATCGGCGTCGAGCACTGCGAACACACGCTCGCCGGCGGACGCCGCCCGGGCGAATGTGTTGACGAGGAAGCCGAGCATGCGGATGGGCTGCACGAGCAGGCTGATGTAGAGGAAGAACTCCGTCAACTCGCCCGGCGTCATGCGGCCTTCAATGACGGCCCTCCCGCCGAACCAGAGGATGACGCCGGACGCGCTCCAGAAGACGATCTGCATGAGCGAGGTGTTGAACGACTGCGCCTTCTGAACCTCGAACGTGCGGTTGAACACCTCGTCGTTCTGGGCCCGGAACTTCCGCTCCTCGTGGTCCTCCGCGCCGAACGCCTTGACGACGCGCTGGCCGGAGAGGTTCTCCTGCAGCACGGTGGTGAGCTTGCCCATCTCTATCTGCGTCTGGAGCCACATGTGGCGCATCCGCCTGCTCGCCCAGATGGCGCGGGCGGCGATGATGGGAGCGAAGGAGAGGCTGATGAGCGCCAGCGGCACGTCCGTCAGCATCATCATCGTCGCGGAGCCTGCGGTGAACAGGACTATCTGCCCGGCACGGATGAGCCCCATGCTCACGAACATCCGCGTCATCTCCACGTCCACCGTGGACTTGGACATCAGGTTGCCCGTGTGCTCCCGGTCGTGAAACGCGAAACTCAGATGCTGCAGCTTGTCGTACAGCAGGTTGCGGATGCGGTAGGCGACACGTTGGGAGACGGCCTCCGCCATGTAGAGGTTTCCGTAGTTAAAGACGCTCCGCGCGGCGATGACTCCGATCACCAGCAGGCCCAGGCGTACGAGGTCGCCGCTGTCTCCCTGCCCCTCGGCGCCGACCGCGGCGTCGACCGCGTTGCCCACCAGCCGGGGCACAGAAAGAAAGAGCACCGACGCGGTTATGAGCGAGCCCCAGGCTATGATGAGCCGTCCCTTTTCCAGGGCGGCGAGTTTCGTTATGCGCCAGAGGATTCTTCGCATCGAGGGTTACGGGACAGATATCAAGGGTACGAATCCTGATTAGTATACGCCACCTTGGGGGACTCGTTAAGACGCTGTGGTTGCTGCTTGCCGTAGGAGTGAGAGACAGAGAGATGAGGTGTATGGGGCCACCCGCCTTCGTGCAGCGGATGCTAGAATCAGGCGCGTTCCCTGCAGGTGGTTCTGACGACGTGCGCCGAGAAGCAGTGCTCCCCTACTCATTGCGCCCCATGGACTGGGACGACCTCGACCAGGTCGCCGACATGGAGCGCGAAGCGTTCCCCACCCTCTGGCCCCCCACCAACTACCGCCGCGAGATGCGGAACCGCACCGCGGAATACCTCGTCTGTGTACGGGACGGGGAGTACGTCACCGCCAAGCGCAAGCAGGGCGCACTCCGCCGCCTCTTCCGTCGCAACAAACCCGAGCCGCCCGAGCAGCGGCGGTTCCTCGCCGGGTTCCTCGGCGTATGGCACATGGCGGGCGAGGCGCACATCGTATCCGTCGCCGTGCGCGAGGAGTACCGGCGGCGCGGACTCGGCGAGCTGCTGGTCATCGGCGCGATCGAGATAGGGATGGCGCGCGGCGCCCAAGTGGTGACCCTGGAGGCGCGCGTCTCCAACGAACCCGCCATCGCGCTCTACGCCAAGTACGGCTTCCATGAGGCAGGACTCCGGCGCCGCTACTACGCCGACAATCACGAGGACGCCGTCATCATGACGACGGATACGCTCGACTCCGCGGAGTACCGTGCTCTCTTCGACCGCCTACGCCATGCCTTCGACGAGCGCTACGGCGAGGCCGTCCGCGAGTACATCCAGTGAGGGCTTTAGGCTCACCACGAACCGCTCCGCCGCGCTACAATCCTGACCCATGCTTCGCTTGATCCTTGTCCGCCATGGCCGCACTTCCTGGAACGTGCAGGGGCGCGTGCAGGGCGGCGGCGGACTGGACGATGTGGGCAGGGCGCAGGTTACCGCGCTTACCGAGCGCCTCGCCGCCGAGCCCATCACCGCCGTGTACGCCTCGCCTGCGTGGCGCGCCCGCCAGACCGCCCAGCCGCTCGCCGACACGCTCGGCCTGCCCGTGCGTCGTCGCCGCCTGCTTCGCGACCTCGACTACGGACGGTACGCGGGCGCGTTCGTCGCCGACGTGATGCGGGACGACCCGGACCTGCTGCACCGCTGGCGCACCGAGCCGCAGAACGTCACGTTCGACGGCGGCGAGAACCTCGCCGCGCTCCGAGGGCGCATCGAGCGCTTCATCCGCGACATGGCGGCCGCACACCTGGAAGGGACGGTCGTTGCCACGACGCACGACTCGCCGGTGCGGATGGCGGTCGCCATCGCGCAGGGCCTGCCTGACTCGTCGCACCGCGACGAATGGATCAAGACGTCGTACGCCTCGCTGACGGCGCTGGACATTGAGGACGGGGCCGTGCGGCTAGCGTCCCACAACGACGTGGCGCACCTGACGGGCATCGAATGACGACCGCGCCGCGCAGGACCCGCCGCAAGGTGCTGCGCCCGCGCAGTGTGCGTGGCGTCAAGCCGTACACGCTGGACGAGGTCTACGACCTGCTCGAGGACTACTACGGCGTCCCGAGCCGCCGGCAGCGGCTCGACGGCATGTCCGAACTCGTGTGGACGATTCTGTCGCAGCACACGTCCGACCTCAACGCGGAGCGGGCGTTCGCCGCGCTCTCCGACCGCTACGAGACGTGGGAGGACGTGCTAAACGCGCCGGAAGCGGACCTGGCGGATACGATCCGCAGTGGCGGGCTCGCCAACCAGAAGGCGCCGCGCATCCAGGACGTGCTCCGCTCCGTCCGCGAGCGCACCGGCGGGTTCGACATCTCGTTCCTCGAAGCCATGCCGCTCGAGGAGGCGAAGGCGTGGCTGCGCGCCATGCCGGGCGTCGGCCCGAAGACGGCGGGCGTCGTGCTGTCGTTCTCGATGGGGCAGCCCGCGATGGCGGTCGACACGCACATCTACCGCGTGTCGAAACGGCTTGCGCTCATCGGACCGAAGGTGACGGCGGACGAAGCGCACGACGTACTGGAGCAGGCCATCGCGCCGGAGCGCGTCCTGAACCTGCACGTCTACCTCATCACGCACGGACGCCGGGTCTGCAAGGCGCAGCGGCCGCTCTGCCACGCCTGCCCGCTGAGCGAACAGTGTCCGGAGCGTCCGCGCCATCTTCGCGAGGACGACCCGCGCATCCCGACCGCCACGCTCAGCCACAAGCCGTTGTGAGCGAGCCGCGCCCCATCTCGCCGCTCGAACGCGCCTCGGTGGAGCGTCTGCTGACGGCGTTGTGCGAGGAGCACGGCATATCGCCGCAACCGGCGCTGGAGTGGTCGCGGCGTCTACGAAGAGTGCTTGGCAAGGCATACCACGACCGGCGACTCATCCGGCTCTCCGCATGGCTCGACCACGAGCAGGCGCAGGCGACGCTTCGGCACGAGTTAGCACACGTTGCGGTAGGCAGGGGACGGCGTCCTCACGGCGAGCGGTGGAAGGCGTGGGCGGTGAAGCTGGGGGCAGATCCGCGGGCAACAGCACATCGTGGCCCCGTGCTCGCGCCGGAGCCCGCGCAGAATCGTCGCTGCTCGGGGCTGGAGTGTCCCGGCTGCGGCTTGCGCATCGTGCGCTTCCGCGTGCTGCGCGGCCTCTACTGTAGAGCGTGCGGTCCGCGTCGCGGGATGCTCTCGCGGGCGCTGCGCGGCCCGTATGCGGAAGTCGCTGCGTGGGCGAAGGGGGACGGGTAGGGGCGGGCTGGTCGAGTGCGGCCTCCTGGGGCTACTGAGACGCGCGCCATACACCGCGCCGGTTCGCCTGAGCCTCGGCTTCGGCTGCGACGACGCCTTCCAACTCACCGAAGTCGAGGTAGGCATAGGCGTAGCCCTGGCGCACCATCTCGACGTTCACTGAGCGTGAGCCGTCGCTCGTTTGGAACACAACTACTCTTCGTCCGAACCTGTCAACGTCTCTTTCTTCTGCGTAGAGGTCGCTGCCGAACCCGTCTATCAGGGCCACCAGCGCTGCCTGGGAAACGTCGTCGCGCTCGGGCGCGTCGATGCCGAACAGCCTGAACTCGAACTGGCCGTTCTCATCCGCTGCTATGCCCGAGTCTCCGTCGAACGCCTTCACGAGGCGCACCTGTGGCAGGCCGGAGACTGTTGCTGGCGTGGCCCGCAGGGTCTCGATCGTGGCTTCCAGCTCAACGATCCTGCCGTCCTGATCGGAAGATGGTGCGCAGGCTGCGGTCAGCAGTGCGAGCAGAATGAGGAATGGAGCGAGGGTTCGCATCATGCGGTGAGCCTATTACTACTCGCCGATGCTGCACTACAGATGAGTGCGCATATCGACCGAAAACTGCATGACATGGACTTGGCAAGCGAGGATTCGACCCCTAATATGGCGCGTGCGGCGATAGGCCGCAGAAAGGGGGTGATCCGTAGTGCATACATCATTACCTAGCACTGCTGCGTCACCCGCTGCTCGCCGCTAGGGACCGGCCGGTCGATGTCGGTCGCCCCGCGGTGTCCCGTGGGACCTCAGTGGTGGGTCCTTGCGGGAGGCGCGGCAGGGTGCACCTCGTGGAGGCTCCGCTCCGGCGGTGCTGACATGGGGAAAGGACGGGCGCCTCGGCTCCTTCATGGAGCCGGGGCGCTTCGTTTAAGGCGAGTTTGACATGCTGACACAGCCCCACGAACGCACTGCTGATAGAATCAGGCGTTGTAGACGGACGGGCTGTTTCCAACCATGACGGGCGGAGGATGGCATGTCGGTGAAGATAGGGCTGTCCGGGGCCTCGGTGATGGCGCGTGAGGGGCGCGAGACGTTCCTGCGCTACATCGACGCCGCCGAGGAGCTGGACTGGGACTCCATCTGGTTCTCGGACCGCATCGTCGGCGCGGCGTGGAGGATGGACCCCATCGCGGGCATGGCCATCGTCACCGGACGTTCGGAGAAGCTGAAGTTCGGCACCGGCGTGCTGCTGATGTCTATGCGCAGCCCGGTCACCGCGGCCCGCGAGCTCGCCACGATAGACCTGCTCTCCGACGGACGCCTCGTGCTGGGGGTCGGCGTCGGGCAAGAGTCGCCCGCGGAATACGAGGCGATGGGCGTCCGCAAGCGCGACCGCGGCAGGCGGCTCGACGAGGCCATCCACATCATGCGTCGCCTGTGGACGGAGGATCGCGTCACCTACGAGAGCGAGTTCATCAAGCTGACGGACGCGACAATAGGCGTTCGACCGAAGCAGGCGAACTTGCCGATATGGATGGGCAGCAGGTCAGAGGCAGGGCTGCGCCGTACGGGCAGGCTGGGCAACGGCTGGCTGCCGACGCAGATCACACCGGAGGAGGTCGCGGCAGGCATCGCGCGCATCCAGGAGTATGCCGCGGAGGTGGGACGCGAGATCGAGCACGACCATTTCGGCCTGCAGATCAACAGCTACCTCGTGGAGAGCGGCAGCGTGCCGGAACACATCAAGGAGCGCTATCTGCTGCGCCGCCGTTCCGATGTGCCGCCGGAGCAATTGAACCTGCTCGGCACGCCGGACCAGATCATGTCGCGGCTGCGCGAGTACATCGACGCGGGCGCGTCGAAGTTCGTGTTCAACCCCGCGTGCGGTGCGGACGAGATGCTGGAGCAGATGCGGCTGCAGGCCGAGGCCATCGTGCAGCCGTTCCACAAGAAGCTCGTGCCGTTGGGGGCGTGATCTTCTCCTCTATAATGGACTGCGAGAATAGTTGCTTGCCTTGGAAGGGCACCCACAAGGGGCGCCCCTACAGGGAGGGAATGACGAGACAGGGTGAGGGTATATGAAGATAGGCATCATCAACGTGACGGGGTATGCGGGCATCGAGCTTGCGCGCATCCTGTACCGCCATCCTGAGGCGGAAGTCGTCAGCGTCACGGGGCGCAGCCAGGCCGGCGAGGAACTGGGCGACGCGCTGCCGCACCTGTCGCGCATGGACATCACCATCGAGCCGGAGATCACGCGCAGCGTGGATGTCGTGTTCTCGGCGCTGCCGCAGGTTGCCTCTGCTGAGGCGTGCGTCCCGTTCGCACGGGACGGCGTGAAGGTCGTCGACATCTCCGCCGACTTCCGTCTGCACGACCCCGACGAGTACGCGCGCTGGTACGGCGCAGAGCATCCCGCTCCCGACCTGCTGGAGACGTCCGTCTACGGTCTCACGGAGCTGGACAGGGACGGCATCTCCTCGGCGCAACTCGTCGCGAACCCGGGCTGCTACCCCACTGCCGCGTTGCTGGCGCTCGCGCCGGTGGTCGAGAAGGGCCTCATCGGCGAGCAAATCGTGGTCGACTGCAAGTCCGGCGTGTCGGGCGCGGGTCGCGGCTTGAGCATGACGACGCACTTCTCTGAGGTCAACGAGAACGTGTTCGCGTACGCGGTCGGTGGCCACCGCCACCTGCCGGAGATCACGCAGGAGCTGCGCCGCATCAAGGACGGCTATGCGCCGAAGGTTCTCTTCCAGCCGCACCTCATCCCGATGACGCGCGGCATCCTCGACACGATCTACGCCGACTTCGTCGACGGCACGTTCGGCTCGGTCGAGGAGGCTTCGGCCTCGGTGACCGAGCTCTACCTGGAGTACTACCGCGAGGAGCCGTTCGTGAAGGTGACGGACAAGTCGCCCCAGACGAAGCAGACCTGGGGCAACAACGACTGCCTGGTTTATCCTACGGTGGACAGGCACACGGGAAAGCTGGTCGTCTTCTCCGCGCTGGACAATCTCGTCAAGGGCGCGGCGGGACAGGCGGTGCAGAACATGAACCTCATGTTCGGGCTGCCGGAGGCGACGGGGCTGGAACAACTGGCCATCTACCCGTAGAGCGCCTGCCACAGGCGCGCCGCACGCGTGCCCCTATAGTCTAGCGGCCTAGGACGCCACCCTTTCAAGGTGGAGATCGCGGGTTCGAATCCCGCTGGGGGCACCAACAAACCACTATCTCTGCTTGTAAGCACGCCTAAATGCTGCGTGCTGTGTTACTCCAGTGGTTAGTTTTCGGCGGTATCGGCAAGGTCATGGCAGCCGCGCAATTTGCTGTGCGTTGCCTGACCCCGCCTTGATGCGACAATGCCTTTGAGATGCTGGAGGCAGGAGGCCGTGATGACGACGAGGGAGTGGGGTGAAATCTACAAGCAATTCGGGGTACGCCCCATCATCAACGCCATTGGCAGCCTCACGCTGCTTGGCGGCTCCACTCCTCCCCCTGAGGTGACGGATGCGATGGCGTCCGCCGCGGACGCCTACGTCCCGTTGACGGAACTGGAAGAGCGCGTGGGTGCATACATCGCCGAGGCGGTTAACGTGCCCGCCGCCTACGTCACTTCCGGCGCAGGCTCCGCACTCACCCTTGCCACCGCCGCATTCATGGCAGGCGACGATGACGACAGGATCCAGCAGTTGCCCGACACGACGGGGATGCGTAACGAGGTGCTCATCCAGAAGCGCCAACGCTATTGGTACGACCGCTGCTTGGAACTGGCCGGAGCGCGCATCGTTGAATACGGCTCCGACGACGGGACCAGCGGGGAAGACCTCGAGCGCGCAATCAGCGGGCGGACGGCCGCCGTCCACTACTACATGGTCGAGGAGGCGCGTGACCCAGCCGTGCTGTCGCTGGAGGAGACGATTCGCATCGCAAAGGCCGCAGGTGTGCCAGTGATGGTCGATGCGGCCGGGCAGGTGTATCCGCTGGAGAACATCGGCAAGTACGTACGGATGGGCGCGGCCCTTCAGTGCGTCGCCACCAAGTACATCGGCGCGCCCCAATCGACCGGCCTTGCTCTGGGCGACGCGGAAACGATACGCAAGCTGTCGCTCCAGACCTTTGTCAGTTACGAAGGCAGGCGCGTACGCGGCATCGGCAGGCCTCAGAAGATCGACCGACAGGAGATCGTCGGCGCCGCTGCCGCCGTACACCGCTGGATGACGTTGGACCACGAGTCGCGCCTGGCTGACGCCGAGCGCAAGAGCGACGCGCTTGTCGAGCGGCTACAGGGCATCGATGGACTCGAGGCGCGGCTGATACCCAACGTCGTCGGCCATCATCCGTTCGGCGTGCGTATCGAGTGCGACCCTGCGGTTGCGGGCAGGAGCCTGCACTCGGTTGTAGACGAGCTCAAAGCTGGTGACCCACCGATATGGACGCGCGTCCGCGACGGCGCTTCGCACATGGACATCCACGTATTCGGCCTAAGGGACGGTGAGGCGGAGATCGTCGGTGAGCGCATCGCCACGCTGTTCGGGTAAGCCCCGACCGCCTACATACTGCTCGGCTGGGACTGCGTCACTGAGGCGCCGGATCGAAGTGGGTTGGGGAAATGTCTGGCCCGTTCGGGCTTACAATCCCGGTGACCGCTCAGGGTCACACAGGAGAACTCCATGCCTAAGCCTCGGATCGCCGTATTCTCAGGCCCCACCTCGACGATAGCGAACGCTCCGACTCTCGTTACCTCCCGCAAGGCCAGGCTGCCGGGCGACAGGCCGCTGGAGGGCCGGTACGACCATCTGGCGGCGCAGACGCTCTACGAGCCGGTGACCGTGCGGGTGCGCAAGTACACGGCGCATCCCCTCGAGGCGGATGCGAAGGAGCACTACGTCGACGACGGCAGGGAGTACTACGAAGTCGAACTGCGCCCCGAAGATGGGCCGTACCTGCTTCCCTACATGGGGCGTCGCGCTGACGGGACGCAGCACGGCGTTCCATTTGAAGAGGCCGACCTCTATGACCGAACGCTGGGCTACGGAGGGCGGCAGTTCTTCTACCCGGATGCCTCCCGGATCTTCGAGGAGATCGACCGCACCGTGTCTGGCCGCGACGATCATGGAGAAGGCAGCATCCTGGACCGTATGGCTGACTACACCTTCGTGCGCGCGCTCCCGCCCGGAGGCTACACCGGACAGGGCGAGGTCTCCGGCGTCGACTACTTCCCCTACAAGCCTTATCCCGTGTCCCACCAGCCCCCGCCGGGAGCGCTGGCCCGGGTGACGAACACCGTCCGGGAGACCCTTGCGCCGGGCGGCTACGCGGGCGCCGTCTGGCTCGAGGGCAGCCCCACGGTGGAGGAGACGCTGTACTGGCTGAGCATCGTGGTCGGCACCGACCTGCCCTTCGTCGGCCTGGCGGCGCAGCGGCCGCATGGGCAACTGGCGAATGACGGCGACCGCAACATCGTGGACGCGGTCAGCTACATCGCCTCGGGGCTCGGGCATGGCGTGGGCGCCGTTGGGATCCTTGACCAGCAGATCTTCGCGGCGCGTGAGCTGAAGAAGGGCGACGCCCGGCCGGGCGGCTACAAGGCGACGGGCGGCCATGGAGGCGTGCTGGGCACGATCGGCCCGCCGGTGACGTTGTGGTACGCCCCCACCTACAGGCGGGGAGCCGGCTCCGATGTCCGGCTGGACCTGTTCCCAGAGGCGCACGAGACGGAGACCGGTCCTATCCGCGTCAGGGACGGGGATGGAGCCCTGCTGCCGGAGGCGGTGCCGTACGTCCATATCGTCAAGTCCGGCGCCTACATGTCCGTCGATCCATTCGGCGATCCCGATGGAGAAGTGGACATCATCGCGAGGATCGAGAAGGGCGTCGCTAACAGGCGCAGCGCAGACCCGCTCGTCCAGAGGCTGCACGGTTTCGTCATGGAAGGCCTCAACCCGTACGGCGTCGGGACCGAATCGCAGATGAGAGCCCTGAGGCGCGCTGCCTTTCACGGCATCCCCACGGTGACGGTGGGACGCGCCGACCCGGGCGGGCGGGTGCCGCAGCGGCCGGGCGACGTCTTCGTGCAGGGCTCGAACCTCGATGCGAACAAGGCCCGCCTCCTGCTGATGGCCTCGCTGCTGAAGTTGGGTCCGCTGCCGCTTGCAAGAGACCCGCGCAACCCGACCCCCAGGGAGCGGAGCGCAACGCTTGCGAAGGTCGAGCAGTACCAGGCTATCTTCGAAACGCACTGAGGGGGCGTGCTCGCCCTGCCGTGGAGTGACCATTGGCCGTGGTTCGAATTGAGAGAACACATTCCAGATCGCGGACGCGGCCAGGAGGGGGACCGGCGTACTCGGCGCGGCGGTCGCGACCCTGGCGCTCATCCGCATAGATACGAGCACGACAGCCTCCCGTGCGAAGATGGTCGTGGCGCTGCTCGCGCTGTTCTGGACGGGCATAGTTGTCGGGGTGGGCGTTGAGACTCACCATTGATGCGCCGAAGTGTCCGCCGCTCTGCATTAGCGTGTAGAGTAGGTAACCGACGTGTCCGCCCTCATGCGAATCGGAACAATCCTAACGGTAGTGACCGGTCGCACTTCTGATCGGCGTCATTATCTACTGACTACAGGACGAGGAGACCAGCGAGAACTTCATTGAGGACCGTGAGTACATCTGCGAACTACGCGTTGCGGCGGAAGCAGACCCAGAAGCCCTATACCGCACCGGCACGAACTATCGCGAAACCCACCAGATATTCATGATGGATGACCACCTGGACGAAGGTGAGTGCAATGCGCTGAACGGAATGAGTGAAACGCTCCGAGATCCGATCGTCCAACATCGCGATGCCGCCTCGGAGTACGCAGACAGTCGGAGAGATTCATAGAGGTATTCCAGAATGGCTGTGCCCGATAGCAGAAGGCCTCGCTATTGCCGCGAGGCCTTCTGTCCGCATCGTCTCCGCCCTCTAAGACACGTCTTGCTGGAGAACCTCGGGCGCGAGCTGCGCCCAGTTTGGATGATCGCTCCATGCGAAGCATGACTATCAGCCGTGCGGGGCTGCCAACCAGCGGCCCTGCACGGCAGGTGGGGCTCCTGGTCCTGCTCTCGGCAGCCTTGGTGGGCTTCTTCCTCCTGCTCGAGTCCATCGTATCCCTGGTGTCGACAGGTCCCCGGGACATACTGGCGGTCAATCCGTCGGATGAGAGAAGGTTCGGCGTACCCAACGGCGTGGACCTGCTCGAGTTCCTGGTCCTCGCCGTATCCATCCTCCTTGCCGTTGCTGTTCTGCTCGCATCTGCAGGCTGGCCGATACGCAGGGCCTCCCTCCGGCCTTCGTGGGTCCTCGCGGTTGGCGTTCTGGCGGCGGCCGTCCTGCTCCTGATCGGGGCGTATCTGTCATTCTCCGGGGTCCTTGGCAACGGAGTCTCGTACGACGAGCACATGGTGCAGCGTACCTACCTGGAGTCTGCAAGCCTGGTGCTTCTGGCAGCGTTCTTTCTGTCGTTGACCATCGCCGGGCTGCTCAACTGGAGGCTGCTGGCGGTGACCCTGGCTGTCTGGCTGGCCGCCGCCGGTGTGTTCGGCTTTCTCGACACGAAGCCTATCGACGGGTTGCTCCTGTTCCCGCGAACGCATCTCCTTCAGGTGCCGGCGAACTTCGCGGCGGCTGTGAGCAGCTACCTGCAGGTGGACGGCGCATCGTCCGGGCAGACCACGGGCTCGGCGACCGCTGCCGGGGCTCGTCTCTCGGATACCTCCCTGCTATCGGGGGTCACGGCGGTGCAGGCCGACCCACCGCAGAACGCTCCGGCGTTCCAGGTGGCCGGCGCGATCCATACGAGGTACCTCAGGACGGCCACTGGCGACACCTGTCAAACGCCACGAACATTAGGCCAGTAAACGGAGGAATCGCCAAGGTCTTTAGGCCACCCCTGGGCACCGAATCCGAGAGCATAGCCGCACTTCATAGCGAGGAGCGGTGATGGCTTACAGGGAGGTGTCCAGAGTGGACATAGAGGAAGTTATCCGGCGGTGGCAGAGGGGGAACAGCCAGCGGCACATAGCGTCGGGGACCGGGCTGTCGCGAGAGACGGTTCGCAAGTATGTGGACGCGGCCCTGGAGGCTGGCGTATGCGAGAGCGGTCCAGCCCCCACGGAGGAGCAGCTCAGCCGTCTGGCGGCGATGGGGCGTTCCGGCCCTCGGAGTTCGCCGCGACCGGTCGACGGCCAACTGGTTCCCTGGGCTGAGCAGATATACCAGTGGCTCACGGTGGACCGTCTTCAGCTGACGCGTATCCTCGAGTTGCTGGAGGAACGGGGCTGCCGAGTCTCCTACACGACGCTGAGGCGCTTCATCCAACGGCGCAACTGGCAGCGACGCAGTCGGGCGACCGTTCGCATGGAGTCCACCGCGCCGGGAGAAGTGGCAGAACTGGACTTCGGACGGTTGGGACGGCTGCCCGATCCGGAGACCGGCCGCAACCGGACGGTGTGGGCGCTGATCGTGGTGCTGTCCCACTCTCGGCACAGCTTCGTCTGGCCGACCTACGGTCAGAAGCTGGAGGACGTGATCGCGGGGCTGGAAGCGGCGTGGGCCTTCTTCGACGGCGTTCCCCGCTACCTGGTCATCGACAACTTTCCTGCCGCGGTGGCGGGTGCCGACGCGCTCAATCCCCGGCTGACGCGCGGATTCCTGGAGTATGCCCAGCACCGGGGTTTCATCTGCGACCCGGCGCGAGTGCGCCACCCCAAGGACAAGCCCCGAGTGGAACGCGGGGTCCAATACGTGCGGGAGCGGTTCTTCAAGGGCGGCAGTTTCAGGGACCTGACCCACGTGCGGGATGAGGCTGCGCGCTGGTGTCGTGACGTCGCCGGACATCGGGTGCACGGCACCACCCGACGGCAGCCGCTGGCGGTCTTCAAGGCGGAGGAGCGCGATGCCCTGCTCGCGTGGGACGGTGTGCCCTACGAGATTACCGATTGGCGCACAGCCAAGGTGCATCCCGACCACCACGTGTCCTGCCAGTATGCCCTCTATTCGGTGCCGACGACCCTCTGCCCCCCGGGCCAGCAGGTGGAGATCGGGCTGGGCAACAAGCTGGTGCGCATCTATCACCGGGGCAGGCTGATCAAGGTCCACCCGCGGCAGCCCCGCGGTGGTCGTGCCACCGACCACGCCGACTATCCCGCTGAACTGACCCCCTACACGCTCCGAGCTCCGGACTGGATCAAACGCGGCGCGGCCGAGCACGGTTCCGCAGTGGCTGAACTCGCCGAGCGTCTCTTCGACGGCCCATGGCCGTGGGCGAAGATACGCCAGGGCCACAAGCTGCTGCGCCTCGGCCAGCGCTACACGTCCCAGCGCCTCGACGACGCCTGCCGCAAGGCCCTGGCCGTCGACCTCATCGACGTGCGCCGCGTCGAGCGCATCCTGGTGGAGGCCCTGGAGCAGGCCGAGGTGCAGGAGCACCCACAGCCGTTGCCTCCGGGGCGCTTCACCCGCCCCGGCAGCGTCTTCGCCTTCAGCAATCACTCAACAACGGGAGGTCAATCATGACCCGCAATGCCGAACTCTCTCCGCTGCTCAAGCGGCTCAAGCTCAGCGCGATGCTGGACACCCTGCCTGAACGCATCGCCCTCGCCCGCAGGGAGCAGCTCGACTACGCATCGTTCCTCGAGATCATCCTCGCTGACGAGGTCAACCGCCGCGAGCACCGGCGCATCGACCTCCGGCTCCGCAGCGCCGGCTTCGAGGAGACCTGCAGGCTCGAAGACTTCGACTGGACAGCGTCCGTCACTCTGGACCGCCGTCTGCTGGACGCCGTGTTCTCCCTGGAGTTCCTCATCAAGCACGAGCACGTCCTGCTGCTCGGCCCTGCTGGCGTCGGCAAGAGCTTCCTCGCACAGGCCCTCGGCTATGCCGCCATCCGCTCCGGCTACACCGTGCGCTTCATCCACGCCGACGACTTCTTCCGCACCATGACCCAGGCAAGGGTCGACAACTCCCTCGACCGGGCATTCCGCTCCTTCCTCTCCCCCGACCTGCTCATCCTCGACGACCTCGGGCTCCACCGCCTCACCGCGCAGCAGTCCGCCGACCTCTACCAGTTGATCATCAGCAGACACCGCGTCTCCAGCTTCATCATCACCTCCAACCGCGCCGTCGAGGAATGGCTCAGCCTCTTCGAGGACCCCATCCTCGGCAACAGCGCCCTCGACCGCCTCGCCAACGCCAGCTACCAGATCGTCATCGAAGGCCAGAGCTACCGCGAACGGCTCTCGCCGCACCGTGCCATCTCGGCGCCGAAGGGGGTGTTTGACCCGCCAACCGCGACCTGATACAAGTCCTAGTCAGCCGTGCTCAGGGTGGCCTAATGACTGTGGCGACGACTGGCCTAATGACCTTGGCGATTGACAGACACCTACTCTGGCGGGACGTGGAACCAGCGAGACCAGCCCGGCGTGACGCTGGACAAGGATGCCCCTGTCCTGGATGCCTTGGGGCCTGTGATAGATGAATTGCACCTGCCCACGGAGACCCCGCTCCACGAGTTCACCGACAGCATCGTGGTATCGCCCGTCGAAGGGCAGGACAGTCTCGGAGCGGGTGTGCTCCCGATAACCAGGAACCTGCGCAGCATCGATACGCCCGCGACCTACTTCCCTTTCAGCGAGACCCTGAGCGCCGACAGTCCCGTGCCCAACTACCGGCTCGAGTCCACTCTTCCGTTGTTCGCCCTGCGTGACAAGATCGACGCTCCCCTAGTTGCGGACCCGACCTATCTCCAGCTGCCGGAAGAGCTTCCGTCGCGCGTCCATGAGTTGGCTGGGCGGATCGGGGGCGCCGAGTCTCCCTACCTGAAGGCCCTGCTGCTCCAGGTCTACCTGCAGGAGGAATTCGTTCTCGGGGCTGCCGGAACTGAAGAAGGGACACTCGAGCAGGCTGCAGTCCAGGACCCGGTTGACCGGTTCCTGTTCGACCATCGCGTTGGCACCGGCAGCAACTTCAGCAGCGCTTTCGTAGTGCTCGCCAGAGCAGCGGGGATCCCGGCCCGGGTCGTGGGTGGCTGGGTCGTGGCAAGGCAGCCGGACACGCAGACCGTCCATCGAAACCAGGCCCACCAGTGGGCGGAGGTCGCACTGGACGGTCCGGGCTGGGTGACCATCGACCCCGTACCGCGGGACGCTTTCACCGACACGGACGTCAACCACGCGCTGGAGGTTACGCTCGACGAGTTGACCACCAGTTCGGTCCCGGAAGTGCGGGACGCGGTGACTGTCATGCGGGGCGACATGGACGATCCGGAAGCGCTGCTCCAGCTGTTCCAAGCGATAGACATCACGGGGGACAGTGGCGCCCGACGCGCCGCACAAGCAGTCCTGAGCGCGCTGGCCCTCGATCACTTCATAGGGGTTCTGCTGGAGCATGTAGATCCCCTCATGAGGGCGGCGTCAGCCTACGGCCTCGGCGTGGTGGCCGACCCCGAGGCGCTGGACGCATTGATACACGCTCTGGCTCTGGATGAGGACCCGCTGGTCAGGACGGCAGCGGCAGACACCCTGGCCATCCTGGGGAAGGACAAGGCTGAGGGGCCGCTGTTGCAGGTCCTGGAAGCAGACCCGGACGCTGCCGTCCGAGAGGCCGTGGCCCGGGCGCTGGGCTCTCTGGGAACCGGGTGGACTGCAGAAAGGATGTTGCCTGTTCTCTTCTCCGACCCCACTCCGGAAGTGCGCGGCGAAGTGGCGCTGGCCCTGGGCGCGATCAGGAACGACGTCGCTCTGCGGCCCCTGCTCGACGCCCGGTCCGACGACGAATCAGCCGACGTCAGGGCGGCCGCAGACGAGGCCCTCGCCGCGTGGGACTTCGCCGCCTTGCTGGAGATCCTCCAAAGCGCAGAGGACCCGGCCCAGCGGGCCGCGGCGGCCCAGCTCATCGGGGAACGAAAGTACCCGACAGCGTCAGACAAGCTCGTACCCATTCTCAGTTCTGACCCCTCCTCACTGGTTCGATCAGCAGTTGCACTGGCCCTGGGGGAGATCAGGGACAGGGGAGCGCTGCGGCCTCTGCTCGACGCCCGTTCCAATGACGAATCGGCTGAGGTGCGGGCAGCAGCTGGTGAGGCCCTGGCCCAGTGGGACTTCAATGCACTGTTATTGATCCTCGAAACTGCGGTTGACCCGCTCCAGCGGGCTGCGGCTGCTCAACTCATGGGGGAGCGACAGTACTCGCACACCAGGGCGCTGGAGGCATTGCTGCGAGCCCTGGCTGCGGATGAGTATGCCCAGGTCAGGGTGGAGGCGGCCTACGCCCTGGGTGAAAGCAGGGACAGCAGAGCGCTGCGGCCTCTGCTCGACGCCCGTTCCAATGACGAATCGGCTGCCGTCAGGAACGCGGCAACTGAGGCCCTCGCCAAGTGGGACTTCGAAGCGCTAATGTCGACCCTCGAGAGTGCAACGAGCCCTGCCCAGCGGGCTGCGGCGGCCCAGCTTATGGGGGAACGGGGGTACGCCGAAGGGATATCCGCCTTGAACAGAGCCTTGGCCGATCCCGCCGGGGAGGTCCGCGATGCCGCACTGGAAGCCCTGGAGAGGCTTGGCGCGGACATTACCGGATTGGGGGGGAGCGGCGCTGGTACAGGCGGGCAGGGGAGCGTTTCGGGTTCAGGTGGGCAGGGGGTCGGCACGGGCGACGGCACGGACGGACCGGGCGGTGGCATCGGCGATGGGGCCGGAGGGGCGCTATCGGCGGGTGACATCTTGTTGCTCGCCCGGGAAGGCGGAGCGACTCGCAATGCCAGGCTGGACGCCCTTGAGAGAGAGGGCGCTGAGGTGACCCGGTTGGAGACCGGTGGGGCGCTCGTGGAATCGGGCGATGCGGTATCCATGTACGCTGGGACAACCACGGCCCAGGCTACAGAGCTGCCCCACATCCCGGTCTTCAATGTTACGGGCGCAACCGACACGAGTTATCTGCGGACATCCACAGGAGACGTGTATGAGGACGGTGGTTGGAGGCAACTCGACCCCGTAGGCATTCCGTACACTGCGGGAAGCGATCTTCCGGACGAGGTCCAGGAGCACTACACCGGCCAGACGGGCGACTTCGGCTCGGTTCCCTCCGAGAGGCAGGCGTCCAGGTCGCTGTTCGGGTTCCGGGACAGGCCCCCATATGTGGACACCAACCGGATCCGGGTATTTCCCGCGGGAACGTTCACCACGTTGCCACGCGGAGTCATGCCCACCTCGCTGGACCTGCAGCAGACGGACCTTGAAGGGGTCTTTTATCCCTTCAGCGCTACGTTCATCGCGGAGAGTCCAGCAGCGACCTATTTCTGGAGTTCCAGCGTCGCGAACTACTCACAGGAGCAATACGAGGCTGCCACCGCTGTTGCCGATGTCACCTATGTGCAGCTGCCCTCGGACCTGCCTGCCCGCATCCGGGAACTGGCCGAAGAGATCACCGATCCCTACGACTCTCCGTATGCAAAGGCCAAGGCGCTCGAACGATACGTCAGTACCCGGTACACCTACGGGTTAGCCGACAGCAGCGGTGCAGACAGGCCGCCCGCGGGGCGCGACCCGGTGGACTGGTTCTTATTCGACCATCGAGTGGGCACCTGTGGCGTGTTCAGCAGCGCATTCGTGGTCTTAGCACGCTCCGTGGGCATACCCGCCAGGGTCGTCTCTGGGTGGGCGGTCTCACAGACGGGCGGAGAGCAGACCGTTTACCTTGACCAGGCGCACCAGTGGGCGGAAGTTGCGTTGGAGGGGATCGGGTGGGTCCGTTTCGAGCCGACGGCGGTAGGCGGAGCGCCGTCGCGGGTTTCCGGAGGAGTCACAGAGGTCCCCTCCGAGACGATAACGAACATCACCCTCTGGCCCACGGAGATCCGGCGCATGACGCCGTTCGTGGTGGGAGGGACCGTGCTCACAGCCAGCGGGCAGAACGTCAGCGGGATGACGGTCGAAATCTACATCAACGAGACCAAGGAGCATGGCGGTTGGAAGATCGGGACGACCGCGTCCCGGTCTGGCCGCTTCGAAGTAGAAGTGCAACTCCCCACAGGTCTGGAACTCGGCAGCTACCAGCTCCTGGCCCGTTCCGTTGGGAATGAGCGCTTCATCGAGTCTTGGAGCGACCCTGACATCAAGGTTTTCTCCGGTAACAGGATCGAACTGTCCGGCCCGGCGGAAGTTGTGCAGAACGCTTCGGCTGTGTTCAATGGGATGCTGATAGAAGACACCGGACAGGGGGTGGCCGGACGGCAGTTGGCGGTTGCCTTCGATGGAACCCCGCCGTCTTCGGTGGTGACCGACCCGGCAGGACGGTTCACCTTCTCTCAGTCCTTCTCGCGGCTTGGGCAACACTGGGTGGAAGTGGAGATCCGGGGAGAGGAGTTCCTGCTGGACAACACGGCCCGCCTGGACTTCCAGGTTGTCCTGCCGACAGAGGTCGCGGTCTACGCGCCTGCTTCCGTGGTGATAGGGGAAGAGTTCCTCGTGTCCGGTGAGCTTCGCGGAGCAAACGGGATTGCTCTTGCAGGGAAGCGTGTGGGCGTGAGGATCGGCCCCGACCCTGAGCACTCGGTCACCACGGACAGAGAAGGCCGGTTCCAGATCGCCGGTACGGCGTCGACCGCGGGGGAGTTCCCGGTCAGCGTCAGGTTCCGGGGCGAAGGCTCAGTCCTCGCTTCCGGCGCGACAGCCCGCTCGGAAGCCCTTCACGCTGTAGTCCTGACACTGGCGGGGCCGCTACGCCTGGAACAGGGCGAGGGTGCGACGTTCACTGGCAGACTTGCGTCAGATACGTTCTCGCCCACCGGCCAAATTGAGTTGACCATAGAGAGCGCAGGCGACGAGCATCTTGCCGCGGTGGACGTCGGTGAGGGCGGGACGTTCGAGTACCAGCATCCCTCCTTCGAAAGCACGGGTCAGCATACGCTCACAGGCCACTTCGCCGGAGGAGAGTTCGTGGTACCAGCCTCGTCGGAGTTCGTCTTCGAGGTGCTGGCGCCCACCGTCATGACCCTTGATGGCCCGGCCGTCGTAAGGGATGGCGAGGAGTTCCGGCTCACGGGGACGCTGCTGGAAAGTGGCGGCCGCCCGGTCGCGAACGCTGGGGTGCAGGTGCTCGACGGGGAGCCGCTGTCTCTCACGACCGATGCCGAAGGCAGGTTCGCGTGGGCTGCTGAGGCAGCCTTCGACGAGAGCTCCGCGTACGACCCGAATGAGTCCGCGTTGAGCATCGAGGTCGTGTTTGAGGACACGGACCACCTGGCTTCCAGCCGCGCCACGCTGGATGTTCCCGTCGGGCTCCCCCGGATCGTCGTGGAGCCCCTGGGACCCGTGGCGCGGGGCGGCGAGGCGACCTTCCGCGGGACCGTCCTTCTGGGCACCTATCCTGTGCCCGGCGCCGAACTGACGGCTGGTTCAGGCGTTGCCTTTGAGACCAACGACGTGGGCACGTTCACCCACCCGTACGCGGTGCCTGACGATGAACCGCTGGGGGCAACCGAGGTGGTGCTCAGGGCGCCTGCACTCGATGCAAGCGTTACGGCGTCCCTGGTGGTCCAGTCTGCCGTCACTCTCATTGTTACTCCGGTGGACAGGGTGCGTCCCGGCGGCACGACGTTGCTTCAGGCGGCGCTGCTGGACGACACGGGCGCAGGGATACCGCGGGCAGCCGTACGGTCGAACCAGGGCGTGGACGCCACCACAGATGAGTCCGGAATAGCGATGCTGGAGTTCGCGGTGCCGGGGATGGAAGAGCTGCAGGGCAGCTTCGTGGAGTTCACCTACGGTGGAGACGACCTGCACGCTCCGCTCAGCATGCCGTACTACTGGGAGGGCGCGATCACGCCCGCCGGATTCAACTGGCTCCTCTGGGCGGGGATGCCCGGCCTCCTCGCGCTGGCAGGGGCTGGCGCGTACGCTGGCAGAAGGTTCAGGTTGACGCCGCTTGCGGCGCTCGCGCGTTGGAGGCGTGCACCGGGCAAGCAGTTGGCGGCCGCTCACGCGGTCGACGAGGGTGGTGGCGACGAGGAGGAATCACGCCCTGTTCTCCGGCCGGTGGAACTGGGTATCGCGTTCCGGAAGGAGGCCGACCTGGCGGACGTCTGGGGGGTTGGCGAAGAGGTGAGCATCACCGTGAGCGTGACCGCCGAGGGAGGGCTTGCCGTTGCCGGAGCCATCGTCGAGGTGTGGGTCGCCGACGATGACCCGCCGCAGCTAGGGGTCGTCGGCAACGACGGGGAGTACAGCTTCAGTTGGATCGGCGCTGAGCCCGGTGAGTACCCGGTGTCGGTGGAGTTTGCGGGTGACTACGACTACCGGGCATCCTCAGAGTCCCGGAGCCTCCGGGTAGTGGACTTCCGGGAAGAGATTGTTCGCCTGTACGGCCTCTTCTGGGACTGGGCGAAGGAGAGGACCGACGGCGTAACGGAACGATCCACGCCGCGAGAGGTGGAGCTCATCCTGGTGTCGCAGGGGCTCCCGATCTCCCAGAAGGCGCTCGACGAACTCATCTCCCGGTTCGAGGAAGCGGACTACAGCGAGCATCCGATCGCGCGCCGGCACTACGAAGCGATGTACCGGGCATGGAGCGCGGTGGTGGAAGCTCAGTGATGAGGAACCCTGCTCTCGCTCAACGCCCGGCGCTGGCTGCCGCATTGCTGGCGGGCGGCACCCTGGTTGCGCTCGCTCTGTTGTGGGGTGGGGACGGCCCGCTTTCCCGGTTGCTGCGGCTGGACCTGAGTTTCCTGGCCTTTCCCGTGACGTTGTGCGGGCTCTTGCTAGCCGCGGGCAGGCTTGCCCTGTGGCTGCGCGGCACCGAGTTCGCGGAGCGCGTAACCCTGCGTGTGTGGACCGGCAGGGGAGCGGTGCGCCTGCTGCCTCTCACCGCCACGCTCCCGGTCGTCCGTCGATTGCTGACGGACCTGGGCTGGGCGGCGCTCGGTCTGGGGTTGTTGTCGTCCGTTTCGGCACTGCCGGGCATCGTATCCAATCATCCGTGGGCGCCGGACATCGCCTCCCTGGGGCCCTACCTGGGTGGTTTCGACTCACTCGCGATGTGGGGCATAATTCTCTTGGCCCCGTTCATCGCCGCTCGCGCGATTGCCGAAGTACGCCCGCACGTGGGGGCGGTCGTTGGCTTCCCGCGGGTCCATCTGGCCGCTTTTGTCGCTACTTACGCTCTACTGGGGGTCGGCGGCGCGCTCTCAGCGGCATTCGCCCTGGGCGGGGTCTGGGCGATGCTGGGCTTCGGCGTGGCGACGGGGTTGTCCTACGCCGCTTCGGCCCTCCGGCGCGCCATGGACGTAGCGCCTCCGGCGCGTTTGCCGGAGCTCCGCAGGGCGCTCCACGTGGCCGAGGCCGCATGGCTCGCGGCGTTGTGGGCAGCAATCGCGGCGCTGGCCCTCGCGGCGGAGAGCGCGTCCGTGGGTGCCGGCGAAGCAGGTCCGGGCTCCGTGGACGCATCGCACCTGGCGGTGCTCTATTCCCCGTCGGTGGTGCAAATCCTGGCCGTGCTGCTCCCCTTCGCGCTGGTCCACTATGCGGGAGTCATTCGGCCCGGCGTTGCCCGCATCCTGGGGACTCCCATCGGTCACCTCGCAGCACTGGCGGTCGTGTACTTGTTGTTCTCCGGCAGCGGTGTGCTCTCGACAGCGTTCGCCGTCGACGTCTCCGGGATGCTCAACGCGCTCATCGTTGCCGTGGTCCTTTCCTACGCTGCGACGGTGCTGCGAAACGTCGCGAAGATCGACTTCCCTGAGAGATATGCGCTGTCGACAGCGAACGCATCGAGGGCACTGAGCGTACTGGCGGTCGCTGCTGCCCTGGCCCTGATCGTTGGGATTGGACTTGCTCACCTCCCAGTCGCCAACGCTGTCCTTCTGGATCGGGAGGGAACGAGGGAGCTTGGCGAATCGCTCCTGCCTTTCCTGGGAGGGTTCCACGAAGCCCGGTACTCCATCGCCTGGTTGTCGTTCACAGCCGTCGCGATGCTTCTTCTGCCCCGAGTGCTGGAGGGGCACATCTTCCTGCGCTACCGGCCAATGCTGTCGGCTGTGAGTCTTTTCGCAGTGGGATGCCTTACGTGGTTCACTGCTACCGGCCTGTCCACGTTCGGACACGGATTCACCTTCGGCGGCGCCATCGCGGCAGCAGGCATGTTCTCCCTGGCGCTGACCCGATTGGAGCGCTACGCCACCGCCTCCTCCAACCCAGCTGTGGCGGACATAGCTGCCTGGCTCACCGCTTCTCAGGTAAGGGGTTTCGTGCCGGGCGGGGCCATCGCCTTCTACGTGCTCCTGCTGCGGCCCGTGGTCTACGAGATGTTGTGGCTTGCCGCCCTGTATGAGTACATCGCGCTCATGATTCTGCTGCTGGCAGTGCTCATGAACGTGGTCAACAGGCTTCGCGTCATCGCTGACGCGCCCGGAGCCCCGGAGTCCGGCTGGCCAGATTGGTCTCATCATCGACAGGTCCTCGAAAGCAAGGCGGACCCGCGGGCCGCGCTGACTGAGGCGATGAGGCAGCGATTCATGGACCGCGGGGACTGGAGGCCTCTCTGGGTCTACCTGCTGGGGCTGCTCTACCGAAACGAGGCTTCCCTGGGCGCCATGGTGGCAGTCTGCCGGTCCCTCCGCCGTGGAGCGGTCACGCCCCTGGCGTGGAACATCCTCGGCAAGAGCCGCAGGGCCTCGACGAGGACCGCAGCGCTGGAACATGCCCTGGACGCGGCGAGCCAGGCCCTGGCGCCTTCTGCGCCGCAACTCGAGCTCGTACTCGAAGACGACGTGCGGAGGGCGGGCGCGTCGTATATAGACAGGGGGACGGATCCGGAACCGCTGGCCGTGGCCCTTATCGTTGCCCATTGCCAGAGAGGGGATGATCCCCAGGAGGCCGTTGAGCGCTGGTTCTCACTGCTGGACACGCCGGACCCTTTCCTGAAACGGCTCACCCAGCCGTGGGGCAGGTCGAACACGAAAATTGGAACCGCACTGCATCGCCTTGGCATGGTCGAAGAGGCAGTCGCGTCGCTCTCTGAGGGCGCAACGCCTCCGGGGCCTGCTTCGCTTCGCGGCCCGGCCACGGGCTACGAGAGGAGCCGCCCGTGACCAATGGACGAACCGGGATGCAGCGCACAGGAGCCCGCGATTACCTGTAAGGAGGTTGGCTGTGGTAGCGAAAACGATGCTCATCAATGATGGGGCGGTGCCCACCCATGAATGAGAAAGAGCTGGAAGAGGCTCGTCTATCCTGCGAGCAGATCATCGACCGGGTCGCCGAGGCTTTCGTCGGCAATCGCTTGCTGCTGCGCAAGCTCCTCGCGGCGGCGCTGGCGAACGGGCACGTGCTCTTCGAGGACTTCCCTGGCCTGGGGAAGACGCTCCTGGCCAAGGTGTTTGCGCGGGCGATCGGCGGAGACACCAAGCGCGTCCAGTTCACGCCTGACCTTCTGCCGTCTGACATCCTGGGAATGAACGTGTGGAGGCAGAAAGACGCGACATTCCAGATGATGCCGGGCCCCGTGTTTACCAACGTGCTCCTGACCGATGAGATCAACCGGGCCCCGCCGAAGACCCAGTCAGCTCTCCTCGAGGCCATGGAGGAGCGCCAGGTCACCATCGATGGCGTGACCCGGCGCCTTGAGTTTCCCTTCGTGGTCATCGCAACGCAGAACCCCATCGAGCAGGAGGGCACGTACCCGCTGCCGGAAGCCCAGTTGGACCGCTTCCTCCTGAAGCTCTCAACCGGATACCCGGCCAACGCGGCATTGGAGAACGACATCCTGCTGCGGCGAATCCACTGGCAGAAGGATGACCCCACCGCGGACATAAGGCCGGCAGTTGACGTGCGCCGCTTCGTAGAACTGCAGCGGTTCGTGGAGACCGGCGTCTACACAGACCGGCTCATCGTGGACTACATCACGCAGTTGGTCAGGCTCTCCCGCGAACACGCGAGGGTTGCGGTCGGCGTCAGTCCGAGAGGAGGCTTAGCCCTGCTCCGGGCTTCGCGGGCGATGGCGCTTATCCACGGAAGGGACTTTGTCGTTCCGGACGACGTGAAGTTGTTAGTCCCCGACGTGCTCGCCCATCGCATCATCCTGAACATCGAAGACACCCTGGAGGGGGTTCGTGGCGACTTGGTCGTTGAGGAGATCCTGTCGCAGGTGCCCGTCCCGGGCGAGACCGTGTGAGGTTGGGACGAGTTGAAGTATCAGCCGTCGCAACTGAGTTGGGTCGCCATCTCCCTGGTCCTCCTGGTGGCGGGGTTCATCCTGGGCAACCTTGTTCTGCTCGCCGGATCGGTCTTCGTTCTGGCTGCAGCCCTGTTGTCCACGGCTCTGCCCCCGCCATCGGGCATAGTCGTGACCCGGAGCCTGGCGAAGGTCGCGTGCTGGGTTGGGGACACGTTGACCGTGGAGCGGCGGCTCACGGTCAGAGGCGGGATCGGCGTGGTCTTCGTGCACGACGGTCTTCCTCCGGAGGTCCGGGTAGTGAGCGGAAGCAACCTGCGCGTGGTGTGGAAGTGGCCAGGGAGCCATGCCACGGACATCTCATACCGTGTGCAGTTCTCGAAACGGGGACAGTTCACTCTACGGGAGGCCGGCTGGGAATCGCGCGCACCCTTCGGTGTAGACCTAGGCACTTCCGGTACATCCGGGCCGCCGTTCCAGGTCTCCGTGGTGCCCAGGATCCGCAGCATCACCCGTCTGAACGCGGTCCGCGGTGTGGCCAGGCATGGCCGCTATCTGGGTGACCTCGCCAGGACGGGAGCAGCCACGGACGAGTTCCGGGAACTGCGGCCCTACCAGCCGGGCGATCCCTTCAAGCGGATCAACTGGAAGGCGAGCGCGCGGGGAATCAGGGCGGACAATCTCCCGCTGGTGAACGACGTGGAACCGGAGACGAAGAAAGGGGTCTGGATCTTTCTGGACATGGCGGAGTACATGGACGTAGGCGTTCCGTTGTCCAATCCGTTGGAGAATACCGTGGAGGCATCAGGCACGCTGGCGCAATACTACCTTGCACAGGGGTCCACGCTCGGCGCATACGCCTATAACAGCTACGGCGGCAGAGGCGAACTGCTGACGCCCGAGTCAGGGAAGCGCCAGTTCAACCGCCTGATACAGATGCTGGCCGGCCTGAAGCCGGGCCCGCCGGAGGAAGACTTGCTGCAAGCAGTAGAACGATGCAAGAGCTTCCTCTTTCGGCTGGAGCCTGCCGTCTACGTCATCACGCGGTTGGACGTCCACTACGACAGGCCAGGAGAAGTGGCAGGCTCCTTCAACCGTTTCAAGATGGCGATCACCCGCCTTGCATCCCTGGGGACGCGCTCCGGCCGGAACAACCCGGTGAGAGTCGTGCACGTGGATCCGCAGGAGTCCGTGGAGACGTCACAGGGACTGGGGTTGACCAGATGGGAAACGCGGTTGGTCGCCAGGGACATTCGGGACGCAGGGGCGGCGGTCATAGAGTGGGAGCCCTCCCAGGAAGAGTTCACTTCGGTGTTGGTGCGGCATGTCGAAGGCCATCGGTAGACCGAACTGGCGCAATGGAATCGCGAGTTCCGCTGCAACGGAGTCGGCCGTGCTGTCGGCTCTGTTTCTGCTCGCCGTCTTCGTGCTTTGGGACACAGGCCTCGTTCTGAACGTACGAGTAACTCCGTGGTTAGAGAGGGCGGACGGGTTGATCCTGCACTTCGTCCCGTGGCAGCCGGTATTGGCGGTAGGCGCGGGTCTCACCGCGTACTGGGCGCTTCATACGCTGGGCCGAGGCCGCATCGCCTTCTGGCTGGCGGCTTTTTTGGTTGCAGCTCCTCACGTGCTGGCGGCCTGGTCCCACAACCGCATCGGGTGGCATGAGCTTCTGGAGTTCCAAGATGGGCTGGTAGATGAGCGCTCCGTCTACTGGGATATGACCCTCTTCGTCGTATGCCTCGTTGGCCTTGTTGCCCTGCACCGCGTCATGGGGATCAAGCGGCTGGAACGCCTGATGCAATCGCAGGGCGTGGACCCACTGGAGAAACGCCGTGTCATGCGGTGCGAGAACTTCATGCTTATCGGACTGATCGCTGCCGGATTGGTGGTAACTGGTCTGACGGTGATGGTTGCAGCGGTGCTTGCGAGGTACGACGGACTGCTGGAGGGGTCGTCCCTGGCCGTAGCGACGGTCGGAGGAGGGGCGGCCCTCCTGCTCGCCTTGACCCTCCTCCTCTGGTTCCGGGACCGACAGGATGTCCACGATGAAGAGGGCGCCATGCCAGGGGACGGGGTGGCAGGGGGCTAGCGCTCTCAGGGGATACGGTACTAGCCCGATGTTCGTAGACCTCCCTTTGATCCGGATGCGTTGCACCCATGACTTGGGCACCCTGTCCGTTGTGGTAGGTTTGACCAGTAAGGCAAGTCCGTGCGAACCCCGTCCGCCATCGCCGTAGCGGCCAGGCTTTGTTACGGTCCTTAATGTGTACTCGAAACAAAACGAGAATTAGTTAGCTGCATTACTCATGCTATTGCTCGGACCAGAGCAAGTGCATCGGTAGACGAAGCACACTCCCCGACCAACCAAGCAATACAAGATCGCGCGTAGGCTTACCCGCACGGCGACGGAGGGCCGTGCAGCGTCTCAGTTTGGCACTCGGAACGGCGTCCGAATCACTGCCGGCGTGACCCGTCTCTCGGTGCGTCCCCCTGGCTGATGAAGTAATACAACGCAGGCTGTGAGCAGCCGTACAAGACGTTTGAGCATGCGGCTCCCGCGAACGACTGCTATCCGGACGATAGGGGCCGGGCCTGGCGGCCGGGGCCGCCGGCGCCCTCGCGCACGTCCTTGGCGGACGCCTCGTCGACGCCCCTGGGCCACCGGCGCTTGAGCGGGTCGCTCACCGAGAGGGTAAATCTGCCCACGCCCTCGACGCCCATGTCGATGGTGTCGCCGTCCTGCATCGCGCCGAGGCCCTGGTGGTTGGTGCCCATGAAGAGCACGTCGCCGGGGCTGATCTCCTCGATGGCCGCGACGAATTCGATCGACTCGGCGATGGAGTGGGCGAGGTCGTCGGTGTTGTAGTTGACACGCAGCTCGCCGTCGACGCTCAAGGAGACCTGCAGATTCTCCGGGTTCGCGATCTCGTCCTTGGTCACTATGCAGGGACCGAGGGGACAGAAGGTGGGGTGCGACTTGTGCTCAGCGACGGGCAGCGTGTTGGGCACCCGCCCGCCGCCGGTTGCCGGCATCCGCGCCGAGACGTCCACTCCCGCCGTGTAGCCGAAGACGTAGTCCATCGCCTCCGATGCCGGGATGTCCTTGCCGCCCTTGCCGAAGACCAAAACCAGCTCTGCTTCGTGGTGAAAGATGTTGGCGTCTATGTCGGGGAGGACCACGGTGCCGCCCGGGCTCAGGATGCTGTGGAGGCTCTTGGTGAAGCCCCACATTGGCGAAGGCTCCCGTGCGCCGAACTCGCGGTAGTTGCCGCCCATGCAGAGGATCTTGTTGGGGCGCGGCAGCGGCGCCTGCAGTTGCGCGCCGGCGACCGGCGTTCCGTCCGCGGCGCGGGCATCGAGTCGGGCCTTCAGGTCGTCGTAGTTGGTGACCAGGTGGACCATCGCGTTCTGGCCGCCGCCGGGGCAGAGGTCACCGATATCTATCACGCCCGCATCGGTCAGGATGCCGGGCTGGTTGTCGTTGTACATCACGAACTTCATTGGGTCCTCCTTGTTTCCTATGTTATTCCGACCGGCCATGAAGGGACGAATGAGGGCTGCGCCCTGAGGGCAGGGCCGGTTCCTACAGACGCTCCAGCAATTGTGCGATCTGATCGGTGTGGTTCATGTCGGGTTCCCACGCGCAGATCACACCGTGTTCGTCGATGACAACTGCGGGCCTTCTCCCGTCTGACGGGTCCTTGACGTACCTCTCGCCATCGAGAGCGGACATGCCCAGCTCAATACCTACTCGCCGGCCAGGGTCGTTCAGGACTGCGAACGGAAGCTGCTCCTTCTCGACCCATTGTCGTGCAGCATCCAGGCTTCCGTCATGGACCCCGAACAGCACGACGTTCTTCTCGGTGAACCCTGCAGCATGCTCTCGGTACCCAAGAGCCATGCGGGTTCAGTTGCCGCCGCCCGGGCTCGTGAAGAAGTACAGCAGGACCTTCCGTCCGCGAAGACTGCCAAGGGATATCGCCTGTCCGTCGCTGGACTGAAGTGTGAAATCTGAGACCGTCTTCCCGATGTGGGTGTCCGTCATTGCAGTCCCTTCCGAACCAGTCTGGCCAACGCCTTGACCTCATTGTTCTGGCGCCTGCCTGCATTCGACAGATCACCCTCTTCTGCGCCCAAGACTAACAATAGACCTTGGAACAGTTCCAGTGCTTGAGAACCTTCACCAGTCGCGAGGGAGCTGCATCTCGTGTGGCGTCCCTGCGATGCCTGGATTGTGGGTTACCGGTGAGGCCTTCAAAGCTCGGCCTTGACGTTCCTGAGGAAATCCTCCGCGCCGATGCGGAGCAGGCCCCAGGCGGAGACGGTCACGAAGTTGGCGCCCTGTCTGATGAACTCGGCGACGCCAGCGGTGTTGGCAGGATCATTGCCACCCACCCCAACGAACCTGCCTCCGGCCCTGATTCGCGGAATGACCTCGCTCATCACCCGGCGGACCTCGGCGGCGCCGGGATTGCCCAGGCTCTGGCCCAGGTCGGAAGCTGCCACGTGAAGAACATCGACCCCGGCAACTTGGAGGATGTCGTCGAGGTTGTGGATGGCTTCGATGTCCTCGACCATCGGAATGACCAGCACTTGTTCGTTGATCCACGCCGCCGCCTCGCTACGGGAGACGCCGATGCCGTAGTCGTGAGCCCGCCCGGTGGCCACTCCCCGGTAACCGTCGGGGTGGTAACGAGCGGCGCGGGCAACCGCGGCAGCCTGTTCTCCCGTGTTGACGTGGGGGACGATTATCCCCTGGAGGCCACGGTCAAGGTACCGGAGGATGGTTTGCTCGGAGTGGTCGGGGATGCGGGCGATGGGCGTGATGCCGAAGGATTCAGCGGCGCGGACCATGTGCTCGACCTGATCCAGGCTGGCGGGGCCGTGTTCGCAGTCGATCATGACGAAGTCGTATCCGAGCGCGCCCAGGATTTCCACGATGTCGGGAGCGTAGCGAGTGACGATGCCTCCGAAGACGACATCGCCTTCATGGAGTTTGGCCTTCGTGGTGTTGGTGCGCATGAACATCCCCCTCGAACCAGGCGGCATGCTGTTGCAGGGGGCGCCGCTGATGGAGAATCGCCTGGGACAGGTACGCCCGATATTATCCCTACAGTCCACACGTAAGGAAGGCAAGCAGTGAAGGTCGTCATCGCACCGCAGAGCTTCAAGGGAAGCATCTCGGCGGTCGAGGCCGCCAGGGCCATGGAAGCAGGCGTGCTGCGGGTCGTCCCGGACGCCGAGACTGTGCTCGTGCCGGTGGCGGATGGCGGCGACGGAACGCTGGAAACGCTGGTCGAAGCAACGGGCGGGGAGATCCGTTCCACGACGGTGACCGGCCCCATAGGGAAGCCAGTCCCGGCGGAGTGGGGAGCGCTCGGCGACGGGCAGACCGCCGTTATCGAGATGGCGCGCACCTCCGGCCTCGCGCTGCTCTCGCTCGGTGAACGCGATCCTCTGCACGCAACCACGTACGGGCTGGGCGAGGTGATTCGTGAAGCGCTCGACGCCGGTTTCCGCAGCTTCATCGTAGGGATCGGCGGAAGCGCAACGAACGACGGCGGGGCGGGGATGGCGCAGGCCCTTGGCGTACGTCTGCTGGATGAGGCGGGAGGCGACCTTCCGCCGGGAGGGGCGGCGCTTGCAGGTCTGGGGAGGATAGACATGTCGGGACTGGACGAACGGGCGGTCGAGGCCCGGTTCGCGGTGGCGTGCGATGTATCGAACCCGCTCACCGGCCCCGAGGGCGCCGCAGCCGTATACGGCCCGCAGAAGGGGGCGACGCCCGACATGGTCGAGCAGTTGGACGCCGCCCTGAAGCACTTTGCAGGGGTCGTCGAACGCGACACCGGAGCGAGCATCGACGCCGTCCCCGGCTCCGGCGCTGCCGGTGGGCTTGGCGGGGGGATGATGGCATTCCTCGGAGGCTCTTTGCGGGCGGGCGTGGACATCGTGCTGGACCACGTCAGACTGGACGATAAGTTGAAGGGGGCCGACCTGGTGCTCACCGGCGAAGGACAGATCGACTTTCAGACGGTCTATAACAAGGCCCCGATCGGAGTCGCTCGACGAGCGAAGCAGAGAGGCATCCCGGTGATAGCCGTCTGCGGCTCCCTCGGCAGGGGTTTCGAGGACGTGCACGCGGAGGGTATCGATGCGGTTGTGTCCATCGTCAGCACTCCGATGGCACTGGAAGAGGCGTCGGCTCGCGCAGGCGAGCTCATCGCGGACACAGTTGCCGAGGTGATGCGGTCCATGAGAGCAGGAAGCACCGTCTTCGGGCAGGACGGTTAGTCCCTCGTAAGCGGCATGGCAGTAGAATCGCGGGGAGAGGAGTTGCGGAGGATGGGGCTTCACGCCAGGCAGTTCGATCCCGACGACCGTGGACCGCTGGACGGTCTGCGCGTGCTCGACATGTCGCGGCTCGTGGCCGGGAACATGCTTACCCTCCAGCTTGCGGATTTCGGCGCCGAGGTCGTCAAGATCGAGGCGCTGCCGAATGGCGACCCGCTGCGAGCCTGGGGCGACAGCTCCATCCAGACGCACTGGAAGACGTACTGCCGGAACAAGAAGAGCGTGTCCGTCGACCTGCGCGAGGACGACGGGCGTGCGCTCGTGCGGCGGCTCGCCAGAGACGCCGACGTGCTCGTCGAGAACTTCATCCCCGGACGGCTGGAGGAGATGGGACTGGCGCCGGAGACCCTGCATGCGGACAACCCCGGCCTCGTCGTCGTGCGTGTGTCGGGATTCGGCCAGACGGGGCCGTACCGGGAGCGTCCGGGTTTCGGCACGCTGGTCGAGGCGATGTCCGGGTTCGCCGACCGCAACGGCTTCCCCGACCGCGAGCCCGTCCTGCCTCCGATGGCGCTGGCGGACATGGCAGCGGGCCTGTACGGCGCCATGGCCGTGCTGGTCGCGCTGCGGGAACGCGAAGTGAAGGGCGGCGCTGGGCAGGTTGTCGACCTCTCGCTCCTCGAACCGGTCTTCTCCATCCTGGGCGCCGACGCGGCCGGATACCGGATCGACGGCAGCGTCAAGCAGCGCGTGGGCAGCGCCTCGAACACGGCGTCGCCCCGAAACGTCTACGCCACGAAGGACGGCAAATGGGTCGCGCTGTCGGCGTCCATCCAGTCGATGGCGGAGCGGGTGTTCAGAGTCGTCGGCAGAGAGGACGCGATCGGCGACCCCCGCTTCCGGAACAACGCCCAGCGGGTGCGGCATCGCGATGAGGTCGACGCCATCATCGGGGACTGGATGGCCGAACGCGAATTGGACGATGCCCTCGCCGAATTGAACGGCGCGGGCGTGACCGCGGGGCCCGTCTACGACATCGCTCAGTTCCTCGATGACCCCCACGTCATCGAGCGCGAGGTCGTGGTCGACCTGCCCGACGAGGACGTGGGGACAGTCCCGACGCACAACATAGTGCCCCGCCTCTCTCGCACGCCGGGCACTTTCCGCTACCCCGCGCCCAGGCTGGGGCAGCACAACGACGAGGTCTTCGGCGGCGCGGGCGTCTCCGCAGGAGAGCTGGCCGACCTTCGAACGAGAGGTGTGATCGGATGACCGACGAACGAAAGCTCCCGGTGTGGCGGTCGCTGCTGTACGTGCCGGCGAACGTCGAGCGCTACCTCGCCAAGGCTCACGAGCGCGGCGCCGACGGCATCATCCTTGATCTTGAGGACTCGGTCCCGCCTGGAGAGAAGGCGTCGGCGCGGGCGGGCGTGCGGGCGGCTGCGGAGCGTGTCGGCCAGGCGGGCGCCGACGTGCTGGTGCGTGTCAACCAGCCGCTGCGGCTTGCCGTGCCGGACATCGAGGCCAGCGTATGCCCCGCGGTCGACGCCCTCGTCCTGCCGAAGATCGCAGGGCCGGCCCACGTCCGACTGCTCGACGAGATGGTGTCGGAGCTGGAAGCGGAACGTGGAATAGTGGTGGGTGCGACATCATTCCTGGCGATGGTCGAGACGCCGGAGGCATTCTTCCAGATCGGCGAGATAGCGAAGGCGAGCCCGCGCATCGCGGCCATCACCATCGGCGCGGAGGACCTGGCGTCGTCGCTGGGCATGCAACCGGACGCCGAGACGCTGCTCTACCCGAAGACCCAGTCCGTGTACGCGGCGAAGGCGGCCGGGGTGATGGCGTTGGGCATCTTCGGCACCGTCGCCGACTATCAGGACCTCGACGCTGTGCGGGAGGTGGCGCTCAAGGCGAGGCGTTTCGGGCTCGAGGGAGCATCGTGCATCCACCCGAGCGTCGTGCCCGTGCTCAACGAGGCGTTCAGCCCCGGCGAGGAGGAAGTCGCCCTTGCCAAACGCATCATCGAGGCGAACGCCGATGCGGAGAAGACCGGCCGCGGCTCCTTCCAACTGGACGGCAAGATGATCGACGTGCCGGTGGTGCAGCGCGCCCAGCGTCTCCTCGCACGCTACGAAGCGATAGCCGCGCGGGGATGAAGTCGTGAAACGCTCCTCATCACGTCCGCTTGCCTGGGTGACCGGGGACGCCTGGCTGATGGTGTCCGCGCGGTTCATGCGGACGTTCGCTCAGTCGCTCATCGCCGTCTTCTTCGGAATCTACCTCATCGAACTGGGCTACAGCCTGGTGGAGATGGGGCTGCTGATCACGATCGGCTCCATCGGCAGCACCGTCTTCGCCACGCTGGTCGTCTTTATCGGCGACACGCTTGGCAGACGGCGGCTGCTCATCGGGTTCACGGCGATGATGGGGCTCGCCGGGCTCGGCTATGCGTTCACGGAGCAATACACGCTGCTGGCGTTCGTGTCGTTCTTCGTCGGGAGCCTCGCCATCTCGGGGAGCGGGCCGAGAGGACCGGTGCAGCCGCTGGAGCAGGCGGCGCTTCCCGACACGACCACGTCCGAGCATCGCACGGACCTGTACGCACTCGCGGGCATGGGCGAGCGGGCCGCGCGGCTGACGGGCACAATAGGCGCTGCCATGCCCGCCGTGCTGGTCGCGGTCTTCGACGTCGACGAGATCACGGGCTTCAAGCTCATGTTCGTCGCCTACGCGGTCATCATGCTGGTCTCCGGCGCCATGTACGGCCTGCTCTCGCCCGCCATCGATTCCGGCGTCAGCGGGGGCGGATGGCAGAACCCCCTGAAGCTCGAATCCCGGAAGACCATCTTTACCTTCGCCGCCATCTTCTCAGTGGACGGCTTCGCGACGCGGTTCGTCTTCTTCAGCCTGGTGGGAGCATGGTTCAGCGTAGAGCACGATTTCGAACTCACTGAGGTCAGCTACGTGCTCGCTGGCTCCACCTTCCTCAACATGGTTTCCCTTTGGGTAGCCGCGAAGCTTTCGACCCGGATCGGCCTGCTAAACACCATCGTCTTCACCCACATACCGGCGGTGTTGGCCACCTTCGCCGTCCCCTTCGCCCCTACGGCCTGGCTGGCGGTCTTCTTCTGGTACGTACGGGCCTTCTTTGGCCAGATGGACAACCCCCCGCGGCAGTCCTACACCATGGCCATCGTGAACCGGGATGAGCGCGTGGCCATGGCCAGCATCACCAACGTGAGCCAAGCAGCCGTCGGCGCGGTCACACCGTCGCTCGCCACCATCCTCTGGCAGGCGGTCTCGGCGAGCGCACCGTTCGTCGCCTCCGGCGCGTTCAAGACCGTCTACCTCGTCGGGCTCTACCTGATGTTCAAGGACGTTCACCCGCCGGAGGAGCAGGAGCGCGCCGAGCGAAAGCGGCTGGAACGCGAAGCGCGGCGCTCAGGAACCACGGACGCCTGAGGCTGACCGAACCCGTCTGTCTGTTCAGGCAGTGCCCCTTCATTCGTCTGCGTGAGCGGGCCATTTGTGCCCTGCTGATGGTTGCGGTAGGCTCGCGCCATCTCGCATTGGAGGCGCGCCATGGTTATGCAAGGCACCGACATGAAGGTGGCGGAGACGCCAACCGGACAGCTCGAAGACTTCCGCATCCCCGACGCCTACGAGGACTGGCTTGAGAGCGAAGGGGTGATGGTCCACAAGACCTTCTACATCCCCAACTGGCACGAGGTCGAGGTCGGTCCATGGGAACGCAAAGGCGGCGATGGGGCGGTCGTCCGCATCGACAACGCCCTCCTGCCCAACGACCTGCACGTGGTCGACATCAGGCCCGGCGGCAAGTCCGAGCCCGAGCACCACATGTATGAGATCAACTTCTACATCGTCCAGGGCCGTGGGGCGACGACCGTCTGGATGGACGACGACAGCAAGCAGACATTCGAGTGGAGGACCGGCTCCCTCTTCACCGTCCCCCTCAACGCCTGGTACCAGCACTTCAACGGCTCCGGCGACGAGAAGGTGCGCTACATGGCGACGACCAACGCCCCGCCGATGATGCGCCTCTTCCGTGATACCGAATTCATGTTCAACAACGACTTCATGTTCCGCTCCCGCTACTCGGACGACGAGTCCTGGTTCTCCGGCAACGGCACGCTCTACAACAAGCGCGTCTGGGAGAGCAACTTCATCCCCAACGCGCCGGACATGGCCCTCTACGGGTGGAAGGAGCGCGGGGCAGGCGGCATCAACGCCATGCTGCAGATGGGCAAGAACGACATGGGCAACCACATCTCCGAGTTCCCCATCGGCACCTACAAGAAGGCGCACCGCCACGGGCCGGGCGCCCACCTCTTCCTCCTCAGTGGCGACTCCGGCTTCTCCCTCCTGTGGACCAAACCCGACCGCTCCGACATGATCAAGTGCGACTGGCAGGTCGGCACTGTGGTCATCATTCCCGGCGAAGGAACCTATCACCAGCACTTCAACTCCGGCACGACCCGCGCCCGCTATATGGCGTTGCGCGACGGCAAGGGCGGCTTCATCGCGCCGAACACCGTCGTGGGTGGCGACGTCAGCATGAAGGAGGGCGGCATCCAGGTGGAGTACGAGGATGAGGACCGCGAGATCCACGAGATCTTCGAGGCCGAACTCGCAAAGAACGGCGCTCAGTGCAACATGAAGGCGTTCATCCCATACTGCACCGGCGTCGCAGGCGTCACCGACGCGCGAAAGACGTAGACAGTCGTCTTTCCTGAGGACCGGGGAGGGGAGTCAACTCCCCTCCTTGCCGGTCTCGACGCGGCGAAGCGAGACGACCGGGATCTGGCGGTCGGTGGCGGCGTAGTAGATGGCGAAGCGCGGGTTCGCCGCTACCACTCTGTCGTACAGCGCGGTCCGTTCCTCTCCCTCGGTGATGCGAGCCTCCGCCGCGAAGCGCTCGCCGTTCGCCTCGACGGACACATTCGGGTCGGCGGCGACGTTCAGGTACCACATGGGATGGCGGTCCCGGCCGTAGTTCGAAGCGACGACGATGAGGTCGCCGGACTCCTCGAACCGGAAGTAGAGCAGAGGTGACGAGCGCGGCTTACCGCTCCTGCGCCCCTTCGTTACGAGGATGAGGACGCCCGTGCCTTCGAGACGGCCCAGCAGTCGGCCCCCTGAGAATCGGAACAGCAGCCGGTGCACCGGCACGAAGCACCACGCGATGAGGAGGCGTTTCCAGGTTGGCATTGCTGGCTCCTTGCGGCGTCGAGATTGTACGCGGGGGCGGAGCAGGCTAACCTTGTCGCTCCGGCTACGGCAGAGTGGACAGTTGTCAGGAGGCACATGCAGCTAGGCGTTGTTTTCCCCCAGAACGAGATAGGCGAAGACCCGGGCGCCGTGCGCGCGTTCGCCGAAACCGCCGAGGGTTTGGGCTACCGGCACCTCATCTTCTACGACCACGTGCTCGGCGCGGACACCAACCGCAGGCCGGACTGGCAGGGCCCGTACTCGCACAAGGACGTCTTCCACGAACCGATGGTCACGTTCGGCTACCTGGCCGCGCTGACCAGCCGCATCGAGCTCGTCACCGCCGTCATCATCCTGCCGCAACGGCAGACCGCGCTCCTCGCCAAGCAGGCCGCGCAGGTGGACGTGCTCAGCGGCGGACGACTCCGCCTCGGCATCGGTGTCGGCTGGAACGACGTTGAGTACGAGGCACTGAACGAGAACTTCCACGACCGCGGCAAGCGCTCCGAGGAGCAGGTTGAACTGCTGCGTGCGCTCTGGACGAACGAGATCGTCGACTTCCAGGGCAAGTGGCACAGCATCCCTGGCGCGGGCATCAAACCGCTGCCGGTGCAGCGCCCCATCCCCATCTGGTTCGGCGGCGGACGCTCCGACGCTGTGCTCCGGCGCATCGCCCGAATGGGCGACGGCTGGTTCCCGCAGTTGCAGGCGGACGAGCAGGGCAGGGAGCGGGTGGCGGCGTTCCGCAACTTCGTTGCGGAGGCGGGACGCTCGCAGGACGACGTGGGCGTCGACGCGCGGGTCGCCCTGTCGCGCGGCGGTATCGACGGCGCGCTGCGGGAATCCGATGCGTGGCAGGGGATGGGCGCAACGCACATCTCCTTCAACACGCTGCGTGCAGGACTCGGTTCGACGGATGAACACATCGACGCCCTGCGCCGCCTCAAGGAAGCGGCAGGGTAGGGCGCAAAGGAGAAGAGATGAACATCGCAGTGATTATCCTGGACATGGCGAAGGGCTACGGCTGGGCGCCCGGCTCGTACGGATACGAGATGGTGGCGAACGTACGGCGGCTGAAGGATGCCGCGTACGCCGCCGAGGCGCAGATCATCCACGTCAACTCGATGCGGAGGGAGAGCGACCAGGTCGGCGACTGGTCCCGCGTGATGATGAAGGAGGGCACCGACGCCCTTGACGTCATCCCGGAGCTGCAGCCGGTGGACAAGGACATCCTCGTCTACAAGCGCTACCTGAGCGGCTTCTCCCACAACGACCTTGACTACGTCCTGCGCACTACCCACCGGGACACCGTCATCATCGCCGGGGCGTCGACGGACAATACGGTACTGTGGACCGCCGCCGACGCGTTCCAATATCGGTACAAGGTCGTCGTCGTGGAGGACTGCACGATGGTGCACCGGGAGAGCGAGCCGCCTGAGGTGAAGGACTACGCGCTCCGCATCGTGCGCAACGTCCTGCACAGTGAGGTGCTGCCGCTCGACGAGGTCATCGCCAAGTACCTGAGCTGATTGGCATGGTGTGGGGTTACGTAGGACCAACCGGCCCTGAGCATTGGGCGTCGCTCGCTCCGGAGTATGCGCCCTGCGCCGAGGGCGTACAGCAGTCGCCCGTAGACATCACCGGTTACGAACGCGCCGACGTTCCTGCGTTATCGTTCTCGTATAGCGGCGAAGTGCGCGGGGCTGCGCTCGTGCGAGGCTCCATCGTTGTGGAGTTCGGACCGGACAGCAGTTTGACGCTGGGAGGCCGACGCTACGAGTTGCAGTCGGCCCACTTCCACGCTCCCGCCGAGCACACCGTGGACGGCGAAGTCTTCGTGGCGGAACTGCACATCGTGCACGAGGACGCGTCCGGCGAGGCCCTAGTGGTCGGCGTCCTCTGCTGGCTCGGCGACCCAAGCCCTGTCCTGCAGGCGATGCTCGATGCGGCTGCCGGAGAGACTACCGACTTCCCGCTTGATGCTGCGGCCTTCACGCCGCGCTCCACCGCTTTCTACAACTACACCGGCTCGAAGACGACTCCCCCGTGCCAGGAGCCGGTGACATGGGTGGTGCTGCGCGATGCAGGAACCGTGTCGCAGGAGCAGGTGGATGCGCTCCAGGCATTCAGCGGCGGGCCGAACAACAGGCCGGTGCAACCGTTGCGAGGGCGGAGGATCGTGCTGGTCGGAGGGTAGAGCGCCCTAGTTCAGCTGAGGGACGATGCCGCCGCCGATGACGCCCGGGATGATGCGTGGCAGGATGCCCGGCCAGAGCGGTATGTCCAGCACCAGCCGGAAGATGATGTACAGCGGCAGACCCGCCGCCGCCATCACGCCCACGGCAAAGACGGGGATGAGGCGCGACTCGATGGTGAGGAAGAGCACCATGAAGACGGGTATCGCGATGTAGAACCCGAAGACGAACGTCATGGCGAAGTAGAGCAGGAGCCAGCCGTAGACGATGCCGATCCGCCGCCATGAGCCCGTCTCCATACCGCCGGGGCTAGCGCCCGCGTCGTCCTCGGCGGCCTGTGGCGCATCGTCTTCTGAGACGCCGAACGCCCCTGTCAGTTTGATGAGGCGCGGGGTGACCTCTGCCAGGAAGAGGAAAACGAGCAGTGTGATGGTCGGGACCCCGATGACGAACGCCGTGAGCTGCTGCTTGCCCGCGTAGGCGGTCGCGCCCAGGACGATGCTCAGTGCGATGGTGAGCAGGAAGGCGTAGACGCCCAGGTTGAAGCCGTTGATGCGCGTCATGGCTCCGCCCTCTGCGGGGCAGGGTTCTTCTTCGCGGCCTTGTACATGGACCATCCGAGCATGAATACGATGCCGAGCAGCAGAACGATGGAGACCGGGCGCGTGAAGAATATCGAATAGCCGCCGCCCGATATCTGGAGCGATTGCGTGAACTTCTCCTCAGCCAGCTGGCCGAGCACGAAGCCGATGACCATCGTGATGAGCGGGAACCCGGCGCGCCGCATCGAAAAGCCGACGAGGGCGGCGAACACCGCGAGCGCCACGTCCCAGATGTTGCTGCGCACGGCGTAGACGCCGATGAACGAGAGGATGGCCACGAACGGCGCGATGTACTTGACCGGCACGAGGCTGATGCGCGCGAGCCACGCACCGCCGCCCAGGATGATGATGGTGGTGAGCACCTGCGCCGCGATGACGCCCAGGATGATGGCCCACACGATGTCCAGCCGGTTCACGAGCAGGTCCCGCCCCGGCTGGATGCCGTGCAGCACGAACGCGCCCATCAGGATGACCATCTCGCCGTTGCCGGGGATGCCGAACGTGAGCGTCGGCAGCAGGATGCCGCCATCCTTCGCGTCGTTGGACGACTCTGAGGCGACGACCCCGCCGGGATAGCCGGTGCCGAACAGCTCCGGCGTCTTGGACGCCTGCTTGGCCGTGGAATAGGAGAGGAAGTTGGCCACCGCGCCGCCCGCGCCGGGGATGGCCCCGATAACGGTGCCGATGACGGAGCCGCGCAGCAGGATCGCCTTGTACTGGAATACCTCCACGGCCCCACGCATGATCTGCCGGAACCCGCCGAGGTTGACGTTGGCGTCGCGCGCTATCGACCCGCCGCGTGACGTGTAGACGATGAGCTCGCTCAGCGCGAAGAAGCCGATGACCAGCGGCACGATCTCGATGCCGTCCCACAGGTATTCGCTGCCGAGCGTGTAGCGCCGCACGCCGAACACCGGGCTGAACCCGATGAGCGCGATGAGGATGCCGACGCCGCCGGCGGCGAGCCCCTTCGCCATGTTCTGCCGCGACGCGAACGTCACAGCGATGAGGCCCAGGATGATGAGCCAGAAGAAGTCCGGGGGCGTGAACGCCCGCAGCATCACCTCCGCCAGCGGCAGCAGCGCCGCCAGCACAATGATGCTGAACAGCGTGCCGAGTGCTGACGCAGTAGCGGCCAGACCTATGGCGCGCCCGCCCTCTCCTCGACGTGTCATGGGGAAGCCGTCGAACGTCGTGCAGACGTTCGCTATCGTTCCCGGCGTATTGAGCAGGATGGCGGGCACGCCGCCGCCCGTGCTCGCGGTGCCGATGATGCCCGCGAACACGTACATCGCGATGATGGGGTCCCAGCCGAACGTGAACGGCAGGATCAGCGTCATCGCGATGACGCTGCCCAGACCGGGAATCACCCCGAACAGGACGCCGAGCACCGTGCCCAGGACGATCGCCCCGATCACGGCGGGGTTCCCCATCCCCGCGAGTCCGTCGAGGAATGCCTCGAACATAAGGTTGTCGGGCCTCCCTCGCTACTGTGCCTGCGACTTCTGCCTTACCGTGTCGATGTACTCCGAGACGATGCCGTCCATCCCCTCGACGACCTCTGCCGTCTCGTCAGGGGTGAGCGTTTCGACGCCCATACCGGCGTTGTTGATGCCGGCGATCACGTCCGGGTCCTGGAGAGCGGCGTCGAACGCATCCGACAGTATCGCGAGGATGTCGTCCGGCGTGCCGGGGGCTGCCGCGACGAGGCCGTTGTTCGCGAACTTGGAGCCGCCGAGTTCGGGGAAGCCAAGCTCGTCAACGGTCGGCGCGTCCGGCACCGGCCCGAAGCGCTCGCTGGAGTACATCCACAGCACCTTGAAGTCCGGCCCCTGCACTGCGGTCAGCGTGGTGCCGGCGATCGGCCCGAGCGCAAGCTCACAGTCGCCGCGCAGCAGACCCGCCTGCGTCTCCTGGCCGCGGTAGCCCGTGACCGGGTTCCACGCGATGTTCATCACCTCTGTGGTGACAGACGCGACGAGGAAGGAGTGCCCCGCGAGGCCGCTCAGGCAGAAGCGGACGTCCGGCATACCCTGCAGGTCTTCCGGTGTGTTGAAGTCATTCGCAGACGCGGTGTACAGGCCGTAGGTCTGGATGACCGCACGCCCTACCCAGGAGAGTTCGTTGAAGTCCACGTCCTCAGGGTCGAGCCGTTCCGCCGTTATCTGATTCGGCATGTTCATGATGGAGATGGCGTGGCCGTCCGGGTCGGAGCGGGCTATCTCCTGAACGGCGCGCCGTCCGCCGCCGCCCTCGATGTTGCGCACCACGACATTCACGCCGAGGTCATCGCTCATCTTGTCGGCGATGATGCGGCTCGCGGTGTCGAAGCCGCCGCCCGCTGCGAAGCCGACGAACCACTCGACGTCGCGAGTGGGGAAGTCCGGCTCATCGTCGCCGCAGGCTGCGCCGAATGCGGCGATGGCCGCGAGCGCTCCCGCCAGGAGCATGAGCCGTCCAAAACGTCCGATCCTTCCGATTCGTGCCATGACAGGTCCTCCCGTAGGTGTTCTGGTTCGTACGCTACAGCGCGTAGAGTTTGGTGGGATTGTGGTCGAGTATCTTGTCCGCCACCTCGTCGCCGAGGCCGCCGTTCTCGCGCAGGTTCCGGAGCGCGTGCAGCTCGGTCGAGGTGTCGTTGTGGCCGTAGTCGGTGCCGAGCACGAGGTTGTCCTCGCCCGCGCAGTCGATGACGTAGTCGATGTCGTCGGCGGTCTGCACGGCGACCCAGATATTCCGCTCAGCCAGAAGTTCGCGCCCCGGCCACGCCCTGCCCCGCTTCTCGAACCGCAGAGCGAGGTCGTTCATCGCGTACGGCACCCACGACGCGCTCAGTTCGACGAACCCCCACCGCAGGTCGGGGAAGCGCAGGTGCATGTCCTTCATCACGATGTCGTGGAACGCGCCCACTCCGGAGAGCTTGAACGTGGAGAAGCCCGCGTCCCGCCCGAAGTAGTCGAAGAAGTTGAAGTTGCCCGTGGCGGCGTGGATACAGACCGGCAGGTCCAGCCGCTGCGCCTCCTCCCAGAGGGGCGTCATGTACGGGTCGCTCAGCCGGTGCGGGCCCTCGATGCCGCGCATGAACACGGCGCACGCCCCGTTGTCCTTCCCGAACTGCATCTCCTCGATGGACTTGTCGAGCGACATCGTGGGAAGGACGACGGCCCAGCGCAGGCGTCCGCCGCCCTGCCGGTAGATGTCGGCGAGCCAGCGGTTGTAGCCCTGCGCGAGAGCGAGGTCGACCTCCGGGTGCGTCGCGAGTGGTCGCAGGAAGATGCTGGGGTAGAGAACGTGGGTGTCGACGCCAAGCTCGTCCATGTGGGCGAGCCGCCTGGCGATGTCGCTCGCCTCGCGCGTGGCCTCATCGGTGTCGAGTCCGACGTTGACGCCCTTGCTGAATGCCCGCCCGTCCACGTACCAGAACTCCGGCGAGGGCGACTTGTAGCCCTCCTTGGGCAGCAGCACGATGGGGCGGAGGTGCTGCAGGTCCTCTGGAATGAAGTCCCACGTCCGCTCCGATTCCACGACGTGGGCATCTGAATCGATCACGGCCATCGCGCACCTCCCGACTGCGTCATCCGGTCACTTGGCCGCGACTTTACGCCCGCGGGGGTGGGAGGGCAAGAGTACCGGTACGATCCTTCTACTCCCCCATCCCGAACAGCCGGTCACGCCTGAATCCAAGGTAGTGCTCGGCCATGAAATTGAGCGGCTTCTTCGCGTCGGTGACGTGGTCACTGAGTGCGCGATGGACCGAAGCCATCTCACCCGAGTCGTACCGCGCGGCGTGAGCGTACATCTCCGATGCGACCGTCTCGTACTCCTCCGTGCTCAGCCTGCGACGGTAAGCCGACTGCGCCCGCAGTGCGCCGGTTCCCGGGTACCGCTGGGCCGTCGCGGCGAAGTCTGGGAAGACGCCGAGGATGAGCAGACAGAGGTCGCCGGTGCGCCGGTAGAGCGGCAGGCGCTCGTGCTCCTCGGTCTGCTGGATCAGCCGCAGCATCGAGTGCACGTCCAGGTCGCTGTAGCGCACCTTGCGTACCACGCCGCGCCGCACCCAGACGCGCTCCGTGTGGCTGTGCACCTTCGTGAAGGAAGAGAGCGCCGCCGCGAGGTAATGCAGGATGCGCGGCTGCGCCGCGAACGCCGCCACCTCCGCCGCGTCGAACACAGGCACACGTTCGCCGGAGACCGAGCCGGTGCGCTCGAACGTATGCTGTGCTCCCTGCAGCTCGTCGACCGCGCGCCGCAGCAGCGCCTCGAAGAACAGCCGTGGTGAGACCGGCGCGAGCGAGCCGTCGTGCGGCATGAGGGCGTCGAACAGGCGCTGGCTGCCGAGCAAATGCGAGCGTCGCTCCTCGTCCGCGAGGGCCTGCGTCATCTCGTCCCCGGCGGGCGCGTCCGCCCCGAGCGCCTCGTGGATGAAGGCGATGTCGGCGGAGGTCAGGCCTCGTTCCACGTTCCGCAGCTGCATGGCATGAGCGTAGCACACGCCCACTTTCTGAAGACGCGTGATACGCTCGCGCACGTAGTCCCACAGGGCGCAATTGGTCGGGCTCAGGAGAGAGCAGCATGTTTGCACGTATCAACCACATCGCCATCATCAGCCCTCAGTACGCCATGCTCGGCAAGTTCTACGAGTCCCTGTTCGGCATGAAGCCTGGCTCCAGCCCCCCCGAATCGGCCGTTTCGCACACCGACGGAAACGTAGGCCTGCAGATACTGCCACGGCGCGACGGCTACATCGCGGGACTCGATCACTTTGGCATCCTTGTAGACGACCTGGGGACCGTCGAGACGCGGATGAGGGCGTACGAGGACGCCGCCATAGTCAAGCGCCCGTCCAGCCGGCCGTTCGCCGCCTATAGCGCCAACGACCCCGACGGCAACCACTTCGACCTGGCAGAAGCGCACAGCGAGAACCTGAAGGAGGTCTACGCCGAAGACGCCCGGGAGCAGGACCGGTGGGTCAACCTCTATGCGGTCCGAACGCCGCACGCGGACCGCGTCGCTGACTACTACCAGGAGGTCTTCGAGCTTGCGCCCGTCAAGCAGGACCCCGATGACCTTGGATATACGCTCTCCGACGGCCGGGTGATGCTGCGCGTCCTCCCGTGGAGCATGACATACTTCGAAGGGATGGCGATCAAACGGCCTGGACCGGAACACTTCGGGTTTCATGTGAACGACCTGGGAACCTTCAGATCGGACCTGGCACGGCTGACGGGAGGGAACACGTTGCTGGCGCCGGTTGCCCTGGGAGGCAGCGCCGAATCCGACGTCAGGCGGCGGCTGTTCGAGTCAGGCGCTCGCGGGAAGCTCCAGATTGCGGATACGGACGGCGTCTGGATCGATATCACGGACGAGTAGCTCCCCCCTCGCGCGGAGAAAGGAATACGCCATGCGGATACTCGACGGCGACGGGCATGTCATAGAAGACGTGAAGGCGATCATGGAGCGCATCCCGCCGGAACTGCTCGGTGGGAACGCCGTCAGGGGCGTGGGCCCGTTCCCCGCTCCGGACCACCTGCACCACCAGTCCCACCGGTACCCTGACGGCGCGTTCAGGGACCCCGGCGGAGTCGCGGGCTGGGGCAACTTCCTCGACTCCGCCCACATCGACGGCACGGTCGTCTATCCGACGCGCGGGCTGTCGTTCGGCAAGATCCTCGACCCCGACCTCGCGATAGCGACGGCAAGGGCGTACAACGACTGGCTGCACGACGACTACCTCAGCAAGGACGAGCGTGTGAAAGCTGCGGCTCTCGTGCCGATGCAGGACCCGGACGCCGCGGTAGACGAGCTTAGGCGCGCCGTCACCGAGCTCGGCTTCGTGGGCGCGATGGTGCCCGGCACCGGGCTGCAGGCGTTGCTCGGCAACAGGAAGTTCTGGCCCGTCTACGAGGAGGCGGACCGGCTCGGCTGCGTACTCGGGATACATGCAGGCGCCCACCACGCGATGGGGCTGGACGGCATGACGCCGTTCGCCGGCGTGCACGCGCTGGGCCACTCCTTCGCCATCAGCATCGCGTTCACGGACATGCTCTTCACCGGCATCTTCGACCGCTACCCCAACGCGCGCTTCGGCTTCCTCGAGGGTGGGCTGGGCTGGTTCCTGATGGCGATCGAGCGGTGCTCCGGCGCGTACGACGCGTTCACGCCGGTCGACCCGCAGCGCCGCTTCCTCCAGATCGAGGAGGGCGACAACGTCGAGGCGTACATCCAGCGTCTGATCGACGCGGGACGGCTGTTCGTCGGTATCGAGGGCGACGAGCCGATGCTGGCGAACGCCATCGACAAGTACGGCAGTGGCGCGTTCATCTTCTCCAGCGACTTCCCACACGAGGTGAACATCGACACCATCCGCGCCGAGATCGACGAGTTGCTCGAGAACGAGGCGGTCTCCGAGGATGCTAAGGAGGACATCCTCTACCGGAACGCGGCGCGGTTCTACGGCGGCGCCTGGGGGACTTCTTGAGCGACTGGCGCATCGGGGTCGACGTTGGCGGCAGCTTCACCGACCTGGTCGCCTTCAACACGAAGTCCAAAGTGACACGCATAGAGAAGGTCCCCACGGTCAAGGCGAATCCTGCCGTCGGTGTTATGGACGCACTGGCGAAGTTGGAGCGGGACTGGGGCGTCAGCGGCAGCGACGTCGAGGCGTTCCTGCACGGCACCACCATCGGGACGAACGCGTTGCTGGAGATGAAGGGCGCGCGCGTGGGACTGCTCGTTACCGGAGGCTTCCGCGCCATCCCGCAGGTGCAGACCGGTTCGCAGCCCCGGCCATTCCTCCTCTTCTACCACCGCCCGGAGGGGCTCGTGCAGCCCGTGCACATCAAGGATGTGCCGGAGCGGGTCGACAAGAGCGGCGAGGTCATCACCCCGCTGGATGTGGAGGCGGCACGCCAAGCCATCCGCGCGTTGAAGGACGACGGAGTTACGTCGATAGCCGTCTCCTTCCTCTTCGCCTACGCGAACCCGTCCCACGAGCAGACGGCGCGGCGCATCATCGAAGAAGAGCACCCCGGCTGCATCATCTCGCTGTCGTCGGAGATCATGCCCCGCATACGGGAGTGGCCCCGGATGTCGACGACGCTCGTGAACGCCTACCTGGAACCGGTGCTCACGGCTTACCTCAGGTCGCTCGACCAGCAGCTTGCCGAGTTGGACGTGACCACGTCGCAGCGCTACCTCATGCAGTCGAACGGCGGCGTCATGCCGTTCTCGGCGGCGATCAGGGGCGGACGCACACACCACACGCTGCTGTCCGGGCCTGCGGCGGGGGTCGTGTCAGCGGCGTTCCTCTGCGCGACGCAGGGATTCCGCAATCTCGTGTCGCTCGACATCGGTGGCACGAGCGCCGACGTAGCGTTCGTCGAGGGCGGCGTGCCGGTCGAGGTCACGCAGGGCCAGATCGAGGGCAGGACCGTCTACGCCCCGATGGTCGACGTCGAGGCCGTCAGCGCGGGCGGCGGCACCATCGCCCGCGTCGACTCAGGCGGTCTGCTGCGCGTGGGACCCGATAGCGCGGGCAGCGACCCCGGCCCCGCCTGCTACGGTCGCGGCGGGGCTGAGGCAACCATCACGGACGCTGACATGGCGCTGGGGTACCTCGACCCGGACTACTTCCTCGGCGGCGCGATGTCGCTCGACCCGGCGGCGTCCGATCGTGCGCTGATGGAGGGCGTCGGCAAGCCGCTCGGGAGCCGCAGCCCGCAGGAAGCCGCGTGGGGCATCGTGAAGGTCATCGAGGTGAAGATGGCCGACCGCATCCTCGCGCTGGCGTCTGAGAAGGGCATCTCGCTACGCGAGTTCTCGCTGGTGGCCGGAGGGGGAGCGGGGCCGCTGCGCAGCGCGGGCGTGGCCGAGGAGCTCGGCATCAGGCGCATCATCGTGCCGCCCCGTCCCGGCGCGTTCTCGGCGCTCGGCCTCCTCTGCTCCGACGTCATCCACGACTACGTGTGGACGTCGGTGTCCGAGCTGGAAAGCACGCCGGTCGACGAGCTCAACCGGCAGTTCGCGAGGCTCGAACAGCAAGCGCTGACGGACGTCGAAGCAGAGGGGCTGCCCGTTCGGCGTGCGCGGCTGAAGCGCGAGGCGGACGTGCGGTACGTCGGCCAGGGCTTTGAGTTGCGCGTGCCGGTGCGCAAGGGCGCGCTGGCCGATAGCGCGAAACGCGAGATACGCAGGAGGTTCGAGGCGCTGCATCAGCGGCTGTACGGCCACTCGGCGCCGAACGAGGCGGTCGAGATTGTGAGCTTCCGCGTGCGGACGGTCGTGCCGACGCCCAAGATGCAGGCCGGCCACGGCAAGGCGGTCGTGCAACCCAGGCGCAGCAAGGCTCGGCCTTCCGCGCACAGGCAGATGTACTTCGGCGGCGACGCCGTCTCGGGGGCGGTTTACTACCGCGGAGAGCTGTCGAGCGGGGAGCGATTCGACGGTCCGGCGGCGGTCTACCAGGAGGACTCGACGACCGTCGTGCCGCCCGGCTGGGGGGCCGAGGTCGACGAGCACGCGAACATCATCATGACGCGGCGGTGAACGATGACCCTCGCAGCATCATTCAATACGGAGATCATCCGCACCAAGTTCCAGAGCATGGTGGACGAGATGAACGTGCTGCTGGCGCGCTCGGCGTACTCGACCCTCATGCGCGAGTCGCGGGACTGCTCATACGAGTTCCTCGATTCCGAGGCGCGCCTGCTCGGCCCTCCCGGCTCGCTGATCCACGGCTACTCCTTCCAGCATTTCGTCGGTTCGGTCTGGCGCGTCTACGGCAGGGACGACATCAAGCCGGGCGACATCTACATCAGCAACCACCCCTACGAGAGCTTCGTACACCACGCGCCGGACCTCGCGGTGATGACGCCCGTCTTCCACGGGGGAGAACTGGTCGCCTACAGCTGCTCTGCCGCCCACAAGCCTGACTTCGGCGGCGCGATGCCGGGCAGCTCCTACAGCCGTGCAACGGAGCTCATCCAGGAAGGCTTCCTGCTCCCCATCATCAGGTACGCGCGGCGCGGAAGGGTGTTCGAGGAGTTCACCCGGCTCATCCAGACCAACGTTCGCAGCCCCCACCTCGTCCTCGGCGACATGAACAGCCAGATCGGCATCACCAAGGCTGCGGCTAAGCGGATAGTCGAACTGCTGGACCGCTTCGGGAAAGGCGCCGTGCTGGACGCCTTCAACACGACGCTCGACGGCACGGAGAAGTTGTTCAAGGAATACCTCAGCGAGTGGAACGACGGCACGTTCTCCGGCGAGGCATGGCTGGACGACGACGGCAGCGGCACCGGCGACCCGGTACGCCTGTTCGTGACGGTAACGAAGAAGGGCAACGAGATTGAGTTCGACTTCAACGGCACCGACCCGCAGACGCGCGGGCCTGCGAACATGGTCATCTCCGTCGTGAAAGCGTCGGTGACGTTCGCGCTGGTGTCGCTCATCGACCCGAACTTCCCGTTCAACGACGGCATGTGGCGCTCGATAACGCTCCGGTTCGGCGAGCGCACGGTCGTCTCGCCGGAATACCCGTCGCCGGTGGGCAACTGCACGCAGTCTATGCACCGGCTCATCGATCTGCTGGTCGAGGTGGTGGGGAAGTTCCAGCCGGAGAAGGGCGTTGCGCACAGCGGCGGGAGCGGGGGCACCCTTGCGCTGAGCTGGCCCGCGGGCGAGGTCGGCCCGCACCCCTACACGCACTACGAGATACTCGGCGCGGCGACGGCAGGCTCGAACCGTGGCGACGGCGAGTCGGGCGTCGCCACGAACTCATCGTCCAATCTCTTCCTTGCGCCTATCGAGATCATCGAGAACGCCGCGCCCCTGCGCCTGCGCCGTTTCGAGATGGTCCCGGACTCGGGCGGCCCCGGCAAGTACCGGGGAGGGCTGAGCTACCGTCGCATCTACGAGGTGCTCAAGCCCGCCAAGCTGAACCGTCGCGCCGACCGGGTGAAGAAACCCTCCTCCGGCTCCGACGGCGGACAACCGGGCCGCACCGGCGAGTTCGCGCTCCATCCGGGTACGGAGCGCGAGGAGTACTTCGGCGGTTCAGGGTTCTACGACCTCGAAGCCGGCGATACGTTCGCCGTGGCTGGTTCCGGCGCCGGAGGATACGGCGACCCGTTCGAGCGCGACCCGGAGTTGGTGCTGCGCGACGTGCTTGCAGGCTGGGTCACGGAGGAGGCCGCGCGTCGTGACTACGGTGTCGTGATCGTCGGAGGGGCCGTGGACGTAGAGGCTACAGAGGCGTTGCGCTCCGGGGGTAGCCGGGCCTGAGCGGATGCTGGATCGGGCTGATGGACGCGTGCCCTCCGCTTTGCTACGCTCGCGCCGCAACCGCAGGAACGGGAGGCGTGAGCCATGACTACTGATACGAAGTTGCAGGTCATCGATGCGGACGCCCACGTCTGCGAGACGGAGCGCACCTGGGACTACCTCGAACCCGCCGAGGAGAAGTACCGGCCCATCCTCTACACGTCGCCCTCCGCTCCCACCAAAGAGTTCTGGGTGATCGAGGAGAAGATACGCGGACTCCGCTTCCCGTCGCTGTCCGAGCAGCAACTACTCACGATGTCTGAGACGGCGGGACGCCGCATGGATACGCCGCGCGAAGCCCGCGAACTCGACGACGTGCAGCTCCGGCTCAGAGAGATGGACCATCTCGGCATCGACGTCCAGGTGCTGCACAACACGCTCTGGATCGAACAGGTCAGCCCCGACCCTTACGCGGAAGCCGCGCTCTGCCGCAGTTGGAACAAGTGGCTCGCGGACATCTGGAAGCAGGCCGAAGGCAGGCTCCGCTGGTCGTGCGTCGTGCCGTCGCTGTTGCCGGACGAGGCGATCGAGCAGATGCGGTTCGCCAAAGAGAACGGCGCCGTCGCCGTGTGCCTGCGGCCGTTCGATGGCGACAAGTACCTCATCAACAACTACTTCTACCCCTTCTTCGAAGAGGCGGAGCGGCTGGACATGGCCATCGCGGTACACATCGCGAACGCCAGCCCGCAGTACCGCCAGCTGTTCGGCTCCATCTTCCAGAACGCCAACTCGTTCGCGCTCTTCCGCGCCCCGACGATGATGGTCTGCCACTCGTTGCTCAACAGCGAGGTGCCGGACCTGTTCCCCAACCTGCGCTGGGGCTTCATCGAGTCGTCGGCCTCGTGGGTGCCGTGGGTCTACCATGAGATCGCCAACCGGTGGCGAGCGGGCGGGAAGGAGATGCCCGACGACCCATTCGGCGACGCGAAGATCTACGTCACCTGCCAGACCGACGACGACCTCCCCTACGTCCGGAGCTACGCGGGCGAACACTGCCTGGTCATTGGCACGGACTACGGCCACATCGACCCGTCCAGCGAGGTCGACGCCATCTCAGTCTTCAAGTCCGACGAACGGCTCGATGAGGTCGAGAAGGAACGGATCCTGCTGCACAACCCCCGCAGGCTCTACGGGATATAGGCCCAGAAGACCGAGACGTTCGGAAGGAGACCCTATGCCAACGGTTGACGTCCTGCTGCACGGAGAGTCCATCGCCACGAACTATGGCTCCATCGGCTACTGCAGCACGCTCCTCGTGCGTGGTGACCGCAACATCGTGGTGGACACGGGGCACGTCGGCAGGCGCCGGGCGATGCTCGAGGCGCTGGCCGAACGAGACCTGGCGCCGTCCGATATCGACGTCGCGGTGATGACGCACTCGCACTGGGACCACGCGCAGAACTACGACGTGCTCGACAGCGCCGAGGTGCTTATCCACGAGTGGGAACGGCGGTACGCGCGCAACCCCCACCCGAACGATTGGGCCACGCCGCTCTGGACGAGCGCGATGCTTGACACGATCCCCAACCTCAAGGAGGTCGAGGACGGCTACGAGATCGAGAAGGGGGTGCGCATCCTGCACACGCCGGGGCACTCCGCCGGCACGATGGCCGTTATCGTCGACACGTCCGACGGGCCGGTTGCGATAACGGGCGACGGCGTGGCAAACGCGCAGGTAGCGATAACGAAGGTGAACGCGAACGTCTTCTGGAGCGATGAGGACTCGCGCAGGAGCATCGAGCGTGTGCTGGAGGAAGCCGAGGTCATATACCCGGGGCACGACCGCCCGTTCCGTGTGCTCGGCAGCGGCGGTGTGGAACACATCGCGACACGCCAGTTGGTATTCATGGGCGTCGACCTCGAGGACCCCAACGTGTCGGTCACCGCGGAGCGGCGTCCGCCCTACGTGATGCCCGGTCTGGACGGCCAGACGATGGAGCGACTGGGCTACGACTCGTAGGGCAGGGCGGGGCGCAAGGGGCTTCGCCTGCGAGATTCCGAAGTGGCCTGTTATTGATACTTACACTCGTAAGCGTGGCTCACCGGTATCAATACGTGAGAGGCGGCCAAACAGCACTGAAATCCGCTCAAAATCGCTTGACAGTGCTTTAACGCACTGTCTAAGATTCACCCGTCCTGAGTGACTGTGGTTTGAGCGAGCCGCAGGACGAGGTGGCCCCGGGGGACTGGGGGGCCGACTCCGAACGGCGAGCTCGGGTGCCCCAGTTGCTCAGGACACCTCTTTTAACTCCGATTGCGCTTTATACACCACCCCCGGCGTCCACGCCACCCCTCTCCTTCCGTCGCCTCCCTGGCTTTCCCCCTGTCCTGCCCTCCGATCGTGTTATGCGCTATCCTCCCCTCGCACTGGAGGGAGGCGTACCCATGGAACCGTTGCGACTGGACGAGGCGGTGTTGATGCTCGAGGCAGGGCGCGCGAAGGCCGAGGATCTCGGCATCCGCGTCAGCATCGCGGTATTGGATCCTCGGGGTGACATCGTCGCACTGAACCGCATGGACGGCGCACTGTGGCGCAGCGTCCCCATCTCCCAGGGCAAAGCCGCCGCGTCAGCAGCGTGGGATACCCCAAGCGGCGACTTGACTGAGCGCTGGGACCAGCCGGTCGTCCGTGCCTTCGCCATGATGGAGAACGGGCGCCTCATCCCCGGGCAGGGGGCGCTGCCCATCCGCAGGCCGGACGGCGTCATGGTCGGCGCGATAGGCGTCAGCGGGGCGCGCCCGCCAGAGGACGAGGCGGTTGCTGCAGCGGGCCTCGCCGCGCTGGAGGCGCAGTCTTGACGCAGAGCTTCCACATCCGGGAAGAGGACGCCGTTCGCGTACAGGCCGGACCGCTGCGCGAGTCCACGGAGGCGCTGTTCAGGAAGGTGGGCCTCGACCAGGCCGACGCAGCGCTCGCCGCGGACGTGCTCGTCACCGCCGACCTGCGTGGCGTGGACAGCCACGGCGTCTCCAACATGCTCAAGGTCTACCTCGACCGCTATCAGAGCGGCGTGCAGAAGGCCGCGCCGCAGTGGCGTATCGTCCGGGAGCGCGCCGCGTCGGCCAATATCGACTGCGATCGGGGGCTGGGTGTCATCATCGCGCCCAAGGCGATGGAGATCGCCATCGAAAAGGCGCGGAACACGGGCATCGGCGTCGTGACCATGTTCAACGGAGGACACGTTGGCATGGCGGCTTACCACGCGATGCTCGCGCTGCCCCACGACATGATCGGCGTCTGTATGACCGCGACCGGGCCTGACGTTGCGCCGACGTTCGGGCGAGCGCCGCGCCTCGGCACGAACCCCATCGCAATCGCTGCGCCGACACGGAACGAGCGTCCGTGGGTATTCGACATGGCGACGAGCGTGGTGCCCGTGAACAAGGTGCGCAATGCCCGTCGCATGGGGACGCTGCTGCCGCCGGGTACGATAGCGTCGGAAGACGGTACGCCGGTGATGGAGCCTGCCCCGGTGCCTGACGACTACATCCTGCTTCCGCTCGGCACGAACCGCGACTCTGGTTCCCACAAGGGCTACGGGCTCGCGGTAGCGGTGGACATCATGTGCTCCGTGCTCTCAGGCACGGACTACGGGATGCAGGCGGGACGGCAGAACTACCGCCACTACGTCGCGGCGTACAACATCGACGCGTTCAGCGACGTGGGCGAGTTCAAGGCACGCATGGACGACTTCATTCGCGAACTCAAGGCGACGCCTCCCGCGACAGGTCACGACCGCGTGATGGTGGCGGGGGACCCGGAGTGGGACGCGCTGGAGGAGCGCTCGGTGAAGGGCATTCCGCTGCACCGCGACGTAGTCGACTGGTTCCGGGGGGTCTGCGCCGAGTTCGATGTCCAGTGCGACGTATAGGAGGCGGACGGCAGGATGAGAGCAGCGTGGTACGAGCGGTACGGTCCTGCGCGGGACGTCTTCCACGTCGGTGAGATGCCCGACCCGGAACCGGGGCCCGGCGAGGTGCTGGTGCGCGTCCACGCGTCTGGCGTGAACCCGTCGGACTGGAAGTCGCGCACCGGCTCGCGTGGGCCGCAGATGCCGTTCCCGCGCGTCATCCCCCACAGCGACGGCGCGGGAGTCATCGAGGCGGTCGGCGCGGGAGTGGACGCCTCCAGGGTCGGCGAGCGCGTCTGGCTCTTCGAGGGACAGTGGCAACGTCCGTTCGGCACTGCTGCCGAGTACATCGCACTGCCGTCGGGCCACGCCCCGGTGCTGCCGGAGAGCGTGACGTTTCCGGAGGGCGCGTGCATCGGCATACCGGCGATGACGGCGCACCGCTGCCTGTTCGCCAGCGGGCCGGTGAACGGTATGACTGTCCTCGTGACCGGCGGCGCGGGCGCCGTGGGGCACTGCGCCATCCAACTCGCCAAGTGGGGAGGAGCGACGGTCATCGCGACGGTGAGCTCGGACGAGAAGGCCGGGCATGCGCTCCGCGCAGGCGCGGACCACACGGTCAACTACCGCACGGAGGACGTGGGGGAACGTGTGCTGGAGCTCACCGGAGGTGAGGGTGTCGAGCGCATCGTTGAGGTGGACTTCGGCGGCAACCTCGCAGCCAGCAAGCGTGCGCTGCGCCTGAACGGCGCGATCGGCTGCTATGCATCGACCGGCGACCGCGAGCCTGCGGTGGAGTACCAGGCGCTCTCGCGGAAGAACGCGACGGTGCATTTCGTGCTCGTCTATTCGGAGCCGGAAGCCGCCAAGCAGCAGGCGGTGGACGACATCGCGACCGCCACGGCAGGTGGCGCGCTCACCCATCCCATCGCAACGGTCATTCCGCTGGACGACATCGCCTCTGCGCACGAACTGCAGGAGAGCAACGCCGCGATAGGGAACATCGTCATCGACCTCTCGCCGTGAACACGTATCGCACGATGTCCCATCTGCTAGGCTATTTGCTCACACACCGCACCCCGTGTGGTGTAATCCGTTGGTGACAGCATGACCGTTGCTGGGAGGGCCGCGTTGGAGAATGTGCTAGCACACAGCGAGTTGCTCAAGGGGTTCAGCCCCATCCACATCGAGCGTTTCCAGGACCTGGCGACGACGGTGACCGCGGAAGCGGGTACCGAACTGTTCGGAAGCGGAGAGTACGCCCAGCACCTCTATGTTGCGCTCGACGGAGAAGTGGAGTTGCGCATGAGTGTGCCGGAGTGGTGGGGCATCGACACGCCTCACCGCAAGGTGTCTACGGCCAAGGCCGGGCAGATATTCGGCTGGTCGGCGCTCGTCGAGCCATTCGTCTACTCGCTGACCGCCGTGTGCGTGACCGACGCAACGCTCGCGCGGTTCGAAGGTTCGCAACTCGCGGATCTGTGTGTGCGCGACCCGCACGTCGGCTACCGGCTGCTCGGCCAGGTGCTCAAGGTGGTGTCAGGCCGGTTCCACACGCTGGCGGAAGCGGTCATGGCCCAGCGCGCGGTGCAGGTGTCGCAGGCCGCGAGCCGAGTCCACCCCGCGGACTAGCGCAGGGCAACCACGTATTTCTCGTCGTCCGTCCGTGATTGCGGGCGGCTTAGCATGAGCCCTCACTCCGCTATCATGCCCACCGAGGTTCGCCGCGGGAGGAAGGCATGTTCGACACCCTCATCGTGAACGGGAAGGTGATAGACGGCGCGGGGCGTGCGTGGTTCCGGGCTGCCGTCGGCATCGAGGGCGATACCGTTACGGTCCTCGAGGGCGACGTGTCGAACGTGGAAGCGGGACGCACGATAGATGGGTCCGGCATGGCGGTCTGCCCCGGCTTCATCGACATGCACTCGCACTCGGACTTCGCGCTGCTCACGTCGCCGCGTCACGAACCGAAAGTGAGCCAGGGCGTCACGACCGAGGCGTTGGGACAGGATGGACTTTCCTACGCGCCCATCTCTCCCGTGAACCGGCAGCACCTCGTCGACTACCTCGCCGCAGTGAACGGACGCCCGCCGGAAGGAACGGAGTGGACGTCGGTCGCGTCGTTCCTCGACCTGTTCGAAGGCACGTCGTCGTGCAACGTCGTCTACTTCGTGCCGCATGCGGCGCTCCGCATCGAAGCCATGGGGTGGGTGAACCGTCTGCCTACCGATGCGGAGCTGGATCGGATGCGGGAGCTGGCTGTGCAGGGGATGCGCGACGGCGCGTTCGGCTTCTCCACCGGCTTGACGTACGTGCCGAACATCTATAGCGATACCCACGAGCTGACCGAGATCGCTGGGGCTGTCGCTCCGTACGGTGGCATCTATGTGACGCACAGCCGGTATGCGCTCGGCGACGGACTGCTGGACCCGTTCCGAGAGGCAGTGGCGGTCGGCAGGGAGTCGGGTGCGGCGGTGCAGATATCGCACTACCACAACCCCGTCCCTGGCATGGGCGAACGCATGGTGGCGCTCGTGGATGAGTCGCGCTCCGCTGGAGTGGACGTAACGTTCGACCAGTACCCGTACCCGGCCGCAAGCACGATCCTGCTTTCGCTCATACCCCCGTGGGTGCACGAGGGCGGGCCGGAGATGCTGCTGCAGCGCATCGCGGACAAGGACGTTCGCGACCAGATAGCGGACGGCGTTTACCCGCAGTGGGGCGGCTCGCTGGCGGACTACATGTTCGCGCACGTGGGATCGGAGAAGAACAAGGAGTGGGAGGGACGGTCGCTGCAGGACATGGCTGACGCGCAGGGGAAGCGGATGGTGGACACCATCTGCGACCTGCTCATCGAGGAGCGATTGGAGGTGGCGTTCGTCGCTCGTACCGGCAACCCGGACAACGTGCGCACGATTATGGCGCACCCGGCGCAGATGGTGGGTAGCGACGGCCTGATGACCGGCGAGATGCCGAACCCGCGCACTTATGGCACGTTCCCCTATCTGCTGGGGCAGGCGGTGGAGCAGGGAACGCTCCGGCTGGAGGAAGCCGTGCACAAAATGACAGGCGCTCCGGCGCGGAGGCTTGGGCTGCGCGACCGCGGCGTGCTCCGCGACGGAGCGAAGGCGGACGTGGTCGTGTTCGACCCGGAGCGCGTGCGCGCACAGGCCACGTTCGAGGACCCGAAACAGCTTGCGACGGGCATCGAGTACGTGTTCGTCAACGGGACACCGGTATGGGAGCAAGGGCGGCACACGGGAGCGTTTCCCGGACGTGCATTGCGGAAGTCATAGGCCGAGAGAGGTTGTCGATGCCGGGCGATGTATGGGTCCGTCTGCCGCTGTCGGAAGAGGACAAGGGGCTCCTGGAGCGCGAGTTCCCCGGGCTCACGTTCCATACCGGCTTCGAGCTCGATCCAGCGGAACAAGCACGAGCCGAGGTCATGTTCACGAGCGACCTGTTCAGCGACGACCTCATCGCGGCGACGCCCATGCTGCGGTGGGTGCAGGTGACGCGAGGAGGCGGGGCGAGCTATGTGACGCCGTTCATGCGGGAACGCTCCATCCGTGTGACGACCTGCACCGGCATCCACGGCGCGTCGTTCTCCGAGTTCACTTTCGCCACGATCCTGACGCTGATAAAGCAATTGCCACAGATGATGGAGGCACAGCGCGCTCACCGCTGGGCTGCGGACATGGGGTTGGGGAAGCTGGAGGGGAGCACCCTCGGCGTGGTGGGTCTGGGCACCATCGGCTCTGCGGTTGCGCAGAAGGCGAGGTCATTCGGGATGCGGGTGATGGCAACGCGCCTCCACCCGGAACACAAGCCGGACTACGTGGACTGGATCGCAGGGCCGAACGGGACACTCGATCTCCTGGCGGAGTCCGACTACGTCGTCGTTGCCAGACCGCCGGGCGGTGACAGGCGGCCCTGGATCACGATGAAGGAGCTCGGGCTGATGCGCCCAACCGCCATCCTGGTCGTCCTCGTCGGGGGCGGCTATATCGTCGACCTCGACGCGTTGGGCGATGCGCTCCGAGGAGGCGTCATCTCCGGAGCGGTCATCAATATCTCGCCATTCGAACCGCTACCGGAGGATTCGCCCGCGTGGGACTTTCCCAACATGATCATCAGCCCCGGCCTTGCAGCCAGCGACCCGGACAAGTGGGCCCTGCAACGCGGCGTTTTCATCGACAATCTGCACCGCTACCTCGATGGCCGCGAACTGCGCAACGAGTACGGAATTACCTCTTACTAGTGCTCTGTCCAGTGTGTACGGGCAGTAGCTGACCTACTTCGAGTTGGCGATGACTAACTCACCGAACGCGGGGATCTGTTCGTCGATGATGTCGTTCTGGAACTGGACGTGGAATGTGTCTACGCCCGCCTCGCGGTACTGCTCCACGATTTCGAGCACTTGTTCCGCAGTCCCTGTCAGCCCCCCGGGGTTGCCGAACGTCGTCGCCAGTTTCGTTGCTGGGTCCTCTTCGCCGACGTAGGCGTTGCAGTTCACGACGCGGTGAATCGCGCCGGGGTCGCGTCCGGCGGCGCTCGCGGTTTCCTCTATCGTGGCGACCTGCGCGCGGTACGCTTCGAGGTCGGATGGCCAGCCACCGTTGCGTATCCAGCCGTCAGCAGTGCGCCCGGTGAGGCGCAGCATGCGGGGCAGGGCTGCGCCGAGGAAGATGGGGATGGCGCCGTTCACGGGCTGCGGCGTGACGGTTGCATCCTCGACGCTGTAGCGCTTGCCTGAGTAGCTGAACTGCTCGTTCGCCCACGTGCCGCGCAGTATCTCGATAGCGTCAATCAGGCCGTCGACGCGCTCACCGGGTGTGCCGAACTCGATGCCGTAGGTGGTGAAGTGGTTCTCCTGAATGCCGGTGCCGAGCGTCAGTATGAGCCGGTCGCCGCCAGTGATGTGGTCGAGCGCGGTGGCCATCTTGGAGAGCAGCGCCGGGTTGCGGAACGGAACGTTTAGCGTGGAGTGCGTCACACGGAGCCAGTCCGTCTGGAGCGCAACCGCAGTTGCCAGCGTCCAGCCTTCCAGGTTGTTCTCGGGCGGCCTGTCGCTGAAGGAGATGTTCTGGAAACCCGCGGCTTCGGCGGCCTTCGCCACCTCGACGATGCGGTCGTAGGGGAGACCTCGCGGGTTGAGTCCGAACCGGATGTCGTTGCTGCTGCGCGCCATGCTTTCTCCTCGGAGTGGGTAGGGTGTGGAGCGAGCATAGCAGCAGGCGGGGGTCTGTCAACGCGGAGGGCGCAGGCGTTACCATGAAGACATGATCCCTATCACCGACAACATCCATCTGGCCGAACACGAGTTGGAGTTCCACTACGTCACATCCGCAGGACCGGGCGGGCAGAACGTGAACAAGGTGGCCACGGCTGCGCACCTGCACTTCGCCGCCGCATCGTCGCCGTCGTTGCCGGACGAGGTGAAGCGCCGGCTGCGCAGCGCCGCAGGACGCAGGCTCACTCCGAACGGCGTGCTCATCATCAAGGCGCAGCGCTACCGCAGCCAGGAGCGCAACCGCGACGACGCGGTAGAGCGGCTCGTGAGCATCCTGCAACGCGCCGCCCTTCCCCCGCGCGCACGCCGTTCCACGCGACCGTCGCAGGCGTCGGTAGAGCAGCGGTTGGCCGAGAAGCGTCTGCGCGGCAGCCGAAAGCAGTCGCGCTCGTCCGCAGGCGGCGCGGACGAAGAGGAGTAACCCATGCCGAGACTCGAAGACCTTCCTGACCTCACAAGACAGGGGATGCTGAACTTCCCCGCGTTCGACCATAACGACTCGCCGTGCGCGGTGATGAGCAAACCGCTGACCGAGGCGAAGATCGCGCTCGTGACGACGGCGGGCCTGCACCTGCGCGACGATACGCCGTTCTCCGGCGGGGACCAGACGTACCGCGTCATACCGTCGTCGACGCCCGCATCGGGCATCATCCAGAGCCACATGAGCATCGGGTTCGACCGTACGGGCATCATGCGGGACGTGAACGTCACGTTTCCCATCGACCGGTTGCGGGAGATGGCGGGGCGCGGCGAGATCGGCTCGGTCACGGAGAACTACTACTCTTTCATGGGGGCGCAGCGCAGCCCGCGCCGCATCGAGGAGGAGACGGGGCCGGAGGTCGGACGCCTGCTGCTGGAAGAGTGTGCCGACGCGGCGTTCCTGACGCCGACCTGACCGAACTGCACGCACACGGTCAGTGTGCTTGCACGGGCCATCGAGGAGACTGGCCTGCCGACCGTTACCGTTGCGCTCATCAAGGAGCATGCCCAGCGGGTGAAGCCGCCCCGGACGCTATGGGTGCCCTTCCCGTTTGGGTTCGCGCTCGGCAATCCGGACGATCCGCCGTTCCAGCAGAAGGTGCTCTCCGCCGCGCTGGGCCTGCTGTCGGAGAACGACACGCCCGTGCTCGCCGAGTTCCCGGAGGACGCCGACGCTCCGCCGGTGCTGCTGCAGGCGAGCGCAGCGCAGGAGGAAGCGGCGAACCGCGACGGCGACCCCGCCGATGAGGTGACGGCGTTGCGCGGCTACTACGAGCGGTGGGTGGACGAGCACGAGGGACGGACTATGGTGGGGCTGAGCGGGGTGCCGCAGCGGCAGTTCCGTGGCCTCGTGCGCTACCTGCAGGCGTTCGCCGCCGGGGAGGACGCGGCGTACGACCGCGCGCCGGAGGGAGTGGAGCCCGTTCGGTTCCTTCGCCTTGCCTCGGACGACCTCAAGGCCTTCTTCCTCGAGGCCCGCTTCTCGCAGCGTCCTGACGACAGGGACGATGAACTGCAGCGCTGGTTCTGGTCGGAGACGGCGATGGGGAACCTAATCGCGTCCGTTGCGTCGCGGCTGACGGAGCAGGGCGACGCACAGGCTGCGAACGGCATCGCGCGGTAGCCTAGTTTGCCCGCATCGCGGCGCGGGCTCGTGCGGGGAGCGGGGGGCGGCGGGCGAGGAAGAAGGTGAGCGAGCCGGCTATCGTGACCATTCCGAGGGAGACGAACGCGAAGGTGTAGTCTCCCTGCGCGTCGTACATGATGCCGGCGTAGACGGGGCCGATGATGCTGCCGCCCGCCGTGATGGTGTTCGACCATCCGGCGATCTTCCCCAACTGCCGCAGTCCGAAGTAGTCCGCGCGCAGCGCCATCATCAGGGGGCCACGCATGCCCCACGACACGCCGTGGAGCAGTACCGCAACGATCACCATGGGCACGCTGCTGGATAGGGCGAGGAGGCAGAGCCCGGTGCCGTGTCCGAGCATCGCGAGGCCTGCGAGCAGGCGTTTCGGATGGCGGTCGCCCATGATGCCGCCGGTCACCTGGCCGATGACCTGCGCGACCATGAGGCCGGGGAAGAGGAGCGATGCGCGGGCGAGGTTCCACTCGTCGCTCTCCACCAGGTGGGGGACCAGGTGCACTGGGACGGTTCCGACGACGAGCAGTGCGAGGCCATGCCCGCTGGAGACGAGCCAGAAGGAGCGGTCGCGGATGGCCTCTCGTAGCGTGAAGTCGTAGTCGGTACCTGCAGCGCGCCGGGCTGCAGCGTAGCGCGCCGCGTCTTCGTCGCTGTCGCCGTCCGGGTTGAGTCCGAGTTCCTGCGGGCTGCGCCGGAAGAGCTGGGCGAGCGGGAGGCCGATGCAGAAGGAGAGGATGCCAGAGAAGACGGCAGTTTCCCGCCACCCGAACGTCGTGATGGACAATGCGATCAGGGGCGCCACGACAGCGCCGCCCGCGAAGCCGATGGAGGTGACGGACATGGCGCGGGCGCGCTTCCGGATGAACCAGTGGGCGAGGGCCGTGTTGATGGTGAGGAAGCTTGCGAGGCTCGTGCCTACCGCGATGACGGTGAGGGCGGCGAAGAGGTGCCAGAGCTCCTGTATCTGTCCGAGCAGGATGAGTCCGACGCCGAACAGGAGCGTGCCGACGCGCATGAGCGGGCGCGGGCCGAAGCGGTCCAGCAGCCAGCCCTGGATGGGACCGAGCAGGCCGGTCTCGATGCGGAGCAGGCCGAACGCCCATGAGACCGCGCCCCGGCTCCAGCCGAATGTCGACTCGAACTGAACGACGTAGAAGCCCTGCGAGAGGAATAGCAGGGAGGAGTGCATGATCTGGTTGAGGAACGCCGCGCCCACCATGCGCCAGCCGTAGAAGACACGGTGACGCAGGGCGAGGATGCTTCGGGCGGATGCGGCCATGCGGACGGGGCGCTCAGTCGTACCACTGGCCGGTGATGGTGCGCACCTCGGGGTAGGTGGGGTCGTCTATCGTGGTCTTGAAGGGCGGGAAGAGGAGGTCTATCAGTAGGCCGGGGCCTCCCGCTGGGCCTTTGGCGTTGCGCGCCTGGTGCTGCAGCGCGTCGATCTGCTCCTGCAGCGTTTCCGCGATGCGGAGGAGGGACTCGACCTCCGCCGCGCCGCTCTTCAGTTGGGAGCGCAGCAGCGCGACGCCGTCGGCGACCTCCTGGGCCTGGCTGGCGCGCACCTCGGCGATGCCGCCGTGCCACTCGCCCGGAGGGTGCCACGTGATGAACGGGGTCATGTCGCCGCCCCAGCGGAAGGAGAGCTCGCCGGTCTCGTGGCTGTGGCGCACGCCGGGTTCGCCGGGTATCTGGAGGAGCGCGGTGACGAGCACCTGGTCGGTCTCGAGCACGGTGTAGACGCGCCGTCGCGGGCGTCCGTGGACCTCCATGCCGCGCCAGCCCTTCTGGTCGTCCGGCAACTGGAACGGGTTGATCTCGATGGCCATCGCTCTCCTCCTTGGCGAACCGAACGCGGTGCCTGCACTATACTGCATCGGTTCCCGCGCCCGGACAACCGGCCTGTGGGCAAGCGTCAGTCCACGCGAGAGACTATTGCGTAGCAAGCCCTGGCAAGCGTTGTTCTTTCCACCCACCCGAACGCCCTCCGGCAGGCTCAGGACAGGCTTGGGAGACACCCCCACACCCTCGGCAGCGGGGACTCTCCCCTCTGCACTCCCCGCAGGACGGCGAAAGGGCGGACACTCCATGGAGGCGGCATGATACGGACACGGACGGCGATACTCCTCATCCTTGGGGCGGCGCTGTTCAGCGCGCTCTTGCTGAGCGGTTGCGACAGCGACGCGACTCCCACGCCCACTGCGGCTCCGGCGCCCACGGCAACACCGACGCCGACGTCTACCCCCACCCCCGAGCCAACGCCGACTCCCGAGCCGACATCGACGCCCTCTCCCGACCCCGGCCCTGAGACACAGGAGGAGATCGTCGCGCGGCTGCGCGGCAACGCTGAGAGCTTCGAGTACGCCGTCGGCACGCACGGGGGGACTATCACGTACTCGACCATTGGGGAGCCGCTGACGTTCAACTACCCGCTCGCGAACGACGCCAGTTCTTCCCGCTACCTCAGCTACGTGTTCGAGGGGCTGACCGAGACCTCGTGGCTGGACGACGCCATCGAACCGGGGCTGGCGGAGTCGTGGGAGCACTCGGACGACGGCAAGGAGTGGACGTTCCGCCTGCGGCAGGACGTCTCCTGGCACGATGGCGAGCCGTTCACCGCGCACGACGTGGACTTCACGTTCAACAGCGTCATCTACAACGACGACATCCCCACCTCCGACCGCGAGGGGTTCATCTTCGTCTACACCGACGAGGCGACCGGCGAGCAGACGGACGGTCAGATGACTGTGACCGCGCTGGACGACTACACGGTGCGGTTCGTGTTGCCCGTGTCGTACGCGCCGTTCCTTCGCTCGATGGGCTATCCCATCTACCCGAAGCACATCCTGGAACCGCACGTCGAGGCGGGCACTTTCGAGGAGTTGTGGGGCATCGAGACGGACCCGTCGGAGGTCATCGGCACCGGGCCGTTCACCATCACGAGCTACACGCCGGGCGAGCGGGTCACGCTCCAGCGCAACCCGGACTACTGGATGCGGGACAGTGCGGGCAACAGCCTTCCGTACATCGACGAGATCATCTACATCGCCGTCGAGACCCTGGACGAGGAGTTGGGACTGTTCCAGGCGGGCGAGACGGACGCGCACGGCGTGCTCGGCGAGGAGCACCCCGTGCTGGAGCCGCTGCAGGAGGAGGGCAACTTCACCATCTACCGGCGCGGCCCCGGCTTCGGCACGACGTTCCTGACGTTCAACGTGAACCCCGGCACGAACCCGGACGGGGATCTGTACGTGCGGCCGGAGGCTCGAGCGTGGTTCGACACGCTCAAGTTCCGGCAGGCGGTCGCGCACAGCGTGGACAAGGAGCGGGTCGTCGAGGAGACGCTGGGCGGACTTGGCTATCCGCAATGGTCGTCCATCAGCCCGGCCACGGGCGACTTCCACAACCCGGACGTCAGGCGGTACGAGTACAACCTCGATGCGGCGAACGCGCTGCTCGACGGCCTCGGCTGGACGGACACGGACGGCGATGGCATCCGCGAGGACGGCGAGGGCAACCCCATCTCGTTCACGCTCGTGACGAACGAGGGCAACACGGTGCGCGAGCGGGCCACGGGTATCGTCGCGGAGGGGATGCGGAGCATCGGTCTCGACGTGGACTTCCAGGTCATCGACTTTGGCTTGCTCGTCGGGCAGCTGACCGCGACGTACGACTGGGAGGCGGTGGTCATCGGCTTCACCGGCGGGCCGGACCCGTACGGCGCAATCGGGTTCTGGCACAGCGACGCGGACTTCCACCTGTGGTACCCGAACCAGCCGGAACCGGCGACGGCGTGGGAGGCGGAGATCGACGACCTGTTCACCGCTGCGAGCCAGGAGCTGGACCACGAGGAGCGCGTGCGGATGTATCACCGGGCGCAGGAGATCGCGGCGGAGCAGGCGCCCGTCATCTACACGTCGTTGTCGGAGCGGCTGAGCGCGGTGCGCAACGTGTTCGGCAACGTCACGCCCACGCTCTACGGTCTGTGGGACGACCGGTACGTGTACCGCACGGATCAGTAGGGGGGCGCTCACCATCGGCCCATCACCCCCATCCTAACCTTCCCCCATCAAGAGGGAAGGGATCGACAGCCCATACTTGCCAGCCGCGTGATGCAGTAGACGGCAGGACGCGCCCCGCCCTTCCACTCCGCCCGTGTGGCCTGCCCGGCCACGCTGGATTCCCGCCGGTGCGGGAATGACGGGACAGGGGCGGGGTTCCTGCCTCCGCAGGAACGACGAACGCCTATTTTCACAGGAACGACGGAGTCATGCATCGTCGAAGAAGGCGAGGCGTGCGGAGGGGAAGAGGCGGGGTTCTCCGAGTTGCTGGCGTGCGGGACAGCGGCAGTTCCTGTCCATGGCGAAGCGCACTTCTGCGAAGCCGTGAACGATGGCGGTGACGACGCGGGCGGGGTCGGGGATGCGGCCGCCCTTCGCGCACCCCCGCAGATAGGGGTCCACGGAGACGATGGTGAGGATGGGGACATCCTCCTCGGCGGCTGCTTCGACGAGGTCCAGCACATCGGGCAAGGGGTTACCGTTCTCCATGGCATCGCGCCAGCGGTCCACGTATTCCTCGACGATGGGGTAGAGGGTTACCTGGGCCAGCTGGCAGACGAGGTAACGTTCCAGGGCATCCAGTCCGTTGGGCATCCGGGGCCTCCTTACTTGACGTTCTTGAGCAGGGTGAGGGCTTTCTGGAGCTGGTTGAGGCGGCGGGTATTCCTCGCGGTCTCTCCCACCCTGATGCCGACATTGAGGGCGATGCGGATGGCCTCTGCCCTGACGCGGGGGTTGGGGTCTTCGAGGAGGGCGGCGAGCGCTTCCATGCTCTTGAGGGCGAGGCCGTTGAGTTCCGTGCGCGCCAGGCTGGCCTCGTCCTCGCGCCGCCGCCGGAGTTCATCGCGGAAGACGGGGTCGTGACGCCAGCGTTTCAGCGTGGATATGCTGATCTCCGCCATTCTCGCGCCCTCCGTATCGGTGTCGGCTGCGGCAAGATAGGGAAGCGCGGAGACCTGCCTATCGGAAAGCTCCGCAGGGAATTGCGGTCCAATTCGGTCCATCGCCCGCTCTTTCGTTCGTAAATCGGGCGTTTGCGGTGAGCTGTTCGGGGGTCCAAAGGAGGCCATCTGCAGCTCTTTCCGGGCTTGTTTGTGTCTTTTTCCGCTCATTTCGGTCCACTCCTTCCATCGGTGTGATGCTGGCGTCCGTGGGGACGCACATACAGGGTAGGAAGGGTGGTATCGGTGGCGCAATGGGCGGATGTCACAAATGTGACAGGGCGGGGCAGGGGTGGTTCGACAGGCTCACCATGAGCGGGAATGGGGGCACCATGAGCGCGGGTGGGGGTAGGGCGGTTCGCGAACCGCCCCTACGCGGGGCGGGGGCAAGGGCACCCACAAGGGATGCCCCTACACCAGGCGGGGGGCGAGGTTCCTGCCTTCGCAGGAACGACGAGGGGAAGGGCACCCACAAGGGGATGCCCCTACACCGGACGGGGGCGAGGTTCCTGCCTTCGCAGGAACGACGGGGGAAGGGCACCCACAAGGGATGCCCCTACGCCGGACAGGGGGCGAGGTTCCTGCCTTCGCAGGAACGACGGGGGAAGGGCACCCACAAGGGATGCCCCTACGCCGGACAGGGGGCGAGGTTCCTGCCTTCGCAGGAACGACGGGGGAAGGGCACCCACAAGAGATGCCCCTACACCGGACAGGGGGCGAGATTCCCGCTTTCGCGGGATGGGTTCGACAGGCTCACCATGAGCGGAGAGGGGCACCCCACCATGAGCGGGGAGGGGCTACTGGGCGTGGTGGCGGAGGTGTTCGACGTAGGCGGCGATGCCGGAGTCTATGTTGTGTTCGGGGGCGTAGCCGACGTCTTCGCCGATGCGGGAGAGGTCCATGACGGGGTTGTGGGCGTTTGAGGGGGTGCGTCCGGGTTTGAGTGCGGAGCAGACGGCGTCCGGCAGGGCCTTCTGCACGGCCTCCAGAACGCGCTTCGTCGACGTGGCTGCACCGGAGCCGATGTTGTAGGTGTCGTGGGGCAGGGAGCCGGCGGTGTGGACGAGCTGGATGCCGCGCGCGAGGTCGCCGACGTACGTCCAGTCGCCCTCGTCGTCCTCGTTGATCGTGCCGCCGGGCCTGTCGGAGAAGTCGGGGTCCTCGCCCTTGAGGGCGGCGTGGCACATGCGGCTCATGGGGTTGAACATGCTGTAGTAGTAGGGGCCGTAGATGCTGCCGATGCGGAGCGAGACGACGTTGACGCCTGCGCGCGCGGCGTAGTGGAACGCGTGGATCTCCATGCCCTTCTTGAACGCCTCCACCTGCGTGCCGGAGTGGATGGGCAGGGGCATGTCCTCGCGGAATGGGCCCTCCGGAATGCTGCCGTAGACGGAGGTGGAGCTGGCGAGCGAGACGCGGCGCATCCCGAGGATGCGCGCCGCCTCCAGGGTGTTCTGCAGGCCGGCGGTGTAGATGCGGTAGTCCTCCTGCGGACTGATGCCGCGCGCGGGCGGGGCGGCGAAAGAGATGATGCTGTCCACCTTGTGGCGGCTCGCGACGTCCATCACCTCGTACAGCTTCGTGACGTCCATGCGGTCGACGAAGGCGCGGTCGTTCAGGTGGGGGGTCAGCGCGTCCGGCACGCGGTGTGCGCTGTGCTGCGTGATGACGACGCTCTCGCCGGTGTCCAGCAGTTGCAGCGCGGTGTTCAGTCCGATGAAACCCATCCCGCCGATGATCAGGATCATGTGGTCGTTCTCCTTGGTGGTGGTGGCACCCTCTGTTTTACCACGGGCGGGGGGATGCGTGCGTGGGAGGGGAGGGAGTTAGTGTGATGCTTCCCTGTGCACGGCCTCTTCAAAGCGAGCCTCGCTCTCAAGTTCGTCTTGGATTAGTTGTAGTAAAGACGAAGGAGATACCCCTTCATAGGCTACTTGAGCGGCCATTCCTCCCATTAGCCCAATCTTATAGTCTCCTTTTTCGAAATGTGGAGTGTGACCATCCAGCCTGAAGGCGAGATCTTGGCGGTAAGCAACGCTTTGTTCTCTTCGTTCTCTCCTAGTTGTCCAACGCGCGCTAATTCCAGACTGTATCGCGGAGTTCAAGAAAGCGTCCCAATCTATGTAAGCTAGTACTTGAATGTCGCCAAGCACTATATCGATTATTGAGTCTGATTCCAGGGCTCGTAGAAAGACTGGCTGTATTGTTGGGTCCATTATGCTGGCGGCAAGGTTCCAGACGGCAAAATTTGAACTAGCCCCACGACGCCTAATGGTTTGCAAGAACTCTTTGATGCAGGAGTCTGGTTCC